>CAVPAH010000001.1:0-168462 GCA_963701415.1 uncultured Chloroflexia bacterium
CATTGTCGTACTGGCCGTGGCCGGCTTATGCGGCTTGCTCGGCTGGGTTGTGCGGCGGGATCTGCAGCAAATGGTGCGCTGGTCGCAAGCCTACCTGGACCAGGCGCAGACCGAGCTTGGCATCATGCGCGAGCAGCGCCTGGAACTTGAGCAATCTCGCAGCGATCTCATGCACGTCAACCGGGAGCTCAAGCGCCTGTCCGAACGCCTCAAGGTGATGGAGCACATTGCGGAAGAGGCACGCCAGGCTAAGACCGAGTTTGTCGCCAATGTCAGCCATGAGCTGCGCACCCCGCTTAACATGATTATTGGCTTTGCCGATATCATCGCCCGCTCCCCCCACGTCTACGGCGGCCGGCTGCCGCCCTCGCTGCTCACCGATATCGGCGCCATCCGCCGCAACGCCGAGCACCTTGCCGTCCTGGTCAACGACGTCCTCGATCTGAGCCAGGTCGAGGCCGGGCGCATGGCGCTCAGCCGCGATTGGGTTCGATCTGCCATCCAGTCATCACCGCGGCGATTGAGGTGGTTTCTGGTTTATACAGCTCGCGTGGGCTCTACCTGCGGGCTGACATCGAGCCTGACCTGCCGCCAGCGTACTGCGACGAAGCCCGCGTCCGGCAGGTGATCATCAACCTGCTGGGCAACGCCGGCCGCTTTACCGAGCGGGGCGGCGTGACCGTCACCTGCCGGCACAGCCCCGCCAATCGCCGCGATCTGGTCGTGAGCGTCGGGGACACCGGGCCGGGCATCGCCGCCAAGGACCAGCAGCGCATCTTCGAACCCTTTCAACAGGCCGACGTCTCCACCCGCCGCCGCCATGGCGGCAGCGGCCTGGGCCTCACCATCAGCAAGCAGTTTATCGAGATGCACGGCGGGTCGCTGTGGTTGGAAAGTGAACTTGGCGCCGGCACGACCATCAGCTTTACCCTGCCGACCGATAACCCGGCGGTGCTGGCACCGGCGCACGGAAGCAGCGTGCGCCGTGCGCTCGTGGCCGACGACGAAATCGGCTATCACCTGCGCACGCGGCCATCCGCGGCGCAAGTGCCCCCTGTCGGCCAGCGTTTCGTCCTGATCGATCCCGGAGGGCCCGCTCCTCCGATTGATTCAGCGCTATCTTCCCAATGTCGAGGTAGACGCCTTTGTCGATCCTGCCGAGGCATTGGCGGCCTTGCAGCGTTCACCCGCCCAAGCACTTGTGATTAACGACGCCCTGGCGCAAGAGACAGCTGCTTCCATTGGCCAGCTTCCCTATGGCACACCTGCCATTACGTGCTGGCTGCCGGGGGAGCAAGACACCGTTCGCCGCCTGGGCGTTGTCGCCTATCTGGTAAAGCCTGTCGTCCAAGAGCAGCTGCTAGCGGCAGTCGGCAGGCTTGGTGCGCAGGTCAAAACCGTGCTGCTGGTCGACGACGAGGAGGACGAACTGCACCTCTTCGTCCGCATGCTCGAGTCAGAAGAGAATCGCTACTCCATCTTGCAAGTCACCACCGGGCGGGCGCGACGCTCAGCATGCTGCGGGCGCGCCGCCCGATCTCCTGCTGCTTGACCTGAATATGCCGGATGTCAACGGTTTCCAGGTATTGGAGGAGAAAGCGCGCGACCACCGAGATCGCCGGCATTCCGGTGATCGTCATTTCCTCGCGCGATCCTACCGGCGAGCCCGTTTTCAGTCACACACTGACCGTTACCCAGGGCAGCGGCTTTTCTCAGCGCAACCTGGTCGACTGCATCCAGGCTCTCGGCGCGATCCTTGCTCCTCCGGTGCTGGCAGAACCGCAATCCTGAGGCACAGTCAACGCGCAAAGGCGTTAAAGGGATTTGTCACCGTCAGCTGCCGGATCGTGGCGTCGTCCACCCCGGCGGCAGCCAGCTTGGGCAGGAAGACCTCGGTCAGGTAGGTAAAGTGCTGCGGCTGGCGTCCGGCTGCGACGGGTCGTACCAGCCACGGTCGTGGCTCAGCAGCAGTTGGTTGCCCAACCCGGCGTCGAGCAGCGCGGATGATGCGGTTGATAAACCACTCGTCCGGGAACGCTTCGCTGCCGACGGCGTCGTACTCCAGCCAGCAGCCGCGGCGCCCCATCTCGAGGTGCAGCTCGAAGTCCGGCTCGGCCTGCGTGTGGATCCAGATGTAGCGGCTCGCCGTGTAGCCTGCCGCCTCGATGATGTCGAGCTGGTCACGCACGACGCGCCCGCGGATCGTGTGGCTGCCGATCAGGGCGTTGACCTCCTTGGCCGCGGCTGCGGCGGCGCGCAGGATCTTGGCCTCAGGTTCCGTGATGCCGTCGTCGCCGGCGCTGAGCTTGATCCACGCCGCCTGCACGCCGCTGTCTTCGATCTGGCCGGTCAGTTCGCCCAACATCCAGTCGCGCAGCGCCTCTTCGCTCGCCGCATGCGCCCAGTCCGGCACCCAGGGCTCGCGATAAATCCCGGTGGGTACGACCACCGGGAAGTTGGCCGCCCGCGACACGTCGCGCACGATGTCGACGCGCCGGCCGACGCCCACCGGCGTACATTCGACCAGTGCCGTCACGCCCGCCGCGCGCACCCGTTCCAACTCCGGCGCCATCACCGGGATGACCTGCTCCGCCGTCGCGCTGCGCCAGTTGGCCAGCTCGATCGGTCCCAGGTCGACAAAGATATGCTCGTGCGGCAGGATGATCCCAAGCTGCCCAGCCTCGTATGTTCCCAACGTAGTAATCAGTTTTGCCATAGATCCCTCCGTTCGTGCCTGGCTCGCCCCGCCGTCATCCTCACCTACCTGTAACCTGGTGGGGCGAGCCTCGCACGGGTACTGCTGCTGTACCTACTCCAGCCCGTCGATCATGTCCAACGCCTTGCGATAGCGGATGCAGCCGCTCCCAATCCTTCTCGGACGGATGCGCAATGCGCCGGATATCCATGTTGTCGAGCAGATCCGCCCGCTTGACCTCCCGCCCCAGCGGCGTCGCCGCCGCCCGCCGCGGCAAAGTCGAAGTAGTCCTCGCCCTCACGCCGGGTCAGCGCGTCCACGATCGCCACCACCGTCTCCGAGAACCCCTCGCGCGCGCAGGTCGTCCAGCGTCCAGTCCGTGTCTTCGACGACATCGTGCAGCGCGGCCGCCACCTGGGCCTCGGGAGACTGGCAGCCAAACATCACGCGCAGCACATGCAGCACATACGGCTGTCCGGCCTTGTCGAGCTGTCCTTCATGCGCCTCGGCGGCGATCCGGATGGCCTTGGCTAGTGCGCTGCGAGCGGTTGGTCAAGCATAGTGTTTCCTCTGTGAAATCTAGATGACCTCCAGCCCATTGGCGTCCGGCAGCGGGGGGAACGGCGCGTGCGGCTCGGTCTGGTACCAGAAGGCCGTCGAGGCGATGTCGTCCTGCAGCGGCAGGTAGCGGGACTTGCCCTCGGTCTGCGAGCGCCAGCCCAGCGCCTGGATGGTGACGCGCAGGTCCTGCTGGAAGCGGATCGGGTCCATGATGTGCCAGCGGTACATGCCGAAGCGCTGCTGGCTGCGGTAGAGCCCGTCGGGCCTGATCACCTGCGGCAGCCCGCTGTAGGGCGTCGAGAAGACGCCGTACTGCCCCTGGGGGAACTCGAAGTTCCAGGCGCCGCCGAAGTAGTCCTCGGTGCCGGTGCCGCAGATGGTCGGCCACTCGCCGTCGCCGTCCATGTAGAACTTGATCTCGCCCTCGCCCCACCAGCCGTTGTTGTTGACGCCCCAGGCCAGGTAGGTGCCGACGTAATGCCCCTGGCCCTGCACGCCGTCGAGCAGCGTGTGCACCGTCTGGTAGGGCAGCGGGTTGCTGCGCCGCCACTGGGCGTGGAAGTAGGCGCAGTCGTCCGGCACGTCGGTCAGCGTGTAGTTGATCTGGTAGTAGAAGCCGCGCACCGGGTCGGGCGAGACGTTCTCGACCGTGATGCGCGCGTGCTGGCGGAAGGGCATCTCCCAGTAGCAGTTGAAGCCGCCGGCCGGGTTGACGCACGACGGCAGCGAGGTGACGTTGCAGCGCTCGCCCCAGCCGTTGCAGAAGAAGTCGCCGAGCGGGACTTCGACCGACGGCGTTTCCTCGTCGTCCCAGTAGAAGCGCAGCACCAGCCGCCGCCAGAAGGTGGGGTGGACGGTCAGCCAGATGTGCTGGATGGCGCCCGGCCCGTCGATGTCGGCCAGCGTGACCGTGCTGCGCGGCGTCGATGTTGATCGACGGCGAGACCTTCCAGCCCTGCCCCAGCTCGCGGCCGGCGTCCGCGCCGGTGCCTTCGGTCGCCATGCCGCCCTGGCCCTTCGCCCCGGTGAAGTTCTCGGCGCTGATCGAGCGCGTCTGCGCGTTCGACAGGCGCGAGAGGGTACCCAGGCCCATACCCAGGCCGTTAAAAGCATTGTTCATCAGTTCGTTCTCCGCTATTCCTACGTTAGGTTTGGGTTTACAGGAGGATTGACATGGCGCTCGCCTGCGTCTTCAGGCGCCCACGCAGACGGGCAGTGGACGCATGGCAAGCGCAGCAATTAGCGGCAGAGCTGGCGCGGCAAGAGCTCGATACGATTGTGCAGGTGCAAGGCAGTGTAAATCATTTGGGGGCGAGTGTCAATCCGATCCGGACGCACTTTTGGAACAAATTGGGGGATTGACAACGTTGCCATACCGTGATAATCTGGCAACGTTGTCACTATTCGTATTCCCAAGTTCAGCTACAAACAATCCTCCGAGCGTCGTGTGCGGCAGCGTACGCGCCATGGCCCCGTCAGGCTGTGACGCCAGGTTTTCTGCCGCGCCGTGCGCTAAACGAGTCATGTAAAGGTGTCAACGCGGCCCGGATTCCGGCCGCGGGGATCAACTATGGCGAACATCAAGGATGTTGCGCGCCTGGCCGGCGTAAGCGTCAGCACGGCCTCGCGCGTGGTGCGGGGCGAAGGCTATACCAGCGAGGAAGTGCGGGTCAAGGTGGAACGTGCCGCCGCCGAGCTTCACTATGTGCCCAACGCCCTGGCCCGCTCGATGCGCGGCCGCCCCACCCGCACGATCAGCTTCCTGGTCTATGACATCGTGAATCCGTTCTTTGCCAACCTGGCCGCCGGCGTCGAAGATGCCGCGCACGAACAGGGGTTTACGGTCGTCATCTGCAGCTCGCATCCCTGGAAGGATGCCGGCCGCGAGAAGACATACCTGCAGATGCTGCTCCAAAGCCGGATCGACGGCATCGTTCTGCAGCACGTTTTTTCTTCGCTGGACTACTACAGCCTGCTGCAGCGCCAGGGTGTCCCAGCCGCCAGGGTGCTGACTCCGCAGCAAGGCTACCAATGTGACATCGTGCGCTGCGACACCCGGCAGGCCAGCTGCGAGCTGATCGAGCACCTGATCCGCCTGGGCCACCGCCGCATCGCCGCCCTGGGGCCGCAACTGCCCTCCCATCTGGGCAACGACCGCCTGGCCGGCTACCAAGCTGCCATGGCGGCTGCCGGGTTGGAATGCGGCGACGACCTGGTGCTGCTCGAGGGCTGGCGCACGCGCGACGGCTACAACATGGCCCATCGCCTGCTGGATCGCATGCGTCCTGACGCCATCTTCGCCTTTGGCCCGCGTATCGCCGCGGGGGCCGCCTGTGCCCTACGTGAGCGCCGGCTGCGCGTGCCTGAAGACATCGCCCTGGTCTGTGTCGACGACTTTGGGATGGGTTCAGAACTGGACCCGTTCATGACCATCGTCCGCCAGCCCGAGCGCGAGATGGGACGCCAGGTGGCGCAAGCTGTTGATCGAGCGCATTCTCGGCGTTTACGACGGCGAGCCGCGGGAGATCGTGCTGCCGGCCCACCTGGTGATTCGCCGTTCGTGCGGCGCTCAGCTGGCGTCGGCGGCAAGTGATGGTGGCAATGCGGCTGCACCAGCAGCCGCTGACCATAGTTGGGAGGATGACTAAGTGAAACCTGCTGCCGGGTGGCCAGGCGAAAGGAGCAGTTTAACGGCGTGATGGTGGTGCAAGAACACGTAGTGCAGGTGTGTATATGTTCCCTAAGTATTCTGCAGAAAGCCAACTCTATAGTTTTGCTCATGAGGGGGAAAGAATGAAACAGAGACAATGGCTGTTAGCAGTATTTGTTATCTTTGCGATGCTGTTTAGCGCGTGCGCCGCGCCCGCAGCCCCTGCTGCACCGGCAGCAGAGGGTGGCGCAGCGGCCGGCGGCGCAGCAGCACCGGCAGGCGGGACGACATTCGTCGGCACGCCCCGCAACGAAACCCTGATCCTGGACAACCTGAACGGTTCGCTCGAGCGGCCCGAATACTTCAACCCGTACACGCCAGGCGTCGAAATGGGCCGCGGCTACCATGAGATCTGCCTCGACAACCTGTGGGAAATCAACACGGTCACCGGCGAGCAGTACCCTGCCCTGGCCGCCGAGATGCCCAAGGCGCTCAACGAGGACTACACCAGCTTTGAGATCAAGCTGCGCCCCGGCATCTTCTGGGACGACGGCACCGAGTTCACCGCCGACGACGTGGTGTTCACCCTGCAACTGCCGCTCAATAACGACAAGCTGCCTGCCCACGGCTGGTCCGTCGACTACATCAAGGATGTGAAGGCGATCGACAAGTACACGGTGCAGGTCGACACCACCCGCCCGCAGCCCCGCTTCTCCAAGGACCTGGGCGCCACGATCTGGGATGCGACGCACTTCTGGCCGGTCCCCAAGCACATCTGGGAGAGCCAGGACCCGACCACGTTCGCTGCCTACCCGCCGACGTGCCTGGGCCAGTACAAGTTCAGCAAGACCGACCCCAACGGCAACTGGACGCTGTGGGAGCTGCGCGACGACTGGGAACGCACGAGCGTAGGCCAGATCAACAAGAGCGCCGGCCCCAAGTACATCCTGTGGAACTTCGTCGGCACCGAAGAGAAGCGCATCCTGGCCATGATCAACAACGACGTCGATATCCTCCAGGACATCACGCCCGAGTCGATGCAGGTGCTCACCGAGCGCAGCAAGGCCGTCCGCGCCTGGCATGCCGGCTTCCCCTATGCCGACTTTGACGACCCGTGCGAACGCGGTATCTCGTTCAATAACTCCGAACCGCCCTACGATCAGTGGCAGGTGCGCTGGGCGCTGGCCTTGGCGACCGACATCAAGAACGTCGCGCTGGGCACCTTCGCCGGTATGCTGCGCGTGTCGCCCCTGGGCGTCCCGCCGGTGGCTGCCGTGCAGAATGTCTATCACAAGCCGCTGGTCGAGCGCCTCAGGGCCCTGACCCTGCCCGACGGCTATGCCCCGTTTGACCCGAACTATGCCGTGGACATGGCCAAGATTCTCCAGGAACAGGGCGTCGGCGCCGACCTGCCCACGTCTGAGGAAGAACTGATCGACCTGTTTGGCGTCGGCTGGTGGAAGTATGACGTCGACGAGGCCGCCAAGCTGCTCGAAAGCGTGGGCTTCACCCGCAACGCCGACGGCAAGTGGCTGCTGCCCGACGGCACGCCGTGGTCGATCGCGATCAACGCACCGTCCGACTTCGAAGTCCAGTCCGGCCGCCTCGCCTATGCCGTGGCCGACTCCTGGAGCAAGTTCGGCATCGACGCCACGGTCAAGCCCATGACCGCCAACACCTTCTGGACTGAGGAAACCATGGGCCAGCAGCAGGCCGGCTCCTACTGGCCTGGCTGCGCCATCGGCGCCGACATCTATCCGAACCTGCGCTTCTGGCACCAGAAGTACATCGTGCCCACCGGCGAGCCGGCCCCGGGCAACCAGAACCGCCACAAGAGCGACGAGATCGCCGCGATCATGGACAAGCTGGAGAATGTGACGTCCGATGATCCGCAGAACGTCGAGCTCAGCAAGGATCTGCTGATGCAGATGGCGACCGAGATGCACTGGATCCCGATGTTCGGCACTTCCAAGTTCGTGCCGGTCAACGAGACCTACTTCACCAACTACCCGACGGCCGACAACTACTATGAAGGCCCCTGGTGGTGGTGGTCGAACTTCAAGTTCATCGTTTCTCAGATCAAGCCCAAGCAGTAACGTCTTACGGGAGGTACGCTCTGCGCCTCAGGGCGTACCTCCCCTCCTTTCTTGATCCGTCGAGGAGATGGACCATGCAGTTTCTCAAGTTCTTAATGCCCCGGCTTGTGACCTATGTGCTCGTGGTATGGATCAGCGTCACGATCATATTCTTCGTGCCGCGTTTTGTGCCGGGCAGCCCTGTCGAAGCTGTGTTGGGCAGGCTCATGTCTACGGGCACGACCATGGATCCGAAGCTGGTAGCGTCCATGCGCGCAGACGCTGACCGAGCTCTTTGGCTTGGAGGGTACGCCGTGGGAGCAGTACACCTCGTTCCTGCGGCGCGTATTTGCTGACGTTTGATTTTGGGCCTTCGCTTTCGAACTATCCTACCCCCGTGACTTCCCTGATCATGCGTGCCCTGCCTTGGTCCCTTGGGCTGCTGTTGACCTCCTTGGCCATCAGTTGGACGCTTGGCAACCTGATCGGCCTGCTCGCCGGCTATCACAACAACAGCGGCGCTTCCAAAGCAATTGAAACAGCAGCGATGGTGATCTACCCCATTCCCTATTACATTCTTGCCTTGCTGCTGGTAATCGTTTTTGCCTATATCTGGCCGATCTTTCCCTTTGTCTTCCAGGTCGCCGGCGAGCCCGGCACATGGGCGTATGCGCTCAGCGTGGCCTACAATTCCTTCCTGCCCGTCCTGTCGATCGTACTCGTCAGTATGGGCTGGTGGATTATCAGCATGAAAGCGATGGCTATCGATACCAAGGAAGAAGACTTTGTCCAGTATGCCAAATACCGCGGCGTCAACGACAACAAGATCATGGTCGGGTATGTCGCCCGTACCGCTATCCTGCCCCAAGTGACGGTGCTCGCCCTCAGCATCGGCGGCGTCTTTGGCGGCGCGCTTATCACCGAGATACTTTTTGGCTACCCGGGCGTCGGCACGCTTATCTACCGCGCGATCCTGTCCTCCGACTATAACCTGATCGTCGGCGCCGTCAGCCTTTCGATTGTGGCCGTTGCGACCGCCACCTTGGTTCTGGACATCGTGTATCCGTTTATCGACCCGCGCATCCGCTACAAGTGAGCAGGGTATTCATGTTAGACATCGAGGTGGACCATGCGTCTGGTCAAACCTAGGCTGGTCGTCGGCCTGATCATCGTAACCGGCTTTTTCATCATCGGATTCATCATACCGTTCTTCGCCCCCGTGGATCCGACGATCTGGAATACCTACTTCCGCAACCTGCCGCCGACGCTGCAGCACATCATGGGCACCAACAATCTGGGCCAGGATATTTTCTGGCTGCTTTCCTGGTCCATCCGCAATTCGTTGTTGTTGGGGCTGACGGTATCTACATTCGCCACCGTGATCGGCGTGATCGTCGGGCTTGCGGCCGGTTTCTTGGGTGGCTTCTCCGATCGCGGCCTGACTCTCATCATGGACGTCATCATCGCCGTGCCCTCGCTGCCTGTGCTGATCTTGATCTCGGCACTGCTGGGTGGCAATGCCTCGCTGCTCGATCATCGCCGGCGTGCTGGTGGTCTTCAACTGGCCCTGGCCGGGCCGCCAGGCGCGCGCCATGTCGCTAAGCTTGCGCGAGCGCGAGTTTATCAATGTTGCCCAGGCTTCCGGCGAAAGCACGGCCAAGATCATCGTGCTCGAGATCCTGCCCTTTATCCTGGGCTGGGCCCTGGCCAACTTCATCAATACGGTGCTGGTTGCCATCTCGGCGGAGACAGGCCTGGCCGTCATCGGCCTCTCCAGCCTCAAGGATGCTACGCTGGGCACCATGATCTACTGGGCCATGCAGCACCAGGCCTTGCTGCTGCAGAAATGGCTCTGGATCCTGTCGCCTATCTTCGCCATCATGCTGCTGTTTATCGGCCTCTTCCTGGTTTCTACCGGTTGGTCCGATTACTTTGCGACGAGAAGAGGTCGCCAATGATACGCATCAGGAATATCTGTACCTACTATCGGACGGTGCAGGGCACGGTTAAGGCCGTGGAGGATGTCTCCTTCGACATCTACGACAACGAGATCGTCGGCATCGCCGGCGAGTCCGGCTGCGGCAAGACTTCGCTGATGAAGACGATCTACGGCAACGTCGAGTCGCCGATGTACATTGCCAATGGTTCGGTCGAACTGATCGTCGACGAGATGGGCCAGGAGAAGGTGATCCCCAACCAGGAGATTCACAAGTACTGGTGGGAGTACATCTCCTACATCCCCCAGGCCTCGATGAGCGTGCTCAACCCGGTCGTGCGCATCAAGGACCAGTTTCTGGATTCATTCCAGCGCAGCGGCGTGCGCGAGCTGGACAAGAAGGCGCTGCTGCAGCGCATGGCCGACTACCTGCAGGAACTGGAACTGCCGCCGGACGTGCTCAACGCCTACCCCCACCAGCTCAGCGGCGGCATGCGCCAGCGCGTGATCGTGGCCATGGCTACCTTCGTCCATCCGCGCTTTGTGCTGGCCGACGAACCGACCACGGCCCTCGACGTCGTGATCCAGCGCGGCATTCTGACCATGCTGATGCGGCTGCAAAAGCAGCTGCAGAACACCTTTATCATCGTCTCGCACGATATGGGCGTGCACTACCAGATCACCGATCGCATGGTGATCATGTACGCCGGCAAGGTGGTGGAGATTGCGCCGACCGAGGCCATGTTCGAGCGCCCGCATCCACCCCTATACCGAGATGCTGATCAACTCGCTGCCCCGCCTGGGCGACGACGAGCAGCGCGTCGGCATCAGCGGCCGCCCGCCCAGCCTGCTTGAATCCGCCCAGCGGCTGCCGCTTTGCCGACCGCTGCTACCTGGTCACCGACCGCTGCCGGGAGGTCGATCCGCCGTTAGTCGAAGTTGGAGCCGGGACGCTTTGCCGCCTGCATTGTCCGGGCGCCTGTGGAGCTAGAGGTGCCCACAGGGGAGAAGGAGTGGAAGAACGCATGACGCAGCACTTTCTGGAGGTCCGCGACGTCAGCAAGATCTACCGTATCGGCGGCCTGATCGGCTCGACCAAGATCTCCGCCGTGGACAACGTCAGCTTCACCCTCGAAGGCGGCAAGCCGCAAATCTTGAGCATCGTCGGCGAGTCGGGCTCGGGCAAGACGACCATGGCGCGCATGATTGCCCGCCTGATCCAGCCCACCTCTGGCGAGATCCTGATCGACGGCCAGAGCACCAGCGGCAACCTGAGTTACTCCGAGATGAAGGCGTTCCGGCGCAAGGTCCAGCCGATCTTCCAGAACCCCTTTGAGAGCTTTAGCAGCCGCAAGACGGTTGACACTTATCTCTTCGAGACGGCGCGCAATATCCTGGGCACCAAGGGCAAAGCTGCCACCCATCGCGCCGTGGACGAGGCGCTGGCCAGCGTCGGTCTTTCGGCCGAGCGTGTGATCGGCCGTTATCCCAACCAGTTCTCGGGCGGCGAACTGCAGCGCGTCTCCGTGGCGCGCGCCATGATCCCTCGCCCCGAACTGCTGGTGGCCGACGAGCCGGTCAGCATGATCGACGCCTCGCTGCGCATGAATGTGGTCAACCTGTTCAAGCAGCTGCGCGACGAGTACAACGTCACGATTCTGTACATCACCCACGATCTCTCCACTGCCTACTATGTGAGCGACCTGATCGCCATCATGTACCGCGGCAACATCGTCGAGTTCGGCCCTTCGGCACGGGTGCTGAAGAATCCCTCTCACCCCTACACCGAACTCCTCCTCGACTCGGTCGCCAAGATCGGCGAGAAGTGGGGCGAGGTCGTGCGCCTGCCCGACATGGAAACCAAGGAATACGGCTATGCTGCCTGCAAGTTTGCCGGCCGCTGCCCCTATGTGCAGGACATCTGCCGGCAGGTCAAGCCCCCGTGGGTCGAGGTGGACAGTCCGAAAATAACGTCAAGCACGAATCCCTTTGCTTTAAGCTGGTCGACTATCAGAATGTTCACAGCCAGCCCGAACCTGTCTGCCTAAGGAGCAGTTGTCATGACTCTGACCTACAACGGCCTCGGCCGCAACTTGGGCAATCTCTCCTGGATCAGCGAGGCCCACACGCGCTCGATCAGCGCCGAAAACCCGACCGGCGGCAAGGGGATGGGCGCCATGGCCGACCCCGAGCCCGACGGCCCCGCCGCGCGAGCTGGGGCGTGGCTGGAAGGTGCCGCCCCTATGTCGTCGTCGGCCCGCAGGAGACGGCCGTCCTGGCGGACATCGACGGGCCCCGGCGCCATCCAGAGCATGTGGTTTGGCGGCAGCATCATGACCCGCGACTTTATCCTGCGCATCTACTGGGAAGGCGCAGGAGCAGCCCTCGGTCGAGACGCCGCTCACCGACTTCTTCGCCATGCCGTTCAGCTTCCAGAACCCGGAACGCCCGACCCAGGGGCCCATCACCCAGATCAGTTCGCTGCCGGTGGCGGTCAACCCCAACCGTGCTCTCAACTGCTTCTGGGAGATGCCGTTCCGCCGGCACGCCAGGATCACGATCGAGAACCGCCACCCGACGCGCAGCGGCGCCTGCTACTACCAGGTCAACTACTGCCTGACCGACGTGCCCGAACAGGCCGCCTACTTCCATGCCCAGTTCCGCCGCACCAATCCGCTGCCCTACCTGCAGCCCTACACGATCCTCGACGGCGTCCAGGGCCGCGGCCACTACGTCGGCACCTCCATGGGCATCAGCATCAACAACAACGGCTGGTGGGGCGAAGGCGAGATCAAGTTCTTCATCGACGGCGACGGCGAATATCCGACCATCTGCGGCACCGGCACCGAGGACTACTTCGGCGGCGCCTACAACTTTGACCTCGACGGCCAATACACCACCTACACCACGCCTTTCGTCGGCATGCACCAGGTCCTGCGCCCCGACGGCACGTACCAGTCGCAGCACCGCCAGGCCATGTATCGCTGGCACGTCATGGACCCGATCAACTTCCGGCAGGATCTCAAGGTCACGATCCAGGCGTTGGGCTGGCGTTCCGAAGGGCCGTTTCCTCCCCGGCCAGCACGATATCTGCTCCGTCGCCTACTGGTACCAGACCCTGCCGGCCCAACCGTTCCCGCCGCTGCCCGACCGCAACGGCCTCGAAATCGTCTAGTCCGCCACTGCCCCTCGCTCGGCGCCCTGACCACCTGCGTACGTGCGCCGAGCCTGGGACAGCGACTGCCTCTAAGACGGCAGTCTAGCAGAACGGATCAATCAATGACCATCACCTACAACGGCCTCTCCCTTAATCTCGGCAACCTCTCCCGCGTCTCGAACGCCGAAACCCGCTCGATCAGCGCAGAAAACTTCACCGGCGAAAAAGGCAAGGGCGGCATGGCGACCGAAGGCATCGGCGCCGTCGCCGCGCGCGAGCTCGGGCATGGGCTGGAAGATTTCGCCCTGCATCACCATCCCCCCCAGCGCCACGGTCACCCTGGCGGACATCGAAGGACCGGGCGCCATCCAGCAGATGTGGTTTACCGTCTTCCCCAAGTTCTGGCGCAACCTGATCCTGCGCATCTATTGGGATGGCGAGGAAACCCCCTCCGTCGAGGTCCCGCTCGGCGACTTCTTCTGCAACGGCTGGTGCACGCGCACCAACGTCACTTCGCTGCCGGTAGCAGTCAATCCCGCCGGCGGGTTCAACTGCTACTGGGAAATGCCTTTCCGCCGCCACGCCCGGATCACGGTCGAGAATCTCATTCCAGACGCAATCGAAGGCTTCTTCTACCAGATCAACTACACGCTGACCGAGGTGGAAGAGGATCGCGCCTATTTCCATGCCCAGTTCCGCCGCCAGAACCCGCTGCCGTATAGACAGGTCTATACCATTCTAGACAACGTTGCGGGCCAGGGCCATTTTGTCGGCGTCTACATGGCATGGGGTGTCAACAACAACCTCTGGTGGGGCGAGGGCGAGGTCAAGTTCTACATCGACGGCGACGGCGAGTTCCCCACTATCTGCGGCACCGGCACCGAGGACTACTTTGGCGGCGCCTGGGGCTTCGAGATGCCCGCCGGCCAGTACGGCGTCTTCTCCTCGCCTTTCTCCGGCATGCCGCAGGTGATCAAGCCCGACGGTCTTAACATTGCCAACACTCGGTTTGGTCTCTACCGCTGGCATGTCATGGATCCCATCCGCTTCAAGCAGGACCTGCGCGTAACGATCCAGGCGCTCGGCTGGCGCATGGCGCTGGACGGCAAGCAGCGCTACCTGGCCTTGCAGGACGACATCGCGTCCACGGCCTTCTGGTACCAGTTGGAGCCGCACGTCCCATTCGCCACCCTGCCGGATTTCGAATTTCTGGAAGTGATTTAGCACAGCAATACTCTTAGCAACACTGAGGAGAAACAAGATGACTGTCTTTAAGGGCAGCCCGCTGGGCGAACTCCCCCGCATCCGCAACGTCACCACCCGCCGCGTGTCCAGCTGGGATCGCAGCGGCGGCAACATGGACTTCCTGGTCGTTCAGCCCGGCCAGCAGGTCACACTGGCCGACATCAGCGGCGCCGGCTGCGTCAACCATATCTGGTGCACGCACTCCTGCGACCAGCCCGACTTTCTGCGCCGCGTCGTGCTGCGTGCCCGTTGGGACGGCGAGGAGGGCTATTCGATCGACGTTCCGCTGGGCGACTTCTTCGGCATGGGCCACGCCAAGACTGCCAACTTCTGCGTCCGCTCCCCTGCAGATGAGCCCCTCCGACGGCCGCGCCTTTAACTGCTGGTTCCCCATGCCGTTTGGCAGCCGCGCCGAGTTCTTCCTGCTCAACGAGGCCGACGTGGCGATGAACTTCTATTACTACATCGACTACGAACTGCACGCCAGCATCCCCGACGACATGGGCCGCTTCCACGCCCAGTGGCGGCGTGAGAATCCCACCGAGGGCATCAGCGCCGCTGAACTTCCGGCGGTCGTGGAGGAGTCGCGGCCGCTGTTTGCCGCCTTTGGGGAAGCGCTGGCGGGAGCGGAGGCCGGCCTGCTCGACAACCTGGCCTACTCCTTTGGCGGCACCAATGTCGGCGGGCAGGGCAACTACGTCATCCTCGAGGCCGAGGGCGCCGGCCACTACGTCGGCTGCAACATCAACTATCACAACCTGCGCACCGACCCTGCGCTCGACTGGCCCAGCGACAAGCCCTGGCCGCTGCGCCAGGCCGACGAGCAGCGCCAGACGCCCGAAGACCGCATGACCTTCTTCCGCAAGTTCAACTGGTACGGCGAAGGCGACGACATGATCTTCATCGACGGCGAGCAGTGGCCGCCCAGCCTGCACGGCACCGGCACCGAGGACTACTTCAACACCGCCTACTGCCCGGCCGACAAGTACGACGCGCCCTACCACGGCATGACCTTACCCGGCGGCCCCAACTGGAGCGGCAAGTCCTCCTACTACCGCTTCCACATCGAGGACGCCATCCACTTCCGCAAGAGCATCAAGGTCACCATCGAGCACGGCCACGCCAACCACCGCGCCGACGACATCTCCAGCACCGCCTACTGGTACCAGCTCGAGCCGCACAAGCCCTTCCCGCCGCTGCCGCCGGTGGCCGATCGCCTGCCGCGGCCAGACTAGCCTTGATCGTGCGAGCCAGGGTGCATTTCATGGTCGGGGCATGCGCCGATCCGTAGGGGCACAAGGTCCGGCGGCGTGAGCCTCGTCATAGCGGCGAGCGTTGTTCCGCCGGACCTTGTGCCCCTACTGCCCCCACCTTGAAATGGACTCGGGGCCAGGCACGGTTCTGCCGTCTATGCCTCGACCAGCGCCACCAGTTTGTCCAGCGACATCTGCCAGCCAAGCTCGTTGTCCGCCGGCGAAATGCCCGGCGGCAGGTTCTCGTGGACCGCAACCAAGTCCGTACCGCCGTCCGCCTCGACGAGCGTATAGGTCACCGTCATTTGCCCGCGCATGGCGGGATCGTCGGTTTCGAACTCCATCTCCTCGACTACCAGCTCATCCGGCAGGAGCTTGACGAAGCGCCCGTGGTACGTGTCCGTGTGCGCCGTGGTTTTGCCGGCGCCGGTCGGCGTAGCGTATGTCAGCGAAATCCGGAACAGCCCGCCTTCGCGAGCTTCGAATTCATGCACGTGGCTCGTCATGCCGTCCGGCACCATCCATGTTGTGACAGCCTGCGCGTCCAGCAGCGCACGATAGACATCTGCCGCGCGGCGCCCGCAGGTGCCGCCTTGCATAAGTCGCATGGGAACTCATGTGTGAACCTCCTACTCCTGCTCGGCGCGGCCGGTTACCTCCAGCCGCGCCGAGATCTCGCCGAACTCATTCTCCCGCAAGAGCTGAAACCCATAGCCCGTATACAGCCGGTCTGCGGCCACATTACCGCGATCGTAGTCCAGTTCAATGGCCCGGCATTCTCCTTGCGCCTTGATCTTCGCAATAACCTCTGCCAGTGCCGCCGTTCCAAAGCCCCTGCCCTGATACCGTTCATCGATCATCATGCGCGCAATATAGTCGATCCCCGGCTTGAGGGTCTCGCCCCACAGCTCAGATTGAACTCCATGCGGCCAGCGGCCATACATCACGAATCCTACTATCGTCGTACCAGCATACACAGCCAGTGGCGTCCACCAGGGCTCGGCATAGGCCTGCGCCAGCGAGAGTGTGTTGTCGGCTACATAGTGGCGTGACATTTGTTCGGCACTTGGTTTGAGCCTGATGCAGTCGAGCCAGTTCTCAGCGGTGATTGCGCACAAGGTGACTTCCCCCATCGGTTCTCCTATCGAGTTAGTATGCAGTAGATGATAATGCGTAGAGGACAAATTATAGCAGCAGCCCGCTGCGAAACAAATGCCTTTAATTTGCTGAGGGCCATCTTTTCTGGACCGGAGAGCATGTAGAGTGTGTTTTGTTGATACTAAGCCATATTTGCCATGCCGTCGTCGCTCGTCTAGACTGCACACGCGTTCTATGGCCCGGTAGAGTACCGATCGTTGAGTACTGATTGATGAGAAAATGTCTGAGCCTTCATTAGCAATAGCCGACGCACGCTACGGGGAACTGCTCCGCCTGCAGTTTATGCTGGATGACCCCAACTTCACCCTGGATAAGCTGCGGGATTATATTGTCGAGCGTACCGAGGAAATATACCCACAGGAATACCACGTGTATCGCCGCCGTTGGGAGCGGCTGGCCACTGGCAGCACGCAGGGTTCCGCCCAGTGGCCCAAGCTTGAGTATCTCGAGTGGCGACGAATCGTCGACGCCCTCACCGAAGAGCTGCGCCTCTCCGACCTCCTCGACGAGCAAGAGAGCACCCAAGCCAAAGAGTGGCGCGCCATGCTGATGCTCGACCCCAGCTCGGAGGATCGCAAGTAGTGCACAAGAACACCTCCAGTCGCGACCGCTCCGCGCCTATAGGGGGTCGTGCAATAATAGCTGGACTGTCACAAGGGCAGGTGTAGGGGCAGGGTGACGGTGAAGCGGCTGCCGCGGTCGGGTTCGCTGGTCACGGTCAGCGTGCCGCCAAGCCGTGTGACCATTTCCCGTACGTAGGCAAGGCCGAGGCCAAGGCCTTCGAAGCGGCGAGCAAGGGTCTGGTCGCCTTGGGCGAACGGGCGCAAGACGTTGGACATCTGCTCGTCGCTCATGCCGATGCCGTTGTCGGCGACGACCATGCGGACGGCGTCGTCCTCTTGCGTGACCGTCAAGTCGATGCAGCCGCCTTCAGGGGTGAACTTGACGGCGTTCGCCAGTAGTATCTTGAGCACCCTGGCGATGGCCTGTGGGTCGCTCTCGATTTGGAGATCAATGGGGCTGACTTCTTGCGTAATGCGCTGCTGTTTGGCGGCGGCGTCAGCGACGACTGTGCCGGTGGCAATTGTGCACAGCTCGTGCAAGCAGCAGGTCTCGTTCTCGATGGGAGTAGAGCCGGCTACTAGGCTTGTATAGAGTAAGATGCTGTCGACCGTCGCCACCAGCCGCTGGCCGCTCTTGAGCATTGCCGTGACATACCTGGCCTGGGCAGGATTGAGCGGGCCAAAGCTTTCCAGTTGCAGCAGCTCGCCCATGCTGAGCACTCCGGTGAGCGGGGTGCGGAGTTCGTGGCTCACGGCAGCTAGAAACGCGTCCTTGCCAATATTGGCGCGCTGCAATTCTGTCACCATGGTCTGCAATTCGGCGGTGCGCGCCGCCACCTGCTGCTCCAGGTGGGCGTTTGCCTCCTGCAGCAGCAACTCGGCCCGCTTGCGGTCGCTGATGTCGCTTATGGTTACTCGGTAGACCAGCGCATGGCGCTCATGTCCACGCTCGGCGGTCGTTTCCAACCGGGCCCAGAATGAGCTGCCATCCTGTCGCAGTAGACGGAGTTCGCAGGACTGCGGTTTGCTCTCTGCTGCCGGTCGTCTGATGAGAAGATAAAAAACATCCTGATCCTCGGGCTGGATAAAGTGCGTAAAACGTTGTCCCACCAGGCGTCTGCGGTGCATGCCTAACTGCGCACTGGCTGCCAGGTTGGCCTCCGCAATCAACCCATCTTCACTCACCGTCAGGTAGCCCACCGGGGCCAGGTTGTACAGGTCGAAATAGCGCTCCCGTGCTGCCTCAAGCGTCACCTGGGTTTCGCGCAGCTCCTCGTTCTGCAGTTCCAGTTCGATTTGATGAACCTCCAGTTCATAGATCAAGCGCGCGACTTCGGCCGGCGTGAGCAGCGCCAGTTCCTGACCACTGCGCGTACGCCCATCGGTCCGGGAGTCCGCCGCCGTCATCGCTGCCTCGGCACGCTGGCGTAAAGTCACTGCCGGTTTTTTCTGGCATACACCAGGTTCGTCGTATTTTTCAGGTAGGGACGACATTCTCTGCCTCGCTGCTGTGCGCTGTCCAGCGCCGTGATCGACTACGCCGCCGTTGTCAACTCCCACAATTCGCCCACCAGCTTGACGGCTGTCAGGCGTACATCGACGACTTGCCCCGCTTTGGTGACACGCTGTGTCGTCCGCAGTTCGACCATCTGCCCCGTCTCGAGCTGCTGCAGAAATGACGTGGATTCCGCCCCCCTACTGGGCGGCATAAAATCGCCGATCTGCATGTCAAGTGCTTCCGCTTCCTTCCAGCCATACATCCGTTCTGCCCCGCGATTCCAGGCCAGGATCCGCCCTGTCAAGTCATAGACCATGATGGCGTCCGTAGCATCCCGCATAATCACAAGCATGCGGCGCAGCGCGTCGTCGGCATGTCTGCGCGCCGTGATGTCCACGAAGGTTAGTACCGCTCCTTCGATCACGTTTTCGAGGGTGCGGTAAGGCCGGATGCGCATCAGGTGCCACGCCCCGTTCTTGGTCTGCACCTCAGTTTCGATTGGGATCAGGGTATCCAGCACCTGCTTGACGTCGGCCTCAAGCCGGTCATAATCAATCAGGTTCGAAACGATGTGGCCCACCGGCCGTCCAAGGTCCGCTGGAATGAAGTTGATCAGCTGGGTGGCAGTCGGTGTGAAACGGGCAACTCGCAGCTGTAGGTCCAGGAACAGGGTAGCCACGCCGGTGCCGGCCAGCAAGTTGTTCATGTCGTTGTTGGCGCGCGAAAGGTCGGCTACTTTGGCCTGCAGCTCGGCATTCACTGTCGCCAACTCCTCGTTCACCGACTGCATCTCTTCTTTGGCTGTCTCCAATTCTTCGTTGGTCGACTGCAACTCTTCGTTGACCGACTGCATCTCCTCGTTCGTAGACTTGAGCTCTTCGTTCGAAGTCTCCATTTCTTCGCGGGTAGCTTGCAGGTGATCCTCCTTGTCGCGCAGTTGCTGTTCCAGCGCCAACAGCCGGCGAGTGGCGACAGATGGCTGAGCGCTCGCCGGCTCATCGCTTGCCGTGTCCGCGTCTGCTGCACCCGCGCTCGCGTCTGCCGTTTCTTCCAGGATCACCAGAAATAACGCCGACTCTGCTTCGTCAGCGGTGTCCGCTGCCACCGGGCTCACTGCCAACCTCACGCTGATAAATCCGCCGTCGGTCTTGACACGCAGATTGGTATTGGTGCTGCTTTCATTCCTGACTACGGCTCTGTGCAGGGCACTGGATAGCTCGTGACGCAGCCCTTCGCGGGCCATGGGTATGATGTTCGTTGCAATGTCGCCGGGCGCCGGTTCCAGGAATTTACCCGTGCGGCCGTAGATGTGGAGGATCTCGCCACGCCCGTTGACCAGAACAGCCGCCTGGGCATAGTACGCCAGCAGTGCCTGTTCCGTCACTGCCCGCAAGCTGCGCTTGTCGGCCCCTGCCACATATTTGCGCACAGGTCGCTGTCTCGGCAGCTCGGGGACCGGCATACGGTCAAATTCACCCAGCTTTGGTCGCGGCGCCCCCGCTGCATCCTCCTGGCGCAGATATATCTTCGCTTTGCGGTCCAAGTTGCTGAAGAGTGTGACATACTCTCCGACTGTCTCAGAAGTGCCCAAGAAGAGGAGGCCGGCCGGGTTGAGCGCATAGTGAAACAGCAGGATAAGCTTTCTTTGCAGTTCGCTGTTCAGATAGATCAGCACGTTACGGCAGCAGATCATGTCAAGCCGGGAGAATGGCGGGTCCTTGATCAGGTTCTGCGGCGAGAAGATTAGCTGGTCGCGTAGCGATTTTTGGATTCGATAGACGCCTTCGTCAGACTCCAGTGTGAAGAAGCGTGCCAGCCGTTGGGGTTTGATGTCGGCGGCGATGCTGAGGGGAAATACACCGCTGCGCGCCTGCTCGATCGCTTGCGCATCGATATCGGTGGCAAAGATCTGGATGTTGTAGCTCTGCTGCTGGGTTTCCATATACTCCTGCAGCAGGATCGCCACACTGTAGGCTTCCTCGCCTGTGGAGCAGCCGCAAATCCATACCCGCACGGTTCCTCCCGCCGGCTTGCTGGCAAAAAGGCGTGGGATCGCCGTTTCCTGCAGCGCTGCAAAGGCATCCGGGTCGCGAAAGAAGCTGGTGACGCCGATCAGCAGATCGCGAAAAAGCGCCTCAGCTTCGCCCCTGCTTTGCTGCAGAAAACGTACGTACTCATCGGCACGCTCGATCTGGTGCACGGCCATGCGCCGTCCCACGCGGCGCAGGACGGTGGCCTGTTTATACTGTGAGAAATCCTGGCCCGTCTGGGCGCGCAGCACGACACAGATCTTTCTCAGATCATCTTCGGTCGTTGCGGAGTGCTCTGCCGCCGCGTGCAGTTTCTTGCCAAAAGCAAGGCTCACATAGGTCAGCAGCTGGCTAGGCATAGCGTCAGGCGCCAACACATAATCGACCATGGCGGTGGCGATGGCGCTGCGCGGCATGCCGTCATACTCGGCGGTTTCCGGCTCCTGCACCATGACCATGCCCCCTTCGCCCTTGACTGTCCGCACACCCAGGGTGCCATCGCTGCCCGTGCCGGAGAGCACGATACAAATTGCGCGCTCATGTTGATCTTGCGCCAGCGAGCGAAAGAAAAAGTCGATGGGCATCCGCAAGCCGCGCGGGGCATCCGGCTCCAGCAGCTGCAGGGTGCCATCCAGCAGCGCCATGTTGCGATTGGGGGGGATGATATAGGCGCAGTCGGGCCGGATGACTAGCCCGTCCGTTACCTCAAGCACCTCCATGCTGGTGTGCCGTCTGATCAGCTCGGCCAGGAGGCTCTTGTGGTCAGGGGCGAGATGCTGCACGATGACAAAGGCCATGCCGATCTCAACGTCGTGGGGCATGGCGGAAAAGAGGGTTTCGAGGGCCGCCAACCCGCCGGCCGACGCCCCAATACCGACAACTGGGAAGTCGTGCCGCGTCGCGCGGTAGAGTTCTCCTCGTTGGCCGGCGTCGGCTCGGCTCCGTCGGGCGTCGGCTCGGCTTCGCCGGGCGTCGGCGCAGGCGGGCGGCCGGAGCCGTCTGGCTCGCTCGTTCTCAATTGCCCCTCGGTTTTCTTCTTTGTCATCGCTGCATCTGCTGTGACACGCACTGTAGAAAACATAAAATACAGGGAGCGCGCTTGCACTCACCCATATTGTGCAGTGTGCACTTCAAACGTGAAGAACCTCGGATGGGCAACGGAAGCAAAGTACTGCGCGGATAACACAGACTGTTCACGTTCTGTAACTAAGGATAGCATCAAATTCAAGCAATAGCTAGAGCGTGGGTTACACTTCGCCCGCCCACTCCCGCCGCGTGCACGCCAGCCGATGCTCGGCTATACTTTCGAGGTACTTATTGGCACCTAGAAAGTATTGTTTCTCATGTACAAACGGATCGTCGTAAAACTCGGCACCAGCGTTCTCACCGGCGGCGAACGCCACCTTAACCAGGCGCGCATGGTGGACCTGGCGCGCCAATGCTCTGCGCTGTACCAGCGCGGGGTATGATGTTGTCCTCTGTTCGTCCGGCGCCGTGGCGGCCGGCCGCTCGCATCTCAACTTTCCCAAGCTGCCGCCCACGATTATCAGCAAGCAGCTCTTCGCCGCCGTCGGCCAGCTGCAGCTGATGCGCATGTGGGAGCGTTTCTTCGCCATCTACAACGTGCGCGTGGGCCAGATCCTGCTCACCCGGGCCGACGTGGAGAACCGCCAGCGTTTTCTGAATGCCCGCGATGCGCTTGCCGCACTGCTCGAGCACCGCATCATCCCCATCGTCAACGAGAACGACGCCGTGGCGACCGAGGAGATCCGCGTCGGCGACAACGACAACCTCTCGGCGTTGGTGGCTACGCTCGTCAACGCCGACCTGCTGCTGCTCCTGACCGATCTGCCCGGCCTGTACACCGCCGACCCGCGCAAGGACCCAGACGCGCAGCTGATTCCCGAGGTGCGCAAGATCGACGAATCGCTCTTTGCCCTCGCCGGCGGCAGCGTCACCGGCCTGGGTACCGGTGGCATGGCGACCAAGCTCCAGGCCGCCAACATCGCCCGCCACGCCGGCGTCGACGTCGTGATCGCCGCCGGGGGTGAGCCGGACGTCGTGGCCCGCATCGCCGCCGGCGAGCCCCTAGGCACCCGGTTCCCGGCGCTTGAGACTCGCCTGGAAAGCCGCAAGGCCTGGATCCTCACCGGCCCCAAGCCGGCGGGCATGATCCTGGTCGACGACGGGGCAGCCGAAGCCATCACCCGCCGCGGCCGCAGCCTGCTGCCCGCCGGCATCCGCCGCATCGAGGGCGACTTCCTGCGCGGCGACACGATCCTCATCGCCGACCTGCGCCGGCACGAACTGGCGCGCGGCATCGCCGCCTATACCGGGGTCGACCTGCGCGCCATCGCCGGCTGCCGCTCCGACGAGATCGAGCCGCGCCTGGGCTACACCTATGGGGATGTGGCCGTGCACCGCAACGACATGATCCTGATGACGGACTGACGGCATCAGTGCCGCAGAGATTGGCAACTATGCCGCCTATCATCCGGCTTGAAAACGTCTCATACGCCTACGAATCCGAGGGCCTGCCCGCCTGTCCGCGCCCTCGACGGCGTGAGACCTGGCGATCGAGCAGGGCGAGTATGTCGTCATCCTCGGCCACAACGGCTCGGGCAAGTCCACGCTCGCCAAGCACCTCAACGCCCTGCTGCTGCCTTCCGGCGGGGATGTCTGGGTGCGCGACTGGAACACGCGCGAGCTGCGCCACACTCTCGACATTCGCCGCACCGTCGGCATGGTCTTTCAGCACCCCGACAACCAGATCGTGGCGACCATCGTCGAGGAGGACGTCGCCTTTGGCCCCGAAAACCTCGGCGTGCCGCGGCCGGAACTCCTGGCGCGGGTCGAACTGGGCGCTCGACCTGGTCGAGATGCAGCAGTACCGCACCCGCGGCCCGCACCAGCTTTCCGGCGGCCAGAAGCAGCGCGTCTGTATCGCCGGCGTGCTGGCGATGCAGCCGGACGTGCTGGTGCTCGACGAGGCCACCGCCATGCTCGACCCGATCGGGCGCAAGGAGGTGCTGGAAGTCGCCCGCCGCCTCAACCGCGAGCGCGGCGTGACCGTCATCGCCGTTACCCATTTTATGCGCGAGGCACTGGAGGCCGACCGCATGGTTGTCATGGCCGAAGGCCGCATCGCCCTCCAAGGCCCACCGCGTGAGCTCTTCCAGCAGGCCGACCGCTTGCGCCAACTGCACCTGGACCTGCCTCACGCCAGCGCCCTCGGCGCCGCCCTCCACAGCCTGAACCCGGCTTTCCCCGCCGGCCTGCTCACAACCTGCTGAAGTCGTTGCGGCCCTCACGTCCTGGCTCTCCCCGGGTGGCGCTGCCCTCTCACCGTCTTACCAAGCGACTTTAGACGCACTCCCCCTCTCACCTTCGCAACCTTGCTGTCTTCCTCTCATCCCCTCATCGAAGTCGCTGATCTCGCCTACTACTACATGCGCGGCACCCCGCTCGAGGTCCAGGCCATCTCCGACATCGACTTGACCGTCGAGCGCGGCGAAATCCTCGGCGTGCTCGGCCACACGGGCTCCGGCAAATCGACCGCCATCCAGCATCTCAACGGCCTGCTGCGCCCCCATGGCGGTACCGTGACGGTCTTGGGCCAGGACATGGCCGACCCCAAGCTGGACGTGCGGGCCATTCGCCGCCGCGTGGGCCTGGTCTTTCAGATGCCTGAGGCGCAGCTGTTTGAGCAGTACGTGGGCGACGACATCGCCTACGGCCCGCGCAAGCTCAACCTCGGGCGGGAGGAGGTGCGTGCGCGTGTGCGGCGGGCCATGGAGGCGGTGGGCCTAGGCTTTGAGGAGTTCAAGGACCGCCTGACCTTTCGCCTCAGCGGCGGCCAGATGCGCCGCGTGGCGCTGGCCGGCGTGCTGGCGCTCGAACCCGAGGTGCTGGTGCTCGACGAGCCTACCGCAGGGCTCGACCCGCAGGCCCGCCGCCAGTTGATGGAGCACATCCTGGCGCTGCGCAGCCGCGGCATCACGCTGGTCATCATCTCGCACAACATGGAGGAGATGGCCGAGATCTGCGACCGCCTGGTGGTGATCGCCGGCGGCCGCACCGTCATGCAGGGCACACCCGCCGAGGTCTTCAGCCGGATCCAGGAACTGCGCGAGTTGGGGCTGGATGCGCCGGACGTGACCCAGGTGGTGGCGGAACTGGTCGATGCAGGGCTGCTGCCGGCAGGGCTGACGGTCTGCACGCTGCAGCAGGCGATCGACGTGTTGGGGCCGCTGGTTGCCGGGCCCCGAGCAGTTGGCGAGAACAGGAGCCCTGAACCATGTCCTTTGAGCTGTCGCGCAATATTATCCTCGGCCAGTACATACCGGGCGACACCTTCGTGCATCGCCTGGATCCGCGCACGAAGATTCTGTGCACGCTCTTTCTGCTGGTGGGCGTCTCCTTTACCCGGTCGCTGCCGGTGAGCCTGGTCTACCTGGCCGCCATGCTGGTCATCGTCACCGTCGCGCGCGTGCCGCTCGGCTTTGTCTTGCGCCCGTTTATCCGTGGTTTCCCCTTGATCCTGTTCTTCCTGACCTTTTCGGTGCTGTGGATGGGCTGGCAGGAGCCGGCTAGGGACCGTGCTTTTCGAGTGGCGTTTCATTCGCATCACGAGCAATGCCTTGCTCCTGGCGGTGCAGAGCCTCGTCCGGCTCGTTTCGCTGCTGATCCTGGTCAGCCTGCCCACGCTCACGACCAAGATCACGCAGCTCACCTACGGCGTC
Organism: uncultured Chloroflexia bacterium; assembly: GCA_963701415.1. Taxonomy (GTDB): domain Bacteria; phylum Chloroflexota; class Anaerolineae; order Caldilineales; family Caldilineaceae; genus Fredericiella. Next base: position 25,564 of record CAVPAH010000001.1, read on the forward strand.
GAGTCGCTGCTCATGCCTTTTGGCCGTGTGGGCCTGCCGGTCCACGACGTCGCCCTCGTCGTCACCATCTCGCTGCGTTTCGTACCCATCTTGACGGAGGAACTGGAACGGGTCATGAAGGCGCAGGCCAGCCGGGGCGGCGAGATCGGCGCGCTTGAGCTGGCGTGAGCCTCTGCAGATCGGCCGGGCGCTGCTGCCCCTCGTCGTTCCGCTCTTCGTCAACGCCTTCCGCCGCGCCGAGGAGATGGCAACCGCCATGGAAGCGCGCTGCTACGTCAGCGGCTCCAGCCGCACCCGGTTTGTGCAGCTGCATGCCCGCCCGGTCGACTTTGCCGTGACCTTCGGCACTGTTGCTCTTCGTCGTCGCCGTCTGGTTCTACACCGATCCCCTGCTCCAGCAGCTGCTCGCCCGCATCTCACCCACTCGCGTAGCGCACCCCTCCAGGAAGACCGCCTTCCTGGAAGACCGTCTTCCTGGAAGCCCATTCTCCCGGGTGGCAATTGTCTCCTGTTTCCTGTAAGATAAAGCTGAATCACAGTATCAACGGTTTTTCAGGAGAAAACATCACACTATGCAAAACCAATCGTATACGACGCGTACCCTCGTGATCACCGCGGTGCTGATCGCAGTCAGCATCGTCCTGGCGATCCCGCTCAACATGGGTCCGTTTATCTCGTTGGGTTTTGTCATGATCGGGCCGGTCATTGCGGTGACGATCATGCACGTGCCGGCGATTATTGGCGGTGTCCTGTATGGGCCCGTCGTCGGCGCCATCGTCGGCGGCGCCTTTGGCTTGTTCAGCCTGTTTCTGGCCGCGCAGCAGCCCGCCGGCAGCCCTAACGCGATCTTTGTCGACCCGATTATCTCGGTGATTCCACGCCTGTTTATCGGCCCCGTGGCCTGGCTCGTCTATCGCGCCCTGAAGTCGGCGAATGAACAGGTGCGCCTGATCGCCGCCGCCGTCGCCGGCACCCTGACCAACACCATCCTGGTGATCGGTGCCATCGCGCTGCGCCTGGACGTTCCGTTCTTCCCCACGCTGGCCAGTGTCGCCATCAACGTGATCCTCGAACTCATCGTCGCCTCGGTGATCACCGTGGCCGTGGTCAACGCGATCCGCGGCACGGCCAGCGGCAAAGCCGGCTCGACGGTGTAATGGCGCCGGCGACGCAAAAGTAGAGGCATAAGGTCCGGCGGGTGGCCCAAGAAACCGAGTTTCTACGAGAAACTCGGTTTCTGCCCCCGCCGGCCCTTATGCCCCTACGCTATATTTGCCAACTACCCGCGCAGTTTCCCGCCCGTTTCTCGCTCGACCCGCCGCACGATCCGCTCGCGCAGCTTGACGACGTCGGCGTCGCGCAGGTTGGCATCCTGGCTCTGGTAGGTCACGCGGAACGCCAGCGACTTCGTGCCCACAGGCAGCGGTTCGCCGCGATAGAGGTCAAACAGCTCCACGTCCGTCAGCAGGTCGCCCCCCGCCGCCCGGATCGCCTGCTCCAACTGCCGCAGGGTGATCTCCTCGTTTACGACAAAGGCCAGGTCCTCGACGACCGGCGGCATCGAGCTGACCGGCCGCATGGACGATTTCTGGTAGCCCGAACGCACCAGCGGCTCGATCCGCAGCTCGGCAATGTTGACGCGCGCCGCCGGCAGGTCGAAGGCCGCCCGCACGCGTGGGTGCAGCTCGCCCGCCAGGCCGATGCTCTGCCCGCCGACGAACACTTCGGCGCAGCGCGGGCCAAACGACTCGGCGTCGGGCCGGGCACGGAATTCATATTCGCCCTGCTTGAACCCCAACCGCTCGAGCAGCGTCTCGACCACGCCCTTGAGATCGTAGAAGTCCATCTCGGCGCTGCTCTCGGGCGTGGTGTAGAAGCTCTGCGGCTGACGCGGCCCTGTCAGCACGATGCTCACACGGCGATCTTCGACCGGGCGGGGGCCTTCGGCGTTCTCGGGCAGATAGACACGCCCGATCTCAAACATCGCCAGCCGGTTGGTATAGCGCAGGTTGTACTGCAGGCTCTCCAGCACGCTCACCAGCATGGTGCGGCGCAGGGCCCGCCGTTCGACCGCCACCGGGTTGGCCAGCGTGATGTACGGCCCGCCTGGCTGTTACTGGCACTGCCCGCAGCGGACACAGCCAGGCGGGCATGGTTTTCGGGCGTCGTCAGCGCATAGTTGACCGTGTCCTGCAGGCCGGAGCCGATCAGGGCATCGCGGATCTTCTCCTCGGTGTCCACCACGGCATTGGTCCGCTGCGGCGGCAGTTCGTCCTGGATCAGCGTCGAGCCGGCATGCTCGTAGCCGATGATGCGCGCCACTTCCTCGCACAGGTCGGCCGGGTAGCGGATGTCGAGCCGGTGCCAGGGCGCCACACACTCGAGCAGGGGCTCGCCGGCCCGGCGCACCAGCCCGAAGGTGGCGTCCGCCGGCGCATGTGCCGCCGGTTCGTCCACCACGCGCACCTGGAAGTCGAGCCGGGCCAGCGCTTCGGCGGCCTGCGCCAGCGTCACCGGCATGCCCAGGATGCGCGCCATGTCGCTGGCAGTCGTGTAGACGAGCGGCTCGTTCTGCACGACCGGGTAGGCATCTACCATGCCCGGCACAAGCCGGCCGCCCGCATACTGCCGCATCAGGTCGGCGGCACGGCGGGCAGCGACGTCGTTGAGCTTGGCGGGAAGGCCGCGCGCAAAGCGATAGCTGGCCTCGCTGAACAGCTTGAGCGCCCGGCTCGTGCGCCGGGTGTTGATGCCGTCAAAGGTGGCGGACTCGAGCAGCACGGTGCGCGTGCCGTCGGTGACTTCGCTTTCGAGGCCGCCCATCACGCCGGCAAGCGCCACCGAGCCCAGCGTATCGGCAATCATCAGCATCGAGTCGTCCAGCTTGCGCTCGACCTCGTCCAGCGTCGTGAACTTCTCGTCCGCTGCCGCCCGGCGCACGACGATCGTCGGCGTCACGTCGCCCACCTGCTGCGCCCGCCGCACCAGCACGTCATAGTCGAAGGCGTGCAGCGGCTGGCCCCACTCCAGCATCACGTAGTTGGTGATGTCCACCACGTTGTTGATCGGCCGCATCCCTGCCTTGGTCAAGCGATCCTGCATCCACTTGGGCGACGGCCCAATGGCCACATCCTGGATGACGATCGCGGTGTAGCGGTTGCACAGATCCGGCTCGTCGATGCGCACGGCCACGTAGTCCGACGCCTGGTCCTCGCCTTCGGCCGCGAATTCGTCGGGCGGGAGGTGCAGCGGGGCGTCCGTCAGGGCCGCAATCTCACGCGCGATGCCGATCATGTTGAAGCAGCGCGCCAGGTCCACGGTCAGATCCAGCTCCAGCACGCTGTCGCCCAGATAGTCGCGCAGCGGCATCCCTACCGGGGCGTCCTCAGGCAGCAGGATAATGCCTTCATGTTCTTCGCTGAGCCCCAATTCCCGTTCCGAGCAGACCATGCCGGACGACTCGACGCCGCGGATCTTCGACGGCTTGAGCTTCTTCATCGGCCGCGGCCGTTCTTCGCTGTACGCGTCCACCAGCGTTGCGCCGGCGCGCGCAAAGGCGACCTTGAGCACCGGCAGCGGGCTGACGCCCCGGTACTGGAACAGGTTGGGGGCGCCCGTCACCACCCGCTGCGGCGCATCACCGCCGTAGTCCACGTCGACCAGCACCAGCCGGTCGGCGTCTGGGTGGGGAGCGACGGCTAGTACCTGGCCGACGCGCAAAAATTCGGGGTCCCACCAGTCGCCCACCTGGCGAATGGCATCCACGGCCAGGCCGGCCAGCGTGATGCGCTCGGATAGTTCCTTGAGCGGCAGCGTGATATCGACATACTCTTTGAGCCAGGCCAGTGGCGCCAACATGAGAGACTCCCCATCTGCTACAGATACTTGCGGGTCGATAGTATTTGCCTGATTTGTCAACTGCTCGTGCACCAGGTCTACGGCCAGTGCCCGCCATTGGCCCCAGCCGTGGCGGTCGCCGATCAGATTGCGCAGATCGTTCGACACATCGCCAAGCTGGCTGGGCAGCACGGCATGAAATGCCGAAATCTCATTGTCGCGCTCACAGACCGGCTGTGTAAAATCGCTGCGCAGCGTGAAGATATAGCTTGCAAAATGGGCCACCTCGTCTTCATAGGTGAAGTGATAGGTGATCAGGCCGAGAAACTTCTCGATCGCGCAGGTGAGGCTGGTCTCTTCGCCGATCTCGCGCCAGAGCGCTTCCTCAACCCCTTCGGCCGGATGCACGCCACCGGAGAGCAGGCGATAGATGCGGGCCGGGTAGTGGGCCTTGGCGTGCAGCCAGATCTGCCCGGCTGGGTTCTGAATCGCAAACACCACTTCGGCACGGCGGTCGCTTGTCGGCTGCCACCGATAGGAACGAATGTATTCGTCTGCTTGAATCCAGTAGTTGCGGCGCACCGGCGCCCCATAGCGCGCGACGAGTTCCTGTACCTCGTCCTCGCAGATCATGGGCTTGTGTACCTGAACTCCCATGCCGCCAAACGATTGTGACATACCCAACTCCAATCTTTCGCACGGATGATTGCGAATGGTGCTGTCAGCGGGTATACCACAACGACGGGGAAAAGTGACAGAATGGGAAGCCGTGTTTGACGATTTCCACAGATTTTCCATTGCTTTGGAGCGCTTTGGGCTGCCTAGCGATGCCTGCGCTCCCAGGCGATGAACACGCCCGCTCCCACCAGAAAGAGCAATGTCACGAGGGAGATTGTGCCGCCCAATTTGCGCGGCGGCGTGTCCTCGTACACGAGCAGCAGATAGCCCTCGCCCGGCGGCACGTCCACCGTCATGCGCCCCAACGTGCCGGTCGTCTCCGGCACGATCGGCACCTGTTGGACCCGGCGCCCGTGCTTGCCGTCCAGCAGGTAGGCGTTCCAGCCAGGATAATAGAACTGGTTGAACACGACCGTCTTGGGGCCCTGCGTCTTGTTGGCGTACCAAATCTCTTCGCTGACCGTGTTGTTTGCCACCGATTCGGCACCGAACGTCTTGTAGTCAAACACGGTGTAGTCCAGCTTGGAATCGACAGGCTTGACCGGCATGCCCTGGTTCGCCTGGCTGATATAGTAATCCGCCATCGGACTCCACTTGGGGATCTCCTTCACCCAGCGTGTGCTGCCCGTCATTTCGTCCGACGACTGTTGGAAGCGCATCAACCCTGCCAGGCTCACCGGTCCTTCGGCCGGTTCGCTGATCTGCACCTGCAGATAGCTGTAGGAACCGAGGATCACGACCGCTGCCAGCGCCAGCAGCGACAGCGAGAGGCCGCGATTGCGCCCCGGCGGCAGCTGGGCCGCCACCAGGCCGGCGAGGATGCTGACACAGAGCGCGGTCAGCACCAGCCAGCGCCAGGGAAACTGGGCTGCCTGCAGCAGCGCGCCGATGCCGCGCATCTCCCAGAGCGAGGCGGCAACCTGCAAGGCGGGCACGGTAGCCAGGATGGCGGCCGCCACAAAGAAGGCCACTTCGGCAGCCAAAGCCTCTTCTGCTGGTGCGCCGCCACACCATCAGCACGCCGATGGCGGCGAAGATCAGCGCCACGGCCCCGATCTGGAAGCTGATGGGATCGAGCGGCCCCGGCACGCTGACGCCAAACCCCCAGTTGGGGCTGAAGAGTTGAAACAGGTAGACAAAATGGCCGCGGAAGTCATACCGCCCGCCAAACCACTGGTCAACGCGCACATCGTTGCGTTCCAGCAGCATCGGCAGCCAGAAGGCTGCGCTCAGGCCCAGCCCCAGGATGGCGCCCGAGCGCCGGCGGGATGCAGCGCAGCAGCCACCACTTGAGCCGCTGCCACCACCGCACGCTGCGCCGGTCCACGCCGAGAGGCAGCGCATAGACGATCGTCAACACCAGCACATAGGCGGCCAGCAGCGGCGTAAACAGCACCACCACGAGGTTGCTCGTATACATCAACCCGGCATAGCTGAACGCCAGCCCAATCACCCAGGGCCCCACTTCCAGGAAGACGGTCTTCCAGGAAGACGTCCTCCAGGAAGACGGTCTTCCTGGAAGCCTCCGCCGACTCGCCAGCACGCGACTTCGCGCGCCGTCCATAGACACAGCGGCAGCCACACAAAGGCCATGCTCTCGGCCAGGTTGGCACGCACGTAGAGGTTGAGCAGGTGATAGGGGGCGTAGGTGTAGACGAGCGCCGCAATCAACCCTGCACTGCGTCCCGCCCATGAGCGCACAAAGGCATACATGGCCGCCGCACTGCCCAGGATGCTGAGCACGAAAATGCTTTCGACCGCCGCGGTGTAGCTGAATCCCAAGAAGTGGAGCAGGAGCTCGGCCAGAAAATGGCTCAGCGGACCGTAGATGTTGAAAAAGGGATAGCCGTAGCCAAAGGCAAAGTCGGGGCTCCAGCGCGGCCACCAGATGCCGTCCTGCACCAGGCGGTCGTACTCGAACAGGAAGTAGACGTGGTGGCGGGCGTCATTGGCGCCCCAGAAATAGCCCGGCAGCAGAAACGGCGCCACGGCAAAGGCGGTCAGCGCCAGCGCCAGCCAGAGCAGCGGGTCGCGCCACAGGCGGGGTTTAGTCGGCATGCAGCACCAGCTTGTCGTCAATGCCGCCGTCTACCGGCAGCCGCTCGCCGCTGCGCCAGTCGTAGAAGCCAAAGTAGTAGCGCAGCGGCTCGCCCGGCGGCGCCTGCGCGATGTCAAGCGTGTAGCGCTGCGTAAAGATCTCACCCGGCTGCCAGGTGGTCGGCGGGCGGTCGGCGCCCGCCGGCTGCGTGTCGAGCTGGGCGACCACCTGTTCACTCTCGCCTTCACCGGCTATCGCCTGGAAGAAGACGTTGTCGTCGCTCGCCAGCGGCTGCAGCACCTGCCAGGTAACGTCGAGCGTGGCGCGGCCGTCCGCCTCCGTCAGGTCTGCTGCCAGCACGGCCAGCTGGTTTGTGCCCAGCAGGGCGACGGGCTTCGCGGGCGGCTGCACAGTGGTGTAGGTGGGCGCCAGGTAGGGATAGCTCGCCAGCACGGTGAGGGTCACGAGCACCGTCCAATAGGCAGGAGCTGGACAGATCCGGCAGCAGCACCGGCAGCGATCCGGCTGCGGCCGCCAGCAGGGGCGCAGCCAGCAGCAGAATCTGCCAAGGGTAGATCAACAGCCGCTCGGCGCCGCTGATCTGCCACAGCGGCGCACTCCAGCCGAGTGCCAGGAGCACCAACAGCAGGCCGCCGACAAAGGCAAATGCGAGCAGCCGCACCTGCACGGCTGCCAAGGTGCGCCGCGTCACCACCGCCCAGCCCCACAGCGCCAGCACACTGTAGCCAAGCACGGCAAACCCCAATTGGAATGGGTAGCGATCCTGCCAGCCGGGGATGCTGGGGGCAACGGCCCAACGCACGGCCAACAGCTGCGCCGCCGTGACAAAGTGCTCTGCGAAAACAACCGGAGCAGGGGCCGCAATCGACCACAGCGGCAGCAGCGTTACCAACGCCGCACCACTGGCCGTGATCACCACCAGTACAGGCACCCAGTGCCGTTCCACGAGGATCGCATAGGCCAGCAGCAGTACGGCGGCCAGCACGGCCAACCCTGCTTGCGTGCGCCAGAGCGCCATGATGGCGATGAGCGGCCACGGCGGCGCCCTTCTACGCTGCGATGGCGCGCCGAGGTTGCCAACCCCGCGAGCGCCAGCGGCAGCCACGCCAGCACGAGCGCATCGGCCAGGCTGCCGTCTACATACACCGTCGACAAAAAGATCGGCTGCAGCATATAGACCAGTCCGGCCAGCCCCGCCGCCCGGTCGCCCAGCATCGGCCGCAGCCAGGCATACATGGCGCACCCGCCGATGACAAACGCAAGCACAAAGGCGAAACGCACGCCCGCCGTCTGATCAAACCCAAGGATGACCCAGGGCTGTGTCAGCAGGTTGGTTGCGCTGCCTGTACCCCGCCAGAGGTCAGGCGCCACGCCGATTGCGGCGATCGCGGCCCCCTGGCCTACGTTAAAGATCGGCACAAAGCCCTGCAGCGTCTGCCAAAAGCCCGGATATAGGGCAGGCGCCCAGGCAAATATACCCACCAGCAGCAAGGCGCCGAGCCCCAGCCGTGACGCTGTAGGAGTCACTCGCGTGTTGGCGGACATCCAGGCTATTCCGAAGCGGCCCGGTCGGCCGCCGCCGGCCGGTGGGCTGTATCGATCAAGATGGCGCTGCCTTCTGCGCCTCCCGGATCCTTGACGGTTTCTACAGGCTTGGCTTCGAGCCGGCGCACGTACGCCGTGACTCGCTCCATGTCGGTGACTGTCAGCCCATAGGGGTTGTCGGGCTGATGGAGCAGGCGCGCCAGGTCGAGGCTGACCAGCCTGGCGAGTTCAGCCTGGCTGCGGAAGTTGTGCCAATGGACAGGCGCCAGCCGGAAGAACTCGAGGGCCGCCGGCGTAGGGCGCGGGCTGTTGCGCAGCGGCAGCACGCTGCGCTGAAGCTGCCAGGCAAGATGCCACTCCAGACCCGCCGGAGCACTGATGTCGTTGCCCATCAAAAAGTAAACGCGGTCGACACCGTCCAGCCGGGCGACAATTTCGTCGGTTGTGGGCAAGAGCGGCGGCGTGCGGCGAATCTCGATGCCGATTTTGACCGGCAGCTCGGCGACACTGCGGCCGATAACTGCCCGTTCGGCCTCGAGATCGGAAGTGGCGCCGACAAAGATACGCAGCATGTCTGACATGCTCGCGATTATGCCACCGCCGGAAAGGAAACAACAAAAACGGTTCCCACGTTCTGGGGCCGGCTCGACCCTGATCTGGCCGCCGTTCAGCTCTACCAGCCTGCGCACGATGGCCAGGCCCAGCCCGGCGCCGCTGCCCGAACTTGCATCTCCACCTGTGCTCTTGCGCCGGCTGCGCGCCTTGTCAACCCGGTAGAACCGGTCGAAGATATGGGGAACATCTTCGGCCGGGATACCGGGGCCGTTGTCTTCTACCCTGATTTCCACGTCGCGTGTCACCTCCGGCCGCTCGCAGCTGTATGGTGCCGCCACGCGGAGTGTACTTGACCGCATTGTCCAACAGGTTGACCGTCACAGTCTCCAGGTCATCGACGCTGACACGCAGCTTTGGCAAGGGGGTATCGAATTTCCGTCGCCAAGGTGAGACCCGCCTGCGCGGCCCGCAGCTGCATGATCTCCGTCACCTCCTTCAGCACGGGACGCACGTCGATCGGTTCATGTGCCTGCTGCCAGGCGCCTTCTTCCAGCCGCGTCAAGTCCAGAAGGTCGTCCGCCAGCCGAGTCAGCCGGTCCGCCTCGCTCTCGATCTCTGCCAGGTAGCGTTCTTCGAGGGCAGGCTCGGTCGCTCCAAGCACGCGCAGTGCTTCGCTGCGCAGCTTGATGTTGGTGAGGGGCGTGCGCAGCTCGTGGCTGGCATTGGCCACAAATGTGCGCTGCTGGTCGAGCGTCGTCCGCACCTGCACCACCATGTAGTTAAAGGCACGTCCCAACGCCCCCACTTCGTCGTTGCTGGTTACCGGCACCGTCTGCGACAGGTCGCCTTCGGCTACCGCAAAGGCTGCTTCTTCCAGCCGGCGCAGCGGCTGCACCAGCCGCTGCCCTATCCACACGGCAAGCAGCGTGGCAATCGCCAGCGCCACCAGCGCCGCCAGGGCAAGGCGCAGCAGCAGGGTGCGTGTGTCCGCCGTGACCGCGCTGACCGGCTTGCTGACCTGCACAAAGCCCAGCAGGCGATCTGCCTGCTTGATAGGCGCTGCGGCAAAGATCGTGGGTGTTGCATCGTCGGCCGCGTTGCGTATGGCGCTGCCGACGTTGCTTAGGAGGGCAGCCCTCAGTTCAGGCTGTTCAGATTGGTTTGGAATGGTATTGGGGTCGAAATGACTGTCCGCCAGCGCATCGCCGGATGTGGCGTAGATCGAGACGCGGGTATTGGCCTTGCTCGCATAGCGGTCCGCTACCTGCTGCAGGCGCGGGAACAGCGGCTGGCCTGCGGCGCTGCCTATGACGGCAGTGAGCGGCGCAGCAGCGACTGGTGCTGACTGGTTCTGCCCATTATCTTCTTTGCCGTCATCGTCTTGCTCGTCTTGCCCCTCTTGTTCAGCGTGCTCCTCGTCTTCGTGCTTCTCAAACTCCGCAATATAGCCGCTGAGCGGATCTTCGAGCGCGTTGGCGGCCAGGACCGCAGTAACCTCCAACTCATGTTCTCCCGATTCCAAATCGGCGTGATAGAATGCCCGGCCGATATAGATCACGAGCAGGATCAACGTGACGAGGAAGAGTGCCCCATAGGCAAATAGGATGCGATACTGCAAGCTGTTCTGCCAGGGCCAGAATGCTGTGTGTGTGTGCTTATTTGGGGTGCTGCCTGCCTTGTTTGCCTGGTTTGCCACCGTGAACTCCTGGCCCCGTTCGTCTATTGTCTCGGCTAAGACGTCGGTTACGGGGCCAACTCGTCTGGCGTTACCAGGCGATAGCCGACGCCGCGAACTGTAAGTACCAATCGCGGCTGGGCGGGGTCCACTTCGATCTTCTCGCGCAGCCAGCGAATATGTACGTCAAGCGTGCGCGGATCGCCTACCCACTGCTCACCCCAGACCTGGTCGAGCAGCTGGCTGCGCGACATGACGGCTCCCTGCGCACTCAGCAGCGCCAGCAGCAGGTCATACTCACGCTGCGACAGGTTGACTGACTCACCGTTACGGCTCACGGCGTGGCGCTTGCTGTCGATCGTCACGGTGCCAATTCGCACTACGTCGCGCCCGTTTTTTACCCCGCTGCTGGACAGCTCTACCCGCCGCAAATTGGCGCGGATCCGCGCCATCAGCTCACGAAAGCTGAACGGTTTGACGACGTAGTCGTCTGCGCCCATGTCCAGGCCGATAATGCGGTCCATCTCTTCCCCGCGCGCCGTCAGCATCAGGATAGGCACCGTGCTCTCGCGCCGGATCTCCCGGCAGACTTCGAAGCCCTGCAGCCGCGGCATCATGACGTCCAGCAGTACCAGGTCGGGGTTCTGTGTGCGTGCCAGCTCCAGCGCAGTTTCGCCGTCGTAGGCAACCAGCACGTCAAAGCCCTCTTTGCGCAGCTGGTGCTGCAGGACATCGACAATCATCTCATCGTCATCGGCAAGCAGAATTCTAGTTGACATGGCTACGCTCGGTGAACAGCGGTCCGGGGGCAGGTTATCCGCTATTATAGCACCGAGTTTCGTGTCAACGCGCAAGCGACCGGATTCCACTCGCAGCCACGCGCCTGGCGCTGGGCCCGCGGCTGAGGCTGAAGATGCGCACCAATGTGACAAACAGCAGCGACGCGCCGGTAGCGAGATACACCCAACGCATCAGCGGCAGCGCGCTGTCTGTGCCCGCCATCAAACCATGTACCAACGCCAGTGTGAAGACGCCGTAGGTGGCATAGTGCAGCAGACGCCATGTGCGCCGCCCGATCCACTGGCGAACATAAAAGCTGGCTGCCAGCGCTGCGCCCAGGTAGAGCGCCAGCGTTCCCATGCCCGTCCACAGCGGCCGGTAGGAGGCCGTAAAGGGTACAGCCAGCTGCAGGAGGTCAAAGCCGATATAGTGGTCGCCAAGCAGGACCAGCGCGTGCAACGTGGCGAAAACCATCGCCAGGATAGGCAGGAACTCGTGCAATCCAAAGACGTACAGCCCCTTGGCCAGCTTGGTGCTCATCAAGACGCCCCACAGCGAGCCCAGCCAGAGCAGCAGGTAGGCGACAATGCCGCCTGCGCGCGCCATGTACCAGTAGGCCTGGGTGTCGGGCGCCAGCGGCAAACCCATGACCTGCAGCTGGTTAGCCGCACCGCCCGCCAGGGTGGGTATGAGCGCCGGCAAGGTGCGCACCATTCCCATAGTCAGCAGGCTCACGGCCGCGCCCGCTGCAACGCCAAGCCCCGCGTAAAACAGGGTGGTTCCCAAAGTTGGCTGCATTGTTCGAATACTCATCGTCCATACTCCATAGCTTTCTTGCTCATATCCAAAGACATCTCCAGGAACTTCCCGACCGAAGGTCGGCGCCCACCTCCAGGAAGTGGTCAGGAGCCGCCGCTGCGCACGCTGCCGGCGGCGGGTAGCTGTGACGGCTGCTGTGCCGGTAGGGTGGGGATTTCGGGCAGCGCCTGCAGTGTGGGCAGATCAGGCAGCTGCAGTACCGGATTTGCCTCTCTGCCGGCCGCGGCTGCCGCTGCCGGAGCTCCCTGGGCCAGGGAAAGCGGCAGCGCAGGCAACGCCTTCACCGGTGCTATCCCCAGCAAATCCAGTGTGGCACCCGTTTGGAGCTGCTGCCCCGCTACAGGGAGTACTGCTGGCAGTGAAGCAGGTGTGGCTGAATCTGCCGGAGCCGCCTGCGCGCTGTTTTCAAGATGCCCGATGGCGTTCCAGCCGCCGAGCAGCGCAACCATCGCTGCTGCGCCCGTTACGATCTTTGCCCGGCCGTCGAACCTGGCAGGGCTGCCTTTTCGCGGATTTTTCGGTGTCGTCATACGTACCTTCCAATCTTCGTGGCGGCTGCGAAAGCCGCAGCGCTAGCCGCAGCGTTAGCCGCAGCGTTAGCCGCAGCGTTAGCCGTCTGCTCTAGGCTGCCATGCTGCGGCGAGCCGGTGTGTTCAGGTCTACGAGCAGCTGTACGCAGCCTGCCGTGTACAGTACCTGCCCGTCGCTGCGGTAGATCAATCCTTCGACGCCCGGCGTGGCGGCGAGATACGCCAGGCCGGCCTCGGCCCCCAGCAGCAGGGCTGCCTTGGCATGCACTTCGGCGATCAGCGTACGCTGGGCGATGACCGACACGGAGAGGGCATCTGTCTGCGCCGGCTGGCCGCTGCGGGGGTCGATCAGGTGATGGCGGATGTCACCCTCCTTGCGCCAGCGCCGCTTGGTAACCGTCGACGTGGCCAGGGCGGCATCATGGAGCTGCACGCTCGCAATAGTCTCCTGCGGCCGCAGCGGATGTTCAATCTCCACCCGCCAACCCTGCACCCCGTCCGGCCGCCCACCGGCATATAGATCGCCACCGGCATTGACCAGGAATGGTCCCTGGCCGTGCAGGATATCGGCGGTTCGATCGACGGCCCAGCCCTTGCCCATGCCACCCAGGTCAAACCGAAGGCCCCGTGGCCGCCGGACCGCCTGCTGTTCGGCCTCCAACTGCACTGAACGCCAGTCCCAAAGGCGCCCGGCTGCCGAGCCTGCACCGACAGCCGGTTTTGGCGCGGCGATCGGCCATTGAAACTGCGCGCGCTCGACAATCTGGTCAAACGAACGGTCGTATCCGGCTTGCTCCAGCTCCGCCAGCAGGGTGGGGTCATACAGGCCGCCTGTGACGGCCGCTGCCCAGAGCGCTGCCTGGAGGGCGCCGTACAATGGAGCGCTTACGGGCGAGAGCACCAACTCGCTGCGGTTCAGCTGCGAGAGATCGCTGCTCGGATCGAAACGGGACAGCACGCCTTCGTAGCCGCCGGAAGATCGCTTCGATCATCTGCGGCGCAGTGGAGCCGTCCCCATACCACCAGGCAGAGACCTTCGTGTTCATCGCTACGAAATGAACCTGCTGCCATTCGGAGCTAATCATCGTGGTCTTCATTCTCATCGTGGTCTTCATGATCTTCATGCTCTTCGTGGCTGCCACTGCCGGTGCCACTATCGCTGCCGGCCTGGGCCTGCTTTGCTGCCAGCTGCGCATACGCTGCCTGCAGTTCGGCCGTTACCTGATCCAGTGTGCTGCGCGCCTGCGCGTCCTGCGCCTGCAGGTCTGCCGCCGCCTGCGCATAGGCCTGGTCATCGGTGGTCATGGCGGCCTGTGCTGCGGCAAGCGAAGCTTGCAGCGCCGCAACTGATCCTTGTTTCTGCTCAGCTGCCGCCGCCAGTTGGTCCACCTGCTGCTGCAAAGCATCGACTTGCGGCTGCAGGCGAGTATCTACGGCTGCGATGCGCTGGCGGATTTCGGCTGCGGGCACCAACTGGCTCGCTGCGGCGCTCGTCTCGATACCTGCCGCTGCGTGCCGCGGCAGGTGCCGCTGCTGCGGGCACCGTGTTGTCTATCCCCGTTGCGAGGACAACTGCTGCCGTGATCGCAGCGGTAAGCATGCCTGCCCAGATAAATGTGGTTCGATGGTGCATATCAGATCCTCTCGTCGCGAGTTTTCTTCGTAGCGGTTACTGGCCCAATAATGCCCTGGCCTGCGCCAGGCGGGATTGAATCTCCTGCAGCTGCGCCGCATACTGGGCAAAGCGCTGGCCATACTGTTCATGCAGGGTGCCAAGCTGGCCCTCGTAGGAGGCGGCACGATCCTGGCGCGTCTGTTCGAGCTGGGCCAGCTGAGCGCCGAGTGCCTGTTCCTGGCCCGCAAGGGCGGCCACGTGCTCCTGGCCTGCCATGATTCGGCGTGTGAGTTCATCCAGCTGTGCCTGATAGGCCGCCTCGCGCTGCCGGACCAGGTCGTCCACCTGGCCGACCGTGATCTGAACTTCAGGCGCAGGGGCGCCTGGGCCCGTTGCTGCTGTGGCTGCACCGGCGAAGATGACGAGCAGCAGGCCTGATATGGCAGTCGCAATGGTGAGGGCTACACTTCTGTACATCTGATGCTCCTGTCTACAAGTACTTTTGTCCTTGCAGACAGTGTAGACGTCAGCGCGTCACATGTGGTGAAGTGGGAGTGATGGTCGCGTTAAGGCTCTGTTAATCGCAGGCGCACCTGGCCCGCGCCGGCGCCTACTGCGCCAGGCGCCAGACTGACAGCGTGCAGGCGCGGGTATCGACCACGGCGATAATGTTGCCGTCGCCAATGCGGGTGGCGGCAATGCCGGTGGGCGTTACCAGTTCGCCGGCATAGGCAAATTGGCCGAGCGGCTCCCCACTGGCGGCCAGCAGCAGAAACGTGCCGCGTGCAGGATCGCTCACCAGCAGGCGGCCGTCCGCCAGCTCCGCCAACTGCGGGCCGTCCACCGTGCCCGTGGGCTGGACAACGGTCATGCTGCCGCCGCTGGTCAGGTTCCACAGCCGCCCATCTTCGGCGCTCACGGCCCACAAGACGCCTTCGCCCGCCAGCGCGTCCACCGGCTGGCCGCGGCCTAAGAGCGAACCCTGGCCGCCAAATTGTCCCGCCTGCGTGCCGCCGGGTTCGACGATGACCACACGCCCGCCACCTGTGTCGGCGACGGCCATGTTGTCCATGTTGTCCATGTCCATGCCGCGCGGGTGATAGAAGCCTGTCTGCAGCGATACAGGGGCCAACTCGCCGCCTGTCTCCAGCCGGAATATCCCCTGGGTGGCCGCATCGAGAATGAGCAGGGTACCATCCGCAGCAACTGCTACATCCACCGGCTCCTGCAGCGCATCACCCGCGATCACGTTCTCCAATGCACCGTCTACGCTGTAGACCACGACGCGCCGGTTGCCGGTATCGGCAACGTAGAGCTTATCGCCCGCCGGCGAGAAGGCGGCGCCGTGCGGTGCAGCGAACTGCTCGCGTGCGCTGCCGCAGGTATCGCCTATCTGCCACAATCGTTCTAACGGCAGCGGCGGCAGGTTGGCAGGTGGGATCCGCAGGTGGGGGTGCCACATCTCGGCGGCCTGGGTAAGCGCAAAGGAATCGTCGCCCAGCACGGCATCGGCCAGCGGCGGCGCCGGCGGCAGCGCGACGTCCGTCTGCTCGACTGAGCCATACGTGGGCAGCAGGTAATGGCCGGCGAGATCGCCGGGCAGCGAACCGGGCGGCTGCCACAGCAGGCGAATGGCGCCCGGTGCAATCCCGCCCGTGCCAACCTGCCTCCCTGCCGTCGTGTTCTCGCCCTGGCTGCCGGCCCCAGGCGCATCCGGGGTAAAGCGTACCTCGATCGGGTGCCACCCTGCCGGCAGGTAAATGAGTCCTTCGGTGTAGCTGGATTGGCCCGCCTGGCGCCGATGGGCCCCCGCCCCGGTTGTCTGCCAGTGTCTGGCCGTCTACCACCAGCTGGACGAACCCGCCGGCATCTGCGCCGATGAGATATTCACCGCTGCGGGGTGCCGCCAGCATCCCGTACCAGCGCACGCTGTAGGGCAGCGGCAGGTCGGGGTCAAGGCCAATGATCGGGTCTTTACGCGTGGCAATCGGGCTGCCTTCGAAGCGGTCATTGCCGTAGTAGTCGCCGTACAGCCCCTGGTCGGCCAGAGTGGGAGAGTGCAGCGCCGGCGCCCCCAGGATCTGCTCAGTGCCGCCAGGCGGAGCCCAGTACACCCGCAGGTCGCCGGGCCGGTTGCCGCTGCGATAGGTCATCTTAAGCCGGTGAATGCCTTGTGGCAGATCCAACTGCTGGTCGTTCATCGCCAGGCTGCTGTCCAGCAGCAGAATATCGTCCAGCAGCAGCGTGAACGTGCTCTCCGGCCCTGTGCTGTCGACGGCAAAGCGGTAGTTCCCGCTCTCTGGCAGCACCAGCGAACCGTTCCATTCAGCAGTAAAGGGGAGCGCACGCGGCGGCACGGCGGACCAGGGGAAATCCATGCCTCCCACCGCCAGCGGCTGATTGAAAGCCGAGTTGGCAGCGCCCTCACCCTCTGTGCTAGCGGGTGTGACGGCCATCTGGATCGTCTGCGCCGCCGTCAAGTCCTGGCGGCGGACGGTGAAGCGGTTGAACAGCGAGCGCTTCCCCTCCGCATCCAACTCCGTCGTGGCTTCGCCCACCGGGTAGAGCTGGCGCAGCAGGTCGATCGTCTGGGCATCGAGCACCGGCAGCAAATAAACTACATCGCCGGACGGCAGGCCCGCATACGGCAGGGTCCGCCCCAGTTCAAGCGGCTGCACGCGGCCGTCAGCCAGCGCAGGTCCTGCGAGGAGCTGGACGCTTGGGTGGTCAATGACGCTGCCAGGCACAACAAAGGTGGTTTGGGACTCTGGCGCAGTGTCAGGTGCCTGGCGGAACCAATCGCCAATATAGCGCGCCATGTCGATCTCGACTGCCGTGCCGGAGCCGCTGCTGACGGCATCCAGCCCCACCATTAACGCCGCAGTGCCGCGCCCGCCAATGACCAGCACGACCAGTGCCACCGCAGCAGCCAGGCGCGCAGGCGGCACAAGCGGCGGCCCCCAGGCCTGCACCAAGGCTGCCAGGACCCGGTCCAATGCCACGGCTGCCAGGGCGAGCAGCAGCGGCAGCGCAGGCAGCAGCACGCTGCCGGGCGGATCGACGGCCATATTGAGCAGTGCGGCAGTCCCCAGCAGGCAGGCCGCCCCCACCAGCACCAGTGCCTGCCTGCGGCTGGCGCAGGTGACGCAGGAGCGCGCCGCACCCCACTACGGCCAGTGCCATCACCAGGCCGTTGACGAGTCCGGCCCCCACGAACGGTCCGATAATTGAAACCTCGGGGCGCAAGAGGGTGCCGGCCAGATCGGTCAAGTTGGCAGCCAGCGTGTCGCCGGCAGGCGGGGGGACAGCTGCGCTGCTCATCGCACCGATCACCGCCGGGAGCCCTGCGCCTAAGGCGGCGCCCAGCCCAGCCAGCGACCACAGCCAAAGATCACTTTCGCCCACATGCCTGCGTCGACGCCAGCCTTGTGCCAGGCCCAGCCCACCGGTAACCGCCACCCACACGGCGATGCCGGGCCACAGCTGCGGCGCCTGCACGGCCAGCAGGCCCGCGGCAATGCCCCAGGCCACCCACCAGCGCGCGTGTGTGTGCGCCAGCGCCTCCAGCGCCAACCACAGCGTTACTGCTGCCAGCAAAGCGGCGGCAATCCAGGGATCCGAACTGCGGCTGGCCCAGATATGCCAGGGGCTGATCGCAAGCAGCGCCGTGCCCAGGAGCGCGGCCGGCCGTCCCACCAGCCGCTGCAACGCCCCTGCCAGCACCAGCACCGTCAGCCACGCCAACGTCGCCGCGGCCAGCCGCAGGCTCAATACGCCGGCCCCCGTCGCGCGGACAAACAGCTCGGCCAGTCCCCCGGCAAGCCCGGCTTCCAGGAGGCCCGACTTCCAGGAGGACAGGCTTCCAGGAGGACCGTCTTCCAGGAGGCCTGTGGTCAGGTGCAGTGCGGCATCGCATTCCTGGTTGATGCAGCCGGGTGGAAGCTGGTCGAGGTTCCAGAAGCGGAGGAAGGCGGCGGCGATGAGGATCACGAGCAGCCAGGCCAGCCAGGCGCGGCGGCCCATCTGCAAGCCGAGCGCCCGGCGGGCAGCGGCCGAGTCTTCCCCCACGCCTGCCGCCAGCGGCACGAAGTTGCCGGCCGCATCGCGTGACCAGCGTACCTGCGGCTGCGCATAGTCCACCGTGGGTCCCGGCCACCAGGCGCCCACGATCTGCAGCACCAGGCCCAGCCACCATGCGATCGTCGCCGCCAGGCCCCCGATACCCGCCAGCCCCGCGGCCAGCCCCGCGCCGCCGGCGAGCGCGACGATCAACCCGGTCAGGAGCAGCATCTGCCCCGGCCGCGGCAGCCCGCGCAGGCGGCGGAAGACCGGCGGCGCCTGCCAGCCCTGGGCATTCAGGGCAAAGATCAGGCCGCCGAGCACGCTTAACAGCAGGGCATCACGCAGCAGGTACGGGTGCAAAGGATTCGGCGCCCCCTACGAGGCGGGCGCCGAACCAGGCAATGAGAAGACCGAGGACGAGCAGGGAAAGACGTTGCACGTGGTTAGGCGGCGATCTCCGGCGTGTCGATCAAGGCGACCGCAGCCTCGACCTCGTCCTGGGTCATCTCGTGGCGTTCCAACTTTCCCGAGAAGAAGGCGTCATAGGCGGCCATGTCAAAGTTGCCGTGGCCGCACAGGTTGAAGAGGATCGTCTTGGCCGTGCCTTCTTCACGCGCCTGCAGCGCCTCGCGCACGGCCAGGGCAATGCCATGGTTGGCCTCAGGGGCCGGGATGATGCCCTCAGTCCGGGCAAAGACCACGCCCGCCTCAAAGCTCTCGATCTGATCCACCGCCTGCGCCTCGATCAGGTTGTCGCGCAGCAGCTGGCTGACGATGACGCCGGCCCCGTGATAGCGCAGGCCGCCGGCATGGATCTTGGCCGGCACAAAGTTGTGCCCCAGCGTGTACATCGGCAGCAGCGGCGTCATGCCGACCGTGTCGCCAAAGTCATAGCGGAAGACGCCGCGCGTCAGCTTGGGGCACGATGTGGGCTCGACGGCAATCGCCCGCACCTTCTTGCCCTTGCGTCAGGTTGTAGCGCAGGAAGGGGAACGAGATGCCGGCAAAGTTGGAGCCGCCGCCAAACGGCGCGATGACGATGTCCGGGAAGTCACCCGCCATCTCCATCTGCTTGATGGCTTCCTGGCCGATGACGGTCTGGTGCAACAGCACGTGGTTGAGCACGCTGCCCAGCGAGTACTTGGTGTCCTGGTCGCCGGCTGCCACTTCCATGGCCTCGGAGATGGCGATGCCCAGGCTGCCGGGCGAGTCGGGGTCCTGCGCCAGGATTTGGCGCCCTGCGTTCGTCCGGTTGCTCGGCGAAGCGTAGACGTCAGCCCCCCAGGTGTTCATCATCAGCTTGCGATAGGGCTTCTGCTCGTAGCTGATCTTGACCATGTAGACTTCGCAGCCCATGCCAAAGAGGTTGCAGGCAAAGGCGAGCGCGCTGCCCCACTGGCCCGCGCCGGTCTCGGTGACGATACGCTTGACGCCCTCGACCTTGTTGTAATAGGCCTGGGCCACGGCCGTGTTGGGCTTGTGCGAGCCGGCGGGGCTGACGCCTTCGTACTTGTAGTAAATCTTGGCCGGCGTATCGAGCACCTTCTCCAACCGCCGTGCCCGGTAGAGCGGGGTGGGCCGCCACAGCTTGTAGATCTCGCGCACCTCTTCCGGAATCTCAACCCAGGGGTCCTGGCTCACCTCCTGCATGATCAGCCCCATCGGGAAAGAGCGGCGCCAGCGCGTCGGGGCCGATCGGCTCGTGGGTGGCCGGATGCAGCGGCGGCAGCGGCTTGTTGGGCATGTCGGCGACGATGTTGTACCAGTGCTCCGGTATGTCGCGCTCGTTGAGCAGGTACTTGTACTGGTCGGTCATGGTTCTTTCTCTCCCCTGTGTGGATTGGTATTCGGCGCGTCCATTTTACCGTGCCGCATGGCAGGGGCACAAGGTGGAGGGGAGATGTAGGAGTCGTTCGGCGACCAACCGGTGCGTTACTGAATCGCCGCCGGGCTCCTCGTCCCAGTGGTCCATGCCATCGGGATTATACCCGCCCCACTTCCCTTCAAAGGTGGAGGCAAAGATCTGGGCGTTGGTCTTGGCGATATCCTGGGCGGCCTTGTCGAGGGCAGCCTGGCGCCGCTCGGCAGCATCGCGGTGGCGCCGCCGCAGCCGCGGGCCGCACCTCGACGATAGCCACCTGGCGCAGGTCGCCCATCTTGTAGGGCGCCGTGCTGCCGGCGCGGCGCCCGGCGATGGCCTTGCCCAGCGGCGTCCCGATGCCAAGCAGGCCGGCATCAAAGTCGGCTGCGGCATCGGTCACGACGTCCAGTTCCAGCCGCTCACGGCTGCCCCCTTCGTCGATCAGGTCGAGCACGACGTGCGTGCCCACCTTGACGGGGGGCGAGGCATCCCAGGTTGAGAGTTCGGTCATTGGTTGATCCTTTCACAACGGCAGCACGAGAGCGTGCCCCTGCAGCAATGCCCCCGTAGCATACTCCTTTGACGCCTGCTAACCAGTATGCTACCCTCCTCAGCATGCAATCATCATCTGGCAAATCATCCGGCAAATCATCCGCCAGTGCATCTGCGCTCATCGTCTGGGGCGGCTGGGAGGGCCATGATCCGGAGCGCGTGGCTGGCATGCTGGCTGGGCATCTGCGCACTGGCGGGTTTTGACGTGACATCGGTTGCCGGTGTGGACGAGCTTGCCCACAATGGATCTGGCGCAGTACGACGTGATTGTTCCCGTCTGGTCGTTTGGCATCCAACACCGCGCGGCACTGCAGGCCGTGCTGGCGGCCGTCGCGCAGGGCGTGGGCCTGGCGACCTTTCATGGCGGGATCGACTGGTTTGCCGACCGCGATTACGCCCGTATGATCGGCGGCCATTTCGTCTTTCACCCGCCCAGCAACCAGTACACGGTCGTGATCGACGACCCGAGCCATCCTATCACTCTGGATCTGGCCGATTTCTGCGTGGCGACAGAGCAGTACTATTTCCACGTCGATCCCGGCAACCACGTGCTGACCAGCACGCCTTTTGGCGACTTGCGCATGCCCAACACGTGGGTGCGCACGTACGGCACTGGGCGCGTGCTTCTATTGTTCATTGGCGCATACGATCGACGTGCTGGAACAGGACCCGGTTCTGTCGCTGCTGCTCAACGGTATTCGCTGGGCGGCACAGGCCTAAGCCGGTTCGGCATAGCCGGCCGCGGACATGGCCTTGCCCATAGCCAAGACCCGATCCCAATCCTCAGGATAGGTAATCTTGATGTTGTCGGCGCAGCCGGGCAGCAGGCGCACCTCGTAGCCGGCCCACTGGACGAGCGCTACGGTGCTGTCCTCACGCCAGCCGGCTTGCTGTGCCTGCATATGGGCGTCAAGCAGCGTAGCGCGGCGATAGGCGTGCGGCGTCTGCAGTGCAACGACTTCTGCGCGCGGCAGCGCAGCTGCAAATGCGCCATTGCGCATCAACGCGAGCCCATCGCGTACCCGCAGTTCGGTATAGAGCGCGGCGGCGCCATGCTGGCGGGCAGCCGCAAGTACGGCTGCAAAGTTGTCGGCGCGCGCGAACGGCCGGGCAACCTCGTGCAGCAGCACCAGTGGACATGAGGCGTGCTCTACCAGGCGGGTGACTGTCTCCTGGCGCTCGCGACCGCCGGGAACAAGCAGGACGCGTGTCGCCAGGCCGAGGCTGTCCACCAGTTCTTCTCCCAATGGGAGATCCGCCTCACGTACGCCTACGACGATCTCTGCGCAGTAGGGCTCTACGGACAGAATCGCACGCTCGAGCAGGGTCTGTGCTTGCAGCTGCAAAAAAGCCTTGGGACCCTGGCCCATGCGCACGCCTTCGCCGGCGCCGAGAATCAGCGCACTGACGTCCTGCCCTTGAACTAGCAGGCCTGGCATTATACAGGGACTCGCCATGTTCGAATTCGCCCCTTCAAGTTGGCCGAATTGGCGGCAATGCTGCCAATGCGGCTGCTAAGCGACATACACCAGTCAGGTGCCGTGCCAGCCGCCAGCGCCACGACATTGTCGGCAATACGCCTGGCGGCCAGGCCATCTGCGAGTTCGCCGAACAGCAGATCGTGGTAATGCTGGCGCCGCTCGCGCCCTGCGGTTGGGTTATCCAGCGCATAGCTCACAGTGGCCGGCAGCTGTTCGACGTCAAAAATCTCGTGCCCCATGTCACGCCAGCGCCATTCCAAGCCGTTGAGGTCCACATACTGCTCCTCGTCGCGATGGGGGCTGGTGATCAGCACCATGGGCCGCTTTGTTGCCAGGAATTCCAGCGCTACGCTCGAGACGTCCGTGACCAGCAAGTCGGCAACCTGTAAATAGGGCATCACGTCGTCGTGTGTGTTCTGCACCAGGTGTACGTCCGGGTCCCCCTCCGCCAGTCGCCGCCACTCCTCCAACCACTGCGGAAAGAGGTTGCCAATCAGTGGGTGTGGCTTGATAATAATGCTGACGTCCCTGCGCTGTCCGCGCAGCAGCGCTACCGTGCGGGCGCCGAGCAGGCGTGCCGACGAGAGCGAAGCTTGAAAGGTAGGCGCATACAAGACCACGCGTTTTCCGGGCGCAAGGGCAAAGGGAGCGGCAGCGGCTGTGCGCAGAACAGCGGATCCATCTGCGGATAGCCGACGACCCAGAAGTCACGCCGCGGCTGCGCCCCGGCTTCGATATACCACTGCCGCATATAGGGGCTTGTGACACAGGCAAAGTCGGCCGCACAGGCGGCCTCATAGGCGCCGCCCTTGCTGGCCAGCCCGTGACGAGTATGCACAAAGAGCGCCTGGGGCATGTAGGTCCGCAGGTGCAAGGGGCGGATGTTTTCGCCGGCCAGTACGACGTGCGGGCGAAAGTCGATCAACTCGGCTATCAGCCTGCGCAGCGGCTCATGCCCAAACGGATCTTTTGCCAGGTCGGCGGCTTGCGGTACAAAGAGGCGGCAGTCGCAATGTTCCTTAAGCTGCTCATACACCGGCTCCATGACAGCTGCGTGAAATCGGTGGCGGAGAAAGAAGCCTACTCGCATTCCGTCGTTTTCCAGAGGGATGGTGGTGTAACTGGTTATTCTAGATAAAATGAATCGACGCTGTATTCAGGCCGTGTTACAGCATAAGCGGTTTTTGCCTGCAATCAGCTTACAAGTAGCTTATGATTTTGAGGGAACATGAGATTTACACATGCTATCGTCTGTCCCCCTGCCCCTAATTTCGCTGAGGGCCTGACCACGGTGGACCTGGGCGTTCCAGACTACGCGCGAGGCGCTGGCCGCGCATGAGCAGTACTGCCAGGCGCTGCGCGACTGCGGGTTGTCGTTGACGTACCTGGATGCTGACCCACTCTATCCCGACTCTACCTTTGTCGAGGACACGGCTATCCTCACCAGGAATATGGCGATCTTCACGAATCCAGGCGCGCCAAGCCGCCAGGGCGAAGTGGAGGCAGTCGCCGATGCACTTAAGCAGCTACTTTCGCTCTGGCGACCGTATCGACGATCCCGGCACGCTGGACGGCGGCGACGTCTGCGAAGCCGACTGGCATTGTTCTGATCGGGATCTCGGCACGCACGAACGAAGAAGGTGCGGCACAGCTCTCACGGCTGCTCGCACGCCAGGGCTATCGTTGTGACTGCATTGACATTCGCAGCACGCCCGGCATCCTGCATCTCAAGAGCGGCATTGCCTACATCGGCGATAACCGTATGGTCGTCATCGACGCCCTGGCGGACCATCCGGCGCTTGCCTGGTTACGAGTTGGTACGTGTCGATCCAGAGGAGGCGTATGCCGCCAACTGCGTGCGCGTCAACGACCGGCTGCTCTTCCCTGCGGGCTTTCCGCGTCTGGCGGCACGACTGCGCGGGCTTGGCTACACGCTGGTCGAGCTCGACATGACGGAATTTCAGAAGATGGACGGCGGGCTGAGCTGCCTGTCGCTGCGCTTTTAAGCTGGGAGCACACCCGCAATGTCCCTCGTAACGGCCGATATCCGCAGCGCTATCGAACAGCTTGCCGCCGCAGCACGACCTTCCTTGCGTACTGGTCGCCTGGATGCACGGAACCGAGGTGCAACTGCTGACCGCCGGTACGGGTGCCACGGATGCACCACCGCCGTCAACAGCCCTGTTCCCTGTCGCGTCGGTGACCAAGCTGGCGACGGCGCTTGCCGTCCTACGTCTGGCGGCGGGCGGGCAGCTGGCTCTCGACGACTCGTTGGCGGCACACGTGCCCGAAGCGGCTGCAGCCGCCGCCCGGGCGTCACCCTGCGCAGCCTGTTGTGCCACATCTCGGGGCTGCCCGACGATGTGGCGCCGGAACTGGCTCCGTATACAAATGGGCTCACCTGGGAGCGGCTGGCGCAGGCATGCCTGGCGACATCGCTCGTGCGGCCGCCGCACAGCCATGTGACCTACAGCAATGTAGGCTATGGGCTGCTGGCGCTGGTCGTGGAGCGCCGCACGGGACTGCCGTTTGCCACGGCGCTGACCGGCCTCGTGCTGGATCCGCTGGAAATCGAGGGGTATCTGGGCGTCGAGCCGCCGCGTCCGCCGGTACGCGTAGCGGGCAAGCTCGGCGAGCATGCCGGCACCGAGTTGGAGCCGTTCAACTCCGTCTTCTGGCGTTCGCTCGCCATGCCCTGGGCGGGCCTGGTGACGACGGTGGGCGGCGCACTGGCCCTGGTGCGTGCGTTTGCCGGCGAGCCGCATGGATTCCTGCCGGCCGATCTTCTCCAGGCGGCGACTGCCGACCAGACTCGCGGCCTGGCCGGCGGCTTTACCGGCTGGCTTGAATGGAATCCCTGCCCCTGGGGACTTGGCCCCGAACTGCTGGGCCACAAGTCGCCCGCACATGGTTCCGGAGCGCGCATCGCCCGCCTCGTTTGGCCACAGCGGCTACAGCGGCTGCCTGGCCTGGGCGGACCCGGCGACGAGGCGCCGCGTACGCCGTGTTAGGCGGAACGCGTTTCCACGCAGGCTGGAAGACATTCTGGCGGCCCCTCGGCGAACTCCTCCTGCCCCCCGCCTGACCCTTCCAGGAAGCCACTCTTCCAGGAGGACCGTCCTCCTGGAAGAGTCAGCTGTTTGTGTGATCGCCTACGATCAGCCCATCCGCAATCGTGACCGTGCGCGGCGCCTGGCGCGCCAGCTCGTCGTCGTGGGTGACCATCAGGATTGTCTTGCCTTCGCCAACCAGGTCGGCAAACAGGCGGAAGATCGTGGCCGCATTCTTGGTGTCCAGGTTGCCGGTCGGCTCGTCGGCGACGAGGATCAGCGGGTCGTTGGCCAGGGCACGGGCGATGGCGGCGCGCTGCTGGTGGCCCGCAGAAACGGCTGCCGGAAACTTGTACGCATCGTCCGCCATGCCGACCTGGTCGAGCAGGTGCATGGCGCGGGCGTAACGCTCGTCCATGCTGTAGAGCCCGGCCAGGTCCATCGGGATCATGACGTTCTCGACGATCGACAGCGTGGGCAGCAGCTGAAAGAACTGGAAGATGATGCCCATGTGCCGGCCGCGCCACTCGGCCATTTCGCCCTCGTCCAGCCGGCGGATAGGCGTGTTGGCGACGATGACCTCCCCCTCGGTGGGGTGGTCGATACCGGTGAACATGTTGATGAGCGTGGACTTGCCGCTGCCTGACTTGCCCACGACCGCCACGAACTCGCCTGCCTGCACCGTGAGGTCGATCCCCTTGAGTGCCGTGAATGGGCCGGCCGCAGTCTCATAGACCTTGACGATGTTGCGCAGGTCGATGATGCCGCCGGCGGGGGCGCTGCCGTACAGGCGTTCGTGCCGCCGGCTGCGGCGGAAACGGCTCAGCATGGGCCTATGCCTCCACCAACACGCCATCTTCGATCTGGAGCACCCGCGACACGCGGCCGGCCAGCTCGTGATCGTGCGTCGCCATGAAGATCGTCTTGCCTGCCGCCACCAGTCGCTCAAAAACTCCATACACGGCGTCGGCCGTGCGCGAGTCGAGACTGCCGGTTGGCTCGTCCGCCGCCAGGAATACCGGGTCGTTGGCCAGCGCCCGCGCAATGGCGACGCGCTGCCGCTGGCCGCCTGAGACTGCACCCGGCAGCTTGTGCGCGTGCTCGGCGATCTCCATCTCCTCCAGGAGTTGCATCGCCCGCTCCTGCTGCTGGCGTGGCGATTTGTACAGCCCGGCAAAGTCCATCGGCAGCATCACGTTCTGCACGCACGTCAGCATCGGCATCAGCTGAAACGACTGGAAGATCACCCCGACCTGCCGGCCGCGCCAGCGCGTGATCTGCGCCTCGCTCAGCTTGTGAATCTCCTCCCCCGCCACCCTGACCTTGCCCGCCGTCGGGTGGTCGATGCCGGTGATGACGTTGATCAGCGTCGACTTGCCGGCGCCTGAGCGTCCAAGCAGCGCGACAAACTCGCCGGGTGCGACTGTCAGGTCGATGCCGCGCAGGGCAAAGAAGTCGCCGGCCGGCGTGTGGTACGCCTTGGTGACCCCTTCCAGGTGGACCAACGAGGATCATCCATCCCGTTATTCATACGCCAGCACCTCGCGGATCGTGAGGCGGACGGCGTTGCGGGCCGGCCCCAGGCTGGCGGCGACGGCAAGCGCCAGCAGCGCGACGAACCAGATCCCCGCCGCCCACCACGAATAGGTGTAGGAGAGCGGCATGTCCAGCAGCGCCACGCCGATCTGGGCGCTCATCCACTGCGCGATGGGAAACGAGAGAATAAAGCCCACTACCCAGCTCAGGCAGGCGATGACGATGCCTTCGAGCAGCACGATGCGCCGGATCGCGCCGTTGGACGCGCCGATCGCGCGCAGCACGCCGATCTCGCGGATGCGCTCCATCATGTTGATGCCCATGGTCGTGGAGAGGCCCAGGCTGCCCACGGCCCCCAGCAGCACGGCGTTGAGGATCAGAAAGCCGACGATGATGTTGAACATCAGCCCGTTCTGGTCGTTGAGCTTGTGCGTGGTCATCGTCGAGTTGACGTCGAAGCCCTTGGCTTCAAAATGGTTGAGCAGGATCGACTCCAGCGCCTCCTGCGCCACGGCATCGTTCTGGTTGGCCGTGACCAGCAGACGGTTGGCCTTGCCCAGGTTGCGGTTGGCATGGCCAAAGGCCTCGTACGGCATAAAGAGCTTGGACCCCTGGGCATCCGAGGTGACGATGCCCACCACCTGCCACGATCGCTTGCGCCCATCCATGTCGAGCACGATCCAGTCGCCCACGGCCACGTCCGGCTCGTCCTTGGCCAGCGTCGCGTTGATGACGACGGCATCCTTGTCGTCCGGCCGCAGCCAGCGCCCTGCCTGCACGATCGGGTCGAGACGTGTCGAGTCCGGCGGCACGCCAAGCACCTGGAAGTTGTTGCTCTCGCTGCCGTCGGGGCGTTCACGCGTGGCGCCTGCCACACCCCAGCCCTCGACCGCGGCGACGTCGCCGAGTTCGTAGGCGGCAGCTTCCAGGCGGGCCAGGCGGTGCGGCTCCTCAAACTGCACCTCGACGTCGTACTGGTGATAGCGCAGGAAGTCGGCCTGCGTCGTGTCCACCGACTGGCGCACGGAGACGACGGCGATAAAGAGCGCCGTGCCGAGGATCAGCACGATCATCGTGCGCAAGAGCCGGCCCTTGTGCCGCAGCGTGTTGCGAATCGGACAGCAGCAGCGGCCGCTGCAGCCAGGTTTTGGGCAGGCGTCCCAACAGCCGCTCGATCGCGCTGTGCCCGGCCGCATCGGACTGGATGCCGATGTCGTTCAGCGCCCGGTACGTGGAGATGCGTGTGCCCTGCCAGACGGGGATCAGCCCGGCGATAAGCGGGATCAGCACGCCGATGGCCACCATGACCAGGTAGATCCAGAGCGGCAGGTCATAGGAGTCCGAGCGGATGTTGACCAGCCCCTCCACCAGTCGGTCATCAGGTGGCGGGCGGTCGTCACGGCCAGCGGAATGGCAATCGTAAACGCCAGCGTGCCGTAGACCAGCACCAGCGTCACGTACATGGCCACCATCTGCAGGCGGCTGGCGCCGATCAGCTTCATGATGCCGATCTGGTTGATCTGCTGGGCGATCAGCGCCGAGATCGTGTTGATGACGAGGAAGCCGGAGAGCAGCAGGATCACCCAGCCAAACGAGG
Source organism: uncultured Chloroflexia bacterium (assembly GCA_963701415.1). GTDB lineage: Bacteria > Chloroflexota > Anaerolineae > Caldilineales > Caldilineaceae > Fredericiella. The sequence goes on from CAVPAH010000001.1 coordinate 53,796, forward strand.
AGATGATCATCACGGCCGTGTTGACGATGGACTCGATGATCGATTTGCCGATGATGGTGGTGTTCAGCACCTCGCGCCCGCTGCGCTCGACGCGGTCCTCCACCTCCTTCATCACGGCCGCAACGTGCTCGCGGTTGCCTGGCGCGCCCGGATCTGCGCCGTCCACGCGCACGTGCAGCTCGGTAAAGAGATGTGACTGGCCCAGGTAGACCATCGTTTCCGGCGAGACCAGCGCAAAGGTGTAGCCCAGGATCGCGGGGCTGGGGCGCTGCGGGTTGTGCATCGTCCCCGTGATCGTGAGTTCCTTGCGCGTGTTGTCGGGCAGCTCGATGGTGATGCGGTCGCCGATTTTCGCCCCGATATAGTCGAGCCCCATCCACTCCACCATCACCTCGTCGCGCGCCGTCGGCCAGCGGCCCGCCACCAGTGGATAGCGGTCCACCTGCATGTTTTCGAAATCGGATACGGAGACGATGTCGAGGTTGCGCCAGGTTTCGGGACCGGTGACCACGCGTGCGGAGAGGGTCTCGCGCCCCTCGGCGGCGGCGATGCCGGGCATGCTGGCGACGCGTTCGGCAGAATTCATGATCAAAGGGGTAGGTGTTGAGGATCGCCGAGGCGATCAGGGTGCTGTCCCGATCGCGGTGAAACTCACGCAGCATGAGGACCTGGGCGGCCAGCACGGTACCAACCGCATAAACGCCTACCGCCACGGCCATCGCCACGATCAGGGTGCGTGTGCGGTGGCTCCACAAATCACTGATAACTTTATACCAACGCGTAGCAAGCATAACCCTCTATCATACTCCAGGTTTAAAAAATGTCGGTGTTCTGCCTTCCGTGCAGGAATTCACAAGCAGCGCAGACCTGGATGATCACGACTACCTGTATGACCACTACTATCGGATTGGGAGTCGCTAACCCGCGAGCTCTTGCCCCAAATGCTTGGCACCCGCTATAATCCTTCGTTGCTATGTCAATGCTAACGCTCAACTCCCTCTCCTTCGCCTTTGGCGACTATGACGTCTTCCTCGGCATCTCCGCCTCGGTGCCCAACGACGGCAAGGTCGGCCTGGTCGGCCCCAACGGGATCGGCAAGACGACGCTGCTGCGCGTGATCGCGGGGCTCGCCCAGCCTTCCACGGGCAGCATTTCGCTCGCCCGCGGGACGCGCATCGGCTATCTGCGCCAGGAGGCGGTGGAGGCGTTTGCCGGCCACCAGAGCACGGTGCACGACGAGATGCTGATGGTCTTTGGCGGCATCAAGGAACTGGAAGACCGCATGGGGGAGCTGGAAGCACGCATGGCGGAGAACCCTGCGGACGAGGCGCTCTTGGCGGAGTACAGCCACGCCCAGGAAGCCTTCGAACAGGCCGGCGGCTATGACTACGAGCAGCGCATCAGCCAGGTGCTCTACGGTCTTGGCTTTGCCCGCGAGGACTGGAACCAGCAGATCGGCGTGCTCTCGGGCGGCCAGAAGACCCGCGCCCTGCTCGCCCGCCTGCTGCTTGAAAAACCCGACCTGCTGATTCTCGACGAGCCCACCAACCACCTCGACGTGCAGGCCGTCGAGTGGCTCGAAGGCATGCTCAAGACCTGGGACGGCGCGCTGCTGATCGTCTCCCACGACCGCTATTTTCTCGACAACGTGGTCAACCATATCTGGGAGATGGCGGGCACCGGTTTCGAGGTCTACCGCGGCAACTACTCCGCCTATGTGCGCCAGCGCCAGGAGCGCTGGGAGCGGCGCGAGCTGGAGTTCGCAGCCGTCAAGGAACGCTTCCTGGAAGAGCTCGACTATATCAAGCGCAACATCGCCCGCGATGCGACCAAGAACCAGGCCGTCGGCCGCCTGAAGCGGCTCATCCGCGAGGTGCGCGTCGTCGAGGCCGGCGGCATCGACCTGCTCCTGAGCAAGAACTGGGGCCAGGTCATGGACGAGGTCGACATCTCGGAGGCCAAGTGGGGTGTCGCCGACGTGGAAGGCGCCATCAAGTCGCTGCGCAGCCCGATCGTCCGGCCGCCGCAGCTCAACCTCAAGCTCAAGACCACGCTGCGCAGCGGCAACCTCGTGCTGCGTTCGAGCCAGATGGCGATCGGCTACCCGGGCCGCACGCTGTTCCGCACCGACCCGATCCAGCTGGAACGCGGCGAGTGCGCGGCGCTGATCGGTCCCAACGGCTCGGGCAAGACGACCTTTTTGCGCACGCTGATGGGCAAGATCGAGCCGCTGCAGGGCGAACTCAAGTTTGGCGCCTCGCTCAAGGTCGGCTATTTCGCCCAGGCGCATGAGGGGCTCAACCCGGACAATACGGTGCTGGACGAACTGCTGCGCCACAAGCAGATGCTGTTGGGGCCGGCGCGCAACTACCTGGCGCAGTACCTCTTCCGCGCCGACGACGTCTACAAGCCCGTGCGCGCCTTGAGCGGCGGCGAACGCGGCCGGCTGGCGCTGGCGCTGCTGGCGCTCGAAGGCGCCAATTTCCTGCTGCTCGACGAGCCGAGCAACCACCTCGACATCCCGGCGCAGGAAGTGCTGCAGCAGGTGCTCGAGCAGTTTGACGGCACGATTTTGCTTGTCTCGCACGACCGCTATCTGATCGACCGGTTGGCAACGCAGGTGTGGGAGCTGCGCGACGGCGTGATGCACGTCTTCCCCGGCACCTATGCGGAAATGCTGGCGGCACGCGAGCGTGCGCTGGAGCGCAGCCGGCAGGCCGCGGCCCAGGAGCGGGCGGTGACGAAGAGCGGCTATGCCAACAGCAAGCAGGCTCGCTCGGAAGACCGCAAGCGCAGCCGCGCCGTTGCCGACGCCGAAAGCCGCGTGCACGCCCTGGAAGCCGAGCTGGCGCAGCTGGAGCAGGACCTCCACGCCGCCACCGGCGGCCAGGACGTCGCCGCAATCGAGCGGCTGGGCCAGCGCTACGTCGAAACGCAAAGCGCCTTGGATAAGGCAATGGAGAACTGGATGGCGCTAGCCGACAGCCAGGCTGCCTAAAATAGAAGGGATTTGAGATGTCAACAGAAGAGCGGCGTGGGGTGTGGCTTGCGATTGGCGCGTATGCGGTATGGGGTCTGCTGCCCATCTACTGGAAGGCGCTGCACAACGTGCCCGCCGGTACGATCCTGGCCAACCGGATTGCCTGGTCGGCCGTGTTCGTCGCTCTGCTGCTCACAGTACAGCGCCATTGGACGTGGCTGCGCCCGGCGCTGCACTCGCGGCGCACCGTGATCACCTACGTGATCGCCGCCCTCTTTCTGTCGGTGAACTGGTACATCTACATCTGGGCTGTCAACGCCGGCTACCTGGTCGATGCGAGCCTGGGCTACTTTATCACCCCGCTCGTCAACGTCGTGATCGGCGTGCTGGTCTTTCGTGAACGGCTGAACCGGGGGCAGTGGGCTGCCGTGGGCCTGGCGGCGGCCGGGGTGCTCTATATCACCTTCAGCTATGGCCAGCTGCCTTGGATCGGCCTGTCCCTGGCTTTCACGTTTGGCGTCTACGGCATGGTCAAAAAGCAGGCGCGGCTGCCATCGCTCGAGGGTATGGCGCTTGAAACCGGGCACCATTTTTCTGCCGGCAGTAGCATTTCTGCTCTACCAGGAGGCGGCGGGCAACGGCGTAATAGGCCACACTGACTGGCTGACCAACCTGCTGTTGATAGGCACCGGGGTCATCACGGTCATTCCGCTGCTCTGGTTTGCCGACGCCGCGCAGCGTATTCCGCTCTCGATGATGGGCGTGATCCAATACATCTCGCCGACGCTGATGTTTCTCCTCGGCATCTTCGTCTTCCACGAGCCGTTCGACTTGCACAAGCTGGTCGGCTTCCTGCTGATCTGGGCCGCGCTAGCCGTCTATTGGGCGACAAGCATGCGCGGCATGCGCAAAGCGCAGCCGATAGCGGCGCCCCCTGAGGTGCCGGAAGCACCGGTGCCGTCAAGCTAGCCCAAGAAACCGAGTTTCTACGAGAAACTCGGTTTCTGCCCCGCCGGACCTTGTGCCCCTACCGCCCCAACCTGAAATGGACCCCTTTATGGGATTGTTTCGTCCCGCTGTGCTGCCTGCCAGATCAACGCAGCCAGGATGCCGATCACGGCGACGGCGCCCAGCATGATCCCCAGCCAGGTCAGCACTTCGGCGGCCGGGCGGTTGAAGATGCGCAGCCCGGTCTGCGTTGTTGCGGCCGTTACTGCCGTTGCGATTGGCGGGGGCGGCGTATTCGTGGGCTGCAGCTGTGCCGCCGCCACAGCCAACGCTGCCTGGCCGGGGGGTACCATGACTACGTCCGGCTCGCCCTTACCTGCAATCGGGGACACCACCGCCGCCAACGTGGGAAAGGCCGTCGCCACAAACGTCGCAACTGCCGGGCTGGTGGGAAAAATCGCCTGGCTGACGATCGTCGCCACGAGGGGCGATGGGATCGCCGTGGGCAGGGGAATCGCCGTGGGAATCACAGGCGTGGCGGTCACGGCCGGGAAGCACATGTTGATGGCAACGTCGTCGAGATACTGCCAGGTTACCTGGCCGTTGCCGTCGTTGTAGACATTGAAATAGAGCACGAGTGACTGGCCACGGTACGGGGTCAGGTCGACCATCTGCTCGATCCAGGCGTTGTTGTTGCGCCGCACGCTGGCCACGACGGCCACGGTCGAGAGGTCGGGCTTGAGCAGCACGACTTCCTGCTTGTCCTGGCCTAAGCCGGGGCTGTCGGTCTGGGCTTCCTGTGTGCCGTAATAGCTCCACCAGCGCAGTTGGGCAATGGAGGCTTCGATCGGAATCTGGAATGGCTGGCGCACCGACGAAAAGGACTTGACGTTTTGAAACGACGCGCCCATCGACGGGTCGATGCCCAGGCGCGCCGAGCGCAGGCCGGAGTGAACCACGGTGCTGGAGTAGACCGGCTTCACCTGCGTGTCGCCAAAGATCCAGAAGCCATCCGTCTCGAAGCCGCCGTTCTGGATGGTGTTGGTCGTGCAGCCCGAAGGCAGCGTGGGCAGCGGTGTGAGCGTCGGAGGCTGGAACGTGGGGGGCAGCGGCGTTGGCACCGTCACCTCCAACTGGTAGCTGGCGTTTACGCTCGAGAAGACCGTAATCAGGTAGTCCTGCGAGGTCGGCGCAGTGATCGTCGTGTCGCGCGAAGGGTCGGTCAGCTGCTTATAGACGACGCCGTCGGATACGCCGTTGATGGCGAAGTTGGCGCTGCCGGCAGGATTCGAGGTGAGCAGCAGGCGCAGCTGCTGGCCGGCGCCGACATAGACGACGTAGTACTTGGGCACATTTGCCTGCAGGTTGCCAGATCGCACCTGGGTGCTCTGCCCAGGTGCAAAGGTAATGCGCTCCGTCTGCGGCGGCTGCGGGTTGAGCAGAAAGATCTGCAGCGTAAAGTTCACGCGTCGATCCGGCCGACACGGTGATCTGGTAGTCCTGGCTGGTGGGCAGGGTAAAGGTCCAGTCGCGAGTCGGGTCGGCCGGCGACTTATAGGTGACGCCGTCGGTAACGCCGGTAAGGCCAAAATTCGCAACGTTGCCCGGCGAAATCACGACGATACGAACTTGCTGGCCGCCATTGGCGAAGAACACGTACTGTGGGCTCTGGCCCACGCCGGCCGTACCGGTCACCTGCGCCGAAGTCTGGCCCGGCGCAAAGTTGATGCGCTGGGCACCGCCGCCCCCGCCACCGCCCAAGGTGACCGTCAGCGTAAAGACGACGGGCGCCACCGAGTTGATGGTGACGCGGTAGTTCTGCGAGGCGGGCAGAACGTACGACCAATCGAGCGAGGGATCGGCAAACGACTTGTAGACCGTATTGTTGTCCTGCGATGCTACCTCGAAGTTGGCGCCCGCCGGCTGCGATGACAGCTGCACGCGAATATTCTGGCCTTGCGCGCCAAAGAACAGGTAGACTTGAGGCTGGTTAAAGCCCGCCGTACCTTGCACGACGGCGACGCCGTTGACGAAGTTGAGCGTCTGCGGGGCGGAAGCCTGCTGGACCGGCGTCTGGGCAGCCGCCGGCCCCAGGGGCAGCAGCAGCGCCAGGCACAACGCCAGGCTCAAAACCAGGTATACGAGCAGTCGTGGGGAACGCAGCCAACGGAGCAAGGAACTCTCTCCTGAGTTGTTGTCAGTTTTTCACATTCTAGCACAAAAAACTGCATATTCAAGGAGCATGGCAGGGCAAGCACGATCTACCCGGCGCGGCACAGGGCGTGTTTTACGCCAGGATCGCCATCCCCGCCGGCTCCAGCTCAATCTGCACCACGGCCCGGCCGTCCCGCAGGTGCTGCACCACTGCTGTTCGGTCTGTAGGAGGATGGCGCAGTTCCTCATCACTCCAGTCGCTGCGGTAGAGATAGGTCATCGTCGCGCCATCGGGGTGCAGGTTCGCATCTACCGTCACCTGTGCGCCTCTGCCCTGTGTCCCGTGCGTGTTGAATGTCACCAGCACTTCGTCCTTAAACAGGATCTGCGACCAAGCAGTCACCTCTCCCTGCCCGGGGATGCCAAACGGCGCATCCATAACGGACGTCTCACGCGGGTAGAGCCGGCCGCGGCACACCGCTTTGCCGATTGCATCCTTGCGGTTGCGAATGCGGGCGATGGCGGCGATGCGCAGGTAGGTGGGATGGTTGGGGTTGAAGAAATGGCAGCCCGTCGTGCCAAACGCGCCAAACCCGCCGCCAAACATGGCCTCGCGGACATACCGATCCTCCGCAAAGCGCCGCGGCTCGACGCCGTAATCGTGGTAATCCTCGTTGCCGTCAAACGCCTGCTCGGTGCCGTAGTAGATCGCCGGAATGCCGGGGCTCATCAGCTGGATGCCCACCACATGGGCCGCCTGCAGGTATACGTTGGGGGTGCTGCCGTAGGCGGCAAAGCGCTGCTTGCGCGGGCGTGCCGACATGTCATGGTCGTCAAGCACGTGCACGATAAACTTGCCCAGCTGGCGCATCGAGCCTTGGTAGGTGCCTTCGTCGTAAAATGCGAAGTACGAGCCGGCAGGGCTCAGCCCCTTCCCAAACGCAGAGATCTCGTTCGAATAGGCGATGATGCCGAGAATTGCGTCCAGGTTCCGGCCGAAGAGATCTACGTAGCCCGGCGCGATGCCGCCGTCGGTGATCTCGCCGGTTAAGAAAAAGTTGTCCTTGCCGATCGACTGGGCGTACTCGTGGATGGCGGTGCAGAACTTGCGCGAGGCCTCAACCGATACATGCTTAACTGCGTCCACGCGGAAGCCGTCACAGTCGGTCAGGGCAATCCAGTACTGGTAGACCTTTGCCAGCGCCGTAATTGCCAGGTCGGTCCCGTCCAGATCGAGGTCCTTCAGATCATAAAAATCGCCGCGGCGGAACTCCACGTTGGCGTTCATCGGATCTTCCCAGCCGGCGAGGCCCCACTGGCCGATCGATCCGGCCCGCGTGTAGAATTCGGGATTCTGAAATTCGATGGGCCAGACGCCGTCGTCCATGGTTAGTGGCTGCGGGATAGACTCGCCCGTCGCCGAGCGCCAACCGTGAATCGGGCGCGGCGGCGCATAGCGATACCACTCGGTGTCGCGGGGTGCGCCGGTCTCTTCGTCGCGATAGAACCAGTTGTTGCCGCTGTGGTTGTAGATGACGTCCAGGAGCACATACATCCCGCGATCGTGGGCGGCGTCCACCAGGTCTCTGAGATCCTGGCGGGTGCCAAAGCGGGGATCGATGTCGAGGAAGTTCTGGATGCCGTAGCCGTGATAGGTCTGCAGATCCGGACGCTGGCGCCAGGGCGGGTTAATCCAGAGCGTCGTAACGCCAAGCCCCTGCAGGTAATCGAGCTTGCTCGTGATGCCTTTGATGGTGCCGCCGTTGAACCGAGTGCCGGCTGCCATCCAGGTGGCCTTGTCGCCGGCCTTAAACTGTTCGGGGTGGGCCGGATCGAACACGGGCCGCGCCTCTTCTTGCCCGTCGCTAAAACGATCCGGCAGGAGTTGATACAGTATCTGGTCGCGCCATGTGGCCGGGCTGGGAAACACCCTGCCGCGGGGTGCGAGACTGGCCGCACTTAGGGAGCGCGGGGCTTCGTCCTCGATCTGCGTGAACGTTGGCATGAATCTATCCTTTGGCTTCGCCTGTCGACGGGCGCAACTGTAGTTTGATTGTCTGCTATGCGGCAGAGGCAATTATCACATAGGCCGGCGCACAGCCCAACCGGGGGAGTGGCGGCAAAGCCGTTAAACCACAGGGGACAAAAAAATGGACGGGGGAGCGCATTGCTCTCCCCCGTCCATTTGTTCTTCTAAAGAGATGTGTCTGCGATTACAGGACAGGGGTGGTGATGCCGAACAAGCCAAGCACCCACAGCACCAGCCAGCTCACGACGGCGATGGCAATGGCGGCAATGATGGCACCGCTCCAGCCTTCGACTTCCATGCCTGGCACGAAACGATCGCTAAATTTCAGGATCAAAGCGGCGATCAGCAAACCGATAATGGCGCCGATAAAACTAGTGCTGGCGCCCAGGCCAAAGAGGCCAAGTATCCAATAGACAATGGCAGCAACTACGGAGATCACCAAGGCGGCTATGATCGCGGCGCCGAAGCCCCTGACTTTCATGCCCAGTCCCATTCTGCCAACGAGCCAAATTACCAGCGCCGAAACGACCAGCCAGACCAGAAAGCTCCAAATTGCACCGAACATTGAGACCTCGCTTCTCTGTGACTTTTGCAGGATGAGAAAATACAGACAGTAGTGTATATCATACACCAAATTCTATTGAATGCAATACATATTTTGGTGCAATATATGCAAGATCTGGCCAAATCAGCGAAATTGGTACGAAAACCCTACAAAACTTAGTCATTTTGGGAGGGGTTTCCTCTCACTTATTGTTCCGCCCGTTGGCTTAACCGGTGCACCCAAAGGATCGGAATCGCCGTGATAACGATGACGAAGAAGGCCACGACGTTGGTGATCGGGCGGTCGCGCGGGCGGAAGAGCTGGTTGAAGATCCAGATCGGCAGCGTCTGCTGCTGACCGGCCGTAAAGGTCGTGACGATGATCTCGTCAAACGATAGCGCAAAGGCCAGGATACCGCCCGCGAGCATGGCGGTGGACAGCACGGGCAGCAGGATATGGCGAAACGTCTGGAAGCCATTGGCGCCCAGGTCCATCGAGGCTTCGACCTGTGACCAGCCGGTGCGGCGGAAGCGGGCAAGGGCGTTGTTGTAGACGGTGACCACGCAGAATGTGGCGTGGCCGATGACAATGGTCCAAAAGCTGAACGGAATGTCCAGTATGCTGATGCTAGAGCGCAAAGCGATACCGGTGACGATGCCGGGCAGCGCAATCGGCAGCAGCAGGAGCAGCGAGACGACCTCCCGGCCAAAGAAGCGGCTGCGGTGCACGGCAGCCGCGGCCAGCGTGCCCAGCACGAGCGCGGCGGCCGTGGCGACCGTTGCCACGCGCACCGACAACCACAAGCGCTTCCCAGAAGTCGGTGCGGGTCAGCGCCTTCCCCCACCACATGCAGCGTGAAACCCGGCAGCGGGAATGTAAAGGCCGCAATGTCCGTGGTAAAGGTGTAGAGCAGGATCACCCAGATCGGCAGGTGCAGGAAGAGCAGCACCAGCACCGCCGTGACAGACAACCCCAGCGGCGCCTTTTCGCGTTCAACTGCACCTGCGGCCGGCTTTGCTGCAGTACTTATCGCCGCCATCTTGCCTCCCTATTTGTCTGCGCTCGGCTAGAGCGCGTCAAATGCGCCAAGCTGCCTGGCGCCCAGCAGGTAAAGAATCATGATGACCATCGGCACGACGGTAAAGGCTGCCGCCAGCGGCAGGTTGCCGGCCGTACCTTGGTAGGCGAGCACGGCCTGGCCGATAAAGAAGGCCGAGTTGCCCAGCACGGTGGGTACGATGAAGTCGCCCAGCGTCAGTGAAAACGTAAAGATCGAGCCGGCGACGATGCCGGGGAAGACCAGCGGCAGCAGCACGTTGCGAAAGGTCTGGTTGGGCGTGCCGCCCAGGTCGGACGAGGCCTCCAGGTAGGAGCGGGGCACGCGTTCCAGCGCCGCCTGGATCGGCAGCACCATGTACGGCAGCCAGACGTAGGTGAAGGCGATAAACATCCCTATCGCCGAGACGGCCAGCGATGGGCCGCCGATCGCCGGCAGGCCCAACAGTCCGTCCACGATCCAGCCCAGCCGCAGCCCATTGGCAAAGTACATCAAGATCCCCTCGCGTGAGAGGATCAGCTTCCAGGCATAGACGCGCACGAGGTAGCTCGACCAGAGCGGCAGCAGCACTGCCAGGTAAAGCCACCCCTTGGCACGTGGGCTGGCATAGCGGGCAATGTAATAGGCCAGCGGAAAGGCAAGCAGGGCGCAGGCAATGGTCACCGCCGCCGCCATCGTCACGGTGCGGAAGATGATCGCCAGGTTCGCCGGCTGCAGCAGCGCGAGGTAGTTCTTAAGCGTAAACTCGGGCACGACCTTGCCGCTGAAATCGTCCAGCCGGTAGAAGCTCTGGATCAGCAGCGCCACCAGCGAGCCGAGGTAGACGACGATCATGTAGCCCAGCGGCAGCGCAAAGAGCAGCAGCAGCAGCAGCCATGGCCGCGTGTAGAGCGCAGTCGATATCCGGTTGAGCAGCCCCGGTCGGGTGCTCGGTGTAGATGCAGAAGCGACGGCCATAGCAAAATGCTCCCTGGTGCGGGCTAATACAACCCGTTGCGCGGGTAGCGCATAAGCTCGCGCTCCCACAAGGCCATGTCCTTGACGGTCATGCCTTCCATCAACTTCTCGACGTTATACTTGGTGCGCCCCTTGCGGTCGGCTTCCGTCGGGGTGTACGTCTTCACGCTGCGGTCGAAGATCAAGTCACGATAGGGATAGGTCAGATCCTTCGGCAGCGCCGTATTCGCCATGTGATACGGCACCGAGGTGTTGAGCCACCCGATGCGCAGCATCGCTCCGCCCATCATAAACACCCCCACGCTGGTCGCGGCCACAAACAGCCCAATCGTCGCCCACCGCGCCCACCCCCACCCCTTCCAGGAGGTACCCCCTTCCAGGAGGTGGCCCCCTTCCTGGAAGGGGGTCCTCCTGGCGCCGCCCATGACTGCGTCCAGCTGCGGCGTGTACTTGGCGAACAGGTAGAAGAGCACAAATGTCGGGCAGAAACATGCCGCGCATGCTGAAGTTGCCGGTGTTGGAGAACGCCACGAGGTAGATGATGACATAGAACGGCACCGTCATGGCAAAGTACCGGCGGTCCAGCTTCGTCATGCGCCGCACGACCAGCAGCAGCAGGAACGGGATCGCCGCAAACTCGACGATCGGCACGAACAGCAGGAAGATCGGCAGCGAGATCAGCTTGTCGAGCCAGAACTCGCCGGTGACCTGCAGGCGAAAGGTGGAGGGCTCCAGGGTCGAAGCGGCCTGCCGGTGAATAAACAGAAAGAGCGGGATGAGCGCCAGGACCGCCGTGTAGGCAAACATCCACGTGCGCACGACATGCCGCCACAGCAGCTTTACGTGCAGCACGGCAAAGAAGGGCAGCGCCAGCACGCTGAAGGGGCTGCAGTAGAAGGCGCCTGCCGCCAGCAGCGAGATTACCAGCGGCTTCGGCCAGCGGCCGCGGGCGGCGTGCCGGCGCCGCAGGCGGTCGTGGCCCGCATGGCTGCGGCTGGCGCCGGGCGCAAAGGCGTAGAACAGCCACACTGCGGCCATCACGATGGCCCAGAAGCCGACGACGTGGTGGATCGTCCAGTACATGCCGGTGTAGAACGACGAGATCTGCGTGTTGGCCTTGAAGTAGTCCTTCTGCCACCACTCGTACATCGTGGTGAGCTGAAAGGGCCTGGCCAGCCAGTCCAGGCCGCTAAAGAAGGTCATCAGGAAGACAAACCAGCGGATCTGCCCGGCGCGGCGGAAGAACAGGTGCGCGACCTCGACGATGCTCAGGAGAATCAGCAGGTGATAGAAGAAGTTGCCGGCGACGAGCGCGTCCTTGAGCGTCAGGAAGGGCACGGCCAGAAAGAGCACGGCGGCCGGGTAGAACGAGGCGTAGTAAAACGAGAAAAGAAAGTCGCCACTGGCTGGGCTGCGCAGCGGGTAGCTCGCCGACAGCGTCATCGACGCCAGCTCGGCCAGGTGCGCAAAGTCGTCGCCCAGCACACGCACCTCGGTGTTGGGCAGCCACTGCAGCAGATAGACCAGGCGTGGCACCGTCAGTACCACCAGCGCGGCCAGCGCGATCCACAGGCTCGTCCTGTCCAGGCGCCGCGCGGCCGCGGCGCACGTGTAACTGGCTGACCAGTTGGAGACCGGCCAGCTGTGGCGCCCAGGAAGACAAAGACTGCCATGGAAACCGGCAGCTCCAGGAGATTCATCAGCGCCAGCGTGAGAAAGTTGGCGATGACGATGGCGCTGAAAAAGCGCGAGAACGGCAAATTGCCCAGGCGGTTGTGTCCCTGCGGGCGAGCGAACATCCTACAAACTCATTTCAGTAACGTCCAGTAATTGTAGCGCCAAAACCAGTGCGTGTGCCCCCTGTTGCGCTCAGCCGGCCAGGGGCAGCATCTGTTCCTTTGACCACTGCAGGCGGCAGCGCTGCCCGTTGTTGGCGTGGGCATCGATGGCGCTGTTTTCGAGGTTCTGCTGCACCACCGCCAGCCGTTCGCCGCTGTCGAGCTGCACGAAATAGCGGGTGTAGAGGCCCAGGTAGACCACGTCCAGCACGGTGCCGTCCACCGCCACCGCGCCCGGCAGCAGCGGCGCGCCGGCCGGGCCGAGATGGATCTTTTCGGGGCGCAGCGCATACCTGCCGTCGCGCGCCCGTCAGCTTGCGCGCCAGCTCACCTGTGATCATGTTCGACGTGCCGACGAAGCCGGCGACAAAGGCAGTGGCCGGCTTCTCGTACATCGCCGCCGGCGTGCCGATCTGCTCGATCTTGCCCTGGTTGAAGACGGCGATGCGGTCGCTCATGCTGAGCGCCTCTTCCTGGTCGTGCGTCACAAAGACAAAGGTGATGCCCAGCCGCTGCTGCAGCTGCTTGAGCTCGACCTGCATCTCCTGGCGCAGCTTGAGGTCGAGCGCGCCGAGCGGCTCGTCCAGCAGCAGCACCCGCGGCTCGTTGATCAGGGCGCGCGCCAGCGCCACACGCTGGCGCTGGCCGCCCGAAAGCTGCGACGGCTTGCGCCGGCCAAAGCCCGGCAGCCGCACCAATTCGAGCATCTCGTCCACGCGCTGCGTGCGCTCGGTCTTTGGCACCTTTTTCAGCATAGGACCGTAGGCGATGTTGTCGCCTACGGTCATGTGCGGGAAGAGCGCATAGTCTTGAAAGACCGTGTTGACGTCGCGCTCGTAGGGCGGCAGGCTGGTCACACGTGCCCCGTGCAGGTAGACCTCGCCCGCAGGTGGGGCGGTCGAAGCCGGCGATCATGCGCAGGCAGGTGGTCTTGCCCGAGCCGGAGGGGCCCGAGCATGGTGAAGAACTCGCCGTCCTCGATCTGGAGGTCGACGTTGTCCACTGCCTTGACGTCGCCAAAGGCGCGCGTAACGCTCTCAAACACCACGGCAGGCACGCGGCTGCTCTTGCTGCTTGTCGCCCTTGGTTGGATGGTGCCGGATGGTTGGCTCATAGCGTCAGCTGTTTGCGATCATGACGTGCTTGGTGATCTGGTAGTCGCCGACGGCTTCGGCCGAGAGATCCTTGCCAAAGCCCGACTGCTTGAAGCCGCCGTGCGGCGCCTTCCGATGCCAGCGGGATGTGGTCGTTGATCCAGACGGTGCCAAACTCCAGCTGCTGCGCCAGGCGCATGGCGCGGCCGACATCCTTGGTAAAGACCGAGGCCGCCAGGCCGTAGAGCACGTCGTTGCCGTAGTCGCAGCGCCTGCGCCTCGCCGTCAAAGGCGCTGACGGTGATCACCGGGCCAAAGACCTCGCTCTGGATGATCTCCGACTTCTGGTCGGCGTCCACGATCACGGTCGGTTCGACAAAGAAGCCGCCGTCAAAGCCCTTGGGCACGCCGCCGCCGGTGACGATGCGGGCGCCGCCGGCCTTGGCGCGCTCGATAAAGCCCAGCACGCGCTGGCGCTGCACGTCGGAGATGACCGGCCCCATCGCGGTGTCGTCGTCAAACGGCATGCCGACCTTGACGCCGCGCATGGCCTCGACGACCGCCTCGAGCGTGTCGTTGTAGCGGCTCTTCTCGACGTAGACGCGCGTGGCGGCGGTGCAGTCCTGGCCCGGTGTTGCAGATGGCGGCGAACGACGCCTTGGCGCTGGCCAGCTCGACGTCGGCATCGTCGAAGACGATGACCGGGGCCTTGCCGCCCAGCTCCAGGTGGACGCGCTTGAGCGTGTTGGCGGCCGTCGCCATGATCTTCTTGCCCGTGGCGGTCGAGCCGGTGAGGCTGACCATGCGCACATCCGGGATGCTCGACCAGCGCCTGGCCGGTGTCGTTGCCGCCGGTGACGATGTTGACCACGCCGTCGGGGATGCCGGCCTGCTGGATCAGCTCGGCCAGCATCAACGCGCGTCAGCGGCGTGGTCGGCGCGGGCTTGAGCACGACCGTGCAGCCGGCCGCCAGGGCCGGGCCCAGCTTCCACACCGCCATCAGCAGCGGGTAGTTCCAGGGCGCGATCTGGCCGACCACGCCCACCGGCTCGCGGCGGAACATGGAGGTGTAGCCGGCGGCAAACTCGCCGGCGCGGCTGCCGTGCGTATCGCGTGCCGCCGCCGCAAAGAAGCGCAGGTTGTCGACCGCAAACGGGATGTCGCCCGCCATCGTCAGCTGTGCATAGGGCTTGCCGGCGTTCTCCGACTCGACGCGGCCGATCTCGGCGCCGTGCTGTTCGAGCAGGTCCGCCAGGCGAAAGAGCGCCAGCGAGCGTTCGCCCGGCGTCTTGCGCGACCAGCGGCCGTCATAGAACGCCGTCTTCGCCGCCTGCACGGCGCGGTCGACATCGGCCCTGCTGCCATCCGGCACCGCCGCGATCTGCTTGCCCGTCGCCGGGTTGAGGATCGCCATCTGCGCCGCCGCCGTCTGAATCCTGCCACTGACCGTTGATAAAGAGTTTCGTGTGCATAGCGGTGTCCTCATGTCCGCGGAGACGGCGAAGCAGAGCACGCTTGCGGTCGCACGCGTCCCGGGGACACTCTCGGGTCCTCGTTCCTACTGCCCGCCCATGATGGCGATGTAGTCTTCGACCCACTTGCTGTAGGGCATGCAGCTGTCGCTGCCGTCGTCGCACTTGGTGGTGGGCGTCTTCCAGAAGGAGATCTTGTCGAAGTTCTCAAACCCGTTGGTCGCGCAGCCTTCGGCGCCCAGCAGTTCGGACGCCTCGCAGGCGGCGGGCACGGCGGGCACGGAGCCGAACCAGGCGGCCACGTCGCCCTGCACCTTGGGGTCGAGCGAGTGCTCCAGCCACAGGTAGGCGCAGTTGGGGTGCGCGGCCTCGGCGTGCAGCATCGTGGTGTCGGCCCAGCCCGTGGCGCCTTCCTGCGGGACGACGCTGTCGATCGGCTGCCCTGGCTGCCTTGAGCAGGTTGACCTGGAACGGCCATGCGCTGGAAGCGACGAAGCCTTCGTTGGTGAAGTCCTCGATCTGGACGGTAACGTCGTGCCAGTAGCGGCCGACCAGCTCACGCTGGCCGCGCAGCAGCTCGACCACGGCGTCGTACTGCGGCTGGGTCAGGAAATAGGGGTCGCCGATGCCCAGTTCGGGTTGTGCAGACTTCAGATAGAGCGCAGCGTCGGCCACATAGATCGGGCCGTCATAGGCCTGCACGCGGCCCTTGCTGGGCTTGCCGTCGGGGAAGTCCATGGGCTTGAAGACCACGTCCCAGCTCGTTGGGGCTTCGGGGAACGTCTCGGTGTTGTACATCAGCACGTTGGCGCCCCACTGGTAGGGCACGCCGTAGTGGACGCCGTCGACCGTGTACCAGGGCGCGTTCTGCAGCCGCTCGTCGACATTGTTGAAGCTGGGGATGAGGTCGGTGTTGACGGGCTGGACGGTGCCGCCGGCGATCAGGCGCAGGCTGGCGTCGCCCGAGGCCGTGACCAGGTCGAAGCCGCCCTGGTTCATCAGCGTCACCATTTCGTCGGAGGTGCCGGCGGTCTTGATGTTGACCTTGCAGCCGGTGTCCTCCTCAAACGCGGTCACCCAGTCGTAGGCAGGGTCGGTCTCGCCGCGTTCGATGTAGCCGGCCCAGGCAACGATGTCGAGCTGGCCTTCGCCGGGGCCGACTTCGGTCATGCCGGGAGCAGCAGCGGCATCGCCGGCTGTTTCCTCGGCGGGAGCAGTAGTTGCTTCGGCGGCGGCAGTCGCCGGCGGGCGGCGGCAGCGGGAGCGGCCGCCGGGGCAGCGCAGGCACTTAGCACAAGGCTACAGATGGCCAGCAGTGCCAACACAAGGGTGGCTGTTCGTCGCATACAGGTGTTCCTCCTTGGAACGGCATATAGGGTTGTGGGGCGTGCACTGCAAAGGGGCAGGGCGTGCGGCATTATACGTCGAGTCCAGAGGCGCGGGCAAACGCCTTAAGGCGCAGAGGCATACTTAACTCGACAGAATCGGCGCATCATGTTACGATCGGCGCAGTCATTCGCTTTCGGAGCCTGCATCCATGAATTGCCCCAACTGCAACACCTGGAATCCTGAGGACAAGACTGTCTGCTGGCGCTGCCAGGCCGAGCTGCCCAAGCCCAAGACGCCCAAGAAGAAAAAGCAGGGCGGGTTCCCGACCTGGACGTGGGCGCTCATCGTCGCCTTGTTCGCCCTCACGCTCCTGGCCCAGTGCTACTTCATGCCGCTGATCGGGCGGCCTCGGCAAGTAGGCGTCGTCCCCTCTCCCTCATGGCCCCAACCGATCATACGCTGGACTACGCGCGATTACGCGGCTATAGCTCGTTTGCTGGTGGAGTGGCACAACGCGCACCAGCGCGACCTGCCCTGGCGGATGTCTCCAGCCGGCGCGCGCGACCCTTATGCGGTTTGGATCAGCGAAGTGATGCTGCAGCAGACGCGCGTCGAGGCGGTCGTCGGCTATTACAACCGTTGGATGGAACGCTTTCCAACGGTGGATGCCTTGGCCGCGGCTGACCTGCAGGATGTGCTCAAGGCATGGGAGGGGCTCGGCTATTACGCTCGTGCCCGCAACCTGCACCGGGCGGCCCAAATCGTCGCCGCCGAGTATGGCGGCGTCTTCCCGGCCGAACGGGCCGCACTGCTGGCGCTTCCAGGGATTGGCGAGTACACCGTCGGCGCACTGTTGAGCATCGCCTACAACCAGCCTGAGCCGCTGCTCGACGGCAACGTCAAGCGTGTGCTGGCCCGGCTGCTCGATCTGGACCAGCCCATCGACCAGCCCCCCGTGCTCAAGCTGCTCTGGCAGCATGCCCGCGCACTGGTAGCTGCGGCTGCCCCAGGCGAGGCCGGCGCGTGCAATGAAGGCATCATGGAATTGGGCGCGACGATCTGCACGCCGCAGAGCCCGCGCTGCCTGTTGTGCCCGCTGCAGGACCTGTGCGCTGCCGCCGCCCACGGCACCCAGGCCGACCGTCCGGTGATGCCCCCGCGCAAGCGCACGCCCCACTACGACGTAGCGGCCGGCGTCATCTGGCAGGGCGAGCCATATCGTTCGCCGCTGCTGCTGGCCCAGCGCCCGCACAAGGGGCTGTTGGGCGGGCTTGTGGGAGTTCCCCGGCGGCAAGCTGGAAGAGAGCGATCCGGACCTGCGCGCGTGCCTGCAGCGCGAAATTGCCGAGGAGCTGGCGATCGAAATCGACGTGGGAGACCAGGTTGCCGTCGTGCAGCACGCCTACACGCACTTCCGCATCACGCTGCACGCGTTTCATGCCGTCCATCAGGGCGGCGAACCTCAGAAGATCGGGGTAGCGGACTGGCGTTGGGTGGCGCTCGACGAGGTGGCTGCGTTTCCATTGGCAGTGACGGATCAGAAGATACTGGCAGCCGTCAAGACCGGGGCGACGCGGTAGGAGATCAGGCGCCTGCTGGTGCCGGTGGCTGTTCTTCCGGCGGCATCGGCCGCCGTTTTCCATCCGGCATGCGCCCCAGGATCAGGAACGCCGATTCGGTCAATGCCTTGCGCCACATATCAAGGCTTGCGGCGCCGTTGCCGGGACCCAGTGCCTCGCCGGCGGTGCGCCAGATCGTGTCGTTGCGGGCGCAGTCGATGAAGTCATGGCCCCACCAGGTCAGGCGCAGTTCACTCCAGCGTGGGCGGCGGTCCGGGCCCATCGTGGCATTCCCGTCCAGCAGTCGCGCCTCGTGCAGCAGGCGGATGTGCTCGCCGACTTGGTCAGGCGTATATCCGGCAATGCGTACCATCACGCTGTCGAGAGGTCGCTCGTTGGCGGCAACGGCGAGCAGTATTTTGCGCACTAACTCCATGTCGCGAGTCATCGTTGCCGTAAACGGAGCCGTCTTCTACACGCTGCAAAAGAATTTCATAACAGTTACGCAGCCGTGCGTAGTTCACGCCCCAAGAATATCGGCTGGCCCGATGCATTGTATAACATGGGCTGGCGATTTTGCGCAAAGGTTTCTTTTGTCACCACACACCGCACAATATCGTCGCGGCTCGGGAATCTCGAACATGACGTCGAGCAGCGCATCTTCGACGATGCTGCGCAGGCCGCGCGCACCGGTGCGGCGCAAGAATGCTTCGGTTGCCACCGTCTCCAACGCCTCGTTTTCGAACTCCAGACGCACGTTGTCCATGGCAAACAGCCGCTGATACTGGCGCACAACGCTGTCCTTCGGCTCGGTGAGGATGCGCACCAGCGTGCGTCGCGTGAGCGCTTCCAGGCTGACTGCCACGGGCAGGCGGCCGATAA
Source organism: uncultured Chloroflexia bacterium (assembly GCA_963701415.1). Classification (GTDB taxonomy): domain Bacteria; phylum Chloroflexota; class Anaerolineae; order Caldilineales; family Caldilineaceae; genus Fredericiella. The sequence goes on from CAVPAH010000001.1 coordinate 72,640, forward strand.
ATTCAGGGATCAAGCCATACGTGAGCAGGTCGTCCGGCAGGACCTGGCTGAGCATGTTGCTCTCGTCGCTGCGCTCTTTCTCCATCTTGCGGATGCGCAGTTCGCGCTGCCGTTCGACCGGGTCCTCGGGCAGCGGCGCCTCGCCCTCGGCGTGCGTCCGCGTGCTGGTCGACTAACGGCTTGACCAATGCATCATCGTCCACAAAACCCAGCGAGCCGCGCCGCTGCACGCGCTTGCGCACCACGTCGGCCAGGTGGGCAAAGGCGCCGCCACAGATAAAGAGGATGTTGCGCGTGTCGAGCTGGATAAACTCCTGCTGCGGGTGTTTGCGCCCGGAGCCCGGCGGCACGTTGACGATGTTGCCTTCGATGATCTTGAGCAGCGCCTGCTGTACGCCCTCGCCGCTGACGTCGCGGGTGATGCTGGGATTGTCGCCGCTCTTGCGCGCGATCTTGTCGATCTCGTCCATGTAGACGATGCCGTAGGCCGCACGCTGGGTGTCCCAGTTGGCGTTCTGCAGCAGCCCCACCAGGATCGTCTCGACATCCTCGCCGACATAGCCCGCCTCGGTCAGCGAGGTGGCGTCGGCAATGGTAAAGGGCACATCCAGCATCTTGGCCAGCGTCTGCGCCAGCAGCGTCTTGCCGCTGCCGGTGGGGCCGATCAGCAGGACGTTGCTCTTGGCCAGCTCGACGCTGCTGTCCTCCTGCTCGACGGGCGGCCGGCTGCGAGACTGCGGCGGAGGCGCCAAAGACGCGCTTGTAGTGGTTGTAGACCGCCACCGACAGCACCTTTTTGGCGCGCTCCTGGCCGATCACATATTGGTCCAGGTGTTCGACGATGGCGCGTGGGCTGGGAATCGTACGCGGGCCCCTGGCCTGGCGAAGCTGCCGGCCGCGGCGCACCGCCCGCAATGAGGCCGTCTTCGGCCAGGATCTCGGCGCCCAGCAGCACGCACTCGTCACAGATATAGACGCCGTCCGAACCTTCGATCAGGCGGCGAACTTCTGTGCGGTCTTTGCCGCAAAAGGAACAGTGGGGAAGCTGAGGATCAGGCATGGCTTGGCACTTGGGTCTATCACTTAGGAGTAGAGCACGACAGTAAACGGACATACAGATGCGGATTGTGAGAGCGACGGCGAGCTGGCTCGGCACCTGCCACAAATTCACATCTATCTGGCTGTGCCTGTCAGGCGCCATTGGTGGCGGCAGCCGGGTCGGCCGGATCGGCAAACTTGATCTGGCCTTCCTTGGTGATGACGACCAGGTCATTGGTGTCGCCAAGCACGGCGTCGACCAACCCAAACGTCTTGGCTTCGAGCGCGTTCATATAGCGGTCGCGAATGAACTCTTCTTCGATGTCCTTCCAGTCATGCCCGGAGTGCTTGCCCACCAGGTGGAAGAGCTGCGTCTGCACGCGCTCCTGCTCGCGGAAGGCGATGCGCACGTCTTCGGTGTAGCCCTGGGCGCCGCTGCTGGCCGGGTGCATGTGGATCGTGGCGTGGGGCAGCGCATAGCGCTTGCCCTTGGCGCCGGCCGCCAGCAGCACGGTGCCCATGCTGGCGGTGACGCCGACGGCATAGGTGCGCAACCGGAGCCGAGATCATCTGCATGGTGTCGTAGATCGCCAGGCCGGCATAGATGCTGCCGCCCGGGCTGTTGATGTACATGTTGATCGGCTGGTTCGGGTCTTCGCCGTTCAGGTAGAGCAGCTGCGCCACGATCAGGTTGGCAACCTGGTCGTTGATCGGCGTGCCGAGAAAGACGATGCGCTCCTTGAGCAGCAGGCTATAGATGTCATACGCACGTTCCCCGCGGCTCGAGCTGTCGATGACCATCGGAATCACGTTGGTAGGGTGGATCATTTCATTCTCCCTTAGTTTTCATTAGCAGTGAGATGCAGACTCTGCACTTTCACGATACGCCGTGCTACCAAGCGACAATGTAATCCGTCTCCTGTTGCGCGTTTGCGATTTATTAGAGTTGTCGGTGTTAGCGCCGATGTTACTCTGATCTTATCTGGTCTTCTTCTGCCGGCTGTTCTTCTGCCTGCTGCCGGCGCCTCGTCACTGCCCGCTGCCTCGGCCTCTGCCGGCGGGTTCGTCCTGCGGCTCGCCGCGGGCGATGCTCGCCAGCTTGTCAATGGCTTTGCGGGTCAGGATCTGGCTCACGATCATCGTGCGCCCTGCGCCCTGCCGCAGCATGTCGGCCAGTGCCTTCGCGCTTTCGGCCATCTCGCCGTCTTCGTCTTCACCGTCGCTGCCGCCGCCGATCATGGCCTTAATCTGCTCTTCGATGTCCTCGTCCGTGGCAACCAGGTTCTCTGTCTTGACGATCTCGGACAGCACCAGGTTCCGGCGTGCGATCTTGGTCGCTTCCGGGCGCAGCCGCTCGCGATACTCTTCCATGTTCTGGTTGGTCTGGCGCAGGAAGGTCTCGAAGCTGTCGATGCCGATCTGGCGCAGGCGCTGCTCGGTGTCCTGCAGCATCGAGTTGATCTGGTCCTCGATCACGACGGGCGGATAGTTGAGCGTGCTCATCTCCACCACGGCGTCGAGCACACTCGTGATGTACTCGTTCTCGAGGCGGTTCTTCTGGCTCGCTTCCATGCTGCTGCGGATGCTCGCGCGCAGATCCTCGAGCGTCTCAAAGTCGGGGCCGACCAGCTTGGCCAGGTCATCGTTGAGTTCGGGGCCTTCATAGGCCTGGACGTCCTTGACGGTGACCGTGAAGGTGGCTTCCTTGCCGGCATAGATGCTCTGCCCCTCGGCCGGCCAGCCCAGCACAAACTGCCTTGGTCTCGCCCTTGCCAAGACCGATCAGTGCTTCGTCAAAGCCCGGCGGCTCCATCGGGTTTTCCTGGTCGGGCGTCACTTCCCAGTCGTTCTCGTCGAGCACGACTGTTTCCTTGCCGCCCTCTTCGATCGGCGCAATCACGCTGCGCACGTCGATCGTCAGCATGTCCCCCCACTGGCTGGGGCGGTCGACGCTCTGCCAGGCGGCATACTGCTCGCGGTACTGCTCGAGCCGCTTTTCGACCTCGGCCTCGTCCAGCTCGGCCTTGGGCTCGTCGAGGCGCAGGCTGTGATAGTCGCCCAGCGTTCACCTCGGGATCCAGCGGCACCAGCAGCGTATAGGTCAGCGGGTCCAGCTTGATATCTTCCAGCGAGGACTGGGCATACGGCTCGATATGCTCCTGCTCGATCGCCTGCTGGAACAGCTCCTGGCCCAGGTCTTCGACAAATTCCTGGTAGAGGTTGGCCAGGCCGAACTGCTGGACGATGATGTTGTAGGGCGCCTTGCCCTTGCGGAACCCCGGAATGCGATACTGGCCGGCAACCTTGTTGGCGGCCTTGCGCAGTTCGCGCTCGACGCGTTCCTGGTCGACTTGAATGGTGACCGCCAGTTGGCGATCGTCACGCGGCTCGGTAGTAACGGTAAAAGACATAAACTTTCCTCGAAAGAGTTTAGCCGGTCGGTCACCGCAAGACGCCGCCGGACGGCCTCAATGCTAATTCTCGAATTTCGTAATGGTATCATAGGAGGAGGGGCGAGGCAAAGATGTAGGCCAAATGCACGCGACTATTCCGTGCCGGCCTACGTCCGCCGCCGCCCACCCTTCCAGGAGGACGGTCTTCCTGGAAGACCGTCCTCCTGGAAGACGGTTTGGAGGAGGTCTACGTCCGCCCAAACGCCTTTTCCAACTCTAGCGCCGGCAGTTGGATCACGGTTGGCCGCCCGTGCGGGCAGGTGCGCGGGGACTGGCACTCTTCCAACTGGCGCACCAGCTCGCGCATCTCGAGGTCGCTGAGCAGCTGGCCGGCCTTGATCGCTGCGCGCTTGCATACCATCTTGACCAGGGCATCCTCGAGCTCCTCGCCGACCTGGTTGCGCCGCTCGGCCAGGCTGGAGGCGATCTCCTCCAGCACACGCAGCGGATCTTCCCCCGCCAGCGACGCCGGCGCCGCACGCACCAGAAAGGTGTCGCCGCCAAAAGGCTCGACCTCAAAGCCAAGATGCTGCAGCTCCACCAGGTGGCCTGCCACCAGCCCGGCCAGGCGCGTGCCGACGTGCAGCGTGAGCGGCTCGAGCAGATGCTGCTTGGCCACGGTGCCGCCGGCAGTGCCGTAGCGCTGCGCCAGGTACTTCTCGTACAGGATCCGCTCGTGCGCCGCATGCTGGTCGATCAGGAACATGCCTTCGGGCCCCTCGGCCACGATGTACATGGCCCCGACCTGGCCGACCACGCGCAGCGGAGGCAACTGTGATGTGCGCACGCCCAGGGGCCCGCTTGGCGAACTGGAAGGCGCAGGCTGCGCGGGAACATCGTCCGGGCGCCGTTCGCCGGCGCTCTCTGCCTGCTCACGCGCCGGCTCGTCATTTTCATTGCCGGCAGGTTCATGTGCCGGCTGTTTCCTCGGCCGGCCATTCCGTTGGTGCGGCCGGGGGCAGCAGGCAGCCCTAACGTGCGGCCCTGTGAACTGGCGGGCGGCACGTACAGGTCCAGGTGGTGCTGCTGGTCGATGTTGACGATGGTGTCGCGCCGCGCAAACCAGGTAGCCACGTCCGGCGCCGGCTGCCCCGCCTGGCCGCTCGCAGGCAGGATGCGCCCTTCCTCGTCCATCGTCATGTCGGGGGCCGGTACGGCTCCCACCAGGGCGCGGCGCACGGCCTTCTGCACGGCGGAGAAGACGCGCCGCTCCTGTGCAAAGCGTACCTGCGTCTTCTGCGGATGTACGTTGACGTCTACCTCGGCCGGGTCCAGCGTGACAAAGATCGTGGCCAGTGGATAGCGGCCCACCGGCAGCAGGGTGTGAAACGCCTGCACCACGGCGTGCGCCAGCGTGCGGTCCTCGATCGAGCGGTGGTTGACAAACAGGTCGATCGCGCTGCGATTGGAGCGCGTGAGGCTGGGCAAGCTGACATAGCCCACTACGTCGATGCGGCTTTCGGCGTTCTCGTCGCGTACGGGGGCAGTGGTGGCCGACGTCGGCCATAAACTCGACATCGGCTTCGGCAGGCGGGACGTGCCCAGTGACGCTGCCCGGGGCGATTCTCTGCGTGGCGCACGGCCGGCGGCGCGTCGCCAACTGCTACCATCTGCCGCGCGTTGTCCAGCCCATAGATCTTGACCAGCACGTCGAAGAGGCTGCCACTGCCGGTGGACTGGAAAAGCAGGCGGCCTTCGCTGGTATAGGAAAAACGGCGGTCAGGATAGGCAAGCGCAAAACGCTGGATCACGGCACCGATCTGGCCTGCCTCGGTCGCCGGCGCACGCAGGAACTTTTGGCGCGCAGGGACGTTGAAGAATAGCTGCTCTACATTGACGACCGTACCCACCGGCGCTCCGGCGCGGCTTTGCTGTTCAAGCCTGCCGCCGACAATGCGCAGCACTGTGCCGAAGTCCTCACTCCGGTGGCGGGTGGTCAAGGTGAGCTGGCTGACAGCGGCGATGCTGTATAGCGCCTCCCCGCGGAAACCAAAGGTGGCGATGCGGCTCAGGTCTTCAAAGGTGTGCAACTTGCTCGTAGCATGGCGTTCAAATGCAAGCGGCGCTTCGGCGGCCGGGATACCCTGGCCGTTGTCGCTGACGCGCAGCAGGCGGCGCCCTCCCTCGCGGATTTCGACGCGAATCTCCGTGGCCCCCGCATCGATGCTGTTCTCTACCAACTCTTTGACTACGTTGGCAGGCCGTTCGACAACTTCGCCGGCTGCAATCTTGGCGGCCACCTCGGGTGGCAAAACAATGATGGACATTCCACCATTATAACAGGAGGGAAGAGAAGGTATGAAGCAATGTAAGCTGTTGGCCCAAGCAGCATCGTTCCCTGGCGCTCGCCGCAGCGCTGGGACTGGTGATCTTGGGACTGGCGTTCTTTGCCGCCCCCAGCACGACGCGTGCCGAAGACGGGGCCGGGGCTGCCGAAGTCGGCACGACGGTGCCGGGCACGGTTCCGCCGGGCACGGTGCCCCCCATTCCACCGCTGCAGCCGTCCGTCACCTTCGTGCACGCCGCGCCGTTCGACGCCGACGCCATCTTGACGGCCGTGGACGTCTGCACGGACGCAGGTGAGGTCGTCCCCGGGTTGGAGAATGTGATCTATACGGAAGCCCGCACGCTCTACTTCAACCCGGCCTCGTTCGACTGGAAGATCACCAAGGCCGGCACCAACTGCGCAAATGTCCTGGTCGACATCGCACCGTTCGGCCTGGGCTACAATGCCGTCAAGGTGCTTGTGTTCACGGGCGACGGCTCCAAGCAGCCGCTCGGCGTGATCGACGTGTTCGCACGCGAAGGCGGCGGCGCGCTCTTTATGCCGTTTGTCTCCGTCACCAACCGGCTGGGCTAGTGGCGGCAGGCAGGTAGGGGGGAGTGCTCCGTGCCTTCCCCCTGCCTGCTCCCGCCCTCTGCCTGGCTTTCTGCCTCATCCTGCTGCCCGCCGACGTAACATTTACCACGACTCCTTGAGCAGCGGGCTGAGAATCGCCGCAAAATGATAGCGAGCCAGGTGGAACAAGGAATTCGGCATGCACGGGGGCCAGCCAGCCGTCGTCGCCGCCGACGCCCATGTGGGCAATGTCGAGGTGGAGAATTGTCTCCGCGCGGCGGGTGAGTTCGTGCGGATGGCGCGCCTGCGCCAGGTCGGCGACCGTGTAGTGCAGCGCGTCGATGTGCAGCGGCTGCAGGCCGGTGACGAGCAGCCCGGCGCCGCCCTCGTTGGTCAACGCCAGCCGGCGCACGTCCTCTTTGCCGCCCGCTTCCGACGGGTAGACGTAGGGCGTAAACTGGTCGTCTACGCGGCTGGTGTAGCGGCCGACCAGCGCGCTGCGCTTCCTGTCGACGTAGTTTTCGTGCGGGCCGCGACCATACCAGGTCAGGGTCTCAAAACCAGGCGGCGTCACCAGTTCCAGACCCACCCGCGGCAGGTGCGGCAGGTGGGAGGAGACCCGCACGGCGTTCTCGCACCGGATGCGGCCATCGCCGTAGATGCGATAGCGCAGCTCGGAGTCGATCCCGTGGGGGCTGCCGGGCGCACAGAGGTGCGTGGTCACCAGGATTTCAATTTCACCCGCGTCGAATGCGGGCCGCACGCACGCTCAGCACGTGGCGTTCCAGGCGATCCAGCCCGGCGGCGCGCCATTGGTGGATGCTGGCCGGTGGATTGCCCATCAGCAGGTCCACGTCCGTGGGCGCGCGGAAGTAGTTCTCTACCGGGCCCAGCCGGAGCAGCTCCAGCCCGCCCGCTTGGTAGCCGGTGATCGTGCCCTCGACCTTGCCGAAGATCACGTGGAAGTTCGCCCCGTCCACGCGCACGCTGTCGCCGGTCTCCGCCAGCGCGATCTCCGCCAACGGGGCTCTGCCGGGTGCGCTGATCTTGGATCGCGCGCTCGTCTGCCGCACGGCTGGGGGCCGGCAGGCTGAGCGCAAACTGCTCCCACGCCACCTCGTGACCGGCATCCGCCCAGGCTGTCGCCGCGTTCAGCCGCAGCCGCACATTCACAAAGTATTCGGCGTCCGGCCGCGGCTGCTCAGGCGCAGCGAAGGGGATCACCAGCGCCGCGCGTGCACCCGCAGGCAGATGGGGGCGCCGGCAGCACGCCCGCCTGGATGACCAGGCCGTCCTCGACCAGCTCCCAGTGGAGCGCCAGGTGCGCGAGATCGAGAAACTGATACTTGTTCCAGAGGGTGATCTCGCCGCGATTGATATCCTGGCCCGGGGCAAAGCCCTGCCACCCCTGCGACGTAGATACCCACGGGCGCCTGGACCTTCTTGACCTCAAACGCGCCGGGATGGGGCGCCAGGTCGGGGCCGACGATGCCGTTGCAGCACATCTGCGGATCTTCGTTCTCCTGGTAGAAGCGCGCGATAGTCGAAATCGTCGCCCAGGTCGCCCCCGTACGCATAGTAAGGGCGGCCATCGGCCGTCGTGTGCAGGAGCGCCTTGTCATGCCAGTCCCAGACGCAGCCGCCCTGAAAGCGGGGATAGGCATCCACCATGTCCCAGAACTTGAAGAAGTTGCCCGTGCTGTTGCCCTTGGCGTAGGCATATTCGCACATCATGATCGGCCGCCGCTCGCTCCCGTCGGCGAGCAGCCGCCGGATCTGCTCCAGGTCGGGATACATGCAGCTGTAGACGTCCGCAATCTCCGGTCCCGGCCGCCCACTTTCGTAGTGGACGAAGCGAGTTGGGTCGTAGGCGCGCAGCCAGTTCGCCATGGCCGCCTGCTGCGGCCCGCACCCGGACTCGTTACCCAGCGACCAGAGGATAATGCTGGCGTGATTCTTGTCGCGCAGCGCCATGCGCGCGGCGCGCTCCAGGTAGGCGTGCGTCCACTGCGGGTCCTGGCTGAGCTCGCCGCCCAGCCCGTGCGTCTCGACGTTCGCTTCGTCGATCACATACATGCCGTACTCGTCGCACAGGTCGTACCAGGCCGGGTGGGCCGGATAGTGGCTGGTGCGCACGGTGTTGAAGTTGAACTGCTTCATCAGGACGATTTCCTGCCGCATCTCCTCTACCGTCAGCACCCGGCCGCGCACGGGATGGTGCTCGTGCCGGTTGACGCCGCGCAGCACCAGCCGCCGGCCGTTGACGAGCAGCATCCCGTCCCGGATCTCGACCTGGCGAAAGCCCACACGGCTGCTCTCAAAATCGACGGCGTGGCCCTGCGGGTCACGCAGCGTCAGCACCAGGCCGTACAGGTACGGCGTTTCGGCCGTCCACCGGTGCGGGCTGGGAACGTCCGCCGCCAGGAACGCCACGGCCGTCTTGCGCCGTGTGCGCAGTGGAAAGTCCGTCGCCGTGCCGGCATCCCGCGCAGCGGCGCCGCGAGCACGGGCTGCCCCTCGGCGTCATAGAGCATGGCCTCCACGACATACCCGGCATACCCGGCGCTCGCCCCCTTGGTGAGGCGCACCTCGACCTCCAGCCGGGCGTCGCCGCCTGCGCCGTCCAACCACGTGCGCACGGCAAAGTCCTCCAGGCACACGGGGGGCTTGCTGTAGAGGATCACATCGCGCTGGATGCCGCTCATCCGCCAGAAATCCTGGCATTCCAGGTAGGATCCGTCGCAGTAACGCATCACCTGCACCGCGATCTGGTTCTCGCCCGCCTGTACGTAGCGCGTGATGTCGAACTCGGCCGGCAGGCGGCTGTCCTCCGAGTAACCCACCTCGTGGCCGTTGACCCACAGCGTCAGGTTTGAATCCACGCCTTCAAACAGCAGCAGCACCGATCGGCCCGCCCACGCTGGGTCCAAGGTGAACGTCGTCCGGTAGCAGCCTGTTGGGTTGGCCTCCGGCACGTGCGGCGGCTGGGGTTCAAACGTGTAGTGCACGTTGGCATAAATGGGGTTGTCTTTGAAACCGTCCAGCGCGACGGCCGGCAGCTGCCAGTTCGACGGCACTGGGATGCTCGCCCAGGCGGAATCGTCGTAGTCGCCGGCATAGAACAGGGGCGGCACGTCCGCCGGTGTGGGCGCCAGGTAAAACTTCCACACGCCGTTGAGGCTGCGCATAAAAGGCGACCTCTGCGCATACCCTGTACTTGCCAGCGCCCCTGCCAGCGCCGCGGCGGCATCCGGGATACGCGGCAAGTGGCACGTGCATGGGCCGCCGGTTGCGGCCCACTACCAGTGGGTCTTCCCATTCACGCAGCTGCGACATAGCGTTTTCCTTCTGCTATCCTTTGACGGCCCCGTCTATCCTTTGACGGCCCCGGCCGTGATGCCCTCGACAAAGCGCCGTTGGAAGACCAGGAAGATGATCAGCAGCGGGATGATGCTGATCACCGACATTGCCATCTGCCCGTTGTAGTTGGTCAGACCTACGGCCCCGCCAAACTGGAAAATCGCGAGCGGCAGCGTGAACTTTTCGGGCGTCTTGAGCCAGATGAGCGGGCCCAGGTAGTTGTTCCACGAGGCCATAAAGAAAATCAACCCCAGGCTGGTGAGCCCCGGGCCGATGATCGGCAGGATGATGCGCCAGTAGATGCCCAGCTCGTTTGCGCCGTCGATGCGCCCGGCATCGATCAGGTCGTCGTTGATCGACGAGATGTACTGGCGCATAAAGAAGATGCCGAACGCATTGGCGGCGCCCGGCACGATCAGCGGCCAGAACGTGTTGTACCAGCCCAGCCAGCGCATCAACACAAAGGAGGGCACCATCGTCACTGCGCTGGGAATAATCATCGTCGCCAGCAGCAGGCCAAAGAGCACGTTTCTGCCCGGGAACGAATACTTGGCAAAACCATACCCGCCCAGCGAGCAGAACAACAGGCTGAGCAGTGTGCTCGTGGCCGCGACAAAAAACGTGTTCCAGACGATCAGCACCAGGTTCTTCTGTTCAAAGAGGTACTGGTAGTTGACCAGGGTCGAACGCGGCGAGATCAGCACCGGCGGAAAGCCGAAGACGTCTTCCGGCAGCTTGAACGAGGTGCTGATCATCCAGACAAAAGGCAGCAGCATAAAGATCGAGATGCCGATCAACACCAGATACATCAGCTGCCGTGACCAACCCGCTGCGCAGGCTTCTTGCACTCATCGTGTCTTCCTTTCTACTGCTGCTCCCGACCAAAGAAGCGCATCTGCAGCAAGGTCAGGACAAAGACGATCGCAAAGAAGGTATAGGCCATGGCCGAGGCGTAGCCCATCTGCAGGCTCTTAAACGCCACGTTGTAGATGCGGATCAGCGGGGTGATGGTGGCATTGGCCGGCCCGCTGTTGGTCAGCGCGCTCACCTCGGCAAACAGCCCAAAGCTGCCGATCGTCGAAGTCACGGCGCAGAACAGGATCACCGGCCGCATCAGCGGCAGCGTGATGCGGAAGAAGGCCTGCGTCCGGCTGGCGCCGTCCACCATCGCCGCCTCGGTCAAATCCTGGGGAATGGTCTGCAGCCCCGCCAGCATGATGACCATGTTGTAGCCCAGCCAGGCCCAGATGACCAGCAGGGCCAGCGAAATGCGCGCCAGCCATACGTCTTCCAGCCACGGCAGCGGCGGAATGTTCAGATATCCCAGCAGGACGTTGGCCAGCCCGTTGTTCTTGTTGAGCAGGATGCGAAACGCAAAGCCCGGCCGCCACCATGTTGGTGATAAACGGCAGAAAGATCAGCATGCGGAAGAACTGGAAGCCCTTCACGCGCTGGAGTTGAGAATGACCGCCAGCACCAGCGCCCCAAACAGCATGATCGGCACGTACAAAAAGAACAGGATGATCCCATTGAGCATCGACTGCCAGAACACCTGGTCGCCCAGCAGCCGTGCATAGTTGTCGATGCCGACCAGCTTGATCGGCCCCACGCCCTTCCAGTCGGCCAAACTCAGGTACATGGACAGGAGCAGGGGGTAGAGGCCGAAAATGGCATAGGAGATAAAGAAGGGGGAGATAAACAGGTAGCCCCATAGGGTTTTGTAGTTGAGCCGCCGGGGGGCGGGTCGTGCCCCCCGCGTGCTGTCCCGTGTCGTTACAGTCGCATCCATGAACCCTCACTATACCTGCCTACTGGGCCTGTCTACTGGCGCTGGGATGGGGCAGCGCATACCGTGCCCCATCCCAGCGCCTGCTTCTACTTGCGCCTGCGCCGCGTCTTACTGCATGCCCGTCTCCGTGCGGATGTTGTTTGCCGCCTCCTGCAGGGCCTCTTCGGCGCTCATCGCGCCCGTGGCATACTTCTGCACGGCAGTGGCCAGCGCCCCGCGGATCGCCTGCGAGAATGGCCCATACTGGTTCGCTACCGGAATCTCCTTGGCGACATCCGCATACAGCGTGCGGGTCACTTCGCCGCCGAAATAGTCGTCAGGCTGCTGGAAGAGCGGGTCGCCGTAGGTGGCTTCGTACGCCGGGAAGTAGTCTGAATATTCAAAGATCTTGACGTGATTCTCCGGGCGCAGCAGCATGAACTCGATCAGTGCCCACGCCGCCTCCGGGTTGGAGCTGGCGGCCGGAATAAACGCCGAGGAGCCGCCCTGGTTGGCCGCACGCACGCCGCCCTCAGTGTAGGCCGGCATCAGCGCCACGCCCCAGTTGCCGGCCTGGTCCGGTGCGATCCAGGTCTTCAGGAAGTTGCCCATCCACGCCGCAATCGGGATCGTCGCTACGGGCTTGACGTTCGGATCGTCGAGCGGCGCCTTGAGCACGGCGTACCAGTTGTCCGTCCACTCCAACTCGTCCGCCACCACGTCGGCCTTCCAGAACTCGCCCAGCTTCTCCAGCGTCGCCACATATTCCGGCCCATCGACCAGCACCTTGCCGTCGTCGCTGTACAGGTCGAGGTCCTGCTCCCACAGCATGTTAAAGAACACATCGCCCAGGTTGTTGGCCTTGTTGAGCGCGAAGCACATGCTCCCCGTCGCGTCCTTGATGGCCTTGCAGGTCTCAAGATACTTGTCCCAGGTGGCGAGCATGGCGCTGACGTCTTCGGGCTTGTCCGAGAGACCCGCCGCCTTAAAGACATCACGCCGGTAGAAGGTCATTACCGGGCCGATATCCCACGGCACGGCGAAGAGCTTACCCTCCTTGGTCCCCTCCTTCAGCGCCGGCTCGTTCATCTGGTCGGCATACGGCTGCATCCGGTCGGTGACATCCATGCAGCCCGTCCAGATCCACCAGCCGCGCCAGGCTGGCATTCTCCGTAAAGCCCAGGTCTGGCCCACCGGAACCACCCTGGATCGCCAGCACCATCTGGTTCGCCACCTCGGCCGGCGGGTAGTTGACCCACTCGATTTCGATGTCGGGGTACTCGGCCTTGAAGTCGGCGAGCAGCGTCTTTTCGAACACATCCTGGTTGGCCTTCTGCAGCCAGACCACCAGCTTGCCCGACGGCTTGCCCGTCGCCGCCGTGCTATCTGCTGCGGTGCCTGCTTCGGTAGTTGAAGCGGCTTCCCCTGCCTGTGCCTCGGTTGCCGCGGGTGCGGCCGTGTCACCGGCAGGCGCCGCCGCCGGCGCAGGTGCGCAGGCCCCCAACGCCATGGCCACGATCGCCGTTAGGAACAGCAGCGCGACTGCTTTGAAGACGCGTCGGTATGCCATATCTTCTCCTTTGGTTGTAAAAATCTGCTTGGGAAACGGAACAAACGGGTGCCGGCACGCTGCGCCCCTCACGCATGGCCTGCGATCAGGTATAATCCACGGGAAGCTGCGTACAGATCGTCAAAATTATAACAATTCGTGACTCACGCACAAGGGTTTCGCTGGGACATCGCCGGACACAAAGCGGACATTTCAGGACATTGAGCGGACATGGAACCATTTGCGGCATTCGAACACAGCTTGCAGGAGATGCTGTCCCATCTCTACGATCCTGCCTATCGCCCGCCGGACCTGCTGTGGCAGACGCTTCACGTTCGCCCGCGAAGACGGCCTGCCTGCCCTGCGCGCTGCCATCCTTGCCGCGGTCGAAGAGCTGAAACCGCCCGCCGAGGCGCCCTTGACCGCCCGCTCCTGGCGCGTCTACGGCATGCTGCGCTATCGCTACGTGGAGGGCCTGTCGCAGGAGGCGACCGCCGAGAAGCTCGCCATCACCGCCCGCCACCTGCGCCGCAGCTATGCCGAAGCTATCCATGCTCTCGGCCTGGCGCTCTGGGAAAAGCAGGCGGGCCCCGGGTACACCCTGCCGGCGCCTCTGCCCCGTCTCTGCCCGGGACACCGGGCCCATCCGCCCACCGCAGGGGCTGGCACGAGCAGCTGGTGCGCGAGCTGGAAGCGCTGGCGGACACCGATGCCGGCGCCGTCTCCCAACTGGTCGATATCTTTGCGGGCGTCGCCCGCCTGGCGGCGCACCTGACCAAAGACCGCGCCGTTGCGCTTGACGTCGAAGGAAGTTGCGCCGGACCTGATGGCCGCCCTCCATCCCTCGGCGCTGCGCCACATTCTCATCTCTATCGTAAATCAGCTGGCGCGCACCATGCCGGCAGGCGCCATCCACCTGGCGGCCGCGTCCCACCAGGGCGCGGTGCGCATCACCATCACCGCTGCCCCGCTCTCCGCCGCTGCGCTCGGCGGCTTTGAACCGATCGCCGAGCTGCTTGGTTCTTTCGACATCGCCACCGAGCTGGACCTGCACGCCGGCGCCTTCGCAGATTACCCTCTCGCTGCTGCAGGTGGATCGGTGTGTGCTGGCCGTGGACGATAACCCTGATATGGCGCATCTGTACCGCCGTTACCTGGCCGGCACCCGCTATTACCTGCAGCATGTCAATCTCGGCGCCAAGGCCTTGGCGGCCGTCGACCTCTATCATCCCGACGTCGTCGTCCTCGACGTGATGCTCCCCGATATCGACGGGTGGGACCTGCTCACCCGGCTGCACGAGCATCCCGCCACGCGCACGCTGCCGGTGGTCATCTGCTCGGTCATGCCCGAGCAGCAGCTGGCCCACGCCCTGGGCGCCCGCGAATTCCTCGCCAAGCCCGTGGCGCGCCCGGCGTTTATTGCGGCGCTGGATGCGGTGCTTGCAGCGGGCTGAACAGGATCTGCGCCACCCCCACCGCACATTCCAGTGCCTTGCCCAGCTGTATCCCCTCGCCTAGCGTAATCACCAGCTCGCTGCACACCGGCTGCGCGGCATACAGGTCTTGCGCCGAGATCATGATCACCGGGAGGCCACACGTGCGCGCGTCATTGCGCAGGGCCTCCAGCACCTGCAACCCGTTGAGGCGCGGCATCATCATGTCCAGCAGCAGAAGGTCGAACTCCTCCTGCTGGAGCAGCTGCAGCGCCTCTTCGCCGTCGGCGGCCACTATCACCACCATGTCCGCGTCGTACAGGGCCAGCATGCGCGCCAGCAGGCGCCGTGCTTCGTCGTCGTCGTCGACGACCAGGACCCGCCGCAGGGGTTGGGACACCGCCGCCAATCCCTGTTTGCAGGGTGGCCAGGCTCAAGGGCTTGACCAGGTACTGATCGGCCCCCGCCCGCAGCGCCGGCGCCGTCCGCAGGGGCAGCGCCCAACCCAGCAGGGGCGTGTCCGGCAGCTGTGGCGCCGCCGCATGCAGCAGCGGCAGCAGATCCGCCACGCTGTCGGCCCCCAGCAGCACGGCATGCGCCGGCGTCTTGTGCACCTCGTCGATCACGCCGGCCATGCTGGCGTTGCGCCACGACTTCGACCTGCTCGCGTAGCTGCTGATCCCCGGCTCGATCTGCGCAGTCGGGTCGTAGACGACCACCCGGGGGCGATCCGGCAGCGTGGGCAGGCTGCCGCGGTTCGTCCGCTCCCGCCACTGCCATTCACGGCTGATCCAGCTGCCCGGCAGCCGGGCGACGGGGTGCGCTTCCACCAGCGGCAGGGCGACAAAAAAGACGGTGCCCACCCCTACCTCGCTCTCGAGCCAGATGCGCCCGCCGTGCAGCTCGACAAACTGCTTGCTGATCGTCAACCCCAGCCCGCTGCCGCCCTTCTCGCGCCACACCTGCTCGGACGCCTGGCAGAAGGGCTCAAAGATGCGCTCCAGCGCGGCGGCAGGAATGCCCGGCCCGCTGTCGGCGACTGCGATGATCACCTGCTCGTCTTGCTCGCCGGCGCGCACGGTGATGGCGCCCTTGTCGGTAAAACGGGCGGCGTTGCTGAGCAGGTTGAGGATTACCTGCCGGATGCGCGTGCGGTCGGCGGCGATCGGGCTGAGGTGGCGCGGCAGTTCGACGTTCAGCTCCAGCTTCTTCTGGCTGATCAACGGGCGGACGACATCCAGCGCCTCGTTGATGGTCGCCGCCAGGTCGAGCGGCTCGCGGTGCAGCACGACGCTCCCGGACTGCAGTTGGCTGAGGGCCAGCACATCGTTGACGAGGCTGGCCAGGTGATCGCAGTTGCGGTAAATGATGCGCAGGTCTTCCAGCAGGGAGGCCGGCAGCGCGCGCCCGATACATGCGCGGGTTCTCAATCATCACGCTGGCGAGCCCGATGATCATGTTGAGCGGCGTGCGGAACTCGTGGCTGACCTTGGCCACAAACGCCGACTTGGTGCGTTCCGCCTCTTCGGCCATGCGCTGCAGGACTGTCTGCCGTTCGTACAGCAGCGTCATCTGCCGGTTGGCATGTGCCAGCTCCTCCAGCGCCTGCTGCAGCGCGCCCTGGGCCGCGCGGTTCTCCTGCATGATGCGCACTGCCTGCAGGTAGTAGCTGTGGCTCCAGGCGGCGACGTCGGCCACCGTGCGCTGCACCGAGGTCGTCAAGACCAACGTCGCCACGATGGCAATAAACGCGATCCCGGTCTGCCAGCCGTCGGGGGCGCCGGTCGTCGCGCGCAGCACAAGGAGCATGATCACGCTGGCGGCGGCCACGCCCACGATGCTGAGGCGTCCAACCTTGAAGTAAACTCAAAAGCGAACGACATACCCCAAAATCGTATGCCTGAGCGCCAGGCCACCGCCAGACCGCCATCAGCAAGAGGCCGGTGCCGAGCAGCGGGCTGGCGACCTCGTCCTTGCCGCGCAACCGCCTAATCGGGCGCGACCACGAGGTCGCAGCTGTCCAACACATCCTGCTGCAAGAGCAGGTCGGGCTACTCACCCTGACCGGGCCTGGCGGCATCGGCAAGACGCGCCTGGCAATGCAAGTGGCGGCCAACCTGCTCGACCATTTCGTCGACGGCGTCTACTTTGTCGCACTGGCCCCCATCCGAGATTCCGGCCAGCTCGATGCGGCGATTGCCCAGTCAGTGGGCGTGCGTGAAGCGCCGGCGCGATCACTACTGGAGAGTCTGCAAGAGGATCTGCGCGGCAAGCAAGTGCTGCTCGTGCTGGACAACTTCGAGCAGATCTTGACCGCTGCTGCGTTGGTGGGTGCATTGCTGGCGACATGCCGCCGTCTTAAGGTCTTGGTGACCAGCCGGGCTCCGCTTCATCTCTATGGCGAGCATGAGTTCTCCGTTCCGCCCTCTGGCGTTGCCTGACGTCAAACAACTCGCGACGATCGGCGCAAGATCCAGGTCGGCGATCAAACCACATTTGCTGCCGCGTGCAGCTGTTTTGCCAGCGGGCCGAAGCGGTCAAACCCGATTTTGCGCTCACCACTAACAATGCCGCCGATGTGGCCAAGATCTGCATTGACTCTGGATGGGCTGCCCTGGCGATCGAGCTGGCGCAGCCAGGATCAAGCTGTTCTCGCCGTCCGCCTTGCTGGCGCGGCTGAGCCAGCGGCTGACCCTGCTCACGGGGGGCCCACACGACGTGCCGGCACGCCAGCGCACGCTACGTGACGAAATCGCTTGGAGCTACAACCTGCTGGCGCCGGGCGAGCAAATGCTCTTTCGGCGGCTGGCGGTTTTTGTGGGCGGGTTTACGCTAGAAGCGGCGCACGCCGTGGCGAATGCCGACCGTGACCTGGGCATTGATTTCCTGGACGGCGTTACGACCCTGCTCGACCAGAACCTGGTGAAGTCGTTGGATCGACGTGGCGGGAAGCGCGCTCGGCATGTTAGAGACGATCCGCGAATATGCGACAGGAACGGTTGGAAGCTGCCGGCGAAATGGCAAAAATTCGCCGCGCCATCGTGCTGTATTACCTGGCCCTGGCCAAAGCAACCGCCCCAGCAATGCAGGGGTCAGGTCAAGCGGCCGCACTCGCGCGATTGACGCTGGAACACGCCGATCTACAGATGGCTTTGGCATGGAGCCGCTTTGAAGAGCCAACCGGGCAAATGGCACTCAGCCTGACGTCATCACTTATCGATTTTTGGTTGTGTACCGGACGCTGGTACGAGGGGCGAACTTGGCTGAATGTCGCCCTGGCACAGACTGCATCGATACAGCGCACCGAGTTGAGGGGAAGGCGTTGGCTTGCGCCAGCGTATTGGCCTATATGCAGGGAGACTACTCGGCTGCACTGCTTCAGTCTGAGGCAGCAGCGGATATTGCCAGGGAGTTAGCAGCACATAAGCTCCTCGCGGCCTCTCTCCTCGGGCTCGGTTGGTTGGCGTTGGAGCGCCAAGATCATTCCCAGGCGGTAGCATACCTGGAGGAGGCCTTGGCGACTGGCGCGCGCTCGACGACAAGTTCGAGATCAGCTCAATGAACTCGTACATTTGGGCAGCGCGATGTGCGAACAGCGGGACTACGCCAGGGCACAGCTTCTCTATGAAGAAGGTCTGGCACTGTTCGTAGAACTGGGGCTTGCATTCGACATTGCCGATGCGCACTACTACCTGGGACAGGCGACGCGGCTGCAAGGGGATCACCCGCGCGCCTGGGCGCTTTTCCGTGAGAGCCTGGCGCGCTGGCGCACGTTGGGTATCAGCCAGTGGGGTTGGATCGCCGAGTGCCTGGAGCGGAATAGCGATGCTCTGCGTCGCGCAACGGCACCTGGCTGAGGCAGGACGGCTCGCGGGGGCAGCAGATGCTTTGCGCAACTTGGTCGGCACGCCTGCTGCTTCGCGCTCACGCAGCGCTTTTGTCGGCGATTTCAGTAGCGTGCGCTCGCAACAAGATCGGTCAGTCTTTGGCGCAGCCTGGGCGGAAGGACAAGGGCTCTCCTCAGAACAGGCAATGGACTACGCGTTGGCGCTGCCTGACTGTGTTTGCGGACCCGCAGGCAATGAGCGGGTCAGTTACCGCTTCCGTCATCGCTCTTATCCGCCTGATCTGACTGCACGCGAAGTGGAAGTGCTGCGGTGGTTGGCGCAGGGACTTACATATGCTCAAATTGCCGACAAGCTGATCATTACCCGCCGCACGGTTAACGGCCATGTGACTTCGATCTACGGAAAGCTCGGAGTCAACGGGCGGGCAGCGGCGACACGGTCGGCGATGGAATATCACCTCGTGTACCACGGGGAACTGGCGCACTCCCCAGCTTTCATATCTCCGTTCTCCACATACAGGTACACGAAACAGGTACATGTACCGATGCGCCGCTTCAGCCGATCGCGATACGCTGCACGCAGACAGAAGATGCACAGCAATCTGATCGCGATCGAGGAGGAGGTGAAATTGTCACAAGTCATCCGATCGGCTCCTCAGAGGCACGCCGTGCACACGATGACCGTCCGCTCTGGGATATCTGGCTATCAGTATTCCACTTCCCGCTGCTCGATCGCCGCAGACGCGATCGGGCTATTTGCACTCCTCGGTCCCTCGCCGGCGACGGCGGCCGAGGTGGCGGGCGGTCTTTACCTTAAGCCTGCGCAGCGCAGAGGCCATGTTGGGGACTCTCACTGCGCTAGGTTGCTTGGTGCAGTATCACGAACGATTTCACCTGACAGAACTGACGCGGCACCTACTTGCTGCCTGCCAGCCCTTACTACTACGGCGGCATGCTGCAAGTGTATCGCAGCGCTCGCTATCACCGGCGAGTTGGTCGAGAGAGTGTTGCGCCAAGGCAAGCCCTTCCGCGACGCTCAACCTGATGATCTCAGCCCAAAGCTGGGCATCCGGTGAACTCTCCGCTGAACAAGCTGCACGCTCGACGGCCGAAATGCACAGCCTGGGCTTCCCAGCTGCTATGGGCATGGCGCGACTGGGCGTGTTTGAAGGCGCCAGTCGCCTGCTCGATGTCGGCGGCGGCTCAGGCTGTTTCAGTATAGCGCTTGCCGGCCGCCATCCCGTACTGCGCTGCACCGTGCTTGACCTGCCGCCGGTCTGCGCACTGGCCGGCCAAAACATCCTCCGCGCTGGCCTGCAGGAACGGATTGACACCTACGCCGCCAATATGTTCGCCGACCAGTGGCCGTCCGGTTACGACGCCGTGCTGCTGAGCAACATTCTGCACGACTGGGATCGTACAAGCTGCCTTCAGCTCGCTCGCAAGAGCTTTGCCGCGCTGCGGCCGGGCGGCCATCTCTACGTGCATGAAGTGCTGCTTGAGGACGGCAAGGACGGCCCGCTCGCGGCCACGACCTTTTCCCTGCTCATGCTGTTTGCCATGCGCGGCCAGCAGTTCAGCGCCGCGGTGCTTGCCTCGCTGCTCGGCGAGGTGGGCTTTGGCGAGATTACGGTCATCCCAGCCTATGGCTACTATTCGCTGATATGTGCCTCAAAGCCATAGCAGGGCCAGTCACGCCTCGAGCGTCTACAGCACCCCATAGGGTTGTTCCGGTTGTTTGTCGAGCTTAATTGTACAAGGGAGTGACTCACATGAATGCGCAACCAACAGATGCACCGTCGCTCATAGTCCATTCGCTGTCACGCCGCCGTTTCTTGCAGGGGCTGGCGTTGACCACCGGCAGCCTCTGGCTGGCGGCCTGCATTGCCCCGGCTGCGCCCCCCGCCCAGTCCTCGGCGCCGATAGTCGCCGGCCAGGCGCAAGGCGCGGCCGCCGCCAAATATGGCGGCACCTACCGCGCGATGTTCGGCAACGACGTACCCACGCTCGACGGCGCGGCGCCGCCACGCTGGCAGGACTTCTGGGCCATGGATCGGGTGTTGTATAACAAGCTCCTCGCCTACGATGCCGACACCCAGCTCGTGCCTGACCTGGCTTCCGATCTGCCGGCGGTGAGTGACGACGGCTTGGTCTACACCATCCCGCTGCGCCAAGGTGTGAAGTTTCACGACGGCACCGTGATGACGGCGCAGGACGTAAAATTTAGCTACGACCGCATCTTCTGGCCGGAACTCGGCTCGCCGATGGCCAGCTTCTTTGCCAACATCGCCGGCAGCGACGCTGTGGCGCAGGGTGACAGCAGAACGGTGTCAGGGGTCGAAGTCGTCGACGACCATACGATCCGCATGACGCTCAAAGCACCCCAAGCTGTCTTTCAGGCGCTTCTGACGACCAACTTCATTCTCCCGCAGCAGGCGGTCGAAGCGTCTGGCGCCGATTGGGGCGTCAAGACGGTCGTCGGCACCGGCCCGTTCAAGCTGGTCGAATGGCTGCCAGGCGACAAGATCACCTTTGACCGCCATACGGAATACTTCAAGCCGGGACTGCCCTATCTGGATCGCGTGGAGCTCTATTTGAATGTGCCGGAGGAGACACGCGTCCTGCACTGGGAGAACGGCGAAGCGGAATACGTCGACTACTTCGACGGCGTGCAGGCCGGCGAACTGCCGCGCATCCTGAACGACCCCAAGCTGGCGCCCCTGCTGCGCGTGATCCCCACGCCGATCTTCGACTACCTCCAGATCGCCGACAATGCCGCACCCTTTACCGACCTGCGCGTGCGGCAAGCGATCGCCATGGCGCTTGATAAGCAGGCGCTGGCCGATTCCACGGGTCAGGGCGCCTCGGAGCCGCTGGACGACATCTATACCAGATTCCTGCCCATGTATCAGCCGGGCTTTGCCAGCGCTTATCAATACGACCCTGCCGCTGCCAAGCAGCTGCTGGCCGATGCTGGCTTTGCCGACGGCATCAAGGGCGTCGACATGTACGTGGACTTCCACCCCTTCCAAGGCGCAATTGTCCAGGCCGATCTCGCCAAGATCGGCATCGAGGTCAACATCCTCGACGGCGAGGCTGGCCTCTACCAAGACAAAATCAACAGTGGCGAAATTCCACTTGTCTTTACGGGCTATGGGCCTCTCATCATGGACGGCAGCGATATTCTCGCCAATGTCTTTGGCTGTGCCGGCGCCAAGCCGCCCTCACGCGCTGGCCTCTGTAATGACGAAATGCACAAGCTGTTCGACCAGGCGAATACTATGTCACTGGCTGACCCTAAGCGCAACGAGCTGTTTGGGCGTATGCAGGATATTGCCGTGAACGACATGGTCTACCTCATACCAGCTTACCGGCGCAACGTGTTGGGTTTGGGGCAGAGCTACATCAAGGGCGAAACGTATTATTACCTGCCCACGATCGAACGCGTTTACTTTGAAATGTGAGCCGCAAGGGCTTCGAGAAAGGGGTTGGGTCGTCGCATCATGTTTACCTCGATCGCCCGCAAAGATATCGTAGCTGCTCGCCAACCGGCGGCCTTGGCGGCCGAACAACGGGAGTGGGTAAAGGTCTGCCGGCGCTACCTGCGCCGGCGGCTCAACCTGCTGGCCGTGCTGCTGCTGGCCACTCTCTGCCTGGTTGCGCTCCTGGCCCCCTGGGTTGCCCCGTTTGATCCGGCGGAACAGCTGCGCGATGCCGGGCACGCGGGCCAACCCCTCGGGCCTGATGCTCGTTTCTGGTTGGGTACGGACAACCTGCAGCGCGACTTGTTGAGCCGCCTGATCTATGGCGCGCGGGTCACGCTCAGCGTCGGGCTGGCAGCCGGCGTACTCACTGTCGTCACCGGCTTGGCCTATGGCAGCATCGCCGGGCTCGCCGGCGGCGCGCTCGACAACTGGCTCATGCGCGTGGTCGATATCGTCATCAGCCTGCCCACGCTCTTGATCATGATGCTTTTGCTTGTGATATTGGGGCGCAGCGTGTGGGTCATTGTCGGTGTGATTGTGCTGGTAAACTGGGCTTACCCGGCGCGTATCTTTCATGCTGAAGTGATCTCACTCAAAGAGCGAGAGTATATCCTGGCGGCGCGCAATGTCGGCGCCGGCAGTGGACGCATCCTCCTGCGTCACATCCTGCCCCACCTGCTGCCTCTGGGCATCATCTATATTGGTTTGAGCGTCCCGGTTGCGATCTTTGCCGAAGCAAGTTTGAGCTTTCTCGGCTTGGGCATTCCCCCGCCTACGCCGGACTGGGGCAGCATGCTGCAAGAGGGGCTCTCTTTCTATCGTTCGGCACCCCGGCTGGTGCTCTTGCCCGGGGTCTGCATCATGCTCACCGTGATCGCCTTTAACCTCTTCACCAGCGGTTTGCGCGATGCCCTCGACCCACTAATGAAGGAGACTCGATGATCCGCTACATCCTGCGGCGCCTGCTCTGGATCGCCGCCACCTTGATCGTCGTCTCGCTGTTGACCTTTGCCCTCGTCTTCGCCGTCGGCGATCCGGCGGTGATGCTCACGCCCACGCGTCCCGGCCAGGCGCCCAAGCCCGAACTGGTGGCGTTGATCCGCCGGCAGTATGGCCTGGACCAGCCGCTCTACATTCAATATGTGCGCTACATGGGCAAGCTGCTGCAAGGCGACATGGGGGACTCCTACTATTTCCACCGTCCCGTGGCTCAGCTCCTCGCCGAGAAGCTCCCAACTACTGCCTGCATGGCCGGGCTGATCATGCTGGTCGCACTCGGCCTTGGCCTGCCCTTGGGTGTGCTGGCGGCGGCACGCCGCAACACCTTTCTCGATCACAGCATCCTGCTTGGGTCGGCCGTGCTGATTTCCGTGCCGACCATTTTCCTGGCCGTACTGCTCATATACTTTTTTGCCTATCGCCTCAGGTTGTTCCCCTTGGGTGGCACCGGCTCACTCCACCACCTGGTGCTGCCTACCTTGAGTGTCGCGTTACCGATGGCGGTAGCCTACGCCCTCTTCTTGCGCGCCGGTATGCTGGATGCACTGGGCGCAGACTATGTACGTACGGCGCACAGCAAAGGCGTAGCACTCTACCGGATCCACCTGCGCCATGTGCTGCCCAATGCCTTAATCCCTGTGGTAACTCTGGCCAGTCTCGATTTGGCCGGCCTGCTGACGGGCGTCGTGTTGGTGGAGCAGATCTTTGGCATTCCGGGCCTCGGCCAGGCGGTCTTTAAGGCAGTGCAAAATCGCGATGTGCCGGTGGTGATGGGCGCGGTCTTCTTTGGCGCCATCTTAATCGGGGTCGGCAACCTGCTGGCAGACCTAACGGCAGCACGGCTCGACCCGCGCATCCGGCTGGCAAAATAAACCTGCCCGCACAGCCCCCTCCCCCTTCCAGGAAGCCCCCCCTCCAGGAGGGCACCCTTCCTGGAAGGGCGTCCCTGCCTGCCTTGCGCATCGGATCCGAAATGCACCGAACCAGGCAGCGTTTGCTGTATCGGTAGCAGTTGTCTACTCCGTGTCGGCCAGGCTGGTGACCCCTGCCAGCACATCTTCCCGCAAGATCCGGCGCGTCTTCTCGGCTTCCTCAAAAATGGGGCTGTGCGCCGAGTGCTCAAACGTATAGAACCCCTTCACGGGCGCCCTGAGCTGCCCAAAATAGGCTTTTGTGAGCGGATAGGCGACGGTGTAATCGTATACGCCGTGCAGGAAATAGGTGGGAATCTGCAGTTCCGGCACGGCAACCCTGATGTCCGTCGCCAGCATCTGGTTCCACAACGTCTTCGAGGACGGCGACCACTTCCCGCGCCAGATGTTGAGCTTCTCACGGAGCGTGTACTCCGGATGCTGCCACGTGGGAAGGAACACACCGGTTACGACCGACTTCATGTCATGCGTCGTGCCCACGCCCAGACTGTGCATCGCTTCATCACGCAGTGCCATGTAAGCGCCCGGCAGCGGCGCCGTTGCCGTCGGCGGGGCAGCCTCCAACTTGCGGACCAGCCGCGTGTTTCCGCTTTCCTTCGCCAGCTGCAGCATGTGCTCGTACGCCAGCGTTTCTGACTCCAGCTGATTCGCCATCTGTGCCACGCCGATGTAGGCACGGTACCGCTCGGGCGCCCGCGCCACCGCCTGGATGCCGATAAAGCTGCCCCACGAATGGCCCATCAGGTAGATCTTGTCCTGGCCAAAACGGCCGCGCAAAAAATCTGTCACCGCCAGCGTGTCGGCAATAAACTGCTCCACCGTCATCGTTTCTGGTGCTATCTTCGGACTGTAGGAGAGCCCGGCCCCGCGCTGTTCCCACCAAACCGCAGTGAAGTCTTCATCAAGCCCGCTCGGGTACTTCCGATTTAGGAAGTATGTCGGCATGCCTGGCCCGCCGTGCAAATACAGCAGCACAGGGTGCGCAGTGTCTCTGCTGCGAATAAACATGCCTTGTTCCACGCCGTTGATGCTGGTGTGAATCTTCTCCACAAGACTAGGTGCCATCTATCACCCGTTCGCTTCCATAGCGCGTATGCGTTGGTATGCGGATTGCGCCGTTTGCTCGGCGCGCTCCTTGACGCCGTTCAGCAGACCTTGTTCCATCACGAATACGCCAGGATGGATGACGTCCCAGAACCCGCCCGTCATCATGGTGCGCGTGCGCAAGACCAGCCGGGTGGTGCCATCGGCCTGGGGGACGAGCACAAACTGCCACAGGTCGACCCATTCGCCGTTTTCCTGATGCCCCAGCACGATGGCCTGGTTGGGGTGAATCTGTGCGACGAGATAGGGCGGTGGGGCGACTTCGCCGGCACACAGCTTGACCGGGTCGCCGACCTGCAGGTTCTGCCATTCCGCATGGATGCGGTCGGCGTTGACCATCGGGCAGCGAATGAGCCCTTCGAGTGCCGTATAGCTGTACATGCCGCCCTTATCGGCCCCAAGCTGCAGCAGCCAGGGATAGACCTGTTCGGGGGTGGCCTGAATGGTGATGGCGTGGTTCACGAAGCTCTTCGGGTCAGCCACCAACTCGTCGCCGGGGTAGGTGGCGGCAATTTCGTCCTCGGTGGCTCCCCACCGATCCATCGTGGGGGTGAGCAGCGCCACCGCCACGACAACCACAACCGCTAGACCCGCCACAACGGCAATGATGATCGCCAGCTTCTTCATGATTTGTCTCTCACTTTCAAGTGCGGCGCTGCCCACTATCTCTATCGTACAAGATTAGGGGCAGCGCTTATTTTACATTCTCACTCTAGCAGATCGCTTACCGGCCGCTGACTGTGCTGGCGCCCGACTCGTCCACGTGGCCGAGTGTCGGATTGCCCGTATAACGCACCGTTGAGGCGCCGCTTGCCCCGGCGTTCAGCGTGCCCGACGTGTTGACGTCAATGCGGCTGGCGCCTGAGGCTTCCACGTCCGCATCGCCGGCGGCGAACTCGCGCAGGTCGATCGTGCTTGCGCCTGACGCCGTGGCCCGTACGGCGTTGCCGCGGCCGCTCAGCTGCAGAGTAGATCCGCCCGATAGGTCGACGGCCAGGTCGCCTGCCTCCATGTCCCCGCGGATCTCGCTTGCGCCTGACCCGTTGATCTGTGCGTTCCTGTTAGAGCGGAAGCCCGTCACGCGTGCGCGGCTCGCACCGCTGGCGTCAAGACCAGTTAGGGTCGGCAGGGAGATTCGTGCCCGCAGATGGGCGTTGCTGACCGACGTAAACGGCTTGAGGCCGATCTTGACCGTCTTGCCCTGCTGCACAACCTGCAGCCGATCCAGGAGGTTGTCGTCGACCGTCACCTCGACTCTGTAGCCGTCGAAAGCCGCAATCTCCGCCTCGAACGCGTCGCTCAACTCAACCTTGTCAAAGTCGCTAAAGTCGTAGGTCTGGGTGGCAGACCGGCCTGACCCTACGATGCCGGCAACCGGCAGTCCGCCCCGGCATCCGCCCAGGATGACTAGCGCCACCAACACAAGAACAAGAAATCGTGCCAACATGTAAGCATTCTCCATTTAGTTTCAGGTGCTGTGCAAACACTCTGCTACCATTTTACGCAGCCCACAGAATTGAGCCGCCTGCCTGCGGGTAAGTCTTTCCCTGGTCGAGCGGATAGGGCGATCGCCCGCGCGACCGGTGCTGCTTCTACAGCGTATTTCTTGGTAAGAATTCACAACCGCGTCAGATCGTCATGCTGGAAGAGGAACTCGCCATGAATATCGCCATCGTCTATGAGAGCAACACGGGGACAACCGCCACGGCGGCGCAGGCTATGGGTCGAGAACTTGCGAACTTAGGCCATCAATGCCAGGTCCAGTCCGTCGCCAAGGCCGATCCTGCCGAGGTAACAAAAGCCGATCTTATCTGTATCGGCGCCTGGGTAAAGGGCATGTTTGTCGTCGGCCAACATCCCAGCGAAGGGGCGTTAAAGTTTATCGGGCGGCTGGGTAATCTGGCCGGCAAGAGAGTCGTGGTCTTCTGCACCTATAAGATCGCCGCCGGGTCAACCTTGTCGCAAATGGGCAAGGCGCTGGAGAGCCAAGGTGCAACCGTGGTGGGCAAGTTCCACTATCGCGGCTCTCATCCGGACGCGCAGTTCACGCAGTGGGTGCAAGCCATACGCTAACGCTGGCCCGTGCCATTTTAGGGTGTAGTTCACGATTTTGGGCGCGCCGGAACAGACCTCCCGCGTAGCCCGCACGCCCCGTGCGGGGTGGCCGTCAGGCCACACGCGTGGGCGGCAACACGGGGCGTGCGGGCTACGCGGGACAAATTCGTAAAACGCACCCGCCATTTTGGGCGTGCTTGCGCTCAGCCTTGCCCGCCACTATACTTGCCTCCGAACAATTGCGCTGGCTGTTATCCCTCCAGTAAGCCTTCCCGTTAGTGCGTCCCCTGTTTCTAGGAGGCATCCGATGAGAGTGCTGCCGCTTGCACTGGTGCTGTTGGGTACCGTCTGCCTGGCCATGGTTCACCTGTCCCCGTACCGCAGTACTGCAGGGGCCTCACTCTCTGCGGCCGGTGCACCGGCGCCCACCCCAAGTCTCGCCGATTGCGAGGCTCGCTATCGTGCACTGCAAACGCCGCCTCCGGCCCCGCCGGCAGATACGGTCGATCCTGCTTACTATGCCGGCTACAATCAGCAGATGTTGGAGTTCCTCCAGGCAGGCTGCCACCTCCTCCTTGAGCAGGACCCCGCCAATCGTGCCGCCGTCGCGGCCGGCAAACCCGGCTGGTTGAAAGACAAGTATGTGCGCGCGACGGGGCCGTTTGTCGACAATCAGGGCCTCGGCGTGCACCCCGCCGTCTTTATCTACTACGATCCGTTGGCCGCCGCATGGCTGATGGCGGGACGTCCGGGCCAGCCGCCCGACGGCGCTCTGCTCATCAAAGCCATGTATGCACCGCCCGCCGCGCGGTACGCCGGTATGGCGCCTGTGGATATCGCGCCCGCTAACTTTTGGGGGTGGTCCGTCATGCTGCGCGCCGCCGGGGCCTCGAAAGACGGCTGGTACTGGGGTGGCTTTGATGCTGGCCCCCTGCCTCCCCTGGATGCTTATCCCTTTCAGCAGTATCCCTATGCCGGCTTTGGCCAGGTTAATGGCTGCCTCCGCTGCCACGCCTCGGCTGCCAATGAGGCGTTTACCTTCAGTTCGCTGCACAACGTCGAAGCAAACCCACTCATCGCCGACACGCAGCGTGACCCCTTAATCTTCTACAACGACAACAGTTGGCTTACGCCCATTCCCACGCCGGCGAACCCTCCTCCCACGCCTACCCCTACACCGGTTGTTCCGCGCGCCGTCAACTATGCGTTCCTGGAGGCCTTCCCTCAATTTGCAGGCGTCCCGCTTGCACAGGTGACTCCCTTCCCGCCCGCCATTTATGACGTGCTAGTGGCAGATCCGCAGGCAGAACATCAGTTCTTGCCGTCCAGCCAGTGCCGCACCTGTCATGGCGGCCTCTCGGGGAAGCCATTTGGCCCGAACATGGTGCTGCCGCCGGCAGACGCCGACAGCAAGCTGGAGCTGAAAGCGCTGCAGTCCGCGCATATTCCCGGCTCCAGCCACAGCGTCGCCGCCAGTGATGCGGATGGTGTCAATCTTTCCCCGCCCGGCGAATGGCAGTGGTCGCTGATGGGACTTGCCGGTCGCGACCCTGTCTTCCACGCCCAGTTGGAGGGAGAAGGCAATCTACATCCTCAGTACAACATTCCGGCCGTCACGCAGGACACCTGCCTTCGCTGTCACGGCGTCATGGCACAGCGCCAGTTCCACCTCGACAATCCCGATCCCCATGCTCTCTTCGCGCAAGAGCAGGTGCTGGGCAAGACAAAGTATGGTGCACTGGCGCGCGACGGCATCTCCTGCGCGGCCTGCCACCAGGTAACCGACCCGGCCGCTGCGTCCCCGCCACAGACGCTGGCCGACGTCGATACCGGCCGCTTCGGCGTCGATCCGCCACAGAATGGGCAGATCACCATCAACGGCCCCTTTCCAGACCCCAGGACGCTGCCGATGCGCACCTCGCTTGGCATGACGCCTAAGTACAGTCCATTCACACAGCAGTCGGAGCTATGTGCTAGTTGCCACACGATTCGCCTGCCGGCGTTTGACACCGCCGACAATCAACTCGTCAACAGGGATGGCTCGCCCTATCTGATGTTTGAGCAGACTACCTACTTGGAGTGGCTGAACAGCGCGTTCTCACAGTCGGGGGGCCAGACGTGCCAGGACTGCCACATGCCCAAGACAGTGCCCTTGGCGCCGGCAGACGCGCAGGCGGGTGAAGATCCGCCCCTGCCGCTTACCTTCGAAATCGCCGGCATTCAAAGCCAGCGCTACCCCGCCGTTGAGAACCTGGCGCCGATTCAGGAGGTAACCGTCAACCCGCGCGCCGGCTTTGCTCGTCACAGCCTGCATGGGCTCAACCTCTTCGTGCTCAGCATGTTTGACCAGTTCGACCGCATCTTGGGGGTCGGCAAGGCAGACTACATGACTGGCAATACCACGGACATCGATTTCGCCGCCCTCGATACGGTGCTGCTGGCGGAGGAGCACAGCGCCCGCGTGGCCGTTGCGCCCCCTGCAATCACCGCCAACGCGACCGGGCAAGAGGTATTGCGCACACAGGTCACAGTGCAGAACTTGACCGGCCATCGTTTCCCTTCCGGCGTCGGTTTTCGCCGCGCCTTCCTCCAATTTCAGGTGATTGGTGGCCCTCAGAGCGCGGCCGCAGGCGACGTGGTATGGTCCTCCGGCAGTACGAATGACGTGGGCGTTATCGTAGGCCCTGACGGCAAGCCGCTGCCGTCAGAGTTCTTTTCCGAGCAAGCTGACGGCAGTGAAGCCTACCAGCCTCACTTCCAGGTCATTACCAGTTCGCTCCAGGTCCAGATCTACGAGGAACTGACACAGACACCGGAGGGCAAGCTGACCTCCAGTTTCATCAGCCGTTGCCACAATCTCAAGGACAACCGGCTGCTGCCCGAGGGTTGGAGCAAGCAGCCTGCAGGCTTCTCCGACTACAGCGCACAGGCGGGCAGCGAGTTTTTGGCATTCCCCGCTGCACCCAAGCTGTCCAATCACAACTGCGACGAAGAAACGGCGCTCGCCGCCACCTTTCCCCGCGGTGTGGAGGGCGATGCCGACTACGATCGGGGCGGGATGGACAGCGTGGTTTATGAAATTCCGCTTGCCGATATCGGCCGCCGGTCTGGTGCTGCCGGCAGCGAAGTGGAACTGGCCGAAATCGGGCGCAGTCTCGTCGCCGGTGGTGCGGTTGTGGCTACGCTCTACTACCAGGCAACCCCGCCGCACTACCTGGCGCAGCGTTTTGCCGATGGCCGCCGCGGCGAAACAAGCGCCGCGCAGTCTGCCAATACGCGGCGCCTCTATTACCTGGCCAGCAACCTCGACCTGGACGCTACCGCGGCTGCCGGCTGGAAACTCCCTGTCGACCGCGCAAGCGCACCCGTGCAGTAATGTCTTAGTTGCTCTCTCGCTGTATGCTCCTCGCAGCAAGAGAGCAACGGCTGCCAACAGCACAGGGCTAATCCTGGGTTACGTTGTATGCGACGTCGAGCAGCTCAAAGTGCGCGTAGGTAAACTCCTTGCCGTCAAGCTCCCAGGCTGCATCCCCGCTGCCAAACAGCTTGCGGCCGTCGACGTCATGCCATCCGCGCACGGGCGTCGACCAGCGCAGGCGCTCGTACTGCTTGCCGTCGACGGTGCGGGAACGGTCGTCGGATACAAAGTTGGTGAGTGCCCCCTCGGCGTCAAACGACACCACGGCTGACACCGTGTTGCCGGCGTTGGTCCAGGTGGCACGCACGGTCAAGGGATCCAACTCCTCCCAGGTGATATGTGGATCGATCAGGGTCGCCGGCGCAAGCAGAAACATATCATTGAAGAGCGTCACCGTCTCGCTGTGGTTCATCTCGGCGCCGTGGGCGTCTACCATCGTTACCAATGAGGCCGCCCGTACCTGGAACGTCGCCGCGGGACCGACATACCGGTGATAGGCGTCGAAGGGCACGCCCAGCATCGAGCCCTCGACGAAGAAGAGACGGGCCGGCGGTGTGACAAAGCTCTGCTGCCGTGCCACCATCGGCATCCACTTGTCGTCCGGGCCGTTGCGCAGCGCGCCGCCGAAAGCGCAGCCGGTAGTTCTGGACCTGCGGCCTGCCGACCGCACCCGTAAACGCCAGATAACGCTGCACGGCCGCCGGCAGGTGGGCGATGTCGGCCTCCGTCACGAGTTTGGGCGCCGGCACTGGCTGGTGCAGACCGTTGTCAATGTCGTGCTCATAGCGAGCTCGGAAACTCCATGGCGCAGAGCCCAGAGCTGCCACCACGATCGGCACAAGTAGGATCACGTTGGCGATCGTCCCGGCTTTGGCGTCGCTCCAATCCCCGAAGATCAAGATCTGCGACAAGACCACGCCGAATGCTGCGGGCACCCACCACCACTGTGCACCCACGAGCAGCGTCACACCGCCGCCCACCAGCAGCAGCGCTGCGACCAGCCACAAGACGCCCGCCGGCTGCGAAATCGGGGTCTGTAGCTGTGTTACCGGAAACAGATCAAACGCCTTCACAAATCCGAGCAGGGTAATCAGGCCGTGCACGACTAACAGGGCTGTGATTGCATACTTCATGGCTTTATCTCCGAGTTCTAGCGATTGTTTCACTGCCCTTAGTCTAGCGCGCGCCCAATAAAAACGGACTACATCGTCATGTAGTCCGAAATGTAGTTTGTGCCCGCGTCTCTATCCGGTCGGACAGGCATCTTATGTACCACAAGCCAGCCGCCAATAGGTGCGAAAGCAGCTGCCCACTTGCTGACGGCGCAGGTCACTGCGCCGTCAGCAAGTGGGCAGCTCGAACAACTAGTGTTTCCTATGCCCCGGCTTGCTGCAATCTAGTCCCTACTGTCACGAGTCGATGCCCAACCCCTGCCAATACACGCCTGCGCCAGGGTGACTGCCCCTGCTCTTCTTTCCGCGCCCGCTCCAAGGAGCGGATCAGTCTCGCTTGTTCCCCTGCATGCAGTAGTTCTGCGTGCCGCTGCTCAAAGTAGTCGTAGCCGAAATGGTCGCCAAACACGCTGTCCTCCTTCTGCTAAGGCTGCTGTCTCGTCCCGCGCAATAGGTACTCTGTAACCTCCAAAAGCAAAATTTGATGGTTAAATACTAGCACAATTGTTCTGTTTTGTCAACGGTTTTTCGAGATTCACACAGAATTCGTCATGCAAGCGACGGACTGGATCGAGAAGATCAAGATCGTGGAAAATGGCCGCCGGCTGTTGCTCGTAAACCCCTTCGCCAATGCAAAAGAACCCACACGAAGCGGGTTCTTTTGATCGGTTGTTGCTGGATATTGCCTTGGGTCTGCCGCCGCCGCTGCGGCGGTTAGAAGCAGAAGCGGTAGTACTTGATGCAAGGATACGGAATTCGGACGAACCACACCGTCTTGTAGCAGGTGGCGACATATGGCACGTAGATGCACAAGGTTTCCAGGCGGTCCTCGAGTTGCTCGATGGCAAAGGTCTGCTCGCTGTTCATGTTGGTTTCTCCTTTGTGGTGAAAGCTTACTGCTGACGATTGGCGTGCGATTCACATGTGGCTGACATGTGACTGTTGGCGCAAGTGGTGCAAGCGTTGTCACAGTGTGACCCAAGAGCTTGTCCAGCATTCTGCTCGTTTGGCTGTTGTTTCGCTTGCGGCCTTGCGTCTTGATGGCCTTATTGTAGCCGGTGGGCAGGCGGCAATTCGGCCTCGCTGTCTCCCAATTTTTGCAGTTTTGCTGTCACAATCGGAGGAAGACTGATAGATCATGGGGAACTCGAGCGTCAGTCGTTTACAGCTGCCAGCAACTCGGAGAAAAAGCCTGGCGCCGTCTTGTTGGGGCTTCGCTCGAACATAGCCAGCCCGGCATAGAAATCGTCTTCCAGTACGAGTCCGTTCGCTACTTCATCGCGTAAAGTAGCCTCTTCCCGTGCGGCAGCGGCCGGGTCCAGCCTTGCGCGCATGCGATGGTCAAGCGCCCGCACCAGGTTTTCTTCCACATACGTGTGCAGTTCCTGATAGTTCCGTACATAAGGCGCCTGCCGATTGGCCTGGAAGATGGCGTTGAGCTTGTTCTGTTGCCCGGCAAGATCGCCGGGAATCAGCGCGTCCATCAACATGTGCAGATACTCATGCATGTTCAGCCCATAGTCGTTCGACTCCGGCCCTTCTACGATGTACAGCCGTCCGGTGTAGTTCAGCGCGTTCGCATCCCAGTAGGAATCAAAAGGGGCCGGCACAATGACGACGTCGAACGTGCCAAGTTTAGAGCGGTCCAACCTCAGATAGTCGTAGATGTACCCGATCTGGCCAAGAATGCGAGCTCGATCGTATTTGCGCACGTCTGCCACCATGACATCCCGGTAGGTTTCCTCAAAGAGCGCTTGAATATCGGCCTGCTGGTAGAACTCCGCCAATATCCGGTTGAAACCATCCAGTGACCCGATGATTTCAGGATATTTCATCTCCTCCACGGGGATGATGTAGTTGAAATGTGGCGGCGCACCCAGTGTCAAGGTGTAGTAGAGGTAGCGGTAGGAAATCTGCCTGTGCTGTTCATAGAAATCGCGCCAGTGCTGTACGCGCGCCGGATCCAGCTGCGCGAGTCGTGCCTGCAGATCGGCGCGCAGCTGCGCCCGCTGTGGGCTGAAGGCGTCGCCGTTCTCCTCGCTCCACCCCGCCGGCCCGTTTAGGTAGGCAAACAGCGTGAACACCCGTACGTCCGGCTGGATGGTGAAGCCGTCACCCCGGACCACTTCTGGATGAAACGAAGATAGATCCACATCCCGCGGGTCGGTCGAAACGGTAATATTCGGTCCGCAGCCGGCCAGGATCGTGATAGTCAGCAGCAGGCAGATCAAGCTCATGACGCCCGTGCGCTTGGGAGATGTTGGCTTTGTCATATTTCGTAGCATCCACTTTTTCATAAGAACCTCCTGCCATATATACGCTTGCCCGCCGCGCCACGATGCTCGAGAGCGAACGTCGCAGCAGGCGCAACCACCAGATCCGTATGAGGCCAGCATGAATTTGGCTTGAATTTCGCCCGCTCCTGTTGACCAACCCCCCTGGCGTGGTACAATACAGCCTTGCGGCGCGGGAGCGTACGCTGCAGGGGTGTTGCCTTGCCCAGATTCCCGCACCGGAGTCAAGGAAATCAACCGACCATGATTAAGAAGTTCTACTACGCCATCACCGGCGATCCGAACGAGAAGGTGCTCAAGAAGTACCGCCCGATCGTCGAGCAGATTAACGGCCTAGAGAAGAGTTTTGAGAAGAAGAGCAACGACGAGCTGCGCGGGCTCACCATCGGCTTCCAGCAGCGCATCCTCCAGGCAACGACGGAACTGCGCGACGAATTGGCCGAGGCCGAGAAGGAATACCTCGACGTGCTGGGCACCGATGAGCAGAAGTTCGCCCGCGTCGAAGTCGAACGCATCAAGAAGGACCTGCGCAAGGCCGAAGAGGCGAACCTGTGGGAGATCCTGCCCGAGGCCTTTGCCGCCGTGCGCGAGGCGTCCAAGCGCACCACCGGCCTGCGCCACTACGACGTCCAGATGCTCGGCGGCATGGTGCTCCACAGCGGCACGATTGCCGAGATGAAGACCGGCGAAGGCAAGACGCTCGTCGCCACGCTGCCGCTCTATCTCAACGCCCTGGCCGGCCGCGGTGCCCACCTGGTTACGCCCAACGACTACCTGTCCAAGTTAGGCCTCCAGTTGATGGGCCCCATCTATCACCTGCTGGGCCTCAGCGCCGGCGTGATCCAGAACAGCGCCGGCAACCCGGACGGGGGCAGCTTTATTTTTGACCCCGACTACCCCAACGCCGACGACCGCTTCCAGTACCTGCGCCCGGTCACGCGCCGCGATGCCTATCGCGCCGATATCACCTACGGCACCAACAACGAGTTTGGCTTTGACTACCTGCGCGACAACATGGTGCAGGAAATGTCGCGGCTGACGCAGCGCGAGCTGCACTACGCTATCGTCGACGAGGTGGACAACATCCTGATCGACGAAGCCCGCACGCCGCTCATCATCTCCGGCGAGTCGAGCGAAAGCTCCAACTTCTACATGCAGTTCGCCGCCCTCGTGCGCCGGCTGACGCCTGAGGAACACTACGTCACCAACGAGAAGGAAATGGTGGCGACGCTGACCGAGGAAGGCATCATGTATGTCGAACGCTCGCTGGGCATCGAGAATCTCTACTCGCCCGAGCACTTCGAGATGATGCCCTACCTCGACAACGCCCTGCGCGCCCATGCCCTCTACCGCCGCGATAAGGACTATATCGTCCGCAGCGACGAGGTCATCATCGTCGACGAGTTCACCGGCCGCCTTATGGAAGGCCGCCGCTACAGCGAAGGCCTGCACCAGGCGATCGAGGCCAAGGAAGGCGTCAAGGTCCAGAAGGAATCGATGACGCTGGCCACCATCACCTTCCAGAACTACTTCCGCATGTACAACAAGCTGGCCGGCATGACCGGTACGGCCAAGACGGAAGAAGAAGAGTTCCAGCGCATCTACGACCTCGAAGTGATCCAAGTCCCAACCTATCGCCCCGTGATCCGCGAGGACTACGACGACCTGGTCTACCGCACGCAGGACGCCAAGTTCAAGGCCGTGATCGACGACATCGCCGAGGAAGTCGAGAAGGGGCGGCCCGTGCTGGTGGGTACAGTCGCCATCGAAACCTCGGAGCACGTCAGCAATTTGCTCAAGCGCCGCGGGATCGCGCACGAGGTGCTCAACGCCAAGAACCACGAGCGTGAGGCGACGATCATCGCCCAGGCCGGCC
Organism: uncultured Chloroflexia bacterium; assembly: GCA_963701415.1. GTDB lineage: Bacteria > Chloroflexota > Anaerolineae > Caldilineales > Caldilineaceae > Fredericiella. Next base: position 108,262 of record CAVPAH010000001.1, read on the forward strand.
ACTCCGGCGCCGTGACCATTGCCACCAACATGGCCGGCCGCGGTGTCGACATCCTCCTGGGCGGCAACGCCGAAGGTCTCGCCCGCGATGCCCTGCGCAAGGCGCAGTTTGACCTGGCCACGCTGCGCCAGGACCACTGGAACAAGGCGCTCGATATGCTCAAGCGCGGTGAGGACCCCACTACGGTCTTTCCCGGCGAGCTGTGGGCGGAGATCTTGACCGAGAAGTACCGCGATACCGACGCCGATAAGGAACTCGTACGCAGCCTCGGCGGCCTGTACGTGGTCGGCACCGAGCGCCACGAAGCCCGCCGCATCGACAACCAGCTGCGCGGCCGTTCCGGCCGTCTCGGCGACCCCGGCGCCAGCTGCTTCTACATCAGCCTCGAAGACGAACTGATGCGCAAGTTCGGCGGCGATCGCATCGGCGGCATCATGGCGCGCTTGGGTGTCGAGGACGACGTGCCGATCGAGGCGGGCTTGGTCAACAAGGCGATCGAGAACGCCCAGACCAAGGTCGAAGGCTACAACTTCGATATCCGCAAGCACGTGCTGCGCTACGACGAGGTCGTCAACGAGCAGCGCAACCGCATTTACGACGAGCGCCGCCGCATCCTCACCGAGCCCTCGCTTCAGCTCACGATCGAGAGCATGATCGAAGACGAAGTGCAGGACCTGGTGGGCCAGTTCACGGCGGGCGAGTACGAAGACAACTGGCAGCTCGACGACCTGGGCCAGGCGCTCAAGGCGCTGGTGCACAAGCTGCCCGATGACTTTACATCCGCGCGCTGGGACGGCATGAGGCGCGAGGACATCCAGGAGGATGCCGTCGCCCTTGCCCAGGAGGCCTACGCTGCCAAGGAGGTTGAACTGGGCGAGCCGCTGCTGCGCCAGGCCGAGAAGCAGATCATGCTTTGGGCCGTCGACAGCCGCTGGATCCGCCACCTGACCGACCTCGACCGCCTGCGTGAAGGCATCGGCCTCCAGGCCATCGCCAACGTCGACCCGCTGGTCGCCTACAAGCGCGAGGCCTTCCAGATGTACACTGAGCTGCTCGACGCCATCCGCAGCGACACGGTCAAGGCGGTCTACAGCGTGCAGATCCGCCAGCAGGCGCAGCAGGAGGCGCAGGCCGCGCCCGAAAAGGCAGCCCAGGCCGCCAAGAAAGTGGCCGCACCCTCGCCGATGGCGCGCAACATCCGCACCAATCGCGATGCCGAGACGCCGCAGACCGTGCGCAAGAGCGGCCCGCAGCTCGGCCGCAACGACCCCTGTTGGTGCGGCAGCGGCAAGAAATACAAGAACTGCCACATGCAAAGCGACCAGGCCCAAGGCACCGGCGCCCAGCGCGTGGCAGCAAAGTAGTAGGTCTGAACCACGATTCGTAGGATTTTGAGGATTTATGGGATTATTCGGCAGGCCAGTCGTCTTGGCGTATTCAAATCCTGCTAATCCCAAGAATCCTACGAATCAAGGTTCAGACAAGAGATGGGCGAAGCTGTTGTTGGTCGCCACGGCGGCCGTCGTATTCGGGCTTTTGGCCAACAGCACGACAGTTCACGCTGCCGAGCCGCCCGTCTCTCTCTCTGAACCCATAACGCTCACACTGGCCAGCTTGCGCCCCGCCCCTGCGACGAACGGCCCCATCAAGCCTGCGCTGCCCAATCCCAAGCGGCGGCCGGGCCAGGCTCCTATCATTGCTGCCGGCCCCGTCTACGGCCCTTCCTACTACTACGTGCAGCCGGCCGACACCATTGACGGCATCGCCTACAATCTTGGCATTGAGGCCGGCGCCCTGATGGCTGCCAACGGCATGACCTGGCCCGGCTCCATGGTGCCCGGTTACCTGCTGCGTGTGCCGGGCCCCGACGGCAGCCTGCCTGAGTGGGCAACTGTCGAGCCTCAGGCGGATGGCACGCTCGCCGTGATCCCGCGCAAGGATGTGGTCGAGCGCCTGACGCCCGCTGCCCGCGCCGCCGGGCCGGATTCACCCTATTACGACAAGACTTGGGTCACCTACTACGGCCGCCCCGGCATCCCGCTGATGGGGATCATCGGCGAGCAGAGTGCCGCCGATATCATGCCGCTGATCAAGGCTAAGGCCGCCGAATACGACGAGGCCAACGGCCCCAAGCTCGGCGTGCAGCCTGCTGTGCACCTCGTCTGGGGCATGGCCACGGTGGACCCGCAGCCAGATAACTCACACCTAGGGTATCTCACCGAGGCTGAAGTGCTGCCCTACATCGAGGAAGGGCTCAAGGCCGGCGTCGAGGTGATCCTCGACTCGCAGATCGCCAACTTGTCCCCTACCGCCTCGATCTCGCCGGCGCTGCCCTATCTCAAATATCCAAACGTACATCTCGCCATCGACCCCGAGTTTGCCGTCGTGCATAAGGGCCAGTATATCCCCGGCAACCCCATCGGCTACATCACCGCCGACCAGGTCAACGACGTCGAGCGTGCGATGGCCGAGTACATGCGCGCCAACGGCATCACGGGCAAGCGCATCCTGATGGTCCACCAGTTCCAGTCCAACATGATCCTGGACAAGGAGAAGTTGGATCCCAGCTTCCCCGAGGTAGAGCTGACGCTGTCGGTAGACGGCTTTGGCAACCCCTACGTCAAGACGTCCAAGTACAACGCGCTGGTGGATGCCAACACGCCGTTTACGTCCTTCAAGCTCTTCTACGGCTGGGACAAACCGTTAATGACCCCGCGCGAGGCGCTGGGCGTCGACGGCACCGAGCACACCGACTTCATCGAGATCACGCCCAACATGATCCAGTATCAGTAGCCGACCACTTGTAGGAGGAGGGGCCGCCAGGAAGAGGGGGCGCTTCCTGGCAGCGGTGCCGGTCACCGGATAGCGGCCGGCGTGGGGACGTCGAACGATGGAAGGGGAGAAGATATGCCGCTCGACACGGCAGGAACCGTGTGACCTAGCAGATCTTTTGGCGAGCACTGTACTCGGTATTTCATCAGCGGACGGCTGTAATCGTGCGCAAGCACGGGCACACAGCGCGTACCGTCGTTCAGAATTAGCGTATATTTGGCGCGTATATCTACTTCAACAGAATTTGTCTCATCCAGCAGCGTGAGAAAACCCTGGCCCCGATCCCATTCCCATTGTGTTTTATGCGGGCCCGCCAGCACGCTGGCGTCGCTCAACCGCGCCCACAAAAGAATGTAATAGCGTACGGCGATAGGCTGACATCCCTCTCGAAGCAGCTGCCCCTGTCCTGAGAACTCTCTGTGCGCCTGCGATGTTGTTGCCATTTTCGGGGTCTCCCAAATCTCTTGATGATGCGTATTTATCTAGAGCAATTTGGGAGGGACAAAAATACTAGAAATTACGCCTTCCTGCCGTATTTGTGCACATTGCTGCAAAATTGGGTTTTCAAGATAAGCCTACAGTCTGTTGGACAGGCGCAGCTACAGGTTGCCGGCCTCTTCCTGCGCGATTTGAACCCAGCGCACTACACGCCGCGGGTCGTCACGAATCGTATGATTGTCCTTCATGATGACTTCCACCCGGCAGTTGCGTGTCGTACGCATGTCTGCTCGCAAGATGGCGCGAATCTTGTCCTCGTCAAAACTGTCTCGTGCCAGATCGGCCGGGTTGGGCTTCATAGAAAGAATGTAGTTTGCCCCCAGCCGCTCGGCCATAAACGCACGGCTGCTCCAGGGGGAAACCGAGACGCGGCGGAGCCGCGGGATCTGCTTGACGTACTCCCAGCGCTTGTCCAGCGGCTCGCAGCAGCCGTAGCAGTTGAGCCCAAAGCGGGACAGGATCGGCAGCTGGTAAGGCAGCACGAACTCGGCGTACATCTCGGGCGACACGCCCACCGTTTCCTGGCTTTCGCCAAAGCCCCACATATCACAGGGTCGTACGCGCCCCGCAAAATCCTTCTGCGGCAGTTCGTCCGTCCAGCCGAAGCCGCCCGACCCCACGTAGGTGCCGTCGTTGTTGAGGCTCAGCAGCCCCTGCTCTTCGAGCCAGTCAAGCTTGGCCAGGTGCCCGTCGCGCAGTAAGGCCATCAGCCGGTGCAGCTCCTCGGGTGCATCCACCATGTCGTACATGATCTGCATCAGCCCGCGCAGGTTGACGAGCGTCCACGTCATCCCCAGCGTCCACCACCACAGCGTCTTGACGCGCACGGTGAGCAGGTCGCCCAGGATTTCCTCTGCCAGTGCCGCTCTCCGTTCGGTGGCAGCCGCATCTACCGTGATCTCCGGATAGTGCAGCTTGTCGAAGTCAGCGTAGTCCTTCAAAGGCGGGTCCCATGTGTAGGAGCCGCCGTGCTGCCCGCCGACCCGCGTCTCGTGCATCCCCCAGTCGCTCTCGACTGCCACGTGCGGCACTTCAAAAAAGGGGATGATGACCCGGTCGTCGCCCATTTCCGTGCCCCAGAAGATCTCCCGCCGCAGGCGGAACTCCCACTCGCGCGCCAGTTCGCTCTCACAGGCAAGGTGTTCGGGCCGGATGATCTCGTTCCATCCGTTTTCCGGGTCGCAAAAGATGACCGGCCGGGTCGGCTGCAGGGCGTTGTGGCGCAGCCAGAGCGCACGCTTCTCATCTTCAAGCGGCCTTGCTGCCAGCTCGGCTACCCGGCCGGCCAGGGTGCGCAGGAGTTGGCGTTCGCGTTCTGTAAATGTGTCTTGTGAATTGCGCATAGTGCTATCCTGCTTGGTTGCGCCGCGCAATGGCGTCTACCGGCCACTCCGCTAGGTCGTCGACCAGCGGCAGGTCGACGCGATCGCCGCGCAGCGCCGAGATGTAGGCAGCAAGGTTGAGTTCGCTGGTCTTCAACATGTTGGCCAGCCCCAGCATCGGCTCCGGACCGCCGTCCAGCCACGCCACCAGGTCGGCCAGCAGGCAGTCCCAGATAGCGGCATAGCTGCTCCCGGGGTGCCCCACGAATGACTCGGTCCGGTGGCCGCTGGCATCTTCGACCACGATCTCGTCTTCGCGCCTGACGCGAATTGTGCCTTCGCTGCCCACCAGCGACATCGTCCACTCGCCGTTCATGCCCAAGCCTCCGTCAAGGACGCCCCTGCCGCCATTGGCGAAGGCGAAGTAGGCAACAGCATGGTCCTCCATGACATGGCCGTACCCGCGCTGGTGGCGCACGCGGGCCTGGCCCATGACCCAGAGCACCGGCTGGTCGTCGTGAAAGAAGCGGAACATGTCGAGCCAGTGGGATCCCCACTCGCTTAAGTCCCAACCCGGGATGCCGGCGACACACATCAGTGGTTCGCCCACCGCGCCCCCGGCGTACAGCTCTTTGGCGCGGCGCAAAGGCCGGAAAGTACCGCCGCATGTGCGGTACGATGATCTTTGTGCCGGCTGCGGCAGCAGCCTCCGCTACCATACGCAGGTCGGCGGGTGCGGCCAGAAACGGCTTTTCGCAGATGATGCCTTTGACTCCCGCTGCGCAGGCGTCCACGATCATCTGCCGGTGCAGGCCGACATACGTGCAGATGCTGACGATGTCGGGTTGCACTGCCGCCAGCAGCTCACGGTAGTCGCTATACCCTTGGTCGAGATCGAATGTCTCCTGGTACGCGTGCAGGTTCTCCGCATTGATGTCGGCTACGGCGGCCAACTGCGTGCGCCCATTGCGGCCATATGTCTCGCCGTGTGTATACCCGATGCGGTGACCGCCGCCCTTGAAGAACCCCTCATCTTTGGCCTTGCCCGCGCCAATCACCGCCGCCCTGTAGGCGCGCCCCATCTCACTCCCCATGGTAGACTTCTCCATCCTTCAATCCACCCAGCCTTTCTCCGGAACCTGCCCTTCCTGGAAGGGTTACCCAAGCGCCCAGCGCACGGCATTTTCCCAAATCTGCCGCAGTGCAGGGGCGGCGAAAGCACGCATGTCGTGCCCGTTGGCCAGGTACACCGTGCGTCCAGACCCCGCTAAACGCCCCCTCTCGGCGGTGATAATCATCGGGCGCGGCTGCCCGTCCCACTCTGCGGTGGCATGCACCGCGGTCACCAGCCCTTGCGTCACCTGCACGTCGTAGTAGAGTTCGTCGAACAATGTGTAGTCCTCAAGCCCCGCCACGATTGGGTGGCCCGTCCTGAGCACCTTCACGCTGTGGTCGCCCAGTGGGGAGTGCGTCGTTACGCCCCAGACCCAGGTAAAGCCGAGCAGCTCGCCGTAGCGGGGCCAATCGTCGTAGGACGCAATTCCCCCATGGTGCGCAATGATCGGCCGCCCCGAGGCGACATAGTCCTCAAAGGCGGCCTGGTGGGCCGGTTCCAGAGGGTGATACTCCATCTTCCCCGCCCAGTCTGCATTCATTCCTGTCCAATGCAGCCCCATGGCCACAAACAAGTCGCAACCGTCGAGCATTTCAAACGCAGGGAGGCCATCCGCAATGCAGTATTCGTGCCCGCCTCCCAAGTCCTCATCGAGCCAGGTCGTTATCAGCTGCGCCTGCTCGGCGACGGGATGAAAACCAGGACCGCCCACATGAAAGACAATCTTCGCCATTACTCCGCACCCAGCGACTTCAGGTAAGCGTAGCTCTGCTTGAGGTTGTCCTCGCCACCTACTTCCAGGGTCGAATATTCGAGGCTGGGTGCATCCTTGAGCACGTCGTAGACCCCCTTGAGGTCGATCACACCCTCACCCAAAGTGATAGGGCCAAAGCCGCAGCCGTACATCGTGCCGCGCTTGGCTTCCCAGTCGGCCGGCAGATCCTTCCAGTGCACGTGCATGATCTTGTTCTTAAATACGCGTGCCATCTCGACCGGGTCAGCTCCGCCCAGCCATGAGTTGCCGGTATCCATGTTGACACCCAGGTTCTCAGGCGAACCCAGCGCCGCCATAATGTCCTGGATACCGGAAATCGAATCGGTCAGGATGCCATGCGGCTCAAGTAGTAGGTAAACGCCCAGGTCGTTGGCCAGCCGTAGCGGCTCATACAGCTTCTCGGCCGTGATAAACACCCGCTGGTCGTGGCTCAGCTTGTGGCCCCATGCCGACTTGGGGTCGCCTTCGGTGGTGATGACGTGCTTGACGCCCATGGCCGCCGCCTGGCGCACGGCCTTCATGATCTCGTTGGTGGCATACCGAGCCGGCGAACTGGGGTCGAGCAGGTTGGCATGCGCGCAGAACGAGGTGATGGTCAGCCCGTAGCTCTCAAACAGGCGCTTGATGTCGAACGGGTTGTCGTCGACGCTGACGGTGGATGCAAAGCCAAACTCGCGGCCGAGCAGACCGCCGCTGTGGTTGTCGGTGATGTCCGCATAACGGAAGCCCATGTCGCGAATGCGGCCGAGCTGATGCTCCAGCAGCGCAAAGGGATCGACGATGGCAAAGCAGCCGACTTTCATGTGAAGTTCCTTTCGTATTGAAGCAGGGCACATTCTTAACCCTTGAGACCGGTTAACGTGATGCCCTGCACGAAGTAGCGCTGGGCAAAGAAAAAGATGATCAAGATCGGCACCAGCGAGATGCAGGCGCCGCCCATCAGCGCCGGCCAATCGGTGCCAAACATGCTGCGCGAGACGACCGCCAGCCCTACCGGCAGCGTGCGCAGCTCATTGGTGTTGATGACGATCAGCGGCCACAGAAAATCGTTCCAGAAATGCAGAAAGACGAAGACGCCGAGGGTCGCCAGCGCCGGCTTGGCCAGCGGCAGGATGATCCGGAAGTACGTGTCGAAGTAGCCGGCGCCGTCGATTCGCGCCGCATCCTCCAACTCTGTAGGAATGGTCTGGAAGAACTGGCGCAGCAGGAACGTGCCAAAGGCGCTGCCAAACAGGAAGGGGATGGTCAAGGCATAGTAGCTGTCGATCCAGCCCAGGTACTTGATCAGGATGTAGCCCGGAATCAGCGTCACCTGCCCGGGGATCATCATGGTGGCCAGGTAGCCCATAAAGATGACGTCGCGGCCGGGGAAACGGACGCGCGCAAAGGCATAGGCCGCAAGCGACGAGAAGACCAGCTGGCAGGCGGTGATGGTCACAGCCACAAACACGCTGTTGAACAGCCAGTTGCCGATGGGCGACATCGCGAAGAGCCGCTGGTAGCCCTTCAGCGTCCAGGGGTCGGGCAGCCATTCGGGCGGATAGGTGAAGACCTGGAACTGCTCCTTGAAGCTCGTGCTGATCATCCACACCAGCGGCAGCAGGCAAGTGATGCTCAGCACGATCAGCAAGGCGTGCAGCACCAGCCGCCCGAGGCGTGCGCCCAATCCGGCGCGTGGCGCCCGCATCCGCGACGGGCGGACGCGGCAGCAGCCTGGGATGGCAGCAGCCTGTTCTTGGTGGCAGTCATCGTCGCACCCCCCTCATCCCAGCTCCGTGTAGGCGTGGCGGCCAAGATAGCGCACCTGGACGAGCGTGATGACAAAGATCAGCACGAAGAGAATGTAGGCCATGGCCGACGCGTATCCCATCTTGAAGAACTGGAAGGCGTTCTCCCAGATGTAGTAGTTGTAGACGCGCGTGGCGTTGCCCGGCCCGCCTCCCGTCATGACATACACCATGTCGAAGGCCTGGAAGGCGCCGATCAGCGACACTGACGAGCACAAAGAAGAGATGCGGGCGCAGCAGCGGCAGCGTGATGTGCCAGAAGCGCTGCCCAGCTGTTGGCGCCGTCGATCGCCGCCGCCTCGTGGAGCGACTGCGGCACGTCCTGCAGGCCGGCCAGGAAGATGACCATGTTGTACCCCATCGTCTTCCAGATGACCGTCAGGCCACCGCCGGCATCGCCCACCTGGTCTCTGTGATCCAGTTCTGCGGCGGCACGCCGAACCAGGAGATCATCCAGTTCAGTACCCCGAACTCGCCGTTGTAGAACCATTTCCAGGCCAGCGCTACGGCAATGGTCGAGGCCACAACCGGGATGAAGAAGATCGTGCGATAGATGCGCGTGCCGTGCAGCCCCACGTTCATTAAGACCGCCAGGCCGAGCGAGACGACGATACCGGCAGGCACCGTGAGCAGGGCGTAGTAGATCGTGTTCCACAGGCTCGTCCAGAACAGGTTGTCGTCCGTGAGCAGTGTCACATAGTTCCGCATGCCTACCCACTGCGGGGCCGACAGCAGGTCCCACTCCGTGAAGCTCAGCACCAGGCCGGCGATCACCGGCCCGGCGACAAAGACCAGGAAAGCAATGAAGTTGGGCGCAATAAACGTAAGCCCTACCACAAGGTGCTGCCGGTTCGTGCGTGTCATAGGACCCGTTCCATCGTAGGGGCATAAGGTCCGGCGGGCAGGCGAGGACGCCTCTCCGACGGACCTTGTGCCCGCCTGCCCGTAACGTCAATGCCCTGCTTTCCGCCAACGCTTTCGGCCCGTCTGCATGCGGCCAGGGCCTCTTCGACCGTCTTCTCGCCGTTGCCGACCAGCTCGGTCTCCGGGATGATCACGGTGTTGCGCAGCTCGACCCACTTCTCATGGTGCGGCGTAAACCAGGCATACTCGGCGGCGTCGCCGTTGATGTTGAGGTTCTCCACCGGCGGGTTCGGGTTCTTGCCAGGTAGACCTCGGAGTTGTAGGCCGGAATGTAGGCGGGCGGGTAGATGATACCCTTGGGCGCGGCGGCGAACGCGGCCTCGTAGCCGGGCATGCCCATGAAGTACTTGATGAACTCCCAGGCCGTCTCCTGGTTCTTGGTGGTCTGGCTGGCGCAGTAGGCCGTGCCGCCGGTGGCGTAGCCGCGCGTGCCGTCGGCGCCGGCCGGCGCAATCTGCATGCCAAAGGGCACCTGCGCTGAACTTGTCCGGGACCAAAGACCAGCTCCCAGTAGCCGCCGACAAACATGGCCAGCCGGCCGGTGGCAAAGAGATCGCCGCCACCCATGCCGCCCTGCTTGAAGAAGCCGGGGCTGGGGGCCACCTTGTGCGTGTGAATCAGGTCTGACCAGAACTGCATGCCTTCGATGGTCTTCGGGTCGTCAAAGGTCGCCTTGGTGGGCGTCTCGACGCTGTCGGCAACCGTGCCGCCGTTGCTGTAGACAAACAGGTTGCGGTCGGCTGCGGTTTCGGCCAGGTGGAAGCCGTACTGGCTCGTGCGGTCGCCCTCGGTCTTGGTCATGGCCTGCGCCGCCGCCAGCATGATCGGCGTTGCGTCCACTCGTTGCTCGGGTAGGCCACGCCCGCGGCATCAAAGTGATCCTTGTTGTAGAAGAGGCAGCAGATCGGCTGGACATCATAGGGGATGCCCCAGACTTTGCCGTCTACGGTGTAGCGGCCGATCAGCTTGGGGAAGAAGTCGGTCGACTTGAAGGCCTGGTCGGCCTCCAGCAGCGGCGTGAGGTCGAGCAGCACGTTCTTGCGCACAAACTGGATAAACGGCGTGTTCTCGACGCCCAGCACGTCCGGCGGCGTGTCGGCGGCGATCTGGGTCAGGATCTTGGGCAGGTACTCATCCCACGGCGTGACCTGCGTCTCCACCGTGACGCCAGGGTGGTCCTTTTCGAACTGGTCGACCAGGCCCGCCCAGCCTGCCGTCTGGTCGACGGCGTAGAAGCTGGCGACGACCAGCTTCGTGACTGCCTCGGCGGCAGCCGCGCCCGCTGCTGCGCCCTGGCGGCCGGCGCTGCTGCCGGTGAGGCCGGCGCACACGCCGCCACCATCACGCCTGCAGCTGCCGAAGCCAACGGCCTTGAGAAAGTCACGACGGCTTAAGCCATTCATTTTTCTCCTCCTGTGTAGGATGCTTAGTAAGATGCTGCGGACAGAAAACGACGCCAGACGGACCCACTTCCAGGAGGTACCCCACTTCCAGGAGGTGTCCTCGACAACTGACGCCCCTTCCGGTGGACATTCCTGCAGAACCGGCCGGAAAGGATGATCACGTTTTGGGAAGCGGCGAGCGGGGCCGACTTGACGATACCCTGTATAGGGCGCTATAGTCTTGCAGGATCGTCCGCTACTTTTCACCGGTAAATTTTGAACATTCGCTCGTCGCTTGCGCGCTCGCGGTTCTGCCGGTGGCGGTGCATCTGCTGGAACCGGAGGAATGCCCGTGAAAGAGCTGCCTGCCATCTTCCAGGACGGAGAACGCACCTACTTTGCCGACACCTGCGAGCCGCTCAAGGCCGCTGCCGCCAACGGCGAGCTCCAGCTGCACGCCTGGGGCCATGCCCTCTACCCCGGCGTCCAGCTGCCGCGCAGTTACCTGCCCGCCGTGCGCTCGGTCGGCGTCTGGGATGCCTCGGTGAGCCAGTCGTGGGGATTGGACCGGCACTGTAACGAGGGCATCGAGTTCACCTATCTGCAAGCGCGGCAAGACGGCGTTCGAGGTCGACGGCAAGACAGTGGACGCTGCGCAAGGGCTGCCTCACCATCACCCGCCCGTGGCAGTTTCACCGCGTCGGCGCGCCGCACATCGGCGCCGGGCGGCTGACCTGGCTGATCCTCGACGTCGGCGTGCGCCGCCCCAACCAGACCTGGCGCTGGCCGGAGTGGCTGGTCTGCTCGGAGGCGGAGCTGCAGAAGCTGACGCGGCTGCTCAGCCACAACGAGCAGCCGGTCTGGCAGGCGGGCGCCGAGGTCGAACGCTGGTTTGACAAGCTGGCCGGGCTGCTGGAGGAGGGATGCGACCCAAGCGACGGCGAGTCGCGGCTCAAGCTGGCGATCAACGGGCTGCTGCTGGCCGTGCTGGAAATGCTCGAGCGCGAGCACATCCCGCTCGACGAGTACCTCTCGACCACCGAGCGTGCCGTGCAGATGTTCCTGGCGCCCTGCCGCAGCACGCGGCCTCAGACTGGGACCTGGCGGCAATGGCCCACCAGTGCGGCTTGTCGCGCAGCCAGTTCTCCGAGTACTGCCGCCAGCTCACGAATATGACGCCGATGCAGTACCTCACCCACTGCCGTGTCGAGATGGCTGCCCGCATGCTCGCCGACCGGCCGGACGCCACCATCACCGAAGTCGCCTACGCCTGCGGCTTCAACTCCAGCCAGTACTTTGCCACCGTGTTTCGCAGCCTCAAGGGCTGTACGCCGTCCGCGTTCGCACAGGCCGCAGGTGCGCGAACCTATGCTTGGTCGGTGGCAGCATAGCGCATCCCGCTAGCCTCTGCCCGCCGGCCTGGCTCACGCATACCTGGATACCGCCGATCCTTTTCGCACTTACCTTGGAGGCACGCCATGTTACAGCATGAAAGCTTTGTCACGACCAGTGCCCGCGGGCTGGATCGGTCCAGTGTACCCATGCGCTTGTTTGAAAAAGCCAAGCGCTTTGGCATCTGGAATCCGAGTGAGATCGACTTTACAGCAGGATGCCGCCGATTGGCGGCGGCTCGACCCGCTGGAACGTGAAGTGCTGCTGCATCTCACGGCGCTGTTCCAGGCAGGCGAGGAGGCGGTGACGAACGATATTGTGCCCCTGCTGCTCGCCGTCAGCCGGGAAGGCCGGGTCGAGGAGGAGTTGTATTTGACTACATTTCTCTTTGAAGAGGCTAAGCACACCGACTTCTTTCGCCGCTTCTTGGACACGGTAGTTGGCTGCGCGGCCGATCTCAGCCGTTTTCACGGCGACAGCTATCGCCAGCTGATCTATGTTGCCCTGCCCGTCAGCATGCAGCGGCTGTTGGTAGATCGTGCGCCTGCCGCCCAGCTGCGCGCCGCCGTCACCTACAATATGATCGTAGAGGGCGTACTCGCCGAGACCGGCTATCACGCCTACCTCGCGGCGCTGGAGCGCAACGGCCTCCTGCCCGGCCAGTGCCGCGGCATCCGGCTGGTAAAGCAGGACGAGTCACGCCATATCGCCTACGGCATCTTCCTGATCTCGCGCCTCCTTGGGGCCGATCCCGACCTGTGGTACGTGGCTGAAGCGACCATGAATGAACTGCTGCCCCTGGCGCTGGGCGTGGTAGGCGAGACCTTTGGTGCCTATGCGGTCATGCCGTTCGGTCTCGAGTTGGAAGAATTCACGGACTTTGCCCTGAACCAGTTCAACAAGCGCCTGGCGCGCATCGAACGTGCGCGCACCGCCACGGAAGCCGAGGTCTCCAACATGATCACGGCGGCCATCGAAGACGAAGACGCGTAGCCGGGCAAAACAGAACCACGTTGAGGATCGGTGCCAGCATGCAAGTAGCCAGCTTTGCCGCAATCGAAGAGGAGTTTATTCGCCGCGTGCACTCGATGGTTTGGTGCAACATGGCCACAGTCGACAGTAAGCAGCGGCCGCGCTCGCGGATCATACACCCGATCTGGGAAGGACAGACCGGCTGGATCGGCACGCACCGTACGTCTTACAAACAGAAACACCTGCTGGCCAACCCCTACGTATCGCTCGCCTATATCACCGATGCGATGAACCCGGTCTATGCAGACTGCACCGCCGAGTGGGTCGACGATGTCGGCGAAAAGGAGCGCATCTGGAATCTCTTCCTGCATGCGCCGCCGCCCCTGGGCTACGATCCGGCGCCGACCTTTGGCAGCTTCGATCACCCGGATTTCGGCCTGCTCAAGCTCACGCCCTGGCGGATCGCGTTGGTATCCTTTCCGGCGCCATCACACGAGGAAGGCCAGCAGATCTGGCGGCGGTAACCGCCTCGCGACTTCGCGCCGCGCCACCTGTTACCCCCTTCCAGCCTCATCCCGGTTGATTGCCGCCAGCCGTTGCACGAACTCAAGCAGCAGAATCAGCTGCTCGTCGCCGTACTGCCCGAGCAGCTGATTCATCCTCTCGACATGGCCTGCGTAGAGGGCGGCCGTCTTTTCGTTCTCTTGCGGCCCCGGGTAGATGACGACACGCCGCCGGTCCCCCGGATCGGCTCTGCGCTGTGCCCAACCCGCTTTCTCCAGGCGGTCGACGATCCCCGTGATGGCGCCGGTGGTCAGTCCCGTGGCCTTGGCCAGCTGGCCGGCCGTCATCGGGCCGTTGCGCACCAGCAGTTCCCCGCAGCGCAGGTCGTTCGGCCCCATTCCCACTTTTTGCGCGACCGCATTGGCCGCCAGCACGGTGGACGTGCTCAACTCCCGGAGGGCCCAATCGATTTGCTGCACGAGCTGCTCGCGCGTGGACAGAGGGGTTGACATACGCACCTGTTTCGTTTATCCTCTAAGTATCTTATTGATAAGATATTTATTGATAAGATATATATCTGTAAGAATTATATCATGCGAGGCATAGGCGTAAAAGGAGGAGTATCATGATTCTAGTAACCGGCGCCACCGGGAATGTCGGCCAACACCTGATCCCACAATTGCTCGCTAAGGATGCGTCAGTTCGTATCCTTGTCCGTGACAAGCGCAAGGTCGCCCATCTTGCCGGGCAGTTGGAGTGCGTTGTCGGCGACCTTGACCAGCCTGAGACCCTGCTGTCGGCCATGCAGGGTGTCGACCGGCTCTATATCGTCACCCCCGACACGCAGCAGGTCACGCGGCTGCTGGCTGCCGCCAAGGCAGCTGGTGTTCGCCACGTGGTGAAGCAGTCCACCATCGAGGCCGACCGTGCCCTGGGGCCGGGCAAGTGGCACCGCGCCCAGGAGGAGCTCATCATGGCTTCCGGCCTGGGATGGACGTTTCTGCGCCCCACTATGATGATGGTCAACACGATCGAATGGTGGGCCGCCACGATCAAATCGCACGGCGCCGTCTACTTCCCCGGCGGCAAGGGCAAGGTCGCCCCGGTCGCGCCCGCCGACGTGGCAGCAGTGGCCGCCGCCGTGCTCACGGACGCCCCGCACCACAACGGTAAGATCTACGAGCTGACCGGCCCTGAGTCGCTCACCATCGCCGGCATGGTGCGTACCCTGGGCACAGTACTCGGTCGCCGCCTCCGCTACATCAACGTCCCCGCTCCGCTCGCCGTCCTCTGGCTGCGCCGTATGGGCCTGCCGGGTTACGTCGTAAACGGCCTTGTCGAGACACTCGGCGCGCTGCGCCGAAGCGAGTATGCCTACGTGACCGATGCCGTCGCCAGCGTAGGGACAGTCACGCCGCAGTGCTATGTGGATTGGTGTGCGGCAAACAGAGCCGCGTTCAGTAGCAGGTGAACTGGAGGGCGAGCTGGAGCTCAATCAGTAAACGTCGTCATGCGTGCCGAGGTCAAGCAACAGAATGACCTCGGCATTTGTATTCGGATCGAACTCAATCGCGAACACAATGCGGCAGTCATAACCGCAAGAACAAGCCCACAAGCCGTAAAGTTCACCACTTAGCTTGTGTGTGCCCAATGTGGGCATATAGAGGTCTTCGCTCATCGCAATAAGAGCATTGTCGATCGCTTTTTGGAGCCTCCGATCACGACCGACAAATTTCTTGTAGGCACGTCGAAACTTGGCAGTAAGGACTAACGCTCGCATCACTCGTCAAGCGATTTGTGCAATTCGGCTATCACTTCATCAGCCGGCTGAGCCGTGATATAACCTGCGCGGAATTCGGCCAAAGAAGCTTTGGCATCATTCGCGATTTCGTGCCGGTTGCGCTCGCTCCGGCGCCGCTTAAGAATATCAAGCAACATCTCTTGCTGATCAAGAGGGAGTTGCATTGCCTCGTCGAGCACCTGGTCCAGTGTTGCAGCACTCACGGTTGTACTCCAGTCCCATCAATACCATACTCAAAAGTCCATTATATCACGTGCGCCGTTACGTACGCCGTCACCCCGCGCCATGGCACCGTCTGCCCCAGCAGCTGCTGCTCACACACGCTGCGCGCGATCGCGATCTCCTCCGGCGCCAGCTGCGCCGCCAGGTGATCGGCGTAGCTGGGCCGCCCTTCCTTGGCCGGCGTAAACCAGCGGGCGATCACCGCCGCCGTGATCTGCATGTCGGTGACATCCTCTTCCGTCTGCAGCTCCGCCGCCAGCCCCGCCGCCTGGGCCGCCGCCAGTAATTCCGGCGCATCCCAGTTGGTCAGCGGGTCGTCGGTGCGGGCATAGATCGCCTCCTCCGCCGCCTGCCACCGTACCACGAGGTCCGGGTCCAGCCTGCTCGTATCCACCAGCCGGTAGATGCGCTGCGTCGCTGCCGGCACCCGCTCCGCCAGGCTGATCACGCCTTCCGGCCCCAGCAGCCCCGCCAGCAGCCCAAACGCCGCCGCCCGATCCGCCTCGTCGATCAGCGCGTTGTACCCCACGATAGCATCAAACGCCAGTCCTCCTGGAAGACCGTCCTCCTGGAAGCCTGTCCTCCTGGAAGGGGCGCCACCGCCCACCAGCTGCAGGAACAGCGGCAGCTCGCCGATCCGTCCCTCCATCACCACCGGCCGCTCGGGCCCGGGCAGGCGTTCGGCCAGCTGGCGCAGCGCGTCGGCATCACGCCGGCTGCGGGCCAGCGCATAGACGCCCCCCTCCGGCACGCGCCGCAGCGCCTCCCACGTCAGCAGCCCGCTGCCCGCCTTGAGATCCAGCACCAGCCCGTGCCGCGGCAGCCGGCAGGCGTCGAGCACCCGGTCGCGCAGCTTGCCCAGCCGCTCGCCCGCGCCGGAGATGGTCCGCTGCAGCCAGCGCTCACGCCCGGGGTCGTCGGGCGAGAAGGTGAGCATCTCGACATGCTCGTCCTCCGCCGCCAGCATCGCCGCCAGCTGCTCCTCGCGCCGCCGCGCCACCTGCACGCGGATCTGCGCCTCGTACCCCTGGTCGGACGGCTGGTAGAAGACCTTGCCCTGCAGCGACGACGGCAGGTACTGCTGCGCCACCCAGTGGTCGCGGTAGGCGTGCGGATAGAGATAGCCCTTCGCCGTGGCCAAACCCCTCGCTGTCGCGGTTGGCGTCGCGCAGGTGGTTGGGCACCCCGCTGTCCGCCTCCTTCTCCACCCGCTCCAGCGCTTCAAAAAAGGCAAAGGCCGAGTTGGACTTCTTGCAGGTGGCCAGGTAGAGCGCCGCCAGCGCCAGGTGAAAGCGCCCCTCGGGCATCCCCACCTGCTCGAACGCCGCCGCCGCCGCCGTCACCACCTGGATGGCGTTGGGGTCGGCCATCCCCACATCCTCGCCGGCAAAGATCAACATGCGCCGGAAGATAAAGCGCGGCGCTTCGCCGGCATACACCATCTTCGCCATCCAGTAGACGGCCGCATCCGGGTCGCTGCCGCGCAGGCTCTTGATAAAGGCGCTGATCGTGTCGAAGTGATAGTCGCCCTCCTTGTCGTAGAGCACCGCCCGCCGCTGGATCGACTCCTCGGCGATCGCCAGCGTGATGATGCGTGGTCGCTCGCGCTGGTCTCCACCGCCAGTTCGAGCGCGTTGAGCACCGCCCGCGCATCGCCGTTGGCCACCTCCACCAGGTGCGCCAGCGCATCGTCGTCGATCGTCACCCCGCGGCCGCCGTAGCCCCGCTCGGGATCCGCCAGCGCCTGCCGCGCCACCTGCCGCAGGTCCTCCTTGGTCAGCGGCGTCAGCTGGAAGATGCGGCTGCGCGAGACCAGCGCCTTGTTGACCTCAAAGTAGGGGTTCTCGGTGGTGGCGCCGATAAAGATGACGGTGCCGTTCTCCACCCACGGCAGCAGCGCATCCTGCTGCGCCTTGTTAAAGCGGTGCACCTCGTCCACAAAGAGGATCGTGCGCTGGCCGTACAGCCGCCCGCGCTCCTGCGCCTCGGCGATGGCGTTGCGGATGTCGGCCACGCCCGCCAGCACGGCGTTGAGCGCGATAAAGTGGGCGCTGGTCGTGTTGGCGATCACCCGCGCCAGCGTCGTCTTGCCCGTGCCCGGCGGGCCGTAGAAGATCAGGCTCGACAGCTGGTCGGCCTGGATGGCGCGCCGCAGCAGCCGGCCCGGCCCGACAATGTGCTGCTGCCCCACGTACTCGTCCAGCGTGCGCGGCCGCATGCGCGCGGCGAGGGGGGCGTCGGTCTTGAGTCGGTCGGCTTGGGCCTGGTCGAAGAGATCGGTCATGCCTCAATACTACATCCCAAGACGCCATCGCTGTCAACTCCTCCCGTGAATAAACGCCGCGCTGCACGGGCAGGGAATCGTCAAGGTGCGGCAGGGCCGCCTGCATGCCGCGTGTCAGCGCATGGCTGCTAAGATATCAGCTTAACCAGGAAAAGGCTATGCCACACGATGGGGATGGTGGAAAGTCAAGCACCATTTGGGCTGCGCAAACGAAAACCGATTGACGTAGCACGTTTATTTTGCTATGCTCGCACTACTCCCGCGTGCCCACAGCCACACGGACAAGGCGAGTTCCAAAGTGTAGTGCAAAAGAAGGCCTATTGCTCTGCTTTGCGGCCGGCGGGCTGGGCTTATTTGTCGCACTAAAGAACTACAGCACACTCCGACACAAGTCAATAGACTTCCGTGCATGACCCAGGTTCGCATCCGTTCACACAGGAGGAACTATGCTTACGGTATCAAACAAACAAATCGTGCGCGCCGCAGCGATCGTGTTGACTCTCATGGCGGCGTTGGGCGCGGCGACTGCCCTGGCTGCCTCAGTCTCGGCCTTCATGCCTATCAGCGGGCTCAGCCCCTACCCGGTCAGCGGCAACCCCAACGACCCCGCCGCCGTTACCGCCTGCAACGGCCGCCCCCAAGGCGGCATCGTTTACCGCAACAGCGAGACGGAACCCTATATCGCCGTCAACCCGACAAATCCCAACAACATGATCGCCGCCTGGCACCAGGACCGCTGGAGCACCGGCGCCGCCCAAGGGCTCGGCGCCGCCTACACGCTCGACGGCGGCCAGACCTGGACGCCCGTCAACGTCCCCTTCACCCGCTGCTCCGGCGCCGCGCCGGGCTCGGCCGGGGCCTACGCGCGGGCGTCGGATCCTTGGGTAAGCTTCGGCCCCGACGGCTCCGCCCACTTCATGGCCCTGGCGGCCGATGACCCGGTCAACAGCAACGCCATGCTCTCCGCCACCTCGCGCGACGGCGGCGCGACATGGGAGCCGGTCGTCTTTATCAAGCGCAATCCCGCCCAGGACCCCGGCCGCTCCGTCTTCAACGACAAGAACACGCTCACTGCCGACCCCTTTAACCCTAACCTGGTCTACGCCACCTGGACGCTCTTCCGCAACGGCAGCACGGCGCTGCTCTTCAGCCGTTCGACCGACGGCGGCCGCAGCTGGGATGCCGCGCGTCCGGTAAATAACTTCGACAAAATCACCCCGGCCGAGCTTGCCGTCTTCCGCCAGGGCGCCCAGATCGTCGTGCTGCCCGACGGCACGCTCGTCAACGCCTTCTTCCGCATCCTCTTTAACAATCGTACCGGCCAGGTGTCGTTTGAACAGGCAATCTTCCGCTCGTTCGACCAGGGCCGGCACTGGGAGAAGGCCGACACCCGCGTCAGCTCACTGTTCGTCACCGGCGCCTTCGACCCCGAACTTGGCGTGCCCGTGCGCGATGCCAGCGAGCTGCCGGACATCGCCGTCAACCGCACCACCGGCGAGCTCTACATCGTTTGGCAGGACAGCCGCTTCAGCGCTGCTGGCCTGTCCGGCATAGTCATCTCTCGCTCGGCCGACGGCGGCTCCACCTGGTCCGACCCGATCCTCGTCAGCCAGGCGCCCAACACGGTGCAGGCATTCCTCCCCGCCGTAGCCGTGGCGGCGGACGGCACGGTGGGCGTGCTGTTCTATGATTTTCGCAACGACGTGCCCGGCGACGCGCAGCTGAGCACTGACGTCCACCTGGCTCGCTTGACGCCGGCACTGGCCCCCATCGACGAGACTCGTGTCACGCCCGCCTCCTTCGACCTGCGCCAGTCGGTGATCACCGGGGATCGCGGCTATTTCCCCGGCGACTACGTGGGTCTCGACACTGCGGGTAACGACTTCGTCGCCGCATTCACGGTGACTAATGATCTCGGCCTGCCTGTGCAGTACCCGCAGGACAACTCGGTGCTCCAGGTGGACACCAATAACCGCCAGGACATTGTCTTCGCCCGCGTGACCCCTTGAGCGCGCAAGCGCTGTGACCGGCTGCTGGACTCCCGGGAAGCTCGCCTCTTCCCAGGAGTCTCAGCCCCTGGGACAATGGGGGCACACACTCTCAAAAACGGTGCCAGTGGCCATCGCGCGTGCGACTGTGCTGCTACTCTGAATGCCGACGCTCCTGTCGGATCGCGGCGAAAAACCAGCCGATGAACACGCCAACTAGTGCGCCGGCCGCGGCGCCCAGCATCGGGTTTCCGAACGCCGGCCCAAAAGCCAGCCCAAACACTGCCCCAATCGCCAGACCGAGAACAATAAGAACGCCGAATTCTCGATTCATCACCAGCCTCCTATGCTACGTCTCTATAAGATCGTACGTTAGAAAGCTGAAACGGTTGCCCCCAACCTCAACCGCGAGCCGGCAGCGCTGTGCAGGGTACTCCCGATTGGGCTTCAGACACCCTCAAAATCCGCCCATACCGGCCGGTGGTCCGACACGCCGTCGGCTGCCAGCCAGATGTCGCAGGCGGTGGCGTGCGGCGCCAGCGCCCGGCTGGCAAAGATATAGTCGATGCGGATGTCAGTCTGCGCGCCAAGATAGGAGCGTTCGCCCGGCCCATTGAACTGCCGGTACAGGTCCACGTAGCCTGCCTTCTCCATCTGGGCGATGACCTGCGGGCCGTCGGGGCGGTTGGTCAGGTTGTGACCTTTGTTGTGGTTGCTCAACTCGTCCAGGTCGGCCTCGCGGGCTGCAAAATCCCACAGGCTGATGGCGTTGAAGTCGCCCATGACCACGTGCGGCCGGTTGCGGTCGCGGCCCAGCCACGTGCGCGCCACCCGCAGCTGAATGCTGCGCACTTCCTCGTCCGTGTGGTCAAGATGGATCGAGTAGGCGGTGAATGTCTCGCCGCCGGGCAGTTGGATGCGTCCCTCCAGCAGCCCGCGCTCCTCCTTGGTGTCGAGCAGGTGCTGCGGGTCCTCTTCCTTCGACGTCAGGTGGTGGGCGGCGTTGGCGATGATGGGCCAGCGCGCAAGTAATGCGTTGCCGTAGGCGTCTGCCGGCATGTCGTCCTGCGCCGGCCAGCGCAGCGCTGCGCCAAACACAAAGTGCATGCCCAGCCGCTCCGCCAATGCCTCAAGCGCCGGCTTCTCGCTGCCCTGAACCACGCGCGGGTAGTAGACCTCGTTGAGGCTGATAATGTCGGCGCCGATGGCCCCGAGCACATCGCCCACGCCGGTCAAATTGGGACGGTTTCCGTCGGTGCGCCATCCGTGAATGTTGTAGGTGACGATTCGCATAGGAACAATAGTATAATTGCCCCAACGAATGCGCAAGACCACACGGGCACAACGAACCCAGAAAGGACCCACCTATGCCACTTCCCACCCGCGACGAAGCCTATGCTCTGCTCTACGAATGGGTGCAGTCTGACTCCCTGCGCAAGCACATGCTGGCGGTGGAGGCCAGCCTGCGCGCCTACGCCAAGCACTTTGGCGAGGACGAAGAGCTGTGGGGCATCACCGGCCTCCTGCACGACCTCGACTACGAGCGCTTTGCCGACATGAGCGACACGACCAACGGCCACCCGCGCACCGAGCTGCGCCTGTTTGCCGAGCGCGGCTATCCGCCCGAGCTGATCCACGCCGTCGAGGCCCACGCCACCTTCCTGGGCGTCCCGCGCGTCTCGCGCCTGGACAAGGCGCTGCTGGCCTGCGACGAACTCACCGGCCTCATCATGGCCGCCGTCTACGTCCGCCCCGACCGCGACATCCGCAGCGTCCAGCTCAGCTCGATCAAGAAGAAGTGGAAGGACAAGGCCTTCACTGCCGCCATCGACCGTCACGAGAACATGGAGTTCATCGACGATCTCGGCGTGCCCTTTGACGAGCACGTCCAGCGCGTCCTCACCGCCATGCAGGGCGTCGCCGAGGAACTAGGCGTCGCCGGCACCCCCGCCGCTTGACCCTTCCGGGAAGACCCACCCTTCCGGGAAGACCCCCCCTTCCCGGAAGCCATTTCCTGGCCATTCCCGTAAATGTCCTCGCATTTCGTAAGGTATTCATTGGTTGACTTTACGGCCATCGTTTGTTATCCTTAATCTACCTGCCCTTGCCCACCTGTACGGCGAACCCCTCACCCTGATCCATCTTCGCTTGCTGTAGCCCCTTCGCTGCTGCGCCGGGCGGCCTTCTCTGCCGCTCGCAGCAATGGGCGGCGGCCGGGCCGCAGCTTGCGATGCGTCAGTGAGGGTACGTCAGTTTGGAACAAGGAGCACGTATGCAGTACTTACAAATAACCCCGCAGCCTCGCTGGCGGCGGGTCGCTGCCGCGGCGTTAGCGCTCGCCATCCTGCTTGGCGGCACTGCCCGGCCGGGCGCCGGTCGCCACGCCGGCTCCGCTGCTACGCCGCCGGCACCGGCACCGTCGTCGCCTGGGGGAGCAACAGCGCCGGCCAGGCCACCATTCCCCCAGGACTTACCGGCGTCACCGCCATCGCCGCCGGCCTGCGCCACAACCTGGCACTCAAGACCGACGGCGACGGTCGTGGCCTGGGGCGACAACAGCCTCGGCCAGACCGACGTCCCGCAGGGCCTGTCTGATGTGGTCGCCATCGGCACCGGCGCTTCCCACGGCCTTGCGCTCAAGGCGAACGGCACCGTCGTGGCCTGGGGCGACAACCGCTACGGCCAGTTAGCCATCCCCTCCGGTTTGCAGGACGTTACCGCCATCGCCGCCGGCTGGGTTCACAACCTCGCCGTGAAAAGCGATGGGACGGTCGTAGCCTGGGGCGATAACAGCCTCGGCCAGGCGACAGTCCCTCCAGGCCTTGTCGAACGTGGTCGCCGTCGCGGCCGGCACCAGCCACAGCCTGGCGCTCAAAGGCCGACGGCACCGTGGTCGCCTGGGGCAGCAACGGCAACGGCGAAGGGGCGGTACCCGCTGGCCTGACCGACGTGGTCGCCATCTCGGCGGGCTATCTCCACAGCCTGGCGCTCAAGCGTGACGGGATGGTCGTAGCCTGGGGCTTCGACCTGGGCGGCATGGCGAGCGTACCTTCCGGCCTCATCGACGTCGTCGCCATCTCGGCGGGCTATCTCCACAACCTGGCGCTCAAGCGTGACGGGACGATCGTGGCCTGGGGCAACAACACCTTGGGCCAGGCAAGCGTCCCCGCCGGCTTGTCGGGCGCAACCGCCGTCGCCGCCGGCAACTTCCACAGCCTGGCGCTCGTGTCGACTCATGCCCGGCGATACCACTGCGCCCCGCGCGGCGCCGGCACTGGATCCCCCTGCGAACGGCAGCGGCTGGAACAACACGGACGTGACGGTGAATTGGAATTGGACAGATGACGGCGACGGCACGGGCATCGACGCGGCCAACTGCCGGCAGCAAACCGGCGTCCAGGGCGAGGGCGTGTTCAACCTGGCGGCCACCTGCAGGGATCTGGCCGGCAACGAAGGCACTTCGGCGATCGTGGTCAAGATCGACCGCACGCCACCGGTGTTTGACGCCTGCCCCGCTCGGCGGGCCATTCGACCGCGGCAGCGGGCCGCAGGCAGTTGGCCCCATCACGGCCGATGCCGGAATTTCCGGCCTCGACGCCGCTGCCAGCACCCTCACCGGCATGGTCGATACCAGCACAGCCGTCACCCAGGCGGTCACCTTCACCGCTGTCGACAACGCCGGCAACACCGCCGCGCGCACCTGCAGCTACACGGTGGTCGAAGCGCCGGTCGTCGAACCGCCGGCGTGCGATGAGCCCTACGCCTCCGTGACGATCCGGCTCGACGCCAATCCCGATTCCACGCGCAACCTGCGCCTGTGGGGCGCCTTCGGCAATCCCCTGCTGGACGACCCCGCCGCGGACGATGCCGACGGCGTAGGCAATGCCGTCACCTACAACCAGGCGCTCCCCGGCACGCACAACTTCGCCCTTTCCCTGCCGTTCGGCTGGTGGCCGGGCGGGGTCACCTGCGATCCTGCCGCCCAGTGCGGCTACAGCCTCCAGCACAACAGCGTGGCCGTCACGGTGGGGGCGTGTGACGAGGTCACCGCCACCTTCACGGCGCTGCGTACGGGCTCGCTGCTGGTCACCACCTTTGCCGATGCCGACGGCGACGGGGAGCAAGGTACGGGCGAGCCACGGCTGAGCGGCCGGTGGGCGGACCTGACCTACGTCGACGGCACGGGTGACACCCGGCTCGTCGCCAGCAGCTTCAACGACAGCCGCGGCGAGTGGCGCGTGCGCAACCTCGCGCCCGGCCGCACCTACACCCTCTGCGAGAAACCGCAGGCAGAGTGGGACAACACGCTGCCCGGCCCGACCGACATCGACACCCGCGGCTGGGCGTGCTACACCTTCTCGCTGGCGTCCGCCGAGGCCGTAGAGGCCGTGTTCGGCTATGCGCCCGCCGGTGCAGGCGCGCCACCGGTATCCCTGCCGGCGCTCCAGGTGCAGCGAGGGCCTGCGCGTCATCGGCGCCGTTCCCGAGGATACCACCCTGCTCTTCCTGCCCGCCGTCGCGCAGTAGCATGCCAACCAGCGCTTCCAGGAAGTACCCCGCAGCCTTCCGCAGGAAGGCACCCCTACCTCCCGGGAGGTCCCAGCCCTCTGAAGTGGGTACTTCCCGGAATGCATCTGCCTCTACTGCACGTCGAACTTGAACACGGTGGTCGTGTCGTACGTCTCGCCCGGGCGCAGCACCGTCGAGGGGAAGTGCGGCTGGTTGGGCGAGTCGGGATAGTGCTGCGTCTCCAGCGCCAGCCCGTCGCCCTGCCGGTAGGCCCGGCCGCTGGGGCCGAACAGCGTCCCGTCCAGGAAGTTGCCCGAGTAGAACTGGATGCCCGGCTCCGTGGTCCATACCTCGAGCACGCGGCCGCTCGCGAGATGGCGCACCACCGCCGCCTGCACCAGGTCGCTGTCGGCCGCCCAGCCGCGCGCCAGCACCCAGTTGTGGTCGAACCCCTTGCCCAGCGCGATCTGCGGGTGATTGGCGCGAATCCCCTCGGCGATCGCCTTGGGCGTCCGGAAGTCAAACGGCGTCCCTCGCCACGTCCGCCAGCTCGCCCGTCGGGATCGCCGCCGCATCCACCGGCGTGTACTGCGGCGCATTGAGCTGGAGGACATGGTCGTCGATCGCCCCCGACCCTTCGCCCCCCAGGTTCCACAGCGTGTGGTTGGTCAGGTTGACGATCGTCGGCTTGTCGGTCGTCGCCCGGTAGTGGATGCGCAGCTCGTTGCGGTCGTTGAGCACGTAGGTGACAAAGGTGTCGAGCGCGCCCGGGAAGTGCTGGTCGCCGTCGGGGCTGAGGTAATGCAGCTCGATCCCCTCGCCGCCTGCCTCTTCGCCCGTGATCTCCTTCGTCACCGCCCACACCACCTTGTCAAAGCCGCGCAGCCCGCCGTGCAGGGTGGCGGGGCCGTTGTTCAGGTCCAGCTGGTACTGCGTGCCGTCCAGCGTAAACTTGCCGCCGGCGATGCGGTTGGCATAGCGCCCGGTGATGCAGCCCAAATAGGGGCTCTTCGTCTCGTATTCCTCGAGGCTGCCAAAGCCGAGCACGACGTTGGCCGCCTGGCGGCTCCGGTCCGGCAGCCGGATCGACGTGATGGTGCCGCCGTAGGTGATGATCTTCACCTCGACGCCGTTGGCGTTGGTCAGCGTATATTCGGTCACGGCGCTGTCGCCGGCTGTGGTGCCATAAGGCTGCTTTTTCATGATCTCTTCCTCCTATGCTCTGTTTATTTGCCCCAATCCATCGGCCACGGCGGGGTGAACGTCGACGTCACGTCCACCGGCCGCCCCGTCGCCAGTGACTCGCTGATCGCACAGCAGACCTCGACGACGTGCGCCGCCTGCGCCCCCGTCGCCCGCTGCGGCCGGTTCTCGGCTATCGCATCCGCGATCTCGGCGACGGAACGGCCCCAGTCGATCCCCTCGAACGGCGGCCGCACGTACGGCACGGGCGCGTACGCCTTCCCGTACTCCGCTACCTGGACCTCGGCGTTGAAATCCTGGAAGCTGCTCATGTAGAGCGAGCCCAGGTCGCCGTGAAACTCGAGCCCCTTCTGCTTGCCGTGATCGCCGACATAGAAGTTCGTGGTCAGCCGCACCACCGTGCCGTCGGCCAGCTCCACCGCCGCCACGACCCAGTCGGGCGTGTCGATGTGGAAGGGCACGCCCTCCTGCGTCACCCGGTCGGGGTGCAGCACCTTGCCGTAGGCCGTGACACGCCGCACGGGCGCCAGGTAGCTGGTGACCAGCGTCAGCGGGTAGACGCCCACGTCAAACAGCGCGCCCACCTCGTAGAACGGGCCCGGGTTGGGATGCCAGGACTCGATCCGCCCCCAGTTCACCTCGCAGTAGACGACCCGCACCGTGCCCAGCTCGCCGGAGCGGATCACCTTCCACGCCGTCTGCTGCGCCTCACCCATGTAGGTGATCGGCGAGCAGCTCAGCCGCAGCCCGCGTGCCGCTGCCAGGTCGACCAGCGCCTTGGCCGTCGCGTAGTCCATGGCGAGCGGCTTCTCGCTGTGCACGTGCTTGCCGGCCTCCAGGCACTTGGTAATCACCTCGGGGTGCGCATGGTGAATGGTGAGGTTGACGACCAGGTCGACCGCGGGGTCGGCCAGCAGCTCGTCGAGCGTGGCGTAGGCCCGGCCGCCGTACTTGGCGACGAGCGCCTCCGCCCGCTCGGGGAAGACGTCCGTCGCGCCCAGAAGCTTGACCTGGGGATAGGCCCGCATCGTCTCGGCATACGGGCCCGCAATATTGCCGCAGCCAGCAATGGCCACGCGCAGCGGCGTTGTGCTCATATTGATTCCTCTTTCTTTGGTACTGGAGTGCAGAGATCAATATGCCGCCCGCTTGGCGTCCAACCTGCTGCTGTGCGGCACAACCACCATTTTAATGGAATGTGCGCAAAGGCACCCCTTCGCGCATGGCGTCGTGCCAGTCTCGTTCCAGTTCCTCCGCACTTACCCCGAGGACGGCCGGGGCCAGTTCCTCCCAATCGTCGTACTGCACAAACCCCCGCAGCAGCTTGGGCATGACGTCGATCCCATACGTGCCGGCGATGTAGCCGACCAGCTGCTCGGCCGCAAGCGGTATGGCAGCGCTGAACACCAACCAGGTGCGGAATGCCGATACCATCGGCAGCCACTGTGCTTTCACCGCCGTGGTTTGCATGGTGACAGCCATCAGTTGTTCACTCAGTGCACGCCGCAGCAGCCGCCCCAACAACTCCTCCCGTTCATGCACGGCAACCGTATACAATGACGGCGAGGTTAGCCGGATGCGGCCGTCGCTAAGCTGCGGATAATGCGACGCAAAGCCCGGCACGATCTCGATCGTCAGCAGGCCATAGCTGGCCATGTCGTGGCCGGCACCGGTCAGCGCCAGCCCGGTCGCGCGGCACAGCGCGGCATAGAGCGCCTCGGCGCCGGGTGCCATCTGCTCCACCGCCGTGCGCCAAATGCCATAGACTATGAGGCCGCCTGCAAGGCCGCCTAGCACTGCCAGAAGCACAATGATCGGCAGGATGCGGCGCACGCTGCGGGGTAGGCTAAATGCCGACTGCGCAGCAGCGATTCCTTCAACCGCCTTGCTAGGCGCCGCAGAGTAGACCGGAAAGCCGTTGGCGGCTGCCGCGACGTCCAGTGGCCACCCGGCCTCTCCGGTCCCCTAGTCTGACGCATTTGCGGCGCGGCCGCATCAGTAACTGTACCTACTCCGATACCTAATCCTCTAGGAATTCATACATGCTTGTGCTATAGTAGCCCCCATCATGGGGCACAACCTCACCCTGCCGCGCAGCCCGCTTCTCGGCCGCGGCGACAGCCTCGCCCAGGTCCAGCAGCTTCTCCTCCAGGAAGATGTGGCCCTGCTCACCCTCACCGGCCCCGGCGGGATCGGCAAGACGCGCCTGGCGCTGCAGGCGGCCGCCGACCTGCTCGACCACTTCGTCGACGGCGTCTACTTTGTGCCACTCGCTGCAATCGTCGACCCCGACCTCGTGCTGCCCGCCATCGCCCAGGTGCTGGGCGTGCGCACAGACCCGGCCCAGCCGGTGCAGGCGACGCTGCAGGAGTACCTGTGCGACCGGCAGCTGCTGCTGGTGCTGGACAACTTCGAGCAGGTGCTGCCCGCCGCCCTCGGCGTCGCCACGCTGCTGCACGCCTGCCCGCGGCTCAAGGTGCTGGCGACCAGCCGCGCGCCGCTGCATCTGTATGGCGAGCACGAGTTCCCCGTGCCGCCGCTGGCGCTGCCGGATCCGGCCGCGCTCACCCACTTGCCCGCAGGCCGAGCCGGGCCTGCGCCGGTATGCCGCCGTGGCCCTGTTCTGCCGACGGGCGCCGCCGTGCAGCCCGACTTTGCCCTCACGCCGGCCAACGCCGCGGCGGTGGCCGAGATCTGCATCGGCCTGGACGGGCTGCCGCTGGCGATCGAGCTGGCGGCCGCCCGGCTCACGCTCTTGCCGCCCGCGGCCCTGGCCGGCCGGCTGCAGGAGCGGCTGGCGCTGCTGACGCGGCGGCCCCAGCGACCTGCCGGCCCGCCAGCGCACGCTGCGCGACGCGATCGCCTGGAGCTACGACCTGCTTGCGCCCCGAGGAGCAGCCGCTCTTTCGCCGCCTGGCCGTCTTTGCCGGCGGCTTCACCCTTGCCGCCGCCCAGGCCGTCGGTAGTGGCGACGGCGACACGCCGCCTGGCGTGCCGCTGAAGGTGCTGGACGGCCTCGCCACGCTGGTCGACCAGAGCCTTGTGCGGCAGATGGAGCAGGCCGGCGGCGAGCCGCGCTTCGGCATGCTGGAGACGATTCGCGAGTATGCGCTCGAACAGCTGGCGCGCAGCGGCGAAGCGGAACCCCTGCGCAGCGCGCACGCCCAGTACTTCACTGCCTTTGCCGAAGCCATGGATCGCGAACTGGGGGAGGAGGCAGCCAAGCAGCGGGTTTGCGCTCGGCTGCATGCGGACTTTGAAAATATGCGGGCTGCCATCGCCTGGTGCGTACAGCTGCGCCCGGATGCATCCAAAGCTGCCGGCGCAGCTTACCTGCCGTGGGTCCCTGCCGAAGTAGATAAGACCGAGCTGGCGCTGCGCCTGGCCGGCGCGCTGTCCTGGTTCGGCCTTGCCGGCGCAAGGCTGCACGATGTATCCCGCCTGCTGGAGGCAGCCCTGCAGCTGGCCGGCGGCTCCAACCTCGTGCGGGCAAAGGCGCTGTGGGGCGCCGGCACGGTGGCGATGTTCCTCGGCAGCTACGCGGCGGCCCGTGTCCACCTGGCCGCCAGCGCTGACCTCTATCGCGCGGCCGGCGACCTGCGCGGCCTGGCGTTGGCCCTGCGCGAGGCGTGCGCCGCCGCGTATGCGCAGCGCGACCTGGCCGCAGCGCAGCAATACGGGGAGGAGTGCCTTGCCCTCTTCTGCGCGGCGGGCAGCCAGGGGGATGCCGCATTGGCGTACGATAACCTGGGCGCCACCTTTGCCGCCCAGGGCAACCTTGCGGCGGCAAAGGCGGCGTTCGCAGAAGAACATGCCATCTCGCTTGCTCACGGCTACAAGTCCACGCTTGGCTTGGCGCTGCAGGGCTTGGGGTGGGTAGCAGGCTTGCAGGGCCTCTATCCAACGGCAGCTGCGCAGCTAGAAGGTGCGCTGGCCCTTTTCCGCGAGCTGGAGGAGTCATGGACGTGCGCCCAGGCGCTGCACCTATTGGGCGAAGTCGCGCAGCGCACGGGCAATCTACCGCACGCCGGCCGCTGCTATCGTGAGAGCCTGCTGCTGGCCCACCAGATGGGGGACAAGGCGGCTGTCGCCCTGGTGCTCCAACAGGTGGGCACGCTCGTCTTTGCCCGAGGCCAGGCGGAGGATGCTGCCCGCCTATTTGCAGCCGCTGCAGCGCACCATCTCGCCGGCGGCGCCATCTTCTACACATTGGCCGGTCCGGCGGAACGAGAGCAAAGCATCGCACAGGCCCGCACCGCGCTAGGTGACGAGTGGTTTGCGGCCTGTTGGGCACAGGGAGAGGCCATGGCACTGCCGCAGGCCGTGGCGCTCGCAGCTGCGCTCGCGGGGGCAGTGGCGGAACGGGCGCCGGCCACAGGGAACAAAGAAGTGCCAAAGATCGTGCAGCTGCAGGGATCCCCCCGACCATCTCACCACACGTGAGCGCGAGGTCCTGCAGCTGCTTGTGCAAGGGCTGACCTATGGTGAGATTGCGGACAAGCTGGTCATCAGCCCACGCACGGTGAACGCCCATCTCACGACGATCTACGGCAAGCTCGATGTCAGCTCGCGCCACGCGGCGGTACGCGTCGCCCTCGAACACCGCTTGCTAGATGCCCGCTAGGGCATTACACATCTGCGTGGCGTCGCCGCTGCCGAACATTTCGTGCGGGCCTACCTCGGCAATCAGCTCGCCGCCCAGATAGTCATGAAACACAATCTTGCCGGTATCAAGCAGGATCACACCCTGGCCGGGGAGGTGGACCGCAGTCAGCAGTCCGACCACCGTGACAATGTCGGGCGATCCGTCCGGGTTGAGGGTGCGGATCTCAACGGCGGGACCCGGCGTGCCAAAGGAACCGCCCGGCCCAGAAAACGTCACGCGGAACGCAGGCGCCACCTGGATCTGGCGCACAGGGGTGCCAGTCTGGTCATAGCGCGTGATGACCTTGAGCGGCCCGTCCAGGTGGATCTGGACGGAAAAGCCGCACTTCGCCGTCAGTGACGGGTCCTCGAAGGTGTCGTCCACGTACACGGTGGTCTGTGTGGGGGGGACGGCACGCGCAGCTCGTGACGGGAGCGAGCGCCAGCAGGGCGACGAGCACGGCGAGACATACGCGCAAGAAACGGTTGGCAGACATACATTTCCTCCTCTTAGGTGTAACAGGTAACGAGCAGCACTACGACGTGTGCCACTCTAGCGCCGGGGCCGGATGCGCGCATCAGTACCTACTACCTAATTTTCTACCTAGACGACAGTGCGGCCGCAGTTCCGTTTCTGCCGGACACGAGGGAACGATTCAGCCTGTTGGCGCCGGCCGCAGGAATGTGATATATAATATTTGTCGCCGCTGCCATCCTGTGAGTGCTCTACCCCGCCTGCAACCGATTTTATACGTGTAGTTGACACAAGGAGGACCCCATGCCTGCTGCAGACAACAAGCTAGCTGCGCGCCGGTTGATCGAAGAGTCGTGGAATGAGGGCAACCTGGCTGTACTGGACGAGATGTGTGACCCTGCCTATGTGCTCGACGGCGGGGGCAGCGTCGCCGACTTGAAAGCGGCGATTGCCGAGTACCGCCGCGGCTTTCCGGACCTGCACATGACGGTCGAGGAGCTGGTGGCCGAAGGCGATACTGTCGTTGTGCGCTGGACCTGCCGCGGCACCCAAACTGGCGAATATGACGGGATCGCGCCTACCGGCAAGGCGCTGACCAGCACGGGAATCAGCATCTTCCACTTCGCCAACGGCAAGGTGGTCGACGACCGCTTTGAGTCTAACATCACCGATATGGGCCGGTACTTGCTGGATGCGTAGGCCGCCTGGGCTCTTGAAGGCTCTGGCCCCGGCGGGCTGATGATTGCCGCCGCCGCGGCGGCCATCGTGTCCCTGGTCCTGCTGCTCATGTCCCCCGGCGCCATGCCCGGCACGTGGATGATGGCGCTGCTGTCCACCCTGCTGGTGATCTATATCGTGGGCCTGGCGGCAACAGGGGTCGCCGGTGCGCTGCTGCTTCACGACCTCTTCCGGAGGACCGCACCGCACGCGGCGCCATGAGCGCAGCCCCTCCCTCACCTGCCGATGAACTTGCGAACCGGCCGCAGGGCAGGTTTGTCGGCCGGCGCCGGACCTAGACCCCCAGCTCGATCTCCGGCACGATCGTAAACCGCAGCTTGCCGTGCGCCGCCCGCAGGCTGGCCTCGACCTCCGCCGGCGTCTCCCCGCGGGCAAAGATAAACCCCAGGTAGGACTCGCCCTCGGGCAGCGGCGTGACCGTGTGGTGCAGCGCCACGCTGATCTCCACCCCCTCGATCCCCGGCACCGCCTCCGCCTCCGGGACCCCGGCGACTGCGCGCAGCTGTCCCGCTTCGGGAATGGGGATCATCATCACCCCGCTGGCACTTGCCCCCGGCGCCGACGTGCGCCACGGCAGCCCGCACGCTTGCCGCACGATCAGCTCTTCCAAGGACATATCGTGATCAAACCGCAGCGTGCGCCCGCACAGCCCCCCGATCGACCGCCCGGCGATCTCCAGCATCCACGGCCCCTGCTCGTTTACCCGCAGCTCGGCGTGGATCGGCCCCGTCACCAGCCCGATCGCCGCCGCCGCCTGCCCCGCACAGCGGGCGATCGCCTCCTGCACTTCCTGGGGCAGCCGCGAGGGCGTCGTGTAGATCGTCTCCTCAAAAAACGGCCCGTCGAGCGGGTCGGGCTTGTCAAACAGCGCCAGCACGGTGAGCTCTCCCCCGTCCAGCATCCCCTCCAGCGCCACCTCGCCACCGGGAATAAAGGACTCGACCAGGAACGGGTGCGGCCCCGCCCCAAACTCGCGGCGAGCAGCCGCGCCAGCCGCTGCGCCCGCCCCACAAACTCCTGGGGATCGTCGGCGCGCATCACCCCGCGGCTGCCGTTGAGGCTCGTCGGCTTGACCACGCACGGGTACGGCACCTGGCCGGCGACCGCTTCCATGTCGTCGCTAGTAGTAAAGAGGCGGAACCAGGGGCAGGGCACCCCCGCCGCCGCCATCAGCGTGCGCATCCGGTACTTGTCGCGCGCCGCCTCCGCCGCGGCAGGCGCGTTATACGGCAGCCCCAGCCGGGCCGCCACCGCCGCCGCCGCCAGCACCCCGCTGTCGTCCACCGGCAGCACCGCCGCCGGCGGCTGTTCGGCCGCATACGCCGCGATCGCTGCCGCCGCCGCCACCGGGTCCGCCAGGTCCACGCCCAGCCACCCCGATTTATGCGGCCGGTCTTCCCCCAGCATGGCCGCGGGCAGATCGTACGCCACGACGATCTCAACCCCCGCCTGGGCGGCGGCCGCCTGAAACGCCTCGTTGCGATAGCTTTGGGCGGTAGTCAACAACAGCAGGCGTGGCCGCTGCATGGTGCTCCTCTGCGCGTTGGATAGGCGAATACATCGTAGAGGCACGCAAGAAACTGAGTTTCTCGCAGAAACTCAGTTTCTGCCCCTACCTCTCGACACGTACCCCGGAGCCTGTTGCCCTTACTTAGGCTATTTGCCCGGCTGCTTGGACCGGGTACGTGCTAAAAAACGGTCTGTCTCCACCAGCATCCGCTGGTGCGACCCGATCCCGATCTGCTCCACGTCGTCAAACGCCGTCACCCGGAAGGTCAGCCGGCGGCCTTCGACCTGCACCAGCTTGGCCTCCGCCCGCACCGTCAGCCCCACCGGCGTGGCCGCCAGGTGCTGCAGGTCCAGGTAGACACCGACCGTCGTCTGGTCGTCGTTGAGCACCTCGGCCACGGCCTGCACCGCCGCCGCCTCGATCAGGGCCGCCATCGCCGGGGTCGCAAACACCGGCACGCTGCCGCTGCCCAGCGCGATCGCCGTATTGGATTCGTCCACCCGCACCGAGGCCTCGCCCGCGAGGCCCGAGCGCAGCCGCTCCTTGATGGCGGCGGCCGGCGGGGTCACGCCGTTTAGTGTCGTAGGGGTTTCTGCCATAGAAATTTGTTCCTTTTACGTTCGTCGCTGAACGCAGCGAGCCAAACAAGAATGATTCACAAAACCGGCGCGGCCCAACCGCCGCGCATGTGAGGGCATTGTATGCGCGGTACGCCAGGCGAGGCAAGGGGTAGAGGCCTACAAACAGTTTACAAATTGCTGACTATCGCGCCGCCACCCACCCGCCTACGGTCCCGCCTGCACAAACGGCAGGTGGACGCGCGGGGGCCAGGCGGCCGGCTCCTCGCCCGGCGGCAGGGCCGTCGGCTCCGCCTCCCAGTTGGCCGTGGTGTTGACGAAGTCGACAAACGCGGCGCCAAAATTGCCGATCATCTCCAGCACCATCAGGATCGCCAGCGAAATGTCGTCGGTGGCATTGTTGAGATACTTGAGCGGCTGCGCCAGCGGCGGCACCGACCCCAACAGGTTGCCGCTCAACACCAGCAGTGCGTCGGCCGACGGCTTGGCCACCATGTTCAAGATAAAGCTGCCGATGCGCGTGAGCGCCACCACCGCAGTCAGCCCGGGCGCCACCGGCCCCATATAGGGGATGAAGATCAGGGTCAGCGCCGTGCTCGCCAGGACAAAGGCGCTGGGGCCCGCGGCCACGTTACCGTCGTGGCAAAGAAACCGGCGCTGATGGCCGCCAGGCTCAACATCGGATGGGGTTCGGCGCCCCCGGCTCCCCCGACGTGTCGTTGATGGGCATCAAGATCGCCCGGCCGCAGAAAAGCGCGGTGTTGAGCAGCCCGACGGCACGCGCGATGGGCGTCAGGCTTACCATTGCTTCGCTGGCACCCCGGCAGCGTGTACCTGTTCCGACAGCCACTGGCCTTCGACAATGCGGTAGAGAAAGGTGACGGGAATGGACGCCACCAGGATCACCAGGTCCAAAAAGGTCAGCTCGCTGCCGAACAGCAGCTTGTAGAGATCGCCGAGGATCGGGATGTCCAACGGCTGCACCAGGATGCCCTGCTGGGGGTCAAGCAGAAAGGAGACGAGGTCGCCGGCCAGGCCCAGGATCCCCTCGAGCAGCGCCTTGCCGACCGCCAGGCTGCTGATGAGGAGGTCCTGGATCACGTCGAGCAGGCTGAACAGCGCCATCTGCAGGAAGTCGGCCGGCGACTTGAACGAAAACGCGCCGGCAAAGTCGCGCAAGGTGGCGGCATACGCCCCCTGCAGCGTGCTGTCGCTGGTCAAGCTCGCGGCAAAGCTGGCGGCAAACGCCAGGACCGGGTTGTCCGCGCGTCGCCGCGGCGCCAAGGGTCGACCCTTGTTGATAATGGCTCCGCACCTTGTCAAAGCCCCAGGTCGCCGCCACGGCGTGCGATTGAGGGCTGCCGCCGCTCTTGGGTGCCGCCTGAAAGATGCTGTGCGGCGTGGCGCCGGCGCCGTTGAGCCCGCTGACGGCCGGCCCTGCCCCCGCGCCGGGCGCGCCGCAGGTATAGCCCTGGACGATCTGCTGCTTGACACTGCAGAAAGCGTCCTGGATGTCTTTCTCTTGCGTGGCAAAGAAATCCTTGACGGCTCCCTGAATGTTGTTCTGGATCGCAGTGGGCAGGTTGTTGAGCTGTGCGAGGATCGCCGTCTTGAGAATGGTATGGGTCTTGACGACTTCCTCAAAGTGCAGGAGCAGGCTGAGCAGCTCGACGATGTCCTCGATCGCCTTGCCCAGCGCCACGAAAAAGGCGCCGACCGTGGCCGCCAGGTCCTCGATCTCCCGCACCGCAAAGCGGAACACCTTGGTGACGCCGTTCTCCACGTACTGGATGCCGGCATAGACCGCATTGCCGATGCTGACGACCACCTGCGTGACCTTGGCGATGCCGCTCTTGATCTTGTGCCACAGGTCGCTAAAGATGCTGCCCAGCCCACCGCCGATCGGGGCCGCCTGCGCAGGGTCCACCGCCCCGGCCAGCCCGTCGATGGTCCCGGCCGCCGCCGCAAAGGGCAGCACGGCATAGGTGTCGGGCGCCGCCGCACTCCAGCTCACCCCGTAGACGCCCTGCGCGACGAGGGGCCGGGCGGCCGGGGTGTTGTACGGCCGATACGCCATGCCTCCCAAATCGGCATACGCCGTGAATGGCGGCAGACCCGCGCCGGTGCCCGGACCCGCGCCCGCCCCGCCCGCGCCGATGCCCGCCGCCTGGCAGGTGGTCGCCACGGTCGTCGCCAGGGTCTGGGCCTGCTGCTGGTTGGGAAAGATCTGCGTGCCCGCATAGTTGGTGCCCGTGGCGAGGTTGATCGCCGTGGGATCGTCGTTGTTGGGGTCCGCGATCATCCCGGGCAGCCGCGCGTGAAACTCGCGGTCCGGGTAGACCAGGATGCGCTCAAACGGATCCATAAACGCCGCCCAGATCCGCAGCGGCGTGGCAAACAGGTCGCCGGCATCGCTCAGGATCGTAAGCGTGCCGCTCGCATCCACGCTGGTGGCCGCCGGCGTATCCGGGCCGATGGTGTAGGGCCGGCCGTCGATCTGCACCGCCAGCGCCGCATCCGCCCAGATCTTGACGCCGGTAAACGGCTGCGGCGTCTTGGCGTCGTCGACGATCGTGATCCGCGTCTGGTAGCGCGCCACTGCCGCCGCGCCCGGGTCGTAGTCCTGCAGCAGCTGCGACTCGATCACAAAGTCGCGCGAATGCGCGCAGGTCGCCCGTCCGAATGCCAAAGAACTGCCCAAGCGACAAATCCGGCCCCGCACCACCCCCAAACAACAGGCCGTCGCCGGTCACTTCGGACATGCTCATAAACGACGTCTGGTTGGTCGCCAAGGCAAGGCTGTTGGCCGTGGCCACATCGTAGAACACCAGGTTGGCTGCGCTGTTGCCGGTATTGTTGCCCAGAATGATGACGGCACCGCCGTCACCGTCGCGCGTCGCGCTCGAGTGGCGCATAGATGTTGGCGTCGACCAACGTCGCGGGCAGATCGGGCAGGGGGTTGAACGCCGCATCCAGCCCATAGAGGTTGCCGGCGCTGTCGGCAAAAAAGATGTTCCCGTCGACGAGCAGCATGTTCGTATACGCGGCCCTTTGTACGAGTTCCGCCGGGCTGTAGACTAGGACATAGCCGTAGCCGTCCAGGAACAGGCCGTAGACGGCCTGGCCGCTGCTGAAGACCAGGGCGGGCGCAGATTCCGTGTACTGCGGCGGCTTGCGCAGGTTGGCGACGATGGGCGCGGTGGTGGGGAGTGCTATCCCCGGCCAGGGGCCAACCGCAGTGTACCAAAGATTGTTGGCAGCGCCCGTGAGGGGGTCGGTCTGCCAGGTGTTGATCTGCAGCTGCTGGGGGTTGCCTACGGACCAGGCACTTTGATAGACCGCACCCGCATAATAGACCGGCGGCAGCGGCAGCATGGGGCTTTGGTCCGGTACGTTCTGGCTGGATACCCAGCGCGCCGCCACGGGCTGGCCCGCGCGGCGTGCGCGGCCGCATCGCTCGTGTCCACGGCGACCAGGTAGAGCATGGTGCTGTTGGGCACCGCCGCCGGATCGTCGGCGGCCGCCACATAGATCCCGCCCGCCGCCAGGATCGGCTGCACGGGAATCACCGCCTGCGCGAGGTTCAGCTGCGCCAGCGGCAGGGACCAGCGCCGCACGCCCGTCTGCGCGTCCAGGGCGTCGATCACCCCGTGGTACTGGAAGACGTACACCAGCTGGTGCGCCGCGTCGTAGAGCGGCGCGGCGCCCTGCTGCTCCAGGAAGTTCGCCGCCGTGGCCGCGTCGGCAGCATAGGCATAGCTCCAGCGCTCGGCGCCGGTCTGCACGTCCAGGCCCGTGATGCTGATCTGCGTCTGGTCGGCGGCGATGTGCGGCACAAAGACCGTGCTCGCGCCGGTGGCGATGCGCTGCATAAAGCCGGTCGTATAGCTGGCGGGGGTCTTAAAATGATAGGGCGAGGTGTAGCTGATCAGGGCGCTTTGCCCGTTCTGCTGGGCCAGGAAGAACGCCTTGCCAAAGGAGGTGCCGGCCGCCTTTTGCACGCTGGTCACGCCCAGCCCGATCGGGATGGCCTCGGAGGGCAGCTGCCCTTGGGCCACAAAGCGATAGGCGTCCGGCGCCCCGGCGCGGCAGTGCCACAGCGTGCCGTCGGGGCTGGCCGCCGCATCGCCCGCGGGGACGCCGAGGTTGGCCGGCGTGAAGGCGCCGCCCGCAAAGCGATAGACCGTACCCTGGTCGTCTGTGACCCAGACGTAGCCGCTATCCCCGACCGTGACCCCTTGCAGGGTAAACCCGGGCGCCGCGGCCTGCGTCCAGCTGCCGCTCGCGTCCATTTGGAAGAGCGCGCCGCCGCCGGCGGCATACACGCTGCCGTCGGCGCCGCAGTCCAGGGCCAGCGCCGGCGCGTTGTTGGGCAGCGCCGCCGCCGTCCAGCCGCTGCCGGTGTTGGTGAACGGGATGCCGCCCGCGTCGAGGCTCCACAAGCTGCCGATCGCGCCGGCCGGCGCCTGCTTGAGCACCGGGTGCCACGCCGCGGGCCAATGCGGGTCCTGCTGCGCGATGTAGCTGACCTGCGGCGGCGTGGCGCCGGTGGCGTTCGCCAGCTTGTACGCAACCGGGCCGCGCAAGACGGTCAGCGCTGCGGCCGGGTCCAGGATTGACCCATCCACCAGCACCGCCTGGCGGCCTGCGTCCGTCAGCAAGGCCAGCGCCGCGCCCCCGTAGAAATTGGCGAGCGGCGTCGGCGGGCTGTTCACCGCCCCCGCGTCCAAGTCCACCACGATATACTCGCTGCCCAGCACAAAGTACGCGTTGTCCGACGGCCCCGGCTGGCGGCCCGCGATCACGTAGTCAAACCGGCCGCCCTCCCAGGCGCCGCCCGGCCAGTTGGCAAAGCTGGCCAAGCGACTGCACAAAGGCAGTTTCGCCGCTGTCCGTAAGAAAGGCCGCCTGGCCCTGCCGGAAGAACACGGCCCCAAACATCCGCCCGGCGACCCCGTCGAGATCGCCCTGGAAGCTGGGCGGCAGCCCCTGCCAGCGGTCGGCGATGGCGGCGGGATCCTGCTCGCCGGCCACCAGGACCTGGTCGCCGCGAAAATAGCTGGCCGCCACCGTGTCGTTTTCATTCGCATCGCGGTAGGCCACATAGGCTGCCGCGTCGATCCCGCCGCCGTAGGGCGTCCACGTCGTGGTCAGGGGGTCATAGGTCGCAGGTGCGCCGGACTCCCCCAGCACCCAGACCACGCCGTCCGTGCCGGCCGCGACGTCGACCGGCGCGCCCAGCAGTGCGGGCAGCGGCAGCGGCGCAAACGCCGGCATCGCCACGACCTCGCCCTGCTGCCGCGCCGGGACCGCCGCCGCGGCCTTGGCCCGCGCGGCCGGCGGCGGCGCCAGCCCCAGTGCAGCCAGGACCGCTGCGCTGTACTGCAGGAACTCGCGTCGGGTGATGGTATGTGGCATAGCGGCGACTCCGTCTTGCGGCAAGACAACGGGGGCCCGGGGCGCAGAAAAGTTCCGGCACTATAGGCCAGGCACGCAGTACTTGTCAACCGGCGCAATTTGCCCGTGCGCAAGGTGCATCTCATGTTCGGGGCGCGCGCAATCCGTAGGGGCACAAGGTCCGGCGGAACAAAGATCGCCGTTATGACGAGGCTCCCGCCGCCGGACCTTGTGCCCCTACCGCCCCCAACTTGAAATGGACGCCTGCGCAAGTGCCGGTTGCGCCGCGGCGCCGTATCCTTTAGGATAAATCCCGCCGTCTCGCCTGCTTCCATTCGGGCCCGCTGCCCAAGGAGACCGTATGCCGCGCCAAGATCAATCTGCCGCCAACCTTTCTGCCGACGTCGTGATCCCCGGCCCCCAGGGCAGCACCGTGCTCAAAAACATCCTCCTCAACCGCAACGACGACGGCGTGCGGCGCATGGTCCGGCTCCACCAGGCCTACGGCGACCTGGTCCACCTCCAGATCGCCAACCGCCACGTCTACCTCCTCTTTCACCCCGACGACGTGCAGCAGGTGCTGCAGATGAACAACCGCAACTACATCAAGGGCGAGCTGCTCGACAAGCTGCGCGTGGCCGCCGGCAACGGCCTCTTCACCAGCGAGGGCGACTTCTGGCGCCGGCAGCGGCGGATGATGCAGCCCTTCTTCCACCGCACGGTGATTGCGTCGTTTGGGGAAATCATGGTGGCGGAGATCCAGCAGCTGCTGGCGCAGTGGGACCAGTATGCCGCCGGCGGCACGGCCTTCGAGCTGCAGGAGCAGATGATGCGCGTGACGCTCTCGGTCGTGGCCAAGGCGCTCTTTACGACCGGGCTCAGCGCTGCGCAGCTGGCGACCGTGCACGAGACCCTCGGCCCGATCCTCTCCGAGATCGCCGCCCGCTCGCGCCGCCCCTTCGGCCTGGTGGAGAAGCTGCCGACGCCGGCCAACCGTGCCTTCACGCGCAACCTGGCGCGGCTCAACGAAATCGTCGACGCCATCATCGCCGGGCACCGCGCGCCCGGCGCCGCCTACCAGGACCTCCTGCAGATGTTGATCGACGCCCGCGACGAAGAGACCGGCGCGGCCATGTCCGACCAGCAGCTGCGCGACGAGGTGATCACCCTCTTCGTCGCCGGCCACGAGACCACCGCCACCGCCTTGACCTGGGCCTTCAAGCTCCTCTCCGAGCAGCCCGTCGTGCGCCGCGTCCTGTACGAGGAGGTCGACCGGGTGCTGGGCGGCCGCGTGCCCACCGCCGCCGACTTCCCCAACCTGCCCTACACGCTGGCCGTCTTCGAGGAGACCCTGCGTCTCTACCCGCCCGTCGTCAACATCGTGCGCACCGCCCTGGAGGCCGACACGCTGGCGGGCCACATCCTGCCCGGCGGCAGCAACGTCGTCATCCCCACCTATGCGCTCCACCGCCATCCCGCCTTCTGGGACAACCCCGAGGGCTTCGACCCCACGCGCATGCTCCCCGACGCGCGCAAGGGGCAGCACCGCTTCGCCTACATCCCCTTCAGCAGCGGCCCCCGCTTCTGCATCGGCGAGTCCTTCGCCAAGCTCGAGGCCGTCCTCATCCTGGCCATGGTGGCCCAGCGGTTTGAGGTCAACCTGGTGGCCGGGACAGCGGATCGACATGCGCAGTCTCGGCACGCTGCGGCCAGCGCCCGGGGTAAACGTGCTGCTCAAGCCCCGCTAGACCTTCCGGAGTCATCGTATAGTTCGCACGCCCATGTGCAAATCTCCTGGTGTCGCCGGCAACGTACCACGCCCACGTGCCCGCTATCCAATGACGCTTGGTAGCCACCTAGTACGCTGCCGGTAACCCGCGCACAAACGCAAGCAGCTCGGCGCGGTATGCCGCCGGATCGGCAGCATGGATATTGTGCCCCACGTCCCACACCACGTACGAGTAGTGCGGGATCAATGCCGCCCGCCGCTCCAGCGCCGCTTGGTCCAGCATGCTGCCCGCGCGCTGCTGCCGGCAATCAGGTGCACAGAGCACGCTATCCGCGGAAGTTGCGTGTCGACGTCAAAGCCGTCAACAAGAACCCCCCGGTAATAGGCTCCAAGGGGCCGGATAGGCGGCATGCAGTTCGCCGGCAAAGTGCCAGGCGTAGTCTGCGCCCGCGGC
This sequence comes from uncultured Chloroflexia bacterium, assembly GCA_963701415.1. GTDB lineage: Bacteria > Chloroflexota > Anaerolineae > Caldilineales > Caldilineaceae > Fredericiella. The sequence goes on from CAVPAH010000001.1 coordinate 149,296, forward strand.
AGAAAACGCCGGCCATGCGACTACCCAGAGGATGAGATCCTCCGCCGGCGCAGCGCGCCGTCGACGTTCCATGGCAACGTGATCCCGCGGCAGGATCTAGATCCTGGTGCGGCTGTCGGCCCGCAAGTGTGGTCGGGGTTTCTTGTTGCCCGTTAGCAGATCGAAAGCCTTTCCCACAAGTTCGATGCTGTATAATACTCTTCAGCCACGTATTAAGCCGTTGGAGAGATGAAGATGCCGATCGCAGCCGAGCTGGTCGAACTCCTTCTCGAGGATGACGACGAAGAGAGGGACTATGACTACCCTTTTACTCAGAGCTGGGGCTATCGCCATGTCGAACGTCCCGACTTCGAAATCTTGCCCCGCGAGTTCCTAAGCTATGCAGAGGTCGAACTAGGTCAAGAGAGTATACGCAATCGCATTAACTGTATCATGCATCTGAAGCATGCTCTAGAGTGTCAGATTCGACATATTTCTCCATGCTTGGTCCATGCAGAAATATGCCGAGAAGAGGGGCTTGCACCTTCACGGCAAGCTGATATTGCTAACAGAACTCGGTTTGCTCAGGTCCAGTTCGGCCCGACGACTCAATCTCATTAGGAACAAGATCGAGCACGAGTACGCCCGTCCCGACATCCATGATCTCGATGCCTTCTACGACTTAGTTGCATTGGTGATTGACAAACTCGAGAGGGCCGCCGTCGCCCCTGACGAAGTGGATCTAGTCGTAGCTGAGGGGCTTCTCAAGGTGCAGTACGACGATCTTGCCCCACGCATCACGTTCGAACTTTGGAAGTTCGTCCCTGACGAAGGCGGTCCTCTCCCCCGTAAAAAGGAAGTAGAAACGTACGAGGTTGCGCTCTATGCCGACAGAGATGACTTTGCACGATGCTTCCGGATCGTGTTTCTTCTCGGTGATCAAGTCGTGAACGCAATTGACATGGACACACTCCTGGACAGACTGGGAGAGATCGATGCCGAGGTAAACCCGACTTTCGAGTCTAGCAGCGCGTAGCCTCGCCCGACAGTCGCCTCCCTACTAAGATAGCCCATTTGGCACGCAATCAGTAGACCAAAAGAAGGGTACAGATAATGAGCGATGGCCCGTTCGAGATGGAAGACTTTCTTGCATCGCTTGTCGAAGTTTTAAAAATCGATGCTGATAACCGTGCTATCGTAACAGTGCTGGAGGGCTCCTGTTGGTTCAGGCACCTCGATCAAGACTGGGGCATCGACTCCTGGCAACTACGCATTTCCTTGCCTGTTCACATGTTTCATGCAATGACCGCCGAAGAGATAGAAGCGACTGAAAAGTCAATCCTCGGAGCAGCCGGGATATTGTTCGGTGGGTGCCCGAGCGACCACATTGAAAGTGTGTCCTTGTCGGCAATGGTGGGTCAAGTCAAAGAGGGTTGGCGTGACGAAGCGGGATGCTTCGTAAAAGGCGAAGGACTTACCAACCAGGGTAGGGTGCGTAGCGATAACATTGCGGCGAAGCAACACCAGGGTCTATTGTTTAGGTCGGACGCTGAAATAGCCCTATTTGATGCGATGGTTCGTGCAAGATTGGCCGTCGCACCCCTACCTGTGTTCATCCGCGTCGGTAACAACTATAACCGTCTCGAGCCAGACTTTCTTGTTGTCTACAAGGGCCTCACCTTTGTCGTCGAAGTAGACGGCGACACCTACCACAGGGAACTTCCTGCCGACGCTGATCGACGTCTTGTCCCCCTTACTCATGAAGGGGTCGAAGTGAGACGTTATCGTGCCGAGGATCTTATGACACCAGCAATGGCAGATAACGTCGTCAAGGACTGCTCAAGTTCATGGACAACAGGAAGGCAGCGAGGTAAACTGCTCGGTACAAGTGTTTCCGGGGGAGCCCCAGTGTCCGAGCTGAAGCTCGTCCGAGAGGTCTCTATGAGGAGTAGTACGGAATCCAGACATCCGTCCCGCCGATGTTGACCTTCACCTTGCCTGAATACGAACCAACTGCGGCACCGCTTGTAGTCAACCCTCCCAGCCTCAGCGACGCCGCTGAGAGAGTAATGCGGCCGGTACCTCCTCCGCCGTTTGCTACGATGAACAACTCCCCGCTCGGGTTCCCACTCGAGCTAGTGAACCCACAAGTGATATACCCGATCAGTACCGATGTGTTGCCCTGAGTAGCCCACCCGATATAGTTCTCAACTCCTAGATCAGTAGCGGCTGGTGCGAGAATGGACAGCCCATTTATGTCTAGCCACGTCTTGCCGGATGCAGCGTAGAACTGACTACCCCAAGGTGCTTATGGACACGCTGGTCGATGCGCTCGGCGGCTACCAGGGCGTGGTGGAGCAGGTGCCGGCGCAGGAGGGGACGCGGGCAGGGTTTGAGCGGCTGGTGCTGGAGTTGGTGTATCGGGGGTTTGCGGAGAAGAGGGAAGGGAAGGCGGAGTAACGCGGCCGCGCGCCTTAGCCGTTACCGCGGCCGATCGTCAGCTTCGCGAGTCTTGCGCGAGGGTTTGTGTTTGGCTCTTGAATCTAACGAAAACTTCAGTTATAATCGAAATGCGCTTAAGTGTAGTTTGCGTATCTCTTAAGCCAAAGTGGTTCAAACGAGCAAGTTCGTCGTAGCCGATGCTCCGGCTTGCCCGCCCATAGTTGTCTATTGGAAGTTGGCCGGTCCCCCGACCGCTGCGCCGCCGGCATCTGCGCCGGCCGGCAAACGTCTGGCCCTGCGCCGCACAGGCTGCCTGGCACGAGTTTGCACAACCACTCATCGATTCCTCCTACACAAAACAGTGTTGAGTTGCTACCGCGTGTTAGGTCGTCGCACCGGCCCCGGGTGTTGGGTTGCCCCTATGGGAAGGCAGCAAGGAGGCGTCCTTGGACTGGTATCTTGTGCACACACGGAGAGGCTGCGAGCAGGCAACAGCGTATCGTCTCGAGCACAGCCTGCAGTTGGAAGTCTACATAGCGGAAGTAACTCAGTATTGCCATGGCGCTCTCCAGCGGGCGCCGCTGTTCCCCGGTTACCTGCTTCTGTCGGCGCCGGGCGACCAAAGTGCCGTTGAACGCATCGACCAAATACTCGGCTGCGGCCGGCTGGTGCGCCGCCACGACCACCATCTCACCAACCCGGGGGCACCGGCAGTTCTGTCCGGTGTCGTCGTGGCGCATCTCCGGCAGCGCCTGGCGGCTATCGATGCCGCGGGCGGGCTGCCGGGGCCCACTGCCCCCCAGCCGGATCGCCCGGCCGAGCCGCCGCAGTGGCGCCGGGCCGGCTTCGAACTGGAGGGTGCCCTCACCGGTCTCCTTACAGCGTCCGCCCGGATCGAGTTGCTCCTGCAAGCCGCCGACGCCGATGATTCAGTGGAAGCCACAATGAAACAGGAACCCCCCGCACCTGCCGTCAAGCGGCCGCGGCGGACACGCGGCCATGGCAGAACGATTCACCATCGATGACGTCGAAGCATCTTGTCAGCAGCACGATTGCGGTATTGATTTTGGCCAAAGCTCCAAGCGAGGAACATTCGATGTTCAAGGAACAACTCATTGCTCGATTTGCTGCACGTAACGCGCGGGTAGCCGTAATAGGCCTCGGTTATGTCGGCTTGCCCTTGGCTGTGACTTGTGCCCAGGCAGGGTACCGTGTAACTGGCATCGACCTGGACGAGCGCAAGGTGAACGCGGTCAATCGGGGGGAGTCGTATATCGAAGATGTGCCTGCCGCCACCGTTGCTTCTCTTATACCGCGCTGGAACCCGCTGCTGCCGTATCTCCACAGTCATCCGCTTCAGTGTTTGGACAGCATAACGGTTCGCATCTCGCGGTGGATGCCGGCGTTCTCTCCGGTTCGTTCTACGCCACTTCCGATTTTTCGGTATTGGCAGAGTGCGATGCGGTGTCGATCTGCGTACCCACCCCGTTGGGCAAGACGGGTGATCCCGACATCTCCTACATCGTGAACGCTACCGAACACATTGCCCGCTATCTACATCGTGGCATGGTGATCGTGCTCGAATCGACTACCTATCCTGGCACCACGACCGAAGCGGTGCTGCCGCAGCTGCAGGCGAATGGCCTTGGCCTCCAGGTGGGTAAGGATTTCTTTCTGGCCTTCTCCCCCGAACGTGTAGACCCTGGCCGCACGGACTACACCACGCGCAACACGCCCAAAGTGATCGGCGGCGTTACGCCGGCTTGTCTGGAAGTGACGAGCGCCTACTACGGACAGGTCATCGAGAAGCTGGTGCCGGTCTCGTCGCCTGCGGCAGCCGAACTGGTCAAGCTGTTTGAGAACACCTTTCGCTCGGTCAACATCGGGCTGGCCAACGAACTGCTGTTGATGTGCGACAAATTGGGACTGGATGCCTGGGAGATCTTGGAAGCGGCAGGAACCAAGCCGTTTGGTTTCATGAAGTTTACGCCGGGGCCAGGACTGGGTGGACACTGCATCCCCATTGATCCGCTCTACCTCTCTTGGAAGCTGCGCACACTTCGCTACAATGCCCGCTTCATCGAGCTGGCAAGTGAGATCAACACGAGCATGCCGCGCTACTGGGTGCAGAAGGTGCAGGACACCCTGAATGAGGCAGGCAAGGCCGTTAACGGCAGCCGCGTGCTCGTATTAGGGGTGGCGTACAAGAAGAACGTGAGTGATCTGCGCGAATCGCCGGCTCTGGACATCATCCACCTGCTAAAAGAGAAGGGGGCAGCCGTCGAGTACCACGACCCGTACATACCCTCATTTCGCTATGACGGGGTGGCAATGGAGTCCGTGCTCGATCCCCATGAAGCCCTTACCCAAGCTGACTGCGTGGTGATTGCCACAGATCACGCCTCCTATGACTGGGGTGTGGTCTGCCGTACTGCGGCTCATATTGTGGATACTCGCCATGTCCTTCGTGCCAGTGGGGAATGGATGGGAACACGGTCTGCCTCATGATTTCAAACAGACGAAATCTTTAAACTTGCCGCAGAACGATACTCACTTGCGTTCTGCGAGGTATGCGGCCCGTTGGCTGTAGCACCTTGCTGCTCCAATATCTACGAGCCACATTGGAATTCTAGCTCCGAGTATTCCGCAGTCATATCCCTACTGATCTCTGCACTGCTGCAGTGTAGGCACCACGTAAGTTATGTCGATCGAATTCAGCCCAAACATTTATATGTGTCTCCAGTGTTGTGGATGCGAACCTGCGTGTCCTAGCCCTCGAGTTCTTGCATGTGGTCCGGTAGTGGCATTGCCAAGAGTTCGTAAGCGCTGTAACAACATGAGGCAAGAAAAATGCACAACTCATCAATAACCATTCACGGTGGGCAACCCCTGTGCGGTGAAATTCGCCTCGCTGGCGCAAAGAACGCTGCTCTGCCGATGTTGGTCGCCGCGGCGATGGGGGAACTGCCAACCATACTAGAAAACGTACCGGTTGGGCTCAACGACGTGCAAGTAATGATTGAACTGTTACGAGCCATGGGGGCAGATGTCACCGTTGAGGGCACCCGGGTTGTGTGCAGCCGCGGGAGGTTTTCTGGCAGCGCAGTACCTATCGAGCTTGCCAGGCGTATACGTTACTCGTTGGTGCTTCTGGGGGCATGTGCTGCGCTTGGCGAGTCCGTCTTCATCCCTCAACCTGGCGGCTGCAGCCTAGGCGACCGCAAATATGATCTGCATTTAATGGGTCTACGTAAACTGGGTGCCATTGTTGATGAACAACCGGATGGGATCATGCTGCAGTCGCAGGGACTGCAGGGAGCCCAGGTGGATTTCTACCTGCCGACCACAAGCGGCACGGAAAACATCATGCTCGCAGCGACATTGGCCAGGGGTGTTACGACAATCCGCAACGCCAATACCCGCCCGGAAATTCAGCAGTTGGGCAAGCTCTTGTCCGCGATGGGCGCGTCAATCATAGTACGCAATCGGATAGTCAATGTGGAAGGCGTCCGCCAGCTGAAAGGTGGCGTCACCTTTACCATCATGCCTGGATGGGACGAGGCTGTGACTTACATGGTCGCTGCCGGGGCAACACGCGGCGAGGTTGCTATTCTTGATTTTGATCTTGAGAACGTTGCTGAGGATGTTCGCTATCTAAGGGTCGCCGGCATCGATGTCTTCTCTGGCGAAACTCCGTGTTTGTGTCGGGTAAGGGTGAAAAACACCCGTTTGACCTGTTTACTGCGCCATATCCGGGAGTCAATTCGGATATGCAGCCTATATTCGCCGCCCTTGCTCTTAGTATATCCGGGACAAGCACAATCACCGATTTGCGGTTCACAGATCGCTTTCACTATGTGGACGAGCTCAAGAAATTCGGCGGCGACATTGAGTCATTCGGTAATACGGCAGTCGTGCAGGGCGGAAGTGCCTTGCACGGGGTTGATGTCGTGGCCCCAGATCTGCGCGGGGGTATGGCGTGTATGCTGGCCGGCCTCACTGCAGACGGCATCACTGTTGTTGGTAACGCGTACCAGGTTGAGCGTGGCTATGACGACGTGGTAGGCAAATTGGCCACGCTTGGCGCCGCAATCGAGGGCTGTGCACTGTGATTTTGCTTTCGGGGTTTCGCGGCACAGTGGTCCGCAACTACCCCTTGGCATCTCATACCACCTGGCGTGTGGGAGGGCAGGCCGAAGTCTTTGCCGTGCCTGCAGATATCCAGGACCTGATCGTGCTTATGACCTGCGCCAAAGATCATGGAATCCCAGTCCAAGTGCTGGGACGCGGCTCGAATCTGTTGATCAGTGATTCCGGTGTCCCCGGTATTACGCTGAGCCTTGGCCGCACATTTCACTACCTAGAGCGTAGGGGCAATACGTTGTGCGTTGGCGCAAGTGTGGCAATGCCGACAGTCGCCCAAAGGGCGGCTCAGCTTGGCTATGCCGGTCTCGAGCACTTGGTAGGAATCCCCGGCACGATTGGGGCTGGAATCGTCATGAACGCCGGCAAGGGCACGGACAATCCGTCCGATATGCGCGCAATCGTCAAGACCGTTACTTATCTCAATGCGGAGAATGAACTGGTTGACGAGGCTGCATGCGAACTGCGCCTTGGTTATCGTACGAGCAAGCTCCAGGGCACCAAGGCTGTGGTGACCGAAGCAACCTTCCTGCTTGAGCATCCGGCTCCCACTGTTCAGATCTCGCAGCGCATGAAGCAGATTCTTGCCGAACGGCGTGCCAAATTCCCCCTGCAATTTCCAAACGCCGGCAGTGTCTTCAAGCGGCCTGCCGGTCACCAGCCGGCGGGCCAGTTAATCGACTCGTTGGGTCTAAAGGGTTTGCGGATCGGCGATGCACAGATAAGCGAGAAGCATGCCAATTTCATTGTCAACGTCGGGCATGCTACTGCATCTCAAATACGCCAGTTGATCGCGTATATCCGTCAATGCGTCTTCGCAGCCTACGGCATTGACCTGGAATGTGAAATTGTCTCCTGGCCGCTTGGGGTTCAATAAGCGGTGGCCGATTGCATGCATCTGCCGACCCCCTCTCGTGTCGCATAACTTGCTCATGACGGAATAATGAACCAACTGCCTCTTGCCACCGCCAAAATTCATGTACCGCGTTTTGTTGCCGACGTAGCGTCCTTGATGACCAGCCGCGTCTTTGTGACGGCACTTACCTTCCTATGCGGAGTCATCACGGCACGTACGCTTGGCCCGGAGAGTAAAGGTGCAGTCATAGCCTTGTTGGTAGTTCCTGGCCTCATCCAGTCGTTTGCTGAATTAGGCTTGCGCCAGTCCACCACGTACTTTCTTGGCAAGCAAATCTTCGCCGATCAATCTGTTATCAGCACGATTGCTTTGCTGGCTTTGATTATGTCGGTGGCTGGTATGGTCCTTGTCATAGGCCTCTACATAATCTCCGGTCTGCCGCAAAAATACGGATGGAACACAACAGTGATCGCCTTGCTCATGCTGCCGTCCAGCCTCGTGATGAGTTACGGTAGCGGGGTATTAATGGCCAAGCAGAGAATTCGCGCTATCGCCACTGTTTCGGTGCTCGAACCGCTTGTCGTGCTTGGCCTGTTGGTTTTCCTGCTTGTATCCGGGCTCGTCAACATTCAATCTGTCTTGCTTGTGACGGTGCTTGGAGCTGTGGTGGCGGCGATTTCTACAGTAGTGCTGGTCCAGTCGTATGGCAGTATCCGCCCTAAGTATATTCCGGGACTGCCGCTTCGTTTTGTGAAAATGGGTGTTGTGTACGCCGCTGCACTCTTCATACTCAGCCTTGGGTATCGTTTCGATATTGTTCTGCTGGAGCGCCTCTCCACCTCGCAGGAAGTAGGTATCTACTCTGTGGGGGTTGGACTTGCTCAGCTGTTGTGGCTGCTCCCGGCTGCCTTGACAACAGTCAACTTTGCGCGCAGCACGACTGCCAGAAATGTGACTCAGCACGCGCAAAAACGGCCATGATCATGCGCATTACGCTTTGGGGCAGCTTACTGCCCTGCATGCTGCTCTACTTTCTTGCTCCGTGGCTGGTCCCGGCGATCTACGGTGACGCATATGCGAAGAGTAGTGATGTCATCCAGGCCATCATGTTGGGCGTTTGGATGGCCCTAATATTTAAAGTACTCAACAGCGACCTGGCTGGACGTGGTAAGCCGCAGGCCGCTCTTTGGGTGTACGCACTGGCTTTGCTGATTAACATTGCCCTTAAATCTGTGGATTCCAGCTTTTGGTTGTGTTGGGGCGGCCTGGGCTTCCAGCGTGAGCTACACCTTCGGCGCACTGCTGTTTGCTATTACTTACGCCAGGATGAGTGGTCTGGCACCTTCGAGCTTGCTGATTCCGCAAAAGTCTGACTTCCGTGTCCTCAAGAACACGTTTCGTATTTAAAGCTTATGCCAGCACTGATCAAGTCTCATTCTACTGCCACAATCAAAGACATCCTACTTGTCGTAAGCTATCGCTTTGATGTAGTCGGCGGTCATCTGCTTTCGGCCGCTGCCATTGCTCCAGAATTGAATCGCTGCGGCTATCGTGTGGGTGTGCTTGTCCACCCGATTGATGTTCCCGATCTAGACCAGCCAGCGAGTTCAGGACGCACTGTTGTTTGTACCGCAAGGGCATTTGGGGACCACCTGTTCGAGCTTGGGATATTTTGCGGATCATGAGCACACATGAATACGATGTATTGATAGCAATGGATGGGAAGGCAATGGATCAAGCGGCGCCTGCCGCACTTTTTCGTCGTCCTTTCCTGATCCAAGTGCAGCCAGGTGGCCCACTTAGTCCACTCCCGCCAGTGAACTTGCCAGGTATCATTGTATTTTCGCAAGAACTTCAGGAAGCATTACTGTCCGTGCACAGTATTCCCCCACAACATGTGGTACTTTCTCGCGGCAGAGTCGATTTCGCGCAGTCACTGAGTGATGCTCGGCCATTTTTACAGTCAGTGCCCACGGACAACGATCGAGTTAGACGGATCCTTACAAGTTCACGATTGCCCGACAGCAAGGCACCGGCGATCGAGGCATTGTTTGAACAAGCTGCTATCGTCGCTCAGCAACAGCCTCTCGATGTATTCATTATAGGTGACGGTGAAGCCAAACCACGGTTAGAGCAATACGCTCGTCGCATCATGTCAGAGGCTGCTTATCCATTGAGTATAAAATTTCTAGGCGCCTGGCGAGTTTCAGCGAAAGATGTACTTCAAGCGGACATCGTCGTGGGCCAAGGACGTAGTGTTATTGAAGCAGTCGCCTGGGGAGTTCCAACTGCAGTGTGTGGTGCGGACGGATACTTTGGGCTCCTTACCTGCGACTCACTGCCTGCACTGGCGCGTACGAACCTGACGGGGCGTGAAATAGCGTGGCGTGCGGATCTACTCACCGACCTGCGTGCCCTCTCCACATATGCGGAACAAGAGTTCCCAGCTGTACGCTCAGCGTGTGCTTCAATGTATGGTGTTCACTGCGCAGTTGACGGGATTGAGGCGGCCCTCACGCAGATCATAGCAGAAAACGGTGGGGCTTCCGTGTCACGGCCAAAGTTAGCGAGAGCATACTGCGGACAAGCGCTTACGTACTTAGCTCATCGCGTTCGGCGTTGGTGGGCTGCCGTCAAACCTAATCATGCAACATATGTATGACAAGTGCGCAACTAAAGTCACGCCTCTTCAGTACGGATATGACATCGTTATCGCTGTCTGGCGTGCTTGTGACAGTCGCAATAACTGCTTCTGTCATCGCTGGTGGTGTCATAGCACTCGATGTCCGGCTACTGCCTCTCCTCTTTGTGCCCGTTGGCCTGTGGGCTCTAATCTGGGGAATCCGCAGCCAAATTTGGTTCCCTGTCATACTGGTGTTCGTACTGGGGTTTGAACAGTTTACCTTAGCCGAGGACAGCCATATTCTTACCTTCAGCAAAGTTGGCGGTGTGGTGCTGGTAGCTACTTACTGCCTCGCGCGCTGGCGGAAACAACCCCGGCTAATACGATCATTTCGGCAGATCCCGATGCAGTTCATCCTGCAACTGCTTATGGTGTTTTGGTTTGCCGTGACATCCCTTTGGTCGGTGCGCACAGACACAGCCGCAGCGGCAATGTCGACGTTTGGCTTACTTATTGCATTGACCTGGCTCGTTGCTGATTTCGTCATATCTCCACGCTCTGTTGTTTATTTCGCCAATGCTATTGTCAGCTACGGGCTCGTCCTGGCAGTTTTGGCCATGTGGCAATACCAAGACAGTCTCGCTATTGTGCTTCAAGGTAGCACTAACTTTCCGCGCTGCCAGCATTAACGACAATCCGAACATTGCTGCCCAGTACATGGTCCTGGCCCTGGGGTTTCTGCTTGGGAGATTAGTCCTTTCCTCAGCGCTGCAAGAACTTGCACTCAGTGCAGTGGGCATTCTGACCTTGCTGCTTGGCATCGGTGCCACTGCCTCTCGCGGCGGCGCAATAGCCGCTGCTTTCGCCTGCATTATCGCCGTTCTGTTCCTCCTGTATCGGCACGGGCTGTGGCGCACCCTGCGCTTTCTATTGTTAATTGGTGCCCTTGTGGCCGTTGCATATTTCATATTCCCAGACTACTGGGCGGTACTCGAGCGCCGGTTCAGCGGTGAGGGTACTAGTATCACTGGCGAGCGCACCGAATTGATTACTGTTGCGCTGAACTATTTCCAAGACAATCCACTCTTTGGCATCGGCTTTCAATCATTTCGTTCATACAACCCTGGGATTACTCTCCATCCACCGCACAATACTTACATTGGACTCCTAGCAGAGACGGGATTAATTGGCCTGGGACTTTTTTTATCAATGTTGGCTGTAGCGTTCCACAATCTGTGGTCCACAATAAGGCTTGCAGGCGAAGATAAGCGACTCCAACTAGACTTGCCTGTGCTAGTAGGTATGCTGCTGGGACTAACCGGCTTCTCCGCGGCGATCTTTTTCGGTGACAACGCTCACAACAAGTTCTTTTGGCTTATTCTGGCGTTAATTCAGATGACGGCGCTCGCAGCGCAGCAAAGTCGTGCCAGGGCCATCAATGGTGAATTCTCGTCCTAGTTGAAGCTTCTCCTCACACTTACAAGGATAGGTTGCGTTATGTGCGGCATTGTTGGTGTCATCGATCCCGAAGGCCTGAAATACTCGTACCTCCAGTTGCAGTCAGGCCGCGATCGCCTTGCTCATCGTGGTCCGGATTCTGCAGGTGAGTACTTCGATCCGCAGGTATTTCTGGGTTTTCGCCGTCTCAGCATCTTGGATCTCAGATGCCCGCTCTAACCAGCCCATGGCTACAAACGATGAGCGGATCTGGCTCGTATTCAACGGCGAAATCTACAATTATCTAGAGCTAAGAAAGGATCTAGAACAAAAAGGTGTTCGCCTGAATACCACATCCGACACAGAAGTCGTTCTGAATCTTTATCAGATTGAAGGTATAGGGATGCTGGAACGGCTGAACGGCATGTTCGCCATTGCGATCTACGATAGAGATAAGAACGAGCTTTTGCTTGCCCGCGATCGTCTCGGCAAGAAGCCCTTGTTCTATTGGCGCAGCGGTACTCGCTTCGCTTTTGCGTCCGAACTCTGTGCGCTGAGGCAGCTTCCTGGCTTCCCATCCGCACTTGATTCTACGGCTTTAGGGCTGTACTTTAGGTTAGGCTGGGTACCAGGTTGGGCTTGTATTCATCCACAAGTCTTTAAACTGCCCCCCGCAACATGGTTGAGGTTTCACATCTCATCCGCAGAATTGGATGGACCTTTCGGTTACTGGTCGCTTCCTAGCCCCCAATATGATTGCGGCCTGTCAGCTGACGAATGGCTCGACAGGATCGCTCATTTGCTCTGGGATGCGGTGCGGATCCGGCTGCGGGCCGATGTACCACTTGGTGTCTTCCTATCTGGCGGTATCGATTCCTCGCTCGTCGCAGCAGCAGCAGCTCAACTAGTCGGCGGGCAGTTGACGACGCTAACAGTTGGATTTCCTGGATGGACCGAAGATGAATGGCCGATAGCACAACAGACAGCACGGTATCTGGGGAGCAAGGCAGTTTACCAGGAACTGCCGCAAAGAAGCTTTGTGGATCTTTTGACACTAGTGAGCCATTTCGATGAACCGTTTGCCGATCCTTCCGCCCTACCGACCTCACTAGTATGTCAGGCTGCGCGTCACCAACAACTCACTGTGGTCCTTAGCGGCGACGGGGGAGACGAAACTTTTGCTGGTTACCCAAACTATTTACGTGCATGGCGGTGGCGGCTATGGAACAATTTATATGCAGTTCTGCCATCACAATTGATAACCAAGACGCTGCACCTGTTGCCTGATGATTCACGTGAGAAGCGATTCCTAAAACACGCTGCTTATCCCGTGGGGGGACTCGGTCTTGGCGGGAAATTGTATCCTTTTGAGGATTGGACCCGTAGTTATTTGCGACAAGATGTCGCCCTGAACGACTCGTCGGTTGCAGGGATGTTCAGTCAACGTACTGCGCTAGGGTCACAAAGCCCGATTGATGCTTCCCAACGCAACGATCTTCAGGGCTACCTAGTTGACGATGTACTGATCAAGGTAGATCGCATGAGTATGTTGCATTCGCTTGAAGTGCGATCCCCATTTCTTGATTATCGTCTAGTCGAAACTGCGCTAAGGGTGCCTCCGCGCCTGCGCATTCACAACGGTAAAGGTAAATATTTGCTGCGACGTCTGGCGGAACGCCACCTCCCTCGATCAGTGACGCGAGCTCCCAAACGCGGATTCAGTATTCCACTTCGCCAGTGGATTTTTGCGAGTGAGCACACTCAGGCTTTGAAGTCACTTTGTTTGGACGAGTCTAGCCAAGACGATGTCATCTCGGCAAATAATGCAGCAAGACTATGGAGTGCAGCAGAGCACAATGGCTCGCTTGTGTCAGCGTTATTCAGGGTGATTGCTTACCGGGCTTGGTACGCTGGAGTCGTCAATTCTTAACCACCTTGCTTTAAACCTATGATGGAACATCATTGTTACTTCTGCGCAACCGCAGAAGTCCACATGGCCCTATTTCGGTCGAAGATGATCCGAGTTCCTAGAGCCTATGCATTCGCAAAAGAACTTAGGCCCCGGGTACTTCGAGCAAAGGGATTTATACTGTACCGGCGAAAGCGGCAACAAGCTCTATAGGTATTTCATAGTACTGGAACTTTCGGCGATTAATTTGCACTCAGTTCAATAGCCATCTTGAGCCTCTGTAGACACTCCATGGTTGCCATAATATGCTGAGCACTCAGGTCAAGCATGTGATACTCTTCGGCCCTGTACCACCTCCGATAGGGGGTAACACAGTACATGTTGAAAGGTTGTTAACGGGACTGAGTAGTATAGGTATACTAACTACAGTCTTGGATTATTCTTGTAGCGACGCTGACAGCAAGAATCAATTCGGAGCAGTCATTGCACTATCGTACTCCTTGCGACGAAACATCGAATTACTACTTGATAGATGGCCGCGAAGCGCCCCGAACCAAACCATAGTCCACTTCCATCTATCGGCATTGCGCCGGTTTCAGTTTGTTGCACCCATCTTGTTGCTGCTGCTGCATCAATATACTAAGGTGGTCACAATTCACAGCGGAAGCTTTGGCTCCCAATTTTTGGGCCCGTACTCACGCGTTTTTCTGAGTTATGTGGCACATAATTGCGACCATATTATTACCGTAAATACAGAGCAACGGGATTTTCTTGTTGCGAATGGCGTCCCAAGCTATCGAATTTCTGTTATACCGGCATACCTACAGCAACCCCAATCTGATATACCAAGCAAGCTTGAAGAAGCCGTGACCAACTCCTACAAGACTATTGTTCTCACATCTGGATCAATTACTAAGATTTACAATTTCGATGTCCTGTTACAGGCAATGGCAGTTCTGCCTTCCCAACAATATCACTTTGTTTTTGCTTTTTATGGTTATCGCGACCCCGAGTATTCTGATCAATTGTCTTTCAAGTTGAGTGCATTTAATAATATTTCGATTTTCTATGATCTTTCGCCTGCCGAATTTTTGTCTGTGATGCATGACAGCCACATTTATGTTCGATCTACTATGCGGGACGGTGATGCTGTCTCAATCCGAGAAGCGATCAATTTGGGCAAGACCGTTTTCGCAACAGACTCCACTCCTCGTCCAGATGAGTGCTATCTCTTCTCTGCCACAAGCCCGGACAGCCTAGTAGCGCTTTTTCAACGCCTTGACTCATCGGTCGTGCCTGAAACCTATTTGGGAAAGGAAAGACAATCATCCAACCTTGATTCCATTGTGGAAGCATATAGCCTGGCCATTAACCACCGCAACGCCTAGAAGCGCATAGGATTTCAGTTATACTCAGAACGCCGTCAGGCTTATACATTTAGAACCATTGAGATATACAAGTACACGTCAAGCCCATGCGAATACTAGCATTTATTGACAGCCTAGGGGCGGGAGGCGCCCAACGCCAGCTTGTGGCATTAGCAGTAGGTCTTGTGCGCCTCGGGCATCAGGTGGAGCTTGCTGTATATCATCAAGAACCAACATTTTTTCTACAATCTCTAGTAGATTCTGATATACCTGTACATCACTTGGTACGCGGAAGAAGGATTTCGGCAGACGTTATTTTTGCTCTCCGCAGGTTATGCTCGGAGAGAACGTTCGATATTGTAGTGTCCTTTCTTGATGCACCGAACATGTATGCTGAACTGGCGCTCTTGGGCCAATTTTCACCGCGTTTAGTGGTGTCGGAACGAAACAGCTATGAGAAAGGAAAGCCGAGCTTAACCAAATATCTACTAGACAGCCTTCACAGGTGTGCAGATGCAGTCACAGTTAATACTTACTATCAGGCAAGACAGCTTACCAAAGCCATCCCGTCACTTACTCACAAGACTCATATAATCTATAATGGCATAGACCTCTATGCATTTTGTCCTCATCGAAACCCTGCTTTGCCAACAGACTCTTTTCTTTGTGTTGGCTCCGTCGTTCCCAGAAAAAACATTTGTACACTTATCAACGCACTCGACATTTACCGTAATCGATATGGTCATGCGCCTACTGTAAACTGGGTCGGTACTGCTCAACACACCCAAGAGAGCGCTGGCGAGTACGCGCATGCGCTAGAACTGCTCCAGCAGCTTGATTTGACCGACAATTGGATCTGGCTCGGCGAACAGTCGAACATGCCTGCAATCTACAACAGTTTTAGCTCGTTTATTCATCCCTCTCTTCGTGAAGGACTACCCAACGCTGTGTGTGAAGCTATGGCGTCTGGACTTCCTCCTCTAGTCAGCAACATAGGCGAAAATGCGAAAATAGTGGAGGAGGGAGTGAGTGGTTTCTATTTTGACCCAACCTCACCGAAGAGTATTGCTGAGGTGATTAGGATATATTTGACAGCCCCTGATGACCTAAAGGCTCGGATGGGGGCCGCCGCCCGTCAGTTCGCAGAACGGAATTTTAGTCTACCTACCTACGCAGTGAACTATGAAGCATTGTTTCATTCGATACTGTGAACAGATCGTTGAACAACTCATCCCATACACGAACAACTAATCTTCTTACTCCGATTCGCATGGAGCATGCTAGGTAGCTTCCATATCCGACGCCACTGCGAGCGGGCGGCAGAGCCGCCACGCGGCCTGGCCTGACATTAATCCCAACACAAGCCACTCCTATGCATATACTTCACGTGGTTGGGGCGCGCCCCAATTTTATGAAGGTTGCACCCGTGTTGCGGGCATTGAACGCCTGCACCCAAGTGCAGCAGACGCTGGTCCACACAGGCCAGCACTACGATGCCAACATGTCGGATGTCTTCTTTCGCCAGCTTGCAATCCCGGCGCCCGACATCAATCTCGAGGTTGGCTCTGGAAGCCATGCTGTGCAAACGGCGCAGATCATGATGCGGTTCGAGGAAGTGGTCACAAACCACCGCCCAGAATCGCGTGCTGGTCTATGGTGATGTCAATTCGACAGTAGCCGCAGCCCTAGTGTGCGCTAAGCTAGGGATCGCCGTCGATCATGTGGAGGCCGGTCTGCGTTCATGGGATCGCACAATGCCGGAAGAGGTTAACCGCCTCATGACAGATCAGATCGCCAGCTTGCTCTTTACACCCTCGCAGGACGGCAACGACAACCTGCTGCGGGAAGGTGTGGCAGCTCCGCGAATCCACTGCGTAGGCAACGTGATGATCGATACCCTTGTGCAACTCCTGCCGATGTCCGCAGCGCTGTGGACAGACAGCCGCTGGGAATCATGGCGGGACCGTCCTTTTGCACTTGTCACCCTGCATCGACCCTCAAATGTGGACGATCCGGCAATGCTGGCACAGATTGTTGCGGTCCTGCACGAGATTGCGGTAGAGATTCCTGTACTGTTCCCCGTCCATCCCCGCACCCACGTCCGGATGCAGTCATTGGCACTGCCGCGGTCGCGTGGAAGGCAAGGAGAGGTGGAGCTAACCGATCCCCTCGGCTACTTGGAGTTCCTGGCGCTGCAGCGGCACGCGGCAGTCGTAATCACCGACTCGGGGGGTATCCAGGAGGAGACAACTTATCTTCGCGTTCCTTGCCTCACGCTCCGCGAGAACACCGAACGCCCTGTGACTGTCACAATGGGCACCGATCAGTTGATCGGGCATGACATGGACCGGCTGTGCGGTGAACTGCACAAGATCCTGCAAGGGCAAGGCAAGCAGGGGACAATCCCCCCCTTGTGGGATGGCCGGGCCGCACTGCGGATTGCCAGTATATTAACGAGCTAAACTATGTTTCCCTCTACCAAAGATAGTATCCGCTGTGGCTATTGGGCAGGCCGCCGCCTGGGGTTCCGCTGGCTGGCATACCGCGGGTTGTATGCTGCGCAGCAACGGAGTGGTTACTTCGAGCAGCGCCTCCCGCTTGGCACCTGGGACGCAACCCCGCTGCCGACCCTGCTCTCGCAGCCTGAACTAGCGCAGCCGGACAATGTTGCTGCCTGGCGCGGCACCCCAGAGATACCGTTCTTCTTTGATCCTGCTATGCAACCAGCACACGCTGCTTTGCTGTCTGAATGGGACGCAGGCGGTCGCTCGCCGGTCCAGGAGGCACAGGCGCTGGCGGATGGCCAGCTGCGTTTCTTTGGCGGCCCCCTGCGGCAAGTCGGCGCCCCACCCGATTGGCTGCGCAATATTGTGACCGGCGAGGATTGTCCGTCCTCCCGGCACTGGAGTCGCATCGACGAGTTTGCGGGCGGTGACATCAAGGTGATTTGGGAGCCGAGCCGCTTTGCCTTTGCCTATACTCTGGTGCGTGCCTACTGGCGTACAGGTGATGAACGCTGGCCCGAACTGTTCTGGGAGTGGTTGGCAGACTGGCGACGCTGCAATCCGCCGCAGCGTGGACCTAACTGGAAATGCGGACAGGAAGTCAGCCTTCGCGTACTGGCATGGTGCTTCGCCTTATACGGCTTTCAGCTCGCTAAGGCTACGACGCCGCAGCGAATCGCAATGTTGGTCCAAATGATTGCCGTCAGCGGCGAGCGCATCGGCGCCAATCTTGCCTACGCACTGAGTCAGCACAACAACCACGCCATCAGTGAAGGCACTGGACTGTGGACAATTGGGCTGCTCTTCCCTGAACTTCGCGCAGCTGCACACTGGCTCACTCAGGGCAGGCAAGTTTTGGAACAGGCGGCGGTAACGCTGATCTACGCCGATGGGGCGTTCAGTCAACACTCACTCAATTACCACCGCTTGATGCTCCACGACTATCTGTGGGCCATGCGCCTTGGTGAGCTGCACGGGCAGCCGCTTAGTAAAGCCACGTACCAGCAGATCGCCAAGGCTGGGGAGTTTCTGTACCAACTGCAGGACGCAGCGAGCGGCTGCACCCCGCGCTATGGCGCTAATGATGGCTCTCTCGTTCTCCCACTGGACAACTGCACTTACGAGGATTTCCGACCGGTAGTGCAGGCTGTCAGTTTTCTAGTCACCGGTGCGCGCCGCTTCGACGCTGGCCTTTGGGATGAATCACTCTTCTGGTTATTTGGTCCTAACGCTGTGAAGGCGCAAATCCGGCAGGTTCCCCGAGCTGATTTCAGTGCCGAATCTAGCGGGTACTACACGTTGCGATCGTCAGAAGGGTTTGCCTTCACGCGCTGCCCTGTTTTCCACGACCGCCCGGCGCAGGCGGACCTGCTGCACGTCGACATATGGTGGCGCGGACACAATATTGCCTGCGACCCGGGTACCTACAGTTACAACGCGGCAGGATCCCAGCTGGGGGCGTTTGACGGCACATCGGTGCATAACACAGTCGCAGTTGACGGCGTGGACCAAATGGAGCGCGCGGGGCGGTTCTTGTGGCTTCCTTGGGCGCGAGGGAATATGCTGATGCGCTGGCATTCACAGGACGGATGTATTGGATACTGGGAAGGCATGCACGACGGGTATGCCCGTCTGCCTGCGCCCGTGGTGCATCGGCGGGCTATACTGGCACTCCCATGCGAAACATGGGTTGTCATTGACGATCTCGTGAGTCACAAGGCTCACACCTACCGCCTGCATTGGTTGCTCGACGACTACGTTTATACATTGCGCGATTCTGCCGCCACTCTTGAACTGTCTATCGACGGAATGTCATACCGTATAGCCGTCCTTGCCGACGACGGCTGCGTGCAGCACCAGATTGTGCGCTCTGACACAGGCAGTTCGCGGGTGGCGTACAAACACCT
>CAVPAH010000002.1:0-521351 GCA_963701415.1 uncultured Chloroflexia bacterium
GCCGGATACCGGGCCTGCGCCGGCCTGGCCCAAGATCGGACTCTAGGCTGTGCGCACGTTGAGTGCCTGAGCTGCTCGAGCTGCAGGCGCATCCGGACGCGCTTGCGACCGTGACGGTGCGCTGCAAGCGGCGGAGTCACCTTCGCCGGCGATCCTCTGCTCTGGCGGCTGGCGTTCAAGCACACGGCGGCGAACATGCCGTACGGGGACGTGAACGTGACGGCGGCCGCCTGCAGCTGCGCGCGGCCGGTTACGTGGTGCGGGTGCTGCGCTCGACTGCCGCCAAGAAAGTGGGCGTGCAGCGGTTCAGCGGTGACGGCGTGGAGCTGCGGCGGGTCGAGCTGGCCCAGTGCGGCCACGAGTGCGCTGACGGCCGCACCGGTGCAGGTGGCGACGCTGGCCAGCACGGATACGCAAGGAGTCGACGCCAGGCGTCGGCCGCATCGGCAGCGAGATCCGGATCCTGTACGGCGACGGCGGCAAGCTTTACTGCGGAAGTCGACGAACGACGGCGTGAGCTGGGGGGCGCCGGCGGTGGCCTATGATGGCGGGCTTAACTACTCCCGGTTCAGCAACATCAGCGTCTGCGGGTGCCTGTGGGACTCGACGTGGATCTGCGTCTGCAACGGCTACAACACGAAGGGGATCCCCGTGGTGCTCGGCTTCCACGATGCCGGCGCCGGGTGGGTGGCCTGGGCCCGCAGCATCCGGCGAACTATGGCCACTGGCAGGTCGCGGGCGTGCGGCCGGGGCCGGAAGCGTGCGCCCAACTGCCGGGCCTATGTGTATCTGTACGGCACCGACTACGACGCAGCGGGGGCCGGCTGGAACAGCCTGGCGTGCCAGCAGGTCCAGGTGCAACGCAGCGGCGTGTTCACAGCGTGGGGCACGCGCACGGTCGTCGATCGCGCCGGGGTGGCCGGCGCGGCGGCCTATGACCGCGTGCGGCTTGGCGAGGGCGGCGGCGCGTATCTCTTCGCCCTGCAGGAGCGGGCGACGGCCGGCTACTGGTTTGTGTCGGCGCTGTACGCGCTGCCGGGCAACGCCGACATGGAAGAGCCGGTCTTTCTCGGCGATGCCGATGGCCGCCGGCGGCGTGGCGCTGCGGGAGACTCTGCAGCCGTGGCGGCCGGCCGCCGGGCCTGGCTGGTCGGTGCCGGGCAGGTGTGGACCTCGGCGCAGACTGACGCCGCGGTGGACATCGCCGAGCGGACCTATACGCCAACCAGGTACGAATATGCAGGTGAGCAGTTCGGGCGGCGGCGTGCTGCAGCTGCAGTTGGAGCGGCAGCGTCGGACTCCTCGGCCGGCGCTGCGCTCGAGGGCTTTGGCGCGGTCTATCCGCCGGAGATCTACGTAGGCGATATGCTCTGGCTCGATCGCACGCTGGCAGTTGGGGCCAGCTGCCGGCACGCATGACGCTGGCGTTTCGGGTGGCGGCCGTGACCTATGGCCGCGGCGCGGATCGAGGTGCTTGCCTTCGATGCCATGGGCGTGCTGTCGCACATGCGGCCGCGGCGCGCCAAGGTGCTGCAGAAGGGCGACCGGCTGCGCATGAGCGACGTCGAGGCGATGTGCCATTGGGCGGGGCTGACGACCACCGGGACGGGCACGATGCCGCAGGCGGTCTATCCGTCGCCCGGTTTTATCTGGAGCGCCAACGAGTCGGGGCTCGGCGCCCTGCGGCGGTACTTGAGCGACCAGGCGGTGGCGCTGCGCAGCGACGGTGCCGACGTCGCGCAGGACCATACGCGCGTCGAGTTCCTGCCTCTGCCCAGCAGTGTCGAGCTATACGTATGTGTCGCCGAACGGCCTGGCGGAAGGGTATGGGACGCACGAGATCGCCGATTGGGCGCTGACGCATGACGGGCGCGACACGCGGCTGTTTGTGGCGGTGGGGCTGCGGGCCGGCGCGTCGGCGGTGACGGGCGAGGCGTGGGCGATGGCGGCGTGCGGCCAGGACGGCGGCGCCGACCGGACGGCGTGCGGCCGGTGCCCTATGTCGTACGTCGACCGCAGCATGGCGTGGGCCGATGGCTCGTTGACGGCCCGGGCAGCAGCTGAGGCGGCGAAGCTGGCGGCCGGGCTGTCGTTCGGCTGGATCGAGGCGACGGCAAACCTGGGGATCGAGCTGTACGACGTGGTGACCGTCGACGCCACCGACGTGCGGGTTGTCGGCATTACGGAGACGTGGGACGGGGCGGCTGCGGCAGCGGCTGACTGGCGAGGCGGGCGGTCGGGACGCTGTGGCGCCGAAGGTGCAGATCATCGATTACGGCGGTGCAGGTATCAGTGGGGTGAACAGACGATGATGGAAGCATGATGATCGGGTGAGGCGGGGGTGCTGCGGACGGCGCTGGGCGTGGTGCTGGCGCAAGGAGGGGATCGACGTGCGGGTGCGCGTGTACCTGTGGAGCGGCGGCGTCGAGGACGTCACCCTGCCGACGATGAACGCGCAGCCGGTCCCGGTGGGGGCGCAGGTGATCGTGCATGTTCCTGAGCGACCGCACGGCGAGCGGGATGGTGCTGGGGACGGTCGAGGGGCTGCTCTCGTGGCGGCGGGTCGCGGCGCCTGCCTTTGTCGAGCGCATGCAGCCGCAGCTGCAGGAGACGATCGCCCAGGTGCGCCGAGCTGGATCCGGTGCTGACGGTGATCGGAGGATGCGTTTACGGCCGACGGAGGGGGTAGGGCTGTTCTCGCGGCGCCGTGCTGATGGCCGACGGGCGGGTGTTCTTTGTGCCCGGGGCCGCCGGCGCGGCGCAGGGGGTGATCCTGCCGCACATCTGGGATCCGTACACCGGCGCGCATGCACACGGTGGCGGCGCCGTGGGAGGCGGGCGACGGCACCGACTTCATGGGCGGCTGCCTGCTGCTCGACGGGCGGGTCTTCTTCGCGCCGTCGTGGGCGTCGCTGACCGGCGCAGGCGTACGTCTACGATCCTGAGCTCGACCGGCTGGCGCCGGCCGGCGAGGCGGTGGTGAGCGGGTACAACGGCTGCACGCTGCTGGCGGACGGCCGGGTGCTGCTGGTGCCCTGCAGCGCGACGAGCCCGCTGATCTACGACCCGCGCAGCGACACGTATCACCATCTCGGCGGCCGTGACGCCGCCGGAGCTGCAGACGGGGACGGACTTCTGCGGCGGGGCAGCTGCTGCCGGACGGCCGGGTGCTGCTGGTGCCGTGCTGGCGGCCAAGCCGCTGATCTACGACCCGGCGGCGGACAGCCTGGCGGTCGTCGACGTGGACCTGGGCGGCAGCAACTGCGGCGGTGCGGTGCTGCTGGCGGACGGCCGGGTGCTGCTGACGATCAGCTACGGCAGCGGCGATGACGGTGATCTTTGATCCCGCGACGGACAGCTGCAGCGTCACGACGCCGGCGTCACATCCTGGCGGCTATCATGCCGGCGGGGTGCTGCTGGCGGACGGGCGGGTGCTGCTGGTGCCCGGGGACGAACGGCGACCTGGTGGACTGCCGCGTCTGGGATCCGGCGACGGACACCTATACGCCGGTGCCCGATCTCAATGCGCTGCCGTCGATCGGGCAGGGGGCGTACCTGGGCGGCTGTGTGCTGGTGGACGGGCGGGTGGTGTTTGCGCCGTACTATGGCGCGCAACCTGGTGGTGTGGGAGCCTGGGTTGGGGGCGGCGTATGGGCGGGATATTGCGCTGGCGGCGTTTTGGAATCACCGGCCGTGAGGTAGTGGGACCGTCAGTGCCTTGCTCAAGCCGAGCGAGATCATAATCGACTTTAGCTCAGCGCAGGCAGTACTTAGGCGACTAGCCAGACCAATGCTTTGTATGCAACTGGGCCGCGCTTGAGAGAGATGGGGCAAGTCGATAAGCAGGCTAACGGCAGGGATAATGGCAGACTCTAATGCGCCTGTGCTGGTCGAACCATCTAGCAAGTGCTTGATTATCAAAAGTACGTTAGTCCGCTAAGGCTATCAGTTCTGCGGCGCACGAAACCCTGCAGCCTCAGCCTCAGCTTCCGTGCAGAACCACCGATCGCCTTCGCCTGGCTTGATGTCTGTGCGCTTGTAGTCTCTGTCGCCCGGCACATGATAGATGCGCTCGCCTTCGCTGTTGACGTTCCCTTTAATCTCGCAACCATCCTGAGGCTCGGCGCAGCCGCCAACGCAGGTGAACGGGGCGGCACTTGGTTCTGACTGCTGATCGACCGTTGTCGGCGTTGGCGCTGATGCTGTATCGCCCGCCACCGGCTGGGTAATCGTAGCGGCAACTGGCAGGTCGACCGGCGCATTATCGACCAACTCAGCAGCGATCCAGTATCCGCTGCCGAGTTGCAACCACTCGCTACTTGAATCCTTGCCCTTTATGACCATGGCTTGGCCAGGCTCAGCAACAGCCATAACTGCGTATTCCGTGCCGGGACCTTCCCGCACGTTGGCTTGGCTGTTTGCTACCGGCCCGGCCGGCGCCGCAACTGTCGAGGTGGCGGCCGGCATCGCTGTCGGCGCAACCGGCTCGGCGGTTGGGACAGGTGTGGCGGTCGGCGGCAGGGCGGTCGGTGGCAGGGCGGTCGGCGCCACCTGTATTAAGGGAGCTTCTGTTGGTGACGCCTGTATTGCCTGTGCCTCAGGCGCAGCGGGCGTCTCCGTCGGCAGGTCTAAGGCCGCTGAGCGTGAGGGCTGATTAGCTGGCGCAGTTCGAGGAGCTATCAGATTGGAGACAAGTCCACATGCCATCAGCGCAATCAGGCCGATCACGCCGTACATCAGCCACCGCCCGCAACCACCCGGCTTCTTCATGACTGGCTCGGGAGACTGCGTTTTTTGCTTCTTGCTTGAGGTAGTGCGCATGTATAACCGCTGGTTTCCGGGTGCGATACCCTTGGGGCTAGCATATGAATACGCCAACCTATGGCGAACCAGAGGACACCTATCGATAGCAGCCGGGGGTGCCTTCTTTATTGCTTACGTAGATTGTAAATTAGTGAGGGCCCGATTGGCAAGATGGGGATTCGGAGCGTTAGCAACGAAAGAGGTGGTGCAACCGTTGCACCACCTTCTCCTTTTCTGACGACAAGTAGGCCTATTTGTAGTATTGCTTTGCTCGTGTGCTTGCTGCGCCACTACGTGGCCAACAAAGACCCGCCAGCAACGAGGCTTTGTACAGGCGCAGGTCCACTCACACTGCGCCAGGCGAGCGGCCTGTCGACGGGCGAGGAGGCACAGGGAGGGAACGAGAATGTAGGCACTGAGGGAACCGCTGTGTTCGTAGGCACGCATGCCTACGCGGCCGTACAGGCCTTCGCACTCGTCGTTGTCGCGGCACTGGGCTGCCCGGGGTTCGCGCCAGGCCCTCTCCAGGTCCCGTACCCCGCAGACGTCCCATCGCGGACACAGGGTACAGGGCCGGTCGACTAGCTGGCGCTGCTGGCGGAGATTGTCCGCCAAGTCAACGAGCTGTTTGCGGGCGACGTGCGCGAGGTGGACATGCTGGCGGTGGCGCAGCATGTCTCCGGGCGGATGCTGCAGAACGCGGACCTGGCGCAGCAGGCGGCGAGCAACAGCAAGGAGCAGTTTGCGATGGGCGACTACCCCAAGGTGTTTATGGACACGCTGGTGGATGCGACTGACGGCTACCAGGGCGTGGTGGAGCAGGTGCTGGCGCAGGAGGGCATCCGGGCGGGGTTTGAGCGGCTGGTGCTGGAGCTGGTGTACCGAGAGTTTGCGGAGTAGAGGGAAGAAAAGGCGGAGTAACGCGGCCGCGCCCCTTAGCCGTTACTACGGGGGGCCGATTGTCAGCTTCGCGAGTCTTGCGCGAGGGTTTGTGTTTGGCTCTTGAATCTAACGAAAATTTCAGTTATAATCGAAATGTGCTTAAGTAAAGTTTGCGTATCTCTTAAGCCAAAGTGGTTCAAACGAGCAAGTTCGTCGTAGCCGATGCTCCGGCTTGCCCGCCCATAGTTGTCTATTGGAAGTTGGCCGGTCCCCCGACCGCTGCGCCGCCGGCATCTGCGCCGGCGGCAAACGTCTGGCCCTGCGCCGCACAGGCTGCCTGGCACGAGTTTGCACAACCACTCACCGATCCCTCCTACACAAAACAGTGTTGAGTTGCTACCGCGTGTTAGGTCGTCGCACCGGCCCAGGGTGTTGGGTTGCCCCTATGGGAAGGCAGCAAGGAGGCGTCCTTGGACTGGTATCTTGTGCACACACGGAGAGGCTGCGAGCAGGCAACAGCGTACCGTCTCGAGCACAGCCTGCAGTTGGAAGTCTACATTGCGGAAATAACGCAGTATTGCCGTGGCGCTCTCGCAGCGGGCGCCGCTGTTCCCCGGTTACCTGTTTCTGTCGGCGCCGGGCGGGCAGACTGCCGTCGAACGCATCGACCACATGCCCGATTGCGGCCGGCTGGTGCGCCGCCACGACGACCATCTCACCAACCCGGGGGCACCGGCGGTCCTGCCCGGTGTCGTGGTGGCGCATCTCCGCCAGCGCCTGGCCGCCATCGATGCCCGACGCCCCGGCGGGCTGCCGGCCCACAGCCCCCCAGCCGGATCACCCGGCCGAGACACCGCAGTGGCGCCGGGCCGGCTTCGAACTGGAGGGTGCCCTCACCGGCCTCCTTACAGCGGCCGCCCGGATCGAGCTGCTCCTGCAGGTCGCCGGCGCCGATGATTCAGAGGAAGCCAGCAATGAAACAGGACCCCCCCGCACCTACCGTCAAGCGGCCGCGGCGGACACGCGGCCATGGCAGAAGGATACATTACGGATAGCACAAAGCTGGGCATGATGAGCTGCGGCTTGCTTTATCAATGGCTGAAACCTTGTTTGCGCCGCAACCCTACGTCTGTCGGCTCACGTTACTTGGCGGGAGCCCTGTGGGCGCTCGGAGGATCTATCGTTGCCAGGTCGATCACGATGCTGACGTCGATTGTGCTCGCTCGCATCTTGCCCGCCTCTTCCTACGGCGCCCTGGGTATCATTCAAAGTACAGTCGGAATGTTCGGCGTCGTAGCCGGCGCCGGCCTTGGGCTGACCCTGACCAAATACGTTTCCGAACTGCGCGATAAAGATCCCGCCAAGGCCCGGCAGTACTATCAGTTGTCCCTCGGTATCGCCTGGGGTTCCAGCATCCTGATTGCAGCTGTTTTCTTTGTGCTCGGCGCTTGGATAGCACGCACGATCCTGGGGCAGCCTTCTCTGGCGGCCGAATTGCGGATCGGCGCCTTCATTGCCCTCTTTGCCGCGATTGGCGGAGTTCAACTCGGCATGTTGACGGGAGCCGAACGATTTGATGCCGTGAATGTCTCCATCATTGTCAAGAGTATCCTTACATTTGCCGGGATCGCACTGGGGGCAGCCTATTGGGGGTTGGCAGGAGCTGTCGTGGCATTGGTCGCCGCCGAAGCGGCCTGCGTGGTGTTGAACCATTACTACATTCGCGCCACGTGGGCCCGCTACCATCCTGGTGGACAGGCAAAACCCGCCACCTTTTCAGACTTCAAACAAGTCATGGCCTTTTCCGTACCTGCCCTACTTAGTAGCCTGTCTACGCAGCCGGCCATCTGGCTCAGCAGTTCTTTGGTTGTCAGGCAGCCGGGGGGGTTGGATGCCATCGCCTATTTCACGGCCGCCGATCGGTGGCGCCAGCTCTTGTTGTTCTTGCCTTCTGCTTTGTCGACGAACACTTTGCCGCTGCTTTCCAATCTCAGCGGGACCGGAAATCGATCTGGCTTTAATCACGTGTTGAAACTCAATGTCTTGCTCAACAGTGTGGCCATTTTTATCCCTGTGTTGATCACCATAGTTGCGTCGCGCGCTCTGATGGCGCTCTTTGGCCACCAATATACCGGCAGCAGTTTGACCCTCAGTGTGCTGGCCGTTGCGGCAATCTTTATGGTGGCCAACAATGTGTTGGGCCAAGTGGTAGTAAGTAAGGGCTTGATTTGGGCTCGCCTGCTGCTGGACATCGTCCTGGGATGTGTCCTGCTCGCAGCCGCGTTCCTCTTTGTGCCCACCTATCTGGATCTGGGCCTCGCCGCTGCTTACCTCGTCGCCTACGCTGTTACCAGCGTTTTGTTGGCCGGGCTGGTGCTCTACCTGCTGTATGGACACCCAAAGTCATTGATGCCAAAGAGAGCGGTTCATGCAGGCTAGCCCCAACCGGCAGCTGTATGGGGATCAATCGCCCACGAGTTGGGCTGCTATCCTGCCAGTATTGGCCGGGTACGGTTCGGTGGCCGTTTTCGTATTGGCTCCTTATGGCTTGGTCTATCCAGCGTCAATCGTCAGCATCTGGGCCTACCTGATTGGCTTTCAGATCTGGCAGCGTAGGCGGCAGACCACGATTACGGGGCTCTCGCCTCTTATCTTGGCGCAATTGTTCTTCGCGATCCAGTTAGTCGTGATTCCGCTGAGCTATATGATAGTAGGAGCTCAGCGCGCAACATTGCCGTGGCTACCCTCTACTGTCGCCATCAACTGCTGCTTACTTCTGCAGTCGGTGGCTTACCTTGTATTTACATGGGCCGGTGGCTGCAGACAACCCCGCGCCGGCATTCCCGCAGCGGCGCAACAAGCTAGATCGGCGCAGCGGCAGCTTGGCGGGCGTATGGCCTGGGCACTGGTGGTTGTGTTTGTTCTGCTTGGCACCGTCGGCTTCTATTTCCAATATGGCAGCATCGAGTCCTTCATCTCCTACCTGGTCAACCCTGCTGCCCGCTTAACGGAAGCCAAGCAAATGCCCGCTACGCTTGAGGCAGCGTTGGCTACTATCTTGCGGCCGTTTTTGTCGTTTGGCATTGTCCTGGTTTGGAGCCATTGGATAGAAAGATCGTACAAGGCGCGCGGCCTACGGCACATCTCCAATTGGTCGGTGGCTGGCACAGCTGTTACGTGCCTGCTGCTGCTTTTAGTGAACGTAAGCTTTAACTTCAATCGCGCTGCCATGATCGTGCCGATACTGGCTGTCGTGGCAACTTATTCTCTGCACGTAAGGCCGATCAAGCCTAGATGGCTCATTATCCTGGCGCTTGTAATCCTGGTTTTGGCTCTGCTTTTGGGTGTCCTGAGGACATCATCGGACTTGTCTGCCATGGGGCTTGATCCGGCTGAGATTTCCCGGATGCTTGATAATTCACGTACGGTAGAAAATCTTCAGGTGTATGGTGGTGGCGCACAATTCCTTGGCTTTCTCCTGGAGGAGACCTCGTGGGGTGCCAGCCCCTATTGGGGGGAAACCCTGATCTCGTCTGCTCTATTCCCGGTTCCTGTTGTCGGTCGGCTCTTTCGTCCCACCAGCGGCGTTGTGCTGTACAACATGCTAATCTACAACGATCCCTCAATAGCCGACCAGGTGATTCCCTACTTGGGCGAGTTGTTCATCAACTTCAATATCGTGGGCTTGGTAGCTGGCTACCTGCTTTTGGGACTTGTCGTCGCTGCTGTGAATCGCAAGTTCCTCAACACCCTCAACTGCTTCGATGCCTACTGCGTGTTCGTGATCGCCTATTGGTTCTGTTTTCTGATCCTGGGCAGCATCGCCGCCGTCAGCCAGGTGTTCATCTTTCTTCTTTGGCCAATCTACGTATACGCCGTTGTGAAGCAATTCTTCGGCACAATGGCAACCTCCAGCCTGTCCTGAATACTGCAGAGGGTCACATGCGAGTTTGTATCATTGGTGGCATATTCGATCGATCAAGCGAGTACAAGTCAAAGCATTCCCTCACGCCCGAAACCATACTTGCCGATGGTCTGTATCGACATGGATGCCGGGTGGATGTGTTCGGTCACCGCAGTTTCCGCCCCGCGCTGGGCTACGACGTCATCCACGTTCACCATCTGGCCCAGGGCGCGCTGCGTGTGCTTTCGCGTGACCTGGGTGTGCCAGTCGTGTTTACCGGGCATTGCGGGCCAATTATCTGCGGCTATGAGCGTTCCATCACTCGCAAGCTCGCATTCAGCTATGCAGTGGAGCGAGCCTCGACGTTTGTGGCGCTGTCCAAGTATGAGGAGAGCTACATCAGGCAGCACTACCCGCGCCAATCCCATGTCAACGTGATACCGAACGGCATTCCTGATGACCTGTTTACAGCAGCTGCGCGACCCGACTCGCCCGTCGGCGCCGGAATTGACCTTTTATATGTGGGCCAACTGGTTGAACTCAAAGGCGTTGACACGCTGCTGCGCGCCCTCCAGCTGCTCAATCGCCAAGAGCCCTATCGCCTGAAGTTGGTCTACCAAAATGCCAGGCTCGAGAAAGCATACCTAGACCTGGCTGTCGAACTCGGCGTCGCTGAGCAGGTGCAGTTTCTTGGCATCCGTTCGGCCCAGGAACTCGCCAGTCTGTACCAGACGGCGCATATGCTCGTCCTGCCTAGTCACGCCGAGGCCTTGCCCAGCGTACTAACCGAGGCGATGCTGTGCGGCGTCCCAGTCGTAGCAAGTCGCGTAGGTGGAATTCCCGAACAGGTCGATCGCTACGGCGAGCTCTTCGAGCCCGGTGACGTGGCCGATCTCGCTATTGCGATTGGCAGGATGGTGCAAAAAATCAGGGCCGGACATGTCGACGGCAAGCTGCTGCATGCCTACGCCGCCCGCAAGTTTTGCGTAGAAGACATGATTCAAAGTCACATCGGCCTGTACCGTGAAGTTGCGGCGTACGGTGCGCGGCGCCGCAACTGGTCGCTGACAGCTGCAGACTGGGGCATCAACTTGGCAACAGCGGCGAAGTTCGGCCGCTAGCAAAACCGATAGGCTTCCCATTCCAACCCCTTGTTTAGGATAGCTTTGCATGAACATTGTCCATGTCAGCGTAACAACATTGCCGGTAACTCACCGTTATGGCGGCGCCATTCAAAGACGTGTCCTCGAGGTTGCGGCGGAACAGGCGCGTCGTGGGCATCAGGTTTTCATCTACTCACCCGGCTCGCATGCTGCGACAGACCGCCAAAACGGCGTTACCTTTCGCTTCATTCCCTGTCGCTCTAGGCTGCCCGCCAGACATTTGGAATTCCAACTTCGCGTTGTACGCGACTTAATTAGCAGCAGGATTGACGCCGATGCGCTCTATTTTCACGGCCAGCCGGAGGGCGCTTGGCTTAGCGCAGCATTGGGCGGCAGAAAATATCTATGGTTCGACGAGTTTCACTTTAGAAGAAGTGCAGAATTCAAGCTCACCCGCGTTTACCGCAGCTTTCTCGGAAAATTCGATCGTCTCCTGGCGGTATCCGAATACTGCCGCGACGAGTCCTCCCGGTATCGGCACATACGCGCTGGTCAAATGTCGGTCGTATACAACGGTGTGAATCTAACGCAGTTTTGTCCCAACAAAAGTGTTCGCCCACCGGTGCTGGCTGCGGTCGACCCGCAGCGGCCAGTCGTGCTTTACGTAGGAAGAGTCTGCCGCCAAAAGGGCTCCGATCTGCTGTTTGACGCTTACGCTCGCCTGAAGTCGCTGCCGGGTGGGGTTCAACTGGTGGTCGCCGGCCCGATTGGACAGTTTGGCACAGCAGAGACCGGTGCAGAGTGGAGCGCACGCATCAAGGAATTGGATGCCACGTATCTTGGCGCGGTCGAAGAGTCGCATCTAAGCGCCGTCTACAACGCGGCGACGGTTTTCGTCATGCCAACACGGATGTCGGAAATGTTCGGCATGGCGGCTGTGGAAGCACAGGCCTGCGGCATACCTGTCGTTGCCAGCGACCACGGAGGTCTCGTCGAAACGGTGCCCTATAGTTGCGGGAGCCGCTTCGAAGTCGGCAATTCCGTCGACATGGCGGACAAAGTAGCTGCCGTCTTGGAAGATACCGCGGCCCACCCCCAGTTGGTCGCGAACTGCCTTCATAACGCCACTCGATTTTCATGGGATGCAGTCTGTTCCACTCTCGAATCTATTCACGCGCAGCAGGGCGCGCCGGAAAAGTAACATGAATACAGCAACTATGCCCCTGATCTCGATCGCAATGCCGGTCTATAACTGTGAAACCACTGTCGCGGCATCGCTCAGGTCGATCCTGCTGCAGAGCTATCCACGATGGGAACTGCTTGTAATAGATGACGGTTCCACGGATGCGACCCTCGAGATTGTGCGCGGATTTCAAGATCCTCGGATCCGCATCGTCGCTGACGGTGAGCATAGGCTCCTGCCATGCCGCCTCAATCAGGCAATTGCGATGGCGCGTGGCCAGTTCTTCGCACGAATGGACGGTGACGACATTGCCTATCCCGCGCGCTGGAACAGCAGTTGAAGTATATGCTGGCGCACCCTGACTTGGATCTGATAGGCGCATGGATCTTGGTCTTTGGCAGCAACGGCGTGCCGATTGGCAAACGCGCACGCCCACTTGGGCGTAAATGGCTCTATACGACAATGCTGCAGAGCCTGCCCCTTGCCCACCCGACGTTTATGGGCACGATGGCCTGGTTCCGGCAGCACAGCTACCCAGAGCAGCCCGCTCATGCTCAAGACCAGCAACTGCTGCTGTCCGCGCTGGCTACGAGCAAGTTCGGTGTGCTGCCTGCGATTCTACTTGGCTATCGTGAAGAGAGTCTATCCATCAAGAAGCAGTTCCGCTATCGCAAGTCCTATATGGAGTTGTTCGCCGGTAGCAGCGGGTGCCGCAGCACTCTAAGCGCCGCCACGGCTATGTCGGTGCAATTTAGTAAGCTGTGCCTGGACTGGATTGCTCTGGCCAGTGGGCTCAAGTACCGCATGCTCAGGACAAGAGCGACCTCACTTTCTGATCAGGAGCGGCAAGATTGGTGGAACGTTTGGACGCAGGTTATGAGCTAAGAGGCTGCTATGTACAAGGTAATGCAGACGACAACTGTTGATCTGAGTATGCGTTTCCTGCTGTTGAACACGCTCAAACACTTGGCTGAGCGCGGATATGACGTAGTAGGTGTCTGCAGCAATGGCCCCCACATCCCTCACGTCCAAGAGCAAGGGATCAGGGTTGTCACGGTCGACATGACCAGGCGGATAACGCCACTAAAAGATCTGAAAAGCTTATACGAGCTCTATAGGACTTTCAAGCGTGAAAGACCAGTCATCGTTCATAGTCACACACCTAAGGCAAACCTGATCGGCCAGTGGGCTGCCAAGCTTGCTGGCGTGCCCATCCAAGTGAGCACGGTGCACGGCCTCTATTATGCTAAGCAGATGGGCATGGGCAGGAGCCTTTTCTTCCTAATGATGGAACGATTGTCCGCCGTGTTTGCGAACGTCGTGTTCTTTGTGAATGAGGAAGATGTGGAGACTGCGAAGCGCATGCATCTCTGCAGCCTGGGAAAAATACGGCTGTTTCCCGGCGGACTCGGCATTGATCTCGCCAGGTTTGATCGTGCCAAAATATCAGATACCACACTTGCAGCAAAGCGCTGCGAGTTCGGGCTCGACCCAGATGTGCCTGTCGTCGGCTTTGTGGGACGGCTTGTCGCCGAGAAGGGCCTGATAGAGCTTTTTGCAGCATTCCATGACCTCACAGCCAAGCACCCGACGGCACGTTTGCTGCTCATCGGACCAGCAGATGTGGAAAAGCCCGATTGTATAGGTCCGGAGGTTGCCGCGCTGTACGGCATCGCTGACAGGTGTATCTTCGCTGGTCTTCGGAATGACCTGCCTGAACTTTACTGCTTGATGGATGTCTTGACGTTGCCTTCTCATCGCGAGGGCTTCGCTCTCGTGTTGACCGAAGCCGCTGCCATGGGTGTGCCGGTCGTTGCAACAGATATCCGCGGATGCCGTACGACTGTCGCAGCGGGCAGGAATGGCCTGCTTGTACCTCTCGAGAATCCTGCAGCCTTGGCCGAAGCATTGGATTTCGTCCTCTGCGACAAGGCAAGGGCAAGGGAAATGGGACGTCAAGGCCAGATACTCGCCCGGGAAAGATTCGACCAGCAAGTGGCGTTCGCGGTAGTAGCACGCGAATACGAACGCCTAGTTGCCGCAAAACGGAACGTCTTGTTTGATTACGGCTGTTTGTCCCTGGGAGCTGACCAGTCGTGACACAACAGTTTTATGCCCGTAATGCCAAGCGGCTGTTTGATGTAATACTCGTCATACCTGCCCTTGCCGTTTCGCTGCCTCTCTTTGCCATAGTTGCAATTGGTGTCTACGCAGACTTGGGCGCACCGATCCTATTCCGCCAGAATCGGCCCGGATTGAGGGGGTGCCCCTTTGTTCTCTACAAGTTTCGCTCCATGCTTCAATCCCGGCTTACTGGCGACGCACTTGCTTCAGACGGAGCACGGCTGACTCGCTTTGGCCGCTTCCTCCGCAGCACCAGCCTGGACGAACTGCCCGAACTCTGGAACGTCCTCCGCGGCGACATGTCGCTCGTCGGGCCGCGGCCGCTGCTCACGCAATACTTGGATCGCTACACGCCCGAGCAGGCACGTCGCCACGAGGTCCGACCAGGACTCACCGGCTGGGCGCAGGTGAACGGCCGCAACGCTATCAGTTGGGAAGAGAAGTTCGTGCTTGACGTGTGGTATGTAGAACACCTCTCGTTCTGGGTTGATCTCAAAATCCTCTCGCTCACCCTGTTCAAGGTATTGGGCTGCCGCAATATTCAGCATGCTGGCGAGGCCACCATGTCAGAGTTTCTTGGTCGTCCAAATCCACTAGCTAAATAGACCGCAAAACTCCTAAGGAGACCGAGAATGACACAACGGCCCTTTGTTATCTTTGGCGCGGGCGGCTTTGGCCGCGAAGTAGCCTGGCTGCTGACGTCCTGCGCGGCTAGTGGCTGGGAAGCGGATCTCAGGTGCTTTATCGATGACAACACCGCGCTTCACGGTAGCCTGATTCACAACACCCCGGTGTTTTCGCTTGAAGAGGCTGCTCAACGCTTTCCCGGTGCCTATGTAATAGCCGGCATAGGATCTCCACTGCTGCGTCAAACGATCGTCGAACGCTCGCTTGAGCGCGGCTTCCGACAGATAACTGTCATTCACCCACGTACCGAACATTCCCAGCACATTGCCGTAGGGGAAGGCGTACTTATCTGTGCCGGCAATATCCTGACCACTGACATTGTGCTTGGCGCACAAGTGCAGATCAATCTGGCTTGCACAATTGGCCACGACGTGCAGCTTGGCGACTATACGACCCTTGCTCCAGGAGTGCATGTATCGGGATGCGTCAGTACCGGCAAGAGAGTATACATCGGGACCGGTGCAGTAATCATCAACGGATCTTCGAACAAGCCGATCGTGATCGAAGATGACGCTGTGATCGGGGCAGGTGCCTGCGTGACAAAGTCGGTTACGGCTGGCTTAACCGTGGTAGGTGTACCCGCACGGCCCTTGATTAAGTAAGCGAAGTCCTGAGTAGGAGCCGCCACCATGCCACGAATCTACCTCTCTCCACCTCACCTCTCCGGCCTCGAACAGCAGTACGTCAAGGAGGCCTTCGCCGGCAACTGGATCGCGCCGCTCGGGCCCAACGTGGATGCCTTCGAGGCGGAGTTCTGCGCCGCCACCGGCGCCCCCTACGCCCTCGCCACCAGCTCCGGCACCGCCGCCCTCCACCTGGCCCTACTGCTGGCCGACGTCGGAGCCGGCGATGAGGTCCTGGTCTCGACGCTGACCTTCGCCGCCAGCGCCAACCCCGTGGTCTACCTGGGCGGCCACCCCACCTTCCTCGACAGCGAACGCGCCTCCTGGAATATGGACCCGGATCTCCTGGCGAAGACGCTGGCCCGCCGCGCCCGCCGCCGCCACCTGCCCAAGGCCGTGGTGCTCGTCCACCTCTTCGGCCAAAGCGCCGATCTCGACCCCATCCTCGCCGCCTGCCACCACTACGGCGTGCCCCTGGTCGAGGACGCCGCCGAGGCGCTGGGCGCCGACTATAAAGGCCATATGCCCGGCACGCTGGGCGCCACCGGTATCTATTCGTTTAACGGCAATAAGATCATCACGACCTCGGGCGGCGGGATGCTCGTGGCCGCCAACGCCGCACAGATCGCCCAGGCACGCAAGCTCGCAACCCAGGCCCGCGACCCCGCCCCCTATTACCAACACTCGTGCATCGGCTACAACTACCGCTTGAGCAACGTCCTGGCCGGCATCGGCCGCGGCCAGCTCGCCGTGCTCGCAACCCGCATCGGGGCCCGCCGCCGCAACTTTGCCCTCTACCAGTCGCTGCTCGGCCACCTGCCCGGCGTCGAATTTATGCCCGAAGCCCCCTGGGGCCGCGCCACACGCTGGCTGACGGTGCTGACCCTCGACCCCGCCGCGTTTGGCGCCGACGTCGAAACCGTCCGCCTCGCCCTCGAACGCGCCAATATCGAGTCCCGCCCGGTCTGGAAGCCGCTCCACCTCCAGCCTGTCTTTGGGGGCTGCGAAGCGGTCGGCGGCGCCGTGGCCGAAGAGTTCTTTGCCTGCGGCCTTTGCCTGCCGTCCGGCTCCAACCTCACCGCCGCCGACGTGGCCCGCGTGGCGGATGTGATCTGCGCCGCCGCCGGCCGGCCCCCCGTGCGCCGGGGTGCCCGCGCCAAAACCTATTCTCACCGCCTGCCCGCTGCGCTCAGCGCAGATTGACCGACCAGCTCGACACGCTTGCCGTGAGCTTGCTTCACCATGCAAGATATCCGTTCGAATTCTGCCTCATCCTCTAGCTCGCCATCGCACACGGTGCGCCATACCGCGCGCCACACCGCATGGCGCACGGCGATCCTGCGCATCCTCTGGTGTGAGCCGTTCTGGATCGCCCTGCTCGCCCCCGCGCTGCTCTTCCCCGGCCGCTTCTGGGTCGCCGGGCTCCAGCCGCTCTGGGTGCTGCTGCTCTTTGCCTTCTGGCCGCTCCGCCTCCTGGCCGCACGCTTTGGCGGCCTGCGCACCTTCCGCGCCTCGCCCCTGGACCTGGCACTGGCTGCCCTCCTGGCCGCGCTGGGCGTCGCCCTCGCCGTCTCGCCCGCGCCCGCTTCCTCCTGGGAGGCCGCCGGCTACCTGCTCCTCGGCGTGGCCGCCGCCGCCGCCCTGATCCAGTGGCCCCCGGCCCAACGCCGGCCCGCACTCGTCGCCTGGATCCTCCTGGCCATGGGCGGGGCAATTGCCGCAGTCGGACCCCTGCTGCTGGGCTCCCACGCCGATAAGCTCGGCCTCGGCTTCCTGGTGCCGGGCTCGGGAAGCTGGACGGGAGCGCTGGCCGAGACGGTCAACCCCAATGTGCTGGGCGGCGCCCTGCTCGTGCCGCTCCTGCTGGCGCTGGCGCTGGCCGTCGGGCCGCGCTGGTCGCGGCAGCCCTGGCGCTGGGTCTGGGGTATGCTCTTCGTCGCCTTTGCCGCTGAACTGATCCTCACCGAGTGCCGGGGCGCCTGGCTGGGCGCCGCCGCCGGGGTGGTCGTGATCCTGCTGCTCCGCTGGCCCCGCAGCGGCTGGCTGCTCCTGCCGCTGGGAGGCCTTGTCGCCATCGGTTTACTCTCTGCCGGCGCCATCACGCTGGTCTTTGACGCCTTCGGCGCGGCCGCGGCGGCTCGCGGCGGGGATGGTCTGGCAGATCGCATCATCATCTGGCAGGCGGCCGTGGCCGCCATCGGCCGGCAGCCGCTCAACGGGCTGGGGCTCGGCCTCTTTGGCCCCTGGGTGACCCAGCACGGCCTGCTAGCCGCCACCACCATTCCGCTGCACGCCCACAACCTGCTGCTCCAGGTCGCCGCCGACCTGGGCCTCGGGGGGCTGGGCGCCTATCTCGCCGTCCTGCTGGCGGCAGGCGGCATGCTGGTCGCACTCCTTCGCGCGCGCCCGCTGCACTGGCGCCGGCATGGCCGCGAGTCCTCCCGCCGCTCTTCGCCAGGCCAAAGCGGCCCGGCGCCCGCTGCCCGCCGGGCCTCGGTGCAGCATCTGCCCCCCGGCGAAGTCCACCGCCTGCGGCTGCACTGGACGCTGGCCGTGGGCAGCGCCGGCGCGCTGGTGGCCCTGCTGGTGCACGGGCTGGTCGACGCCGCCCTCTGGGGCAACAAGGCCGCCGCCCTGCCCTGGCTGCTGATCGCACTCGTCTGCCTGCTCTTTCTGGCGCAGCAGGCGTCATCCCGTCCCAATCACGAAAAGGGTATGCGCGTGTCGTGCATGCCCCCTGGAGAGGATCTGCCCCCACCATGAATACTGTAATGTACACCCTCGCAGCCAGGTTTCTTACCCGGATCCGTAACCGGCACTTTCTGCTCATCGACGTGATCGTATTGTGTATCACGCCGATCGCAGCGTACCTGCTGCGCACCGACGCCATTCTGCGCGGGCCGGCGCTGCCGCTTTACATCCTATACACCCTGTGCCTGCGCCTGCTTGTCTTCTGGTGGGCGGGATTCTACGCCCGCTACTGGCGTAGAGCCAGCATCGACGAGCTGGGAACGCTGCTGGCAGGCAACGTGCTGGCTATGCTGCTGGTGATCGCCGTGTTCATGACCTTGCGCCTGCCCGCCACCGGCGTTTGCACGCAGCTGCCCGCGGTGTGTGAGCTGCCGCGTTCGCTCCCACTGATCGACAGCTTGCTCGTGCTGGCGGCCGTGACGGGGCTGCGGCTCGGCGCACGCCTCGCCGAGGTGTGGAACCACCGTCATGTCGCCTGCAGCACCGCCCCCCAGCGGGTCCTGGTTGCGGGCGCCGGCGACGCCGGTACGCTGATCGTGGACGAGCTGCACGCCAACCCCCAGCTCGGAATGCAGCCGATCGGCTTTGTCGACGACGACCCTGAGAAGCGTGGCATCCAGATCCACGGCGTCCCGGTGCTGGGCGCCGTCACCCAGTTGGCAGCCATTTTGGCGGACTATAGGGTGCAGCACGTTATCATCGCCATGCCGTCGGCCCCCGGCAAGGTAGTGCGCGCCTTGCGCGATACGTGCGAGGCGGCGGGCGTCAAGACGCGTACGATCCCTGGGCTCTGCACGCTGCTCGACGGCACCGTCACCGTCAGCCAATTGCGCAAGGTGGAGATCGAAGACCTGCTGCGCCGCGATCCGGTCGGCGTGGACACGCTCTCGCTGCGCGAGATCCTGGCGGACAAACGCGTGCTGGTCACCGGTGGCGGCGGCTCGATCGGCCGTGAGCTCTGCCGCCAGCTGCTGTACTGCCGGCCGGCCGAGCTGGTGGTGCTCGGGCACGGCGAGAACAGCGTGTTTGAGATCGTCCAGGAACTGCAGTACTGCCTGCCTTCTGGCGGGGAACAGACTCGGATCCGAGCGTGCATCGCCGATGTGCGCTGCGCCGGCCGCATGCTTGCCGTCTTCCAGGAGCTGCACCCGCAGATCGTCTTTCACGCCGCAGCGCACAAGCACGTGCCGCTCATGGAAGAGCATCCCGCCGAGGCCGTGACCAACAACATCCTGGGCACGCGCAATGTCGTGGCTGCAGCCCAGGCGGTGGGCGTCGAGCGCTTTGTCATGATCTCGACCGACAAGGCCGTGCGGCCGACCAGCGTGATGGGCGCCAGCAAGCGCGTTGCCGAGCTGATCGTGCGCCGGGCGGCCCTGCAGAGCGGCCGGCCCTATGTGGCCGTGCGTTTTGGCAATGTGCTGGGCAGCCGCGGCAGCGTCGTGCTTACCTTTAAGCAGCAGATCGCAGCGCGGCGGCCCGGTTACCGTCACCGACCCCCAAATGCGGCGCTACTTTATGACCATCCCCGAGGCCGTGCAGCTTGTCCTGCAGGCCGCGGCGCAGGGGGTGGGCGGCGAGGTCTTTATGCTGGAGATGGGCGAGCCCGTCAGGATCGTCGACCTGGCACGCGACCTGATTCATCTCTCCGGGCTGCAGGAGGGGCGCGACATTGACATTGTTTTCAGCGGTATGCGCCCCGGCGAGAAGCTGTACGAGGAGCTGTTTATCGTGGGCGAACACTACACCCCGACGGCGCATCCGCGCATCTTCAGTGCCGGCAACGGCAACCTGGACATACCCGACGACCTGGACGACGCCCTGGCGGCGCTGGCCCGGTCGGCGCAGCGCAACGATCGCGAGGCCATCCTACGCGGCCTGTGCCGCCTCGTGCCAGGCTACCAACCGCGGCCGCCGGCACCTGTCATGTTCGTGTCGGGGACGAAAACCGTGTTGGGGGCGCCGTCCCCGTACTCTTCCGCTTCCACCAGCACTGTTTCCACCATCACCGTATCCACTATCACCGGGCCTACCTTCGCCGGCGCTGCCAGCGATTGACCGAAAGCGATTAACCGGACTGTACGCAAAGGAATCGTCATGAAGCATCTTGCCTTGCGCCCCAACAGGGGGCGCCACCGGCTGTTGGGGCGCCATCTCCTGGTGGCGGCGTTCGCTGCGGCGTTCCTTGGGGGCTGCACCTTCGGCCAGGCGCCCGAGCCGACGCCGATCCCCCTGCTGTTCACCACGCCGGGCGCCGTACCCGGCGCGTCGCGCCAGGTCTACGCCGTCCAGCGCGGCGAGATCGTCGACGAACTGAGCTTCGGGGCCCAGGTGGCGCTCGACAAGCGGGAAGATCTCTTCTTCGGCGCGCCCGGCCGCGTGCAGGATGTCTATGTGCAGAGCGGCGAGGAGGTCAAGCTGGACCAGGTGATCGCCGTGCTCGACACCCGCACGCTCGAGCTTGACCGCCAGGCGGCGGCCGAGACGCTCAAGCTCGCCCAGGAACGGCTGGCGCTGGCCGAAGCCAACCTGCGCTTTGCCAGGCTCCAGCGCGAGGCCGACCTGCAGGCCGAGAAGCTCAAGCTGCAGCAGATCGAGTCCCGCCCCGACCACGAGACCGGAGCTCTACAAGCTCGACCACGCCCTGCAGGGGCTGGCGGTCAAGCAGGCCGATCTGGCACTTCAGCAGCTGGAGGCCGGCGTCGAGCCGGGCGCCCAGTCGGATGTCACGCGCGCCGAGATCGCCCTGCAGAAGGTGGAGACCGCGCTGGCCGACGCCGAGATTACCGCCCCCTTTGCCGGGCAGGTGCTGCTCTATGACGTGCTGGAAAAGGGCAAGGTCGTCCAGGCCTACAGCCCGGTCGCGGCGCTGGTCGATCCCTCGGCGCTGGTGCTGGACGGCCAACCTCGTGCCCGCCGATCTCGAGGCGCTGCGCGAGGGCATGGCCGTGCAGATCAAGCCGGGCGATCCCCTCGCCAAGCCGATCGCGGGCATCGTGCGCACCCTGCCCCAACCCTTTGGCACGGGCGCTGGATCGTCCGTCCTGATCGTCCCCAGCGCCACCGCCTCCTTTGGCACCCTGCGCCCCGGCGCATCCGTGGCCGTCAGCGTCCAGCGTGCGCAAAGGGCCAACGCCTTGTGGCTGCCGCCTGACGCCGTCCAGGGCTACAAGGACAACTACTACGTGCGCCTCCAGGATGGCAGCGAACAGCAGATCGAGGTAGGAATCTTCGCCGGTGACCGGGTGGAAATTGCCGGTGGGCTGGCGTTCGGCGAGGAAGTTAGCGGCAAATAGACATTGGCACACAGTTCGAGGAGTTTCTAGTCTTTCTAAGGAGAAGACATTATGGACTCACGACATACAATCAATCCCAGGGCGCACGTGTGGCGCACCCTGGCCTGGTGGACGGCCGGCAGCGTCCTGCTGCTGGCCGCACTCTGGGCGGGACCGCGCGCATGGGCGGCCGAGCTGGGCACCTGCGGCCAGGCCACCGTCCCCGGTCCCTGCGCCGTGGACGACGGCGCCGGTACGGAGTACGGCGTGGATGTGGTGATCCCCGTGTTGGCCAACGACCAGGACCGCTCGGGCACGGGGCTGACCCTGAGTCTCCGTCACCACCCCCGAGCACGGCACGGCGGTACGCAACGGCGACAACACCGTGACCTACACGCCGGCCGATGCCTTTAGCGGCGGCGACGAGTTCCAGTATACCGTGCGCGATGGGCTGCAGATCACGGCCGAGGGCACGGTCATCGTGATGGTCGCCGCGCAGGAGCAGCAGCAGCCGATCGTGCGCCCGGTCGACCCCCTGACCGACACCACCAACGCCTTCACCAACACCGTGCGCATGCCCGACGGCTCGCGCATGGCGGTGACGACCACGGTGCGAGGTGCCGTCCGGCGCCTTCTCGGTCACGCTGCGGCCGACCGACACGCTGGCCATCGTCTTCCAGCCCGTCGTGACGCCGACCGGCAACGTCAACACGCCGCCCCTGGCACTCCTGGCCGGCCAGGCCGCACAGCTGGCCCCGGCCCAGGCGGATGTCGGCGTCAGCCTCAACTACCGCTGGAGCAGGCTCACCTTCTGGCTGGACTCGCTGCTCAACGGCCGCTCGCTGGGCCGCATCGGCTTGCTCAAGCCCCTGACATTCGTGATCGGCTACGAGCCGGCGCTGATGGCGAACGTCAATGAAAACACGCTGATTCCCTACTACTGGACCGGCAGCGCCTGGTCGCATGAGGGGATCGTCGTCACCAACCGTAACGTCAATGCCAACCGCATCACCTTTACGGTCGACCGCATCGTCGGCGAGTTGAGCTTCTTTGCCCGGCCCAACCTCGTCTATCTCCCCCATCTGCATACGGCGCTGATTAACCGCAGCAGGGGCGTTGGGGCCGGCGTCGCCGGCCCCAACGCGAAGTTCCACAAAATGACCGATGCTTGTCTAGACGCAGTTTGCTACATTGGTCATAGCGAATTCAACAACTAGGAGCGCCTGTTCATGTCCCAGTCATCGGTGCCGGTAGTCTCAGGGTTTACGCAGCCGGACTTGAAGATGTATGCACGGTTGGCGTGGCGGTGGTTGTGGTTGGTCGTGCTGTGTGCCGTGATCGGCGGCGCCGCTGCCTTTCTCGTCAGCCTCAACATGACCCCGATCTATCAAGCCGAAAGCAAGGTCATGATCAACGAGGCGCGCACCCCCAGTGCAGCCAACTACAACGACATCCTGGCCTCCGAACGGGTGGCGCGTACCTATGCCGACCTGATGAAGCGCGACTCCGTCATGGCCGAAGCCTTTGTGCGGCTGGGGCTCGACCCTGCGCTGGTCGCCAGCCAGATCACGGCCGTGACCGTCAGCCCCGTGCGCGACACGCAGCTGGTGGTGCTGACGATCGAAGGGCCCAATCCGCAGCTGGTCGCCGCCGTCGCCAACACGCTGCCCTCCGTCTTTGTCGACGAGCTGCGCAAGATCCAGTCCGGCCGCTTTGCCGAGTCCAAGGCCAGCCTCTCGCAGCAGCTCGACGAGATGAGCCGGCAGGTGGAGACGACCAAGCTCCGGATAGGCGAGCTCGAGCAGCAGCGCACGGCCCAGGAGGAGATGGAGTACACGCAGCTCAGCAGTGCCCTCACGCAGTACCAGACCTCCTACGCCAATCTCCTCCAGAGCTTTGAGGCCCTGCGCCTGACCGAGGCGCAGTCGACCGACTCCGTGGTGCTGATGGAGGCCGCTGCCGTCCCCACCGCCCCGGTGCGGCCGCGCGTGCTGGTAAATACGCTGCTCGCCGCCGTGGTCGGCGCGCTGGCAGCCCTGGGCATCGTCTTTCTGCTCGAATACCTCGACGATCGCGTCCAGACCCCCGAGGACCTGCAGCGCATTGCCCCCGTGCCCGTCCTGGGTGCGATCGGCGTCACGCCTTCCGCCTCCCGCCGCCCCTCCACGACGCACACGCTCCGTAGGGGCACAAGGTCCGGCGGAGCAAGCCTCACTTCGGCCACGGATCCTGTC
The DNA here is from genome assembly GCA_963701415.1 of uncultured Chloroflexia bacterium. Lineage (GTDB taxonomy): Bacteria > Chloroflexota > Anaerolineae > Caldilineales > Caldilineaceae > Fredericiella. The sequence goes on from CAVPAH010000002.1 coordinate 23,570, forward strand.
TCGCCGGACCTTGTGCCCGCCGCCGACACGGCCGAGGACCCATTGATCAGCGTCAGCGACCCGCGCCATCCGATCGTGGAGGCCTACCGCCGGCTGCGCACCAACCTCCAGTATTACAACCTGGATTCCACCCTCACGTCGCTGCTGTTGACCAGCGCCGAGGCCGGCGAAGGCAAGAGCATCACGTCCGCCAACCTGGCCGTCGTGATGGCCCAGTCCGGCATGCGTGTGATCCTGGTCGATGCCGACCTGCGCAAGCCGCGCCAGCACCGCATCTTTGGGCGCGCTGCGCCAGCCCGGGCTGGCCGAGGCCCTTCGCAGCGGCTTCTCGCCCGACCTGCTCCAGCCGGTGGCGGGCGTCCCCAACCTGCGCCTGCTGACCAGCGGCGAGACCGTGCCCAATCCGGCCGAGGTGTTGGGTTCGCAGCGCATGCGGCAGCTCTTCGAGCAGCTGCGCGCCGAGGCCGACTTCATCATCTTCGACACGCCGCCGCTGCTCGCCGTCACCGACGCCCAGATCGTGGGCCACCTCGTCGACGGCGCGCTGCTGGTCATCAACAGCCAGAAAACCTCCGCCGGCGCCGTGCACCGCGCCCTGCGAGTCGCTGGCCCAGGTCAACGTGCCGGTCATGGGTGCCATCCTCAACCGGATGTCCAGCTCCGGCCGCTCCTATTACTACTACTATCGTTATTACTCGCACGACTACTATCGTGACGAGACCAAGGGCAGCAGCAAGAGCAAAGCCGGCGAGCAGGGCAAGCGCATGCAAGGATCCTGCCAATCTCTTGGAGCCGTTGCCCGCCAACGACTGAATGCTGTGGGCGGCGCATTTTGCGGCAACCCCTGTCTTGGCGTGACAATAGAGCCATCTATCCCGCCAAACCAGGAGCTGCCGTCCCATGCCCGAACCCAATCACCCTCCCCCCGGCCCTAAACGCCTTTGCCGCTCACCGCTCGATCCGCTACTTCCTCCCCCAACCCCTGGCGCCGGGCCACCTGGACCTGATCGTCGAGGCCGGCCGCCGCGCCCCCACCGACGCCCAGGGCCATATGTACTCCCTCATCCGCATCACCGATAAGACGCTGCGCGACCACATCGCCACCCTCTGCAACGACCAGCAGCATATCCGCGACGCCGCCGAGTTCTTTGTCGTCTGCCTCGACGTCTACCGGCTCCAGCTCCTGGTCGAACTGCGCGGCGGCGAATGGGGCATGCAGGAACGCATCGCCCTGATCTACGGCGCCACCGACGCCACGATGGTGGCCCAGAATATGACCGTGGCCGCCGAAATCCTCGGCTACGGCACCTGCTATATCGGCGCGGTCCAGAATAACACCGACCGCATCGCCCAGGACCTCCGCCTCCCCCACGGCGTGCTCCCGCTCTACGGCCTCTGCATCGGCGTGGCCGACCCGGCCGAAGTGCCCCCCCTGCGCCCACGCATCCCCCGCGACCTCTGCTTCTTTGACAACCGCTACCCCGGAAACCTTTGGCGACGCCGCCCTCGAGAGCGCCTATACCGCCATGAGCACCCACCGCGACTGGTACGCCGCCGTCGAAGTCCTACTTCGCCGCCGGCGGCACGATGCAGAAACGCGAGCCCGTCATGGCCCGCGCCTGGCGCCAGCAGAAGCTGGAACCCAAGGCGCGGAGCCGCCTACCCCTTCCGGGAAGACCCTCCCCTTCCGGGAAGACCCCCCTCTTCCGGGAAGCCCGAGCCAGGCGCCGGAGCCGCGCTGATGTCCGATCCCATGCCCACCCCGGTTCCAGCCCCGGCACACTTCGATGCCCTGGCCGCCGCCTGCATGGCCGCCGAGCTGCAGGCCGCCCTCTGCCCCGGCCGCATCCAGGCCGCCCTGCTGGTCGACGACAATACCCTCGGCCTGGAGGTCTATGCCCACAGCGCCCGGCGCCAGCTGCTCCTCTGCGCCGCCCCCAATACGGCGCGCGTCCACCTGGTCGACCATAAGCTGCGCCGCGGCGTCCAAACCGAAACACCCCTCCTCCTGCTCGTGCGCAAATACCTGCGCGATGCCGTGCTGATGGCCGTCACCCAGCCCGACCCCTACGAGCGCGTGCTCCGCTTCCACTGCGAACACAAGCAGCACGGCGCCACCACCCTCCTGGTCGAGCTGATCGGCCGCCAGGCAAACCTCTTCCTCCTGCGCCCCACCGACCATGCGGACTGGCGCATCCTCGAGTGCCTGCACCGCCACGCCGCCCCAGGGGGCGCTCGGCCGCCAGGCGACCGTCAGTCGGCCGGCCGGCCGTGCAGCCGCCCGCCGGCCGCCAGCTGCTCCCGGGCCGCCCCTACACCCCGCCGCCGCCCCAAGACAAGCTGCCGCCCCTCGACGACGGCCGCCCCGACTATTACGAACGGCTGGCGGCCGTGCTCAACACCCCCGGCAAGCTGGCCAAGGCGCTGGTCGATGCGGTGGCCGGCCTCAGCCCCTCCTCCGCCCGCGAGGTAGCCTGGCGCGCCGCCGGCGACCCCGACGCGCCTGCCACCGCCGCCCATGTCCTGGCGCTCGTCGGCGCGCTGCAGTCGCTCTGGGAGCCCCTGCGCACCGGCCACTGGCAGCCGGGGAATCTCGTGGCAGGACGAGCAGGTCGTCGGCTTTGCCCCCTACCCCGCCCATGGGACCGGCACGTTTGTGCCCACCCCCACCTTTAGCGCGGCCGTGGCCGCCTACTATGCCGCGGCGCCGAGGGGCCAAGGTGCGCCCGGCCCCAGCGCGCGGTGCCGGCGGTGCCGGCAGCTGGGGCCGGACCTGCCGCTGCCGACCCATACGCCCAGCCGCGCGCCAATGCCGCGGCCGCCCTGCGCCGCGCCCGCCAGGGCATCGAACGGCGCCTGGCCGGATTGGCGCATGACGAACCCGCGCCCGGCGAGGCCCAACGGCTGCGCACGACCGCCGAGTGGCTGCTGGCGCTGGCAAGCCAGGTCGTCCCCGGCCAGGCAGTGCTCGAGGTCCCGCTGGAGGATGGTACGCTGGCGATCCCCCTCGACCCCACCATGACGCCGGTCGAGCAGGCGGAGCGCATGTTCCACCGCGCCGCCAAGCTCGCACGGGCCGAGATGTTTATCCCCCAGCGCCGCGCCGAGCTGCAGGGGGACCTGGCGCTGGTCGACCAGCTGGCGCTCGATCTCCAGTCCGCCGCCAACCAGCCCGAGATCGCCGCCATCCAGGAAGAGCTGCGCGGCGGCAGGCCTAACCGGACCGCAGGCGTCGCCGGCGCGTGCGCCGGCGTTCGCCTGCGGTCCAATCCGGCCTGCTCCGCCTCCGCAGCAAGCAGGGCCTGGAAATCGTGGTAGGCCGCAATGCCCGGCAGAACGAGCGGGTGACCTTCCAAGAGGCACACCCCGACGACCTGTGGCTCCACGCCCGCGGGGTGCCCGGGTCGCACACCATCGTCCGCACCGGGGGCCAGGTGCCCGACGAGGAAACCGTGCGCGCCGCCGCCCAGCTGGCAGCCTATCACTCCGGCGCCCGCGGCGACCGGGCCGTGGACGTGATCGTCACGCGCAAACGCTGGGTCCAGCGCGCGCCGGGCGGCAAGGTGGGGCAGGTATTGGTCAAGCAGGAAGAACGCGTGGTGGCGGTGCCGGGGGAGCTGCCGTCCGACCTGGCGGGGCAGATACCATAGGCTGTGCCCTAGACGGTCAGACCTTGGGCTCTTGGCCCTTGGTCTGGATGCGCAGGGTCTGCAGCTCGCCCCGCAGCTGGGTCTCACGGGCGGCCGCGGCGCGCTTGCCCTCGTCCAGCGCGTAGTCCAGCCGCGAGCGGTAGTTCTCGTCGTAGGTGGTCGCCGCAGTGGGGCCCAGGAAGTAGTTGATCGTAAATGCTAGCGCTGCCCCAACCGCCGCGCCGAACAGAAGATATCCGCTCTTGCCCACAATTGCCCCCAATGTCTTGGTTGTCAGTTCTGGGCCCCTTTCCAGGGCCCGTTTTGCCCGCATTATACACCAAGAAGCAAGCAGGCTGCCTCACAATCTGTGAAGCAGCCTGCTTGCTCTATGGGAACGGCCTTCCGGCCGGTGATCGGGGCGTGTCCTAGGCGCTCGCTGCGCCCGCCATCGCGCCCGTTGTTCCCTTAGGGGCGCTGTTCGGCGCTGCTGTCGACGATGGTGATGTTCTGCACCGTCTCGCCGGCCGGCGTATTGCGGCTGACTGGCGCCGGCACCTGGCCCGCAGCGGGGAGCAGGAGGCCGACCACCAGGTAGACCAGCGCACCCATGCCCATCGTGCCGAGGGCGAAGGCGGCCCAGATCAGGCGGATCAGGTTGGCGTCGATGCCCCACTTCTCGCCCATGCCGCCGCAGACGCCCATCAGGATCTTGTTGGCGCTGCTGCGCTGGAGTGGCATGTTCTGCCGCATCGAGTTGAAGCCGCTCTTGACCTCGTCGCCGCTCGGCAGCTTGCCGTTAAACGAGCCGGTCACCTTATGTGCCGCGTTCTTGATCTCCTGGTCGATGTCCTTCTCGCTGTTCGCCCGCAGCAGCAGGTAGCCTGCGCCGATCAGCAGGGCCGGCCAGAAGAGAATGCCGATCAGGCCCCAGAACCCACGCCACATGCCCGGCAGAATGCCCAGGTTGGCCAGCAGCCAGAGGCCGCCGAGGCCGATCAGGAGGCCCGCCGCCCAGCTCATGCCCTTCTGGCTCAGCTCGAGCGCCGGGGGCTTGATCTGGCCGACCGTGTTCGTGCCGACCGGCAGGAAGAGCGCCAGCAGGATGTAGGCGAGCACGCCGCCGCCCCAGGTGGCAAAGGTCGCCACGACCCACGCCACGCGCACCAGCACCGGGTTCCAGCCCAGGTACTCGGCGATGCCGCCGCACACGCCGCCGACCAGCTTGTCGCTCGGGTGGCGGTAGAGCATGCGCTTGGTCCCCATGTTGGCCTGCGCCTCGATCCGCGGGGCACTGCTCGTGCTGCCCGCCGTGCTTCCCGCTGTACCGCCCTGGGTGTACCAGGCATCTGCCGGCTGACCAGTCTGGGTGCTGCCAGTGGTCGTATTCTGGGTATTTGTCGTATCTTGCACCGTGTTCATTTCGTCTCCTTCACCTAAAGCCACTTCAGGGCCTTATCGTTCAAGCCGGAACTGCTCCGGTTGTTTTGCGCTATCGGTGAACAATACGGGGGCCGCGGAAAAAGGTTGCAGAATTCGCCGCGCAATTTACGTAGAGGCACAAGGTCCGGCGCAACGGTCCAAGAAACCGAGTTTCTCGCAGAAACTCGGTTTCTGCCACCGCCGTCTGCCCCGCCCATGGCGATAGCAAAAGAAGTGACGAGATCCGTTGCGGATTGTAGAGGAACGATACAGTTTTGCCGGAGGGCAGGCGTTGTACAATCAAGATAAGAGTTTGGACACGTACAGCCAGGGGCCCACGATGATCGACGACATTCTCAAAATGACCGAGCACCGCAATTATCCCCTGCCGCGCGGGCCGTGGGTGATGCGCCAGGCGTGGCGTAACCTGCTCTTTGCGCATTGGCCGGTGCCGCCGGACGCGATGCGGGCGCTCGTGCCCCAGGCGCTGGAACTCGACACCTACGCACGGCCAGGCCTGGATCGGCGTCGTGCCCTTCTCGATGTCCGACGTCCACCCGCGCGGGCTGCCAAGCGTACCCTGGCTCTCGGCCTTTCCCGAGCTCAACGTGCGCACCTACGTTCGCATGGAGGAGAAGGGTGTCGCCAAGCCTGGCGTCTATTTCTTTTCGCTCGACGCCGGCAACCCCGTGGCCGTGGCGCTGGCGCGCGCGTTCTTCCTGCTGCCCTACTACAACGCCAAGATGTACACGTGGGCGCGCAGCGACGGCTGGATCGAGTACCGCAGCCATCGCACGCATGGAGGCGCGCCGGCGGCCAACTTTGGCGGCAGCTACCGCCCCACCGGCCGCGTCTACCTGAGCCGGCCGGGCGACCTCGACAACTGGCTGACCGAGCGCTACGCCCTCTACACGGTCGACGCCAACGGCCGCCCCTACATCGGCGAGATCCACCACGTGCAGCCTGGCCGCTCGCAGCCTGCCGAGGCCGACCTGCGCGCCGCCGACCTGGTAGGCGCGTCCGCCGCGCTCGCCCTGCCCGACACAGCCGCCCCTCCTCCACTTCGTCCGCCGCATCGACATGGCCGCCTGGGCACTAAGGAGGGTAAAAGCGTGAGACCTCCAGGAAGCCCCCTTCCAGGAAGCTTCCAGGAAGACCGTCCTCCAGGAAGCCTGTCTAGAGAAAACGAGTCTTAGATGATCCGTTATCGATTAGGATTTCCCGTAAAAGTGGTCGGCGCTCCCGCTGCGGTCGCACGACGCCCGGCGCTGGCAGAGCTCGCCCCACCTCAGCGTGAGCCTGGCCTACCTGCGCGATATCTTCGGCTACCTGCAGGCGCACGATATCCACTTCTACCGCGTCGCCGCCCAGCTGGCACCCTACCTCACCCATCCGACGATGCCGCAGTTTCACAACCAGATCGAGGAGAGCGCGGCCGAGCTGGCGGCGACGGGCGAGCTGGCACGGGCGGCGGGGCTGCGGCTGACGATGCATCCCACCCACTACGTGCAGATGAGCAGCCCCGACGAGCTGACGGCCGCCAACGCCCGCATCGAGCTCTCGGCGGCGGCCGCCATCTTCGACCGCATGGGGCTGGACCACGACGCGGTGATCGTCGTCCACGTCGGCGGCGTCTACGGCGATCCCCAGAGCGGCTGCGAGCGCTTCGTGCGCAACTACGAACGCCTGCCACAGCCCGTGCGCGACCGGCTGGTGCTGGAGAACGACGACCACAAGTATTCGTTTGAGGACTGCCAATGGATCCACGCACGCACGGGCGTGCCGCTGGTGCTCGACGTGCTGCACCTCCGCTGCCTCAACCCCACCGTCCGCCCTGTCGAGGACGCGCTGGCCGCCGCGCTTGGCGACCTGGCCGGCGGACCGCACACCCAAGATCCACTTCAGCAGCCCGCGCACCAGCCCGCGCATCGTCGAGCGGGACGGGAAGGAGCAGTGGCAGGCGCCACTGCCCCACCAGCACAGCGACTTTCTCGACCCCTTTGCGGTCATCGACCTGCTGCGCGATGCCCAGGCGGCCGGGCTGCGGCCCTTCGACATCATGCTGGAGGCCAAGGCCAAGGACCTGGCGCTGCTGCGGCTGCGCGAGCAGATCGCGCAGTTTGCGCCGGATATTGCCCCACTAGTCGGATGACTACGGCCGCGTCGGCACCACGTAGATCTGATCGAGCACTTTCAGCATGAGGGCATTGGCCGTCGGCTGTTCGTCGAGCGATACGGTCAGATTGGTCCACACCACGAGCGTCACCTGGTTGGTGGGGTCGTAGCCGATGAACGAGTTGTAGCCGGGGGTCTCGCCGCCGTGAAAATAGATCGCGTTCGGTCCCCAGCGCAGTTGGGCGATGCCGTACCCGTACTGTTGGCCGTCGGGCTTGCTCGGGTCCTCGGGCTGCAGGCTGTCGAGCCAGCGGCGCTGATACGTCGGCGTTGAGCACGCGGCCGGCAACCAGTGCCTCGATCCAGGTGGCGAGATCGTTGGCGGTGGAGATGACGCCCCCGGCCGCCGCGGCAAAGGAATGGTTCAGGTCCGTGTAGTCGTTGGGCAGGAGCGTCCCGGCCCTGGCCGCGGCCTGGACCTCGGGCGAGTACGGCGGCGTGCCCACCAAGGCGACCGAGGAGCTGCCGTACAGGTAGCCGTGCGAGTACGGTTCGGGGAGGGTGTTCACGTGCTGGCGGGGAGCACGGTGTTCTGCATGCCCAGCGGCCCGAACAACCGGTCCTGCATCGACCTGGGCCAGCGGCCTGCCATCGACCTTCTCGGCGATGAGGCCGAGCAGCGCGTAGTTGGTGTTGTTGTACTCGAAGGCCGTACCGGGCGGGAAGTTGGGCGGGTGCGCGAACGCAATGGCCAGCACTTCGTCCGGGGTCCAGACCTTGGTCGGGTCACGGTCGAGGCTCGCCGAGAGTTCGGGGGCATCGGTGTAGTTGTAGAGGCCGCTGCGCATCTCCAGCAGCTCGGCGATGGTGATGTTGTCGCCGTTGGGCACGCCCGGGACGTACTTCGAGACCGGATCGCCGAGACTGAGCTTGCCTTCCTGGGCCAGTTGCATGATCACCGCGGCCGTCATCGTCTTGGTATTCGAGGCGATCCGGAAGTGGGTGTCGGCGCGGGGCGGGCTCGTCGCGCCCAGTTCCGTGGTGCCGTAGGTGACGGTGAACTCGCCCTGGGGTGTGCGCAGGAGAACCACGGCGCCGGGAACCAGGAGTTCCTGGGCGGTCGTGTCCACCATGGCCTGCAGCGCAGCCTGGTCGATCGGCTTGAGCGCCGACGAGCAGGCCGTGGCGCCAGGCTGCGGTGTCGCGCTGGTCCCGGGTGACGTGGTTGGCATTGGCGCAGGCTGCGCTCCTGGATTCCGCACCGGCGAGCACGCTGCGATCAGGAGAGCAACCACGACCAGGAAGCTCGCGATATGAAGGCGCCCGCGCCGACGCAAGTTCGACCGTCCGAAGAATGTCCGCATGTTGTTCCTCCCGGCTTTGGACGCACAGGCATAGAGCGATCACATAGTGTAAACAGACGAGTTTTAGGGGGGAGGTAAGCACCGTTCAGCAGCAATTTGCTGCGTCATTGTGGCTGATTGACGCTGGCTAAGCTGTAAGATGATGCCCCAATCGAGTCATAAGCCATGGAAGTGATTGGCTGTTGTAGCCTAAGTACTGACCACGCTGACGATCAGGGAGTGGCTGTGACGTGGGTGGTATGTTTCGTCTCGTCGGCGTCACAGCAGTTCCACGAAACCATGACTGAGCGTCCTGCCGGTCCCTCTACCGGGGCATTATTCCACCAGGTTGGTTGCACGTCTGTGGAGGGAAGATCCCCCGACTCCGCCACCTTGCCGCCCGGCGGAATTAGCCGATCTTTCAATGGACCGAGCCATCCCGGGGTCCAGGCTCTCCAATTTACTCCGAGGTCGCCGGTGGTGCCCGTCGTGAAGAACTTGACCGTGCCCGTTGAGCTTAGCATGCCACTGGTGCCGGGCATGGGTGTGCGAAGCGTACTGCTATCGGTAGTCCCGGTTGCGATTGTACCCGCATCCCGTTTGCGGCCTTTCTCGACGAACCACGCTTCCCAGTACGGAGACAGCGGTGCCGGTGCGCCTTGCGTGGGACAGTCCCCCGTCCACTCGTTGCGGTCGATCTGTTGCACAATGTAGCCATCGTCCGGGGCCGGCTTGTCGAGGCGGAAGACCCAGCCAACCTCGTAGGCGCCGCAGTTCCCCTGCCATACCTGGCCCTTTTGTGTGGTGACGGTCAAGCGCTGGATGTGCGGCTGACCCTGTTCCTGCTGCACGACATGCGCCAGCTCATGGGCCATGATCCGCTTCCCCGCGCCGGTCTCCGGTGCGTAGGCGCCTGCACCAAATACGATATTGCGGCCGAGCGTGAAGGCTTGCGCATTGACATCCCGCGGCAAGCCGTGCCGCGTGCGCATCCTTGTGAACGCGTACCGCGGCAAAGTTGTGTTGAAACCTTGCTTCGAAGAAAGCGCGTACAGGATTGGCAAGCGGCGAGCCGCTGCCTTGCAGAGCCTGAACCTCGGATTCGAGACGGCCGTGTCTCTCCGCAGTGGCGCTGGTCCGCTGAACCGGGTCCGGCGCACCACTGCGTTCGTTAGCGCCCATCCGCATGACATGTTCCGCGGCCGCATCGGCCTTCTGTTCCTCGCGCTCGCCCGCTGTGCTTAGCGCCGTTTTCGACAGAATCCCCTTCGGCGCGCTGCCAAATACTGCAAATGCCGGCATGGAACTCAAATCGTGACCGGTGCTCGAACCTGGGTGACGCTTCGAGCGTGCCGCCGCCGTGTTTGACCGCGCAGAGGAGGAGGACACGGGCGGCTGAGGTTGTTTCTGCAAAGAGATTCTCATGGTCAATTCCCTGCCGTCAAAGCAAGACACCGTCTAACAAGCATGATCTGGAACTTGCTGATGACGGCAGCCTTTAGCCAGAATCACTGGCGACGCCACGGAGAAGGGCTTGCAAACATACTCCAGGATGACCGGACCGTCAAGTTGCATAACGTTATGTCTGGCAGGCTGCTAGTGCACTCCACCGTCAACATAATGCCGCCAGGCTTGTTGCGGATATGAGAGAGGGACGCCAGGCGTTCGACATCATGCTCGAGGCCAAAGCCAAGGACCTGGCGCCTGCGCATTTTTTCACAATATTGACGCACGCCAGAACCGTAGTATAGTAGTTGCACTCCTTCGTTCCCTTGCATTGCACAGCAGAAGCCGGCTTGACCGCTGCTCCCGCTTCACCGTACTGCCTTCGCCCTTGCGCATTTGGCCCGCACGCGTGCTCGGTTGCGCTTCACACAGCGCCGGCGTGCCTGTTTCCTGCCTGATTCGAGCTTAGGCCAAGGAGAACCCTATGCCGCTACGACCCCGCCCCAGAGGCCAACTCAGGCGCCAGTTCAACTGGCTCTTGCCGCTGCTGCTCGCCTTGCCGGTCCTGTTTCCCCAGCCGCTGCAGGCGCAGGCGCAGGTCTTTCCCGGCGGCGGCGACCTCTGTGACTTCGGATTCGACGCCACTTCCGGATCTTCCGCCGAAGCAAATGTCACAACCCAACAGCTGCGCGCCCGCGGCAGCGGCGGAGATGCCGCCTCCGCCGAGTTCGGGGTGAACTTTATTCCCAGCATTTCTTTCCCCGCCGAACTGACGGCCAATTTTGTCTACAACGGCCGCATCGAAGATTTTGCCGCGCCCACCAGCACCTACCGGCTGGAGATGTTCCTGTTCAACGAAGACACGGGCGCCGAACTGGACCAGGTGACGGTCGATTCGGCCAGCGCACCGTTTCCCCAGATCGCCGTGATCTTCAACCCCTTCGACGAGGGTACGCTGACCGCCGACCTCGAGGCCGGCACCGAGTATCGGGTACAGATACGCCTGGCCGTAGACTCGAATGGGGCGCTGGCGTCGGTGGACTTCTTCAGCGGCGACCGCCGCGTAGACGTCTCCTGCCTCGCCGTCAACGCCAACCTGGACGACAGCGACGGCGACAGCATCTACGACAGCTGGGAGACCGGCGGCATCGACGTGGACGGCGGCGGCGACGACCTGGATCTGCAGGCGCTGGGCGCCGATTTCCGTGGCGTGCCCATCGTCCTCGATCCGCAGCGTAAAGATATCCTGGTCGAGATCGATTCTTTCGATTGCGCAGCGGCGGGTGGAGATTGCCCGGCAGGCGACGGCCATTCGCACCGGCCCGATACCGGCGCGCTCACGACCATCGTCGATATTTTCGCCACCGCCCCCGTGTCGAATCCGGACGGCACCAACGGCATCAACCTGTGGGTCGTCGTCGACGAGGATCTGCCGCACCAGATGAATTGCGATCTCGATGCCGCCTGTTTCGACGTGATCAAGGCCGCCAGCTTTGGCCCCTCCCCCCACGGCTCCGACGACGCTGCCCAGGCGGCGCGCATGCTCGTCTTTCACTACAATCTCTGGGTGCACAATAAGGCAGCCGGCAACGGCAGCTCAGGCGAATCCGACGGCGGCTGCGACGGCGGGAGCGTGCCGATGTGGGGCGACGATTTTGTGGTTGCCCTCGGTTCCTTTTCTGGCCAGACCGGGACGGCAGCTCAACAGGCCGGCACCTTTATGCACGAGCTGGGTCACAATCTGGGTCTCTGCCACGGCGGCGGGGATGACCTCAACTGCAAGCCCAATTACCTGAGCGTGATGAGCTATACCTACCAGCTGCGCGGCATCCCGCCCGCCAGCAGCCTGGACTACTCGCGTGCCGCGCTGCCTGACGCCGGGGAGCTGGTCGAAACCGATTTGGATGAGAACACCGGCCTCCAAGACGGCGCCCTGCAGACGTGGTACGGCCCGCCGGCCAACATCAACGGCATCGACGAGAACGGCGATGGCGACTTTACCGACGACTGGAATCTGGGGCAGGGCACCGGGACGATTGATTGGAACGTCAATGGCCCGATCGAGTCCGGCGTTGCCGCCGACATCAATAACCTGGAAATCTCAAACTGCGGCTCCTCGCCGGGCGAAACCCTGCTCGGCTTAGACGACTGGAGCAGCCTGGTCTACAACTTCCGGGACTCTGCCTTCTATCCCGTCAGGTCATGCTCCCGGCGCCGACCAGGAACTCGACGCCGAGGACGCCGCGCGCATCGACGCTGCCACCTGGTGGCGCCGTGCCGATGCCGGCCGCCGCTACGAGTACCGGGCGAAGGTGGTCTGTGGGTTACAGGGCGACGCCGCTGTCCTGCGGCTGGTGCGCGGTCTGTACGGCTCGACCATCAACATTGCCAACCCCGGTGCCGAGCAGGCGGAATTTCTAAAACAGGTGGCACTCGCCTTCCCGCCGGCTGAACAGCGGCCCGGCGAACTCTTTACCTTGGGGCTTGACCAGCTGCCTTCGCAGCGGGCCTTGAAAGTGGACTGCGATGATATTCGGGCACGCCTCTTCGCCGCCGGCGGCTTTCCGGAAGGGTACATCGAGGGCTTTGTCACCCTGCGGAGCGACCGCCCCTTGGATGTGGTGGCCGTCTACACCGTGGGCTCGGTGGATGCCGGCGGCCAGCTCCTCCCCGGCAGCAGTATCGACGTCGAGCCGGTCGCCGAACGGGTAGTCGCGCCCGCGCCGCTGCCCGACCTGGTCGTAGAACCGGCCCTGCCTGAACCGCCATTTGACGAGCAGTTCGGGGTTCAGCTGCCCGAGGGCGTGCCCAATGCCCTTTTCTGCGGGCCTGCCGGTCCTGGCGGCGGCCCAGCCCGTACGGTAGAGGCGACCGTGCGCAACCGGGGTACAGGCGCGGCAGGCCCATCGGAGCTTGTGGTCGTGTTCCACGGCGCGGGCAATGTGCCGGTCTCGGCGTCAGCCCCGGTAGCGGCCCTCGATGCCGGACAAGCGGTCACGGTCAGCATCGCCATCCCACGTGCCTGCTACGCCGCCGGCCCTTGCGAGTTTGAGCTTACCGCCGATGCCGGGGCCGCCGTCGCCGAGACGGACGAACTGAATAACAATGCAGAGAGCCTGTGCCTGCGCCCAACCGGTTGACGATTTAGCTTTACCTGCGTTTAGTTGTTTCTGGGGTAGAATTCTGCCCGAATGCCGCTGTCCAGCGCAAGCACCTTTCGTGTCCAAAGCAAGGGCACGTTGTAAGGCGTGGATTGATGTCAAGAGGCGATCTTGAGTCACCAATTTGGCGATCTCCTGAGCCAATACCTACACCGTAAGCATGGCCTGAACCAGTCCAAGCTGGCGGCGGGCATCCTGCAAGACCCAGCGGTCATCGGCAAGATGTGCAAGGGGCAGCGGTTGAACGGCCCCCAGGCACGCGAACGGGTGCTCGCGATCATCGGCTGGCTGCGCGAACAAGGGGCGTTGACGACCGCAGCCGAAGCCAATGCGTTGCTGGCAGCCGCTGGTATGGCTTCACTACCCCACACCGAGACATTGGGTTATCCGCCGCGACTGAAGTTATTCGCCGTCTCTACAAAGGTGGACTGGGGCGAGGCGCCGGATGTGGGCCGATTTCAGGGGCGCCAGACCGAAGTGGAACAGCTGCGCCAATGGCTAACGGCTGACCAATGCAAATTGGTCGCCGTATTGGGCATGGGTGGCATCGGTAAGACAGTGCTGGCGACATTCACCGCTACAAGCGTTCAAGCGCAATTTTCAGCTGTCATCTGGCGCTCATTGCGCAACGCTCCGCCGCTGATGGAGCTTCTTAGCCAGTACATCCAGGTGCTATCAAACCACGAACCGTACGAACTGCCTGCGGCAGTCGATGAGCGGCTAGCTTTGCTCATGGAGTATCTGCGCGGACAGCGCTGCTTGCTCGTGCTGGATAACTTCGAGACTGTACTGGCAAGTGAGCGTCCAGGCCATTACCTGCCCGGGTATGAGGGCTATGGCCAACTGCTCAAACAGATCGGTGAGGGCCGGCACCAGAGTTGTCTGCTGCTGACCAGTCGCGAGAAGCCCAAGGAATTGATTCCATTGGCGGCCGAAACTGCGCCGGTGCGTGCGCTGCTGCTCCCTAGCTTGGCCCTTGTCGATGGGCGTGCCGTATTACAGGACCGCGGCCTGCGCGGCGGCGACCAGGAATGGGCTGCGCTGCATGCGCGCTATTCCGGCAATCCGCTCGCTTTGCAGATTGTCTCCGAAACTATCCGCGAGCTTTTCGACGAGGATATTGCCCAGTTTTTGCAACATGACACGTTCATGTTTGGCGGCATCGCTAACCTGCTGGCGCAGCAGTTCGCCCGTTTATCGCTGCTGGAGCAGGAGGTTATGTACTGGCTGGCCGTAGAGCGCGAGCCGGTGACGCCGGAAGAACTCGGCAACGACCTCATGCAGCGGCCAGGCCGTCATGCCTTGCTGGAGGCGCTGCACGCCTTGCGCCAGCGCTCGTTGGTGGAGCGCACGCCGACCGGCTTTGCGCTGCAGAATGTGGTGCTGGAGTATGTCACCGCCACTTTGATCGAACAGGTGGCGGCAGAAATCAGTGCTGGCAGCGCCGTTCTGCTCCAGCGCTATGCGCTGCTCAAAGCGACCGCCAAAAGCTACGTGCGCGAAAGCCAGCGCAACTTGATTCTGGGCCCAATTGCGCAACGATTGGTTGAGCATTTCGGCCGCATCGAACTGGAGGAGCAGTTCCGCGCCATGCTGTCGCACCTGCGTCACGACCAGCCGCGCCGTCCAGGTTACGCTGCTGGCAGCATCCTCAACCTGCTGGTGCAGCTGCGGAGCGACCTGCGTGGCCAGGATTTTTCGCGACTCGCAGTATGGCAGGCCGAGCTGCGCAACGTGACAGTTCAGGATGTGGACTTCCGCCAGGCGGACCTGGCGCGGAGTGCATTTACCGATTCCTTTGGCGGCGTCTTATCCGTGGCGTTTAGCCCTGACGGACAGCGGCTGGCAGCAGGCACGCATGATAGTGAGATTCGCATCTGGCGAGCCGGCGACGGTCAGCCACTTTTGACTTGGATTGCCAATCCAGGCTGGGTGAAGTCTGTCTGCTTCAGCCCTGATGGCCGCATTCTGGCCAGCGGCGGTGGCGACGGGACGGTTCGGCTATGGAATGCCCATGACGGGACACATCAAGCTACTTTCCGGGGGCATAGCAACGACATTACATCCGTGTGCTTCAGCCCTGACGGCAACATGCTGGGTACCGCTAGCGCAGACCACACGTTGCGGCTGTGGGACAGCCACACCGGTCAGTGCCTCGCTATCCTGGAAGGGCACACGCAAGCAGTAACATCTGTATGCATGAATCCTGACGGCAGTCTTCTGGCCAGCGGCAGTGAAGATGAGACGGTGCGGCTGTGGGACATACGCACCGGGGCGTGCCGACACCTGCTGTATGGGCATACGCAGTCAGTACCATCCGTCTGCTTCAGCCCCGATGGCAAGGTCCTGGCCAGCGGTGGCGGTGATCCGATCGTGCGGCTGTGGGACAGTCCACACCGGCGCGTGCCTGCACCTGCTGCAGGGACACACTGCTTGGATATGGTCCGTCTGCTTCAGCCCTGATGGCAAGGTTCTCGCCAGCGCCAGTGAGGACCAGGCCGTGCGGCTGTGGGACGTACACACCGGCGAGAGCCTGAGCCTGCTACAGGGCCACAATGGCAGGGTAAGGTCCGTCTGCTTCAGCCCTGATGGCAAGCGTTCTCGCCAGTGCCAGCGGTGATCAGACGGTGCGGCTGTGGGACAGACACACCGGCGCGTGCCTGCAACTGCTGCAGGGATACATGAACAACGTACCGTCCGTCTGTTTCAGCCCCGATGGCAGCGTTCTGGCCAGCGGCAGCTCTGACCACGCAGTGCGGCTGTGGGACAGATACACCGGGGCGTGCCTGCGTCTGCTGCACAGGACCCACCGCCTGGGCGCTGTCCGTCTGCTTCAGCCCTGATGGCAACGTTCTGGCCAGCGGGAGTGATGATGAGATGGTGCGGCTGTGGGACAGGCACACCGGCGCAGTGCCTACACCTGCTGCAGGGACATACCGGCTGGATATGGTCTGTCTGTTTCAGCCCTGATGGCGAGCGTTCTGGCCAGCGCCGGCGATGATCAGACGGTGCGCCTGTGGGACCGACATACCGGCGAGTGCCTGCGCCTGTTGCAGGGACACACGAATACAATACAGGTCCGTCTGCTTCAGCCCCGATGGCAGGGTTCTGGCCAGCGGCAGTGAAGATGAGACGGTGCGGCTGTGGGACAGGTACACCGGCGCGTGCCTGCACCTGCTGCAGGGACATACCGGCTGGATATGGTCTGTCTGCTTCAGCCCGGATGGCAACGTTCTGGCCAGTGCCAGCAGTGATCAGACGGTGCGGCTGTGGGACGTCCACACCGGCGAGTGCCTGCAGCCTGTTGCAGGGACATACTGGCTGGGTGCTGTCCGTCTGTTTCAGCCCCGATGGCAACGTTCTGGCCAGCGCCGGCGATGATCAGATGGTGCGGTTGTGGGATGCCCGCACCGGCGAGAGCCTGAGCGAACTCAAGGGGCACACGAATTCAGTAAAGCCCTCTGTTTCAGTCCTGATGGCGAGGTTATCGCCAGTGCAAGTGCTGACGGGACGATTCGGATCTGGGATGTAAGCACAAGGGTGTGTCTGCGGACCTTGCACAGCGACCGACCCTATGAGCGCATGAACATCACGGAAGCTACAGGCTTGACGCGTGCCCAGATTGCCGCACTCAAGCGGTTGGGTGCCATCGATCACGCGAGCCGGCAGAATGCGGACTATCTTCCATCCTCTGAAATCTCCTCTGAAATCTCGGCCTAGCATTACAGCTTTTGCACTATCCCGGCTGTTCCACAGTCAATCTCCAGGCCGCCCTCCTTTGCCTTCAGATCTGCTCAGGTCATGCTGCACGGCGCGTTCTGTCCACGTTCTGGACAGAAAACACACTTGATCTGGACAGCGACATGGGGTCACATTGTAGCACACCCCCACCCGCCTTGTAGCCACTTCCCCGGTGGGTGTGGTTCACGATTTTGGGCAGGCCGGAATAGACCTCCCGCGTAGCCCGCACGCCCCGTGCGGGGTGGCCGTCAGGCCACACGTGTGGGCGGCAACACGGGCACGTGGGCGTGGTGCGTCGCCAGCGACGCCCGCAGGACCCGCACGATGGCGTGCGGGCTACGCGGCCAAATCCCTCCCCGGAGGAAGTGGCTTGAGGCCTTGAGTATTTACCAGTAGCTGCTACCGAAGGAGAGGACGCATGGCTAAGGTATACGGTGTACAAGAAATCGAACTTCGCCCCGACGTGACAGGGGAGGAGTTCGAGCGCTATTTCCGGGAGGAAATCGGCACCATTGAGCGGGTTTTTCCGGGATTCAAGATGTGCTTGGCCAAAAGTGACCGTGGCGCCCGCAATGGAAAGTACGCCATCGTCATCGAAATCGAGAGTGTCGAGGCCCGCAACCGGATGAACCCAACGCCGGATGTAGTAGAGCGAAGAAGGGCGGCGCCTGTTGGAGGAAACCGGCATGGGCCGGCACTGGCGAAATGGGATCAATATGCATCCACCATTACCGGCGAGTCGCGCTCCTATGACTATGTAGTGGTGTGTGAAGGGCCACACTAATGACAGCGTGGAAGTAGTTTGCAGCGCACACAGGGGATAGGGAGATACGTTTCTGGCGGCCAAGTCTCAGTTCAAAAGGGAGAGCGTCATGTACGAATCTACGCAGTTGCTGCACTTGAACAATTTCGCTCCGCCCTGCGCGGCCAACTCGTCGCCGCCGGCGAAGCCGATTACGAGGAAGCGCGCAAGGTCTACAACGGGATGATCGACAAGCGGCCTGCGCTCATCGTGCGCTGTGCGGACGTGGGCGACGTGATTGCGGCCGTCAATTTCGCCCGCGACCACAAGCTGCTGCTGGCGGTGCGCGGCGGCGGCCACAACGGCGGCGGCCTGGGCACATGCGACGATGGCCTGGTGATCGATCTTGTCCAGTATGAAGGGCGTGCGCGTCGATCCAGCCGCAGCGTACCGTACGTGCGGAAGGCGGCTGTACCCTGGGCGATGTCGACCATGCGACCCACGCCTTCGGCCTGGCGATTCCGTTTGGCATCATGTCCACGACCGGGGTGGCCGGATTGACGCTGGGCGGCGGCCTGGGGCATCTGACACGCAAGTGCGGGCTGTCGATCGACAATCTGCTGGAGGCCGACGTGGTGCTGGCCGACGGCCGGCTCGTCACGGCCAGCGAGCGTGAGAACACCGACCTGCTCTGGGCACTGCGCGGCGGTGGCGGCAACTTCGGCGTCGTGACGTCGCTGCTGTTCAAGCTGCATCCGATTGCCACGGTTTACGGCGGCCCGATGATCTGGCCGATCGAGCAGGCAGCCGAGATCATGCGCTGGTACCGCGACTACATCACGCAGGCGCCTGACGACATCAACGGCTTCTTTGCGTTCCTGAACGTCCCCCCGGGACCGCCGTTTCCCGGAAGCATGGCACGCCAAGAATACGTGCGCGATCGTCTGGTGCTGCACCTATCCGCAAGAGCAGGCTGAGGAAGCCTTTGCGCCGATCCGCAAGCGCTTCCCGCCGGTGATCGACTTTGTCGGCCCACTGCCTTATCCGGCGCTGCAGAGCATGTTCGATCCGTTGTACCCCAAGGGTCTCCAGTGGTACTGGCGCGCCGACTTTGTCAACGAGCTGAGTGATGCGGCAATCGCCAAGCACATCGAGTTCGGCAGCAAGCTGCCCTCGCTGCTCTCGACCATGCATCTCTACCCGATCAACGGCGCGGCCGGCCGCGTCGGCAAGCACGACACCGCCTGGAGCTACCGCGAGTCGACCTGGGGCTCAGTCGATGGCCGGCATCGACCCCGACCCTGCCAGCGCCGAGAAGTTGCGCGACTGGACGGTCGCGTACTGGGAGGCGCTGCATCCATACTCGGCCGGCGGCGCCTACGTCAACATGATGATGGACGAGGGGCAGGAGCGGGTACAGGCCGCCTACCGTGACAACTATGCGCGTCTGGTTACGGTCAAGAACAAGTACGATCCAAACAACCTGTTCCGCGTGAACCAGAACATCAGGCCAACAGCGTGAGTGCCACCTATTTCTCAACGAGTTGTCTATGAGCCAAGATTCACCGAACGAAGCTGTCGAACCGTTACTTACACCGGGCCACAGCATAAGCGATCAGGCTTAGCGTCGCCGGCAGATAGTCTAGCCCGGTCGCCTGCGGCCACGCCAGCGCCCAGTCGATCAACGACGTCCACTGGCCATCCACTGTCTGCCGGCACCAGCGCGCGGCTGCGGGCTTGGAGACGACGGCGCCAAACTCAAACGTGTAGAGCATACGGCACATGGTGAGTACCGCAAAGGGCTGCTTGCTCTCTTGCCGCAGCCAGGCCGGGTCGTCGCGCAGCGGCCGCCACCATTGCGCCAACATATCCCGCACGGCGCCGCGCAGTTCGCCCGCACTGACAGGGTCGAGCAAGGTATGCGGCCTGGGTCCCACGACCACCACGCCATGCTCGCGCAGGATGTAGCGCTGAATCACGGCGCTGCCCTGCTGCGTAACGTAGAATTCGTCGGCCTCGACAAAAGGACAGGGCGCATGATCCGGCGTCCACCGGCGGAACACCTGCCGGGGAACATAGCTCCCGTCGAGCTTCCGCGCCCAGTTTGCTCCCGTGGCCCACAAGCGCGCATGCATTTGCTCCAGGGCTGCGACCATCTCCGGCGGCAGCTCGTCGCGGGTGACGGCGGCAAAGTCGATATCGCTGCGCTGCGGGTTGAAATCGCCAAGCGCCAACGAACCGCCAACGTAGAGGGCCACAAGCTGGTCGCCCAGAACGGCTCGCAGGTTTGCGTGGAGCACGCCCAGGAAAGCGTTCACGTCATGATAGGCTGTTGGCTGATGATTGGGCATTGACCCTTGATGGCGCACCATTGTACCACGACAATAGCACGAAAACTGGTCGATTGTCATCCAGAATATCCGGCCTGCCTGAGAGCGGCACTCGAACCATGCTTCCGGGAAGGCCGACCCTTCCCGGAAGGGTACTGGCGCAGTCCATGCGTGTCGACGTGGCCGGATGCGTGGGCTTTACCGGCTCGGCTTGTTAGGATCGCAACGGGTAACCCTACCTTGATTGCTTCTCACAACCATGCTTGTACATATTGTTAACGAACGCAATAGGAACATTATTAGTTGACGTAATCCGCAAGGCACTTAGCAAAGCCGCTCACAACATTGTACCTTCCTATACACGTATGGGGGCTGATCATCGGCCTATGGTGAAGATGATATGCGACAAAACACCAGTAGGCAGGCGGGTACGAACGCCTGGCTACACCGGCCACCTGAACTTTTGGACAACCCCTATTTTCGCACCGTCTGGGAGAGAGCATCGGATGCCATGGCTCTTTCCGACGCCGGCGGCATTGTAATTGCGGCAAATCCAGCCTATCTGCAACTCTACGAATATCAACCTGAAGAGGTAATCGGCCACAGCTTTTCCATTGTTTTTCCCGAGCAGGCACGCCCACAGGTGATCGAGGAATACAAGGCCGTATTTGCCGCGAGCGACGCCACCCCACACGTGGCTGCTCACGCTGCCGATAGCGATCCCTACTTCGAATCCACTGTGCGCCGCGGCGATGGCGAGGTGCGCACGGTGCAAAGCCGCATCGAGTACATCTATGAAAATGATCAGAGAGTCGCCATGCTCTCCATCATTCGGGATATCACCGAGCAAAAACAGGCGCAAGCAGCGCTTGGCCTCAGCGAAACGCGCCAGCGGTTGCTGGTGGAGATTATGCCGGCGGCCATGTTCATCTGTGACCATGAGGGGTTGATCACCTACTATAACCACCGTGCTGCCGAACTCTGGGACCGGCGTCCCAAACTCGCCGATCCCCAAGACAGGTTCTGCGGCTCCCTTCGCCTCCGCCGGCCGGATGGTTCGCTATTGCCTCATCACGAAAGCCCCATGGCGGCCGCCGTTCTCACTGGCCGGGGCACACGTCATGAAGAGATCATGATTGAGCGTCCAGATGGTACGCTGGTGGTTGCCTCGCTCAATATTGATCCGCTGTACGATCAAGCTGGCCGCCGGATAGGCTCTATCAATGTGTTTGAGGACATTACCAACTACAAACAGGTGCAGGCGCAACTGCAGGAACTGAATGCGACGCTCGAACAACGGGTTCAGGGACGCACAATAGAGTTGGAGCGCATCAATCGCGAGTTGGACCAGTTCGCTTACATCGCTTCGCACGATCTCAAAGCGCCCTTGCGCGCGATCACCAATCTGGCGGCGTGGATTTCAGAAGACGCAGCCGAGGTGTTGCCGGCGGACTCGCAGCAGCACCTGGCAAAGCTGCGCGGCCGCATCAAGCGCATGGAAGTGCTCTTGAATGATTTACTTGCGTACTCACGTGCGGGCCGTAAACGCCATTCTCCCGAGCCACTGGATGTGACGGCACTCATCCAAAGGGTCGTAGACTTGCTCGCGCCCCCGCCGGGCTTTGTGGTCAACAGTTTAGCTGCGATTCCTCACCTGCTTGCAGAGCGTGTCCCGCTGGAGATCGTGTTGCGAAATCTAGTCGGGAATGCAATTAAGCACCACCCGCAGCCGAGTATGGGTCGGGTAGTCATTACCGTCCAGCAGCAGGGCGACTGGGCGGAATTCAATGTGAAGGACAATGGGTCTGGCATTGATCCGGCCTTTCACGCGCGTATTTTTGAAATCTTCCGCACCTTGAAGGCGCGTGATGAAGTTGAGGGGAGTGGAATGGGCTTGACGGTGGTTAAAAAGCTTGTGGAAAGTCGCGGTGGGACGATTCAGGTCATCTCTTCTAGCGGTGAAGGGGCTACTTTCCGTTTCACTTGGCCGGCAACAGCTATATGGGAAGCAATTGATCGACAAACGGCGGGCAACGCCTAACCAGGTTTTCGCTTGGGGTTTGCGTTTGAGGACGCCACGGGGGTACGCTAGACGAGCGCCAGATCGCGAGCCTTGGTCACTGCCTCGACCCGGTTGGTCACGCCGAGCTTGCCGTAAATGCGGTTGGTGTAGGTCTTTACCGTGCCGACGGAAATGATCAGCTGCTCGGCAATCGCGGGGTTGGAGAGCCCTTGTACGACCAGGTGCAACACCTCCAGCTCGCGCGCTGTGAGCGGTTCGACAAGCACAGATCCCTTGGCGCCGGGCGCAGGTGGCAGCGCCTCGCCAGGCACTGAGCCTCGCGCCGGCGGTACGGGGAGAATCTCGAGTAGTTCGACGCGCAGGCTGATCAGTGCTGCCGCTAACTCGTACGCCGGCACTGCCGCGACGCCCCCATGCTTCTGCAGCAGCGCAGCGGCTTTCTGCTGCTGCCGCGGGCTGGCGGCAGGATGATCGTGGACCAGCCACAGCAGCTCGACGCCGCGCTGCTTGCGCGCACTGCCCAGCAGCAGGATGCTTACGTCGAGCAGCACCGCCAGCAGCAGGGGCAGAAAGTTGATCCTGCCGGCGATGTCCAGGGCTGTGCGGAAGTGAGAAGCGGCATCTGCAGGCGCGCCGGCCTGGGCGGCCGCCTGCCCCAGGCCATAATGCGCGGCTGCCAGCCCGCCCTGGTCGTTGAGGTCCTGGTAGACGGACAAGCTCTGTTCGTAGAGCTGCCGTGCCGCCTGGTAATCACCCTGCAGCAGGGCAATCTCGCCCAGGTGTTGGGCAGTCACGGCGATTCCTTCTGGATCGCGAAAGTCGCGCTTGATGCGCAGCCCGGCGTGATAATGCCGCTCGGCTTCGGCATAGTGACCCATCGCCTGGTGCACGTTGCCCAGCTCGATATGGCAGTATGCGCTCATCCAGTGGTTGCCGACTTCTGCCAGTATCCGCAGCGCGTCTTCGGCATTCTCCAGCGCGGCGGCATACTGGCCCAGGTTAAGATAGGCGCTCGTCAGGCCGTAGCAGGCAAAACCCAGGTTTTCTTGGTCTGTGCCCCCGGCCATCGCCTGTTTGAGCTGCTCGCCCTGGGCCACAGCGCGGGGATAGTCACCCAAGATGACATTGAGAATGATAAACGGCGCCAGGGGGTGCGAACCCATGCCGTACTTTGGGACCAGCCCCAACTCGGCAAACAGGTTGGTGCTGGTCGTGAGCCCCTGCGCCGCCTCTTCAAAGCGGCCTATGCGTATCAGCATCCACGCACAGTAGACGAGAACCTGCGCCAGGCATGGGGCGTCGCCTGCCGCCTCGAGCACACTTGCGGCTTGCCGCGCTGCCACCGCATATTCGAGATAGCGGCTCTGCATCTGGCAGAAATGGAAATAGGGCGCGGCGGCCTGCTTGAGGGCATTGATGTCTCCCTGCGCGAGGGCACACTGCCAGGCCGCGCGTACGTTCTCCAGCTCTTCTTCGACTTCGAGGCTGTTCTTGACCTGCTCGTGCTCTACCAGGCCACGATTGCGGGCTGCCAGGTAGTCGCAGTAGTAGGCGCAGTGCGCCGCCGCCAAGGCTGCGACCTCCGCTTCGTGCAGCTTGCTTTCGGCAAACTGCCGCAGCAGCTCGTGGATTTGGTAGCGCCCTCCGGCATCGCGGCGGATCATGCACTTGTCGAGCAGCGATGCCAGCAGAGGCAGCGTGGCATGCGCGATCGCCGCTGCTCCCTCGCGCGCAAAGCCGCCCCGGAATACGGCGAGCCGCTTGAACAGCATCTGCTCGTCTTCTGTAAGATGCTCCCACGTCTGGGCCAGTACGGCCTGCATGCTGCTGTGCCGGCGGGGTACGTGCCGCAGGGTTGAGGTGAGCTGGTCCACGTTGTGCCGGATCTCTGCCGCGATCTCCGAACAGCGCAGCGCCTTGGTCCACGATGCCGCCATCTCGATTGCTAACGGCAGGCCATCCACGAGCTGGCAGATCTCGACGACGGCGGCCTGGTTGTCATACAGCGAAAAACCGGGTACGATCTGGCGCGCCCGCTCGACAAATAAACGTACTGCCGCACTGGCTTCGACTTCATGGGCCCAGCGATCGCCCAAGTGCGCGGAAGGGAACGGAAGCCCCTCGACAGGATACAGCCACTCCTGCGGCAGGCTCAACGCCGCTCGCGAGGTTACGAGCAGCTTGACCGCCGGCGCCTGCTGCATGATCTCCGCCGCCAAGGCAGTGCCATCCAGCACGTGCTCGAAGTTGTCGAGCAGGAGCAGCAAATCTTTGTCCCGGAGGTACTGCAGCAGCTGGTTTTGAGGTGTGTCATGGCCCGACAGTACGACCCCCATGGCGTCGACGATGGCAGCGGCAATGGCATGGGTGTTCTCCTGGCCAGGCTGGATTGGCTGCAGGTTGACAAACCAGGCGCCATGCACAAACGCCTGCTGCAGATCTCGGGCCAGCTGGATTGCCAGTCGCGTCTTGCCGCTGCCGCCGATCCCAACCAACGTCAACAGGCGGCAGTCGGCGCTCTGGAGGATCTCGCGTGTTTCGCTTAGCTCGGTTTCTCTGCCAACAAAGCGGGTAGGCTGATCGACCTGGTCCAGGTTAGAAGCCATGGGCAGCTGCATTGTACCCGCAGTTCGTTTTTATGACGATTCGCGAAAAATTGGTAACATCGGCGCAAAGGAGCCACACAATGAAGCTAGGTGCAGTATTCCCACAGACCGAAAGCGGGGTCGACCCCGTCGCCATCCGCGATTACGCCCAAGCCGTCGAAGGCATGGGCTATAACCATGTCGTTGCCTACGACCATGTTCTCGGCGCCGATACCGCCACGCGGCCGAACTGGTCGGGGCCCTATACCAGCGAGACCTTGTTTCACGAGCTCTTTGTGTTGTATGGCTACCTCGCAGGCCTTACCAAGACGCTCGAGCTGGTCACCGGCATCCTGATTCTGCCGCAGCGGCAGACGGCGCTGGTCGCCAAGCAGGCGGCGGAGATCGACCTCCTCAGCGGCGGCCGGCTGCGCCTGGGCATCGGCGTCGGCTGGAACGAGGTCGAGTACGAAGGCCTGAACGAAAACTTCCGCGATCGCGGCGCCCGCAGCGAGGAGCAGATCGCCGTGCTGCGCGCGCTGTGGGCCGAGCCGGTGATTACATTCAAGGGCCGCTGGCACACCATCGACCACGCCGGCATCAAGCCGCTGCCGCCGCGCCGCTCCATCCCTGTTTGGATCGGCGGCTACAGCGACGCTACCCTTGACCGCGTGGGCAGGATCGGCGATGGCTGGTTCCCCTGGATTCCGCCCAACGACGAGACGCGCGCCAAGATCGAACGCGTGCATGCCGCCGCCCGCGCCGCCGGGCGCAGCCCGGCGGATATTGGCCTCGAGCCGCAGCTGGCGCTGGCCCGGGTGGCCCCGGCCGCATGGGAGGAATACGTGCGCGGCTGGCAGGCCCTGGGCGCCACGCATCTCTGCGTCAACACCATGGGAGCCGGCTATCGCTCGCTCGACGAGCACGTCGCCGCACTGCGCAGGATCAGGGAAATGGTTGCGCCATGACGTTTGGGACGCCTGCCTTGCGCACCGTGTTGTGGCGGCCGCTTGATCTCACCGGCGCCGAACACTGCACGCTGCGCAAGCTCGCCAAGGGCTTTCGCCTGGAAGGCCATGTCATCAGCACTGCTGCCGTCCCTGCCGGTACTGTCCCGCTGCACGTCCACTATATTGTCGACTGCGACTCCGTCTGGCGTACCCGGGCGGTGTCGATCAGCCAGTACTGTGGCACAGAGCAGACTACGCTGCGGCTTGACGTGACCAACCAGCGCTGGTGGACGGCCGAAGGCGTGGAGCTTCCGCAGCTGCATTGGCTGATCGACATTGACTTGGGCGTGACGCCCGCCACCAACACGCTCCCCATCCGGCGTTTGGCGCTTGAGGTAGGCCAGCGCGCCGATGTGACCGCCGCCTGGCTGTGCTTCCCCGCGTTGACCATCGAACCGCTGCTGCAGACCTATGAACGCCTTGCCCCCAATCTTTACCGCTATTCCAGCGACGGCGGCAGGTTCTCGGCGCTGCTGGAAACCGACGACTTGGGGCTGGTCGTGCGTTACGAAGGTGGTTGGGAGCGAACGGCCGCAGCCTAATTGCCCCCGGACCGCAGGCGTCCCCGACGCTCGCGTCGGATTCGCCTGCATCCCCCTCACCCCCGGACCGCAGGCGTCCCCGCCTGCATCCCCCTCAGTTGGCGTAGCGTGCCCAGGACAGCAGCCGGGCACGCATGACTGAAAGCGGGGTGCGCCAGCCTACATTGATGCGGCGCAGCCGCAAGCCATCCAGCTGCCGCCAGTCGTTGAGCCCCATGTCGGTGGTGAACGCCATCTGAATGCCTGCTTGCTGCACGCGCTCTACCACCTCGGCATTGAAGCCGCCGCTGGGATAAGCCAGGATCGGCAAGACGTCGCCGATCTCCCGCTGCAGATCGCTGAGCGATCCGGCGGCTTCGGCACGCACCTCTTCCGGCGTGATGCGGTTGAGCAGCGGGTGGGTCTGCGTGTGGGCGCCCAGTGTTACCCCTTCCTTCGCCAGCCGGCGCAGCTCGTTCCAGCCGAGCACTGCCGATGGTTGGGGCGCAGCGCCGAGCTCATCGCACACCTGGGCCACCCAGGCCATAGCCTCGGCATGCGGCAGCGACTTGGTGTAGTCGCGCAGGCGGCTGAATGCCTCCTTGCGCTCGTCCGCCGTGCTCAAGGGCACCGGCCCCATGGGCGTAGCCAGGGGCGTGCGGCACGAAGTGAACGTGACGGCCTGGTAGAGCCGGTCCCACCAGAAGCTCCGTTCGGAGTGGTCGGGGAAGGCGGTCGGCACAAAGAGCGTAGCCGGCAGATGGTAGCGCCTGAGGATCGGCCACGCGTACTCGGCAAAATCCCGGTAGGCATCGTCAAACGTGACCAGCACGGCACGCGGCGGCAGGCTGCCGCCCTTTTGCCACAGCTCGATCACCTCCGGCAGCCCCAGGACACAGTAGTTGTCCGCCAGGAAGCGCATCTGCTCTTCAAACGCCTCCGGCGTGACCATGATGCGCGGGTAGAGCCAGGGGCGCGCAGCGGGATCGTCGACACGGTGATAGGTCAGCACACGCAAAAACTCGGCCTGCCGCGCGTCGCCGCGTTCGAGCAGCGAGAGCGCGCCGGAGGTGATGGCATTGTTGGCGCCGATGGCCGCGGCCCGTGAGACAAGTCGATTCATATTTTTTGCACTTTGCCGGCCAACTTGCGGACGATCTTCGGAATCTGCGCCAGTCCCGGCTGCGGATCCGAAAATGACTGCACGTCGTATTTGTAGCTGGGATTGAAGAGCTCCAACAGCGCCTTGACGGCTTGCCCGCGGCCGGGCATGGGAAAGAAGGGATAATCCCGCTTGCCGTACAGGACAGACGCAATCCACGCTGCGTCCAGCTCCAGGTTGCGTGCCTTGACGCCGACGGTGTAGCTGGTGTTCGGCGCCCCATTGTATGCGTGCGCATCGCCGAGATAGAGGTCGGCAAGCCGGCTGGGAAAATCCATGCCGCTCATGACGGCCAGGGGCAGCGAGCCCCAGACGCGGCCGTTGATCTCCATCAGCTTCGGCCCCGCCTTGCCCACCTTGAATTCCACCATGGCCAGCCCGGTCCAGCGCAGGGCGCCCATCAATCGCGTGGCATAGTCCACCATGGCGCTGTCGAGCGCAACGCTCTCACGCAGGGCGCTGGCACCCCCGTGAATGGGAATCTCGCGCAGCCGCTTGTGCTGGAACATGGCCAGCGGCCGCCCTTGGTCCAGCAGCAGCTCGACGCCGTGTCCCTCACCCGTGTAGTACTCCTGGAGCAGCACGTTGCAGCGGCCTTCAAAGCGTGCCATCTGCTTAGCCAGTTGGTCGGCATTCTCGGCGTAGCAGACCGTAAACGCTTCCATGGCCTCCTGCTCGCGGTATAGACGCGAGGCGCGCGGCTTGAGCACCAGCGGCCATCCCAATGCCGGCCCTTGCTCCATCGCCTCCTGCACGGTCGCGACGAGGCAGGTGCGCGGGGCAGGCACGCGGAGCTGCTCGGCCAGCGCCAGCGTCTTATTCTTGTCCGTCACGATGGCCAGCGCTTCCTTGTCGGGGATGGCCAGCATGGTGACCCCTTCAAAGCGGTCGCGTGCCTCCGAAAGCGGGATGATGACGGCATCGGTCACAGGAATGATAAGGTCGATGTGACGATCGCGCGCAGCCTGCAGCAGCGCGTCCACAAATTCATGGCGGGCGTGTTCGGGCGCGGGGTACAGCAGGGTTTCCGCCGCATAGCGCGAACGAAATCCAAGGCTGTTCGGGACGGAATCCGCCGCGATCACCCGCCAGTGGCTGCGCCCAAGCGCGCGAATAATGGAAATCGAGCTGCCGCGGCCGGCGTCGGTGACGAGAATCGTGCCGCGATACTGCCCGTTAGAGTTGCCGTTTTCAGCCATTGGGCACCTTCTGGAGACCCCCTGAACGTGCCCGGTAGAAGTCCTGCACTATCTGGGTGACCTGGTTTGCCACGACATCTTCCGGCTGGGTCACGTCTACTACGACAAAATGCTGCACCAGGCCGGCCAGCTGCAGATATTCCTGGCGCCGCTTCTCAATGGCTGCCACACTGCCTTCGCCTTTGCGGTTGTACAGCACTTCCGCCGGCGCGTCGAGACAGATCACCAGGTCGGGGCGGGGATACAAATGTTCGAGCATGTAACCGTGCGCGCGGCTGCTAAACGGGCGATAGCCGCGCGTCCGCACGATGTCGTGATAGTAATAGTCAAAGACAAAGTGCCTGTCCACCAGCACGACGTTGCCGCGCAGCTGGTAGTACTCGATGACAAGCTGGCGGTACCACTCCTCCGCCATAAGGAAGACCATGCGCGCGCCTGACTTCACCTCGGAGACAAGACGCTTAGCCGGCCCCTTCGGTGGGGTCTTGACCTTGTCCGGATCGGGCGGCCCGCCCATTGCCAGCGTCCCGCCGCCGGAACGCTTGTAGGCCAGCGCCAGGCGTGTGGTTGGCAGCATGACGTTGCTGGCCTCCAGGTTGATGCCCATGTAGACATATTTGATGGGCAGGCCCAGCGAAGCCTGCAGCCGGCGGCCGATGGTGGATTTGCCCGCGCCGTCGGGGCCAATGAGTGCTACGGTAAACATGACTCTCCTTAAACAAACCTCACCCTATCGATGTGTTGGCTCAGCGCAGCAGCGGTGCGATGGCGTCATACAGCGCCGGGATCGCAACCGGATAGGGATGGTAAACGGCATAGGCATCTTTGCCCGCCAACATGCGCGTCAGCAGCGTGCGCTGCAGCTCTTCTGCTCCCTCGATCAGCGGATTGCGCGCCTCCGGGAAGGCAAAGCGGAACTTGAAGTAATGCGACATAAAATTCTGCCGCTCTTCCTGCAGCGAGAAGACCATGCGCTCCGCAATCTCGATCGGGTCCATGGGCTGGACGGTAATCTCGGGCGAGGCGTGGTTGCCGACAAAGATCACCTTGTCCACCGCGGCCTGGGGCGCCGCCACGCCGGCGCCAAACAGCTCTTGCGGCTCCAGGTCGACGTGCATCTGCAGCTTCGACAGCGCGGCCACGCGCTTCATCTGCCTGCCAACCGACGTCCCCTTGACCAGGCTGGTTTCGGTTGTGCGATCGATGGAGCTTGCCAGCGCTTTGAGGCTGCGCAGCCGGAGCCTGTCGCCCTGGCCCAGTGTCGACCGATACTGCGGCATCGAATCGAGGTGCCACTCCCAAACGCGAATCGGCTCAGGAATACCGGTCATGTGCCGCCCGTCGTCGCTGATATAGACCCATTCGTCGCCGATGTAGTTGGCCCCGCGGTCCATAAACGCCAGGAGCGTCTCCGTTTTGCCGCCCTTTGACCAGCCCGTAGTCAGGACGCCGACGTCCTGATAGCGAAACGCCGACGCGTGCAGCGGCAAAATGCCCCGGTTGAGCGCAGTCAGATTCAAGATCGGGATGAGCAGCGGCACCGCCGGCAGACCCGTCGCACAGACGATGCGGCACTGTTGGCCGATCTCGGCGAACGGGATCTGCACCATGGCACGTGCCTTGTTTTTGCTGCGCAGCACCAAGAAAGCATCGTCGGTGAAGGCCGAATCGTTGACGCCCAGGTAGCGCAGCGGCGAAGAAAGCGCCACCTGGTCGACAAACTCGATCACAATATCCGGCTCGCGTGTCAAGGGCGCTTGGATCGGGCCGAGCTGGCGCGTGACGGCAGCAACGTCGCCGGGGCTGGCGTTACACAGCCGGATACCGACGGCGCCGTGCAGATTATAATCGACCTGATTGGAACTGGATCCTTGATTCACTGTCAACCTATCTCTGTAAACTTAAAGGGTTTGCACCGGTGCGGCGGGCAGCGCCTTGCCGTCGGCAAGGGCACCCGTATCCTCAATCTTGCTAGCATGCAGGGAGAGGTAGATGGCCACGTTGGCCAGCGCCAGCATCGACCAGAAGTAGCGCTCATACGACATGTGCAAGAAAATCCCCGTCGCCATGTAGACGACGAGCACAAACAGGAAGCTGGCGTTTAAGTTGGCGATATCGGGGCGGCTGTGCTGCCAGCGCTTGTGCCCGCGCGCCAGGTATACCATCGACATCCCGACCATGCCCAGGAAGCACAGCAAGCCCAACCCACCCTGCTCGGCGGCCGTGCCCAGATACAAGGAGTGCGCTTCACGGTTGGTAGTCAGCAGGCGAATGCCAAGCCCTCTGGCATATTGCTCCACGTAGTACGGGAACATGCCGGGGCCGACGCCCACCAGCGGATGGTCGAGAAACACGAGTCCCGCCGCGATCATCTCGGTGGCGCGACCCTGGACCGCCCCGTCCGTCTGCTTGATGCCGGCTGTCGTTTCGGGGTCGAAGATGGCTGAAAGCGCCCCCAGCGAGGAGAGCCGTTCGAGGTTCTGGGGGAACATGACCACGACCAGCACCATGGCGCCGACAACAATGAGGATATCCCTGAGCTTAATGAAACGCAGGACCGCCATGATGATCAGCGTCAGTATCAGCCCCACGATGCCGCCGCGCGAGAAGGTGAGCAGGCTGCCGATCAGACAGAAGACGGTTGCTAGCGCTGCCACTGCCTTGAGCACCTTGGAGCGCTCGCCCCAAAACCGGAACATCCCTAGCGGCACAAGCATCAACATGATCTGCGAATAGCGGTTCTTCTCGCCGATCGGACCTGCCTGGCGCACCAAGGCCGGCACATCGTCGATCGCCGCCGTGGCATCGACGACCGTTTGCTCTTCGTTCTGGGCGAAACCACCGTAGTTGTTGTCCAGCGTATTCGTGGCGTACTGGTACAACGACAGGCTCCCCATGAACAGCCCTGCGGCCAGCAGCGCCCAGATTACCAGCCGCAGCATTGCCGCCGTGCGCACGACGTTCGTGACCAGCAGAAAGAGCAGCATGCCCTCGGTGATGTATGTGATCAGGTTGGGCAAGGCCAGGTCCATGTTCTCGGACGAAAAGAGCACGCCCATCATCTGGATTACCAGGTAGACGATCAGCAGTGGCGCCACCGGCGTAAAGATAAAGGGCTGGCGCTTGACGATCAAATAATATCCCAACGGGATAAATAAGAGCGTGAGATAGATGGCACTGACGATCGACGGCGCGCCTTGAAACTTGACCGCAACCGTCGCCGCGTTTGTATAGAGGATGACAATCACGGCCAGGCTGGCCACATCAGGCTTGATGGTAACGCCCAGCGCCAATAGCAGCACAACGACGAGCGCCAGCCCCAGGAATGGCTGGTAGATCGTCGCCATCCCGATCACAACTGCGGAGACTAGCACGCTCGCAAGCAGCAGCATAGAGCGGCGTTGGGGCATTAAGTTCAGTGCGAAGCTTCTGTTGTTCAGCATCAGTCCTATATCAGTCCTGCATCTTCGGATCTACCATAGCTGGGCAGCATCCGCGTATAGAAGCGATTGACCAGCCCGATCTGCACCTTGTGCATCGCGGTGATGCGCTTGGTGCGTGACTTGCGCTGGAAGCTCGCTACCTGCGCCGCCCAGTTGTCCAGCAGCGCTTGCATCTCGAAAAGGCGCACGGCCTCGATCGGCACACCTTCATTCCCGAAGTAGCCCTTTAGAAACTGCCTTTCATACTCGGCGGTCAATTCCGGGTCCATGGCGTAGCCCAGCGAGAATACTTGCATCCGGTTGGCCTTTAACCGGACCAGAAAATAGCCGATATCTTCGTAGATCGGCACCCGCCACCGGCTTAGGGTATCAATTACCGTGACCCGGCTGTCGGCCGAGACCAGGATATTACGCATCGCGTAATCTCCATGTCCAAGCCCCAACGGCAGCGCCGGCGGCAGTACACGCTTGGCCTGGGCAATGATCCTGGCGCCGGTATCGTTGAGGAAGCTCTCTTTGTGCAGTACCCTGCCCAGGTAGCTCACATACTTGGTGATTGAGTCCACAAAGGCGTCGCGCGTCGCATGGCGGACCTGGACGTCGTAATCCTTTGGCAGCGTGTGGTAGTAGCGCAGCCAGGCTCCCGAATTGCAGAAGGCATCCCGCAGGTCAAGCGACGAGAGCGGCCCTTGCAGCCGGTTCGTCCTGCCAAAGAGCGTGTTCAGATTGGGCGTCTTCACCTCCTCCATCAGCAGGGCCGACAGGTCCGGCAGATAGGTGAGCGGCTTGACCGTCCCAAAGCGGCGATCCGCCAGCCGTTCAAAATAGCACTGGATTGCCACCAGCGCCTTGTACTCGAGCAGGTGCTTGACTGCGGCGTCGGTCGTCGAGGTCATCCGCGGGCGGTCCGGCCAGTCACTGGTCTGCTCGACGGGCGGCTGCCTGTTGGCGGCCGGCGGCGGCATCTTGATCAACACCGAGTGCTGCAGATCGCCGGCGCTCACATGATAGCGGTAGAACCTTGACGCGGGCCGGATCTGCTGGTCGACCAGCCGGACTTCGACCGGTTTGCGATCGAACTCCGTAAAATAGCGGCCGGCGTGTTCGCGCAGGTGCTGCTCGACAGCGAGCGTGGGGCTGTCATAATTGGCGGCATGAGCAATCATCTATCACTCCTCCACAGCTAAAGGCGGCTTGGGCTGGGCAAGCAATTGTCGCATGAACGGAAGACGCAGTAGTTCGGGAAACGTCTGGGCAACGTCGAGCACGCCGCGGTTAATATAAACGAGCACGAGCGACACGATTCCAGCCAATACAAAGCTGACAAAGACGGGAGGAGCGGCCGCAGCCTGCACGATCAGCAGGGCCGCGCTCCCTGCGATGATACTGAGGTAGGTCCTGAGATAGTGCCAGTCAAACACGGCGATATTGGTCGTCAGGCCAAGTCCGGCTTGATTCAGAACGTTGTGAATGATCAAGGTGGACGATGCGGCAATGGCTGCACCCAGGGCGCCGTAGCGTGGGATCAGCAGCAGGCACATGATAAGGCTTGAAATGACGGCCAAGATATCGATAAAGACGATGACGCGCACCCTGCCGTACACGCGCAGGGTAAAGGCATTGAAGCCCAGGGCGGCATTTACGTAGAAACCCAGGGAAAGCACGGCCAGCAAGATGCCGGCTTCGGCATAGCGCTCGCCAAACAACATCAGCGTCATCGATTGGGAAAGCGAAAAGGTGATGGCAAAGACCGGGAACGAGGCGATCGCAATCCAAGTTGCGCTCTGCCAGTACAGGTCGCTGATCCCAGACAACTCGTTGCGGGCAAACAGGCGCGATGCGGCCGGCATGTACAGGAACGTGAACGTCTCATACACGAGCATGTTCAGGCCGGCTACAGGCAGCACGGCGCGGAACGCCGCCACGTCCGTGCTCGAGTAGAAGTACTGCAGGATGGCAACCACCATGAAGGTGCGGAGCATGAAGACCAGGTCGGTGGTGAGGAGTGGTGCACTGAACCCAAATATCTCGCGAAATGGGAATTTGATTGTGCGCCAGTTGAAGTACTCGAAGAGTCCCTCGTTACGCATGACGCTCCACAGCACGATGGCATAGACGATGATACCAAGGACCGCAGCCAACAGGTAGCCCAGGGCCATCATGGTGGCATCGCCGTGGACAAACCAGACGCCAAGGACGACTGCCAGCTTGAGCCCCGGATTGAGCAGGAACCTGCGCAAGAAGACCGCCTTCGGGCCTGAGAAGATGGTCAGCATGCTGCCAAGGAGGCTGTCCATGGCCTGCAGTGGCGATAGGGAAATCAAGATCACGATCAGCGCCGTTACGTGCGGATCTTTCACAAACTGGACATTGATCAGGTCGGCAAACATTGCGGTCAGCAGCACCAGTCCTGCCCCCAGTACAATGACCGAACCGATCATCATGAGCATCGCGCCAAACATGCGATCGTAGTCTTTGTGCTCCTGATAGATCGGCACAAAGCGGGAGATGGTCTTGTCCATCCCAAAGACGACCAAGGTCGAACCAAAAGACACCACCGCCAGCGCGTAGGCGAAGGCGCCATAATCGGCCTTCGCCAACGCGCGGACGGTCACGATTTGGATCGCGAAGTTGACTGCCAGCGAGATAAATCGGCCTGACAGCAGCAAGCTGGAGCCGCGGATGTGTTTCTTAGTCGCATTATGGTTAGCAGTCGTTGCCGGAGGGCTAACGGAGCTGTCGGAACTTGCAGTCATAGGTGTTTATCTCACTTCACAGTCGTTCAATCTGGTCCCTCAATGTCAAGCCGCAGTGAGCCTACGGTTCGGCAACAGTCCGCACCTTGGCGGGAGTCTCGCCGGAGGCAAGGCCGTGGGTCAGCATCCCAAAGCAGATGTCTTGGGCACAGTCGGAAAACGTGTCAAGCTGGGGGGCCCACTTCTCAAACCCGGCCAGCGAATGATGATTGTAGTAGTAGCGATAGGCGACGGCCAGGGCTGCATCATGCCGCCACTCTGTGCCGGAATCCACGATAACTGCCTTGATCGCCCGTTCGATGGAACCGCGTCCCGGCGCGAGCTTCGCCGTCTTGAAGACGCTGTTGGGGTCAAGGAACGAGTAATTGGGCAAGTCACTCTTGTCAATATTGTCGTAGCAGGAGCTGTCTCCGCGGCGCAGCATCAGCTCGCACTGCTGAATGTTGTTGCCAAGATGAACCTGGGGGTAATTCTGATACTGCCCGTTGTACGCCGGGATGTTGCAGTGCTCTTCCCGCCGCGCGTCGTCCGGAATGATGCCTTTTTCCGAGATCTGTGACTTGACCGGCAGCCACTGCGGGTCCTGCTGTGAACCGTTTAGAAAATCACATGCGTCGGAGCTGATGTAGTCGACACCGTAACCGTTCATGCGGTCCAGCATCAGATGATTGGCATGGGCGTACGCCTCGGACGGCGTCAATACAAGGTCGCTCCCCTGGTTGATCTGGCGCGGCACCCGGTGCAGAATGTGAACTTCCGGGCGGTCCCATAGGTAATCCGCTATATAAGCGATTGCATTGGTTGCCGCTGCGCCCCAGTTGTTCTGAGAGGCGGTCGAGTAGGAGATGACGTAGTAGGGGTTCTTGACCAGCCAGTTCTGGAAAAGGCGCTTGCATTTGCCTTTGCCTATCGCCGTGTCGTCGTATTTTGTGCTCAGCGGGCCGGTGCAGGTCTGCCCTGCCCAGTACTCATCAATCAAGTCGGCGGCGGCAACCAGTTCCGGCGTGCCCCAGCCGAAGTTCAGCCGGCACTGCTGGTCGTCAAGTGAGATCGTCTCGACATTCGTCATGATCTTTTCGAGGATGTCTTTCACCTCTTGCGCGTAGTGCGCCTCGCCGGTCAAGTGGTAGGCCAGCGCACGTGCATAAAGCTTGGGGACGCCGCCTTGGTTGTCGATCCATTTCGGCCAGTTCGAAGTTCCGCAGGTGATTTTCGCCTTCAGCTCATAGTCCCAGGTCTTGTCGGCCCACTCGAGAACAACATTAGACGCGCTCTTGTAGGGCTCGACCCCGCGCTCGATCTTCGCCTTGATGGCGGTCAGTTCCTGCGGCGTAGTGAGGTAGCCGCGCGACTGCCCAGCCTTGGCGAGCAGCGGGATATACACAGAATCGTCCTGCACGATGTAACCACCTGGATCAGCAGCCTTGCTGGAAATCCAGCCAGGACTCATCCCTGGCCAGTAGAAAGTACGCCGTACAAAACACACATATGAGAATTTGTAGCGAGAAACCCATTCTTATCCCTCTTCCGAATCTGGCGTACGTAGCGCCTACCTATGCAGCATCGCGTGCCACCGGCTTGGCTGCCGCTGGCTCGGCGTTCGCATGGCGCTGCGGCTCCCATCGCTCAATGCGATTGCCGCGCACCACGTTCAACGCTGCCAACAACGATGCATAGTTGACCATACAGAAATAGAATGGAATCGTAAAAATCTTAAGGCGCCGCGATCCTGTTTTGTCCATCATCCAGCCCAGCGCGGCGAAGCCATAGAAGAGCGCCTGGCCCAGCGTAATGAGCTGGTAGAAGACGCCCTTAGACCACAGAAACGGGCTCGTCACCAGCAGAAGCAGTAATGGGAAGACGACCAACCGGCGCAGCACCTTGTGTGAGAAGAGCTGCAGTGAATAGAAACCGTAGCGGAACGGGTTCAGCAGGGTGCGGCGCACTACGACCGCGCGCAGACCGCGCGTGATGACCCGCACCTTGCGGCCAAACTCCACCCCACCGGCACCCGCTACGGGTTCGTAGGCGATGGCGTCCGGCGCAAAAACCAGCCGCTCGCCCTGCACGATGACGTCGGTCGAAATCGTGAAGTCGTCGGTTACACCGCCCATCACAGGGTGGAACAGCGAGCGCCGGATGGCATAGATCGCACCTGTGGCCGAGATCACGTTGCCCGACTTGCTCTGGAACTGCTTGAGCTGACGGTCAAAGTCCCAGTAGCTCTGCTCGCCTGCGCTCGTAAGACCCGCATCGCCCTTCTTCTTGAGATAGACCTGGTTGCCGGCCACACCGCCGACCTCGGGCGTTGCAAAGGGCCGCACGAGCTCGCGAATCGCATTGGGCGCATACATGCTGTTCGCATCAGAGAATACAAGAATCTCGCCACTAGAGGCGGCCACGGCAGCGTTGAGCGCCGGCGCTTTGCCCTGTCGCGGCAGCGAGAGCAGGCGGAGGTTGGGACGCTCATAGCTGCGCACGATAGCATCCGTACCGTCGTTGGACCCGTCGGATGCGATCATAACTTCCAGCTGTTCGGCCGGATAATCGAGCGACAGAATGTTCTCAATTTTCGCCCCGATGCCCTCGCTTTCGTTGTAGGCGGCGATAATCAGGCTCACGCGCGGCCTGATGTCGGCGGTCTTATACGGGCGGACCCAGAAGATGCCACGCAGCAAGATGATGATCGGATAGAGGAGATAGGTGTAGACGATTGTCGCCATCGCACCCCAGAACATTACCAGGCTCATGATCGCTGCCCCCTGAAAAGTTGTGCCAGGCGTGCGGCATTTAAGGTAAGATCAAATTCATTTAGCACCTTCTCGCGACCGGCGGTACTGAACTGCCGGCGCAGCGCAGGGTCCCGGTACAGCCGCTCCAGTGCGTTTGCCAGCCCTTCGGCATCGCGTGGCGGTACCAAGAGTCCACACTGCTCATTTACGGCTAGCTCCGGAATACCGGACAGGTCGCTCGCTACAACCGGCACGCCGCTTCCCATCGCCTCCATCAGCACCACCGGAATACCTTCGCGCCGCCCGTCGCTGGTGGGCACGCTGGGGGCTGCCATCACGTCGGCGTCACGCAGCAGCGCGGCGATTTCTTCACGCGTGACGCGACCATGAAAATGCACCCGGTCGGCGATGCCGGCCTGTGCTGCCTGCTCAGTGAGTTTCGCCAGGTCGGGCCCATCGGCCACAAAGCGGCAGACAAAGTCGATGCGCTCGCTGGTGCAGCAGCCGGCAGGCGTCGATCAAGTAGGTTTGCCCCTTGACTTCGTGCAGCGTACCGATACACAAGATAGTGAACGGGCTCTTACCTCGTTCGTAGGACGTTGGCTCGGTGCGCGGCTGAAAGACCGTTGTGTCAACGCCGCAGTGCACCACGAGGACTTTGTCGCCGTCCTCGCCCTTGGCACTCCCGGGGCATTCCGTGACGATAATGTTCTTGTTGTATTGCGAAATCGCCGCCACAAAAGCCGCTTCGCTCACCTTCTCGCAAAGCATGTGCCGGTCGCGGTGCAGATCCGAGCCGTGCGCCGTAAAGCTGTAGGGGATGCCGGTCAGCCGGTGGATGACATAAGCCACTGCCGCCGGATGGCTGGCGAAGTGGGCATGGATATGCGTGATGCCTTCGACCTTCATCAGGCGGGCAAAGTGGACGGCCTTCGGGAAAAAGCCCAAGGCGCCAAAGAGATAGCGTGAGCTGCCCCAGTTAGCACGGATCAGTGTCCAGAGGATGCTCAGGTATACCAACGGCTTGCGCAACAGGTAGTAAAACTGGGATTTGAAGATGGGCCAGGAAAAGAGCGGCTGGAAGTTTGCCCGCGCCACAAACGGCCTGGCCTCAGGGTGCATGACTTCTGTACGCTCCCGCTGCAGCGGATACAGTTCTACCTGCAGCCCTTGCTCCTCGATCGCCTGCATCTCATACAGGACGAAGGTTTCCGTAATCACGGGGAAGCGTGACATGATGTATGCTATTTTTGCCCGCTGCCCACTTTGCCCTGCTGGTGCAGGCGGCGCCATGCGCTCTACCTGTACGTGAGGCACAGCACGTGGGGTGCTCTTGTTATCGGTGTCTACTTTCACAGCCATTTCAGTATCCAAATCTAATTGTGTGCGGCGTACCGCCGTACTCAGGCAACGCGCAACTCATCAGCCAGGCGATGCACCTGGCCAAACATCTGGCATTCATGTTGCCCCTGCTGCTTGCCGGTGCTGTGCTCTGCTAATACCCCTGCTTACCCAACACGTAGGTTTCGCTCCGCTTGGTTGCTGCCGAGTACGGCTTGTTCTTGCCGCCAGCACGCTTGTGTTTGCCAATCACTCCCAAGAGGGGCAGATCAATTGCATCCCTTAGTTCTTCAGGAGTATGAATTGCATCGTCAAAATACACGAATGCAAACACAATCGCTAAGGTCGCAATGACGGCAGCTATTGCAGCCAGCAAGGCGCCCAGCGCTACATTGGTCTCCACGACGGTTGGCTCAGCTGCCGATTCCACGAGGGACACCTGGTTTGTGTAGCTTGACTGGTACATGTTGTACAGATTTGTCAGAACACCGCGCAAATCCGTGGCGTAGACACGCTGTTGGGTCACCTGGTCCTGATAGAAGCGCTGCACGATCGGGTCTTTCGTCCCGTCAAGACCTGCTTGAGCAGTCGCCAGCCTGTCTTCGGCGGCAGACAACTCCTCCTGGACTTTCTGGATCTGCTCGCCAATATAGGTCTTGTTTTGATTGGCTGGGAGATCTGCGCCGGTCGGGCTCATGTTGACGAGAGCATCAGCCACCCCATTGGCCACTATATCGGGTAGGGCTTTATCCTTGTTGCGCACGCGAATTGTGAGCCACAGCGTCGTCTGATCGGGACTGGCCGAAACCTTCGATCTAAGCTCGTCGACGGTCAGAGACAAGTTGTTCTTGTCGATGACCTGCTGGAGTACCTTGTCCGAAGTGGCATATTCAGCGTAGATCCACATCAGCTGCGCCGCAGCGCGCATGTCGTTCAGCCCCGGATTCAATGCCGTGACACCCGGACCGACGATGAGACGCGCATTCGCTTCGTACGTGTGAGGCTGTCTTGCGCTCATGAAGTACGCCAGCGAGCCCGCGATCACAGCCGCTAATACTGCGAGCCATGCCCAGCGCATAGCTGCCCTTATATATTTCTTCGAAGATGCTCCCATTATGTGTTCCGTTGCCTGACTAATTGTGCTGTCTTAACTACACCAACTGCGTACTACTTTGTCTTGTTCCAGCTCGATTAGACTGACGTAATTTGGGTACCGTCTGCCGGCGCCAGCCCCCGGTGATAACCATTGGTTTCACTTGTGATCGGCACCGGAGGAGGCATGACCGGGGATGCCGGCAGCGGTGCGGTTTGCGTGCCTACCTGATGCTGCTTGACCATTTCGGCTTCTGCCAGTTCGACCAGCGACTCAAATGTGATGGCCTGGTCCGGGAAGGTGGCGGCGCCGATATTGAGTATAATCCCCAGTTGTTCCTGCGCTGCTGCCTTGAGCGTCAGGAGCACAGGCTGCAGGTCATCATGGGCGGTTTCGGGCAGCAGCACGACAAAATGGTCGTTGCGCTGGGTGACGACGGCGGTGTCGTCCAGCTGCTCGCGCAGCAGGCGGGCGGTGCGGGCCAGGATATACTTCTTGACCAGGTCGCGCTGCATGTCGCCGACCACCCGGAACGAGTACGGCTCGGCCGGCAGCGGCGCCTGGGCAAGCTCGACCGGCACCTTGGGGGTGGCGACTGCCAGCACGGCCAGGGCATGGTGGTAGCGCCGCGCCCGCCGCACCTCGCGATAGAGCACACCCTGGGCGTTCTCAAACAGCCGTTCGTCCCCATCGGTCTGGCCCACCATCAGGTTGGTCAGCAGGCGCTGCAGCTGTGCCAGCTGCCGTCCCAGCAGGCCGCTCAGCAGGATCGTGACGACGACAGCCGCCAGGCTCATGACGACCGCAGCTAAAGTCTCGCCCTCATGCGTCAGCGCAAACTGAATCTCGAGGGCCGCGTACGCAGTCACACCAAAGGCGAGCAGCCACACCAGCGATACCCGGTAGCGTCCCCACATCAGAATGGCCAGCACCGCACACGTCGGGATGAACCAGTACAGAAAGGGTGCGAGCACGAACGAGCCGACCAACCATTCCAGGTTGAAAAGGAACGAAAGCCATACGATTGTTGCGACGATGGCGGAGTATAGCTGCCTCATGGTGTGAACCTCTACTAAACAATAAACGCGCTACAGTTGCGAGACTTCTGGTCCTTCGGCTTGGAGATCAGTATGCGCCCTTTTGGGTGAAGACCACCGTTACCGTGCGGACCAGGATCTGAAGGTCGAGCCAGAGGCTCTGGTTCTCGATGTACTGGATGTCCAGCTTCAGCCGGTCGTCAAAATCCAGGTCACTGCGACCACCGATCTGCCACAACCCTGTCAGGCCGGGCAGCACTTCCAGCCGCTCCGTCTGCCACAGCTTGTAGGTGCTGGCCGCAAACGAGGTCGGCCGCGGCCCCACAATGCTCATGTCACCCTTCAGGATGTTGATGATCTGCGGAAACTCGTCCAGGCTCGTCTTGCGCAAAAACCGTCCCACCCGCGTGACACGCGGGTCGTCGGTAATCTTGAAGTCCGGCCAGGTCAGCTCGTTCAGGTGGGCATACTTGACCTTCAGCTCTTCCGCATTCGTGGCCATCGTCCGCAGCTTGTACATCTTGAACCGCCGCCCACCCTTGCCGGTGCGATACTGCTTGAAGAACACAGGACCCGGGTCGTCGATGTACACCAGCGCAGCCAGCAGGCCCAGCAGCGGCAGCAGCAGCGGCAGCGCCAGCGTGCAGATGACCAGGTCCATGATGCGCTTCGTTACGCGATAGCGTTCGCGGAACAGCTTAACCTCTCGTGGCGGGATGAGAACTAGTTGTT
Source organism: uncultured Chloroflexia bacterium (assembly GCA_963701415.1). Classification (GTDB taxonomy): domain Bacteria; phylum Chloroflexota; class Anaerolineae; order Caldilineales; family Caldilineaceae; genus Fredericiella. The sequence continues at coordinate 65,133 of CAVPAH010000002.1, forward strand.
GTGTCGTCATTGTTTGATCTTCGCTCCTCGCATAAGTTCTTACTGCGCAACCACGAGAACGGGTGTACTCCCACCTGCATTCATCGAACTGTAGTACACGCTGTTGGTGGAGCTGCTTCTAATCGCAAAGCTGTACACTCCATCACCGTTGATCGCTGACTTTACGTCAAATTCTACCCACGTGCCTGTCAGTACAGTTCCCAACGTGCTAAGTGGAGTACCACTGGCCGGCGGTGCGTTGTTATACTTCAAGCCGCTCTCCACCCAGGGTGTAGTCGAATCGTTGTAGTTGTTCGAAACCAGGTAGATCGCTCCGCCAACGTTGCTCGGGTCGGTTACATAGAGCCGTAACTTAGCGCTCTGCGGGACGCCACTCAAGCCCGTCAGGTTGAATTTGAAGTAGCCGCTGATGATATTCGGGCTGCCGACCACACGCAGATCGGCGTTGCTGCCATAATTGCTGTTTGGAAAGTCACTGCGAACGTAGGCATCGCCAACTGGGCTGAAGTTCAGCACGCTGGGTACCGCCGTCGGTGTGCTGGTCGCAGTTGCTGTGGGTGGCACCGGCGTCGCCGTTGGCGTGTTTGTCGCCGTTGCGGTTGGCGGCACTGCTGTGCCAGTAGGCGTGTTTGTCGGCGTGGCCGTCGGCACTTACGGCCGTCGCAGTTGGTGTGTTTGTCGGTGTCGCCGTCGGCACTACAGCCGTCGCTGTGGGTGTGTTTGTTGGCGTGGCCGTAGGCGGAACTGCCGTCGCCGTTGGTGTGTTTGTCGGCGTCGCCGTCGGCGTGGCCGTAGACACGTTGCCCAACGTGAACTCGTACAAGCGGCCGTCATTTTCGCTCGAATTGGTGTCGTTGTCGACCATGCGGTCGACCACATAGAAGTTGGTCACGCCTGCCGTCGTGCTGCTCGGCGCCATCGTGACGCCCGCCACCTTCACCGCATTGGCGGCCGCGATGTCAAACGTGCGCAGCAGCACGCCGGCCGTCGATACCTCATACAGCTTTGTCGGGTCACTGCTGGTTAGTACCAGGTTGCCGGTCGCCGGATCCCGGTAGATCCCTTCCGGATCGATGATCCCTTTGCTCCGCGTGTCGAACTGGGTCAGGACGTCGTCGCCGTCGGGCGCCACGCCGTCAAACTGGTTGTTGGCGCCAGGCAGCAGGTGGTATACCTCGGCGTTGAGGCCGTCGATGATCCACAGCCCGCGATTCGTAGCGTCGTAGCTCACATCTTCAGGGTCGCGGCCGGCGAAAGTAGAGACGCTCACAGAGGTGGTAAAGTCGTCAGTTGTGCCCAGCACAAGGTCGGTACCAGGATTGAGCTCGAAAATCCTCCGCTTGCTGTCATCCGAATAGAAGATATGGCCGTCGGCCGGGTTGTAGCTCACACCCGTCGGCTCGTTTGAGAAGTTGAGGGGCGTCACGGTGCTCATCGTACCCTGCAGCGCGCCCGCCAGCGTGGTGCGAAAGACATTCTTCTTGGTCGTAAACAATGCCTTAATCTCGTCTACTTCGCCGTCCGCAACAACCAACTGGTTGGCGCTGGGTACATACACAACGCCGTCTGGGTCGGGGCTTGACGGCGACCACTGCCAGGTTTGCGTCGTGCGCACGAGGCTAAGCGGTGTGTTGACAACCGCAGCTTGGAGGCGCAGCGGCTGATCCAGCGCAAGCTCCACCACCTTGCCCGGCCTGGCCGTCTCAGCGGCAGCGTCGGTGTTGGCAGCGGTGTTGGCAGCTGCCAGGTCGGAGCCTGTCACCTGGGGCAGGTAGAGCCGGGTGGCCATCGACCACACGTCGGGGTTCGCCACTGCGGCGGGTTGTGCCCCGTCGTCGGCAATGTAGATGTCGTACTGGCTGGGAGCGTCGGTCTGGTCGCCGCTCAGGGCAAAGACGATCGCCTGCGGGTTGATAAGACCGCTGCCCTGCAGGTCGTGCGTCTTCACCGGCTCGCCGGTCAGGGTGAACTCGTGCAGCAGGAGTTTGGAGGGCTCCAGCGTGTACAGGTGACCTGTGGCCGGGTTGAAGGCCAGGCCGCGCAGCCCGGCAGCCGCCAGCGCGCCCAAATCGATGAAGCTGACCCGGCCCGCCGCCAGCGCAGCGGCGCCGTCGAAGTCGCCGTCATCCCCCGGCACGATGTGTGCCACCCGGTTGGCGGCAGTGTCGAGGATGTACAGGTCGCCGGCAGCCCCAGCGACCGCCATGCCCCACGGCTGCTGCAGATTGAGCGCGGCGAGGCTGTAGCGGCTGTTCACGACCAGCGCTGCCTGGTCGGTGGCGGCTGCCGCCGCAGTGAGTTCGCCCGTCCTGCCGTCGAGCAGCAGCAGCCGTGCGCCGTCGAAGGTCATGTTGGCGCCCACGTCGATGGCCGGGCCACCGGCGAGCGCGACTGCTTCGTTGGTGGCCGGGTCGTACAGCGTGTACGCCTGCGAGGCCGGCTGTCGCCGGCAGCTGAAGCATCAAGCAGGACGAACGTGTCTGCTGCCGGCATGTAGGCCAGGCCTGCCGGCTGCGTCACCTGCAGCTGGTCGGGCTCGAGCGTTTGCATCACTTCGGTGGCGCCACCGTGACAGGCAGTGTCTTGTGCAAAGCTCCGGCTTCCGGCCAGCAGAACAAGCACAGCCACCAGGCTGCACCAGAGGGCCAGCTTGGATTTGATTGCGCCGTTCATCTTGCCACGGACGGATGGTTGCGACATCACAATTTCTCCTTGCTCGGATTCTTTACTGCGAAATTACAAGCACCGGTGTATTGCTGCCGGCATCTTTTGAGTTGTAGTACACGCTGTTGGTCGAACTGCTCGTGATTGCAAAGCTGTACGTGCCGTTGCCGGTGACGGCTGCGGTCACGTCAAACTCTACCCAGGTGCCGGTCGCCACGCTGCCCAGCGAACTGAGAGGTGTACCGCTGACCGGCGGCGCGTTGTTGTAATTCAATCCGCTCTCGACCCATGCCGTGCTCGTCCCGTTGTAATTGTTCGACACGAGGTATATCGTGCCCCCGCTTGTGCTTGGGTCGGTTACATACAGCCGCAGCTTGGCACTCTGAGGGGCGCCATTCAGACCGCTCACACTGAACTTCAAATATGAGTTGATGATCGGGCTGCCAACCACGCGCAGGCTCGTATTGGTCGAGTAATTGCTGTTCGGCCAGTCACTGCGTACAAACGTGTCATCGCTCGGGTTGATGGTAAGCTGCGCACCAGGCACAGGCGTCGGCGTCGCCGTACCGACTGGCGTTGCGGTTGCTGACGGCGTCGATGTAGGGGCCGCAGTGGGCGTCGCAGTGGGCACCGATCCTCCACGCAGCGCGAATTCGTACATCAAGCCGTCGTTCTCTTTCGAGTTGGTGTTGTTGTCGACAACCCGGTCGACAAGATAGATGCTGGTGTCGCCTGGCGATTTGCTGTTGGGCGCCAGCGTCACACCGGCGAGCTTGACAGCCTTGGCGGCCGAAACATCGTATATCCGGACCAGGTTGCCTGCGGTCGAGACTTCCCACACCTTCGTGGGGTCTTTGCTGGTGAGAAAGAGGTTGCCGCTCACCGTGTCCCGATAGATGCCTTCCGGATCGACGATCCCCAGAACCTTCGTGTCGAAGTGGTCCAGGATGTCGTCGCCGTCAGGCGGCACACCATCAAACTTGCCGTTAGAGCCAGGCAGCAGGTGATATACCTCGGCGTTCGTGCCGTCGATAATCCAGAGGCCCGGGGTAACGAGGTCATAGTTGACATCTTCTGAGTCGCGACCCGAAAACGTGGTAACGCTTAGCGAGGTAATCTTGTCGTCGCTCGTGCCCAACACGCCATCGGCGCCCGGATCTACCTCAAAAATCTTGAGCTTGTCGTCGTCCGAATAGAAGAGATGTCGATTGTTGGGGTTGTAGCTGACGCCCGTCGGCTCTTTCGTGAAAGAAACGGGTATTACGGTGCTCATCGTCCCCTGGAGAACTCCCGCCAGCGATGCTCGGAAGATGTTCTGCTTGGCAGCAAACAGCGCCGAAATCTCATCTACTTCGCCATCCGCAACAACCAGTTGGTTGGCGCTGGGCACATACGTGATGCCATCTGGGTCAGGACTTGACGGCGACCACTTATAGGTCTGGGTCGTGCGCACCAGGGTCAGCGTCGTGGTGGCTGCCGCAGCATGGAACTGCTCTGCAGGCTGATCCAGCGCGATCTCCAGAACTTGGCCCGCTCGCACCGTGTCAGCGCCAGATGCGTCTGCGCTGGCAGCGGACATGTCGGTACCCTGGCTTACCTGGGGCAGGTAGAGCCGCCGGGGGAAGGCAGACGGATCAGGGTTAGCCGGTGCGGCCAGCGCCGACCCGCTATCGGCAATATACAGATCGTACAAGCTTGCATCGTCTGTCTGGTCGCCGGTGGGCGCAAAAACCAACGCCTGCGGGTTGGTCAGCCCGCTGCCACTGAGGTCGTGAGTCTTCACGAGTTGGCCGGCACTTGTCACTTCATATAGGGCCAGTTGGGCCGGCGCCATAACATACAGATGTCCTGTGGCCGGATTGAAGGCGAGACCACGCAGTCCCGTTACTCCGATCGCTGTCAAATCGATAACATCGACACGGCCTTCGTTGCGCGCAGCGGCGCTTGCATAGCTGCCATCGCTGCCTGGTGTAATGCGTGTGATGTTGTTTGCTGCGCTGTCCAGGATGAATAGCGCACCGGTGGCAGGATCGACCGCCATACCTGCCGGCTGCTGAAGTCCCAACTCCAGGATGCTATAGCGGTTGTTGACCGACAGCGCTGCCTGATCGGCCGCCAGGCTGGCCGCCACCAACTCACTCGTTGTCGTATCGAGCAGCAAGAGCCGTTCCCGGGTGCCGTCATAGGTCATATTGAGCGGCGAGCCAATCGCCGGTCCACCAGACAGCGGTCGAGCTTCGTTGACGGCTGGATCGTAGAGTGTGTATCCATCATACGCCGGACCCACCGGTTCGGCGCTCAGTAACACAAAGGCGTCTCCTTCCGGGACATAGGCCAACCCGGCCGGAAATGTTATTTGCAGACGATCAGCTTCGAAGGAGTGAACAACCTCCGAAACCGTAAAGGTATCTTGTGCAAAGCTCTGGCTGCTGGCAAGCACGATGAATACCAGCACAAGGCTGAACAGAGGCAGCTTGCTCTTCGTCGTCCTATTTATGGCCTCGCCAAGTGATGAATACTTCATTCCAGTCTCCTTAGGTCTGCCCCGCGGCTGGGCACCTGCACAAGCTACACTTCCAAAAAAAACAACGCCGCCCGACGTAACTGTGGCACGGCGTATTCACTTAACAGAATAAAGGGACGCTCGAGGTGGAGTCTCACACCCTGTACGGTCGACAGGACTGCTAAGCCGGTTGTGCCATACAGTCGTTACCTGCTCTGAGCCAGCTCAGCCCTCTGTTAACAATCGGGCGGTAGCGTTAACAATAGTGAGACGATTATTAACTCATGAAATACCAACGTCAATAAGCGTTTCCTGACAATTCACTGACAGACAAACATAATCCGGCTTAACCAGACCTGTGATCCCACTGTCAATTAGGGCCAAGGAATTGAAATGGCCAACAATTTGTCAGCAAGCAGTAACAGCTATAGGGCGCGGCTTACTAATGGAAGTTTTTTACAGGTGGTGGGGAGTGAATGCGAGAGTGTACAGATTTCTTTTGAAAAGTATTTGTTTCTGTTTCCTATTGTGCAAAGACTGAATAGCATCGTCCGCTGGATTATTGCATGCGTTGCCTGAGCGCAGATGCCCCCCTAGACCTCCTCGAGTTGGAGTACATCTAGCCCCCGGGCTAGCCCTCGTCGAGGGCGCGCTTGAGCAGGTCGATGGCCTGTTCCAAATGCGCCAGCGCATCACGCAGCGCCTGGCGACGCGCATCGCCTTCCGATGCGGCACCACCATGTGCACCTGTCGCCGCTGCCACGGCGAGTGCGGGTCCCACCGCCAGTTTCACTGCCGGGTCACCGAGCACAACGTAGTTGCGCCGCGTCGCTGTTGGCGGTCCACATGGCCCACCACAGCCAGCGCGCCGCCGCGCAAGTGACCGAGCAGGCGCCGCAGCTTGCGTGAGTCCACGGGGCCGGGTTGGTAGAAAAACTAGGGAGTGACAGTCCCATCCCGAAACACGCCTTCGTGCGCACTGCAGCAGATTCTTGCCGCGCTTCATGTCCCCGGGACGTGGGGTGCGGCGCAGTGTGCCGGCTACAGCTCTGGCGGCTGGCAGTTTGGGCAGAAGTGCGTGCTCCGCTGACCGACGACGATGCGCTCGATCTGCGCGCCGCAGGTGAGACAGGGCTGGCCGGTGCGGCGGAAGACGCGGTGCTCTTCCTGGAAGCTGCCGGTCTGCCCGCCTGGGCGCGAGTAGTTTTGGAGGCTGCTACCGCCCAGGCTGCTGCCGGCGGCGGCGATGCCAGCAGCGAGCACGGCGGCGACCGCCAGGCGCAGCCGTTCCACTTCGCCGATCGTAAGGCTGCCGCCGGGACGGAGAGGGTGCAGTCCGGCCCGGAAGAGTGCCTCGTCGGCGTAGATATTGCCGACCCCTGCGGCCAGCGCCTGGTCAAGCAGGAGCGCCTTGATGGCTGCCTTGCGCCCGGCCAGCTTGCCTGCCAGCTCCTCGCCGCTAAAAGCATCGCTCAGCGGTTCAGGTCCCAGCTTGCGCAGGATCATCTCGGGCTGTGAGGTCAGCCACATGCGGCCAAACTTGCGCGGGTCCTGGTAGTGGACGCGGCGACCGTCGTCGAGGTCAAAAAGCACATGCGTGTGGGCGTCAGGCGCTTCGTCCGCATCCTTGACATACATGTGGCCGGTCATGCGCAGGTGGACGATCAGGGTGTCGCCCGGGTCGTCACCATTGGCCAGGCCCAGCAGCATGTACTTGGCGCGGCGGCCAAAGGTAACAAAGCGCTGGCCGACGATGCGGGCGACAAACTCCTCGGGGCTGAGGCCGGCGATCGTGCGCGGCCAGCGGACTTCGGCAGCCAGGATCCGGCGCCCGCCTAGCAGAGGTTCGAGTTCGCGCACGTAGGTTTCGACTTCCGGCAGTTCGGGCATACGCAGTCCTGATTTAGGCGGGCGGCACGGGCCGGCGGCTGCGCCACCAAAGAATGGCGAACATCAGGGTAGCCAGGGCTGCGATTACGGCAGCGGTCTGGATGGACAGGCCGGCCCACGCCGGGATGCTCTCTGGGTGCTGGACATCGGCTCGGCGCCCGTGCTTTGTACGGCAACTGGTGCAGAATCTGAGCTTCCGGTGGCAGCAACTGCGGCCGGTGTTGCTGGCTCGGATTCTGCCGTCTCAGCGGGCGTACTGATGAGGCACTGATTCCGCTGTCTCCCCAGCAGCGTTTGCAGCAGCAACTGTAGCGACTGGCGTAGTCTGGATTTTCTGTGTGTCCGCAGCGGCTAACGGCTCGGCCCCTTCACCGGCGGCAGCGAGCACCGGCGGCAGTTCTGACTCACTCGTGACGGCATAGGCCGATGTCAGGTCGGCATTTGCCTCGGCACTGATTGGCGCCACCGACGCTGTGCCTTGCGCCGCACCTGGTGGCGGCGCGGCCGATTCTCGGCTGCCTGGTGTACGCGGTGCGGCGAGCAAGTGCCGGCGGCACACCGCTGCTTGCTGCTTGGGCAGCATCCATGGCCGCGCTGCCGGAAGGGGAGCCCATTGATGGGCCGGCTTGGGCACTCGGCGGTGCACTCGCTGCCAGGGCGCCAGAGGGGCTGCCGCCCTGCACGACTGCGTCACCGGCGGGTGCCGCGGAGGATGCCGTCGCTTGGGACGCCGTCTCAGCTTGTGGCTCCCCGGCAGGTTCAGCCCCAGACTGCTGCGGCGGTGCCTTGGCGACAGCTGCCGACTGGGTTGGCGCTGGTGGTGCGGCAGGAATCTCTGCGTCTGTCCCTTCACCGGTTTGCTCACTGGCGGCCGGCGCGCTCTGCTCTGCCGCCGGCACGCCCGCGGCTCGCCGGCTGTTTGGCAGCCGGTGCCTGGGCGACAGCTTGGATTGGGGTCTGCGAGGCCGCCGTCTCGACGGTTCCCAGCGATGTTAAGGATGTATTGGCTAGAAAGCGGGGGCCAATCAACAGGACCAGGAGTACGGCAAAGCTGGCAGCCATGGCATTGCGCATGGCGGGACTACCACCCTGCCAAAAGCGGCCCCAGCCACGACGCAGGTCATGCCAGAAACCGCTGCCCTCTTCTGCCGCTTGCCGGCGCGCCGGCGCTGCGGGAATTCTTGGGGCAGCAACGGCCACACTTCGGCGGCCGCGCCGCTTGCCCGAGCTGCTCCGGCGTCAAGCACAAACGAGCGGGGCAGTGACAGCGCGGGCAGTTCGCGCAGCAGGCGCACCGTCGCCCGCAGCGACTCGAGGCGCCAGGCCACGTCGGCGTCCTCGGCCACGGCCTGTTCGATCAAGCGTCGTTCTTCTTCAGTCACTGCTTCGTCGATGTAAGCAGAGAGCAGTTCGTTAGTTACTTGTGGATAGGGCGCGGTAGTCATCTCTGAATTCTGCTTGGCCGTCTGATTGGCCCACTTGCCAACGGTCCGGCACTAAGTCCACACCTTAGGGACGGAATGAAGCCGGTAATAGTTCCGGGTACTGCAACAGGTACTCGCGCACCTTCGCACGGGCACGGTTGATGCGCGACTTGACGGTGCCCATCGGCATGCCCGTGATCTCGCTGATCTCCTCATAGGCATAGCCGTGGACATCGCACAACGTGAGCGCCAGCCGTTGGTCGGCCGGCAGGCGCGCTATGCCTTGTTCGATAAGTTGGCTGAGCTCCATGCGCTGGACGTAGGCGTCAGGCCGCTCGGCGGGGTCTTCTAACTGGAGGCTGTAGTCGCTCGCCCCATCCATCCCGTAATCGTCGTCGCCGCCGAAATCGTCGAGGCTGTCCGTGCGCCGGCGCTTGCGGCTGCGCAGCGCGTCGTAGCACGTATTGACGACAATACGAATGATCCAACTCTTAAAGCTGCCGCCTTGAAAGCTGCCAAGGCTGCGAAACGCCTTAATCATGCTCTCCTGCACGGCGTCGGCGGCAGCATCTTCCTCCTGCATCGTGCGATAGGCAACACTGTAGGCCAGGTTCTGGTAGGCCAGGACCAGTTGGTTGAATGCATCGAGGTCACCGTGGGTTGCCCTGGTAATCAACTGCTGCTCAGTGGCGGATCCGGCAGCAGTCCCTGTGGCAGTTCCTGGCTTGGCTTCTTGCATATAGGTATATAGTATAGCAAACGTATGCTTAGGCAAACCCTGGCGCCGCCTACAGGCGCCCTTTCTGGGGGATACACCTCTTGGAAGGGGAGGTTGTGGTGCCAAACATGGCGGCCATATTTGACGTCTTCACCGGGCTGTGAGTATACTGGAGGGCGCTTTTGGGTATGCCGAAGTGGCGGAATGGCAGACGCGCACGACTCAAAATCGTGTGGGGTAACCCGTGTGGGTTCAAGTCCCACCTTCGGTACTAACCTGTTTTGCATGGGCGCCTGCAGGGCGCCTTGTCATCTGGTTGGTAGCCTGCCCCACGGCAGGCACACCTGATACTGACGACAAGACAGGAACCGCACGGCGGAGGGCAACTGCTGGACCTCCACTTGGATAGTCCGGCATTGCGACAGAAACAAAATGGACATGGACAAACGCTCTTACTCTATTACCAAGCTGCTCCAGTCCGCAAGCCCCGCTCCACGACACCTCTCCCACCGATTCAATTGTTTATTTCCACGAATCGCTTTGTGGCTGGTCGTCGTTTTGCTGCTTGCGGCCTGCGGTCCCGGTCAGCCCAAGGTGGATTCCACTACGTTAGCTGCTACAACGGCCCGCATCGCTCAGGATTATGCAGCGAACAGCAACCTGGATCAGGCCCGCGCTGCTATCGATGCGCTTGAGGTCGCCAATCCTCACCAGTACCTGCTGCTGCAGGCAGAAGAGGCTGTTAACGCCAATCAGGACCCCCAGACGACCAGTGCCCTGGTAAAATTGGCTGTAGCCCTGCGGCTTAGCTCCGGCTCAATCCAGGCATACGCCGTACAGAACGGCATCGTGAGCGTGCCGCCGACCGAACCACCGGTGCCGACACTCGATTTTGGACCCGTCCACACCCGCCCCCGCCGTGGCACAGGCGAACGCTGCCGCGCTGGCCGCTTCGCTGGCTAGCTTCAGCTGCTGTTACCGGCACGGAGCCATTGAGCGCAACTGTACCGCTTACCAGCGGTGCCTTAGCCGCCGGTACACCTGCGCCTGTTACTGCAGCGGCCGGTACGGCAAGCGGGCCGAGCGCGTCGTCCGCCGTCTTGGTCAATGTCCGCAACGGCCCGGGCGTGGAATACCCGGTGGTCGACAGCCTGGATCCAGGTGAGGCCGCCGCCATTACAGGCAAGAGTTCGGCCGGCGATTGGTGGCAGGTGGCACTAGGCGACGGCCAGGCCGGTTGGGTGATGAGCCAGCTTGTTGCCACGAGCGGCGACACGTCAAGTGTCGCGGTGCCGGCCGATATCCCCACGCCACCGCCGACTGCCACGCCTGCACCGATTGCCGCCGCCCCGGCGGGCGATGCCGCTGCAGCAACTACCGCAGACGCCAGCGCAACCGCTGCACCTGCCGGTGATGCAACCGGCACGCCCGCACCGCCGACTGCCTCGCCCAGCGACAAGCCCTATTTTAAGGTGGTTGCCAGCCGGATGTGGGCCAAATCCGAAAACGGCGACTGCCGCGGCCAGCACCTTCTACGCATCAACGTGATCGACGCCAACGGCGTGCGGCTCAACGGCGTGCGGCTCAAGGGCATCTACACGGGCGAGGAGATCGTCACCGGCAGCCAGGGCAAGGGTGATGGCATTATCGAGTACGACTTGTATGGCACGGGTGAAGGCTTTACCGTCATCAAGAACGACGACGGCCGTGACGCCGCCAGCGACCGTGCTGAGGGATTTACGACCCAATCACGTGATATCAGCAAGGACCTGCTTATCGCGGGCGGCTACTGCACGAACGATGCAGATTGCCAGATCTTCTATGATTCGTGGGGCTGCAACGGCCACCATAGTTGGGAAGCGACTTTCCAACGCAATTACTAGCGCAATTACTAGAAACCAGTTGTCGCTAAGTTGTTGCCATCTCGTGCGTTGACAAAACCGCGGCAACAACCGACAATTGATTCGGAGGTTTCGTGAAGCAAGAGTTTATTCAGTTCGCGCCGCTCTTTGCAGGGCTGACGGAAGAAGAACAGGCGCTGCTTGTCGAAAATTTCACCTCTGCCAAGGCTGCTGTCGGCACCCCTCTCTTCAAGACGGGTGACCAGGCTGACGGCCTTTATCTGATTGGCAAAGGGTTTGTTCGCCTGATGACGCCCAGCGGCATCAGCCTGGCCACATTGGGGCCCGGCTCTGTGCTGGGTGAAGACAGTCTATTTCGCAACCTGCCCTACGATGTTAGCGCCCAGCCTGCGGGCGAGCTTGAATACTGGAAACTTGCCGACCGCAACCTGCGCCAGATCATTGTCGAGCAGCCGGCCATCGGGCTCAAGCTCAGCCATAACTTCGGCAGCCTTATCGCCCAGATGCAGGACTACCTGGTCCAGCGGCTGGCCAAGACGCCCGAACTGAGCAACCTGCCGCGCCACACCCTGCTGGCTGTGGCCGATCAGCTCGAGCCGCGGCGCCTGGCCCAGGGCCAATATCTTTTCCGTGCCGGCGACAACCCCTCCGGCCTTTTCCTGGTTGAGTTCGGCAGCATTGACGTGCAGGCCGACGGCTCAGACGAGCGGCAGACGGTGCATGCCGGCGAACTGCTGGGCGCCATGGCGCTCATCACCAACAAGGCCCACACCAGCAATGCCGTGGCCTCGGAGGAGACTATCCTCTGGGCGCTTTCTACCGACGATTTTGGCGCCATCAACAGCCGCCAGCCTGGTCTGCGCCGCAGCCTCGGCCGCAACGTTCGCTCGCGCCTGAGCCGCAACGACCAAGGGGCCGCGGCCATGCGCCTGCGCGCCATGCCCATCTTTGAAGATCTGCCGCCCCAGACGATGCAGGCGATTGTGGCCCGCATGGTGCTCCAGCACGTGCCGGCCGGCGAACGCGTCTACCGAATCGGCGAAGCCGGCGATTCCCTTTATCTGATCGAGAGCGGCGAGATCGAGCTGACCGCCGAGAATGCCGTCGGCGTCGTCGAAGAGATCGGCCGCATCGGCGCAGGCAGCCACTTTGGCGAGCAAAGCTTGCTTACCGGCCAGATCCGCACCGAGGACGCCACTGCCACGCGCAACAGCAACCTCTGGGTGCTCTATAAGTCGGACCTGGATGCTCTCAGCACCCAGTATCCCGCCATTGGCAAGGCCCTCAGCCAGGGTGTTGCCTTGCGCCTGGCCAGCGGCGCCGGCGCCGACGAATCTAAGCTGCAGCAGTATGGCTTGTTTGCGGGCATGAACCCATCCGATCTGCGCCAGATCGCCGCCTATCTGCACCCGATGCGCTACCGCGCCGGGGAGCAGATCTTCCGGGCCGGTGCGCCGGCTGAGGGCCTCTTCCTGATCGAAAGAGGGTCGGTGGGCGTACAGGCGCTGGGCGGCGCGGCCTGGCAGGCCGGCCCGGGTGAAACCTTCGGGGAACGTGCGCTGCTGACCAGCCAGCCGCACAACACCAGCGCTGTGGCCGAAAGCGATGTCGATATCTGGACCATGACCAAGGCCGATTTCGACATGCTGATGAATCGCTACCCGTCACTGGCTATCAGTATGAGCCGCATTCTTAGCCAGCGTTTGTCGCAGGTGACGTCAACCCCCAATGCTCCTGCAGGCGCTCCAGGCGGCCCTGCCAACGTCCCGCAAGGCCAACCGGCGGGCGTACCCGGCCAGTCGGCGCGGCGCCGCCAGCAGGCGGCTGCCGCGGGCGAAGTTGAAGGCCCGGCGCGGCGGCAAGGGTTTGGGGGCTGGTACAGCAATCTCAGCGGGTTTGGCAAGCTGACATTTGCGCTGCTGATCCTAGTGCTGATCCTGTTCTTGTGCATCACCATTCCGTTTACCGTATTTACGCTGCTAAACGGGCCGGAAGCTGCGCTGCGCGCCGCTACTACTGCGGCCCACCGCATGGCCAGTGCCGTTACCCTTTCGGGAAGCTATGAGGTGGCTGCCGCCGACCGCAGCATTGCCGCCCATTTGCGACAGCTGGATGCAGAGGTGCCGCCGACACCTACCTACACCCCGTTCCCAACGAGCACGCCGCTGCCGACGAATACGCCGCTGCCGACTGACACGCCAACGCCTGTGCCGCCTACGCCGACGCCGGAGATTGTCGACGCTTTTGTTGCGGCAGCGGCCGCGGCACCCGCCGATACGCCTACGGCGGAGGCCCCTACTCCTGTCCCCGCTCCGTCGCGCAACATCGACCCACGTATCCCGCAGCTGGGCCTGACGATTGAGGATGCCCAGGTGGGCCCAGGCCAGCCGTACTGGCAGCTCATCGAGGCGCGTTGGGAAGACGAAGTGGAGGCCGGCGGCAAGCACCACATTTATGTGGATGCATTGGACGAGAACGGCAAGCGCATCGTCGGCCAGCCTGTGACGGTCTGGTGGGGAGACGGCAACTATACGGCTCCGATCGAAGACAAGCCGGCGCCCGACCTGGGTTTCAACTACCAGATGTACGCGTCAGGCTACGCCTACAACGTCAAAGTTGAGGGCCTGCCCAGCGACATCGTGCGCGGTGCCGGTATGGGTGATCTCAGAGATCGCTTCAAGGGCATCCACACTGCCTTCTATTTCACTTACCAACGCGCGACAAAGTAGTCAGACAGTTACGTCTTTACGTCCAAATACCACCTGGCGGCTTGAGGTGATCCAGGGGTGCTCTTGCTCTGGGTGCTCTTTGCTCGGCTTGAGGATTTTGCCCCACCAGCGTGAGGCAGTGGTGTTGGAGGCGACGACGGCCTCACTGTAGGGATGCCCGCCGAGCCACTTGCGGAGAAAGACCGAGAGACTCGGTTCGGGAAACCAGTTGACGCCCGGGGCGCCGTTTACCGCCTGCGCCCCCAGGTCCAGCCATGTGGACACCAGCGAGAGGCCGTAGCAGTTCAAGCCGTAGACCATGCGCAAATCGAGTGCCTGGCTGTCGTTGCGGTAGGCGGCGAGCAGCGCATCAAAGGTTTCAATGCCGACACGGTGGCCGCCTTTGAAGCCCACCAACTGGCCGGTGTGGCCGTGCACGAGCAGCAGTACGTCGACTGTATGCGTACGGCTGGTGGCGAGCAGGGCCCCTGCCAACTGTGCGCCTGTGGCCTGCTCGTCTTCCAGCACGATCACCAGGTCGTAGCGCCGGTAGGCGCCGTACAGGTGCAGCAGCGCCTTGGCGTACTCTTCTGTGACAAAGTCGATCGTGTTCATCGCCCACTGCGGCAGGTGTGAGTCCGGCAATGTGACCGACATTTTCGAGGAACACGACCAACGCCAGTGGTTTCTTTATTCCACTATCTATTTCGGTGCGTAGCGCCAACTAAATCTCAACCAGGCTAATTGTTGTCTTCTTCCGTGCCGCGCACGACGCGCACGCGAAAGTTGTCCGCCAATCCGTCCATCCCGTGGGCCAGTCGTTCCCACGAGGCGGAGGCAAAGATCGTGCGGGCTTTTTCCAGGCTCTCTACTTCGCCGCCGCCGGTGATCTCGGGGGAGTTGCCCCACACCGTATACCACACGTCCGCAAACTGAAACCCCATGCGTGCCAGGCCTGGAGCCAGCTTGTTGACCAGGTAATCCTGGCACTCCTGCTCCTTGCCCTTCTGCATATCGTAGCTTATCAGAACCTTGTACATACCGTTCTCCTCTATCGTCAACCTGCGCGGATCAGCTGATTCTTGCCGGGTCTAGCCGGGCCTCACCAGGCAGGTGTTACTATGAGTGTATCACACTCAACGCAGCGTGCTGCAAGCTTGTTTCCGAACCCGGATACAGCTTCAAGTGACATATTGGGAACAATTAGCGTGCAGGACGTGCATACTGAACGAGACACAATTTGCAGCAGCTTTCACCTTTGAAGCTGTTCAATCAGTGGCCACGGCTAGGATATCGGAGAGCTGTACCTCCGCCTGGCGGCGGAAAGTTTCGACGGTGATGCCGCGGAACAGCACGATGGCGGCGAGCAGGCCGACGATCTCGAGCGCGAACACAGTGCTGTACCCCATCATCTCGCTGCCGGTAAGGCGATAGGCGACGTCGCGAATCAGGCCGCTGGCGATGTTTCCCACCGCCTGGCCGGCAAAGTTCGCCACACCCCAGGCGCCTATATAGAGCCCGGCGGCCTGAACGACCGTCATATCAAGCATAAAGCTGAGGTTGGACACGGTCATCAACCCACCCCCAAGCCCGAGCACGAAGACGGCGCCCCACAGGATGCTGGTGCTTTGTGCGATGCCGGAGACGATGATCAGCGCAAATCCCACCGCGGCGACCACTGCCCCCACGTTGGCGGCCGCTTTTTTGCCGACGCGCCGCACCACCCAGAGGCCGCCCAACATCGTGATAAAGAAGCCCATGCCCCAGATCGACGTCAGGCGCGCTGTCGCTGCGATCGGCATGCCGAGGACGTCGCCGCCAAACGGCTCCAGCAGGACATCCTGGGCATGGATGCTGATCAAGACCAGTGTCAGGTAAAGGAAGAAGCGCTGGGCCGTGGGATTGCCGGCGAGGGCGCGGATGGCCACCCGCGGCGACTCGGCTCGGCTGTGCAGATCGGCTGCTGTCTTGCTGGCCGGCTCAATGCCGGCCGCACCAAACAGGACAAAGGCGGATGCCACCAGCCAGACAAAGCCAAATGCCGTATACAGCGCCGAGGTCGAATAGGGCTGCAGCAGCGCCGAAATGGCGAGGCTTGTAAAGATAGTGGCGACGATCATGGTCGTCCACATGACGCTGACGGCCCACGAGCGCCAGCCGCTTGCCCCCTCGCTCAGTTCGCTCAACAGTGAGAGATAGCTGACCGAGGCGATGTTGACACCCAGTCCCCACATCGCAAAGGTGACGACGGCGGCCAGCAGCCCCAGCGCAAAATTGCTCTCCATCAAGACCACCGCATGCGACGTCATGTAGCCGCCAAACGACGCCATCAGGCCGCCGATCAGGATCCAGGGCGAGCGGTGCCGGCCCCACACCGTGTTGTGATCGGCCCACGAGCCTGCCAGCACCTGCAACGGCGACAGCAGGTACGGGAACGCCACCAGCACACCTACCAGCAGTGCCGGCAGATTTAGCTCGGTGATCATAATGCGGTTGAGCGTAGAATTAACCGGGACGGCGGTGATGGCTACACCGACATGGACTAGAGTGAATTGGAGGACCTTGCGCCAGTTCATAAGGCGCAGATTAGCATAGATTTCCAGAGGTTGAAAGCAATCTGCATCCCTGTTGCGCTATGCCCCCATCAACCCACGCATGCGGTCTACGACGCTGATACGGCGGCTGTGGACGACCTTTTCGGGTCCCGGCGTGTGCTGGACCACGATAATGGCGGCGTTGAACATGGCGCCCTCGCCAAAGTAGATCGTGTAGTGCTCGTTGCGCAGCTCTTTCCATTCGTAGTGTGGGATCAGTTTGTGCACTTCAGGCTCCCACTGCCACCCCCGGTCGCCGAACTGTGCCGGCTCCCCTTCCTTGGCGACGGTGGCGCACGTGTCACAGCGGCCGTGGATGCGCACACATTCGCTGCAGTATTCGCGGTAGCACTGCGTACAGACGCGCGTGTGGTGGGTGCAGTGGGCGCGGCCGCAGATGGCGCAACCCTGGCTGCACGCGCCGCACACTGCTTCTCCGCCAATAGCGCAGACCCCGACATGCTTTGCGCAAATGATGTGGTCGCAGCCGGCCATGTGCCTGCCGTGTTCGGCGCACAGCGGCTCCCCGCATGCGCTGCAGCGCGGCCGGCATGCTGGGCAACCTTCGCTGCCGCACTCCGCACACGCCACAGCCACCGGCGTGATGCGTCCGCAGGTCGGGCATTCATGCTGGCATGCCTGGCAGTATGGTTTGCGGTCGATGGGGCTGATCGCATAGAAGCCCGGCCCGACGCTGCGGCCGCAGTCGGCGCAGGTGACCAGGCAGCCGCGGCAAAAACGTTGGCCACTGACGGCGCACATCCCCATCTGCACGGAAAACTGTTGGCAGCCTGGGCACCGCACTGCGCAGTTGGGGCAGATCAGCTTCACCTCGCCCGGCACCGTGACCACGCTGTCGGCATACAGATGGCTGCGGCACTGGCGTACCCCGCACGCAGAGCACTCTGTCTGGCAGGCATGGCACACCTCGTCACCGCAGGTGGGGCAGCGGCTGATGTGCTCGGCGCACGCCCGCCCGCCGCAGGCCCAACACGTATGGCCGCACCCGGCACAGTTTTGCCCACCGCAGACCGGGCAGCTCTCGATGCCACACCTGGCACATACAATCTCCTGGCACGTGCGGCACTGCTGGATACAGTTGTCACAGATCAGGTGGCCGCTTTGGTCGATCGCGGCGCCTGCCAGCGCGGCCCCACACGCGTGGCATGCCGGCCGCTGGATCACTCCGCTGTAGCGGTCCTGTACAATGCGGACGGGTGCAGCCACCTTGCCATCGGTGATCGTCATCTCCAGCACGGCAGCGGGCCGTTCCAGGGCTACGTAGCCGATCAGTTCAACTTGTACGTGCAGCCGGTGATTTTCAACTTCTTCGGCGATCTTGCGGTTGAGGTCGGCCTCCAGCACCCGGCGCTTTTCGCCGTCGGGGTCGTGGCTGTCGTAGACCTCCTCGATCTGTTGCTGGTAGTAGCCGATCAGCCGGTTGAGCGACTTGTGCAGGCGAGGCAGGATCTCGGCTTCATGCGTTACACAGCGCAGATCGGCATGGTAGATGGCATAACGTCGCGCAGCATCGGCCAGCCGCGTGAGGTGGCTGAGCGGCAGCAGCTTGGGCGGCAACATGTGGCCCTCTTCGTTACTTTCCAAGGAGGGCGGGGACCCGTCCGCCAGCAGTTGGGCCAAATCCAGCCCTGGTGGCTGGCCCTGCTCTCCCGCGCTGGGTTCGGCCGCCAACGGCAAGCGCCGGCCATCCTCATCCACCACGACGGAATAGAGCTCCTGGCGCTTGTCGTCAGCGCGATACGTGATACGCCAGTGAAAGACGAACAGCCACTGTGCCTGCTCCTGCATGCGGAGGTCGCGAATGCTGGCGTTGAGTGGGCGGAGGGCTCCCAGCAGGTCTTCTCCGCCCTGCACCCGCTGCGGCAGGCGCAGCAGCGTAAAGGCACTGCGTTGTTCGAGCAGCGCCAGCATGCGGTCGAGCGCACGGCTGCCGTGGGCTACCAACTCCTGGCCAAGCTGCGGCTCAGAACCATGAAAATAGAGCGAGAGGTGAGGGCGGCCGAAGTGCTCAGCCAGTTCCGGCGGCAGGTCGACATCAAGCGTGGGCGCTTGGAGTGAGCCGCCGGCCACCGCCTGTGCTCCGAAAAGCTGGAAAAAATCACTTGTGAAATGAAAGAGGGTCTGGTCCGGCGCCTGGACGGCCGGCTGGGTTTTGCGGCGAGCCATTCGTGTATTATAACACAGTGACCGTAGCGTTCGTTTCCGATTTTATGCAAAGTCCTGCTATACTGTTGTCCATTCATCATCCTACAGGAGAATGAGCATGCAGGATCAAATCGATGGCTTCCTTGCGCAGTTGGCGGCCAAGGTAGAGGCATCCGAAAATACGGTTGCGGCTTATCGCAATGACCTGAATCAGCTTGCAGCCTTTCTCGCCGCCTATCGCTCGCCGTTTGGCGACAAAATATCGAATTGGCGCCAGGTCGACGGCAGCATACTCCAGGCGTATATGCTCGAAATGAAAGACCGGGACTATGCGGCCACGACGGTCGCCCGCAAGGTTGCGGCGATGAAGAGCTTCTTTGAGTATTTGCTGCGCAGCGGCGCCATCGATGCCGATCCCACGGAAGCCTTGATTTCGCCCAAAGTCAAGAAGCAGGCGCCGCGGACTATTCCACCCGAACAGGTAGATCGACTCCTCGCCGCCCCTGCAGCGCAGCATTCGCCTAATGCCCTGCGCGATGTGGCATTGATGGAGACTCTATACGCCACGGGTGTACGCGTTAGCGAGCTGATTAACCTCGATTTGGCCGACGTCGACCTGTTTAACCGTCTCGTCGCGTGCAACAGCGGCCGGCGCAGCCGCGTGGTGCCCATCTTCCCGCGGGCGGTAGCTGCCTTGCAGGCCTACCTGGATGATGGCCGGCCGCAGCTCTTGGTGGACCCTAACGAACAAGCCCTCTTTCTCAACCACCGCGGCCAACGTCTCACCCGTCAAGGCTTGTGGTTGATTATCAAGCGCTATGTCAATGACATCGGCATCGACGACGAGGTTACGCCTCACACGCTGCGCCACAGCTTTGCTGCTCATCTGCTCAACGCCGGTGCCAATCTGCGCGAGGTGCAGGAACGATTGGGACATGCCAACGTGAGCACTACGCAGATCTACCGGCAGAGCAGCGACGAGTCGCCAGGTCAGGCCGCGTGCCGAGGTGATTGTCGACGGACGCGTCGTCAAGACCAAGAAGTAGGTCGCCATGCAGATCGATCTTCGCGGCCGTATCGCTATCGTCACAGGAGCCAGCCGGCGTATCGGCATTGGCGCTGCGGTCGCCCAGACGTTGGCGACAGCGGGCGCCGACGTCTTCTTGACCTACTTTATGCCCTATGATGCAGACCAGCCCTGGGGCAGCACCCCGGGCGAGGTCGAGCAGCAGTTAGCGGCGCTCAAGGCTCACGGCGTGCGCGCCTATGGGATGGAAGCCAACCTGTCCCAACCTGAAACGCCGCGCCGCCTTTTCGAGGCGGTAGAAGGGCTGTTGGGCAAGGTTTCCATCCTGGTCAACAATGCCACTGTTTCAGAAAATGGCGACATCGACACACTGGATGCGGCGCAGCTGGATCGGCACTACGCCGTGAACCTGCGCGGCACGACCCTGCTCTGTCAGGAGTTTGTGCGGCGCTGGCCCGGTGGGGCGGGCGGCCGCATTATCAACATGACCTCGGGCCAGGGCGTCACGCCAATGCCGGGTGAACTGGCTTACATCGCCACCAAAGGCGCAATCGAGGCACTCACGACTAGCCTGGCGGCAGGCGTCGCTGGCCGCGGCATTACGGTGAACGCCGTCGACCCAGGCGTGACGGATACCGGCTGGATCAGCGCAGAGCTGATGGCTCAGTTTGTGGCGCAATCTCCAAGGGAGCGCGTGGGCCTGCCGCAAGACGCTGCCAACCTTATCTGTTTCTTGGCCTCGCCACAGGCAGAATGGATCACCGGCCAAATCTTGCACTCGCGGGGCGGCTTCTAGCCGCTTGCGCCGGGTGCTGAGATTGCGCAGGGAACCTGCCTAGAGAAGGAGAACCCACGTGCAAAACGGCCTGATTCGGGTGGCTGCCTGGCTGATCACGCTGCTGCTGGCAGTGGTGCTGGCCGGCGTCATTGGCTGGACATTGCGCAGCCAGCCCATTATGCTTGCGTTACCGACGCCGCGTCCCGCCGTCGCCGCTGCGCTCACGCCGACAGCAGCCGCGACCCTGGCCTCCGTGCCGGTAGTAACGCCGGTAAT
Source organism: uncultured Chloroflexia bacterium (assembly GCA_963701415.1). Lineage (GTDB taxonomy): Bacteria > Chloroflexota > Anaerolineae > Caldilineales > Caldilineaceae > Fredericiella. The sequence goes on from CAVPAH010000002.1 coordinate 85,743, forward strand.
CACGGTGACTGTGGTGCCGGAAGAGACGTCTACCGGGGCGCCAACCCTCACGCCTGTACCAACGTCGACGGCAGCGGCAGCAGGCCCCGCGCTCTCAAGTACAGTGACTAGTACAGTGACTAGCACAGTGACTAGCACGGCGACGAGCACGGCGACGAGCTCCCCAACCCCTATCGCGGCTGCAGCCGGGCCTTCATCGCCGCTTGCCACACCTACGGTGACGCCAACAGACAGCATAACCGGCACCGTGGTGGGCTCGAGTATGCCGAGCATTACCATACCCGTGACGCTGCCGGAGCAGACGGCGTCTTCGTCAGCGATTACGACGGTTGAAATTGTCGGGCTGCCCGTGCCAACGCCGACGCCAACACCATTGCCGCTCGCCAACGGCGAATGGGCTGCTCTCACCGATCCCAACGACATGAACGACGTAGTCGTGATCAGCAATACCCTTTGGATCGCCGGCAACGGCGGCGGCCTGGCTTGGAGCAAGGGCAGCACGACTCCTGTCGTCTACACCGCCGCCGATGGCCTGTATGGCAACCGTCTGACGGCGGTGACCGACTGCGCCCTGCCCGGTTTCGGCGTTGTCTTCGGCAGCCCCGCCGGTCTGCAAGCCGTCGATGCGCGCACCGGCCGTTGGCACCAGATCAACAGCACGACCGGTCAAGGCAAGGGCATGCGCTACGACGACGTCGCTACGCTTTACTGCGATGCCGAGAACGGTTTTCTCATCGTGGGCTATGCCGAACACGGCATCGATATCTACGATGCGAACCGTGAACAGTGGCGGCACTTGGACCGCAGCAGTGGACTGGCCGCTAACGACGTTAATGCTCTCGCCGTCGTTGGCGACCGCGACGAAATATGGGTTGCTTCCGACGAAGGCGTAACCGTCTCAGCCGGATCGGACTCCGCCTTTTTCGATTCCACGAACAGCGATCTCGCCGCCGACCGCGTGAGTGCGCTGGCGGTTGCTCCGGATGGTTCCATTTGGCTAGGCGGCGAAGGCGCGATCTATCATGTGCAGGGTGACAAGTGGACCGTCTATTCCCTCGATGGTGTGGAAGGCGACTTCCCCGCCGGCCCGATTGAAGGCCTTGCTTTTGCCCCCGATGGTTCGCTCTGGCTTGGCGCCGCTGATGCCACGGTCTGCCGTTTTGATGTCGTTGAAGGTCGCTGTGCCGATTTCTTCAGGCCAGGATCGAACGGCGGCGCAGGTATGGCTGCCGGTCCGTTGACCAGCCTCGCCGTAGACGGCGGCGGCACCGTCTACTACACGACCGCCGGCAACGGTTATGCCCTGTATGACGGCGAAACCTGGCGTACATTCGCCGTTCGGCGGCCGGCACTGCTGGGCAACCGTGTCCAAGCGCTGGCAGCCGATGTTGCCGGAGATCTCTGGGTCACTACTGAGGCAGGCGTGCAGCACCTTGCTAGAAGTAATTCAGGCACTGCGCCGCCCGATCTGTTTTCGGCCGAAGATGTGGGGATGGCCGCGGCTGACGTGCGCGTCCTACATCCCGGCTCGGCCAACGGCATGTGGGTTGGCGGTGCCGGGGGCGCCAGCTTCTTCGACGGCAGCGGCTGGCAAATGCTGACACCCCGCGATGGTCTCGCCGGCAGTACGGTGCAGGCGATCACTGTGGATGGTGAAGGGCGCACCTGGTTTGGCACCGACCAGGGTATCAGCGTTTGGAATGGCAGCAGTTTCTTTACGATCGACAAACAGCGTGGGTTGCCGAGCGACGATATTCGCGCCTTGGCAGCCGACCAAGACGGTGTCTGGATCGGCACGGCCGGTGGGGGACTCTATCGTTTCTCCGGCAGCCAACTGCAGATTCTTAACCAACAGAATGTCGGCTTGCCCAGTGATAATATTACCAAGCTTGCCATGGGTCCGGATGGTGCGCTGTGGATCGGGTCTGACCTTGGCCTCGCACACCTTGCCAATGGCAGCTTGACCTCGGTCAAGGAACTGGCCGAACGCGCCGTCGATAGCCTGGCCGTAACGGGGAACGGCGAGATCTGGGCCGGCGTCGATGGCGATGGAATCTTCTACGGTGACGGCACGGCCTGGACGCAGCTCACCCTTGCCGACCGGCTGCCGTCGCCCCACATCGCTGCCCTTCTGGCTGCCGACGGCGCAAGCGGCAGCACGGTCTGGATCGGGGGGGAAGATGGCGGTGCCATGCGCTTCGAACGTCAGGGAGAATAAGCCAGAAGTACGGAAGTAAACGACTTTTGTCGGATGTGTCTTGGCCTGCATATTGGTATTCTCACAGACAAAACTGTATTTCACTTTTGCAGTTATCGGGGTCGCCGGTACAAGTTGCTGCTATACCTTGCCGGTGAGCGGCCCGCCAAGTGAGGCACCATGCATCTTTTGCCTGCGGGAATCGAACTGAGCATCGAAGACACGTTTGAAGCCGTGAATCTGGTCGATCTTAATGGCCGGATCATGTTCGCCTCGCCCAGTGTGTACGATGTGTTCGGTTTGCCGCAGGATTATCAGCCACTTGGGGAAAGTGTGCTGCGCTGGGTGCACCCAGATGATCAGCCTATTGCCATCGCCCGCATGCGTGAGTTTGCATCCGGAGCAATCACACGGTCGTGCGATCACCTGCGGCTGCTCCGGCATGACGGCACTCTCTTTGAGCGTGAAGTGGAGGCGACTGCCGTCGGCGGTGCAGCAGGCGTTGCCGCCGTTGCTTTGGTGACACGTTCGGTAGTGCCAAAGCAGTATGTTGTTCAATCGGTCAAGCGTCTCCAAACTGAGGAGCGCCGTCTTGCCGATCAGCTGGCGACGCTGCACGCAGTCAGCATGGAACTGTCGCTTGCCCCTTCACTAGACGATCTCTGCCGGCAGGCAGCAGAACAAGGCTGCCGGCAGTTGGGCTTCGACCGGATCGGTATCCTATTAGTCGATCCGGCTGCGCCCCGCAAGCTGTTTGGCACCTTTGGCATCGACGACCAAGGTCGCCTGCGCGATGAGCATGATATCGTCGTACGGCTCGACGACGAGCGGGAGGTGTTCTGGCTGCCCGTCTATACCGGCGCAGTCCCAATGCTCTACCGGCACGATGATTGGCTGTATGACAAGGATGGCGTATACCTGGGCCGGGGCGAGCATGCTGCGGCCGGCCTATGGGACGGTAACCAGGTGAGCGGGATCATGTTTGTGGATAACTTGCTCTCCCACAAGCCTGTTGACGAGACGCAGCGGCAGATTCTCGTGCTCTATGCGCAGACGGTCGGCCACCTATGCACGCTCAAACGTGCACAGCGGGAAGTGGAGGCAGGGCGCGAAGCAGCCGAGGCTGCCAACCGGGCTAAAAGTCTGTTTTTGGCCGCCATGAGTCACGAGATCCGGACGCCGATGAATGCCGTGATTGGCATGACCAGCCTTCTGCTCGACACTCAGCTGCAGACCGAGCAGCGCGAGTACGTAGAAACCATCCGCAACAGCGGCGACAACCTGCTGACCGTGATCAACGAGATCCTAGATTTCTCTAAGATCGAATCCGGCAAGATGGAATTAGAAGTGCAGGAGTTCAACCTGACTACCTGTGTGGAGGATGCCTTGGACCTTTTTGTGGCTAGGGCCGCTGAAAAGCGGATCGAGCTTGCCTACCACATGGGTGAGGATGTACCCCTGGCGATCGTGGGAGATATGTCGCGCCTGCGCCAGATCTTGGTCAACCTGCTAGGCAACGCCGTCAAGTTCACTGAGCGTGGCGAAATCGTGGTCGAGATTCGCCGTCACCAGCCAGTTTCGCTGCCCTCGTCGCCTGCAGGGGAGAGCCTCGAAGCAGCGCTAGGCTTGCATTTTATGGTACGCGATACGGGCATTGGCATTCCCGCCGACCGGATGGGGCGGCTGTTTCAATCATTCTCGCAAGTCGATGTATCAACGACCCGCCGCTACGGCGGCACCGGGCTTGGCCTTGCCATTTCGCGCCGGTTGGCCGATCTCATGGGCGGCGATATGTGGGTTGAGAGCGCACCCGGCAGGGGTTCCACTTTCCACTTCACCATTCAAACGCGGCCCGCCGTTACCCTGGTAGTGGACATGCCTGTTGTCGATCCAGCAGGTCGCCGCGTGTTGATCGTCGATGACAATCAAACCAACTGTGCAATGCTGCGCGAGCTGCTTCGTCGTTGGGGAATCGAACCGGTTGCTGTCGAAAGTGGTGCAGCTGCGCTGGCCTTGCTCGAGGCAGATTCGGGCTTCGACCTGGCTATCTTAGATCTCTGTATGCCGGACATGGACGGTATGCAATTGGCCGATGTGATCCGGCGCCGTGAGCATGGCAAGCATATGCCGCTCATCATGCTGACATCGACCAGCGATCGCTTCCTGCGCGCGGAAGCCGAACGGCTGAATTTTTCGGCTTACGTCAGCAAGCCGGTCCGAAAATCGCATCTCTACGATATACTGCTGCGCGCGCTGCAGCGAACCCCTACATTGGTGCCTGCCGCGCCGACCCCATCCATTTTCGACAGCGCACTGGCATCCCGTCTGCCGCTGCGCATTCTGCTAGCCGAGGACAACGTCGTCAATCAAAAAGTGGCGCTGCGGATCCTGGGCAAGCTCGGCTACCATGCCGACGTCGCCGCCAATGGCCAAGAGGCTGTTGATGCTCTCGACCGGCAGCCGTACGATGTCGTCTTGATGGATATGCAGATGCCGGAGGTCGACGGTTTGGAGGCGACAAGGATCATTCGCCGCTCTTTGCCTGCCCATCGGCAGCCGGTGATCGTCGCCATGACTGCGGCCGCCATGCAGGAGGATCGCCAGGCCTGTCTTGCGGCCGGCATGAACAGCTTTGTCGCCAAGCCCATTCGCCTGGAGCAACTGACCACGGCATTGGAAGAAAGTGTAAATTTTTTGCTGCCCCAACAGCGGCTTGTAAGCGCGGACGGCTAGGCCAAATGCTAGCATGGGCACAGGGCTTTAGATCGCAAAGCCTGTCGGGTCTATTCTTCCTGCTATATTGCGGGGGTACCCTGTGTCCATGCACAACCAGTACAACCACCAGCCTCCCATGGCGTTGCACGAGCGTTTGCTTGGCCCTTGTCGCAATCGCACGCTCGCCCTGATCATACCCATCGCACTGTCGGTGCTGATCTTGCTGGCCGATCTGCTGCTGCCCACGCCCGTCGATTACGCGGCGTTCCTCCTGGTACCGCTGCTGTTGGCTACCTACTGCAGCGGCTGGAAGTATGGCGTCACGCTGGGCTGGGTCCTGGCGGCGGCCGAGCAGGTTGTCCGTTATCAGCAGTCCGGCGGCACCATCTCGATCACGGCTTCTGTTTCGAATGCTGTCATTTGGGGTACGGTTGCCACGCTGCTGGTGGCGCTTACCACTTCGATTTTAGAGACACAGCAACTGCGCGAATCTTACCTGCGGCTGCAGACCCTCCAGCAGACGATGGTCACCGTCAACGACATCGTCCGCAACCGGCTGGCTGTGCTGCTCGCTGTATGCGATATCCTTGACGAAGGCCGTACGCCCTCAGCCCGCCAGCTCACTCGTGCCCGCGCTGTCATCGAAGAGATCGTCCGCCAACTAGACCGCCTGGGGCGCTTGGAGGTTGTCGCCGTCAAAGAGGTCGCCGGCGTCGAAGCGATCGACATCGACGCTCCGCCGCAGAGCCGGACGACACACAGCAACTTGCCACGCTAAAACCACCGGCGTTTCCTACTGTTCACTCCAATCCGCATCACCTGTGACGTAGATCAGCGGCATGCTGACCAACGTGACCGCATATTTCAAGAGCAGGTTGAAGAGGAAAATTTGCCAGACCACGTCCCACGGCAGCACACCGCCAAAGGCGCCGACGGCAAAGATCAGGTTGTCCACCGGTACGCTGACGCTGTTGCTGGTAAGCACGCGCGCCCATTGGTGACGGTGGCTGACCTTAGTTACAAACCAATGATAGACTTCTGTATCTACCATTTCGCTAATTACTTCCGCCACGATTGAGGCGAGCACGATGCGCCACAGCAGCGTGGCATTGAAGACGGCGCTCCACTCGGCATTGAGCCCCCAAGATGGATCGCCGCTCACTCCTGCCACCCACCACAAATAGCCTGCCGCAAACAGGTTGACGATGGCGGCCATCCAGATCAGCGTCTGTGTCGGCTTCTTGCCGATCGTCTTGTGGGCTACGTCGCGCAAGGTGAAAGTAATGGGGTAGATAAATGTCCCCATGTCCACTGCCATGCCCCACACGATGCCGATCTTGAGGCTGGCGATGTCGGCCAGCATCTGGGCGCCAATATAGGCAGCTATCACAATCACTGCCGTGCGTGTGAGGATCACCACAGACTTGTGCATGCCAGGAAGCTGCGCAGGCGCTGCTTCTCCGAATGAGTCCAATTGGTTTGCCGCGTTATTGATGCTCAAGCTACAATTCTCCTATGTTTTGATAAGGCGGGAACCGCGACCGCCACCGTAAAGGCAAGACCGGTAATTGTAGCCAAAGATGAGCAAATGCCCAAGCGAACCGACCTTTCTTCAATTCTGATTATAGGCTCTGGCCCCATCGTGATCGGCCAGGCGTGCGAGTTTGACTACTCCGGCGTCCAGGCATGCAAGGCGCTGCGCCAGGAGGGCTATCGCGTCGTGCTGGTTAACTCCAATCCCGCCACGATCATGACTGACCCCGAGATGGCGGACGCAACTTATGTCGAGCCCTTGACGGTGGACGTGCTGGAAAAGATCATTGCCGCCGAGCGCCCTTCGGCTCTCCTGCCGACAGTTGGCGGCCAGACGGCGCTCAACCTGGGAGTTGCCCTGGCCGAATCCGGTGTGCTGGCTAAATATGGGGTCGAGCTGATCGGCGCCAACCTGCGCGCGATGAAGGTAGCCGAAGACCGTGAGCTGTTCAAGGATGCCATGACCGCTGCTGGCCTTGAGTCACCACGCAGCGGGGTAGCCCGCACGCTGGCAGAGGCACGCCGCATCGCCCAGGAGATTGGCCGTTATCCCATCTTTATCCGCCCCTCCTTTACTTTGGGGGGCAGCGGCGCAGGCACTGTTTTCACGCCGCAAGAGTTTGAAGAGAAAGTCACTTGGGGTCTCAAGGAAAGCCCGGTGCACACTGTGCTGGTCGAGGAATCGCTGATCGGCTGGAAGGAATACGAGTTGGAGGTCATGCGCGACGCCGCCGACAACTTCGTGGTCGTCTGCACGATTGAGAATCTCGATCCCATGGGCGTACACACCGGCGATTCGATCACCGTTGCCCCAGCCCAGACGTTGACCGACAAGGAATACCAGCGGCTGCGCGACCAGGCCCGCATTGTCATGCGCGAAGTTGGCGTCGAAACGGGCGGCAGCAACGTCCAGTTCGGCGTTGACCCGCAGAGCGGCCGGGTGGTGGTGATTGAGATGAATCCCCGCGTCTCCCGATCTTCTGCGCTCGCTTCCAAGGCGACGGGCTTTCCGATCGCCAAGTTGGCCGCCAAGGTTGCAGTAGGTTATACGCTTGACGAACTTACCAACGATATCACACAGCGCACGGTGGCGGCCTTTGAGCCTTCGATCGATTACGTCGTAGTCAAATTCCCGCGCTGGGCCTTTGAGAAGTTCCCCGGTGTGGATCGAGTGCTTGGTCCACAGATGAAATCGGTTGGCGAGGCGATGGCGATCGGCCGCACCTTCAAGGAGGCGCTGCAGAAGTCCGTGCGCAGCCTCGAAGTCGGCCGGGATGGTCTCGGTCCACTCGAACGTGATAGCGAAGGAAATATTAAGGGGTGGGAGCCGGGCATCACCGTGCACGATCTGCTGCGTATTCCCAATCGTGACCGTATCTTTGCCCTTTACGAAGCGTTGGCGGCAGGAGACAGCCAGGCCACGGTCTGCCAGATTACGGGGTTTGATCCCTGGTTCGTGGCGCAGCTCGGCCAGATTGTCGACTTCGCTAAAAAGTTGGCTGCGCTGGATGCCTCCACTCTGCGCCGCGCCAAGCGTATGGGCTTTAGCGACAGCCAACTGGCCCGCATCCATAACGAGAACTGCCGGCCCCCGGCCCCGGTGCAAGAGGCCGATGTGCGTAACCTGCGCCGGCAGCATGGCGTCGAGGCTACTTATCACCTGGTGGATACCTGTGCCGCCGAGTTTGAGTCTTATACGCCCTACTTGTACAGCAGCTACGAGTCCGCCAGTGAAGCGCCGCCAAGCGACCGCCGCAAGATCATGATCCTGGGGGGTGGACCCAACCGCATCGGCCAAGGTATCGAGTTTGACTACTGCTGCTGCCATGCCTCGTTTGCGCTGCAAGAACTGGGGTATGAGACGATCATGGTCAACTGCAACCCGGAAACGGTAAGCACTGATTACGACACCAGTGACCGTCTCTACTTCGAGCCCCTGACGTTTGAGGACGTGCTCAACATTGTCGAGCGCGAGGGCAGCAATGTTCAGGGACTGATCGTGCAGTTCGGCGGACAAACGCCGCTGAACCTTGCCGCACGCCTCGAAGCTGCGGGGGCGCCCATCTTGGGGACGTCACCCGATGCAATAGACCTGGCCGAGGACCGCGACCGTTTTGGCGACCTGTTGGAACGCCTTGACATCCCGGCGCCGGCGCACGGCACCGCTCGCAGCGTGGAAGATGCCGTGACGGTCGCGCAAATGGTGGGTTATCCGGTCGTCGTACGCCCTTCTTATGTGTTGGGCGGTCGCGCCATGGCGATCGTCGACGGCGAGGATGCCCTACGCCGCTATATGATCGATGCTTTGTCCGCTGCACCTGATCGCCCGATCCTGATCGACCAGTTCCTTGAAGACGCCTTCGAGGTAGACGTCGACGCAATCTGTGACGGGCAGATGCTTGTCATCGGCGGCATCATGCAGCATATCGAAGAAGCGGGTATTCACAGCGGCGACAGCGCCTGCGTGCTACCTCCCTATAAGATCAGCAGCTATCATCTCAGCATCATCGCCGAGTACACCGAGAAACTCGGCCTGGCCTTGGGTGTGTGCGGCCTGATGAACGCACAGTACGCCATCAAGGACGATGTCGTCTACGTGCTCGAGGTCAACCCGCGCGCCAGCCGCACGGTGCCGTTCGTCTCGAAGGCGACCGGCGTACCCTTGGCCAAGCTTGCCGCCAAGGTCATGGCGGGCATGAGCCTCGCGGAACTGGGTTTCACCGAGCAGCCTCCTGTCGACGGCTTTTTCGTCAAGGAGGCCGTATTGCCGTGGAAGAAGTTTACAGGCATTGACGCACTCCTGGGCCCGGAGATGCGTTCTACCGGCGAGGTTATGGGGCACGCCGGGAGTTTTGGCCACGCTTTTGCCAAGAGCCAGATGGGGGCCGGCACCGGGCTGCCGCAGGCCGGCGGTGTGCTGATCACCGTGAACGATTTCGACAAGGGCAGTGCCCTCAAGATTGCCCGTGATTTTCAACGGCTGGGCTTTGACATTTATGCCACGGCCGGTACGGGGGCGTTCTTTACGCAGGCCGGCTTGCCGGTCATGATTCTCGCCAAGGGATCGAGCGGCGTTGTGGGCAACACCACTCTTGACGCCATGCATGAGGGCAAGATTCAGCTAATCATCAATACGCCGCTCGGCGCCGGCGCGCGTGAGGACGGAGTAAAAATCCGCCGGCTGGCCACGCGCCTGGAGATCCCACTGATCACCACGCTGTCGGCTGCCCAGGCGGCAGTGAACGGCATTCGTGCCTTGCGCCAGAAATCGCTTGAGGTGCGCAGCCTGCAGGAGCATTACGCCCGCATCCTTTAAGGACGCTTCTGCTAGGCTCTAAACCCCTTCTGGAGCAGCCCGGCCAGCAAGGGGTTCTCAGTGATCGGGAGTGCGGCCGTTGCGCGTGCAAGCAGCGCAGCATGCCCTGCATTGGCCTGGTCACCTGCAACTGCATACCAAAGTGTTTGCACGCGCAGCCCTGCGATCATCGCCTCGAGCAGTGCCCTATGGTCGGGCATGCGCCCCAACTCGCGCAGCAAGAGGCTGACAAGTGTTGCCGGCGGCACCGCCGGCGGCTGCTGTGATCGGTATTTGACGTTGTGCCACATGCCTGTGCTCCAGCGCACCCACCCTTCCATCGCCGGATCCTCCACGAGAATCGCTGCTGCGTCGGCCACTTTGGATCCATCACGTGCCGTATCGAGGGCGCTGCGGCTGGCGTCCGAGCGTTCCCACCACTCTGCCAGTTCCGCTGGCAGTCTGGGAGCCGCAAACTGCCAGAGCAGATTGTTGTAAAGTGTGTACTCGCCCCGTAGTGGATCGTCCCCCGCCTGGCCGGCTGGCTGGCGCCAGCGGGCATCTAGCGTCTGGCGAACGAGCCAGCGGCCCACGTCAAACGGCGCGCCGAGCAGGACTGTGTTTTGCCCGCCACTTGTGCGTACAGTAACTAACTCGCCGGATGCTACCTGCTTGGGCAGATGGGCGCGCGGCATATCTTCGCTGCCGGAGAACTGCAAGATGCTGCCCTGCACGCTGAGGATAAAGCCCAGCCAGATATCGCCACTGGCACTGCCGGCCGCACGGTCAGTGCCGGCGCCATCTGCTTCATCTGTATGCCGGACAAACCAGACGCTCAGGTAGCCGCTCGCGTCACTTGGGCCAAGCAGCGCCTGCCACCCAGCGTCCGGCGGCGGCTGATAGCGCTTGCCCCCAAACTGCAGCTTGCGCAGATGGCGTTCTGCCAGCGCGGCATCGTCAGGCGCCAAGGCAAACAGCAGTGTGTGCAGGCTGCGCAGGCAGAGTTCTCCCCCTGTCTCGGCGGCAGCTGCGGCCAGGCGCTCAATGGCGGCATGTGCCACTTGTGGCCTTGCATCCTGAGCGATCAGGCGCAGCAACTCGGCACGATCGCCCGGACGCAGCCGATCGACCAGCCGCAGCACCATGAATGCGGTGTCAACCGGATGTTCCTGCATCTGGGTGACATATTCGAGCAGCACGTGCCGGTTTTGCCTGGCTTCCTCCAGCGCCTCAAGCAGACTCTGGTAAGGGACTTCATCGGTCCCTGCCAGATCGGCCAGCAGCGCTCCGGCGATGGGCTGCTCCAGATAGCGCTCGAGAATGAGGGCGGCGGTTGTGCGTTCTTGCGGGTTCTTGCCGCGGTTGCCGGCGACCCCGCGCAGTGCCGTCGCCGTGTCCTCAAGCGGCAGCAGGGCACACAGCTGACCCAGCCCACCGCGCAACTGGCTGCTGCTGGTGCCCAAATGCCGCAGTACAGCGGTTAAAAGAACTTCGCCGCTGTACTGCTCGACCATGCGCTGAACTCCCTGCGTCAAAGCCGCCTGCGAATTAGTGGCGGCCAAGTCTGCCAAATCTTGTTCCAGCTGCCGGCGCTGTTGAAAACTGTGGATAATGCCATTGGACTCAGGCATGGTGGTCACTCTCTAGTGGATTCAGTTGCTGCTGGATTATACAGCACGACTCGCATGCCGACATCATCGTAGCCGTAAGCAGGGTTGATTGCGCTGCGGTTGCTACAGCGCACCTGGTGTGCCGCGCAGTCATATGAGCCACCGCGTACGACCCGCAGCCCGGCGGTGGCTTCGCTTTCGCGCCCGTCCTCTGCCACGTATGGGTAAGGCAACCATAGGCTGCGGGTCCATTCCCATACGTTGCCTGCCATATCCAGCACCCCGTGTGTCGTGGCTCCGCCCGGAAAACGCGTGACAGGGGTCGTGTTGGCAATCGCAAGCCCAAAATTGCAGCGCAACGGCGTAGGCGGCTCATTACCCCAAGGCCACAACCGGTCATCGGGTCCGCGCGCGGCCCACTCCCACTCTGCTTCGCTGGGCAGCTGCACGTTCGCCCAGCGGCAAAAGGCCTGCGCATCGGACCACGAGATGTTGACAACCGGGTGATCCTGCTTGCCATCGGGGTATATGCCTTTTTGCCAGTGTGGTGGACATACGTGTTCGGCGGCATACACAAAGACCTGGTACTGGTAGTTGGTGATCGGCCAGCGAGCGATCCAGTAGCCTGGCATCATCACGTCGTGCTGAGGCGTCTCTGCGGGCTGCGCTGAGGCGTCGTGTTGTGTGTTGCTCCCCATCCGCAGCACACCGCCCGGAATCGCCACCCAGTCGATGCCGAGAATTGTGGCCAGGCGTCCGGCAGCGCCATGTCCAGTAGCAACGGTGTCCTGCTTGGAGCGGCGTCTCCTATGCGTGCGTTCGGCAGCGTAGATAGCCGCGCACGCTGCTGCCAATTCCTCGTTGGTGGGATTCGCGGCAAGGGCACCTACGGCAAATGGCAGCAGGCGTTCGTGTCGCTCTATCCAGAGCAGCACGTCAAATACCTGTGCATCAAAGCCCTTATCGGACGTAATCGCCTCCAGGCTTATATCCAGTTCTACCTTAAGCAGGCGCCGCAGTTCGTCGCGTGTAAATGCCGCCACAACTGCGGCCTGCAGGCGAGCAAAATCTTGCCCCGGCAAATGCATTATCACATTATATCAGAACATGCGTTCTGTTGGATATCGCCATCATTCTTGATGGGTCTGGATCATCACCTGACGCGCGGTATATGGCTGCGCTACGTCAAACCGACAGCACTTCTACGTAGTTTGCTGATAGTGCTGCCGTCGTAGAAATGGTACGTTATCGGCAGGAAGGCGTCATGTTTAGCTGCCTCGTAAACTGGTAGCTTGCAGCGGGGCCCAATATACTTCGGCGTATATTGTTGTACCTTACGAAATTATTTTTGTTGGCCATAGTGCCGGGATGATTCTTATGCTACGCAGCATCCCTTTCTCCTCATCGGCGCCTGTTTGTAAGGTCGCCGTACTTTCCCTCGTTGCAGCCAGCGTGCTCATTGCCATGCTGCTGTTCCAACCGAGTTATGTCGCGGCTTTTGCCGGCTGCAGTGCGGATCCGGCGCCCGTCGTCAATGCCGACTTTGAGGCGCAGGTCGCACAACTTGTTAACGCCGAGCGAGCCAAACAAAATCTACCGCCTCTCAAAATACTATCATCACTCACCACCTCTGCGCGCCATCATGCGATGGACATGGCTGTCGACAATTACTTTAGCCACGATTCGATGGATTCGGTTGGTGGCCAGCTTCAGTTTGCTTGCGGCACGTTTGATCGCATCAGCTTGTGGTACAAGGGCTGGAGCGGGGCTGGCGAGAATATTGCGGCCGGTTTTAATAGCCCGCAGCAGGTGATGGATGCATGGATGAAAAGCGACGGCCATCGCGGCAACATCCTAAATCCCAGCTACACCGAGTTTGGCGTAGGCTACTACTCGGGCAGCGGCCAATTCCCTTCCTACTGGGTCCAGGATTTTGGCGTGCGCAGTGATGTCACCCCCATGATTTTGGCCGGCGAGGCCGCCACGACCACCTCGCGCGATCTCAACGTCTATGTGCACGGCGCCTGGAGTCAAATACGTCTGCGCAATGACAACGGTGACTGGTCGGACTGGCAGCCCTTTGCCAACAGCTTCACTTGGACCATTGCCGACGGGCGCGGTCAGCATTACGTTGCGGCAGAACTGCGCAGCGCAGGAACGACCCGTTCAAGCTGTGACATGATTACTCTAGATGTGCCGGCCGTCGCCGCCGGTGTAGTAAGTGCTCCTAAAAAGCTCTACCTGCCTGCGATCCAGAGCGGTCCGCCAGCTGCCTGCGACTAAAGCGCAGCGAGTACGAACGGAAAAGCGGGTGCTTAAATGAAGGGGGTACGGTTGTCCGTGCCCCCTATTTGTGCGCCGGAAGATTGCCGCACATTTGTTTCAGTGGTAAAATTCAGCCATGTCCACAGCTCTTTATCGCAAGTGGCGGAGCCAGTCTTTTGACGAGGTCGTGGGTCAGGAGCACGTGACGCAGACGCTGCGCAATGCGCTGCGGGAAGGTCGTGTAGCCCATGCCTATCTCTTTGCCGGGCCGCGCGGCACGGGCAAGACCAGTTCAGCGCGCATCCTGGCTAAGGCCCTAAACTGCAGCGCGCCTGAGACCGAACGTCCCTGTAATCAGTGCCCCACCTGCATCGCCATTACGGAAGGTCGAATGATCGACCTTATCGAGATCGACGCTGCTTCCAATAATGGCGTCGACGATATTCGCGAGCTGCGCGACAAAGTGGGCTTTCGCCCGAGCGAGGGCCGATACAAGATCTATATCATTGACGAAGTCCACATGCTTTCCAACAGCGCCTTCAACGCGCTGCTCAAGACACTGGAAGAGCCACCCCCCCATGCTCGCTTCGTCCTGGCTACAACCGAACCGCACAAGATTCCCGCCACTGTGCTCAGCCGCTGCCAACGCTTTGACTTTCGGCGCATCCCGGCACCGGAGATAGCGGGCCATCTCCAGCACATTGTTGCCGCCGAAGGCTTCCAGGCCGATTACGACGCACTGCTGGCGATTGCCCGCAGTGCGCAAGGCTGCATGCGTGATGCCGTCAGCCTGCTCGACCAGATGCTCAGCTATGGCGCCGAGTCGGTAACGCTGCAGCAGGTACAGCAGGTGCTGGGCGCAGTCAACGCCCAAGCCGTTGCCGAACTGGTCGACGCACTTGCCACCAAGAATCTTGGCCAGGGGCTTGGCCTGATCCACGGCCTTGTCACGGGGGGCGCCAGCCTAAACGAGTTTTGCGCCCAGGTTGTGGAGCACCTACGCGGCATCATGATGCTGCAGATGACCAATGATCCAGGCCTGCTTGACGACTTGCCTGGCGAATCGATCCAGAAGCTGCAGCAGCAGGCAAAGCAGATGCCGCTGGCTACCACCCTTTATGCGATCAAGCGCTTCAGCGAAGCAGTTCCTGAGCTGAAGGGCGGCTATCAACCACAGCTGCCGTTGGAGCTTGCGTTGATTGAAGCCGTTCAGGGCGGCCCAGTGGCACCCGTCGTAGTCCAACAGGTCGTCCAACAGGTGGTGCAGTCGCCTGCTTCCCTCGATGCATCTGCAAGTGCAGCTCCTGCCACAGGCACGTCTGCCGGCGCCGGCAAGCCGGGCCGTGGCGCAAAAGGGGCTGTAAAGACTGCTGCCGACGTGGAAGCCGCAGGCACCCTGCCGCATCCCGAGCCTGTCAAGCTTGATGCGGAAGCAGCTCGCCGTCTCCAAGCGCGTTGGAAGGAATTCATGGCCCAGGTTAAGGCCCAGTGCGGGCCCAATTTGCCGGCTGCCCTGCAAGCTGTGCGCGATATTGCCGTGAGCGATCAGTCCGTCGCGCTGGCATTTGGCAATAACGAGTTCTCGCGCAACATGGTGGCGAAGCCGGAGAATCTGCCAAGCGTGACGGCGATTCTCTCGACATTCCTGGGGCACCAGGTGGCGCTCGAATGCCAGCTGGGCGAGAAAGCGACCTTATCTGGACGCGTGATTGGTATGGTCGAGGCGCCAACCGGCGGCCCCGACCCGTTGGTAGAGTTCGCCGTCAGCACGTTAGGCGCGCAGGTTCTGAAGGACAGCAAGTAGCCACCGTTCCGTGCTCGGGCACCGTCTCGGTTTCGCCGTACAGCCGTGCGAACGAGCCAATCTGGATTGGCGGCAGCGCAGCTATGACTCCCTGTCCTATGCCAGTGGGGATGGTTGGCGACAGAACAAGGGACAGTTGACAGATGTATCGTTCATGTTATTAGAGGAGGATATCAGAGATGAGCAAGAAGCGAGGCTTTAACCCACCAGCAGGCGGCCGTGGTGTGCCAGGTATGGGTGGCGGCAACATGGGCGGCCTGATGGCGCAGGTACAAAAGCTGCAGGAAGAGATGGGCAAGACGCAGGAAGCACTTGGCCAGGAAGAACTGACAGTCAGCGCCGGCGGCGGCGCCGTGACGATCGTCATTACGGGACACCGCGAGTTTAAGTCGATCACGATTAAGCCTGAGGTGATCGATCCGAACGACGTCGAGATGCTCCAGGATCTGCTTCTGGCTGCAGTCAACGATGCCGTCGAAGCAGCTAAGAATCTCGAAGAGGAGCGCATGGGCGCACTGACCGGCGGCATGGGTCTGCCGCCAGGCTTGTTCTAGAGCAGCGCCGAATGAATTCGGTGCTGCGATTTTGTATGTGTTGGCACCGAATTCATTCGGTGTGGTTGGGGAAATTCAATCACCATGCAGCCATTAGCCGAGCCAGTTTCTAACCTCATCGATGCATTCTGCAAGCTCCCGGGCATCGGCCCCAAGACCGCCACGCGCCTCACGTATTTCCTGCTACGCAGCGACGAAACCATTGCCAAGGACCTGGCACAGGCGCTGGACCAGCTGAAGGCCCGCACGCTGTTTTGCCATGAGTGTCACAATATTGCCGATAGTGATCCGTGTGCAATTTGCGCCAACCCCCAGCGCGACCACGGCTTGATTTGCGTTGTTGAAGAGCCGCTTGATGTGCAGGCGGTCGAACGCACGCGAGAATATGCAGGCGTATATCATGTCCTGCACGGGGCCATTTCGCCGATCGAGGGGATCGGCCCCGAAGACTTGAAGATCGGTGAGATGCTCGAACGCATCCAGCTCAGCCAAGGCGGCAACGACGAGCTAGGCGTGCCGCGCACCCCAGTCAAAGAGCTTCTACTTGCTACCAACCCCAACCTGGAAGGGGAGGCCACCGCCATGTATATTTCGCGGCTGGTCAAACCTCTCGGAATACGTGTCACGCGCCTCGCCCGCGGCTTGCCCATGGGCGGCGACCTGGAGTATGCCGACGAGGTCACGTTGGGGAGGGCCCTGGCGGGCAGAAGTGAAATGTAAAGTGGAAATGGAGATCAATATGATTGACGTGGCCCCACAAAAGCTCGAAACTCTTAAAAGGCATTGGAAAGAATCAGTTCTGGCCCCGCAGCTCAAAAAGAACCCCGAGCGGCAGGCGAAATTTACCACCAGCAGCGAGGATATGGAGGTGGACGTCGTCTACGTGCCTTCTGACGGCGACGTCGATACATACCAGGAGAAGCTTGGCTTCCCCGGCGAATTCCCCTACACACGTGGCGTGCAGTCCAACATGTACCGCGGCCGTTTCTGGACCATGCGCCAATATGCGGGCTTTGGCAATGCCAAGGAGAGCAATGAGCGCTATAAGTTCCTAATCGCTCAGGGACAGACCGGCCTTTCGGTCGCCTTCGACCTGCCGACACAGATCGGTTACGATGCCGACCATGCCTTTGCCGAGGGTGAGGTAGGCAAGGTGGGCGTGTCGATCTCCAGCCTGCGCGATATGCAGACGCTGCTAGACGGCATTCCCCTTGACAAGGTCAGCATCAGCATGACCATCAACGCACCTGCTGCCGTTCTCCTGGCAATGGTGATCGCCGTAGGCAAGCAGCAGGGTGTAGCGGTCAGCGCGCTGCGCGGCACGATTCAGAATGATGTGCTCAAGGAGTACATTGCGCGCGGCACGTATATCTTTCCGCCAGCCCCGTCGATGCGGCTAATCACCGACATCTTCCGCTACTGCGCTGCCGAGGTTCCCAAGTGGAACACAATTTCGATCAGCGGCTACCACATCCGCGAAGCGGGCAGTACTGCTGCCCAGGAAGTTGCCTTCACGCTTGCCAACGGCATCGACTACGTCGAGGCTGCCATTGCGGCCGGCCTCAACGTGGACGAGTTTGCCGGCCAATTGAGTTTCTTCTTCAACGCGCACAACAACTTCCTGGAAGAGGTCGCTAAGTTCCGCGCTGCCCGCCGCCTTTGGGCCCACATCATGCGCGACCGCTTTGGCGCCAAGGATTCGCGCAGCTGGCGCCTGCGCTTTCATACGCAGACCGCCGGCAGCACGCTCACGGCGCAGCAACCCGACAACAATATCGTTCGCGTGACGATCCAGGCACTTGCCGCCGTCTTGGGTGGCACCCAGAGCCTGCACACCAACAGCAAGGACGAGGCGCTGGCTCTCCCCACGCAGAAGTCCGTCGAGATCGCCCTGCGCACGCAGCAGATTATTGCCTATGAAAGCGGCTCGGCGGATTCAGTCGACCCGTTGGGCGGGTCCTTCTACGTCGAGGCGCTGACCGACGAAATCGAGCGCCGCGCCCAGGAATACCTGGCCAAGATTGACGAACTGGGCGGCGCGCTCAAAGCCATTGAGGAAGGCTTTGTCAACCGCGAGATCCAGGATGCCGCCTACCACACGCAGCGCTTGATTGAGAAAGGCGAGCAGGTAGTCGTCGGCGTCAACCGCTTCCAGACCAACGAAAAGAGCACAGGCGACCTGCTGCGCGTCGACGAGACCGTGCGCACCAACCAGGTTGCCGCTTTGGCGAAGCTGCGTGGGGAGCGCGACAACGCTGCCGTCAAGGCCGTACTGGTCAAGATCGAAGCTGCCGCCCGCGATCCTCACGGCTCGCTTATGCCGCTCTTCGTGGAAGCAGTCGAGGCATACGCCACGCTCGGCGAGATCTGCGATACGCTGCGCGGCGTCTTTGGCGAGTATACGCCCGAGAGCTGGGTCTAAATCAACCGGGTCAAAAACAAAGCAGCAAGCACAAGAAGGTATTTATGTTTAAGCGTATGGACCACGTCGGCATCGTAGTCAACGATATCGACGCCACGATCAAGACCTATCAGGATCAACTCGGCTTCAAGCTGCTGCAGCGGACGGAAATTCCAGAGCAAAGGGTTGTCGCCGCGTTTCTCGACGCCGGCAACAGCACCGTCGAGTTGATCTCGCCTACCGATACCGAGAGCGGCACTGCCAAGTATCTGGCCAACCGCGGCGAGGGCACCCATCATATCGCCTACGAAGTCGACGACATCGTTGCTGTGCTGGCCGAACTCAAGCAGCAGGGACTTCGCCTCATCGACGAAACCCCGCGCCGCGGTGTCCACGGTTTGGTGGCCTTCATCCATCCCAAGGCCACCAACGGCATGATGATCGAAATCCTGCAAAAGGATCACCACTAGGCCACACCGCCGCATAAACTACGTCCCCGGGACCTTTAAGGTCCCGGGGACGTAGTTTTTGTGGGCATTGAGAGAAGATCCCGGGGACATTGGTCTATGCAGTGGGGACGTGGCTTTGGTTAGCGGTGTGGTGTACAATACCCCACCATGAACGAACTGCTTACCGCCGACCAGTGTTACGCATCTTTGCGTAACGTGATCGACCCTGAACTCTATCAGAATATTGTCGACTTAGGTCTCGTCTATGGCGTGGAAGTTAAGGACACTAATCACGTCGCCGTGACGATGACACTTACCACGCCACACTGTCCCATGGGCCCCCAAATACTCGCCGACGTGGACAAGTTCCTGCGCGCTGACGGAGCAGCTGCCGTGGATATACAGATTGTCTGGCAGCCGATGTGGACGCCGGCGATGATGTCGGCCGACCTGAAGCGCGAACTCGGCATCGAGGAGGAATATGGGGCGGACGAGGATCTCGAACCGGAGCCGGAGTGGGTGCCGCCTCCTATGCCAAAGAAAAAGGGTCTGCTCGGCTGGCTCTTTAAGTAGCACACATCGTGCCCTACCGCTATGGCGCAAACTGTCTTTGCCTTTGAGCAACCGGTCTTTCGCAAGCTGCAGCGTCCTCATACCAACGGTTGGCTGCTGACCTTTGGCGCTGTCACCTGGCTGCTGTTGTATGCGGGTCTGGGCTGGCGCTTCTGGACGCGCGGCATCCATCTATCCAACGCGCTGGATCTTGGCCTGCTGGCCGTTTGCGTCGTCCTGGGGATCGCCGTTGTACTGGGCTGGCGCAGCGCCTGGTCCGACTTCCGGCGCGGACTGTTGCCCGGACGCTGGCCGGCGCTTAGCCTTGCACAGCTTAGCGAGTTGACGCCGAGCCAATTTGAAGCGTATGTCGCCTATCGCTTGTTTGAACGGAAGGGTTACCGGGTGAACAACATCCGCGATACCAAGGACGGCGGCATCGACATTTTGGTAACGGATGGCCTGGGCCAGCAGGCGATTGTACAGTGCAAGCGCTACCGTGGCACCGTAGGCGCGCCCATCGTACGCGACCTGTACGGCACGATGGTTCACCACGGCGCTGGCTACGCCTATCTAGTCACCAACAGCACGTTCAGCGAGGATGCCCGTATTTGGGCTGCCGGCAAGCCGATTGAACTGATCGACGGCCGCCGCCTCGTGGACCTAAGCCAAGCAGAGTAGGCTTTATTATGGCTCATCGACCACAGATTTTCGCCCATCGCGGCGCACGGCGTGTCGCCCCTGAAAACACCCTGCCCGCTTTTGCCGCCGCCCTCGATATGGGTGCCGACGGCATCGAATTAGATGTGCACCGTACCGCCGACGGCCGCCTGGTCGTAATCCATGATTTCTTCGTCGACAAGACCACCGACGGTCATGGCGAGGTCGCGCGGATGACCTATGACGAAGTCGCCCGTCTTGATGCCGGCAGCCACTTTGCATCTGAATTTGCAGGCACGCCCGTGCCTACGCTTGCCCAGGTGCTCGAATTGGTGGACAACCGCTGCCGCATCAACATCGAGATCAAGAGCATGGACCCTTACGGCAACGACGCATCGGATGCTGTGGCCGCAATAATCCGCTATGCCAACTTGTATGACCAGGTGATCGTCTCGAGTTTTAACCCGATCACACTGGTCAAGCTTCGCCACCTTGATCCGCGCATCGCCTTGGGCATGCTGTATGACGACGAAATGCCGGCCTTCTTTCGCTCAGTCTGGGCCGGCCCGCCGATCCGGCCGGAGGCTCAACATCCGGACCATCATCTCGTCGACGCCGACTATATGACCTGGGCGCGCTCGCTGGGGGCACAGGTCAATACCTGGACGGTGAATGATCCGGCCGAGGCACAGCGTCTCGCCGGCCTGGGTGTGACCACGCTGATCACCGACGTACCGGACGTACTGATAGCGAATCTATAGGGAGAACGCTATGGCTGAGGGACATATTCGTGCCGTGGCCTTGGCCATCTTCATTCGCCCGCGCGACGGCGCCGTGCTGGCGGTGCGTTTTGGCGAGCCCGATCGTGTATTCTACCGCCCGCCTGGGGGTGGCATTGAGTTTGGCGAGCATTCGCGCGCGGCGGCCTGCCGCGAGGCGCTGGAAGAACTCGGCCACGCCGTACGCGCTGACCGCTTGCTTGGCGTGATAGAAAACCACTTTGTCTACGAGGGCAGACCGCGCCACGAGATCATCTTCAACTGGCTTTTGCATTTTGAGGATCCCAGCCTGTACGCATGTGACGAGTTCAGGGTCGAGGAGATGGACGGCACACGCTACGTGGCACACTGGGTGCACGACAGCGAACTGGCAGCCCTGGGCATCAGGCTGGTTCCGCCCGAACTGCCTCCTCTTCTGGAGAAGGTGGCATGAGTGCCTTACCTACGACAGCTACTGCACCGGGCAAAATCATCCTGTTGGGCGAGCACGCGGTCGTTTACGGGCGCCCGGCCATCGCCGCGCCTGTCTGGCAGACCGTGGCTACCGCTGTCATAACGACTCTTGCCGCCGGCAGCGGCTGCGTGATCGTGGCGCAGGACCTGGGCGAGACGGATACGCCTTCACGACGGTGCTGCCGACCAGCCGCTGGCACTGGTGACGCACCTGGCGCTGGCCGAACTTGGCGTCACCCAGGAGCCCGACTGGCAGATCGACGTTGCGCAGCACGATCCCCATCGCCAGCGGCCTGGGCAGTGGGGCTGCTCTCAGTACCGCTCTTGTGCGTGGCCTCTTCGCCCAAGCGGGGCGTAGCGCCGAACCTCCGACGGTCAGCCGCATTGTATACGAGAGCGAGCGCATCTATCACGGCACCCCCAGCGGCATCGATAATACGGTGATCGCCTACGGCACCCCTATCTGGTTCGTACGCGGCCAGCCCGCAGAAGCCTTCGAGCCGCCAATCCCATTCACGATTGCGATCGCCGACAGCGGCATCCGCAGCCCTACCAAGGAGACCGTCGGCGACGTCCGTCGCAGCTGGGAGGCGCAGCCTTCCCGCTACGAAACTCTCTTTGACGCCATCGCTGCCACCGCCTATGCGGGGCGCAAAGCGATCGCAGCCGGCGATCTTGCCTTGCTAGGGGAGCTGATGGATGAAGATCACGCGCTGCTGACGCAGCTTGGCGTTAGCGCAAACCCGCTTGAACGCCTGGTAGCTGCGGCCCGGGGCGCCGGAGCACTGGGCGCCAAACTAAGCGGCGGCGGGCGCGGCGGCAACGTCATCGCCCTGGTGACGGCTGACTGCCAGGTGGCGGTAGAGCAAGCCCTGCTGGCAGCAGGCGCAGTACGCGTGATTGTCACCACGATAGAGCCAGGCGCTACTGCACTTCCCTGACCGGCGTACCCTGCAGCCGGCTCATGGCTGCCACAGGGGGAGCGAAGGGAAGCGACGACGAATCCTTATATTGCCGCAGCAGATGATACGTCAGCAGCAGTTGGGTCAATCCGAGAGGATGGCTGTGTTTGATCTCGGCACGATCCTGGTATTCGCCGAACATATCCTCACGCAGCGGCTGTAGATCGGGCAGGTGCTGCCAGATCACATCTTCGAGCTCCTGCGCATGCGTTGCGGTTACGTTGCCGTCGACCTCCAAGAAGTCCACCGGCATGCCGTCGGCGCGCCCCAGCTTGAGACGGATGCCCGCCTCGTCGTTGCCCTGCCTGCCCACCAGGTAGCTCAGATCGGGATGCGGAATCGTCGGGCGCAAGGTCAAGCGTACGTTGAGCGTCGGCCCGGCGTCCTCCAGTGCCACACCGGACGGGGGGTAGAACTGGACAACGATGTCGGCGTGCCTGCGCTGTGGGCGGATATAGTCGCGGGAATCCGGCTCGCGCTTGACGAGCTCGTCCAGCACCTGCTGCGGTTTATAGCCGCGTTTTGTGGTATCACGTTTGACTTTCCAGACTGTGCGGAGGTCTTCCGGTGGGTCAAGGTAGACCTTCACGTCATAAAACTGGCGCATGACCGACGAATAAAAGCCCAGCAGGCCCTCGACGATCACGAACTGCCTGGCCTGGACATACTCGGGCCGGACCAGGGTGCCGGTCGAGTGATCATAGACCGGCTTGAGGATCGGCTGTCCATAGTGCAGCCGTTCTAGGTGCAGTTCCATGATGTCCAAATAGTTGCAGCCCGGATGAAGAGCGGTTATACCCAATTCCGCGCGCTCACGACGGTCGTACCTGTGATAGTCGTCCGTGCAGACATGCGTTACCCGCTCGGGCCCGAGAAGCTGCACCAGTCCGCGGCTGATGGTGGTCTTCCCGGCAGCACTGTCCCCCACAATCCCGATGATGATGGGGCGTTTCCCTCGTATCATGCTGATTTCTCCTTTTCGCCTAATCCTCCCTGGAATACCCGGCTCTGGCGCACGTCGGATGCGTCGATACGCATCAATTCCTCTCGGGAGACCATACCTCCCTGACGCACGAGGCGGCTGGCCTGGCGCAGCTTGATTCGGTCCAGGGCGTTGCGCACGCTGCGCGCATTGGAGAAGTGTGGCTGACTCATGCGCAAGATCAGGTATTCTTCAAATGCCTGCCGCGACGTGGGATCGAACGCATAGTTCTGCCGGCACACCATCAACTCGGCGATCTGCATCAACTCTTCCGCTGTATAGTCAGGGAAGTCGATGTGATGGGCGATGCGCGAATGGAACCCGGGGTTGGCCTGGAAAAAGGTGGCCATACGTTCCTTGTAGCCGGCCAGAATCACGACAAGATCCCCTCGCTGGTTTTCCATTGCCTGCAGCAGCATCTCGATCGCTTCTTGCCCATAGTCGCGTTCGTTCTCCGGGCGATAGAGATAGTACGCCTCGTCGATGAAGAGCACGCCGCCGGTCGCCTTCTTGAGCATCTCTTTGGTCTTGGGCGCCGTGTGCCCCACATATTGGCCGACGAGGTCGTCGCGCGTCGCCACAACCAGGTGGCCCTTGCGTATGTAGCCCAGGTGGTGAAGGATCTTGGCCATGCGCATGGCGACGGTCGTCTTGCCCGTGCCCGGCCGGCCGCTGAAGCTCATGTGCAGCGTGGGCGGCTCCGTGCTAAGGTCCATCTGCTCGCGCAGGCGCGCCACTAGCAGCAGACTTGCTATCTCGCGAATCCGGGTCTTTACCGGGAGCAGCCCGATCAGCTCGCGATCCAACTCGTTCAGCAGCTCCTGCACATTCGACGCGCGATAGGCGGCATCCAGGTCGATCTGCGGGTCGTCAGCCACGGTGTCTTCGATCATAGGTGACTCCAGCTGACCTCTCAGCGCCGTGTGCGGAGCGAGTATTTGACCTGTCGATCGGCAAATTCCAGCCGCTGGAGTTCAAAGGTGGGCTCTTCGGCCGGCCGATGGACGATGAAGCTGAGGGCTGTCGTGGCGCGTCCCAGGCTGCGGTCATAGCCCGTTACGCGGACGTACTGGTCGGGGAAGGTCTTGCGGCAGGCCGTCACCTCCTGCATGATGGCTGCCGCATCCTTGATGTCGAACATCGGCAGCCCCCACATCTCCCAGTAGGTATTGCGTGGATGCGGCTCGTCGGTATACTCGATGGCGATCGGCCAGTCGTTGTCCAGGCAATACTGGATCTGCGCCTTGATCTCTTCGTCGGTGAAATCCGGCAGAAACGAGAATGTTCCTTGTGTGATGCGCATGGTGCACCTCCTTACTCTGTTCAGCTCAATAGGTTGGGGTCAAGACCACGTCGGGCGTGTCGGTCGATTCGAAGTTGAAGCTGATGTCCTTCCATGTCTCCAGCGCCGTGGCAAGCGAGGGCGACCAGCGCGCGGCGCGTGCCAGGATCTCTGGCCCATCGTTCAGATAGTCGCGCCCTTCGTTACGTGCCTGGATCATGGCCTCCACGGCAATCCGATTGGCGGCCGCGCCTTCGGCAATGCCGTCGGGGTGGCCGATCGTGCCGCCGCCGAACTGAAAGACCACGTCCTCTCCCAGGTAGTGAAGCAGTTGATGCATCTGGCCTGCATGAATGCCACCTGATGCCACAGGCATGACGCCCGCCAGCGAGGCCCAGTCCTGCTCGAAATAGAGCCCCTGCAGCGGATTAGGAGGCAGCCGATTGACCCGCAGCGTGGCGTAAAATCCCTGCACAGTGTTGGGATCACCCTCCAGCTTACCCACGATCGTACCGGCATGGATATGATCGACCCCCGCCAGCCGCATCCACTTGGAGATAACGCGGAAGCTGATCCCATGGGTCTTCTGGCGCGTGTACGTGCCGTGCCCGGCGCGGTGCAGGTGGAGCAGCACGCCGTTTTTGCGAGCCCATTTGCTCATCGACTGGATCGCCGTATAGCCGATCACCAAGTCGATCATGACGATGACGCTGCCCAGTTCCTTGGCGAACTCGGCGCGTTCATACATGTCCTCCATGGTGGCCGCCGTTACGTTCAAATAATGGCCCTTGATCTCACCCGTTGCCGCCTCGGCGCGGTTGACACCCTCCATGCAGTAGAGAAAGCGGTCACGCCAACGCATGAATGGCTGGCTGTTGATGTTCTCGTCGTCCTTGGTAAAGTCCAGCCCACCGCGCAGCGCCTCGTAGACCACGCGGCCATAGTTGCGCGCCGAAAGGCCGAGCTTCGGTTTGACGGTCGCGCCGAGCAGTGGGCGCCCGTACTTGTTGAGGTACTCACGTTCCATCACGATGCCGTGCGGGGGACCCTGGAAGGTCTTGGCGTAATGGGGCGGGATGCGCATATCCTCGAGGCGCAGCGACCGCAGTGCCTTGAAGCCAAACACGTTGCCTATAATCGAGGCGGTGAGATTCGCGATCGAGCCTTCCTCAAAGAGATCGAGATCATAGGCGATGTAGGCAATGTACTGGTCTGTGCCCGGCACAGGATCGACCCGATAGCATTTGGCCTGGTAATGCTCGTGGGCGGAGAGCCGATCCGTCCAGACGACCGTCCAGGTTGCCGTCGAGGATTCGCCTGCAACGGCCGCCGCTGCCTCGATCGGCTCGACGCCCTCCTGTGGAACAAAGCGAAACGCACAGAGAATGTCCGTGTCCTTGGGTTGGTAATCGGGTTGATAGTAACCCATCTCAGCGTACGGGGTGACGCCGGCGGACCAGCGCCCCTTATTGTCGTTGCCGTTGACAGCCTTTGCCATCTGAGTATCTCCTTGAGGGATAGACAAGCGCACACGCAAGATCGACGTATGAGATCGGCTGATTCGTCATCAGCTGATGCTGGCAGTGTTGTGCATGGATGATGCGCACGGTGAAACTGTATTTGCCGGCGTGGGAGACGCCAGCTTTTTTTACGCCAAGCACGATCGTTGTTCATGCCAAGCGCGATGGAGAGGTTCGCAGGAAAGTAGGGGTAAGAATAGAACGGCTACATTGTGCAAGAAGAGAATAACGAGCCAGTTCTGGATATGTTTAGCCGGAAAGGCAGGCTTCCGGGGCGCGATCACGCTTTTGGCACGGTGCGCCAGCGTTCCAGCATCGCCTGAAGCTCATTAAGCCGCAGTGGCTTGGATAAGTAGTCATCCATGCCGGCGGCCAGGCAGGTTTCGCGGTCACCTTGCATGGCGTTGGCGGTCATGGCAATGATGGGTGTGTGATGTTTGGCGTTGACCTCGGCCATACGGATTAGCCGGGTGGCCTCAAATCCGTCCATCTCCGGCATCTGGCAGTCCATTAAGATTATGTTGTAACGGGAATGCTGCGCTTCTTCGACAGCGTCACGCCCGTTGCTGACAATCTTGGCCGTATACCCAAGCTTTTGCAACTGGCGCAGAATAACCTTCTGGTTCACCACGTTGTCTTCAGCAAGCAGAATCGACAGAGCCCTGCTGCCGTTCGGCGTGAGCACGGGGGGACCCGTCGCTTGGATACCGGGCTTCGAAGCATTCAGACAAACAGTATTTACCGCAGGTCTCACATCTGCCGGCGGTTTGGCCTCGCATTTGCGGGCTGGCACCGCGGGCAATGGTACCGAAAACCAGAACAATGAGCCGTAGCCTACTTCACTCTCGACACCGATTTCTCCGCCCATTAGCTTAACCAATCGCTTGCTGATGGCCAGCCCGAGGCCGGTGCCGCCGTACTTGCGTGTATAGGAACCGTCGACCTGGGTAAAAGGGGTGAAAAGCTGGTCGACCTGCTCACTTGGGATGCCAATGCCTGTATCCCGAACCTCAAAACGTACGGTCATTGGCGCTTCATTTTCTACTGTGGGCGATGCGGGCGCTGCGCCGGTACGGACCACCAGGGTCACCTCGCCTTGCTTGGTGAATTTGAGCGCATTGCCCGTCAGGTTCAGCAACACCTGGCGGAGCCGGGCGGCATCGCCGCGACAGCACGCCGGCACATCAGGTGCAACATGGTCGGCAAGGCGCAGCCGCTTAGTATAGGCCGTGATCGCCAGCAGATCGACAACGTCTTTAACGATGGTGCGAATGGAAAAGTCTTCGGTCTGCAGTTCAACTCTGCCCGCCTCGATCTTCGAGAGATCCAGGATATCGTTGATGATGGTCAGCAAGGCGTCGGCGCTGCTGTGAATCACTTGTGCATATTCCGCTTGTTCGCTATTCAGGTGTGTGGACATCAACAGATCTGTCATGCCCACGATGCCGTTCATCGGCGTACGGATTTCGTGGCTCATCGTAGCGAGAAACTCCGACTTGAGCCGCGATGCTTCGAGGGCCCGCTCATGGGCGTCTGCCATGGCCGTCGTGTGCGCTGCAATTTCGCTGTCGCGTGCGCGCAGGTTCGCCGCCATCTCATTAAATGATGCTGCTACCTGGGCAATCTCATTCTGCGAGCCGAATTCGATAACGTGGTCAAGTTGTCCTTCGCCGATCGCTTGGGCGCCTCGCCGCAACTGCTCCAACGGAAAAAATAGCACTCGATTGAGGATGGGTGTCATGATTAGCATCACAAGCAACCCAAGCAGCAGCATGCCTGCTGCCAGCACAAGCACAGCTCGCAGGCTGGCGCTGTATATCTCCGAGGCCAGGACCTCGGTCACTACCACCCAGTTCGTGCCGGGCAGTCCTGTAAACATGCCCAACACCCGTTTGCCCTCGAAATTATTGTAGGTGTCCGACCATGTCGCATGTTCTCCCAACGTCTGTGCCTGCAAGAAAGCCAGGAATTCGGGGCGCTGACCGAGCGAGGTATTGGCCAGCACGAATGCAGGCTCATCATGTGCCAACATGCGGCCGTGTTGGTTGAGGATGTAGATTTTCCCTGTCTTGCCAAAGTGCATGTCCCCAACCAGATCCCAGAGGATACGCATATCGAGCCGTGCTGCCGTTACGCCTCCGTCTCGGTCCGGGATGGCCATTACTGTATACGGGACCCCGCTGGGAGAAATTTGGATCGGGCCGAGGTATGTTTCCCCGCCGTGCGCGACATGAAACCAGTTGGACTGGCGGACGGCAAATACGTCCGTCAGTACCGATGCTGCACGATGCGCGCTGTTTACGACGCGACCTTGCCCATCCACTTGCACAACTTCCAGCACCGTCCGGGAGGTGTCGCTCAGGAGTACACGCTCGATCGTCTTGGCCAACCGTGCATCCTCGCCGGGGTCCAGTGCGCTAATTGTAGTAAGCATCTGGCGCGCTCGGTCGAGGAACATGGTTAGTGTTCCGGCGGAGACTGTCGCCGTTTCCGCGTGGCGCTCGCGCCAGACTGCCACCTGATCATGGTATATGACTCCTGCCAGTGCCGTGGCTATGATGACAAAACTGGCAAAATACACGATCCCCAGGGCCCAGAGCAGGATTTCTTTCAGGCCGCGGCTACGGGACATGCCGTTCATCCTGCACAGGGCCTTCCTGGGCGAGGAAACGCGCCCACATTTCTTCTTGTAGCTTTTGCGTCTCTGTGCTCACTTCGGCGTAGAACTCGGCCTGTCCCAGGTTCTCCGGCGGGGGATAAACCAGCGGGTTTTTTAAGATTTCGGGTTTTATGAATGGGCGCGCAGCCTCATTGGGGGACGGTATCCACATCTCGTTTACCATTTGTGCCCCAATCTCGGGGCGCAGCAGGAAGTTGATGAATTGTTCAGCAGCCTGCTTGTGGGGGCTGTTGGCAGGTACCGTTACGCTGTCCGACCAGAGCACGGTGCCCTCTTGCGGTAGTACATAGACGGCACTGTCCAACCTTTCTTGCGCTTCCATCGCATCAAAGCTCCAGCCGAAGAACATAACATTATTGCCGTCCAGCAGGCTGGCCGTCCCAGTAGGGGCAGACGGATCCAGCAGAAAGACGTTTTTGCGCAGCAGCGCCAGCTTGTCCGCGGCAGCGCGTAGTTCCTCGGGATCTTCGGAGTTGACGGAATACCCCAGCGACTTTAGCGTGATGCCGATCACCTCGCGTGGATAGGGCCAGATGCCAACCCTGCCAGCATATGCAGGATTCCACAGATCTGCCCAGGAGGTGACCGGCTGAAGCAGATGATCGGAGCGCGCAATGATACCTGTCGTGCCCCATTGGATCATGATTGAGTAGCGATTCTCAGGATCGTTGGTCAGGTCGCGGAAGTTGGCGCCAAGATTGCGGAAATTAGGGATGTTCTGGTAGTCCAGTTCAGCCAGCAACCCTTCGGTTACCGCTTCTGCCAGGAGAACATCGCCCAACACTGCGACGTCGAACTGCCTCTTGCCTGCGCGCAGCTGCGCCAGTGCCTCATCTTGGTCGGCGTAAGTGATATACTCGACCGGAATGCCATACTCTTGTTGAAACAGGTCAAGGATGTCCTGGGGCATGTAGCCGGCCCAGCTGTAGAAAATGAGCGGCTTCTGAGAGGAAGGCTGCGGTGCAGTGGCAGGCCAGCCGATACTGCTGCAGCCCGCCGCGGTTATTACCAGGGAAAGCAAGGCCAGGAATAGCTTGATACGCATACCTGAAGGTCTGTCTCATCCAGTACAATTGAAATCGCATCTGAAGCGAATTCAGATTAAGAGTAAGTATCACATTCACTGTACTCCAGATTGCACGCGTTCTTAACGGACAATTGGCGGCATCTTCTCTTCCAATTGTCATATGAGGCTGCTTCTTTCAGCGTTCGGCCCTTACCGGCGAAAGCCTGCCAATAAAAAAGAGGCAGGCCGCATGCGGCCTGCCTCTTTTCCCGAATGCCTGGTAGGCTTATTTTTTCATAGCGTAGTCCAAAGCCACATTGGTATCGACCAGGCGCTGCTCCAGCTTCTCGCTGTCGCCAAAGTACGCCTTGTCGTACGTCTTGCCCTCGAACTCACCGGTGAACAGCCAGCGCTTGACGTAGTTCATGTAGACGAGCATGCCGGTCTTGACGTCATGGCACGTGCTGCCTTCATAGACCGTTGTCCAGCCGCCGCCCTCTTCGATTTCGACTTGCTGCGGTTCGGAGCAGTAGGCCATGACGCCGCGGCCATCTTGCATCGGCAGCACGCCGTTGGCGTCTCCGGGCTTAGCCCCCAACCAGTAACCGTAGAGGAAGTTATCGCTGGCTTCGCCGCTGCGCTCCTTGCCCGTCGCCTGGTCGACCTCAAACGTCCACGCATCGGTGTTGAAGCACTCATCGGCCCAGGTCACCTTGTGCTCGACGGGCAGATAGCCATTGCTCACGGGGCGGGTGACCTGTGCCACGACGTCGGCGCTGCATTTCTTCACGTCGCAGCGATCGGAGTCGCATGACCAATCAACTTTCCAGTTGGCGTTGAGGTCTGCCGGCAGTAAAGCCTCGCCTTCGGCCAGCACCGGAACATCCGCTGCCGATCCACCCGCGCGCGTGATGTCGGCGGAGATCCAGGCTTCCTTGGGCTGATCGCCCGTGGCGCCTGGCACAACGACCTTGAACCAGCGCTTGTCGGGGCTCTGCCCTAACACTTCCAAAGACGACCCGGCCGGCACCTTTGTGACAATGGCATTGCTCGTTCCCGGTCCGTTGCGCAAGTTGGCGCGTACCCCTTGCGTGTTGACGGTAATATACTGCTTCTCGCCCGCGCTGGGCAGCGGCGTCGGCGTAGCCAGTGGCGACGAAGCTTGCACATACTCCGACAACGGTACGACGATCCCTTCCAGCCCCTGCGGTGCCGGCGCCTGGCTGGCTGCCTGGCCGGACTGGGCTAGCGACGACTGGAGATTGGCGGCAGATGTAGCGCAGCCCGCCAACAGCACGAGGGCTACTGCCAGGGACGCTAGAACGACAAGCGGGGAATACGTTGCGGCACGACGAGCATTATCCTCATTAACCACGATCAAAGTCCTCGCAATTCTAACAATAGGTTTTGCGGCGGCGCTCAGTGCATTAGCCAGTGAGCGCAAAATATCCTCGATTATAGCATTCCTTTGATGTTGCACAGAATTGGCCAGAGAAGGGTATTGGGGAAGGTTCAGTTGGGAATCACGAGGACATTCTCAAGCAGGCCCATCTCGTCCAGTCCCTCGTACGCATACGCACGCACCAGGTGGTTCTCATCGTTGAGAAGCGCATATAGGATCGCTGCTGCCTTCATTGTCGCAATCTTGCGCAGCGCACCGGCTGCCCGTGTGCGTGCACCTTGGTGAGTGCCGGCGCGCAGCACGTGCCCCAAGGCTGGCACAGCAGCATCCCCACACTGTGCCAGGCAGTCGGCAGCAGCCTGCCGCACATACCCTTCGTCGTCGGCCAACAGATCGGCGACGCACCCCAGCTGTGCGACAGTGTCTTCGGGATAGCGCGCGTGGAGTTCCGCGATTGCCATGGCCGCTGCAGCGCGCACGGCGGCTGCTTCGTCCTGCAGCCGCTCCTCTAGCGGCGCAATGCTGTTCTTGCTGCCCACAAGGGCCAGTCCACGCACTGCCCACCAGCGTTCGTCTTCATTTGTGCTGGCCACAAGCTCCAGCAGCGCCGGTTCATCGGCGGCCGTGAGCAGCAGCGCCAGGCGTTCGGCTTCCTCGTCGTCCTGCCGCACTACAGCTGCAAGCAGTTCCTGCATGAAGTTCATCCTTCTCTAGCTGGGGCCCGGGTTGCTGTCTGGGCCATTATTCAGGTCGGTATATCGCGATCCAGTCGAAGTCGACGGTAGCTGCATCAGGACCGGGAGCGACGGCGGCGATCCCTGGCCGACCCGGCGGCAGCTGGGGATCGACGATCTCGCTGACCAATACCTGATTGACATAAAACCGAATATGCGATCCGTCATCTTCGACAGCCAGCCGATTCGCTTGCCCGGCCGGGTTGACCACGACTGCCCCTGACTGCGGCGCTGATTGCAGTGTCGCCTGCTGGCCGTCGCTCCAGATCTGTACGCTGGACGTCCCGGCGCCGTCGACAGTCAGCAGATAGAAGGTGCCAGGGCCGCCAAAACGGGCGATCAGCCCCCCAGCTCCCTCTGGTGTCTCGCTGCTTACAGTAGCGCTGGTTTCTAGGTGATACGAAGTCAGATCGGCCAGGTCAAACAGCGTCCACCCCATTTGGTATGGCTCAACCTGCATGCGGTACACGCCGATGTCGGTCAGTACGGCTGCATTGACCTGCCCCGGTATGGCCTGAGCGGGCGCAATCTGGCTGGGCGCAGCAAAGTCATCGGTCAGCCACAGCCGGAACCCCGGCAGCTGTGCCAGGTAGGCGGCGGCAGTAGACCTCAGGGTAGAGGTATTCACGGTTACGGTCGTCTGTGGGGCTTGTACTTGAGGGGGAAGGCCAAACAGCTCGGCCAGCGTAGCAGTGGGATTGACAATCCGCCCCAGAAGTAAAAACAGAACGGCCAACCCCAGCAGTCCCACGCACCATACCAACAGCCAGTGCGGCGCACGCGAATTCTCGTCCGGTGGCCGCAACACCGCGTCGGGTGCGGTCTCCCGTTCCGGCGCAAGCCCGATCTCCGCGCGCTTACGTGCACTGGCGTCCGTGTTGGTTGCGTACGTGGTCGTGTATGTCGTCGTAGTCTGCTGCGCAGGTTGCTGCGAACTGCCTGAGGATTGCATGTTGTCGACAGCCATGGGCCCGCCTCTTAGCCTTTATCCTCGTTCACCATCACGCTGGTCGCTATTATAGCACGCATGTTACGGGGAAAGTCGTTCCAGCCGCCATGTATCGTGATCCAGCCGCGTAAACAACAATCGGTCGTGCAGGCGATGTACGCCGCCCTGCCAGAATTCAATGGCCTGCGGCGCCAGCCGATAGCCGCCCCAGAAGAGGGGACGCTGCGGCTCCTCGCCGGCGTACTGTGCTGTCACCTCTGCCAGGCGATCCTCAAGCACAGTGCGCCCTGAGATCACGCTGCTCTGTGCCGACACCCAGGCGCCCAATCGGGCGCCCAACGGGCGGCTGTTGTAATAGGCGTCCGACTCGGCGGCGCTTACCCTGCTCACCAGCCCCTCAACCCGCACCTGGCGCTCCAACTCGCCCCACCAGAACACCAAGGCGGCCTGGGGATTGTCTGCCAACTCGCGACCCTTGCGGCTCTCATAGTTGGTGTAGAAGACAAAACCTTGGCTGTCGTAGCTCTTTAGCAGCACCACGCGTGCCGAGGGCCGGCCTGAAGGTGTGCTCGTCGCCAACGTCATCGCATTCGGCTCGCGCAGCCCGCTCTCCACCGCTACCTGCAGCCATTCGCCAAACATGTGGAATGGATCAGGGTTCGCATCTACTTCTTGCAGCGAACCCCGCCGGTACTCCTTGCGTATTCCCTGTGAAACCGACGAACTCACCTGCTCTCCTTCACGTGACAGTTTTTAGTTACGGGGCGCGCCTCAGTTCGGGCAGTCAAAGTGCCGAGCCTGCTGGGCCATTCTATGACCTCTCCACTTCCTGCCGATGACTGTCTTGCCTATCTGGCCGGCGGGTCACCCCAACGCCGGTCCGTTTCGTGCTGGCCGCGTTTCATGGCCAGCAGCAGCGCATCTTGGTCTAGCGGCAGCGCGAGGCAGCGCACGCCGACAGCATTGTAGATAGCGTTGGCAATGGCGGGGCTGATCGGGATCGAACTGATCTCGCCGACGCCCTTGGCACCATAGGGGCCGTCCGGCACGGCGTGTTCGATCACAAAATTGGTCATGGACGGTGCGTGCTTGATGCCAGGCATCTTATACTGTCCCAGATGGCGGGTCCAGGGTACGCCGTTCTCTTCTACGTAGTGTTCGGTGAGGGCATTGCCAATACCCATCACGATGCCGCCCTCGATCTGGCCCGAAAGGCTCAGGGGGTTGATGGCGCGACCGACGTCATGGGCTGAAACCACGCGCTCGACCGCAATTTCGCCTGTCTCGACGTCGACACTGACCAGCGCGGCATGCACGGCATAGCTGAAAGCGACATGCATGTCGCCGCCCGTACCTAGTGGCTGGGTCTTGGGCGCCCAGTACTCGTACCGCAGCTTAGGCTCGCGTCCCTCGTCGATCATTAGCTGGACCGCATCGCCAAAGGCAATCGTCCGCGTGCTGGGGTGCTTGCCGTTCGGTGTGCCGTTGGCGTGGCCGTTGGCACGACCGTTCGCATGACCGTTTTCGCCAGTCGCTGCTTTCACGGCAGCCAGCCGTGCCTCGTCGACGTAGGCAAGCCCCTCGTGAAATTCGATGACCTCCGGCGGCACGTCGAACTTCTCGGCCAGCACGCCTTGGATGCGTTCGCGCATGCTGCGTGCAGCCAGGCGGGCGGCATTGCCACTGACAAAGGTCTGGCGGCTCGCCGTGGTAGGCCCGCCGTCAGGCGCTAGATCCGTGTCCATCACGAGCACGTTCACGCTGCGGAAGGGCAGGCCGAGTTCCTCTGCCGTACAGGCTGCGAGCACGCCGACCAGGTTCTGTCCCATCTCGGCACTTGACGTGCGAATGGAGGCCGTGCCGTTGACATAAACCTCTACCTCGGCTTCGGCCTTATCCGGTGCGCCGCCGCCCAGGCCGGTATTCTTGTATCCTGCCGCAATGCCCCAGGCATAGGCCTTGGGACCTACCCGATACGGCGCCCACAGGCTGGCATGCTGCTGGTCCAATTTCCTCCTGCTGGCGGCGAATCTCGTCCTCTACTTGTGCCAGGCATTCCATCAGGCCGACGCTGTGCCGCAGCAGTTGGCCGGTCGCGGTCGTCGTACCCACGGTCATGCCGTTGATCCGCCGCAGCTCGACCGCGGTCCATGCCCAACTGCGCGGCGAGAATGTCCATGTTGCTCTCGACGGCAAAGGCCGACTGGGTCACGCCAAAGCCGCGGAATGCGCCGCATGGGGCGTTGTTGGTGTACATGGCGTAACAGTCGATTTTGGCGCTGCCGACCACGTAAGGACCGGTGGCGTGCGTCGTCGCACGCGTCATCACCTTCTCGCCCAGGCTGGCATAAGCGCCGCTGTCGCCGTATAGCTCGGCTTCGACGGCCGTGATCGTCCCGTCACGGCGTGCGCCAGTTTTGATCCGGATCAAGGTGGCATGCCGCTTAGGGTGGAAGCGCAGGCTTTCCTCGCGCGTGTATAGGATCTTGACCGGCCGGCCGGTCACCGTGGCGGCCAGTGCCGCATGCGCCTGCCCGGCGATGTCCTCCTTGCCGCCAAAACCACCGCCCATGACAGCACCTTTTACGCGCACCTTCTCCTCAGGCAGCCCCAGGCAGCGTGCCACCTGGTGGCGGTCGGAGTAGGGGATCTGGCTGCCGACATAGATCGTCAGCTTGTCATGCGGCCCGTAGCACGGATCTTCCCATCCGGCAGGCACTGCCACCGAGCACTCCGGTTCCAGAAAGGCATGCTCCGTCATTGGCGTCCGGTATGTGCGCTCCACGATCACGTCGGCCTGCGCAAACCCTTCCTCTACGTCACCATGCCGCACTTTAATGTGCTTGAGCAGGTTGCCTGTCGGCCGGTCGGGATGCAGCACCGGCGCGTCCGGCTGCCGGGCCGTCACCGGGTCCGTCACCGCCGGCAGCACCTCGTATTCGACCCGAATATGTGCCAGTGCCTCCTGCGCCTGCTCCTTCGTGTCCGCTACAACCAGCGCAAGCGGGTCGCCTACATAGCGTGCGGGATAAAGCCCGCCGGCAAACACCGGCCAGTCGTATTCCACCAACCCGTGGCGCGGGTCACCCGGCACATCGGCGTACGTGAGCACTACGTGCACGCCTGGCTGGGCAAGCGCCGCGCTGGTATCGATGGCCAGGATGCGGGCGTGGGGATGTTCGCTGCGCAAGGTTGCGCCATGCAGCATCCCTTCGAACAGGTAATCATCGGTGTACAGCGCTTGCCCTGTCACCTTAGCAATCGCATCCGGCCGCGGCAGCGGCTGCCCCACGGCCTCGAGCGCCTCGCCTGTTTCCGGCAGCCGCGGCAGCGGTAGGTGCCCCGTACGCATCTTCTCCGCCGCAGCCTTGATTGCCGTCACGATCGAGGCATACCCCGTGCAGCGGCAGTAGGTATCCTTGAGACAGTGCTTGATCTCTTCGTCCGTCGGATTGGGGTTGATGTCCAGCAGGGATTTTACCTGCATGATAAAGCCGGGAGTGCAGTAGCCGCACTGGGTCGCGCCGTGCAGGACAAAGGCCTGCTGGAGCGGGTGCAGCAGTTCGATCTCGTCCTCCGCCACCGGCGCCGGCGACGGGGCGCCTGTATCGTCACACTTTTCCTGCGTGCACCCTGCGCACCGCTGCCACTCACCCGCAACACCCTCGATCGTGAGCACTGCGGCGTTCTGCGCCTTGAATGCAGGGTAGATACATGAGTCCACGCTGCGGCCGTTGACGATCACCGTGCACGCGCCACACTCGGCCTCGTTGCAGCCGATCTTTGTGCCCGTCAGCCCCAGGTCGTAACGCAGCACCTCGGCCAAAAATCGGTTGCCGGGCACGTCGAGGTTGTGCGGTACGCCATTGACGGTAAGTGAGAGTGTTGGCATGGTGGTGGTTCCCCAATCAAAAACGACAAGCCTTAATCGTTGTTTTGTTCGCCTGTTACGCCCCGGGTTCAGCCTGGGCGCGCTCGAATGCCCGCCGCAGCACCCGCCGCAGCAGTACGTCCAGAACTTCGCGCCGGTATTCCTTGCTTGCCCGGTGCTTGCTCGTGCGCAGTTCCGCCTGCGCCAGTGCTGCCTGCACAGCCGCGTCAACGGCGGCATCGTCAAATGCTGCGGCTTCTAGCAGGACCTGTTCAGCCTCGCCCGGTCGGAATGGGATCGGACCTGCAGGTCCAACGGCAATCGATGCGTGCGCTACCCTCTGCAGCGATTCATCCAGCGTCAGCTTGGCGGCCACGCCCAGGATGGGCAGCGCCACGCCCTGTGGCCGCATGATGCGGTCAAAGGCGCTCCCCTGGCGAGGCTGCAGCGTAGCGAAACGGAAAGCCGCCAGCATTTGGCTGTCGCTAAGTTTGCTCTTGCCTGGCCCGGCAAAGATCGACAGCAGCGGCTGCCAGGTGGCCACAACTTCGCCATCCTGCAGCGTGCAGACCTGCACCTCCGCCTCAAGCGCCAGCAGCCCGATCGTGCCATCCGCCGCCGGCAGGGCGTGGGCCACATTGCCGCCCAAGGTGGCTACGTTGCGCACTTGGGGTCCACCCACGACACCGCAGCTCTCGGCCAAGGCTGCGCCGTGCCGCCGCACAAGAGGATTGGCTTCCACATCGCTGTGGGTGACGGCCGCTCCGAGTACGATCCATTCGTCCTCTTTGTGAATTTCGTTGAGGTGTTGGATCGTCGTCACGTCGACGAGGGCAACCAAAGGGGCGTGATTTCCTTGCTGCAGGTCGAGGATCAGATCGGTACCGCCGGCCACAAACTGGGCATCGTGCCCATGCTGCGCCCGAATCCGCAGCGCTTCGGCGATCGAAGTGGGCGTGTAATACTCTTTCCAGAGGGACATGGCAGCTCCGCCTAACCTGGCTTGCAGAACGTAAGAGTGCGTAAGTATCGAGGTCAGGGCAGAAGTATAACAAACGATGGGGCGAAAAACAACGGCGCCCCACCGCCGCTTTTCGACCATCTATCTAGTAGGCTACAATCTGCCCAGGGGAGGTAAGCAATGGCGAACCGACGAACGATCTCCGATATGCGCATGGGCTACGACATGTATGAACGCCACCAGGCGGTCGGCACCCTGTTGGGCACTGATCTTGACGGTACTGTACTGGATGTGGGGGGGCTTGCCGGCGGCTTGCGCCGCTTTATGCCTGCGGCGCGCGTCGTTGCACTCAACGTCGACGGCACCGGCGACATGACCTATGCCGGGGACGATCTTCCCTTTGACGATTGCTCGTTCGACGTCGTCGTCAGTCTGGATACGTTGGAGCATGTGCCGCCAGGCAGCCGTGTTCATTTCATGGCCGAGTGCGAGCGTGTTGCCCGCCGCACGTTGCTGGTGGCGGCCCCCTACGGCACGCCCGGTCACTCTGCCTATGAGGCCAAACTGGACGACCTCTATCGCGACGTCCACGGCGATTATCATCGCTGGCTGCACGAACATGTGCTAAACGGCCTGCCCTGTGAGGCCGACCTGGTGCAGTATCGTCAGCTGCTGGCCGCCAGAGGCTGTACAACAAAGACGTACTACTGTGGCAGCTATGAGTGGCAGTGCCGCAACCTCGAGCGCTCCCTCAATCTCCACCGCACCCTTGGCCCCTTGCGCAAATTGAGCGGATTCTACGACCTCGCCACGCTTGCCGTTCCTTGGCCCGAGCCGGTCTTCTCAGAAACGCCTGATGGCACCACCAACAGATTCTATCTGTTGGCGCTGCGGGGATGAGCGCGGAGTATGTCCCGGGGACGACACCCGATGTCCCGGGGACGTCATGCGAACGCAAGCGTTCGCCCGTCCCCGGGGTATGAATAATGTCTAGCCCATGTCTAGCCCAACGTTGCGATGGCCCGCTCGACGCTGTCCTCTGGCTTGACCTTCACTTGGGCATCCACGACCTTGCCGTTTTCGTCGATCACGAAGTGGCTGCGCTCGATCCCCATGTACTGCTTGCCGTACATGCTCTTTTCCACCCAGACGCCGTACGCTTCGGCAATGCTGTGGTCCTCGTCGGCAATCAGCGTAAAAGGGAGATTGAACTTGGTCTTGAACTTCTGGTGTGACTTGGCGCCGTCCGGGCTGACCCCCAGCACGATCGCATTCTTTTCCTCGATGGCCAGATAGTTGTCACGGAATCCGCATGCCTGGGTCGTGCAGCCGGGAGTGTCGTCCTTGGGATAGAAGTAGAGCACGACGCGCTTACCGCGATAGTCGCTCAGCCGCACCGTCGTCCCTGCGTCAGTGGTGGCTGTGAAATCTGGGGCTGTGTCGCCAATGTTGACTTTACTCATTTCTCCATCTGCTCCTGAGGCGCTGCGCCTCGCGTGTTTGCCTGCGTCTTGAGTTTGTACCTGCTGGTCACATGTTTGACGGAGTCTGACCATTCTTCCGCAACAATGCCCACAATTGTCGAAAAGCCCACAATTGTCTAACAGGCTGTTTCGGGTAGAATAAAGACATGAGTTTCTTCCATAATTTGCACCTTCCCCGCCGGCTGGCTGCTCTCATCGTTTGCGCGATGTTCGCGACCGGCGCCCTGCTGGGCTTGCTATCAGCTACCGTACACGCCCAGGAAGTCGAGCCCGCAAGCACCCAACGTGCTGACATCAATGAAATGCTGGCAGCGGACCTGGCGCAAGCGACTGCGCCTGTGTCTTTCCTCGTCGTTCTGCGCGACCAGCCCGATCCCGCCGTACTGCTTGCCGGCGCCGGGGTGCAGGCTGCAGGAGCGCAAGAACGCCGTGCGGAGCTCTACCGTGCCTTGACTGCCCACGCCGAGCGCACACAGGCCCCTTTGCGCGCCTGGCTTGACGTACAAGGCGTGCGCTATACCCCGCACTACCTGGTCAACATGATCGAGGTGCAAGGCGATCAGGCTCTCGCAGATCAATTGCGCCTGCGGCCAGAGGTCGACCGCCTGGCCCGCAACCCTGCCGTGCGCCAGAGTGAGACGCTGCCGGCCAGCCGTTCCGCGAGCCGCCGCCTTTGGCCGCGCTTTATTTTACCCCCAGCGGCCGGCCCGGCGGCCGTCGACGCCACCGAGGTCGTGCCCACTCAGCTGCCGTATGGCCTGACCTACACGGGGGCGAATAAAGCCTGGGCATTGGGAATCCGGGGCCAGGGCGTCGTCGTCGGCAGCCAGGATACGGGTGTTGACTGGGACCACCCCGCTCTGCAAGGCGCCTACCGGGGTTGGAATGCCCAGACTCAAATCGCCTCGCATGCTTACAACTGGTTCGATGCCTTTGGCCGCAACAGCACGGACGTCAACGTCTACCGCTGCAGTCCTGACGCCCAGGTCCCTTGTGACGACGGCAACCACGGCACGCACACGGTGGGAACGATGGTGGGCGATGCCGGGGCTGAGGGCGGCACCGTCCTTGGCATGGCCCCAGGCGCTGAATGGATTGGCTGCCGTAACATGCGGGGCGGCGTCGGCACGCCTGATTCGTACACGACCTGCTTTGAGTGGTTCATGGCTCCGTATCCCCAAGGCGGCAACCCTCTAACCGATGGCAAGCCCGAACTGGCGCCGGACATTATCAACAACTCGTGGGGCTGCCCACCTCGGGAAGGGTGTGACGTTGATTCGC
Organism: uncultured Chloroflexia bacterium; assembly: GCA_963701415.1. Classification (GTDB taxonomy): domain Bacteria; phylum Chloroflexota; class Anaerolineae; order Caldilineales; family Caldilineaceae; genus Fredericiella. Next base: position 126,124 of record CAVPAH010000002.1, read on the forward strand.
TGCGCCAGGTTGTAGATACGGTGCGTGCCGCCGGCATCTTCGTCGCCGCTTCGGCCGGCAACTATGGCGGCTTCTTGAGTCCGCCCAAGTGCAACACAGTACTGGATCCGATCGCCATCTACGACAGTTCGTTTTCCGTCGGCGCCTTTGATCAGAACGGCACCATCGCATCGTTCAGCAGCAGCGGGCCAGTCACCATCGACGGCAGCAACCGACTCAAGCCGGATCTAACTGCACCGGGCGTATATATTATGTCCACCGTTCCCGGCGGATACTCTGACCGCTTAAGCGGCACGAGCATGGCGTCGCCGCACGTGGCAGGTGCGGTCGCCCTGCTGTGGTCTGTCGCCCCCGAACTCGTGGGCGACATCGACCGCACAGAGCAGATCCTCCGCGAAAGCGCCACCCCGGTGATCAATGGCGACTGCGATCCGTCGCCAACTTCGCCCAACAACGTATACGGTTACGGTCGGCTCAACATAATGCAGGCCATACTGGACGCCCGACCACCCGCCACGGCCACGGTCATCGTGCTTGACGAGGGCGGCCAGCCGCTGTCACGACTGTCGGTGCGCCTGGTCTCCGCCCAGACGGGCTTTGCCTATACGGGCGTGACTGGGGCGGATGGCAAAGTGCAGGTTGCTGCGACCACGAACGGCCAGCCGCTTTTGTCCGGCGTATATACAGTGCAGGTGTCGCAGTGCCAAGGTTTTGTGGCCGCTCAGCAAATCACGCTGCCGCCGAACCAGAATACGCAGGTCAAGGTGGCAGCCCCGTTCGCTGTGTGCCGCTACCTGCCGCAGGTCTATAAATGATGCCGCAATAAAACCGCAACAAACCTAGGACGTTGACGCCGAGATGTCAGCAGACAGACCAATTCACACCATCCTCGTTCCGGGCTGGCTCGACAACATGCGTACGCTTGGCCGCCTGCGCACTTTCCTGGAACTCGCCGGGCATAAGGCCGTTATCTGCTCGCCACAGCCGAGCGACGGCAGCGCCCCGATCCCGCGCCTGTCGCAGCAGCTTGCCGACTTTATTGAGGGCGGCTTTGCTCCCGGCGAGCCCGTCAACCTCTTCGGCTTTAGCATGGGCGGTCTCATCAACCGTTATTATCTGCAGAAGATGGACGGCTGGCGCCGGGTATCCAAGTTGGTTACTGCTGCTTCGCCCCACCGCGGCACGATGACTGCCAAACTGGCCACACTCCAGGCTGCCCTGCAAATGCGCCCCGACAGCGACTTCATTCTCGATCTGAACAGCGACCTCTCAGCGCTGGAGCGCGTTCAATTCACGTCCATCTGGTCGCCCTTCGACCTGACGATCGTGCCCGCCAACAGCTCCGTACTCCCCGTAGGCAAGACGCGGCGGGTCTGGTCGCCTGCACACGGCGTCATGATGTACGACCCAAATGTCATGCGTGTCATTGCCCAGGTGCTGGCCGAGTAAGGGCAATGGGGCTCTAGGCTGCCTGGCCGTCGGCCAGCTCGATCATCTGCACTGGGGGGGCGGCATGCGCTAACAACGTGAGGTCTTCTACGGAGAAGACCTCGATGCCGCTGCTGCGGCCCTTGAGCTGCTTTCTGCCCTGCGGCTTCATTATCACGTGGCGCGGGTCCAGTTCTTCTCCCTTGAGCAGTGCATAGGTGTTGGAACTAATCCAGATTTGATCTGGTTCGCAGATCTCCTCAATGCGCTTGGCCGTGTTGACCGTGTCGCCAATGGCCGTGTAGTTCATCAGGATTGAGGTGCCGATGTTGCCGACCACCGCTTCGCCCGAATGCAGGCCGATACGAACCGACAGCTTATGTGCGCGCGTCCGGTTGGCCTCGACGATCAAACGCCGCATCGCAATTGCCGACTGCACGGCGCGCGTGGCATGATCTATGCTGAATACAGGGGCATTGTACAGCACCATGAAGCCATCGCCCATGATTTTGTCGAGGTAACCGCCCGCCTCCGTGACAATGCTGGTCAACAAAGCGTAGTAATCGTTGAGGATGCGCACGACATCGTCAGGGGCAAGCTGTTCAGCTAGTGGCGTAAAGTTGGCAAAGTCTAGGAAAAGTACGGTGACGACCTCGCGCTCGCCACCCAACTCCGGCGCTTTGGGACTATTGAGCAAGCTGTGCACCAGCGGCTCGGCCATGTACTTGCGCAGCTTCTGGTTCGCGGCGATCAATTCAGTCTGCAGCGTGGCATTATGGCGCCGCAACCGCACCTTATCCATCACCTGGCGGATGCTCATGCGGATCGCCTTTAGACGGAACGGTTTGCCGACATAGTCGTCGGCGCCGCCCAGCATGGATTTGACCGCCAACTGTTCCGAGCTTAGCGCACTCACCATGATGACGCCCGACAGCTTGTCTCGCTGCCGGATCTCGCGCAGGACCTCCAAGCCGTCCATTTTGGGGATCACGACGTCGAGCAGCACCAAGTCAGGGTGCAGATGCTCAAACTGTTCGATCGCCTGCTCGCCGTCGATCGCCTCAAAGATTTCATGGCCATCGGCCTGCAGGAGGCGCCGCACAAGCTGCAGTGTCGTCGGTTCGTCGTCGACGAGCAGAATGCGTAGCGGCTGCAGGGGTGTAAGTTTAGGTGCATCCAGCAAATCGTCGAATGGCATAAGCGCGCTGTCCAGGTCCAGTTTACAAATTTGCTTACTTGCAATAAGATTATACAATAAACTCAAAAGATGCAATAGGGAATAAGGTGGATCAATCGTCAATCGTTTTGCCGTTTGCATCGCTCTCGAGCAACCTGCAGCAGCTTGAACTACTGCTGCGCCAGGGAGATCTCGGGGGCAAAACTGGCGACGCGATCGCCGTTTTGCGCGATTTGCGGCAAAACCTGGATCAAATCAATTTCTTGTACGACACTTCGCGCCGCTTGGGGCAAAACCTTACCCTGCGCGAAGCCCTCAGCCTGCTTGTTGAAATACTTTGGCGGCGGCAGTACAGCTTTGTGGTTATTCTCTTAGGCGAGACTGAACTAGGCCCTTACGTCTATCATGAGATGCGGGGCGTGACCGATCCGCTGCGCTTCTTGGGTAAGCAGTGCCCACTCCCACTTTGGGGTGAGTTGGCTCACGCCCTTGTGCGCCGGCTGGATCCTGAAGAGGCCGACTATGTGATCATCTCCGACCTGGCCAACAGGGCGCGGCCGAAGCCCCAGGAGTTTCCCTGGCTGGAGCATGAAGGCTCGATGATGATCGTTCCGCTGCGCAAGGACCACATTGCCATGGGTGCACTGATCCTGGGGCGGCGTGAAACCAACGGTTTTGACGATGTGGAATCGTGCGTTGAATTGGTGGAAATTGCCGGCGCTGCGGCGATGTCGCTCTATAACGCCCAGGTGCGCCACGAACTGCAAGATCGCGCGGACCAATTGGTGGGCCTGCAGTTGTTCACCCGTTCGCTGCCTATCACCGATTCCTTGTGCGACATGCTTGTGGCTACTGCGATCGGCATTGCCGATCTGCTGGTGGGCGTCGAGGTCTTCGTTCTGATCTTGCGCAAACACCTGCCCGACCTTCTGTGCGGCGGCTCTTTACCGCACTTCATCAACTTGCCCTGGACAGACCTGTGTATCCTGAGCAACCGGCCCCAGCCCAGCGGTGATCTTCTCCATACCTCACTCCACCGTCTTGTAATGTGGACGATAGAGGCCGGACAGGCTCTCTTTTTTAACCCGCAGCAGGAATACACCGCCCCCGAGGACCTTTATTACAATGAAGCTGGCCAGGCTCTGCTTGTGCCCCTTAGCAGTGGTGAGGACGCCCTCGGCGCCATCCTGGCCGTCTCACGCGATCCGTCCCGCCATTTCAACGAGAATGACATGGTCGTCGTCCGCACCATGGCCAACATAGCTGCCGCCGTCATCAAGCTTCGGCTTGGGGACATCTTGCGGGGAGAGACAGACTGAACCAAAAAAGCAGCCAAGTTTCGCAAAGAAACTCGGCTGCCGGTACGCATCTGCGCTCTTGTTTCGCCCGCCCTTACTCAGTGACGATCACCAGCGTCCCTGGGTTGTCTTTGCTGGCATTAAACCACACCTTTTTGCCGTCCCAAGTGGGGCCGGCCCAGTCGAACAGCCACTTGGCGTCGGCATTGGTCATGTTGATGCAGCCATGGCTTTTGGGGCGGCCGAAGTCGTTGTGCCAGTATGTACCGTGAAATGCATACTCCTGGTAGAAGTACTGCACCCACTTGACGTTCGGAAGGTTGTAATAATATGCCCCCGAACCACCACTCATCGTCTGTGCTTTTACCTTGGTCTTGATGTGGAACTCGCCTGTTACCGTCGGCGTGCGCGAAAGACCTGAGGAGATTACAAATGCGCGGATTGGCTTGTGGCCCTCGTACGCCACTACAATCTGCTCGCTCAGGTCAACCCGGACCCACTTTTTTTCGTTCTTCGGCATCTTAATCACCGTCAGATGCGAGAGGTCACGTGGGATAAATGCCGTCGTCCGCATCTCGATGTTGTCGGCGAAAGCCCGCTTGATGACCGGCCCGACCTGTGGCGACTCGAACGGCACTGCCGGGCGCATTTCAGGCCGAGGGAGGGAGGCCGTGATGTCGCTGCCTAGCAGGCTGCCGCTGTTCATAGCCACTGGTTCATTGGTCGAACCACCACTGGGCTCATCTTCCGTGGCACGCACCTGCGCCGGTACCCCCAACAGCAAGACGCCGAGCAAGCCGGCCACCAATCCAACACGCCACCAATGCGCCCAGTTTCGCTGTAATGTAGATGAACTCACCAACGTACTCCTAAGGCTGAAATCGATTTAATATACATTTTGCCCCATTGTAGCGCATGGCCAGGATCCTGCCTAGCTACAAAATGCACATAGACGCGGCCAATGTGCCCAGTACTGTGCCCAATACCGGAATTAGCAAGGTGACTCTCAGGGGCTTGTTGCACCTGATAATGACTTAGTAGTGGATATACACTTCGGTCCCGGATGGCGCCCACGCGTAGAGCATCTGTGACTCATCGGTGCGCATGTTGACGCAGCCATGGCTCATCGGCACGCCGAAGTTGTTGTGCCAGTACGCGCCGTGGATCGCATAGCCACTATAGAAATACATGACCCAGGGCACGTTCGGCAGGTCATAACCTGGCCCCGTCATGCGTTGTGCCTTGTACTTGTTGCCGATGGTATAGCGCCCGGTCACAGTCGGCGTGCCGGAGCGCCCGCTGCTGATCGCGGTGTGCATCACGATCACGTCGCCCTGCCATGCCGTCAGCGTCTGCTCGGAGAGGTTTACTTCGACCCATTTCGTGCCGCTGCTGGGCGCTGCCACGACACTCAATGTGCTCTCCTGCTGCGCCGGCCGCACCCGCAGCCGCTGCCCAACATAAATAAAGCGGCCGTTCGGCAGCCCGTTGTCTACCAGCATCTGCTGCACAGTGGTCCCCTGGGCCACCGCGATCGCACTTAATGTGTCGCCTGCCCGCACAATGTAGATGCCCTCAGCTGCACTTGCCTGCGGCGCGCGCTGCCCTGCCTGGTCGACGGCCAATGGCACTGCCTCTACCCGCGCCGAGACACGCAGCTTCTGGCCCACCCAAATCATGTTAGCGTTGCTGATGCCGTTCAACCGCATCAGATCGTCAGTTGTCATGCCGTGGTTGCGCGCGATCAGCGAGAGCGATTCGCCGCGGGCGACGGTATAGTACCCGTCATTCCCCGGCAGCGCACTCGCCGCGGGCGCCAACGCCTGCGGCGCACGTCCACTGCCGGGGATATTCAGCTGTTGGCCGACATAGATCAGGCTGGGATTGGTAATACCGTTATACGCCGACAGCTCCTGAAGCGTCAGACCGTAGCGTGCAGAAATGGTGGAGAGATTCTCGCCATGGGCGACGACATGGTTGCGTTCCTGCGCCAGGGCAGGCTTTTGTACCAACAGCAGTGTCGCCAGCGTAATGGCCGCCAATATAAGAAGGCGGCCCAGGGACCGCGTGATCCTCGGCATATCCGTTCACCTCATAAGAACAGTTTGGCACCAAATGCAGTTTTGCGCTTGGGTGTCTTCTGCGTGAACAGAATCCGGCGACATCCCTGGTAGGTCGGGTGGGATTCGAACCCACAAGAGTTTCCTCGGCGGATTTTAAGTCCGCTGCGTCTGCCATTCCGCCACCGACCCACTTCACAATATTTTATTCAGCCAAGGCCAAATTGTCAACTATTTTTAAGGAATTCGCCCTGAAGTTCAGTCAAATGGCTTGCTGCCACTCCCACGCCCCGTTTTTGACCGTATTGGTGCGCTCCACCCCATCGATTATGATGCGAATAGGCAGCGGATCGGTGCCCGCCTGCCTTTGGACGCGCAGTGTATACCCCTGGGGCGTAATACCAGCCGGGAGCCGATACGTAAAGCTCACACTCTTGCTGCTGTTAGGCAGTACAACAAAATAGCCCCCAAACTGCTGTGTCCCCTGCTCCCCTGTCGTGCTTGTAACCGTCTGGGGGTCGATCCCGCCTACGTCGATGAGTTCGCTGCCCTCAGGCACAAACACACGTACGTAATCAAAATAGCAGCGGGCAATCAGGTCTGCATAGTTCTCGCCATAGCGCGGTGCAGGATTGCAGCCCGGATCCTCTGCCACCACCGGCTGCGTATACGTCAGCGTCAGCATTACCTTGGCAGGTTGATCGGCGCCTTGCGGCCAGGTCACTTCATACTGCAGCCCCCGCTGCAAGGCTGCGTCCACTTTGTTATATCCAACATTGCTATCTACCACCGCCAGGAAGTCCCCGCCCGCCGGAGGATGCAGCCCGCCGTCCCATTTCTGATCGGCCAGCACCATTTGCACCTGGGCTTGGTCCATCCACACTTGGATCGAGCGTTCATCCAACGCTGCCGTGAGTTCTGTCGCCAGATCAGCGGCGTCAAATTTTCCCGCTTGCAGCCGCGCCAGCACTGCCCCGGCTACCAGTGGTACAAAGTCCTTGCGCTGCTCCCACCAGTCGCTAGTCGCCTCCTTGGTGCCGCCGGCCTCTACCGCCTGGCCTGCCGGCTGCTCCCACAGCCGCACGAGTTCTTGTTCCACATTTTCGGCTGTAATCGGCGTGGGTACCCCCTCGACCTGCACACTGCCCAGTGCCCTTACCAGGTGCCGCACTGCGTCCAGGTCCACTGTAATGATGCCGTCGACTGCCTGGCCTGTCTCTTGTGTATACAGCTTGCGGATCGTCTCAGCCGCGGTGGGCAGATCTGGCGACCAGTTGCCATCGCGTGGCGTCAGCAGTTGGATTCCCATGTACTCCTTCATAGGCGCCGGCGCCGGCGGGTACTCATGTGCCGTGCTAAAAAGATCGTAGCTGTCGACAAAGGCGAGGTCGGCTATCTGACCTTGGTCCACTACGACCGAGCCAAATGCCGAGAGAAAGCCACCGGTGGCCCGCAGTTCATGGTTGTTCTGTACCAGCACAAGGTAGCGGCGTGGCGCATCGAGCCCCAATAGCCACTCCCACTGCGGCTCCAGCGCTACCGCTGTGTTCAGCAAGCGGCTGGCAGACGACAACAGTTCCGGACCCTGTGCGATGGCTCTGCCAAACCCCGGCACTCCCACTAGCGTTCGTGCAGCCGGCGCTAAAGGAGCGACTTCCGCGTTCAGCGCAGCCAGCCGCGCGTCGAGAAGTTCTAGATCATCCTGCAAGTGCGGCAGCCGTTCGCTCAACGTTCCCCGGCCACTGTCTGGGCCACTATCTGCCTGGAACTGGCGCGCCGCCGCTACTCCCTGCCACGCCAGCCAGGCCAGCCGCCCCCCGCGCCATAGGATCAGTGACAACGAGCACACAGACCAATCCGATTGCGATGAAGCGAAGAAGCCGAGGAGCACTACGCAGCATGTGAAGCCACCTCGAATCAGCACTACAGAAGAGAGGTTAGCGCAGCTTCTGCCACACGTAGCCGCGGCCAGGCGCAAACAAAAACGCCAGCAAAAAACAGAGTGTGGCCGTCAACACGATTGCTGCACCGGACGCAATGTTCAAATAGTAGCTGGCATACAGTCCCACGATGCTCGCCACCACACCTACAACTGCGGCAATCACCATCATTGCCGGCAGCCGCCGCGTCAGCAGATAGGCGGTGGCTCCCGGCGTCACAAGCATGGCCGCAACCAGCCCTACACCGACCGATTGAATCGAGATCACGATCGTGAACGCCAGCAGGATCAGCATCAGTGTGCGAAAGAACTCGACCGGTATCCGCAGTGTATAGGCTAACACCGGGTCAAACGAAATCAACAGGAACGGTTTATACGCCAGCAGTGTCGCCACCAGGATCGCCCCGCCCATAATCGCCGTAATCCAAAGGTCTGTTTCGCTTACCCCCAGCACGTTGCCAAACAGAATATGGCTAAGGTCGACCGCATACGTGCGGATGCTGCTGATCAGCGCGATCCCTAATGCCAGCGCTGCGGTAAACAGGATCCCGATCGCCGTATCCTCTTTGATCTGTCCCTTGCGCGAAAAGAAGCCGATCCCCAACGCCACCACGACAGCCGCCGCAAGCGCCCCAAACACGAGGTTGCCGCCCAGCAGGTAGGCGATCGCCACCCCCGGCAGCACTGCATGCGCCATGGCATCCCCCAGGAATGCCATCGATCGCAGTACGACATAGCAGCCGAGGATCGCGCAGAGCACGCCCACCATCACCGCCGCCAGCATCCCGCGCTGCATAAAATTGTAGGCCAGAGGCGTCATCAGCCAATCGGCCAGCGGCTGCAGTACCGGCATGGTCTACACTCCCATCTTGTGTTGGGGGATTGTGTCTTTGAGCGCTGTTTCTTCAGGCGGGCAGCACTGGTCTACTACCACCATGCCGCCTAGCATCAAGGCCTGCCCGCCAAATGCCTCGCGTACGTGCTCTGGCGTGAATACTGCCGCGGGTGGCCCATACGCCAGCAGCTCGCGATTGAGCAGCAGCACAAGCTCGAATCGCTGCATGGCCAGGCTCAAGTCGTGGGTCGATACCATCACCGTTAACCCTTCATCGCGCAGTTCATCCAACACGCGCAGCACTGCCTCCTGGGTGGTCACGTCCACCCCGGTAAACGGCTCGTCCATCAGCAGAATATGCGGTTCCTGCGCAAGCGCCCGCGCCAGAAACACGCGCTGCTGCTGCCCACCTGAAAGATCGCCGATGGGCTGCCTTGCCAGGTCGCCGATCCCCATATGCTCAATCGCTGCGGCCACCGCCTTCCGGTCAGCCTTGCTTGGCCGGCCAAAATACCCTTGGTGTCGGAAGCGCCCCATCATCACCACGTCCTCGATGCTTACGGGAAAACGCCAGTCGACCTCTCCCCGCTGCGGCACGTAGGCCACACAGTCATGATGGCTCCCCAGCGACCGCCCGTGCACCAAGATACGCCCTTCCTGCAGCGGCAGCAGGCCGACCAGCGCCTTAAACAGCGTTGACTTTCCTGCTCCGTTGGGCCCAACTACCGCCACCTGTGCCCCATGCGGCACCTGAAAGGTCAAGTCGCGCAGGATCGGCGCGCCGTCGTACGCAATCGTCACATTCTCAATATCCAACCGCGCCGGCTCCAACATCCTTAACTCCTTACCGCTATTCACTTCAGGGCTGCGACGATCTGCTCCGTATTGTAGCGCATCATATCCAGGTAATTCGGCGCTTTGCCTTCGGGAGCCGTGAGCGATTCGGCGGAGATGTCTGTCACGATCGTAATTCCCGTCTCGTCGTGCAACTGCTGTGCTAACTGTGCGTTGGCCCCTGTCTCCAGGAACACTGCCGGCGCCCCGCTGCTGCGGATCTGATCTGCCAGCGCAGCGAGCTGCTGGGCCGAGGGTGACGCTTCCGTCGTGACGCTTGGCACTACCGTCCCTACGATCTTTAGCCCGTATCGATCGGCAAAGTACCCGAGGCTTTCATGATTCGTTACCAGCAGCCGCCGCGTGGGCGGAATTTGTTTGATCTCCCCCTGGATCCATTTGTCCAGTTCATTGAGTTTGGCGCCGTACGCGGCGGCATTGGCCGCATACAGCTCTTTCCCTGCCGGATCTGCTGTGCTCAGTCCATCTCGAATGTTCTCGACATAGTGCACGACCTTGGTTGGATCGAGCCAGAAATGTGGATCGGCCTCATGGTCGTGCCCTGCCTCGTCGCTTGCCTCGTTGCTTACCATCGTCCCTGCGTCGCGGCTGGGATCTCGGCTTGTGAGCCCTGTGCTGGCCTCGATCACCTGTCGCTGCCCGCCCGCATTCTCCAGTACCTTAGCAAGCCACCCTTCGTAACCGGCTCCGTTGACGATCAGCACGGTTGCTTCACCTACTCGCACCACATCCTGTGGCGTCGGCTCAAATGCATGCGGATCCAGCCCCAGTGGTATCAGCGTCTCCACCTTCAGCCGGTCCCCTGCGACGTTCTGTGCAATATCGGCAAGGAACGACTCCACGGCCACTACCTTGGGGAGGGCCGCCTTTTCAGCGGCTGTGCCGGCAGTCTGCTGCCCTGATCCGCAGCCGGCCACGATCGGCAGCACAGCCGCCAATACCATAATGCTCAATATTCGGGGGATCCTATGCACGCGCTTCACCTCGTCCTCTCTCTCTGCCACTTTGCCTCTATAGCAAATGAGAATATGTCTCAATTATCTCGTGCGAGTATACGTTACCGGGCCTTCCGCTGTCAATCTTCCAGCGCAAAAAGGCAGCCGTCCATCGCACGGCTGCCTTTTTGCCAACTTTGCTGGACCTATACTGACTTCAGGGTTTCGGCGTCTCCGTTGCCGCGGGCATCGCATTACCTTGAGGCTCCCCCTGATTTGAGCCCGGCATCGTCGCCTGAATGTCCACCACAGGCACCTTCAGTGTAATCGGCTCGCTGCCTTCAAAGTTCAGCGTCAGATCGATGCTGTCGCCTACCGCAAGCTGCTTGGTGAGCCCCAGGAGCATCACGTGCTTCCCGCCCGGCTTCAACTCCAGTGCCCCGCCCGCAGGAACCTCAAACCCTTCCGGGTGCGGCTCCATCTTCATGACCCCGTTGTCGTTCACCGTCTCGTGCAGTTCGATCGCCCCCGCTGCTGTGCCTGAAACACTTGCCAGCCGCACTGCCGTATCCAGGCCGTTTAGCACGGTCAGGAATGCCGCCCCATTGCCCCCTTCCAGCGGCGCAGGCCGCGCCCGCACATTTACCACCGTCAGTTTGCCCGGCTCTGGCGTCGGCACCGGCATCTCCTGCTGCATTCCCCCTGCTTGCTGGGCCCCTGCTTGCTGGGCTGATCCTCCCATCGCCTGTCCACCTGGCGCCATGGCTGTGCACCCGGCTAGGGCCAATGCTAGGGCGAACATCGCCGTCAGGACGAACGCTCGCGCAGCAAAATCGATTCGTGTCCGCATATTGGTCCTTTTCCATTTGTGAGTCTGCAATTGCCTGATTATAAGGAACGCCGTGCTTCGGCGCTGATAGCTTCCCAAGTCGGGCCTAACTTGGCGGCCAACCGAATTGCCTCCACCAGGCTCTCGTCGCTGGCTAATCCCTGTCCGGCGATGTCAAAGGCCGTGCCGTGGTCCACCGACGTGCGGATGACCGGCAGGCCAACAGTTACATTGACCCCCTCGTCAAAATACAGGCTCTTGAACGTGGCATGCCCTTGGTCATGATACATTGCGATCACAAACGCATACCGCCCCCGTGCTGCCTGGGGGAAGACGACATCCGCCGGCAGCGGTCCGGCTACGGGAATTCCCTCAGCCTTGGCAACTGCCAGCGCCGGCGCAATGATTTCGATCTCCTCACGACCAAACAGTCCGCCCTCACCCGCATGCGGATTGATCCCGGCCACGGCAATCGTCTCGCCGCCGCGCCCCATCGCTTTCGCAAGCAGGTGTGCAAGCCGCACCTGCCCCAGGATTTTTTCTTCAGTAATCAGGTCCAATGCCTGGCGCAGCGACACATGCGTAGTGACGTGAAACACAAACTGGCCACGCGCCGACAGCACCAGCGAATAGTGCTTGACGCCAAACTGCTCGGCCAACAGTTCAGTATGTCCCGGATACGTGTACCCGGCGAGGTGAATGGCCTCCTTGTTCAACGGTGCCGTGACAATCCCTGCCACCTTGCCTGCCTTGGCCAACTCTACTGCAGCCAGGACATACTCGACCGCCCCGCGGCCGGCCAACGCCGATAGTTTGCCCATCTCCAATCCCGCTAATGGGGCCCCGGGCTGCAGCACAGGCAAGTTATCGCTCTCCCAATTCCAAGCCTCAAGGCCGGCCGGCCCATCTACCTCTATAAAAGCCGGGGGCTGCCCGGCCGGCCAGAAGCGCAGATGTGCGCGCATGGTTGCCAAGTCACCCACGACCACCGCGCGGCACAACTGCCGCACCTTTGGCCGCGCCAGCGCCTTCACCACGATTTCCGGGCCAATGCCGGCCGCATCGCCGATGGTGATCGCCAGTACGGGCCGCTTGTCATCTGCCATTGCTCGCGTCCTTTCTTGTCAACAGCTGCACTGCATCCACCAGGGCGTTGGGCCCCCCAAATCCGCCCGCCTTGCTGATGATGCGCAGTCCTGCCCATGGCCCTCCGGCAATACGCCCCAAGGGAATACCCGGCGCAGCTTCCTGCTCCAAGTCTACTCCATGCGCCTCCAAGGCTCGCAAAAGTGCGCCCAGTGTATCGCCCCCGGTCACGACGATGCCGCTCGCTGCGTGCTCTGCCAGCCATGCTTGTGCTTCTGCTGCCAGTGCCCCCGCCGGATCGGGGTGGAATCCTGGTTGTGCAGGCGTTGTCAGAATCGTTACTTGTGGATTGTTAGCCAATTCTACCTGGTGCACCTGCACGCGCGCCGCCGGATGCAGGGAGCCACACAGTACCAGCACGTTTGTATCCAGCCCCTTCATCCGCTGCGCCAGCCGTGCCGCCAGCGGCCTTGCCATGCCTGCCGAACCTATCAGCAGTGGGGGGTGCGCCGAACTCACCTCCAAGCTGTGCGCTGCTAAGACGATTGCTGCCAGATCCTCATCGTCCTGTGCATCGCATACGACAATGCCGCCGGCATCGTCGTAGCCTTCCTTCAGGGCGAGTAATTTCGCCACTAGATGTGTGCCCGAATACCCGGCAGCCGGTCTTTGCAGCCATTGCACGGGGCGGCGCATCTGGCGCGTGAGCAGGGTAGGGACGTGGCTCTCCTGCACGGGTGCCTGCGGGTCGGCGGCCGCCGGGGTCTTTGCCACCGGTACGCCTCCGACTAGCAGCACCCCGTCCACCAGCGTCCGCCCCTGGGCCGGGTAGGCGGGACATACAAGTGCCAAGGTCGGCCGGCACGCGTCCATTGCTGCGTCGATCTCTGCCCCCAGCGGCCCGCGCAGCGTCGAGTCGACCTTCTTGTATACTACCTGCACGGCAGCTTCCCGCAGCCGCGCTGCCGCCGCGCGCACGCGTCGATATGCGTCCGCTGCCGTCAAACCTCGGCTAGCGGTGTCAACCACCACCACTTCGGCTCCTGCCAGGTGCGTAGGCGCCCAGTCGTCGCGCAGCGTGCGCGTCCGCATCCCTGCCGCTGCAAACTGCACGCCGGCATCTCCGGCCCCAGTCAGGTCGTCGGCAATCACCGCATACGCCGCACGTTTGCTCGCCATAACAGTTCAGCGCGACTGTGTCTGGCTCACGGCCGCAGGCAGCCAGAGCGTAAAGGTGCTCCCTTGGCCGTAGGTGCTCTCGACCTCCAGCCGCCCTCCATGCATCCGCATGATATGTTTGACCAACGCCAGGCTTAGCCCGGCTCCCACGCCCGTCCGCTGCTCGCGCCCGGGCTGCTCAAACGGCTGCATCAGTTCGGCCACCGCCAATTCCGCAATGCCTGCCCCTTCATCTTGGATGCTCAATCCTATATACGGCGCCACAGAAACGACCGACATGCGCACGACGCGTGAGTCTCGCCTGCGGTAGCGGATAGCGTTGTCTAGCAGCCGCCGCAGCGACTCCTCGATCAAGTGTGCGTCACCCGTGACGTAGAGTGGCCGTTTGGTCGCAACGACCTCCAACTTCAGGTTGGCTGCTGCCGCCGGTTGTTCCATTTCATTCGCTATATCCCGCCAGAGCTGCACCGCATTTAGCCGGTCGAGCTCGCCGGTATTCAGCGTGCGGTTCTGGAGCTCTGCCAGCAGCAGGAACCCTTCGATCAGCGCCTGCAGCCGGTGTCCCCCGTCCAGGATGGCGGCCGCCGCCATCCGCAATTCATCCCAGTTCAGGTTCGTGGGGTTGGTGTTGGCCAGCAGCTCGGCATAGCCCAACACGAAAGTCAGCGGCGTGCGAAACTCGTGCTGGAGCAGTCCCACGATCCGGTTGCGCAGTTCGTCCAACCGCCGCCGCGTTTCTTCCTCGATCACGCGCCGGCGCTTGAGCACATTCTCGATCGCTACCACCAGGTCGCCGCTGTCGATTGGCTTGGTCAGGTAGTCGTCGATCCCAATCTGCTTTGCCCGCCGCTGGTCGGCCGACGACGAGAGTGCAGTGAGAAAGATGAAAGGCAGTGTGCGAAGATCCGTGTCCGCCCGCGTATGTTGGAGCAGCGTATAGCCGTCCATTCCCGGCATCATAATGTCGCACAGCACGACGTCCGGCCGCTCAGCGCGCAATGCCCCCAGGGCCGCGTAGCCGTCATGCGCCGACTGCACGCGGTACCCATACGAGGTCAGGATCTCGCACAGCGCCATGTTCAAGTCGACGCTGTCTTCGACTACCAGGATGAATGCATTGTTGGAGATGTCCACGACCCGCTCGTTTACCGTCTCGTCTATCGTCGCTGGGGCTTCAGCACCACTACGCCCAATGGCGGCAAGTTGATGGGCGCCGAGAACTGGCAGCTCTGCCACGGCAGCGCCTCGGCTCCCACGCCCCCGGCATTGTCGACACCGCTCCCGCCATACTGCGCCCAGTCGCTGTTCAAGATCTCCCGGTAAAATCCGTCTACCGGCAGCCCGATGCGGTATCCTGGCCGCGGCTGCGGCGTGAGGTTGCAGGCATAGATCAGCACGTCATTTGGATCTTTGGCCCGCCGCAGGAAGCTGATGATCGACGAGTCGGCATCCGCAAAATCGATCCACTGGAAACCCTCCCAGCTGTTATCGACCTCGTACAGCGCCGGCTCCGCCAGGTAGAGCTTGCCTAGGTCGCTGACGAATTGCTGCAACTGTTGGTGATCCTCACCGGCCAGCAAGTGCCAGTCCAGGCTGCGCTCCTCGCTCCATTCCGCCCACTGCCCAAATTCGGCCCCCATGAACAGCAGCTTTTTGCCCGGATGACCGTACATGTAGGTATACAGTCGCCCGCAGGTTGGCGTACTTCTGCCACACGTCGCCCGGCATCTTGTCGAGCATCGACCGTTTAAGGTGCACGACTTCGTCGTGCGAGAACGGCAGGATAAAGTTCTCGTGGAACGCGTAGATCAGGCTGAAGGTAAGCTGCCCATGATGGTAGCGCCGGTAGACCGAATCCTTCTGCATGTATGCCAGCGTGTCGTGCATCCAGCCCATGTTCCACTTGAGGTCGAAAGCCCAAACCGCCCATGTACGTCGGCCGGCTGACCATCGGCCACGACGGTGCTCTCCTCGGCCACGGTCAGCACGCCGGGCGTCTCGCTGTGCAGCAGTTCGTTGAATCGGCGCAGGAAGTCGATCGCCTCCAAGTTCTCACGCCCGCCGTACTTGTTAGGCACCCACTCGCCAGCGTTGCGGCTGTAGTCCAAGTAGAGCATTGACGCCACCGCATCCACGCGCAGCCCGTCAAGGTGGTACTGCTTGCACCAGAAGACGGCGTTGGACAGCAGGAAGTTGCGCACCTCGTTGCGTCCATAGTTGAAGATCTTGGTACCCCAGTCCTTGTGTTCGCCCTGGCGCGGGTCCGAGTGCTCGTACACGTGTGTACCGTCAAAGAACCCCAGGCCGTGGGCGTCACGCGGAAAGTGCGCCGGCACCCAGTCCAGCAGGACGCCGATATTGTGCTGGTGGCAGTAGTCGACAAAGTACATAAAGTCGTCGGGAGTGCCAAACCGGCTGGTCGGCGCATAGTAGCCTGTCACTTGGTAGCCCCACGAACCGTCAAACGGGTGCTCGGTCATCGGCAGCAGTTCGATGTGGGTATAACCCATCTTTTGGGCATACGCCACTAAATCGTGCGCCAGGTCCCGATAGTTGAGGAAGCCGTTGGTTTCCGGCACTCGCTTCCACGAGCCCAAGTGAACCTCGTACACATTCATCGGTTTGTCCAGCGCCTGCCGCTCGGGCCTGCTCGCAAGCCAAGCCGCGTCGTTCCACTGGTACTTGTTGATGTCCCACACGCGCGAATCCGTGGTCGGCCGCAGTTCGGCGTAGAAGCCGTACGGATCCGCCTTGTCCACCTGGTAACCCAGGAAGCGTGACTTGATCGAAAACTTATAGTGTGTGCCCTCCGGCAGGTTGGGGAGGAAAATCTCCCAAATGCCCGACTGCCCACGCTGCTGCATCACGTGTACGCGGTCGTCCCACAGGTTGAACTCACCCATTACGCTGATGCGCAGCGCATTGGGCGCCCACACGGCAAAGTTTACCCCCCGCACACCTTCGACGGTGCGGAACTGCGCCCCGAACTTGGTGTAGCTGTCAAAGAAATTGCCTTCGCCGTGCAGGTAGATGTCAAAGTCAGTGAGCAGCCATTCGCGAAATCGGTAAGGATCCTCCAACTCGTACTCGTTGCCCTCTGCGTCGGCCACAATCAGCCGGTAGGCAAACGGTTCGGCATGTCCCGGAATGGCGCCCTCAAAGAAGCCTGCCGGATCAACCTTCGTGAGTTCCGTGCGCGTGCCGGTTGTGGGGTCAAGTACAAAGACCTGCGCGTCCAGCGGCCGGAATGCGCGCACTACCAACCCCTTCCCTTCCACCACGTGGGGTCCCAGCAGGTCAAAGGGAGCCCCATGATACCCGCCACAGATCGAGGCGATCTGTGTGCGGTCAATCGTAGTTGGCGGCAGTACCGGCTCCTGGGCCGCTGCCTGCTCCGACACTTCCGGCTGGGCAGGTGGAACGAGTTCCTCGGGTTGGGTCGTCTTCTTTTTGCTCACAGTGGCCCCCTTGGCATATTCGTTGCTCTATTGTTTGCCTGCCCGACCAAGCGCCGGCAGGAAATAGTCGCGCGCTACGACTTCCCAACTCATTGCCTGCGCTGCGGCACAGCCGCTGTCGAGCAGGGACTGCGCCTGTTCATCGTTCTGTGGCAGCCTTGCAAGCAGCATGTGCGCCGCCCGCTCGCTGTTGTTCCCTTCGATCCAGTCGCGAATTCCCTGGTCGATCCCCAGTGCATCGTAGGGGCTTCCTAACCAGTATCCCTGCGGAAGCGCCACGTAATCCGCTACCACCAAGTTGGGCAGCCGGGCCGGCGGCGCGACTTCACTAACGGCTGCGGCCCGTGCCGCAAATCCAATGCAGCCGCACATGCTCGATACGCAGCACAGCGCACCGTATGCGAGTGCCTCCATTTGTGCGATTCCAAACGGCTCGTAGATACTCTGCCCGAACTCCACATCAGTCCCGCGCCGGATGTCGGCAAAGCGCATATCGGACGGCATGCGCACGCCGCACCGTTCCCGGCTCCAGCCATACTGGTTGATCAGGATTCCGTGAATGGCTTGCTGGCGCTGGTTGAACGGTTCGAGGTTCTCGAAGTAGTATGTGCGCTCTAGTCCTGCCAGGTCGCCGTTGTCGTCGTGATGCACTGCGGGCCAGCCGTACTGCTCTTCCCAGCCATATACCCACTGCGGCCGGCGCCCCCCTGGCAGACTGCTCGCCAGCGCAAACAGTACTGCCGTCTGTCCTCGTTTAGCCAGCACCTTCTCCAGGTGTTCTAGCAGCCGCAGGTCGCGCCAGAACGCCTTCGACAGCACCATGCGTCCGACGTGGGTGAATACATAGTCGGGCTGATAGCCCAACAGGCGTTCGGCATACTGCTGCAGCCGTGCCTTGGACGGCCTGCTTTTCGGCCAAGGTGATCTGCTCGGTTGTGCTTCCGTTGTACACTACCTCGATCTTGCTGTTGGCAAAGCGTCCGCCTAGGAAGCGCAGCTCGTCTGCGACCACGTCGCTCACCGCAAAGATGGCGTCACAGCGGGTGGCAAGCCGGATCAGGGGATGTTTGTGGTCGTGGTCTTGGTTGCCATAGATTGCCTCAAGGCTGAGGTTCCACTCCTTGGCCTTGAACATGGCGTTATAGAACGACGTATCATGTCCCGGCCTTTCCTCCACCAGGCGGCGGACGGTGGCCGTTTCGTGCGCGAAGAAGATCGTGCACCACTGCCCCGGCTGGTCGAGCTGCGCCGCCAGCAGCAGGGGCATCGCCAGCCACTCGTGGCCGATCAGGAACTTTTGTTCCTGCCCCAGGCCGCCCGTGGCATGAATTGCGGCCAGGATCGGGCGCGCCAGTGCCAGGTACAAGTTGTACTCTGCGTTGGTATCATGGCGTGCACTGTCCAGCCCGAAGCCTTCCCAGAGATCAAATTTAAACTGGTTAAGCTTGTCCTGGTCTGCCTGTCCCGCATCGACCAGGATAATCTCGCAAGCTTGCGTGTCGGAGTGCCGTGTGCCACAGAGCAGCGTCACGCCGTACTCGCGCTCAATCCGCTCATACGCGGCCCGCTGGCCATTTTCTCCGCCCTGATAGATACCGTGGAGGCTGCTATATGCGATCCGCACCCCATTGGTGGGGTCCGTCAGCCGGTCCATAGCCGCGGCGTCGGCGCGATTCAACGGTCCTACCAGCAGAGTGCGCGCCACCGCCTCGCCATATGCCTGCGTGCCAAGCAGCCCGTCCAGCACGGCCCCGACGCCCCCAACATGAACACCGGCCTCGTGACTCATGTGCACAACCAGTGGAATACGCTCGCTCACGCACAACCCCTCGGCCCAATGGAAGTCGGTTACAGTGTTTGACTTACGCCAGCCTCTTCAGTATGCGCCAATTACGAGCAAATTTCCAAACGTCTCGGCATCAAGCGCTCTTGCGCATACTGTCTCAAGCTTTGGCGTCAGATCTTATCGACATCATGGTGTCGGCTCTCACGCACGCCCGCCGCCGAAATCTCGATGAACTCCGCATTCGCCTGCAGCTCGCAGATCGTGTGCGCACCTCCATACGATAATCCTGACCGCAGCCCCCCAACCAACTGGTAGAGGATCTCGCTCACCTCGCCGCGGTACGGCACCACCGCCTCCACTCCCTCCGGCACCACCTTGTCCCAGTCTTCCTGGTCCTCGGCGCTCTCGTCCTGCAGTTTCTCGGCCGCCTTGCGCCCCATTGCTGCCCCCAGCGAAGCCATCCCGCGCACGACTTTCACCTTCTTGCCGTCGCGCACCACCGGTGATCCCGGCGCCTCTTCGCACCCGGCAAACAGGCTGCCGATCATCACGGCGCTTGCTCCTGCCGCCAGCGCCTTCACCATATCGCCTGAGGTCTTGATACCTCCGTCTGCGATCACCGGGATGTCCAGCCCCGCTTCCTGCACGCCGGCTACGCTGTCTATGATCGCCGTCAACTGCGGCACGCCGAAGCCGGTCACGACGCGCGTCGTGCAGATCGATCCCGGCCCGATCCCGACCTTGATTGCGTCTGCCCCCGCTTCGGCCAACTCGCGTGCCCCGTCCCGGGTCGCCACGTTGCCTGCCACGATCTGGACGCCGGGAATCGTCCTGCGCAGCAGCTTCACCATGTTGATGCAGTGGTCGGCGTGCCCGTGGGCAATATCCAGCACCAGGATGTCTGCTCCCGCCTCGACCAGGGCCACGGCCCGGTCCATATCGCGCTCCTGCACTCCGATGGCCGCGCCCACGCGCAGCCGGCCTTTATCGTCCACTGCTGCGTTTGACGAATGCTCCACCTTTGCCACGTCACGTGAGGTGATGAGCCCAACCACGTTCCCCTGCTGGCTCACCACCGGCAGTTTCTCCAGCCGGTGCTGGTACAAGATCGAGCGGGCTTCGCCCGATGTTACGGAGGGCCCTACACTTACCACCTTGTCTGCCGGCGTCATTACGTCGTCCACGCGGTGCAGATCCTCGGGGGCCAGCAGGATATCGCGCCGGGTCACCAGCCCTACCAGGCGCTGATCGCCCCCGATCACTACCAACCCGCCGACTCCGTGCAGGTCCATCAGTTTCTCGGCATCCTCGATCGAAGCATCGTGGGCGATCGTGTACGGGTTTTCCACCATGAAACCTTGTGCTCGTTTCACCTTCCGCACCTGGCGCACCTGCTGATCTACCGTCATGAAGCGATGCAGCACCCCGATACCACCGTTCTGCGCCATTGCGATCGCCATCGCAGCTTCCGTTACGGTATCCATATTGGCGCTCAGGATCTGGAATGTTGAGCCGGATCGTGTTCGTCAGCCGCGTCGAGGAATCTACATCTTTGCGAGAGGCGATCGGCGACCGCTTAGGTACGAGCAGCACATCGTCAAATGTAAGCCCCTTCTGGGCGCGAATGAACATAGCAGGAGTCCTTTTATGGTTTGGCGGCAGGCCGGCGGATGTCATAAGAAGAGTAACAGTCGGGGCAAAAGCCGGACCGCCTCATTGTAGTCAACAACCACCGATCACGCAACAGGAGCTCCCCAGACTCACCCCACGAGCGCTGCCCCACGCTCACCACACCCTAAACAAAAATGCGAGGGATCACTCCCTCGCCTTCCTCTTTATACGGCCCGGCGGCTACGCTGGGTCCACTTACTCAATCTTCTTCAAAAACAAGGCACTCACAGCATGCGGCCGCTTTGCCTTCCTGCGCAGCTGCTGTAGCTCTACTGGATCAGTCGAGTACCGTTCCACGATGTAATTGCCTACGTATTCCCACTGGTTTGTCGCCTGTTTGATAAACACCGGCACGGGATGCTGCTGCGTCGCAAATAGCTTGGCATCCCGGATGACGTGAGGCCGATCGCCCACCAACACCACGTCGGGCGCTGTCGGGTTGAGCGTTTGCGTAAAACAGCCGCATACCACGCGTCCGTCCCGGCGCGGCAGGTAGCTCTGCACGCCACCCCCCAGAACATCGTGAATTTGGAGCCGCGTGTACACCGCACCGCGTTCGAAAGAGACTGTCGCCATAGAGTTTGCCTCCGGGATAGACATATGCACCAACCGCCCCTCCAGGATAGGCGCACTCGAGGTAGAGTTCAAGCGACATTACGCTGATTCTGGCGGCAGCCTTGCTCCTGCATCCGCCGCAGACGTCCTGTACAACAATAAGGGCATTTAGTGCTGCCCAAGAGCACGACCTGCACCAGGCCAAATCACGGACCCTATGGGCCGCGCCTAGTACAAATGTGTCTGGGAATAGTCCGAATTTAGTCTTGATCGCCGTATCTTGGTGTGATAGTCTTACGCTAGCTGGTGTCCGCTCCCTCCTCTGTCCACGTAACCTTGTTGAAAGGATGCCTGCGACTACAGTCGCGCAGGCCGTTACCCTTAAGGGTGCCACTCGATGTTTGCCAGCATTACGGAACTGGAGTCGCCACATTGGCGAGAAGGTATGATCGATGGTCTGTCTGCAGGCTATTCTTTGGCAACCGGCAACGGGTTGCACGGCCGGCGGCTGCACTTTGCCGTGCTGCGTCGCTTCATACAGTTGGCGCCGCGCTGCTATCGCCGGTATCTGCGCGCCTATTCGCGCCTGAGAAGCAGTCACGACAGTAACACTCCTTTGCTCAGCTTCTGGCAGTGGCGCTCAGATGCGGCAACCTGGCTGAACTAGTACTGGTTGGCCGCATGCTTGACTCCCCTCCAGGTGGAAAGGTGGAAGCGTTTCGCCGCATCCTGCTTCTCGACGCAGGCAAACCTGGTGACGGTCCTTATCATTCGCTGCGCGCCCATGGCTGCCCGCTCGACCCTGCTCCACAGCGCCACGACGGTCTTATTGACGGTTATAGACTCTGCAGCAAACTTCCGCGCGATGAATCATTGCACACCAGCAGCTTTGTTGACGGCGTTATCGAGTACATGGACGCTCTCTGGCCCGAGGACTATCGCCGCTACCGTTATCGTTATATCCGCAATGTGCGAGCCGCCCGTACGGAGTTGGCCGGATACCAATGGACTGATCTGGGCCCGCGCCTTGACTATACCACTTGGTCGATAGCCGTACACGAACTGCATGATGAGATTAGCCGCTGCCAGATCGCCGGCAAGGCCGTAAGCCCAAGAGCGCTCGACTTATCGCGCCGGCTCCTGTGCGAGCCGGGTGAACCAATCCCTACCCTCGACTGGGCAATCGTCCCAAAGCTGCAAGAAGAAGTGGTTTGGTAAGCTCTAGCGAGGTGCCATAGACACGATTATTTCCGGATACCCTACGCCTCCTCTTCATTTCCTAGTTGCTTACAGATTGTAGGCTTATTGTCAGCGTTTGTGCGCTGATTATATGTTATGCTGACGGGTGCCGTAAGTCGCTGCTTGCATCACTGCCCCGGCAATGTGTTCATGGGCTACTCTGTTCCCAACCACAACATCGTCATTGCTGAGGAAGGATAGACTCGATGCTCGCCTGCAAGACTGAATTGCACTCACCGGCCTGGCGCCAAGGCATGATCGACGCACTTGCTATGGGCTATGCTCTGGCTGACTCTTCCGGTTTGCGTGGTAGTTGTTTGTACCTTGCCCTGTTGCGCCGCTTTACTCACCTAACGCCTCGCGCGTATCGGCGCTATCGGAGAACTCATACGCTGTTGGGTGATACCCACCCTGTTTATCCCGAGCGGCTGAGCTTCTGGCAGTGGCGAACCTGCGCTGTTGATCTTGCCGAAATGGTCAGTTTCAGCGCCCTGCTTGGCCACACCCCTGGCAATCAGTTGGTACCATTGCGCCGCGCCCTGCTGTTAACGAGTGGAGAACCGGACGAGGCCGCCTGCGATGCACTGTTAGCTCGTGATTACGCCTGCAGCCTTGCGCCAGATGAAACGGACGGCCAGATCGATGGCTATGAGCTATGCTGCCAACTCATGTATGACGAGGGTCTTGACGGCGACAGCCTTGTTGGTGCCATCATCGAGTATCTTGACGCCCTTTGGCCCGAGGACTACCGGCGCTATCGCTATCGTTACGCGCAACTTGCCCGCCAAGCACGCATCTCACGAGCAGAAAATAAAGCTCAAGAGTTAGGTCCGCGCCTGGACTATCGCGCCTGGTCTACCCTTGTATGCGAACTGCACGCCGAGATTCGCCACCGTCGCCACGCCGGCGTCAAGACCAGTCGCGAGCAGTGCGAGTTGAGCGGTCGTTTGCTTTGTCAACCCTACGAACCGCTACCCGTGCTAAATTGGACGGTACCGCCCAAACTGCAGGCCGAACGATCCGGGTGACGACTCTCAGTGCAGCGTGGATGCAACAGCGTCACCTCTCAGGCGCCAGGAGTATACCAAACCAGATCGCTGCGCTCGCCAGAAGGCAGAGGAGCGGAAAAATGCGCAGCCAATAGTTGGCCACGCTCGCGCCTTTCACCCCATGTGCCCGCGCCACCAGGTACCATACTGCCGCTAACACAAGTGCTGCCCCCGCAATGCTGAGCATCACGATTACTGCCGTATAGTCTCGTACGATCGCCGCCGGCCGCAGCATAGCCAGTTCGCCAGACCTCGTTGAAATCAGCATCTTGGGGTGGTACCACATTGCTTTCTCAGTATACGGGAGGATTCTCTCTGTGTAGAGAGGCAAACGACGTACGAGGAGTTCCGTAGGGCCAACAAAAATGCCGCGCTAAGCGCAGCACTTAAGAGGATAGGGACCTGTTTGACAGGAAAGGTACCCCCGCTGGGACTCGAACCCAGGCACCTGGCTCCGGAGGCCAGTACTCTATCCACTGAGCTACGGGGGCAAAACGTAGCTGGGACTCGAACCCAGGCACCTGGCTCCGGAGGCCAGTACTCTATCCACTGAGCTACGGGGGCAAAACGTAGCATCCCTTTTATACCACAATTGCCTTGTCAGCGGCAAACACCATGACCGCTTGACCGCTTGCTGTCTTGCCAGGTGGTGAGGGATGTTATGAGCGAGGACCGAGACCTTGTTTCGGAACGACCCACTCGCCTCGGTCGTTTGCCAAGTGCCGCTTGGAGCGCGGGCCCTCATTTGAGATACGGGCCCTGCTTTTTCTCGCGTCTCGCACCAGGACTGCCGTTCGTGTCCCTCTCGCAAGGGTAATAGGGTACCACGCGCTGGACACGCTGGAGTATAATAGTCACGCTATGTATCTAGACCGCGAGTACCAACCACGCCGCCGCCGCCCGGGCTTTTTTGGTCGTTTCTGGCCCCTGCTGCTGCTTGTCGCCGTTGCGATCGTCTTCTATCAGACCCGGCCCAACTGGCTGGCCCCGCGCGTCGCCATGCCTACGCCTACGCCCACCGTCAGCGTAGTCGCCTATGTGGCCGATGCCCAGAACGCCCTTTCGCGCGGCGATTATGCCGCTGCCCTGACCGCTTACAAGACGATCGCCCGGCTCGAACCCGGCAACCCCGAACCCTGGATCACGATGTCCCGCCTGCACATGATCGAGCAGGATATCAAGGCTGCCTTTGATTCTGCTACCGAGGCAGTAAAACTCGACGAAAAGAACCCTGCTGCCCTTGCCGCGCTCGCCCGGGCCGAGGACTGGCAGGGCAATTTCGAGAGCGCCCTCAATCACGGCCTTGATGCTCTCGACCTCGACCCGCAGAACCCCGAGACGATGGCCGTACTCGCCGAGATCTATACCGACGTCGGCAACTATGATATTGCCCAGGAGTATCTGGACCAGGCTCTTGCCATTGACGCCAACCACGTCCTCGCGCTTCGCAACCAAGCCTACCTGCACGAAAAGCTCGGCAAGTACGACGATGCCCTCGCCGAACTCGACCGCGCCCTGGCTCAGGACCCTCAGCGTGCCGACCTCTTTATGGAGAAGGCCCGCATCTATCGGATTGGCAAGGCGGATTTCGCCAAGGCTATCGAGGCCTACCGCGCTGCCGTCGACGCCAACAAGACACCGGTTACGCTCGACGCTCTCGGCGAAGGTCTCTACAATGCCGGCGACCACATCCAGGCTGTACGTGTCCTGCGTGAAGCCGTCGAGATGAATCCGGATTACGGCCCCGCCCTCGTCCACCTCGGCATGGCACTCTACGCCCGCCGCAACTACGAGGACGCCGTCACCAACCTGGAAAAAGGTCTGCCTCTTATCGGCGACACTGCACGCGAAGACTACCTCTACACCGCGGGCCTCGCCCACATCAACAAGGAACCGCGCGAGTGTGATCTCGCCGAACCTTGGCTGCGCAAGGCCTTGGAGAAGAACCCTAACAGCGAACCTGCCCTTGCCGGCCTGCGTATCTGTGCCAGCCAGCAGTCTGGCGATACCGAGCAGACGCCGCCGTAGCGTTCAGTCCACCTATGTCGACCAACCGCCCGCGGCTGAAGTCAAGCCTTCCCAAACGCGCCACCTGGCTGGATGCTCCTGATGGCGCAGACGGAATCGGCGGCACTGCCAGCATGTCAGCACCTTGCCTGGACAGCGCGGATGGCGTGAAGGCAGGCAGCCCGCAGCTTACAGCTGCTCAGCTGGCCGGAAGTACCGATTCTGCGCTTGACCTGGCATCGGGCGGACTGGCCCCACGCCGCCAGGCCCGCACCACGACTACCAAACGCCGCATCCAGCGCCGTGTCACGCCGCTCGAACTTATCCAGCAGCCGCTCGAGGCCGCCAGCCGCAAGGTCTTTGACCTTCGCAAGTTTCTCATTGTGCTGGCCGCCACGGGGCTTGTCCTGATGACGCCTACCCCGCCAGGCCTGTCGCCTGAAGGCCACAGCGCCTTGGCGCTGTTTGTCTTTACCGGCATGATCCTGTCGCTCCAGCCTGTGCCGCTTGCCGATCGCCGCCCTGCTGGTTCCCGTCGCCCAGGTTGCACTCGGGATCGACGATACCAGCGGCGCCTTTGCCCCCTTCGCCGACCCGGTCATCTATCTGATCCTGGCCAGCCTCTTCCTGGCCGAGGCGCTGCGCAAACACGGCCTGACTCGCCGCCTCGCCCTGTATGCCATCGTCTGGAGCCGCGGCCACTTTCACCGCCTTGTCCTCCTGCTGATCGCCTTGACTGCGTTTCTTAGCATGTGGGTGCTCAACACTGCCACTGCGGCAATGCTGATCCCAGTCGCCATCAGCATCGCCCAGCAGGTCGGCGATGAGGAGGACGCCCGCAAGTTTCTCGCCGTCTTGGTCCTCGCCATTGGTTACGGCGCCAGCATCGGCGGCATCGGCACTCCCATGGGCAGCGGCGAAAACGCGATCGCTTCTGGCCAACTCACCCAGGTGATGCCCTTTACCTTTTTTAACTGGCTCGCCTATGGCCTGCCCATGGTGGTGGTCCTCGTACCCATCACCTGGATCATGCTGCTGCTCGTCTTTCCGGGTCCCCAATGCCAACCTCGAAGTCACTCCTGCCCTGCGTGAGCTGGTCAAGGCACGTGGTCTCAACGGCGAACAGAAGGAGATCATCGGCGTGCTTGGGCTCTCTATCTTTCTTTGGGTCGGCGGCGCCATGATCGAACATTGGCTGCATCTGCCTGCTACACTCCTCAGCAGCGCTACCGTCGCTATTCTCGCCGTTGCTCTGCTCTCGGTCGAGGAGTTGATCGACTGGAACGATCTCAAAGGGCGTGAACTGGGGCATCATCTTTCGTCATCGGCGCCGGCCTCACCCTGGGCGACGCGCTCGACAAGAGCGGTGCCAGCGCCTGGATCGTCAGCCTCGTCGAGCCTCTGCTGGGTGGACTGCCTTACATTGCCATCCTTGCCCTGCTGGTCGTGTCGACCTTCACCCTTACGCAATTTATGAACAGCGTGACATATGGTGCAATATTGTCGCCAATCCTGGTGACACTTGGTGTCGCCAGCGGCATTGCGCCTCCACGCCTGATTCTGCCGTTCGTCTTTACGCTGGCGCTCTGTTACATGCTGCCGAACTCGTCGGCGCGCATGACCCTGGTGGCCGTCTCGGGCGCCGTCGACTCGCCCAGCATGCTGCGCAGCGGCCTGATCGTAGGCATCCCATCCGCCATCTTCGTCTTTGTCTTTTTTGCCGTCTTAAGTATCGTTGGGGCTTATCTAGGGGAGGAACCATGCGCATCTGGTTGATCGGGGCCGACCAGGCCGGCAGCGAGGCGCTGCGCCAGCTGAAGAAGAATCCAGCGGTTACCGTCGTCGTCAGCGATGCCGCCGACCGCCCTAAGGCTGTAAGCGATGGCGTGATTGCCAGGGTCGACATGGTCGAGAACGTCACGCCGGTCAACATCAATCAACTGGCCCGCCGTGTCCGCCCCGACCTGATCCTGATCGACGCCGGTGCGGCCAGCGCGTGCCATGCGCGGCGTCAGCGGCGGCCAGTTCTTCGCCCAGGCGCTGCAGTCCGAAATCGCCACCATCAGCGAATTCCCGTGCCTGGTTTTGCAGTCATGATTGTGGAGTAACCGTTGGACTCGACACGCTTGACCGAAACACCCGAAACGCCCCATAACCTCGGCCTTTACCGCCTGGAAGGCTTTAGCGGCAGCCGCCGCCAGCTGCTCACCCTGCACGATTGGCTGACCGGCGGCGACGATCTGCCTGCGATTGCCATCAGCGGCGAACAGGGCATGGGCAAGAGCACGCTCGCTACCGCCGTTGCCTGGAATCACTTCCACCATTTCAGCGACGGCATCATCCGCGTCAGCCCCGCCGGCACCAACCCATTCCGTCTTTACGACGTGGTGCGTACGCTTGACAGCGTTCTCGGCACGGCACTGACCCGCATCAGCGACGACCGTTGGGGCATCGGCATCCTCGAGCAGCTCTACAAGCGTAAGCGGCTGCTCATTCTCGACAAGCTGAGTGGCGGCACGCTGCAGGAACTCAACACCCTGGTCTCCATCATCGGCCACCTGCACGAGAACGAGGGCCAGTCGCGCATCGTGCTGATCGACCGCAATTTCAGCTCGGCGATCGCCAACCTGGTGCAGTACCAGCATATTGATCTGAAGGGCTTTGACGTCGCCGACGTTCCCGAGTTTATCTGGAAGCGTGCGCCTGTGCAGGTTCGCGACGCTGCCCTCCGCCACGTCGACGATCTGCATACCCTGACCTGCGGCAGTCCACTCTGCATGCGTTTTGCCTTAGGCTTGATGATCGACTTTCCCTGGGAGGAGTTGGCCGGCATCCTGCGCGGCTGGAGTGAACTCAGCGTCGACAATCCCGACCAGGTTTCGCCGCACGCGCTCTGCTCCTTCGCCGTCGAGAACTATGCCCTGCAGAATCCGCAGGCCGTCGTGCTGCTCAGCCGTATGGTGCACGGCGTCGGCGGCATCACTTTTTCCGCCCTGAACTCGCTGTTTTGGGACGATCTGGGCACGAGCGCCGAGCTGCAGAGCACGCTGGAGGCGTTGGCCGAACGCGGCCTGATCGAGGTGGACCGCCTCAACGAGCGCGCCTACATTCACCCCATCGTGCGCCGCTATCTCAACGAGAATGCCGTCATGCTGGGCGAAGAGTGGGATCGACGCCACGCCGCGTTCTACGTCACCCGGGTCCAGCAGTACCAGAAGCTGCCTCTCCAGCGCTGGCCCGAGGTCGACAAGGATTGGGGCAACATCTTCGTCGGCGCCGACTGGTGCGCGCGCCGCGTCGAGCGTCTTTTCGAGGGCAGCGCCCTGGAGATCATTGCCGATCCCAAAACCGACCCTGCCGCACTTGCCAAGATTGTTTCCGGCCAGCCATCGGCCGCCCCCAGGGGAACCGGCCGGTGGGGAGTTCTCCTGGCTGCCCGGCTCGCTTGCTCTGACCGACTTGCGACTCGCTCGCACCTACGCCCTGGCTTTGGCCGACTATGCTTTCTGGCGCCATCCGCCCGGTATCGTGCGCTGGCTGGCCGTCGGCGCGCTGTCTGCCCTTGCGATGGGCGATATGCGCAACTACGCCTCGTTCCTGATGAATATCGGGCGCCAGATGTTCTTCCTCGGGCCGCCTGCCCGAAGCTGTCGCCTGGCTGGACCGCGCCCGCCCGATCTTCGACCAGCGCGACCTGCTCTCTGACCTCGCCTATCTCTACACCGACCTGGGCACCACCTACCGTGTGCTCGACGAGCCGCGCCGCGCCCTCGACAGCTTCAAGGCTGCCTTCGACTGCACGGCGCAGCTTGAGCGACCAGCCGGCCTTGGCGACGGCCTATATGAACCTGGGCAGCGCCTATTTCAGCCTCAACCAGCACGAGCAGGCCCTTGCCGAACACGCCAAGGCGCTGCGCGTGGCCCTGCGCCTGCAGGACAAGCATCTGACCGCCAGCGCCTACAACAACATGGGCTGGCGCTGGAGGCCACCGAGCGGTACGACGACGCCGTCCACGCCTACGAACACGCCTTGCGTATGTTTCGCCAGCTGGATGACGTCATCGGCATCAGCGCCTGCTACAACAATCTTGGGTCGGTCTGCTATGCCCGCGGCGAGACTGTCCAGGCCCTGCAGTGGTATGATCGCGATCGCCAGCTCCTCGAACAGCGTGGCGCCTGGACCGACCTGGCCGCCACGCTGCACAACCTCGGCCATGTGGCGCTCGAACAGGGCGCCCGCGAGCAGGCGCATGCCTACTTCACGCAGAGCCGCGACCTCTATGCCGCCTTCGACCTCGACGACTACGTGGCCGAAGAGGAAGAGATGCTGCGCTTCCTGGCCGACAAGCGGCGTCCCAGTAGCTGCCGCCGGCAATGGACTCTACGCCGCACCTCGCGGCAAACGCTAACAAAACACTAACATTCCACTAGCAGAACTCTGTCGCCCCGCAGGTGCTAGAACTGACAAAAAGTGCGCAAATTGGAAGTTGTCTAACTTGCGCGCGTCTTTTAGCGTTGCGGTATGATACGCCTCGTTAGCACTCAACGCGTTAGAGTGCTAACGAGGTGAGCAACAATCCCTAGTCAAATACAGTCAACGACTTCTCGAGAACGAACATCAGAGTTTGTGTAGGAGGATTCAATATGAACCTGAAACCACTGGGCGACCGCGTCGTCGTGCAGCCGATCGAGCAGGAAGAACAGACCACGCTTGGGCATTTTCCTGCCTGAGACCGCCAAGGAAAAGCCCCAGCAGGGCAAAATCGTCGCCGCCGGCCCCGGCGCGCGCAAGGAAACTGGCGAGCGCATCGCCATGGACGTCAAGGTTGACGACAAGGTGCTCTATGCCAAGTACGCCGGCACCACGATCAAGCTGGACGGCAAGGAACTCCTGATTCTCAAGGAAACCGACATTCTGGCCATCGTCGAGAAGTGATCACCAGGCGTCTACATTGTGCTACAGTCTGACGAACGTCTACACGGTTTAGTTGATAGTACTGCGATAGTACTGTGGAGGAAACAAAAGTATGGCAAAGCAAATTATTTTCGAAGATGAAGCACGACGTGCTTTGAAGGCGGGCGTCGACCAGCTCGCCAATGCGGTCAAGACCACCCTCGGCCCCAAGGGCCGCAACGTGGCCCTCGACAAGAAGTGGGGCAGCCCGACCGTCACCCACGACGGCGTGACCGTGGCCAAGGAAATCGAGCTGAAGGACCCGTTTGAGAACATGGGCGCCCAGCTGCTCAAGGAAGCCGCCACCAAGACCAACGACGTCGCCGGCGACGGCACCACCACCGCCACCGTGCTGGCCCAGGCCATCGTCAACGAAGGTCTGAAGAACGTGACCGCCGGCGCCAACCCCATGCTGCTCAAGCGCGGCATCTGACGCCGGCCGCGATGCCGTCGTCGCCGCCCTCAAGGACATGGCCACCCCGGTCGCCGGCAAGGAAGAGATCGCCCAGGTCGCCAGCATCTCGGCCGCCGACCAGAACATCGGCAACCTGATCGCCGAAGTGATGGACAAGGTCGGCAAGGACGGCGTCATCACCGTCGAAGAGAGCAAGGGCCTCGAATTCGAGACCGAGTACGTCGAGGGTATGCAGCTCGACCGCGGCTACCTCAGCCCCTACTTCGTCACCAATGCCGAGCGCATGGAAGCCGACATCGAGGACCCCTACATCCTGATCACCGACAAGAAGATCAGCAGCGCCCAGGACATCGTCCCGGTGCTCGAGAAGCTGGTCCAGATCGGCAAGCGCGAGATCGTCATCATCGCCGAAGATGTCGACGGCGAAGCGCTGGCCACGCTGGTGCTCAACAAGCTGCGCGGCATGGTCAACGCCCTGGCCATCAAGGCCCCGGGCTTTGGCGACCGCCGCAAGGCCATGCTGCAGGACATCGCCATCCTCACCGGCGGCCAGGTCATCACCGAAGAACTGGGCCGCAAGCTGGAGAGCGCCAAGCTCGAGGACCTGGGCCGCTGCGACAAGATCGTCAGCACCAAGGACGACACCACGATCGTCGACGGCGCCGGCGACGCGCAGGCCATCAAGGGCCGCATCGACCAGATCCGCGCCGAGATCGAGGCCAGCGACCAGCGACTACGACCGCGAGAAGCTGCAGGAGCGCCTGGCCAAGCTGGCCGGCGGCGTGGCCATCATCCGCGTCGGCGCTGCCACCGAGACCGAGCTGAAGGAAAAGAAGCACCGCGTCGAGGACGCCCTGAGCGCCACCCGCGCGGCCGTCGAAGAGGGCATCGTCCCTGGCGGTGGTGTGGCGCTGATCAACGCCGTGCCCGCGCTGGACAGCGTCAAGCCTGGAAGGCGATGCTGCCACCGGCGTGCGCATTCTGCGCCGCGCCCTGGAAGAGCCCATGCGCATGATCGCCACCAACGCCGGCCTGGACGGCGCCGTGGTGATCGAGAAGGTGCGCATGCTGCACAGCGACGGCAAGCTGACCACCGGCTACGACGTGCTCGCCAACGACTACGTCGACATGCTGAAGGCCGGCATCATCGACCCGGTCAAGGTCACCCGCAGCGCGGTCGAGAATGCCTGCTCCATCGCCGCCATGATCCTGACCACCAGCGCGCTGGTCTGCCGACATCCCGGAAGAGAAGCCGGCGATGCCCGCGGCGGCGGCGGCATGGGCATGGACATGTAATACGGCGCGTGCCAGTCACCGGTACGCAGTCTGAAGGACAAGAGGGGGGCTTCCTTGGAAGCCTCCTCTCTTTTTAATCCAAGCGCCTGCGCGCTGCCGCACTTGTACGTGTGACTTGGTGCACAGCGACCGCCAGCATTGGCGGCGATAATGGGTGGGATGGCACCGAACCATTTCTAGCAACAAACACCAGTGGAGATATTGTCGATCTATGCTGTACATGCGCCAGAGCTTGTTTGCCATG
The DNA here is from genome assembly GCA_963701415.1 of uncultured Chloroflexia bacterium. Taxonomy (GTDB): domain Bacteria; phylum Chloroflexota; class Anaerolineae; order Caldilineales; family Caldilineaceae; genus Fredericiella. The sequence goes on from CAVPAH010000002.1 coordinate 158,419, forward strand.
CTGCTTGTGATTCTTTCTGTCGGAACACTCTATTCGCCGGCCGCGGCTGTCGACACGCCGAAGCCTACGCCCACCCCTGAACTCAAGGTTGAGATAACACCTATCGCCGCATCCGGGAAGACGGTATATGTAGATTTGGACCAGCCGTTTGTGCTGCGGCCGGGGCAGACGGGACGCAGCGAAGCAGAGGACCTCAGCGTCACTTTGCGCTCATTGTCTGAAGATTCGGGCTGCTTCAGCGCTGACGATTGTTCTACCATGTTGGCGGAAGGTACGCTGGCCATGCAGGCCGGTGAGGATAAAGAGCTGCTTGATTTCATGGCCAGCATGACGCCCGACTCTCCTTTTACCTATGAGTTCGGTGACTATGTGATTGCCATGGTGCACGTCGAGGCGAACGAAGACGGCGAGCGGCTGGCGACCTTTGTCATCAGCAGTAACCGGCCGGCTGAGGTAACGGTCCCCGAACCGCGCCTGGCCAAACGCTGCCCCGGCTTCAGCCGGTTCGATGCGGCCGCCATCCTGCAGGCTGATGTGAACCCACGGCCGATCTCTAACCTGGTCTTTGCTCCGCTGTCGAGCAGCGCACCGGAACCGACAGGTTTCTGCGGTTACTTTGCAGCGGAAGGCGGCGCGGACACGCTGGCCGACACGCCGCTTGACCCTGCGTTGCCTTACCTCGCCTCGGCGGTCGATACCCCATATGCCGCAGTGGCAGCCCGCCTGGCGGGGGAAGAGACCCAGCAAATGCTGCACCTGCTTCCGCTTCTCAGCGGCGGTGACGGTGCGGTGGACAGCTTTACGATGATGCAGATGCAGACACAGATTGCTGCGGGTATAAGCGACGAGTTCCTGCCGACCTTGTATGAGGTGGCGCAAGGCAACGCGGACGTACAGGTAGAATGGATCAGCAGCAGTGAAATGAACAGCAACGCCCAAGAAGCACTCTGGCTGGCGCTGCCTGCCAATGCCGGCGAGTTCGTGGCGGCGATCAGCCATCATAACGGCGAGTTTGTCATCGTGGCAGCACTTGTCGGCCCGGATGTGACCGCAGCGGATGCCAAGGGCTATGTGCTCACCGTCCTGAACCGGCTGGTTGAGTAGGGCAGAAAGTTCAACTTGATAGTGGGTGAGTAGGGGCAGCGCCCGCGCGGGCGCCGCCCCTACTGTGCTGTCTAGCTTAAATCTTGCAAATTCATATTTAAGTGTTATACTTAAGTTGACCTCTACCCTGTGCCTTTGTTTGACGACAAAGGCGATCCTTCCTTGCCGTCCCACTGACGGCATTCAACACACTCAAGCCAGATCGTCCATAAGGAGGGCTCCAGCATGGAGCATCTTCGCCAATCCACTGTTGAGATGCAGCTTCTGCGCTGTATCGGCGCGGGGTTGCTGGCAGCTGCGGTGCTCATCGTGTTGATACCGCAGCCAGCGTTCGCCCAGATCATTCCGGGCGGCACTTGCGTTAACGACGTGACCAACCGTGAAAATAACTGTACCGCCAATGACGTGAGCATTGCGGCCGTCGATCTGCTGCCCGACAGTGCCGACGTGATCTGCAGCAGCCCGCAGGACACGGTGATAGTTCATCTGCGGACGCAGGCTGAGGTCGACTGCCAAGGAACGGTACGACATCGGCATCTTTGTGGCCAAGGACGGCGGCAGCGCCTACAGCGGCCAGTGCGCGCATGATTACCTGCACCCAATCTCGGCCAATAACAGCCAACGTCAACGTCACGTCCGGCGTAGGGCCCTTTTACAACGGGCAGATCGGGACCGGCAACACGTGCGGCGACATCCAACAGAAGTGTGCTGACGTACTATGACCTCCCTCCCATCACGCTGCCGTGCCGCGACCATGACGGCGACGGCTACCTGGATGTATCCGCGATTGTCAGCTGGGACAATGTGTTTCACATGTGCACCAGCGCAGCCCAGGCTGTGCCCAACACCAAGGCGAAATGCTCCGCGGACCAGGCGCTGCGCATCCCGATCGTCGTGCCGCCCGGCGAGGTCGAGATCATCAAGGTGCCAGATGAGCCGGTCGTCAATGCCGGCGACCAGATTGGCTTCACTATCGTCATAAGCAACACACAGGCGACGCCGGCCACCAACGTGCGCATCACGGACACCTTGCCGCCGGGGTTGGCCTGGCGGGTCGTGCCCTCGATGGACAGTGCCGCGTGCGGCATTGCCGGTGGAGTGCTGTCCTGCAGCTGGGGCACGTTGAACCCGGGCCAGTCGCGCCAGGTGCGCATCGTGGCGCCGACCTCTGTTGCCGACTGCGGCCCGGTCGAGAATATTGTCAATCTTACCTATTGGTCGGGCAATCCTGCCGTGCTCAAGTACGGACAGGCCGAGGCCATCTCCGGCGTGGCCTGTGCGGCCATCGAAGTAGACAAGATCACCGTTCCCGCAGGCGCCGCGCAGCCGTTCAACTTTCAACTGCGGACGGACACCAGCCTGCTCCAAAGCTTTACCCTGACTGACACGCAGCCTGTCTTTGTCAGCGGCGACCTCACGCCTACCATGACCTACATCGTGGAGGAGCGCGTGCCCGCCGGCTGGCAGAACACCGGCGCGCACTGCGACAACGACGACGCGCCCATCTCGGTACGGCCCGTGACATCGGCATTGAGGAATTCTCCTGCGTTGGGCAGTACGGTGCTCTGTACCTTCACAAACACCCAATTGGCCAGCGTAGAGCTGGTCAAGACGGCAGTAGGAGGCAGCGGCACCTTTCATTTTGCGCTTAACGGAGAAGATTTCGGCGACGATTTCCGCACGGTTTCTGTGAGCAGTGGGATGACCGGCAGTGTCACCTGGAAGGATCGCGAGCCCGGCCCCTATACGATCGAGGAACTTGACCCGGGCGATGAGTGGCATGCCGGCCCAATCACCTGCACCATTTATCCCTCTAACGGGAGCCCGCGCAGCGACGATGCGTTCTTTGTCCTCGCGGCAGGCGAGCGAGCGGTGTGCGCTATTACCAACACGCGCCGCGGGCAGATCGTCATCCAGAAAGTCACCGAACCCGACAGCCGCGAGGAATTCGGTTTTTCGACCAGCTTTGGGCCAAACGTCGGCGTGGTGGCAGGCCAGCCGTATCACTCGCCCATGCTTGAGCCCGGCACATACACCGTGACCGAGTCCCTGCCGCTGCCGAACGGGTGGGACCTGGTGGGATCCGCCTGCAGCGACGGCAGCCCCACCAGCGCGATCAGCCTGGGGGCGGGTGAGACCATCACCTGTACCTTCACCAACCGCCAGCGTGGCAGCATCACCGTAGTCAAGCAGATCCAGGGCGCCGGCATCCGAGCCTACGACACAACCTTCCAGTTCAACTCCACCGGTGGGATGACCACGACCAACCCCTTTGATATCACGACCTCGGGCACGAAGGGGCAAGCGGTTTTTGGTAACCTGCCAGCGGGCGCATACAGCGTCGTCGAAGTGCCCAAGACTGGATGGGAGCCCGTCAGCGCGAGTTGCAGCGGCGGCATTTCGTCCGATCCGGCTGTAATTGTATTAGATGCGGGTGAAAATATCACCTGCACCTTTACCAATCGCCGGCTGTCGGCGGGCATCCGGCTGGACAAACTGGTCACCAGCACGACTGATCCGACCTGCGCCGCCGCCCATGATCAGATCGAGGTGCCGGTGAACACCGAGGTGCTTTACTGCTTTAGGATGTACAACACCGGTAACGTAACCATCACTGCGCCCATCACGCTTGTCGACGCCGCCATGGGCATCGACCAGGTGCTGAATACCGTGACCCAAATCGCACCCGGCGCTGAGGCACTTTATACGGCCCCCCACAATTGGGGCTCAGGCTTGGGACCCTTCCCAAACACTGCTGCAGTGACCGGAACGACGACACTCGGGCTTGTTACGGACAGCGACAATGCTCTGGTCACCATTTTCAACGGACAGGGTGTGGGGCTGACTGTTCAGAAACTGGTTGGCCCGCTCGGGGGGCCGTACTATCAGGCCGCGGCGGATGCCCCGCTCCTCACGGATGCGGGGGTGCAGCTGCAGTGGCAGTGGATCATCACGAATACGGGTGCGGTGGATCTGAAGCTCACGTTAACCGACACACTCAACGGCGGGGCATACGATCTGTTCGCCACGGGAGGCTGTACGCCGCCGCCCGCTCCCTTTGCACCCAATGCCGTCTACACCTGCACGTCGACGGCGTTCCCGGCCGCCGAGGGCCTGCACGTCAATCAGATCCTTGTGGGCGGCTGCCCTGTAGACGCTGCCCAAGGCGACTGTATCGAAGTAGGAGACATTGCTGCCTACATCACGCGACCGCAGCTGGCCGTCACCAAGATCGTCACCAATAACTGGGGTGGCACGCTCTCTGCGGCCGACTTCCCACTTCAGGTCTCCGGCAGCGGCGCTATCACTCCGGTGACAAGCGGCGTAACCGTGACGCTGGGTGCCGGCGACTATCTGGCAGCGGAGCAGCAGCAGCCCGGCTACACGAGCACTGGGTTTGGTGGCGACTGCGCCGCCGACGGCAGCATCAGCCTGGCCAATGGCGACGCGAAATCGTGTACGATCACTAACACGGATACACCGGCTGAACTGACGGTGACGAAGGTCGTAATTGCGGCTGACTACGATCACAGTTTTGAACTCACGCTCGACAATTTCCCCATAGGGACCGCTTCCAGCGGTGGGGCGACGATCGGTCCACTGCAGATCGCGGCGGGCCAGCATGTTGTGGGCGAGTCGGGGCCGTTAGGCGAGTATGTGACGGAGATAGGCGGCGACTGCGATGGGACGGGACACTTCCAGGCAGCGCTGGGCCAGAGCTACACGTGTACCATCACGAATACACGCAAGGCCGACATCGTGGTAGTCAAGGAGACAATACCACCCAACAATACGACGGCCTTCGCCTTTACCGCCAGCTTTACCAGCACGACATTTGCGCTGACGGACGGCCAGGCGGCCGGTTCCGGCCTGCTGCCTCCGGGCACCTACGCGGTAACGGAGACGGTGCCCGCGGGTTGGGAACAGGTGGCCACAGGCTGTTCCAACGGCAGCGAGCCTTTTGCCATCAGCCTGAGTGCCGGCGAGACCATTACGTGTACCTTTACCAACCGGCAGATGGGGGAGATTCAGCTGCGCAAGCAGTTGGAGCCACCAGGCGCCAGCGCGACCTTCAGCTTTACCGCGAGCTATGCGCCGGGCGGCTTCGCCCTGGGAGATGGCGGCGTACATTCTTCGGGTTTCCTACCGGCGGGCGTGTACACGGTGGCCGAGACAGTACCTCTGCCGGGAGGCTGGGTACAGACCGGCTTTGGCTGCAGTGACGGCAGCACCTCCTCCGATCTTAACCTGGATCCTGGGGAGTTGATGACGTGTACGGTCACAAATACGCTAGTAGACGGCCAGGTTATCATTCAGAAGTTCACCGATCCCCATTTCGCAACACAGCCGTTCACGTTCACCACGAACTTTGCCGGCGACGTGATCTTGACCGGGCCTGGTCCGGCCTTTGTCTCTGATCCGCTGGCACCCACGATGGCACGGGCGGAGATGCATTATTCGGTCAGCGAGATCATGCCTGCCGACTGGCACCAGGCGCTGGCACTCTGCCTGGGCCAGGATGGACGCTACGTGCCTTCCCGTTTCATCGACCTGCGGGCCGGCGAGATCGTGACCTGTAACTATGTCAACACCGAGTATCCGTTCCTCAGCTTGGGGCTTGACAAGCAGCGGGCGCCCGGGCAGGCGGCCAGCGTGGAGGTTGGTCACGACGTGACCTTCAGCATCGTCGTGACCAATACGAGCGCCGTCACCCTGACCAACTTTCTGGTCAGCGAGTACTTTCCGGATGAACTAGGGCTCAGCCCAAACGACAACCATGGCTGGACGCTTACGGCGGGCGGGCGCGGGGCATTCCAGGTGGTCCCGGTGATCCGGTCAGGGGATGCCATTACCTTGCCCATCGTGCTGCGCGCCCTGGCCGCATCCTCAGGTCCAGTGGTGAATCGGGTCACGCTCAGTGGCGGTACCTATGTGAACGGCCTGCCGCTGCCCGATTACCTGTTGGAGGCCGAGGCAGACGTGACCGTCACCGATCCGACCGGGTTAGATCCGGGCGATGAGCCGCTGCGCCCGCCGGGGGTATATCTGCCGTTTGTCTCTGGGGAGTAAGTGGAAAAGGGGCACACGGTCCCAACGGATCCAGCGGCCGTGTGCCCTGCGTTGCCTTAGTGTGCAGCGATGTAGACTGCCTCCGCCCGCTCCACCTTGGCGACCGGGAAGACGTCGACAAGGTCGTAGCTGCGCGAGCCGAGGCCGAGCTGCTCACCGTAGACGGTGACCAGGTACGGGTCCTTGAGCGGTCCGTGCAGCCAGCGGAAGGGATGGCCCTCGCGCGTGTGCACCTCAAAGCTGCCGGGCAGGTTCTCCTCAATCAGCGGCGTCTCGGCGATCATGTCCAGCGCCGCCGTCTCCAGGGCAATGATGTCGTCCGAGCCAAAGATGCCGGCGTCGGGCAGGATGGGCATGCTGGTAAAGCCAAAGCAGTCGCAGACCGGCGTCATGTGCGTCGCCAGCGCCAGGTGCGTGGCTTTCCCCGGCGCAAACGTCGAGAGCGTGATCGAAGTGCTGATGGCGCAGGCTTCCTGGAATGAGTGGAAGTTGGCGGGATCGATCTTGAGGCTGCCGGCCGGGGCGACCTTCAGGCAGCGCCCGCATTGGTTGCACTCTTCGAAGTGCATGTGAATGTGTCCCGGGTGGTGGCGGTCCTCGACCAGGGCGCCAAACGGGCAGGAGCCCAGGATAGCTTTAAAGACAGAGGCGTCGAGGACTTTCTCGGGGAACCAGTACTGATCGTAGTGCATCACGTCGTGCATGGCACTGCGGGATGTACCGGTCAGGCAGCCCAGAGCGAGGTTCTTGATTGCGCCGCCGAAGCCGCAGCTTGGGTGGCCCTTGACATGGGCGAAGTTGATCAGGAAGCTGGCGTCTTCGATCATGCCGGCGATGTGCCATTCCTTGATTGACTTGTACGGGTGCTCGGGATGCGTGTACTGGTAGTGGTCGTCGAGCCCCGCCGACGGGTAAATGGGACAGCCGAGCACCTCCGGCGTATAGCCGCGCGCTTCGGCCCCGCGCACGTCCCAGTCGACATCCGTGATAAAGGGCCGGCCGCCGCCGTCCTTTACCGCCTGGACTACTTTCCGTACGAATATGGGATGCACCGTGGAATAGCCCAGGTTGTTGCCCGAGTGGAGCTTGATGACGACCGTCTCGTCCTTGACGCGGTCGCGCACGTGCAGCTCTTCCAGGATCAAATCCAGCTTTGCCGGCAGTGTTTCCTTTGCGTCCAACCGCGCCTGTCGCGGTGATCCCCAGTAGACCTTGCTCGCCATAATTTCACCTTGGATATATATGAGTGTGTGGCGCGGCAGCAAGTGCCGCAGTGAATAAAAAGGAGGTCGGGTTAGCAAGAATTGTAACACCGATTACGAAGAAGCTGCTCAAGGCACGCGCTCCCATTTGAGCCCCGTGTCGCAAGCCTCTAGAGGTCTAGCGGAGAATTGCTAGAGATTGATGCTGTTGAGCAGATCTATAGTAGGTGTGTGTCCGCTGGGAGGGCAGCAGTAGCGCTTGGGCGTCTCAGTCCCTAGAGGTGCATGCTGTCCTCGACATATGCTAAGTGCTGGATGCAGCTCATGCTTCACAGTGCCAGGCATGCATCTGCGCAGAGCCAGAACAGGTTCTCTCGCACATCGTGTCGCGACGACCACGATCGATGATCCCATTCGGCACCGCTCAGGTCGTCGCCCCCATATAGGACCTGCCCAAAGGTTGCGCCGCGAAATTGGGCAACGGCCATCATGCCGGCGGCTTCCATCTCTACCGTCACGCAGCCTTCCTGTCGACGCAGGGCGATCTTGTTGGGCGTTTCGCGGTACGGCGCGTCGGTCGTCCAAGTCTTGCCGAGAAGGTAGGGGACGACGCGTTGCTCCATGGTTTGGGCTAACGCCTGCACGGCTGTCGGGTTAGCCGTCACTTCCCGCGCTGGCGGAAGGTAGTGGTAGGAGACCCCCTCATCCCGTACGGCACTGCCGACCAAGATGAGGTGGCCCACGGCGATGTCTTTTTGCAGCACGCCGCAGCCACCACAGGCGATGAAATTGCGGCAGCCAAAGGCGATCACTTCCTCGAGCAGCCCAGCTGCCAGGGGTCCGCCAATGCCGGGATGAAAAAATGCCAGCCGCCGATCGCGGTACGTGATTTCATACACGGGGTGCTGACCGTCTTCCCACTTGTTGCGTGCCACAATCTTCGCACTGTGTTCCGCCACCACCTTTTCGATCACTTCGCCGAAGAAGCAGATCACGCAGTGCTGCGGCACATCGCGCGGCTTGATGATCTTTGACGGCTCAATCAACGCCTCAGGAGTGGGGTCGTGCTCGAGGATGGGATAGCTCATTCTTTGCCCTGCCTTTGGAGATGCAACGGAAATGATATGCGCCCGGCCGAGCATTCAGGATGCCATATCCCTGCGGATGTGGTAAAATACTCCCCTCACACGAACCCTCTCCGATCGGAGCCGACCCGCTATGACCACGCCGATGCGGCAGCAGTACCTGTCGATCAAGAGCCAGCATCCCGACTGCATCCTCTTCTTTCGCCTCGGCGATTTCTACGAAACGTTTGACGAGGATGCCAAGACGGTGGCCCGGGTGTGCGACGTGGTGCTCACCAGCCGCCCGGCCGGCAACGACCAGCGTGTGCCGCTGGCAGGCGTGCCCTACCACGCCGTCGACTACTACATCGCCAAGCTGGTCGAGGCGGGCTATCGCGTGGCGATCGCCGAGCAGATCACGGAGCCCGGCAAGGGGCTGGTCGAGCGTGAGGTACGCCGCGTCGTGACCAAGGGCACGGTCGTGGAGCCGGGCATGCTCGACGAGCGGCGCAATAATTACCTGGTGGCTGTGGCCATGGCCCCACGCGGCGGCGCCGCCGGCCTGGCGTACTGCGATATTACGACGGGCGAATACGGCGCTACACAGATTGGCGGCGCGTCGGCGCAGGAGGTAGAGCAGCGCGTGGGCGAAGAACTCAGCCGCCTCCAGCCCAGCGAATTGATCCCTGTCGACTGGCAGCCGGAAGACTCGTCGGTTCACCTGCTGATCGCCAACCTGCACCCGCTGTTGTCCAAGGTGGAGCCGTGGCAGGTGGAGCCCGACACGGCGGCCGCCGCACTAAAACGCCACTTTGGCGTCGCCAGCCTTGACGGCTATGGCCTCCACAACAAGCCGGACGCCCTGCGCGCCGCCGCTGCTGTGCTGGCCTATCTCCAGCAGATGCAGCCCAAGGCGCTGGCGCTGCTCACCGGCCTGCACACCTACACGCTCGGTGCCTTCATGCTGCTCGACGAGTCGACGCGCCGCAACCTGGAACTGACCGAGACCATGCGCGGCGGCGATGCCAAGGGCAGCCTGCTAGCTGTGCTCGATGCCACGCTCACCCCCATGGGCAGCCGCCTGCTGCGGCGCTGGATTAACCAGCCGCTGCTCGACGTAGACGGCATCAACCGCCGTCTGGATGCCGTCCAGTGCTGCGTCGACGACACCGTGCTGCGGCTGGACGCACGCGGGCTGCTGGGCCAGATCGGCGACTTGGAGCGCTGGACCAACCGCGTGCTGCAGGGGTTCGGCCTCCCGCGCGACCTGGTTGGCATGCGCCAGGTGCTGCGCCTCATTCCTACTTTGCACGGCTGTCTGGGCACAAATCCTGCAGCCGCCATCTTGCCCACGCTGCCGGCCTGTGATGCCGCGCTGGCGCTGCTGGAGGCGGCCCTTGCCGACGATCCGCCCGCCACCTTGGCGACGCCCGGCATCATCCGCCCCGGTTTTGACGCTGAGCTGGACGGGCTGATGGAGAAGAGCCGCCATGCCAAGGATTGGATCGCCAACCTGGAGCAGGTTGAGCGGCAGCGACTGGACATCAAGAGTCTTAAGGTCGGCTACAACAAGGTCTTTGGCTACTACATCGAGGTCACCAACACCCACGCGGCCAAGACCCCGCCCGAGTACATTCGCAAGCAGACGATCGCCAACGGCGAGCGCTATATCACGCCTGAGCTCAAGGAGTATGAGACGCTGGTCCTCAACGCCGACGAGCGGCGGCTGGAGATTGAGCAGAACCTGTTTGGCGAGGTTTGCAGCCAGATCAGCGCCTACGGTGTGCAGCTCCTGCAACTGGCGCAAGCGGTTGCGGAATTGGACGTCTATACGGCACTTGCCGAAGTGGCGCTGCTGCGCCGCTACGTGCGCCCCGTAGTTGACGAGGGGCCCGCCATCGAAATCGAAGCCGGCCGCCACCCTGTGGTGGAGCTGGCGCTGCGCGACGAGCCGTTCGTGCCCAACGACACGCGCCTCGTGCCCGACGCCGCTGTGCAGCTGATCACCGGCCCCAACATGAGCGGCAAGAGCACCTACCTGCGCCAGACGGCCCTCATCACCCTGATGGCGCAGATCGGCAGCTTTGTCCCGGCCGACGATGCCCGGATCGGGGTGGTAGATCGCATCTTCACGCGCCTGGGCGCCAGCGACGAAATTCACCGCGGCCAGTCTACCTTTATGGTCGAGATGGTGGAGACGGCCAACATCTTGAATCACGCCAGCAGCCGCAGCCTGCTCGTCCTCGACGAGATCGGGCGTGGCACCAGCACCTATGATGGGCTGGCGATTGCCTGGGCGGTGGTCGAATACATTCACAACCACCCCGGCCTGCGGGCCAAGACGCTATTTGCCACCCACTACCACGAGCTGACCGACCTGGCCGAGCGCCTGCCGTACGTGGTCAACTACAACGTGGCCGTGGACGACAGTGGCGACGGCGAGGATGTGGTCTTCCTCCGCCGCATTATTCCCGGTAAGGCGGATCGCTCGTACGGCGTCCATGTTGCGCGCATGGCAGGTCTGCCTTCCGCCGTCGTCAACCGTGCTGCCGAAATCCTTGAGGATCTTGAACGCAGCGGTGCAGCCGGCCCGCGCCGTTTGGGTGAAACCAACGCACGTCGCACCAGGGCTGCTACGCAGGTTTCACTTTTCGCCGAGGTTCACCCTGTCGTCGATGTGCTGCGTGCGCTCGACGTCAACGCCCTCACGCCGCTTGACGCTCTGAACCGGCTCTACGAGCTGCAAAAGATGCTACAATAGTAGTTATCGGCTTTTGTTCCTTGCCGCGATCTGTTCGTAACCGTCGTGTACCCCGTTCCACTAGGAGAAGAACATGTCTACCGTACAAGGCAGTCTCTGCAGGCCGGTCATCGCCGCCTCGTTGGCCGTTGTCATGTGCTTATTGGCCCTTGCCGAAGTGCGCACTGCCCATGCACAGGCGCTGGAGCCACTACCCGTTCCCAGCCCTGTCACCGGCCCTATCACCGGCGCCGGCGTGCAGCAGGAGCAAAGCCCCGACATTGTGGGAGGGCGTGAAGCTGCGCCCGGCGCCTGGCCTTGGCAAGTGGCTCTGGTCGTACGTACGTCAAGCCAGGCCTACAATGGCTTTTTCTGTGGCGGCTCGCTCGTCGCACCCCAGTGGGTGCTCACAGCCGCCCACTGCCTGGAAGATTTCGACGCCTCTTTGATTGACGTACTGATCGGCACACACCAGCTTTCCACCAATGACCGGCGTATCCAGGCGGACAGGTCCCTGATTCACCCTGACTACAGCTACTTTACGTTTGATGGTGACCTCGGCCTGCTGCACCTGTCTGAGCCGGTGACGAACACAACCATCACGCTGTTTGCTCCCGGCACAGATGGGACCGAGCTGGACTATCTGCGCGGCACGGTCACGGGTTGGGGCAACATGGATCCCTACAGCTGGTTTGGCCAATTCCCCGATGTGCTGCAGGAGGTATCCCTGCCTCTTGTCGGCTATCAAGCCTGCAGTAATGCATGGGGCTGGCAGTTCAGCAGCAACCAGATCTGCGCCGGCTATCCCACCATGACGAAGGCGGTGTGCAGCGGCGACAGCGGCGGCCCACTGATGATTCAGAAGCCTGACGGCCAGTGGCGCCAGGTTGGCATCGTCAGCGCGGGGCCGGTCGGCTGTGTCGGCGGCGGCAGCCCTGATATCTTTACGCGCGCTGCTGCCTATGCGCAGTGGATCGATGGCTGCATGCAGAACCCTGATGCCGCGGTGTGTATGGGGGCCGACACCTATGAACCCGATGATACCGCCCAAGCGGCATCAGTGTACGCAACCTTCGGCGTCACGGAGACACACACCTTCCACCAGGCCGGCGACCAGGATTGGCTCAAATTTGACGTCAAGGCTGGGAATCTCTACCAAATCCAGACGCAGTACCTTGTCACATATACTGCCCCGGTCGACACAGTTGTCTGGTTGTTTGACGACGAAGGCCACACGCCGTTGGCCTACAATGACAATGGTGGGGCCAAGGATCCGTTCCCGCTCTTCGACACAGTAGTAGACGATGCGTCGCTGCTCTGGCGTGCAACAGCCGACGGCCAACTGTACCTGAGTGTGGAGAACAACGCGTCGAGCGTCGACCTCTACCGGCCGTATGGGCCAAATGCCAAGTACGCCGTGAACATCCGTGAGTATGCACTACCAGACGTATCTGCCTGCCGTCAACCGCGAGGCGAATGCGTCCACTGCCATCTGGTGGAGCATCTATACTGGTGGTGCCGGCCGTTCCGGCGCCGCCTGCATCCAATCGCTGACCAGATGATCCTGTGGAGACATCAATGCCTAAGCCTGTCAGCCTGACCGACGGACAAATCCAGTATGCGCTGCAAGATCTGCCCGGCTGGAGCGTCGTCAACGGCAAACTTCACCGTGAATTTAAGTTTCGCGGGTTTACAGAGGCCTTTGGTTTTATGACTATGGTGGCCGTCGAGGCGCACGCCATGGACCACCATCCCGAGTGGTCAAATGTCTACGATCGTGTGATGATCGACCTGGTTACCCATGTCGCCGGGAATACGATCACGGAGCGCGACGTGGCGCTGGCCAAGATTATCGACGGCCTGGCATGAGTCACCAGATATCCGGAGCGCAACGGGGCGCACAAACAGGTCTGCAGCCCGGCGTGGACCCCGTTGCCTTGCAGGTCTATCGTCATCGTTTTACGGGCGTGGCCGAAGAGATGGGCGTCACGCTGCGGCGTACAGCCTACTCGCCAAACATCAAGGAACGTCTGGATTTCTCGTGTGCGCTCTTCGACGGCCAAGGGCGCATGATCAGCCAGGCGGCGCATATTCCTGCCCACCTTGGAGCAATGCCGGCGAGCGTGGCCACCATCCTGGCGACCTTCTCCGCCTGGGAGCAAGGCGACGTGGTAATCGTCAACGATCCCTTCCGCGGCGGCAATCACCTGCCCGACATCACCATGATCACCCCGATCTTCGCCGGGGAGGCGCGGCCCTCGTTTTTTGCCGCGAGCCGGGCCCATCATGCCGACGTGGGCGGCATGGCGCCGGGCTCGCTGCCGTTGTCGACCGAGATTTATCAAGAAGGCATTATCATTCCGCCGATCAAGCTCTACCGGGCCGGCATGCTCAATGCGGAAGCGTTGGACCTGATCCTGGCTAACGTGCGCACTCCGGCCGAACGGCGGGGCGATCTGGCGGCGCAGCGTGCTGCGGCAGCAGTCGGCGAACGGCGGCTGAAAGAGCTGGTCGAAGCACATGGTCTGGCTGAAGTGCAGGCCTATGCCGGGCACCTGTGTGATTACAGCGAGCGCATCACCCGCGCCGCCATTAGCACCTGGCCTGACGGCATTTATGCCTTTGCCGATGTGTTGGAACTGGTGGAGGGCGAGCAGGTTACGCTGGCCCCGGTGTGCGTCACCGCCACGATCGCAGGTGATGAGATCTATTTTGACTTTGAAGGGTCAAGTCCAGTGGTGGCAGGCTCGCTTAACGCCGTGATCGCCATCACGCAGTCGGCCTGCTACTATGTCGTGCGCAGCTTGATCGAGGACGACGTGCCGATGAACGCCGGCTGTTTTGACCCGGTCCACGTTCATGCACCGGCCAACTCGCTCGTCAACGCCGAGCGGCCTGCTGCGGTGGCCGCGGGCAACGTGGAAACGTCGCAGCGCATCGTGGATGTCGTGCTCGGCGCACTGGCGCAGGCCCTTCCCGGCCGCATCCCAGCGGCGTCCCAAGGGACCATGAACAACCTGCTGATCGGCGGCAAGCGCAGCACTGGTGCGCCCTACACCTATTATGAGACGATCGGCGGCGGCATGGGGGCGGGACCGGCCGGTGACGGGCTGAGCGGGGTGCAAGTGCATATGACCAACACCCTCAATACGCCGGTCGAGGCGCTGGAGATTGCCTTTCCCTTCCGCCTTGAACGCTACAGCCTGCGCCGGGGAAGCGGCGGTGCAGGCCGCCACAGGGGTGGCGACGGCATCGTGCGCGAGTACTTGCTGCTCGAACCCGCCGTCGTCACCATGCAGAGCGAGCGGCGCACTACGGCTCCATGGGGCCTGGCAGGAGGCGCATTTGGCCGGTGCGGGCGCAACGTGCTGATCCACCCAGACGGCAGTGAAGAGGAACTGCCATCGAAGTTTACGCGCCGGCTGGCGGCCGGCGATCGCCTGCGTGTCGAGACGCCGGGCGGAGGTGGTTGGGGCGAGCAGTAGGCCTCTATCGTGTGGGCCCGCTTACTTGTCCGGGTTGGGGCGCTGCACTATACTTGTCAGCGCAAAAAAGGCCGCACCGACCGTTGCAGCGATCGCGCGGCCGCATGCTGAAGTGACCGATCGATCTCAAGGAACAACAATGCGCGACGATTGTATGTGTATGGAGAAGCAGGCACCGGGAGCAAATCCCCAGCCCCATGCGGCAGGCGCCGCGGCGGCCAAGGGCGCAGAGTTGTATTATCACGTGTATGGCCCAGATGCGTCCCCCGGTGGTTTTGTCGCATTAGAAAAAGAGTGGAACCCACTGCTCAAGCGCAGCCACTTTGACAACTTCTTCTCGACCCATGAGTGGCAGACGACCTGGTGGGAAAATCTGGGCGTCGGCGATCTCTGGATCGTCGCCTTCCGCCGCAGCGATACGGATGCACTCGTAGGCATTGCTGCCTTGTATCTGGTCACGCTTGACTCGGGACCAGACGCAGGCAAGCGCCAGCTGAATCTGGTCGGCTGTATCGAAGTCAGCGACTATTTGGACTTGATTATTGAGCAGGGTTGGGAGCACTGCGGTCTACACCCACCTGCTGCGCTGGCTGCAGAGCGCCGATGCACCGCAGTGGGACATCTTTGACCTCTGCAACCTGCCCGAGGTGAGCGCTACATATCGTGACCTCGCAGCACTCTACGCAGACAGTGGGCTTGAAGTCGAGGTCTTTCAAGAGGACACCGCGCCGCAGTTTGCATTGCCCAGACGTTTTGAGGATTACCTCCAGAACCAGGTCGACAAGAAGCAGCGCCACGAGATCCGGCGCAAGCAGCGTCGGGCCGAGCGTGAGGCGACGATTGGACTGATGCTGGTGGGCAAGCAGCACGTGCTCGAAGCGGAAGTGGACGACTTTGTCGTTCTGCAGCGCGCCAGCCGCGAGGACAAGGCAGAGTTCATGACCCCAGAAATGCGACGGTTCTTCCTGTCCGTTGCCCGCCGGACGTTGGATATGGGGGTACTGCGGCTGTTCTTCTTGACGATCAACGGCGAGAAAGCCGCCACCATGTACGCGTTCGAGTACAATCGGCGTCTGTGGCTGTATAATTCCGGCTACGATCCGCAAGCATACGCCCAGCTAAGCCCGGGCTGGGTCATGCTGGCCTATGTGATCGAGTATGCCATTGCCGCCGGCTGTTCGGTCTTTGACTTCATGCAGGGCAATGAAGAGTACAAGTACCGGTTTGGCGCCGAGGACTACAAGGTCATGCGTGTCGTCGTGCGGCGGTCGGCCTAGACGGTTGCATAGTGAAATGTCACACTGGCTAGATGGATAGAAGCGAGGCAAATAGTACCGGCTATGAACGACGAATACGCCCCCCTCTTTGAGGAGCCCAAGCGAGCCGACGATACCTCGCCAGCCACCAATCGCACGCGTGCGGCGGCGCGCGGCTACCGCCCTGCCTATGAGAAACCTTCACGCCGGCCGGCTGAAGATCGTGAAGATTCCTTCAATCCCTTGGCCTGGTTGATCGAAGGTGCCACGGGTTTTGTCGAGGAGATGCGTCGCAGCGACCTAGGCTTGTCCGAGGAGTTCTGGGTCCATGCGGCTGCCGCCCGTCGCGAGGGTCTGTTGGCCGCACGTGCCTTGCTCGACCAGTTCTTGGAAGAGACGCAGCAGCAGCAGACGGCCGAGCGTGAGCGGCAGGCACGGCAGTCACGCCGCGGCGGCGTCAACGTAGACTTTTAGCGCCGTCCAGCTCTCCTCAAAAGGCCCACCACTGTTTCCCCTTAACGTGATCCTTGCGCTAAAATCGCGTGGGTTCGTAGTCCATACTTGTTGACGGTGTTAGATGATCTCCTCTGTATTCTGGCGGGCCGGCCGCCTCGCAAGGCTGGCCGTGGTAACCGCTGCCTGTGCTGCACTTGTCGTAACTGCGCAGGTGCAACCCGCCCGCGCTCAGCCAGGTGCAGGCTCCCCCGATGACGGCAGCGCAGCGTGGGCTGATGTGGACATTGGACTGCGCAGCGCGTCTGCACAGGGTCCCGATTCGCCTCCGCTGCATTACCGCCTCCTTGAACTGGATACGACCGCGCTGCAAGCCGTTTTGGCGCAAGCAGCGTCTCCTGGTGGGGAGCTAGCGGCGGCCGTCGCAACGGTGGAACTGGCCCTACCTATGCCGCAAGGCGG
Source organism: uncultured Chloroflexia bacterium (assembly GCA_963701415.1). Taxonomy (GTDB): domain Bacteria; phylum Chloroflexota; class Anaerolineae; order Caldilineales; family Caldilineaceae; genus Fredericiella. The sequence continues at coordinate 175,255 of CAVPAH010000002.1, forward strand.
CTTCCAACATTTCGCAGTCGAGACGTCGCCGGTCATGGCGCCTATGCTGGCGGCGCAGTTTCCGGATATGCAGACCTATCGCGGGCGAGGAGTCGACGACCCGACTGCCACGGTGCGCCTGGGGCTGACGGCACAGGGCTTTCACGCCGTTATCTTGTCCGCAGCGGATACCGTCTATATCACGCGTCAGGGCGCTGGCGGCAGTCCACTGTATTTTAGCTATTTCGAAAGCGACTACCCGGTAGATGAAACGTTTGTCTGCGGCGTGCGTGATGACGAACATGCCGGCGACGGCATGGCGGCTGCGAACGCCGCTACCAGCCTGCGCGACGAATTGAGCGGCCTCAGGACTACGCTTGCCTCAGGTCCAGATCTGCGTACCTACAGGTTAGCGGTCGCGGCTACAGGCGAGTACTCGGCGGCTGCACTTGCCGGCGCAGGTCTCAGCAATCCAACCGACGACCAGAAGATTGCTGCCGTGATGGCGACGATCGTGGCCCGCGTCAATATGGTCAACGCCATCTATGAACGCGAAGTATCGATCCATTTCAATCTCGTTGCCGACAACGCCAAGCTGGTCTATCTAGATGCTGCGACCGATCCCTACACAAACAACCGCATGGACGTGATGCTGGGACAGAACCGCGACAACCTGGACGCGGTGATCGGCAGCGCAAACTATGACGTGGGCCATGCCCTGGGTACCGCCGGCGGGGGGATTGCCTACGTCGGCGTCGCCTGCAGCACCACCTATAAGGGCGGTGGGGTGAGTGGTGCAGGTCCAGCGGAGACCCCGTATACGGTTATGGTCACGGCACACGAGATGGGCCATCAGTTTGGCGCCTACCATACCTTTAACGCCAACAGTGCTGCCTGTGGTGGCGGCAATCGCAGCGCCGGCAACGCCTATGAGCCTGGCAGCGGCAGCTCGATCATGTCCTACAGCGGACTGTGTGGCACAGAGCAGAACCTACCCGGCTACTTTACGACTTTCCACGTCACCAGCTTTGGCCTGATATATGACTACAGCCGCAACCGGAATGGCTCGAACTGTGGCACGGCCACGCCGACAGGCAACCATGCCCCGATCGTAGATGCGGGACCGGATTTCGCCATCCCGGCGCATACACCATTTGTGCTGTCGGGCACCGCCAGCGACCCCGACGGCCAGCCGCTTACCTACAGCTGGCAGCAGGTTGACGTGCTTGCCTCTCCCTATACAGGAACGGCCACGCTGCAGCAGGCGATGACGGATCTCGGCAGTGGGGCTCTTTACCGCCTGTATGAATTCTCAACCGGCGGCGCAAGCCGCTCCTTTCCTGCACTGGCCAACGTGCTGTCCGGCACAGTGGATCTGGGCGAGGTATATCCCACGACCAACCGCACCCTCAACTTCCGGCTCTTCGCCCGCGATAACCAGGCGGTCGGCGGCGGGGCGAACTACGACAGCGTACGGCTGTCAGTGCTGGACACCGATTCCGCTTTCAGCGTGATATCACCCGCAGCCGGCGCATCGTGGACTGCAGGTCTTGCGCGCCTGGTGCAGTGGAACGTTGCGAATACCAGCGCGGCGCCCATTGCCTGCAGCCTCGTCGATATTCTGTTGTCGAGCGACGGCGGTGCCACATTCCCCACTGTGCTGGCTGCTACCACTGCCAACGACGGGAGTGAATTGGTATCCGCCCCGATTGCGCCTACCGATCACGCGCGTGTTTTCGTTCGCTGCGCTGGCAACATCTTCTACAACGTCTCCCCTGAATTTGTCGTGCGGCCCAATACAGGCAGCGGCACTCTTGCGGGCACCGTGCAGGGAACAGGCGGTGCGCCAATCGAAGGTGCACTGGTGGCGGTCAGCGGTCCCGATACGGTTGTATTTCCCACCGATGCGGCCGGACACTATTCGATCCAACTCCCAGCCGGCTCTTATTCGCTGGTCGTATCGGCATACGGCTATGCGGACAGCAGCGAAAACGGCGTGTTGATCGACGATAGCGCCACAATCACGCGTGACATAACGCTTACGGCCCTGCCACTGCGTACGATCTCTGGCCGGGTGACAGATGGGGGCCATGGCTATCCCCTGTACGCGTCACTTGAATTTACAAAGGCGTTGGCGCCCGTATGGACCGATCCGCTGACCGGATACTACACCGTGACCTTGGTAGAAGGCTACGTCTACACGGTTAGTGCCGGTGCGTGGACGCACGGGTTCGTGCCCTACGTGCAAGCCTTTACGCCGCTGGCGGGCACTACAGAGCTGAACATCGCGCTAGACGCCGATCCTGCCGCCTGCCAGGCGCCCGGTTACAGCGCCGCCACGGGCCAATGCCTGCCACTCAGCGGCGGCTTATTGGTCGGCAGCACCTATGGGCCTGATGGCGCCCCGTTGGCGGGGGTGAGCATCGGGAGCGGGAGCTTTGCCACCTACAGTGCCGCTACCGCTGATCCGGCGGTGCCGAACGCGCTCTATAACTTGTTTTTACCGCCGGGAACGCAAGTTGTAACTGCCACAAGCGCCGGTCTGCCGGCCATTACCGCCGCGGTGGCGATGACCGACAAGTCCGTGTTGCCGCAAGATTTCGATTGGTATACCGTCTACACGGATGCCAGCCTCAAACAGCTGGCCGCCAGCAGTGGGACGCTCACGCCCCAGTTCAGTTCTGCCGTGTTGGGTTACGACATTGCCGTGGCTGCCGATGTGAGCAGCATCGACCTGCTGTTCGCGCCCGGCCAGCCCGGCGCCGTCGTCAGCGTCAACGGCATTCCCCAAGACTCGGACGCCACTGCGGCCACGGTTGAGCTGCGGACGGGCGCCAACGTGGTTACGGTGGTGGTCGTTGCGCTGGACGGCGTGACGACCACCATGTATACGATCCGGATCGCGCGTGCACCATGGCCCAACTACCTGTATCTACCAGGCGTTAGCAAGTAGTGATGCGGGCTATGCGTTAACCATGTAGGTATGGATAGCCCCGGTCATGACGGTGCGGAAGCCCAAGCTTCCGTAAAGGCGTTGGGCTGCGCCGCCATCTTCGGCAAAGATAGCCGATCAGGTAGGTAATTTCGCTCGCTTCGAGCGCATCTAGGACCAAACGCGCAAAAGCTACGAAGGAGAGTTGCTCTGTTGCCATTGCTTTCGGTCTCGGTAATAGTTCAACAATCCACCGCGCACGATGCGATATGCTTCATACTCGCTCAACTCAGGTTGGCGCAGGCGCAAGCGATCTCCTGACGAATCTCATCGGTAATGACAAACGGCTCTGTGCGCTGATAGCTAGGGTTTTCCATGGCGTTGCGTCCGTCGGTCCGACCTCTACTCTACCAACCTTTTTGGCAGGTCCTTGACGCGCGGGTAGCTGGACTGGGCGCCGGCGTACTGGACGCTGATCGAGGCGATCTGGTTGGCGCGGCGGATGGCTTCGGGCAGGGCCTTGCCGCCGGCCAGGAAATAAGCGAGGCTGCCGACAAAGGCGTCGCCGGCGCCAACGGTGTCCACCGGCTGCACCACCTCGGTTTCTATGTGCAGCGTCTCGGCCCCGTTCACCAGCAGGCTGCCGCGGGCGCCGAGCGTGATGATGACATTCTGCGCTCCCCGATCCAGCAGGCGGTGAGCCGCCTCGGCCGCGTCATCCTCGTTCTTGATGGTGACGCCGGTCAGAATCTCGGCCTCGGTCTCGTTGGGACAGCAGATGTTGCTGAGTTCAAACAGCTCGTCGGGCAGGTCCCTGCTGGCGGGCGCCGGGTTGAAGATCGTCATCACCCCTGCTTCGCGCGCCTTGCGCAGTGCCAGGCGTGTGCCCTCCAGTGGGATTTCGAGCTGGCAGACCAGCACGCGTGCCGAGGCAATGGCCTCCCAGGCCGCACCCACGGCCGTGGCGTCCACGCGTCCATTGGCGCCGGCAATGACAATGATCGTGTTGTCACCCTGCTCGCTGATCGTGATCACCGCCACGCCTGACGACAGACCCGGGCTCGTGGTGATGTACTCCGTCGAGATGCCCTCGGCGGCCATGTTGGCGCGCATATCGCGGCCAAACAGGTCGTCGCCGACACTCCCCACAAAGGTGACGGCCCCGCCCATGCGCGCCGCCATGACCGCCTGGTTGGCCCCCTTGCCCCCGTACCCGGTCGCAAAGCGCAGGCCGTGCATGGTTTCGCCCACCTTCGGAAAGCGGTCCACGTAGGCGTTCATATCCAGGTTGATGGAACCGACGACACAGATGGCTGGAGCGGGCATGGCGTTGTTTCCTCTAGCTGCGTTTTCTCAATTTATGCGGAGTCTGCGAAAATTGTAGCGCAACTTTCCCATTGGCACGAAAGGCTGATTTGGATGGATACGCAGTACACCTTCGGGGATTACGGCGCAAGCGCCGACTATATTCGCGAGCACACACGCCACCGCCCCACGGTCGGGCTGATCCTGGGCAGCGGGCTGAGCGGCCTGGCGGAACAGATCGAGGATGCAGATGTTCTAGACTATGCCAAGATCCCGCATTTTCCCGTCAGCACGGTCGCCGGGCATGCCGGGCGGCTGGTCATCGGCAAGCTTGCGGGGGTAACGGTGTGCGCCATGCAAGGGCGCTTCCACTACTATGAAGGCTATTCGATGCAGTCGGTGACGCTCCCGATTCGCGTGATGCAGCAGCTGGGGATAGGCACGCTCATCCTGACCAACGCTGCCGGCGGCCTCAACCCTGCTTTCCAGGTCGGCGACATCATGCTGATCGAGGATCACATCAATTTTGTCGGCATGGCGGGCGTCAACCCGCTGCGCGGACCCAACCTGGACGAGTTTGGACCGCGCTTCCCAGCCGTCAACCGCACCTATACGCTGCGGCTGCGGCAGCTGGCCGAAAAAGTGGCGTCCGCGCAGGGGCTGCGGCTGCAGAAGGGTGTCTATGCCGTGCTGTCCGGTCCTAATTTTGAATCCCCGGCCGAGATTCGTATGCTGCGCATGCTGGGCATCGACGCCGTCGGCATGAGCACCGTGCCCGAGGCGCTGGTGGCGCATCATGCGGGTATTGACGTGCTGGCGCTGAGCACGATCACCAACGTGGCCGTGGCGGACCTCGATGCCGGTGCCGAACCCAGCCATGAAGAGGTGATCGACGCCGGCAAAGTCATCGTGCCAAAGCTGACGGCGCTACTTCTGGGCGTGGTGGCCGAACTTTAGGAGGATTTAGCCATGAGTTTTCTCAAGAATCTGTTTGGCGGCCAGCGCCTGGACGGTGCCGCCCTGGTGGAATCGCAGGACCTGAAGGAATATGCGCAGATAGACCTGCTGGCGCAGTTTGACCCGCCGCAGGCGCTGCACGACGCCAAGGAGCAGGCACGTTGGTCGCGTGTGCTGCCGCGCCCGTACGCCGACGAGATCGCCTTGTTTCAGAAGCAGGGCTGGCTGGAGAAGCGCCCTGGTGGCACTGCGGATGGCACCTACGCCGTGACGGCGGCCGCCATGCCCTATGTGGAGGCCTGGCGCCGGCGCCTGCAGGCGGAAAAGGATGCCGCCATGGCAAAGGTGCGCGAGGTGCTGGCCGTGCGCATGACGAGCGAAGCCCTCACGGTGCGGCGCCAGTACGAGAATCGCCTGCCGCTGGGCAAGGCTGACTGGACGGGACCGGATCCCCAACCAAGCCACAGCGCCCTAACGCGCCAGATCTTCTTTCTCGAACATCGCATGCTCGATGGGCTGAGCCCCGAGACGGTCGACTGGCTCAAGCGCTACGCTGCCGAGGAGCACCTGTGGGGTGCCTATTGGCGGCTGCCGTCCGACCAGGTGCCAGCCTCGGTGCAGGCCGAACTGGCGCAGCCCGGCGTCATGGATGGCGCCGAGGGTGCCTACTGGAAGGCCTACCAGATGGGTCTGTACGTAGACAACCAGGAGACATGGCGCCGCTGCAAAGGGGGTGACCACGTGCGGCGCATCGAGATCGTCGGGCCCGACGACCAGTACACCTGCCCAGAGTGCAAGAAGATGCTGGGCAAGGAATTCCTCGTCGCCCGTGTGCCGGAGCTGCCGCACCCAGCCTGTACCTCCCCGCGTGGCTGCCGCTGCCGCTACGAGCCGGTGCTTGAGACGATTGAAGAGATACCCCTAATCTGAACCTTGGTTCAGGCGCTCTCGATGACCGGCTTGGTTTCGCGTTCACGCGGCTTGCGGTTCAAGCCATGGCGAATTTCCCAGCGCCATGTGAGCAGGGAGGTGACCAGACCGATGGCGATGAGCACTGATACGACCAGGAACTGGTCGTGCAGGGCAGCAGTGATGACTTGCGGCGATGCCTGTTCGAGGTTGACGGGTGCGCCGTTGTGGACTGCGAGGCTGTGATAGAAGAATGCTCCTAGAACGGCCACGCCAATCACCTGTCCCAGCGTGCGCATCGTGCTGAGCAGGGCCGAGGCGATACCTAGGCGGTTTTTCGGTGCGGCGCCCATGATGGCGCTGTTGTTCGGCGAGTTAAAGAGCGACATGCCGATCGCCACGGGCAGGAAACGCCATACATAGCCCATCGGCGAGCCGCTGTCGGGCAGCGTGGCCATCAATAGGTAGCCCACCAGGATAAAGACGAGCCCAAGCGTGCTCACAATGCGCGTGCCAAGGCGGTCGGAGAACGTGCCTGACATCGGCTGGAGCACGGCCATGATGAGCGGCACGATCGCCATATAGAGGCCTACCTGCAGTTCGGGCAGCTTGAGCACCAGCGATAGATAGAACGGCAGCAGCAGGACGACGCCGGCCAGCGCCACAAATACGATGGTGCCGGTAAACAGGTTGAGGCTGAACTGCGCCTCCCGAAACAGGCTGAGGTCCAGCATCGGGAAGCGCACGTGCATCTCGAGCCAGACGAAGAGTGCGAGCAGCGCAGCGGCTGCCGCAAACAGGCCCAGAACATGGAGGGCCGTGAAGCCGTCATTTTGGCCCAGCGTGATGCCCAGCGTGAGGCACAGCAAGCCAATGCCTAATGAGGCAGCGCCGGCGACGTCAAACGACTCACGATGTCCGCTGGGGCGCAGCGGCGGCACGAAGAGCATGACCAGGGCAAAAGAGACGGCACCGATCGGCACGTTGACGAAAAAGATCCAGTGCCAGCTCAAGTACTGGAGCATGATGCCGCCGATGGCCGGACCAAAGACGATCCCCAGCGAAATGAAGCCGGCGGCAAAGCCGATCGCCTGCCCGCGCTTGTACGACGGCCAGACTTCCGTCAGGATCGCCGTGCCCAGCGCCAGCATCATGGCAGCGCCGATCGACTGCAGAAAGCGGCATGCTACCAGCACATAGATGTTCGGGGACAGTCCGCACAGCGCAGAACCAAGCAGAAAAAGCACGATGCCGGTAGAGAAGACGCGTTTTTTGCCGATCATGTCGGCTAACCGACCCATGCTGACCATCAGCACGGTCAACCCCAAGAGGTAGGACAGCACCACCCACTGCACGGCGGGAAAATCGGCGTTGAAATCCTGCATCAAGGTAGGCAGGGCAACGTTGACGATGCTGCCGTCCACACTGCCCAGGAAGAGGCAGAGACCGACGGCGATCAGCACCCACCACTCGCGGGCCGTGTCGTGCTGTGAAGATGGCTGGGGCGAAGTGTGTGTGGTGTTTTGCATCAGGCGATTGTAGCACGAGGGCGCGGGCGCAAGCTAGCATGCGATACCGCCACTCGCCATGACGCCCCGGCGGCCACGTGGGGTGTATTATACGTATGCACACCACGTGCAAGGTACGACGCTGCGCTCCAGGCCTTTCTCGATCGGCAATAGCCGCACCAGCTATGAACAATTACCGCGTCCTCTTGGTTACCAACAGCATCTCCTTTGGCACGGCGGGTATCTACCTGCCGCTGATGACGCTCTACCTGCAGGGGTTGGGAGCGGATCTGGCGTTGATTTCGATCATTCTGACGACCAGCGCGATCGTGGGGCTGGCGGGCAGCTATGTCTGGGGCCGGCTGGCGGACCGCGTGGGGCGGCGCAAGCCGTTTTATGTCGGCGGCCTGGCGGCGGCAGCGCTCGGGTACGTGTGGCTGAGCCAGGCGAACAGCGTCGGGATGGCGTGGTCTGCACGCCTGTGGGACGGGCTGAGTGGGGCGGCGGTGATGACGGTAGGGCTCACGATGCTTGGCGATTCCTTGGCGGCGTCGCCAAACAAGGGGCGCAGCATGGGGCTGGTGCGCGGGTCGGCGTCGCTGGTGTGGGCGTTGGGGGCATTTGCCGGCGGCCGGATCGCCGACGCGTTCTCGCTGCCGACGGCGTTCCTGCTCTGCAGTGGCATGTTTGCAGTTTCGGCCCTGATCGCACTGCTGCTGTTGCAGGAGACCCCAGTGGCTGCGCCCCTTGCTCCTGTTTCGACCATGGAACAGGTCAAAACTGCGACAGGACCGGCGGTCAAGCCGCGGATCGGGCTGCCGGTCCTGTTTCTTGCCGGTGTGGTGCTGTGGGGGGCGACGGACATGGCGTCGAGCACGATGTGGCCGAACTACCTGGGGTCACTTGGCTACAGCAAGACGACGATCAGCAGTCTCTTTTCGCTGGCGGCGTTTGTTGAGATGCCGGCCATGGTGGTATTCGGTTCGCTGTCGGACATCGTGGGCCGGACGATCATGCTGGCGGCGGGCGGGTTTGTGTTTGCGCTGGTGCAGGCCAGCTATATCTTTTTTGTGCAGAACCTGCCGGTCCTGTTGGGCATCCAGGTGGTGCGCGGGCTTGGCTTTGGCAGCTACACCGCGTCGGCAATGACCTTTGCGACCGAGCAGGGCGGGCACGATGACCGGGGCAGCAACAGCGGTCTGTTCAACGCCATGTCGAGCGCCGGGATGCTGACCGGCACGATGCTCGGCGGCACGGTGGCGCAGGCGTTTGGCTTTACGACGCTGTACGCGCTCTGTGCTGTGATGGCCACCGGGGCGGGGGCCTGTTTCCTGGCGCTGCGGCACCAGAGAACGCAGGCGGGGCAGGCGCCGGCGACAGGAACCGAGCCGGAGGCAAACGCATAGGTGGCGGTGTCTATCAAGGCAGTAGGCCGGGGAATCCGCCGTTGGGCGAGTCAGCCCATTGTCCCGATATGGATTGCAGCCATTTCCAAGTATCTTTCATACTGTCGTTTAGCGTCTTCTAGCCAGCCACTAGACCTTTCGACCAACCGAGCATCCAGTCCAAGCGGTACCTCGTAAAGATAGCGCGCCCAACGGACCACCCACCAAACCAGCATGATTGCAGTGTACGTCTGCACACGCAGTGCGGTAGTTGAGTCACGGCGGCGTCGAGCATAGGCCATCACGAAGTGGTCCCAGCGTTGACGCGGCACTGCTGCGTAGGCCGGGTGCAGTGCAAGTTCACTCAGTTCGAAGACAGGATCACCCCATCCACTATATTCCCAATCAACCGAAGCCGATCCGTTGCCACAACACAGAAAGTTGCGCCAGTTGCCATCCACACGAACCAGAGTGCGCGGCGGAGCCGGCCATTCCGATGGTGACCAGCCATCGAGCCACGTCAGGAGCTTGTGCAGCGATTGCGGCCACACCTCATGCGGGAGCTTAGCCGCGTGTTCCTGCACGAGCATCTTGCCCGCTGTCCCGCTCGCGACATTGATATAGCCGTTGCGCAATGCAACGGTTGTGTGCTCCGGCGTTACAGAATGGATAGCGCGGTAATGATCAAGGAGTGCTGCCCAGTCGCTATCGGTTTCAGGCGGGCCGGTCAGCACCGAGCCATTGATCCAGCTTTGAACAACCACCGGCTGCCTGTAGTGTTCATAATCTATCCAGATTGGTTCAGGCGCTATGGCGAGTTGCGCCTGGCGCAGCACCGTAAGGGCAGCGTACTCGCGGCCTGCTCGATCGCGTTCATCTCGCACAGTGAACTTGACCGCGAAGTCGCCAGCTTCTCCCACGATGCGATACAACAGGTTATTGGCTCCGCCAGGCACCGGCTCGATCTGCCAATCATGCCAAGTCGTGGGCCCTTGTGGCCGAACTGCATCAAGGAACTGTATAGGTTCAAAAAGTGGGTGTCGTTTGATCACAGGTTGGCAGGTATATGGGATGGCGCCGTTTCCGCAGTCGCCGGCAAAGGTGAAGAATACCACAAGTCGCTGGAAGTGGGCGCCGACCGAAGGTCGGACACTTCCTGGAGGTGGGGGTACCTCCTGGAAGCCCGCCACACCTTGTACCTGCAGCCGGTGCGGAAACTGGGCTTGGACGGCCAACGCCCGGTCAGGGGACGCCGGGCGTTGGGGGCGCAGCCCCCGCGCCCGCCGGCCGGATGATGACCCCCTCACTCTTGACAACCGGCCCATTGGGCTCACAGGGAAGGTCTGCGAGCCCCTCGGCCGGGGACACGGCATAGAAGATGCTGCTGCCCTCCAGGTCACCGGTGCCGTAACCTTGGTGAATCACAAAGAACCCACCGCCGGCCGTCGACACACCCTGGCCGGGGGCAACCCACGAGGCGCCTTGGAATGCATCGGGATATTGGGTGAGATTCACGGAGAAATACGGCTCGTGCGGCCCCTGCGTTACTTCGACCTCACTTCGCCCGGCGCTCATCGGTTCGTGGGAGATGACGACATTGCCGTCGGGACAGGCGATATCAAGGTCCGTAAACTCAGTCGCGGTAATGCCGGATCCGGGCTCTACCAGGTCTGACAGGATGACACCTTCGAGCTTGGCCGCCGGCCCCACCGGCGCACACGGGAGTTCGCCTACAGCTTCCGCCGGCGTTGCGAGCATGACAATGCGGCTGCCCGCCAGTTCGCCGGTGCCGTCACCGCTGTGGAACAATATGAACTTGCCGTCCGCAGTCTCAAAGCCCTGGCCGGGCGCGTACCAGGTCGCGCCGGGGTAGGCGGCGGGGTGAAATGTCACATTCATCCTGAAGTACGGATCGCCTGCTTCCTGTGTGACTTCTAGCTCGCTGCTACCGGCGATAAGCGGCGAATCAGACAGGACGATGTTGCCGTCGGGACAAGCAACATCGATCGCTGTGAACGCTACTGCGTTTTGCGGGCTGTCTTCCATCAGGGCTTGCCCGTCGATCTCCCGTGCCGGCGGAGCCACAACCGGCCGGCAGGCACTTGCCAGCAGTGCGGCAAGCAGCACAAGCGGCAGCACAAGCGGCTGCATCGTCCAACTCATCTTTGATTTAGCGCCATGTCGATACACCATTCTGTTCTCCTCCTGCTCACGCATACGCAATGACTGTATTGCAGGGTATAGGCTACGGGCCGCCCGTAATGAAAACGTGATGAAGGCGCGGCGGTAGCGCGATGGATGTGCGATGAGCCCCAAAACGCGATTGTTCGCAGACGGCAAGTGTGCTACATTGCGCCTGCTCGAAGATATGGCTTGAAATGCTGGCAGCATCACTGGATCTTGCGATGCCTCATTTGACGATTTCCCTGTTCGGACCGGTCGTCGTGAAGCTGGATAGTGCTACGGTTTCCGGTTTCACGTCCAAGAAGGCACAGGCATTGCTGACCTACCTGGCGGTGGAGGCAGGCAGGCCCCACAGCCGCGAAGAGTTGGCGGGACTGCTGTGGCCTGACTACCCCGACGCCGCGGCACGCACCAGCTTGCGCAGTGTGCTGGCCAACGTGCGCCGCGTGGTCGGCGACCGGTATGCCACACCGCCTTTTCTGGCGGTTGCGGGGGAGACGATGCAGTTCAACCGGGACAGCAACCACTACCTGGATGTCGCGGTGTTTGACCGGCTGCCGCCGGGCGGCTGGGGAGACACCCAAGCTGTCGACCTGCTCGAGACGGCAGTCGCCGCAGTGAAGGGCCCGTTTTTGGCGGGCTTCTCGCTGGCCGACAGCCCGCCATTTGAGGAATGGATGCTGATCAAGCGCGAGTTTTTCGGCCGGCAGCTTGCAGCCGCACGGCAGCAGTTGGCCTGCTATTGGCTCGCACAGGGCGCGTGTGCACGGGCACTAGCGCATGCGGAACGCTGGGCGGCGCTGGAACCCTGGCAGGAAGAGGCCCATCAGCTTGTCATGCGCATCCTGGCGCAGGACGGCAGGCGCGGCGATGCCCTACGCCATTTCGACAGCTGCTGCCGTATTTTGCGCGCGGAAGTGGGGCTCGGACCCAGTGAAGCGACGATTGCCCTGGCAGAAGAGATCCGCCGGGGAGCGCCGGCACCCACCAGCCTGCCAGAGCGGGTTGGGCCCGGACGTATGACATCAAAGCATCTTCCTCTCCCGCTGACCCCGTTCGTTGGGCGTGATGTGGAAGTCCGGCAGGTTGCCGGTCTGTTGTCCGATCCCAAGCAGAGGCTGATTACCATTGTAGGGCCGGGCGGAATGGGCAAGACCCACCTGGCGATGGTTGTGGCCGGCGACTTGAGCCGCCAGTTTGCCGACGGCGCCGCTGTGGTTGCGTTGGCGCCGCTGCAGATGGCAGACGAGATCGTGACCACCATCGCCGAGGCCCTTGGTTTCCAATTCTATGAGGTCGCGCCACCTGAGCAGCAGCTGCTGGATTATCTTCGTGATAAGCACCTGCTGCTGGTAATGGACAACTGTGAGCATCTGCCTGCCGCTCGAGGGGTACTGGAGCGCATGCTGGCCGCCGCACCGCGGCTGAAGATCCTAGCTACCTCCCGCACCCGGCTTCATACCCCGTACGAACAGCTGTTTCCCGTGGCGGGCCTCGCCTTTCCTCGTCCGGGCGAGACTGCCGACTCGACATCGTATGCGTCCTATGCCGCCATCGCCCTATTTGTGCAGAGTGTGCAGCGTTTGCGCCCCGATTTTGTACCCTTGGTCGGCGCCCCCGACCTAGACGACATCGCCCACATCTGTGCGCTGCTGGCGGGTATGCCGCTCGGCATTCTACTCGCCTCCGCCTGGACGGAAGTTCTCAGCCTGCGCGAGATCGCACATGAAATTGCACGCGACTTTCAGTTCCTCCACTCGGCGGGTGACGGGTTGCCCGCACGCCACCAGAGCCTTGTTATCGTCTTTCGGCAGTCGTGGCAGCTGCTCACGGCCGCCGAACAACTTGCGTTCCGGCGCATCTCCGTCTTTCGCGGCGGCTTTACGCGTGCGGCGGCGGAAGCGATTGCAGGCGCGGAACCGGCACAGCTGCTGGGCCTGGCCCAAAAATACTTCCTGCAGGCGACGCCAGCCGGGCACGGGGCCGCGGCCGTGCGCTACGAGGTCCACGAGCTACTGCGCCAGTTTGCCGCTCACGAACTCAGCCGGCAACTTGAAGACGAGTGCGCGACGCGGCAGCGCCACTGCGCACATTACTTGGCGGTGGCGGAGCGGTGCGGAGAGGAGCTGAAGGGCAGCCGCCAGTTGGCGGCACTCGACACGCTGGAGTCAGACGCGGGCAACGTGCGTGCGGCCTGGCAGTGGGCGTGCGAAGAGCGACGGCATGACCTGCTGGCCCAGGCGGTTACGGGTTTGGGTTTGTTCTACGAATGGCGCGGATATTACCAGGAGGGTGAAGCCAATTGTCGAGAGGCCTTGCAACGCATCGCCGGAGAAGCTACGTCCGCCAGCTGCAGGCCGGCGGTGAAGCTCCTTTACTGGCAAGCGCGTTTCAGACGCTACTTGGGTGACCGCAGGAGCGGCATACAGCTGGCGCAGCGCGGCCTGGATCTTCTTAAGAGCCTGGTCGTGGCCCACCAGGACGTGCGCGCAGAACGCGCGGCACTCATGCTCGAACTGGGAGAACTTTCGGTGGACTATGCGCAAGGCCAGCAGCTGTTCGAACATGGCCTGGCGCTGGCCAAGTCAGTTGGTGATCCCTGGCGCACAGCCCAGGCGTCCTGCTTGCTTGGGCACCGGCTTGCCAATGCGCCGGGGTCTGATAAACAAGGTCAAGAACTCTTAGAGGAGAGTCTGCGGCTGTACCAGGAGCTTGGCGACAGGCGCAGAACGCTTGGTGTCCTGAAGATCATTGGTTTCAGTGCTGTGCTGCGTGGTGACCATATCCGCGGCGAGTTGCTGTTGCGAGAGAGCCTGGCTATTGCACAAGAGATGCCCGGTGACATCGAGACATTGGAATGCATGCATTTGTTGGCACATGGACTGGTGATTTGTGGTAAGTATACCGAAGCGTGCTCGATTGCCGATGAGGGTATGCTGCGCTGCCAGGTGCTGGGCCACCGGCCATGGCTGGCTCGCGCACATGGTCTAACAACAAATGCAGAGCTGGGTATCGGCCGGTATGACAGCGCGTATCAGCAAGGGCTGCTTGCCCTGCAAGCGGCTGAGGACATCGGCGATCCTGTGTTGGCAAGCTTTGCACTGTGGCGGCTGGGCGACGTCAAGCTTGCGCAAGGACAATGTGCAGAAGCAGGCGCCCTGCTGCAACGATCCATTGAGATCCATCGGCGGCTGCAAATTCATGGCAGAATGCAGGATGTCCTGGCGAGCGAGGGCTACGCCGCCTACGCACTAGGGCAAAGCCACGAGGTACGCCGCTGTCTCGTCGAAGCGCTGGAGATGGCATTGTGCGGCCGGCTCTGGTTCACAGCCATTCGTGCGCTGCCGTTGGCGGCGTTGTATGCCATCAGTCGCGGGCAAACAGAAGCGGCAGTGGAATTGTACGCCCTGGCTTCGTCCATGCAGCACATTGCCCATTCAGCCTGGTTTGCGGATGTAGCCGGGCGTCGGGTGGCAGAGGCGGCACGGGTGCTGCCGGTCGCCGCAGTTTGCGCCGCGCAGGCACGCGGACGAACATGCGAACTGTGGCAGACGATAGAGGAAGTGCTGGAATCGCTGCTGCAGGACGCGTAGCTAGCGGCTGTGTGCCGCCGATCTTGAAACAGGGTCAAGGTGCTTCCAGGCGGTGGGATTATCTCCTGAAGGGGGCAGCGTACCGGGGCCTGTTATACCACACTATATATCTACAGAGCGGCTTTACAGGACGAGGGCAACACTGCCTGCTTTCTGCCCAGTCTCCACGTAGCGGTGGGCCGCCGCCGCCTGCGCCAGCGGGTAGGTACGGTCGATGACTGGCTTGATCGTGCCCGCCGCAGCCAGTTCTGCGAGCAGAAGGAGATCGCCGCTCCGCGAGTCGGACGTCGCAAAGATGACCTGCTTGTCGCTCGTTTTCGTCGCCCACCACCCGCGCACCATTGTCGCCACCCTTGGGTTGCCGAGCAGGTAGCGGCCGTGGGGCTTGAGCACCTGCAAGCTGCGGGAGAAGGGGCTCTTGCCTACCACGTCAAAGATGATGTCGTACACCTCGCCCCGGCGGGTGAAGTCCTCCTGCGAATAATCGACGACGTGGTCGGCCCCCAACTTGCGCAGCATGGCGAGTTTGCCGGTGCTGTCCACAGCCGTCACCTCAGCGCCGTAGTGCTTTGCCAGCTGCAGTGCCAGCGTGCCGATACTGCCGCCGGCGCCGTTAATCAAGAGGGATTCGCCCGGGCGCACGTCGGCCCGGCGCAGGAAGTGCAGCGCTTCCAGACCGCCCACGGGCAGGGTGGCAGCTTCAGCATAGCTGAGGTTGGCCGGCTTCAAGGCCAGCGTCGCAGTCCCGCCAGCCGAATCAGCGACGGGCAGGCAGGTGTACTCGGCGTAGGCGCCAAAGCCAAAGCCGGTGGCCGCCATCACCTGGTCGCCTACCGCAAATTCCGTCACGGCACGCCCCACCGCGGCGACCTTACCGGCAAGCTCCTGGCCGAGGATCGTGACCCGGCGTGGCCGTAGCAGGCCGACGTACAGCCGCATGGGTAGCGACAGGCCCAGCGGCAGCTGCAGCCTGCGCATCTCACAATCGCCGGCCGTGACGCCGGTGGCATGGATCTTGATCAGCACCTCACCGTCCTTGGGTGTGGGTACGGCCACTTCCTGCAGCTGCAGGACTTCGGGCGGCCCATAGTGCGTCCATACGATTGCCTTCATAGGCATTTCCCCCCTCGTGCGGCCTGTTACCCTCTGAATACGGCATCGCCGCACAGCCCCAATATACTCAGCCTCGGCGTTCTTGCCTAGACACTTTGGTGTGATTGGGGGCACCACCTGGAAGTAGGGGCAGGTCTAGTAAAAGGAGAGAATATGCGAACGCAGGCTGTACGCCCGAGGTACGCGTTATTCGTCGTTGTCGGGTTTCTTCTTGTCGGTGCCGTCGTGCTGGCTCTTGCAGCCGTGCTGCCGGCAGCTGCGGACGATACGTATCATTCGCAGCACATTGATCTGGCTGCAGTGGGCGGCGCGCCGCTGCGGTCGAGGTTTGTGGAGAATATCCATGTCAATGGACCAAAGATTTACGCCATGGAGCAATATGTGTTGAATGGTGCTGCGCCACTGACCAAATATCAGGTTACATTGTGGGGCTACGAGGCAGGATCTGGTTGCACGCCGAGCGAGTTAAATGGACTGCAACTGCCCCTCGCCATCCCTACTGCAGTGCTCACGACCAACGTCAGCGGCAATGGTGCGGCGGGTGCGCTGTTCACACCAGAAGAAGCGGCAGGTTTTAAGCAGTTAGCCACGACCTGGGACTTGCGCTGGACGCTGACGACTATAGATGGTGTTGAAAGCTACGCGAGCGGCTGTGTTTCCGTAACGCTGGATTAACACGCGGGCTTGGCGGATCCGGGATCGATGCTTGACCCAAAGGTGGCGCAACTTGACTTGATGCCTTGTCGGCCACCCGGCAGCATCAACCAGTGCAGTTATCGGCCGATGGACAGTGAAATCACTTCCAGGAAGTAGTCTAACTTCCTGGAAGGGGCCTTAGAATTCCTCTGGCGCCCAGGCCTCAACTGCGGTATAGTTGTGCCCCTAAACCACCAGCACGGATGTCCGAGCTAGCTAAAGGAGAATAGACGATGCGTGTTCTGGCGACGGGCCCAAACGGCCACCTGGGGGCAAATGTTGTGCGTGCCCTGCTCAAGCGCGGTTACGAGGTGGTGCCGTTCGTGCGGCAGGGGAGTGACCTGCGCGGGCTCCAGGGGCTGGGACTGTCGTATGTCTATGGGGATGTCATGGACGCGGCGGCGCTGACGGCAGCCGCTGAGGGGTGTGACGTTATGGTCCACATGGCGGCGGTCTATCGCTTCTGGAAACAGGACGCCGCCGAGGTAATCCAGCCGGCAATAGTCGGCACGCAGAACGCATTTGCCGCAGCCAAGGCGGCGGGCATCCGGCGCTTGGTCTTTACCAGCAGCTGCTGGGCGGCCGGCGTCAGCGACCGCCCTGACAAGGTTCTCACCCCCAAGGACTGGAACCAGGACGCACGCAATCCGTATGCGGTGGCCAAGACCGAGTCCGAACGCGCGGCGTGGCGGTTGTCCGAACAACTGGGGATCGAGATGATTGCCATCTGCCCTGGTGGCCTGCTTGGCCCGTACGACTACCGCATCACCCCTTCCACCGGTTTGATCGCCTCCTTTATCAGCGGCAGTGCACCGATCTACGACGGCGGCTTGAGCGACTTAGAGATCGGTCCGGTGGCCGAAGTGCATGCCGCTGCAGTGGAACATGGCAAGCCGGGGGTGCGCTATCTGGCCACCGGCGAGAACGCGCCGGTCAGCCGCTATGGCGAGATCATCGCCGGCCTCACTGGCATCAAACCGCGGGCGCTGCCCGGGGGGCGCACGGCACTGCAACTGGTAGCAGCCCTGGCTGAGTTTGGCAGCACCCTTACCCATACCGAGCCCCTGATCTCACGCGCCCTGGCAAGTGAAGTCGGCGGCCGCTACTTGTACTACGACAGCTCGGACACTACGCGCGAGTTTGGCATTATCTTTTCGAGCGCCGAGCAGGCAATTGCTGCGTGCATCCGCTGGCTGCTGCACGTCGGCCAGCTCAAGCCTGCCCTGGCGGCTGCGCTGGCCGAGAAGTTTCCGCCCGACCCCGATTGGGAGGTGTTAGATGGCGAAAGCACAAGCGGACAGAGAACAGGGTAGCTCTTTCCAGGCACCGACGAGGACACTGAGCGGCGACCAAGTACCAAAGGGGCTGCGACGCTGGAGGATGCGTTTACGCTCGACCAGCTGCAGCATCTGAGCATGGCGGAGTTGGAGGGCAACCAAAATCTCAGCCGCAACGCGATCGTGCCGGTGGCCGGCCGTAATCTACGCAATATCTGTAACAACTTGCTGCTCCGGCTGCCGCCCTGCCCACCAATCCCACCAATCCTCAGCCGCCGCTCAAACTGAAGCAAGCGTAGGTAGGTATATTCGCAATCCTTTATTGATACGTCTTGGCCCGCGCATCTGATGTGGCTGCGGAGCGCAACATAATTTGCCTGCGCTTGCACTCTTGGCGCTGGTGCTGGTAGCAGTACAGAGACAGAGCTGTGCACGAACAGGTCATCTCCCCCACGTGGGATGACCTGTTCGCATTGTGCCAGAGCTCTTCGTCCACCGGTAATGAGCTCTACCTGCAGCTTTCGAAACCGTGAGTAATTCCTTTTGGGATTCGGCCTCCCCTTTTCAGCGCGCGTCGATTCTGCTATACTTAGGCCACTGTCCGAGTCCACTAAAGGCCAACCAGATGAATGGCAAACTCACGGGAAAGCAAGTTCAGGAGATTAGTGATGCGATCCTTAATGCTTATGGCTCGGTCGCCGCGCTGCGCATGATGGTGCGCATTGAACTTGACGAAATCCTGGATGAAATTGCCGGCGGTGAGAGTTTGCGGATCGTTACCTTCAACCTGATTACCTGGGCAGAACGAAGCGGACGCGTCGAAGATCTGGTCCGCGGTGCAGCCCGCTACAATCCCGGCAACCAGGCACTGCGCCAGCTTGTGCGCGAATGGAGCCAACCGAACCAAAGTGGCGAGAGCGCGCCAGATGTTAGCCTTACGACCACTGCTGCCCAATCGCCAGAAGCGTCGAAAGCGCGCACCCGAAGCTTCATCGTCATCCGCAGTGCCACCAAAGGCACAGCAACAAACACCTCCGCAGACAACAGAAGCGAAGCCGAAACAGAGTACCTCGGCACCCCCGGCCCTCACGCTATCTAAGCCACAGCAGCGACCACCATCCAATGCAACGGAGGTCAAGCCTAAACAGACCACTCCAGCAGCACAGGCTGCGGTGCCACCAAAGGCGCAGCAGCAAACACCATCGCGTGTGACAGAAGAGAGGCCAAAACAGAGTACCTCGGCACCCCAAGTATCCGCGTCACCTAAGCCGCCGCAGCAGACTCATGCCCCCAAAGACGAGAGAAAGTCGCCGGTAGAACGCGAGTCCCAGCGTGATCTTCCCCTCTGGAAGCAGATGGGGATGGAATTTATCCGGATCTCGGCCGGCGAGTTTCTCATGGGCAGCGACAGAAGGAAGGACCCCAAGGCGCAGGATGATGAACTTCCACAGCACAAGGCCTTCCTGGACGAGTACTTGATTGCGATCGTGCCCGTGACGAATCGACAGTATAAGGTGTTCGTGGATGCCACTGGCCACCGCATACCCAATCATTGGAAGGGCGGCAAGATCCCGGACGGCAAGGAGAACCACCCAGTCGTCTATGTCAGCTGGGATGACGCCCATAAGTTCTGCCAGTGGGCAGGTCTGTACTTCCCTACTGAACAACAATGGGAAAAGGCGGCGCGCGGTACTGGAGGAGGCATCTATCCTTGGGGAAATATGCCGCCAGAGAAGAGTCTCTGCAACTTTGGTAACAACGTGCGCGATACAACACCGGTAGGCATATATCCCAAGGGCGCCAGTCCCTACGGGGTATTGGACATGGCAGGGAATGTACTTGAGTGGGTTGCCGACTGGTACCAGAAGGACTTCTACAGTACAGCGCCAAGCAGGAACCTAACGGGGCCAGCTACGGGAAAGTACCGAATCTTGCGCGGTGGGTCGTGGGGCAACCCCGGCCACATGATGCGTGCCGCCTATCGAGACACCAACCCACCTGAGTACTGGAATCTGCTTAGCGGGTTCCGGTGCGTACGCAGAACCTGAGGTTGCGAAGCCGGCGGCGGTAGACCATAGAAATCATTTCCTGAGCCTTGGGCGCGTACACGTGGCATTTCGGCACACTGTCGCGTATAATCGGCACTCCCCCTGCGTGGCGGAGAGACTCGCTCAGGGTTATCGCTATTTGGAGGATGATATGACACAAACCGGAGTTATGACACTGCGGCAGGTTGCTACGAGGTTAGATGTATCCGACCGCGCCGTGCTGGAACTGCTGAGCGCGGGGACGCTTAAGGGGCAGAAGGTAGGGTCACAGTGGCGCTTTCGCGCAGAGGATGTTGAGGAGTATGTGAACAGCCAGGCAGCACTAAAGGAGTCACCCCGGAATTCGGAGTGACTCCTCCTTGTGCAACGCTTGTGACCGGCCCCGCTGAGATTACGGGTAGTCGACGATGTAGACGGGCTGGCCGATCCTGCTGGTGTCGGCCGGGTCACCTATGCCGTTGACCACGTGGTCGATGGTGCCGGCGCTCAGATTGACGGTCATGATGTGGTGCAGACGCACGCCGGGCGTGACGGGAACCTCAAAGCCGTTTTCGGTGTGTATGGACGGGTTGTTCTGGTTGAAGACGTAGACGCCGCCGCCGTATAGGTGGTGGGTCGTCACCTGGTCTGCCACCTTGTAGGCTGCCCAGCCGTTGACGCCGTCGTGCGACCAATCGGCCTGGGTGGGCGGATCGTAGGGCAGCTCGTTCTGGAAGAGGATGGTCGTGCCGTTCTCCCCGTTCCAGATCAAGTTGTACTGCTGGAAGTGCTCGACGAAGAGCCCGGTGGCAGTGACGTTGGCGCCATTGACGATCACGCCGTTGCGGCCGAGATTGGTGTTCCACCGCTCGGTGTCGCCGGAGAAGCCCTCGACGCCGTGGTCGGCCCGCCAGACCCAGGTGTGGTCGATTAGAACGTTGTCCATGTTGACCTCAAGCCCGACAGTGGCCTTGCCGATGTGCGGCCCGCCGACGCGGAAGTAGACATCAGAAAGCGTGACCGGGTTGGCGGGGTCATTCTTCTTGGGGCTGTTGTTGCCGTTCTTCTTGCCGACCTGCAGGAGCACGGGCGATTCGACTGTGCCCGCATCGATAGTAATGCCGGCGACGATGACGCCGGGGACGTCGGCTACTTCCAGCGGCACGGCGCCCTCAAAGGCGGTGAGCGTGGCGTGGCCGAGGCCGAGGACGACGGTGTTGGGACGCTTGACCGCAATGGTACGCGCAACGTCGTAGACGCCGGGGGTGAGCAGCAGGTTTTTGCCCTGGGCCAGCTGTGCGTTGATCTGCTGGATCGAGTCGGACGGCCGGGCGACAAAGAAGTCGCTGAGCGGAATAGTGGTGCCCGGCGTCAGGCCGGCCCCCCAGCTAATGCCGCGGGTATTGGTCTGCGCCAACGGCACGCGGACGTTGTAGCTGCCGCCTGCGTCGAGGAACAAGTAAGGCTTCTCGCGGCTGACGGGCGTAGTGTCGAGGGTGGTGTAGGGCGGGTTGGGAAAGGTGGCCTCGGACGGTGCGTTTTCGACGCCGGCAAAGACCTGGTTCCAGACACCGTTAGACCAGCCGCCGATGATGCTGTTGCGGATCAACCACTGCTGTTGCGAGCCGTTGATGACGAAGGGCAGGTTCGAGTCGGCGATAAAGCCGCCGCTGGCGTACTGCGGGCCGGCCGTGCAGTAGTCCATCAGCGAGAGGTTGGCACCGGTAATGTTGACGCGGCGCATCGACACAGCCTGAGAGACGGCCCAGAAATCGGCCGAGGCGCGGCAGCCGTCCTGGCCGAGCGCGTTGACGTTGATCGTCAGGTTGGACAGGGTGCGCCAGAAGTTGACGAGGGCCAGGCAGTTGCTGGTGCCGCCGTCCGCGAGGCAGCGGTTGTAGACCTCGACCTTGCCGACGATCGTCACGTCGGTGGGCGAGGCGCCGAGGCCTGCGACCTCGGTGTAGTAGCCGACCTTGATCTGGAGCGGCTGCGCAGCGCTGCCATAGACACCCGGCTTGAACATGAGCGCATAGCGGTTGGTGCCCATCTCGTCGTTCACCTGTTGGGCGTAGATCGCGTCGACACGCGCCTGGATATCGGCAACAGGCATGGTGGGGTCGAAGACGATCACGTTGGGGCCGAGATCCGGCTGAGGCGGGGCTGCGAGCGCCGGTGCAGGCGCGTGCACGGCGCCCAGCAGGAATGCGAGCAGGAGCAGAACGGCAAGCGGGGTCTTCCTCAATCGAATCTTGGGCATAAATCCTCCTTATGCATCTGTAGGGGTACGGATTCCGGGACGAGCAAGGCGCAAATTGTAACACAGACCGTGGCCCGGGCACGAGAGCCGTTTAAACGGCGGAGACGCTCCCAGAAGGTGAGCGCCGACCTTCGGTCGTACACCTTCACATACACCTCCTGGAGGTGGGATGGGTTTGGCTGTTTTTTCCGCGTGCGGGCACAATGCGGGTATTTACCAGTGCATTTACCGGAGACTGGCGGCACGCATGGCCACGAAGACAACTGATAATCCCTTGGCAGCCGGGCCGGACCTTGCCGAACTGCCGATCCCACCGGGGAGCTTTGGGCTGCCGGGGATCGGGGAAACCATCGAGTTTGCGCAGGACCCAGCGCGGTTTGTGGCTGCGAGGCGCGCCCGTTACGGCGACGTGTTCCGCACCCACCTGATCGGCGCCAGGACGATCGTGCTAACAGGCGAGGATGCGCTGGCGTGGATCTTTGCGGGGGAGGGCAAGTACCTGCAGAACACCTGGAACAGCAGCACGCGGCGCCTGCTGGGGGAAGAGTGCACGGCGATGCTGGTAGGGCCGGCCCACGCCGAACGCCGGGCACTGCTGATGCCGCACTTCCGCCACAGCGTGATGCGCGCCTTTGCCCCGCAGATGCAGGCGATCAGCACCCGCCACTTTGAACGCTGGACCGAGGCGGGGGACGTAACCGTGCTCCCATCCATGCAGGCGTTAGTCTTTGAGATCATCGTGACGCTGCTGCTGGGCGATGGTGCCGCTGTAGACATCCCTTACCTGAGCCGGCTGTTTCGAGCGTGGACGGCAGGAATTGCGACACTGCCGATCGACCTGCCATTTACAACCTACCACCGGGCGCTCAAAGCAAAAGGCGAACTGCTGGCGGCGATCGACGCAATTGTGGATGAGCGGCGCCGCTTGCCGGAACAGCCCAACGATATTCTCGGCTCGCTGCTGAGCGTGCGGGATGCAGAGGGGAAGCCGCTGAAACAAGAGGCGATCGTGCACGAGCTGCACAACCAGCTGTTCGCCGGGCACGATACGACAGTCACGGTGATGACAAACCTGATGCTGCAGTTGGCCCAGCACCCGGCGGTACTGGCGCAGGCGCGGGCGGAGATGCAGGCGGCAGGGCTGGCCGGCGCACTGGACCTAGAGCAGATCAAGCGGCTACCGTACCTGGAGGCGGTGCTGCACGAAAGCATGCGCTACCTTGCGCCCGTGGCGGGGACATTTCGCAGCATGCTGTGCGACATGGAATACAAGGGCTACCGCATCCCACGCGGGTGGACGGTGCGGCTGGAGATCGCAGGGACGCATACGGACGAGCGGATCTGGCGCGGCCCATACGAGTTTGACCCCGAGCGCTGGCTGCCGCCGCGGTCGGAGCAGGCGGGAAGGCAGTACTGCTTTATTCCGTTTGGCGGCGGACCGCGGCTGTGCCTGGGGACCAACTTTGCCTGGGCGGAGATGCGAGTGATGCTGGCGCTGCTGCTGCGCGATTATGTGTGGGAGGTGCGGCCGGATCAGGACTTGGGATATGTGATGGTGCCGTTTCCGCGGCCTAAGCAGGGGCTGCAGGTGCGGTTTAGCCGCTGTAGTTCGACGTGCCGGGGACCTCTAAGGTCCCCGGCACGTGATAAGTGAGCACTACTTCCGCACGGCCGGCAGGTAGAGATTGCGCGGGACGGGCGCGAGGGTCAGGGTGACGGCAGCGTCGTCGATCACCTGGAGCTGGCCGTCTTTCTGGGCCAAGTAATCGGCACGGGCGACGACCTGGCCGGTGGCGCCGGTAGTCTTAGTAAAGGTAACGGCGAACTGGCCGTTGGCGTCGGTGACGCCGGTTAGCATGTCGGCGCCCCCGTTGAGTCTGCCCTGGGTGCCTGCGTCGTCGGCAATGCCGATGCGGGCGTTTACCCCCGGGACAGGCGCACCCCACTTGTCGTGTACGGTGGCGACGAGGGTGGAGGAGGTGGCGCCGCCAGAGAGATCCGCGGGCGAGGCCGCCAGGTCGATGGTATGGACGCTCGCCGCGCGGATGTGCACGATGGTGGCGGCGGTTTTGCCGTTAACGGTGGCGGTGACAGTGGCGTCGCCCGGCTGCGTGCCCGCCACGAGGGTAACGACTTCCTTGCCGTCGGTGAGGTCGCCGGTGTAGCTCGACGCAGCGGGCCCGGCGGCGGATGACGCAGCGAGCGCGGCCACCGGGGCGGGCTCGACGGTGCCAAGGTCGGTGGTGATCTCGACGAGGGTGCCGTCCTGGATCGGGGTGCCCGTGTAGTCGTAGACTTCTACGGTGAGGGTGGCGGTGTCGACGCCGTTGGGGCGGAGGGCACTGTCGCCGAGTACGTTGAGCACCGTGATCTTGAGCGGCTCGCGATAGCGGGTAACAGTGACGGTGTCGCCGTCGCTGATGGTGCCGCGCTCACGCTCGACAAACATGGCGGCGACTTCGCCGCCGGCGAGGGATGGGCCGGCGTCAAACTCGCCGCTGGGTATGATGTTGAGCTGCCGCTCGATCGTGCCGCCGGCGGGGATGCAGACGCCAAAGAACTGCTCGCTGCCGTCGTCGCCGGGCGGGATACTCCAGTAGTAGCTCCAGCCGTCGGGCACGGTAACGCGGTCGCCGTAGTAGAAGCACTGCTGGCGGCTGTCGAGGTTCTTGATCCGGAACCAGACGGGGACGACGGCGCCGGTGTAGGCCAGGTCCTTGGTTAAGGCGGTCACCTCGAGCGGCTGGAAGTTATAGGGGACAGGATCGCTGCGCACGAAGCTTTGGCCGCCGATGCTGCCCTGTACCCAGAGGAAGCCGGCACCCTTGCCCTGGGCCCCGAAGTCGGGGAGGGCGAAGAGTCCATCGCCGGCGCGGCCGTCGCCGTGGGCGCCGTCGTCGAAGAGCTGGAAGTTGGCGCCAAAGCGGTCGCCGTTGGGGCGCTGGAGCCAGCCGGTCAGGACGTTGTTGTCGGCCGCGGCGCCCAGCTTGAGGGCAAGGCGAACGGCGCCGGCGCTGGGCAGGCTGCGCTCACCTACCGTGCTGGCGGCGATGGAACTGGCGGCCAGGCCGGTGAAGGTAAAGGTGCCTTCAGCACCTGCTTGGGCGTCGACAGTGGCCGTCCAGTCGCCCACATTGCCGTTGACGTTGACCTGGACGTACTGGACCATGCGGTCGCCGGCCACGTTGTCCATCGTGAGGCAGAGCACGTTGGCCGTGTCGGCGCAGTTGACGGAGTTGCCGGCAGGGTCGCGCACGATCATGGGCTCAAAGCGGCCGCTGTAGCCGGTCTGAAGGAAGCCGACGCCCTCCATCAGCGCATCGACGGCGACGGTGTAGGTGCGGGTCGGCTGCGGCGGGGCGGGAGTGAACTTGTAGCCCATGCCGTTGTAAGCGCCGGCCGAGTCGGCGTTGCTGACGACAAGGGCGTCGGTGGTAGGCGGGAACTGGATGGGGAAGCTGCGGCGCAGGCCGATCTGGGCAGTGGACGGCTCGGTGTAGACGCTGCCGTACTGGAAGCGGATCTCGCCGGTGTTGGTGTTGAGCCAGACCTGGTAGGCGCGGTAGCGGCCGGTGGAGTCGTAGCCCTGGATCGAGATGATGTGCCATTCGAAGCCCAGGTTGGCCTGGAAGACGCAGACCTGGGGGCCAGGCAGCCGCTCGACGGCGGGCCGGAACAGCTTGGCACAGGCTGGGTCGTTGGCGAGGGCGACGTCGACCACGTCGGGATCGGCAGCCGTATCGGCGGTTGCATCGGCCGGCCGCCCCTGTGCCGTCTGCCGGCGAAGGCCGGGGGGAAGGGCACAAAGTCCCACTGCATGTCGGTGTTGAGGACGTCAAGGAAGGCGCGCACGATGCGGATGATAGAGCAGGGCGAGCCGCAGGGGTTGAACTCGATCGCGCCGTCCTGGTTCACGCCCACTCTTGTCCACTGTGTGCCGTAGTAGGAGAACTGGCGTGGGAGGTCATAGGTGAGGTAGCCGGTGGTCGGGATCTGGTTGGCGGCGCTTGCCCAGCGACTCGGCGGGGAACCACTGGTACTCGCCGGCCTCGAGGCGGTCCCAGCGGTAGGTGAAGTTGTCGCTGACGTAGTCGCTCCACTTGCCGGCGCCGGCGCTGTTGGCGACCTGGGCGCGCAGGATGTCGGCGGCACTGCCGAGCTGGTCCTCGCGCACGTAGATGAACTGGCCGCCGGTGCCCAGGGCGGTGAGCAGGTAGGGGACGATGCCGGTGGACTGGCTGCCGTTGGCGGCGTTGCCCAGGTAGTTGATCTCGCCGCCGGTGACGTCGCTCATGCGGGCGGGGAGGACGCCGGCACAGCCGCCGAGCATGGCGAACGAGCCGCGCACGCCCTGCTGGTTGAGCAGGCGGCGGACGCTGTCGACGCTGAGCGTGTTGGGGCCGATGAGCCGGGCGGCGCGGTCGGTGTAGAGCCAGATGTCGCCGTTGGGCTGAAGCTGGGCGGCCTGGGCGATGGCGGAGAGGGCGGCCACGTCGCAGTCGCCGTCGGGCGCGCCGACGGTGGCGAGCGAGTCGATGGCGGGGTTGGCCAGGTCGGCGTAGAACTTGCGCTGGACCGGCTGCTGGAGGGCAGAGGTCGTGTTGTTAAAGGTATAGACGTTGAACTCGGTGCCCTTTGGGGTGCCGCGAGAGGTCGTTGACCTGTTCCTTCATCACCGTCTTGACGCTGCCCAGCTTGTTGGAGTCTGCCATGCTCGCGCTGGTGTCGACGACCCAGGTGAGGTTCTTCCACCACTTGACGTCGGATTGGGTGGGGACTGCGGCGGCGGCGAATGTCCCGGGGACCGGCGTGCCAGACGCTGCTCCCGGGCACATGTGCGCCGCCGCCACAGCTGTTCCCATAAAAATTAGTGAGGCCGACGTTCTGCTGGATGATGGCGGCGGTGCCCCTGTCGGCCTGCTTGCCGATGTCACGCCAGGATTCCAGGTAGACCCAGGTGGTGCAGGTGTCGTCGAAGACGTCGCCGTTTTCGGAGAAGGTGGGGTCGGTAAAGGTCTCCTGGTTGGCGCGCAGGCCGAAGCCGGCGCGGTCCTGGCCATCCTGGGCGGCGTCTTCGAGGTCCCAGAGGAGGGCGGCGACGGCAGCCTCGTTGCGGTCGGTGACCAGGGTGGGGTTGTTCGTGTCCCACGCTTCCATGTCGTAACCGCCCATCATGCCGCCGGGGCCGAGGCCGTCGAGATAGAAGTTGCTGTCGACGCGGCCCACGGCGTTGCGCACGGCGCTCTGGTAGTAGTTGGCAAAGCCTTCGGCGAAGGCCAGCTCGGGGTCCTGGGCGTTGTCGCGCGAGCTGTGGGGGCCGCCGGGGTTGTCGTCGCAGCCGTAGTTGTCGTCGGCCTGGTGGGTCCACTCGTGGATGATCACGCCGTCGTCCCACTCGTCGGGGTTGGAGTTGGCGTCGGCGACGGTGATCTCGTCCCAGACGTAGCCGTTGTAGTAGGTCTTGTCGTCGTCGTCGTCCGCGTTCCCAGTTGACCTCGGCCTGGTAGTCGAAGATGGCGTCGTCGCCGACGGCGCCGCCGTTGGCGTTCCAGACATTCCAGGCGTCGAAGATGGCGTCGGCGATGTTGAAGATGGCGCTCTGGTCGCGGTCGAGCTGCAGGTTGAACGTGTAGGTGCCGCCTTCGGACTCGATCACCCGGCTCTTGAACTCGTAGACATCCTCGACAATGCCGTCTTCCTGCACTTCGACCACGTCGTGGCCGGCGGACTGGATTTCGGCGGTCAGCCGCACGTAGATCTCCAACTCGTCGTCGAAGAGACCGTCGTCGTCGCAGAAGCTAAAGGCAAAGCTGCCGTCGTTGCCGGTCAGCATCTCGCCATAGGTGTCGTCAAAGAGCGTATCCTCCTCGCGCATCTCGAGCAGCGGCCGAGCGCACGGGGACGTAGACCAGCGGCTGGTAGCCACTGCGGAAGGGAGTGTGTTCCTCGCGCATGACCGTGCCGGAGACGTTAAAACAGGGATCGCCGTTGGGGGCGTGGGCAACTGCCGCGCCCAGCATGGGCTCGACGCTGGTCGACATGACGGAGCCGCGCAGGTGCGCCCGGCTGGGGTCCTGGCGTGAGAGGGTGACGGCGCCGTCGTCGGCGGCGGTGAGGTAGAGGGTGGCGCCCTGGACCCAGCTTTGGCCGCCGCCATCGAGCCGGGCACCCACGGCAATGGGATAGACGCCGGGACCGGGCACGCGGACCTGGCGGGCCTCGCTTTGGGCGCTGTCCACGGGCGGGTTGTTCCAGGCGACGGCGGCCGGGCCGCCCACCAGCTCGACGCCGGGGGGCAGCTGCCACTGCAGCTGGAGGGCGACGCCGTGCGGCATGCGGGGTCACCGTGGCCGTAAAGCCGGCCTCATTGGGCGCCGGCGGGGGCGCCCTGCGAGCACGACGTCGATCTTCTCGCCGCTGTCGTCGTGGGCATGGGCCGCGTGCAGAGGGAGGAGGGCAAGGCAGGCGGCCAGCAGGCACAGGCAGGGAGCACCAGGCGCAGCGAGAGGTGTGCAGCGCGCGGCCGCGGGCAGGTGAGTCAGGGTGAGTCGGTGAGCGAGACACGGGTGGCTCCTTCTAATACAGAAGATGGGCTATAGCAGCCCGTAGTGATGGGATTGCGCTGCGTGGGATGGGGAAGAATGACAGATTTAGGGGAAATGCGCAAATGGCGATTGCGGCTGCCCACAGGCAAGAATGCGCGGGCAGGGAGATGCCGTTCTCATAGGCCCGGAGGGATTGACCTACACTGCGGCACTGCCGATCATAGGGTGTGACGAATAAGGGCTTGGGCGAGAGAGTTTGGATGCCGGAACCTCGCCATATAAACGGAGGGAGCCAGCAAGGGATGAGCGGGATGCATACAGCACAGACAAAGCAGCAGTTGATCGAGTGGATCGACGAAGAGCACGCAGGCTGGGAGGCACTGCTGAAGGAGATCGGACCTGGCCGCCTGGAGATCCTCGGCGTGACGGACCAGTGGACGATGAAGGATACGATCGCGCACTTGACGACCTGGTGGCGGCGCGAGGTGGGCCGCCTGGCGTCGCTGGCGCGGGGCGAACGGCCGGTCGATCACCCTTCGCAGGCCGACGTCGCCGTCATCAATCGGTGGATCTACCTGGTCAACCGCGATCGACCAGCCGGCGATGTCTTGAGGGATGCAGAGAGCGCCTGGCAAGATCTGCGGGCACGCGTGCAGGCGCTGCCGGAAGCAGTGCTGCTTGGCGGCAAGCAGCTTGACTGGACGGAAGGGCGCTCGGCCGGCGCAGGCAGTCGTCGGCGATTTCCTGCAGCATTTCCACGAGGAACACGAGCAGCCGATCCGCGAATGGCTTGATGCACTGCCTGCAAGGTCATAAGAATGTGTACAGCAGCTCCTGCAGGACGGTATGGACCTTATGGACGCAGAGCTGGGTAAAGTCGTCTAGAATTGCTGAGCGCAGGCCAGGCTGATCTACTTCCAGCGCCTCCCGCATGACGGCAGGCACCTGGGCTTCGAATTCTTGTTCGAGCGCGTCGAACCTGGCGCGCACAAGTTGATTGCGGACAGGGTACAGGCCAGGGACGCTTGAGATGGGGTCGCCTTTGACGCGATCCAGCAGCTCGCGGAACAGCCACCAATAGGAGTGCGGGGAGAAGGTGTCCTCGACGGCGGTATGGGGGGCGCAGACGCGCTTGCCAAACGTGCCGGCCGATGAGACGATCTCCGGCAGCTGGCTGCCATGGACGAAGAAGGGGACATAACAGCCGTTGCAGGGTGGGCCAGGCGTCCACCAGAACACGGGCAGTTCGGCCTCGGAGCGCGGCAGCACCGCAATGCACGAACTGGCGGTGTTGCCCCAAGTGAAGTTGGCGGCCGAGGAATGCATACAGATCGAATGAAAGTCGGGGTCTGCCGCGTCAAAGTAGGGGCCTTGGAGGAAGGTGTCCTCGTAGTGGTCGCGGGCGATGCGCTTCATCCAGTAGGGCGTGACCTGGCCTTGCTGCACCGCCAGCAGCTGGCGCGAGCGCATGAGGCGCAGCTGCGAGACCTGGCGAGGTACGCAATTGTCGGCGTAGGCGCGAGCGAAGTCGAAGCCCTGTTCCGGCTCGGCGGGCCACCAGCCCATCTCGACGGCATAATCGACGACGTCTGAGCTGCCCAGGTCCCAGGTGGTGCGGATGGTGGGCTGATTCGAGATAGAGGTGGTGCCGTGGTCGAGACGCTGGGCCAGCCACCGGCGGCCGACGGCTTCGACCACCCAGGACTCGTGGCAGTCGGCTACGAGGAAGGAGTTATCATAGCCCCCCAGATCGTGCGGTCTGGCGGGGACAGCGGAACCGAATTGCCCGTACTGCTCGACAAGGGTGCCGATCAGTTCGACGGCGTCGCGGGCGGTGCGGCTGCGCTCGAGGGCCAGGCGCACCAGGTCCATGCCGAGCAGGCCAAATTCTGCCGCGCCAGTCTGTCGATAGTGTTCGGCTGCGTGGCGGAAGGTCTTGGTGGGGATAGCCTCGTTGCCGATCACGACGCTATGCTCGTTGATACCCTCCTCGTAGCCCCAGCACCAGTAAGGGCTGGAGCCGAGGGTGGCGTAGGTGACTTCGGCCTGGGGAACAGCGACGTGCTCCAGTTGAAGGACGGTACCGGACGGCCAGGTCTGCTGCCCGAACAAGAGCAGCGGCTGGGCGTCGTAGATAGGGCGATCGCTGTTCTTGCCGAGGATCACCTGGCCAGAATCTGTAGCGTCGCGCATAGCGATCCAGGTATCACACATGATGTTGTACCTCGCTTTGCTGCTCGTCCGCGCGAGGGCGGCACACGTTAGCGGTTGCAACAGAAGGAAACGTACAGAGTGGTCGGCGCCGGATTATACTTGATTCTACTCCAAAAGCAGAACCGGACGGCACGTGCCGTCCGGTTCTGGCAACGCCTTTGGTCGTACCAAGGTCAATCAATCCGTCACGCCGGCTGGGGCTCGGCCACTAGCGCTTTGATGCTCGCCAGGTGCTTGTAGCTGTGGCTGATCTGGTGATCCTCAAGCCAGAACTGCAGCGTCAGCGGGGCATCGCCATAGAGCGAATTGGGCACGGCCGTGTCCAGCTGCGCATCGGTCAACGCCCGGATGGCTGCTGCTGCGCTCAGCACCGTTGCGGCGCAGCAGGGCCAGCGTGGCGGAGCGATCGGGCTGAGCGTGCTCGAGCGCATGGTTGGCATTCATGTCGGCAACCAAGTCCCACGTCAACCCGGCCACGGCCTGCCCGTTGGCGATGATCTGGGCCATGCCTACTTCCACCGGATACATTGTGGCGACATGATGAACTAGAACACCGACACTGCGCCCCTCCTGCGAGATGGGTGCCGCCCATTCTTGCGCGCTCAGGCCTTCTGCATAGCTCGCCAATTGTACATACCCCTGCTCCAAGCGGACGGCCAGGTCTTCCGTTCGTTTACTCATTGCAACTCTCCTTGTGAAAAATGATGCCTCAAAAGTTCTATTAGACGACACTCACATCATCAGCCGTGGGAAGTGTGCGACGCATCGCCGCCAACAAATTCCGTCGCACGACACCTGCGGGTTGAAATCGGCGAACATCCCGGCTGGATTGTTCTGCCAGGCCCAGACGTGCAGCTCATAGAAGGCGGGGAGGCCGATAGCGGTTGGGGCTGCCGACGTAGTTGAACAGCTGCCCCATCAGCACCGGCGGCATGTCGTGATTGGCGTCCCAGGTCTCGGCGATGACGACGATATTCCACGCCTAACAGGCGCATTTTGCCACCCTTCGGCCTCGTACAACAGGGCCTCGGGGTGCGCGGCATCCAGTTCGCCGTCGCCGACCACGTCGCCGTTGACGAAGTGGACACCCATCGCGCCGCCTTGCGGCCCGCTGACGCAGCCGTGGAACAGGCTGTAGCCGGCAGCCTGCGCCGCCGCCACATCCTTATAACCGGCCGTGGCCTGGCGCACGGTGTCGACGAGGGTCGCCGGCTCCGGTGTGCGGCCGGGGTTGGCAAAGGCAGCTGGGGCCAGCACAAAGTGCATGATCCCTGCCACAGCGAGCGTTATCCAAAGTCTCTTGTTCATGGTGAATCTCCTGATAGCTCCTAATAGAACGAACATACTCGCATGAACCTGGCCGGACGCTGCGGGCGCTGCCGTCAACCCCAACGCTTGTTCATGTTTGACGCACATGAGCTTAGCAGGCGACAGGGTGGGGCGTCACCACGCAGCGGAGCGGCAGGAGGGTGGCAGGAGGGTGGTAAAGGGGTAGCAGTGGGTAGAGAATAGAATTTATGAAGATTTCTAAATATGTCGAATGTCAAATAAAATAGCGGCCTGCGCGTACCGCGAGCGATTGTTGGAGGTTGTATACGATGGACGAGCCACTCTCCGAGCGTGAAATCGACATCTTGCGCCTGGCGGCGGATGGGCGTGCCAATGGCGAAATTGCAGCTCATTTGGCGCTCTCACTGAACACGGTGAAGTGGTACAACAAGCGTATCTATGAGAAGCTGGCCGTCGAAAATCGCACGCAGGCGATCCAACGTGCGCAAACGTTGGGGCTGCTGAATGGTGACGACGGCCAGTTCGTGCCGCCGCCACGCCACAATCTCCCCAGCCCGCTTACGGCATTGGTGGGACGGCGCGCCGAGATTGACGCAGTCAAGCAGACTTCTCAGGCAGCACCGGCTGCTTACTCTGACCGGAGCAGGGGGGATTGGGAAAACGCGGCTGGCGCTGCGGGCAGCCGAGGAGATGGCGGGACTATTCAAGGACGGCATCTACTTCGTGGACCTGGCGCCAATCAACGAAGCACACCTGGTCATCAATACAGTCGCGCATGTGCTCGGGGTGGCCGAATCTCTTGACACGCCGCTGTTGGAGCTGACCAAGTTCGCGCTGCACGACAAGCAGCTGCTGCTCATCCTGGATAATTTTGAGCACCTGATCGAGGCAGCGCCGTTGGTGGCAGATCTGCTCGCAGCGGCGCGCGGACTGACAGCCCTGGTCACCAGCCGGGAAGTTCTGGCGCTCTATGGCGAGCAGGAATATGCCGTGCCAGCACTGAAACTGCCTGACCTGGAACGCTTTGCTGCCCACCATGTAGCGCCGGGTGCGCTGCTGAACTGCGAAGCGCTGCAGCTCTTCGAACAGTGTGCCCAGGCAGCGTATGCCGATTTTCGGATTACGGCGGAGAATGCACCGGCGGTCGCCACCATCTGCCTGCGTCTCAACGGCCTGCCGCTGGCGATCGAGCTGGCGGCGGCTTATGCCAAGCTGCTGTCGCCGCAGGCCATGTTGACGCAGCTTGACTCGATGTGGCTGGAGATGAGCCGTTTGCTGCGCAATGTGCCGGCGCGCCAGCAGACGCTGCGCAACACGATCGAGTGGAGCTATCGTTTTCTCAACGGCGATGAAAGGCGGCTGTTTGCGCAGTTGGCAGTCTTCCGGGGCGGGTGTACGTTTGAGGCGATCGACGAAATCTGCGACAAGCCAGTCCGGGACTGGCCTGCTGCTGTCGCTCAACGGGCTGGTCAACAAAAGCCTTGTCTGGCGGCGGGAGGACGATAACGACCAACCGCGTTTTGGGATGCTGGAGACAATTCGCGAATATGCGCTGCAGTGTCTGCACGCAGCGGGCGAGGCAGAAACGCTGCAGCAGCGGCATGCGCTCTATTACACCGGCTTTGCATACCGGGTCGAAGCGTCGTTGGCGAACGTCAAGCAGCGGCTGATCCTGAATCAGATTGAGATCGAGATCGACAACTTGCGGGCAGCGCTGCGCTGGGCGCTGGATCACGACCCTGAGCCTGGGCTGCGCATGATCGGTGACCTGGGCTCGTGCTGGCGCATTCGCGGGTACTTGACGGAGGAAATGGCTTGGGCCCAACAGCTGCTGGGGGCGAAACCACCGGCGCCCACGCCGGTGCAGGCTAAGGCTCTTGCGAACGCCGCAGCGCTGGCGCTGATTCTCGGCCAGCGGAGCCAGGCGCGGCAGATGGCCGAACAAGCGTACCAGATCTCACTCCAGACGGTAGATCCACAAACCAGGGGACAGACAATGTATGTCAAGGTCCTGACACTTATTGCGCCTGACCTCCTGCCTGACAGACTATGAAGCAATGGACCGGCTGGCCAATGAAGCAGCACGCCTGTTTGTCGAGCTCCACAATCGGCCAGGCCGTGGGCGTGTCCTCAATATCCTCGGCGAATTGAAGCGTATGCAGAAACGGTACGACGAGGCAAAACGCTTCTATGAAGAGAGCCTGCAAGAGCTGCGCGCAGTAGGCTTCCTATCGGATGTAGTGCTTGTACAGTCAAATATAGGCTGGGCGGTATTCCACATGGGAGACTACGAAGCAGCGTTCGCCAGCTTTGGCGAAGCGTTGGACATGTCGCGGGATCTGGAATTCCCCTACGGCATAGCGATAACGCTACTTGGCGCTGCCGGCGTTCTAGCGCGCTGGGGACGTTCGCAGCCGGCGGCCAAGCTGATCGGTGCGGCGGCGGCCCTTCAGGAGGCGATCGGCATCGTCGTGGTGCCGACCGATGAACCTGATTACGAGACAACTGTCGTAGAGCTGCGAGCGCAGCTTGGCCAGGCCGCCTATGATGAGTACCGGCAGACGGGCCAACTGCTGACGGCGGCGGAGGCTGCTGCGCTCGTGAAGGAGTTTTGCTGATCGCACGCGCTTACCAGCAGTCGAACTGCTGGCGGGTACCAGCGGGTTACTGACGAGTCGCTGTTTAGGAGAGCCGGGCGTTTGGCGTCCGGCTCTCCAGTTCGTAGTTCAGCAGGTCCAGGCACAGCCATCTTATTTACGATTAACGTCCCGGAAAAAGAAGTAGTCGGCCGTGTAAGGGACAAAGGCCTGCGTGCCGATATCGGCGGGCGACGAACAGCCAGTCGAGGGTGCAAGGCCACCTGTGGTGTTCACCCGCTGGATGAATGTGGTCGTCGCCAGCAGGTCGCGACCGATGGTTCCATCTTGGGATCCTACCACCGTCACCAAGAGCCAGGGGATGGCACCCGGCTGAACGTAGTTGGCGTCGGAGGAGGCGTTGCCCGGCTTCACCTCGCCCCAGACCGTGCTGGTGTCCAGGGAGTCCTGCCAGGTGGCGCGCACCGTGCCATTTTCATCCGGGTTGGGACTGAAGTAGTGGGTGCTTATTTGCTTGTCGTTGTCCTTGAACAGCGTGGCCTGCGGCGTGAAAAGCTTAAAGGCAACGCCAGAGCCCGTGGGCAGGCACACATAGTTCTGGGTGCCGACGGCGTGACCCATAAGGAACGCATCATTCCCTGTGGGCACTTGAATGTTGGGAGGCACGGGTGGCGGCGTAGCCTGGCTGGCGTGCGCCGGTTGGGGCAGCATGGCAGCAATGGCTAAGGCCAGGGCGGCAATCAAGATCTTCATGGTGATTTCCTTTCGCGTGTGTAGCCGAGGTGGTAAGACAGAGGAGGTGGAGCCGACCTTCGGTCGGACACCTCCATTTAGAAGACGACCTACGCCGTCTTGGTCGCCAGCACGTCCAGGTATTCCGACGTCAGCCGCGTCTCTCCGTTAGCGACCTGGTTGTGCGCCGACCAGTGCGCCGTCAGCTCCTCCTCCAGTGCGGCCTGGCCGGCGGCATCCAGCGAGCCGAAGGCCTTGTAGGTCGGCCCATAGTAGGTGCGGAAGCATTCCACGACCGCTGCCGGAGGGAAGGGGAAGTAGAAGTTGATCACACGCCGGGTGAACTCCAGGTCGACCGCGCTGCCGTTGAAGCGCTCACGCACGATCCCCTCATCCCCCCACAGCAGCGGCGACGGCATGCCGGGTGCCGGCGGCACATACTTGCCCACGATCTTGAACATCTGGCCGATGAAGCCGCTCGGCGTCCAGTTGGCCATGGCAATCCTCCCGCCCGGGCGGGCGGTGCGGACCATTTCGGACGTGACGACTGTGGGCTGCGGGGTGAACATGGCGCCAAACATGCTGATGACGGCATCAAACGTGGCATCGGCATACGGCAGATCTTCGGCGTCGTTCTCGTCAAAGCGGATCGTCAGCCGTTCCTTCTTGGCCCAGGCGCGCGCCTGCTCGAGCAGGTTAGGGGCGATGTCCTGGCCGACCACTGTGGCGCCGGTCTTGGCGGCCGGGATGGCCAGGTTGCCGGTGCCGCACGCCACGTCGAGCACCCGCTCGCCGGGCCCGAAGCCGAGGCGGGCGACAAACTCCGCCGCGCTGGGTGCGTAAGACTTAGCGATCTGGCCGAAGTCGCCCGCCGTCCAGGTTGACTTGATCTTTGCCTTGAGGGCGTCCATCTCAGTGATCAAAACTGCAGTTTCCATTGCATTTCTCCTTAGTTGATAGGTTTGGTTGGGACACTTCCCGGAGGGACGCCGACCTTGGTCGGTTACTTCCTGATGGTGTCCCGGCTGCATACCACAACTTTAAAGGGAAATGGGGCGGGCGGCGTCTAGCGAAGGTTTATTTTGGGGGTTTACTTGTGGGCGCGGCGGGTTTACCGACCCGGGACAAGGCGTTGGCGGATCTGAAGGATTTGCTCCGCCGAGAGGCCGGCCTGCACCAGGTAGGCATGGGCGCCGCCGTAGTGCACGGCCAGGTAGTCCAGGAAGATATGCATGGCGGCGGGTTCGGCCAGCGGCCTGGTCCAGAGGGTTTCTGGTTCTTTGACCAGGCCCTGCTGGAGGCGCTGCTCGTACTCGGGCCACAGGCGCGCCTGGCTCAGGGCGTAGTCGGCGGCAATCGCGTCGTTGGGCACGCCGGCAACGGACAGCAGCAGCGCGGCGATTACGCCGGTGCGGTCCTTGCCGCTCAGGCAGTGAACGAGCACTCCGCCGGGCGGCGCCACGGCCACGGCCCCGAGGATAGCCGCAACGCAGTCGGGATAGGCATCGACCATGATGCAGTAGGTCTCGACCAACGATGTGGCCTGTCGGATGAGGGTGCCAACGTGGGGGTAGTACTTCTCGATCGGCAGATGGAGCCGCCGGCAGTCACTTGTCTCCGCCCATTGATAGCATTCGGCGGCGGCTTCTTGGGGCGACCTGATGTCGATGAGGGTACGCACGCCGTAGTCGAGCATTGCCTCCAGGCCGGCGGGGGATAGAGTGCCAGGATAATCGGCGCGAATGACGGACTGCCAGCAGGTTTCGCCGCCGTCCAGGGTGGGCAGCCCGCCTAGATCCCGAGCATTGAAGCAGCCTTCCCACTCCAGGTGGCGAGGCGGGGCATCGTTAGCCATTATGATGTCCTGTAGTCGAACCAATGAAAGTACGCGGGCGTGCTGGCCAGCGCGACCGCTGCCGGTAGTGTACAGGGCAAAGCAGACGCCGGTAAAGCCGCCGGCGACCTCGGGCGCCAGGTAGCGCGGTTCGGCGGCGGCGAGCGTTTGGGTGTCTCCCCCTGCGCCGGTAACGGCAAAGGTATAGCGGTCGGGCTCGGCCCCGATGATGACCGTGACTGGACCGGGTGGGACAGGGACGTGCATCACTTCGGCGACCAGGCTGCCGATCCGGCGGCGGACGGCAACGTGGCGGAGACCGGCACGGCGGGTGACAAATAGGTCGTAGTGGTGATGCGGGTTCATCCAGACGGTGAGGCCGGCCTCCTCGCCATCCGCCTGGGGATCGAAGTCGAGCTGCGCGGCCGCCTCACAGGTGAAGTGGGTCTGGCGGCGGGCGACGAAGGCAACGGGCGGGCCGTCGTCCAGCGTGGCGGGGCTGCCCTGGAGGCGGAGCGCACCGGCGCGCTCCGCCAGCGACCAGAAGGCGGAGGTTGGGGTGCCGAGGAAGACCCACTCTGCGCCAAGGGTGGGGGCGTCAAAGTCGTCACGTACTGGTGTAGGATCTGCGCCGCCGTTGGCGAAAGTCGGGCCTTCCATCTGCACGCGCAGCTTGCCTGCGTGCCCGACATTGGGCCAGCCCCTATCGTCCCAGCGGACGGGGGCAAGGAGGGTTTCGCGGCCGAGGTGGGCAGTGGGTGGGTAGCCCTGCGTGCGGATGCCGAGGCAGACCAGCCACCAGGTGCCATCGTGCGCCTGGCAGAGGTCGGCATGGCCGAGAGCCTGGAGTGGGCTGTGATAGCTGCGGTGGCTGAGAATGGGGTTGTGGGGACAGCTCTCCCAGGGGCCCCAAGGGCTGTCGCTGCGGGCGATAGTTTCCATGTGGCCCTGCTCAGTGCCGCCCTCCGCAATCATCAGGTAGTAGCGGCCGCCGATCTTGTAGAGGTGGGGGCCTTCGGGCCAGCGGCCGCCGGTGCCATGCCAGATGATTCTCGGATCAGTGAGGAGTGTGCCGCGTCGCGATGTCGATCTCGCTTTGCTGGATGCCGAAGAAAGGGGTGGCAGGGTCGCTTTCTGCCGGTAGAGGAGAAGGGACCTCAGCAGTGCTGGTCAGGTAGACGCGGCCGTCGTCGTCAAAGAAAAGCGAGGGGTCGATGCCGCCCTGCTTTACCCAGACCGGGTCGGACCACTCGCCGTACGGGTCCTGGGTATGGACGTAGAAATTGCCCCCGGTCGACGTGTTGGTAGTGATCATGTAGAAGGTGCCGCCGTGATAACGCAGGGTGGGAGCGTAGATGCCGCCCGATGGACGCCAGGGGTCGGCAGGAAGTTGGCTGGGGCGGGTGAGCACGTGGCCGATCTTGCGCCAGTGGACCAGGTCGCGACTGTGGAAGAGCGGCACGCCCGGGAAGTACTCGAAAGAGCTGGTCACCAGGAAATAGTCTTCCCCGACACGGCAGATGCTGGGGTCAGGGTGAAAGCCCGGGATGATGGGATTGGTGTACTGCATGATTCGCTCCGCTGATGGGGTTGGACCCCTTCCCGGAAGGGTGGGTCTTCCCGGAAGGGTCACATTAGGCCGTGGGACGCAGGCCGGCGGCAAGGACGGCTTGGTCCACGGTGAGGCTCCCGTCCACGACGTAGACGGCGAGGGCATGGCCGGGCTTGGCATACATGCGCGTGTTGAGTGCGACGCCCTCGACGTAGAGGGTGGCGATGGTGTCGTCCACGATGACCTGGATCGTGTATTTGCAGCCGGCAGCGAGGGGAAGCGGACGCTCGAGCCCTCTGTTCATATAAGAAGTTAGGGGCATACTGGGCGTCCTGCCGAAGCTGACCCGGTCTTCGCCGAGCTGGAATATGAACTCATAGGCTTCGCCGGTGACCTCATCTTCGCAGACGCGAATGCCGAAGGCACGCGTGCCGGCGGAGAACTCGACCTGGAGTTCCAGCCTAAAGAGGTCGCCGGTGTTGGCAGCAAGGTAGGCGGAGGCGCAGGCATCCTGCGTGGCCAGCACCAAAGGGGTGTCAAGCAGGCATTGTGCTTGCGCAAAGGCATTGGCGACGCCGGCGGGCGGTTTCACCCCCAGCGTACCGTTAGGGCGCTGGTAGACTTCGTGGACGACCAGCGTGCCGCCCCACTGCCAACTGCGTGCGTCGTCCTCGTTTTCCTTGGTCGGCACCCAGCCAAAGAGGTAGCGCCGCTCGCCGTCGGAGTAGGAACGAGCCGCGTAGTAGGCGCTGCCGTCAAAGGCATCGTCCACCGGCGCCAGCCATGGCCCG
Organism: uncultured Chloroflexia bacterium; assembly: GCA_963701415.1. Taxonomy (GTDB): domain Bacteria; phylum Chloroflexota; class Anaerolineae; order Caldilineales; family Caldilineaceae; genus Fredericiella. The sequence goes on from CAVPAH010000002.1 coordinate 214,935, forward strand.
GCCAGGGTCTTGCTCATGCGGTAGATGGTCTTGCTCTTGTCGCTGTATTCCGTGGTCAGCAGGTACCAGTAGTCACCCAGCTTGAAAATGTCGGGCATTTCGTGCATATAGAACAGGTCGGGGGCCCAGAAGTCGCCTTTGAAATCCCAAGACTTCAGATCCCGAGAGGTGAAGTAGACCGTGCGCCCGGTGCGGATCTTTTTGCCGTCCAGCTTGCGAGCGCCCAGGATCATGATGTATTCCTGGGTGTCGGCGTGCCAAAAGACGTATGGGTCGCGCCACTCCATGGGATCGTAGCCGTCCTGGGGAACGACCAGCTTGTCGGAGGTCTTGTGCCAGTTGATCAGGTCGGTGCTGGTGGCGATCATGAGCACCTGGGAAGGTTTGCCCTGCTTGGGGTAATCGCGATTATAACCGGTGTACAGGGCGTAGAACGTGCCGTTGGCTTCAAACAGGCTGCCGGCAAAGATAAACTGGTCCTGAGCGTCGTCGCCGCCCTTTTCGAGTGACTCGCCCAGATCCTCATAGTGGACGAAGTCGCTCGTGCACGCCAGGGCCCAGCCAAATGGTTCGCCGAAGGGGCCGGGAATGCGGGTATCGCGCTGGTGGTAGAGATAGAACTTGCCGTCGTGATAGAAGGGCATGCAGTCGCCGAACCAATACCCGGCAGGCTGGTAATACAGTTGGTGCATGATCGTTCTCATTCCTGGCGCGTGCAAATGGTGTGTGGAGCAGCGGTGCAGCTGCGCGGAAGCGCAGGACATTATTATACTTTACCCGTACGCTGACGGGCACCTCTGCCTCCTGGGCAGAAGTTGCAGAGCTCTACGGGCGCCTCACTGGTTCAAGTCAGGTCAGCCCTTCCCTTGACCCTTGCCCTTGCCATTTCCGTCGCCGTTACCTGCCGATTACCCTTGCCGTTACCCTTGTCGTTATCCTTACCCTTGTCATTGCCCTTGCCGTTATTCTTGCCGTTGTCGTCACCACCGGCGCCGTCGGCGCCCGGCTGATCCGCCTGCAGGCGAGCGATTACACTGTCGGCGGAGACGGTGAGGAAAGTGGCGGCGTCAGCGGCGATCTTCTTGCCGCGCTGGGCTGCCACTTCGTGCTGAAAGGCGCGGAGCATGTTGGAGGCGGGGGTAGCGTGGCCTTTGTCAACCTGCTTTTGCGCGTTGTTGAGCTTCTGGACCAGGCTATTGACGAGCTCGGGCGCGAGGTCGCCAGGGGGCATGCTGCGGATTGCGGCGATCAGTGCGGCGATAGTGGAGACAGGGTCGGAATAGGCATCATGGTCCACCGTTGGTGCGACCGTTTGCGCGACCGTAGCCGTGGATGCCACCGTAGCACTTGGCTGCGCGGTTGGAATGGGCGTGGCAGGGGTGGTGACAGGCGGGGCGGACGCAGTTGTCACTGTGGGAAGGGGCGTGGCGGTAGGAACCGGTGTGACGGTAGGGGCCGGGGTGGCAGCAAGTGCGCCGGAGGTAAAGGGTATGGTGGTCGTGACAGTCGGGCTGACAGCCGGCGCAGCCGTCGGTGTTGACGTGGGCGGCATTACGCCGGCGGGCGGCGCGACGGTAAAGGGTGCCGTTGTCTCGACCTTGCCATTTTCGGTGTGGGCGATGACAGCCGCCGATCCGGGGTGCAACCAGCGTTCGCCGACGGGATAGACGAAGCCGGTGGTGAATTGGCCTTTCGCATCGGTGGCGACGGCAGCCAGGACAGGGCTGCGGCCCTGGGCGTCGGCCAGCTTGACAAGCACCATGGCAGACGGCGGCCAGCCGGTGCCGGTCACGCTCACGAATGTGCCGGCATACCCGGCGGCAGGTGCAAGTGCGATCGCAGCTGTGCGCGGCGCGCCGGTATCTGCCGCGCCTGTATCGTTTGTGCCCGATGCGCCGGAGGCAGCCGTGCTAACCTCGGCGACGCCGGTTGTACCGCCTGCAGCGGATGGGGCCGCTCCCTGGGCGCGCTGCGCGCAGCCGGCCAGGACGAAGATCGCGAACAGCAGAAGAATTCCCTTGAACATAACACTATTTCCCTTCAAGGCGCACTCGCTGCGGCCTGATCTACAAATATCCTTTGGTCGCCCTGGCTCATACCAGGAAGGAGGGCGGCGGCACGCTGGTCGATGCCCTTGCAGCCGCCGAGGTACAGCGGCACGGCATTGTCGCGACTCCAAGCCAGCACCGCAGCTTGTTCTTGCTGTAGTTGGACTTCGTTCGGCGAGCGCGCAGGCGGGCCAGCAGGCAGCATGAGCAGCGACTGGGTTGGGCCGGCGGCACCGGCTGGGCCGCCACAGTAGCCGATTGGCTGGCGCTGGCCGCCCGTCTCTACATAGACGCCGGCAAAGGCGCCGTTGGCGACGCTGTCATGCAGCGGCTCGCCGCCCGTTTGCTGCAGCCAGGACTGCGTGAAGTATTCGCCACCGCCACGGCAGGCGAGGCTGGGTGGGCACTGGTCGATCTGCTGGACGCCGGCAGGCGGCGCAAACTGCCAGGCCGCGGGATCGGCGGACGAGTCGGCGGGGGCGTCGAGCACGGCAAGAAGGGCAGGGTCCGCCAGCACGGCTTCCATGAACGCGTGCCAGATGGGGGCAGCGCCGCTGATGCCGGTGGCGCCGCGCATGGCGTGGCCGTCGCTGTTGCCCGTCCAGACGCCGGCCACAAGGAAGCGGGTATAGCCGACCGTCCAGTTGTCGCGCAAGTCGTTGGTCGTGCCGGTTTTGACGGCGGCGGGCCGGCTCAGCACGAGTGGGCTCTCGGCACCAAACATGGGGGTGCGGGCGGCGTTGTCGCCTAGGATGTCGGTGACCAGGAAGGCGGCGGCGGGCGAAACGACAGGCGTGCCTCCTTGGGCGCCGCCTGGGACAATATCGGGTGCGGCAGCCTGGCCCTGACCGTCAACCAGGGTGCGCACGGGCTGGGCGGGCAGGTAGCGGCCACCGTTGGCAAGGGTATGGTAGGCCGTAGTGAGGTCAAGCAGGGTTACCTCGCTGCCGCCGAGCGCCAGGCTCAGCCCGTACCAGGCGTTGTCCTGATCCAGCGTCGTGATGCCGAAGCGGCGCAGGCGGTCCACCATCGGCGCAACGCCATAGGCGGCGAGCAGCTTGACGGCGGGAATGTTGTAGCTGTTGGCGAGGGCTGTGCGCACGGTCACCGGGCCGTGGAAGCGGTCGTCATAGTTGTGCGGCCGGTAGACATCCCCGTTGGGTTGAGGATATTCCACCGGCAGGTCCCAGAGCACGGTGGCGGGGCTGACCAGGTTGTCGTCGAGCGCGGCGGCGTAGAGCAGCGGCTTGAGGGCGCTGCCCGGCTGGCGGCGGCTGGTGGCGACGTTAACCTGACCGGCGATGGCGTCGTTGTGGAAATCGGCGCTGCCGACCATGGCGAGAATCTCGGCGGTGCCGGGCTTGAGGGCGATGAGGGCGGCATTGTTGAGATCAAATTCAGGTTGGAGACGCGCGACCTGCTCTGCCACGATCTGTTGGGCGCGATCCTGGAGGTTGAGGTCCAGCGTGGTGACGATACGCAGCCCGGCGCGGCGCACATAGTCCTCCCCGAGGCGGGCGCCCAGGGTGTCAAGGACGTACTGCGCAAAATGAGGCGCGCGGTTAACCGGATCGCCGGCTGCCGCTGCGGTATTCAACACCAAGGGCGTCGCGTACGCGGCGTCGGCCTGCTCTGCGGTCAGGTAGCCGTGGCGCACCATCAGGTCGAGCACGACGCGCTGGCGCTGCCTGGCGCCCTCCAGGTTGGTGAAGGGGTCCAGGTCGGCCGGGCGCTGCGGAATGCCGGCCAGCAGGGCGGCCTCAGGCAGCGTGAGATCGGCGGCGGATTTGCCAAAGTAGACCTGCGCGGCAGCCTCGGGGCCGTAGGTAAAACTGCCATAGTTGAGCAGGTTGAGATACATCTCGAGGATCTCGTCCTTGGTGTAGAGGCCGGTCAGTTCCTGGGCGATGCCGGCCTCCAGGATCTTGCGGTCGAACGACTGGTCGTAGCGCTGGTCAGGACCCAGAAAGAGGTTGCGGGCGAGCTGCATCGTGATGGTGCTGGCGCCGGAGACCACGCCCTGGGCGCCTGTATTTTGCAGGACGGCCCCGGCGATGCGGCGGAAGTCGATGCCGCCGTTGTTGTAGAACGAGGCGTCCTCGGTGGCGATGGTGGCGTGGACGAGGTCGGGAGAGACGGCGGACAGGCTCACCCAGGTGCGCCGGCCCTCGGGAAAGACCTCGGCCAGCAGCGTACCGTTGCGGTCATAGAGATAGGTGGTCTGGAACAGGCGTGGGAGCGGGCCGGGCTGGTATTTCTGTAGGTAGGCCTCGACCACAGTGGCGGGATTTGTCGGCCGGACGCGGGCCGATCTGGTTGGCGGGCAGGCAGCTGGTTGTGAGGATGGCGAGGACGAGTAGGGCGCAAATGCGCAGGTAGAGGAATGTTCTTTTGGTCGACATTAACTACGGCTCAACGAGGATCCAACAAGCAAAACAAGCTACGGGCAGCAGGCAATAGCTGCCTTAAACGAACGAAGGCTAGTCGGGAAATGTTTCGCTTGCCGCTGTGCCGGGATATACAAGCGAGGCTGAGTCAATCCAGGGATGTCGCTCGCAGAACTGGATCTGCTGCGGCAGGCTCGCCCATTGATCCTCCGCCTTCTGGGAACGTCATTTAGTAAAGACACTGGCACTGTTGACAGGCGTTAAGAAGGGAGCGAAAGCAGCAGCACGATCAAGTAGCTCCCCGCGGGTAACTGTCTCCGTGTAACGAACGTCTCCCAACCCAGCGCGCACGGCGGCCAGGGCGGCGTCAACCTGGGTGCGAAGTGAGGGGATCAGCTCGTAGCCAAGACCACGGCGCAGGTGCGCCTCCAAGCCAAAGATCAGCGCAGCACGGGTGTACTGCTGCTGCGCAGCGGACAGGCGAGCGGCGACCAGAAGACGCTCCAGCTGGAACAGGGTGATTGATTCAACATCCGGGTCATGGGCCAGGCTCTGCGCCAGCCATTGACCGGCGTGGTCGTAGTCCGCTTGCCACAGCGCCGTCTCGGCCAGATAAGCACAGGTATGGGCCAGGAAAAACTTGTTTTTCAGCTCGGAGGCGAGGTGCAGGTTCTCATCCAGCAGCCGGCGTGCTTTCTCGATGTCGCCACCATACAAGATCGTCAAAGCAAGGAGGGACTGCCACCGGCACCGCATGACAGGGAAGTCGTTTGCTGTGGCAAGGGCCATCACTTCCTGCAGGTACAGATGTGCCTGTGCCAGATTGCCCTGCAAAAACGCGCTGCGTCCCAGATAGCCCAGGCAGTCGGCCATGCCATTGTGATCGCCGCGTGCCCGGAAAAGATTCAGCCCTTCCAGCGCAGACGGCTCGGCCTGCGCAAAATTTCCCTGTTCGATCAGATGGGCGGCATATTCCCCGAGTATGCTGCCAAGCGCAAAGTCGCGTGTCGGCCATGGCGCTAAATTCGGCGCCCAGACTAGGTGACGCATTGGCGATGCGTGCTACGACCACCGCCTGTGCCAGCCTATCTGTAGCCTGCGAGATGTCAACGGTATGGAGGGCGAGAAAGAACCAGGCGGCGGCCTTTAAGGACGGCTGCGAGTTGGTCTCAATCAGCCGCAGCAGTTCGCCCCTGGTATGCTCCATGAGTTGAGACTCTTCGGTTCTCATACGCGAAAGAGTAATAACAGATCAAGCTTGCCAGGTGTAGGTCAGGTGGCAAACGATACAGGTGCGGCAGGAGACGTGTGAACCAGCGGGCGCCTTCATAGCGATGGCCGCTGAGAAACCAGAAGTAGTGGACAGCAACCATTAACCAGGCAGCGTCCTCATAGCGCTCTTCGTCGAGCGTCCACTGCAGGCTGGCCCGCAGGTTGTCCTGCTCCGGCAAGAAACGTGCTATCCAGGCACCTGCGTCCGGGCGACGCAAGCGGCTGTCGGCACGGCGGAGGAGTTGCAGATAGGCAGCATAGTGACGCTGGCGCAGCAGAGAGGCAGCGCCGCTAGCGGCCAGTTTCCCGGCCGCATATTGGCGAACCAGTTCATGAAAATCGAACCGACCGCTGCCGGCGGCACGTACCAGGGACTTGTCCACCAGCCCGAGCAGGAGGCCGAGGGTCGCGCCGGTCACGGCGGCAGCTTCTTCCGGCATCCAGCCGCCGGCAAAAACGCTCAGGCGCATGAGCACCTCCTGCTCCAGGGGCGTAAGCAGACGCCACGAATGGTCAAACAATGCACGCAGGCTGCGGTGGCGGAGCGGTAGGTTGCGCACATCGGCGGCGAGAAAGTCGAAGTTGGTCTCGATCTGGCGGGCGATTTCCGCGCAGGGCATGACGCGTACCCAGCTTGCCGCCAGTTCGAGCGCCAGCGGCAAGCCTTCCACCTGCCGGCAGATCGCCGCAATAGCGACCTCCTGCCCCTTGCCCGTAAAGCCTGGTAACACACGCCGTGCGCTGTGCAGGAACACCGTGGCGGCCTCACCCGCCAGTTCATCGGCGAGCGAAAGCCCGGTTAGAGGCGAAAGCCACTCCTCGCGGAGGTGAAGACGCGTGCGCGAGGTAACCAGTACCTTGACGCGTGGCGCCTGCTGCAGGAGCTGTGCCACTTCATCAGCCGCATCCACCACGTGCTCAAAGTTGTCCAGGACGAGCAGCAGCTCCAAGGGGCGCAGGTAAGCGACGAGTTCGGTGTGCGGGTCATTGCTGGCAACGTGGAGGCCAAGCCCCTCCGCAATAGCGCCCACAACGAACTCAGTTGTCCCCACGCCAGCCAATGGGACAAAGCAGACACCATCGGCAAAGCTGCCCACCTGGCGCGCGGCGGCTGCGACGGCAAGCCGAGTCTTGCCAATCCCCCCAACGCCGAGTAGGGTCAGGAGCCGGCAGTCAGGGTTCGCCAAGAGCTCCTCGATCTGGGCCAGTTCTGCGCCGCGGCCGATCAAGGGAGTGGGCTGCGGCGGGAGGTTGGCAGGCGTGTTGGGAGCAGCCGCACGGCTAGCTGGGACGGGGGCAGCGCCGGCCGGTCTACCCGGCCCTCCGGCACGAATCTGCTCGTACAGAGCCGTCGTCGCATCATCGGGCGGCACGTCCAGTTCCGAGGCGAGCAGCTGGCGGCAGGTTTCGTACTGGGCGAGCGCCGCACTGCGCTGGCCTCCCTGCGCCAGGAGCCGCATCAGCTGGCGATGGGTGGGCTCGTGCAGCGGGTCAAGCGCGAGCAGCTGGCGGGCGGAGTCGATCGCAGCGTCGAGTGCACCCGCTGCCGCCTGCTGCCCCACAAGCTGCTGCCAGGCGGCAAGCGCGAGGGTGTGCAGCCGCTCGCGCTTCCAGCAGCGCCCAGTGCTCGAATTCAGGGCTGTCGTCGAGATAAAAGCCTTCCAGAAAGTCACCGCGGTAGAGGGCTGGTTGCGGCTGCCAGCTCGCCCGCAGCCAGGTAGGGTCTCAAACTGCACATAGTCGAGGGCGACCGGAGCTTCAGGGTTGAGGGCAAGGTGCTGGCGGGTGACCACCACGTAAGGGTCAAGCTGCTCACGCAGGCGGTGGATGGCGACACGGAGATTTGAGCGCGCCTGCTCCTGCGTGCGCTCCGGCCACAGCATTTCCGCCAGCAGGTCGCGGCTGAGCGGCCGCCGCTGGCAGGCAAGGTAGACGAGCAGGGCCTCAATGGTACGGGTCCGGAAATGCAGACGCGTTTGGTTGGTGAGGAGGGTGGATGTGGCGGTCCTTGCTTCCCGCTCCAGTTCGATCGCCAACCCGCCGAGCGTGCGGATCGACAACGTTTCAACCTCGGGTTGGTTGGAAACGATCATGGGATGTTTTTGCGCCCCTACTGCTCACTTGGAAGCGATTTGGAAACGATCATGCGCAATTCTAGACGACCTAAGTGGGTTTCGCAAGTGTCCTTTTTCAACCATCACAGGAGGCAGAACATGTGGCGCAAAGATTGGGGTTCGTATGTGTTGCTCTTCGCTGTGCTCGTTGGCGGTAACCCTGGGCATGACAGGCTGCCGGCCCGTGCAGCCCGTGAGCGCCATGCCGGCAAACAGCACAGGTCTCGGCAGAGCAAGCTGTCGTCGAGCGGTTCTACGAGGAAGTTGTCAATCAGAAGCACATGGAAGTGCTGCAGGAGGTCTTTGATCCCAAGATCGCCGGTCACGAGCTGGAGCAGGTTGTGCCCGCCGTGAGCGACATGGAACTGTTTGCAGCTTTTCCCGACCTGCACATCAAGGTAGATCGCTGGGCGATGGACGGCGATCTGGTCACGGCCCTGGTGACCGTCACGGGCACGCACACGGGGGCCGACCTGGCGGGCGTGCCGGCCACCGGCAAACCGGTGACCTGGTCGCAGGTCGACCTGTGGCGCATCCAGGACGGCAAGATCGCCGAGGTCTGGCACAACTTCGCCACGGCCGACATCTTGCAGCAGATCGGCTATACGTTTGTGCCGCCGGCGCAGTAAGGGGATAGGCGGGTAGCACGCAGCACCTCGCTGCGTGCTGCACGCCGATCCTGCGCGACTGGGAACTTAGGTCAGGTGGAGACATAGTATGAGGCTGGCGGCAAAGCAGGCGCGGACTCAACTGGAGTGGAGCATCCTGGACGTCGAGCAGGAGGAATGGGACCGGCAGGTGGCGAGCCTGGACGTGGCCGCGGCGGCGAACGGCTTTCCGGTCTATATAGCGGCGAAGCCGGCAGGCGCAGAGGGTGAAGAGGGTGTGCGGGCAGCGAACAGCCGCCAGACTCTACAGGATCGGCCGCTGGGTCGTGCTGGCGGGTGCCGCTGCGCTCATCTTGTGCTCGGTGGCGAGCTACGCGGTCTGGCGCACGGCGCAGGAGGGGATCGTGCGCATGCAGGGCGACGTCGCCAATGCGGTCAAGCTGGAGACGGTCCGGGCACATTCCAAGCAGGCGACACCGCCCATCCAGCAAGATGTACAGTCCGTCGTCTTTCGAAGGCGACAAGGCGATGGCGGCGGTCATGGTGACGCGCACACTGCCGACCGGCGCCGTCGTCGCGCGGCCGGAGACGCACTTCTACGTGTTGACGGCCAAGGGATGGCAGCGGACACGCCCCCAGGCGGAGTTCTGGGGACCAACCGAGACGCTGGATACCGCCAGCCTGCACTTCGTGTTTGGCAGCACCGATCGAGCAGTCGTCGAGCAGATGGCGCAAAGTGCCGAGGCACTGTACGCAACCCTGCGCCGCGCGACTGGGGAGGACCTGGCGACCGAAGGACTCCTGACCGTCGAGCTGGTGCCGGACGAACTGGTGAATGACAGGCCAGCCAGCTGCTGGATGTCATCAGGCTGGGGTCGCCGGCGTTTGCCGATCGCGGCGTGCCGCTGCTCAGAGGCGACATCTTCGTCTTGCTGCAGTTGCGGCACGCGCTCGCCAGAAGGCTGCTCGACGGCCGCAGTGCAAAAGAGTACTCCGCAAGCACAGTGGTCGACGATGGTAGAGGCCTTTGGCGACTGGCTGCAGTTCAGCAGTGTGGGGCGGCCTTCACCTCCGAGCGAACTTGCGACGCTGCAGCGGCTTGGGCGCCGGCGTCGCCAGTGTGCTACGCCTGGAGGACCTGCTCGACCGTGAGGGGCAGTACGCAGCGGCTGAGCCATCCGGGGCTTACCAGATCTACGAAGCAGTGTATATGCAGGGGCAGCGCTGGGTTGCGGCAGTTCAGATGATCGATTTTCTTGTCGGCAAGTACGGCATCGACGTGCTGCCCAGGCTGTTGCAGGCGTTCGGCGAGTACGAAGATTGGGAGACATTAGCACCGGCGGTGCTTGGTGTCAGCGCGGCAGAGTTGGAGGCTGCCTGGCGTGCCGATGCAAAGGCCACATGGCTCGCGTTCGTGACAGGACTTCTAGATGGTTGCCGACCTCCGGCTATCACACCTCCTGGAGGTGCCCCCGCCTCCAGGAGGTGTGATAGCTGGGGCAAGGATTGAGCTTTCCTTGGCGGTGCTTAGCCGCTACAATAAGCAGCACCGGAGGGAGGCAATTATGAAGAACGCGTTGAGGGTAGGAATCGTTGGCGACTACAATCCGGCATCGCGCTACCATGCGGCGACGGATGCGGCACTGCGACATGCAGGCGATGCGCTGACCGCGCCGGTGGAAGTGATGTGGGTGCCGACGTCGTCGGTAGACGAGGCCAGTGCGGAGAAGGTGTTGGGGCAGTTCGACGCGCTGTGGTGTGCGCCGGGTAGCCCGTACGAAAGCATGGAGGGTGCGCTGGCCGGGATCCGCTATGCTCGCGAGCGCGGGCGGCCATTTGTCGGCACCTGAGGGGGCTTCCAACATGCTCTGGTAGAGTATGCACGCAATGTACTGGGCATCGAGCAGGCGGATCACGAGGAGTCGTCACCCGACGCGTCCACGCTGCTCATCAGCCGTTTGAGCTGCTCGCTGGTGGGAACGACCGAGCTGGTATCGCTGCTGCCGGGCTCGGCGGCACAGAAAATTTATGGGCAGAATGCCGTCGCTGAGCAGTTTGCCTGCAACTATGGGCTGAATCCTTTATACCGGGAAGTTTTTGAGGGGAGCGCACTGCAGGTGGCCGGCGTAGGTCCCGAGGGGGAGGTGCGGCTGATCGAGCTGCCAACACATCCCTTCTATATCGCCACGCTCTTTCTGCCACAGGTGCGTTCGGCCCCTGGCGAGCCACATCCGTTGATCGTCGCCTATCTGCGGGCGGCCGGCTTGGAGTCGTGATAGGACGAGTGCAGGGGCAGAAGGTCCAACAAGAAAGGCCCGTCATCGCGAGGACGGGCCTTTCTTGTTGGACCTTCTGCCCTTACAGCCTGGTGCTGCTGGGGACGGCGCCTATTTGCTCGCCAGCGCTCCGTCTTGGGCGGCGTGATCGATCACCTTCTGCGCCACAGCCAGGCCGATGTCCCTGCCGGCGACCAGTTCATGGCGGAAATGGAGGCCGGACCAGAGGCGAGATTCGAGCGCCTCGGCGGCGCGGGCGTGAATGTCCGCGGCGTAGGCAGGAAACTGGTCGGCAATGATCTCGACAATGGCCGAGGACACGCAGGCATGGCCGGATGGATAGCTGGGAAAGTTCGGCACTGGGAACACGGTCGTCAGCGACTTGTCCATCTGGTTCGGGCGGAAGGACCAGTAGGTGTACTTGGCATCCCAGCAGGCGACGATCGCGTCATGATGGGCGACGCTCATCAGGGCGTAGATGCGGGCCGCAGCCGGCGGGTTGGCATCCAGCCCCTGCTCGAACATGCGCAGCGCGGCGTAGTTGTACCAAGTTTCGAAGGTGCCCTCGGGTCCGTGCCAGAAGGCCGCCTTCTGGTTGGTCTGCCAGGTGCGCGTGAAGCTCATGGTTTCCTGCAGCTCGGCAGCTAATTCCGGCGAATCGTAGGCCAGGGGCGGCGCGGGGCGCACTTCGTCGCCAGAGGCCAGCACCCAGGTCTGCCACTTGCCCGCCATCGGTTCGACCGGCTTCTCGCCCGTCCAGTGGCCGGGGCCGGAGGGGATCACGCCGTCCCAGGACGGTAGGGCGTCGTCTGCCTGGACACGCGCAATGACTTGTTGCGCCACTTGGCGGCCGAGGGCAAGACCGGCGGCAACATCGCTCGGGTAGTGGGCGCCGGCCTGAACGCGAGAGTCCGCCGCGGCCTGCGCCTTGCCCGCAAAATCCTCCGCCAGGTCCGGGTAGATGTAGGCCAGGACGGTCGACGCGGCGCCGGCAACGACCGCATGCTCGGACGGGTACGAGGGGCTGTTGGTGTGCTGCGCCACCACCGGCAGGCGAGGGTCGAGCGCCGCCGGTCGCGGCCGGTTGTAGGTGTACTTGGCGTCCCAGGTGGCCACCAGGGCATCATAGACGGCGACGTTGAGCAAGGACATCATGCGCATGACGCGCGGGGCCGGGGAAGGCTTGGCGCGATTCTGGGCGAAGGCGATCTCGATCCAGCGGTAGGAAGGTGCGCCGCTGTCCCAATATGCGATCTGCTGCAAGGCGGCAGCGTCGCGGCCTGCCGCCAGTGCCTGGACCTGCTTCAGCTCGGCCTGCGTGGCCGTCTGGCTGGGCGGAGCGGGTGGTCGCACGGCAGCGACATCGGCGACGACCCAGGTCTGCCAGCTGCCGGCATGAGGTTCTACCGGTGGGGCGCTGAAGACGGATGTGCATCCCCCCAACAAGATACTCAATACCAATACAAAACGTGCGATGAGGTTCATCTGTCTGCTCCTTGAACTCTGCTCATTGGTGAAGACTGCAGTTTTCATTGCTTTTTCTCCTTAGCGGCTAGGTTTGACTGAACCGGATGCGACTACTTTAGGAGAAAAATGGGCAGGCGGCGTCTAGCAAAGGTTTATTTTTTGGGGTTTACTTTTGGAGTGCGGCAGGGTTTACAAAGAGGAACGGCAGTTGCCCCTACGAACCGGCAGGGGGCAAGGCCTGGAGCAGCGCGGCGGCTGCGCGTAAATCCTTGGTGTCATGACCTTCGGTAAACCAGGCGTAGATTGGCGCCAGCAGCTGCCGTGCCTCGCGGCTCCTGCCCCCTGCCTGCCTGTGACGGGCAAGGCTAACGCCGGCACGCAGTTCTAGTGACCGGGCCATTTGACGGCGGGCGACGCCGATGGCCTGGAGACAGCTCGCTTCTATTTCTACGCCATGCCCACCCTGGGCCCCTAGCAGCTCGGCTTGGAGACGAAGCAGTTCGGCTTGCCAGACGCGCTCGCCCGTGCGATCGGCTACCGACAGCGCCTCCTGCAGTACTTCCAGCCCTTCCCACGCATCCTGTCCCATCAGGCAGGCCTCAGCCAGCAGGCTCAACTCGTAGGGCAAGAACAAACAGTGCCCACTGGTTTTGCGCATTTCCAGACCCTGGCGCAGTTGAACGGCACCCTGGATCGCTTTCCCTTGTGCGGCAAGCACCCATCCTTCGAACATAAGCGCCGATGCTAGATAGTAGGTAAAGCCGTAGGCAGTAGCCAGCGACTTGATCTCCTCCGCACGCAGGCGGACCTCCTCGACCTCGCCGAGGTAGTGGTGCAGCATCGCCGCAAAGTAGAGCGTGATCGCGTAGCGGATAGACCGCGGATTTTGCCGTCCGAGTGCCAAAGCCTGGTTCATGCGGGCGCGGGCCTGCTGCGGGTAACCGGCCAACCACAGCGTCAGGGCTGAATGGCGAAGGCTTGCCTGCAAGGCGTTGTCGAAAAACAGGGGATCGAAGTCGCCGGACTGCGCAGCAAGCTGGCCGATTGCCTGGTCGAAATGAGCGCGGGCGAGATCCAACTCGCCCTCCGTGTGGGACACGACGCCCATACCTAATCGCGCGTAGCGGATCAGCTCGGGGCTGCCAAGCTCGTGCGCCAGGGCAAGATTCGCCTGTGCCAGCCGATGGGCGACCGCCGTCTCGCCGCGTTGGCCATGGCCGATGCGCAGCTCCTGCTGGACAACAAACAGCTGCTGCTTGTCGCCCGTATCGCGGCATAATGCCAGTGCCTGGTTGTAGACAGCGTGAACCTCTGCTGCAGCATTGCCCTTGGTCGCAGCAAGGAGCGCACCGAGGGCGATTAGCAGCGCCAGTGTCTGCTCTTGGCGCTGCTGATCACGCTCAGCCGTCGCCGGTAGCGCTTCAAGCAGCGCCACGCCACGCTGCAGATGCCCGATTGCTTCTTCGTAGGCTAGGAGCCGCCGCGCCACGACTGCCGCCTGCTGGTAGTACCGTGCTGCGGTCTCTGCCTCTCCGGCCAGGTAGTAGTGAACGGCGAGCTGGCTGCTGATCGCGTCTAGATCAGCGGCGTGGATTTCCTCAAGCGCCTGGGCAACCCGCCGGTGCAGACGGCGTCGCTGTATCGGGCTGATTTCGCCATAGGCTACTTCGCGCAGCTTGTCGTGACTGAAGTCATAGGCATTGGGGCCTTGCTCACGAATGATACGGCGCTGCCACAGCTCCTCCAGCGCATCGATCACGGTTTCCTCATCCTTGCCCGCGGCGCGTGCGAGCACGCGGGGAGTGAAGGATCGGCCGCTTGTCGCCGCCACAGCCGCCAACTCGCGCGCAGTGCTGGAGAGCTGATCCAGGCGGCCGGCAATAACGGCATAAAGCTTGGGCGGCAGAGAATGCACCGCCGGGGCACGCGGGGCCACCGGGGTAAATTCGTGCCACTGCTTCGGCTCTCGGGCAGCCGGTCCCAAGCCGGCGCGTACCAATTCGACGACAAACAGGGGGACACCTTCCGTCTCACGGAAGAGGTGCACGGCCTCGACAGCGTCCAGCTCACGCCGTCCGATCCTCCCTGCCAAGCTCGCCACTTCGGCGGGACCCAACGGCGCCAGGCCAATTTCGTGCAGCTGGCCTGCGCTCTGCAAGGCACGCAGGAGGCCGGCAAGCGCTGGATGGGCAGCCATCTCCTCGCTGCGTGCGGTGCCAAGTACCAACAGCTTGGCATTAAGGTCGAAGCGCAGCAGGAAACGCAGCCACTCGAGCGTTTCCTGGTCACACCACTGCAGGTCGTCGACGAGCAGCAGAAGGGGTGATGCGGCGGTGAGAACGCCGCGCGCCAGCGCCTCAAAAAAGCGCTGGCGCTGCCAGTTTTCGGCGAGTGGCGGGGGCGAGGGCAGTTCAGGGTCCTGGCTGAGCAGCTCCGGCAGCAGGCGGGCGAGTTCAACGCGCCAGATGGCGTCCATGTGCGCAACCGCCGATCCGAGGACCGCGCTGCGCAGCCATTCGGCGATGGGGGCAAATGAGAGCCGGCCTTCGGCGGCATAAGCGCGGGTGCGGGCGGCGGCAATGCCCTGGTGCTGTACCCATTCGAATAGCTCTTCTGCCAGCCGCGTCTTGCCGATCCCTGCTTCGCCGGTGAGCAGGGCAAGGGAAGGCAGCCCGCGGGTGCTGTCGTGCCAGATCGTGCGCAGCTGCGCCCATTCACCGGCGCGGCCGACCAAGGGCACTGCGCCAGCTAGTGCAGAAGTCGCTGCGGCGGCAGGGCGAGTTTCCGACTGGAGCAGCTGTTTGTAGGCGGCCTGCACCTCCTCGCCCGGTTCCATCTCCAGTTCGCGCTGCAAGATCGCGACACAATCGTGGTAGACGCGCAGAGCGGCGGCACGATCGTTATTCAAGGCGTGCAGGCGCATGAGGGCGGCATAGGCTGTCTCACCGAGCGGATCCAGCTGCAGCAGCCGGCGTCCAATCGCCAGGGCCGCCGCGTAGCTGCGCTGCGCTTCGTACAGCTGCATGAGCTGCTGGCCGGAAGTATAGGCCTGCTGCCGCAGCCGTTCACGGTCCGGGACAATCCAGTCGTCGTAACAGATCGGCAGGAGGTCGCCGGTATAGCAGGCAAGTGCAGCCTCCAACGCCTGGATGGCAGAGCTATGGTCAAGGCGGTGAACGGAGCTGAGTATAGCTCCGCTCACCGGCGCCGCAGCTCGGGCCAGTTCCGCTTCGAACTCGGCAACGTCAAGCTGAAAGGGTGCACCGGCAGCCCATTGGATGGTGTTGGCGTCAGCCCACAAGAACTCGTCGGCATTTGGCAGCGCATGGCGCAGCTCGTCCAGCACCTCGTGCAAGTTATTGCGGGCGTGGTCCTCGTCCAGATCGGGCCAGAAAATATTGGCTAAGTGCCGGCGCGAGTGGGGCGCGTGGCGGCGCAGCAGCAGATAGGCAAGCAGGGATTGAACCCGCGCCTGGTTGACGGTGTCTAGCGGCCGGCCATCATAGGCGAGATAGAAATCGCCCAATAATTGGATGCGCAGGAGGGACATCGCGGCCTGTTCCTTGCTTACCTCGTCTCTCGTTATAAGCCGTGTGGGTTGGATGGGGCTCGATTATACCATAACGGCTTGGGCAGCAAGTCCGGCCCGGGGCCGGCGGTAAGCTGTACCTTACTCTGCGCTGCGCAGTACAATGTCCCAGCGGCCGTGCAGCTTCCCGCTGGCCGCTGCATCTGCAGTCCGCCCAAGCGGAATCACTGCAAAGCCAGAGGTATCTGCCGGCAAATTCGGATCACCTGCGAAGGTCAGTTCCGTCTCAACAGGCTGTGCGCGCGGGTGATAGATGCGGGCATGAATGTGGGCCGGGGCACCGTACAGGCCGGGCATGATCGTGTCGATGTGGTAGTGCCCGCCGTCGTCAGTCATGAGCATGCCTTCGAGATCGGTGTATTCGCCGTCGGCGTTGGCCTGCCAGAGCTCGAGCAGGGCGCCGGCCAGGGGTGTCGTGCAGTCGGCGGCGTAGACAGTGCCGGAGATGACCAGCCGCTCGCCCGGCTCGGTTGCGTCCGCCAGGACCACGTCGGCGGCAAGGGCAGGATTGGGTATGGGCTGGAATGCGATGGGCTGCCCGGGCGTCGGCGCGCAAGTCGTCTGGAGTGTCTGCCTCCAGGCAGGAAAGCCGTCCCCTGCCGGTTCATCCGTCACGCCGCGTGACTCCGGTTCCGTCGACATTCATCAGGTAGATTTCGTAGTTGCCGTCCCGATCGGACTTGAAGGCCAGGCGCGTGCCGTCGGGTGACCAGGCCGGATACGAATCCTCGGACGGCAGATCTGTCAGGCGCTGCAGTTGCGAGCCGTCCGCCTGCATCATATATAAATCCCAGCTGCCGTCCCGTGTCGAGCTAAAAGCGATCTGTGTTCCATCCGGCGACCAGGAGGGAAAGTCATCGTCGGCCTGGTTGCTGGTCACGTTGGTCAGGTTGGAGCCGTCGGGATTGACCGTCCAGATGTCTGCGCCACTGCTAAAGGCGAGCTGGGTGCCGTCGGGCGACCAGGCAGGTGACCAATCGTCGCCCCGGTTATCGGTTACCTGGGTGACTTCTCCGCTTGCCAGCTCCAGAATGTAGAGTTCCCAATCCCCGTCCCGATTTGAGGCAAACGCCAGCCGCGTGCCGTCGGGCGACCACGCGTGGTCCACGTCCTCGTCAGGATGATCGGTAAGGTTCTGAACCTGCGAGCCGTCCGCGTTCATGCTGTACACGTCAGGATTGCCCTCCCGATCAGAGACGAACGCCAGCTGCGTGCCGTCGGGCGACCAGGTGGGAAACATGTCGTTAGCCGGATCCTTGGTCAGGTTTGTCACTGTTGAGCCATCGGCCGCCATACGATAGATGTCCATGTTGCCGCTGCGATCGGAATGAAAGGCCAGCTGCCCGCCGGCGCCGGCGAGCGGCCTCTCCGCAACGCCCGGCCTGCTGTTGGCCGCGGCAGGCGCCAGCACGATGTCAAAAGTGCCTGCGGCCTGGCCGCTTAGGGGATGATACTCGGTTGTGACACTACGATAGCCAGGAGCGGAGACAAACAGATGGATATGCGGTACGGGCCGCTCGGGATACTGGCCAGGGAAGTTGCTCTCGAACCGATAGATTCCTTCGTCGCCGGCAAAGACTGTCGCCCGGTGCTCGTCATCATATTGACCATCAGGGCCGGCCAACCAGAACTCCAGCTTTGCGCCGGCGACAGGCGCGCAGCCTGCGGCCGAGCGGACGGTGCCGGAGAGGATATGGCCCTGGCCGACGAAAGCGCGAGCCGGCAGCGTTCCAGACGTAGTTGGGACCAGGGATTTCGGCAGTAGTTGAGCCGCAGTTGGCTGCCAGTGGTTTTGCCGCGGCCGCAGCAGTCGGGGACGGCACGGGCGTATGCGTGTCGACGATCGGTCTACAACTGCCCAGCGCCAGAACGTGAATCCAGACAAGCACGGATAGTACCGGGTAGCGCATAATATACACCTCTTTGTGGAAAGCCAGCCTTCTGCAGCCTCCGCCTGATACTGCCCCCCAGCGTGGGAAGAACCGGCGGCATAGGCACACCACTATGAGTACACCGCTGCCCGCCATCCGGTTCCCGCTGCGTAACGAGCCTACTGCGAAGAGCAATGTCTAGGCCAGCGTTGCCGGACGTTCGAGAAACGCGCCCAGGCGTTGCACCGCGGCTACGATCGCCTCCATCTCAGCTGCCTGCAATGTCCGCAAGGGTCTGACCGTGATAGTCACATTGCGCTTGCCGATCGCGCGTTTCCAGGTACCGACGATGCGACCATCGACCAGCACTACGTTTGTGAGATCGTTGGCCATGGCCCGCAAGCGGTCGGCATCTTCGGCGTCGGCAATGGCGCTCCATTCCTTATAGCCGATCACGTACTCATCATAGATGGAGAGGAGATAGGCGATGGGTTCCTGGCTTAGAGGAGCCGCAGCTTCCGGCAGTGCTGGGTCAAACCAGTAGGTTTGGCCGTCCACTTCTTCCGACTGCAGGTGAGCAGCGTTGGCCGCAATTCCCGCTCGGACGTCCTCGAGCGTGAGGCTGGCCCAGCGGGCCAGGTCGTGCGCAGTGGCGGGGCCGTGGCTCGTGAAATAGCGGCGAGCCAGCTCGGCCAGCGCGTCCTCGCGCCCTAAGGGCGCAGTGGGCGGCACGCGCTCGTCGAGGAGCGCATAGGTGAACTGCTTGCCGCGCCGAGGACCGCTGCAGAGCAAGCCCTCGAGTTCGGCCCGCATCAAGATGTAGATCAAACGCAGTTCGACGTCCGCCGCGATGCGTGCCGCGTCAAGGGCCTGGCGTAGCTCATCACGGCTCAGGTAGGTGCTGGTCGGCCAGGGCCCGGAGCAGGACTTCCCGCGCCCTGAAGTAAAGGTCGTCGTCAAGCCCTACGCGCCGGTAGTAGGTTGCGTTGAGGAGATGCACGCGCGGCGCAGTGAGGGCGAGCAGCCAGCGGATATCCGAAGGGACGACAAAGTGCCAGGTGGGGCGCAGAACGTGCGTACGCAGGATCGCCCCGGCATCAAATGCCTGTTCGACGGCAGCGTCGCTGACGGCCGCGGTGTTGGGGTCCAGGCGCATGCCCGAGCGACCACTTGGCGCCGGCATAATCCTGGGCCTGGGCGGCGCCCAGCCAGTGGACGACCTCGGCAGGGTGTCGGAGAGTCGAGGCTATGAGCCGCTGATTGAACAAGCGCTGCCGCGCAATAGCTTCTAGCTGCATAGGTTAGGATCCTGCCACGGGTAAGTCTATCCTTCAAACAGCTCTTCGCCGCGGTGAAGGCGCACTGCGATCTGGTATGTCTGGCCCTGGGCGCGTACGGTCGGCGCATGGGCCGCCAGGTAACGAACGGCGGCCACCAGGAAGTGCGTACGCTGAACTGTGTCGTGTGCCAGCTCGTACTGGCGCAGCGCGGCTTCGACCGCCTGGATGGTGTGGAAGTCACGGTCCTCGCGCAGGAGCAGCCTGCCGATCGCGGCCAGCAGACGCTGTGGTTCGGCGCCGATCGCCAGGTAGTCCACCACCTGCTGGGCAGCTGCGCCGACCTGCTGCTGGCGGTCGAGCAGCGCGGCCAGGTTGGCGAGAATGGCTTTGGCGGTGCGACGACATTGGGCTCGGGAATGCGTGCGGCGGGCATGTTGAGGAAACGGTCGAGATAGATGCTCATTGCGGCATCAAAGACACCGCGCAGCAGTTCGGGCGAGGGTGCGCGGCGCATGCCCTGGTGTACGGCATTGGCAAAGGTGAAGGTATGTAGGGCGGTGTCCCAGTCGCCAAACTCGTTGCTGGTGTGGAAGCGGGCAATGCGCAGCGCGGCGGCGTAGGCTACGGTTTGCGCGATCGCCTCAGGGCTGCAGCCCGCTTTGATTGCCGCCAGCAGTTCGTCGACGATCGCCTGAGGATCGTCGCCTAGCAGCGTCTCGATTGAGATGGGTGCCGCGTTCTCAATGGAGGTTGCCTGCGGCGCATGCCACAGCGTGGGAAGCTTTGCAAAGGCCGTCTCCAGCATTACCACCAGGTCGATCGGGTGGCGCCAGGCATTGGACTCCTCCATGCGGCCGGCCATGGCATAGCCGCGCACGAGGCTGGTCAGCACCAGCGCAGCGTTGTCCCAGTTGGTGGCGTCAAGCGCCTCCAAGGCCTTGTTGGTAAAGTCGAGGGGATGGCCGACGTCGATATAGCGGTGGTCGGTGACGGCGGCAAAGAGCATGTCGGCGATAACGGCCGGTGCGGCGCCGCCCTGCACCGCCGAGACAATGCAACGCTCGGCACCCTCGGCATCACGCACTTCGACAAATTGGCGGAACCAGCGCTTGAGTGTATCCGCATCTGGCGCACCGCCGGGAAGCGGCCGCACAGGAAAGCGGGGTGGGCGTCCGGCGGTGTCACGGGCGACGGCAGACAGGCCCTGATAGAGCGCACGCGGCCGGTCTTCGGCGTCGAGCAGGGGCGCCATATTCATGAAGCAGGTGAGCATCGTCAGCCCTTGGCCCCAGCCGTCGTCACGGTAGCGTGTACCAAAGCCAAGACCAATGCGAAAGGGCTCGGCGACATTACGCCTATCTTCCATCAGCTTGAGCACGGACTTGCCCAACAGCAGGGGGATATCCTGTTCCAGCCCGACCTCCAGCCGTTCGCGGTGGTGGGCATGGGCATCGGCCGGCGGCGCGAGGTCGACCCATATCTCGCCGGAGCGGACCTCCACGGCATAGGCGGGCACGTCGTCGGCCCAGAGATCGAAGCTGCCGCCACTGGTGAGGTCGAAGCGGGCGTGGTGCCAGTGGCAGGTAAGGATCCCATCGCAGACCGAGCCGCGGTCGAGCGGGAAACCCATATGCGGGCAGCGGTTGTCGACGGCGTAGATGCGATCCCCGTGCTGAAAGAGTGCCAAGGTGTGGCCGTCGACCTGGACCGTCAATTGGCCCTGCCGGGCGAGGTCGGCCAGGTTGGCCGCGAAAACGAAGCCCGTTTCATGATCTGTCATATGCGTTCCCCCCTTGATCTCAGCGCAACTTTGCTGCGCCATAGTACTGCAACGTCCAATTGTGCGCAACAAACATATTTAGGTATTGACTTAATTAAGTTTATGCTTTATAATATCCGCATGGACCAATTCGCTGCCCTTGCCGACCCAACCAGGCGCCAGATCATCGAGATGCTTGCCGATCGTGGAGAACTCTCCGCCAGCGACATCAGCGGCTGCTTTGCGATGAGTGCCCCTGCCATCTCGCAGCACCTCAAGGCGCTGCGAGACGCCAATCTCGTAACGATGGAAAAGCGAGGGCAGCAGCGCATCTACCGGCTCAATCCCGACGCCATGCTCGAGCTGGAAGTCTGGATTCACCGGCTGAAGCAGCGCTGGAACGAGCGGTTCGCCGCATTGGATGCAGTTTTAGAGGAGCTAAAAAGAGGAGAAGATCATGAGCAGCAACACAGCGAACAAGAATGAGACCAAGATCATCGCTGAACCCGGCAAGCAGGACATCACCATTATCCGTGAGTTTGATGCCCCCGCGAGCTGGTGTTCCGGGCTTATACCGAGCCGGATCTGTACGTGCGTTGGCTTGGGCCCCGCGGCTACGAGATCGAGTTGGAGAAGTTTGAGCCCTGGAGTGGCGGTTCCTGGCGCTATCTCAACCGCGATGAGCAGGGGAATGTCTACGCCTTTCACGGCGTGAACCATGAAGTCACGGCACCTGAGCGCATTGTCGGCACCTTCGAGTTTGAGGGGCTACCCGAACGTGGCCATGTCATCCTCGAAACGGCAGTCTTCGAGACACTGCCCGGCGGTCGCACGCGTATGACCGGCCACTCCGTCTTCCGCTCGGTCGCCGACCGCGACGGGATGGTCCAGTCGGGTATGGAGCGCGGCGTTATCGACTCGTACGAACGCCTCGACGAACTGCTGCCCTCGCTGTAGCCATCACTGCCGACTGACAAAAGTGCCGGGGACGGGCGAACGCAAGCGTTCGCATGACGTCCCCGGCACTTTTGTCGCGCCTATTGACAACCACAGAAATTAGTAATATTATGACTAATAATAAAACAACTAATATTTAGGATGTAGCTGCGATGAGCAAGAGATTCCGCCGTTCTGGGATTGCGCTGGCCGTACTGGCATTTCTTTATGAGAGTCCGATGCATCCTTACCGCATGCAGCAGCTGATCAAGCAGCGCGGCAAGGACGAAGTGATCAACGTGCGGCAGCGCGCCAGTCTGTACCAAACGATCGACCGCCTGCTGGAAGCCGGTCTGATCGTCGTGCACCAGGTTGAACGGGGCGAGCGGCGACCCGACCGGACGGTCTATGCGCTGACCGAGGAGGGCCGCACGACAATGCTGGCATGGCTGCGGGCGATGCTTGCCGAACGCGAGGCCGAGTTTCCGCAGTTTCCGGCTGCTCTGGCCTACCTGGCGCTGCTGGCACCGGACGACGCCCGCCAGCAGTTGGAGCAGCGTATGCACCAACTGGCTGCCGCAATCGACCGCATCGACGAGCAGTTGGCGGCCGCAGCGGAGATACCGCGCCTCTTCTTGATCGAGGCGGAATACGTACGCTCCATGCTGCAAACCGAGCTGGCCTGGGTCGCGGCGGTGGTCGACGACCTGAAGACCGGGCGGCTCACCTGGAATGCAGATTGGATACGCGAGGTTGCCGCCCAGTTGGAGCCGGGCGAGCACGGAGAGGAACACAAGGAGGAGCAGGACCATGACGGTTAACGACGTAAAGCTGCAGCAGCCCGCCCCGAAGCCGGCAAAGGCCTACAAGGGCATGGCGATGGAAGGCCCCATTGCCAAGTGGTATGCCAAGATCCGCAACAACGATCCCCATCACCACGAAATGTGTGAAAAGATCAAGGCGCTCGTGCCGAGCGGCGGGCGGATCCTGGAGGTCGCGCCGGGGCCGGGCTACCTGGCGATCGAGCTGGCGCAGTTGAACAAGTATGACGTGGTGGGGCTGGACATCAGCCACTCGTTTGTGGAGATTGCGGCGGCCAATGCCAAGGCGGCAGGCGTTGCGATCGACTTCCGGCAGGGCAACGCGTCGGCGATGCCGTTTGCGGCCAACACGTTTGATTTTGTGGTGTGCGTGGCGGCGTTCAAGAATTTCACGGAACCGGTAGCTGCGATCGGCGAGATGTACCGGGTGCTCATGCCGGGCGGGGTGGCGCTGATCAACGACCTGCGCGGCGATGCTTCGCAGGCTGACATCGACGCCATGGTAGACGAGATGAAGATCAACGCCGTGAACAAGTTCATGACGAGGCTGACGTTCAGGCTCATGCTGCTGAAGAACGCCTACACGGCAGCACAGATCCAGCAGATGGCGGCACAGACTGAGTTTCGCCAGGCGCGCATCGAACAGGACATGGTGTCGATGAATATCTGGCTGGAGAAGAAGCCGGCGGGGTGAATCCGGCCTGAGTCCAGCCCGCGGCGTCGCCGTCTCTAGGCGACGCGGCGCATGATGGCGTCGTACGTGTTCTCGGGCGTCTGATCGGCGCCGTGGTCGGGCCGCCAGCCGCCGATCAGGGTGGTACCGTCGGCGCTGAAACGGCCGGTGTACTTGGAACCGGTCGTCCAGTGGCTGACCTCGTCGCCCTGCACATCCCAGAAGTAGGCGGCGGGAGCGCCGTCCATGCTGGAATAGACCGTGGCGGGAAAGTTGTCGGCGACAGGATCGTAGCCGACAACTTCAAGGCTGTGGGCGTGGTGGCCCATAAAGTCGATTTCGCCGTGCAGCAGCAGAAAGAAACCGCCGGGCAGCCACTCGATGGTGGTGCGGCCGATGACGTCGTCGGCCGCCGCGCCGAGCGTGCGGCCCGTCATTGCCCAGGTGCCGACGAGCTTCGCCAGGCGTTTTAGCGCTGGATGAGGCGCAGCGAAGGTCATGGACGAGCTTTCTTGTGCCATTGCAGGTTTCCTTTCCGTACTACAGCCGCTGCAAAAGGTCCGTGGCGACAATTTTAGCTCATTTGTTCTCTGCCGTCAAAGCGCGCCGCAGCACCTTTCCAACCATGGTCTTAGGCAGCGAGTCACGGAACTCCACATACTTCGGCACCTTGTAGCCGGTCAAACGCTCACGGCAGTAGGCGCGCAGTTCATCGCCTGTGAGCCTGCTTGCCGGCGCGCAGCACGACCCAGGCCTTGACGGCCTCACCCTGATATTCGTCGGGCACGCCGGCCACGCTCACTTCCGACACGGCGGGATGCGTCGCAATCACCTCTTCCACCTCGCGCGGCCAGACCTGGAAGCCCGCTGGCTTGATCAGGTCCTTCTTGCGGTCGACGATGAAGAAATAGCCGTCCTCATCCATGTAGCCCAGGTCCCCGGTATAGACCCAGCCGTCACGGATCATGGCGGCAGTTTCGGCCGGACGCTGCCAGTAGCCCACCATGATCTGGGGCGCGCTGACGACGATCTCACCCAACTCGCCCGGCGGCAGGGTTTGCTCGCCCGTGTCAATATCGACGATTCGCACGTCGACGTCGGGCAGTGGCAGACCGATCGAACCGGGCTTTATAGGCGCCGTGAGCCGGGCAGACGACTGCAGCCAGCATCGTTTCCGTCATGGCGTAGGCTTCAAGCAGAGAGCCGCCGGTCATCGCCTCAAACTGGCGCTTGGTTTCGGCCAGGAGGGGTGCCGCGGCGGCATAGCACACCTTGAGCGATTTGAAATCCGCCTTACCGGCCTGCACCTTGGGATGGTTGAGCAAAGCGATGAAGAGCGTCGGCACGCCGTGCAGCACGGCGGGCCGCACCTTGGCAATGGTGGCGATCAGGTCGTCAATATCACGCGGGTTGGGTACCAGCGCCATGGGCCAGCGTGAGACCAACGCCGTGTTGAGGGCCATGTTACCGTAGACATGAAACATGGGCATGACTACCGTGATAATGTCACTCCAGTCGTCCAGCACGGTGCTGCCATAGGCATGGAGCTGCATCGCCGCCATCAACAGGCCGCGGTGCGTGCCAAGCGCCGCCTTGGGCGTGCCGGTGGTGCCGCCGCTGAAGAGGAGGATGGCAGGATCGGTACCGGACAAGGCCACGGTCGGGCGCGGAGCACCGGCGTGTTGGCGCATGAGATCCTGCCAAGCCAGGTCTCCAGGCTGCAGCTTGATGCGATGGCCCTCTTTCTTCTCCTTGGCCAAGGTAAAGAGGAGGCGGATGTGCGCGGGCAGGTATTCCTTGATATTGGTGGCGATAACCCGGCGCACATCCGTGCGCGGCTGCAGCGATTTTACTTTCTCATAGAAGGAGGTCAGGACGACAACGGTCTGCGCACCGATCTCGTTGAGCGCATGTTCGAGTTCGTAGGCAGTGTAGAGAGGATTGATGGGAGAGACAATGGCGCCGGCCTTCCACGCCCCCAACTGGGCGATGACGCTCTGCGGCGAGTTGGGAAGCAGCAGCGCCACACGGTCCCCCTTGGCGACGCCCTGCGCCACGAGCGCGGCCCCGAAGGCGTTGGTCAGCTCCTCGAGGCGGGCGTAGGACATGCGCGTCCCTTTGAAGAGCAGGGCTGTATGGTCCGGCCGCTGACTCACGGTCGCGCTCATCACGTCTAACAGCGTCTGATCAGGGTAGGGCTGCAGCGTATGCGGCAGATTGGGCTCGTAGTGGTCGAGCCAGGGCCTTGAGATCATGAGATTTCCTTATACAAGCATAGGAGTGAGATAGGCGTGGGCCAGGCGGAGGCCACGGAGGGCCAGTTCAGGCGTGTCGCTCCATACCGGGTCTTCGTGCTCGACGCTGAGGACGGCGTCGTAGCCGACCTGGGTGAGGGCGTCTAGGTAGTGATACCAGTTGACCTCGCCGTAGCCGGGCAGGCGATAGCGCCACCAATCCGCCTCCTTGGTGGCAGAGATCTGCCGGCCGTAGATGCCGTAGCGATTGCGGCCGTGCAGCACGATCTCGGTGTCCTTGGCATGGGCATGGTAGATGCGGTCGCCGAAGTCGTAGATAGGCTGGATGTACTCTATACCCTGCCAGAGGAGGTGCGAGGGATCATAGCAGAGGCCTAGCGCCGGCGACGGCACGGCGGTGAACATGGCGTCCCAAAGCTCGGGAGTAGTCGAGAGCATCGTGCCGCCGCGCGGCCAGTTCTCGAAGGCGAACTTGACGCCGCGTGCTTCGGCATGGGCGGCTAGCGGCGTGAAAAGTTCGCGGAAGATGGCGATGTTCTCGTCGCCGCTCAGGCCCGGGGCGCGGCCGATCAGGGTGGTGATCGTGGGGACCTGCTGGTCGGCAGCGCTGTCCACGGCGGCCATCACGGTGCGTGATGCCCCAACCAGGTAAGTATCGTCGCTGCTGAGGTCGGGCAGGACGAGGGCGCCGAGGCTGTTGACCTCCATGCCCAGCTTGCGCACGGCAGCAGCAGCACCTGGAACGTTGAGGGGGATGTCGATGGCGGCATAGCCGAGCTGCGCCGCCTGCTCGATAAAGGCCTGAAATTCGAGCTGATGCAGCCCTTGGTTGCTCTGGAAACAGCCGAGCTTCATGGGTGTAGTCCCTTCTTCTGGTGGGTGGTGGGTTGCGATAGGATAGGCTCACGCAATGTGTACCATTCTACATTATGCGCGCTGCTGCCAACTTTCAGGCCGAGACGTGCCGTCGATATAGCGGTTCATGAAAGCGAACTCGACCGAGAGCACGAACAGAATGTAGCGGTCGTGCGGAGGGTAGGGGGAGGCTTGGATGGCCGCCGCACGCAGAACGAGGTCGGCGGTCAAGGTGGCAAGGCCGCGGACGTAGAATTCGCCGCCACCGCCGCTGGAATCCTCCACCGAGCAGTGGAGGGTATAGCGCGTGTCGCGCTGCAGGTCTTTGCCCTTGGGTGACGTAGGCTCCATGAACAGAAACAGATTCTCGCCAATGATGGGGGTGACCGGGTGGACGCGCGGGCCGCCGTCGGCGCGCAGCGTGCCCAAGTAGGCGACACCGCTGGCGAAGCGCGCCTGTCCAAACGCCGCTAGCTCCGGGGCTTGACGTGCGAACTCCTGCCAAGTTGTCATGTTGTCTCCTCCAGGCAAGGCTGGGTATGATGAAGGCAAATCGGACGTGAAGTAAGGGTAACACTGACGCATATGGATCGCGAAGTTCTGTTTTTGTGCACGGGCAACTACTACCGCAGCCGGTTTGCCGAGATGTATTTCAATGCGCGGGCAGTGCAGGCGGGAGTCAAGTGGCGGGCGGTTTCACGCGGGATTGCGACGGAGCTGGGAGCCGATCTCCCGGGACCGGTGTCGCCGCTGGTGATCGACCGGCTCGCTGCGCTGGGGCTGGGCAGCGCAGCGGACACGCGGGCGCCGCTCCAACTGCAGGAGAGCGACCTGGCCGCAGCCAACCTTGTCATCGCACTGGACGGGACAGAACATCCACCCTTCATGCGGCAGCGCTTTGCCGCGTGGGCGGATCGGATCACCTATTGGGATGTTCCCGACGCCCATCTGCTAAAGGCTGAGGATGCCCTGATGAGGATTGCGGATCGGGTCGACGCACTGGTGCAGCGACTGGGCAGCGGCAGCCAGGAGTAAGCACCGTACGCCGACTGCTGGATGTCGGCACGCCCCACACGACAGGGAGAATAGGCGCCGACCAGGTGGCCAGTCAGACTGCAATTGGCGTACAGGGGCCAGACACTGTGGGGGGTTGGGGCGGTAGGTACGATTCTCGTCGTGGCGTGCTATAATCGAGCTCCGCCAAAAACAGTCCGATCCGTAGTAGAAACTTCGGAAAAGGAAGGCATAAAGGCAATGCCCCTCCTGCACATCCAACTGCTGGGCGATTTCCACCTCGCCTACGACGACCGGCCGCTAAACACGGTCAACCAGGCGCGCGTGCAATCCCTACTTGCCTACCTGCTGCTGCGTCGCCACGCGCCCCAGGCGCGCCATCATCTTGCCTTCACGTTCTGGCCAGACGACGACGAGACTAACGCACGCAATAACTTGCGCAAGATGCTGCACCAACTGCGCCATGCCCTGCCAGACGATGCACAGTTTCTGGTGACCGACGCGAACAGCGTCCAGTGGCTGCCAAGCTCACCGTGTCGCCTGGACGTAGCGGAGTTTGAAGCGGCAATCGTCCACGCTACTGACTTGGTGCGCAGTCCGGATCTGGATGCGACCTGCCAGGCCCTCCAGACGGCGCTTGATCTATATAAGGGTGATCTGCTGCCCAGTTGCTACGATGACTGGATTGCGCCGGAACGGGAGCGGCTGCGGCAAGCCGCGGCCAAAGTGTGCCTGCACCTCATTCACTTGCGTGAAGAACGGCGCGAGTACCCGGCCGCGCTTGAGATCGGGCGGCGCATGCTGCAGTTGGATCCATTCAACGAAGCAACCTACGCCAGCTTGATGCGCCTGCACGCCTTGAACAACGATCGGACCGCAGCACTGCGTGCTTATCATGATTGCGTCACCATGCTGCAGCGCGAACTGGAGGTAGAACCAGGCGAAGAGGTGCAAGCTGCCTACAAGAGCCTTCTCCATCTCGAAAGCGGACATGCAGCAGCGGTTTCTCAGCCACCGGCGTTAGCAGGTGCGATTCCATTGATTGGTCGTCAAGGGGAATGGGCGCAGGTACGGGACATCTGGCAGCAGAGCGCACGTGGGCAGCCGTCGTTTGTTCTGATCACAGGGGAAGCCGGCATCGGCAAGACACGCCTGGCAGAAGAGCTGTTGACATGGGCAGTGCGCCAAGGCGTGACCGGCGCCCGCACGCGCGCATATGAGGCCGAGGGCCGGCTGTCATATGCGCCGATCATTGAATGGCTGCGCAGCCCCGCACTGGCGCCGGCACTGGCTCGCCTCGAAAAGGTCTGGCTCGGCGAGATTGCACGTCTCCTGCCGGAGCTACTTACCCAACACTCGGACCTGCCGGCGGCAGCCCCGCTTACCGAGCATTGGCAGCGCCAACGCTTTTTCGAGGCGCTAGCGCGCGGCGTGCTTGCCATCCATACCCCGCTCCTGCTGCTTATCGACGATCTGCAGTGGTGCGACCAAGAAACGCTGGAATGGCTGCGATTCCTGCTGCGTTTTGACGCCAAGGCCAAGGCTACTCGTTGTCGGAACCACACGCAGCGAAGAGTTGAATGTCAGTCCGGCGCTGATCGCCCTCACACGCGCCTTGCAGGGTGCGGGCCAACTGCACGAAATTGCGCTGGCGCCGTTGGATGCCGCAGAGGTGGCTAATCTGGCCGGCAGAATCGGCAAACGTGAATTGGATGTTACCGAAACTATGCATCTCTTTCGCGAGACCGAGGGGGTTCCACTCTTTGTCGTCGAGATGATGCGCGCCGGATTACATACCGAGACCAAGCAGCCCGAGCCATGGCGCGAGTTCTCCCCTGCAGCCCAGCGCGCACAGGCGCCGTTTGTACTGCCACCCAGGCTATACGCCGTCGTTGCCGGTCGCTTGGACCAGCTATCAAGCACAGCGCGCGAATTTGGCTGGCGTGGCGGCGACAATTGGCCGCGCCTTTACGCTTGATGTACTAGCCCGTGCCTCCGGCAGAGATGAGGAGACTGTGGTTTATGCGCTGGAAGAACTGTGGCTCCGCCGCATCATTCGCGAGCAGGGCGTCAACGCCTACGACTTCAGTCATGACAAATTGCGCGACGTGGCCTACAGTGAAATCAGCCCGATGCAGCAGCGGCGGTTGCACCGGCGCGTCGCCCAGGCGTTGGAGGAGATTCACGCTGCTGACCTCGATCCGGTAAGTGCACAGATCGCAGCCCAGTATGAACGCGCCGGCGTGCTCTTGCCGGCCGTCGGCTATTATCAGCGTGCCGGCGCCGGCGCCCAACGTGTCTATGCCAACGTCGAAGCTATCAGCCTCTACTACAAGGGGTGTGCCTTGCTAGGCTGCGCTGCCCAATCACCCCGCACATGCGGAACTCGAATTGGGGCTGCAGGTTGCCCTGGTAGTCCCTTTGGCTACCAACGCCGGCTATGGTTCGCCCGACCTGATGGCTGCCTGCCACCGCGCCCTCAGCCTGGCAACTGACCTGGGCCGGGCGCCGGACCCTTCGGTCTTGCGTGCGCTCGCCATTGGCAGTGTCGGTCGTGTCTCGTTTATAGAAGCCCAGGCACTTGGCGCGCAACTCCTGACGCTTGCCGGCCACGAGCAGGATCCAATCCTCTTCACTGAAGCCTATTATGTTTTGGGGGTGACCTCGTTTTTTCAGGGCGAATTTCGCCGTGCCCGCAGTGAGTTGGAGCAGGCGATCGTGCATTATGACCTGACCAACTCGCCTGTGCATATTGCCCGCTATGCACAAGATCCCAAGGTCGTCTGTCTCTGCCGGCTGGCGTTGGTGCTCTGGTACCTGGGCTATCCCGATCAGGCGGCGCGCACGAGCGCAGCGGCCTTGACGTTTGCCCGAGAATTGGGGCATCCGTTCAGCCTCGTGTACTGCCTGTACTGGAACGCTATGCTGCACCAGCATTGCGGCCAGATTGACGCTATGCTTCAGAGCGCCGAGGCCGCCATCAGCCTGTCAAGTGCACATAAACTGGGCACCTTTGTCCATTGGTCGACGAGTCTGCAAGGATGGGCGTTGGCCGAACGGGGCGAAACTGCAGTAGGCATGATGCAACTGCGCGCCAGTATTGCGCTGGCGCGCGAAAGTGGTGCGCAGAATCTGCACGTGTTCAACCTGCTGCTGCTGGCCGAACATGCCGGCAAGATCGGCGATTGTGAGCAGAGCCTGGCACTTTTGAACGAAGTGCTGGCTACCGTCGAAGCGACAGGAGCGTACTGGTGCAAAGCCGAGGCCTATCGGCACAAGGGCGAACTGCTGCTGCGCAGGCATCCTGACGCGCGGGACCATGGGGTCGCTGTTGAAGCGGCGCTGCGACAGGCGCTCGCGCTTGCCCAGGATCAGCAGGCCAAGGCTCTGGAATTACGCGCCGCCGTGAGCCTGGCGCGCCTGTGGCAAAGTGCAGGCAGAAGCGATGATGCGCGCCAGTTGTTGGCTCCCATCTATGCGTGGTTTACCGAGGGCTTTGACACGGCGGACCTGCAGAAGGCCCGTATACTGCTCGCAGCATGACAGGCTGTTTTTGAAATTCCACAAGTAAACCCCCAGGTAACGGCTCCAGGTAACGCTTAGCTAACACTGCCTCCGCTATTCTTCCCTCATCCGATTTCATAGTCAGTATTCAGCTGGAGTTGCTCGCCGGTGGCCATACTCAGTTCACCCGCGCAACAGACGCTATTTAGCGCGTGAGGAGGAACCATGCCTACGCAGCAACTAGGGGAAGCGACAATCCAGGCATTCAAAGCCAGCCTGCGCGGCCAGCTGATTCAGCCCACTGATGTTGATTATGAAAGTGCGCGTCGTGTCTACAACGGCATGATCGACAAACGCCCGGCGCTGATCGCCCGCTGCTGCGATGCGGCCGACGTCATGCTCGCCGTCAACTTTGCCCGCAACCAGCAACTCATGCTGGCCGTGCGCGGTGGTGGGCATAACGGCGGTGGTCTAGGCACGTGCGAGGGTGGGCTGGTTGTCGACCTTGCTCCCATGCATGGCATCCGTGTGGATCCAACAGCGCGCACCGTGCGCGCCGAGGGCGGTTGCACCTGGGGCGATGTGGATCATGCCACCCACGCCTTCGGGCTGGCCACGCCCAGCGGTATTGTCTCCTCCACCGGCGTCGGTGGGCTGACCCTGGGCGGAGGCATCGGTCATCTGACCCGCCAATTTGGGCTGACGATCGATAACCTGCTAGAAGTGGATATGGTGTTGGCAGACGGCAGCTTCGTATCAGCCAACGCCGAGCAGAACGACGATCTCTTCTGGGCCGTGCGCGGTGGTGGCGGCAACTTTGGCGTCATCACATCGTTTCTGTTCCGGCTGCATCCGATCGAGACCGTCTATGCCGGCCCGATCCTTTGGCACATGGAGCAAGCCGGCGCGGCCCTGCGCTTCTATCGCGACTTTATCGCTACCGCAGACGGGAATTTCAATGCCTGGTTTGCTTTTATGAAGGTGCCGCCGGTCGCGCCGTTTCCGGAGCATCTTCACGCCAAAACGATGTGCGGCGTCGTCTGCTGTTACACCGGCCCACTGGACATGGCGGAGGCTGTTTTCCAACCGCTGCGCCGCTTTGGGCCACCGGCGGTGGACTTTGTCGGTCCCTTGCTCTACCCGGCGCTGCAAGGCATGTTCGATGCACTGCTGCCGGCAGGCATGCAATGGTACTGGCGAGCAGATTTTGTCAACGAGTTGAGCGACCAGGCCATCGCACTCAACATCAAGTATGCCGCGCAGATACCTACCTTGCTCTCGCAGATGCATCTCTATCCGATCGACGGTGCCGCCCACCGACCGGGCAACGGCGACACGGCCTTTAGCTATCGCGACGCCCGTTGGGCGCAGGTGATCGTCGGCGTCGACGACGATCCGGCCAATAATGCCAAGCTGATGACCTGGACCAAGGACTACTGGCTGGCGCTGCATCCCTACTCGGCGGGTGGCGCCTACGTCAACTTCATGATGGAGGAAGGACAAGACCGTGTGCAGGCCACGTATCGTGACAACTATGCCAGGCTGGCGCAGATCAAGGCCAAGGTGGATCCGGACAACCTGTTCCGGGTAAATCAGAACATCAAGCCGGCGATTGCCTAGTTTGTCCGCTGATTCGTGTCGTTTCGCTGCTGATCGACAATTCTATTCACGAAAGGAGACCACCATTCAATCCACCATCAATTCACAAGTAGACAAAGTATTAAATCGTGAGTGTTGTGCCGTCCTTCGTATAGTAGAAAGTTATGTTGGCAAGGAGCAAACTTATGAGTATGATCTCTCGATGTTTCATCGTGTTGTTCGTCCTATTGCTGGCAGGTTGCAGGCCGGTGCAGGCGCCGGCGGCTCCAGCGGCCGCAGCGGCTAGTGGAGGCGTAGCGGCTGCGGCCGGGCCAATCGCTGAGCTGGCCGGCGAGTTTGAATTGGTGCAGTTGGTGGTGGACTTTCCTCCGGGCACCTGGACGCCCTCGCACACACATGGCGGAAACGTGCTGGTGACGGTGCTGAATGGTGAGCAGACCGTGCGTGACCAGCAGGGCAACGAAAAGACGTACAAGGTGGGCGAGAGCTTCACCGAGACGCCAGGCGAGTACCTCGAAATTGGCAACGCCGGAGAAGAATTGGTCACCGTGTCGGCTGTAGCTCTGCTGCCCAAGGGGGCGGCACTGTCCACGACCAAGGAGGGTATCACCACCGACGATGCGCCGCCCGGCCCGACGACGCTTTACCAGGCCAGGTTGCCGGTCACAGAGCCGCTGGGCGAGTTTGAGCTGGTGCAGTTGGTGGTGGACTTCCCTTCGGGCACCTGGACACCTGCGCACACACATGGCGGCAACCTGCTAGTGACGGTGCTGAATGGTGAGCAGACGGTACGCGACGAGCAGGGCAACGAGAAGACGTACAAGGTGGGCGAAAGCTTCACCGAGACACCAGGCGAGTACCTTGAAATCGGCAATGCAGGTGAGACGCCAGTCACTGTCTCGGCGGTTGCCCTGCTGCCCAAGGGACAGAAACTGTCCACGACCAAGGAGGGTGTCATCACTGACAATGCGCCGCCCGGCCCGACAACGCTTTACCAGTTCAGGCTGGCGGCCAACAGCGTGGCGGCGCCTTGATGACGTGACCTTGATGGCAGTACCATTAGTTAGTATAGGATGCAAGCTCGGAAGTAACCCCGGTTACTTCCGAGCTTGCCGTTCCTGCTTACAGCAACAGCGTGCAAGCAAAAGGGACCTCAACCATGAATATGAAAACAGTTGCAGGTGGCGAGATCGACCTGAAGCCTGAGATCCTCGATCAGCTTTAAAGTGCGTGTGCGTGGACAAGTGCTCTTGCCGGGAGATGCGGGTTATGATGCGTCCCGCACGCTTTGGAACGCCATGATCGACCGCAGACCTGCCGTCATAGTGCGCTGTCTTGGCACCGCCGACGTCATCACGGCGGTGCAGTTTGCGCGTGAATATGACCTCTTGATCTGCATCAAAGGTGGCGGGCACAACATCGCCGGGCTGGCCGCGGCAGACGGGGCACTGATGCTTGACATGGGTCTCATGCGCGGC
Organism: uncultured Chloroflexia bacterium; assembly: GCA_963701415.1. GTDB lineage: Bacteria > Chloroflexota > Anaerolineae > Caldilineales > Caldilineaceae > Fredericiella. The sequence goes on from CAVPAH010000002.1 coordinate 248,741, forward strand.
GTATGGATCGATCCCCGGCAGCAAATTGCGCACGCGCAGCCGGGCTGCCTGCTTGGCGACGTAGATCGCGAAACTCAGCTTCACGGGCTGGCCGCTGTACTCGGCTTTGTTTCGCAGACGGGCATTGCCGGCCTCACGTTGGGTGGCGGGTTGGGCTACCTGACACGGCGTTGGGGGTGGACTGCCGACAACGTGGCCGGGATGGACGTGGTGACGGCGAGCGGGCAGCTTGTGCGCGCCAGCACCGACGTGAACCCGGATCTCTTCTGGGCACTGCGCGGCGGGGGCGGCAACTTTGGCGTCGTGACCGGGTTTGACTACATGCTCCATCCCGTGGGTCCGGAGATCGTCGGCGGCATCGTCGCCTGGCCGGCTGCTCAAGCGCCGGCGGTGTTCGAACTCTATCGCCGCATGGCCGAGGATGCTCCTGAGGAACTGACGCTCGTGGCCTTTATGCGCATGGCACCACCTGCCCCTTGGCTCCCCAAGGAGATACACGGCACACCGATTGTGGCCATTCTGGCCTGCTACAGCGGTGAGCCCTCACAAGGGGAAGCAATCATCGCACCGATCAAATCGTTCGGCAAACCGGTCGGCGACATATTGGTGCGCCGCCCATACGTCCAGCTGCAGTCGCTGCTCGACGCCACCCAGCCGGCAGGCCGGCGTTACTACTGGAAGAGCGAATATCTGCCACAGGTTGACCCAGCCTTGTGCGAACGGGTAATTGAACATGCAGTCAAAACACCGTCACCGCACTCGAACACGATCCTCTTCCAAATCGGCGGCGCCTTGAACGAACTTGCTGCGGACTACTCTCCCGCCGGCAACCGCACGGCGCGGTATGTGCTCAACATCACGGCTTCGTGGGAGCAAATTGAGCACGATAATGCCAACATTACATGGGCACGTGAGGCCTGGGCCGACATGAGACGCTTCTCAACCGGCGGTACCTATATCAACTTCCTCACCGAGGAGGAAGTCGCAGGACGAACCCAGGCTGCCTTGGGCAAAACCTACAGCGCCTCGCCCAGGTAAAAGCCAAGTGGGATCCGGAAAACTGTCTTCCGGACAAACTGGAATATTCGGCCAGCATGAGCAGCAGACCACTTCCAGGAGATCCCCGGCTCCCGGAAGCTAGTTCAGCAGTTTCTACAGCGACTCCTTTACCTCCACCGCCGGCGCATGCGCCGGTCGCGGCACGAGCGCGGGGTGGCCGTAGGTGGCGGCCAGTGCGATCAGTGCGCCAATCGCCAACATGCCCGGTGCCAGGAAGGGATTGCCGCCGGTGAGCCCTTCGAGCAGCAGGTCGCCGGTGGGCGTGCCGGGGCTGGATCTCCTGGGCGAAGGCAATGTTGCCGGCGACGTGCTCGTAGATGCCCAGCAGGCTGCCGGCGATCATGAGGATCATGACGCCGCGCAGGGTGAGGAGAACGCCCCGCTGCGGGCGGAGCAGTGCCGCCACGATGGCGACAAGGCTCAGCCCGCAGAGGACAAACGGGACCCACTGGAGGGGCTCTTCGGTGTGGTTGGCGGCCCACAGCTCGACGATTGCTCCTGCACTCAGACCCGCGGCCAGCAGCAGCAGAAAGATGCGCAGCCGCTGCAGGACCACATCACTGCTCATTGCGCCTCCAGGTAGGCGGCAGCGGTGGCGGCGTCACTCTGCGGTGCGACCTCGGCCAGCTTGGCGAGAAACGCCTGGTTGTCGGCATAGGGCCGGCCGGCGACCAGCGCGGCAGCGGCAGTGGCGTCCACGCCCGGGATCTGCTGCAGCGTGGCCTCGTCGGCGTCATTGATCTTTACCGGGCACGTAGACGTACTTCTCATATTCGGCGACCTGCGCCGCGTCGACGTACTTGCCGATCTCCTTGCGGAACTGCTGGATGCTGACATAGGGCCGGTATTCGCCGAACTCGCGGACCATGCGGTCGCCGAAGTTGGGGATGGTGGCCAGCAGTTCATCGCCGGTCACGGTGTTGAGGTTGAGCTTCTGGACTGCGGCGGCGGCAGTGGTTTCGGTCGTATCGGTTAGTCGGTCGCGGCTTCGGTCATGGCTTCGGTCGTGGCTTCGGTTGTGGCCTCGGTGGTGGCTTCGGTCGTGGCTGCTCGTGACTGCGACAGCCGCCGGGGCAGCATTGCTTTGGGTGGCGTCCGCCGCAGGCGGCCAACATGAGGCTGCCTGCCAGCAGGAAGCCGGCAATGGCAAGGCGCTGCGTAGCAGGGGTGTGCTGATTTTGCTTCATAATTCTGACTTCTCCCTCGTGCAAATTCTGAATGGTGAATATGCAACAGGTCGTAGGATACCGAGAAGTTGTTAAGAAGTGATGAGGAAGAGCTTGAGATTTTTGGGCTTTTTTCTGACAATTTCTATGCGGAGAGAAAGACGGGAGCAAATGGAACACGTGCGATGACTCCGCCCAGCGGGTTTGAGGACCGGCAAGGGGATTAGGGCGGAGCCAGGCACGGACAGGAGTCTACTCGGTGGGGTAGCGGACGCCGATCTGGTCGCGGACGCGGTCCATGGTGCGCAGGATGGCGAGGCTTTCGGCCCAGGGCATGACCGGGTGCTCGGTTTTGCCGGCGCGGACACATTCGGCGACGGCGATAGCTTCGTGGCCGTAGCCGTTGCCGAGGTAGGGGCGCACGACATGTTCGGGCTCGCGCCCGGGGCGCTCGAGCACGAGTTCCTTGCCAACCCACCACGGCGAGCAGAGGCGGATCCAGCCTTCGGTGCCCATCAGCGTAGCCTCGTGCGGGGTGTTGGTGGTGACGGCCGTGGAGAGGAGCGCCAGGGCGCCGCCGGGATAGCCCAGCAGGATGGCGGTCTGCTCGTCGATGCCGCTGGCCCCGATCTCGGCCAGGGCGGCGACGCGGGCCGGCGCGCCCAGCAGCATGTGGGCGAGGGCGACGGGATAGACGCCGACGTCGAGCAGCGCGCCGCCGCCGAGGGCTGGGTCAAAGAGCCGGCCGGTGGGGTTGAATGAGGTGCGGAAGCCGAAGTCGGCCTGCACCATGCGCAGGTTGCCGATGGCGCCCTCGTCGAGCAGGCGGCGCGCTTCGACGATGATGGGCAGAAAGCGCGTCCACATCGCTTCCATGAGGAACAGCCCCGCCTTGCGGGCTGCAGCCACCATCTCCTCGCCCTGCGCAGCGTTGAGCGCAAAAGGCTTTTCGGTCAGCACGTGCTTGCCGTGCGCCAGGCACAGCAGCGTGTGCTCCTTGTGAAACGAGTGCGGCGTCGAGACGTAGATGGCGTCGATCTCGGGGTCGGCCACCAGCTCCTCATAGGAGGCATAGCGGCGCGGCACGTCGAACTCGTCGCCAAAAAGGTCCGAACGCTCCTGCGAGCGCGAGCCGACGGCGACCAGGGCGTGGTCGGGCAGCACCTGCAGGCCCTTGGCAAACTTGCGGGCGATGCCGCCGGGACCAAGCACGCCCCAGCGGAAAGGTTTCTTGATTCTGGCTCACGGTTTCCCTTATCTGCTGCCTTGCAGCGCCTGCCACACGCGTTCGGGTGTGTAGGGCAGTTCGTCGATCCATACGCCGGTGGCGGCGTGAATGGCGGCGCCAATGGCCGGCGCCGTGGGCACAAACGGCATCTCTGCCATCCCGCGCAGGCCAAAGGGGCCCTGCGGGTCGGGAATCTCCAGGATGAGCGGTTCGACCACCTCGGCCACGTCGAGCACGGTGGGGATCAGGTAGGTGCTCAGGTGCTGGGTGACGGCGCGGCCGTCCTTCTGCACGTAGCGCTCGATCAGCGACCAGCCGACCGACTGCGCCACCGCGCCCTCGATCTGGCCCTCGATCTGCACCGGGTTGACGGCGGTGCCCACGTCGTTGGCGCTGACGAGGCGCTTGACGGTGACGTAGCCGGTTTCCAGGTCCACCTCGACCTCGGCGGCCTGGGCGCAGTACCCATAGGTGATGTTGGGGTCGGCTTCGCCCGTCTGCCGGTTGTAGGGGGTCGTCGGGCGCGGGTGGAAGTCGTACTCGGCGCGTGCCGGGCGCTCCTCGTTCTGCCACTCGACCAGCGCACGCTCGGCCGCCCCCTTGATGGCGTTGCCGGCCATAAAGCTCATGCGGCTGGCGGAGGAACTGCCGCTCGGAGCCGACCAGCTCGGTGTGCTCGGCGCGCACCTCGACCAGGGCGGGATCGATGTTCAGCGCCGCCGCCGCGACCTGCTGGAAGAGCGTGTGGGCGCCCTGGCCGACGTCGGCGCCCGACGCAGGCGACGACGGCACGCTCGATCTGCTGGTCGCCGTACAGTTCGACCCAGGCATTGCAGTGTTCGGGCGCGCCCAGGCTGAAGCCGATGTTCTTGAAGCAGACGGCAATGCCGAGGCCGGCTGCCGTCTGCCCTTGCGACGCCTCAAGCGACGTCAGGGCCGTGCGCTGCGGCGGGAGCCGGCGCGTGCCAGCTTCCTGCGCGGACGCGACCGGCTCGGGCGACTGCTCGACGGGGTCTGGGCCCAGATGGAATGGCGCCAGCCGCCATCTTCGCCCTTGCGCCAGCCCACCTGCTCGGCCGCAGCCGTCAGCGTCTCGACCGCCGTCACCCCGGCGGGCAGCGGCGAGCGGGTGGGCAGGTAGTCGCCGTCGCGCCACAGGTTGCGCATGCGCAGCTCGACCGGGTCCATGTTGAGCAGCTCGGCCAGCTTGTTGACCTGCATCTCGGCGGCAAAATGGCCCTGCGGGCCGCCAAAGCCGCGGAAGGCGCCCGAGGGCGTGTTGTTGGTGTAGACCGTGCGCGCCGTCACGTCGACGTTGGGGATCTTGTAGGGCCCCAGCACGGCGAGCAGGGCATTGCCCAGCACCTTGGTGCTGGTATAGGCATAGGCGCCGCAGTCACTGGTCATGTCCACCTGGGCGGCGACGATCTTGCCCGCCCGCGTGGCGCCCCAGCGCGCGTGGATCGTAAAGGGATGGCGCTTGTGGTGGCCGACGATGCTCTCCTCGCGGGTCCAGACGATCTTGACCGGGCGGCCCGTCTTCCAGGCGGCCAGCGCCAGCACGATCTGCACCGAGATATCTTCGCGGCCGCCAAAGGCGCCGCCGATGGCGGGAAACTGCACGACAATCTGGTCGTGCGGCAGGCCAAGCGCATGGGCAACCTGTTCGCGCTCCTCGTGCATCCACTGGCCGCCGCAGATCACCTCGATCTTGCCGTCGGGCCGCACCCAGGCCACGCCGGCCTCCGGCTGGAGATAGGCGTGCTCCTGCGCATGCGTGCGGTAGACGCTCTCGACGACCACGTCGGCCTCGGCAAACCCTGCGCGAATGTCGCCGTTGACGAGCTTGTATTCGAGCAGCACGTTGGAGTTGAGGTCGCGCTCGCCGTAGGGGTAGCGGAACGGCCGCGGGTGCAGGATCGGCGCGTCCGGCTGCATGGCAGCAAAGGGGTCGGTCAGCACGGGCAGCGGGGTGGCGTCAAGCTTGACCAGCTTGGCGGCGGCCTCGGCCTGCGCCTGCGTCTCGGCCACGACCACGGCGATATGGTCGGCCTCCCAGCGTACGGTGCGGGCCTGCTCCGTGCTGCCCGTGCCGCACAGCACCGGCTGGTCGGGCATGATCAGCCCGTACTCGTTGACGGGAACGTCGGCGGCCGTAAGCACGGCGATGACGCCGGGCGCGGCACGTGCCGCCTCGACGTCGACGGCGTTGATGTCGCGCGTGGGGGACGCCGGCAAAGACGATCTTCATCCAGGCCTGGTTGGGCAGATCCACATCGCCCGCGTAGCGCGCGGCGCCGGTCACCTTGGCGGCGGCGTCGATGCGCGGCAGGCTGGCGCCTAAGCTGCTGCCGGTGGCACGCATATCAGCCTCGTTTCTGGAGCATGGGGCCGAGCGGGCGGCCGCCAAAGATGTGCATGTGCAGGTGGTAGACCTCCTGCCCGGCATCGCGGTTGCAGTTGACCAGCAGGCGGTAGCCGCTTTCGGCGATGCCCTCCTGCTCGGCAATGCGCTTCGCCACGGTGAAGAGGCGGCCCAGCGCCAGTTCGTCCTCGGCCGTCACGTCGTTGACGGTGGGGATCAGCTTGTTGGGCACGATCAGGATGTGGGTGGGAGCCTGCGGGTTGATATCGCGAAAGGCCGTCACCAGTTCGTCCTGGTAGACGATCTGGGCAGGGATTTCCTTGCGAATGATCTTGCTAAAGATGGTTTCTTGGGCCATGGCGCGTGTTTTGCCTGTTGGAGAAAGGGAACGACAGCGTTTTGCCCAGTATAGCACAAGCGACGCCGTATCTCCGTGTGGGGGTGCGGCGTCATGATCTTTACACCGCACGCACTGTCGCGGTGTGCCACCTCCCTTCGGGTCACACGCTGCTGCCTGGGAGCTATCGGGACGTCTGATTCAGTGCGAGGGCCCGCATGGAACGCAACACGTACTCAAATCTCTTTTACGTCATGCTTGTGATCGGCATCATCGGCGTGATCGGCTTCCTGTTCGTCGCCATCGGCAGCGCGCAGGGAACCTTCTGAGCCCATGTAGTCTGCCGTAAAATTCACAAAGCGCACCGTCTCCGCAAAGGTGGCGGCGTGGTCGACGCCGTCGTCGCTGGGGGCCACGCGCCAGCTCCAGGCGTCGTGGATCAGGGGTGCCCACTCTGGGAAATAGGCGGCAGCCCAGTCGGCGGCCTCCCGCTTGGAGACCTGTTCGCCCACGATATAGGCGTGCAGCGCCCGGCACATGGTCAGGATGGCATAGGCCTGTGACTTGCGGCGCGGCAAGTGGTAGATCCACTCGCGCCACTCCTCGACCTGCTCACGCACCGTCTTCTGGAACTCCTCATCCGTGATGGGGTCGATCACCTCCTGTGCCGGCGGCCCATAGAGCGCCACACCCTGCCGGCGCACCACCCACCAGTTGATCAGCCAGTCCTTCCCTGCCTCTTTGAAATGAAACGGTTCGCCCGGGCTGATGATGGCGATCGGGCTCACCTGCGTGCGGAAGGTCTTGAGCGCCTGGTGGGCGAGATAGGCGATCTCGACGCGGTCGTACCAGGCAGGGTGAGCGGTCACGAAGGCAGTGTGCATGGCATCCAGGCGGGCGAAATCTTCCTCGCTCAGGTTGCCGTCGATCACGGCCAGGAGGTCGATGTCGCTGTTCACGTGGTCGAAGTCGCCCGTGACCAGCGAGCCGTAGAGATAGAGCGCGATGAGCTTGTCGCCCAAGGTCTGGCAGATGCGGCTGCGCAGCTCCTCGAGCAGGAGGTCAATGTCGGGATACAGGGTGATGGACATATGCAAACCGTCACTTTTCAGCCGGCACTTTCCGGCCGGCGGGCGTGTTGAAATAGAGGCTGTTAGTTTCGCATCACTTCTGCACACCGGGCAAATACAGCGTAAGCAGGAGGCAAAGCCGCCAACGGAGTCCTCCAATCCCTATGTTCACGGTTAGCTACCGAAGCTATGGGAACATAGGCCTCAACAGCCAGTTGACCAACACCGCAAAGAGATAAAGACCTACGCCAAAGGCAGTGTGATTCATAAAGCTGCGCAGTCTTGCCTGCATAGGATTCGCCGTCTTTGATGCAGCAAATCCAAGCCCAAGTGAAGGCTGCATGATGAAGAATGGCGCGAGGACCGTGACGACCCCGAAGAGGACTGCAGGAATCAGCGTGGGATACTGAAGCCAGCTGCTGCCTACGAGTGCAACAAACGCGATGGCGAACGTGACGCCGATCATGTAGTGGGCGAGCCAGCCTACGGTGCATTCTGCGCTCTTCTGCGGCGCAGACACGATATTCGAATGTGTGAACGTTCCTTGCGGCATGTAGCGCAGCCAGCGCCCGACCAGGCAGATGTTGGACGGTGCAATGCCAAAGGTGCGCTTGAGGAACAATGCCCAAAGATCAAAGGTGAGCGTTGCGCCAAGCCCGATGAGGATTGCGCTGATGATGGAAAGAGTCGAAATATTCATGAGCCACCTGTTTGTTGATTACCTATCTGTACTTGTCTTGTGAGCCTGATCCAGTAGAACTGACCGACAGCAATGGCATTCCCAAGTCGCTCACTTTCTTGAGTATTCCGTAGAGCGCCGCTTGATCGACGACCGGGCCGGTCAGGAGCGTATTGCCGTCTGTCTCCAATGTGAGGGTCAGCCCTTCAAACCACTCCTGCCAGGGCTGACCCAGGTGACCCCTGATCCGAATTTGATAGATCAGCGGCCGGTCTCTGTCGCGTCCCGCGTCGCGTTCTGCGGGAGGTTCATTTGCCATCATCGTGCCCCACAGTGATGACGACACTCCCCTGCTTATGCCCGCCGTCAACATAGCGGTGCGCCTCGGCAACCTGCTCCAGCGGATAACAGCGATCGATCACCGGCCGCAGTTGGCCCGCCGCGGCAAACTCCGCGAGTATAGTGAGCGCTTCTGCGCTTGAGGGGGCTGTGCCGCCGACGATCTTCTTGCCTGAGGTCGCTACTGCCCACAGCTCCTGAAGCCCAAGCAGAGCTATGGCCGTGTTAAGGTAATAGCCGTTTGGTTTCAGCACGCCTTTGCACTGTGAGAATGTCGTCTTGCCGACCGCGTCAAACACAATGTCGTAGGTCTGGCCGTTCTTCGTGAAGTCTTCGCGGGTGTAGTCGACCACGTGGTCGGCACCCAACGACTTCACCAGCGCTACATTCCTGGTGCTGCATACCCCCGTGACTTCTGCGCCAAAGAGCTTGGCCAGCTGCACGGCAAATGTGCCCACCGTCCCCGAAGCGCCATAGACAAGGACCTTTTGTCCCGGCTGGATATGCCCGGCCTTGAGAAAATGCAGGGCAGTATTTGCCCCGATCGGCAGGGTGGTGGCTTCTTCATAGCGGATATTCTTCGGTTTGATGGCCACTACGCCATCTTCCGGAAGGCATTTATACTCGGCGTGAGCGCCAAATTTGTGGGTGAGGGTCGAAGCAAATACCTGATCGCCGGGCTTGAACTTCGTCACGTTCTTGCCGATGGCTTCGACCTCGCCGGCCAGCTCCATGCCGTAGATCGGCTGCTTTGGCTTGCTGAAACCAAGCGTGATGCGAGCAGGCAGCCACAACATGGGCGGCACGGTAAAGCTGCGCATTCTACAATCCCCGGCGTTGACGGTCGTCGCATGGATCTTGATCAGAATCTCGTCGTCTTTGGGGGCCGGCTTTGCGACCTCTTTGAGTTGAAGCACTGCCGGTGTGCCGTACTGGGATGCTACTATCGCTTTCATGGTGATCGTTCTCCTATTGGTATCGCGCTTGATGAAGATGGAAGAAATGGATGGCAGACAGGGTATGGAAGCCTCTCTGCCATCCGGCTGCCAAAGCTATGCAGCACTCAGCAGCTCACTCACGCCGGTCTTGGTGGAGCTCTTGACAGCAGCGGTCGGCGCGAAGCCCTTGACGATGAGCCAACCGGCAAGAATCATTTCATAGGCGGCAATCGGCAGGGCCAGGAAGACGAACGGGACGGTGGCTTGAATGGTTACACCGGAAATCACCAGCAGGCCGTAGCAAAAGACGAGCACTGCCCCGGTAAGGCCCATGATGGACAGCGGCCGCGGGACAAGCTTGGACTTATAAAGCAGCGAGCTGTACATGAAGGTGTTGATCCCCAAGAAGAGAAGGGGGCCAAGCGCAGACGTCCACTTGTATGTCGCATGGAGCAGGCTGCCGGACACACGATACGCAGCAGCATCAGGCGAGCCCGCTGCCGCGTACTCCTGGCTCAAGGACAAGAGCGACAGGACGGCAACAACACCGACCGTGATGACACTGGCTTCCAGAAAACGGAAGCAGAGGTGGGAGAGCGCAATCCGTTCGCCGTACGGCCGCAGCACCGGAAACAGGCCGATGGCGGTGCCGATGGCAGTGCAGACGAGGACCAGCTCCATCAATGCGCCCAGGATCACCTCGTTCGCATGGGCAGCTCCGTCGACGAGATAGTCAGGACTGCTGAGAATAGGTTGATAGAAGAGGAGGCCAAGGATTGCCGAAACCGTCGCCAGGATAAATAGAATACCCACGATGGCTGCCCCACGACGGTCGGTAGTCACGGCACTGTTTTCATCGCGAACTGCGGCACTTCTGACGGTGTTCATAGCTGTGTCTCCTTATGTGAACCTTGACGATTGGTGTCAGCACCTGACACCTGGTACAACTGCCTGTTTGGGTTCGACTGGTGACACTATACAAATGGATGTGGGGAGCTGTCGTCCCCAGACGTGGGGATATTTGTGGGGAGATGCCCTACCCACATGTGGGGATTACGCAGGGAGATATTCAGATCGGTGCTGCGTTTGCTCGACTAGATCAAACCCAGTTCGAGCGCCCGCTTGACTGCCGTCCGGCGGCTGTTGACGTTGAGTTTGCCGTAGATGGCCTTCGTATGTGTCCGCAGCGTGCTCAACGCAATCACGAGTTCACGCGCGATTTCGGGTCCGGAAAGATCGGTGTTGAACAAGCGCAGAATTTCCAGCTCCCGCTGGCTGAGTGGTTCGACGAGTGTCGTCTGGGGGGTGGGAAGATGGGGGAGGAGCGTGGGAGTGTCTGTGCTTTTGCGTTGCTCTCCTTCTACGGCTCCCAGAAGTTTGCTTGCATAGCCTGGCGCGATCCCGCGTGTCACCGCCTCGCGCAGCAGTTGGGTCATGGCTTGAAGCTTCGTCCAGGAATACACGAGCATAGCCCTCTGGCTCAGCCAGGATCAGGGCTTGCTGCAGCGGGATCAGGGCAGCATGTAGATTGTCTTGCATCTGGTGTGCCAGCGCCTGCAGCACCAGGATCTCGAGCGCGCTTCCCTTCCGCCCTCCTGCTTCCGCCGCCTTGAGAAGGCGGCCAAGAAGGTCGGCGGCTTCTTGCAGGGCGCCCTCGACCCTGTCCCGTCTGTATTGAGCCAAGAGCACCCTGGCCAAGGTAATGTGCTCACACTCATGCAGATAGCTGAGGGTATCGCTCGCAGGACAATCCCCGCGTACGTACCCAAGCAAGCCCGTCATCCACCCTTCCCTGTGCGATGAACGCACGTATCCTTAACGCCGAAACCGGGCGCACGTCGGGGGAAAAGTCACTCATATACAATTGTTCGGCCTCGCGCGAGCAGTTCGAGCGCGCTGTCGAACTCTCCTTGTGCTTCCTGTATGCGCGCCATTGCCACGCGCCAACGATAGCGGTTTTGGGGCAGGCCTGTGAACTCACCGAATTCTCTGCTTCTGAGCAGATGTTGTGTAGCGGCTTCCAGGTCATTCTGCTCACGGTACAACTCGCTCATGCCCACATGCATATCCGCCGCGCCACGCAGCACAAGGCCACTGTGGGCCATCGCAAGCTGCAATCCTTGCTTGTAGATGCTCATCGCCTCTCGCAGATGACCTTGTGTAATTCGGATATCGGCCAGGGAAAGGGTACAGCCGATGGCATCGGTGATGTGCCCCGCCCGCTGCAGCCTTTCTATGCTCTCTGGGTAGAAACGGATCGCTTCCTTGAGGTCCCCGTTTGACCAGGCTACAAGTGCCAGCAGGGCCGCTGCCGCCCCGCGCTGGAGGTAGTCTTCCTCGCAGGCGAGTTCGAGCGCCTGCTGGGCGTATGTTATAGTGGCATGCACATCGCCTGATGCCAAGGAGTGACCGGCACGATAGATGGCGATCGAACTGGGCAAACGACGAGTCTCCTGTTCCTCTGCGGCGACTATCTCGCCCATCTGGTCTTGTGGTCGCCTATTCTCTTTTGCCCGGCGGTCCAGCGCCTGTTCGGCATCTAGCAACCGAGTTTCAACTCCGTCCATCTCGCCCTGAGCCAGCAGCACCCAAGCGTAGTGGGCGCTGAGTACGGGTCTGCTGCGAACGAGCTCATTCGGGAGTGTCTGAAGCCAGTCAAGCAGCGTGGACTCGCTGCCGGCTGCGGCGCATTTCTGGGATGGCACGTTCAATCAGATTGCCCGCTCGCTCGAAATCCTGCGCCGCAATTGCGTGATGGATGGCATCGTTCACCGAACCATGCTGCTCATACCACACGCTGGCGCGCCCATGCAGCGTGGAAACCTGCTCCGGCAGGTCCGCCGCCAAATGCACACGGAGGACCTCGGCGAAGAGGTGATGGTAGCGATACCAGTGGCGCCTGTCATCCAGCGGAACGACAAAGAAATTGCCGCGCTCGAGGGCCTCCAGCCGCGCCTTGCTGTCTGGCTGGCCCGTGACGGCGGCGCAAAGTGAGCCACTCAGCCGGTCAAGAATGGCCGTCTGCAGCAGGAAGCAGCGGAGTCGGTTCAGATTGGCGCTGTAGGACCTCTTCGACCAGGTAGTCCACAATATACCGGTTGTCCCCGGCAAAGGCCGTGATGAACCCATGAACATCCTGGTGGTTCTGCATCGAAAGCGCAGCCAACTGCAGGCCGGCGATCCAGCCTTCGGTGCGGTCTTCCAATGCAGCGACGTCGGCGGCCGAGAGGCTGAGGCCCATCACCTGGTTGAGAAATTCGGCAGCTTCGGCGGCGGTAAAGCGCAGATCGGCGGCGCGGAGTTCGGTCAACTGGCCGCGGGCACGCAGCCGCGCCAAAGGAAACGGTGGGTCTTCACGGGTGGCAATTACCAGGTGCATCTGCGGCGGCATATGCTCGATCAAAAAGGAGAGAGCCATGTTAACCGCGTTTGGCATGAATCACATGGTAGTCATCAAGGACAAGGATGAAACCCGGCTTCTGCGACAGCTGGCCGCGCCGCGGTGTCATCCGGCAGTGCGGCAACCTCATTGAGCACGAGCCGTCAGAATCGATTCAACCAGTGAGGGCTGAGGTGACGAAGTTTGGAGCAAATCCAAGATACCCAGGCCCGATATCTGGGCGCGATTGTCTGTAGCGCAGCGACCAGGTACGTCAGAAATCGGGTGAGGTCGTTATCCCCTTCGTCCAGTGACAGCCAGGCGGTCGGTCGCCGGCTTGCCCACTACCCATTCGCCGACAAGCGTAGTTTTCCCAAAGCCGGCAGGAGCGGCGACAAGGGTGACGCCTGGAGGGCGCGGTGGTCCCTCATTTAGCCGTCGTCGAGCAGGCGGGGACGATGGACCCGCAGCAATCGAGGCGAGGGAATGTGCAGCTTCGTGGCTAGCATCGGGGGTGCCATATGTTACCTTTGTAGCCATCCAATCACATGACCCGCAGTGCCGCCGATTATCAAGCATATCTACTAAATATGCTAACTGTTTCTCTGGGTCACTGCTTATGGAACGGCCACAGCTACGCAGCCGGCCTACTTCGGCTCGCTGCTTCGGCCGCGCCCGCGGCGTGTATTCTGCACCGAGGCAGGCAGCGGCAGTCTGCTCTTCCAACTTAGGGTCGGGCACCGGTGGCAGAAATTCCTGGCGCAGGGGGAGCACGCCGGCCCAGATCGGCAGCGCGTAGTCCTCTTCGTCGTCGCTGGGCGGGCCGCTGCGCGTCTTGGCGGAGGCGCTTTCGATGGTGACAGCCACGACGCTGGTGGCGTTGAGTTCCTTGGCCGTGGTCGGGCGCACCTCGGCCCAACGGCCGGGAAGGACGTGTTCGGTCAACACTTCCAGCGCATGCAGCTTGGCGGCGGGATCTTCGACCAGGCGGCCGCAGCCAAAGAGCACGGCGGAACGGTAGTTCATCGACGAGTGAAAAGCCGAGCGCGCCGCCACGATCCCGTCCACCAGCGTCACGGTGATGCAGAGCGATTCGCCCTGCCTGGCATGGTCGAGCAGGCGGCTGGCCTTGGCGCCGTGCAGGATAGATCGTGTCGCCTTCACGGGCGTGAATGGTGGGGATCACAAAGGCCTGGCCCTCGTGCACAAAGCCGACATGGCAGATAAGCGCCTCGTCGACGATGGCGTAGATGGTCGCAGCATCATAGACACCGCGTTCGGGCAGGCGGCGTACCTTGTTGCGATCGGTCTTGGCGAAACTTCCCACCAGTTTTCCCTTTCTATCTAGGCGTCACATCAACCTACAAACTCGATGCGATTGTGCATTTCATCAGCATCTATGACGGACGCCAACAGTTCCAAAAAGCGCACCCAATCGCCAATACTGAGTTTATGTTGCTGCCCAAATACAATGCCAGCGTGACTGACTCCGGACGTAGCAAGCTCGACAAAGTCGGCATCGTTCGTGCAGAACACATAGCCAAGACGTGTAGCGCGCCCAAGATGGTTATAGTCGCTGTCGCCCAGCAGACCTAAATCGCGTACCGTGACAGCATAGATGCCACGGCGCTGTAACTGGGCGGCGACAGCAACAGGTACATTTTCATCGAGGAAGAAGCGAATCGGTGCTGCCACCAAGTTGCTCCTTCAGCGCCTCAGCCTTGCGTATCTGGGCACGGACCTGGACGTCTATCTCTGACTTGTGTTCGTAATAATAGGCCAGGGCGGCGTAAGCCAAGGGAAGACTTAGGCCGTACCAATCAGCAATCCCTTCTACGTCGAGGCCTTGATAGAGGCGAGCAATCGCGACATCGGCAACCGTTACGGTCGTGCCTAGTAAATAGGGCCGGCCCCCCCGAACTTCGGGATCTGTTGCTATAGCTTCGATTGCTCGTATAGTAGTCATAAGTACAGTATAGGTACGGTTCAATATCCCGTCAAACCTATTTGCCGCGCTCCTTTCCTCTCTGCTATTCTACTTCCTTATGAGCAACCACGCGCCCACACCAGCCCAAGCTTCGCCCCCTACCGCCTCTACATCTAGCTCTACGCAGGCCGTCCATGCCGGCGAGGCCCGCTTTCGCTCGCATCACAGCCTGACTGTGCCGATCGTACAGACGGCCGTCTATACCTTTGAGAACTCCCAGGCGCTGGTCGATTTCGCCGAAGAGCACATGTTTTGGGACGAGCCCGTGCGCGAGGAGTACGGGCGCTACGGCAATCCGACGGTGCGCGCGGTGGAGGCCAAGCTGGCGGCACTCGAGGGGGCACAGGACGCCGTGCTGGTGTCCAGCGGCATGGCGGCGGTGACCTCGACGCTGCTGCTGCTGCTGTCGCCCGGCCAGCACTTTATCTTGACCGACAACTGCTACCATTCGACGCTGGCCTTCTCGCGCGACTTTCTCAAGCGCTTTGGCATCGAGTGCAGCCTGTCCCCTGCGGCGACTACGACGCCATCGAGGCGGCCATCCGGCCCAATACACGCCTGATCTTGTCCGAATCGCCCACCAACCCGTTTATGCGCTGCGTGGACTACGAGCGCCTGGTCAAGATCGCCAAACAGCACAAGCTGCTGACGGCGATCGACACGACGTTTGCCACGCCGTACAACGTGCAGCCGCTGACCTACGGCGTGGACCTCGTGATCCACAGCATCACCAAGTATCTCTCCGGGCACAACGACCTGATGGCGGGGGCCGTGCTGGGGCGCGTCGATCTCACGACGCAGCTGCGGCAGATGCAGGGGCTGATGGGCAATATCGTCGCCCCGCAGACAGCCTACCTGATCCTGCGCGGCATCAAGACGCTCGCGCTGCGCGTCGAGCGCCAGAACGCCAGCGGGCTGGCCGTGGCCCGCTTCCTGGCCGACCAGTCCAAGGTGCGCACGGTCTGGTATCCGGGGCTCGAGTCGCACCCCGACCATGCGGTTGCCACGGCTACCATGCGCGGCTTTGGCGGCGTGGTCAGCTTTGAGATCGACGGCGACGCCGAACGCACCTACCGCTTTATCGACGCACTGCAGATTCCTACCATCGGCCCCAGCCTGGGCGGGGTCGAAAGCATGGTCAGTCCCCTGGCGGTGATGGGTTACGCCAACGTGCCGCCGGAAGAGCGTGCGGCCCTGGGCATCCGCGACGAGCTTGTGCGCCTGTGCCTGGGCATCGAGGATGTGGACGACCTGATCGCCGACCTGCGCCAGGCGCTCGACAAAATCTAGGAGTCGCCCGTGTCCGAGCTGCGCCAGAACCTTGCTACCAAGGAATGGGTCATTATCGCCCTCGAGCGCGCCAAGCGCCCGCATGAGTTTGTCGATGCCCTGCGTTCGCCGTGCGGCGAAGGTCCTGTCTGGGAAGCCCGCTGCCCTTTCTGTCCCGGCAACGAAGAAGAGGACCTGGATGTGCTGCGTGTCCCCGCCAGGGACCCCTGGAGCGTGCGCATCGTCAGCAATCGCTACCCGGCACTGTCCGTACAAGGGCAGCTGGAGCGCCAGTATGTCGGCCTGCAGCGCCGCATCAGCGGCGTCGGCTATCACGAGGTGATCGTCGAGTCGCCGTACCACAACACCTGCGCCGCGCTGCAGAGTCCCGAAGATGTTTCGCTGGTTTTCCGCACCTTTATCGAGCGTGCCTGGCAGGTGCAGACCGACCGCCGCATCGAGTATGTGCTCTTCTTCAAGAATCACGGCCGCAACGCCGGCGCGTCGCTCGTACACCCGCATGCCCAGATGGTGGCGCTGCCGATGGTGCCCAACGAGGTGCGCGTGCGCGCCGACGAGGCTCGCCACCACTTCGACGAAGTGGGCCGCTGCGCCTTCTGTGAGATGATCGAGCAAGAGCTGCAGTCAGGGGCGCGGCTGATCCTCGAAACCAAGCACTTTATCGCCTTTACCCCTTATGCTTCGGTGGCGCCATTTCACATCTGGGTCGTACCCAAGGCCCATCTTTCGTCCTTCCTGCACGCGCAGGACGACGAGTTGGCGGACCTGGGCGTGGTGATGCACCGAGTGCTGCGCAAGCTCTACCTGGGGCTGAACAACCCGGACTACAACTACGCCATCCGCACGGCCCCGGTCAGCGACCTGGGTGCCGCCTACTTGCACTGGTACATCACCATCGTGCCGCGTATCTCGTACGCTGCCGGCTTCGAGATCGGCAGCGGCATCTATATCAACCCATCGCTGCCGGAAGAGTGCGCCGAGTTTCTGCGCCATGTCGACGACCAGGCTCCAGGCGACCTGCCGCCTGACGAGCTGCCACCGGACGACAGCACGCCCGACGATACAATCCCACCTGCACTCAACGGCATCGGCATTTCCGAGTAGGCGACGCTATGCCCTTTGATCTTCGCGCTTACAACAGCGCCGCCTGGGACAAGGCGGTCGAACGGCAAAGCGAGTGGACGATCCCAGTCTCGCCTGAGATCATTGCCGCCGCAAGGCGGGGCGAGTGGCAGATCGTGCTGACGCCCACCAAGCCTGTACCAAGCGGCTGGTTCCCACCCTTGGTCAATGCCGACGTGCTCTGCCTGGCGAGCGGCGGCGGGCAGCAGGGCCCGATCCTTGCGGCCGCCGGGGCGCGTGTGACGGTCTTCGACAACTCGCCCCAGCAGCTGGCGCAGGATCGCTACGTCGCCCGCCGCGAAGAGCTGGACCTGGCGACGGTCGAGGGCGACATGCGCGACCTGGCGCCGTTTGCCGACACAAGCTTTGACTTGATCATACATCCTGTCTCGAACTTGTTTGTGCCCGACGTGCGGCCCGTGTGGCACGAGGCATTCCGCGTGCTGCGGCCCGGCGGGGTGCTGCTGGCGGGTTTCTGCAACCCCGTGATGTACCTGTTCGACCAGGAACTGGCCGACGAAGGTGTCCTGCAGGTGCGGCACAAGCTGCCCTATTCGGACCTGACCAGCCTGACAGACGAAGAGCGGGCGGTCTACGTAGACGAACAGCAGCCGCTGGAGTTTGGCCACCTGCTGGAAGACCAGATCGGCGGGCAGACGGATGCCGGCTTCGTTATCGCCGGCTTTTACGAAGACATCTGGCCGGGCGCCAAAATCAACGAATACACGCCGACGTACATCGCGACGCGTGCCATTAAACCAAGAAATGGAATAAACTCATGAACTGGCAAGACTATATCGCCGCCAATCGCCAACTTTTCGAGGCCCAACTGCTCGACTTCCTGCGCATCCCCAGCGTTTCTGCTCTGCCCGCACATGCTGCCGACGTGCGCCGTGCCGGCGCCTGGGTGGCGGCACGCCTCGCCGCGGCCGGCATGGAGAACATCGATACGTTGGAAACCGGCGGTCACCCGGTCGTCTACGCCGACTGGCTGCATGCCCCCGGCAAGCCCACCATCATGATCTACGGGCACTTCGACACGCAGCCGGTCGACCCGATCGAGCTGTGGGACAACCCGCCGTTTGAACCCACGGTGATAGACGGCCGGGTCTACGCACGCGGGGCGAGCGACGACAAGGGAAATATGTTTGCGCCCATCCTGGCCCTGGAGGCGCTGCTCAAGACGACGGGTAAGCTGCCGGTCAATGTAAAGTGTTTCTTTGAAGGCCAGGAAGAGATCGGCAGCCCGACCCTGCCGCCCTTCATCGCCGCCAACCGCGACAAGTTTGCCTGCGACTTCGTGGTCAGCGCTGACGGCGGGCAGTGGACCGAGGATCAGCCTGCGATCGCGCTGGCATTCAAAGGACTGTGCGGGCTGCAGATCGACGTCGTCGGCCCATCTCACGATGTCCACTCGGGTGGCTACGGCGGCGCAATCCAGAACCCCATTCATGCGCTGGTGCAACTGCTCGATTCGATGCGCGGCGAGGACGGCCGCATCCTGGTCGAGGGCTTCTACGACAGCGTGCGTCCTTTGAGCGCCGAAGATCGCGCCCAGATTGCTGCCGTGCCTTTTAATGAAGAGGAGTATATGGAGCGGCTGGGTATCGAGGCAACCTTTGGCGAGGTAGGGTACTCTACACTCGAACGCGCCTGGGGGCGGCCGACGCTCGAACTCAACGGTATCTGGGGTGGCTTCACCGGCGACGGCACCAAGACTGTGCTGCCGAGCCAGGCGCACGCCAAAATCACCTGCCGGCTCGTCGCCGACCAGAAGCCGCCGGAGATTGCGAAGCTGCTCGAGCGCCACGTGGCGACGCACACGCCGCCGGGCGTTAAGGTCACGGTTACAATCACCGAGTCCGGCGCCTATCCGTACCTGATGCCGGCTGACCATCCGGCGAACCAGGCGGCACGTGACGTACATCTCAAGCTGTATGGCAAGGAGCCGCTCTACGTGCGCAGCGGCGGCAGCATTCCCGTCTGCTCAATGTTCCTGGACTCGCTGGGCGTGTACACGCTCAACTTCGGCTTTGGCCTCAACGACGAGCGGTTGCACTCGCCCAATGAGTTCTTCCGACTTGAGAGCTTTAAAAAGGGCCAGGTGGGGTACTGCATGCTGCTGGAACGGCTCGGGGCATAGATAGTCGTTGCACAGGGCCCAGGGCGTGCGGAATGGACCTTCTCTCGTGCGCCTTGGGCCCTTGCGCGCCCGTAAATGTTTGTGATTCAGGGGGGCATGCTTGATAATCGCAGCAGGAGCAAAGCATGAACCTGGCCAATGCGATAACCCTGGCGCGGCTGCCATTGTTGGTCGTCATCGTCATCATCTTTTTTGTGGGCGACGCCGCGTGGCGCATGGCAGCCGTGCCGCTGGTGCTGTTGTTGATCGCGATGGATGCAATCGACGGTATTGTGGCGCGCCAGCGGGACGAGGTGACGCTGCTGGGCAGCGTACTGGATATTGCAGCGGACCGTGCGGTGGAAATCATCCTGTGGGTGATGTACGCCAACCTGGGGCTGATCTCCTGGATAATCCCCATGACCGTGATTATCCGCGGCGCTCTGACTGACTCGATTCGCGAGGCCGGCTATCAGCGCGGCACGTCGGCGTTTGCGTCGATGCGTACCGGCTGGGGCAAGTGGATCGTGGCGGGGCGACCGATGCGGGCTGGGTATGGGTTGATCAAGGCGGTGGCGTTTATGCTGCTGGCAGGCACCCTTGCGCTCCAGAGTTTGGGATCGCCCTGGGCCGAGCCCGTTTGGCTGCTGGGGGTGATTGCCAGCTGGATCGCGCTCGTCTTCTGCATTGTACGCGGCATTCCGGTTATTTTCGAAGCGTTTGCGGCGGACCGGGGCGCCAAGGATGCGGGGCGTGCAGAGCAGAAGCGGCCAGAAAACAACCGTCCAGAAAATAGCCCGATTGAGAAAGCATGAAGATATTGCACGAAATCGAGAAGGGTTGGGAGATCATCACCCGACGGCTGCAGGACCAGGGTCTGTGGGTGACACTACAGTGGCTGTTCGGGCGCGGCGTGCCCAAAGTGACAGGCGTACCGATGGCGAACAACAGCCAGGTGACGCCGCAGATCTGGGTCGGGCCGCAGTTCAACCGGCGCGGGCGGGAGTACCTGGAGGCGCGTGGGGTGAACGGCAGCGTCAACCTGCGCGTGGAGTATGACGATGCGGCATACGGGCTGGCGATGCCAAACTACTGCTATTTGCCGACCGTGGACGACGAGTGCCCCTCGCCCGAGCACTTTCAGAAGGGCGTAGATTTTATCCGCGGGGTGGTGAAAGACGGCGGGCAGGTCTACATTCACTGCAAGGCAGGGGTCGGCCGCGCGCCCACCATGGCGGCGGCGTATTTCGTCGCCGAAGGGATGACGGTGGACGAGGCGATCGCCCTGATCAAGAAGCGGCGGCCGTTTATCGCGATCACGCCGCCGCAGCTGGAGGCGCTGCACCAGTATGCGGCGGCGATAGCGGAGCACCGTGTGGAGGGGTAAACCCGGGTTGCGGGAACCCGCTTGAGGCTCGACGCACAGGGTGGGCGGGAGAGAGCCACTTGTAGGGCGCCGAGCCTCGAGCGATTGAGGCTATCAGGGTGTGGGGCGGGTGACGGCCATGTAGACGAGGTCATCGTAGGCGCCGTTGCTCCAGACGTGGTCGCGGAGGCGGCCTTCTTCGACGAAGCCGCAGGCCTGGTAGGCACCGATGGCGCGAGCGTTGCGGCCGTTGACGGTGAGCCAGACGCGGCGGAGGTTGCGCAGGCGGAAGGCGTAGTCGACGAGCAGTTGGACGGCCTCGCGGCCGTAGCCCTTGCCCCAGTAGTTCTTGTCGCCGATGGTGATGCCGAGGGCGGCAGTGCGGGCGGCGTCGTCAAAATGGAAGAGCGCACAGAAGCCGATGCAGTGGTCGTCGGCGTCGATGATAAAGCTGGCGCCGTTGCGCCCACCCTTGCCGGCCTCGGTGTCGAAGTCGGCCAACAGGCGCTCGAAGGACTGCGGCACAGGCGGGTCGCCGCCGCCGGCCAGCTCGACTTCCACGTCGTTGTTGTATTGGTGAACGGCGATCATATCGTCACGCCGTGCGGCGCGCAGGAGCACGAGTTTGCCTTGCAGCATGCAGTTTCCCCTTTGTGTGATTGCCCTTTGCGTGAATGGCGATTAGTGCTGGACAGAATTATACGTCAAAGAGCGACGGATCATCGGGTGCCGGTTTGCCGGAGGACAAGAGCGCGGGCACAGCGGGGCCATCAGGCTGTTCGTCGACAGGATCTTCGGCGGTGACGGCACGGGCGGCAGCGTTGGCAAGCTGATCGACCACTTCGTTCCAGCGGTCACCGGCATGGCCCTTGGTCCAGCGCCAGGCGACGCCGCCGGCAGGCTCGTGGCGGGCGACGGCGGCGAGCAGCTGCTGCCAGAGATCCTGGTTCTTGACGGGCTTCTTCCCCGCAGTTTTCCAGCCGCGGCGCTGCCAGCCGGCAACCCACTCGCGTGATGCCCTGGCGCACGTATTCGCTGTCGGTGTAGAGATCGACCGGGCATGGGCGCTTGAGGGTGTTGAGCGCCTCGATGGCCGCGCGCAGCTCCATGCGGTTGTTGGTGGTCTCGCGATAGCGGCCGCTGAGCTCGCGCACGTGCTCGCCGTAGAGAAGCACGGCAGCCCAGCCGCCGGGGCCGGGGTTGCCGATGCAGCCGCCGTCGGTGTAGATCGTTACGCCGGTTGGGCTCACTGCTCCGTGCGTACTTCCACGAACGTCGTCTGGCCTTCGCGGACGAAGAACTCGGCGCGGATGGACTTCGCCGTTGACGTTGCCGACGAGGACGTAGTAGCCGGCAGGGACGTCGCCCATGGCGCCGTTCTCGCCCCAGATGGGGTCGGGGCCGATGTTTTCGTCGTCGCGGTAGGTTTCGATCATGCGGCCCCAGACGGCCTGGCCGTTCTCAAAGCGAGCCAGCGTGAGGCGGGCGCCGGGCCAGGAGCGGCCGTCGGCCGTGAGCAGGCGGACGGCGACGGCGCCGTTGCCGGGCAGCGGCTTGAGCCATAGGTAGGGATTGGCGCTGTTCTGATAGGTGTTGGCGCCGATGCGCATCTCGACGTGGAGATGCGGCCCGATGGCGATGCCGGTCATGCCCACTTCGCCGACGATCGTCCTCGGGATTTACCTGCTGGCCCTGCTGTACATTGACCTGGCTGAGATGGCCGTAGAGCAGGAAGACGTCAAGGCCGCCGCTGCCGACCGACAGCTTCTGGTCGAGACGGATGACGACGGCGTTGCCGTAAAAATTGTTGTAGGGCCCAAGCAGGACTGGATCGTCCATGCCGGCATGCACTACTTCGCCGCTGACGCCGGCGCGCACGGGCGAACCATAGGGATTGGCGACGTCGAGGCCGTGATGCGGGCGATAGCGACCACCGCCGGTCGAGCCGAACTGATAGCTGGGAGCGCCGATCTGGTTGAAGCCATCCGAGGCCAGGAAGGCAGGACCAACCCACAGGTGGTCGCTCTGTTCCGGCGGCAGCGGCTGGAAATCGGACCACTTGCGCATTGGGCCTTCGACCAGTTCGGGCAGCGGCGTAGGCGTAGGCGGCGGGGCAAAGGTAGGCTCGGAGATCGGCGTCGCAATGGGTTCGAGGCCGGGAATGGGAATGACCTCTACCTGGGCCAGCGGCTCGTTGACAACCTCTTCCACCATCGGCGGCACGACGACTGACGATGGATCAAAGGTCAAATGTGCCAACTGGGGGCCGGACCGGCTCGCGCCCAGGGCGGCAACGGCAGGCTGCAGGTCGGTGAGCAGCAAAGAGGAGCCCGCAGACTGGGCGCTGTCGTGTTCGCTGCCGGCTACCGCCAGTGGTCGATCGATGATGGCACCGCCGACGGTCACCAGGCGATCGGTGTGGGGCGTGGGCGTGACAATGACGATCTGGATGGGGGCGGCCGTCGGTGTGTCGGAAGAAATGGCGGCAACGCCTTCCCCTTGGGGCGTCGGCGTAAACGTCGGGCGCAGGCGCAGCACTTGGGCCTGTGCGCCGCCAGCCGCGGCATTAAAGGGCAGATGCGGCCAAACAAACCAGCCACCGGCAATGACCACGACAGCGAAGCCTGCCAGACCCGTCCGTACGAGAGCGGGCGAGAGGCCGCCGATGGGATTGGGTGCCGGAGAAGTAGGGGGTTGTTCAGACTGTGCTAAAATGGCGTAACGTTCGTCGGCCTTTAGCAGGACTGGCTTGGCGGCGTCTCTTGACCCGGTTAGACGAGAGGTGCGCAACCATTGAGTGAATTGGAACGTACGGAGCCGGTCAGCGAATTGTCCGGCGAATCGTTTGATATTCAAGTGAATACCCACCATCAAATCCATTTCGACATCTTTACGCTCTTTCCCAGCATGTTCGCGGGCCCACTGGATGAGAGCATCCTGGCCCGTGCGCGGGAACGGGGATTGATGTCGATTTGCCTACACAATATCCGAGACTACACTGTCGACCGCCATCACATCTGCGACGACACCCCCTATGGTGGTGGTGGCGGCATGGTGATGAAGCCCCAGCCAATCGTGCGCGCTGTCGAAACTGTCCTGTCGCGGCCTCCAGGCTGGCAGCTGCCGCCGGAGGACGCCTATCAAAACCTACCCGCCTGGGACCCCGAAGCGCCAATGGTGCTGCCGGATGACGTCCCGGTAATCCTGTTGTCGCCGCAGGGCCGCACGTTCACGCAGGGCGTGGCGCACGAGTTGAGCCGGCATACCAGGCTGGCGCTCATCTGCGGTCGCTACGAGGGCATCGACGAACGGGTGCGCTCGCAGGTGGTCAGCGACGAGATCAGCCTGGGCGACTACGTGATCAGCGGCGGCGAACTGGCCGCCATGATCATCGTCGACGCCATCACGCGGCTGCTGCCGGGTGCGCTGGGCTACGAGCTGGGCGCCCACCAGGACAGTCACTCGCCCGGGCTGGACGGCTTACTCGAAGGGCCGCAGTACACGCGGCCGCCGGTCTTTCGCGATGAAGGCATCCCGCCGGTGCTGCTGAGCGGGCATCATGCCCAGATTGACCGATGGCGGCGCAACCAGGCGCTGCTGCGGACGCTGGAGCGACGGCCGGAACTGCTGCGTCGTGTGCCCTTGTCGAAGCTCGATCGCCGGTTCCTGGCGGAACAGGGCTGGAGCGAGCCTGACATCAAGTCAGACCCAGCCTAGACGCAAGTCAGACCATTCACCGTCGCAAACGCCAGCGTGCATTATACGATTGTGAGGGAGAGGTCGCCAAATCGGGAGACGGTGAGGGCGGCGGGGCTGCTAAGTCAGGGGCCTTGCCTGGCGAGAGAATGAGGACTTAATGAGAATTGGAGGGGTGGAAGTTTGTCTGTCCACAGGGGGCATGGTATAGTGGGAAAGTTGTCGTTGTGCGTCGGTCACCCAAATGGTGCGCGCGCTTTTTGGATATTGAGGTTGTCACAGTTATCTGTGATGCAGAAGATAGGTTGAGCAAGGACGGTCGAGTATGACGAACGCACTCATGGCATCGTTGCAGCCGCAGCAGAGCGCCGACTTTCCCGATATTGCGCCGGGCGACACCGTGCGCGTGCACCAGAAGATTGTCGAAGGGCGCAACGAGCGCATCCAGGTTTTCCAGGGCGTCGTGATTGCCATGCGTGGCGGCAAGACCCCAGGCGCGACCTACACCGTACGGCGCACAGCCGCCCACGGTGTGGGCGTGGAGCGCACCTTCCCGCTGTACAGCACGACGGTCGACAAGGTCGAGGTGCTGCGCAAGGCCAAGGTTCGCCGGGCCCAGTTGTACTACCTGCGCGAGCGCCAGGGCAAGTCGGCACGCCTGCGCGAGAAGCGTTTCCTCAAGGTTTAACTGGGGAATCGTCGATTCGGCGGCCAGAATGTGGCCGTATCAAGAGCAAAAAGATCGGCGCCGGATTTTCCCGGCGCCGATTTGTTTTGGACAAAAAAGGAACCGTCGGTGTTCCCCCGAAGCTTGCGTTTGGGCGCAAGCAACATCGACGATTCTGACTCCAGTATACCATCTTGTGTCCCCCGTGGACTAGGGTCAAATGTCGCATCTCGTGTCGCTTCCTGGGGGCAGCCTTGTTGGTATAATGAGGATATGACAGGCTGTGCGCCAACCTTTGAACATGAATATCGCCTTTGGGGCAGCGGCTGCCGCAGCGTAGCAGGGCTGGACGAAGCGGGAAGAGGCGCCTTGGCCGGACCGGTAGTGGCGGCCGCGGTCGTCATTGACCCTGCCAGTGCACATCTGCCGTTGTGGGGTGAGGTACGCGACAGCAAACTGCTGTCGCCGCGGCAGCGAGCGGTCCTGGCACCCCAGATCCAGGTGGCGGCACTCTGTTGGGCCGTCGGCGCTGCCTCGGCGCAGGAGATCGACCGCATCGGCATCGCCGCCGCCACACGCCAGGCAATGCAGGCAGCCGTGGGGAGCCTGGCGCCGCAGCCGCAGCATCTTTTGATCGACTGGGTGCGGCTGCCGCAGGTGAATATCGCCCAGTTCAGCTGTGCCAAGGCCGACCAGCTGATCGTGTCCGTGGCCGCTGCTTCGATCCTGGCCAAAGTGCATCGTGATGCACTGATGGCAGCGTTGGACCAACAATATCCGAAGTATGGGTTTGCCGGCCATAAGGGCTATGGGGCACAGGCGCACCTGGCGGCACTGGCCGCTCACGGTCCCTGTCCCGAACACCGCCACAGTTTTGCGCCGCTTGCCGGCACACATGATCTGTTTACGGAAGCAGCATGAAGCAGCCCGATGGACGCCGCAGCCTGGGGGCAAGCGGCGAGGCAATCGCCGTGCAGGCGCTGGAGCAGGCTGGCCTGCACATTGTCGAGCGCAATTGGCGCTGCGCGGTCGGCGAGATCGACATTGTGGCGCAGGAGAACGGCCCGGACTTTGTCCGGGGGCTGGCGTCGACCCCGTGGCTCGTCATCGTAGAAGTGCGCACACGACGGGGAGACGCCTACGGCACGGCGCTGCAGTCGATCGTGCCGCGCAAACAGCGCAAGCTGCGCCAGGTGGCACGCACGTACGTGCAGCACACAGGCTGGCGGGGCCCATGGCGCATCGACGTGGTGGGCATCCAGATGGACGGCCAGGGGCGAACGCTAAGCGTCGAGCATGTCCGCCATGCGGTGCGCGATGAGTGAAACGGCAACCTTGGTGGTGCTGGTCGGCCCCACGGCGGTGGGCAAGACCGAGCTAAGCCTGCGCCTGTGTGAACAGTTCGGCGGCGAGGTCGTGAGCGCGGACAGCCGGCAGATCTACCGCGAGATGGACATCGGCACGGCCAAGGCCACGCCGGCCGAGCAGGCGCGGGTGCCTCATCACCTGTTGGACCTGCGCGCGCCGGACCAGGTGCTGACTGTGGCCGAGTATCAGCAGCTGGCCTACGCTGCGATCGACGACATTCACCGGCGTGGGCGCGTGCCGTTTCTGGTGGGAGGCAGCGCGCTGTATGTGCGCTCTGTGGTGGCCGGGCTGCGAATTCCCGAAGTGCCGCCCAATCCGCAGCTGCGGGCTGCAGCTGGAAGACGAACTGGCACGCAGCGGCCTGGCATCGCTGACCGCTCGCCTGCAGACAGTTGGACCCGGCGACGGCGGCGCAGATCGATCTGCGCAACCCACGCCGGGTGCTGCGGGCACTGGAGATCGTGCTGATCACCGGGCAGCCCAAGGTGGCACTGGAGGGGGCGGAACCGCCACCCTACCGTATCCTGCAGGTGGCGCTTACACGCGAGCGGGGAGCGCTGCACCGGCGCATCGACGCGCGCGTGGAGCAGATGGTGGCAGCAGGGCTGGTCGAAGAGACAAAACGGCTGCTGGCAGCAGGCTATGCGCCAACCCTGCCGGCAATGACCAGCCTTGGGTATCGCGAGATCATCGCCTATCTGCATGGCAGATGACGCTGGCCAGGCCGTCGAGCGCATCCAGATCGAGACGCACCGCTTTGTGCGGCACCAGATGACGTGGTTTCGCAAACTGCCGGGGCTGCACTGGTTTGACCTGGATGTGGAGGACGCGAGTGCTATCGAACGATTTACACGACAGTGGCTGGAGGCCCAGGAAAGATGAGCACGCTTGTCGCGTCGATTGCGCCGCAGCGCAGCACGCAATATGGTGACCTGGCGCTGCTGCTGGCACCCTACGAGTTGCAGCTTTGCCCGGCCGGCGCCCCCATTACCGAAATTTCTTCGATTGAGTTGGGCGGCGCGCCTTATTTGAAGTTTGAGCTAGACGGCACCTTGGACGATCACGGGCTGCATGAGCTTGGCACACTGGCGACGCTGCGCTCACTTTTCCAGTACTATGAGGTACTGGGCGATCAGGCGGGTCCCTTTTTGCGTCCGATCACGACTACGTTTGCACCATCGCTGCCGCCAGACATCCTGACGACGCGGCGCTATAAGGGCAAGACGAACGAACTGCTCACCCACTTCCTTTGCAATGTCGCAAAATTCAGCAGCCCTCTGCGTGATCAGCCTTGGCGCGCGGTGCGGCTATTTGACCCTCTATGTGGAGGGGGAACGACGCTGTTTGCGGGGTTGATCCTGGGAGCTGACGTGGCCGGGGTCGAACATGACACCCAGGACGCGCAAACCACAGCCGCTTTCTTGCGTGAGTACTGCCGAGAAAATCGCATCAGCTTTACGGTCAAGGACGAGCGGCTCAAGAAAATCGGCCTGCGCTGGCAGTTTGCGATTGGCAAAGAGAATCCGCACCGCTGCATCCTGGCAAAGGGCGATACGGCCGATTCTCCTGCCATGCTACAAGGCTTCAAACCCAATTTGATCGTGACCGACTTGCCTTACGGCATCCAGCATTACGGCGAGATAGTACAGTTGCTGACCACGGCGCTGCCGATCTGGGCGGACTTGGCTGTGGCAGGAAGTGTGATGGCCTTTGCCTGGGACGCAACCCGCTTTACGCGTGCCGAAATGATCGCGCTGGTGGAGTCGGCCAGTCCGTGGCGG
Source organism: uncultured Chloroflexia bacterium (assembly GCA_963701415.1). Taxonomy (GTDB): domain Bacteria; phylum Chloroflexota; class Anaerolineae; order Caldilineales; family Caldilineaceae; genus Fredericiella. The sequence continues at coordinate 276,700 of CAVPAH010000002.1, forward strand.
GTGTGCAGCGGTGTGCCGTACGACCAGTTGGCGCACCGCGTAGACAGGGTAATCAAGCAGCGCGACGTAATCGTGGCGGCAAAGGCCTGACGATTGCCTTATGGGAACCTTTTTAGACGATTGCCTCGCTTATAGCAATGTGAGTATAATGAAGAGAACCCAAGGACAAGGGACGACCGGACAGGCTGATAGGGCGTTGACCGGCGTCTGATCCGATGGCAGTTCTTAAAAGGAAAATAGCCGTGCTTTCAACCGTAGCCTCAACAACCGAGCCCTTGCGGCCGGTACCCAAGGTGAAGGAATCGCGTCCAACCGCAGACGCAGCCGAATCCAGTACGCCTGTCAGCGATCCCCCGACACCAGCTACGAATGGTACAACGAATATCCCGGTGAACGGCGCCGGGATTGCGCCCGCCGTTGATGGCGAACTCACTTCGCCGCTGTGGATCAATTCTGCGCAGGCTCAAGCCATTGCCGACCGCCGACAATTCTGCCTATATCGAAATCGACCCGGCGCCGGAAGAACGACAGGCGATCGAAGCGCTCTGGAACTCGCTGCCGGAAGGGTTTCAGGACGGAATATCAAGGACTTAATCTTGCGCGCCTACCTGCTGGGCAGCTATGCGCACCGCAACATGCGGCGCGAGAGCGGCGAGCCCTATATGACGCATCCCATTGCCGTCGCCCAGATCCTGACCGAACTGCGCATGGACTGCGGAGGCGATCGCCGCCGGATTGCTGCATGATGTCGCAGAAGATACCGAGTTTGGCATCGACTACATTCGTACCTATTTTGGCCCGACCATCGCCAAGCTCGTCGACGGCGTGACCAAGCTCAAAAAGATCCAGGAGAAAAGCGGCAAGACGGACGCGCCGGTGACCAACCAGAAGGTCGAGTCGCTGCGCAAGATGATGATGGCCAGCATCGAGGATCTGCGCGTGCTGATCATCAAGCTGGCCGACCGGCTGCACAACATGCGCACGCTGGGCGGGCAGAAGGAGCACAAGCGGCGGCGCACGGCGCGCGAGACGATGGACTACTATGCGCCGATCGCCAACCGGCTGGGCATCTGGCGGATCAAGTCGGAGCTGGAGGATCTGAGCTTCCGCTATCTCAACCCCGCCTCGCTACAAGGAGATCAAGAACGCGGTCCAGCAGAAGGAGGCGGATCGCGAGAAGTTTGTGCGTCGCATCCGCAGCGAACTGGAGCGGGCGCTGATCGAAGCCGGCATCCAGGCGCAGATCTACGGGCGGCCCAAGCATATCTACTCCATCTACCGCAAGATGGAGCGCAAGGGCGTCAGCTTTGACCAGATCTACGACGTGCACGGCTTCCGCATCATTGTGGAAAACATTGCCCAGTGTTATGCCGCATTGGGCGTCGTGCACACGCTGTGGCATCCCATTCCGGGCGAATTTGACGACTATATCGCCAACCCCAAGAACAACATGTATCGCAGCCTGCACACGGGGGTGCGTATCAAGAAGGAGGGGCGGCCGGTCGAGATCCAGATCCGCACCAGGGAGATGCACGAGGACGCCGAGCTGGGCATTGCCGCGCACTGGCAGTACAAGGAGCAGGCGACCCACAGCAAGGATGTGCAGGACAAGATCAACTACCTGCGCCGGCTGATCCAGGAGCCGCTGGCGGCGGACGATTCCGACGACTTTGTCGAGAGCATGAAGACCGACGTCTTCAGCGACCGCGTGCTGGTCTTTACGCCCAATGCCGACATTATCGACCTGCCGGCAGGGTCGACGCCGATCGACTTTGCCTATGCCATTCACAGCGAGTTGGGCCATCTCTGCCGCGGGGCCAATGTCAACGGGCGTCTGGTGGCGCTCGACACCAAGCTGCACAACGGCGACCAGGTGTCGATCATTGCCGCCAAGCGCGGCGGGCCCAGCCGCGACTGGCTCAACCCGGACCTGGAGTTTGTGGCCACACAGCGGGCACGCAGCAAGATCCGCGCCTGGCTGCGCAAACAGGACCGCGACGAAAATATCATGCGCGGGCGGCAGGCGCTGGAGAAGGAGCTGGAGCGGCTGTCGGCGGACATGAGCTTTGAGACCGTGGCGCGGCTGTTCAAGTATGACGAGCTGGAGGACTTTCTGGCCGCCATCGGCTATGGCGACATCAACTCGCAGCATATTGCCACCAAGGTGTTGGAGTTTGAGCGCCGCGAGCAGGAACGGCTGTCGCCGTTGGACTTCTTCGCCTTTAATACGTCGAACCCCAGCATCGGCGCCGGGGTCGACGTCACCGGCGAGGGGCTGCGCGTGCAGGGCGTCGAGGGCCTGCTCACCAACCTGGGCAAGTGCTGCAACCCGGTGCCGGGCGACGAGATCATCGGCTATGTCACCAAGGGGCGCGGCGTCACGATCCATCGCCGCAACTGCCCCAACATGAGCCGAGCCGTCACGCAGGGCAGCGGCCGGCTGCTGGAGGTGACCTGGACGGGGACAAAGCAGGAGCGCACGTATCCGGTCAAGATCCAGGTCAGCGCCTACGATCGCTCCGGGCTGGTGCGCGATGTGGCAGGGCTGGTGGCTGACCAGCACGTCAACATGCGCAACATCGAAGCAGTGACCGGCCAAAAAGACAATTTGGCCGTCATCACGGCAACGTTGGAGATCCAGGATATTGCGCAGCTCACGCGCATCATGACAAAGATCGAGCGCCTGCCGAATATTCAGACGGTGCGGCGGAAGTTGGGATAGAAACGTGCCGGGTGCTGCCCACCAGAATTACCTTGACCGGCATCATCGATGGGCAGCACCCGGCACGGGCAACAGATATTCCTCGCGCCAGATTCACGTATCAAGGCCAACGTGTTCCCCGTCTTAAAGTGTATAGGCCCCACTGCTTCGCAGCCATCCAACTTCCCGAACATCTCACTACCCTCGATATTTGGAGGCTTTATGCGCACATCTCGTGCATCCGTATTGGCTTTGATGTTGACATTTCTGTTACCAATGTGCATTGGCAGGTGGCGTGCCGCCGGCAGTACTCGCCCAGGACACAGCGGATCCGGGCACGGCGAGCGAGCGCAACGTGCTCTACCTGCCGGCATTGGGCGTATATATGACTCCAGAGCAGACCAATGGGGAACTGGTGACCACGGTGGTGCCCGAAGCATGAACAAGAGTCGGCCGCCGAATTCTGGACGCGTGAGAAGATGCAGGCGGCGCAATCGCTCGATTTGCTTGTGGTCAACGAGGGTGAACAGACCGCCGAGGGGTGGCGCGATTCGATGCGGCTAGGGCCAAGAGGATCGGCGCCCGGTGCCCTGCCCGATGCCGAAACGGAAGAACTGGCCCAGGCGCTCTATCCTGAAGAGTGGGCGCGTGCCACGCAGACGTCACGCCTGACTTGGCAGGGCCAGGACCTGGGGCCGGAGTTGAATGCGTCCGCATCGGACGAAACCGACGCGTATGCTGCGACTCCCCCCTTCACCAGCTACTATGTCAACGACAACACGGCAACGTGGAAAAGCTATCCATGGATGACTATCGGCCGGCTGTTTTTCCAGATCCCCGGTCTGAACGGCACCTATGCGTGCACCGGCGCGGTGGCATACGGGCGGGCGGTGTGGACGGCAGGTCACTGTGTCTATACGATAGGTCGCGGCTGGAGCTACAACATGTGGTTTGTACCCGCCTATCGCAACGGCGCGTATCCATATGGCTCTTTTACCGTCAAGAGCCGCACGGCCCTGAGCGCGTGGGTCAGCGCCGGCAACCTGGCGTATGACATTGGCATGGTGACGGTAAACGACAAGAACGGGCTGAAACTAAGCCAGTGGGTGGGCAGCTTGGGCTTCGTCTGGAACCAGCCGGCGACGCAGCTGTTTCACGCCTTTGGTTATCCCGGCAACTACAGCTCGGGCCAGTATCTGGTCGCCTGTGCCGCCAGCACGTACGATCGCGACCCGCTGGCAGGACCCGACGCGATCGGCATTGGCTGCAACATGGGCAGCGGCGCGAGCGGCGGCCCCTGGCTGGTGGCCTATGCGCCCTTCAAGGGCAAGCGCCAGCAACTATGTCAACGGCGTCATCTCGTACAGCTATGCCACCAAGCCGCTTGAGGTGTACGGGCCATACTTTGGCAATGAGGCGAAACAGCTGTACGACTGGGCCAAGGTGCAGTAGGCCACCCGCCCGTTGTTGGCCTACCAGCTACACTGCTAGCTACACTGGTATTGGTCATACCGCACAATAGTGCTCCTCTGCATTGGGTTCACTTTGCTTAATTGACGCAGAACACGCACTCTGCTATGCTGGAGGCGGTTTTTCGACACGTCTTAAGTAGTACCTCATAAACTATTACATTCGCCTCCGAATCAAAAGATGGGACAGTCGTCCCTATGCGCCGTACCGTCTGGATACCGCGCCTGCTTGAGGCGCTTCTCCCTATCGCCGCCGTGCTGCTGGCGTTTGCCATCGGCGCTGTGCTCCTGTATGCGTTGGGCGAAAACCCGCTCGAAGCTTACTGGACGTTGATCTCCGGCGCTTTTGGCAGCGTCTCGGGTCTCACTGCTACACTTACCAAGATGGTGCCGCTGATGCTGGTTGGTCTTGGCATCTGTATCTCGTTCCGCGGCGGCGTAATCAACATCGGCGGCGAAGGCCAGTTGATTATCGGAGCGCTGGCGGCGACGGCGGTCGGCCTGGCGCTGCGTGCGCTGCCCGGCTGGCTGCTGCTGCCGATCGTGCTGTTGGCTGGTGCGGCCGGCGGCGCCTGCTGGGGCGGCATTGCCGGCGTGCTCAAGGCACGGCTCAACGTCAACGAGATCCTCAGCACGATCATGCTCAATGCCATCGCGTTCCAGTTGATGAACTGGCTGCTGCGCGGTCCGCTGCTCGACCCGGAGCAGCGCGCAGGCGGGACGCATATTCCGCAGACCGAAGCCCTGCCGGAAGCGATCTGGCTGTCAAAACTTGTGCCACGCACACAGCTGCATGGGGGCATCTTCCTGGCGCTGATCCTGGCCGTGCTCGTGTACCTGCTGCTGTGGCGCACGACACTCGGCTATCGCATTCGCATGGTGGGCTTGAACCCTTCTGCCGCACGCTATGCCGGCGTGCGCGTGCCTTTCTACGTTGCGCTGTCGCTCATCCTCGGCGGTGCGTTTGCCGGGCTGGCCGGCGCAGTCGAGGTGACCGGGCTGCACCATCGCATGCTAGAGGGGATGTCCGGCGGTTACGGCTTCAGCGGTATCGTGGCGGCATTGTTTGGCAAGCTGCACCCGTTGGGCCTGATCCCAGCGTCGTTCTTCTTTGGCGGCCTCCTGGTGGGGGCGGACAAGATGCAGCGCGCCATCCAGGTGCCGAGCGCATTGATTACGGTCATCAACGGCCTGGTCGTGATGTTTGTCGTGGCCAGCGACCTTTACGTGCGCCGCGCCAAGCGCCGCTACAGCGCCGAGGCGGCAATGCAGCAGAGCAAAGAGTCCAGCACACCGCCTGCCGGGCCGGCAACCGGCCGGGCCGTGGCATCAGACAGTTCGCCGTCCCTTCCCTGAGCCCGTGATGAGCCTGCCATGAACGAGCTATTGTCGATAACTGCTATCGTCGGGATCATCACCAGCGGCATCCGGCTGGCGACACCATACCTGTTTGCCTCGCTGGGCGAGATGTTTGCCCAGCGCTCTGGTGTTGTGAACCTGGGCGTGGAAGGCATCATGCTCATGGGCGCGTTCATGGGCTACTACGCGGTGCTGCAGACCGGCAACCCATGGCTGGGGCTCTTTGTGGCGATGGTGACGGGCGCGCTCATGGGGCTGCTTGATGGCCGTGATCAGCGTCACGATGCAGGCCGAGCAGGGGATCAGCGGCATCGGCCTCTCGCTGTTTGGCCTGGGACTCAGCAGCCTGCTCATGAAGGTGCTGGTGGGCACGCCGACCGGCGTTACGGGTTTCCAGCCGCTGGACATTCCGGGCCTGAGCGACATCCCCGTGATCGGCCCGTTGTTTTTCAGCTACACCGTGCCGACCTACCTGGCCTTTGCCCTCGTGCCGGTGACGTGGTTTGTGCTCACGCGCACCACATTTGGGCTCAGGGTGCGCTCCGTGGGGCAAAACCCGGAAGCGGCCGACTCGCTGGGTGTCAGCGTCGCCAAAATTCGCTACGCCACGGTTATTCTTGGCGGCAGCGCTGGCCGGCATCGCCGGTGCATCGCTCAGCATCAGCATTCTCAACATCTTCCAAGAAAACATGACCAACGGCATGGGCTACATCGCCGTGGCGCTCGTCTATTTCGGCGGCTGGCGCCCGTTGGGCATCCTCGGCGGCGCGCTGCTGTTCAGCATGGTCAACGCGCTGCAGCTGTGGATCCAGGTGCTCGGCCTGCCGATCTCGCCTGATTTTGCCGTCATGCTGCCGTATGTGCTTACCATCGTCGTGCTCGCGCTCACGGCCCGCCAGATCCGCCAGCCGGCGGCGCTGACGAAGCCGTACGAGCGTGGGCAATAACCATACTGAGCCATTTTTAGCCCTGCGATTCCACACAAAGGAGATCTGCCACAATGACTAAGAAATTGACTGCTGTTTTAGGATTGCTCGTCGTGCTTGCGATGCTGGTGGGCGCGTGCGCGGCCCCAGCTGCTGCCCCCGCGCCGGCGCCGGCGGACGAGGCCGCCGCAACAGCAACCGAAGCGGCCGAAGGCGCGGCGACGGAAGCGGCTGCCACAGAGGCAGCTGCGCCCACCGGCGAGCTTTTCCGCATCGCCCTTATCATGCCCAGCACGACCACTGACTACTCGTGGAGCCAGTCGATCTACGACGGCCTTAAGAAGGTGCAGGAGGAAATGGGCGGCGAAGGTGCGCTGGAGATCGCCGTCACCGAAAACATGTTCCAGGTGGCCGACGCCGGCGAACGCCATTCGCGACTACGCCACCGACGGCTACGACCTGGTGATCGCCCACGGCGCCCAGTACGGCACGCCGCTGTTCGAGGTGGCCAAGGACTTCCCAGACACCTCGTTTGCCTGGGGCACCACCACGAATACCGGATCCGAAGAAGGGCTGACCAACGTATTCGCCTATGAACCGGCCGCGCAGGAAGGCGGCTATCTTAAACGGCGTGGCCGCGGCCCTGCTGAGCGAGAAAGGCGTCATCGGCGTGATCGGCCCGGTCGAGGCAGGTGACGCCAAGCTGTACATCAACGGCTTTGTGGACGGCGTCAAGGCAACCAAGCCAGAGGCCGTGGTCAACGTCACCTATACCGGTGCGTTTGGCGACACGGCGCTGGCGGCCGAAGCGGCCAACACGCAGATCAAGGCCGGGGCCGACGTGCTGACCGGCTCGGCGCAGCAGGTTGTAGGCTCCATCCAGGTGGCCAAGGACAACGATGTTTACTGGTTTGGCAGCCAGAGCGACCAGTCAGCGCTGGCGCCCGAGGTCGTGGTGATGAACCAGGTCTACGACTGGACGGCAGTGCTCAAAGACATGATCGACTCGCACAACAGCGGCACGCTGGGCGGCAAAGTCTTTACGATGACGCTCAATGACGGCGGCCAGACGACGGTCTACAACGACAAGTCGACGGTGCCGGCGGAGAAGCTGGACGAGATCAAGGCAGCCGTGGAGAAGGCGGCGGCAGGGATTAAGGACGGAAGCATCGTTCCGGCGAAGTAATGGCACGAAAATGTCCCGGCGACGTCAGGCGGAAGCCCGCTTCCGCCTGACGTCGCCGGGACATTTAGTCAGGTGACAAGCGAGAACAGCATGACCACCACGCGTATCCAGGCCGTGCAGATGCAGAAGATCGTCAAGCGCTTTCCGGGCGTTTTGGCGTGCGACCACGTCGATTTTGACGTGCGGTCGGGCGAGGTGCACGCGCTGCTTGGCGAGAACGGGGCGGGCAAGTCGACGCTGATGAAGGTGCTGTACGGATTGTACAAGCCGGAGGAGGGGGAGATCCTCGTCGATGGGCAGCCGGTGCGCATCCACTCGCCGACCGACGCCATCCGGCTGGGCATCGGCATGGTGCACCAGCACTTTATGCTGGTAGACGAGCTGACGGTCACGGAGAATGTGGCACTGGGGATGCAGTCAAGCCGAGGGCCACTGCTGGACCTGGACCGCGTCGAGGCGCGCGTGCGCGAGCTGGCTGCGGCCTACCGCATGGATATCGATCCGCAGGCGCCGATCTGGACGCTGGCCGTGGGCCAGTGCCAGCGCGTAGAGATTCTGAAGGCGCTGTACCGCGGGGCCGACATTCTGATTTTGGACGAGCCGACGGCCGTGCTGACGCCGCAGGAAGTGGACGACCTGTTTGTGACGCTGCGACACATGACGCAGGATGGCCATGGGTTGGTATTTATCAGCCATAAGCTGCGCGAGGTGCTGGCGATCAGCGACCGCATCACGGTGCTGCGGGCAGGGCACAATGCGGGCAGCGTACCCAACCAGGGCGTGACGCGGGCGGAGCTGGCGCGCATGATGGTGGGGCGCGAGGTGCTGCTCGAACGGGCACGGCAGCCGGTCACGCCTGGCACAGTACAGTTGGCCCTGCGCGGCGTGGGCGCCCGCGGGGTGACGGGGCAGCAGGCGCTGCACGACGTGAGCCTGGAGATACGGGCGGGCGAGATTTTGGGCGTGGCGGGGGTTAGCGGCAACGGGCAGAAAGAGCTTGCCGAGGTGATTGCCGGGCTGCGCCCGCTTACGAGCGGGCAGGTGGAGATTGCCGGCAAGGATATGACCCACTGGACGCCCGGCCAGCGAACGGCGGCGGCGCTCGGTTACATTCCGGAAGAGCGGATGCACGACGGGATCGTGCAGGAGTTCAGCGTCGCCGAAAACATGATGCTGGATGGACATATGCGCCCGCCCTACTCCAACGGTTTCTTCTTGAATTTTGGTGCAATTGCAGCGACGACGCGGCAGCTGGTGAAGGAATTTGCGATCCGCACGCCGTCGATCGACACGCCGACCCGCAGCCTTTCGGGCGGCAACATTCAAAAGATCATTCTGGCGCGCGAGCTGTCGCGCAACCCAGCCGTGCTCGTGGCGGCACAGCCCACGCGCGGCGTGGATATCGGCGCCACCGAGTACATCCACGAGCGGCTGCTGGCACAGCGGCAGCAGGGAACGGCCACGCTGTTGATCTCGGAAGATTTGGACGAGATCCTGGCCCTGTCCGATCGGATCGCAGTGCTTTACGAAGGCCGCGTAATGGATATCGTGCCGCGCGCCGAGGCGACGGCAGAGCGGCTGGGGCTGCTGATGGCAGGGGTGGCCGGATAGTTGACATTGCGTACGGAATTGCGTACTATTGTGGGCACTGATTGGCGTTATCGAAAGGATACACGATGCCCACAATGACAGCCACGGAAGCACGTGCAGCACTTTACACCTTGATTGATGAGGTCGCCAAAACGCATGAGCCTGTGCTGATTACTGGCAAGCGCAACAACAGCGTGCTGATCTCCGAAGATGACTGGCGCGCGATCAACGAGACGATGTATCTGCTCAGCATCCCTGGGATGCGCGAGTCCATGCGCGAAGGCATGGATACTCCTCTAGATGAATGCAGCAATAAGGCTGGGTGGTGAGCTGGCAAGTTGTTTATACGAAGCAGGCAGAGAAAGATGCAAAACGGCTTGCCAGCGCTGGGCTAAGGCCAAAAGCAGAACAACTCCTCGCAGTTCTCCAAGCGAACCCCTATCAGACTCCGCCTCCTTATGAAGAACTTGTCGGCGACCTAATGGGCGCATATTCGCGCCGGATCAATATCCAACACCGCTTGGTATACCAGGTTCTGGATGAAGAGAAGATCGTCAAAGTGCTGCGAATGTGGACCCACTACGAGTGACAGCGCTGCCGTACCCGTGACGGGACCGGCTCAGTGGGTGGCTTCTAAGCGGTGAAGGTCGCTGTCCCAGATGGTGCTGTAGGCTTCGACGCCGAGGCGGGCGCCTTGCGCTTGGTACGTTCGGAAGTCGGGCTGTGTGGCGCACACGAGGACGAGCACACGGCTGCCGCGGCGGTAGGCGTCGTGCAGCACCCAAAGCATCGGCTCATCGAGCTGCGGCGTGACCAGGACGATAGTGGTGCCCCAAGGCAAGGATGTGGTGTGCCCCGGCAGCCACTCGGCCAGGCGCTGCTCGGCCTGCTGCACCTGGATGCGGGCGAGCAGGCTGAGAATGCTCATCAGCTGTTCCTGGCCGCCACGCTGCGGGATGGGAGCAGCCGTGACATTGGCCAGGGCATCGAGACCGTTGGTGGCGAGACCGACTGGCTGGCGCTCGGCGATCAGGGCGCTGGCGACGGAAGCGGCGACGGTGATGCCCCATTCGCTGCTGCCGACAAGGCTGCGCACGGGGTAGGACGTGCGGTCCAGGTCGAGCAGGATCATCACAGGCACGGCCATCGACGGCTGCAGTTTCTTGACCAGCAGTTCGTCGGCGTGGGCCGAGGCTTTCCAGTGGATGCGGCGCAGGCTGTCGCCTGCGGTGTAGGGGCGCACGCCGGCCATGCGGGCGGGATCCTCGAGCAGGCGCTGGCGGCTGGCCAGCGTGCCGAAGGGCGAGCGGCTGGGCAGGCCGAGATGGGCAAGCGGCACGACCTGGGGATAGACGATCAAGGTGGCCCCGTTGGCCTCGTCCCAACGCGCTTCGACAAAGCCAAACAGGTCGCTGGAACGCAGGTTGAGAGGGCCGACCTTGTGGTAGCCGCGCTTTTTGCACTGCAGCCGGTAGACCTGGTCGTAGGTCGAATGGGCGCCGACGCTGACGACCGTGCGGTAGTCGGGCTGGTCCTTGAGGTCGAGCGGTACGGCCTCTTGAATCTGGAGCCAGGGCAGCGGCAGCCAGCTGCGGTTGGAGAGATGCAGGCGGGCATCGATCGTTTCCCCGGCAAAGGCGCGCGCAGGCATCTCACGCACCATCTGCATGCGGCCGAGGCTGCGCCGCATCCAGATGTGGCTGAACACCCAGATGCCGCCGACGACGTAGACCAGGTAGTAGACCCAGTCCATACGCAGGAACGCGGCGACGGCAAAGAGGATGATCAGCGCCCAGAAGATGTTGTGCATCGTGCCCGCCAGAATCCCCGGCTATTTCTCGACCGTGCCCAACGGCAGCGGGGTCTTGGCGACGATCTCGCCCACGATGTCGGTGGGCGTGCGCCCGCGCAGCGTGCTCTCCGGCCGCAGGATGCAGCGGTGCGGCAGCGCCAGGAGGGCAAGCGCCTGGACGTCGTCGGGTAGGACATAGGCACGGCCGTCCAGCGCGGCGCGGGCCTGGGCGGCACGGTAGAGGGCGAGCGAACCGCGTGGGCTGGCACCCAGGGCGAGGTCGGCATGGTTACGCGTGGCTTGCACCAGGTCGATGATATAGGTGCGCACCGTCTCGTCGACATGGACCGTCCACACCTGTTCGGCCAGGCGAGGCACGTCGGCGCCGTCCACCACCGGCCCCAAGGGCCTCGATGGGATGGCGGCCGCCGAGGTTGACCAGCATGGCGCTCTCCTCACTCGGGGACGAGATAGCCAAGCTTCAGCTTAAATAGAAAACGGTCGAGCTGCGCTTCGGGCAAGGGAAAGGTGCCCTCGTATTCGATCGGGTTCTGCGTTGCCAGCACGAGAAACGGCCGGCGCAGCGGCCGCGTCTCACCGTCCACTGTCACCTGGCGCTCGCCCATCGCTTCGAGCAAGGCGGACTGGGCACGCGGGGTGGCGCGGTTGATCTCATCGGCCAGCAGGATGTGGGTAAAGGCAGGGCCAGGCACAAACTGAAAGCTGCGCGTTTCCTGGTTGAAGATACTGACGCCGGTGATGTCGCTCGGCAGCAGGTCGGGCGTACACTGCACGCGGCGAAAGTCCACGCCCAACGACACGGCCAGGGCGCGTGCCAGCATCGTCTTACCCACGCCAGGGACATCCTCCAGCAGGACGTGCCCCTCGCACAACAGCGCCACCAGCAGCGTGTCGATCGTCTCCCGCTTGCCGACGATCACCCGTTCGACGTTGGCGCGCACCGCATCTGCAAATCCACGAATTTCGTCCATGGGTGTAGTGTACCGTGAGCAGAGAAATTTGTCAGGCACAGGAAGGTATACAAAGCGGCACCTTTATCAGCGGCGATCCTTTGACGATTCAAGGGCGGTATGCTATGGTAGATGCACGCGCTGCTGTAGCTCAGTTGGATAGAGCGCCGCCGTCCTAAGGCGGGCGTCGGGAGTTCGAGTCTCTCCAGCAGCGCCTTTTCTTTCCCCTTTCATTTCTGCCTATCCCTGCCATTCCAATTCCAGTGGTAATTTTAAGAACGCGGCATAGCGCTCGGCTGCTGCCGCAACGGACTGCTTTTGGGACGCCGAGAGCGGCACAAATGGGCTGATCGCCACCAGGACCGCTTTCTTTTTAAGCGTGCGGCGCCAGAGCCCCTGGATGCGGCCGTCCACGATCAGCGTGGCGCTAAGCATCCCGTTGGCGCCCGGGTGAATCCTGGGCGCGTGCTCGGGGGCAAGAATGGCGCTGCGGTCCTGGTAGCCAAGCATGTACTCGTCGAAGCCCGGCAGAAGATGGACGCCCGACGCCTGGTCACTCTTGCGGCTTGCTACAGGCGCCGTCCAGTACGTCTTACCCTCGATCTGCACCTGTTCGAGGTGAGCGGCAGCGGCCGCCAGCCCACGCCGGGCGTCGCCCAGCGTCTGGCCGGTCCACCAGGCGAAGTCCTGAACCGTGGCTGGGCCATGGCTCGTGAAATAACGGCGGGCAAGTTCGGCGGACGCAGCGTCGGGAGCCAGCGATTGTGCCCTCGGCGCCCATTCGTCAAGCAGCGTAAAGGTGAACTGCTTGCCCTCCCGGGCGCCAAGACATAGCAAGCCTTCCTGAGCCAGGTGACCGAGGATGTGGATGCCGCGCTGACCGGTCGTGGCGATGCCATGCGCCTGCAGCAGCGCAAACATGGCGGGGCGCGCCAGCTGCTTGCCACCTTGCAGGGCCACACGACAGACCTCACGGCTGTGAACCAATGTCGCCTCGTCGATGCCAAGCTGCTTACGCCTGCCCGCGCTTTTGGCAAGCTGGCGCGGGGCCAGCAGGTCGAGGATCCAGCGTACATCGGCCGCAGCCACGATGTGGAGTGTGCCGCGCATGGGCCACGTGCGTACGATCGTCCGGTCGTTCAGGGCCTGCTCTACGGTCGTCTCGGTACTGCCGGGCAGGCGCAGCCCTACCGCCCACAGGGTGCCGAGATAATCCTGGGCCTGCATGGCGCCCAGCCAGGCGACAATCTGCCCCGAGTCAGAAGCGTGATTAGGAACTATTTGCTGATTTAGCAGACGGTGAGCAGTGATACTATACATTGTGTAAGCTCATGATATCCTGATGGCGGAAACGACCGGCAAAAAGCTGGCTGTGGACAAAGCGCAATTCTACAAATTAACAGACTTTACGGCAACTGTATCGGCCCGTCTTAATGGGCGTGAATGAGCACCACAAATACCTTATAATGCTCGTCGGCCACGTTCCAGTTTGACGCCAACCAGCTCATGCTGCGCCGTGCCAATGGCACCGTCGCCGTCTTTTTTGACCCGTATCCAGTAGGTCCTCAGCGGTGTGGATCGCTCGCACCTGGTTTGGTGGTGTGAGCGATCCTCCATACCGCTAGTCAATCTTGCTTAATTGTGTAGGGAAACGAGAGCAATATGGCAGCAAGAGCAACGGCTCCAACTACGGCACAGGCAGTCGTACGTGCGTCCTGGCTGCCGATGATCATTATCCTGCTGGCGCAAATCCAGATGGCGTTTAACGTCAACGCGCTGCCGGTTTCGATCGGGCCGATCGTCGAGACGCTCGATACGCCGGCGACGACGGTGGGCACGGCGTTGGTCGTCTATTCGTTGTGTGTGGCAGCCTTCGTCATGCTGGGCGCCAAGCTCGGCAAGCTCTTTGGCGAGCGGCTCGTCTTCCAGATCACGGTAATCATTCACGGCCTGGCCATGGGACTGATGGCGGTCAGCCCAGACGTCCGCGTGATGATTGGCGCCCAGGCGCTGGCCGGTCTGGCGGCAGCCGCGCTTGTGCCTACGCTCGTCGTGCTAGTCGCGGCTAACTATCACGGCGACCAGCAGGCACAGGCCTTGGGGCTCTTGGCCGGAGCGCCGGCCATGGCCGGCGTCCTGGCGTTTCTCATCGCCGGCTATCTGGGCACGGCCTTTAGCTGGCGCTATTCGTTTGGGATCATGCTCGCTCTGTCGCTTGTGGTGCTGGTATTGAGCTTCCGCCTCAAATCGGTCCCACGTCAGAAGGGTGTCAAAATCGATTTTGTCGGCGCGCTGCTGATCGCCCTGGCGATGATCTTGATCAGCCTGGGCTTTAACAATCTCAACAGTTGGGGCGTGGTGATGGCTAAGGATGCGGCCCCGGTCAGCCTGTTCGGGCTGTCGCCGGCGCCCTTTATGGTGCTGATCGGCATCGTGTTCGGCCAGGCATTCTTTACCTGGTCACACTATCGCCAGAGACAGAACAAGACGCCGCTGCTGTCGCTGCAGGTGCTGGATTCTTCGCAGGAGCGCAGTGCGACATTCTCCCTGCTGATCATCGGTGCGCTGGGGCCGGCCGTGAACTTTCTGATCCCGCTGTACATCCAGATCGTACAGGGGCGTACAACACTGCAAACGTCGATTGCGGTGATCCCCTACACACTGGCCATCTTCACTGCTGCCATCCTGATCGTGCGGCTGTACAGCCGCCTGGCGCCACGCACGATCGGCACGATCGCCTTTATCACGGTGTCGATTGGCCTGACCGTCCTGGCCTTTGCCATCAGCAACGACTGGGGGACGCCGCTGGTGATCCTCGGCCTGGTCATCCTGGGCCTGGGCGAAGGCGCGCTGGTGACGCTGCTGTTCAACGTGCTGGTGACGGCATCGCCCAAGGAACTGGCGGGCGATGTCGGGGCGCTGCGCGGGACCACCAACAACCTGTCCACGGCGCTGGGCACGGCCTTTGCCGGCGTGGTGGCAGTCGGCCTGCTCAGCCTGTTCGTGCTGAGCAGCGTGGGCGACAACCCGCTGATCCCGCTCCAGTTGAAGGCGCAGGTGAACCTCGACAGCATCAACTTCATCAGCAATGCGCAGCTGCAGGAGGTAATGAGCGCGACGACGGCGACCTCCGAGCAGGTCACCGAGGCGTTGCCATCAACGAGGTCGCACGGCTGCGCGCGCTCAAGGCGTCCTTCCTCATCCTGGCGGCCATCGCGCTGCTGGCCAGTTTTCCCGGCACGCGGCCTGCCCAACTATGTGCCGGGCGAGGTGCCGACCGGCGAGATAACGGAAACCAAGACGGCCAAGGGCGCAGGAAAAAAGAAAGCCGCAGCACCCGCATAGACCTCCGGGTATTTATGAAGAACGAGTTCGATAGACGGGAGCAGTCATCACAATGACATCTTCGGGCACTAGTACGAGTGAAAGCGCGCGCGAAGTATGCGCGGGCCAACGGCGACAAGTTTCTACAAGATTTATTCGAAATGCTGCGCATTCCCAGCCTGAGTGGGGACCCGGCACATGCCGAGGATGTGCGACGGATGGCGGAATGGCTGGCGGCCCATATGACTGCGCTGGGGCTTGCCAACGTGCAGGTCCTGCCGACGGCAGGCCATCCGGTCGTATACGGCGAATGGTTGGGAGCAGGCCCGCAGCGCCCGACTGTACTGGTCTATGGCCACTATGATGTGGTGCCTGCACTGCTCGAAGATGGCTGGGACGACGCCGCCGTTTGAGCCCCAGGTCAAGGACGGCAAGATCTATGCCCGCGGCGCGACGGACAACAAGGGCCAGCTCTTTATCCATGTGAAAGCCCTCGAGTCGTATCTGAAAACGGCAGGCAGTGCACCGGTCAACGTCAAGTTCCTGATCGAAGGGGAGGAGGAAATCGCCTCGCCCAACCTCACAGCCCTTCCTCGAGTCGCACCTGGAACTGCTCAAGGCGGACGTCTGCGTGATCAGCGACTCGTCGATGCGCACGATCGAGCAGCCGGTCATCCTGCACAGCCTGCGCGGCATGGTCTACGCCGAAATCGAGGTGCAGGGGCCGACAGACGACCTGCACAGCGGCTTCTGGGGCGGCGCTACACACAACCCGGCGCTGGCGCTGGTCGAGATCCTTGGCAAGCTCTACAACCCGGATCACAGCATTGCCATCCCGGGTTTTTACGACGACGTAGTGGCGTTGACCGACGAAGAACGGGCCATGCTGGCCCAGACGGCGCTGACCGATGAGCAGTTCAAACAGTCCACCGGCGTCCCGGCCCTTTGGGGCGAGGCGCAGTACAGCATCCGCGAGCGCGTCTCGGCGCGGCCGACGCTGGACATCAACGGCCTGTGGAGCGGCTGGAGCGGTCCGGGGCCAAAGACGATCATCCCGGCCAAGGCGGGGTGCAAGATCAGCTCGCGGCTGGTAGGCAACCAGGACCCCCACAAGATCTTCCGGCAGATGAAGGAGTACATTGAGTCGATCACGCCGCCGACGGTGACTGTCGACGTCAGGCTGCTGACCACAGGCAAGCCGGCGTTGATTGCTTACGACTTGCCGGAGATGAAGGCCGCAGTGCGCGCGTATGAGAAGGGTTGGGGCGCCACGCCGATATTTACACGCGGCGGCGGCAGCATTCCCGTCGTCGCCGACATCGCCGACCTGATGGGGATCCCGGTCGTGATGATGGGGTATGGACTGGACGACGATGGACTGCATGCGCCTAACGAGCATTACAGCGTCGAGATGTTCCAACGCGGTATCGAGACCGCAATTGTATACCTGGAAGAGTTAGCGCAGGCGGCGAGCCCGGCGCAGGAAAATTAGCCCCTAGAGAAAGGAAGTCCCGATGACAACAGCCGCACTCCCGCCCACCGCAGGAAAGCGCTCAGGGATGCAGAGAGTCCTCGACGGCATTGAGAAGCTTGGCAACAAGGTTCCGCACCCGGCCATCATCTTTCTGGCACTCTGTGCCCTGGTAATCGTTGGTTCGCACGTTCTGTACCTGTTCAACGTCGGCGTCGCCTATGATGTCGTTGCATCCGAGCCGGTGGTACAGGCCAAAGACTATTACGAGGACTCGGCGATCACCTCGACCTACACGCCCGCAGATTCGTATGAGTACAACTTCCAGGTCGAGCAGCAGTCGGTCAAGATTCAGAGTCTGCTCACCACGGAAGGCATTCGCTTCCTGTTTACCTCGTTCGTGCTCAACTTCGCCAACTTCAGCGTCGTGGCCGTCACCTTTGTGGCCATGATGGGTGCCGGCGTAGCAGAAGAGGCGGGCATGATGGGGGCACTGATCCGCAAGCTGGTCAAGGTTTCGCCGCGGCGGCTGATTGCGTTCATCATCATCTTTGTCGGCGTGCTGTCGAGTGTCGCCACCGATGCCGGGTACCTGATCTTGATTCCGTTAGGCGCGGCCGCCTTCCTGAGTATGGGCCGCCATCCGCTCGCCGGGATGGCGGCTGCTTATGCAGGCGTAGGGGCTGCGTTTGGCGTCAACCTGCTGATCACACCCGTGGACGGCATGCTGACTGAGATCACCAACGAGGCGATCCACATTGCCGCCCCCGGCCTGTCGCTCAACATCACGGCCAACTACTTTTTTGCCGTGGCGTCGTCCATTTTGCTGGCGATTGTGGCTACAGTTATTACCGAACGCATGGTCGAACCCCGGCTGGGGAAGTATGAAGGCAAGCCGGGTGAAGAGGGCAAGGAAGAAGAAGAAGACACCGGTTGACGAGCAGGCGGAAGCACGCGGTCTGCGCTGGGCGCTTTACTTCTTCCTTGGCGCTGCCGCGCTTGTCGCCCTGATCACCCTGCCGCCGGGCAGCGCCCTGCGCCACCCGGAGACAGGCGCGATTGTCGGCGACTCGCCGTTTATGGACAGCCTGATCTTTATCATCTCGATGCTATTCCTGATATCGGGCATCGGCTACGGTATCGGCGCCAAGACATTCAAGAACAGCAACGACGTGATCAAGGGCATCACCAAGACCTTTGCGGGGCTTTCCGGGCTGGTCTTCATGCTGCTGATCATCAGCCAGTTCATCGCCTACTTTAACTACAGCAACATGCCGACGGTGGCCGCCGTGACGCTGGCCGACCTATTGGAGCAAGCCAACATCGGCTCGGTGCTGCTGTTGGTGGGCATGATCCTCGTCATTGCGCTGCTGGACATCATTATTCCGGGCGTGGTGCCAAAGTGGGCCATCTTTGCGCCGGTGTTCATCCCGCTCTTTATGCGGCTGGGCGTGGCGCCGCAGACTGTCCTGGCGGCCTATCGGGTAGGCGACTCGCCCCTCAACGTGGTGACGCCGCTGATGGTGTACCTGCCCTTCATGGTGCTGGTCGCACAGCGCTACCAGAAGGATGCGGGCATCGGCACGATCACGGCGCTAATGCTGCCGTTTGCTGGCATCATGCTAGTGGTGTGGATTCTGTTCTTCGTGCTCTGGTTTGTCCTAGGCATTCCGTTAGGCCCCGGCTACCCGGTAGCGATGTGATCTTGGTCGCCACAGCCTCAGGGCGAGCAGCTCAGCATCCGTCACCTGACAGAGATGCGGCGTCCATAGGGTTGTACATCGGCAATGCGTTCGTAACTCTTAACTCTGGATAGCAAATTCTAGAAATGTTTTCCGTATACACCATGCGACTACGCTTTAGCACGCTTTTCGTCCTGACCACTGCCCTGCTGCTCCTGGCAGGATGCAAACCCGTGACTGCACCGCCAGCCACAGCGGCGGCGCCTGTGGCCGCACCGGAGGCGACGCCTGCCCCTATCGCCACTCCGGCGAGCCTGCCGCCGGCCCTGGAATACAACCTGGGCGACGCCACCCTGGTGCAGGAGCGCTTCCCGGAGGACAGCCGCTTCCGCAACATGCCCGTGCGCCTCAACGGCGTTATCGCCGTGCCGGAAGGTGACGGCGGGCCGTACCCAGTGGCCGTCATCCTGCATGGTACCCACCCGGGTTGTCCCGTGATGGGCGATATCGATCCCTGGCCATGCGCCCCGGAAGAAGAACAGCCCAACTACCGCGGGTTTGGCTACCTGGCCTCGGCGCTGGCCGCCAAGGGCTACGTCGTGCTGGTGCCCAACATCAACGCCGAAAACACGTTTGGCTTTGGCGAACCGACGCCGCACGAGCGGCTCGGCCAGTTGCTTGACCTCCAATTGCAGGCCCTCGCCGAGGCGGCCGCCGGCGGCGAGAACAAGTTTGGCGTAGACCTGGCTGGCCGCGCCGACCTGCACCGCCTGGCCCTGCTAGGCCACTCGCGCGGCGGCGAGGCGGCCGTGGCGCTGGCCAACAATCCGGACAGCGCGCTCGGGAGCCCCCGGCGGCGCCTATGGACCGGCGGCCGGCACGCTGCTCGTCGCGCCGGCCGTTGTCACGTTCGACCCGGCGGGCGGATCACGCGTGCCGTCGGCAATCGTCATCTCCGGCTGCGACGGCGACGTCGTCAGCGGCGACGGGCAGTTCTTCTACGAAGCTGCGCGCCTGGCGCCCAAGCAGCGATGCGCCGTCCACGGCCGTCTACCTGGAGCACGCCAATCACAACGGGTTCAATTCCATCCTGGGGCGCGATCCCTTTGGGGCGCCGGACCGCACTGCCTGCGCGACGCTGCTCGACCCCGAAGCACAGCGCACGTGGCTGGAGAACTATGCGGCCGACTTTCTGACGACACTCTTTAGCGACGACCCCGCCGCGGTGCGCAGCGCCACAATGCGCATGGGCACGTTTGCGTTCGATCCTGCCCCGTCGCAGCTGTATGGGCTGGACGCGCACGTGGCTGCCCTGGCCCCGGCCAAGAACCGGCAGCCACTGTTTGTGCCCGCGTCAGAGGGGGAGTTTGCCACCAGCCCGGCCGGTGGGAGCGTGACCGCCGAGGGGATTCGCACCACGTTCTGCCCTCAAGGCTGGTACTCGCCGCTGTCGATGCCCGGCACGGAGGCATGCCGCCGCAACACGGTAACCGTGCCCGGCCAGCCTGCCCATGCCGCCGTCGAGTGGGACAAGCCGGGCGGGGCACTGCGGATCGCGCTGCCCAAGGGCGTGGGCCTGCTCAACTTCTTTGACGCCATCAGCGTGCGTGCGGCCGTGGACCCGCTGTCGCCGCTCAACCAGGCGGGCAAGGCACAGGGGCTGTCCGTTCAGCTCACCGATGGGGCGGGCAAGACCGCCGTCCTGCATACGCGGCCGGATGAGCCGGCGCTGCAGTTCCCCGATGGGAACACGCTGGACGACAGCATGTTTGGGCCCATTTTTACCGGCCTGGCGCCGCTGATCACCATCCGTTTCCCCATGCAGGATTTCCAGGGCGTTAACCTGATGGACATCACCGAGGTGGCCGTGCTGTTTGACGGCGCACCGACCGGCGCGCTGTTCCTGGGCGACGTCGAACTCGTGCGCTCCCCTGTCGGCCGCCAGGAGACGCTGGACGCGCCGCCGAGTGCCGAGAAGATTGCGGCGGCCGAGGCGGGCGACGTCGAGGCCATGCGCCAGCTGGCCAACGTCTACCGGCCGACGGAGGCAATGGGAGTGCAGTACGGCAACCTCGCGCAGGCGGTTTTCTGGTACCGGCAGGCTTGTGCGGCGGGCTACGCCAACGCGCAGGTGGACTTCTACCAGTTTGCGCGCACCTGGGCCGAGACGACGAGCGACGCCTACCTGGAGGAGGCGATCGCCTGCCTGGAGAGCGCAATCGAGCAGGGGCACCGCGATGCGATCATGGACGGGGCATTTCGGGCCGCCTTTATCGACGGCGACTATGCGCGGGCGTGGTATCTGTATGCGCTGCTGGAGGAAAGCGATCCCGACATTGCGCAGCAGCGGCAGTCGTTTGCCGACAAGCTGACGCAGGCAGAGATCGACGAGGCAGAGGCGCAGGCCGCGGCGTGGCGGGCAGAGAACAAGGTCAAGACCTATGACGACTTCTTTGCCGAGGTGGATTCACCGTTCAGGCAGTAAGCCCGTTGACACCCTTCCGGAAGGTGCCTCTTCCGGAAGGGTGTCAGCCGGGCGCCTTCTCCATCGGCGGCTGCGAGGCGGTGAAATCGGTGGCAATGCGGTCGATGTAGCTGCTGACCAGCCACTGCACGCGGCCATAGTCGGGCGAGGAAACGACGAAGCCGACGTGGTGCTTCTTGACCAGGCGCCACGCCACTTCAGGGTCGTTGTAGGCCGAGGTGTCGGGCCATTCCTGGCGCGCCAGCGAGACGATCAGGCCCGGCATAGTCGTGGCGGCGCGGCGGCAGATGGTACTCCTGCCCGCGCAGCGCGGCTACCTCGACACGCGCCCATTCGACCCAGGGGTTGATGTTGCTGGCATACTCCACCAGCCGGTCGATGCCGGCGCCGCCGACGCGCGAGGCGATCTCGAGAAAGTAGTAGCGCCCGTCTTCGTCGGAACGGATATACTCGGCATGGGTGACGCCGTTGCGCATGCCCATGGCGCCGATCGTGGCATGGTTGATGGCCTGGAGCGAGCGCTCCTCGTCCGAGCCGTAGGGCAGCGTGGTCGAGGCAAAGACGCCGCCGCCGTGATAGACGGTCATGGGCGGCAGGCCGTAGCGGTGCGCAACGGCGGCCAGGACTTCGCCCTGCCACACGACGGAATCGACGTGGTACACGGCGCCGGGCACGAAGCGTTCCAGCACAAAGAACGACTGGCGGTCGCCGAGGGTGTTGAGCGCATCCCAGACTTCCTGGGCGTGGTGCACCTTGCGGATGCCCATCGAACTTGCCTCGCCGCGCGGCTTGAGCACCCACGGCGCGGGCACACGCTCCATCCACTCCGCCAGGCGCGGGCGGTTGATCACCGACGAGAACTCGGGCACGAGCACGCCGCACCCCTGCGCCTGCATGCGCATCGCCAGCTTGTCGCGGAAGAAGCGGGCCTGCGACGCGCCCATGCCGGGCAGCCGCAGGTGCTCGCGCAGCGCGGCGGCGGTCTCGACGTCGTAGTCGTCCAGCGCCACGATGCGGTTCACCTCGCGCTCGCGCGCCAGGTAGCTCACCGTGAAGGTGATATCCGGTTCCTTGCCCAGAGTTGGGCAGCGGCAGCGTGAACAACTCGTCGATGGCATGGCGCGGCCACTCCTCTTGCTCCAGCTTCTGCGGCGTCACTAAGATGGTGTAGCAGCCGAGGCGCTTGCATTCTTCGATAAACAGGCCGCCCTTGAAGTAGGAGGCGAGACACAGAATAGTCTCAGGCATCAGGCACCGTTTTTCTATAAGCGAAGAACATCAGGTTAATTGGCCGGCCGCTCGCCTGACTTTGGCGGAGCCGTGGCGGTGAAATCCTGCGCGACACGCGTCACATAGTCGCTTAGGAGCGCCTGCACCCGTTCATGCTGCGGCGCGGACACGATGAAGCCGACGTGGTGTTCCTTGTGCAGCCGCCAGACGATCTCGGGGTCGCAGTAGGCCGAGGTGTCGGGCCACTGCTGGCGGGCCAGCGATACAACCAGGCCGGCCGCCTCATGCTTGGACTCGGGCAGCTGATACTCTTCGCCGCGCAGATGCGCCAGCTCCAGCCGCGCCCACTCGACCCATAGGTTGAGCCCGGTGGCATGTTCGAGCATCTTGTCGATGTTGGCGCCGCCCACGCGCGCCGCGATCTCCAAGAAGCAAAACTCGCCGTCGGCGTGGCTGCGGATAAACTCGGCGTGCGTCACGCCGCGCACCATGCCCATCGCCGCAATCGTCTCGCGGTTGAGCGCCTGCAGTGCCTGGTCTGCGGGCGAATGGTACGGAAGCGTGCTGGTGGCAAAGACGCCGCCGCCCTGGTAGACCGTCATGGGCGGCGAGCCGTACTGGCTGGTGACCGTAAACAGCACCTTCTTGTTCCAGACGATCGAATCGACATGGAACACGTCGCCCGGCACAAACTGCTCCAGCACGTAGTACGACTGGCGGTCGCCCAGTTCGTCGAGCAGCGGCCACAGCTCGTCGCGCTGTTGACCTTGCGGATGCCCATCGAGGATGGCCTCCGAACGCGGTTTGAGCACCCACGGGGCGGGCACGCTGCTCATATAGGCGCGCAGGTCGTCGTAGTTGAGCACGTGGACGAAATCGGGCACGGGGATCCCTTCGTCGCGCGCCTGCACCCGCATGGCCAGCTTGTCGCGGAAGTAGCGGGCCGTCGAGCCGCCCATGCCCGGCATGCGGAAATGCTCGCGCAGGTCGGCCACCGTCTCGACGTCAAAGTCGTCGAGCGGGATGATGCGGTCGATCTTGCGCGTGCGTGCCAGGTAGGACACGGCGTTGGTGATGTCCGGCTGCTTGAACAGTGTGTTGAAGGGCATGACGAAGAACTCGTCGATCGCCTCACGCGGCCACGCCTCGTGTTCCAAGTCTTGCGAGGTCACCAGGATCGTGTGGCAACCCTGCCGCTTGCACTCTTCGAGAAACGCGCCGCCCTTGAAATAGCTTGATAGGCACAGGATGGTGGTCGGCATGGCTGCTAATGGTAACGGAAAACCGTGTCTGCATCAAAACGCACGTGAAGAGTCCGCTGTAACACTCAATGTTACACCTCCCCCGTTGCGCCATCTGGTACACAACTGGCGCTTGCAGTGCGCCCCCATCGTGTCATGCTGGAGGCAGAAGCAAATCGGAGCAAATCGGGGTCACGGCCCCAGCAACAGTGCCAACCAGTCAAACACTCAATATGGAGGATCTTATGCAGCGCCAGTCTTTCGCTTTCAAGTTTTCGCTCAAGCGGGCGGTGAACGTCCTGCTTACCGGTGCCGTGTGCGCCGCCCTGCTCAGCGGCTGCGCCGCCATGCCGGCCGCCCCCAGCGCTGCCCCGGCCGCATCGGAATCATACGCCGAAGCAACGACCGAGTCAGCTGCGGCCGGAGCGGCGGCAGCCCCTGCCGCTGGCGGCAGCTACCACCCGGCCACTGAGCCGCCGCCGGCCGATATGTTCTATGAGGACTACGGCACGCAGGGCTTTGTCCGCACGTCGGTCGACAACCTGTCCACGTTCGCCGTCGACGTCGACACCGGCGCCTACACGGTGGCCCGCGGCTACCTGGCCGAGGACTACATGCCCGAGCCCGACTCGGTGCGCGTGGAGGAATTCGTCAACTACTTCGATTACAAGTATCCGCTGCCGAGCCGCGACGAGACCTTCTCGATCAACCTGGCGGCTGCGCCTTCGCCCTACAGCGAGCGTGAGGACAGCCGCCTGCTCCAGGTCGGCATCCAGGGGTACGACATCCCGGCCGACGAGCGCCCCGACGTGGTGCTGACCTTTGTGGTCGACGTGTCCGGCTCGATGGATATGGAGAACCGCATTCACCTGGCCAAGCGCGGGCTCAAGCTGCTGGTGGACGAACTGCGCCCGACCGACGAGGTGGCCATCGTGGTCTACGGCAGCAACGCTCACCTGGTCCTGCCCATGACGCAGGCGGAAGACAAGGACACGATCCTGCAGGCAATCGACAGCCTCTGGATCGAGGGATCGACCAACGCCGAAGCCGGGCTGCGCCTGGGCTACAAGGAAGCGGCCAGGTACTTCAACCCTGATGCCGCCAACCGGGTCGTGCTCGTGTCAGACGGTGTGGCAAACGTGGGCGACACCAGCCCCGAGGGCATCCTGGGCGAGATCGAGCGCTATGCCAAGAAGGGCATCGCCCTGACGACGGTCGGGATGGGCATGGGCAACTACAACGACACGCTGATGGAGCAGCTGGCGGACAAGGGTGATGGCTTCTATGCCTATGTGGATACGATGGCCGAGGCACGGCGCCTCTTCGTCGACCAGCTCACCGGCACGCTGCTGACGATTGCCAAGGACGCGAAAATCCAGGTCGAGTTCAATCCGGAGACGGTCGAGCGTTACCGCCTGCTGGGCTATGAGAACCGCGACGTGGCGGACGACGACTTCCGCAACGACGAGGTGGACGCCGGCGAGATCGGAGCCGGCCACAGCGTGACCGCCCTGTACGAGATGGAGCCGGTCGCCGGACTTGAGGATCCTGAGACGCCGCTCGCCACCGTGCGCCTGCGCTGGCAGGAGCCGGACAGCGGCGAGGTGATCGAGACCGAGCGCACGCTGACCCTGGGCGATGTCGCCCCCAGCTTCGCCGATGCGAACCCTCGCTTCCAACTGGCCATCGCAGTCGCCGAGTTTGCCGAGATTTTGAAGAACAGCCCCTATGCCGAAGGCAGCACGCTGGAGGACCTGGCCGACGAGATCGACCGCATCGAGGAGGCGATCGAAACCGCCGAGGGGGCCACCGACCACGACGTCACGGAACTGCGTGACATGGTCTGGACGGCGGCGGAGCTGCAGAAGTAGTTAAGCCAATGTCCCCGGGACCGCGACGCGGTCGCCGGTCCCGGGGACATTTGCCCGCGTCTATCGCGTCAAAATCAGGTCCGTCTGCGGGGCGCCTAGGAAGATGGCGCCCGCCTCCGTTACCACCACATCTTCCTCCAAACCCATGTAGCCATAGCCGGGCACGAACAGCCCCGGTTCGACCGTGTAGACGTGGCCGACTTCCAACGGGTAGTCGGGCGTGTCGCCATAGCGCTCCCAATGCGGGCCCAGCACGCCGCCGCCGTCGTGGCAGGCGCGGCCGAGATGGTGGCCGGTGGCGTACTTGTACTCGGGGTAGCCGGCATCTGTGATCACCTTGCGGGCCACGGCGTCGACCTCGGCACCTGTGACGCCCGGCTTCATGACCCTGACGGCGGCCTGGATTGCAGCTACGACGGTGTTGAACCCCCGCTGCACGGGCTCGGGCGCCCGGTTCTCGTTGGGCAGCAGCACGTACATGACACGCTGGATGTCGGAACAGTATTCGTTCTGGCGTATGCCAAAGTCAAAGTGCACGATATGGCCGGGCTCTACGACGATATCGGTGGGCCCGGCATGGCCGATCGGCGTGTCGGGACCGCTGTTGACGGCAGGGCAGGCCGCCTGCTCCCACGAAGTCTCCAATTGCAGTTCGTCGACCTGGTCCAAGAGGAACTGGCCGATCTGCTTCTCGGTCAGCCCGGGCCGCACAAAGTCAAAGGTACGGTGATACATTTCGTTGGTCGTAGCAACGGCGGCGGCGATCCGATCGATTTCGGAAGGTGTCTTGCGCCCACGCAGTGCCCCGACGATCTTCTCTGCCGATACCAACCGTTCGGCGTAGGGTGTGTCGGCCAGGTATTTCTGCAGCAGCAGGTAGAGGCCATACGTCAGCCCGTCGGCATGCGAGTCGTTGGTCGAGTAGTTGACGGCAATCTGGGCCGGATTGAGCCGTTTGAGCACCTCCAACAGCGGCTTGCTGAACGCCTCGTGATAGCCGATCACCTCGCTGTAGACGCCCATGCGCCGCGTCGTCTCGGCATCGAAGTGGCCGACAATGGCGATGCGCTCCCCGGTACGGGTAATCACAAAAGCACTCTGCCAGGTCACATCGTGGCCGTAGATGTAGGGCAGCACGGGATCAAGCACCGCCGAGGTCTCGCGAACAAAGGTCAACCACAGGTCGACGTTCTGTTCCTGCAGGATCTCGATCGCCTGCTCAACCTTCTCTTGGATGATCTTAGTGGATTGGGTGTCGGCCGCCATCATTTGTCTCCTGAAATGGTTCGGATTCCGTATAGGGTCATGCTGTCATACAGGTTGAATGCACTCACATACTTTTCAATCGCCCGCGCAACCCGGTCTACGACATAGGCGTGCGGGTCGGGCGTGACGAGTGATAGATGCGCATAGAGGTTGCGGCGTGCTGCCACGACCTGCGGCTCGGCCCAAATGTAGCGAGCGCTGGTCTGCACCAGCCACAATCGCCGCTCTTCTGCCAGTTCTGCAAGCGGCCGGCCGACCTCGTCCGGCTGCAGCCACTTGCGCCACCGCCCCGAAGCGTCCACTGCCTGTTCAAGCGTCGCCAAGAAGCCGGCGGGCGCCAGGCCGCGGTTGGCGCACAGCCGCGCCTCGCGCCGTTCGAGTTCCTGCAGGGCAATAAACTCTTCGGCCGTGAACTCGGGGCCGACGTTGGCGCCCCCCATCCCGGTGGCCGGATAGGCTTCGGGATTCTCGACCCAGTCGCTGTAATGCCCCTTGAGCAGCGAGCCATACGGGCGCACGATTTCGGTGAGCTGCGCCGCCACGCCGGCATCAAAGAAGGTGGTGTGCAGATCGGTTCCCACCTGCGCAACAACAAAGCAGGGCCAGGCGTGGCGCAGACCGCGGGCGTCCAGCGCCCCGGCCAGGAGCTGCAGGAAGCGGCGGAAGTTGGCGACATCCACCAGGCCGCCGTGTACTTCCTCTGTCCCCACCTCGTAGTCGACCGGCGGCAGCCCCAAGCGCGCCCGCTCGCGCTCGGCATGCTCGACCAGTTCGACGGTGCGGTCTACTACAGTTGCGAGCGGCCGGCGGCTGGCCGGGGGGAAGCGTGCGGTCGACTGTGGGGTCAATGTGCAGCAAGCTGTAGCCGGCGGCAAGACAGTCGGTGAGGCTGGCCTTCACCTCGGCCATCGCCTGATCCAGGGGCAGGTTGTCGCGCGTGTGCTTGTCCTTGAGCCAGGGGCCGCCGTGGTCGAGGCAGGGGAAGAGCGGGCTGCGGCAGCCATAGCGCGTGGCGTAGCCCTGCATCTCCTCGACGAAGCGTTGGGCCGTCCAACCGGTATAGCCGCCGTCGCGATCCACCTGGTTGAGGGTGGCGGCGAACAGCATCGGTGCGTTGGTGCGGGCGGCCACCGCCACCGCCGCCTCCAGCACCGCCGCCGAGTTGGGGCACACCGCCACCAGCGCCAACTCGGTTCCTTGCTTACGCAGCTCGATCTGTCGCAGTAGATAGTTATGAAGTGTAGCCATAAACCCGTCCTAACGTAATAAAGATTGTGTATTCCTTCTTATGTACCCCTTCCGGGAAGACCCCCCTCTTCCCGGAAGGGTGGGTCTTCCCGGAAGCCTGTCAACTTAGGGCCAGCGTGATGACGCCCAGGAGGATCGCGGCGGCGGCTGGCAGGCGGCGGCGCAGATTGCCTTCGCGCAGCAGCACCGCGCCCATCACGGTGGCGATTAGGATGCTTACCTCGCGCAGTGGGGCCGTGTAGAGGACGGGCGTGGTCTGCATGGCCACCAATACGAGGATGTAGGCCAGCTCGCTGAAGAAGCCGACGCCGACGATCTCGACCTTATGCTCCCGCCACAGCCCCACGACCTGTGGCCACAGCCGCAGCCCGATCGGCAGCAGCAAGATGGCACGCACGGCCACCGAAATCGTATCATACAGCACCGGCGGTAGGTGCAGCCGGCTGACTGCGAACTTGTCCCACAGTGTATAGGAAGCAATGAACAGCCCGGTCAGCACGCCAAACAGAATGGCCTGGCGCTGGTTCAACCCACCGTGCCCCTGGGCCGTTGCCCCCACAGCGGCGGCGTTGCGGGCAATAATGAACACGCCGACCACGATCAGCCCGGCCCCCAGCAGCCCAAGCGGCGTCGGCCGCTCGCCCAGGAGCAGGATCGCGCCCAAGGTAGAAAACAGCGGCCCGGTGCCGCGCGCAAGAGGGTAGACCACCGACAGGTCCCCCACCTTGTAGCCGCGCTGCAAGGTGACAAAATAGAGCGTCTGGAGTACGCCGCTGCCGAGAAGAAATACCAGCACGATCGGCGTCCACTGCACCTGCTGAAATTCGCCGCGGGCAATGGTGATGGGCAGCCAGATGAGGGTGCCGGCCACCGCCGCCGCCCACACGAAGGCGGCACCGCCGCCGGCCCGCTTCGCCAGCAAGTTCCAGCTGGCGTGGATGCAGGCCGCAGAGAGAATTAGCCCTAAGGCTAACGGGGTCACGGCACGGTGGCTTCGCCCAGCACCCAGCGCCGCAGTGCCACGGCGGCGCCGTCCTCATCGATGGTCGGCGCAATCCAGTCGGCGACGGCCTTGACGTGCTCCGTGGCATTGCCCATCGCAACGGCAAAGCCGGCAGCCGCCATCATCGGGATGTCATTTTCGCTGTCGCCGATCGCCAGCACCCGCTTGGGGTCCACGCCCAGGATTGCGCACAGCTTGCGCAGCGCGCTGCCTTTGTCGACGCCAGGTGCCGTCGCCTCTACCAGCCAGATATGGGTGCGGATGATGGAGAGGCCCGGGGTGAAACGCTGGCCCATCTCCAGCAACAGGTCGCGACCGCTCTTTGTAGGGTCTTCAAAGGTCATAACCTTGAGCGGCGGGTGGGCGCCCTCTGCCGCGAGCAGGGGTGCAAACTTCTCGCAATAGCTGAACGGGTAGCCCAGCAGATGATGGAGCAGTTCCTCTTCTTCGGGCGTGGCACCGATGCGGTTGCGGTAAGCATGCGTCGTGCCGTCGTCGTCAAGGAAGTAGAACCCGGCCATAAAGGTCGCGTTGTCCACCCACTCCGCCAGCGCCCGTGCGGCATCCAGCGGCAGGTACTCTTCCATCAACACGCGGCCGGTGCTCGGATCGCCGATCACCGCACCCTGCGTGGTCACGGCGGGGTATTTCAACTCCACATTGCCGGGCAGTTGGTGGCGCAGGTAGTCCAGCGTGCGCCCCGTGCCGATCGTTAGCGGTACACCGGCAGCCTGCACGTCGGCAATCGCTGCCTGCACGCCTGGGCTGATCGTCGCTCGCTTGTAGGGGTCAAGAATCGTGCCGTCGAGGTCCAAAATAACCAGATCAAAAGGTCGCATAATCTCCGTATGGTACGGGAACGCGGGCAAAAACGCAAAGAGATTGAACCTACTAGACAGCCGAAGTCATTGTGCGATAATGCGGACGAGCGCGCGCAACCGCGCGCTGCCGCAATCCATCACAAGTATTGGAGTTTTTCCATGCCCGAGTACTTGCACAGGGTACGTGCCTTCAGTCCAGACATGCGGCGGCTGCTGCTGGCAGCTGCCATCGTATTCGTCGTCTGGCTCGGGCTCCTGGCAGTACTTTACAATCTCTACCTCCTGCGGCTGGGATTTGATACTCGCACGGTTGGCCTGTTGGCGGGGTTGGGCGCCTTGGTGTGGGGGCTAGCCGCGCTGCCGGCTGCAGTCGCCGGCAACCGATTTGGGCTGCGCAACACGATTATCCTTGGCATCGCGGTGTTTGGCTGCGGCATTGCGCTAACCCTTGCCGTCGAGAGCATGCCCCAGGCGCAGTGGCAGGCCTGGCTGATTGGCAGCCAGGTCGTGACCAATATTGGCATCGCGTTCGCAACCGTTAACGCCCCTCCTTACATGATGGCTGTGAGCGGCGATTACGAGCGTCCCCACGCGTTCGCATTTCTGGCGGCGCTGAATCCACTTGCGGCTTTTCTTGGCAGCGTATTAGCCGGCGTGCTGCCTGGCTTCGTGGCTGCTACGCAGCTTGTGCCGGGGGCGGGACCCGACCGACCTGAGCCGTACCGTCTGGCACTCTGGGCAGGTCCCCTTCTTTGCGCCCTGGCCATTCTTCCGCTGTTGAGAGCGGCTCCCGGGCGCTCGGCTGTCGGACCGGGCGAACATGAGACAAGTGAACGACCTGTAGGCACATTCGAAGTGTTGGCAGACAAGAAAAGCGCACCGGTGGCGCTGCTTGTCTTTTGGGCACTCGTCATCTTTCTTGAGGCGATGAGCGAAGGCTCGGTGCGTACGTTCTTCAACGTCCTACTGGATAAGGGTTTTGGTGCACCCACTGCCACCATAGGCCTGGTGATGGGGGCAGCGCAGCTTCTGCCGATCGTGGTGGCGCTGGCCGTGCCCTTCCTGCTGGCGCGCTGGGGCACAGGGTATACACTGTTCGCCGGAATCCTGGCGTTGGCGGCCTGTCTCGTTCCCTTTGCACTCGGCGCGCAGAGCAACCTGCAGACACAATCGCTGCTGCAGACCGTGCTGCTGATCGGCGCACCTTATCTCGCCGCCTCCGCGACCTTCAGCGTGATTCGCGCTTCGCGCAACCTGTTCAGCCAGGAAATGGTGATCCCGCGCTGGCGTGCCCACAGTCAAGGCACTGCGACGCTGGGCCTGGCGCTGGGCTTATCGGCCATTGCGATTGCCGGCGGCATGCTGATCGAAGCCCTTGGCTTTGGTGCGCTTTTCGTTGCGGGCGCGATGACGGGAGTAGCCTCTGCCGGGCTGCTTTTCTTGTATCTTTATATGACGAACCGGCGTCGGGCAGGGCAGGCACTGGCCGGACGCTCGGTGTAAAGATTCGTGAACGACGGAGATCGGGTCCCTCAGATCAGGCCCACAATCTGCCACCAGGTCATTTCGACCACGATCATCACGAAGAGAACCACCAACGTGAGCGGTAGGCCGTAGCGGAACACCTCGCGCGCGCCGTAGCCGCCGGTTTCGCCCTGGCCGAGCAGGATCGTCACCTGCTGGAACGGCAGCACATAGTGGATGGCGACGGCCGTGTAGACCAGCAGCGCGGGCACGAGCGGGCTCCAGCCGGTTGCCGTTGCGTAGTGCACCATGGGCGGCGCAACGATCGACATGCAGGCAAGCGCGCTGCCCAGCACCATGTGAATCAACATGGTTGCCCCACCCACCAGGGCGGCAAAGGCATATGGGTTCTGCGGCGGCGTGGCGGGCAGCAGCGTGGCAGCCAGCCAGTCCGCCATGCCGGTGGCCTTGCCCACCGTGCCAATGGCCAATGCGCCGACGACAAACAGGATGATGGGCCAGTTGACGCCGGTAGCAATGTCGCCGGTGTCGAGCACGTCGCCGACCACCGGCAGGGCCAGCCCCACGGCTACACCGAGTGCAACCCAGGCCGGATCGATATGATGCAGACCATCGGTCATCCACAACACGAGAGCGATCAGGACCCAGATCAGCGTTACAACCTCGCGGCGGGTGATAGGGCCCAGCTTCTGCTGTTCGAGCTGCAAGGCAGCGCGGTCGATGTGCACCGGTCCATTCTGCCTAAACAGCACCAAGTGCAGACCCAGCATGAGGAGGCAGGCAATCAGCCCGGGCACTGCCATGTAGCGTGCCCAGTCGAGCCAGCCCACAGTTACGCCGCTGAAGCCTACTGTGGCAATGTTCAGCGTGGATTCGCCGGTCAGCAGCACCATCGATGTGACCGTGGCTGCGACAAACACGGATAACCCGAGCGAGGCGGCATCCAACTTGTTCAACTTAGCCTTCTGGACGATGGTCTTGATCACAGCCATCGTGAGCAGCACGCGGGAAGGGATGGGGGATCAACAAACTCAACACAAGGCCCAGCACGTAGGTCAGCACGACCAGGCTGCGGTACGAGGTCGCGTAGCGGATCATAAAGAAGTAGGCGACACGCTGGGCCAGGCCCGACTTGGTAACGGCGGCGGCAATCAGGAATGCCGCAATGATGAGCCACATCAGCGGCAGCGTCCAGATGCGGAAGACAACCTCCGGCGGTGCCAGACCCAGGACGATATAACCCACCAGCATCAGCAGCGTGGCATAGGCCGGGGGCACGACGGCAAAGATCCACCAGACTACGGTGAAAAGCGTTACGGCGAGGCACTTGCGGCCTTCTGGGCTCAGGCTGCCGGGGAGCGGCGCCACCCAGATGGCGGCGGCGACCACGATGGACAGGCAGATCCCAACCAGCCGGCGATCCACGGCAAAGGCACGAGCGGTGCCGGTGCTACACGCGGAGGGTTTGATCAAGGAAGGCCAGCACTTTCTGAATATTCTGAGCCGTCGCAAAGGCGGAATCGGCGTGGCGCGCACCTGGCAGCAGTTCGAGTGTGACCTTTTCACTGCCAAGCAGAGTGCGCGCCTTGGCGGCAAAGTTGACCGACTGCTGGTAGGGCACAGTATCGTCGCGGTCGCCATGCTGAATCAAGAAAGGTGGGGCGCCGGCATGCAGGTAACTTTCCGGATTGGCAGCCTGCACCAGTTCCGGAATCTCTGTGATCTTGCGGCCGAGCAGCAGCGACTCGGGGGAGTTAGCACCGGAGTGGGCGAAATCGGGCGCCGGAGCCAGTCCGGATTCCGCCAACTGCTCGTCCATCTTGAGAAAATCTGTCGGTCCAAACCAGTCGACGACGGCCTGCACATGGCAGGGCTGGTCGGGATTGCCCAACGCCAGGTCCTCCAGTTCGGGTACACCGGCAGTCACACCCGCCATCAACGCCAGGTAGCCGCCTGCCGAGCCGCCCCAAGCTGCGAGGCGAGCGGGATCAAACAGGAATGCGGCGGCGTTGGCGCGCAGCCAGCGGATTGCAGCCTTGACGTCGTGCACGAGGGCGGGGAAAAGGGCCTCGCCGCTCATCCGGTAGTTGATGGATACGACGGCATAGCCGCGGTCAAGCCCCGCCAGCATGGGCGTGACCTGCACATCGCGCTTGTCGCCGCCCATAAAGGCGCCGCCGTGAATGGAAAGGATGACCGGGAAGGGGCCGTTGCCGTCGGGCGGCCAGTAGACGTCCAGCGCCTGTGCCGGTGACAGGCTGGCATAGGGCAGATCGAACATCTTGCGCTCGATGTGTGCGAGTGTCCGCCATCTGGATCGACTCGGCGAAAGCATAGTGTGAACCGGGCTGAAAAGAGTTCATGCGGCAACCGCGCCTTTCGCTGTATTCTTGCGGCTTTTGCTGGCTTTGCGATTTTTCTGATAGGTGTCAAAACCGACGGCAGCCAGCAGCACCAGTCCTTTGACTACCATCTGATAGTAGTCGCCCAAACTCAGTAGCTGCAAAGCGTTGTTGAGCACGCCGATGATCAGCACGCCTGTGAGCAGCCCGGTGATCGTCCCCTCGCCGCCTTTGAAGCTGATGCCGCCTAAGACCGCCGCCGTCATACAGTCAAACTCCATGCCTTGGCCTGTCGTCACCTGACCCGAAAAAACACGCGAGAGCAGCAGCAGGGAAGTGATGGCCGAGAAGAAACCGCAGATGGCAAAGACAAAGATCTTCATGCGGTGGTTGTTTACGCCTGCCAATCGTGCGGCCTCTTCATTCCCGCCGATCGCGAAGATGTAGCGTCCAAAGTAGGTCTTGTTCAAGATGAATGCGCCGGCCAGCACCACCAGGATCATGATCGCCACCGGTACGGGAATCGGGCCGATGTAGCCCTGTCCGAGCCATTTGAATGACTCGGGCAGGCCCGAGATACTGTTGCCGTTGGCAGCAATAAAGGCGATCCCCTTATAGATCGTCATCGTGCCAAGGGTGACAATCAACGGGTGAACGTTGAGCAAAATGCTGGTGTAGCCGTTGATCATGCCCAGTCCTGTGCCAAGCGCCAGGGCAAAGAGAATCGCGACCAGCGGAGGGACTCCCATGCGTGCCATGAGAATGGCGGCAAGCACGTTGGTGAGCGAAATTTGTGCGCCGATGGAGAGATCCATGCCGCCCGAGATCATCACAAAGGCGATGCCTACGGCGCTGATCGCCGTAAACGACACCTGGCGCAGCAGGATGATAAGGTTATTGGGCGTGGCAAAGTTCGGGGCGATGACGGCAAAGAGCAGGAGCAGCGCGAGCAGCACAACCAGCGTCACGTAGCGCTTGAGAAATGCGAAGACGCTGTCTGAGCGATCGGCGGCAAGGATTGTTTCGGCATTCATGGTGAACCCTTTATCAATGTTTTCCCGATGCCAGGTCGAGAATGTAAGTCTGGTTGAACTCCCCGCGCGGCACCTCGCCGGCGAAGCGCCCTTCACACAACACGATGATCCGGTCAGACATGCCCAACAGTTCCTCCATGTCGGAGGAGATCATGATAATGGCGATGCCATCATTGGCCAGCGCACACATCAGGTTATAGATTTCCTGCTTGGCGCCGACGTCGATGCCGCGGGTCGGCTCGTCGAAGATCAAGATCTTTGACTCGGCAGCCAGCGACTTGGCCAGTACGACCTTCTGCTGATTGCCGCCGCTCAAGTTTTTGACCTGCTGCCCCAGGCTGGGGGTCTTGATTTTGAGCAAGTCGCGGTATTTTTCGGCCACCGCCGTCTCCTGGCGCGTATCGACTACCGTGCGGCGTGAGAGCCGGCGCACTTGGCTGAAAGAGATGTTCCACTTGACATCCATGTCCAGGAAGACACCCTGGTTTTTGCGGTCCTCGGGAATTAGGCCAATTCGGAGGTTGATTGCCTCCTGGGGCGATCTGATCTGCACCGGCGTCCCTTCCACCAGGATCTCACCGCTTTCCGCCGGCTCGGCGCCAAAGATGACGCGTGCCAGTTCCGTCCTGCCGGCCCCGACAAGACCCGAAAGCCCTAGGATTTCTCCCTTGCGCACGCTGAATGAAATATCCTCGTCGCCGTTGCCATACAGGTGCTTGACCTCCAACACGACCTCACCCGGTGCGGAGGTGCGTGCTGGATACGTTTCCTTTAGTTCTCGGCCGACCATCAGGCTGATGAGTTCCTTGCGGCTCGTCTCCACGGTACGTGCGTGTAGCGATATAGCGACCGTCGCGCAGCACGCTGACCCGGTCTGAGATGCGAAAGATCTCCTCCAGCCGGTGCGAGATGTAAATGACCGTGACACCTCTGCTTTTTAGCTGGCGGACAATCTCAAACATGCTTTCGACCTCCGTCACGGTCAGCGGCGCCGTCGGTTCGTCCATGATCAAGATTTTGACGTTCTTGGATACTGCCTTGGCGATTTCCACGATCTGCTGCTGCGCAGACGGCAAGTCGCGCACCAAGGCATAGGGGTCGATGTCAATATTGAACTGCTGGAACACGGCACGTGCCCGCTTGACCATGACCTTCGTATCGACAAGGATTCCCCGCCCTGTCTTGTCGCCAAGGAAGATGTTTTCGGCAACCGACATCGACGGTACCAGGTTGAACTCCTGGTAGATGACCTCGATGCCAAGGCTGCGCGCCAGGTGCGGTGTCATCTTGGCGTATTCCTGATCGCCGATGCGGATGACGCCATCGTCCGGCTCGATGGCGCCGGCGACCGCCTTGATCAAGGTGGACTTGCCGGCCCCGTTTTCGCCCAGCAGGGCGTGCACCTCACCTGCTGCGAAATCCAGCGAGACGCGGTCGAGCGCCAGCACGCCGGGATACTGCTTGGTGAGATTCCTTAAGGAGAGTACCGTAGATTCGTTCATCGTGGTTTCGCAGACATGTGTCGACCCGTGCCAGGCGCTGCCTACAGAGTCAAGAAACTGAGTTTCTCAAAGAAACTCAGTTTCTACCGGTGGAAGTGGGCAGCGCCCGGCGCGGCGGTGTGTCTATGGCTTGAACAGGTCGCTGCCTACCCACTCGTAGGCACCGCTGGTCAGCGACTCATCATCCGGCTGCTCGCAGCTGAAGCTGGCGGCGTCGTTGATATCGCCGCTGCCGTCGTAGGTCTGCTCCAGCGGGAAGGGGCAAAGCGGCCGCGTGCGGACCACGTCGCCTTGGCTGGCGCCGCCGGCGGTCGGGTTGGCGAAGCCGCCGCTGTTGCCGCTGTCGGCATACTGGGTGGCAATGATCTGTTCGGGGGCTGTACCCTTCTCTACCCAGTCCTGGATGGGGCCCAGCATGTCAAACGAACTGGGCGCATTGCCGCCACTGCAGTGGAACATCCCCGGCACCATATACAGCCGGGCAAATTCCTGTGCCTTGTCCAGCCCACCGGCGGTGTCCACGACCGCCTGATAATAGGCCAGCGTGCCAAAAGGAGAAATCGCGGGGTCGGCCCAGCCGTGATAGAGAATCAGCTTGCCGCCGTGCTCGACAAATGGGCTGAGGTCAGGATTCGTCGCGTTGTAGACCTTGCCCATCTCGCGCAAGCTGTCGAACCCGGCGACGTCGAAGGTCCAGTCCTTCACGCTGTATGAAGGCGCCGGGCTCTCGGGAAACGCCAGGTACTTCAGATAGCCGTCGCCGATCCCATACGCCATGCCGGTGATCCAGCCTGGCCAGCCCAGCTCAGAGCCCACCGCTTGATGGCCGGGATACAGCGCCTCGCCGTCTTCCGTGACGGGACCCTGGTACAGCTTGCGCGCGGCCTCGACCTGCGCCTCGGTCAAGCAGGCGGCCGTTGCCACCGGCTGGCTCGGTCCAAACATACCCATCGGCGGCATACCCGCCGCCGCTTCGGTTCCTGCCGCAGCATCGGTAATCGGCGCCGTAGCGGTAACCGGTACCGTAGCTTCGGCTGCCCCGGCCAGCGGCAGTTCACCGGTAATGGGCAGTTCGCCCGTGATGGGCAGGTCGCCCGTTATCTCCGGTGCTGCAGCGATCTCTGCGACGGGGGATTCCCCTTCCTTGCACAGCAGGACGCCCGGATCGAAGTCACAGCGGCGGGGGTCGGTGATCTGCCCGTCCTTCAGCCCGTCGGCGGCATCGCAGTTGTCCAGCGCAGCCTCGTTGAGCAGTTGGAACTGGGCTTGCTGGAGGATCGAGCTGCCATCCTCGGCCGTGTTCGCCAGCCCGTTCCACGGTTCGTACTCGCCGTTGAGCGGCGCCTGGATGGCCGCCGGCGCGCCGGCGACGATGCCGTCGAAGTCCTCCGGCCAACGTCTGAGCCTCCTGGAGCGCCTGGCGTCCGCCGTTCGAGCAGCCGAAGTAGTAGGAGTAGCTGGGATCCTTGCCATAGAAGGCGGCGACGACGGCCTTGGCCACCTGCGAGGTCACGTGTTCGGAGCGGTAGCCGAAGTCCTCGCGCAGCCCCAGGTTGTCATAGGCCCAGATCGCATCGCCACCACCCATCATGCTGCCGCTGATGTGGCCTGAGTTGTCGAAGCCGACGGCAAAGTTCTGCTCCAACCCCGTGTAACACTGGTCCGAGGGATTCAGGCTGCCGCAGTATCCGCCGCAGCCCACCTGGAGATAGCGTTCGTTCCAGCCTGTCGGTCGGCAGCCAGAGCTTGAACTGGATCTGCGAGGAGATCAGGCCGTACACTTCGCAGTACTCCGGCTGCGTATCGGTGGCCGATACGATCTGCGTCGAGATGATGGAAGCCGGCGCGCCAGGAATTGTGGTGAAGTCAGCTTGCTGGAGGTTTCCACAGGGGCCGGCCGGGATCGGCGGTCCCCCGGGCTGGGCAGAAGCTGATCTTGGCAGCAGTAGTACTATGCAGAGTGCAAGTGCGGTGCCTGCAATCGCAAGAAACCATGTTCTGGCTGTTTTCAAACTGGACATGAATACAATCTCCTTTATTCACTGCTCAATGGCTACTGAAATACTATTGGACGTTGGCCGCGGTCATGGGCGTCAGCGGGTCGAGGGTTTCCTTGGGGAACTCTTCGCCGTTGACCATCTTCTTGACCAGGTTGTAGGTGTCCAGTGCCAGGTTGTCGCTGCCAAAGCGTACGGTGCCGCGGAAGACACTGTTTCCGCTCTTGATGGCAGCCAATCCATCCGGCGTGCTGTCCGCACCGTAAATGGCGAATTTTGCCGGGTCGATGCTTGACATAGCCGCCACGGTCTGGGTAGCACCGAGACCCTGGGCATCGTTGTAGGCCAAGATGAGCTTGATGTTGGGGTGCGCGGTCAGCAAGTTCTCAGCTGAGGTCGCGCCCACCGTGATCGTAGGAGCGCCGCCTACGACGCCGGCGATCTTAGCCTTGGGGCAGAGCGTCTCTACGGTAGCGATGCCGTTCGCGCGTGCGGTCGCTTCCGGCGTGTCGCGGTTTTCAATGATGCCTACTTCCACGCTACCGTCCGCAGCATCGGAGTAGGTCTTGTTGATGAAGTCGCAAGCCATCTGGGCGATCATGGCCCCCATCGCGTGCTGGTCCGTGTGCATGATGGCATCGTACGAGCCGGTGTCGCCGCCCGCGACCATCACCTTGATACCGGCCTTCTGGGCATCCTCGATTACCGACGTTACACCCTTCGGGTCGATGGCCATCACGATAATGACGTCGACCCCCATCGTCGTAAAGTTTTCGATTTGATTGACCTGTTTGGTAGCATCGCCCTGTGCGTCCGCCACAATGACTTCGACACCGTCCTTGGCGAAGTAGTCGGCTACGTTTTTGGTCAGGTTCGCCAAGAATGGGTTCGACGCATCGGGAACTGCATACCCCACGCGCTTAGCCTTGGCGGGCGCAGCGTCACCGCCGGCGGCAGCGGTGGTGGCACCGGCCGCCGGTGCTTGCGCAGGGGCAGCCGCACAGGCAGCCAGCAGCAGGCTAGCGAGGACGATAATGGCGAGTAGGAGGGAGCGCGACTTCTGCATCAGACAATTCTCCTTGTAACAGGTTGCTGTAAATGGGATCGGAGGAAACTACCGATGACTTGAGGATACAGAGCCGCCAGCGCCGGATCAATTCAAATTATGCTAGAATGTATTCCCAATCGGAATACAACAGCGAGGCTTTTATGGAGATCAAGCAGGTTCAGTGCGTTTTGGCCGTCGTCGAGGCCGGCAGTTTCTCGGCAGCGGCTGACGAGCTGTATATGTCACAGTCTTCGCTGTCCAAGCTGATCATCGCGCTGGAAAAAGAGCTGGGGGTCAGACTTTTCGACCGCAGTCATCGCCAGGTTGCGCTGACTCCAGCAGGAGAGGCATTCCTGCCGCATGCACACCGCCTTGCCGGAGTCTATCGCGAACTGTTGGCCGACATGGGGACACATCAGGCGAGCCCAGCACTGACGATTGTGGCTATCCCGGTCATTGCCCAGTACGGCATTCCTTCCTACGTAGCCCAGTTCCGCCGTGCGCACCCCGAGATTGCGCTTACGTTGGAAGAGCGCGAAGCATCTGCCATCCTGCCTGCCCTGCACAGTCACCAGTTCGACATGGCGTTTGTTCGTGACAATTACTTGGATGCGACGCAGTTCCTGCTGAAACATATCACTCGCGACCACATGGTCGCCGTGGTCTCCACCAAACATCGGTATGCAGCGCGGGCCAGCCTGGCTTTAGAAGAGCTGGCTGACGAAAACCACATCATGTTCGACAAGGGTACGGTCGTCCACGAACTGGCCGTGGCGGCGTGCCGCGCCGCAGGCTTCGAGCCGCGCATCTTTTATGCCAGCTTGCGCGTCGAAAGTGTACTGGGCTTGGTGGCTTCAAACAGCGGAGTTGCGTTGATGATGGAGAAAGTGGTGAAATATCATCAGAATCCTGATGTCGTCGCCGTGCCCCTGCACGAGGTAATCGCAAGCAACATCGTCCTGATTGCACCCAAAGGTAAGAAGCTGGCCTGGCCGGCGCGTCTGTTTTTCGATTTCATCCCAACTGTCAACCACGAGCCAACCGAAAGCTGAGTATGATCATGGCCCATCCACTTGTCGACCAACTGCGCTTTACCCGCAGCGAATGGCTGCGCGCCCTCGAAGGGGTGACAGAAGAGGACGCCTGCAAACGGCTGCTGCCTATGAACTCGATTGGCTGGATTGTCGGCCACCTTGCCTGGCAGGAGCAGCGCTACTGGCTCACCTTCAGCCAGGGCCAGACGCCCATCCCAGGGCTCAACGAGGTTGTGGGCTACGGCCATCCGGCCACGACGCCGGCACTGGCCGAGATGTTGGACGCGTGGCGAACCATTACGGCAGCAAGCGACCCCTGGCTGGACCAGATCACGACCGCAAAGCTGCAGGAGGAAATTACCCTGCGCGGCTGGCGCACGACGACCATAGGCTCGCTGATGCTGCGCGTGATCTACCACTACTGGTATCACATCGGCGAGATCATGTCCATCCGCCAGCAGCTGGGCCAGCCCGACCTGCCGGACTTTGTCGGCGATATCGACGACCTGGCGCCGTACCGGGCAGAGTAAATCTTTGCGTAGAATCTCTGCGTAGAGCCTCTGCCGCGGCACGGTTCAAATCAACGGCTCAACTCAATAGGACAGGCCAAAGCCAAACGGGTAGAGCGGATGCTCGGAATCGTGGGGCAGGTCGGCCTTTTGGCTGCGGACCGCCTCCATTGAGCTCGGCAGCTCAAACGGCAGCTTGCCTTCGGGCTTGGCCTTGCCAAAGATTACGTCCAGCACCGCCGCATCGCTGGCTCCGTAGTCGCCGAGCAGCGCCTTCGCCTCCGCACTGATCTCGGGAATGACGGCCGGCCGATCCAGGTACAGCACGACAATTGTCGGCACGGTTTTGAGCAGCGTGAGGATCTCGGCCTTGGCTTCCCCCTTAAAGTCGAGGTCGCCGTGGTGAAAGCCGCGGGCAAAGGGGTTCTGTGTTTCCACCGGAACCCACGGCGTCTGCAGCCGGATGATCGCAAGATCCGCGTCTTGCGGCGTCGCCACGACCTCGGCATAGTCCCCAGCGGCCGCCGGGTCAAGATCCTTTATGAAGATCCTGGGTCTTCCCTGGAGGGGAAGGAACTGCTTCTCGTTCTTGAGCAGCGTCATCGCGCTGCGCTGTGAAGCGGCGCCTGCCGCTGCGGCAGCCGGGTCGCCCAGCACTTGCGCCACCTGTTCCTCGTCCACAAATGGGTTGTCAAATAACCCCAGCTGGAACTTGAGACGCAAAAGCCTACGGACGGATTGGTCCACCCGCGCCTCGTCCAGGCGACCTGTATGCACCAACTCGACCACCAGGTCGGCGCAGCTTTCGCCGCCAAACTGGTCCACGCCGGCTTCGAGTGCCTTGCGCACCCGCTCTGCCCGCGAAAGATGCTCCACGCCCCAGGCGCGTGCCGGCCAGACTGTACCCTCCATGTGCGCGTCCGTGATCAGGCCCCAGTCGGTACAGACCACACCGTCGTAGCCGTATTTCTGGCGCAGGAGCGTGGTGATGATCGTCTTGTTGAACGACATCGCCACATTCTCGTCAGTCTGGTCGACCGGAATCCCGTAGTACGGCATGATGGCGGCCGTCTTGGCGGCAATCGCCGCCTCAAAGGGAATCAGATGGTAGGCAAAGTTGTCGCCGGGATAAATCTGGCCTTGCTGGAACTCAAAGTGCGGGTCCAGCCCATCCTTTTGCGGCCCACCGCCGGGGAAGTGCTTGGTCATGCAGGCTACGCTGTGCGGGCCGAGCGCTGCGCCTTGGAAGCCTTCAATGTAGGCTTCGGCAAGGCGTGCCGTTACGTGCGCGTCCTCCCCAAAGGTGCCGCTGATGCGCGCCCAGCGCGGCTCGGTGGCGAGATCGATCTGGGGATGCAGTGCCATGCGAATCCCGACAGCCAGGTATTCTCGCCGCACGATGTCGGCGAACTGGCGCACGAGGCCGGCGTCGCCGATCGCCGCCATACCCAAGGTTTCGCACCATTGCGAGAAGCCGGAAGCGCGCATGGCGAAGATGTTGTGGCTGAAATGGTTGCGCGGGTCGGAAGCAATCGTGATCGGAATGCCGAGCCTTGTTTCCTCGGCGAAGCGCTGCAGCTTGTTGTGCCAGGCCGCGACCGTCTGCGCCGGCGGGATCTCCCACAGATTGAAGTGGTTCATCTTTTGCTCGACCATTTGGGTCATCGCCGACACGCGGATGCGGCGGCCCCTGCGGATCGGGTTCGATAGAGCCGTCCGGGTTGACCACGGCGCCGTTGATGAACAGCATGCCGGCTTTTTCTTCCAGGGTCATCTGCCCCAGCAGGTCCTCAACCCGGGCCTCCAGTGGTTGGCGTGGATCTTCGTAGATGTCCAGCTTGCCGTTCTTGTTGAGATCACGGAAACGCGGTGGAAAAGAACTCTGGTCATGCTTCCCTCTTGAGGTGTGCGAGCAGGTGGTTGAGGATACGAAGAGAAAGTGAGAGGGCAGAACCGAGTTTCGCCCTCTCACTCAGATGCTATACTACAAGTTGAAGGTCACCATGCGGTCGCGACCTTGGTAATCCTTGTGAACATCCGCATTTAGTGCCTGCGGCAGGATATCGGCGACTAAACGAAGCACGGCACTGCCTTGGTCGTAGCCAATCTCCAGGAACACTGTGCCGTCAGGGCAGAGGTGGAACGGCACCTGGCGCAGGAGGCGGGCGATCACGTCGAGCCCTTGCTCTCCGGCTTCCAGCGCCAGCTGCGGTTCGTACTTGCGCACGTCGAGGTCCAACGTGCGATAGTCTGCACTCGTGACATAGGGGAGGTTCGCCACGATCACGTCGACTGGCATGGGGAGTGATGTCAGCAGATCGCTGTGCAGAAGCGTGACCTGGTCCCGGCTGTCGTGGTTTGCCATGTTCTTAGCAGCCACAGCCAGCGCATCCGGGCTTACGTCCAGGGCATAGATCCGGGCGTTTTCGGCGTTGGCGGCCAAGGCCAACGCGATCGCACCGCTGCCTGTGCCTACATCAGCTACAATAACGGGATCCGGGCTCTGATTGGCGGCGACGACCAGCACGGCGTCCACCAGCATTTCAGTTTCCGGCCGCGGGATCAGCACACGCCGATCTACCTGCAGCTCGATACCATAGAACTCCTTTCGTCCAATCAAATACGCCACGGGCTCATGCTTGACGCGGCGTGCGATCAGCTCGGTAAACTGGCTGGCCTGTGTATCGTCGAGCGCGTACTCAAAGTGAGCGAAGAGCCAACTGCGGCCAACGCCGAGCACGTGTGCGAGTATCACTTGGGCATCCAGACGGGCTGTCGATACGCCGGCCTCCTCAAGCCGCTGCGTGGCCGCATTCACGGCGCGACCGACCGTTGTGGCGGGCATGAGGTTCCACACCACGGGCTGAAGTACGGGCAACACTGCCACAGCTACCTCCTTAGGGAGAAAACACTTTTGCGGGACACTACCATTTCCGGCTCACCATTGAGCGCGGCGGGGCGGCATCACAACAAACCTATTGTAACAAGGATTGACTTCGTTGCACCACGCGCGGCTGACAATCGGCTGACGCCTTAGCGGCGTTTGCTCCTTATCAACCGGGCTCCTGCCGTGCGTTTTCCAGCGTTCGGGCCACGAGTTCGGCAGGCCCAAGAGCTCATACTACTCTTCGCTGCCGGCCCCCAGCGCCTGCAGCCGCTCGCTCTGGTCAAAGGAGGACAGCTCGTCGATAAACTCGTCGAGGTCGCCGTTCATGACGGACTCAAGCTGGTACACCGTCTTGTTAATGCGGTGATCCGTGACCCGATTCTGGGGAAAGTTATAGGTGCGGATTTTCTCACTGCGATCACCGGAGCCGATCTGGCTGCGCCGGGCACTGCCGAGGGCGTCCTGCCGCTTCTGCTCTTCGATTTCATACAGCCGGGTGCGCAAAATGCGCATGGCCTTGAGCTTGTTTTGCAACTGGCTTTTTTCATCCTGGCAAGAAATCACGATCCCAGTCGGGATGTGCGTCAAGCGGACGGCCGAATCGGTCGTGTTAACGCTCTGCCCTCCCGGACCACTGCTGCGAAAGATATCGATGCGAATATCGTTGTCGTTAACCTGGATGTCGATTTCGTCGGCCTCGGGCAGTACGGCCACCGTGGCGGCACTCGTATGGATGCGCCCCTGGCTTTCGGTGACGGGCACGCGCTGGACGCGGTGCACGCCTGATTCATACTTGAGCCTGCTATAGGCACCTTTGCCTTTGACGGCAAAGATGACTTCCTTGAGACCGCCGAGGCCCGTGTCGTTTAAGCTCAACTCCTCGATCTTGAAGCGGTGCTGCTCGGACCAGCGCATATACATGCGGTACAACTCGGCTGCAAACAGCCCTGCTTCTTCGCCCCCGGTT
Organism: uncultured Chloroflexia bacterium; assembly: GCA_963701415.1. GTDB lineage: Bacteria > Chloroflexota > Anaerolineae > Caldilineales > Caldilineaceae > Fredericiella. The sequence continues at coordinate 321,141 of CAVPAH010000002.1, forward strand.
CCGGCGCGCACCTCAACGATCACATTCTTGTCGTCTTTGGGATCCTTGGGCAGCAGCAACGCCTTCATCGTGCGTTCCAACTGCTCGCGCTCGCCTTCTAACGACTCTAATTCCATCTGCGCCAACTCGCGCATTTCGTCGTCGCTGTCTTCTAGCAGCAGCTGGTTTTCTTCGAGTTGCTTAGCTACGTCCTGATAACGCCCATACGTTTGGGCCAGTTCCTCGATCTCGTTGCGCTCCCGGTCCAGCTCGTTGAGACGCGAAAAATCTGCTGCGACTTCCGGATCAGCCATCTGTTCGGTGATTACATTATAGCGTTCGGCAACCCGCGCGACCTGGTCCAAAAACGTAGCCATACCTAAATCCAGTTCCCGATCTATTTGTGATTTAATCCGCAAAGACGGGCAGATTGCCGAGCGAAATAATCTCGCTCCAATCACCCGGTTTCCCTTCAGTAAAGACGGCCATTTCGCCCACGACTTTGGCGCCTGCGCGATCCATCAGGGCCCGCATCCCGCGCAGCGTATTCCCCGTGCTGATCACGTCGTCGAGCAGGAGCACCTTCTTGCCTTCGACGAGATGTCGATCCTTGCCATCCAGTAACAGCGTCTGCGGCGCGCCGGTCGTGATGCTGATCACTTCGACCTCCAACGTGTTGGCCATATAGGGCTTCTTGATCTTGCGTACGATCACAAAGGGGAGCTTTGTACGCACGGAGAGAGCGTGGCCCAACGGCACGGCTTTGACCTCAGGCACGATGATCACCTGGGCATCCATCGGCATACGGTGCGACAGCAGATCCGCCGCCGTCTCGACCACTTCGGTATCACCCAACATGTTGAAAATCGCGATTTTTACTCCGGGGGCCACTTCAAAGAGCGGCAGTTTTCGTTCCACATGCCCAATGCACACATTGTACACGCGGCCGTCGTAACTCATGATGCGTTCTCCCATTTCTGCGGCGCACGCTAGACGTTGAAAACCTCGCTCCGATACGAAGCGAGGCGAAGGGCGGTAGCCGGCAAAGCAAAGGGAATTGTACCACACCTGCTCCCTGTGCGGGAATCACAGGGGGCGATCACAGCAGATCACTACAGCCGACATGCGGAAAACTCACGTAAATTCCCGTGCCATGTTTAAGCCAGTTGCAGGCCAATGCGCTTTGCTGACCTTTCCGCCAGCTTCTTGTCTTCTACCTGTCCGACCGCCTGGCTGCCGCTGTCAGGCTGCAAACCTCCCCAAGGTGTTCAATAGATATAGCTGCTTGCCAAGGAGGCGCATGCCATGAGTCCTACCCTGTTGGAAGGTTTGCTGTTTTTGCTGCTGGCGGCGCTGCTAGCAGCCTATATTGGCGTACTGGTCTTCACCTGGTGGGGACAGCGCCGCGGCGCTCCCGCTGAGGATTACCCGGCTGTTCTACCCACGCCAGGAGAGGAACGGCCTGCCATAACACGCGGCACGCAAAATGCGGCCGCCGAAAGAGATGAAAGTCATGTCAACTGAAACCGAAAGACCTGTTGCCTTGCCCGGACCTACACCTGCTCAGCCACGGCCGCCCTACCGTCCGGCCAACCGCCGCGCCATACTCTTTGCCTCGCCGCTCCTTCTTGGCGCAATCGTGATCGTGCTTGGCGCCATGATCGTCGTTTTCATGGCCTGGCGAAGCGTCAACCCCGGCTTTGTCGGCGTCGTCTTTGACAAGGTCAACCACCGCGTGACTACCGGCGTGCTCGAACCGGGCTGGGCTGTCATCAACCCCTTTACCCAATCGATCCAGGAATACCCGGTCACCATTCAGACCTATGCCATGGTGCAAAAGGGGAGCGAAGGCCAGGTTTCCGGCGACGACAGCCTCAAGGTGCAGAGCAGCGAAGGCCAGCAGCTCAACCTGGACGTGGTCATCCAGTACCAGGTCAAGAAGGACGAGGCCGGCGCGCTCTACCAGGATTGGGGCGGAGCGCCCATTGATGTGGTCGAGGACCGGGTCGTCCGCCAATACACGCGCTCGCAGGTGCCGGTCATCGCGGCCAAGTACGGCTGGGAGGAGATCGCAGCGTCGAAGCGCGGCGACATCGCCAACCAGGTGGCGGAAACCTTGACCGAGGAGTTCGCCCGGCGCCACCTGGTGCTGGTCTCCTTCGGTATCCGCGAGGTGCACCTGCCCCAGTCGCTCCAGCAGGCGCTCGACAACAAGATCCAGGCGCAGCAGCAGGCCGAGCAGCAGCGCTATCAGCTCGAGCAGGCCAAGGTCAAGGCCGACCAGGATAAGGTGGAAGCCCAGGGGCATGCGCAGGCGCTGCAGGCCCAGGCCGAGGGCGAAGCCCAGGCCACCCGCATCCGTGCCGAGGCCCAATCGGAGGCCAATAAGCTGCTTGCCCAGAGCCTCACCCCAGAGCTCATCCGCTATCAGCAGCTCCAGCGCTGGGACGGCCGCCTGCCCGTGTTTTCCGGCAGCGGCGCCACCCCGCTGATCGACCTTTCCGCCTTGGTCAGCCCGCTCCTTGCAGCCACCGGTCCCGTCACCCCCACGACGACTTTGCCCTAATCCTTCCCGGAAGGGTGGGTCTTCCCAGAAGACCCACCCTTCCGGGAAGAGTCTTGGCTGCTTGCGTAGTAAGCCTCGCACTCCCTTTCCCGCCCGCGTACGGCCCGCTTGCCCTTTAGCGGCCCCTGGCTGACCGTGACCACCGTCCACTGGCCGCCGCCGTCCCGGTCGTCCCGATAGATCACCACCCAGTCGTGCGTGGTCCCCAGTTCGTGGGCACGGGCCGTGTTTGAGAAAAGCAGGCTGTAGCGTTTCCCATCGCGTTCGACGTTCAGCACCGGCAGCCATGCTTCTCCGTTGGGATTAAACCGCCGCGGCGCGATACGCGGCAGCCGGTTTTGTTCCGCCTTCTCCCGGTACTCGCGATCAAGGTCAAGCAGCACCTCCACCGCGGGCTGATCGCCGGCTTGCCGCTGTGCCGTCCCCCCACGCCGGCTCCCCAGCCGTCCGGCCAGCGCCTCGCGCACACCCCGTAACCGCTTATTGCCAAAGCCTTCCACTTGCGCCAGCCGGCCGTCGTAGGCTGCAGTCTCCAGCTCCTCCAGCGTTTCGACGCCTAGTTCGTCGTAAATCCGCCCTGCAAACTTGGGACCGATGCCGGGCACGGTCGCCAGCACCCGTTGGTAGTTGGCCGCCCCCTGCAAATGCTCCAGCAGCGCGATCCCGCCGCCTACGACATACTGCTCGATCGATCGCGCCAGCCGTTCGCCAATGTTGGGCAGCCGCTCCAGCCCCGCGATCCCCTCGCGCGCCAGGATAGCGTGCGCCGGCTCGTCAAGCCCGCGCAGCGTCTCCGCTGCCCGCCGGTACGCTTGGATGCGGAAAGGGTTGGCATCCTGCCCCTCTAACAGCTCCGCAATCCGCTCCAACTGCTGTGCAATTTGCTCGTTGCTGGGCGGCTCGGCCTGCAAACCGGCCTTGCTTGCCTTCTCTGGCATGTTTCCTCCTCTACTGTGCGGCGGCAGTGGGATGGATGCGGTGGGGCACAAGGTCCGGCAGCTGGCTCGCTTAGCTTAGGGACGGTGCCATGGCATCATAACTCTTTTCTACGATCAGCTCCAGCAGCGCATCTGCTGGCAGGCGGCGGGCCGCGCTTCTGCATCGGCAACTCGTTCGCCATGATGGAAGCGCAGCTGCTGCTGGCCGCCATTAATCCACTGCGGATATGGCCTGCCGCCGGCCGCTGCGCCACCGAGCGGCATACGGCAATACGAACAGATACAGGCCGCTGACCAACAGCAGGAAGAGCGGCAGGAGCGTGAAGAGCCCCAGCCAGAGGGCGAGCGCCTCCTGCCGCAGCGGGGTGAAGTTGACGACGACATTCGCAACTACGAGCGCCGTGAAAAGAATGGACAGCCAGCGGTGGGTCTGCCGGGTCAAGGTATTCCAGTTCATCGCGATCTCCTCTCTATTCAAATCGGTGCGCACCGCCTAGTACCCCTGCGGCATTCCCTCGCCCGTCTCCAACACCGTCTTCATGTTGCTGAGGATCCACGCCCAGCCGCCGCTCTGCAGCCCCTGGTACGTCGGGGTTTCACCCGCGAACTCGTCGTGAACGACGGTGACCTTGGTCACGCCGCCGGGCATCGTCGCCAGCTCCCACGTTACCCGCGTGGGCGCGTCTTCGTTCATCGGCGGCCACAGCGAGTGGTAGGTGTGCACCAGCCGGTTGGGCGGGTCCGACTCGACGACCTCTCCCTCGACGATCGCCGCGCCGTTCGGCATGTGATACGCGAAGGGCGAGCCGGGAGTGAGGTCGCTCTTGACCGCACAGCCGTAGTAGTAGCGAGAGGTAAACTCCGGCTTGGTAATCGCCTCCCACACGCGCGCCTGGGGCGCATTGATAATAATCTGGTTTACCAGCTTGGGCTTCACAATGGTGCCTGTTTCCGTGGTCATCGCATGTTCTCCTTTGCGTTCTCCTTCAAGCACTGTCTTCAGATCGGCAAGCGCGCTCGCACGCACGGCCGAGTACTTATTGATCCAGCGATCGGCAATCAGCTGGATCGGCACGGGGTTGAGGTAGTGCAGCTTCTCGCGCCCTACCTTGCGTGTGGCGATCAGTCCGGCGCCTTCGAGCACGCGCAGGTGCTTCATCACGCCAAACCGCGTCATCGGCAGCTCGGCCTCCAGCTCGCTGAGCGTGCGGCCGTCACGCTCGAAGAGGAGGTCCAGCAGCCACCGGCGACTCGGATCGGCAAGGGCGCGAAAGACAGACTCATCATCCATGGTCTGTATTATATGTGACCTTTTAGTCACATGTCAAGTGCGAATTTGAACTGTGTGCGGTTCAGCCGAGAATATCGGTCACGACATCGCCGGCCCAGTAGTGGAATTGGCCGTTGCGCGACAGGCGTCGCACGCCGTCGAGGCGGTTGCCCAGCGTGACGATTGCAGGCTCGTGGACCAGCTCGCCATGCTGCTCCTTGACCTGTCCCAGGCCGACACAGGCGAGCAGGCCGTTGCATAGGCAGTGGCGCTCTTCGGTGTTCCTGGCCAAGCCGCGTTTGTCGACGTAGCTATCAATTGGTCCTGCCGCGCAGCGCTGGAAAAGAGCCCGCTCACCGGTCTCGTCAGGCTTGCTCAAGCCAATCTGCTGAAGCAGACCTAGATCGCAGACGCGCCGCCGGTCGGCGTACACGTCGGGCTGCGAAAGCGTGCCCGCAAGCTGCACAACCTTGAACGAGAATCCGGTAGGGGAAAACAAGGTTGTCCTCACCAGCTCGGCATCGTCGATGCCGAGCTTCAACTCGGCGAGGATGGCTGCGCGGTAGTCGGCTTTCATACCCGATTCTTCGCACATGGCAAAGACCGACCCAGCCTGAACCCCGCAGGCACCGGCCGCCACTGCCTTTTGCAGCCCTGGCTGGCTGCCGTAGCCGCCTGCCAGCCAGAAGGGGCGGCCGCTTTGCCTGATGATCGCCAGGTCCGGCTCGTCCTGGTCACCGTAGATAGGCTGTCCCAACTCGTCTCTGCGCATGGGGCCGACGGGATTGGCATTGTGGCCACCGGCCGTGTGATGTTCGATGATGAAGCCGTCTGGGGCCTCGCTTTCACTGCCGACGAGTGCTGTCACCAAGTCTTCGAGGGAGGCGATCGCCAGGAATGCCGGCCGCGTGATTGCTGCCGCGGCCAGCTTGCCGTCGGCGATGCGGCCTGGGTCAAGGCTGAGCATGAACTCTTCGCCGGCCTCCCGGTACAACACGGGGATCGCTTGGGTTACGGCTTCGTGGCGCGCGAGACGCGAGCAGATGGCGGGCAGGCCCTCTGGATTGCCTGCACCGACGATCACACCGGAGACGCCGGCCAACATAGCGCCATACATTGCGTAGATCAGGGGCAGTTCGATCTTATGCAGAAAATTGATGCAGATGACGCCGTCGTGGCCTTCCTTGGCCAGCCAAACTTCGGCAAACGCCGTGAGGATCAGGAGTTTGACCAGCTCTTCGTCAAGCTGGAGCACGACCGGGGCCGGTGTGCTGCCGGGCAGAGGCAGGTGCCTGCCGCCGCTTGCAGCGTGCACGATATGGAGCGGCGCGCTGCGAAAACGAGCCTCGGGTGCCTTGCCGCCCTCGACATAATAGCGATCGAGGATCTCCTGGCCAATGGTAGTGCCAAACCGGCGATCAAACGCATGGAATGCCCGGCGCGCATGTCCTCCCGGGTCGCCAAGCTGCAGCAGCCGCACATAAACGACGTCAAGGGCGGTGCCCGAAACTGTACCGGCGGCGGCGCCGAGCCTGGCGCGTGCCACGGCGCTGGCCAGCCGCCAATTGGAGACATGGACTCCCATACCGCCTTGGATGAGCCTGATCTTGCTCATGTCTTGCATGGTGATTTTCCCTTGTAAAAGTCCCGGTAAACAAAAAACTGGGGACTCGCATAACGCGAGCCCCCAGTTCATTTACGCCCGACGAGTGGTAGACAATCGTTTAGATCTTACGCACGTTGGCGGCGGAAGGACCCTTGGGGCCCTGCTCGATCGTGAATTCGACCTTGTCGCCTTCGCTCAGGCTGCGGAAACCTTCGGCCACGATGGCAGACTGGTGGACGAACACGTCCTTGCCGCCTTCGACGGCCAGGAAGCCAAAGCCCTTGCTGTCGTTAAACCACTTGACGGTGCCGGTGACACGTTGCTGGCTCATGCTGGAAAACTCCTTGTTTTCGCAAAAAATACGTACTGTCGATCAAAAGTCGTGTTTCCAACAGGTGAGAAAAATTACACCGCCCAGACTGGCAGGTCTGGGCGGTGTTTTTACGCATCGTGTTCAGAACTTACAACCTTTTGTGGTTACACCATAGCCTAATTTTGTATCGATGTCAAGTTGATGACCACGGTGTATCACCGCCGCTGGCCAAGCACACGTTCGCAGCAGGCTACCGGCGAGCGGCCGGCTCTCTTTCGGGCACGGTATCCAGCGTCGTGGCCGGCTTTCTGGACAGTGAACTGGGGGCGTCAAGATTGGCGCCGTCGTCCACCGCCACGCGCAACCGGTACACCAGCTCTCCGCCCAGCCAGCCGGTAAAGCCGGCGATAGCAAACGCAACCAGGCTCAGGAAGAAGGCGAGCGTATCCGGTACGTACTCGACGTTATCTCTGCGCATCCACCAACTAACCGCAAAGAGCACCACCACGATCAGGTTACCCATGCCATGCAGCGCGCCGACGGTCTTGGCGCGCGTGCCGCCGGGAATTGCGATCCAATCGCGCAGACCGGCCGCCGCCGCAAGCAGACCCGTGATGACGCCGGCGACGATGTTCCAGTACGCGACGATGGAAAACGTGTTATTGCGGGTGAGCAGCTGCACGATGTCGAAGATAACGGCCATGCTCAATAGGCCGAGCGGCAGGACAACCAGGATAGGATGCAGGGGATGGCCGAGCACCTTGATGCGACTTTCCATCAACTTCCTCCTTTTGCCAACCTCATTGCTTGCGGTCACGCCGGAGGCGTGGGGACCACGAGGCACACGTAGGGCATTATGCCTAAATTTTCCAGCAGTTCTCGCATGCGCGATAGGGGTCGGGGAATAGGTTCTGGAGGGGATGCGAGACACAGGAGACACAAATTAAATGCATGTGCCATATTTCACAATCTTGACATAACTATCTGTGTAGCTGTATAGTCTTGCCATGCCTCCGAGGGCCAATCCTCCCTGGAAAACCTCGGGTCTACGTCCTCTTTGCAATTGATGATTGCTAGATTTCAATACCGCCAATCAAATCGGGTTCGGCCACTGGTTTTGTGAACTGCTATACCTCCGGAGGAGCACGTGATTGAGCAACCAGCATCCCAAACGATTACGCCGGACGATCTGTTTCGGCTCAAATTCCTGCAAAGCGCGCAGCTCTCGCCAGATGGCAAGACTGTCGCCTATGCCGTGTCCCACGTCGAGCAAAACGGCGGCGCGGCTGCTGAGGAGGCGGAAGAAAAGGAGTGCGTCGCCATCTGGCTGTTGTCGGTTGAAACCGGAGAAGCTCGCCAGCTCACCGCCGGCCAGGCGCGCGATACCAGCCCGCAGTGGTCGCCCGACGGCAGCCGCATCGCCTTTCTCTCGACACGCGGCGACAAGCCCCAGATCTACGTGATCGGGGTCGACGGCGGGGAGGCCCGCGCGCTCACGGCGCTCAAGCAGGGCGTGGCCGGCGGCCCAGTGTGGTCGCCTGACGGCAGCAAGATCGCCTTTACCGCCGCGCCTCCCAAGGAACCGCGCAAACCGGATGCGCCCTACCGGATCACGCGCCACATCTACCGGTTTGATGCGCTGGGCTACCTCGACACCATGACCCACGACATCTACGTGGTTGCGGCGGACGGAGGCGAGCCAATACGGCTGACCAATGACGACTGGCTCAACGCCGACCCGCAGTGGTCGCCGGATGGGCGCGAGATCGGGTATCTGGCCTCGATGGGGCCAGATTCGCATGATACCTTTCTGGGCAGCCTCCGTGTCGTAGACCTGGAGGGCAATGTGCGGGACGTTATCGGCGAGTGGGGATTTGTTCTTTCGTTCGCCTGGCTACCAGATGCCGAGCGGCTCGTCTTCTGCGGCAAACCGCATGGACAGCTGATCGGCTGCAAGGCTGATCTGTGGGTGATTGATAGCCAAGGGAGGTACACCCGCAGTGCCGGACGGCCAAGCTTGCGCTTAACGCCGGATGGGGCGTCTGCTACCCGACATGCCGGCGCTCGCGGAGTATCTGTTTACGCCCAAGATCGTCGTCGCTGAGGACGGCCGGGTGGCGTATACACGGGTGCAGGATCGCGGGACCGTGCCGATCTACCGCGTCGACCTGGAAGGTCCGGAGTCCTATGGACCGGTAGTTGGCGGCGAGCGGGCATGCTTTTTGCTGGGCCAGTCCGGCGACCGACTGCTTTTTGCCGCCAGCACGCTTTTCAATCCGGCGCGATCTCTATGTCGCCAACGTGGACGGATCAGATGAGCGGCAGCTCACGCATCTGAATGCCGATCTGCTGGCCGCAAGGGCGCTGCCCACACTCGAGCACCTGGACTTCGCCGGCGCCGACGGTGTCCGGGTCGAAGGCTGGATTCTGCTGCCGGCCGGGGGTGCTGCGCCATATCCCACCATTTTGTTCATGCACGGAGGGCCGCACTTCGCCTTCGGCAACATCTTCTCGTTTGACTTTCAGATGCTGACCGGCGCAGGCTACGCGGTGCTGTTTATCAACCAGCGCGGATCGACCGGCTACGGCGAGGAGTTTGCCAACCAGATCGTCGGCGACTGGGGCAACCTTGATTACCGGGATCTGATGGCAGGCGTCGACTTCGTGGTGGAGCAAGGCATCGCCGACCCCGATCGCCTCGGCTGCTGCGGCGCGCTCTGCCGGCGGCTATATGACCTGCTGGATTGTGGGGCAGACGGACCGCTTCAAGGCTGCGGTGCCTGAGTGCCCGGTCACCAACCTGACCAGTTTTTACGGCGTAAGCGACGTCGGCGCCTGGTTTGGAGCGATGGACCTCGGCGGTGCGCCGCATGAGATACCCGAGGTGTATCGGCGCTGCTCACCCATCACGTACGCCCATCGCTGCACGACGCCGGTGCTGCTGATCCACGGTGAGGCCGACCACCGTACCCCTATCGAGCAGTCGGAGCAGTTCTACACCGTGCTCAAGGCCAACGGCTGCACCGTCGAGATGCTGCGCATCCCCGGCAGCCCACACGGCGGTACGATTTACGGCATACCGCTGTTCCGGCGGGCGCAGAATGAGGCGCTGCTCGAGTGGATGAATCGGTATGTGCGATGTACATGAGTTCTATCTTTACGTCGATGAATGACATGGAGCGGCAAGTATACTACTTAGATTGTGCTAAGATCGCACTCGCCAACTATGATCTGGGCGCAGTCTCAGTGCAGATTGTGCAACACAACGCCGGTATCGTCTACCGGCTGGAAGCGATCAATGGTGACGCGCGCTTTCTATTGAAGATCCACGAAAGTGCCGGCGATGGTTTGATGGACACGCCGGCGCAACTCGCTGCACAAATGGCGTGGCTGCAGGCGTTGACGGAAGATGGACGCATTGTTGTCCAATCACCGATCGCAAATCGCCAGGGCGAATTCGTCACTCAAGTACAACTGGCGGGACTGGATCGGTTATCTTCGGTTTGTGTTCAGCGCTGGATCACGGCCCAACACGTAGACGATTGGGACGAACCCCATGCACGAGCAGTAGGTGTGCTGCTGGCGTCCTTGCATTCGATTAGTGAGAAATGGCCGGGGAGTGAGAATAGGGAATTCGGCAGCTATGAAAATCGCTATCTGGTCGAAGCCGTGGAGAGGCTGGCCGTCACGGTTGACCTCGGCCTGATCAGTACAGAACAATACGACCTGATTCGCAGAGCCGGGCAGCATATCTTAGCCATGGTGGCGCATCTAGAACGGACGAAGGCGACCTTCGGCTTGATTCATGGTGATCTGCACCAGGGCAACGTGTTGTTCGATGGCATGACGGCATTGGCACTCGATTATGGGACATTTCGTTCCTTCTTTCTCTACGATCTTGGCGTTTCGCTCTATCACACGACCTTTGACACAGTCGCGATCCGAAATGCTCTGGTCGCTGGCTATGACTCGGTTCGGCCGTTGTCAGAGGCTGAACGCGCTGCACTGGAAGCGTTTATGATCATGGCGGCACTCTTCAACCTTGCCTTCCAAGTCACCCTGCAAGATCATCGTCTGTCGCCAATCAATCGCCGGAATATGCGCCAATTCGTTGAAGAGTTCTGCCAGCCCTTCGTCGCAGCGGAATCCTTTCTGTTTGATGGTCGCTCATTGACTGTGGCCGCTCATCCTGCCGGTGGGGGTTGAGCAAGGCTTGCGCGTGCTGAATAGGTTGCGCCGGCCACCCTGCGCGGCAGGCATGCTGCACGCGCTCGCCAGTGCGCTGCTGGCCGGAGTTTATCTGGGGCTTTGTCCGGGTAGTACCCGTTGCGCACACAAGTCTTAATCAGGGCTGCGATGGCCTCGGAATCGCCAGGTACCGATGGCTTACGCAAGTAACCTGCCACACCTAAGTTATGGGCTGCAAACTTAGCGGCATCCAGACTGGAATCAGTTAGAACAAATACCGGAACCCCGCTGAGCCGGGCATCACATCGCATGCATGCTACGAATTCGAGCCCACTTACCAAGGAAAGGTTGGCTTTCACGAGGATCGCAAAAGGCGTGGTTGCACTAGACAGTTCCGGCAGGGTATGCAGTGCTTCAAGCGCTTCACTTGCCGTCCGAAAGACGACGACACAAGGAGGAGGATCGAGGCACAACAGACCACGCGAGATAATCTCGGCGTCAATATCGTTATCGTCTACGATCATAACCCTAAATGGGTACGTGCACATATCGTAATACCTGCCAGAACTTGGAAGTTGTTGCTGTGCAGCTACAATGTGTCTATTTCAAGCAACTGGCGCTATGTGCCTGGATATATGGTCGGGGCGCGAAAAAACGCATACACGTGGGTTATGTCGTTTTTGTTCATCACGTCGCCATGGCAGCCGTGCTGAACTTGCACCAGCAGGACAGAAAACACGCACGAAAATACAGGAGAAACCTCATGAGAAAAATTGTCGTCGGCGAATTTGTCTCTTTAGATGGCGTCATGCAGGCACCCGGCAACTCGGAGGAGGATCGTGAAGCTGGTTTTACGCAAGGCGGCTGGACGATGCCCTACTGGCATGATGATATTGGCGCGGTGATCTTTGCTGCGATGCAGGCCAGTGACGCCATGTTGTTGGGGCGCAAAACATATCAGGGGTTTGCCGCTGCCTTTGCGTCAGCGCCTGCCGGCGATCCCTTTGTTGATCACATGAACAACACACCGAAGTACGTGGTTTCCACCACGCTCAATCGTGCTGAGTGGCAAAATTCGACCCTGATTAAAAGCAATGTGGTCGCAGAGATACGCAAGCTAAAAGAGGGCCCCGGCAAAGACATCTCGGTCAGCGGCAGCAGCCAGCTTGTTCACACGCTGGTACAGCACGACCTGGTCGACGAATACCGGTTGCTGGTCTACCCGCTGGTCCTGGGCACTGGCAAGCGCCTGTTTCCCAATGGTGTTACTACAAAATTGAGGCTGATCGAGTCTCAGACATTCCCAACCGGTGTTGTGTTTCTGCATTACGCACCGGAAAAAGCAGCATAACTTACAGGCTCGGTCGACCATCGTCCGCATCCCCTCCGAGATCAGCGACGATGGTCCGGCCCGGCCGGATACTTACCTCCGAGATACTTCCCTCGTAGCGAACGCCAAGGTGCTGTACCAGCGTGCGTAGGGACTCAATGAGCGACGCCATCCGGTCCTCGCCTAGCTGCTGCGCCCACTCAGCTTGAATTTGCTGCACCAAACGCCATGCCGTCCGATTTACCTCCCAGCCGCGCTCGGTGCGGCGGACGATCTGCGCGCGCCCATCGTTCGGGTCGGGGATGCGTTCGACATAGCCGTGGTCCTCCAAATACTCGACAAGATAGCCAGTTGCCTGTTTGCTGCTGTAGGCCCGCTCTGCCAGCTCGGTGATCCGGCACCCTTCCGGCGGTAGCAGGCGAAAGATGTGTGCATGAACTGCTCGGATATCTGTATAGCCGGCGGCGTGAAAGCCAACGAGGACACGCCGCTCTAGCTCCGCTGCCATAGCCGATAACAACGATCCGATGAGAAATCCGTCTTGCGGTGCCGCCATATTGCCTCTTGACAAATAGACAAAATTCTTTATTATATAGACAAGGATTTGTACTATCTGGAGTGTAGCACGGAAGATAACACACCGCAAGGAGGTCCCAGCATGACGACCGTAACGCCGCAAGCAGTGATACGGCAGCTAAGCAAAATTCTTGAACAGGGTGATTGGGCGGCACTCGAAGCCCATCCCGGCCTGTATGAAACACGGCAACATTTCCCGGCGATGCTGGCAGCCTTTCCAGATCTGTATCATACGTTTGAATCGGAGTTTGTTGCCGGCGAGATGATTGCAACGGTTGTTACTGCACACGGCACGCACCGCGCAGAATTCCTTGGCATTCCCGCCACTGGGAAACAGGTGCATTTTATGGTGCTGAGCATCGACCAGGTAGTCGACGGCAAGGTCGTCAAGCATTGGGCTTTACCGGATTGGATGAGCATCCTGCAGCAGCTTGGCGCTACCATTCAGCCGCCAATACCGGTCAACGAGCCGCTCTCCGTATAGGCAAGTAGTTTGGAAAGGAGCTAAAAATGGCGCAGCCACCATTCGCACAGGCCCACAACGGGGGGCAGCCGTTCTATTTCCTCGGCACGTTGATGACCGTGAAGGCCGGCATGGCCGAAACCAACGGGCAATTTAGCCTGATTGAACAGGTGTCACCGCCGGGGTTTGCTACACCTCTGCATGTGCATCATGGTGAGGACGAGGCAATGTACATTCTCGAAGGGGTATTTACATTCTTTGTTGGCGATCGGACGATCAAGGCAGCTCCCGGCTCGTTCGTCTTCCTGCCCAAGGACGTGCCGCACGCCTTTCGAGTCGAGGGAGAGACGCCTGCGCGGCTGCTGCAGCTCACCACGCCAGCGGGAATCGAGCAAGGCTTCCGCGAAATGGGTGAGCCGGCAACCTCGCTAACCCTCCCGCCGCCGTACATCCCAAGCGTTGAGCAAATTGGGCGCATGACGGTCATCTCTGCTAAATACAACGTTGAACAACTGGGGCCACCGCCGCAGTGACGCGGGGCGCGTCGTACGTGCTCGCGTGTGCGCTACCTGCCGCAGTTTATCTGTGTAATTCCCACTGCGCACATACGTTTCAAGCAGGACGGCGATGGTCTTGGATTTATCAGGTACCGTTAGCTTCTTCCCGCATACCAACCTAGCACGCGCAGCGCGCGCAGCGTGTTCCACCGGCTCGGCTGCCCCTCGCCTTCACCCAGGTCGACCGGCATCTTGCCCGGGTGCTGGTGGTCGAGCAGCCACCGGCCGTCGGTGCCACGCTTGGACTCGACCAGCGCGATCGCTTCGGCCGCACGCTGGTCGGGCTTGGCGCCGGCCCGACGCAAGTAGTCGAGGCCCCGCAGCACGTCGTAATGCCACCAGTTGGGAAAGGAGAACTGCAGCCAGGTGGGGTCGATGACCTCGCCCGTCGTCAGCCGCCGGAAGAGGCGGCGCTCGAGCAGGTACTCCTGTCCACGCAGGCGGACCGCAGTCACAGCGCTCATCCTGGTCGCATCCTGAGTCGCGCCTGCCAGTTCGTATTCGAGCAGCGCTTCTAGCACGCAGATCGTGGTGTTGAACGACGAGCGGGTCGAACCGTTTTCGGCCTCGCAGTTCCAGCCGCCGTCAGCGAGCTGCTCTGCGAGCAGACGGTCGATGATCCGCTCCACATCCTGGCCGAAGTAGGCGCCGCTCGCGCCAACCTGACCGTTGATGCACGGCTCGACTTCGCCGGCAAAGTAGGGGTTGCCGACGAAATCCTGGCCCCGCCACGCGCCGTCCCAATCCCAGCCCATCCAGTGCACGCGCTCGCGCACCAGGTTCACCGCCCGCTGTGCCGCCGCGCCTGCGGGGTCGAGACCGAACTCGCGCAGTAACGTCAGGACATGCATCGTGGAGTTCCACCCGTGATTCCACGCCGTACCGCCCCACGCTCCATCGTCCCCCTGCAGCGCGAGCAGTTGTGCGCCGGCACCCTCGGTGGCGACCCGCGCCCGTTCGGCCGCGATCACCGCCGCAGGCGCGCCGGTCAGGTCGCGCAGGACCTGCCAGCGGATCGCCGGGTCGCCGTCAAGCAGCCATTGGATGACCGGGCTGTCCGGCTGCAGGTTGTGCGGTTGGGATGAATTGATCGCCATCTGCCGGTGCTCCTTCCTGGCATAAAACGGCGCCGTCCGGCTTGCGCCTGGCAGCGGCAGGCACACATCTTAGTCTACTACCTTAAATGTGTCGATCACCCGCTCGGCCGCGTCCTGGCAGCTGCTGTTGCCCATACCGGAATAGGCCTCGGGCAGCAGCACCCCAAAATTCCAGCTGATGTCTCCCTCCGGTGCCGTGTACAGGATAACGTGCGACTGCACCTGCCCGATCGTCCACGCGCGCTCGGCCAGCCACACCGTCGCCACTTCCGTCGTCCCCACTGCCCCGGCCCGCAGCCAGACGGTGCAGCCCGGATCCGACCTGTGCTTCAGCTGGCTTTGCCGGCCCGAGCCATCGTCCTCCACGTATTCCCAGGTGGCTGTGTCGTAGGCGACGTCGAAGCGCGGCGTGGCCCGATACGAATTGGGGCCCTGGTAGTGTGCGACACTCTCCTCTGTGGGCTCAGCGGCATCGGTGGCCGGCTCCTCGACCGGTTCTGTAACCGTCACGCCGGGCGTCACGCCGGCAACCCCATCTGGTGTCGCCGTCGCCGTTGGCAGGACAGGAACGTTTGGCTCAGAAGAGGCCGGCGGACGCAGGCAACCGCCGATGACCATCGGCATTAGAAGAGCTAATACGAACAGGGATAGGTATTTTCGATGCAAGATGTCGCTCCTGGGTGGTCACCCGTCATGGTTTGGTCGATTGTAGACGGGTGCCGAGGCAGGTTTGTTCCCGCCGTGATCGTGCTGCCGGGAGGATTTCAGCCGGCAGCTATCGTCGTCAGGGCACTGTGACTACTTACTTTCTATCCATTCATTTCCCGCACTGCACCTACCAAGTGAGATTGGCAGATGCCTGGTCCCCCGTACCTGTTACTTCACTGTTCGTTGAATGCAAATAGCCCTGAACCCATATCTCAGCATGCAGTGGGCGATTATCGGCACTCGCCCGTTGTTAGCCCTGACGGGAGAGAATTTTTCGATGAAAATTTTACAGAATTCTAGTTGTTTGTGCTTCTATCCAGGCGGGGTATAATCCCGTCTTCGGCAGTCGGACGTGATAGGTTAGGAGCCGCTATGACCTACCTCCCGGGGCTTGACTTTGGCGATCTTCTCAAGCAGTTGCGCAAGCGCGCCGGCATGACACAGGGTGACCTGGCTGCCGCGCTCGGGTACAGCATCGCCCTCATCTCGGCCATTGAGCGCAGCCAACGGCTACCCGATCTCGACGCGGTTATACAACACTACATACCAGCCTTGGCGCTTGAGACGGAGCCACGCCTGGCGGCGCCGCTGGTGGAAGCTGCCGCCCGTGCACGCGGCGAACGGCCACCGGCGCACTGGACGATCCAGCGTGAACGGCGCCTCGTAATCAGCGAAGAAACTCTGGTCGAGACGCAGCGGCTCCCGCTTCCTCCAACCGAGTTGATCGGCCGTCAACAGGCTCTCGACCAGATCTGCAGGCGGCTGCTGGGCCACCACGGGCGCTTGTTGACGTTGGTGGGAGCGCCCGGCATCGGCAAGACGCGGCTGGCCTGGCAGCGCGGTGCAGTTGCAACTGCACTTTCGTGACGGCGCGGCCATTGTTCCGCTGGCCGCAACCGGCGACGGCGCTGCGCTAGCCTCGGCAATCCTTACTGCCCTTGGTGACAGTGCAGTCGGTCCCAAGCCGCCGCACGTGCAGCTGATCGAGGTTCTGCGCCGCCAGTCACGCCTCTTGGTGCTGGACAACTTCGAGCAGCTGCTTGCGCCGGCCTTGGGCGAATCGGGCTGCAGGGTTGGTGGCCGAGCTGCTGGCCGCGTGTCCCGGCGTGGTTGTGCTGGTCACCAGCCGCGAACGGCTGCACCTGCGTGCCGAGCAGCGTTATCGCGTGCCGCCCTTAGCACCAGACGACGCACTGGCCCTGTTTGCCGAGCGCGCAGCGGCCGTTAACTCGGCTTTCACTGTCACCGGCGTCAACCGTCCCACTCTGGAGACGATCTGCCAGCGCCTGGACTGCCTGCCGCTGGCAATCGAGCTGTGCGCCGCACAAAGCGACCTGCTGGCGCCAGCTCAACTGCTCGCGCAGCTGCAAGCGCGCCGCCTGGATCTGCTGGTGGACGGCGCACATGATCTGCCGTCCCGCCAGCGCACCCTGCGCACCGCCATCGAACACAGCTACCACTTGTTGACGGAAGAGCAGCGCACGCTCTGGCGTGCCTTGGGCGTCTTTGCCGGTGGCTTTGACCTGGAGGCAGCGGCAAGGGTGGCGGATGCCAATGGTGCTGCCCTGCGCGCGCTGGCAGGCAAGAGCCTCATCCACGTGGAAGTGACTGCGAGCGGCGAGCAGCGCTTTCTGCTGCTGGAGACGCTGCGTGAGTTTGCCTTGGAGCAATTGTGCGCCCATGGGGAGGAGGCAGAAATCCGACAGCGCCACTATCAGGCGTATCTGCATCTCTTTCGCACAGGCGACGGCCAGCTGCGGGGGCCGGAGTCGGTCGCGTGGCTTGCGCGCCTGCGGGCGGAACAGGATAACCTGCGCGTGCCCTGCATTGGGCGCTGGACGAGGCACGCTACACGGAGCTGGCCTGGCTGCTCGTCGCCGCCGGCTTCTTTCATGGCATCAGCGGCCAACGTCACGAGGAGGCGGGCTGGCTCACAAGACTTCTGCCGCACCGCACATTGCTGCCAGTTGACCTGCGCCTGGCCATCATGGCCGACTTTTTCGCGGCTGCGGGTTCGCTGGCGGAATTCACGGCACGTGACACTTATTTGGCGGAAATGGTCGAATTGATGGAGCTTTGCCCTTACAAGCAACTGCATGCCACTTCCTGGGTGTTTATGGCATCGTGCTATCCCGATGCCGACCAAACGGCGGCTGCGTTGTTACGCTCTGTACAATTGGTGCGTGACGACGATGATTTACGCTTGCTCGGACCCGAGTTCGGGACACACGCCGACCGTGATTTCGTCCTGGCGGCTAATCTTTGGGGCTACGCCATGTTTCTGCTCGGCCAGGGGCAGGTAGCGCAGGCGGTGCCGCTGATTGCCGAAAGCCAGGACCGCTTCCGCAGGCGAGGTAACCAGGTCTTCGCGGCCGATTGTCTCGGCACATTGGGGCTGCTGGCGCTGCTGCGCAGCGACCTTGCCGCAGCCAACGCCTACTTGGAGGAGGCCGTGGCCATCGCCGCGGCGCACAACCAGCCCTTGACCCTGTGCGAATGCCAACCCCTCTTGGCAATCGTCCGTCTTTACTGCGGCAATGAGGCCGAGGCAAACCGCCTGCTGGAGGACAGCTTGCAGCTCTGTCTCAAAGTGAGAAACACGGACTACCTGGCGCGAGTTTGCAGGTATCTGGCCGAGGCCGCCCTGTGGCAGGGGAAAAATGATGAGGCCGGCAGGTGGTTGGCACAGAGCCTGGCGTATGCAGGGCCGACCAAGTATTCAACAATCGACGAACTGCAGCGGCTCTACGTCGCGCTGCGCCTGGCTGCCGTGCAACGAGACTATCGCCGGGCCGCTGCTCTCGGGGGGATGGCCGCAGCCGCCCATGCGCAGATTCACAACATTTATGCCGGCCCCATGCTGCCACTCGTCGATGCGGCACTGGCGGCGGCGCGTGCCGCGTTGGGCTCCCCTGGCTTTGACGAAGCCTTTGCTGTTGGGCAGCAGCTTTCGCAGGAGGAAGCCTACGCTGGGCTTGATGAAAACAGTGCCCCATCCCGTCGCACCACAACGCACGCCAGGATGAGGCGCTACGGATCAGGCTAGCGCCAATCTAGAATTCACTTGGGCTGAATCTGCTCCAAGATGTCCTCATTGGGGACGTTGTGCCACAGATCTACAACCTTGCCGTCCTTCATACGAAAGACGTCGATGATGTGAAAGGTGACGGGACGTCCGGTGGCGGGCACGCCCATATAGTCCGCCTGGTGGGTGCCCTTGTTGGTGACGACGGCGGTAACCAGATCGCCGTCGACGACCCAAAAGTCGATCGTGGATTGCATATCGGGAAACGCCGCCAGCGTTGGTTCCAAGCCTCCGTCCGGAGACTCACCGCCGATGTCCAGGTCGTGAACGACCAGGCTGGCGTCAAATATCTCCGGCAGGGCACCCAGGTTTTTGCCGGTGAACACCTCATCATAGAAGCGCTGGGCCACGGCCCGGTTCGCCTCCTCCTGGGCAGTGTGTTCAAGCTCCGCCGGCGCCGCTTGCGGCGCGCCTTTTGCTGCGGGCTGTGCCACCACCGGCCGGCAAGCGGCCAGGGCCACGCTGGACAACAAAACTAGGGCGAGAAACCATCGATTGTTCATCTACATTCTCCTTGAACTCAACAGCGGAAGCGGTCTGGATGGATGCGTGTGGTTCCCCTGGTCGTCCTTGTGCGGCGTTGCGGCCGGCAAGTGCGGTAGACGTTGGAGGCGAGGGACCCTCCTCGTCCGCCCGGAGAAACGTCCACGTTTCGGTTAGCGTGATGGTGCAAGTGCGCCGAATAATCCTGTCCATGTACTTAGCATCGCAGGTTTGCGATGGCAGTAGAAGTGGGTTTTTCTACAAGAATTCTACAGAAGCCAAGAATGCCCCATCCCGGCGTACCAACACACGTGCGAATGTGGCGCTACGGGGAGTACGCAAATCGGACCATAAGCGATGCCGAGACTCGCCGAGGGCGCCTGCTTGCTGCTGCTCCCGCCACGGGCTACAATGGGCACCCGCCCCCGTAACGATGCTTTACAAGGAGAAACAGATGCAGCAGCAAACCCAATCGACGTTGGATGTGATCTATGAGAACTGGCGGGGCTACCAGGAAAAGCTGCGCAGCGCAGTCGCACCCCTGACGGATGAGCAGCTCTCGCTTCAGCCTGCCCCCCATATGTGGCCGCTGGGGCAAACTATACAGCACATCATTTCCG
Organism: uncultured Chloroflexia bacterium; assembly: GCA_963701415.1. Lineage (GTDB taxonomy): Bacteria > Chloroflexota > Anaerolineae > Caldilineales > Caldilineaceae > Fredericiella. The sequence continues at coordinate 340,920 of CAVPAH010000002.1, forward strand.
TCCGGGCAGGGTGGTTCAGCGGCACCATGCAGGAGCCCGACGAGGCGATGGATGCGTACATGTGGTGGGGACAACGCGATTCACCGGCACGCAGCGGGGCGGAACTGGCACGCGGGCTCGACGATACGTGGGCGTTCATTGAAGCCCGGCTGCGGCGCTGGACGCCGGAGGACTGTACCGCAGACCTTCCCAGATGAATTTGACGGCGAGGTGGTACTACGTGTCGCGCAGCTGGATCATCTACCACGTGCTGGAACACGACCTGCACCACGGCGGCGAAGTTTCCTTGACGCTGGGGATCCACGGCCTGGCAGCCATCGACATTTAGGTAGGGCCACGAGGTCGGCAGACCACGATGATGCTCGGGCTGGCCTCGGTCAGCGGCTCGTAGTTCCAATCCCCATACTGGCGGACGACGGCAAAGCCGCAGGCATGCAGCAGGGCTGCAAGCTCTTGCGGAAAGGTGTAGCGCAGCGCCGTGCGGTTGACCTGCGTCTGTTCCTGTTCTCCCTCACGCCAGCGCTTGTAGCCGGTCAAGTGCAGGATCTGGGCGGCGTGATCGTAGGCCTGCGCGTAGGAGATCTGAACGGTGCGCCCCTGTGCATCTATATAGCTTTCCTCCGCTCGTTCCTCCATCCAAGTTTCAAGGTGAAAGAACATGCCTTCGTACGGTTCCGGCCGCGTGGCAAGGCCAGGCCACCGGGGATTGCGTGTTTCAAACGCAAAAAGCCCGTCGGGATGGAGATGCGCATGCGCCCGCTCTAATAGGGCTGCCTGATCGGCATTGGTAAGAAAGAACTGAAACACGTTGCCGGTCAGGAAGATGAGGTGGAAACGCTCGTCGAGGCGAAAGCTGCGCCCATCGCCTACCACCCACTTTGCCGGCAAACCCGCAGACTTGCGTCGCGCCCGTTCGATCATCCCCGGCATGATGTCCAGGCCCGTGACCGGAAAGCCCATCTGTGCGATGGGGATCGTGACACGCCCGGTGCCGCAGCCGATCTCCAACACCGAACCGCCGGCTTCCTGAGCCAGCGCTCGGTAGAATGCCCCACCGGTATCAGTGGGATCTGCAAGGTCATATGCCTCGGCGTCGGCGAACGCTTCCAGATTGTCGTGGTCGATCAAGTACTCATCTCCTTCGCCCAAGTACTCATCTCCTTCGCCGGATGTGTGTTCTGCGGCAGGCAGCAGGATAGCACCGATACTGGGCATGGTGCAATGCTAGAGGCGGTGGCGACCGGCCCCTTGTTGAGCGTGGCTGCCGCTGTATCGGCGCCATCATGTCGAACCGATCGACCGGTGGCATGCGTTTGAGTTGGTGACGCTCGTTTTGGCCCACTTCGACCGGAAGTTTGTCGTGTTCAGGGGAGTGGGAGAAAGAAAGGATGGCTAAAATGGAGAATGTGCGGAGTTTTCGCGACCTTGCCTCTGAGCAGCAGGCCGCGGCCGGCGGGAAGGGTGGGATGCTGGCCAAGCTGCTTCAGGCCGGATATCCTGTGCCGGACGGCTTTGTCGTGCTGCCGGCGGCTTTTCAGCACGGCAGCCTGGATCCCCAAGCCTGGCGCAACGTCCAAGCGCACCTACAGGCATTTCGCCAGAGCGAGCGCCATGTTCATTTCGCGGTCAGATCGTCGGCGGTCAACGAAGACTCAGCCGCGGCGTCGTTTGCCGGCGCATATGAGACCGTGCTCAATGTCAGCAGCGACCAGGAGATCCTCGCTGCGATCCTGCGCGTTCATGGCTCCGCAGCGGCAGAGCGGGTCGCGACCTACAGCACGACCCAGGGCGTAGCGCTGTCCGACCAGATGGCAGTGGTCATTCAGCGTATGGTCCCCTCCGAACTGGCCGGGGTACTGTTTACAGCTGATCCCGTGACCGGCAGCTACACCAGGATGGTGGGCAACTACGTGCACGGCCTGGGAGAGCAGCTTGTGTCCGGCGAGGCCAATGCCGAAACCTTTCACCTCAGCCGGCCCAAAGGCGAACACCATGGCCCGCCTGCGCTTCAGGCGCACGCCGCAGAGCTATACAAGATTGCGGCCCGGCTTGAGCAGGAATTGGGTGGGCCGCAGGATATTGAGTGGGCGGTCGCCGAGGGCAAACTTTACTTGCTCCAGGCGCGCCCGATCACCACGTTGAGTTCCGGCAAACTGGACACCTATGCGATCAATGAGACGCTGGTCGAAGATACGTTGTGGGTCAATACGAACGTGGCCGAGGCCATTCCCGATGTCTTTACTCCGTTTACCTGGTCCGTCATCCGCAAGCTTGACGAAGAGACGAACATCATCCCCGGCTACTATTTGTGGTCGGGTAATATCTGCGGCCACATCTACTCAAATATCGGCCGACGTGTCTCTGCGACCGTTGCCCTTCTTGGTTGGGACACGAGGCGGGTCCTGGGGCTCTTAGGCGACCTGTTTGGGCAGACTCCTAACGACATGGTTGTTCCGATTCACCCGTTTACGCGCCTGCAGATCGCCAGGCAGATGGTGCCTGGTATAGGGCGCGTCCTTCGTCATATGGTCACGGCGCGTCTCACGCTGAAACGGTATCTACAGCAAACACCCGGTTGGTGCCGGCAAACGACGGCCTGCATTGAACAGGTGCAGACAAGTGCCGGCCTTCTGTCCCTCTGGCACTCTGAGCTCCAACCCTACATCATGCGGGCTTGGTGGGCGCACACGGCTGGCTCTAGCGGCATTGTGCAGGTCATGACCTTGGAGCGAAAGCTGACCAGGCTGGTGGGCAAGGAAGAAGCCAACCAGCTGCTGTCCAACCTGCGCGGCGATGGGGGGCTGGCCAGCCTTGGCCCGCTTGTGGGCATTGCGCAGGTCGCCAAGGGTGAAATGAGTCGCGAACAGTACTTGAGCCGGTACGGCCACCGTGGGCCGCACGAATTCGAACTCTCCATACCTCATCCTGCCGAGGATCCCGATTGGCTTGACCGACAGATCGCGGCCTATCAGCAGTCGGCTGTCGACGTAGAGGGCCTGCTCCAGAAACAGCGGGCGCAGCATGAAGCCGCCAGGCAGCGCTTTTTGGCACGTTACCCCGGCAAACGGCGCTGGCTGGACCGGCAACTGGCCGGCGCCGCTGCGGGCGCGCAACAGCGAGAAGCGGCCCGCTCCGAGCTTACCCGGGTCTTTCGCGTGGTGCGTGCCTTTGCCCTGCGCACGGGGACGCTGGCGGGCGTGGGCGAGGACGTCTTCATGCATTATATTGGCGACGTGCTCAACCTGCTGGAGGGCAGGACTGAGGCCACGCAACACATACCGGCACGTAGACAGAACTACGAGCTGTACAAGACACTGCCTCCCTTTCCATCGATCATTCGGGGGCGCTTTGACCCGCTGGAGTGGGCAATGGATCCCCACCGGCGGCTGGACTACTATGATGCCTCACGACCCGCTGCGCCGCCCGATTCCGACACACTGACTGGTGTCGCCGGCGCTGCCGGCCGGGTCGAAGGCCAGGTCCGTGTGCTCACTACGCCAGAAGAGGGCGAAACGCTCCAACCGGGTGAGATCTTAGTCGCCGCCACGACCAATGTGGGCTGGACCCCGCTGTTCCCCAAAGCCGCTGCCATCGTCACCGACATTGGGGCACCGTTGTCGCATGCCGCCATCGTCGCCAGGGAGCTGGGCATTCCCGCCGTCGTCGGCTGCGGCAGCGCCACTACTCGGCTGAAGACGGGCGACACCGTGCTCGTAGACGGGGGCCAGGGCACTGTGCAGATCCGACGGTGATCTGGCACTATCCGGCCATCTTGAACTGCCTTATTTTCCATGGGTTGATTGTGGGCGGCATGTTGCCTATACTGTGACGGAAACTGCGGTATCTGTCCAGTGGAAGTCCTGCAAGGAGAATAGAATATGGCGCTCTCAATTGGAATCTTGACGGCCGGTGGTGACAGTCCTGGTTTGAACGCCGCAATTCGCGGGGTGGGCAAGGCGGCGATCGGCGCCTACGGCATGCACGTGATCGGCTTCCGCGACGGTTTTCGCGGTCTGATGCAGGACCGCACGATGCGCCTGACGGGCGTGGAGCTTTCGGGCATCCTCACCGTGGGCGGCACGATCCTGGGCACCAGCCGCGACAAGCCGCAGCGCATGCCGATCGGCGGCCAGATGATGGATATGACCAGTGTCATGCTCGATACCTATCGCAAGCACAACCTCGACGCCCTCGTCTGTCTCGGCGGCGGCGGCACGCAGAAAAACGCCTACCATCTCATGCAGCACGGGCTCAACGTCGTCACCCTGCCCAAGACCATCGACAACGACGTGGCGATGACCGACATGACCTTTGGCTTTGACACGGCGCTGGGCATTGCCACGGAGGCGATCGACCGGCTGCACAGCACGGCGCACAGCCATCACCGCATCATCGTCGTCGAACTGATGGGCCACAATGCCGGCTGGCTGGCGCTGGGCGCGGGCCTGGCCGGCGGCGCCGACGTGATCCTGATCCCCGAGATTCCCTACGATGTCGACGGTGGTGGCCGCAGGCCATCAGGCAGCGCAACCTGCGCGGCAGCGGCTTCAGCATCGTCGCTGTTTCCGAAGGGGCAGTGACGCGCCAGGAGGCAGCAGCCCTGGCCGAGCAGAGCAGGCAGAAGGCCGAGCGCCCAAAGCGCCGCTAAGAACGGCGCAACGGCGGATGGTGAGATCGGCCGGCAAGGAGAAGAAGAAAAAGGATGCAGCCAAGACCAAAGATAAGGCCAAGTCCAACTGCCCGGCAGCTGCTACTGCCGCCGCATCGCCTGCCGTCGAAGGTAGGACCCTGGTGCTGGCGCGCCAGCTCGAGGAGCTGACCGGGCTGGAAACGCGCGTCACGATCCTGGGCTATCTCCAGCGCGGCGGCACCCCCTCGGCGGCCGACCGGCTGCTTGCGACACGCCTGGGCACCGCCTGCGCTGACGTGATCGCCCGTGGCGAGTTCGGCGTGATGGTGGCGGCGAACGGCGACGGCACCGCCACCGTCCCCCTCGCTCAAGTCGTGGGCAAGCGCAAGACCGTCCCGCTCGACCACGGCTGGATCAAGACTGCCCGCGACATCGGCGTCTGCCTGGGCGATTGACCCACTTCCTGGAAGTACGCCCACCTGCCTGGAAGCGTACTTTGTATCGGCCTGGTCACTCGACAATCTTCCAAAATGAGTCTTTGCGGATGATTTTGCCCTGGCGAAATTCAAGCAGGTCTACCCCACGCGCTTCAATCCGTGCGCCGGACGCAGCAGTGCCTGTTATCGTCCATTCGGAAACGCCCAGGTCGCCGCAGGCCCAGTGGCGGTCGTCCCCGTAGTGTACATCCGGCAGTCCCTCAAAGCGGGTCGCCAGCCCGCCGCGTACTTCGGCTTTGCCCTCGAAGCGCGCGCCACGCGGGGAAGAACCGCGCGGCAAGTAGAGTACACAGTCGTCGGCGAAGTACTCCATGATGGCGTCCAAGTCATGGCGGTTGAAAGCTTCTAGAAAGCTCCTGAGCGTTTCTTGCGTTGCGTTGCCAGCGTCGCTTGCCACAGCACGTCCTTTCATCAGTGTTCGATGCCGAATTTTGCCATACGGCGTTGGTTATTCCGCCGCACCTCGTGCCCCCTCTTCATCTAGATTTTGCCTGAACCACCCGTGCGGCGGGGATTGCTGCTTCATACTTTCCTGCGTCAAATACACTGCGCCCGCTGCCAAGATGATCAACTAGGAAGCATTGATGACCACTTTGTAGGCTATCCGGGACTCTTTACGCGCGCCCCGTAAGATTGCGGTGCTGCTCTATCCACGTTACGGCGAAATCCACTACCAGCCGCTGGCGGAAGAAGCGCACGGGCGCATCGTTGATCTGACGCACGGCGATATTGTGTGCCCGGTCGAAGGCTTCCCCAATCTCGCCAAAATCTTCTGGGTCGGTCAGCAGCGTCTCATACTCCACCCACTGGCGCCGGCCGTCGACCAGCATGGCGCTGCCGGTGCGCAGGTTGCGCTTGCCCGGATAACTAGCCCGAAACTCGGCGAGATGCAGCGACGTGTTGTTCCAGTGGTCGACCCCTAGCAGCAGCACGTGCCCGTCGAGCTCGTACAGCTTGCCCAAGGGCGAGCGGTTGCCAGAATCCTCCTCCAGCGCGTGGTCGGCGGTCAGGTACTCGGCGTTGGGCCCAACGGCAGCCAGAGAAAAAGCCGGATGCGCGCTGCGCCGGGCCCCCGGCCAGGTGCGCAGCAGCTCAGGCACCGCCCCTAAGCCCCGGCTGGGCGTGGTAAGCGGGTCGTAACCCGGCGTGTGGTCCCGGATGGTCTGCCACCATGCCTCGGGCACGGGCGGGTACTGCCACTCGGACGGGTCCGTGTTGCTGTTGGAGTTGGTGACCACCATGATCGTGCCGCCTGGGCTTACCGCTGCCAGCAGGGCCAGGATCACGGCCTCGGCGCCGCCGATGACCCAGCCGAGCTTACCCATCGCCATGTGCACCAGCACCGTCTGTCCTTCTGCCAGGCCGCATGCCCGCAGTTGTTCGGCCAGTGCTGCCGCCGTCAGCGGTTCGGAAGTACGTGCAATAACAGCTTCCTCAGACATTGTGCTGTCTCTCGTTTCCCGCCTGCTGACAGGCGGTCAGGCTTGCTCTTGATATGTAGCACGGAACCAATGATTGCCGCAGGGATCCTGGATCCCCGCACTACGTTCGATATAGGGCATGTCGGCAGGTGCATACAGCGAGCTATAGTTTGCGTCGCTCATACGTCTGCTCCTCACTTAGGCATAGTGCACACTGGGGGCGCAGTCTAGCACGCGTGTTCTTCTGCCGGCAAACGTGCTCACGCATCAAACCAGCAGCACTTATCCAACTGCACGGAGGACCAGCAGTGGAGATACTGGTGTTTTCATACAATCATGCTAGAATATATGTGCTAATTGTCGTCAATGTAGACCTACAAGAGCCCACAAAGAGGAGAAGCCCTATGCCCAGCGCCAGCATTGGTCATTTGCAGTTCAATGTCCAGCCCGAAAACCTCGCCTACTATCGCGACCTGCTCTCCTTCCTCGGCTGGCAGGTGCTCTACGACGTCGAGGGGATGGTCGGCATGGGCGGCCCACACGACAGCAGCCTCTGGTTCGCCGGCCAGTGCAAACCGGTCGCCAATGACTACGACGGCCCCGGCCTCAACCACCTTGGCCTAGGCGTCCCCAACCAGGCTGACGTCGACGCCGCAGTCGATTACCTGCGCGGCACAGGCGTCGCCCTGCTCTTCGACACGCCGCGCCATCGCCCCGAGTTCTCCAGCGGCGACGACCACACCTATTACCAGGTGATGTTCGAAACCCCCGACCGCCTCCTCCTGGAGATCGTCTACATTGGCCCCAAGGCTGCCTGACATACGCAAAGGGGGGGCGGCCCACCACGCCACCCCTCCTGCTCCCGCTTTTGCGCGACTACCCCCGATTCGCTACAATAACTCTGATTGCGTAAGTAAATCCGTTAGCGTTAGGGGACGTGCCCATCGCCTTGGTTGTGGGCCTGGTAAGCTTTGTGTTGGCGCGCCGCGGCGCCGTTACGGCCGCTGCCTATGTCTTTCTCATCGCAGCCTTGTTGCCGACCGGTTGGAGCGCGCTAACTATGGGCTGAGCCGCAGCCGCCAGGATTCTGCGCGCCCTCAATGCCGAGTTGGAAGGCAACAAGCGTGTCAAGGATGGATTTCTCGCCACCATCAGCCATGATTTGCGCACTCCCCTCACCGCTATCCTGGCCATGTCCGATATGCTGGCTGAGCGGATTTATGGCCCGCTTTCGTCTAAGCAGCTGCGCGCCGCCCAGTCGATTCGCGCCAGCGGCCAGCGCCTGCGCAAGCTCATCGACGACATGCTCGATTTCTCACAGTTGGAAGCGGGCGTGCTCGTAGTCGAACTGGAATACGATGGCCCGCCTGCGTGTAGGATAAGTGGCAATAGGATTCGTCCATGTCAACACAACGATCACTCCCCGGCACCCCGCATCACCAGGACCTGCTGCAGCGAATAACGACCTTCTACGCCGCCGACGACCGGCTTCTGGCGTTGATCCTCTTTGGCTCGCTGGGGCGCGGCGCCGGCGATGCCTGGTCGGACTTGGACCTGGCCGTGATCGTCCGCGACGGCGTGCACGTGGATGTGTCGGCTGAGCTTGCACAATTGGCTGCCGTTTTGGCAGACTACGGAGATCCTGTCTTGTCAACTGCCGACGCTGGAGACGCCGGTTACATGATTCCGCGATCCCTGTGCGGCATCGCTATCGACTATACCGAGCTTTCCAAGGTAAGCGCCTATGTGCTGCACGGCTGCATCGTGCTCGCAGGCACGCTTGACCTGGAGACAATACTCGGAGCAGCTGCCGCCAATGACAAGCCTCTGCCTCCGCTCAGCTTGCTCCTCCAAAAGTCGCTATGGCTCGGCCTGGGCGCCGACATTTCCATTCGACGCCACCAGTTCTGGCAGGCGCTGCCCAGGCTCGAAAGCATGCGCAATGCCTTGGTCGAAATCTATGCCTTCAGCCGCGGCGGCACGCGCTCGTCCCAGGTCTTTGCCGAAACCGCCAGTGCAGATCTGCAGGCGAAGTTTGGCCGCACCCTGCCGGCATTTGTCCCCCACTCACCTGCCGCCTCGTTGGCCACCGGCGCCGCAGCATTAGCCGCCCTGCTGGAACTGCTCAAAGACGACCTCCCTGAGCTTAGCAATGGACAGCTTCAGCTTGGCCCCGCCGAGCATGAACTGATTGCCCGTCTGCGCCAACGGCAGGCAGCTCCGGTCTAGAGCCTGCAATCCATTTTGCAGACCCCCTCCTTGGAACGCTCCCTGTAAACAAAAACAGGGACTCGCATGACGCGAGTCCCTGTTTTTGTTTACGCCCAACGAGTGGTGGGTACTCGTTTAGATCTTGCGCACGTCGGCGGCGGAGGGACCCTTGGGACCCTTCTCGATCGTGAATTCGACCTTGTCGCCTTCGCTCAGGCTGCGGAAACCTTCGGCCACGATGGCAGACTGGTGGACGAACACATCCTTGCCGCCTTCGACGGCCAGGAAACCAAAGCCCTTGCTGTCGTTAAACCACTTGACGGTGCCGGTGACACGTTGCTGACTCATGTTGGAAAACTCCTTGTTTTCGCTCAAAAAATACGTACTGTCGATCAAAAGTCGTGTTTCCAACAAGTAAGGAAAAATAAGCCGCACAGACTTGTGAGTCTGTGCGGCGCTTTTACGCATCGTGTTCAGAACTTACAACCTTTTGTTGTTGTACAGTAGCGCACTTGTGCGCCGCTGTCAAATCGACGATCGTGAATTTCGCGAATTGGGGATGACAGAACTATCCCTTGATCAACTCTTCCAGCCGCGCCTTGGCCGCTGCCGGGTCGGCCTTGCCCTTGGTTGCCCGCATGACCTGGCCCATGAAGAAGCCAAACAGCTTCTCCTCGCCCCCACGATAACGCTCGAGTTCATTGGCGTTGGCGGCAAAGATCTCGGCGATCGACTGGTCGATGACGCTCGTATCGCTGACCATCGCCAGCCCTTCCCGCTCCACGATGGCGGCCGCGTCGTCACCCGTCGCGTACATTGTCTCCAGCACGCGCTTGGCCGTGTTGGGGTTGATCACCTTGTCGTCCACCAGCTTGAGCAGCGCTGCCAACTGGCCCGGCTGCACCTTGACGGTTGCGATCTGCCGCAGGTCCTGCCCCTCGCCGTCAGCATAGAGCAGCCGGAACAACTCGCCCGTCAGCCACGTTGCCATGCGCTGCGGCTTGCCGTCGCCCGTCCCGTAGGCTGCTACCCCCTGCTCGTAATAGGCTGCCACCTGGCTCTCACTGGTCAGGACGTTGGCCTCGACCCGCCGCAGCCCCCACTCGCGTTCGTAACGGTCGCGCCTCGCCCCTGGCAGCTCGGGCAGCGTCGCCGCGATATGGGTCACTTCTTCACGGCTGACCTGCAGTGGCGGCAAGTCGGGTTCAGGGAAATAGCGATAGTCGTGCGCGTCCTCCTTGGATCGCTGCACCACTGTGCGCTGCTTCTCCTCGTCCCACCCCATGTTGACCTGCTCGACGCTCCCACCGCTCGTGAGTACCGCCGCCTGTCGATCCAATTCATAGGCAATGGCGTTGCGCACCGAGCGTAGGCTGTTGAGGTTCTTGACTTCGACCTTGGTGCCGTACTCGCCCTGCGCCTTCTGTTCGTGCGTGCGGATGCTGATGTTGGGCTCGCAGCGCAGAGCGCCCTTCTCCATGTCGCCGCTGTTGACCCCGATCGCCCGCAGCGTGGCACGCAGCTTGGTCAGATAGGCATACGCTTCCTCGGGGCTGTGGATATCCGCTTCGGTCACGATCTCCATCAGTGGTGCGCCGGCACGGTTGAGGTCGATGTAAGAATAGCCCCCCTCGTGGACCGAGCGCCCGGTGTCCTCTTCCAGGTGCACGCGCCGAATACGGACCTTTTTGGTCGACCCATCCTCCATGTCGATCTCCAGGAAGCCGTTGGTGCAGAGCGGGAGCTCATACTGGCTGATCTGATAGCCCTTGGGCAGGTCTGGGTAGGTGTAGTTCTTACGCGCAAAGACCGCAGTATCGGCGATCGTGCAGTTGAGCGCCAGCCCTGTCTTGATCGTTGCCTCCACCGCTACCCGGTTGATCACCGGTAGGGCTCCCGGCATCCCCAGGCAAACCGGGCACACTCGCGTATTGGGAGGCGATCCCTGGTAGTCCGTCGCGCAGCGGCAGAACATCTTCGACTTTGTCAGCGCCTGGGCATGCACCTCCATGCCCACCACCAGCTCAAACTGCCCCACATCCGGTTTCATAGCAAGCATTTTGTCACCTGTGGACGGATACAGTGTATCCCGTTTCTTTGTCCGCGCCGATTGACCATGCTAGTTGGCACCGGCGCGCTTGGATGATACCATAATGAACTGTGGAGAGAATAGTCTAACAGGGCCAGGGAACCCATAACCGTTCTCGCCCGTTGAAAACACTAATGGTATCGATACACAGCCGCTGGCTGTGGGGTACAGGAGTGGCCGTTCTGCTGCTCCTGGCGCTGACCGGAATTGCGGTCTTTGCCCTGCGCAGCCAGCCCCAAACCGCCGCTGCGGAACCTCGCTCCCAACCGATCCCAACCTGGACGAACACACCTCAGGCCGGGGCAACTGCCGATCCCGGGGCGTCCGTCGCCATCACGGGGGCAGTGGGCGCGCTCGCAACGCCTACGCCCGGCGCAGGCGTAACTCCATCTGCGCCGCTTGCCGGCGCGGCCACGGATGTTACAGCGGCATCTGCAAATACTGATACCGTCACTATCGACACTGTCGCCGCCACGGCCACCGTCGGCCTGCCCGCCGCACCTCTGCCGGCAGCGGAAGACGAGTCGCCCCAGGGCATTCTGGCCCAGGGCATGCTCTTGCACCGATACGGGGACTATGCCAACGCTCGTACGCTCTATGCCCGCCTGCTCGATGACCCCAACATGGATGCGGCGCTTAAGCGCGAGGCCCGGTACAATCTGGCGCGCGCCTATCTCGGCGAAGGCCTTTACGGCGAGGCGCTCGCCACGCTTGATGACCTGGACACAGCGCTAACTGGCGCTGGGGCCGACCCCAACCAGTTTGCCAAGAAGGAGCAGTTCCTGCGTGGGGAGGCGCTTCTCGGCCAGGGCAGCTACAGCGACGCTATCGCCGCCTACTGGCGCTTCCTCGACGCCTATCCTTGGATGGGGGAGAGCGTCCAGCCGCGCATCGCCGCCGCCTACCTGGCCCTTAACGACCCGGCCTCGGCTGCTGCTGCCTTCCGCCGCGCCGCCGAGGTCTCGAGCGACAATGTGAGCAAGGCCCACCTGCTCGAACAGGTGGCAGGTGCCGATGTCGACGCCGGCCAATTTGCGGAGGCGGTCGTCGCCTATGACGAGATTCTTGCCTTTGCCCAGAATGCCGCTTACCGCGCCGAACTCCAGTACAAGGCCGGCCAGGCGCTGTCGGGCGCCGGCGATGGCCCTGGCGCCATCGCACGCTGGCGTTCCGCCACCGAGGAGGCGCCTGAGAGCAACTCCGCCTACCTGGCGCTGGTAGAGATAGTCAACCGCAATGGCGACTTCGATCTCTACCAACGCGGCTATATTGATCTCTATGCCGACGCCTACGAGCCCGCCATTGCCGCCTTCCAGGCCTATCTGGACGCCACCGACGCCACCGATGCCCGCCACTCCAGCGCACTTCACCGGCTCGGCCAGTCCTACCTGGGTGCCGGCAACTATGCCGAGGCTATCGCCCGTCTCGACGAGGTGATAGCCAAGTATCCCGACTGCGACTGCTTTGGCCTCGCCTGGCTCCACTTGGCCATGGCCCAGGAGGGTATGGGCGACACAGCCGCTGCCCGCCGCACCTACCGCACCTTTGCTCGCGACTATCCTGATAACGAGCAGGCACCCGAGGCGCTGTGGCTGAGCGGGCGCATGGCGTTCGACGAGGGCAACCAACTCGAGGCGGCCGTTGATTTCATGGCGCTGGCCGACCGCTTCCCCGCCAGCGACCGGGCGCCGCAGGCTCTCTACGCCCTCGGTATCGGCGCCATCACCAAGCAGCTCTACGGCCAGGCTGCTCCTGTCTTAGAGCGGCTGCAAGCGAGCTACCCCGACTACCGCTGGGATGCCGTCGCCTATTGGCTGGGCCGGGCCTATGCTGGTTCCGGCAATAACGAGGGTGCACGTGCCGCCTGGCAGGGCATAGTCGAGCAGGCCCCCGACATCTACTACGGCGTGCTTGCCGGCTATGCACTTCGCGACATCGCCATGACAGACGCCGCCGCGCTTGCGTCGATGCACGAGATCGCCGGCCCGGCCAGCCGCCTCGAAGGCGATGACGGCAGCCAGGCCTTTGCGGAGCAGTGGCTGCGCTCGTGGATCACCGACACCGCCATCGCCGATCTGCCGAGCCTGGCCGAGCTGCCCCTGGCGGTCGAGGAAGACCAGAACCTGGCCAAGGGCCGGCTGCTCCTCGAAATGGACCAGCGCGGCGATGCCCTGGCTGCGCTCGAGCGTGTCTACGACCGCAACCTCGACAACCCGCACGCGCTTTACGCCCTCAGCCTGGAGTTCGCCCGCCTGGGTGCCTACCGCCTGAGCCTGCTCTCTGCCGCCCGCCTGCTGATCCTCAGCGGCGCTGACCTGGTGGAAGATGGCCCGATTTTTATCCAGCGCCTCGCCTATCCGCGGCCCTTCAACGACCTGATCGTGCGTGAGGCGCAGGCCAACAACATCGATCCGCTCGTCTACTTCAGCCTTATCCGCCAGGAGAGCCTCTTCGAAGAGGGCGCGCAGTCGACCGCCGCTGCCCAGGGTCTGGCACAGATCATTCCCGACACCGGCAGCTGGGTCGCCGAGCAGCTGGGCCATCCTGAGTACACCAACGACATCATCTATCGCCCCGTCGTCAACCTGCGATTCGGCGCCTACTATCTTAATTGGGTGCGCGACTTTGTCGACGGCAACCTGATCTCCGCCCTCGTCGGCTACAACGCCGGCCCCGGCAACGCCAAGAGCTGGCGTGAGCAGTCCGGCCCCGACGATACGATTTTTGCCGAGATCCTGACCTTTTCCGAGCCGCGACTGTACATTCAGACTGTTCTCGGCAATCTCTACCATTACACGCGGCTGTATATGGACTAGGGGCCTTGGATCAGGTCCCCGGAACATTCGCTCTCCCTTTGCGCCTAGCCCGCGCTTTCTCCAGTTGCCGTGAACGCCTCGTGGAAAGCGACCGTCCCCTGGGGCATGTGTCCATCAAAAGAGATGGCCATGAACACATCGGGCGGCACTCCCTCCAGCACGAGTCCGGGTACATTGCTGAAGCCGAACTGCCGGTAGTAATTCGGATCACCCACAAGGCAGCAACCTTGGGCATGCAGCGCTTGCAGCTGCGTCAGGCCTGCGTGCATCAGTGCTTTGCCGACGCCCTGCCGCTGATGGGCCGGCAGCACCGAGATTGGTCCCAGGCCGTACCAGTTCTGCGTGCCATCGGCGATGGTCACAGGCGAGAACGCAATATGTCCGACGACGCGGCCATCAAGTTCTGCCACGAGCGATACCGTAAGCGCATTGGCGGCGCGCAGCGATACGATGATGAACTGCTCCGTGTGAGGGCTAATCTCCAGGGTCTCGAAGGCGATGGCGGTCACATCGGTGATTGCGGTCACATCGCCAGCGGTTTCTCTTCGGATCACGATCTTTGGATTCATGGGCTGCCTTTTCCATTCTGTTGATCGAACACTATGATCTGCAATATAGCCGATGATCAGCTAAAACGGTGAAATGACCTTTACAACCCCCACGCAACAGCATCCATGCTATACTCCCCCAAACTACAAAGACGGGATCGTCACAATCCTATTCATATAGCAAGGAGAAAGTCGACGATGACTGATATGCAGAGCTATACCGGCAAGCTGGTGACGATCGAGCGCTTTATTCTCGATCAGCAGCACGAGCACCCGGATGCCACCGGCGCACTCACCAACCTGCTATACGATATGGCACTGTCGGCGAAGATCATCGCCAGCAAGACCACGCGCGCCGGCCTGGCCGAAGTGCTAGGCAGCGCCGGCGAAGAGAACGTCCAAGGCGAGGAGGTCCAGAAGCTCGACGTCTTTGCCCAGCGTACGATCTTTCGGCTCAACGACCATACCGGCCGTCTTGCGGTCATGGCTTCCGAAGAGGAAGAGGACATCATCCCCATCCCGGAACGCTTCGACGTTGGCAAGTACGTTCTGCTCTTTGATCCGCTCGACGGCTCTTCCAACATCGACGTCAACGTCAGCGTCGGTACCATTTTCGGTATCTACCACCGCAAGACCGCCTCAGGTCGGGGCACGCTTGAGGATTGCCTCCAGCGCGGGCGCGACCTCGTGGCTGCCGGGTATATCCTCTATGGCTCGAGTACGATGATGGTCTATGCCACCGCCGGCGGCGGTGTCCACGGCTTTACCCTCGACCCGGCCATCGGCGAGTTCCTGCTATCGCACCCAAATATTCGCTTTCCCGAAACGCCCAAGTACTACAGCGTCAACCAGGGCTACCAACCCTACTGGTCCAACGGTGTCCAGGGCTACACCGAGTGGCTGCAGGCTGATACTGCTGAGAAGAAGGGGCTTTCCCTGCGCTACATCGGCTCACTCGTCGCCGACTTCCACCGCAACCTGCTAACCGGCGGCATCTATTACTACCCGGCCGACACCAAGGATCCCAAAAAACCCGGCGGCAAGCTGCGCCTCCTCTATGAGGCCGGCCCGCTTGCCTTCCTCGCCCAGCAGGCTGGCGGCTACGCCTCCAACGGTACGCAGGCGATCCTCGACATTCAGCCAACCAGTCTCCACCAGCGCGTTCCCCTTTATATCGGCAATCGCCCATTGGTTGAAAAGGCAGAGCAGTTCATCGCCACCATGGATCGCGTGGTCACCTAGAGAATGTCTCGGGCGACGCCGAGGCCAGAGTGTCCCGGGGACGTTCGGATGTCCCCGGGACATGGGTGTTCGGGCGGGCGGGCGCGCGCCAATAAAAAAACACCGGGCGCATTCAGGCGCCCGGTGTTTTCGTCTACAGCGAACTCAATTTTCTCTTACTTCTTCCACGTATACGTGGCATTCTGCCCCGCCGGCAGGTTCGACAAGTCTACACCGACCGTTCCCTTGTCGGGCTTAAGCCCTGCACGCTCGATAACGAGCTGTGCCAGCTCGGCGTCGTAGGCCCGGTCCTCGCGGTCGAGCGAAATCTCGCCGGGATACTGGTGGTGAACCTGGATCGTCGAATTCTTAATATCGATATCTCGGCTGTAGGTCACCACGTCCAGGCGGCTGATATCCTTCCATTCCCACAACCGGCTGCGGCTCCACAGGCGCATTGGCACGTCGATCTTCAATCCCTGGTCTGTGATGGTGAAGCGCCGCGTCGTCAGCAGCAGGTCGTTGTAGAGGAAGAGGATTCCCCACAAGAAAAAGGTGGTGGCGATCGCCTGGGCAAAGAAAGAGTGCGTCAGCCCCGTGACATACGCCCCGAGCCCGGCACCAACCATCGCAATGCCCATCGCCATGTTGCGCGTCTCGCCGCCAAAGGCGATTTCATTCTTCGCCTCCTGGTCTGCCAGTTGGTTGTACTCCGCCGCGGTGATGCTCTCCGCCATACCAGATCTCCTCACAGGGATGGTTGCATGCACTGTTATCCCAGCCAGTATAGGTCAAACCGCCACACGCAGACAAATTCCGACCGTGAAAAGTCGGCGCATCCAGCAAGAACTGTCCCCGGGACATGATTTCTTCTTACTGCCCCCAACTCACCGCTTGGGAAGCCGAGAACCCATAGTCGAGCTCCACGTCGATCGGCAGCGGGCGCTTGTTGCTGCCGTCTGCGTTCATCACCCACAGCCGCCAGGGGCCGGCATCCTCGTCTTCGCGGCGGTTGCTCAGGTAGACGATGTGCTGTCCCATCCGGGCTGAAGGCTGGCGCCACGTTGCTCGGCAGCTGGTCGACCAGCGTCGTCTCCGGACGCGTTAGTGCTACCAGCCCGCTGCCGTCAGGGTTGATCGACCAGATTTCCCAGTGGCTGCCTTCCTTCGACTGGTAAACGATGCGCCCGCCGCCCGGCTGCCAGTCCGGATCCCAGTCCCACCCATCATGGTAGACTGGCCGTGTCTGGCCGTCTGGCTTGTCCTGCGTGATCTCGATGCCCGGTTTCGCCTGGTAGGTGATGCCGTCCTCGTTCCAGTCCGGCGCCACCGCCGAATCCAGTACCGGCAGATCGCGGAATTCCTTGCCGTCCGGGTTGACGCGGGTCAGGATCCAGTTGGGCGAGTCGATCAGGTCGGCATCCTTGAGGAAGATGCTGTACAGCACGCTCGGCGGGATTTGCGGGAACTGCGTCTGCAGCTGCGTAAACGAGAGACAGCCGATGTAGGGCCCTAGGTCGAAGCACTTGTCGGTGTCGAAGTTGCGGCTGAAGACGATCCAATTGCCGTCGGGACTCCACTTGGGGCCGCGCATAATTTCGCCACCGCCCTGGATGCGCCGTTCGTTGCTGCCGTCGATGTTGATCGTCCAGATCCCGTTGACGTCGCCGCCGCCGCGCATAAAGGTTACGCGCTGGCCGTCACGCGTGACATCCGGGTCCCAGCCATTGGTCAGCCAGTTGACATCGCCGGTCTCGAGATTGTAGACGTAGATGTTGTTGCGGCCATCTTCAAAGACGAGCTTACCGTTCAGCCCTGCCGGCTGCGCCAAGATCGCCTGTGTTCCCGTCTTGGCTTGCGCTGCTGCCTTCTCCATCGCCTGAGCGCCGGCCGCCTGTATATCGGCTGCTGGCGCACTCGCTGCAGCGCCAGAGGTTTCGGGCACTGCAGTCGGGGTGGGCAGCGCCGGCTCTGCGCCTTGCTCCCCGGAGCCACTGCTGGAACTGGTGCCGGACTCAGTGCTGCCTGTGTCGCCGGCGCCCGGTGCCTTGTCCTCGAAGCTGTTGTCTACCGGCAGGCCGGCAAGATCTTCAACCTTCACATATTCAGCTGCAACCCAGCCCACGCCGTCGCGCAGATCTGCACGTGCCACCTGCACCCATTGCGAATCCGGTGTGCGGGCCGTTGCGGTTAGCTCTTCGCCCGGCTGAGCCTTGCCCAGGATTCGGTATGCGGCGTTTGGCCCGGAGCGAATGTTGAGGCGCTGCTCGGTGATTGTCACGAGCGCAGGCACACCCTGCACAGGAGCGGCGCTTTCGGCGGCTTTCTCAGGCGTGGCGGCGGTGGGTGTGGACGCTGCTGTCTCACCTGCCGTTTCTGCTCCCGTTTCTGCCAGCACTTCAGTTCCTGTTACAGGCACCGTGCCTGTGACCGTCTCGGTTGTACCTGCCGCAGCACTAGTCGCCGCCGCAGTTTCGCCGTTGACGTCCAGCACTGGCAGCTGGTCAAGGCCAAAGGCCACCAACCCGGCGACCGGCGTCCATCCACTGGCGCCGTCGCTGGTCGTGACAAATACCCAGTCGCCCGCCGGATTGCGCAGTGCCGCCGTCAGTGTGGCCGCCATCGGCAGGTCCTGCAGTTTCTGTCCGTTGGGAACGTCGTACAGCTCCGCCCCAGCACCGCCGACGACGGCGACGAGGCTGCGAGCAGTGCCGGTGCTGCTGTTTGCGGCTGCCGGCGCTTGCGTCGGCGCCTCAGTTGGAATAGCAGTTGGTTCGAGCGTCGGCGTTGGCGGTACAGGTGTGGCCGTCGGCGCAGGTGTCGGCGGCACGGCGGTTGCCGTCGCCGTCGGGGCAGTCGTCGGGGTAGGCGGCGCCTTGGTGGCTGTGGGCGCTGCAGTCGCCTTGGCCGGCGCAGCAGCAGCAGTCGTTGCGGCAGTCGTTGCGGCTGGAGCGGCACTGGTGCTCTCGCTGCCGGTTACTGGCAGCTTATCCAGCCCAAACGCGACTACCTCGCTTTTTTTTACCCAGCCGGCGTCCCCCTCGGTGGTGGTCACCTCGATCCAGGTGCTGTCGGCCGTGCGGCTGATGGCGGTCAGCACAGTGCCCAGCGGCAAGGCGCCGAGTTCGTCACCCTGCGGAGCGGCATAAAAGGTTGCTCCCGCTGCTCCCACCACCGCCATCTGACTGCGGCCGGCCGGCGCTTCTTGCGCCTGGACTACCTGCGGACCCACTGCCGATGGCGTGATCAACAGTGCTCCCACTAGAACGGCAGCCAGAACCATCTTGATTCTTGGCTGCACATTTCGCCAATCGATTTTCATAAACGGCTCCAGACTATCTTGATGCGAATCTAACCTACTGACCGTACGGTAAGTATGATAGCAGAGGCTCGACAAAAGTCACGCAATTGCGATTCCCAATTTTCGCAGCCCCTATCATCTACGAAGAACCATTATGCCACGTTTCACGCGCACCGTGAACATCCCCTCCTCCGCTTGTCCTCCTTTCATCCCCTGGCATACAATGCGTTTCATTTGTGGCCAGGGCCTATCACGAATGACACGAATGACAGAGGCGCGTCACAAGTAACGGAGAGCACATTTCGGAATGGCCACAACATCTATCAGTCCGGGCGCAACCGCGCCCCCCTTCACCTTGCAGGCACTTGGTTCAGGCCGCTCGGTCAGCCAGATCGGGGATGCGCCGCTGCTGCTCGTCTTTCATGATCAGAATACCGTGGATAAGGTGCAGGCCATGCAGCAGGCGGTGCGCACGGAGTACAGTGACGCCCGGGCTCTGCAGATCGCCAGCGTCGTCAACATGAAAGCGGTGCCGGTCTTTCTCCGCAGCGCGGCCGAAAGCGTGATGAAGGGCAGCTATACCAAGGCCGCCGCTGCCATGCCGCCAGGGCTGGACGCTGCCGACTATGTGGTTATCCTGCTTGACTGGGACGGCAAAGTCTCTCAGGTGTACGGCGCGCAGAAGATCGAGCGCCGACCGCGCCTCGTGCTGCTCGATCAAACAGGTGCCGTACGCGGTGTCCATCAGGGCGAGGAAATAGAGCAGGCAGCCCTGGCCATGATTACTGAACTGCTCGGACCGTCCGCAGCAGCACAAGACCCAGCGCCACAAGACTGATACGAACCCTAGAACAGCCAACCCTATGCACACACTACTCGCCAGGCTCTACAGCAAGGAACGCTGGGCAATCATCGTTATCGCACTCGTAGGGCTGGCGCTGCGCCTCTGGGCGCTCGGCGACAAAGGCCTGGCCTACGACGAGGCGGCCACGGCCCTGATGGCACGCGCATCTGGCCCCGCAATCCTCCAGTTTCATTGGAATGCCGCCTTTGAACATCCTCCTCTTTGGCAGCTGACGATGCGCACCTGGTCGGCGCTGTTCGGCCAGAGCGAAGCTATGCTGCGCCTGCTGCCGGCGCTTGCCGGGGCTGCCGCTGTGCCGCTTACCTGGTATTGGCTGCGGCAGTTGTGGTCACGCGCTGTGGGGCTGCGGCTGCTCGTCGCGACACTCGTAGCCGTTTCGCCGGCCTTGGTGGTCTACGCACAGGAGGCGCGCATGTACACTGTCGTCGTCCTGCTTGCCCTGCTGTCGCTGGTCGCCCTGGTCGAACTGGCGCAGCGTCCGAGCTGGGCGTCTGCGGCGATCTTTGTGGTTATCAATTGGCTGATGCTCGGCTACCACTATTACAGTCTCCTGCTCGTCGGCAGCGAGTGGCTCTTTTTTCTCGTACTGACCATACGCAGCGCACCCATGATCGGAACGACACGTAAGGAAGACTGGCGCGGCGCGCGCTGGTGGGACGCTGCCTGTCTCGTGTCGATAGTTCCGATTCTCCTTTGGATGCTCTTTTCGCCCGGCTTTCACGACACCCTTACCGCCGTCACTCGCAGCATGGCCGGCGGTGCGGCCCCGGCCCTGTTCTTCGACGGCATTTGGCGTGACCTGAGTTTCGGCGCCTTCCGCTGGCAGCCGGATATCGCCGCCCTGGGCTACCTGCTCCTTCCCCTGGTCGCTATCGGCGTATATGCTGCCGTCCGCACTCCCCTGCTTCTCGCCGACGCGCGCTCGGATGCCGACCCGGTGCCGGCTGCGGACGCTGCGGCTGTTTCGCAGGCTGGCACGCCAAAGGCCCCTGCCTCCCGACCGCATGCCCGTACGCCCCGCGCACGCAAGGAGAACGACCGCGCAGCGCAGAAGACGGCCGCTGACTGGGGTTGGCTCGTCGTCATCGTTGGGCTGCTGCCGCTGCTCGTCAGCCTCCTTCTGTTCCGGACGCTGGCTGCGCGCTACATTTTGTTCATCCTGCCCGCCATCTACACCCTGGTTGCGGCGGGCATCGTCTGGTTGGGGCGGCGCCACTGGGCGTTTGGCTTGCTGGGTATCGTGCTGGCCGCCGTCCCCGCCGTGGTAGGGCTCGGATATTACTATGGCTTCTATCACAAAAGTGAATACCGCGACATGGCCGCCTACCTGCGCGAGCACGTGGGGCCTGACGACGCTATCATGCTCTATGCCCCGCGCCAGCACCTGCTCGCCAAGTATTACCTAGGCGAGGACCGCACCTACTACACCGCCCCCCAGGTAGACCTGCCGGACTACTGGCCCGTCAACGCGCCGCCGATCGTTCCCGAGGAAATGGACGGCCAGATCCAAGATCTGCTCGCTGCGCACCCTGCCGTCTGGTTGGTAATGACGGCCCAAGACGAGGTGGACGACGGCGAGTTTGTTCCCAAGTACTTTACTGCCGTCTCGTACAAGCAGGACTGCCACAAGTGGATCGATGTTGAGCTGTGCCGCTTCGTCGGCCCCACGAGCGGAGTATTAAATGATCAGTCCGTACCGGCAGCGCACGCCGTGGCACCCGTGACGCCCAACCTCCTATATGACAGCGAACTGCGCCTTCAACGTGCACAGGCCAGGCTCGTCGACGAGAGGCAGTTGGGGCAGTCCACCATCTACGCTGAGCTTGACTGGCTCGCCGAGCGCAAACCTACCGTCGACTACCGCATCAGCCTACGCCTGCTCGATCCATCAGGCCAGGTCGTCGCCCAGCGCGACGAGTATCCGATCGGCCAACTGCTTCCGCCGACCACCTGGAACCAAGGCGACACCAAGCCCGGCTACATGGCCCTTCCAATCCCCCCCGACCTGCCCACCGGCACTTACCAGGTTACCGTCGAAGTCTATGACCCTGCCACCCAGGCGCCGTATGGCACCCCTGTGACGATTGCCCAATTTGCGTTCTGACCTCCGGCGAGTCAGCCACCACCACGGTTGAGCCCCTGCCGCCGATCGCGTGTATAGTAACAACTATCACCATCCGCCACTCTCAGGCGGAACACGCAGGGTTCGTGGGAGGAACATATGACCTTTGAACCTGATTTCCGCTACATGCTCGACGTGCTGGCTAATCGCCGCCCCGCCCGCCTGCCCGTCTACGAACACATCATCAGCCCCCTTATTATGGAGCAGATCCTCGGCGTCGAGTTTGCTGCGGCCGAAGGAGGTACAGGCCGCGACCTTGACCACTTCTTCGCCCACTACTGCCGTTTCTGGCAGGAGATGACCTACGACACTGTCTCCTACGAGGTGACGATCACCGACCTGCTGCCGGGCCACGGCGCCATCTACGGTGGCCCGGGGCCGATCCAGACGCGCGCTGACTTCGACCGCTATCCCTGGGATGAACTCACCGGTCGTTACTGGGCAGAGGCTGAGACCAAGTTTCAGGCGTTGGCCCGCCATCTGCCGCGCGGCATGCGTGCCTTGGGCGGCGTCGGCAACGGCGTCTTCGAAATCAGCGAGGACCTGGTCGGCTTCCAGTACCTGCCCTACATCATGGTGGACGACCCTGAGCTGTTTGCCGCCATCTATGAGAAGATCGGCGACCTGATGGTCGCGATCTGGACTGTCTTTCTCGAGCGCCACGCCGATGCCTTCGCCATCTGCCGTTTCGGCGACGACCTGGGCTTTAAGACGAGCACGCTGGTATCACCGGCCCTTATCCGCCAGGTCGTGATTCCGCAGTACAAGCGGGTGATCGACTTGATCAAGGCCGCCGGCAAACCGTTCCTCTGGCACTCTTGTGGCAAAATCTTCGCCATCATGGACGACGTGATCGCCCTTGGCATCAACGCCAAGCACTCGAACGAGGATGTGATCGCCCCCTACGACGAGTGGATCGCCCGCTACGGCGACCGCATCGGACTGCTTGGGGGCATCGACGTGGATATCTTGTGCCGCCGGGAACCGGCTGCCATCGTCGAGGAAGTCTATGCTCGGGGCACGCGCTTTCGCGCTGCTGCGCAGGGCTATGCGCTGGGCTCGGGCAACTCGATCCCCGAATATGTGCCGGTGGACGGTTACCTGGCCATGCTCGAAGCGGCGCGCCGGATTCGGGCGGCCGAAGTGGTGGCGCAGCCCGCCGCCTGAGAACCTGGAGATTCACACTGGCTGAACGATCTGCATGACGCGACGTGACTGGCTGATCCTGCTCTGCATCGTGCTGCTGGCCGGCGCGCTGCGTTTCTATCAGTTAGGTGTTGTGCCCCCCGGCCCGCAGTTTGACGAGGCGTTCAACGCGCTCGACGCCAAGCTGGTGCTGGCTGGCAACCGCCCGCTCTTCCTCCCCGCCAACGGCGGCCGCGAGGTGGTCTACACTTACATTCAGGCGGCCGTGGGCGCGCTGGCCGGCCTCAACGTCTACACGCTGCGCCTGGTATCGGCCGTGGCGGGGACGCTGACGGTCGTGGCGGTCTACTTCACTGTATTTGGGATTTTCAGGCGCAACCGCCGCTGGCTTGCGGCTACGACTGCGCTGGCGTTGGCAGTTTCCTATTGGCATATTCATTTCAGCCATTACGGCATCCGCGTTATCCTCATACCGCTGCTCTTTTGCGGCGTCTTTGGCCTGTTCTGGCTGGGCATGCATGGGAACACGCGGCGCGCACGCCTGCTGGCGGTATTAGGCTCCGGCGCCCTGGCGGGGCTGAGCGTCTGGACTAACCCCACCGGCCGCTTCACCCCTTTTGTGGCGGCCGCGTATGTGCTGTGGCTGCTGTGGCGGCACCCGGCGTGGCGGCCTTTTCACAAGCCCAAACCGGGCGACGCCGATAGCCCGCGGGGATGGCTGGACGGGCCGATCGGCGGCCTGCTGCTCTGGGGCGCTGCCGCCTTTGTCGTGTTCCTGCCCCTCGGGCCTTGAGTTCTGGCGCCATCCGGAGTTCTTTACCGGCCACGCCTCCGAGGTGTCGATTTTTGCCGATCGGGTGACCGGCGGTGGTTCGCCCTGGCCGCTCCTGGCCAACAACGTCCTGCGCGTCCTCGGCATGTTCAGCTTCGACGGCGACCTGGAGTGGGCGCATGGCATTCCCGACCGGCCGGTGTTTGATTGGTTTCTGGCCATCCCGTTTTACATCGGCGTGGTGCTCTGGGCGCTGCGCCTTCTGGGCAAGGGCCGGCCCCAGCCCGATCCCGACCGCGACGCCTTGGCCCTCTTTCTCTTCTGGGCCGCCGTGATGCTGGCCCCTTCGGTGCTCAGTGAGGCTGCGCCCAACTACTCGCGCACGCTGCCTGCTGTTCCCGCCGTGATGTTAGCCGCCGGCCTCGGGCTGACCTGGATCGGCATCCTCCCGCGCCTTCGCCCAACCTGGGGGCCGCTCCTCGTAGGCGTGTTGGTGGCGGCGAGCGTAGTCGTGACGTTCTACGACTACTTCGTCCGCTATCCCACCTTTCGCGAGGTCTACTATCTCTACGACGCCGACAAGGCCGATGCCGTGGCGTGGCTGGAAAGCCAGGCAGACGCCGGCAATGCCGTCTATCTCTCGCCGCTCTGGTCCAACCACTCGACCGTTGCCTTCCTGCGCAGCGGCCGCATCGAGTCGCTCGATCCTGCCGACGCCATCGTGCTGCCGGCGGAAGGCAGGGGTGCGGTCTACGCCTGGCCCGCCGAGCAGCGGGACTACGCCGAAGACGTCGCCGATCGCCTGGACGTGCCGGTGCAGATCGTCGGCGACAAGTATGGGCAGCCGCTGCTTGCCGTCGTGCGGCTGGCGCCGAAGCAGGCTGCCCAGTGGCCGCCGGACATGGCGCCCGAGCAGGTCGTGAAACCGGGCGACCAGGTGACCGCGGTCACCGCCGACCAGGCGAACGCGCCCATCGACGGGGTGCGCTTTGACGACGCTCCCACGCTGCTGGGTATCAACGTGCGGCCGGGTGCCCGCGATATCCTGCTTTTTTGGCGTGCCGAGCAGAAGACCTTCCGTGATCTGACCAGCTTCATCCACCTGATCGGGCCTGACGGTGCCCGCCTCGGCCAGATCGACAAGACGCCGGGCGATGGCACTTACCGTACACCGTACTGGACGCCAGGCGACCGTGTCATCCAGCGCTACCGCCCCGAGTTGAACGATCCCTGCGCAGGCGGTACCCCCGTGCAGGTCGTTACCGGCTGGTACGAGTACGCTGCCGGTAACGCTCCCCGCCCGCGGATGGACGGGCAGGGCGATACTGCGGTGGCCGGCACTTACAACCTGCCCTTCTACTCGGTGCCTACTGGCACCCTCGAGCCAGCCGTGGTACGCAGCATCCCCCTGTCACTGTATGGGTTGACGCTCAATGGCTTTACAGTCGAGGGCGAAGCTCAGCCGGGTCAGCTCCTTGCCGTAGATCTTGTCCTGGCCGGCAGCGAGCAGCACGCCAAGACCGGGCTCGCCTGGAGCCTGGTGCCGGCAGATCAGGACAGCGAACACCCCGCCGCTGCGGCCATTCCCTTATGGTCGGGAGAACTGGCTCCCCGTGTATCCTGGGATGAGGGCGAACTCCTATGCCGTCGTCTTCAAGCCACGCTGCCCGCCGACCTGCCGCCCGGCCGCTACCTCATGCATCTGACGACCGCTGAGTACGACCAACCCTTCGGCGAAGTTACCATCCCCTAAAGGTGCCTCTACGAAACGTACGCTAATGGGTAACCCGCTGTGGCAGCATGGCATGGTATAATACCAGCCCATGAAAGCATTTTTCATCATGGGCCGCGTGATTAAGGCTACCTACGAAGAATTATTTCTGGTTGTGGGGTTGAGCGTTGCCTGGTGGGCAGGTACGCTGCTGATCGTGACGGCCCCGATGACGACGGCGGGGGTGCAGAGCGTTACCAACCGCATCGCCAATTACAAGCGCTCCAACTTTGACTTCTTCTGGAGCGGCGCACGCACCCATGTCGGCCGCGGCGTACTGCTGTTCCTTATCCTGCTGCTGGCGCCGCCGCTGGTCGGGTTCAGCATTAACTTCTATTTCCAACAGCAGGGTTGGTTGGTCCTCTTTGGCATCCTGATGGCGTGGGTGCTGCTGATCCTGCTGATGGGCGGCCAGTACTTCTTTCCATTGTTTTGGCAGCAGAACGAGCCCGACCTCAAACTGATCGTGCGCAACGGCCTGCTCCTGTCAGTGCGCCACCCCCTCTATTCGATTCTGATGTTGTTGTTCCAAGGGCTGTTGATCGCCCTCAGTCTTGTCCTGGTCGTACCGGTGATGCTACTGCTGCCGGGTATGATCGCGCTCAGCCAGAATTTCGCCCTGGTTGGCCTGCTGCAGGAAATGGACCTGGCTCCCCAACCGCCGGAAATGTCCGGCACGTAGCATCAGGTAGGTCCATCTCTCATAAGGCCCACCGTTACCGTATTGGTGGTTCATCGCAACGATGGCTACACAGTCGTCCTCCTTTCTTCCCCCAACTGCCCGGCGCCTGGTTTCGGTCGCCGAGATGCAGGCCATCGAAAAGGCCTCCGATGCCGTTGGCCATTCCTATGCGGCCATGATGGAGCTTGCCGGCCGTGCCGTGGCGGCGACGATCCTGGCTCGCTACGGTCGGCAGACGACGTTGGTGCTGGCCGGACCCGGCAACAACGGGGGAGATGGGCTGGTGTGCGCACGCTGCCTATATGAAGCTGGCGCCCCCGTGTTCGTTTACCTTTGGAAGCGCCGCACCGATCCGGATCACGACTATGAAGGCCATTTTGCACGCTTGCAAGAACTCGGCGCAACCTCGGTGCAGGCCGAACAGGACCCCGAACTGGACCTCTTGTCAGAGTGGCTGGCGCAGAGCACCGTCGTGGTAGATGCGCTGCTCGGCACGGGGGCCAACCGGCCGATCGAGGGGTTGCTGGCAGAGGTACTGGACACAATCGCCGCGCAGCGAGGGTCAAGGCATGCCATTGTGGCCGTCGACTGCACCTCAGGTCTCGACTGCGACACCGGCACCCTAAGCCCGCACGCGCTCCAGCCGGACGTCACGGTGACGTTTGCCTATGCCAAGACCGGCCACTACCAGTTTCCCGGTGCGGGCGCCGTGGGTGAGTTGGAAGTGGCAGATATCGGGGTCGCCGAGGCGGCCGTCGCAAGCGCAGGTGTAGACCTGCGCACGTTTTTGATTACGCCCGAATTGGCACGCAGTTGGATGCCCAAGCGGCCGCGCCTGAGTCATAAGGGCACATTTGGCAAGGTGCTGCTGGCGGTCGGCAGCGAGCCGTACCCCGGCGCGGCATATCTAAGTTGTGCCGCGGCAGGGCGCGCCGGCGCTGGCCTCGTGACAGGCGCTGTGCCGCGTTCGATCTGGCCGCTCATCGCAGGTCGCATTGCGGAGCCGACGTGGCTGTCGCTGGAGGTGCAGACGGCGGGCGACCTGGCCGGCACCCTTGCGCCCTCTGCCGGAGCCGCCGTAGCTGCCTATGCCGAAGGCTACACTGCGTTGGTGCTGGGCTGCGGGCTGGGCAACAACAAGGCGATCCGCCGTTTCGTCGACCAACTCATGCGCCATTCGCTGCCCGCAACGGTGATAGACGCCGACGGCCTCAACTGCATGGCTGTGCTGCAGGGCTGGGCCTCCCGGTTGCCCGCCCAATGCGTGTTAACCCCTCACCCTGCCGAGATGGCACGGCTCTGCCAGGTCGAGGTGAGCGAGGTCGTCGCACAGCGCTGGTCATTGGCGCGGCAGAAGGCAGCCGACTGGGGCTGCGTCGTCCTGCTCAAGGGGCCGTATACGGTAGTGGCGCACCCAGACGGCTGGTTGGGCGTACTGCCTATCGCCACGCCTGCCCTGGCGACGGCGGGCAGCGGCGACGTGTTAGCAGGCACCATTGGGGGCCTGTTGGCACAAGGTTTGGAGCCGCTGGCTGCCGCCTGTGTCGGCTCCTGGCTTCACGGTACGGCCGGCCTGCTGTGCGAGCAAGAGATAGGACCGGCCGGAGTAATTGCATCGGACCTGCTGCCGCGGCTGCCGGCAGTACTGCATGAGTTGCATGGCGGCAAAGCGAGCAGACCTGTCGCAGCGATGCCGGTACAGACAGAGCTGGCCTGACAGGGCACAAGCCGCCCATTCCCTGGAGCTGACGATGAGCACTCATCCCACCGTTTTAACGCCCGAAAACACGCGTATTGTCGTCGACACTTCGAGCAACGTGCCTGACGAACTGCTGCAGCGTTACCGCATGCTGGAGGTACCCACCCTGGTGATCTTCGGCGAGGAGGCGTATCAGAGCAAGTACGAACTCAGCGAAGCAGCGTTTTATGAGAAGTTTGCCGCATCCAAGGCCATCCCCACGACCAGCCAGCCGCCGCCTGCGCTGTTTGCCGCCGCCTATCGCCAGGCGTTTGCCGAAGGGGCCGAGCATATCGTGCTGGTCACCGTGGCCAGTAAGCTGTCGGGCACGTTTCGCTCCGGCCAGATGGCAGCCCAGGAATTTGGCGAGGACCGCTTTACGTTGTGGGATGGCAACAGTATAAGCCTTGGCAGCGGCTGGCAAGCGATCATGTTTGCGCGTATGATCGAGGCTAATACCGACTACGACACGTGTATTCAGCGCATGACCCAACTGCGCAGCGAAGTCATTGGCTTTGCGGCCTTGGAGACGCTAAAATACGTTGCACGCAGTGGAAGGGTAAGCAATTTGCAGGCCGGCATCGGAGAACTGCTCCAGGTTAAGCCCATTCTCGAACTTTGGGATGGCGGCGCCAACGTGTGCGCCCGAGTGCGTGGACGCAAAAAGTCCTTTCAGGAAGTGATCGAACGGTTACAGAAATTTTACGGGACGCGGCCGATCCATGCCGGCATGCTGCACGCGAATGCACTTGCCGATGCCGAACAGCTGTTGGCAGAGGCGCGGCAGGCGCTGAATATTCAGGAAGCGTATTATAGCGACATCGGCCCGGCGATCGCGACATTGGCCGGCCCAGGTGTGGTCGGCCTGGCCGGTTGTCCGGCAGACGTCTGACGTCGCCCATGGCGGGCGTTGCGCGTGCCGGGAAATGTTCCGGACAGTATTGATGTCTTGAAAAAAGTGAGAGTCATTCGCAGCCAAGGGGTGCGCACAGCATGATGAATATTGCCGTAGACGCCATGGGTGGCGATCATGCGCCACTGGCCATCGTGGCAGGGGCCGTTGAAGCGGCCAAAGAATATGGTGTGACCGTCACTCTCGTCGGCAAGCCTGAAGTGATCGAAACCGAACTTAAGAAGTATAAGACTGCCGGGCTGAACCTGCCCATCGTGGCCGCCTCGCAGGTGATCGAGATGGACGATAAGCCGGCCCAGGCTGTGCGCACCAAGCCTGACAGTTCCATGGTCGTGGGCTGCAAGATGGTCAAGCGCGGCGAGGTGAATGCTTTCGTGTCGGCCGGCAATACGGGCGGCGCCATGACGGCGGGCATCCTGCACGTAGGGCGCATCCGCGGTATCCTGCGGCCAGCACTCATTGGTCCTTTCCCCACGGTCAAGGGCGTCACGCTGATCTTGGACATGGGCGCGAATGCTGACGTGCGGCCCGAGCATATGCAGCAGTTTGCCGTCATGGGCCAGATGTACTCACAGGCGATCATGGGCATCGAGAACCCGAGCGTGCGCATTTTATCCAACGGCGAAGAGGCCGGCAAGGGCAACCAGCTGGTCATTGCATCGTCCAAGCTGCTCGAACAGACCCCGAGGCTCAACTTTCAAGGCAACATCGAGAGCAAGGATGTGCCCAAGGGTCTCGCCGATGTGGTCGTAACGGACGGCTTTACGGGTAACATCTTTGTCAAGACCGCCGAAACAACAGCCAGCTTGATGAATTCCGTGATCACCGAGGAGATTAAGAAGAACCCGATCGCCGTATTGGGTGCCCTGATGGCCAAGGGCTCGCTTAAGCGCGTGCGCGAACGCATGGACGACAGCCATTATGGCGGCGCGGTGCTTTTGGGCTTGTCCGGGCTGGTCATCGTAGCGCATGGGCGCAGCAACCCCTTTGCGATCCGGCATGCTATCCGCGTCGCCAAGCAGGCTATCGAGCAAGATCTTATCGGCAAGATTCAGAAAGGCGTCGAACAGTCCGCCACGTTGATGGGCATGGTCGAAGTCGAAGAGGCATCATAATTTTATACATTACTGCGCAAAGTCGACATAATGTACTCGGCGCAGCTGTCTAGGCCATCCCACAACGGAAAGTAAAGGATCAATGAAGGTTTATCGCAATCTCAAGGAGATCCGGCGCAAGGATACCATTGGCCGGCGTTTTACGCTGACGGGCATGGGAGTCCTGGCGCTCGGGTTCGTGGCGAGCCTGGTGCCGACCTGGTATGCACCGGATGCCCCGCTTCAACCGGGCATCGTCGGTTTTGTTCAACAGTATTGGTCGTGGATCAGCTTTGGCGCCCTGTTTGCCGGCTTTGTGTGTGCCAGCATCGGCAGCTACTACATCAATCGTTACGCACGGCGGCGCTGGCCCGGCAGCCGGTTCGTCGAACGGCCGGATGAGATGCTGGAACGCAATATGAAAGGCTTAGACGACAAGTTCGCCTTCTTTTCGCAGAGCCTCCCCGCCAGCTATCTGCTAGCAGGCCCCAATGGCATCACCATTTTTGCTCTGCGCAGCGACAAGGGCAAGGTGATCGTCGACGGCAACCGCTGGAAGGAGCCGTTCACGCTGACGCGCTTTTTTACCTTCTTCGCACGTGAAGGCGTAGGCAGCCCAGACCAGGATATTGAGGTGCAGAAAGAGAAGCTGCGTACGCTGCTGGCACAGGGCGACGGCCTGGCCGAGGTGCCGATGGACGGCGTTGCGTTGTTCCTTAACCCGCAGATCGATCTGCAGCTTAATAACCCAGTCATTCCCGTCCTCAAGCCCGAGCAGGTAAAGGACTACGTGCGCGCCCGTGTCAAAGATGCCCGCGTGCCCAATGCCACCCAGAAGGCCCTGGTCGAGTTCCTTGCCGCCAATGCCACGTGGCAGGAAGAAGCCTGAAAGCGGTAGGGGCACAAGATTCGGTGGACCTTGTGCCCCTGGTATGGGGCCTGCACGGGGCCGGTTGTAGGCCCGTTCTCGGCGTGCTATAGTCTCTGCATCGTATAACGTACAGCGATTGCAAAGGAGAAACTATGGACGTCTTTGAAGCCGTACGCACCGTCTTAGCCGTGCGCAGTTATCGCCCGGACCCCATCCCACACGATGTCGTTTCCCGCATCGTCGAGGCCGGCCATCTCACCGGCAGCAGCATGAATCGCCAGCCCTGGCACTTTGTCGTTGTCGACGACCGGGCTACGCTCAAACGGATGGGGGAGCTGGCGCAGTCCGGACCTTATACCGCAGAGGCGCCGTTAGCCATCGTCGTCGCCGTGGGCAAAACGAACTTTGGTGTCTCTGACGGCAGCCGCGCCATCCAGTCCATGATGTTGACCGCTTGGGCCGATGGGGTTGGCTCCAACTGGGTAGGCTTCCGCGGCCTAGAAGAGATCCGTACGCTTGTTGGCATCCCCGAAGACTTCGAGATCCTGGCTGTCGTCCCCTTTGGCTATCCTGTAGACCCCGGTGGTCAGGGCAAGAAGAAGCGCAAGCCGCTGGCCGACGTAGCTTCGCATGGTTATTTCGGCCAGCCATTCGCCGAGTAGCGATAGGTTCCTCTGTTGCCCGGCGATGGAGGAACTTACATACTTTCCAGAAATTCCCCTATTGACAACCTCTTGTGAGCGCTATATAGTTAATTTAGTAATATAAGTAACTCGGCTCCCTGCCCTTGTCATGAAAAAAAGACTGCCGCTCGTTCTCAACCGAACGCTTGGCCCGTCGGACATGCGCGTGAGCAACCGTGCCGGCATGCTGGAGGCTATCCGCCGCAACTCCGGCATCTCGCGCGCCGAACTGGCCGAGGTGACCCACCTCACCCAGCCTGCCGTCTCTGGTATCGTGCTGGAACTGATGGAGATGGGCCTCGTGCGCGAAGCCGGGCTCAACCGCAGCGACAGCGGCCGGCCTCGCGTGCGGCTGGAGATTGTTGCCGATGCCTGCTTTGTCGTCGGCGTGGACCTTGCTCGCTCCGGCATCGGCGCCAGTGTCGTCGATCTCAATGGCGGCTTCCGTCTCAGCCTGCGTGTTGCATCTGCGCTCAATCAACCCTTTGACGTGACCAGTGCGCGTCTGGTTGAACTCCTCCAGCGGCTGTTTGCCGAGTTTGGCGCCGATCGCGATCGCATCGTTGGTATCGGCATCGGTGCTCCTGGCCCTCTCAGCGCCACGACCGGCGTGATCCTTTCGCCCCCTAATTTCGCGGGCTGGCGCGACGTGCCCATTCGCCAGCTGGTTGAGGAGCAGTTTCACCTGCCGGTGTGGATCGACAACGACGCCAATGCCTGTGCCCTGGCAGAAGCGTGGTTTGGCGCCGGCAGAACGCTGGACCAGTTCGTTTACCTGGCCGTCGGTACGGGAGTAGGCGCAGGTGTCGTGGTCAACGGCACCTTGCATCGTGGCGCGCATGATATGGCGGGGGAAGTCGGCCATACCACGATGGACGTGAATGGACCGCGCTGCAGCTGTGGCAACTTTGGCTGCCTTGAGCTATATACGTCGCGGCCCGCTATCGTAGGCGCTGCGGTCGGGGCACTGCGGAGCGGCGAGGCAAGCTTGATCTCCGATCTGGTGCAAGGCCAGTGGGAACAGATCGACGTGCACATGATCGCCGAGGCTGCCCGCCAGGGAGACAGCTTGGCGCGTGGCCTGATTGAGCAGCTAATCCGTTTTTTGGGCGCTGCCGTGGTCAACCTCATCAACCTGTTCGACCCCGAATGTGTCTTTCTCGGTCGCGGCGTGGCTAACGCTACTGCCGACCTCATCCTGGAGCCAATCCGTGCCATTGTGGCCGAGCGTGCCTTTTCCGTGGCAGCCCAACATGTCCAGATTCAGATGGCTACTTTTGGCAATGACGAGCCAGTGCTGGGCGCTGCTTGCCTTGTCCTGCACCAGCTCTTTAGCGAACCGGAACGGCTGCTGGCGCCATTAACCAATAGGATGCCGGTGCCTGGTCTGTAATGGGGGTGAAGATGGAAGCACAAGTGACTTCACGTATCGCCGCGCAGCCGGCGCAGCGGCGGCCGCTTTGGGAGCGGCGCAACGTCGCCTATTTCGTGTTCCTGTCGCCATGGCTGATTGGATTCGTGCTCTGGATCGGCGGTCCACTGATTGCGTCGATGTATATGAGTTTTACCCAGTACGACATCCTCACGCCGCCAAAGTGGATCGGTCTGGACAATTACGTTCAGCTGTTCAACGACGACTTGTTCTGGCAGTCGCTCAAGGTGACCTGCATCTACACCTTTGTAGGCGTTCCGCTCATGATGGTCACTTCGTTGGGGCTGGCTGTGTTGCTAAACCAGAAGGTGCCTGGGCTCAGCGTATTCCGTACCATCTTCTATCTGCCGACCGTTACTACCGGCGTGGCGATTGCGCTGCTCTGGGTCTGGCTCCTCCAGCCCGACTTTGGCTTGATCAACAGCATGCTCTATCAATTCTTTGGCATCCGCGGCCCACAGTGGCTCTACGATGAGCAGTGGGTACTCCCGGCGCTGATCATGAAGAGCCTCTGGGGGGTGGGCGCGGCGATGCTCATCTATCTGGCAGGCCTGCAGAGCATCCCTACGCACCTCTACGAGGCAGCCGAAATCGACGGCGCTCACGCCGTGCGCCGTTTCTGGCACATCAGCCTGCCTATGCTCACACCGGTGATCCTCTTCAACCTGGTGCTGGGCATCATCGGCTCCTTCCAGGTGTTCACAGATGCATACGTAATGACCAAGGGTGGCCCCAACTACGCCTCCTACTTCTACGTGTACTATCTCTACCAGAATGCGTTCCAGTTCTTCCGCATGGGGTTTGCGTCTGCCCAGGCGTGGATCCTGTTCCTGATCATACTCGTCTTTACGGCCATCA
The DNA here is from genome assembly GCA_963701415.1 of uncultured Chloroflexia bacterium. GTDB lineage: Bacteria > Chloroflexota > Anaerolineae > Caldilineales > Caldilineaceae > Fredericiella. The sequence continues at coordinate 374,601 of CAVPAH010000002.1, forward strand.
CCATGCGCTCGTCTAGCTTGTGGGTCTACTACGAAAGTGGGCGACAAGGAGATCGCGGATGACAAGCGAGGCGCTCAAATCATCAGCCAAAGCACCATCAAGAACTATGTTCGGCAAGACTGCCTCACGTCGGCTCACGTCGGGTATCTCCTTTGTTATTCTCTGCTTCGGTGCAATCCTGGCACTGATTCCTATCCTGTGGATGCTCTCCACCTCGCTCAAGGCGCCCGGCGACGTGCTGCTGATGCCTCCGCAGTGGATTCCCAATCCCATTGTCTGGAGCAATTACATCCAGGCAATGACGGCGCAGCCATTCAACATCTACTACTGGAACACGATCGTCTACACACTGTCCGCCGTTTTTGGTGAAACCGTCTCATCCGCCATGGTGGCGTATGCCCTGGCTCGGCTGCGTGGGCCCTGGCACCGTGCGTTCTTTATCATCATTATTAGCACCATGATGCTGCCGTGGCAGGTCACACTGATCCCCCAGTTTTTGATCTTCCGTGCGCTCAACTGGGTCGACACGCTGCTGCCGCTGATCGTGCCTACCTTTTTTGGCAGCGCGTTTTTTATCTTTCTTCTCCACCAGTTCTATCTCACCATCCCCGACGAGATGGAGGACGCCGGCCGCATCGACGGCGCCAACGAATACCAGATTTTTTGGTGGATCATCCTGCCGATGTCGCGGCCCGCTCTGGCGACCGTAGCCATCATGTCGTTCATGTACCACTGGAACAACTTCATGGGGCCGTTGATCTATCTCAGCTCCAAGGACAAGTTGGTCGTTTCGGTCGGACTGCAGCGCTTTACGGCGGCGTTCGGTGCCACCCGCTGGGATCTGCTGATGGCAGCCGCCCTGGTTGCGCTGCTGCCGTGTGTGCTGCTTTTCTTCTTTGCCCAGCGCTACTTTATCCAGGGGATCGTCGTTTCCGGCTCGAAAGGTTGAGCGTTTTGTACTTTGCCAGGCTGTGTTTATCTGCGTAATCACGTGCAGGTCAGACTCAAAAGGAGACTCTGAGATGTCAAAGCAATCGATTGGTTCTCGTTCGTTGACGCGTCGTGATTTCCTCAGGCACTCGGCCATTGCCGGCGCGGGGCTGACGGTTCTGCCGTCGCTGCTTGCCGCGTGCGCTGCCCCCGCAGCACCCGGCGCGGCTCCACAGGCAGGTGGGAGCGCGGCCCCTGCCGGCGAACCCGTCAAGGTCACCTGGTTTGTCCGTGACGACGCCATCGTTAACCCCTGGGAGGACAAGATGGTGGCCGAATTCAACGCCGCCAACCCGGGCATTGTCGTGGAATGGATCAGCGGCGGCCAGGGCTCCGAGCGCGAGGCGAAGTTTGGCGCCTTAGTTGCCGGCGGCACGCCGCCCGATGTCTTCGCCAGCTGGCAGGAAGCTGGCTTTGGCGACTATGCGGCCCGCAACCTGATGCTCGACATGAAGCCCTATGTGGACACCAGCAGTGACCTCGACCTCAGCTCGATCCCAAAGTCGCTGATGGATACGTTCACCCGTGAAGGCAAGCTCTACGGCATCCCGTTTGCCAGCGGCGCTTCCTATCTGTTCTATAACAAAAATGCCTTTGACGAAGCCGGCTTGCCCTATCCCACAACCAACTGGGATGACCCCACCTGGACCTGGGAGGCCTGGGTGGACACGGCCAAACAATTGACGAAGAAGTACGGCGAGCCGGACGCCATGTACGGTGGCAACGCAGGCTTCTGGCCGTCAAACGCCATCAACTGGCTGTTCGACTCCGACCTCTATCCGCAGGAGGCCTATGAAACCGGTTTCTTCACGGATAGCCCTGCCGATTCCGAGAACTCCATCCTGGCGTTCCAGTCGCAGGCGGATCTGGCCTGGAAGGATCAGGTTGCCCCGTCACCGGCGCTTACCGATGCCATGACGGCGGTCGGCGATCCGTTTAAGACCGGCCGTATCGCCATGAACCTGAACGGAGTTTGGGGCTTCTGGGTCTACAGCGACGTTACGGCCTTTGAGGTTGGTGCCGCTGCTTTCCCCGTCGGCAAGGGGACCAATAAACCGGTGATTTTTACCGATCCCTGGATGATCGCGCGCGAAAGCAAGCATCCGGACCAGGCGTGGGAGTTCACCAAGATGCTGGTGGATCCGAAGAGGGGCGCCAAAAGCTACATGGAAACCACCACCGTCGTACCGCCCGCGGCAGAGCTGTTACCGCAGTGGTATGAAATCATCGGCAAGCGCATGCCGTGGATCGCCGGCGACCCGCTCAAGCAGCTGATCGAGGGATCGATGGCCAAGGGCTATGAGTCGGCCAATCACCTGCTGGTAAGCTTCAACCAGATGGAGAGCATGGTCAGCAACGAACGCCAGGCTATCTTCCTCAACAAGTCGCCCGCAGCGGAAGTGATGCCGACGATCAAGACCAAGTTGGATGAGATCGCCGCCGAAGCCCGCAAGAACTACCAGAAGAGCTAAGCTAATTTTCCGGCCGTCCTGCCATCCCTGCCGCTTGCCGCAGGGATGGCAGGACGGCCATATATAAGCGGCGGCGCACAATGCCCGCCGAGTAGAGGGTTTGTTCCATGGAAGAAAATCTGCGCGCTGCTGCCAGGATCGTGCTGGACGGCGAATGGCGCCTGGCCTACTGGCGCGAGGGAGAACGGCCGATTACGAATCCGGGCGACCTGGATGCGGCCGTTGTCGACACGATCGCCGCCCGCGTCCCCGGCAATGTCGAGTTGGATCTGCAGGCCGCCGGCATACTCCCTGAACCGTTTTACGCTGACAACATCCGCAAGCTGCGTCCCTATGAATTCTACGAATGGTGGTACACGCGCGACTTTGACCTGCCGCATGGGCTGCCCGCACAGCGCTGGCAGCTCGTCTTCGCCGGTTTGGACACCATTGCCACCATCTGGGTCAACGGTATCGAGGTCGGCAAGACGGCTAACATGTTGGTCGAACATCGGGTGGATGTCTCGGGCGTTCTCCGCCCCGGCGCCAACCGTATCCACGTGCGCATCGGCTCGCCGGTCAACTACGCGCGCCACTTTGCCTACGACGCGGTTGCTATCGGCCCTGAGCATCGCGACGAACTTCTCTTCGTCCGCAAAGCCGCGCATATGGGCGGCTGGGACATTATGCCGCGCGCGATGACCGCAGGTATCTGGCGTTCGGTCTGGCTGGAGTCCATGCCGTCTACGGCCATTGAGAATGTCTACTACTGGACTGAATCTGTAGATGTCGGCGGTGCCACTTTGGGGGCGCGCTTCCAATTTCGCACCCCTGCCGCTGTCCTTGACGGCTTCACCATGCGCTTCCACGGTGTGTGCGGCGACCATGAGTTTACCTACGAATGGCCCACCGAGTTTGTGGCCGACCACTGCTATATCCGGGTGGATCGCGCCAGGCTCTGGTGGCCTAAGGGCTACGGCGATCCCAGCCTGTATAAGGTCACTATGGAGTTGTGCCAGGGCGGGCAGGTGCTGGCCGTGCGCGAGGACCGCATCGGCGTCCGCCTGCTCCACGTCGACCGCACCGACACTGCGGCCGCCATGTGGGCGCCAGGCGCATCTCCCAACCAAACCATGCGCGTCGACTCGCCGCCCGATCCGGCCAGCCGTTTCGTGATCTATGTCAACCACGAGCCGATCATGGTCAAAGGGGCCAACTGGGTGCCGCTCGACGCCTTCCACAGCCGCGACGCTGAGCGTGTCGGCCCGGCGCTCGATCTCTTTGACGACCTCGGCTGCAACATGATCCGCTGCTGGGGCGGCAACGTCTACGAGGACCATCCTTTCTTCGACCGCTGCGACGAACAGGGCATCATGGTCTGGCAGGACTTTTCGTTTGCCTGTGCCCTCTACCCGCAAACCGAGGACTTCCTGACCCAGGTGCGGGTGGAAGCCCAGGCAGTCGTCGAAAAGCTGCGCAACCATCCGGCGCTGGCTATCTGGTGCGGCGACAACGAGATCGATGCGTTCTACGTCATGGTAAAGCTCGATCCCAAGCACAACCGGCTCACGCGCGAGGTGATCCCGCAGGTGGTTCACCGCTGCGATCCCTATCGCGACTATGTCCCCAGTTCGCCCTATGTGCCGTCGGTCCTGGCGCAGAACCCTGACGTCTGGACGCTCACACCCGAACAGCACCTCTGGGGGCCCCGCGGCTTATTCTAAGAGCCCGTTCTATCTTCAACACAGCGCACATTTCATCGGCGAGATCGGCTATCACGGCTGTCCAAACGTCAGCGCGATCGAGCGCTTCATTTCGCCCGAACACCTTTGGCCCTGGTCGTATGGCGACAAAAAGAACGACGAGTGGCAGGTGCATGCCGTCTATCATTGGCAGCATGACGCCATCGATCGCGACCGCATCCATCTGATGGCCAACCAGGTGCGCGAGCTGTTCGGTACCATCCCTGAGGACCTTCACAGCTTTGCGCTTGCCAGCCAGATCAGTCAGGCCGAGGCCAAGAAGTTCTTTGTCGAGTCCACGCGCCTGCGCAAATGGCGCACCAGCGGCATCCTCTGGTGGAACGTCATCGACGGCTGGCCGCAGTTCTCCGATGCGATCGTTGACTACTACTTTGGCCGCAAGCTGGCCTACCACTATCTCTGGCGCGCCCAGCGCCCGATCTCTGTCATCGTCGGCGAACCCGGCCCCGGCAAATACCTGCCCCTTATCATCAGCAACGACACATTGCATCCTGCCGACGTGCACTACCAGGTGCAGGACGCTGACAGCCAGGAGGTGATACTGGCCGGCGCGTACACGGTCCCGGCCAACCAGAACTGGCAGGTGGGGCACATCCGCACCTATGCCAGCGACCAGCGCCTTTACCTGATGACGTGGGAAGTTGGAGGCGAAGCGTACGGCGCGCACTATCTTGCCGGTCACCCACCCTTCTCACTCGACCGCTATCGCAGTTGGCTTGCCGCCATTGCCGCTCTTCCCCGCCCCTTCGACGCTGCTGCCGTAGCCCGCTAACCTCTGCCGGGAGGCGTCCGACCACAGGCCGGCTCCGCCTCCTGGTGTGTTCCCACATTCCGCCACAAAAGGCCATTCTCTTGACCGATGCGTGGTTGTGCGACCTATGCTATCATCAACGCACAACCGGCTGTTCCCGGGACCAACCTGCGCCGGCAGCGCAGGTGGCGGGAGGGTGCGGCTGTCGATCTCTGTAACCGCCGTCAGAAAGAAAGCCGCTGTTCCGTGGCGAACCGTATCGTTCACTGCACACTGTTTGCATTGATTTTGTGGCTTACCCTGGCCGCCGGCACTGCCGCTGCCCAGGGGGGTGTGCCACCCTATCAGGCCCACGTCCTGATGCCGCGCGACTTTGCGCAGAATTGGTCCTCGCTCGAACGCACCCAGTCCTGGGATGCCGGCCTTCCCGTGCCCGACGTTGTAACCGCACCCAATGTGTTTGCCTCGATTCCAACGACACAGCCAACGTTGGATCGGATGCTGCAGCAGCTGTTGCCCTGGGTGCCGATAACGCCGCCTGGATGGAGCCGCCTCTACCAACAATCTTTTCCCTTTGGCCGCCCAGTTGCGGGAAGCAAAGCACCCTGCATGGCTGTAACGGCAGCCGACGCGCTTCGGTATATCTGTGTGTTCGACCATCTCAATACCGCTGAAAACCTCATGGTCCAGTTCACCCCACAACTGGCGCAGGCCGGCGACACACTGTTTGTGGGCATTTCCACCAACGGCACCACCTTTTACGGACGCCGTTGGCGCGGAATGCAAGCCGCCGGTGCGAAGCCCTGGCCGGCACAACGCCTGTTCGCTCCCTTTGTCGGCGCTGCTGCCAATCCAGACGGCCGCGTCGCCATCCTGTGGGAATTCCGCGCCGCCGATGGCCGCACGGCAGCAAGCACTCCCTGGTTGGACGACATCGACGCGGAGCAGTACACGCCTGCCGCATCCTCCTGCCGCAGCGTCAACCCGGAGATGCAGGTGGCCGGCGTACCGGGCAGCCGGCCCGTCAGCAAGGGCCTTAACCTGCCTGCTTATCCTGCCGACACCCCTACCGGACTGGCGGGCCATGTCACCCGCCTGCGGCAAAGCGGCGTGCAGTGGGTACGTGTCGAGTGGCAGGTCCGCCCGGTGGCCGGCAGCAGCGCCGTCACCTTGGCAGGCCCCGCCGGCCTGCTCAACTATATTGACCTGCGCCACTATGATGACTTGCTGGGACTGCTTTGCGATCCGCTGAACCCAATCGGCGTGTTGGGTTTGCTCGATTATGCAGCCTTGCCCAACCAGGAGTGGCGGGCAACAGAACATATCGACGGGCATTACCTGGAGGCAATGACCGCCATCGCCGACCTTTTTGCCCGCTACTACGGAGATCGCGTCGGGTATTGGGAGATTTGGAACGAGCCCGATTTTCAGGTTACCCATCTGGCGGCCGCCGACTATGCCCACTTGCTGACTGCACTCTACTCCGTCATCAAGCAGGCCGATCCCCGCACGCAAGTTGTCTTTGGTGGGCTAGGCGGCGCCGATTGGGTGGCCGCACAGTACTTCGAACAAGTCATTCAGCAGTTCTCCGGCAACCTGGTCCCCTACGATGTCTTTGCTATCCATCCCTATCCATCGAATGAGTTCCGTCGCAACGGCCGGCTGATTCGAGACCCATCCTACCTGTACTACGAGTCGCCAACTGTCCTGGCGCCGTTCATGGCTATCATGCGGGCAGCCGGCCACTCCCCACGTCCCATCTGGATCACTGAATTGGGCTGGAACCGTGCGGCCGACAGCAGCAGCCTGGCCACGCTGGGCTGTCAGGCCGTCTACCAAACGATGGTCACCGGCGTAGAGCAGGCTGCGTTCCTGCCGCAGCAGTTTGACATTCTATTCAAAGATGTCACCTGGACGCCTGGAATTCCGGCCGTCGCCAAGATCTTTTGGTACCAATACATGGACGTAGGACTCGAACTCGATAACGCCGCGTGCCAGGATGCGAGCTATGCCGGCGGGGCTACGCGCGTGGTCGACTGGTGGTTTGGCCTCTACAGCGGCACCGACTGGCGGTCTGGAATCGTCGAGCCGCAACCGAACCTGGCTGAGTGCAGCTTCCGCGCCTATCCCGACCCTGCTGCTCTCAGTCACTGCCTGTCAATCGGCGAAGTTGCATCGCTGCCGCCATCGCCTTGAGGTAGGGCATAGTGCGCCGGGGACACCCCTTCACATTATTGCCGCTAGTGGACCTTACGGCTGTTTAGCCCCTTGGTTAAACATAGAAGCAGCAATTGACCGATGCTTCTGCTTTATCTTCCCTTTACGATAGAACCATCAATCACTTAGTTGGGAGGAAAACATGAAGCAGAACAGTGAATCACTTACGCCTTCGAGAAGAGATTTTATCAAGCTCGCCGGTGTTGGCGCAGGCGTTACCGTACTTGGCCCTGCCGTCCATTCGGAACCCATTGGCTACAGTGCGCGTGCGGAGGCCGCTGTGGAGGCCATTCCTGTGCGCCATGCACCGTATCGGGTCGGCAAGTGGCTGCCATCGGACCAGGCAGTGCTCGACCGATGGCTCGCCAGGCAGATCCGCGCCGTCGACGCCAATCCCAAGCCGTTGCAGCCTGTGATCCAGGAATTCAAAGACCTGATTGAGAACGATCCGCAGCTCTACATGTACTTCCACCAGATGTTTGAGCAGTTGCCGAACAAAATGCTCTTTCACACCACCCCTGTCGGACGGCCGCAAGTACGCGACTACGAACACATGCTGCAGTTGCTCAACGCGATCTTGACGACGGCACCAGCTTATAACAAGACAGATCTCGTCGGATTTCCCATCAACGCCATTCTCGACTGGCCGATGGGAACGTCTGGCGGATTTGCGGCTTTCTTAAATGAGAAAGTGAACGCTCAACTCAAGAAGATTCTCAACCAGTGGGGGGCGTTTCTATCGTCGCCCGCTTCCCGCTATGTCTTGACTGACGATCCCGAGAATGGCTGGTTTGGGCGAGACGCAATGGCGGCCATGCCCAGGTTTGTGGACGAGTTCCAGTGCGATCCGGAGCAGCCCTATTATGGGTTCAAGTCTTGGGACGATTTTTTCACGCGTTCGTTCCGTGCCGGCCAGCGGCCTGTCGCCGCTCCTGACGACGACGGCGTGATCGTCAATGCCTGCGAATCGGCACCCTACCAACTGGCCCGGGACTGCCAACTGTGTGACCATTTTTGGATCAAGGGGCAGCCCTATTCCCTCCGGCATATGTTTGCCAACGATCCGATCGCAGAGCAATTCATAGGCGGCACAGTCTACCAGGCCTTCCTCAATGCGCTCAGCTACCACCGCTGGCACAGCCCGGTCAACGGCAAAATTGTCAAGGTAGACTTGATAGATGGCAGCTACTATTCCGAGCCGCCCAGTGTCGGCTACGATCCAGCCGGCCCCAACGAATCGCAAGGATACATCACCGAAGTGGCTGCGCGAGCGAGCGTCCTGATCGAAGCCGATGACCCCCGCATTGGTCTGATGTGCTTTATGCCCGTAGGTATGGCGGAAGTCTCTACCTGCGACGTCACGGTCAAGGTTGGCCAGCATGTCGTCAAAGGCGAAGAGCTTGGCATGTTCCACTTTGGCGGCTCAACGCACTGCCTGATCTTCCGGCCGGGCGTCAACCTAAAATTCGACCTTCAAGGCCAAGTGCCAGGTCTGGAAGCAGAAAGGATCAATATTAACAGTGCAATTGCAACCGTACAGTGAGAAGGGAGCATGATTGGCAGTATTACTGGTTTGCCGGGGGACATTGCTTGGGATCGTACCTGGGCTTGTGCCCCTCTCCATAGGAGTGCCGCAGGGAACCCGGCATGATTGAGTGCAAGTGATCTTACACCGTGACAAACGCTGAATTGACACTGAATTGACACCCAGTTAACACGGTCAATGCTGGAGGAGGTGGACAATATGGAGCGACCAGTCTATGTGCCCAGCGGCAAGGTCGGGCACGAAATCAACTACATGGAATTTCATGACGCCATCGAGCAGGTCAAACAGCGGGTGCAGGCATCGGACAGTGACGTGGTGAACTTGATGGTGAATCTGATCGACGTCATCGATAAGTCGGGCTGCACATTGGGCGATGCGACCGATGCCATCTACCGGCTGACGACGATCCGGCGGACATTGAAGCAGTGTGTGGAAGAACTACCGGTCGCGATCAGCATGTTGAATTAAGCCTGCATGAGCGACACGCATTAGCGATTCGCGTAATTGGACAGCGCGCCAACTCTCCGGTACGATCTATCTGGCAATTTCGCCGGCACAGGGAGTAGAGCATGGGGCGCTTGTCCGTCTGTATCGAAATGTTTTGGCCTGAGCTGCCGTTTGCAGAACGTGTTGCGCGGGTCGCACAGGCCGGTCTGCCTGCATTCGAGTTTTGGAATTACAGCGACAAGGACCTGCCTGCCATCGAGGCGGCAGCACGTACCAGCAGCGTGTCTCTGGCGGGCTTTGTTTGCGAGCCTGGTTTTGCCCTTACCGGTCCCACGCCCGTGGACGTGCATGTTGCAGGCGTGGCGCGTGCCGCCGAAGTAGGACGGCGTCTGGGAACATCTACGTTTATTGTCACGGCGGGTAATATTGTGCCGGGCGAGAATTATGAAATGACACGGCGGCGGGTGCTGCGCAAGCTCAAGGCGATGGCGGCAGCGGCAAAACATGAGGGTGTAACCCTCTGCCTGGAGCCGCTCAACGTCCACGACGACCACCCTGGCTACTGGCTGACGACGATGGCACAGGCGGCCGATTTGGTGGAAGAAGTGGGCTTGCCAAGCCTCAAGATCCTGTATGATATCTATCATCAGCAGATCACCGAGGGCAGTATCTTGGCCAATTTACGCAAATATGCGCCCTTGATCGGCCACATTCATGTGGCTGGAGCGCCGGGGCGTGGCAATCTTGTAGGCGGCGATCTAGACTATCGCACGATTTTCGCCGCCATCGACGACGTAGGTTATGGCGGCTTCGTTGGTCTGGAATTTCGTCCCAACGGGAATACGGAAGCCGCACTTGCCGAGGCAGTCGAGCTGACAAACAGGCGGTAGGAAACCGCGCGTACATGCTGGTTTTACATGCACATTGGCAGCCGCCGGCCAGGCCGGACGAAAACGGCACCGTGCTCTTCTGGACGGAAACGAGCGCCGCGCCTGCCGAACAAAATAACCCGTCCCAGGACAACCCCGCTACCGGCGCTCAGTCGAGCAGCCAGGAGGCACCCTCCGGCGGTGGCGGGCGCAGATCGCGCTGGCGGCGTAAACCACGCCCGCTGCTGCCGCCGACCATTCACCCATTCTGCGCCTCACTCGCCGAAAGCGAAGAGGCGCTGCGCCAACTGGGTTGGGCAGGCGGCGGGCGTCAGGGCACGCTGATCCTGCTGCTGCCGACGGCGGGCAACCTTCCGCGCCCATCGCCACACTTGGTCTATGACTGGCCATTTGACATGCGGCGGCCGCCGCGCCTCGCCCGCTGGCAGGTGCAAGGTCTCCTGCTGCCGCCGGCCGCCGCCATGGCCGTGCTTCTGGCTCTGCCCCCCGACAGTGACCTGCCACCCTCCCTGCGCGTGGCCGACGACGCACGCTACTGGGCGACGGCGACCGGGCTCGTCCTGGAGGCAATGGCACAGCAGAAACTGCTGCCGACGCTCGAGGCAGCAGATGGTAGTGGAGGCGGAATGGAGCGGCACGGGGGCCAGTTCTATGCCCGTTGGGCTCCTGTCCTCGACGGCCCGCGTGATGGCCCGCGCCTGGCCCAATTGGTAGTCCAGATGCCGCCGATCTGCCGCTCACATGTTAACAACGCGGCCGACGCGCCGGCACCCCGCCAATTGCTTGATTCGTTTCTCAACAATAGCGCCGATGCCTTGGCGCGTATCTGGACGCGCGGCCTGGCGCCGCCCCCTAGTGTGGGCGCCAATCTGCCGGCGGGCGACTGGCTGCAAGCCTTGTTTGCCGACACGCCCAAGGTGGCCGGCGCGCAGGCGCCGTTGAGCCGTCTGCAGGCAAGCTACCGCGCCTGGCTGCGCTCGCTCCACATGGCGGGGGACCAGCAGATTCGCGTCGCCTTTCGCCTGGAGGCACCACCATCGATCACCCTTGCGCACTCCATTGCCCTGGAAATCCCTCCCCACCAGCGCAGCGAACAAGGCTTTTCAAGCCGAGCCTCCGTCCAAATGCCGGCCGATGGACAAGGTGACAGCGGGCAGCAAGGGAACAGCCAACAGAAACGCGCCCGCCAGGAAACCGGTCAGGGAACCGGCAAGCAGCAAGACGGACAGGCAAATTGACGGGCAAAATGACCGACGGCAGAATGCCGGCCGCCAGCAGTCCAGTAAGCAGCAGCCCAAGAAGCAGCAAGGAACGCAGCAGGACACGCAGCAGGACACGAAACCACAGGGGCCAAAGCAGAATAGGCCGGGACGCCGCGCAAGATGGCAGGCGCCGAAACGACGGCCGGCAGCAGGGAGGCCAGCGTAACGGTGGTCAACGTAACGGCGGTCAACGTAACGGCAGTCAGCGTAACAACGGTCAGCGTAACAGCGGTCAGCGCAGCGCCAACCAGCGCAGCACGCTCTGCCGCCGCAGGCAGCAGGGGGCTGGCAGCTGCATTTTCTCCTCCAGGCGCGCGATGATCCCAGCCTGATCGTCCCCGCCAAGGAAGTGTGGCAGTCAGGCAATGCGACTCTCCAGGCGTTGGGCCGTACCTTTACCAACCCTCAGGAGAAGCTGCTGGCGGGGCTCGGCTATGCTGCCCGTCTATTTGAACCGCTGCGCCGCAGCTTGCAGACGGAAACGCCGACGGTGGCGATGCTTACCACCGAAGAAGCGTATGCTTTTCTGCGTACCGCCGCCCCCGTATTGGAGGAAAGCGGCTTTGGTGTCCTGGTGCCGCCATGGTGGAATAAGCCCGGTGCACGCCTCGGCGTCCGGCTGCGCATGAACGCCGCCAAGGGTGCGACCCCTGACTTGGTGGCCGGCGGACGCATGAGCCTTGACAAGCTCGTCGACTATCGTTGGGAAGTGGCGTTGGGTGAGGCTTCAATCAGCCGTGCCGAGTTTGATGCACTGGTGGCGCTCAAATCACCACTCGTGCAGCTGCGCGGTCAGTGGGTCCAGCTTGATCCCGACCAGGTCGAGGCCGCGATCAAGTTCTGGCAGCGGCTGGAGGCCGGCGGCACGTTGGGGCTTACCGATGCCGTGCAGCTGGGCTTGAGCGGTGCCCCCATCGAAGGTCTCGATGTGCTCGAGGTGACGTACGATGGTTGGCTGGCCGAGTGGATGGCACGGCTTACGGGTGGCGAAAAGCTCTCCGTGCTGCCGCAGCCCGCGGGCCTGCATGGCCAACTGCGCCCCTATCAGCAGTACGGCTATTCGTGGCTTGACTTCTTACGCCGTTGGCGGTTGGGTGCCTGCCTGGCCGATGATATGGGCCTTGGTAAGACAATCCAGACGCTTGCCATGCTTCTGCGCGTCAAGGAGGACGAGGGCGCGCTGCCCGGCCCCGTCCTGCTCGTCGCACCCACTTCGGTCGTGACCAACTGGGCCCGCGAGGCGGAGACGTTTGCCCCCGGCCTGAACGTGCTGGTGCATCAGGGCGCGCAGCGCCTGCGCGACGAGGCGCTGCTGGCCGAAGTTGGCCGCCGCGACGTTATATTGAGCAGCTACGCGGTCGTACGCCGTGATGCTCCAACCTTGAACCAGGTCGATTGGTTTGGCGTGGTGGTGGACGAGGCGCAGAACATTAAGAACGCCGACACGCAGCAGGCCCGCGTGATGCGCAAGCTGCCCGCTACCTTCCGCCTGGCGCTGACCGGCACGCCCGTGGAGAACCGGCTGACCGATCTGTGGTCGATTATGCATTTCCTGAATCCCGGCTACCTCGGGTCGCGTCAGAGCTTCCGCAGGCAGTTTGCCCTGCCGATCGAGCGCGCTGCCGATGTGGAAGCCTCCGACCACCTGCGCCGTCTCGTCTCACCCTTTATCCTGCGCCGCGTCAAGACCGACCCCAATGTCATCTGTGACCTGCCGGAGAAGCAAGAGAGCAAGGTTTATTGCTTCCTCACGCCCGAGCAGGCGACACTCTACGAGGCCGTGGTGCGCGAACAGTTACAGCAGATTGATGCTGCCGGCAATGAAATGGAGCGCAAAGGCCAGGTGTTGGCACTGCTGGTCAAGCTCAAGCAGATCTGCAACCACCCGGCCCAGTTCCTACACCAGATCGGCGATGGCTACACCCTCGGCGACGAGGATGCCCGCAGCGGCAAGCTGGCGCGCCTCGTCGAGCTGCTGGAAGAAGTCGTGAGCGTCGGCGACCGGGCACTGGTCTTTACCCAGTTCGCCGAGATGGGTGGCCTGCTCAAGAGCTATCTCCAGGTCGCGGCTTGGCGTGGCGACCCAGTTCCTGCATGGTGGCACGCCCACCGCACAGCGCACCGAAATGGTGCGCCGTTTCCAGGAGGATCCGGATGGGCCGCCCATCTTTGTGCTTTCGCTCAAGGCCGGCGGCGTGGGACTCAACCTGACGCGTGCTACCCACGTATTCCATTTTGACCGCTGGTGGAACCCCGCAGTCGAAAACCAGGCCACCGACCGTGCGTTTCGCATTGGCCAGCACCGCAACGTACAGGTGCATAAGTTTGTCGTCACCGGCACACTCGAAGAGAAGATCGACGAGATGATCGAAGGTAAGCAGGCGCTGGCCGCCAGCGTGCTTGGCAGCGGCGAGCAGTGGTTGACCGAGCTGTCTACCGACCAACTGCGCGATCTGGTCGCGCTCCGGCGCGAGGCGCTGGACCAGGAGCCCGTATGAGACGACGTTACCAGCGTCCCCAGCGCCCCCAAGGGCAGCAGGGTTCCCAGCGGCCACCGCCAAACGCTCCACCTATTCAGCGCAAAGACGGCATCAAGGCGCGCAGCCAGCGTGGCCAGTTCGTCACCAATTGGTGGGCGCAACGCTGGATCAGCGCCCTTGAACGGGTCGTCAACTCGGGACGGCTTAATCGCGGGCGCACGTATGCCCGTGCCGGCCAGGTTCTTTCGCTCGATGAGGTAGGCGGCGTCGTCAAGGCGCGCGTCCAGGGCACGCGGCCGCAGCCTTACAAGGTAACGATCAAGCTGAAGCCGCTGAGCGATAGGCAGTGGGACAGGGTGATCGACGCGCTCTCGGGGCAGGCGCTCTTTGCCGCCCAACTGCTGGCCGGCGAGATGCCCCAGGAAATTGACGCCGTGTTTGCTGCGGCGGGCAGCAGTCTTTTCCCCTCTACCGAAGGCGAACTCGAGACTGAGTGTTCGTGCCCCGATTGGGCCAATCCCTGCAAGCACGTGGCGGCCACACATTACATCCTGGCCGAACAGCTTGACGAAGACCCGTTCCTTCTCTTTCGCCTGCGCGGCCGCACGCAGGAACAGGTGATGGCTGCTTTGCGCGCGCGCCGCAGCGATACCCCGCGCACAGCCGCGGAACCGGCCCCTGCCGCGGTCTCCAACTCCGGCCCGCCGCTCGACGCGAACCTGGAACACTTCTGGCGTATGGGCGGTGGCGACGAGGGTGTAGAAACTACGCCCGTCCAGGTAGCTATCAAGCCGCCGGCAACGCCGCTTCCGCTGTTAAAGCGCCTTGGCCAGCCGCCGTTCCTCGACGAAAACATCGAGCAGGTGCTGGGGCCGGCATACCGCGGCATGCAGCAGGCGGCCCTGGCGGCAGCGTTTGAGGGCGATGGCTAGGGAACACGTTATTCCCCGCTGATCTCCACGTCTACCGTCATGCCCCACCGCAGATCGGCCGGCTGCCGGTCCAGGTCGATCGTGACGGTATACACTACGTCGCCGCCGACGATCGTCGAAGCCGGGGCAATGGCCGTCACCTTGCCCGGCACCTGCTCGTTTGACGCCTGCACGATTACGGTGGCAGGCCGGCCGACGGCGACGCGGGTTACGTCACGCTCGCTCAGGTCCGTCGTATCTACCTGCAGCATCGCCAGGTCGGCCAGCGTGAGCACCACCGCACCCGGCTGCACCATTTCGCCGGGGCTGATGGTAAGTGCCGTAATGGTTCCCGCAAACGGCGCACGAATCGCCGTCGCCTCCTGTGCTGCCTGCGCCCGGCGCAGCGCTGCCTCGGCTTCTGTCACGGCGACCGCAGCGACGGCCAGCTCCTGGTCGCGCGCCCCGGCCTGCAGCAGGTCGAGCTGTGCCTGCGCTGAACGCACCTGGGCCTGAGCCTCGGCCACCTGGCTGGGCGTGGCAGGCGTGAGCAGCCGGTCAAGCGCCGCTTGTGCCTGCTGCACCTGGGCACGGCCCGCCGCTGTGGCATCGGCTTCAGGCCCCGCAAACAGCAGGTCGTAGCGCGCCTGGGCGGCCTCGTAGTTGTTGGTGGCCTGCTGCAGGTCGCGGCTCTGCGGCAGCATCCCCACATCGTTGCGGTCCTTCACCTGGTTATAGGCCGACTGTGCCTGTTTTAACACGGCTTCGGCATTCGATAGATCGGCGAGCGCAGCGATGCGCTCTTCCTGCCGCGGGCCTGCGGAAAGCTGGCTCAGGGCAGCCTGGGCGGCGGCCAGCGAGGACCGAGCAGCGGCGATGTCGCTGTCGCTCGCAGGGGTAGAGAGCTGGTCAAGACGTGCCTGGGCGGCCTGCACGTTTGCCTCGGCCGCCGCCACTTCTTGCGTGCGCGGCCCAGATTTCAGCTCGTCCAGGTTGGCCTGGGCACGAAAGATCGCTGCCTGGGCCTCCACCACGCCGGCGTCGGCTGTTGTGGAATCGAGCGCCACCAGCGTATCGCCCTGCTTCACTGTGTCGCCCACGGCCACGTTTATCGCGCGTACCTGGCCCGAAGTAGTGAAGGCAAGATTGGCGTCTTTGGCCGGAACAACTTTGCCCGCTGCTCGCACCGGGCCGCCAGGCTGGCTGACAATGGCGGGCAGCGGGGTGGCGGCAGCAGGCGTTGGGGTGGGAGAGGCCGGTTGGCTGCAGGCAGCGAGAAGAGTTGCAAGTAGAAGGATCAATAAATATCGAGAAAGCATCATTGTTCTACTGGTTAGTGAACGAGTCCGTTGGCTATCGCCTCGGTGAGGCCCTCATCTACGGCGACACGGCCGTCAAGGAGCCGGACCACGCGGCGGGCATGGGCCATGACGCGCGGGTCGTGCGTGGCAAAGACAAAGGCGGTGCCGGTCTGCGCGTTGAGGCGCTGCATGATCTCCATCGCCTGCTCGCCGTTGGCGGTGTCGAGGTTGGCGGTGGGCTCGTCGGCCAGGACGAGGGAGGGGCGGGTGGCCAAGGCACGGGCGATGGCCACGCGCTGCTGCTCGCCGCCGCTCATCTGGTCGGGGCGGTGGTGGATGCGGTCGCTCAGGCCGACGGCGTCGAGCATCTCCATCACGCGGGCGCGGCGCTCGCTGCCACTGAGCCCGTTGAGGAGCAGCGGCAGCTCGACGTTTTCGTAGGCGTCGAGCACCGGCACCAGGGCGAAGAACTGGAAGACAAAGCCGATTTCCGCGCGGCGCATATCGGCACGCTGGGCGGCGTTGAGCCGGGTCACGTCCTTGCCGTTGACGCGCACGATGCCGCTGTCAGGCTTGTCGAGACAGCCCATCAACTGCAGCAGCGTCGTCTTGCCCGAGCCCGAAGGGCCGACCAGGGCGGTGAACTCGCCGGGGTCGATGCAGAGAGATACGCCGTCGAGGGCGCGCGTTTCCACCTGGCCGATCTTGTAACGGCGGGTGACGTTTTCGATTTCGATTACCGGTGCAAGCACAGATTGCGTTGAATTGGCAGACATATTCGGGCTCCTATAAAGAATGCAGCGCCTGCACCGGCTCCAGGCGGGCGGCGAACCAGGCGGGATACAGCGAAGCAAGCAGGATGACCACCAGCGTCGCCAGCGACAGGTTGGCGATGGTGGTGGGGACCAGGCGCGTGTACATGGTGGCGCCTAGGGCAATGTTTTCGACCGAACCGGCGACGTCCTCACCCATGTAGATACCGTGGTCGGTCATGTAGATCACGATGGCCGTGCCCAACACGACGCCGACGACGATGCCCAGCAGGCCGAGCGTGGCGGCTTCGAGCAGGAACATCCCCATAATCTGGCGGCCCTTCATACCCAGGGCGGCCAGGATTCCCATCTCGCGCACGCGTTCGAAAACGGCCATCAGCAGCGTGTTGGCGATGACGACCGCCACCACCAGCATGACAATAAAGTCGAGGATCAAGTAAAAGCGCAGCCCAATCGCCATCGTCTGCAGAAACACCTGGTTCAGCTCCGTCCAGGTGAGTGCCTTGACGTCGGGGGCTGCCAATGCTGCGGCGACGGCCTCTGCATCCTCCTGGTTGTGCAGCAGGATCGTGACGGCGCTGGCGCGGCCGGCCGTGTTGGTGACGGCCTGAGCCTTGGCGAGCGGCATAAAGACTGAGTTTTCGTCGTAGGAAACGGCGCCGCTGCGGAAGAGGCCGCGCACGGTGTAGATCTGCTCCTGCGGCTGGCCGTCGGCGTCGATGAGCGTCAGACTCACCTTGCTGCCGGGCTGGAGTCCCATGCTGTCGGCCAGGCGCTTGCCGAGCAGGATGCCGCTGCGGTCGTCGGCGGCCAGGAATTCGCCCGCCACCAGGCCATCGCGCACGGGTGCATAGAAGTCGGACGTGACGTCGATACCGTAGACCTGCAGGTTGGTGGTGTCCTCGGCTGTGTTGAGGATGCCTATCGCCCACAGCACCGGCGCAGCGCTCGCTACCTGCGGCAGGGCGCGCGCCCGCGCCGCCAGATCCTCGCCGTTGGTGAGTAGGTCCTGCCATTCCAGGCTGGACTTTTCTTCCTCATACGACGGGGCGCGCAGCTGGACGTGGCCGGTCCGGAGGCGGATATTGTTTTCGACCGCGTCGTACATGACACCGGCGATCAGGCCGTTGATAAAGATGAGCAGCGCCAGCCCGACGGCCACGGCCACCAGCGTAAAGAACGAGCGGCGGCGGTTGCGCCCAAGGTCGCGATAGGCAATCTGCCAAAGTTTTCCAAATGCCATAACGGCATCCTCCCTTCCAATCTCAAATGTGGTGCAAGGCCGCAGCCGGCTCCTTGCGCGATGCCTGCCAGGCCGGATAGAGCGATGCCAGCGCTGCAATGATCGTTACGGCCACGCCGGCAAACAGCACGCTGGCGGGCTTGACGGCAGGATAGAGGCGCGAGCCCATGAGGGCCGTAAGTTCACCCATGTTTGTGGCATAGCCAAAGTCGATGCCGACCTGGCCGAGAATGAGTATGATGCCGTAGCCGATCGTGCAGCCGATGATGGCTCCCACCAAGCCGATGAGCGCGCCTTCCAACAGGAAGAGCCACATGATCTGGCGGCCCTTCATGCCCAGGGCGCTGAGGACGCCCATCTCGCGCGTGCGTTCAAAGACCGCCATCAGCATCAGGTTGAGCACGCCAATGCTGGCGATCATCAGCACGATCAAGCCGAGGATCGTCGTGAATGACCCCTTCATGGCCAGCGTCTCTTCGACTTCTGGGTGC
The DNA here is from genome assembly GCA_963701415.1 of uncultured Chloroflexia bacterium. Lineage (GTDB taxonomy): Bacteria > Chloroflexota > Anaerolineae > Caldilineales > Caldilineaceae > Fredericiella. The sequence goes on from CAVPAH010000002.1 coordinate 393,117, forward strand.
AGCGTAGTCCACGAATCTACCTCGTAGCTCGGCAGCGCCGCGGTGAGCGCAGGGATGACCACCGCTTCCTGGCCGACCTGCTGCAGCGTGACGGCTACTTCGGTCACCTGGTCGCGCAGGTTGTACAGCGTCTGCGCCTCGGGCAAGGTGATATAGACCATGCCTTTCTCGGCTTCGGCCATGCCGAGGTTGTAGATGCCGACGACTGTCATCGTCCGCTGGCGCATCGTTTCCTGCTTGGAGCGGCCCGTCACCGTCACCCGGTCACCTACAGTGACGCCTAGTTCGTCGGCCAGGCCCTGCCCGATGCAGGACGGCATCGCCGTCGTCGTCAAGCAGAGTAGCGGCCGCCCGTGATGTTTTCGGCCTGGAGACTGTGTGGCTCCTCGCCTGACGGTTCGACCGCAATGATTTTGACCGGGAAGGAGCCGGCGCGGGTGCTGACAAGGCCGCCGGTGGTGATGCGCTGATTGGCCGCCACCACTTGGGGCTGTGCCTGGGCGGCAGCGACAACGGCCGCTGGGTCGGCCAGCGGCAGCAGCGGCATACGGTTGGCCTTGACGCGATAACCGGGCGCGTGCACCTGGATGTTGCCGCCATAAAGGCGCACGGCATTGCCGTAGATGCCCTGGTCCGAACCCTGGATCATGCCGTTGAGAAACAGCAGCAGGATCAGGCCAAGCACAATCGCGGTGAGAGCAATGGCAGTACGCCGCCAATTGCGCCACATATTGCGCCAGGCCATTTTGAATGATTTACCCATACCTCAACCTCCTTCCATGCCGGACACAGGCGCAAGCGGCCCTTCAGCCGCCAGCACCTGGCCGGTAACCTGACTGGGACCTTGCTTGCGCATTCCATACTCGAGCAGGTCCACGGCCGCCGTAAATATCCTCGAGATCTCCGGCATGTTGAACATATCGTCGCCATCGAGCTTAAGGGGAATCTCGCCGCTGGCAAACTTGTCCAGCATGTAGTTGCCGATACCGGTCAGCGCACCGTCAAATATCACGGCCGCCACTGCCGGATCGATGTTGGGGTCGATATCGCCTTGGACCTGGCCGACTTCGACCAGGCGGCGGTAAAACGCGATTGTCTGCTCGCGTATGTTGACGTTGAATGGTCGTGGGAAGAAGTTTGCGTTGGCCGCCCGCACTGCGATCTTGCTGTACTGCGGATATGCCATCTGAAATGCTACGCCAACTTCTGCCATCCACCGCAGATAGGCAAAAATGCCAATGTGATTGGGATCTGGATGATCCAGCGACATGAAATCAGTCTTGGCTTTGGCCAGCATGCCGAGCACATAGCCGTATAGATCCTCTTTGTCGGCAAAGTACTGGTAGAAGCTCCCCTTGGCAATGCCGGCGCGTGCGACGATGCGCGAGATCGAGACGTTGTCGTAATCGTTTTCGGCGAACTCGTCGATCGCCACCTGCAGGATTTGCTGCCGTTTCTCCTCGGGCAGATTAAAAAACGTCTGGTGAGGCATTCCTTTTGCTCCTTGTATGCGGCTGATGTGACTGCCTGGTCATGTGACTGACCGGTCATATGACCGCACGGTCACATTCTCGCGCTGCCAGGCCCGTGCTGTCAAGTCCTGCCGCCAACTTGCGGACCAAGCGTCCCCCGCCACAAGGTGCAAACTGTGGTAGAATCTCCCTAAACAAACTCTTTAATATAGAGCCAAAGGAGCTTATTATATGGAACTGAAGGGCACGTTCCGCCGCCACCCGCTCGATACAATTTTCGCGCCCCGCAATGTAGCCGTCATCGGTGCCACTGAAAAGGAAGACAGCGTCGGGCGCACGCTGCTCTGGAACCTGATCTCCAACCCCTTTGGCGGAACCGTCTTTCCCGTCAATCCTAAGCGCAACAACGTGATGGGTATTCGCTCTTACCCCACCATCGGCGACGTGCCCGACCAGGTGGACCTGGCCGTGATCGTCACGCCTGCGCCGACGGTCCCCGGCGTGATCGGCGAATGCGTGGCTGCCGGGGTCAAGGGCGCCATCATTATCAGTGCCGGTTTCAAGGAGATCGGCCCTGAAGGCGCCAAGCTTGAGCAGGAGGTGCTCGCCACGGCGCGCGCCGCCCGCATGCGCATCATCGGGCCCAACTGCCTGGGTGTGATGAGCCCGCTCACCGGCATCAACGCCACATTTGCCAAAGGCATGGCCCGGCCCGGCTCCGTCGGTTTCATCAGCCAGAGCGGCGCCCTCTGCACCTCAGTCCTTGACTGGAGCTTGCAGGAAAATGTCGGCTTCAGTGCCTTCGTCTCGATCGGCTCCATGCTCGACGTCGACTGGGCGGACCTGATCTACTACCTTGGCGAAGACACGCGCACCAAGTCGATCGTGATGTACATGGAGACGATCGGCGATGCCACCCGCTTCCTCTCTGCCGCTCGCGAGGTTGCTTTGGCCAAGCCCATCATCGTCATCAAGGCCGGCCGCACCAGTGCCGCCGCCAAGGCGGCCGCCTCGCACACCGGCTCGCTGGCCGGCAGCGATGACGTGCTGGATGCCGCCTTCCGTCGTGTTGGCGTGCTGCGCGTCGCCCGCATCGCTGAGATTTTCTATATGGCCGAAGTGCTCTCCAAGCAGCCGCGCGCCTTGGGTCCCAATCTCACCATCGTTACAAATGCCGGCGGCCCAGGCGTGTTGGCCGTCGACGCCCTGATTATGGGCGGCGGCAAGCTGACACAGATCTCTGATGCGGCCATGCAGGAGCTGAATACCTTCCTGCCTTCGGCCTGGAGCCACGGCAACCCCGTCGATATCTTGGGCGATGCCTCGGCCGAACGCTATGCCAAGACGCTCGAGCTCGCCGCCGCCGACAAGAACTCAGACGGCCTGCTTGTCATCCTTACTCCGCAGGATATGACCGACCCGACCCAGACGGCCGAGCAGCTGCGCCAGGCAGCCCCCAAGGTCGGCAAGAAGCCTGTGCTTGCCTCCTGGATGGGTGGCGCCGACGTCGCCGCCGGCATCTCGATCCTCAACCGCGCCGGCATCCCGACATTCCCCTACCCGGATACTGCCACCCAGGTCTTCAACTACATGTGGCAGTATACATATAACCTGCGGGGCATTTACGAGACGCCCGCGCTGCCGGTTGCCAGCCCTGACGAAGAGATGCACCGTTCGCGTGCCCTACAGTTGATTGAGGCTGTGCGCGACAAGGGTCGCACCATCCTTACCGAGTACGAGTCCAAGCAGATTTTTGCCGCTTACGGCATCCCGACGGTTGAGACGCGCCTGGCAGCCACGCCCGACGATGCGGTGCGTGAGGCAGCTGCGATCGGCTATCCGGTCGTAGTCAAGCTCAACTCCGAAACCATCACGCACAAGACCGACGTCAAGGGCGTACAACTCAACCTCAAGCATGAGGCTGACGTGCGCACCGCCTACGAGACGATTCGTGCTGCGGTGACCGAGCGTCACGGCGCCGAGCACTTCCAAGGCGTCACGGTGCAGCCGATGGCCAAGCTCGACGGCTACGAACTGATCGTCGGCAGCAGCGTCGACCCGCAGTTCGGCCCTGTGCTGCTCTTTGGCACCGGCGGCACACTGGTCGAGGTATACAAGGATCGTGCCCTGGGCCTGCCGCCGCTCAACACCACGCTGGCCCGCCGCATGATGGAGCAGACCAAGATCTTCGAAGCGCTCGAGGGCGTGCGCGGCCGCAAAGCCGTCGATATCGAGGCGCTGGAGCGTCTGCTTGTGCGCTTTAGCCAGCTCGTCGTCGAGCAGCGCTGGATCAAGGAGATCGACATCAACCCGCTGCTGGCCTCGCCGGAACGCATTATCGCCCTCGACGCCCGTGTCGTCCTGCATGACCCCAGCATCAAGGAAGAGGACCTGCCGCAGTCGGCGATCCGTCCTTACCCCACGCATCTGACCAGCCCGTTCAAGATCCAGACGGGCGAAGAGGTGACTATCCGCCCGATTCGCCCCGAAGACGAACCGTTGATGGCCTCATTCAACCGCACCATCTCGCCCTACAGCATCTACCTACGCTACTTCCACCCCATTTCGCCGACCCAGCTTGTCTCGCACGAGCAGCTGGCCGCCCTCTGTTTTGTCGACTACGATCGCGAAATGGCGTTGGTTGCCGAGATGAAGGACGAGAAGGGGCATATCCAGATCGTCGGCATGGGCCAGCTTACCAAACTGCAGGGCACGACGGACGGCGAGTTTGCGCTGCTGGTCAATGATAAGTACCAGCGCACGGGTCTGGGCACCGAACTGCTCTCCCGCCTGCTCGCCATCGGTCGGGACGAGAAGCTCGAGCGCGTCGTCGCCGAAATCCTGCCCGAAAACGAAGGCATGCGCCGTGTCTGCACTAAGCTCGGCTTCAAGTTTAGCAAGGTGCCGGACAGCAACACAATCTACGCCGAAATCGCCCTGTAACGGCCCTGACGCGGCGATCTGCGTACAGACGCGTAGAGAGGGGCACAAGGACCGGCGGTGAAGGTCTCGCCATTGTGGCAAACAATCTACCGCCGGACCTCGTGCCTCTACCGTGCAGTCAATCTTTTCACAGACCCACACAGAGCGGCGTCGGCAGCCCGTCGATACTGCGCGCGTTGTTCTTCTCCTGGTATTCCGCCAAGTCGGCGGCGCTTTTCTTGCTCGCCCACTTGAAGTGCATGTCGCGTTCGGCCATGTATGTGTATTCCGGCACGCCAAAGCCGCAAGACGTCTGTACCCGATCGAGCTGTGCCACGATGATCTGCCGGGTACTGGGAACCACTGAAAATACCTGCGCCAGTGCCGGCCACTCGTCTGCCTCCGGCAGCACGACGCGACCTGTGCCGTACAGCCGCAGGATATTGGGTGCTCCTTCAAACGCACAGAACATGAACGTAATTCGTCCATTCTCCAGCACGTGCGCCGCTGTCTCGTTCCCACTGCCGACCAGGTCCATGTAGCCGACCTGCTGCGGTCCCAGTATCCGAAAGCAATCCAGCCCCTTAGGCGACAGGTTAACGTGCCCTGCTTCGCTCAACGGCGCCGTAGCGACAAAAAACATGTGCTGCCGCTTGATAAACTCGGTAATATCCGGCGTAATCGCCTCATGCACCTTGGCCATATGGTCCTCTCTCAGCCTACTACCAGCTTGTACCCGCGCCCTCGCACTGTCGTCAGAAAATGAGGGTTGGCCGGGTCCGGCTCGATCTTCTGCCGCAGCCGGCTGATTAACTTCTCAATTCGGGCGTCGTCTACCTCGTCAATGTAGCTTTCGCCCCACACCGACGTCACGATCTGATACTTGTCGATGAGCCGCTCGCGGTTCTGGAACAGCAGCAGCATCAGCTTGTATTCCAGGGCCGTCAGGCTTTCAATCGGCTTGCCGTTGATTGTCACCGCGCCGCTCGCCGTTTCCACCCACAGCGCCGCGCTTGGCGGCTGGGGCGGTGTCGAGCAGCGTTGTACATAATGGGCGAGCAGCCGCGAAAAGATCTGCGGCCGTCCCTCCACCTTAACCAGCACATAGCGCCGCAGCAGTTCGGCCACTACCGCCTGGTTCGCCTGGTGGTCGGTAACGTCAAGTGCCCCCAGCTCGGCCTGTTCCGCCGCACTGCATTCAATCCAGAGCTTGCGGCATTCCTCGTTCAGATAGGCATCATTCTGCAGCCGCGCCGCCATCCGACTGTAGAACTGCCATCTCTCCGGCCCGTCTGCCGGCAAATCAGAGTTCTCTTCGTTGGCTGCCTCCAACAGCTGGCAGATCCCTTCCGCCATGCGTGGATGCCCGCCGCTCCACTGATAGATGAACACCAGGTCCTCGGCTCGGAATGACACCTCGTACGCTCGCATGAAACGCGCTACCTGCAAGTCCATATCCGACCGGGTCAGCGGGGCCAGGTACCAGCTGCGGTTGGAGAACAGCTCGGCAAACTCCCCATGCCGCGGCTCGTTCTGCAACACGTCCAGCGTCCGGCCCGTCGCCGTCACAAACAACAGTTGGCTGCTGTGCCGGTCCTGCACCGCCCGCAGGTTCAAAAACACGCGGGCGTCGATATTCATGTAGGGGTCGTCGAACTCGTCGAGCAGCAGCACGATCTTGCGGTTTGTCTGTTTGAGGGCTGCTGTAAGCCCCCGGCTGAAGCTCAAGGGCACCTGGAAGTCGCTTCCCGGCGCTACCACGGTATTGTAGGCTGCCGTCAGATCCGGCAGCGCGGCCAGCTCCACACTGCTCTCCTGCAGGCAGCGCAGCACCAGCTCGCAGAACCCCTGCTCGGTCAGCCCCAGCATCCGGTTGCAGTCCACGTACACGGGGAAGAACTCGCGCCCTGCCTCGCCCAACTCCTGGGTCCACACGTCCGGATCCGCCAGCAGCTGCAGCAACGCCGACTTTCCCACGTTGCTCATGCCGATCAGCTCTATGCACTGCAGTGCATAGAGCCGGCGCAAGCTGTGTTCGACATCCAAGCGGCGCATATAGCCGCGATTGGGCAGGCGCAAGGTATTAGGCATAAGGAGAAATGTACCTGAGATTAGAGAAAATGGCTACTTTTTTCCCCGGTATTCATGTCTCGTTAATGCAGCCTGCTGCGCTTGTTGCGGCAATCCTGACCAAGAATTGCCGTGGGGAGGAGCATCGAGACCTTCCGGCGCCCCTCCCCCAACCTCAATGCCTGTTTTGCTCCATTCGCCCCACCAGCAGAGGGGCAGCAATGGCGCCGATGACCGCCGTATAGATGGGCAGGAATTTGACGCCTATCGCCTGGTCGAATACGAGCATCCCGACGATCCCCACAATCTGTGAGATCACGATCCCCGCCAGAAATCCGCCGGCCAGCCCAAGCAGTACTGCAATCAGCATTCTCATCCGCTCATGCTCCCGTCCTGGCTGACGTATTCTCGGCTGCGTACCTGGCGCCAAATCTGTACGATTAGCATGCACGCAACCCCAAACAGTGCCAACGCATTGACTGCATGCAGCGCCCGCAGCAGTGGCAGCCCGGCCTGCGGCATCAAGTACAGAAACACGTACTGCAGCAGCATTAACACATACAGCAGTCCGCCCAGCCCCTGCACCCGCCACGGCAGCCGCGTCCCCAGCCCCACCAACACCAGGGCCAGTGCCAGGAACTCGATCGTGTTGCCCATCCCGCGATGCGCTGCCCAATATGTCGGGCTCACCAGCACGGCCGCACCCGCAAAGAACACCTGCCCCACAATTGCCACTGCCAACAGCACCGCCGCTCCCAGGTAAAACCAGCGGACCCACTGCTGCCAGGCCGGAACCACCACCTTACCTCTCGTCGTTGTGGTTGCTGAACTCGTACTCATATTCCATGCTCCTTTCCGGGTTTCCACACCATCCCAACGGACGGGCCCCCATCATACGGCAGCACAGGCTGGCGCGCATCGGCCCCCAGGCGTCATTTGCCGTCGTCGCTTGTTGACGTTTGCTGCCTGTGCAATACGTTGCCGAGCGACAACAAATGTCGCTTTGCTGCGTAGAGACACGTAGTATCTCGTTTGCTAGACTGGACCCTATGCCGCTCATGACCGAACGCCTGCATTCCGCCCAGTTTGCCCATACAATCCCTGCCGGGGTGCTTGACCTGCTCCTGGGGATTGCCGTTACTTTGGTCATCACTTTGGTGATGAGCACAGACCAAGGGGGGCGTCTTAACCCGGATGCCGTCGCCTATGGGTTTGCCATTGGTTTCGGCGCCCTCATGCTGCTCCGCCGCCGCTACCCAGTAGCCGTCCTCGTGGCGACGATGTTCCTCCTCTTTGCCTACTACACGCTTGGCTATCCTGCCATCGGCCTGGCTGTACCGGTCGCCGCCGCCCTCTACTCCGCCGCCGAGCGCGGCCATATTGGAGCTGCCGTGGTCGTGAGCTTTCTGCTGCTCTCGGTCTCTACGCATTTTCGGTTGCGCGACGGCGAATCGGCTGCCTATCTGCTTGGCTACGAGTCGGTTACTACGATCGCCCTGCTGGCGGCCGCCATTGCGCTTGGCATCAACACGCGTTCTCGCCGCGCGCTGCGCGCCGAACAGGAGCATACTGCCCGGCTGATTGCCCTCGAGCATGCTTACCGCGCCGAGCAGCGTGTCCAAGCCGAGCGCACGCAGATTGCCCGCGATCTGCACGACGTCATTGGCCACAGCATTTCCGTTATCTCGCTGCATGCCGGTGTCGCCCGTGAGGCTATCGGCTGCGACGACGAGGAGGCGCGTCAGGCCCTCGCCCACATCCAGGCGGCCAGCTCTGCCGCCCTGCGTGAGCTGCGCGCCACGGTACGCCTGCTGCGCACTCCTACCCAACCAACGGATGGCGAGTCTGCCATGCAAGCGCCGCCGGAAGGCGTCGATCCTACGCTCGCATCCTTGGCGAACCTGTCACTGCTCGTCGCCAATGCTGCTGCGGGCGGCTTGCATGTGCAGGTGCGCACACAAGGCGACCTGCGCATACTGCCCGCTATCCTCGATGCCGCGGCCTTCCGCATCGTCCAGGAGTCGCTGACCAACGTACTGCGCCATGCCGCAGCCCAGGAGGTCTACCTCGCCATCGCCATCGAAGGCCGCACGCTCTGGCTGCGGATTGCCGACGACGGCAGCGGCACCTGCACGCCTGTCACGCCGGGCAGCGGCATCCAGGGCATGGCCGAGCGGGCGCGCCTGCTCGGCGGCATGTTGACCGCCGGGCCCATCGCCGCGGGCGGCTTCGAAGTCGTCGCTGCTTTTCCGCTCAAGCTCGGAAGTGAGACGCAATGACTGATGCAAAGATCCGTGTCGTATTAGTTGACGACCAGGAACTTGTCCGCGCCGGGCTGCGTACCCTCCTGGCGCGCGACCCGGAGATCGAGGTTGTGGGTGAGGCCGGCGACGGGCGCACCGGCGTCCGCGTAGTGCAGCAGGCCCGGCCCGACGTCGTCTTGATGGACCTGCGTATGCCGGGGCTGGATGGGCTAGGGGCGACGCGCCAGATCGTGGGTGATCCATCCCTGAGCAGGACCCAAGTGGTAGTCCTGACCACCTTTGACGACGACGACGACATCCAGGCGGCTATGCAAGTGGGTGCGGCAGGTTACCTGCTCAAGGATCTCTCGCCCGACGAACTGCGGCGCGCCGTCCATGTCGTCGCCGGCGGTGCCGCCCTGCTGGCTCCCGCCATCACCCGCCGCGTTATGCAGCAGCTGGCGGCCAGGGCCGCCACTCTCAACCCTGCGCTGCTCGCCGACCTGACCGAGCGTGAACAGGAAGTCTTGCGCCACGTCGGCTTGGGCGAATCTAACGACGAGATCGCTGAGTGCCTTGTCATCAGCCCGGCCACCGCCCGCACCTACGTCAGCCGTCTGCTTGCCAAGCTCGACGCTCGCGACCGCTCGCAGCTGGTTATCATCGCCTATGAAAGCGGCCTCGTCACGCCTGGTAAGACGTAGCGTCTACTCGTTTACCGGCGAACTATTAGTGGTCCATCGAGGTATCAAACGCGTCGCGCAGGCCGTCGCCCAGGAATGTGAATCCTAGCATGGTGATGGCGATTGCAAGGGTAGGAAACAGGCCCAGGAACCAGTACACGCGTACGTAGGCCATGGAGTTGCCCACCATTTTCCCCCAGCTTGGGATCGGGTCGTTGATGCCCAGCCCCAGGAACGAGAGGCCGGCCTCGGCAAAGATCGCGACCGGGATACCGATGCTCACCGCCACAATCAGCGGCGCAATGGCATTGGGCAGCAGGTGCCGCATGGCAATGCGGGCGTTTGACACACCGATGGTACGCGCTGCCAATACAAAATCTCGTTCGCGCAGTGACAGTAGTTGGGCGCGCAGAAGCCGGCATGCGTCCAGCCACGCTACGATCCCTAGTGCCAGGATTACGTTGTAGACGCCGCCGCCAAAGACGGCGAGCAAGATCAGTGCCAGCATCAGCGCCGGTATGGCCGTAAATACCTCCACCAGGCGCATGATGATAAAATCGACCGGTCCACCCATCAGCCCCGCTGCCAGCCCCAACGGTATGCCGATCACCAGGGCGATCGCCATGACGCCCAGCCCCACCGCCAGTGAAATGCGCGAGCCATACAGGATGCGCGAGTATACGTCGCGGCCGACTTCATCTGTGCCCATCCAGTGCTTTGCGCTGGGAAACTGCAGAGCCTCGATCGGCGCGGCGTCGTCATAGGCATAGGGTGCCAGAAAATTGGCAAAGATGGCGATAAAGATCAGAAAGCCTACGATAAACAGGCCTACCAGCGCCATCTTGTTGCGGGCAAAACGGTGGGCGGCATCCCCAAGCAGCGTACGCTGCCTCGGCTGCGAGTCTTTACCCTGCATTTCGGCAGGCGAAGCGACGGTACTGGTCATGAGCTTTTCTTATCCAGCCGCACGCGCGGGTCGACAATGACATACAAGATGTCGGTAATCAGGTAGACGATCGACCAGACCACTGCTACCAGCAGCAGCAGCGCCATGATCATCGGGTAATCGCGCCCCAAAATGCTGGATACGAAAAATTTGCCCAGCCCCGGCACACGAAAGATGCTCTCGATAAAAATTGTGCCCGTAATCAGGTTTGGAATTTGCGGCCCCAGCACTGTAATGAGCGGGATTAGCGCGTTGCGCAGCGTGTGCCGCATCAATATCTGGTGCGACGACAACCCCTTGGCCTTGGCCGTGCGGATAAAGTCTGAGCGCGATACTTCCAGGATGCTGATGCGCGTGTAGCGCGCCGTCAGCGCCATCGGCGCCAGCGCCAACGCGATGACCGGCATAATATAGTGGTACCACTGCCCCCAGCCGCCCGTCGGCAGCACGCGCAGCTGTACGGCAAACAGCAGCAGCAGCCAGATCGCCACGACAAAATTGGGTACTGTCAGCCCCATCGTGGCCGTGGTCGAGGTGGCATAATCCACCCAGGTATTCTGGCGCATCGCCGCCAGCACCCCCAGCAGAAAGCCCAGTGGGAACGCCACCAGCAGTGCCACCATCCCCAGCGATGCGCTCACCGGCCACGTGCGAGCGATCAGTCCTGTGACAGTCTCGGTTGGGCTCTGAAAAGGTACCCCAAAGTCGCCGCGCAGGGCGTTGGCCATGTACATCACGTACTGTTGGACCAGCGGCTTGTCCAGACCGTACTTGGCCATGTAGTTGGCCTTGGCTGCCGCCGACAGCGGCACCTTGTCCTCCTCATACGGCCCGCCTGGGATCGCATGCATCATGAGAAACACGACCACGCTCACGATGAACAGCACGATCACGATCCCAAACAGCCGCCCTACCAGGTATCTGCCCATGTATATCGCTCTAATCTAGAGAATCTAGGTCGTACATGAGAGGGTGATGGGGTGATGGGTGAGAGGGTGATCGCATCGTAACATCACCCTCTCACCCTCTCATCCTCTCATCTGCTACTGCGGTGCCGAGCGGAAGTTGCTCACGTCGTTGCTGACGTAGACGCCGGACAGCAGGTTGCTAAAGCCGGAGAAGCCCGGCCAGTGCCACGCCGCCACGCCGTTCGCATCGGGCTCCAGTGCCGGCCCCTTGAGGAACGGCTTGATCATGTCGCCCGGGGTCTGGTGGTAGACAAACACACCGCCGACGTCGTCGACCAGGAGCTTCTCCGCATCCTGGAACATCTTTGTGCGTTCGGCGGGGTCGCCCGTGAAGCTGGACGCTTCCGTTACCAGGTTGTCAAAATCGGCGTTGTTCCAATTGTGGCGGCCGCCAGACTTGAACACGCCCAGCATGTTGCTGGCGTCAAGGTAGTCCATGCCGTAAGAGATCAGGCCAAACTGGAGCTTGGTAGGCTTGGCGTTGAGGTCCGCCATGAAGCTCTTATAGTCCATGTCTTGCACGTCCACCTGGATCCCGAGGTTCTCCTTGATGGCGTCGGCGTATGCCTGCGCCATGGCCTTGTTCAGCGGCGTTTCGCCGCGCAGCGCCATAGTCAAGCGTGGGGAACCCTTCTCCATTCGGATACCCTGCTTCGGCCAGCAGTTGCTTGGCTTTCTCCGGGTCATAGGGATAGGTGTCCTTGAATGCATCCGAGTTGGAATCGGGGAAACCGGGCATTAAGTACGAATAGGCGGGAATGCCCTGGTTCTTGACGATGTTATCGACAATGGCCGTGCGGTCCAGCACCTGGGCAAATGCCTGGCGCACCTTCAGGTCGTTGAACGGCGCCTGGCTGTCGTCAAAGAAGAAATAATGGGTGCGGAAGTCACCGTAGTGGGGGTGATATTCTTTTGCCAGTGCCTCGTCGCCCTCGATGATCTGCATGTCGGCGGGACCCAGGTTGCCGCCACCCACAAAATCGATCTCGTTGGCCTGGTATGCCGGCAGCATGGCCGCCGCCTGGCCGATGTTGGTGACGATGATCTTCTGGATGTAAGGAATATTGGTGCCCTTGTAGTCCGGGTTGATCTCATACACCACGCGCTGGTCCTTGGTCCACTCCGTCAGCTTGTACGGGCCCGACGAAACCGAGGTGGCCGGGTCGGAGTTATACAGACCGCCGTGTGCCTCGAGCGCCTTCTTCTGCAGCGGCGTCGAGTACACAAGCATGGCCGGCAGATACGGCGCCGGGGTCTCGGTCGTGAACTCCAGCGTATTGGCATCCACCGCCTTCACGCCAATGTCTGTGACCGTCACTTCGCCAGCCACGGCCTGCGTCCAGTTCTTGATCACGCCCGAGTAGTACCAGTTGAAGTCCCAGGCATGTTCCGGGTCGGCCCCATACTGGAAGGTGGCGACATAGTCGTCGGCCGTGACCGGCGTGCCGTCGTTCCACATGAGGTTGGGGTCGAGCTTGAATGTCCACACCAGCCCACTGTCGTCTACCGACCACTCGGTGGCCGCCGCCGGGTTCACCTTGAAGTCCTTATCCAGGCGGATCAGGGGATCAGACATCAGGTCGGTGAGCGCGTCGGCGCGGTCGTACACGTTCTGGAAGAAGTCGACCGTAATGAAGTTCTTCCAACCGGCGTACGGGAACACGATGACCTGCTGATCCAGTGGTGCCGCATCTGCGGGCATCTCCTTGCCCAGCGCGTTCTTGACCGGTTCTCCTGCCGCAGGTGCGGCCGCCGAGCTTTCGCCAGCCGGTGCCGCTGCCGGTGCTGCAGGTGCGGCGCAGGCCTGCACAAGCAGCGCCAGCAGCAGCATTGCGGTCAGCAACCATGCGCTGCGCATGGGAGCAATCGTCTTTCTCACGATGTTTCTCTCCTTTATAGGTTGTTTGGGTAGAGTCAAGCCTTGTGAGTTCGCCGGCGGCTGCGGGGCCATCCGCCGTTCCGAGAGCGAATAGTAGGTGTATTTGGCAATTTGTGCAAGCCCCGTGAATCGTATGCACGGTTCGACCAGGCGCTGACCACAAGACAGCAGATTCCGCTGGGTGTCGTGGTCGGCGCCTGACATGTGTATGGCTATCTCGCTAAGCGATTTCCGCTAAGCAACTTCAGCCGCCCGTATCACGCACACCGGCCCCATCAACCCCGAGACCTCCTGCTCGCCAAAGACATAATTTGTCGGGCTCGTCGACCGCAAGTACGGCGCCAGCGTGTTCAGCACTAACACCTCTACGCGATTCTCCCCTTCCTGTAGCGCCGCCGTGATATCGAATCGGTACGGCGCCCAGATGCGCGCCCCTAGGGACTGCCCGTTTACCCACACTTCGGCCGTCCCACGCACCTGGCCCAGGTCGATCGCAACCCGCCCTTGGGGTGAGCTGTCCAAGATAAAGGAGCTGCTGTACCGCACGCCCCCCGAGTACGACGCCAGCCCATACTCTGCCCAGGGCCCCAGCCCGATCGGCCCGGCCTCCACCCCGTACGTCGCCGGCCCGGCGAGCAGCCCACCTTCGCTGTGCCCGCTTGCCGTCTCCACGCGCAGCTTCGCCTCCCGTCGCACGGCATCACCTGCCGGGATATGAGCCTCGATTCCGCCGGGGACCTCATCAATCGCCACCTCGCCGTCATCCACCCACAGCTGCACTGATCCGGCGGCATTGAGCGGCAGCCGCATCGTCTGGGTCCCTGGGGGCAGCGTCCAGCGCAGCCATTCCGCCCGCTGCTGCCCGCCGAACGCATCAGGCGCTGTACGCACTATCGTGTCGTCGCTTGGTACGTCCTCAAGCCAGTCCGCGCCCGGCAGCGGATGGGGACGCCGCCAAAGATCCACCGCCTGTGGGTCCAATGACACCCCCACGGCGCCCCGATTCCAGCTCGAATTCTGGAAGCGCCGCAGTGCCGCCGGCATCTGCGGCCCCTCTCCACGCTGCACTGTCCATTGCGGCCCGCTTGTCAGCACTGCCTGTTCTCCCTGCGCCCCGGCGACGCGTACGTCCACCAGCGCCTCGACCAGCTGTCCCGGGTCGTGCACCTCCAGCGTCACCGTGTTCGTCCCGCGCCGGAAGGCAGTGCTGAAATGCCGATACACCCGCATCTGGAAGCCGTACGGGTCAAAGCCGCCCTGCCTGCCGACCTCTACGCCGTTGACCATCACGCGGCACCCGAACGCCGTCCCCGTGTGTAGGGTCCCTTCACCGGGTTCAAACGGCACCTCAAAGCTTCCCGTAAACCGCACCAGCGTATCCTGCTGTGGCGGGTCGACAGGGGCCATCCACTCCGGCCGCACAAACCGATCCGGCACCCGCACCAGTGCCCACATGGCGCGCAGATAGAGCGCCTCCTCCGGTGCCAGTTCCCACTCGATCAGGTTTGTCCCCGCCTGCAGCGTCACCGGCTGCAGCCACAGGTATCCTGCCGGGCCGTCGCCCACCAATCGGCCGTTCACCCACAGCCGTTTTGCCGCCCCGGCTGCCAACGCCAGATGCAGTTCGCCCGCCTCTGCCACTGTAATGCTCGTTCGGAAGCGCACTGCCTGTCCCGGGTACACTGCCCCAAACTCCAGGAACTCGTACGGTACGTGCCCCTTTGGCCCCAGCGTCCAACCGTGCACACGGTCGTGCGCGATCCCACGTGTCAGCGAATATCGTGCCGCCTGCCAGCCCCCAGCCCTATCGCGCAGTTCCTCCGCGCTGCGTGCCGGCTGCGGCATCTCTGCCGCCGGTCGGGGCCCTAACCACCATCCATACGTGCCAAACGTCGCCTCTACCGGTTCCCAATCTTCCCCTTGCCCTGCCGTGTTCTCTACCTGGTGCTCAAACCGCCAGGTCTGTACGGGCGGCGCCCCCGCATGGGCCGGCCGGTCAAAATCTCCATACCGGTTATCCAGTGTCGGCTCCACCTGCGCCTGCCACACTTGCAGTGTTGCTACCACCTGGTGCGGCGTGCCGCTGGCCTGGCCCGAGGCGCCGTCCAGTGTATCTTCCTCTCCCCACACCACCAGCGCCGCCGGGCTCTCGTCAAACGGGATTTCTACTTCCATCGCATCCCCAACCATCCGCGCCGGCAGCGGCTGTCGCGTGCCATCCAGCGGATTCCACAGCTGCGGCATGCCCTTCGCCCCCTGCATTCGTACCGTCATGTTGCGCAGGTAACGCGCGGGGTCAAAGCTGTAGTCGATGTCCCACCAGGTATCCCTGTTGGCCACCTCGCTGGCGCGTGAGGTCGTCGCCGGCACAAACAGCACGTCGTACCCGGCGATCCGCCGGTGCAGCGTCGGCACCGGTGCCTCCACCCGCCGCGGCAGCGCCGCCAGGGCTAGCGGCAGCTCTTCCGCCGTCGCCACCACCTTGGCCTGGCCGCTGGCAAACGACGCCTGCAGCCGCCGGAGCGCAGCGCCGTCCCCCTCGGCCGCAACTTGCGGCTCACCTCCGACCGCCACCAGCAGCCCGCCTGCTTCCACAAATTGCGCCAGCACCTCGGCCGTGGCTTCCGCCAGCGTCACGCACCCTGGCAGCACAATCGCCCGGTAGTGCTCGCGCCCGATCGTCAGCGCACCTTCCGCCACCGTCCCGCGCTGCAGCGAATCATCGTCTAGAATGTCATAATCGCGCCGGTCGCGGTCGAGTACACCTGGCTTCGCTTCAAACCAGACCATCCGCCCGACTAGCTCGACATAAATATCGTGTGCTGCCTTTGCAAGCGGCCGCGCGCCGTCGGGTGTCGTGTGGGCCTGCACCGTCACCGTCGGGAACAGCACGCCGATGTCGCACACGTGGTCGCCCTGGCTCAGAAGATAGCAGAGCCGGCTCACCGTCCCCGCAAACAGGGGATAGTGGCGCCAATAGGGCTGCCGCCAGCAGGTCGATGGCGGTGCCCACTCCCACCATCCGCCGCGTGTGCTGTAGTACACGGCATGTGGATCGTACAGGTTCGCCCCCGCCCGCAGCCACGGCAGCAGCCAATCAAACGTTTCTTCCAGCGTGCCGCCCCACCCACTGCTGTGAAACGACTCGATCCACACCCGCGGCCGCTCGTAGAGGTGTGCCAACGAGCTGTGAATCTTCGCCTCGCCGTGGTGGTCGCTTCCCGGGGCGCCAAACCAGCGGTGCGTCTTCAGGTAGTCGGCGTACAGTGTCACCGTTTCCACCGGGTCACCCGCTCGTGCCGGCCCCTGCTGGTCAAACCCGCAGATAATGCCATGCCGTTCGTGCCAGTCAAACAGGGGCTTAAAGAACGCCTCCTCCGCCAGCGCCGCCCGTGTGGCGTGAAAGTCGGTCCGCACCTGCTGTGCCTCGGGGCCATCACCTTCCCACAGCAGTCCCAGCTTTGGCTGTAAATCATAGCCGTTGCGCGCCGCAAACGCCGCTAGGAAATTCTCGCCCCACGTCGGCATCGATGGCAGCTCGTCCTGGAACGAACCCACAATCACGTCGCCAAAGAACTCGCTCGCCCGCCGCTCAAACTCCCCGTGCACCGTATCCAGCAGCGTCGCGCACGCTTCGCGTCCAAAATAATCGTACCCGCGCCGCACCGCGTAGATCACCGCACCCGCCGCGGACCTCTTCCGGGAAGTCCGACCTCGACCTCCGGGAGGTCTTCCCGGAAGACCCCCTCTTCCCGGATGGGTGATCGTCTCGCCTGTGGCCAGGTCGGTGACGGCTACGGCCAGCGGTGTGCCTTCGGGGGGGAAGTCGATTGCCAGGTCGCCCTCGCCCTCGACGACCCTGGACGCCAGCCACTGACCCGCGTACTGCGGGTTCTCGCGCACCAGGCCGCCCTGCAGGTTCGCGCCGGAAAAGCCGATCTGGTCGTAAAACCACAGCCGCACACCCAGCTCACGGGCGTCAGCACAAACTCCCAGGAAGATCTCCCACCACGCCTCCGAGAAGAAGGGCGGGTCGTCTGCATCCGATCCATACAGTGGCCCCGTCGGCGCCAGGTTCAAGATCACCAGGTTGAACACGCCGCCCGCCGCAAATTGCTCCAACTGCCAGCGCAGCCGTGCGCGATCCAGCTTCTCCGCGCTCCACCACCAGATAGGGGCCGGCGAATACTCCTTCGGCACGCCGGCAAATCCACGCGCCGCATCGACCAATGAAACATCATTGCTGCCCATATTGCTTCCCTGCGCTTTCGATATGTAGACTGCAACTTCGCGAAGTCTTACGAATGGAGAGAGGAGTCTAGCGCACGCGGGCAGGGCTGTCAAAGCCCCCGAACTATTTGCCGCGCCCCCTCGCTTCTGCTTATAATGTTGTTAAGTTATGTCGGCAAGGCACCCCACTTGCCTGCATCGCCAATTCAGCATCCAACCTCAACCAAGTCGATCCAATGGAGAATCCCGATGTCAAAGTACGTGACAGGTTTGCTGTTGGTTATCATCCTGCTGCTGGCCGGCTGTGCCGCGCCGGCAGCCCCTGCCGCACCCGCCGGCGAAGCTGCGGCCCCGACGAGCGAGGCTACCGCGGAAGCAGCCGCTGAAGCCACGACTGAAACCACCGAAGCAGCCCCTGCCTCGGGCGAAGCAGTTGAACTCACAATGGGTTCGTGGCGCACCGATGACGTCGAGCAGATGAACAAAATCCTCGCCAAGTTCCACGAGGAAAACCCGAACATCACGGTCAAGTTCGACCCCACCAATCCGCCCGACTACAATGCTACGCTGCGCACGCAGCTCGAGGGCGGCACGGCCCCCGACCTGTTCTACCTGCGCTCCTTCGCCACCTCGCGCCAGCTGTACGACGAAGGCTTCCTCGAATCGCTGGCCGGCCTGCCCGGCCTCGACGAGAACTACACGCCCGAATCGCGCGGCCCCTGGGCGACTGACGACGGCTACCCCCTACGGCATACCGTTTATCGCCGTCTCACATGGCATCTACTACAACCAGGATATCTTCGACGAACTGGGCATCGCCGTTCCGCAGACCTGGGAAGAACTGCTTGCTGCCGCCCAGAAGATCAAAGATGGCGGCTATACTCCCTTCGCCAACGGCGCAGGCGACCCCTGGACGATCGCCGAGATCGTCTTCATGAACATTGCCCCGAACTTTATCGGCGGCTATGAAGGGCGCCAGGCCTACCTTAACGGCGACCGCTGCTTTAACGACGCAAGCGCCGTGGCAGCCTTCCAGGGTATTGCCGATATCGCTCCCTTCTTCCCGGACGGCCAGCAGGCGCTCACTTACTACGACAGCCAGCAGCTCTTCCTTCAGGGCCAGGCGGCCATGTGGCTGGGCGGCTCGTGGGATATCCCCTTCTTTGAGAAGGAAGCGCCCGACTTCAAGTGGAGTGTCTTCCCCGTTCCGCCGCCTGCCGGCCAGGACCGCTATGTGACCTTCCACCTGGATGCCGGCATGGGTCTCAACTCCAAGTCTGCGCACAAGGAAGAGGCCAAGAAGTTCCTCGAGTGGATGACGGGCGAGGAGTTCGCGTCTATGATGGCGAACGAGATGCCCGGCTTCTTCCCGATCCGCAAGGAGGCCCCGGCCGTGGAAGACCCGGTCGCCAATGCCTTCCTCTCCTTCAACCAGGGCGCCGGCCTCGACATCCGCTGGGCCTGGGAGAAGCTGCTCGACGGCCAGCCTGACGGTTACACGCTGATGCAGGACAACGCCATCGCCGTGCTCAACGGCGACACGACGCCGCAGCAGGCGGCCGATGCACTCCAGGAGGGTCTGGCCACCTGGTACGAGCCGGCCAAGAGCTGCAAGAAGTAACAAC
The DNA here is from genome assembly GCA_963701415.1 of uncultured Chloroflexia bacterium. Taxonomy (GTDB): domain Bacteria; phylum Chloroflexota; class Anaerolineae; order Caldilineales; family Caldilineaceae; genus Fredericiella. The sequence goes on from CAVPAH010000002.1 coordinate 412,155, forward strand.
TCACGCCCGATTGTAGGGCGCATACGTACCGTAGGGGCATAAGGTCCGGCGGCAGAAACCGAGTTTCTACGAGAAACTCGGTTTCTTGGGCCATCCCGCCAGGCTTTATGCCCCTATCAGGACCTCATGTCATGACGACCACACAGCCTGCCACCCGCCGCAGCAGCCTCCAGCGTCACGCCAGCCGCCAGCGCACGACCTGGATCCTCTTCCTCCTGCCTGCACTGATCATCTATGTGGGCTTCATGGCCATTCCCTTGGTCAACTCGCTGGGGCTCAGCTTTTACCAGGGTGCCGGCCTGCGCCCTGACAGCTTTGTCGGGTTCCAAAATTACATTGAGCTCTTTACGAACCCGCTCTGGCGCGACCGCTTCCTCAATGCGCTGCGCAACACCGTGGTCTTCTTCGCCATTCACATGCTGGTGCAGAACACACTAGGCCTGCTTTTCGCGACACTGCTCGCCTCAGGCGTCCGCGGCACCAGCACGCTGCGCACTATCATTTTTATCCCCGCCACGCTGTCGGTCCTGGTGATCGGATTTCTTTGGCGCCTCATCCTCAATCCCCAGTGGGGCGCCGTCAATAAGATTCTCACTGGCATTGGCCTCAAGCAGTTCGCGCTGCCCTGGCTGGGCGAGCCCGGTCTCGTCCTGATCATCATCTCGCTGGTTTCGAGCTGGCAGTGGGTTGGCCTCCCCACCATGATGTTCCTGGCGGGCCTGCTTTCCATCCCCGAGGACTTTATCGAGGCCGCCCGCGTCGACGGCGCCAGTGCGTGGCAGATCTTCTGGGGCATCAAGCTGCCGCTGCTTGTTCCCGTTATCGGTATCGTCAGCATTTTGACCTTTGTCGGCAATTTCAATGCCTTTGACATCGTGTACGCCATGGCCGGCGCGCGTGGCGATCCAAAGTATGCTGCCGATATCATGGGGACCTTTTTCTACCGTACGGCCATCGCCGGCGAACACCCCGTCGCCCAACCCAACATGGGCATCGGTGCCGCCGTGGCCACGTCCGTCTTCTTAATCCTGCTGGCCGGCGTGTCGGTGTGGCTTTACTCCTCGCGCGGCCGTGAGTACGAACTATAGCCTATGCGACGCTCACGATCCTCCAACCTGGCAGTCTACGTCATCCTCGGCGTGTGGGCTCTCATCGTGCTGTTCCCGCTCTACACGATGATCGCCAACTCGCTCAAGCGCCAGCGCGAAATCTTTCGCAATCCCTTTCTACCGCCCTGGCCATTTGAGTTCGAGGGCTATATGACGGCCTGGTCTGACGGTCGCTTCGACCTCTACTTCCGCAACAGCCTGTTCGTGACCGTCGTCTCGCTGCTGTTCATTATTTTTTTGGGTTCGCTTGCGGCTTATGCGTTGGCTAACTGGCGCGGTCGCACCTCCGCCGTCATTTACCTGCTCTTCGTTGCCGGCCTGATGGTCCCAATTCGCCTGGGGACGATCAACATCTTTCAGATCGTTCAGATGCTGGGCCTTGTCGACACCGTCTTCAGCCTGATTCCGGTCTACGTAGCCATGGGACTGCCGATGGCGGTATTCGTGCTCACCGCCTTTATGCGCGGCGTCCCGCATGACCTGATCGACGCTGCCCATGTCGACGGCGCCTCTGAATGGCGTATCTACGCTTCGATCATGCTCCCGCTTGTCCGCCCGGCCCTGGCGACGGTGATCATCTTTAACCTGATCCCAGTCTGGAACGACCTCTGGTTCCCCCTCATCTTTATCCGTGCCGAAGACCAGCGCACCGTTATCCTGGGTGTCTCGCTGCTCTTTGGCCAGTACCAGTCCAACTGGACGCGCGTCCTCAGTGCGCTCACGCTGTCAGCGCTGCCGATCCTCCTCCTCTACCTGCTGATGTCCAAGCAGTTCATCAAGGGGTTGACCGCCGGCGCCGTAAAGGGGTAGCCTAGTCGTATGGTAGAGCAGATTTCGCCCAGCCGCATCATGACCAGTCGCGAGCGCATGGCCGCCGCCATGCACCATCAGATCCCCGATCGCGTGCCCGTTATGTGCCAGCTCGCCGTGGGCCATTACTTTCTATACACCGGCCTGTCGCCGCACGCCATCTGGTTCACCAGCGAGGGTTTTGCCGAGGCGCTGGTTATGCTCCAGCGCCGTTACCGGTTCGACGGCATCCTCATCAACCTGCCCGGCCGCCCGCCGCACCTGCTTGACCAGGTGGAACGCATCGAGAAGACGGCCGATGGCGAGCTGATGACCTGGCGCAACGGCGATGTCATCCTCGTTCCGTGGGATGACAACGCCCAGCTCGTCCCCCCGCCGGGGATGGATCGCCTCCCCCGCGCCGACTTCGCCACCATCGACCCGGACGACCTGAACTTTATCGACACGCTCAAGGGCTACATCTGGAACACCTATCACATACCGCAGCTCGACGAGAAGCCGACGCCGGGGCCGTTAGATGCCCTGCCGCCCTATTTCTTTCGCACCATCGACCTTGTGCGCGAGCTGGCCGGCGACGATGTTTCCATCCACGGCGAGGTCTTTTCGCCCTTTACGCATTACATGGAGCTGTTCGGCTACGAAAATGCGCTCCGCAGCCTCATTGAAGACCCGCAGAAGGCGCTGACTGTGCTTGACCACCTCACCGTTGCTTCGGTCACGTGGGCCGTGGCCCAGGCCAAACACGGCGTCGATGCCGTCCTCATCTCGTCGGCCTTCGCCGGCGGCCCGTTGATCTCCCCGCGCATGTACCGGCGCTTCGTCTTGCCCTTTGAGCAGCGCGTGACTGCCGCCGTGCGCGCCACCGGCGTCCCAGTCTATACACATACCTGCGGTTCCATCGGCGACCGCCTCGAACTGATGGTTGAGACCGGCACCGAGGGTATCGACACCTTGGACCCGCCGCCGCTCGGCAACGCCGAACTCGTCGACGCCAAGCGCCAGCTCGGGGACCGCTGCTTTATCAAGGGCAACATGAACGCCGTCGAACTGCTCCAGGCCACTACGCGTGAGGAGGTCATCGCCCACGCCACCGATCGCATCGTCACCGGCAAGCCCAACGGCGGCTATATTCTCAGCACGGCCTGCTCGGTGGCGCCGCGGGTCGAGCCCTGGAAGCTCGAGCTCCTTACCCCCCTTGCCGAGCAGTTGGGACGCTATTGACGCATTACTGACGCGCAATTGAGGCATTGTCCCTGCATTGACGCATTCGAGCGGTGATGCTACACTGCCGCGCAAGGGAAAGGCGCCGTTCGTGAGCGCCCATCCGCTCGACCAGGAGTCATCCATGTCCAACGTCACGCGCATCTGCCCACAGTGCGGCCACGGCAACGCCATGGACAACCGCTATTGCGCCCAGTGTGGTTACGACAGCCAGTCCAATCTGCCGGTCCCTCAAGGCACGAACTTGCCCGCCGTCATCGGCAAGGCTGCAGTTCCTGTGCTTGTCGGCGCCGCCAGTCTTGCTTTGAGCGCCGGCCTCAAGCTGCTGCAAAACGCCCTCAGCAAGCCGGCCACGCCGCAGTCGATCCAGGTCAAAAGCCCATCGACCGGCGAAGTCGCCAAGCGCGGGCGTATGACGATCACCATTCGCACTGCCTGGGCCGTCGGCGACTCCAGCGGCCGTTGGGAAAAAGGCCAGTCCGAGCAAACGATCGAACTGGGAGAATAGACGGAAACTACCTGTGACCCCACAAGTCCCGCTGTTTAACGACTACCAGCGCGAATCGCGCAAGACGTGGAATCTTATCCACACCGACCATGCGATCGTCTATCCGACGCTCGGTCTCGCCAACGAGGCGGGCGAAGTGGCGGGCAAGGTCAAGAAGATCTTTCGTGACAAGGGCGGCGTCATCGGCGACGCCGAGCGTGAGGCCCTTAAGCAGGAACTCGGCGACGTCCTCTGGTATCTTGCCCAGCTCTGCACCGAACTCGACCTCACCCTCGAAGAAGTTGCCGAGGCGAACCTGGAAAAGCTGTTTTCCCGGCTGGAACGCAACACCATTCGCGGCGACGGCGACATTCGCTGACAAATCCCCTGCGGGGCACAATCCCGCCGCCCTCGCATTTGCCCCGATCGCGCTGCTGCGGGGCTTTTCTGGTATGATGACCCTCCAGGCCGTAATCGCCGGCCCCAGCGCACCACACTGTAGAACAGCAGGAACTTCATGGCCTCACTCGAACAAGCCGCGCCCGAAAAAGCCCAGGGCAAGATCGTCGACGCCCGTACGGCCCGCATTGCAGTCACCGCCATCTTCTTTATCAACGGCATGCTGATTGCCAACTGGTTTGCCCGCATCCCCGACGTCAAGCTCGCCCTCGGCCTGCGCGAAGGCCCCCTCAGCATCGCCCTGCTCTGCTCTGCCGTCGGCGCCCTCATCGCCCAGCCCACCGCCGGAGTTGTCATCGGTCGCCTGGGCAGTCGCGCCGTCACCACGGCCATGGCGCTTTCTTTCTGTATCGCCTTTATCTTGCCCGGCTTCGCCACGAGCCTGCCCCTGCTTATGCTGGCGCTCTTCTTTTTCGGCGCTACCAACGGTGCACTCGACGTCGCCATGAATGCCCAGGCCGCCCTCGTCGAGCACCAGTACCGGCGCTCGATCATGAACACCTTTCACGGCTTCTGGAGCGTCGGCGGTCTGCTCGGCGCGGTTGTCGGCGGACTTGCCGCCGCACGTGGGCTGACGGTTTCTACCCACTTTGTCCTCGCTGCCGCCATTGGCCTGATCGCCATGTTCGTCGCCAGCCGCCGCCTCATTCCCGACCGCCCCGTTCCCGGTGCGGCCGCCGGCGCCGAGGGCCATGCCCCCGCCTTCGCTTTGCCGACCAAGGCGCTGATCCCAATGGGCATCGTCGCCCTCTGCGCCCTCATCACCGAAGGCGCTATCGGCGACTGGGGCGCCATCTACCTGCGTGAAGGTCTTGGCAGTTCCGCCGCCGTCGCCGCCTTCGGCTACTCTATCTTCGCCTTGCTGATGGCGGGCGGTCGCTTTACCGGCGACTGGCTGACCACCCGCTTTGGCTCCGGCCAGATTGTCCGCGCCGGCGGTGGCCTCGTCATGGTCGGCATCGGCCTGGTCCTGGTTTCTGCTTACCCGCCGCTAGCCATCATCGGCTACGGCTTTGTCGGCGCCGGCGTCTCCTGCATCTTCCCGCTCATCCTCAGTGCCGCAGCCCGTACGCCCGGCGTCACCCCCGGCGTGGGTATCGCCGCCATGTCCACCGCCGGCTACACCGGCTTTCTGATCGGCCCGCCTCTCATTGGCGGCCTTGCGGAACTCATCACCTTGCGCGGCGCCTTCGCCGTCCTGGCCCTGTTTGGCGTGTTGATCCTCTGGCTCGGGGCTGCCGTCGGCGGCCAGTCTCTCGCCCATCCGGAGCCCGCTCCCGCCGACTGACCACCATCGGGCGAGACTTGCGCTGCTCTTTCCGGCCGATCCCTTCTAGACGCGATGGACCCGCCGGCAGTATCGCCGGCGGGTCCACCCAGTGACAAGAAAGCAACGGCTGTAACGCCTGGCGTTACACTTAGTCTGTCGCGAGCATGACCTCAGTCGCCTTGACGACCGCCTTTACGCGCGACCCTTCCTTCAGGCCCAGGTTCTGTACGGACGTTGCCGTGATGGCGGACACGATCTCCGCGCCCCCATCCAACTGTACGACAACCTCGGCCATCACTGCGCCGAGCTTGATCGACTTCACGGTCCCTACCAACTGATTGCGTGCACTTAGTGGCATGTTTCACTCCTTGTTGCTAAGCAGTTGATCCGGTGTCTAGTACTGCGTCGGCATATGTGCCGGCGCCGCCTGCGTGTTCGGCACTACTTATTGTTCCACGGAGTCGAATCAGGCGTAAATAGCGACTGCCCAAACTCTTCCTGCCCAAAAGCTTCAATCATTTCCTGCGTGGGCACCGAGATGATCCAATCTGCGAACTTGTTGGCCAGATCGGCGTTCACGTTCGGGCACTTCTCCGGGTTGACGACGATGACGCCGTACGGGTTGAACAGGGCCGTGTCGCCCTCGACCAGGACCTCCAGGTCCAGCCCTTCCTTGCTGCGCGCCAGGTAGGTGGCCCGGTCGCTGAGGGTGTAGGCCTGCTGCTCGTTGGCCATGTTGAGCACGGCGCCCATGCCCTGGCCGGCCGAGACGTACCAACTGCCGCTCGGCTCGATTTCGGCCTTCTTCCAGATCGACTGCTCCTTGGTGTGCGTGCCCGAATCGTCGCCACGCGAGATAAACGTTGCTTCTGCCGCCGCGATCGCCTTGAACGCCTCGGCTGCGTCGGTCATACCCTTGATGCCGGCAGGATCGCTTGCCGGGCCAACGATCACGAAGTCGTTGTACATCACGTCCTCGCGGCGCGAGCCGAAGCCGTTGTTCATGAACTCGTCCTCGCGCGCCCGTGCGTGCACCAGCACGACGTCGGCATTGCAGTCCTCGCCCAGTTTCAGAGATTGGCCTGTGCCTACTGCCACATAGTCCGTATCGACCCCAAACTCCTGCTCAAAGGCCGGCAGGATCACGTCCAGCAGCCCGGAGTCCGCCGTGCTCGTGGTCGTGGCAATGATCAGCTTGTTTGGGTCGCCCGAAGGCACCGGTGCCGCCGTCTCTTCGGCTGCAGCGGCCGTTGCGGTTGCCGCTGGCTCTGCCGCGCCCGCCGCCGGCGCCTGCACCGGCCGGCAGGCCGCCAGCAAGCTCGCCAACAGCATGGCGAGTACGACTACGCTATAGCGCGTTTTGTGCTGCATGAAGTTGCTCCTTTGCATACTACAACGGATGGTTGCCCCAAGAATACTTGTCTAACGGATTTTACGCCGCTAATACACCATTTCTCCTCGCACAAAGGCTGCCGTGCGTGGGTCCTGCGGGTGTTCAAAAAAGCCCTGTACATCCTGAACCTCGACGATCCGCCCGTCGAGCAGCAGCGCTACACGCGTCGCCAGGCGGTGTGCCTGGAAGACGTTATGCGTCACCAGCACGATGGTCGTCCCTTGCTCCTGGTTCCGCCGCCGCACGATCTGCTCGATCAACCCCACATTGTACGGGTCGAGGTTTGCCGTCGGCTCGTCCAGCAGCAGCGCATCGGGCTCCAGGATCATTGCCCGCGCCAGCGCCACCCGCTGCGCCTCACCTCCGGACAAGGTGCGCGCTTGTGCCCGTGCCAGGTTGACCAATCCCACTTCTTGCAGCGTACGCTCGACCTGTTCCTTCAGCCCCTTCTGCCTGCGCAGCTGCAGTCCATACTCCACGTTCGCCTCGACGGTCCGCTGCAGCAGCACCGGCCGCTGGAACACTGTTGTCACTCGCCGCCGTACGTTCAGCGGCACACGCTTCCCCGGCCCGTAGTCCTGCTCCTCAAAGCTGAGCGTCCCCGTCGTTGGCGTCTCCAAAAAGTTCAACAGCCGCAGCAGCGTGCTCTTTCCCGCCCCGCTCGGCCCTACCAGCGCCAGTATCTCGCCGCGTCCGATCTCCAACTCCTCTAAGGCCAGCGTCTGCCGCCCGTTGTACGCCTTGCTGACACGTCGCGCAGCCGGTAGAGTATCTCCTTTGAAGTCGCCGACGTCTCCGGTGCTTGCGATCGCGCTCCCGACTCCTGCGTAGGCGCCTGCTCTTTCAACTTGTCATCAAGCAATTTTGGCTGCCCTCATCCTTTCACCAATTCAATCAAGTGCCCGCCCCTGCAGCCGCAAAATCATGAAGTTCGCAAAAAATGCAAATGCCAGCAGGATCAATCCCAGCGCAATCGCCAGCCCAAAATTGCCCTTGTTTGTCTCCAGCACGATCGCCGTCGTCAGCACCCGCGTCTGCCCCTGGATATTGCCGCCCACCAGCATCACCGCGCCGACCTCCGAGATGATGCCGCCAAACCCGGCTACCACGGCTGCAATCACACCTGTGCGCGCCTCTTCCAGCACCGCCAGCGTCGTCTGCCAGCGTGACGCCCCCAACGACTGCACCTGCAGCCGCAGATTTGGATCAACTACCATCACCGAAGTCATGGTAAATCCCGCTACCAGCGGGAACGCGATGATGACCTGCGCCACGATCATGGCTTCCGGCGTAAACAGCCGCGGGATCCAGGACAGCGCCAGGCTCCCCAGCGGCCCCTTGCGCGACAGCATCAGGTACACAAAAAGACCCACCACCACTGGTGGGAATGCCATCCCCGTATACACCAGGGCAATCGCCAGCCGCCGTCCGGGAAAGCGCACCATTCCCAGCGCCGCCCCCGCGGGGATCCCAATGACCGTCGCAATCAGCAGCGCAATGCCCGACACCCGCAGCGAGAGCCAAACGATCTCATATAAGCCCGGGTCGCCTGTAAGCAGCAGCCCCAGCGCCTCCTGCAGCCCCTGCCCAATCTCACCCACTCGCTGCCCTCACTAGCCTCTTTCCTTCACATCTCCGCCAATACCCTGCCCATCAGGCCCGTCGCATACCCTCCCAGCGCCGCCACCTGCTGCACAAACTCTTTATCCTGCCGGCGCAGCACCGCCAGCAGCGGCTGCAGCAGCGTACTCTCGTAGTGCTCGACTGGGATCACCAGGTCAAATCGCTCATGAAACAGCGGCACGAACTCCAGGTCCAGCGCCCGTGCCGCCGCCAGTACGCCCAGGCCGCAGTCCGCCATCCCTCCTGAAACTGTCATCGCCACTGCCGTGTGCGTCGGCTCCTGGCGCTCGTATCCGCGCACCTGCTCCGCCGCAATCCCGCTGTGCGCCAGATGATAATCCAGCAGCACCCGCGTTCCCGCCCCGCGCTGCCGGTTCACAAACAGCACATCCGGCCGCCGAAGGTCTGTCAGACCCTGGATTCTCTTGGGGTTTCCCTGGCGCCACGATCAGCCCCTGCTCACGCTCGACAAATCCCAGCAGCACCACCCGTACACCCAGCGGCGTCAGCAGATGCTGGATGTATCCGCGGTTAAAATCGCCCGTCTCCTCGTCCAACAGGTGCGACCCCGCCATGTGCGCTGTCCGCTGCTGCAGCGCCAGCAGCCCCATCAAGCTGCCGACGCTTTCCCGGACCAGCGTCAGCCCTGGATCCTGTAGTTGCAGAAAGTTCGCCAGCAGATCTAGCGTAAAATCATGACTTCCCGCAATCCGGATCTGCCGCTGCTTTTCCTCCTGGGGCGCATGCGTCCCCGGTGCCGGTGCCTGCCCCAAAGCCCGCTTCTCCGCCATCGGATACAGCTGCAGTTCATCAATTCCGGCATATAATTGCGGCCGGTTCGTCACCAGGGAGGCGTGGAGCCGCAGCGCCTGCGCCGCCAGCATCTCCTCCTGCCCAGGCGCCTGCCCACGAGCCTGTGCTTGCGTTGCCAGCTTCCCCAGCCAGTTTGCCGCCTCCGCGTCAAAGTCCACCACTGTCAGCGGCAGCACGAACTGGTCTAGCGCCTTGCGGTTTTGTTCCGGCTGTCGGCTGTTTTGGGCACGTGCACGCAGCGCCGCCAGTGTGAGGGATGAAACCGCGATCTCTCCAGGCGTGCAGTTCTCAAAGAGCGGCCGCAGCTCCCCGACTCCGTTCCGGATCAGGGACAGGCACGCGTGTATGTCGAGCAGGTACCGGGGTTCCGTCACGCCGCTCCCGCTTCCTTGCGCGTCTCGCTCGCGACATCACTTGGGTAGTCGGCCGCGAAATCCGCGCTGAACCGCGCCCAAGCTGTCAAACAGCACCTGCCACCCGCGATGGTAGGGCAGCAGCACCACTGCCTCCCCCACCCGCTGGATATACACGCGATCACCTTCAAAGCGATACTCTTTGGGCAGCCGCACTGCCTGGCTCTGTCCGTTTGGAAATAGCTTTGCCGTCTGCATCGTCGTTATGATCCTCCAGGGAATATATATCCGAAGTATATATGATCGGGGCAAAAACAAAAACCGCCGGAAGATGCCGGCGGCTCGTGTTCAGTTACATCCAGGCGCACTCTTTTCTACATCCAGCCCGCCACGAGCAGCAGCAGGATTAACACGCCCACCACGATCCGGTACGTGCCGAACAGCGCCAGCGTGTGGTTGGCCACATACCGCAGCAGCCACGCAATTGCGATCCATGCCGTGATCCCAGCCGTTACCGTTCCCACTGCCAGCAGCAGCCAGTCGTTCGCCGAAACGTTGTCCAGGCTCGTCGCCAGGTCAAACAGCGTCGCCAGCAGCATCGTCGGGATCGCCAGGTAGAACGAGAATCGCGTCGCTGCCGCCCGGCTGACCCCGGCGAACATGCCCCCTACGATAGTGCTGCCCGATCGCGAGACACCGGGGATCAGCGCCAGGATCTGCACGAGGCCCACCGTCAGCGCCTGCGGGTGCGACAGCCGTTCTGCGTCGGTAACCTGCGTCCGCCCTCGCTGCGTGCGCCGGCGGACGTACCATTCCACCACGAACATCAAGATACCGCCCACGATCAGCGCAGTCGGGATAACATAGGGCGAAACAAAGAGCACTTCCTTGATCCACTTATGGATCAGAAAGCCTACCGCCGCCGCTGGCACAAACGCGATAGCGACGTTGATCCACAGGCGCTGCACGGCAGCGTCATGCCGGACCGCCTGCACCTGGGCGATCAGGTCGCGCGCAAAGTACAGGATCATCGCCAGTGTGGCGCCCAGCTGGATAAAGATGGCAAAAGTACCTCCCATGCCCGACTGGAAATTCAACAGCCGCTCCGCCACCAGCAGGTGTCCTGTCGAGGAGATGGGCAGAAACTCGGTAAACCCTTCCACTGCCCCTAAAATTATCGCCTTCAAAAGCTCTTCCATGCCTGCATCCCTTTTCTGGCTGTTCTGCCGCAGCGGCAGCATATCTCTTCAGTATACCAATTCGGCGCCGCAACGCTATCATGCGCCCCTTAAAACATCATATGCACTTACCCTATGGCCCTGTCTCCAGGAATTGGGCCAGTGAACCCTCCAACATCTCACCGACCGGGGCGCGCAGCTCCGCCAGGTGCAGCGGCTTGGCCACTGCCCCGTCCGCGCACCGTACTTGCTGGTCGAATGTCGCCACGCCGCCTGCTGCCAGACCCGCTTCTACCTGCTCAAGCACTAACGAAAGCGCCTGTTTCATCTGGCTGACTATCTCACCACGTGCATATCCATGTCGTCGATTGCACCTAGCCGTTTAAGCGTGGCAGCCTGGGTTGACGTCAAGCCGGTGGCGCCGGTGATATTCATACCCTCATAAGGCCGATGGCTGCGCAGGATGCGTAGACAGATGCCTGTGCTAACATCCCAGAATCGGATGGTCTCGTCATTGCTGCTGCTGGCGAGGACGCTGCCGTCAGGACTGAAGCAGACAGAACTGATCAAACCGGTATGCCCCTCCAGCACGCGCAGGCACTCCCCAGTGTGTGTGTCCCACAGCCTCACAGTCTGGTCATTGCTGCCGCTGGCGAGCATCGCTCCGTCGGGGCTGAAGCAGACGGACCACATCAAGGCCGTATGGCCCTGCAACTGGCGGAGGCAGGCACCGGTGTGTGTGTCCCACAGCCGCACGGTCTGATCGTTGCCGCCGCTGGCGAGCATCGCTCCGTCGGGGCTGAAGCAGACGGAACTGACCCAACCCGTGCGTTCCCCCAGTTGGCGGAGGCAGGCACCGGTGTGTGTGTCCCACAGCCGCACGGTCTGATCGTTGCCGCCGCTGGCGAGTATCGCTCCGTCGGGGCTGAAGCAGACAGACCAGATCCAGCTTGTGTGTCCTCCTAGCAGGCGGAGGCAGGCGCCGGTGTGTGTATCCCACAGCCGCACGGTCTGGTCATACCCGGCGCTGGCCAGCACGGTCCCATCCGGGCTGAAGCAGACGGAATTCACGGAATTGGTATGTCCTTCAAGCACGCGGAGGCAGGCGCCGGTGTGGCTGTCCCACAGCCGCACTGCTCGGTCATCGCCGGCACTGGCAAGCACCTTGCCGTCGGGACGGAAGCAGACGGACCAGATCCAAGCCGTGTGACCGCCGCAGGACGCGCAGGCAGGCGCCGGTATGGCTGTCCCACAGTCGTACCGCCTTATCATTACTGCCGCTGGCGAGGATGCTGCCGTCGGGGTTGAAGCAGACAGAACTCACGGGGTTTGTGTGCCCCTGCAGCACGCGCAGGCAGGCGCCGGTGTGGCTGTCCCACAGCCGTACGGTCTGATCATAGCTGCCGCTGGCGAGGATGCTGCCTTCCGGACTGAAATCAACAGACCTTATCAAGCCCGCGTGTCCCTGCGAGCAGGCGGAGACAGGCGCCGGTGCGGATGTCCCACAGCCGCACGGTCTGGTCAAAACTGCCGCTGGCGAGGATGCTGCCGTCGGGACTGAAGCAGACGGAATTTACAAAGTTCGCGTGTCCTCCCAGCAGGCGGAGACAGGCGCCGGTGCGGCTGTCCCACAGCCGTACCGTCTGGTCGTTGCTGCCGCTGGCGAGGACGCTCCCGTCCGGGCTGAAGCAAATGGACATAACATCGCTAGTATGGCCCTGCAAAGTGGCGAGCAGCCTGCCGTCGTAGGGATTCCACAGCCGCATGGTCTGGTCGCTGCTGCCGCTGGCGAGAACGGTCCCGTCCGGGCTGAAGCAGACGGAATTTACAAAGTTCGTGTGCCCTCCCAGCAGGCGCAGGCATTCGCCGCTGTGGGAGTCCCACAGCCGGATCGTCTTATCATTGCTGCCACTGGCGAGGATGGTACCGTCCGGACTGAAACACACGGATAGGACGTCGCTGGTATGGCCCTGCAAGGTTGCGAGCGGCCTGCCGTCCTCGGCGTTCCACAACTGCACGGTCTGGTCGCCGCCGGCGCTGGCAAGCATGCTGCCGTCGGGGCTGAAGCAGACGGAGCGTACCCACCCCCGGTGTGCTACCCAGGTCGCAAGCGGCCTGCCATCGCTCACCTGCCACACCCGGATCTCCTCGCCCATCGTCGCCGCTGCGAGGCGCTGCCCGTCAGGGCTGAAGGCAAGTGCAAAGACGCTGGCAAATGTGTCGGTGAATACGCTCTGCGTCAGATCCGCCCCGCGCAGATCCACGTCCGGCGCCGTCACGTTGCGCAGGTCCGCCTGCCGTACCGCAAGCTGCGAGAAATCCCGGCCGTGCAGGTCAATCCCCGCCTGGACCATAAGGTTGAGGATGTTGCCACCAGCGTGGTCGCCCACGTTGCCGGCGTGGCGGCGTTCGGTACGGCGCAGCTGTGGCCAGCATGCTGTTGAATTGGTCCCCCAGCCCACGCACGCTAAGCTGCCGCACGGCGCAGTTGACGATCGGCTCCAAGATCAAGCTGCGCTGGCTTTCGCGCACGTAGCTCTTGGCCGATGCCTTGAGCAGCGCATAGCGCTGGAGCAGGTCGGGTGCTGCCGGCGTGGATCTCTTCACAGGTCTGATCGATCAAGGTTGCGGTGAAGTATTCTAGTACGACGTTCTGCAGCGTAAAGCCGCTGTCCGTGAGTTCAACCAGGAAGCGGTGGCGCAGGGCATGGAGCGCGGCGAACACTGCAGCCTTCGGTAGGTTGTGCGACGATATCACGGGCCAGTTCTCCCGGCGTCACCGGTTCGCGTGCCACCGCCAACCAGAACATGATATCCTGCTCCAATGCCGACAGGCGCGCCCGCTGCTGCTCGAGCAAGTCGGTAATTCCCCCATACAGGTAAGCGTCTTGTTGGAGGAAGCGGCTGATATCGCCGGCGAAGAGTTCGCGGATGGACTCGGAGATGATCTGCAGGGCGAGCGGGTTGCCCGAATAGCGCGCGTGCAGCGCTGCCCACTCTTCCGTGCTGCCGTGCAGGCCGCGGTCCTGCAGCAGGGTCAGGCCGTCGGCGAGCGGGAGGCCGGCGACCACCAGCGTGCGCACTGGTGCCCGGGCACCTTCCAGCGGAACCAGATCCTGCGGCTTTTCGCGGCTGGTCAGCAGGAGGCAGCTCTGGTGCCGGCCTTCGCCGAGCTGTTTGATCAGTTGCCCGTAGCCCTCATAGCCGGCAATGTAGTGACCCAGGCTCTGGCCGGCAAGCACGGTTTCAAAGTTGTCGAGCACCAGCAGGCAGCGCTGGCTGCGCAGGTACTCCATCAGCAGGGCCAACTGCTGCTCTATTTCCTTTGGCAGTTCGTGCTCTGCATGAGGCGACAGCATCTGGATCCACTGCCGCAGGAGTTCCGCCAGAGGAGGAGCGTTGCGCAGCGAACGCCAGATAACGGCAGCAAACTGCTCCTGGACGTTGGCCGTCACGAATGTTGCCAGGGCTGTTTTGCCGATGCCTCCCATCCCCAGCACCTCGACCACCCGGCACTGGTCGGCCGTGATCCACTGCCTCAGTTGGTTTACTTCATCCTGGCGCCCCTGAAACGCGCTCACATTGGGCGCTTCGCCCCAGTCAACCCGTGCGGCGGCGACCGACGCTGCTCGCGTCGGGTAATCAGGTACTGCGGGTTGGGTCTGCATTCCGGCAGCTTCAACCCGGGCGAGACGCAGAATTTGGGTGCGTTCAGTCAAAGGGATTTGCAGCGCTTCCGCCAGCCGCTGTACCAATTCGCGCGAAGGCCGCAGCTCATTCGCCTCCACTTTGCGCAGCGTCACCTCGGCATAGCCGACCTCTCGGGCCAGTTCTTTTTGCGTTAGGTGGAGCCCTTTGCGGCGCTGCTTAAGCCAGCTGCCGAAAGTCGGCGCATCTTCCATGAAATACGGTTTCCATCGCAAGGGATACAGTTCGCCTACGAGCCCTCTAAAGAGCAAGATGTAAAGCGATATCAGCCGCTATCGGTTTTTATATCGGTAATTATACCGCACAACGCGCTTCCAATTCGCATGGCTAGACTGCTTTAATAATGGACAGAGTAGCAGCCATCATTTTCGCCTTTGCTGTTCGCCGTGTGGCAATTGGCTCGTCCTCCGACGGCCCTCTGGGCAGCAGATGGCGTTTGCGGGAGGGTGGGCCGCACCCCGGTGGCCCACCTTGTGTCGCGTCATTTCCCATAGGTGGCTGTTGTCTATCCGATCGAGAGCCTGATCGGCTGCTCTATTTGCTGCCTGCACCGGTAAAGCCGTATTTCTCCAACACGTGCTGCCCCGCCGGCGCCAATACGTAATCCACAAACTGTTGTGCCAGGTCTAGGTTGGAACTGTCGCCTAGCGTCGCAATCGGGTAGCTGGCAACCGTGTTGAGCGCATCCGGGATCTCGATCTGCTGGACGTCGCCCTCGCTCATGACTGCGTCCGAGGTATAGACGACGCCGGCATCCGCTTCGCCCAGTGCCACTTTTGCCAGCACTGAACGCACGTTCTCCTCGTACGAAACGACGTTGGCGAGCACCGCGCCCTTGTAGCCGGTGCCCAGGCTCCCATCCGCCTCGGCTTTGTCGAGGAAGTCGAGCGCATACTGGCCCACCGGTACTTCCTTGGCTGCCAACACGATCTTGATGCCGGGCTTCGCTAAGTCCTGCAGGCTTGCCAACTGCGCCGGGTTGTCTGCCGGCGTCACCACCACCAGCCGGTTGCGCACAAAGGTCTGCTGCGTGCCGCTGACAATGTACCCGCTGTCGATCGCCGCCTGCATCTGAGTCTTGTTGGCTGACGCAAACACGTCCGCCGGCGCACCCTGGCCGATCTGTGTCGCCAGCTGGTTGGAGCCGGCAAAGTTGAAGACAACATCTGTTCCTGGATGTTCGGCGGCAAACTGCTCGCTGATCTCATTAAATGCGTCGGTCAGCGATGCAGCTGCAAAGACGTTGAGCGTCAACGGCGCGGTGCCGGCGTCACTTGCTGCCGGTGCGCTGCCCGAAGTTGGAACCGAGACCGGCTGGCAGCCTGTGACGACCAGAGATAATGCCAGCAAGAGAAACACCAGGTAGTGCAGCCCGCGCATGGGGAATCCTTTCAAGGTATGAAATATGGCGTTGACCAACAGCGTGTTTATTCCTCGCACGCCGCGGCGAGCAGAATCGCCGCCCGGCACGTCGCAAGCCACGCGATAAAAGACTCGATTTGGTTCAGGTGAAACTGCTGCACGGCGTAGCCAAAGAAGACTTGCTCAGCCTCCAATTGCGGCTGCGCCTCTGCCACCAGCGTATTCGCCATCCGGAGATCCTGTAGCCAGGCCTGGCAGGCCGCCGTCTGCTGGTCGATCAGGCGCGCCGTGCTGGCCGCTCCCTGTCGCTGGGCAAAGTACAGCTTGGCGAGAAACTCGATCCGCATCTGGCGACCGTGAGTCACCGGTGTCCACAGCCAGCGCTCAAATGCGTCGCGTCCCGGCGCAGTCAGCCGGCCCCGCATGTGCCACCGGGATCGCGTCAATCATCGGCGATGTCGCCTCAGGACATCCAAACTGATATTCATTTACCGAATGCTCAAAGAATGAGTAGTAGTCTAACCAAATCCTTGACATGCGCCAAGTGCGACAAACCAGCCGGTCGCTACCATTACCTTGAGAGGCAAAAGATGGGGCGGCGGAACAATTCCGCCGCCCTATCCAAATGCGACCGCTACCCACAAAATCAAGGCAATCGGCGAGATCCTGCAAATCAAGGTTCAAGACAGATACTTCTGCAGCCACGCCAGTGCCTGCTGCCACGCATCTGCCGCTGCCTCAGGCCGGTAGCTCTCGCGCGTGTCGTTGAAGAAGGAGTGCGGCGCCCCCGGGTAGATCGTGAACGAGTTGTCTACCCCGGCCGCCGTCAGCGCATCTTGCATCGCCTTCACAGTGTCTGGGCTGATGCCGCCGTCGTCTGCCCCATACAACCCGAGGATCGGCGTTGTGACCTGCGCCGCCTGCTCCGGTGACAGCGGCGAGCCATAGAACGGAATGGCAACCGCATAGCGCCCCGTGCCTGCATCGGCCAGCGCCGCCTGCAGCGCCAGCCCGCCGCCCATGCAGAAGCCCAGCACCCCAACCTGGTCGCCAGACACGGCATCCTGGGCCAGCAGGTGGTCGGCCGCACTGCCGATCTCTTGTACCGCTGCCGGCATGTCCAGTGCCATCACCAACTTGCGCGCCTCATCGGGCTCGGTCGCGATCTGGCCATGGTACAGGTCCGGCGCCAGCGCAACATACCCTGCCTGCGCAAAGCGCCGGGTTACATCCTTGATGTGCTCGTTCAATCCCCACCACTCCTGGATCACGATCACGCCGGGATGCGTACCATCGCCCTCAGGCCGCGCCATATACCCCGACAGCATGGTGCCGTCCGGACCCGGGTACTCAACCATCTCGGCGACCAGCCCTTCTTCCGTCGTCATGTTCGTCTCGGGCGAGCCAACGCCTTCCCCCGTCGGCGTGGCTTCCGTTACCGGCCGCACCGCACCCTCGCGGGTCACGGGTTGGCAGGCCGCCAGGAGCAGGTTGGCCGCCGCCATCCCACCAACGGCGACGCTTGCGCGCCGTAAAAACGTCCGCCGGCTGATTTGCCCAACCTGGAACGAACGTACCAACTGCATCACATAAATGCGATCCATGGGAGTCTCCTTGTTTTGAAAAGTATGACAAGCACGGGTCAATCGGGGAACTTCCGGCGCGCCGTCCACCCTGGCGGTAGGAGTACGGGCGCCGCAGCACAAGATTCGTACTGCGCAGCATGCCACACGCTTACTGTCCTATCTGTAAGCAGGCACAGATTCCGAAATCAGCTGTGCATGTTACCCTCGCGCCAAACAGCTCCAGCTACCATCTCTATGAAATGTTTGACAAACATTGGAATTTTATTTTGCAACTTGACAAGGCGGCAACTCTTTGCTATCCTCTTCTCCTTAGTTGGGGAGTAGCCTCCTTGCAGCTCGTCGTCATCTCGGGAAGGACACTTCCCCGGCGAGTTGACCGGAATGCACCGGCAGGCGAGACCAGCGCATGGTATATGCGCTGTGCTCGCTTTTTTGTTGCTCATTTTGCGGCAGCGGAAAGCCGGGCCATCGCCAGTCACAAAGGAGCACTCTTGATGTTTCGCAAAAGTCGCGCTGCCCTGACCGAGGTAGCAACTGCCGATAGTGGGCCGGCCTGGCATACCCTTACCGCCCAAGATACCGTTCACATCCTGGCAAGCGACGCCGATTCCGGGCTCGCATTGGACGACGCGGCCCGGCGCCTGGCGGAGAGCGGCCCCAACGAGCTGGTCGAAGGCGGCTCGCGCAGCCCCTGGCTGCTCCTCTGGGAACAGCTCACCGCCGTCATGGTGCTGATCCTGATCGCCGCCGCCGTACTCTCGCTCTTCCTGGGCAAGTACCTCGAGGCCGGCGCCATCGGCGCGATCGTGATTCTTTTCGCCCTCCTAGGCTTCTTTCAGGAGTACCGCGCCGAGAAGGCCATTGCCGCGCTCAAGAAGCTTGCCGTCCCCGCCGTGCGCGTTCTGCGTGGCGGTCGGCTTCAGGAGATTGCCGCCCGTGATCTCGTTCCTGGCGACGTGATCGTCCTTGAGGCCGGCAGCGTCGTGCCGGCCGATGCCCGCATTTTGACCTCCGCCAACCTTCGGATCCAGGAGGCTGCCCTCACGGGTGAGTCCGAGGCGGTAGAAAAGACAACTGAAGCGCTCACGCGACCAGACGCCCCGCTCGGCGACCGTCGCAACCTGGCCTACATGGGCACGCAGGTAACCTATGGGCGCGGCACCGCCATCGTGGTGGCGACCGGCATGAGCACCGAACTGGGCCGCATCGCCACGCTGCTCCAGGACGTCGGCTCCGAACTCACTCCCCTCCAGCAGCGTCTCGACAGCGTCGGCAAGTGGCTCGCCCTCGCAGGCGTGGTCGTGGCCCTCCTCATTCTCGGCGGCGGCTTGCTTGTCGGCGAAAGTCTCGGCGACATGCTGCTTACCGCCATCAGCGTGGCCGTGGCCGTCATCCCGGAGGGGCTGCCTGCCGTCGTCACCTTTACCCTGGCCGTCGGTGCCCAACGGATGCTGCGCCGGAATGCCCTGATCCGCAAGCTGCCCGCTGTCGAAACTCTCGGTTCGGTCACCGTCATTGCCTCCGACAAGACCGGTACCCTCACCGAGAACCGCATGACGGTCACCGTAATTGATGCTGCCGGGCATCGCATTGACATGCTGGAAACAATGCGCCATGCAGCCCCTATCTTTGCCGGCGCGCAGGTTTCGCCCGCAGGCGAGTCGGGGTCTGTTGCTGCCGTGCCCCACGAGGTGCGCACGCTCCTGGCCGCCGTTGCCCTCTGTAACGACGCCGAACTCTCACCCGACGGCCCTGC
Organism: uncultured Chloroflexia bacterium; assembly: GCA_963701415.1. Classification (GTDB taxonomy): domain Bacteria; phylum Chloroflexota; class Anaerolineae; order Caldilineales; family Caldilineaceae; genus Fredericiella. The sequence goes on from CAVPAH010000002.1 coordinate 431,283, forward strand.
CGAGAGCGGCAGCTTTCATACCATCGGCGATCCCACGGAGGGCGCTCTTGTCGTAGCCGCCGCCCAGAACAACATTGCGCCGGCTGGTGTAAGAAGCCAATTCCCGCGCGTCGCCGAGCTGCCTTTTGATTCCGACCGCAAGCGCATGACGACTGTCCATCATGTTCAGGGGACCTCCGCCAACGTCCCGGGGACGTGGTTCCCATCCACCCCCTACATCGCCATCACCAAGGGTGCTCTCGATGGCTTGCTTGGCCTTGCTGTGGGCGTGTGGCGTGACGGCCAGATCCAACCCTTGACCCCTGACGGCCACGCCGAGATCGCCGCCGCCAACGACGCGCTGGCCGCCAACGGCATGCGCGTCCTCGGCGTCACCTTTCGCCCACTGGCCACGCCTGGCGTGGAAAATGTCGAGCAGGATCTTGTCTTTCTCGGGCTCGTCGCCATGATCGACCCGCCCCGCCCCGAGGTGCGTGCTGCGGTCGCCCGCTGCATCGCCGCCGGTATTCGCCCGATCATGATCACCGGCGACCACCCGCTCACCGCCTCCTACATCGCTCGCGACCTGGGCATCGCCACCGATGAAATGGTCCTCACCGGGAACGATATCGACAAGTTTGACCAGGCCGAGCTCGAAGCCGCGGCCGCCAGGGTTTCTGTCTTTGCCCGCGTCTCGCCCGAGCACAAGCTGCGCCTGGTAGAGGCCCTCCAGAACCAGGGTCACGTTGTCGCCATGACCGGCGACGGCGTCAACGATGCTCCCGCCCTCAAGAAGGCCGACATCGGCGTCGCCATGGGCATTACCGGCACCGACGTCTCCAAAGAGGCCGCCGACATGGTCCTGCGCGACGACAACTTCTCCACCATTGTCGCCGCCGTCGAGGAAGGCCGTGTCATCTACGACAACCTGCGCCGTTTCGTCAAGTTCGCCGTCGCCGGCAACATCGGCAAGATTGCCGTCATGCTGCTTTGGCCGCTGTTTCTCTATTTGTTCGGCCTGCCGTTGACTGAGGCCGTCGCGCTGCTCCCGCTTCAACTGCTCTGGCTGAATCTACTTACCGACGGCCTCCTCGGTCTCAGCATGGGCTCCGAGCCGGCCGAGCGCAACGTCATGCAGCGCCCGCCGCACAGCCCGCAGGAAGGCATCTTCGCCCACGGCATGGGTATTCAAGCCGCCTGGGTCGGCGCTCTCATCGGCCTCCTGGCCCTGGTCGTCGGCGGCGTCTACTACTTCCAGGGGCTCCCTCAGTGGCAGACCATGATCTTCATGACGCTGGCCGTCCTGCAGATCTTCCAGGCCCTGGCCACACGCTCCAACACCGAATCGCTGTTCTCTATCGGCGTGTTTAGCAACCGTGTCATGTGGGGTGCCATTGCCGGTGTGGTTGCGCTCCAGTTCGCCGCCGTCTACGTGCCGCCCCTCTCCTCTGTGTTCCTGCGCACGGTTCCGCTGACCGCCCAGGACCTGGGCATCACGGTCGCCGCCGGACTCATCCTCTTCGCCGCCATCGAGCTCGAGAAGTGGGTCATCCGGCGCAGGCGTTCGGCCCGCCTGCAGCCTGGCGAAGCCTCCAACCGTATTGAGCACCTGGCCGCCTGACCCAGCCTCCTCCTCCAGGAAGGATCTCCCCCTGGAGGAGAGGTCATCTCTCGCAAGGGAAAACAGCACAATGACAGCCCGCCAATCCGCCGCACGCGCCCACTCCTCTACCCATACCGACAGACCTGCCCGCGGCAAAGCCCTGGCGCTGCTGGCCGTCGGCGCCCTGGGAATAGTCTATGGCGATATCGGAACGTCGCCGCTCTACGCGCTGCGTGAGTGCTTTTCCGGCCACTACGCCATCGAGGCGACTCCGGACAACGTCCTCGGCGTGCTCTCGCTCATCTTCTGGTCGCTGATTATCGTCATCACCCTCAAGTATGTAACCCTTATCTTGCGCGCCGACAACGGCGGCGAAGGTGGCATCATGGCGCTGACGGCGCTGGCCACTCCACTGCGGCGCATCGCCATGAGCCGTCAGCGTTGGCTGGTGCTCCTGGGCGTGTTTGGGGCCGCCTTGCTTTACGGCGACGGCGTGATTACCCCGGCTATCTCCGTGTTGAGCGCAGTCGAGGGTCTCAAAATCGTCACGCCCCTCTTTCGGCCTTACGTAGTCCCGATCACGGTCGTCATCCTGATCGCCTTATTTGCCATTCAGAGTCGCGGCACTGCGCGCATCGGTGGCCTGTTCGGTCCTATCATGATCGCCTGGTTCGCCGTGCTGGCCGTACTTGGCATCACCCACATTGTCCAGGCACCCCAGGTGCTCGCCGCCGCCAACCCGCTCTACGCCGTGACCTTCTTCCTGCACAACGGTTGGCAGGGGTTCCTCGTGCTGGGCACCGTTTTCCTGGTGGTGACAGGCGGCGAGGCGCTTTACGCCGATATGGGTCACTTCGGCCCCCGGCCCATCCGGCTCGCCTGGTACTTCTACGTCCTGCCCGCGCTTCTGCTCAACTACTTCGGCCAGGGCTCGCTTGTGCTGCGCCACCCGGACGCGGCGGCTAACTCATTCTACCTGCTTGCGCCTTCCTGGGCTGTCCTGCCCCTGGTGGTGCTTGCTACGGCCGCCTCGATCATTGCTTCGCAAGCACTTATCTCCGGCGTCTATTCCCTGACGATGCAGGCTGAGCACATGGGTTTTCTGCCCCGCCTGCGCATCGCCCATACCTCAGCCGATGCGTTTGGCCAGATCTATATTCCCATCGTCAACTGGCTCCTGATGCTCGCCTGCATCGCCGTCGTACTCACCTTCCAGACCTCCAGCCACCTGGCAGCCGCCTACGGTATTGCCGTGACCTCGACCATGGTCATTACTACGCTTATCTTTGCCGTCGTGGCACGCCGGCGCTGGCACTGGAGCACAACCCGGGTGGCGCTCGTAGTGGGCTTCTTCCTGGTCATCGACTTGGCCTTCTTCGCGGCAAACATCGTCAAAATCCCCTATGGCGGCTGGTTCCCGCTTGTGGCCGCTGCCCTGATCTTCATTGTGATGACCACCTGGAAGCGCGGCACCTGGCTCGTCGTCACGCGTGAGCGCAATATGCAGTTGGCCCTGCCGCGCCTGCTGCAGCGCGTCGCCGAGGACCGGCCGGTACGCATCCCGGGCGATGCTGTATTCCTCAGCGCCAATCGCGATGGTACGCCCGCTGCCCTGCTGGCCAATCTCAAATACAATGGCGTGCTCCACGAACGCGTGATCCTGCTCAATGTGCAGTACGAGGAGGTGCCCTACGTGGCAGCCGATCGGCGCACTGAGCTGGAGCACCTGGGCCACCAAATCTACCGTGCCACCTTCCACTACGGTTTCATGGAAGAACCTGATGTGCCCCGCACGCTGCTCAGCGTCGAACTGCCGGGCAAACCGTTTGCGCCCGAAAGTGTGCCCTTCTTTGTCAATCGCACCCAGGTAACGGCCACCACCACGCCCGGGATGGCGCCCTGGCGCGAGCATCTCTACACCTTTATGCGGCGTAACGCTGCCAGCGCCGCCGATTTCTTCTCGCTGCCGCCTACCCGTGTGTTCGAAATCGGCACCACCGTCGAGATGTAGGATGCGTCCGGATTTGGGGCGATGATTGTCCCTGCGGGCGCCCGAAGTCAGGCGTCTAGGTTGACCACCGCCTATTGCCGTGATAGCATGCTCTGCCCATAGGGATTGCCGCACCCATACCAACCTCGTCACAGGAGTAATACGTATGTCAGTGCCAACCCCGGGCAGTGTCCCGAGTGTAGACAATCCTCAACCGCTCCGCCTGCTTGGCATCTTCGCCCACCCCGACGACGAAATCTTCTGCATCGGCGGAACCCTGGCCAAGTACATCACCGGCGGTGCCGAAGCCATGGTCGTCTCGTTCACCCGTGGCGAGGCCGGCCAGATCCGCAACGCCGACCTGGCGACCCGCCGCACCCTCGGTGACCGGCGCGCCGCCGAACTAGAGCACGCCTGCCATGCCCTTGGCGTCCAGCACGTCCGCTGTCTCGACTTCGGCGACGGCAAGCTCAAGAGCCTGCCCCAAGATACGCTCGTGGCGGCGGCCGTTGCTCTCATTCGCGAGTTTCGCCCGCATATCGTTTTTACCTTCGACGAGACTGGCGCGTACGGCCACCCTGACCACATCGCCATCTCGCTAGCCGCTACCGCCGCCTGTCGCGTCGCCGGCGATTCGTTGCATTTCCCTGAGCAGATCGCCCAGGGGTTGTTACCTCACAAACCCGACCGCCTCTATCACAGCTATTTCCCGCAGAACGACCGGCTGCTGCTGCGCCTGTTGGTAGATTGGCTGCACACTCTCGACACCGATTTCCGCGGCAGCGACGACTTTATCGATGCCCTGCTCCTCTTTGCCGACGAGTCGGCCATGCTCGGCTACGCCCGCGATCATATGGAGGTCCAGTGGTATCCCAGGGGCTTTTATATTATCGAGCAGGGTGAGCCTGCGACCAGCCTCTACCTGATTCTCTCCGGTTGCGTTGACGTAATCGCCGAAGATGCAGCCGGCAATCGGCGCGTCAAGGTCACGCTCGGCCCTGGCTATTTTGTCGGCGAGGTCGGGCTTGCCAACGGCAAGCCGCGCAACGCCCATGTCGTGGCCACCGAGAACACGACTTGCCTCGTCTTTTCGCCAGCCGCCCCGACCAACTTCGCCGGCCGCGGCGAGGATGCCCAGTTTACAAACGGCGACGAAGTGGTCACATCCGACGCAAACATGGCTACTACCTGCATTGACGTCAGCGAGTTTGTGCAGCACAAAGTCGCTGCGCTGTCCCAACACCGCACCCAGTTCCGTGTTCGCCCGGACATGTTTCCCAAGGCTATGCTCCAGGATCTGCTGGGCGCCGAGTACTTTGTCCAGGTGCTGCCGCCAAGGGCTTTCTCTACCGAACTGCTGCCGGGCGAGCCATCACTTTTCTTTGGCCCGGCCATCTAATCATCCAAGGGTTGCGCCACACCCCATCCCGAACCCGCCTGGGTCGTTTGCGGCGCCGGCACCGGCGGCACGTCGGCCACCATCGGCCGCTATGTGCACTACATCAAGCTTGACACGCAGATCTGTGTCGTCGATCCCGAGAACTCCGTTTTCTACGACTACTACCGCACGCGTGACCTCACACTCACGCGCAATGGTGGCTCCGGCGTCGAAGGCATCGGCCGCGGGCGCGTCGAGCCTTCATTTATGCCTGACGTGGTCGATCGTATGATCAAGGTGCCCGACGCCGGAAGCTATGCTGCCGCCCACTTCCTCGCCCAACTGCTGCGGCACAAGCCCGGCGGCTCCACCGGCACCAACCTTTATGGCGTCTTCCAATTGATGGCTGAGATGCACCAGGCTGGCATCAGCGGCTCGATCGTCAGCCTCATCTGTGACGTCGGCGACCGTTACCTCGATACCTACTACAGCCACGACTGGCTCGCTGCGCACGGCCATGATGTCGCCCCATATCTCGCCCAGATCGACCACTTCTATCGCACCGGCGCCTGGATTCCCGTCGGAGAGAGGGTGAGAGGGTGACGGCAGAAACCGAGTTTCTCGCAGAAACTCGGTTTCTCACCCTTTCACCCTCTCACCCTCTCAAATCGTCAGCGCCATGTTGTACAGCCCGGCATATGCGCCGCCCTTTGCCATCAGCTCCTCGTGCGTTCCCTGCTCCTCGATCCCGTTGTCCGTCAGTACTATGATTCGCTGCGCGTTGCGGATCGTCGAAAGACGGTGTGCGATCACCAGCGTCGTCCGCCTACGTGCCAGCCGCTCCAGTGACTCCCGGATCGCCTGCTCACTTTCGTTGTCGAGCGCGCTCGTCGCCTCGTCAAAGATCAGGATCGGCGGGTCCTTGAGAAAGACGCGCGCGATGCTCAGCCGCTGCTTCTGCCCTCCCGAGAGCTTGACCCCGCGTTGGCCGATGTCAGTGTCGTACGCCTGCGGCAGGGCCATGATGAACCCGTGTGCGTTCGCTGCTTTGGCGGCGGCCACGATTTCTTCGGGGCTGGCGTCCAGGTTGCCATAGCGGATGTTGTCCGCTACCGTGCCATTAAACAAGTACACGTCCTGCTGCACGATGCCGATGTTCTGGCGCAGGCTGCGCAGGCAGATGTCGCGGACGTCCTTCCCATCCACGAGGATCTCCCCTGCGCTCACTTCGTAGAATCGCGGGATTAGCGAGCACAGCGTCGTCTTCCCCGCTCCCGAGGGCCCGACCAGCGCCACGTACTCGCCGGCGCCCAACGCCAGGTCGATGTTCCTGAGCACGTGACCGTACCCTTGCTGGTAGCGAAAGCTTACGTTGCGCAGCTCCACCTCTCCGGTCACCTGGGTTAGCTCGACAGCCTTCGCTCGATCCTCGATTTCAGGCACCACCTCTAGCATCTCCATCACACGCTTGAAGCCCGTCATCCCCTCCTGGTACAGCCGCGTGAAGTTTGCCAGCCGCAGCATCGGGTCGATCAGGATGGCGACATACAGCAGGTACGTCACCAGGTCGCCCGCCTGTAGGCCGCCGTGCACGATGGCCACACCACCAAAAACCACGACCGCCACCGTAATCAGCTGCGTGAATGCCTTCATGCCGGCGTCTAGATACGCCTCGCTGCGATAGCCGTCCTTTCTGCTCGCCAGGAACCGGTTGTTCTCGCGGCCAAACTCTGCACTCTCCACCCCTTCGTTGGTAAAGGAAGTCACCACCCGGATGCCGCCCAAGGTATCCTCTGCCTGCGCATTGATGGCGCCGACGCGCTCCCGGCTTGCCTGCAGCGCAGCGTTCATGTGCCGGCTGAAATAGAGCGCATAGACCGCAACCAGCGGCAGGAACAGGAATACACCCAGGGTGAGCGGGACGTTGATCTGCAGCAGGATAATGAATGCACCGCAGAACTTGAGCAGCGAGATCATCAGGTCCTCTGGCCCGTGGTGGTACAGCTCCGAGAGCCAGAACGTATCATTGGTAAGCCGGGTCATCAACTCGCCGGTCTTGTGCTCGTCGTAGAAGCGAAATGCCAGCTTCTGATAGTGGTCGAACAGCTCCTGGCGGATGTCACGCTCCATGCGCGCTCCCATCCCGTGTCCTTGGTAGTCGACAAAGAAGTTACATGCCGTGTGCACCGCCACCAGTGCCACCATGAGGGCACCTGCTGCATAGATCTGTGGCAATACGTCGGACCCGGTCCCCTCGATCACCAGGTTGGTGATGTACCGGGCACAGAGCGGCAGTGCCAGCGCCGCCGCTGCCACAACCACCGCACACGCCGTGTCCGCCGCCAGCAGCCCCAGGTAGGGCCTGTAGTAGGATAAAAACTTCTTACTCCGTGAATTCACACTCCCTCACTTCGTTACTGGAACAACTACCTGAATAAACAGAACGGCCGCGGGCAGTGCTCCCGTGGCCGTCTAATAAGCAGGCAAAATTCCGTCACGGGCAGCAGTGCAGCCATCCCGTAGCTAACCAATCGTTTCCCACCCGCCGCGTACATACCACAGCGATTGAAAAAAAAGGTCACAGGGCGTATGCGCCTGTGACCCTAGCCTTGTCAACGAAGTCAGTCCGTAGGGGACTTTATCGGAGCCTCAACGGAGGTATGCCAAGACCATGGCGCTTTGCGCTGCCCTGTACGCGGGATAGACTGCTCATACTTGCCATGCTCATACCTCCTTTCTCACAAATAAAGCCGAATTGATAAGTCATGCAAATCCTAGCCGCTGTTCTCCGCACTGTCAAATTGCGCGGTTCACAACGCCGCCAGGTGCGCCAGGTCTGCCGACCACAAAGACGCCGCACATCGCAGCATTGTATGCCTCCTTCGAGACTCTGTTGCCGATCGCTATCCTACCTCATGCAAATGGATTGACCCGCACCACATATCCCCATACATTGCGCTATACTCCCCTCACTGGCTATGCTATAATTTCGCGTCCGTTTGGACTGCCATCAAACATTAAAGGGGAAGGCCCATGACCGAAAAACCGTCGATGCAGGCGAGCGTGCCGTCATCGCAAGCCGCCGTCGCAACTGCCCCTACGCAGCTGCCAAATGACCAGCTGCTAGAGATGTACCGCACCATGTTTCTGATCCGCCGCGTCGAGGAATCGCTCCTCGAACTGGCCGAGTCGGGCAAGATCGGCGGCGCTATGCATACCGCCATCGGCCACGAAGGCAGCGCCGTCGGCGCCGCCTGGGCCCTGCGCAAGACTGATTATCTCACCTGCACCTACCGCGGCCATCACCACTCGCTGGCCCGCGGCATGGACCCCAAGCGCGCCATCGCCGAGGTGCTGGGCAAAGCCCCCGGTTTCGCCAAGGGCAAGGGCGGCTCGATGCACTTTGTCGACCCCTCGCTCGGCCTGATGGGCGCCAACGGCATCGTCGGCGCCCAGGTGCCCCACGCCGCCGGCATGGCGCTCGCCGCCAAGATCCGCGGCGAAGACCGCGTCGCCATCACCTTCTTCGGCGACGGCGCGCTCTACCAGGGCCTCATGCACGAGACCTTCAACATGTCCGCAGAAGTGGAAGCTGCCGGTCATCTTCTACTGCGAAAACAACCGCTACTCGGAGATGACGCCCATCAGCCGCACCTCGTCGGTCAGCGAGATCTTCAACTTTGTCAAGGCCTACGGCATGAACAGCGTCCAGATCGACGGCAACGACGTCGAGGTGGTGTATGCCACGGTCAGCGAAGCCGCCGAGCGCGCCCGCCGCGGCGAGGGCCCTACCTTTATCGAGGGCCTCACCTACCGCCTGGCCGGCCATATGGCCGGCGACCTCGAGACCTATCGCCCCGCCGAGGAAATCGAGATGCAGAAGCAGTACGAGCCGCTGGCGCAGCTCCACCAACTCCTGATCGACCGCGGCGTAGCCGAGGATGATCTCCAGAAAATCCGCACCGACGTCGAGGCCGAGGTCGAAGAAGCCGTCGAATTTGCCCAGAACGCCCTTGGCCCGACATCGCCGAGGCCTACACCGATGTCTACAAGGTCTAAGGACGAAACCAGGATACGCACCCATGCGCAAGACTACTTACATCCAGGCGATTAACGAAGCCATCCGCGAAGAAATGCAGCGCGACGAGCGCGTCTATATGATCGGCGAAGACATCGGCGCCTATGGCGGCCTCTTCCGCGTGACCCGCAACCTCATGGACGAGTTCGGCGAGCGCCGCGTCATCGACACCCCGATCAGCGAGCAGGGCTTTATGGGCATGGCCGTCGGCTCGGCCATGGTCGGCCTGCGCCCCATCGTCGAACTCATGTATATGGACTTCTTCCTGGTCTGCGCCGACCAGATCTTCAACCAGGCGGCACGATGCACTACATGACCGGCGGCCTCGTCAACGTGCCGCTGGTCATCCGCGGCCAGCACGGCGGCGGCAAGCGCTACGGCTCGCAGCACAGCGCCGCCGTCGAGAGCACCTTTGCCCAGTTCCCGGGCATCAAGGTCGTGGTGCCCTCCACCCCCTACGACGCCAAGGGCCTGCTCGTCTCGGCCATCCGCGACGACAACCCGGTGCTCTTCCTCGAACACAAGATGCTCTACTTCACCCGCGGCGACGCCCCCGAGCCCGACGAGGAGTACACGGTGCCCATCGGCAAGGCCGACGTCAAGCGCGAGGGCAAGGACCTGACGATCGCCACCTTCCACTACTGCCTGCTCCAGGCGCTCGAGGCCGCCGAGGAACTCAAGGCCGAGCAGGGCATCGACATCGAGGTCGTCGACCTGCGCAGCATCGTCCCGCTCGACATGGAGACCGTTCTCGCCTCGGTCGCCAAGACCGGCCGGCTGCTGGCCGTCCACGAGTCGCAGTCCAACGGCGGCATCGGCGCCGAGATCGTCGCCCGTGCCTACGAGGAAGCGCCGTACCTGCTCAAGGCGCCTGCCCGCCGCCTGGGCATGGCGCCCGTCTCCATTCCGGTTTCCAAGCCGCTGGAAGAAGAGATCCTGCCCTGGAAGAAGAATATCAAGGCCGCCGTGCTGGAGATGCTCCGCTAGCGCGCTAACAAAGGGACCCATACGATGGCAACAGAAATTAAGCTCCCCGACATGGGAGAAGGTATCGAAGACGTCACCATCAGCCGCTGGCGCGTCCCCGTCGGCGGCAGCGTCAAGGCCGGCGACATTATTCTCGAGGTCGCCACCGACAAGGTCGACACCGAAGTCGCCGCACCTGCCGACGGCACCGTCCTCGCCCACAACTTTACCGAGGGCTCGCTTGCTCCCGTCAGCGCCGTCCTTGGCGTCATCGGCGCCGCCGGCGAGAGTGCGGAAGCGGCGGCCCCCAGCACGGCCGAGGTCAAGCCGGTCGCACCCTCGACCACGACCAGTCACACGCCAATGTACCGCCGCCGGTAGCCCCGCCGCAGGCGCAAGTTGAATCCGCCACTGCCGGCAATGCGTGCCCAGGGCCAGCCCGGCGCCGATGGCACCGCCGGCGAAGATGTCAAGGCCTCGCCGGTCGCCAAGCGCGTCGCCGCCGACAAGGGCGTGCCGCTGGGCTCCGTCTCCGGCACCGGCCCCGGCGGCCAGATCACCAAGAGCGATGTGCTCGCCTATGCCGGAAAGGGTCCCGGCGAAGCTGCTGCTGCGACCGTGCGCGGCCCGGCCGTTGCGCCGCCGGCGCTGCCCGGCGACCTCGCCGACGAGGCCACCCTCGTCGTCCGCCGCGCTGCCGCCGACCTCAACATCAACCTGGCCGAGATCGCCGGCGGCCGCCCGCTCAGCACGCTGACCAAGTATGACGTGCTCAGCGCCGCTGCCAGCCGCGCCGAGGGCAAGGAAGTCAAGGTTCAGCCTGCCTTCCCGCCGCCCGGCAGCGCACCCGCTGCGCCAACAGCTGCACCTGCGCCGGCTGCACCTGCCGCTCCAGCCCAGCGGCCGCACCTGCTGCCGCCCAAGCCGGCGCCTGCTGCACCGGCGCCGCGCCGGCGCCCTCAAGCCCGGCGAGGAACTGGTCAAGCACTCACGCATGCGTGCTGCCATCGGCAAGAACACCGCCGCCTCGGCCTTCACCGCCCCTCATGTCACCACGATGTGGGACGTCGACGTCTCGGCCGTGCTGGCCCACCGCGCCGCGCACAAGAAGGAGTTCGCCGCCGCCGGCGTCAACCTCACGCTGACCGCCTACTTTATCGAGGCCGTCGTCGCCGGCCTGCGCAAGGTTCCCGCCGCCAACTCGTCCTACAGCGACGAGGGTGTCATCATCAAGCGTTACTTCAACATCGGCATGGCCACGGCCCTGCCCATGGACCAGTATGGCCTCGGCGGCCTGATCGTGCCCGTCATCAAGAATGCCGGCGATCTCAACCTGTTGGGCCTTGCCCGTGCCGTCAACGAACTGGCCGAGCGCGCCCGCAGCAACCAACTGCGCCAGGACGATCTGGCCGACGGCACCTTCACCGTCACCAACTACGGCACCTCCGGCAGCCGCTTCCAGACGCCGGTCATCGTCCAGCCCCAGGTCGGCATCCTCGGCGTCGGCGCCGTCGAAAAGCGCGCCGTCATCGTCAGCAACGGCCACCCGCTGGAAGCCGAACCTGGGCGATGCCCTGGTCATCAAGCCCATGACCACGCTGGGCTTTAGCTACGACCACCGCGTCCTCGACGGCGCCACTGCCGACGCCTTCTGCGCCGCCGTCAAGGCCCACCTCGAGTCCTACAAGTAACCCTTCCGGGAAGCCCGACCCTTCCCGGAAGGGTCGGGCTTCCCGGAAGCCTCTTTTTCGCTGGCACAACGCTCCATCTTGCGCTACACTGCACATCAGGCGCTAATACAAAAGGAGCACGCCATGTTCGAACTTCACGTCGTGCAGGCCATGTTTGGTGACAGCCTCCTGCTGGTCTACGGCCAGCCCGACCAGCCGCACTACATGCTGATCGACGGCGGACCTGCCACCGTTTACGCCAACCACCTCCAGCCCGTCCTGGCTCAGATTGCCGCCTCCGGCGGCCATCTCGATCGCGTCGTCCTCACGCATACTGACGACGACCACGTCACCGGTCTTGTCGATTTCTTTGCCGACCAGCGCAGCCGCCAGATCCAGAACCAGCCCTTTCTGCTCCCTGTGGACGGCATGTGGATGAACAGCTTTGCATTCGACGCTGTCGTTGCGCCAAGTATGGCTAACATTGTTATCCCCTTGCCCGCACCGTCCAACCTGGAGGCTGCGCCGGCCGACCCGTCGCTGCCGCTGCCGGCCTTTGGCGTAGCCGAAGGGATGGACCTGCGGGAGCTGGTAGGGCAGCTCACGATCCCGCTCAACAGCGGTTTCCCCAATGATCTGGTCTCATTGGAGACGGCGCCCGACTCCATTAGCTTGGGAGGGTTGAAGGTAACCATGGTGGGCCCTACCAAGTCGAACCTCGACCGTATGGGCCGCGACTGGCGTGCGTGGCTGCAAAAACATGCCGTGCCCGAGGGTGTCGCCGCCGCACCCGATCTCAGCAAGGGCGTTGCTCCCGACCAGAGCATCCCCAACCGCAGCAGCATCATGTTTGTGGCCGAGTACGGCGGACGCACCGTCCTGTTCACCGGCGACGGCCGTGGCAGTGACCTCGTGCGCGGCCTCGTCCGCCGCGGCCTCATGGCCACTGATGGCGTCTTTCACGTCGACGTCCTCAAGGTGCCCCACCACGGCAGCGCCCGCAACGTCTCGCGCAAGTTCTTTAGCCAGGTCACGGCCGACACTTACGTCTTTTCCGCCGATGGCACCAACGGCAATCCCGATCTGCCGACCCTCGGCTGGCTCGTGACCGCGCTCAAGGAGCAGCGCCGCAGCGCGTGTCTTGTGGCCACCAATCCGACGCCTACTCTCGACGAACTGGTGCGGGAGTTCCCCCGTGCGCTTTATGGTTACCAGCTTGAGATCATGGCCCCCGGCGATCACTTCCTGCCGGTCCGTTTAAGCTGAATAGGGCGGACCACTGCGTTCGACCTTGGTCGAGCTGACTACTCGTTTACATGCCGACTGTAGCAGCCTCTTTGACCAGGCCTCGCGTCAGGATTCCTACCAGCCGGCGGAAGCTCTCATCGCAATCAAGCGCCAGCCCAAATCCCCCTGCCACCTCCAACGTAGCAAACCCATGCACCACGCTGCGCAGCCCGCGCACTGCGTGGATTGCATCCTCCCCTGCCAGGCCAAATGAGGCCAGCACTGCCAGCACGATCCGCACCACGCGCTCCTCGGCGGCTGCCAACTCTGCGTCCACCGGCGCTCCGTTCTGCGCTTGGACCCCGGATGCTCGCAGGCTTGCCATGTACAGCCCCGAATGCTGCTTGATGTATCCCCGGTACGCTTCGGCGATTGCCAGCAGCGCCGTCGGACCCGACTTGCCTACTGCCGCGTCGCCTATACACGCCGCCAGGTCACGCGCGTTGCGCAGCGTCAGCTGCCGCAGCAATCCCGGCAGCCCGTCTACGTGGTTGTATAGAGATGGCGTCTGCACTCCCAACTGATCTGCCAGGCGCCCCAGCGAGAGAGAACCTACCCCCTCACTGTCCAGCAGCGTCACCGCCGCTTGCACTACTGCCTCACGGTCCAACCGAGGTCTACGCGACATGCGCTTGCTCCTGAATAGGCTGCTTCGCCGGTGTATGCTGAGCCAGGAACTCCAGCACCAACGGGGCCACCACCTCCGGCATCTCGGCGTGCGGGTAATGCCCGGCGCCCTCGATCATATGCAGCCGGGCGTTCACCTTGTCTGCCACCCAGCGCGCTTCTGCCGCCGGCTCTTTGAAATCCGGGTCCTTGGTCCCCATTAGCACCAGCGCAGGCGCCTTCACGCGCGCCAAGCCTCTGCTCCGATGCCGACTTGGACGCCGCCAGCATCTTCTGCAGCGCCTCCATGCGTCCCGGCTCGGCCAGGTTCTTGCGCAGCTTGTTCACGTACTCTGTGAAATCTTTGGGCTTTCGGGTGGGATACAGCGTCTTGTAGTACCACTGCCACATCGCCGGTCCCCACGGACGGCTGAACATCGCCCCAAACAGCAGGCTGCTGAACAGCGTCGGCTCGCTGCGCACAAACGGCCCTGCGAGGATTGCCCCCGCTATCAACTCCGGCGCCTCGGCTGCCGCCCATACTGTTGCTCCCGCCGCCATCGAGTCGCCGATGACGACTGCCGGACCGCCATCGAGGTGGCGGATCAAGGCCACGATGTCGCTGCCAACACCGGCTACGGAGAAATCGCCCCATACCGTGCTGGACTCGCCATGCCCGCGCACGTCCATTGTCACCACGCGGTAGCCTGCCTGTGCAAGCAGCGGCGTCAAGAACCGGTACTCACCGCGTACGTCGCCCATGGAGGGCACGCACACCACCAGCGGCCCGGTGCCTGTCTCGTCGTAGGCAATACGTCCCTCTGCGAGGTCAAGAAACAACGTTGTCATGGCAGATCTCCTCTCAAATCGACAATTAACTAACTATATTAGTATTTTAACTAATATTATTAGTTTTGTCAACCCCCAATTTTTGGAGAATATGGTTCACGATTTTGGGTGTGCCGGACCAGGTCACATCGCCTACATTGTCAGCCATAAAAAGCAGGCGCCCTCGTGTGAGGGCGCCTGCCTTTTATGATCCCGTTATTCGTGTAGGTCGCACGCGTGTGGGTTCTTTCGCGAGCGCGCAGTTCAAACCTGCTCTGCTATGGCTGTGCCAGCAGGTGATCTACCGCCTCGCTGAGTTCTCCCAGCGTCGACGCCATCACCACACTCGTGCAGCACGGCGCATACTCCAACATGTCGCTGTCCCCGGTCCCCCACAGCATTGGCGGCTCCGGGTTGATCCAGATCATCCGCCGGCTGCGCCGCCCCAACTGCTGCATCAGGTCGAGCCGCGGGTCGTTGTGGTTGTTGCGCCCGTCGCCTACCATGATGAATGTGGTGCTGCGGTCGACCGTGTCCAGGTATTCCCGGTTGAACTGGTCGAGGCTGTGCCCCAGATCGGTGCTGTAGTAGCCTGGCGGCATGCGCTGCAGCACCGCCTCGATCGCCGCGTTTGACTCTTTCCCCGCAAAGTCCGGCGAGATGTACTCGAGGTGATCGATAAATGCAAAAGCATGGGTTTTCGTGATCAGGTCCTGGAGCGCATAGACCAGGCTCAACATCAACTCTGAGCAGTGCCGCATCGACGTGCTGATGTCGCAGATCACCACCAACTTTGGCTTCAGCCGGTGGTCGCGATGCTTGATCTCCATCGGCACGCCGCCGTGCTTAAGGTTCGCCCGGATCGTGCCCTTGGCATCCAACTGCCCGGACTTGGCGCGCTTCTGGCGCAGGGCAATGCGCGTGCGCAGCCGGTTGGCCAGCCGCCGCATCTCCTTGCGTAGAACATCCATGTCTTTGTCCGACAGGGCCCTGAACGGCCGGTCCATCAGGTCGTCCAGGTTTGCCTGGTCGGGCTCCCGCTCGCTCATGTTCTCGGCGATCTTCTGCCCGGCGTAGCGGTCTACCTGCTCCTTCAGCGCCTGCTGATTGCTTTGGATCAACTGCTGCAGCTGGTCGAGCCGCTGCTTGCTCATTCCCATTTGCTGCAGAAGCTCCATCAGCTCCTTCATTGCTTCCTGGACCTCTTTGAAGCGCATGGCACGCATCATCCGCTGGACGTACCAATCCTTGTGCTTCATGTCCTCGGCGCGGTTGAGGCCGGTCAGTTGGCCCAACTGGTCCAACTCCTGCTGGCTCAGCTGCTCGCCGCGCAGCAGCTTTTCTATCATCTGCCGCAGCTGTTCGCTAAACTGGCGCATCATGTCCGCCAGCATTTGCGCCTCTTCCTCCGTCATCTCTTCCATTACGTCCGACATCGGTGGCGCATCGCTGCTGTCGAAGAAGAGGGGAAACAGCTCGTCAAACACGGGCAGTCCGCTGGCATCTTTCACCAACGTCGCCCGCAGGCTCAACCGGAAATCCTCACGCTCCTGCACGCCCAGCCGATCCACCGCAGTAAACGCATCCGCGCTCTCTGCCAGGCTGATGCGCACCCCACCTGCGCGCAGGGCCGCGATAAACTGGATTACCCGTTCTTCCATGGTTGTTTACCTCGTCAATCAATCATATGCCGGGGACGCCATGCCGAAGCTCGCTTCCGCACGCCCCCCGGCACATCTCCTCGTTCGCTAGTTGCGCCAGCGCTGCGACGGCCGTACGTCGTCGTCGTCTAGCTGTGCGCCTCGCTCGTTCACCTGGATACGCCGGCGCACCTTCTGCAGGTCGCTCTCGTGCTTCAACAGCACGCTCAACGTGTTGTCCAAGGTAGTGCGGTCCAACTGCTTGGCGTTCAGCGCTACCAGCGACTTCGCCCAGTCCAATGTCTCGCTAATCGACGGCGATTTGCGCAGATCGAGTGTACGCAGCCTGTGCACTAGCTCCACTGCCTGCTGCGCCAGCTTGGGCGCAAGCTCGGGAATTTTTAAACGCACTACGGCCAACTCTTGCTCCACGGCGGGGTAGCCGATAAACAGGTACAAGCAGCGTCGTTTCAGCGCTTCCGACAGCTCGCGCGTGTTGTTCGAGGTTAGAAAGACCAGCGGCCGGTGCACGGCATGCAGCGTGCCCAACTCCGGTACGCTGACCTGAAAATCACTCAAAACCTCGAGCAAGAACGCCTCAAACTCGGCGTCGGCCCGATCGATTTCGTCGATCAGCAGCACGGTCGGCGTTTCGTTCAGAATTGCTTTGAGTAGGGGGCGCTGCAGCAAGAAGCGCATCGAGAAAAAGACATCTTCTTCACCCGCCAGCCGGTCTGCCGCTGCCGCCAGCGTACTCGCTTCCGCCAGAGTTTCCTGCAGTTTATCTCGCAGCAGCTGCGTGTACAACAGCTGCTTGGCATACTCCCATTCGTACAGGGCCTTTGTTTCGTCCAAGCCTTCATAACACTGGAGGCGGATCAACTCGCGGCCGGTTGCCGCCGCCACGCTCTTCGCCAGTTCGGTCTTGCCCACACCGGCCGGCCCTTCGAGCAGCAGCGGCTTGCTCAACTGGTCGGTCAGGAACACAGTCGTGCCGATCTCGTCGCTGGCAATATACTTCTGCCTGCTCAGCGCGTCCTTGACCTGCGAGGGGGAATCAAACACTTGCGTAATGCTCACAAAGTACTCCCTTTGCCTACCTAGACACCCCATGCACACCAGGGCAACTCGTGGAGTGATGGCGGGAGTGTACATCACACCGCGATCTTTGTAAATGGGCTTTAGTACAATCCCCTTGTACACATGCCGACACGCCCCCTGTGTTACAATCTTGCCCAGCTAGCGCGTCGCGCATAGAGATTCCTTGACTATAGTTCTGAAGGCTGCCATGGATCTATCCCAACTTGTCCAATTCACACAAGATATCGTCCGCATCCCCAGTCTTAGCGGGCAGGAAGAAGCAGTTGCCAAGCGCGTGGAAACTGAAATGCGCCGGCTGGCCTTTGACCGTGTCTGGACAGACGGCAACGGCAGCGTCGTCGGTATCGTCGAAGGTGCCCACGACGGCAAGACAATCCTTCTTGACGCCCACACCGACACTGTCGGCATCTCGCCCGGTGTCCCTTGGCAGCATGAACCCTTTGGCGCCCAGATCGACGGCGACAAGATCTTCGGCCGCGGCGCCGCCGATATGAAGGGCGCCCTCGCCGCTATGGTACACGCTGCCGCCTCCCTGGACCGATCCCATCTCGCCGGACGCGTCGTCGTCACCGCTTCCACCTTAGAAGAGGTGCTCGAGGGCGTCGCCCTCCATGCGATTATGGATCAGGTCCAGCCAGATTTTGTCGTCATCGGCGAATCCACTAACCTGCAGTTGGCCCGCGGCGGCCGCGGCCGTGCCGAGATCCATCTCACCACCATCGGCCGCCCTTCCCACTCTTCGTCGCCGCAGTTCGGCCACAATGCAGTACTCGATATGATGAAGGTGATCGCTGCGGTTGAAACAATATCCCTGCCCTCCGATCCCTTCATGGGCCCGGCCATTCTGGCCCTGACCGACATCATTTCGGACCCCTACCCTGGTCACTCGGTCATCCCCAGCATGTGCCGCGCGACCTACGACCGGCGCCTGCTGCCCGGTGAAACTGCCGCCGACGTGCTGGACGTCATCCGCGGGCATCCCTCGCTCCAGGGCGTTAACCTGCGCGCCGAGATCGGCACCGGCCACTACACTGCCTTTACCGGTGCCCTCCTGGTCTGTGAAAAGTTCTTTCCTGCCTGGCTCTATGCCGAAGATGACCCGTTCGTCGCCGCTGCCCTCGGCGGCCTGCATGCGGCGGGTATTCCGGCCTCTACCAGCGCCTACCGTTTCTGCACAAATGCCGCGTACAGTGCCGGCAGTGCCGGCGTTCCGACCGTCGGCTTTGGCCCTGCCACCGAGGCTGACGCTCACGTCGTCGACGAGCGGCTCGCCATTGCCGACCTGCAGGCCGCTGCCCGCGGCTACCAGGCTATCATCGAATCGGTCCTCCTCTGACCCTACCGGGAAGATCGAACATGCAGCTCCACACTGCCTTTCGCCTTACTCTAGACCCCGCCCACCCTGATGTGATCTCCGTTGTCGGGGGCGGCGGGAAGAGCAGTACCGTCTTTCGTATTGCTCTGGATCTGGCGAACTCGGGTCGGCGCGCAATTATTACCCACACGGCCCGCATTGCCGCCTTCCAGACTGCCTGGTCGCCTGCGACAGTCGAGATCCTTGACGATACTCTGCCATGGGCGGACATTGCCGGTGCGCTCGACAGGCACAACGTCTGCCTGCTGACGGGGTCCGTTGTTGCCGACCGGCGCGTGGGGCTGCTGCCACAGTCGGTCGACGAACTGGCGCAGGCCGCCGCGAGCCTTGGTATCGCCGCCATCGCCGTCGAAGCTGACGGCAGCAAGATGCGTCCGGCCAAGGCACCGGCCGAACACGAACCGGTCCTGCCGGCGACGACGACGCTGTTGGTTCCAGTTTTGGGGCTGGATGCGATCGGCGCGGTCGTCGGCCCGCGCTTGTTTCACCGCGACGAACTGGTTCGCCAGGTGCTTGACCTGCCTGGCAGCGCCGACATTCGTTTCACCCCTCGGCACGCCGCCGACCTGCTGGTCCATCCTGCGGGCGGTGCCAAGGCCCTCCCACCCGCCGCCCGCTTGCTGCCGATCTTTAACAAGGCCGACACGCCGCTGCGCCTTCTCTTCGGCCGCCTGGCCGCCCGCCATCTGGCTGCCCAAGGTCAACCATCGCTCCTTACCGCCGTCGGCGGCACCTCCCGGGTGCCGGTGATCGAGCGTTGGGGGACGCTCGCCGTCGTCATCCTTGCGGCGGGTACCAGCAGCCGTTTCGGCGCCCCGAAGCAGCTTGCCGAAGTGAATGGCCGCCCGATGCTGGTATCGGCCTTGGCTGCCGCCGCAGCGCTGCCCGGGCCGATCTATGTCGTCACGGGCGCATATGCCGCCGAGGTGCAGGCACTGCTTGGTAATCTGCCTGTTGTGCTCCGGCAGCAGCTTGGCGATCGTCTGCATATGATCCACAATCCCGCCTGGCAAACAGGTCAGTCATCCAGCCTCCACGCCTCTGTGCGCAGTTTGCCTGCTCAGGTGCAGGCCGCCATCTGGATGCCCGTCGATCAACCCTATCTTGACCCCTTGCTCCTGGGCCAGCTTGCTGCCGCATGGCGCACGGGAGCCGATCTTGCTGCCCCGGAGGTTAACGGCGAATTGCGTGGCGCACCGGCCCTTTTCGACCGCAGCTACTGGCCCGAACTGCAGGAAGTGTCAGGAGACGGCGGCGGGCGCAGCGTCCTCCGCCGCCATCGTGCGGCCGTGCTGGCCGTTCGCGCCTCAGAACTCGCTCTGCGCGATATCGATAGCCCGTCGGACCTTACGTAGGAAAGGCATTGGCTAATCGTAGGTTAAGGTGGGAACGTTTTCAGTGCTATCACGAAAAAACTAGCAATTTCTGCTTTTTTCGAACTATTGCAACCGGCACTAAGCAGATATAATGTGGAGCGGCGTGCTTGCCTTCAGCGCAAACGCAAACTAAGTTTGAATAGATTTTTATAACCAACCCAACGTCACCGCTTACGCCGCATATTCGGAGATAGTGCATGTCCTCTGCTCGCCATCTGTATCGTAAGGATAAAGCACTGGCTGCCTTGCTTGTCCTTCTGCCAGTTGTTGTGTCTATCGTTGCCTTTCCTCGCATTGCCCACGCACAACAGGATGCGGCTCTCTTTCGCGACGAACTGCAAACTCTTTTCCTTGTCAATATGCAGCGCCGGCAAATCGGTCTTGCGCCATTGGCCTGGAATGCCGAAATGAGCGAATCGGCGCGCTGGTTTGCGCGCGATGCGGTGGAAACCCTCGGTCCAAGTTACTGCGGCCATTCTGATTCCTTGGGGCGTAACTCGGGCCAGCGGATTCATGATGCCGGCTATATCGGCTATGGCTCCACGGCTGAAAATGCAATGTGCGGCTATCTGCCCCCGGATAAAACAGTTCAAGGCTGGATGAACAGCACGTCGCATCGCACGAATATGCTGAACCCTGACATGCGCGAGGCTGGCATGGGGTATTACCGGAACGCGGCCGGCAGCGGTTACGTGGTGCTTGATCTCGCTTACGACCGGGACTATGCGCCCATCGTGATCGACGACGAAGCGTTGGTTACCGCCGATCGCACCGTGCGGCTGTATATCTACGACCAGGACACGGGTGATGGCTGGGCCGGCGTTGGCCCTACACTCGAGATGATGATCTCCAATTCGCCTGATTTTGCCGGCGCCCAGTGGGAATCGTACGTGACCGAAAAGGACTGGACGCTGGATGCAGGCGAAGGCTGGCGCACAGTCTATGTCAAGAGCCGCGACCGGCTGGGCCAGGTGACGGTTGTGCACGACTCCATCTATCTTGGCAGCACCGTCCCTGACAATGCCTTGTCCCTGGACTATGCCACCCATGTGGACGATGGTTTCACTTTGAGCGGCTTGCCGGGAGGCTATACGCACATCCAGTTCAGTCTTAACTGGCTGGCCGACAACAGCGACGACAATTTCCAACTGCTTGACGGCCAAGGTGAACGTGTCAATGATGCCGCTGCCGTTGGCGGCGGCGCGTTCCGCCTGATCGGTGGCAGCGGATCTGCCCTTGCGTGGTCGTGGGCCAGCAGCCCATTTGGCAAGGTGCCGGCCGTTGCCTATTTCCGGCTCAAGATCGGCAGCAACAGTTCGAGCCAAGAGGTTGTCACCCTTTCGGTCAACGATGGCAAGAACGAAGTGGCCAAGCGCTCGCTTACTGGCGGCGACTTCGCCGTACCAGGCCAATACCAGGAATTTGCCGTGCCCTTCACACCTTCCGACGCCGGCAATGGGTTGATCGTCCTGTTCGTGCAGCGCAGCGGCAGCAGCGACGTATTTTGGGACAGTACCTCGATGTATACGCCGCCGGCACCATTCAGCAACCCTTATACATTCGTGGCACCAAATCGCTATTATCGCAGCAGTGGCGTACAAGTTCGTCTGGTGACGCCCGGCGCCAATGGCCAGGCCACCACGCAGTTTAGCGATGCCTTGGCTGCCTATCCACATGTAGGCACGCTGGCCGTCGATCCTCCCGTCTCGTCGCCTACTGTGCATACCAATCCCACCTCTATCGTGCTTTCGACGCCCAGTGACGGCAGTGCGCCTTCGGATGCGTTGGTAGCCTTGACTTGCACGAACTGTGGCAGCGCAACCTGGCAGGTGAGCGACGACGCCGGCTGGATCACCGTCAGCGTCGCCAACGGCCAGCTGCGTGTTCATGCTGATCCGACAGGCCTGGGCGCCGGCATCTACACTGGGACCATTACGTTGACGGTAGCTGGCCGTTCGGACATCCCCGCCGTCACCCTGCCTGTCAGCCTTATTATCGGCAATTTGGAGGTGCTCTTCCCCCAGCATCTTTACCTGCCGGCTTTGGCGCGGCGCTGACCAACCTATTGACCTGGCGTTCAGCAGTCTGAACCCAATTTCGATATGCATCAACTGAATTCAGATCATCAGAAGCGAGCGCAGTTATGAGTGCTATCCGCGTGTTGCTGGCAGGGGAATCATGGGTATCTAACAGCACCCATTTCAAAGGTTGGGACTTTTTCTCGAGTACCGTCTATGAAACGGGCATCGGGTATCTCCAGCAGGCTATGGACAAGGCCGGCGTCGCATTCACCCATATGCCCGGTCATCTGGCGGCGACCGAGTTTCCGCTTGACATAAATGGACTCAACAGGTACGACGTCGTGATTCTCAGCGATCTCGGCGCCAACACCTTGCTGCTTCACCCTGACACCTGGCTGCGTGGCAAGACTATGCCCAACCGCCTCAAGGTGCTGGCCGAGTGGGTCGCCGGCGGCGGCGCCCTCATTATGTGCGGCGGCTATTACTCCTTCGCCGGTATGTACGGTGCGGCCAAGTACTACCGCACCGTGATCGAAGAGGTGCTGCCGGTCACGATCCATCCCTTTGACGACCGCGTCGAGACGCCGGAAGGGGTGCAGGCCGAGATCTTGTTGCCCGATCATCCGGTTGTAGCCGGCATTCCTACGCCCTGGCCGGCGCTGCTGGGCTTTAACGAGGTCGTCCTTAAGCCTGACGCCACGCTGATCGCCAAGGTCGGCAATCACCCCTTGCTGGCAGCACGCCCCTATGGCCGTGGCAAGTCGCTGGTCTGGACGTCAGACATCGGCCCTCATTGGTGTCCCGAGCCGTTTGTGACGTGGGAAGGTTACAGCAAGCTCTGGCTCCAGACACTGACCTGGCTGGCAGGCTGAGCAGGGATCGTTACGCCGTCACGTAGTCGAACAAAACTGCTGGCATAAAGCGATCCGTAGATGACGCTGCAGAACAGTATTGCGCGAATTGCGCGATAATTTGTCTTAGCGTCGGTGTACCCCCGGCTTGACCTTCCTTGATCCCATCTATCCATCGCCTGCCCTCAGCGCAGGCCCCACAAACAGCGAGAGGATTCCATGATGCGAAGAATGATGTTGGCGGTGGCCCTGCTGCTGGCCGGCCTGTTGCTGACGGCGTGTATGCCCGTTACGAGTGCCAGTCCGGTAACGCTAGATAATGGCGTGGCTGGCACGCTGCAGCGGCCCCTGGGCGTGGACGTGACGCAGAAGGCACCCGTAGTGCTGATGTTGCACGGGTTTGGCAGCTCGAAGGACGAAGTCGGCGGCATGTACGCCCGCCTGGCCGACGCGCTGGCCCAGCGCGGCGTCGGCTCGCTGCGTATCGATTTCCGCGGCTTTGGCAAAAGCGACGGCGACACCGGCTCAACCACGGTCGGCGGTCAGGTCGAGGATGCGGAAGCTGCCTATGCCTACCTTGCTGGGCTCGACTGGGTTGATCCGCAGCGCATTGGCTTGATGGGCTTCAGTTTGGGTGGCGGCGATGCCATTGTTGCCGCCGGCACGCATCCCGAGTGGTTCAAGTCCATGGTGACCTGGTCTTCCGTCGGCGACATGACAAAGGACTTCATCGAAGATCTGGGTCAAGAAGCGTTTGATACGGCCGCCGAAAAGGGTGTCGTCGGCCTGGACCTGGGCTGGCGCTCCATTGTACTCAAGAAGGACTTCTTTGAGAGCCTGGGACAATACGATCTGACGGACCTTGTGAGCAATTATCCTGGTCCGTACCTGGCCGTGGCCGGTGACCAGGACTTTTCTGCCGCCTATGCGCCGGGCCTTGTCGACGCTGCCCCCGGTAGTCCCAAGGAGGCTTGGATTATTCCCGGTGGCGACCACATCTATCAGGTTCTGACCGACGATCAGACCATGGCCGAGAGTGTCATCACGCGGACGGCTGACTGGTTTGCAGAAACGTTGGGAAAATAGTAAAAGGGATAGTAAGACTTCTAGGGCCGGCTCACGCCCATCCGTCGCTCACCTGCATTGCTGTGAGTTGGCCCTAGAAGTCGGTCAGATCTACGTTAACGGCGTCAGTTGATCTGCAGCGCCTGCTCCATCTTCTCCAGCGCCTGGTCCACTCCAAACGTCGCCGGCTTCATGCGCGGTGGATACTCCATAAAGGTCTGCAGGAACTCCCGCACCAGGAACTGCGCGGCGTAGATCAGGTAGGCACGGTCAATCAACCAGTCCCAGTACGTGTTCGACGTGGTGTCGGCCCGTTCGAATGGATCGGTGCGCAGATTGAAGATTTTGGGTACGCGCAGGAAGACGAAAGGTTCGGCCCAGACCTGCAGAGTGCCTTGAACCCGCTGTTCCGCAAACACGATCTTCCAGTTGTCGTAGCGCAGCGCCACTAGATCGCCGTCGTCGGAGAAATAGATGATCCCCTGGCGCGGGCCCTTGTCCACCTCGCCAGTCAAGTAAGGCAGGAAGTTGTAGCCGTCGGCATGCACCTTGAACTGCTTGTCGCCCACCTGGTGCCCCTGCTTTAGCTTCTCGGCGATCTCGGGTTCCCCCGCCGCCGCCAGCAGCGTGGGCAGCCAGTCGGTGTGGCTGATGATCTCGTTCGACACTGTCCCCGGCGCAATCTTCCCCGGCCACCGCACCAGTTCGGGCACGCGGAACGCACCCTCCCAGTTGGAGTTCTTCTCGTTGCGGAACGGCGTCATGGCGCCGTCGGGCCACGTGTTCATGTGCGGGCCATTGTCGGTCGAATACATGACGATGGTGTCTTCCGCAATCCCCAGCTCGTCCAGCAGGTCCAGCATCATCCCCACGTGCTTGTCATGCTCCACCATGACGTCGTGATAGTACGACTGCCAGCGCCCCGCCTGCCCGATCACGTGCTCCGGCGGATGGACACGGAAGTGCATCCAGGTGGTGTTGAGCCAGACAAAGAAGGGCTGGTCCTCCTCATGCTTCCGCTTGATAAAATCCTGGGCGACTTCCACAAACTCCACGTCGCAGGTCTCCATCCGCTTCCGGGTTAACGGCCCCGTGTCCTCAATCTTCTGCTTCCCCACCCGCCCCCAGCGCGGGTGCTCGGTGGGATCGTCCTCGTCGGTAGCCCAAGAGTGGATAACGCCGCGCGGCCCAAACATCTTTTTGAAGTTCGGAAACTCTGCTTCGGGCGGATAGTCGACGTTCTCTGGCTCCTCTTCGGCGTTGAGGTGGTAGAGGTTGCCAAAGAACTCGTCAAAGCCGTGGACGGTGGGCAGGTACTTGTTCCGGTCGCCGAAGTGATTCTTGCCAAATTGGCCGGTGGCATAGCCCAGCGGCTTGAGCAGCTCGGCGATGGTGGCGTCCTCGGCCTGCAGCCCGATGTCCGCGCCCGGCAGGCCGACCTTGGTGAGCCCGGTCCGATAGGGGTTCTGTCCCGTCAGAAAGGCCGCGCGCCCCGCCGTGCAGCTCTGCTGGCCGTAGGAATCGGTAAAACGCATCCCCTCGTTGGCAATGCGGTCGATGTTGGGCGTGCGGTACCCCATCAGCCCGTCGCTGTAACAGCTCAGGTTGGTAATACCGATGTCGTCGCCCCAGATGATGAGGATATTCGGTTTTCCGTTTGGCATAGTCGCTGCTCCTTACCGGAAGCTGGATGGCATGGAAAGATAGACGCGTGACCCGTGCGCTTGAGTATAGCAAACTCCTCAACCCTTGTCGTGCACGCAACTAGGTAATTATGGCGTAACTTTGATACACTTGGCGCCATGGCCCAGACACCCGCACCGTCCGAGAGCCACGCAGCCGTCCCGCTGCTGGAAACCAAGCTGCGCCGGCCCACCGGAAGCTCCCTCCAGGTGGCCCGCCTGCGCCTGCTCCAGCAGTTGGATGCAAGCTCCGATCGCCGCCTCATACTGGTTTCTGCCCCTGCCGGTTACGGCAAGACCGCCCTGGTCTCCGGCTGGCTCGCCGCCTGCGGCACCCCCTACGCCTGGCTCTCCCTGGACGAACACGACGACGACCTCGAATCCTTCCTGGTCTACCTTGTGGCCGCTGTGCGCACCGCCTGGCCCTGTGCCCTGGAGCAATTTGCGCTGCTGCTCAACACGCCCACACTCCTGCCTCCCCACCGGCTGGCGGATGCGCTGATCCAAGGGCTGCTGGTGCTCCCGGGCCCCTTGCTCCTTGCCCTCGACGACTATCACACCATGACCGCGCCGCCGATCCACGCGTTCATGGTCCGCCTGGTCGAACACCTGCCCCCTCACATCCACCTGGTACTGATAACCCGCGCCGATCCCCCGCTGCCCATGGAGCGGCTGCGCGGCCACGGGGCCGTGGGCGAAATCCGCGCAGCCGGGCTGCGCTTCATCCCCGAGGAGACCCGGCTGATGCTCCAACATCTGCTCGGCCCGGAGATCCCGCCTGAAACCATCGCCGAGACTGCCGCCCTGCTGGAGGATAGCACGGAGGGGTGGGCAGTGGGGCTCCAACTGGCGGCGCTTTCCCTGCGCGGCCATGCCGACCCCGTCGCCTTTGCCCGCAAGATCGCCCGCCACGGCCACGAAACTATCACTGAATACCTGCTGGCCGAAGTGCTGGGAGGCCTCCCCGCGGCCCAACGTACCTTCCTGCTGCAGTCCTCGCTCTTTGACCGCTTCTGCGCCCCCCTTCTCGATGCCGCCCAGGCGGCTGAAGGAACGCTTGACGACGAGCGGCTCGACGGCGGATCCTTTGTCCGTGCCATCCGCCGCGCCAACCTCTTTGTCGTCGCCTTGGACGAAGAGGGCACCTGGTTCCGCTACCACCATTTCTTCCAGTCCTTGCTGCGTGTCCGCCTCGCCCAGGACGCCACGGCGTCCGACATCGAGGCCATCCACGCCCGCGCCTGCACGCTGGTTTGGCGCGCATGGGTTGGTGGGCGAAGCCGTCGTCCATGCCCTGGCGGCCGGTGACGAGGCAGCCGCAGCGGGCTTCGTCGAGGCGCAGGTACATGCAGCGCTCGATCGCGAGGACTGGCGCCAACTCGACCGCCTCCTCGGCCTCCTGCCTGCTTCGGTGTCAAATCGCCCCCGCCTGATCCTGGCCCACGCCTGGCTGCACTTTTTCCGCTGGCAGTTTGGCGCCCTCGCGGCACGGCTCGACGCTGCCGAACGCGCCTTCGACACCATGCCCCCGGCAGAATCCGACACAGAATCCGACACAGAAACCACGCTGCGCGGCGAAATCAGCGTCCTGCGTGCTGCCCTCGCCAGTGCACAGGGCAGCAGCGCGGAGACGGTGGCGAGGGCCGAGGCCGCCCTCAGCGCCCTCGGGCCCGACCTGCACTTTACGCTTGGCATGGCCCAGTTCTACTACGTCTGGGGCCTGCAGGGCTCCGGCCACCACGCCCGCGCCGTCGAGTTTGCCCACCGGCAGCTCGAACTGCACGGCTGGCAGGCCAACGTCGTGACGCTGCGTCTCTTCCTCGCCCTGGGCACCGCCAATTTCGAAATGGCAAATCTACCGGCCATGCAGAGCGTCACCACGATTTGGTATAAGCTCGCCGCCCAGACGGGTTGGGGGCTCAGCCTCGGCTGGTCCCTCTTCGGCCTGGGCTGGCTCCACTATCAGAAAAACGAGCTGGACCTTGCCCATGAATACTTTGGGCGCCTCACCGCCATGGCCTGGGCCGCCCACGGCCGGGCCGCGATCGACGGCTATACCGGCCTGGTCTTAATCGCCCTTGCCCGCGGCCGACATGCTGACGCACAGGCCCAGGTCAACGCCCTTGGCGAACACCTCTTGGAACGTGGCATGTCCGCTCTCGCCGACGTCGTCCAATCGCTTCAGCAGCGCGTGGCGCTGGCCGTGGGGTCGGATGCCGCCCTCGCCTGGCGCCGGGAGACCGGTGCTACGCCCGTCGGCGGCGATTTCTGGGACCAGCCCGAGCTGACCGAGGTGCGCACCCTCCTGGCCGCAGCCACCGTTTCCAGTGCACCGGAGCTGGCGCAGGCAGAGGCGCTGCTGGCGGAGAGCCGGGCCTACGCGCTTGCCCGTAATTCGTACCGTCGCCTGATCGAGATCGGCGGCCTGCAGGCGCTTGTTTCTGCCGCACGGGGTGACGCCGCCGCCGCCCGCGCCGCCCTCGATGAAGCCGTTACCCTCGCCTGCCCCGGCGGCGCCCTCCGCCTCCTGGTCGACTGCGGCCCGGGTCTCATCCCACTGCTCCAAGATCTCCAGGTCGGGGGCATTGCCGGTTCAGGTGCGCCTGGTTATCTCCAGACGCTGTTGGCGGCCTTTGAGGTGTCGGCGGGCGAGCGGTCCTTCGCTGTAGCGCCTGCACGGCGGCAGCCAACACCTTCGGAACAGTTCACCAATCGCGAGATCGACGTTTTAACCCTCCTGGCCCAGCGGCTAGGCGACAAAGAGATCGCTGTCCGGCTGGTCCTCTCCCCCCTCACTGTCAAAAAACATACCCAGCGCCTCTACCGCAAGCTCGGCGTCGCCAACCGCCGCGCCGCCGTGGCCGAAGCGCTCCGCCTTGGCCTCATCTGACATTTCTCATCTGGCCGCCTCGCGCGCCATTACTCCCAAATACCTCCTTTTTGGGTTCTACCCGTCGTTGCCTGTCCATTCTATGCTGGCACCATGCGGCAGCCACCCCCAGCTCAGACCTATCGGATCGTCGTGGAAGGCGAGATCGATCCCATGTGGTACGACTGCCTCGGCGGCCTCACGCTCGCCGAACAGCGCGGACCCGGCCAGCCTGTCTGCACGCAGCTGGAAGGCCGGCTGCCGGACCAGGCCGCCCTGCATGGGGTGATCGCGACCTTGTTTATGCTCGACTTGCGCCTGGTGCGCGTCGAACGGCTGCCCACGCACACGCTGCTCGACGCATAGGTGCAAAGCATCACAGAATACCGAAGGAGTACAGGAGAAAACGCAATGAGAACACAGGGCTCTACCCATCACGCTCGTCATCGCCGTGCTGCTGCTCGTCGCCATCCCCCTGGCGGTGCAGGCCGCCGGCTCCCCCCTGGGCGGCACCAACTGGGTGCTCAGCTCGCTCAACGGCCAGCTGCCGCTCGCCGGTACGTCGGTCACCCTCCAGCTGGGTGAGGACGGCACCGCAACGGGCAGCGACGGCTGCAACCGCTTCACCACCACGTACACGGCTAGCCAGTCCAATATCAGTTTTGGCACGCCCGGCGCGTCGACCATGATGGCCTGCACCGACGCCGTCATGCAGCAGTCCTCCGCCTACATGGCCGCGCTCGCGGGCGCTAACCGCTACCAGCTGCGTGGCGGCCAGCTGATCCTCCTAAACGGCACCAAGGTCCTGGCGACCTTTGTGGCGGCCAAGGCGGACCTGGCGGGCTCCACCTGGCTGGTGACGGGCTATAACAACGGCCGTGAGGCCGTCGTCGGCCCGCTGCTCGGCGCCGACATCATCGTCAACATCGACGACGCCAACCTGATTTCGGGTAACGGCGGCTGCAACGACTTCTTTGCCTCGATCGACGCCAACAACGGCGCCATCGAGGTGGGGCCTGTGGGCGCCACCCGCCGCTTCTGCGCTGAGCCTACCGGCGTTATGGAGCAGGAGTCGGCGTTCTTCACCGCGCTTGAAAGCGCCGCCACCTACACGGTCGACGGCGACTTTATCGAGCTGCGCAATGCCGACGACGCCATCGCCATCCACATGGTGCGCGAGTTGGAGATCGACTTCGCCCCGCCTGCCCCCGCCGTGCCCACCGGCCGCGTCACCGCCCCCAACGGCGTCAACGTCCGCACCGGCCCGGGGACCAACTTCCCGGTCATCGGCGTGGCGCCGTTTGGCCGCGAGGGTGAGATCATCGGCCGCAGCGCCGACGGCAATTGGTGGGTCGTCGCCGTGCCCTCCGCGCCCGGCGGCATGGGCTGGGTCTCGGCGAGCTTTGTCGCCGCCAGCGATGCGGCCGACGTGCCGATCATCGCCTCGCCCGCTCCGCCGGTCGTCATCGTCCCCACCCCGGCGCCGACGCCCACGCCTGCGCCGCAGCCCACCGCTACGCCCACGGCGCAGATCTCGTTTAGCGCCGACCGCACCACCATCAACCAGGGTGAGTGCACGACCCTGCGCTGGTCGGTCGAAAACGTCCAGGCCGTCTGGGTCTATCCCCAGGGCCAGTCGTTCCAGAACTTCCCGCGTGTCGGCCAGGGTTCGGAGCAGGTCTGCCCGCCCGTGACGACCACCTACGAGATGCGCGTCCAGATGCGTGACGGCTCGGTCCAGTTCCGCACCGTCACGGTCAACGTCACGCCTGCGGCGCCGCAGAACCCGCTCAACGGCACCTCCTGGCAGGTCACCGCCTACAACAACGGCGCTGGCGCCTTGGTCAGCCCGCTGGGTGGCACCACCTTGACCGCCCGTTTTGGCAGCAGCCAGACTCAGCGGCCAGGGCGGCTGCAACGACTTCGCCGGCGGCTACTCGGTCAGCGGCAGCAACATCAACATCGGCGCCCTTGCCGGCGGCATGATGACCTGCACCGAGCCCGATGGCGTCATGGACCAGGAAAGCGCCTACCTCGCCGCCCTGCAGAGTGCCGCGTCCTTCCAGTTCGACGGCAATCGCCTCACCCTCCGCCGCGCCGACGGCTCCACCGCAGCCCTCTTCAACCGGCTGCAGTAACCAGCAAAAAAGGCCGCCGGCGAACAAATTCGTCGGCGGCCCCACCCTCGCCCTCTCTTCCGGAAGGGTCACCCTATTGCCTGGCGACCGGAGGTCGCTACCGCCTCCACCAACGCCTTCGCCAGCAGCCAGGGGCTCAGCGGCTTGTCTAGCCACGCCACCACGCCCGCCTCGCGCAGTGCCACCCGCGCCTCGCCTTCCATATGTCCACTCATCAAGATCACCGGGGTCTCCACTCCATCCCTCCGCAGCGCCTTTACCAGCCCGATCCCGCCCAGGCGCGGCATCACCACGTCGCTGAGAATCACGTCGATTGTTCGCAAGCGCTGCGCAAGGCACGTCAGCGCCTCCTGCCCGTTCGCCGCCTCCACCACCCGGTAGTTCCACCCCTCAAGCAGCGCCGCCAAGGAACCGCGTACCGCGTCGTCGTCCTCTACCAGCAGCACATACTCGCGCTGCCCTTGCGGCAGCACCTGGGTGGGCGGCGGCGCCGCTGCGCGTTGAGGCAGCGTTGCCGCCGGCAGGTAGATGGCGAATATCGTCCCAACTCCCGGCTCGCTCGCCACTGCGACCTGCCCGCCGTGCTGGGCCACGATCCCGTGGGCCTGCGCCAGTCCTAGCCCCGTTCCTTTCCCCGGTTCCTTGGTCGTGAAGAACGGCTCAAAAATGTGCGCCAGATGTTCTGGCGGGATGCCCGTGCCCGTGTCGCTCACGACAATCTCCACCCACGTCTCAGGTGCCATGCCCGGCACCGGCGGTATTCCCTTAGGCAGCGCCGCCCTGTGCGTCAGTGCAATCCCCAGCGTGCCGCCCTCCGGCATGGCATCGCGTGCGTTGACGGCTAGGTTCATCACCAGCTGCTGCATCCGGCCGGGATCCGCCTCCACCACGTACTCGCCATGCACATACTCCAGCCTGACCTCGATGCTCTCTGGCAGCGTCTGCCGCAGCAGCCTGACCTCTTCCTTCAACAGCGGCAGCAGGTCCAGTGGGTGCCGATCAAACACCGACTGTCGGCTGAAGTCCAAGATCTGCCGGACCAGCCGCGTCGCCCGCTGAACCTGCTCCACGATCATCTGCGTGCGCGCCCGCGCCCTGTCCGGCAGATCGGGGGCATCTCTTAGCATCTCGGCATAGATCGAGATTGTGGACAGGATGTTGTTGAAGTCGTGGGCGATCCCCGCCGCCAGTTGTCCCACCGCCGAGAGCCGCTCCTGCCACGCCAGTTGCTCCCGCATCTGCTCGCGCATCTGCTCGCGCTCGATCTCGCTGAGCTTGCGCTCGGTAATGTCGATGTGCACCCCGAATATGCGCGCCGGCTTGCCCTCGGCATCATCGTAAACCGCCCCACGCGCGAGGATCCAGTGATAGCTGCCGTCTTTGTGCCGCAGGCGAAACTCCTGTTCGTAGGTCGGCCAGGGCGCGGCAAGGTAAGCAACCGCCATTGCGCAGGCCCTCTCCCGGTCATCGGGGTGAAGGCGGCATTCCCACTCTTCAAAGCTGTCGTAGATCTCGTCATCGGCATAGCCGAGCTGCTGCTTCCATTCGTGCGAAAATTGCACGCGGCCGGCCTGCGTGTCACAAATCCACAGTCCGACATTGGCTGCCTGGGCCGCTTGCTGTAGCACACCTTGGGTCGCCCGTTCGGCGGCTTCGGCACGCTTTCGTTTCGTCGTGTCCAGCGCGATCACGAGTATCTCAGATGCAGGTTCGCGGTCATCTTGGAGGGGCGTCGTGCGGACTTCAAAGGAGGGACCGGCGGGGTAGTCAAGCTCAAAGTTCGTTTCCTCGCCCCCGAAGGTGGACAACAGGTACTGCTCGGCACATTCGTACATGCTGGGAGGCGCAAACTCCCCCGCAAGGCGGCCAAGATAGTTCTGCGGGCGAAACCCGGCGTGCGTCACCAGGCCGCCGCCGGCATAGGTCACGCGCAGGTTTTGGTCCAGGACAAACACAATACAGCCTGGCAGGTTATCGACCAGCTTGCGGTAGCGCAGCTGCGCCAGCTTCTCCTGCCGCTGAGCGTCAGCATCCATTCTGTTCTCCTTTGGGAAATCGAGACCTACTCGTACAAATGTCCGATACCTCAGAGCATAGCAAAGTCCCAGCCCCCTGTCCTGCGCGCGACTGAGTAATTATGGCGTATTCTTGGCGCTGCGTACTCCCTGATAGCTCCCTTTTGGGTTCTATCCCGCGCCGGCTGCTCACCCTATGATGGGCCCACATTAAAAACCTATGACGGAGGAACCACACCATGCTACGCAAAGGACCAACCAACCGCAGCGAACAGCGCGAAGTCTTTGGCCGCGGCGGCACCGCCACCCGCTACAAGATGCGCGAAAAGCTGGTTTCTTTTGGCAACGACTTCTGGATCGAAAACGAGGGGGGCCAGCGCGCCTTCAAAGTCGACGGCAAGATGCTGCGCGTCCGTGACACCCTTTTCTTTGAAGACCTAAGCGGGCGCGAGCTCTGCAAGATCCAGGCGCGGGTCCTGACCATCCGCGATACGATGACCATCCAAGGCCCCAACAACGAAACCATGGCCACAGTAAAGAAGGCCATGATTACCCCCTTGCGCGACCGCTGGACGGTCAAGGTAGGCAACGGGCCCGACCTGCAGGTGCAGGGCAACATCCTCGACCACCAGTACACCATCGGCGAGGGCCGCAGCAAGGTCGCCGAGGTTTCTAAGCGCTGGTTCCGGCTGGCCGACACCTACGGCGTCCAGAGCGAGCCCAGCCAGAACGACGTCGTCATCCTGGCGGTCACCGTGGTCGTCGACATGATGGCGCACCCCTAAGCCCTTGAAGATCAACAGCCTGACAAGCGTCCGGACAAACATCCAGACCGGCATGCGGGAACACATACAGTCGCTGCGGCCGGATCGATCGCATCTTCAATCCGATGCGATCGCCGGCCTCACGTTCGCCGTGGTCAACGTGCCGCAGGCTATGGCGCACGCTCTGCTGGCGGCGGTTAACCCCGTGCTGGGCATCTACACGCTGATGGTGGCCGTTCCCGCCGCGGCCCTCGTCACCAGCTCGGTCTACATGAACGTCTCCACGACCAGCGCGCTCTCGCTGGCAGCCGGCGACGGGCTCTCCGGCATCCCTCCCGCCCAGCGGCCGCAGGCCCTGATACTGCTGGTGCTGCTGGTCGGCCTGATCCAGCTCCTGGCGGGCGTGTTTCGCCTCGGCTTTATCGTGCGTTTTGTTTCCAACGCCGTGATGACCGGCTTTCTCAACGGCCTGGCCGTGCTGATCATTCTCGGCCAGCTCGGCGAACTCACCGGCTTCCAGAGCCGCTTTGCCAACAATGTGGTGCGCGCCCTCAACCTCTTGCTGCGCCCCAGCCAGATCGACATCCCCACCACCATCATCGGCGTGCTGACACTTGGACTGATCATCGTGGCGCTGCGCACGCCACTGCGCCGTTTTGCCTTTATCATCGCCATCGGCGCCGCCACGGTCGCCCTTGTGCTGCTCACGTGGCCGGCAGGGGGCAACCTATTCGAGGCCGGCCTCGACTGGCAGTCCGTCCGCACCGTCGGCGACATCGCCACCATACCGCGCGCGCTGCCTTCCTTTGCGTTGGGGGCCTTTGTGCCTTCGCTGCTGCCTGTAGTCATCTTGCCGGCCCTGTCGGTTGCCATCATCGGCCTGATCCAAGGCGCGGGCGTCAGCCAGGGTTACCCCAACCCCGACGGCAAATATCCCGACGTCTCGCGTGACTTTCTGGGGCAGGGCGTCGCCAATCTGGCCGCCGGTCTGGTCTCCGGCATTCCCGCCGGTGGCTCGATCTCGGGCACCGTCCTCATGCTCAGCGCCGGCGCCACGTCGCGCTGGGCCAACCTTCTGGCCGGTCTCTGTGTGGCCGCCGTCGTGCTGCTCGCCGCACCCCTTGCCGAACTTGTGCCCATGCCCGCCCTGGCCGCTCTGCTGATCGTCGCCGGCTACCAGGGGCTGCGCGTAGAAGCCGCCGTCACCATCTGGAAGACGAGCCGGCTCTCCGCCACGGTGATGAGCGTGACCTTTCTGGCGACGCTCTTTATCCCGCTCCAATACGCCGTGCTGCTGGGCGTGACCTTCAGCATTCTGATGCATGCGATCCGCCAGTCCAACAAGGTTGTCGTGACGGAATGGGTGCCCGTGCCCGGCGGCTTTCCTATCGAGCAGCCCGCACCGGCCGCCGTCCCGGGCCGCCGGCTGACCCTGCTTCAGATTTACGGGAGCCTCTTCTTTGCCGCCGCCAAGAACCTGGAACAGATGCTCCCCACTGTCGATGACGCCGACCGGGCAGTCGTCGCACTCGCCCTACGCGGCAACAGCGAGATTGGCAGCACCTTCGTCGGGGTTCTGCGCCGCTACGCCGAAGCCCTGCACGCCCGCGACAGCAGGCTGATGTTAGTGGGCGTCGACGCGGCAGCCTACGACCTCTTTGCCCGCACCGGCCTCCTCCAACTCATCGGTGAAGACAATATCTTCCGCGCGACTCCGCAGTTGGGTGAGGCGATGAACCTCGCCATTGCGGCAGCCGGTACCTGGCTAGACCAGGATCCGGCAAGTGCACACTCCGAGAACGTATAGCTTTGTCGCAGGAGGAACTCAGCTCATTCTAACTTGCGAACCACGGCCTTACTCCGTTCGCCCAGGGGCGTCATACGGATGGTTCGCTCATCTTCCTGCGCACCGTAGTCCAACTCTACCAACAAGTGGTCGTCCGGCAGCAGGTTCGCCACATACTCGGCCCACTCGACGGCCACGATGGCACCTTCGTCCTCGAGCAGCTCTTCTAGCCCCATGGCTGCTGCCTCGGCGCTCGCGGCCGCGCCCAGCCGGTAGGTGTCGACATGCACGAGGCGTACGCTGGTAGCGCCCGCATATTCGTTTACCAGCACAAAGGTGGGGCTGGAGACCCGGCCGTGAACACCCAGGCCGCCTGCCAACCCTTGCACAAAGGTAGTCTTACCCGCCCCCAGATCACCACGCAGGGCGATCACCAGGGAGGCTCGATGGCGGCTCCTAACGCCGCACCGAGTGCCTGCGTCTCGGCTGCGCTGCGTGTGATCCACACGCGCCCTGGCGGCTCGCACATGAGCGCTACTCGTCTTTTTTCTGCACGCCGCCCGAACCTACTTCGTGCAGGATCTCGACGATCATATCGCGGTGTTCGACTACCAGCTGGCGCGCACGTTCGTCGTCGCCTGCCTCTGCCACCAGCTCAAAACGCGGCTTTTCGGGATTGGGCGACAGGTGCACCCATTCGCCGTCGTCCAGGTGAATCTTGAGCCCGTCGATCTTTTCTACCTGGCGGTGAAGGTTCTGGTTGAGCAAGCATGCGCATCACGGCGCCCTTGGCTTCCCAAGGACAGTCCACCACTTCCTTGGCAAGGTGGAACTTGGGCAGGTAGTTGATCACCTCGCTGATCGGCATCTTGCGGATGGCCAGGTATTCGAGCAGGCGCACCGTGGCCATCATGCCGTCCACTGCGGGCTGGAAGCCGGGGAAGATAAAGCTGCCGGCGCCGTCTGCGATCATCAGCACGCCGATATAGGAGGCGGTGTGCATGGGGCCGTGCAGGTTCTGCGTGATGCGGAAGAGGCGTGCCCCATGCCAGTTGGCAATGGTGTCGAACGCAGTGGGCATCGTCACCGGCACCGCCACCGGCCGGCCAGGGTGCGCGTAGAGGGCCAGCTCCATCATCAGCGCGGCCGCCATGATGTCGTCGATCACGTTGCCCTTCTCGTCCACCAGGAAGATCTTTTCGCCGCCCACGTCCAACTGCACGCCGAGGTTGGCGCCCAACGCCATGCACGATCTTGCCCACCCGCTCCTGGTTGGCCTTGAACTCCGCCTGCAGCATGGCCAGCTTGCTCTCGTCCATGCGCGCGTTGAGCGGCACGACGTCTACGCCCATCTGCGTCAGGACGTCGGCCAGCGTGTCGGCAGCCAGCCCATGCGAATAGTCGGTCACCAGCTTGAAGCCGTATTCGCGGATCCGCTGCGCGTCCACGTGGCGCATGAAATCTTCGGTGTAGGTGGCAATCGGCTCGTGCGCATAGGCGATCAACCCGATCTCGTTCAGAAAGGCACGCCGGAAGTCCTCGCGGAAGAAGTTGCGTTCGATGGCGCGCTCGGCCGAACTGCTCTGGTTCAGGCCCTGGCTGTCGATGATGCGAATATCGACCACGCGCTGATCAAATGGACTGAGACGCACGTGGATGCCCGCCGACGTATCTTTGCGCTGCCGCACAAAGTGGCGCAGCACCGGGATGGCCACGCTTTCCAGGTCCCAGACGTTGATGCCGGTGCCGGGCAAACCGCTCACCAGCGCACGCTTCAACATGCGCGCGCTGCGGTGGGCATCACGGTTGATCGCCACATAGGATCCCTTGGGCAGCGCGGCGCCCAAGCGCAGCGCTCAGCTTGGCGGCAAACTCAGGCGTGAGGTCGATGTTGACCACGCCCGACACGCCAAAGCGCGAGAAGAGCGCACGGCGGCCCTGGTTGCCCCAGATAATGCTGTCCTTGATCGTGGCGCCGGCCTCGATCTCCTTGTGCGGCCACAGCTTGACGTTCGGATGGAGCACGCTGCCCTCGCCCAACACGCAGTTGTCGCCGATCACGACGCCTTCGTACGCTACGACGTGGGCCTTGATGCTGCACTGCCGGGTCACGATCACCCCGCGCAGCTCGCACGATTCGCCGATGTAGTTGTTGCGCCAGATGACGCTGCGCTCGATCCGGTTGTAGTTGTCGACGACGGTGTAGTCGCGGATCACGGCCGGCCCGTAGATGCGCACGTCGCCCTTGATCTTGACGTCGTCGCCCAGGTAGATGGGGCCAAACAGCTGGGCGCTGGGGGAAATCTCGACGTTTTCGCCCACCCAGATGCCGCCGCCCAGG
This sequence comes from uncultured Chloroflexia bacterium, assembly GCA_963701415.1. Classification (GTDB taxonomy): domain Bacteria; phylum Chloroflexota; class Anaerolineae; order Caldilineales; family Caldilineaceae; genus Fredericiella. The sequence goes on from CAVPAH010000002.1 coordinate 468,692, forward strand.
TGCGTGCCGATCGACTGCGAGAGGCGCAGCTTGCCGTAGAGCACGTCGGCATTGGCCTTCATATACTCGCCGATGTTGCCGACATCACACCAGTAGCCGTCGGAGACATAGCCATAGAGCGGCTTCGCGTCCGCCAACATGCGCGGAAACAGCTCTGAGGCAAAGTCGTAGGTGGCGTCCTCAGGAATCAGGTCGAGGACCTCGGGTTCGAGCACATAGATGCCGGTGTTGACGGTGTCGGAGATCACTTCGCCCCAGCTGGGTTTTTCCAGGAACTGGGTGATGCGGCCCTCCTCGTCGGTAATGATGACGCCAAACTCCAGCGGGTTTGGCACACGTGTGAGGGTGATGCTGGCCAGAGCGCCGCGCTCACGATGAACGCGCACCAGCTCCTGCAGATCGATATCGGTCAGCGAATCGCCGCTGATGACGATGAATGGTGTCGTCGTCCAGGTAGCGCGCGGCATTCTTGACGCTGCCTGCCGTCCCCAGCGGCGTCTCTTCGACCGAATAGGTCAGCTTCATGCCGATTGCGCTGCCGTCATCATAGAAGTCCTGGATCGCCGAAGCCATGTAGCGCAGCGTGACGATCACTTCGGTGATGCCGTGATGTTTGAGCAGGTCAAAGATATGGCCGATCACCGCCTTGTTGACGACCGGCACCATGGGCTTGGGGCGCCCAATGGTCAACGGGCGCAGGCGGGATCCCTCACCGCCCGCCATCACGACAGCTTTCACAAGACCTCCAGGGAAGACGCGCCGGGCTGAAACAGCCTATTCATTTGCCAGTTAAGTTGCAGCTAAATCGGTGGCCAGGGATAGTTGCGCCGTTGCGGGATCGGCGCCGGATAGCTACTGCTGCGCAGCAATTGGTCAACCCGTCGGCGCATGGCTGCGAGTTCCTGCTTGTTCAGCAGTGCCCGCAGCTGCCGCGTCAGGACACAGTCGTCGTCGGCCAGGTTGCCACTAAGTGACCGCAAGTCATCGAGCAGGGGCGGTTCGATGGGCTCACAGCTAAATTCCCAGATGACCGTGCGCAGCTTGTATTCTGTGTGGAAACAGATGCCGTGGTCGATTGCCCACACGCGTTCTTCGGTTCCCACCAGGCAGTGGCCGCTCTTACGATCTGCATTATTGACGACAAAATCAAACAACGCAAGCCGGCGGAAGGTTTCGTTATAGCGTGCATCCTCGGCGGCCGTGAAGTAATGGGCGTCGCTGTCGTGGTCGATAAAGACCTGGACACTGCCAAGACCACGCGTGCCGTCACGCAGCACGGTCGGGGGCACCAGGTCCCAACCCAGGGCGTGGCTGACCACGATAGGCGGCGGCTTCGCGCTTGCATAGGGTGCCCCATTCAAAATCCCAGAGCGGGTTTTCACCGCGCTGGGGTTTATAGACGGCTGGCACACTCCACTCGTCTTCATGTACCAGCACGAGGAAACTGTGGTTGGAACTGTATGGCAGCAGCCCCTTTTCTTCAATTCGGCCGCGCCGGAGGATATCCAGCGCCTGCTCTTCACTCAGTGTCAGGCTCATAATACGATCGGCATGGCATGCCCGTCGGTACGCGGGCAGAAATGGCCGCCTCGGTCGATCGGGCCGGCCACAAAGCGGGCACAACGGTCGCCCCTTGGCCACCACTTCCAGGGCATGCTCGCTCAGGGCGCGCATCTGGGCACGCGTGGCGACAAATCGTACGCTGGGTACATCATTATTGTCCGGGTCAACCACCGTACCCTGTTCGTCCACGATCAGGGCTTTGGCGATCAACCAGACCGTGTCTTCACTCTCGTCGTACCCGATCATCAGCTGGCCGATCCGGAAGGCCGGTTCAAACGGTTGATCGGGAAAAGTACCTTCTTGGTGCGTGGGGACGGCGGCAGGTCGGGATATTTCCCTTCCAGCTCTTCCAGCAGCTGCAGCACGCTCACGGCCAGGTTGCTCACCTCCTGCTTCTCCAGCACAAGGCTCACTACCTCGCGCCCGGCGCGCCCCTGCAAGAAGAAGGTCCGCTTCCCCGGCTCGCCAACTGCGTCGGCGACAATCTGATCGACAGGGTTTAGATCGTGTGTAAACTCGGACATAGCGTGTGCCACCCGGTGGGCCAAATCATTATGGATAGATTATGCTCATGCCTGCGCATGGCTCTCATGCCGATGCATGGATTTTCATGCCGATGCCTGCGGCGCCCCTGGCAGGCCCAGGTTCGGGCCCTGACTCGATTCATGCTCTGGCTGATTCTCAGCCCCTTGGGGGGCATCTTCGTGTTTCTTAATCTCCACCTTCGGCGGATCAGCCACATAGTTTACGCCCAACACCATCGGCCGCCCATCAAAGAATCCTAGCACGCTAACAGACGCTGTGGCAATTGCGATGCGCTGAAACAGGTCCAACGGCACGCCAAGGTAGTGGGCGAGCACCGTGCGGATGAGATCGCCGTGGCTGAAAATGGCGATGACCTGATCGGGATGGGCGGCCCGAAGCTGCTCGATCGTGGCTACACCACGCGCCTGCACTTCACGCAGCGTTTCGCCGCCAGGAAAACGAAAAATGCTCGGATAATGTTGCACCTGTCCCCATTCGGGCAGCTTGCTCAACTCGCGCAGATCGGCCCCTTGCCAGGCGCCATAGTCCACCTCGACGACACCTGGCTCCACATTGACCGGCAGACCGCGGTCCGCCGCAAAGGGCTCAGCCGTCTCGAGGCAGCGATCCAGCGGGCTGGAGTAGATCACGTCGACAGGCTGCTCCTTCAAGTAGCCGATCAGGGCCTGCGCCTGCTGGCAGCCTCGTTCATTGAGCCGTACACCTGGGGTACGGCCGGCCAGCTTGTGCGTCGTCACGTACTCGTTCTCGCCGTGCCGAACGAGCAATACATAGGTCGTACTCGCCATCGCTTCTGTCACCGCCATCCGGAATTGAGAGTGTTTGCCAACTTGCAGGAAAAATGCTACAAAGATGGCGGGCCGCGAACAATTGCAGCGCAAGCGCAGTGCCTGGACTGCTAGCTCCAGCATAGCATAAGCGCATGTATCGCAGAAGTGGATAACCTTACCTTCTCGCCAAGCAACCTGCTCATGACAAGCCGCACTTCCAGCCTCACCCGATCCCCTCGTCTTCGCTGCCTGCTGCTGCTGGGTATTTTCACGTTGTTTGTGGTTGGGAGCCTGGGCGCCTTGACGGCCTGCGGCTCATCTGCCGCCCCCTGCCGCGGCCGACCCACTTGCCGTATATCGGCCGGCACTTAAGCCGGAGTTTCAGGGCGACTTGGACCCGCAGCACCCCATGCCGCGCTATGCAATCAGCGCCACGCTCGACGTCGACAACTTGATCCTCACAGGGACTGCCCAAATTGTCGTCCCGAACACGTCATCTGACCCCTGGCCCAATCTGGTCTTCCGCCTTTATCCCATGCTCGAGCACTATGGCGGCAACATGGTGATCATGAGCGCGTTGGTCAACGGCAAGCCGGCGACATTTGACTACACGGATGACAACACGGCGCTGCGCGTCGACCTGGAACGCAACCTCCTCCCCAAGCAGGAGGCGACGGTCCAACTCAGCTGGCGCCTCAATATTCCACAGTGGGGCAACCAGTCCAGTGTCTATGCATTGTTTGGCCGATCGCAGGATATGATCAGCCTGCCGCTGTTCTATCCTTCTTTGGCCGTGTACCAGGAAGGGCCGGCGGTCGGCTCGGGACGCTGGTGGCTCGCCGAAGGCACCGAACGTGGCGATGCCGCCTTTAACGTGGCCTCGCTGTTTGCCGTGACATTGACGCTGCCGGCAGACTACGTACCGGTCGCCAGTGGCACGCTGCTGACCACGACGTTGATTTCCTCACCTGGAATCACGCAGACTTTGGCCCAGCACTATATTGTCACCGGCCCCTCACGCGAGTTCATGCTGCACACGAGCCCTTTGTTCAAGTCGGTGAGCGGCGAAGTGTACGGCACGCATGTGACCAGCTATTACCTGCCGGGGCAGGAAGCTGCGGGCAAGGCCGTACTCAAGTATGCCCAGCAGGCACTGGCTATCTACAGCGATCGTTTTGGCGAATACCCATTCACCGATATGCGCGTTGCCCCGGCACCCACCAGCTTCCGGGGCATGGAGTATCCGCAGCTAATGCTGCTGGGTATCGAGCTGTACACGCGTTTCCGTGAAAACTTGGAAGCGCTCGCAGCGCATGAAATGGCGCACCAGTGGTGGTACAACATCGTGCACAACGATCCGGTGAACGAGCCCTGGCTGGACGAGGCGTTGGCAGAGTACTCGATGAAGATTTACATGGAAGCGATGCGTGGTGAGGACGATGCCGGCAGCTTCCAGGTGCAGCGCTGGCAGACGCCGCTCGACGGCCTGCGCGCCAAAGGGCAAGACACCGCCGTCGATCAGCCGGTGACCAGTTTCCTCAACGGTACGCAGTACGAGACTGTGGTTTACGGTAAGGGCGCGCTCTTCTACGACCGCATTCGGGATGCTGTCGGCACACGGCGCTTCGACCGTTTTCTCCACAGCTACCTGGAAGACCACCGTTGGGGGATTGTCGATACCGACACATGGCTGGCCGCCTTGCGCGATCTGCCCGACCCCTCTCTGGTTCCGATGTTTGAAGAGTGGATCGCTCCACCTGCCGTCGCAGGCCAGCCGCAGCGAGCCGGCCGGGACGCCCACACCGGCCACCCCGTAACTTCCGCGCCGTAACTTGCGCACTGCTGTGGGATAGTGCCGTGGACGTCCGTCGCGCTGCGGCTGGGGCCAGCCATTGGGATTGTAGCAAGAGGCAGTCAGCGGCCGCAAGCATCAGCCTGCCTGTGCGGTGGGAATTTTCGTGCAAATTGCCCATTGCAATATAACGCATAGTATGCTATTAGTAGACGTACAGCCATCGGTGTTGCCTGCTCCCAAAAGCAGGCTTCGGGGGAACACCGATGGCTTCTTTTTGCCCTCTGCTCTAGGCATAATTGCCTATTCTCCTGCACGTGCTTCTGCGCTTATCCCTGTACCGGTACGGCCGTACAATCTTTCTCAAAACGACGTTTTCGCCGTTCGCCGGAAGGAATCGATCATGCGGTATTGGCGTTTTTCTCCTCTAGTTCTGAGTTCGATGTTGCTGCTTGCGGCCTGCAGTGCGCCGGCCGAGGTCAAACTGGCACCCGACAACGTCCTGCCTGCGTTCTTGGCCACCGCCGCACCCCGCGTGCGGGAGGCATACCGGTTTGCCGTTGCGCACCCACATGACCTCGAGACTGTGCCATGCTACTGCGGCTGTGGCAGCATGGGCCATACGAGCAATCTCAGCTGCTTTGTCAAGGACACGGGTACGAACTGGGAAACCATCACGTTCGAGGAGCATGCAGCCGGCTGCGGCATCTGCGTCGATATCGCGCAAGATGTCATGCGCATGACGTCAGAAGGCAAGCAGCCTGGCGAGGTACGCCACGCGATCGACGCAACCTACGGCAGTTTCGGCCCCGCTACGGATACACCGCTGCCGAATGGGGGATAGGAAGCCAATTATGGACAGCGACGCAATCTTTAGTATGATGGCGGGCATGCTGAATCAAGGCACGGCTGCGGGCGCCGTGCTCGTCACCTTGCTCCTGTTGGCCGGCGTCCTGTTCGTGTGGGCAAAGCTATCGTAGAAATACATAAGCAGAATCGTGATACGAATCGTATTGGCAGATGACCACGCCGTCGTGCGCAAGGGCATTCGTGACTTTCTGGAAGACGAACCGGATATGCAGGTTGTGGCCGAGGCAACCGACGGCGCCGCTGCCAAGACCTTGATTGCGGAGCATCAGCCGGATGTTGCTATCCTCGACGTGCGCATGCCCCACGCCAGCGGCATCGACGTCGCGGCCTGGGTGCAGGAGCAGCAGCTGCCCGTGCGAATCCTCATGCTGACGTCTTATGATGACGAGCCATACGTGGTGGCGGCCGTACAGGCGGGGGCCAGCGGCTATGTGCTGAAGGATGCCCAGGCCGGGCAGATCGTCGCCGCCGTGCGTTCGGTGGCGGCCGGCCAGCTGGCCATGGGACGCGATGTTGCCCAAAAGCTGATGACGCATTTGAGCGGCGCCTCCCATGCCGGTGCTCACGCCGGCGAAGTGCTGGAGCCGCTGACCGAGCGAGAACTCGAGGTGCTGGCGATGGTCGCCAGCGGTGCCACCAATCGCGCAATCGGCCGGACCCTGCATATCAGCGAGCGGACCGTGCAGGGCCACATCGCCAACATCTTTGGCAAGCTGCAGGTGGCCAGCCGGACCGAGGCTGTTACCAAGGGCCTGCAGTTGGGGCTCATCAAGCTGCCCGGCGCGGCCACCTAGCACAGCGCTATGACCCGACTCCTCTCGGCGCTGCATCTGCGCAGCCTGCGCGTCCAGGTCTTTCTCTGGACCATTGCGCCCCTTACCATTCTGCTGATCTTGTTTTCGCTCACCGGCGTGGGCGCACATCAAGCCTCCATGCGCCAGCTGGCGGGCGAAGAGAACACACGCCTGCTGCAGGTGATGGCCAACGCCGTGGCTTCGCAGGTGGAGAGCAAGACGACGAGCATGCAGGCAGCGGCCGAACTGCTCAGCCATGACTACGACGACACAGTCATGCGCGCATCGCACCTGGAGGCTGCCGGCCGGGTGATGGCCGGTTCGGACCTTATCCTGGTCGATGCTTTTGGCAACCTGCTTGGCGCTGCGCCTGCGCCGCCCAGCCTGGCTGCGGAGACGTGCCGCCTTCCGCACTCTTGCCTATGCAGGCGCAGGCAACTACGTCGCTGACCGTAACCCACGAACTCGACGCCGCCACGGCCCTGTGGCGGGTGCCGGTGCCGGAACAAATGGCATGGTTGGTGGCGGGCGAGCCAATCACGACGCTCGTGCAGAGCAGCGGCATGCTGCTGCACGAATCGGCCCACGACGGCGCGCTGGTGCTGACCGACGGGCAGGGCCGCCTCCTCTACCATGCCGGGACAGCGCCGGCGGAGGCGGCTGCCGCTGCTCAGTCGACAACGGATGCAGTCCGGGGCCTCGTTTCGAGCGGGTTGGCGGCCAGGATTATGCCATCGCCTATGCCGCTGTGCCGGGGACGGAATGGCGTCTTCTCCTGCGCGAACCCTGGCATGGGTTGACCACGCCGCCCATCCTGCTCGAACAGTGGACGCCATTTGTGCTGCTCATTGCAGTGGCCGTGTCGTTCCTCACCCTGCTGTTTGGGCTGTTGTTCGTCGTACGGCCCCTGCGCCTGCTGAGCGACAGCACGCGCCGTATCGGCCAGGGTGACTTCACGGCGGCCAGCGCGGCAGTCGGCGGTGTGGACGAGATCGAGGATCTGCGCCAGGCTGTCGACCAGATGGCGCAGCAGATTCAAGGCTACCAGGCCGGCCTGCAGAGCTATCTGCACGCCGTCACACGTGCCCAGGAAGAGGAACGGGCCCGCCTCGCGCGCGAACTGCACGACGAAACCATCCAGACGTTGACGGCGCTGGACCACAAGGTGCAGAAGCTGCAGCGCACGCTCGAACGTGAACCGGAGCCAATCCGCCAGAGCCTGGACGAACTGCACAACATGGCTGCCGGCGCAACGGCCGAGGTACGCCGCTTCAGCCGTGCTTTGCGGCCCTTGTATCTCGAAGACCTGGGCCTGGCGCCGGCCTTGGAACTGCTGGCAAAAGAGTCTGGCGTGGGCTTCACCCTGGTGGGCACGCCCCGTCGCGTCCAGCCCGATCTCGAGCTGGCGCTTTATCGCATTGCGCAGGAATCGCTCAGCAACGCCCGCCGCCACGCGCAGGCAACGCAGGTGGAGGTCACACTTGTCTTTGCACCCAGCGAAGTACGGCTGACCATCTCGGACGATGGCGGCGGCTTTAAGCTGCCGGCGGATCTGTCCTCGCTTGCCCGCAGCGGCCATTTCGGGTTGATGGGCATGCAGGAGCGCGCCCAACTGGCGGGTGCACAGCTCACGCTGGATACCGAAGTCGACCAGGGTACCTCCGTCACCGCTACTGCCCGGCTGGCGTGACGTGGCGTGGCGTGGCGTCACGTTTCTATTCCTCGATGATGTAGTCGCGCATCATGCCCATATCGGCATGCTCCAGGATGTGGCAGTGGTACATGAAGAGGCCGGCGTAGTCTGCAAACTTCATCAGGACTTGCGCCCGTTCACCCGGCATGACCAGCACCGTGTCTTTCCAGCCTTCGTCGACAAAGCCTTCACTGAGCGTCTCCCAGCCTGCGCGTTGGGCTTCATCCACCTGGCGTGACACGATGCGGAACTGTACGCCGTGCACGTGCATTGGGTGTGCCATGCCCATGCCGCCCATACCTCGGCCGCCCATACCACCCATGCCGCCGACGTTGGCAAACTCCCAAATCTCCGTGCTGCCAAACTTGACCCGTTCGTCGGCACCCACGTTGCCCATTTCATAGGTGTGCCCGTTAATCGTCCACATCATGCCGGCACCCATAGCGATCACAAAGGGGCGCGGCTGTGCAGCGTTGATGGCCTGGCTGGCGTCGGCGGCCTCAACCGGCACGAGTTTCTCCGGCAGCACGGCATCGTCCTGCTCCTGCCGGTCGACGCGCACAGTCAGCACGTCAAACGCGGCGCCGTTAGGGAGCATCCCACCCATCATGCCGCCCATCCGGCCCATGCCGCCCATCATGCCCATGCCCCCTGAAAATTCGAGGCTCTGCAGCTTCAGCTCCGTCCCGACAGGATCGTCGCCGAAGTCAGCCCACAGCTCAATGCGTTCGCCTGGTGACAGGGCCACATACGGCCGTTGGTCCGGCTGCGCAAGCAGCCCGCCGTCGGTCCCCAGCACGGTCATCGGTCTGCCGTCGCTCCAGGCAAGCTTGTAGATGCGCGCGTTTGAACCGTTGAGGACTCGCAGCCGGTAGGCGCGGGTTGCCAGCGGCAGGATGGCATTGGGTTTGCCGTTGACCAGAATGTGGTCGCCGAGGAACCCCATCATGCCGTCCATCATCCCGCCACCCATGCCACCGCCCATGCCACCCATACCACCCATGCCGCGCATCCCACCCATGCCGCCCATCCCACCCATGCCGCCCATACCCTGGCCGGTCATGTTCTGGCCGTGTCATGCCCGCGCCGCTTGTCGCTTGACCCCCCATGCCGGCCATTGCGATGGTCGGGTAGGCAAACTGGTTGTCGGCATCGATGCGGCGGTCCTGGATGACGAGTGCTACATCCTGGCTGCCGCTGGGCAGCCCCAACTGCTGCTCCTCGTCGTCGCTGACAATAAATAGGGCTGCCAGCCCCTTGTTGACCTGCGCGCCGGTTTCGCCATGCTTGTGCGGGTGGAACCAATAGGTGCCTGCTAGATTGCGTATTTCGAAATCGTAGACAAACTCGCCACCCGGTGCCGCCAGGTCGTGAGGGTGGCCGTCCATATTGGAGGGGACAATCAGGCCGTGCCAATGAATGTTTGATTCCACAGGGAGCTGGTTGTGCAAATGGACACGTACTTGCTGCCCCTTGTGCGCCCGTATAATCGGGCCGACGTAGCTGCCGGGGATAACCTGCAGCGCCGCAGGGTCACCCTGAATGACTCGCCCTTCATACCGGTAAACCTGCGTCGGCGTGCCCGGCAGCACGGTCACGGCGTCGGGCTTTGCCGTCAGCTCGATTTCCAATCCATCTGGGGGAAGCGGCGCTAGTGTGGCCGTACTTGCCGTACTTGCCATACCTGCCATACCGGACATTGACGCATCCATCGCCATGGGCGTCGGCGTACCAGTGGCCACGGGGGTAGCACCCTGCGCCACGCGCACAGCCCACGGATCTACGGTGCACACGCTCACGCCTATCCCCGCTAGACCTAGCCCGCCCCAAATCAAGAACTGGCGCCGGCTCACGTCTTTGTGCCTTAACCAAGAGTTGCTGTTCACTGTCTGTACCCCTTTGCTGCTGCTCGAGCTGCAGGCCGGCTCGTCGGATAATCTGTTTGCTTTGATATTGGCGAGGATTGATCGAATGGCCTGCCACTATAGCGTACACGCGTGGCCGCTGTTGCGCATGCTGCTTTATTCCTGGATTTGCCCAGTCATTTGTCCTTGTCTAGGCAGGGTGCGTTTCACGAATTTGGCCGCGTAGTCCGCACGCCCGTCTTGCCGCCCACGCGTGTGGCCTGACGGCCACCCCGCACGCGGCGTGCGGGCTACGCGGGAGGTGCGGCTTACGCGGGAGGTGCGTTCCGGCATGCCCAAAAGCGTGAACCACACCCGTCTAGGCATAATTGCCTACTCGTTCGCCCGCATTTGCACGCGCGGCTGTGCAGGAGGAATTGCGGATGTCAGCGTGCGGCCTTGCTTGTATGCTGCTTTATAAGCAGTGGCTCACTTCTGGAGCCACATAACAATTCGTCACCAATACAACAGCAAAGGAAGAATCGTTATGGAAATGGCAATGACCCACTATATGGAACTGCTCGCCAGCAACCAGCCGTGGAACCTGATCCTGTTTATGGCGATCCCGGTGATCCTGGCTGAGTTTATCGCCGTCAGCGAGTTCTATATCCTGCTCAACCCTACAGGTGAGAAGCGGCTGCGCAGGTGGAATGCGTGGGCCGGCATCGTGCTCGGCTTCTACTTCCTGGGCATTTTTGTCTATCTCTTCACCAACGCCGTCGTGCCGCTGACGCAGACCGGCGGCTGGCGCGGGCCGGCAGACGTGATCGCAGTTGGCTTCTACCTGCTGGGTGTGGTGCCGCTGTTTGCCATGGCGCTGATGGGCCTGGGGTTGATCGGAAAGAATCGCACCGAGCACAGCCGGCTGTGGCTGCATGCGACGTTTGTGGCGATCTTCCTGGTCGTGGCGCATGTCGCCATGATCTTTGGCATGCTCAACCCGACGCTGTTTGGTTACCAGGCGATGGTCATGTAGGCCCAAGGTCCGGCGCAACGGCTCAAGAAACCGAGTTTCTCGCAGAAACTCGGTTTCTGCCCTCGCCGGACCTTGGGCCTCTACGAACCGTGCGTGCCCCGAATCTGAAATGCACCCCCTGCAACTGGCGACTACCTCTTCGCAGCGTCGGTAGGCATTATTGCCTACATGAAAGTCATCCGTTTGTCCCTCACTACAGCGGAATTACGGGCGTATGATGCGTGCAGGATCGGATTTCTGCATGGAGGTTAGCGTGGAACCGGAACAAGGCACGGGTCTGCCCGTAGAAGACACAGCACGAATAGATAGCGAACTGCTCGGAATGGCCGACGATGCCGAAGACAAATCCCCAATCGGCCCTGAACCCAGACGGGGCAGCAATGCCGCCGCGCCAGCGTACGCGCGGAGGTGTCACGGCTCGCGGCACTCGTCATCGCCCTGCTGGCGTTGGGGATTGGCTTGGGGGTTGGATTTCTCCTGTGGGACGGCAGCCTGTCGGCACGTGCCACGCTGCCGGAGGTGCGCTCCGCGCCGCTGGCGGGTGTGCCGACACCTGGACCCGTGGGAATCGTCTTGGCGGTTCCTACCTCACTGCCCATCCAAGGCCCGGCGCTGCCGCCGGCCCAGTACGTGGCCACGCTGCCCGAGAGCTATACACTGCCGGTAAGCTACGGCGTGTTGGGCCCCGCACTCGTCAAGTCCGGGGCGATCGACCTGGACGCATTTCTTGCCCTGTACGCGGACGGCGGCAAGCCGCTGTCTGGCGAGCAGCAGGCGATCCTCACGCAAGGCAGCGACAAAGCCGTCGTGATCGACCACAGCAGCGCCCACTTTCTGCTCAACTTCTTTTGGGCAGTGGGCCTGGCCAATCGCAACGCAATTCTGTTGGAAGGGCCAATCCAGGACAAGGGGGCCGACACGGTAGGGCAGTACGCCTCAACCGCCGGCTGGACATTGGCGGCGCGGCCCCCCATGGAGATCTTTGCCAGCCAGCACCTGATCGAACTGACCCCCGCGCAACAGCAGCGGCTGCAGACGGTCGCCGAGGGTGTGTACCGTCCTTGCTGTGGCAACAGCACGGCCTTCCCCGACTGCAACCACGGCATGGCGATGCTGGGCATCCTGGAACTGATGGCGGCCGGCGATGCCGGCGAAGACGAGATGTTTGAGGCGGCCAAGTACGTCAGTGCCTTCTGGTTTCCCAAGGAGATGACGCAGGCGGCAGCCTACTACAAGCTGACGCAGGGGCAGGATTTTGCTGCGATCGATCCGCGCCGTATCGTGAGCCGCGATATGTTCTCGCTTGCGGGCGCACAGTCTGTGCAGCAATGGTTGGCCGGCAGTGGCCGCCTTGGCCAGCCGCAGGAGACCGGAGGCTCCTGTGGCGTCTAGTTGAGGCATGGTCATAATATTGTGCAGCTGAGGTCGAGTAGCTCAGCCGGTCGCGTCAGGGTCGGCTGTTGCGGGCGGTCGTTGCGGTCCGTCGCCGGCCCGGTGATAAAAGGCTGCTGGTTCGCTGGCTAGCGCAGTGAGCGCGTCGAGCTGCGCCGGTTCAAGGTGGACGTCGGCTGCTGTGGCGTTGGCGCGGAGCTCGTCGGGGGTCTCGGCGCCGACGATGACGGACGCGACCGCCGGGCGCGACAGCAGCCAGGCCAGCGAGACCTGATACGGCTGCAGTCCCCATGCACGGCTGAGTCGCTCGACCTCACGGGCGAGTGGCGATCTCGGCCTCGGGGAACCCAGAACCCTGGAAGCGCTGGTCGCCGACGACCGTCCGGTCGAGAACTTCAAGGCCGGCGAGCAGACCGCCGTGCAGCGGCGCGTAGGGGACGATGGACAGCCCGAACTGCTGGCAGGCGGGCGCGAGTTCGCGTTCAGCGGCCCGGTCGATGAGGTTGTACTTCACCTGCGCGGCGACGGGCGCGTTGCAGACGACGGTCGTCCGCGATCCACAGGGCGTGGGTGACCTGCCAGGCGGGTGGTTGGACAGGCCGACGTAGCGGATCTTGCCCTGCCGGATCAGGTCGTCGTACGCCGCGAGGGTCTGCTCCAGCGGCGTGTCCGGGTCGGGGTCGTGGGCGTAGTAGAGGTCGATGTAGTCGGTCTCCAGGCGCCGTAGGCTCGTCTCGACCTGGCGGATGATGTGCCGGCGCGACAGGCCGCGGTCATTGACGCCATGCCCGACGATCCCGTTGGACTTGGTGGCGATCACCACCTCGTCGCGGCGACCACGGAGTGCGCGGCCGAGGATCTGCTCGGCGGGTTCCCGGTCGGCGGCGGCAGGAGCACCGGGCCGGTCGAAGACCGGCATATTGCCGTACACGTCGGCGGTGTCAACGAAGTTGATGCCAAGGTCGAGCGCTGCGCCGACGAGCCGATCGGCGTGCTCCGCAGTCGGTGCGACTCCGAAGGTGGCGGTGCCGAGCGCGATCTGGGACACCCTGACACCGGTCGAACCGAGGAGGGAGTACTGCATACATGGCTTCCTTATGATCCACCTATGGGACTTTACTTCAATATCTGCTGCAGGAACAGCTTTGTGCGGTCGTGTTGGGGGTTGGTGTAGAACGTGTCGGGCGTGCCGATCTCGACAATTTCGCCGCTGTCCATGAAAACGATCCGGTCGGCTACGCCACGCGCAAAGCCCATCTCGTGCGTGACGACGAGCATGGTCATCCCTTCTTCGGCCAGGTCTTCCATGACTTCGAGCACCTCGCGGATCATCTCGGGGTCAAGGGCAGATGTCGGTTCGTCAAAGAGCATGATCTGCGGCTTCATGGCCAATGCACGGGCGATCGCCACGCGCTGCTGCTGGCCGCCCGAGAGCTGCCCGGGGAACTTCTTCGCCTGCTCCGGGATTTTGACCCGTTCGAGCAGTTCCATGGCATGCGCGTCGGCGTCCTGTTTCTTGCGCTTGCGGACATGAATGGGGGCCAAGGTGATGTTTTCGAGCACGGTCAGATGGGGAAAGAGGTTGAACTGCTGAAAGACCATGCCCGTTTCCATGCGGATGGCTTCAATGTTGCGTACGTCACGCGTCAAAGGGATGCCGTCCACAACAATGTCCCCGCTCTGGTGCTCTTCCAGGCGGTTGATCGTGCGGATAAAGGTAGACTTGCCGGAGCCGGACGGCCCGATGATCACGACCACTTCCTGCCGTTTGACCGCCAGGCTGACGTTTTTGAGGGCGTGGAACTCTCCGTACCACTTGTTGACATCGCGGCAAACGATGATGTCTTCCTGTAACGCGTGTCCAGCCATCGCCGAATCCCTTATCCTTTGTGATTGTATTCGTGCCGTCGCCCGGCTTACCGTTCTCGGCTACCGCTTGCCCACGCCCAGTTTTGCCTCGAGGCGGCGGCTGGCGGTGCTCATGCCGAAGCTAAATATAAAGAATACCAGTGCTACAAACAAATACACCTGGCGCGAAACGCCACCCGGCACGCCCAGCCATTCGGGCTGCTGGATGACCGCCTTGGCGACGCCGACCAGTTCCAGCAGGCCCACCAGGGAGGCCAACGACGTATCCATAAACAGGCCGATAAACTGCCCGACGATGGCCGGGATGACCTTGGTCAGGGCCTGGGGCAGGATGATAAAACGAATCTTGCTGAACCCGCTCAACCCCAGTGCGTCCGCGGCCTCGTACTGGCCCTTCGGAATGGCCTGCAAGCCGCCGCGCACATTTTCGGCCAGGTACGCCGCACTGAAGAGCGTAATCGCCACGGTGACCCGAATCAGCAGCGATGGGTTGCCCCAGCTGTTGGGCAGAAAGAGCGGCAGCATGGCGGCGCCCATGAACAGGAGCGTGATCAACGGGACGCCGCGCACAAACTCGATGTAGCCCACAGAGAAGCCCTTGATCACCGGCAGCGTGCTCCGCCGACCCAGCGCCAGCAGCACGCCGAGCGGGAAACTCAGTGTGATGCCGACGACGGCCAGGAGCATCGTCAGCATTAAGCCGCCCCACAGCGCCGAGTCCACGAAGGGCGCAAAAGACCATTCAATCCCAAGTATGGGCATTTCGATGCCGCCCTTGAGCATGATGAATGTGAACGGCAAGCTCAGGATCCAGGCCCACACTAACAGGCGGCTAGGGAAGTGTACCTTGAGGCCCAGCACGTAGCCGATGGCCACCATCCCTACGCCCAGCGCCATCACCATCTGTGCCTGTGTCCCGAGAGGAATGACTGCGAGCGTCGCTAACAGGGCTGCCAGCCCGATTGCCAGGCTGCGCAAGATGCTGCCCCAACGGCCTGCGCTTAAGCCAAACAAGAAGCACGTGACGAGCAGCACCACGGCGGGCTGCCAGAGCTGATCTGCCGGGTAGGGCCCAACGGCGAACAGCTTGCGGTTTGCCCACACCGGCGCCCAGTAGGCATTGATCACCCAACTCACAAACCCCGTGACGACAAAGATTGTGAAGATCAGGGTTATGATCGTCAGGATGCCGTTTAACACGCTGCTGAACAGATTGGCGTGCAGCCAGCCTATGACGCCTACCTCGCTGCGCGGCGGCTTCTGCGCCGGGGCCGGTGGATGGGGATTTACCCAGTTACCAGACTGAATTTCGGTCGTCATCGTGCTCGCCCTATCGCTCCACAATTGCCATGCGCTTGTTATACCAGTTCATCAGTGCCGACACCAACAGGCTGATCGACAGGTAGGTCGCCATCACGACCAGGATCATCTGTACCTCTGCTCCCGACTGGTTGACGATGATGCGCGTCACGTAGAACATGTCGGGATAGCCGATGGCAATCGCCAGGCTGGAGTTCTTGATCAGGTTCAAATATTGGCTGGTCAGCGGCGGGATGATCACGCGCAGTGCCTGGGGCAGTACGATCAGGCGCAGGGTCTTACCGGCCGGGAGGCCGACGGCGCGGCTGGCCTCCCATTGGCCCTTGGGCACAGCGTTGAGCCCGGCGCGCACAATTTCCGCAATAAAGGCGCCCGTGTACATGACGAGGCCCAGCAGCAGCGCCGCGTATTCGGGCGTCAGGCTCAACCCGCCGCGGAAGTTAAAGCCCTGGCGCTGCGGTTCGCTGACGAATACAGGTGGGGGCGTTGCCCACGTCAGGCTTTTGCCCTCGGCGGGCGGTTCAAAGAAGCGGAAGTCGCCATTCTCGTCGGTGGTTTCCTCCGCGATGGGTTGGCCGTTCGCATCGAGCAGCGTAATCGGTACATAGGCCAGTGTGCCGTCCACACCGGCGTCGTACTGCTGGTTGGCGTTTGCATCTATGTACAACGTGCCGCGGTCGCCCCGGCGCAGTTCGTAGGCGACGTTCTCGGGCAGGCGAGCCGAGTTCTGGACGAACACAAAGCCGAAGACAGCGACAATCACAAAGACAATCAGGCCAACCAGAAAGCCGCCGCCTGGCCGGCCGCTGCGCGCTACCGCACGCCGGCGCAGCCACGCCGCAACTGCCCCTGCGATCAAAGCCGCCAGCAGCCACCAGAGCCAGGGCGCGCCCGTCTGGCTCAAAGACGGCCAGGTCAAAAAGATGCCGCGGTTCGATAGGTAGCCAAGACCACCCAGGTCAGTCGCTTCTTTGACGTCGGGCAGCGCCGCGATCACGCCAAAATACCAAAACAGCAGCTGCACCAACAGCGGGGTCGAGCGGAAGATGTCGGTGTAAACGTGGGCGATCTTGCTCAACAGCCAATTGTTCGAAACGCGGGCAACGCCGACCAACACGCCCAGGATCGTGGCCAGCACAATGCCCACGACGCTCACGCGCAGGGTATTGGCAAAACCAACCAAGAACGCGCGGAAGTAACTCTCTTCAGGGCGGAAAATCGGCCCTTCCGAGATCTCAAACCCCGCAGTCTGGCCGAAGAAATTCCATGTGAGCGGCGAGCCGGCGGAGTTGTTGATCGCCGACAGCTCCGACATCATGTTCGAGTACAGCAGCCACGCAAACAGGAACACCAGGATCGCAAACACCACCTGCAGAATGATGGCGATGACCTTGGTGTCGCGGTAAAACGGCGGCCTGGTGCTGGTCAGAGTTGTGGTGGCCATAAACGCCCTAGTCTATATGAGAGGGTGAAAGGGTGAGGGGGAAAGAAACCGAGTTTCTCCGAGAAACTCGGTTTCTGACGTTAGAAACTCGGTTTCTGACGTCACCCTCTCACCCCCTCAGTCTTTTACCGGAACGGCGGGGTGTACAGCAAGCCGCCGTCAGTCCACTGCGCGTTCAGGCCGCGCGGCAGGTTGAACGGTGTGTCGGGGCCGAGATTGCGGTCCCAGATCTCGCCGTAGTTGCCGACCTGCTCGAGGACCTTGACCATATAGTCGTTGGGCAGGCCCAGCTTGGAGCCCAGCTCGCCTTCGACGCCCAGGAGGCGCTTGATGGTGGGGTCTTCGCTCTTGAGCATTTCCTGCACGTTGGCGCCCGTCACGCCGCTTTCCTCGGCCTGGATCAAGCCATAGACCACCCAGCGCACGGCGTCGGCCCAGGCCGGGTCACCCTGCGACACGGCGCCGGCCAGCGGCTCCTTGGACATCGTGTCTTCCAGGATCATGTGATCGGCCGGTACCTGCATCTTGGTCTGGCTGGCGACAAGGCCCGATTTGTCGGTCGTGAAGCCGTCGCAGCGACCTTCGTCGTAGGCGGCCAGCGTCTTGTCGTTGTCTTCAAAGACGACCGGCTCGAACTCCAGGCCGCGCGCACGGAAGTAGTCTGCCAGGTTGAGTTCGGTGGTCGTACCGCTCTGCACGCAGACCGTGGCGCCGTCCATGTCCTCGATCGTGTTGATGCCGCTGTCCTTGCGCACGATCATGCCCTGGCCGTCATAGAAGTTGACCGGCATAAACTCCATGCCGACCTCGGCGCTGTCGCGCGTGGTCGTCCAGGTCGAGTTGCGGAAGAGGACGTCGATTTCGCCCGTCTTCACCAGCGTGAAGCGGTCGTTGGAGCTCGCGTACTTGTACTCCACCGCATTGGCATCGCCGAACACGGCGGCGGCCACTGCCTTGCAGAAGTCGACGTCAAAGCCGGCATAGCTGCCGTTCTGGTCGACTACGCCAAAGCCGGGCAGCTGGTTGTTGACGCCGCAGATCACCTTGCCGCGCGACTTGACGGTGTCCAGCAGGCTGCCGGTCTGAGCGGCGGGTGCGGCTGCCGCGGCTGCCGGCGCCGCCTCAGTGGCGGCTGCCGCTGTGGCCTCGGTGGTAGCTGCGGTCGCCTCCGCCGGGGCCGGCGTAGCTGCCGGTGCAGCTGCAGGCGAGGAACAGGCCGAGTAGACGATGGCAATTACCAACAAGGCAATCCCCATCATGGAAAAGCGCTTATTCATCAGGTCTCCTTTTGACGATGTACTTTGATAGACGATGTACTTTGATAGAAGAAAACTTGCTTGCGCAAAGAAACGGCAGGTTTGGCTTGATCAGAACGGCGGTGGTCGGATCGGATGATGATCGGCTTAAATACGACCGGCGGGTCAGTCGTCTAGTAATGGATGTACGATGAGGACATGAGCGGCAGCTGCGACGCGCCGCTCTTTGGCGCTGTTGGGGCCGGACTATAGCACGACGTTTACATCCTGTCAAACCACGGTGCAGCAACCTTACGGACACCCCCTTTTGGCCATCAAGTGCCGATGCGCTATAATCGACGTAATTTTGCGTAGGCGCAGCGCCCGGACGGGCTGCAAAGTCCGCTTTACGGAGCATCTGATGTCACCGGAGTTGATCAATACGATAGGCACCATTGCCGGTGTGATTGTTGCCGCATTAGGCGCCTTTCTATTTGCGTTCTGGATCGCCATGGGGATCTGGACGTTTCATGACATACGCCAGCGCACGCGTGATTGGCTGGTCATCATTCTCGCCGTAGCCTTGGTTCTTATCTTCCCGCTGATTGGCCTTGTTCTTTACTTGATGATTCGTCCCAAGGCAACGCTGGCCGACGTCTATGACCGAGCGCTGGAAGAGGAAGCGCTGCTGCGCGAACTTGAGCAGACGGCTGCCTGCCACAGCTGCGGTGTGCCGGTGAAGGAAGCATGGGTCTACTGCCCCAACTGCCACAACCAGCTGCAGCACAGCTGCCCCACCTGCGGCAACCTTGTACGCAACGAGTGGGAGATCTGCGTCTACTGTGGCTCGGCGCAGCAGCGCATGGCGCCGCAGCTTTCCGCCGCCCCGGCGATTGTCGCCGGCCAGGCGACGCTGCAAGGCACTTCCAAGGCACAGCTTGTCGAGTACAACGATGCCGACACAGACGATGCCGGCCCAGTCCCTGCCCGATCAGTCAGGCCAGGTGCCGCCTCCGGCTACCACGGGGCGGTCGTATCGCAGCCCATTCCGGCGTGATGCGGTTGCCCCGCCGCCTCCGCCAGCAACTTCCACTGCGACAAGCATACCGCCGGTGACGCCGCCGCCGGACATGGACGACGCCCCCTTCCGGCCTGCCCGCATGCCCGAATAGGACGTGGGTGTGTTGCACGTTTTTGGCCGCGTAGCCCGCACGCCGCGTGCGGGGTGGCCGTAAGGCCACACGCGTCGTCGGCTACACGGGCACGTGGGCGTGCCCCCGGACCCGCACGAGGGCGTGCGGGCTACGCGGGAGGTCCGTTCCGGCACGACCAAAAGCGTGAAACGCACCCGCTAATCCTACGCATCAAGGTTCAGACGATACACTTCGCCACCCGTCACACGCAGCAGTTCGTCCACTGTCAGCTTCATCATGGTGCGGTCGTCGCCGCCACCGCCAAAAATCACGCCGTCATAGCGTTGGCGCAGGTTGAGAATTCCGGCGTCGATGATGACCGGCAGCGCCGTGCGGTGGCCAAACGGCGGTACGCCGCCGGCGGCATAGCCCAGTAGATCCAGCACGACGTCGGCTGGTGCCAACGCAACGCGCTTCTTGCCCACACCCCAGCGTTCCGCCAGCTGGCCCTTGTCCACGCGCCGTTCGCCATAGCTGATGACGACCACCGGCTTGCGCGCCTCGCCTTGTTGATCCACCAGGAAGAGCAGCGTCTTGATGATTTGCTCGGACTCAACGCCCAGTGCCGCCGCCGCCGCCGGCACCGTGGGCGTATCGCCCAGCCCGGCGATTATCTCGGCCGTAATACCCTGCTCGTCGATATAGGCCTGCAGATCCTGTGGGCCATGTACGGTTGCCATCGCTTTGCATCCTTCCAGTATTCAGTGCCGCCAGGTTTGATGCGCGCGTAGCGGCAGACGGACGGCTACAAGTTGGTCCCTGCTTTGCGCTGTGCTATCATCCACCGGTTATGATCGAAGCCGTGACCTTTGATTTTTGGGACACGATCGCCGTAGACGACTCGGATGAGCCCAAGCGCCGCCGCCTCGGTCTTCCCTCGAAGGCAGATGCCCGCGTCCAGCTTTTTGTCGACCACATCGGGCGCTGCTACCCTCGAAATTGCGCCACAGCGTGCAACCGACGCCTATCGGCAGGCCAACGAGCGTTTTCGCCACGACTGGCACAATCATCACCGCACGCCCACAGTGCGCCAGCGCGTCAACTTTGCGTATGAATGCCTTGGCATCCACGCCGCACCGGGCCACTACGCCCAGCTGCTGCGTGAGATTGACGCGCTCAGCCGCGAGATTGAGACGATGGAAGTGCGGATTGCCCCTGACTTTGCGCCCCAGGTCAACTGGGCCTTGCAGACGCTGGCGCAGGAGTACCCGCTCGGGATCATTTCCGATGCCATCCATACGACCGGGCGCGGGATTCGCCATCTTCTCTATCAGCAGGGCTTGGGTCACTACTTCCGGTTTATGATTTTTTCGGATGAGGTCGGCGCCTCTAAGCCGTCGCCCAAGGTGTTTCGCTATGCCTCGCAAGCGCTTGGCCTGCCGCCGGAGAAGTTCGTCCATGTCGGCGACCGCGAGAGCAATGACGTGACCGGCCCCATTCCATCGGCATGCGCAGCATCCTTTATACCGGCGTGATCGACCGGGGCAGTGATCGGACACGCGCCCGGCGATCTGCCGCCATTTCTCCGAACTGCCCGATCTTGTGCGCCGCATGCGCTAGTGCGGGCACAAGGTCCGGCGGATGGAGAGAAACCGAGTTTCTCGCAGAAACTCGGTTTCTTGTGCCCCCACGCTTGAGGCTGATTCCTGCTATACTGGGTGGACCATGAATCCATCTACCCTGGGCGAACCCTCCAGTCGAACCGGCTGAACTTGACCATGTGCTGGAGCCCATCTATCAGCGCCTGGCTGCGCGCTTCGCTTCTTCGTTTGCGCAGGAATCAGGAGGGCGCGCGCACGGTGGGCCGCGAGGCGGAATTCCCCATTGTGGGCCTGCGCGGAGAGGCGGTGGATGCGCGCCGGCTGTGGAACGTATTGCTGGAAACAGACGATTTGACGCCTGAATACGGCACCGGCGCGCCCGGCCATGCCCCCTTTATCGTGGGCCTGGGCGGGGCCGACTACAGCTATGCCCTCGAAGTGGGGCTGGGTACGATCGAGATCAGCACGCGTCCCTGTCGCACGCTGCTGGAGATCGAGACGCTGATGCGGGCGGCCGTGGGCCGCCTCGTGCGCGCCGCCGGCCGCTTTGGCTGGCGCGTGCTTGGCTACGGCACCCAGCCGGTCAGCCCGCCTACGATCGGCCTGATGTCGCCCAAGCAGCGCTATCTCAGCTTGTATCGTGCGATGGGCAACCCCTGGCTCTGGTACACGGTGACGGCTTCCGACCAGCTCCAGTTCTCGATCCGGCGCGACGAGATGCTGCACATGCTCAACTACGGCAACATGATGGCGCCGGTTATCATCGCCCTGTGCGCCAATTCGCCGATCTACGGGGGCAAAGACAGCCACTTCTGCAGCGCCCGCGAGGGGGTGATGGCCGAGATCCGGGCGGGCGAACACCGGCACGGCATGCCGCCGGAACCCTATGCTTCGCTCTACGATTTCGTGCGCACGCTGTCGCAGCCCACCTATCTGATCGTGCGTGAGGGGGGTGACATCGTGCCCAGTTCGCGCCCTTTTTATACCCACCTGGCCGAGAACGGCCCTGACTTCCAGGCATTCCTGTTTCATGAGCACTATGTCTGGAACAGCGCACGGCTGCGTGCTGCCTACGGCACGCTTGAGGTGCGCCCCGCCTGCCAGCAGCCCTGGCCGGAAACCATGGCGGCGGCCGCCCTCACCCTTGGCCTGGCGGAGGCATCGCAGCCGATCATGGCTTATATCCAGGAAGTGCTCGGCGAAGACTACTGGCAGCGCATGCGTACGTATCACCAGCAGGCCATCCGTCACGGGCTGCGCGCGCCGCAGCCGGCGCCCCATTTTTTGGAGCACATTGTGGCGCAGGCGGCAGACGGCTTGCGCCAGCGTGGTTTTGGCGAGGAGAGCCTGCTGGCGCCGATCCTCAGCCGGCTGGATCGCCACCAAAATCCGGCCCAACGGGCGCGGGCCGTCTTCCGGTCAGACGGCATGGCGGCGATGATCGAGGCGGCGACGATACGGCTCTAGGATCATGTCCCGGGGACGTTAGGCGCACGCTTGCGTTCGCCCGTCCCCGGGACGTGGCTGTTATCCCTAATTCAACAGCCCATCCACAATCTTGGCCGACGCCAACACGCCGGGCAGACCTGCGCCGGGATGCGTGCCGGCGCCGACAAAGTAGAGGTTGTCGAAGTCCTCGGAGCGGTTGTGCGGCCGGAACCACGCCGACTGCAGCAGCGTGGGCTGCACGCTGAAGGCGGAGCCCAGGTAGCTGTTGAGGTCGTTCTGGAAGTGCAGCGGGTCGATGAAATGCTCGGCCACGATGTTGGCCTGCAGGTCCGGCAGGTAGTTGTCTTCCAGGAACTGCATGATGGCGTTGCGATAGGGCACGGCCGCCTTGGTCCAGTCGATGTTGGCCTGCAGGTGCGGGACGGGCGACAGGACGTAGAAGGTCTCGCCGCCGGGCGGCGCCATGCTGGGGTCGGTCATGCTGGGCATGTGCAGGTAGAGCGAGAAGTCCTGCGGCAGGTCGACGTTGGCAAAGATCTCACGCAGCAGCCCCTTGTAGCGCTCGCTGAGAATGATGTTGTGGTGCGCCAGCTTGCCTTCGTCCGAGTACTTGCGCTTGGTGCCAAAGTAGATCACAAACAGCGACATGCTGTACTTCTTGCTCTTGACCCAGAAGTCGCTGTTCGTGCGGCGCTGCTGCCTTGGGAATCAGGTTGAGATAGGTCCAGGCCACGTCGGCATTGGAGACGACGACGTCGGCCTTGAGCAGCGTCCCGTCCGGCAGGCGCACGCCGGTGGCGCGCTTGTTCTCGATCTCGATCTGCTTGACTTCGGTATTGGTGCAGACCTTGACCCCCAGCTCGTCGAGCAGGCGGCCAAACGACTGCACGATCGCCCCCGTGCCGCCCATGGCGTAGTGAATTCCCCACTCGCGCTCCAGGTAGTGGATCAGCACATAGAGCGAGGCTGCGTCCAGCGGGTTGCCGCCGATCAGCAGCGGGTGGAAGGTGAAGCAGCGGCGCAGGAAGTCGTTGTCGATGTACTTGCTGACATAGCCGTAGACGCTGCGGTATGACTGCAGGCGGACCAGGTCGGGCGCCACCTTGAGCATGTCGCTCGCATGCAGAAACGGCTTGTCGATCAGCCCCATGCCCTTGTCGAAGATCTCCTTCGTGGAAGCCATGAAGCGCGTGTAGCCATCCTTGTCGGCCGGGTTCCACTTGTCGATCTGGCTCAGGATGAACTCGTGGTCGCTGTTGTAGTCCAGGTAGCGCCCGGTATGGTCAAAGATGCGGTAGAACGGGTCAAGCTGGACCAGCTTGAAGTAGTCCTCGCGCTTGCGCCCTACCAGCTCCCAAAGCTCGTCGAACAGCCAGGGCGCCGTGATCACCGTCGGGCCGCCGTCAAACTTGAAGCCGTCCTTCTCATACACGTAGGCGCGGCCGCCCAGCTTGTCGCGCTTTTCCAGCACCGTCACATCGTGCCCGCGCGCCGCCAGCCGCACCGCCGCCGCCAGCCCGCCGAACCCGGAACCGATCACAACTACTTTCTTACTCATCCTCGTAGTCCCTGCTAATATGACGAAAATGAAGTGCTAAATTGATGCCGCAGTTCTTCTTCCCCTGGCAAGCGTGACGATTGCCAGCACCACCAGCACGGCCGCCAACCCGGCGGCCGTCCACGCCACCAGGGTAACGTCGCTGTGGTTGACGGCGATGCCGATAAAGGCCCAGATGAGGACGGCCACGTAGGCGACGTCACGCCAGCGTGAGAGGAACAGCAGGCCGATGCCCGTGGCGATCAGCAGCAAGATTGCCGTCCATACCGCCGGCGACAAAAAGCCGCCATCCCAGCCGATGGACACCAGGTAGACACACACATTGGCCACCGTGGCGACCGTCACCCATGCCGTGTAGATGCTAAAGGTCAGATGCGTGGTCCACCATTCGCCGCGCGTCACCACGCCGGGTACCTGGCGTGCCGGTGCCAGGCGCAGATATGCCATCACCAGGCAGATCAACAGCACGGATATCAACACGACAGATGGCAGCAGCTGCTCCCAGTGCCAGCAGAAGATCCAGACGGTATTGGCGATGTTGCCCAGCACGTACCACCAGCCGACGGCACGCAGGCGCGGGTTGGTACGCTGGCTCGGCAGCGCCTGGTAGACCATGTAGGCCAGCATCCCCAGGTAGATCACGCCCCAGATGGCAAACACATAGCCGGCTGGGGTGAACAGCGTGAAGTACTTGTCCGAAATCTCGCCGGTCGGGATGCCGTTGAGCGGCAAGGCATTGGCGAGGCCGTTGACCGAGATGGTGAGCAACGTGATAAAGATGACGGCAAACTGCCGGAAATAATCGCCGCCGGTGGCCTTTTCGGCTGTGCTGCCGGCGGGTACGGTACGGTCTAGAGTTGTAGTTGACATCGCATCCTCCTTGATTGCAATGGTTTTGTACAGGTTTTATAACACTGTACTGCCATTTGCGCAAAATTAAGGTGAGGATGCTCCAATTGGGCCAGGCGTATGCCCGCTTAGAGAGAGGGTAGGCGGGTGAAACAACGGCACGCGGCCAAGCTGGCCGCGTGCCGTTACTTGTAAGAGAAGTGTGTGCAAACTGCCTAGATCTGCTCTAGGAAGCGCACGTCATTGGTGTAGAAGAGGCGAATGTCGTCTACGCCGTACTTGGACATGGCCTGGCGCTCGACGCCCATGCCGAAGGCGAAGCCGCTGAATTCGGTGGGATCGTAGCCGCCGTTCTTCAGCACGACCGGGTGCACCATGCCGGCGCCCAGGATCTCCAGCCAGCCGGTGTACTTGCACAGCCGGCAGCCCTTGCCGCCGCACAGCACGCAGTCGACGTCCACCTCCACGCTGGGCTCGGTGAACGGGAAGTACGACTTGCGGAAGCGAATCTGCCGCCCCTGGCCGTACATCTGGTTGGCAAAGTTGAGCAGCGTGCCCTTCAAGTCGCTGAAGGTGATGTTGCGCCCGATGGCCAGGCCCTCGACCTGGTAGAACATCATCTCCGAGCGGGCGGTGACATCTTCCTTGCGGTAGACTTTGCCCGGCAGGATGACGCGGACCGGTTCCGGCGCATACTCGCGCATGGCGTGAATCTGCCCCGGGCTGGTGTGCGTGCGCAGGATCAGGTCCTTCTGCGTCGTGAAGAGGGTGTCCTGCATGTCGCGCGCCGGATGGTCGGGCGGGAAGTTGAGCAGGCCGAAGTTGTAGTCGTCGGTCTCTACCTCGGGCGAATCATAGACCTGGAAGCCCATCTGCTTCAGGATGTCGACAATCTCGCGAATCGCCTGGTTGGTCGGGTGCAGCTTGCCCACCAGCGGGCGCCGCCCGGGCATCGTGACGTCGATGCCTTCTGCGGCCAGCGCCGCGTCCATCTCGGCCTGCGCCAGCGCCGCCTGCCGTTCCTGCAGGGCAGACTCCAACACGGTCTTGACCTCATTGGCCGTCTTGCCGACCAGCGGCCGTTCCTCGCGGGACAGCTGGCCCAGCTCGCGCAGCAGCGTGGTCATCTTGCCCTTGCGGCCCAGAAACTCGGCGTACCACGCTTCGGTATCAGGCGTCGTCTGGGCTGTTGCCAGGGCCGCCGCCGCCTCGTCGCGCAGCTGTAAGAGTTGATCCACCAAGTTTGCCATAAGCCGTTTCCTTCGCTAGCGTGCCCACACCAATCATCAGACCAAGAGGGGATTGTAACACCGGGTGTCAAGGCTTACGAAAATACACGGTGCCTGGTTCACGATTTTCTCGGGACGTGCGGCTACTTGCCGCCGTACCAGAAGCCGCGCATCCAGGCGTGCTTGTGCAGGCGCTGCAGCAGATCGTCGCTGAGGGGCTCCATGTCGGCGGTGGCGGCATTGGCCTCGGCCTGCGCCACATTGCGGATGCCGGGGATGACGGTGCTCACGCCGGGTGCGCCAGGGCAAAGCCGAGCGCGGCCTGGGCGGTGCTCAGGCCGGTGCCCGCCAGCTCCTCCTTGACCTTGTCCACGCGTGCCACGGCGCGCGCCAGGCGGTCGCCGGCAAAGTAGTTGCGGCGGAAGTCGTCCTCGGCGAACGTGGTGGCGGCCGTGTACTTGCCTGCCAGCACGCCCTCGTCAAACACCACGCGCACGAGGATGCCGACGCCGAGTTCGGCGGCCTCGGGCAGCAGTTCGGCCGCCGGTTCCTGCTCAAAGATGTTGTAGATCACCTGGACGCTGTCGATATAGCCCTTGCGCATCAGGTCGATCACGCTGTTCTGGTCCTGCTCGGGCGTAGAGACGCCGATGGCACGGATCTTGCCCTCTGCCTGGAGCTGGCGCAGCACCTCGAACGGTTTCGGGTTCTTGTTCCAGGCACGGGTCCAGGTGTGGAGCTGCAGCAGGTCGATACAGTCGGTCTGCAGGTTGCGCAGCCGTTCCTCGACGTTCTGGCGCAGATAGGATTCGGGATAGCGCTCTTCGGCCACGTCGTAGGGGCTGGGCGGCCAGTTGCCGGGCAGCGGCGGCGTCTTCGTCGCCACGTACACCCGTTCGCTGCGCCCCTTGAGCACCTGGGCGATCAGCCGCTCGCTCTTGCCGTCGCCGTAGCCCGCGGCGGTGTCGATAAAGTTGACGCCCAGGTCGATCGCCTTGTTAAGCGCCGCCAGCGAATCGTTTTCGTCCTGCGGCCCCCAAGAGCCCCCGATGGCCCAGGCGCCAAACCCAATGGCCGATACCTCCATCCCGGTCCGGCCCAACGAACGGTATTGCATGATGTCTCTCCTTTGTGCTGGCGATCAATTGTCGATAGGTTTGCCGCATTTTACACGAAGATCGCGCTTACAATGGGGTCGCGCCTAGGGAGGATCGCCGATCTTATGATACGATCGCGCTACGATTCGCCCCATATACCCAGACACACGCGGACAGGAGAGCTGCACATGCGTCGCATCCTTTGTTTTGGTGACTCCAACACCTGGGGCTATGACCCGGCTACGGAAGACCGCTTCGACGACCAGACGCGGTGGACCGGCGTGCTGCAGGCTGCGCTCGGCACGGATTTCACCGTGATCGAGGAGGGGCTCAACGGCCGTACGACGGTGTGGAACGATCCGATCGAAGGGCTACAAGAACGGGCATGATTACCTGGTGCCCTGCCTGGAGACGCACCGCCCGCTCGATCTGGTGGTGTTGATGCTTGGCACCAACGACCTCAAGCGCCGCTTCTCGCTGTCTGCCTATGATATCGCCCAAGGTGTCGCCGTGCTGCTGCGCGCCATTTCGTACAGCAAGGCCGGACATGACGGCCATGCCCCGCGCGTGCTGCTGATGGCGCCGCCGCCGGTTGCCAAGCTGACAGGCTTTGCCGAGATGTTTGAGGGGTCGGAAGCCAAGTCACTGCTGCTGGGCCAGCATTACCGGGCGGTTGCCGTCGAATACAACGTGTGCGTTTCTCGACACGTCGACCGTGATCCGGTCCAGCGACCTTGACGGCATTCATTTTGAGGCGGAGGAGCATGCCAAGCTGGGGCGTGCCGTGGCACACGAGGTGCTCGCCCTCGTCGGCGACTGGTAGCGCGGGCGGGGCAATGACACCTGGCGAGAGTTGAGGAGTGTATGGCGGTACACGTGCGCCCGATTGCTATGGCTGATGCCCAGGCCTATGTCGACTTGCTGGCCTGGCTCGACGGCGAATCCTTTTACCCGGTCGTCAATCTGATCGAGCGCAGCCTGGATGCGACGGATTGGCGCAGGACCATCGGCGATCTGCTCGAACGGCGCGAGCGGATCATTCTTGTGGCAGAAGAAACGGACGAGGCCACCGGTATCTCGCGCGGGCTGGTCGGGTTCCTCAATACGACGCCCGACTGGTTTGGCGACGATGACGGCTTGCGGATCGTGATTGGCATCCGTGAGGCGTATACGGGACAGGGGATCGGTACGCGGCTGTTCACGGCGCTGGAGGCATGGGCACGGCAGGCCGGGGTGCGCAGGCTCCATCTCACCGTCGAGACCGACAATGCCCGCGCCCTGGCGCTCTACCACAAGATGGGCTTCCAGATCGAAGGCCAGGTCCGCAATGCGCTGCAGATCCAGGGCCGGTGGTTTGACGACTACATTATGGCGAAGAGGGTCGAACCTTAGCTTCGCCACTCTTGCTACCCAAGGCGGGTCCATTTCAGGTTGGGGGCGGTGGGGGCACAAGGTCCGGCGGTGGCAGACTCGTCATAACGGCGATTGTTGTTCCGCCGGACCTTGTGCGCCTACGGATCGCGCGCGTGTCCCGAACATGAAATGCACCCAACCAAGCTACGCGGCCAAATTCGTGAAACGCACCCCGAATAAGCAATAAGTTTGCAATTGAGTTAGCAATTTGCTAACACAGGATGATCGGCTGATTATTCTGGTGCTGGCCGTAGGTCCACGAGGAGATATCTACCGATGACTGTCCAGATTATTCGCAGGGACGGCCAGCCCGAATGGGCAGTGCTGCCCTATGCGGAGTATGAAGCGCTGGTCGAGGCGACTGAGATGTTGGCGGACATGCGAACGTATGACGAAGCGAAGGCTCGTCTTGCCGATGGCGAGGAAACTGTCCCGGCCGAAGTCACATTCGCCATCCTCGACGGGGCCAATCCTATCGCCGTCTGGCGCAAGCATCGCAAGCTAAGCCAGCAGCAGTTGGCAGCGGAAGCCGGCATCAGCAAAGCCTATCTGTCGCAATTAGAGGCAGGCAAACGCAGCGGCACCACCGCCGTCCTGGCGCGCCTCGCTCGCGCCCTGCAAGTCGATCTCGACACCCTGACGTAATCCCCGTGCCGGGGCACGACTCTGTCAATTTACCGATACACCTTAGCCACGCCAGTGCTTGCCAGGAATATCATTAGGACATTTACCGCAAGAATTATGAAGGCGAGCCAACCGGACAGCCGAATTGCACGGAGCACACGCGGATAGCGCAGGTGCCATGATTCGGGATGTTCGCGAATGTAGGCGATAAACTCACGATTGGGGCGGTGATACGATGATACGTCGGTATTACCGATAACTTCTTTGTCGATGAACTGCGCCAACCAGAGCGGGCTGCGCGAGCAGAACCAAATGGCGACCGCAAGCATGATGAACACCAATATTGCCTGAAGCAACTCAAAGAATGTCATTTTTTGTTCGTCGTCCTCAGGCAAAGGGGCGTCGTGAAAGTGCTACTTGCAAGGCTCGGCGATGATGGCGTTATTACGACTTAGAACATGTCGGCGCCGGTCACTCGTTAGGAATATGCAAAATGGTCCGACAGTTCAGCCCGCCTTCGGAAATATCCCACATGCGCGTCACTGTTGTTCCGGTACTTGTCGGTGCAAGCAAGACACAACCGTTTTCAACCTCATATCCGTTGGGGCTGCTTGAACATTCAAATAAGTAGCCTTTTGCTAGTGGCTCGATCGTCCAGACGGTCCCGGGAGTGTGGGGTCCCAATAGGTTGTCTGGCTTGAATCGTGCCGTGTACGCATCACGCACACGCTCAACTGAGTCTATTGTAGAACTAGCTGCGGCTTCGCGAGCGATCATTGCGGCCGTGCGCAGGGAAGGATAGTCTGGCGGGACGCACTTGTGGTACCCCTCCGAGATGGAGTAGCCACGCCAGCAACCCAGCAGCAGGAAGGCAGTCGTGATCGCCGCCGCTATAACAAGTCCAAGATGCGATCTGCGATTGGCAACACACAGCGTCAGTACGGCAGGCGTTAATGCTCCGCAGGTCCCATTGGGCATAAGTTGGTGGGCATGTATAAACGCTTTCACGGCTTACTCCAGCTTGCCTACCACGCTGCCGTCAAGTGTCGAAATCACGCTGCGGTCACTGCCGACGAATACACGGCCCGCCTGGCAGAAGTCGCGGGTATAGTCCCTGGGCAAAAGCAGCGACCGTACGACTTCGCCGCTGTCAATGTTCCATGTGAGCAGCTTGTCTGGCGCGTCTGTGTCGCCATACGCCCATTCGCTGCCAACGAGACGGTCGTCGGAGGGGCGGTAGGCCAGGCGCAGCGCATGGCGTTTTGGCGCGGAAGGTGTGTAGCGCCAGAGCTCGCCGGCACGCAGATACGGCAGGTCAAGCGTCGTAAAGCAGCGCACGCAACCGCCCATGTGGCTCGTGAATACCTTGCCCGGTGCAAAGGCGGTATCCAAAATGATGGTAGGATGGAAATTTCCCCCCGGCTGCCCCGCGCGGCAAGTTTAACGTAGAGCGGTTCGCGCTGGAGGCCGCAGTACACGACGCTGCCGTCCGGGCTCAGGCTGAGCACCTGACTTGCCTTGATGTCCCGGCGCCGCCACAACACCTCCCCTGTGGTCATCGCGTAGCCGGCAATGCCATAGCATATATAGGCAGCCGCGACAAGGATCCCCGCCTGGTCGGACAAGGCCAGCCGTCTGCCGCCAACATCAAAGATCGTGCGAAACGCCGCAATGCGCTGCACGGCGGCTACGTTCCAGATCTCCACATCGTGATCGGGTGCGGCCAGGATGACATGCATGCCGGTGGAGGAAGGTACGACATGGCGGACCGAAATCATGTGTGCTCCGTGTGCGTGGTGGTGCTGCGTGCCTGCGAACGTGGGGCAGCAGGCAGCAATGGTGTCCCCAATTATGAAGACGTCGAACCCAGACCGTAGTTACGGCGAGGACGACATGGCTGCCAAAATAGCGTCATTTGTCGCACAACTGTTGGGTGCGGACCGGGGTAAGATGGTGTTGGGTACGTGCACGGCAAGTTGAGATCGGGACACCGGCTATGGAGATAACGAACAAACTCCCCCTGCGGCTGCGCGCCGCCGGCTGGACCGCGGCAGTGGCTGCGCTTCCTGCCTATGCTTTCGCCTGGTTTATCGCTGGGCCTTCTGGTCTTGGTGAATTTATGCGCTTGGCAAGTCTCTCAAATGCGCCGGTGCTTACAGGCATGGCTCTCGTGGCCGCTGGAATTAGCGGTTACCTTCTTTGTTGGCGTCTTTTTGACCGCGAACGGTATCACCATGGTTGGCGCGCGGCGGGAATCGGCGTCGCTGCCTGCCTGTTGGCCTACTTTCTTCTAGGCTGCATTTTGGTCGCCGCATCCGTTCCAGAGTTTACTGGCAACCTAGCCAAGGAACCGTTTCCTGAAGATCGGAATCTTGTGCTAGTAGCTTGGAATCTTGTGGTAGCAACTTGGAATCTTGTGCTAGCGGTGTTTGGCCTTTTCGGGGCGGGTCTGTACCTCACCGGTTGGTTTATGGTGCCGCTTGCTGCTCTTGCGGCATTTGTCATAAGCGTGCTTAACCGGCCCTTCGACTTGAAGAGGCGCGGATAAGATACGGTAGGGCGTTACCTTGCCCTACCGCGTCGCCGAGGAGTGTAGGCCGTCTACAGCCCCATCGTCGCAATAAGGCTGTTGCGCCGCTTGTCGTTGTCGCGCTGCATGGCCGCAATTGCGTAATCTTCAGGGTCCGCGCTTCCCAGCGCCATAGAGGTAGCCCGGTCAATGCCTAGTTCTGCCGCCGTCGAGTCTTTGTCTTGCCCGCACAAAGCAGCGTGATTGCTTGCTCTTGTTGTGGCGTCAATACGGTCACTTCATTTTTCGTTGCAGGTAGTTGCATCTTGTTGCGTGCCATAGAATGTATCTCCCCTGTAGTAGAAATAGGCGACCTAGCCCGGTCTACCTGCGTAAATCGGGCCAGGGCGCACTGCTTTTTGGCGATAGAACCTGATGGGCCGGCATGTCGGTCCATCACGTGGGGCAGCATCTCCACTGTCTATATCGCCGCAGGATACATCGCATGAACCTCCACGATAAGCAACGTGTTGTCCTCATCGTTTTGTGCATTCCGCTGCTGTGCATGGGCACGTTTGCGCTCGGCGCCGTCTATGGCCACTTGCGCATGTACCTGGTCAACCGTGATGTGTTTGCCTTGGCCGAACAGCTGGGTTACACGCCGGATGCGCTGCTTGTCCATCGTGTATACGACCGCGACTTCAATTTGTTTCCCCCTTGGGATACATATTGTGAGGCTAAGCTTTTCTACACCACACCTCTAGATGCTGGAACGTTTACGCAGACGGTTAACCAAGCTTTGCCCCAGATGAGGGACACTGGAAGTAAAGACTACGATAATGCTCTGTTCTTTGAGATTGGCATCACTGCTAGTGGCTCTGGCGGCGAAACCATAAAACACGGCCTTGAACCGTTTATGACTCGTTACTATTGGAGCTTGCCGGATCGTGATCTTGGCTCAATTTCATTGCTTGAAACCGCCAACATGCATGTCAACCTTCAGTACAACGGTCACAGAATCCAAGACAATATCGTCGAGATCCACGAATCAGGCGGCAGGTTCCCATTTTGGGTGGACTGCCCACGCTAGACGGCGGCTGCGCGCCGCCGTCCCAGTGACATTTACACCATGTGCAGCATGAAAATGAAAATCCGTCGTCCTCGCTCTTGTTTGGCGTACTTCCTCTGGCTGCTCGGCATCCTCTTGATCCCGGTCCTTCTCCATAACATGTATGCCTGGGCGCGCATGTTTGCTGCCCATGCGGCGGCGTACGAGCTGGCAGGCGAACTGGGGTACGCACCTGATGCCTTCTTGAGCAGTAGAGTGGATACATGGAATGTAGACATCGTCACCGGCTCGGCTGAGTGTAGCGCAGAGTTTGTGTTTGTCACCCCGCTGGATTTACCTGACTTTGAAGCGCGGCTGCGAGCAGCGCAACCAGGAACATGGCGCATGAACGCTGGTATTAGCTACTTGAGACAAATCTATGCCGACCTGCCACTCAGCGTGAACGGCGTGAGTGGCAGACCAGATGCTTGGAGGACTTTTCCCCGCATACCAGCAATGACATGGTTCTTGACGCGGTGGTCGGCTGAAATGGATTCAAGTGCTGTGAAGTGGAATCAAACCTCGCAGGTGCCGGCGCGGATCACGTTTGGGGAACGGCAAATCGATGGCAACATTGCCATTATCGACTGGTCCGCGGGGCGCTATCCCATCTGGATATGGTGTTAGCACGATAGGGGCGCAGAGGACGCTGGCACAGCGGCTGCCCGGTGGAGCGCGGCCCGGAGGCAAATTAAGTCATGGCTAACCGTCCATCTTTTCAAGCACAGGGTTGTGCACTGATAGCTCGCCCAGTTTGGTGGCATAGGACACCATCTGTTGCATGAGAATCAAAATCCGTCGTCCTCGCTCTTGTTTGGCCTACTTCCTCTGGCTGCTCGGCATCTTCTTGAGCCTGGCCCTGCTCAACAACATGTATGCCAGGGTGCGCATCTTTGCTGCCCATGCAGCGGCGTATGAGTTGGCAGGCGAATTGGGGTACACGCCTGACGGTTACCTGCGCAGTGGCGTGTATTCAGCGAATGTAGACATCATTACCGGCGAAGCCACGTGTTACGCGGTGTTCTATTTCGCCATACCCCTAGAACTGCGTGCTTTTGAGGCTCGGCTGCTGCGCGCGCAACCAGGATCAAGTCGCTTCATGGACGCCATTGAAAGATCAAAAGATGCATATTGGGACCTGCCACTCACCGTTGACGGGATCAGGGCTGACTCGCCAGGAGCGAGCGATAAGCTTCCAGATATTCCGACAGTGTCATGGGACTTGCCGGGAGGAAGATCGATGAACGCTAGTATGGTGCGCCTGTATCTGACGCAGCAGGTTCCGGCGAAGCTCGCATTTGCTGAGCGCCAAATCTACGGCAACATCGCCGTTGTCACCTTAACTGCGGGGCGGTATCCCATCTGGGTATGGTGTTAAGCATGAGAAGAGGGGCGCAAAGGACGCCGCACAGCGGCTGCCCGGTGGAGCGCAGCCCGGAGGCACTTAAGCCATGGCTAGCCATCCATCTTTTCAAGCGCCAGATTGCGCAGTGATGGTTCGCCCGGTTTGGCAGAATAGGACACCAAGTGTTGCATGAAAATCAAAATCCGTCGTCCTCGCTCTTGTTTGGCCTACTTCCTCTGGCTGTTCGGCATTCTCTTGAGCCTGGTCCTGCTCCACAACGTGTACGCCTGGGCGCACATCTTTGCTGCCCAGGCGGCGGCGTACGAGCTGGCAGGCGAACTGGGCTACGCACCTGCCGACTTCTTGAGTAGTAGGGGGTATCCCGCAAATGTGGATATCATCACCGGCTCGGCTGTGTGCACAGCCAAGTTTGTGTTTGTCACCCCGCTGGAGCTGCCTGACTTTGAAGCGCAGCTGCTGGCAGCACGACCAGGAACGAGGCGTGTCAACCCGGGACCTTCCGACGGAAGAGACTTCTACGCGGAACTGCCACTCAACGTGAATGGCTTGAGTGGCAGCCAAGCTACTTTCGTGACGTTCCCCCCCTACCAGTAGATTCGTGGTTCCTGGCGGGGGAAGCACCTCCCATGCAGTCAACAGTCGTAGAGTTGTTTCAAACCGAGCAGGTGCCTGCGCGGATCACATTTGGGGACCGGCCAATCGACGGCAACATCGCCGTTATCAGTTGGCCTGCGGGGCGCTATCCCATCTGGGTATTGTGTTAGCTCGATAGAGGCGCAGATGGCGCCGCACAGCGGTTGCCCGCTGGAGCGCAGCGCGGAGGCAATTCAGTCATGGCTAGCCGTCCAACTTTTCAAGCACCGGATCGTGCAGTGATGGCTCGCCCGGTTCGGCAGAATAGGGCACCAGGTGTTGCATGAAAATTAGAATCAGTCGTCCTCGCTCTTGTCTGGCCTACTTCCTTTGGCTGCTCGGTATCCTCTTGAGCCTGGTCCTGCTCAACAACATGTATGCCAGGGTGCGCATCTTTGCTGTCCAGGCGGCGGCGCTCGAACTGGCAGGCAAACTGGGCTACACACCTGCCGACTTATTGCGCAGTGGGATGTATCATGCAAATGTAAATATCGTAACTGGCTCGTCCGTGTGCACAACAAAGCTTGTGTTTGTTACCCCGCTGGGCCTACCTGACTTTGAAGCGCGGCTGCTGGCAGCGCGACCTGGAACAAGGCCTATCGATCCAGGTACGACCGATCGAAGAGACTTCTATACCGAACTGCCACTCAACGTGAACGGCGTGAGCGGTAAGCCAGATGCTTTCCTGACGTTTCCTTCTCTGCCGGCAATGTCATGGTTCCTGGCGGGGGAGGCACCTCCACAGCAATCCACTTTTGTGGAGTGGTTTCAAACGGCACAGGTGCCTGCGCGGATCACGTTTGGGGACCGGCAAATTGATGGCAATATCGCCGTTATCCACTGGCCCGCGGGGCGTTATCCCATCTGGGTATGGTGTTAGCACGATAGGGGCGCGGATGACGCCGCACACAGGTTGCCCGCTGGAACACGCGCGCCTCGACGGAGCGTTGAACAGGTGTACAGCGTATACCTGCCCGTCCTGACAAATCCAAGGAGCAACCCCGTGCTGCGGACTATCATTTGCTGCCTGCTTAGTGTGGTGGCAATTCTGATTGGCGGCTGTGGCGCCGGTCAAGGGGGCGACGTGCCGACCCCTACGGCGGCGGCGAGTACGCCCCCGCTGGTCGTTAGCGTGCTCCATACGCCGACGCCCGCGGCCCAGCAGCCGCAATCGCCGATCGTTGCGCCTGTCGCTTCTACTGTGCCACACCTCGCCAGCTACATCGGCCCCAATGTCTACCGGCAGTCGTACCCTGATTTCATCGTGTACTACGATCCTGCCCTGTGGACCTTTGTGCGCAATCCGGACGGAGCCGGCCCTACTCTCGAAAGCACGCAGGTGCTTTCCTGCATGGTGCTGCTGAGCATGGGGGCGATGGAAACGGCCAACGTGCGCTACAAGCAGGCCGGCCCCTACCGATGGCAAATCTCCGATACCATCAATCCGCGTGGATTCTTGTACTCCACGCTGGCGTCAGATGACCTC
Source organism: uncultured Chloroflexia bacterium (assembly GCA_963701415.1). Lineage (GTDB taxonomy): Bacteria > Chloroflexota > Anaerolineae > Caldilineales > Caldilineaceae > Fredericiella. The sequence goes on from CAVPAH010000002.1 coordinate 504,915, forward strand.
TCCTTGTTCTTCGGCCTCCGCGTGCCCGACATTGAGGAAAGTGTGCGCAACCAGAAGTGTACGCAACTGGCCGAAAACGTCATGGGCACGGCAGCGTTTGTATCTGCATCGGCTAGTACTCCGCAGCCAACAGAGCAGACACCCAGCAAGTACTACCCGCCTGTTTCAGACCGACCGGACGAGACACCTGTACCGTTGACGCCTGAACCGTATACACCACCCACTCCCTATCCGGAGGCGGCAGAGTTCAGCGATCCAGACGGTATTATCACAGTCACACTGCCCAAAGGATGGTATGGCACTCTTCCACCAATCGGCATCCTGCATTCCCCCGCATATTTCGCTAATTATGACCGCAACAGCAACGGCCGCCCAGACAATGGCATTTATGTGCAATATGGCATTGAGGAGTTGGAAGCCGGACAAACCTTTGAGCAGTGGCTGCCCGGGAGACTAAAACTTGATACGCAACCCGATTATGGACCGGGTGCCGAGTTCGTGACTAAACTACAACCGATCAGGCTTGCTGGCTATTCCGGCGTTACTTACACGATTGGCGCCACCGATGAGGTGATGCCAGGAACGGACACCGTTCAACTCATTTATCTATCTGTCACCAAGCGCTGGGTAATGATCATTATCATCAGACCCATCACATCGCCAGACTATGAAACGGCGCTAGCTGCCCTCGAGACACTGAAAATTTCAGACATCCAATAGGTCTGCTCGCCGTGCGCTGCCAGGAACCCATGCGATGTTCGGCCTTGAAGAAGCCAGGCGGAGACCACCATGCTTAAGTTGTAGCCCGTCTAGTCCTGGCTGGTGTGCTTGAGAACCGTGGAACTATCACCCTGTACCGTGTCCGTTTCGAACCCAAGGAAGGCCCCAACCTATGGGCAAAATGACAAAACTACGCTTGCGGCTGCGTGCTGCTGGTTGGGCGGCAGTAGTGACTGGTATCCCAATCGCATTGTTCACCTACGTCCAGCCTTGGAAGTGGTATTTTAGCGGTGATGAGTTCTATTTGTTTCTCCCGTTCTTCGTCGCGGCGATTGTGGCGGCTGCTGTCAGTGGTTTTCTGTTTGGTTGGCGTCTGCTGGATGGCGGAGAATCTCACGACCGGCGGTCGGCAGTTATTATCAGTTTAAAGATCATATTGTGGGCACACTGTTTTTTGGCCATAGCACCGGCTCCCGTTGGTCTACTGATCTTTCCTGCCTGGCTTGCCCAAGCAGGAATGACATGGGAGCAGCGTCTGGAGGAGTTCCTCAAAGGTGTGCTGATTTTCCCGATCACTCTATTCTTTTTTAGTCTCATGTTTATTGGTTGGGCTACGCTGCCGATAGGCGTAACAGCGGGCTACCTGCTAAGCAAGCACTACCGGAAGGGGCAGGTCAGTGTTCCGGCAGTCGAGAATTAACCCACTCTGCCGGCGTGATAGTGCGACCATTTATCCCATTACCTGCCACGTACCCACCAACGTATTGACCTCAGAGCGGAGTATTGCTACCTACATTCGTACCTTCGCATTGGATGGGGCGCCTGCCAAAGAAGCGTCATTTGTCGGATACACCTGAGCGAGGGCGGGGGTAAGATGGTGGTGGGGCAGCATCCCCACTGTCCGTATTGCCACAGGATCCGCCGCATGAACCTCCACGACAAACAACGTGTTGTCCTCATCGTTTTGTGCATTCCGCTGCTGTGTATGGGCACGTTTGCGGTCGGCGCCGTCTATGGCCACTTGCGCATGTACCTGGTCAACCGTGACGTGTTTTCCTTGGCCGAACAATTGGGTTACACGCCGGATGCGCTGCTTGTCCATCGCGTATACGACCGCGACTTCAATTTGTTTCCCCCTTGGGACACGTATTGTGAGGCTGAGCTTTTCTACACCACACCTCTAGATGCTGGAACGTTTACGCAGAAGGTTAACCAGGCTTTGCCCCAGATGAGGGACACTGGAAGTAAAGACTACGATAATGCTCTGTTCTTTGAGATTGGCATCACTGCTAGTGGCTCTGGCGGCGAAACCATAAAACACGGCCTTGAACCGTTTATGACTCGTTACTATTGGCGCTTGCCGGATCGTGATCTTGGCTTAATTTCATTGCTTGAAACCGCCAACATGAATGTCAACCTTGAGTATAACGGTCACAAACTCCAAGACAATATTGTCGAGATCTACGAATCAGGCGGCCGGTTCCCGATTTGGGTGGACTGCCCACGCTAGACGGCGTCTCCTGCGCCGCCGTCCCAGTGACATTTACACCATGTGCAGCATGAAGATCAAACTCCGTCGTCCTCGCTCTTGTTTGGCCTACTTCCTCTGGCTGCTCGGCATCCTCTTGAGTCTGGTCCTGCTCAACAACGTGTACGCCTGGGTGCGCATCTTTGCTGCCCAGGCGGCGGCGTACGAGCTGGCAGGCGAACTGGGCTACGCACCTGCCGACTTCTTGAGTAGTAGGGGGTATCCAGCAAATGTGGATATCATCACCGGCTCGGCCGTGTGCACAGCAGAGTTTGTGTTCGTCACCCCTCTGGAACTGCCTGAATTTGAAGCGCGGCTGCGAGCAGCGCAACCAGGTACAACGGCCATCAACCCTGGCATTAGCTATCGGAGAGACCTCTACGACGACCTGCCACTCAACGTGAATGGCGTGAGTGGCTGGCCAGATGCTTGGAAGACGTTTCCCCGCATACCAGCAAAGTCATGGTTCCTGGCGAGAGAGGCACCTCCAATGCAGCTACCTTTTGCGGAGTGGTTTCAAACGGCGCAGGTGTCTGCGCGGATTACGTTTGGGGAACGGCAAATCGATGGCAACATCGCCGTTATCCACTGGCCTGCGGGGCGGTATCCCTTCTGGGTATGGTGTTAGCGTTGGACTTGTTTGCATTCTCCCTTTGAAAGGCTTCCGCCAAAAGGACTCACCCATCCGAAGGCGTTACCGCAATGTCGCCGCGCGTCGTGGCGCTACTGGCTCTTCGTCACCTTCGGCAAATACAGCTGGGGCCTTGGCAGCTCACTTGCAGCGACACGGGCATAGCTCCAGACATTGAGATTGGAGAACTGCGCGCTGCCTTGCCACAGCGACGAACTGGCGTTGAGCAGGGCAAGTTGGCCGTCCAACGGCGCAGCCATCTCGAACGGCGGGTTGTACTGCATGCGCTTGGTAATGAGCTTGTCGTCGACCAGCGCCGCCACCTTGATCGTCCCGTTGCCGAGGCCAACAATGCCATCTTCGTCCCATACCAAAGCGTAGTGATGCCATTCCGCCGGATCGGCGCCGGCCAGCGCATTGGCGTAGGTCCAACCGCTGCTGGCTGAGCTATGTAGCCGGCCTTCCCCTATGCCTGTGCCGGCGGTGAAGAACTGGCCGGCCGACACGCACAAGCCGCCGTTGCCTTGAGGGTTGCGGGTGTTGAACTCGAGGCCATAGTAGCTGCTCGTTGCGTCGCCTATCCCGATGAGGCTCGGGCTTGGCCCTATGCCGATGGACGCAGGCAAGCCGGTCATTTTGGCGTCAAAGTGGATCGCCCCGCGTGAGCCGTTGATCACGCCCTTGGGAAAAGTGACAAGGCTGGTTTCGTCGCGACTGGCACTGTACACGTCGCCGCTGGCACCCGGCACGAAGCTGCCGCCGCCAAAAGTGCCTCACGGCCCAAAGGCGCTGTGTTCGACGGCGACCTGCGAGTCGAGGCGGTTCCACAGCGTCAGCCCGGCCAGCCCCGGCTGCCACAGCCACGCGTGCCTGAAAGGGTTTCCCGCGCCAACCCCTGGGTCGCCATTGCCGACTACTTGACCGCGGGCATTGATCGCTACAGGTTGCAGAATTGCACCAAGGCTGCTCCACTCCCCTCTGTCCCGATCGAAGCCTTGCGCGGTCCAGTCTAAGGGGTCGGCCAGGGCCGGCGACTGCGAGAATACGACCAGTTGCCCCCTGTCATTGATGGCTCCACCATTGCTGGCGCGATTTGGTCCCAGCGTCTTGCCAATGTCCACCATCCTATCCTGCTGCCATAGCGCCGCCCGCCATCCCAAATTGGGAATCGCGATACCGCCCGTAATCTCGCCCGCCTCGTTGATAAATGTGGCCGTGGTTTGCCTGCCATCAGGGGCTTCCAACTCAGTCATGGTGCCGTCCAACCATACGAAGGCGCGCCAGAGTGCGGCCGCCGTCGCGGTTCCCCCGACCACCTGGCCGCGGTTGTTGATGTCGCTCGCATATGTGACTGCACCGCCGAGCGAGCCAAGATCGGTCGTTACGCCGTTTTCCCACACGAAGGACCGCTCTCCTGAAGTGCCGGCCGCGTCAGATATGCCCAGTACCTGCCCCTTGTCATTGATGTCAAAGACGCGGCACGAAATATGACCTAGGCTGTCCAGTTTGGTTATACCGCCTTTGTCCCAAAGCAAGCAGGTGTCGGAGAAGGGAAACGACCCCGGCAAAGTGGAGGGTGGCGCGAGCGAACCGCCGATGATCTGCCCGGCTTCGTTAATTTTGTGGGCGTAGGCATCTTCTCCTGCCTTGAACAGGCCGAGATCTTGGATTGCGCCGTTGTCCCACAAGACCGCGTGCGCTTCACCGCCATCTACTCTGCTCCAGCCTACAATCTGGCCGTGGTTGTTGATGTCCAGCGCCCTGCTATCCCCGCCAAGCGTAGGCAGCTCGATGATCTTGCCGTCCTGCCACAATACGGCGCGCTCTCCATTCACCGATGAGCTGGCGCCGACTGCCTGACCTCGGTCGTTAAGGGCATAAACCGTGCTCGCACCCTCGTCCAGTGAACCTAGTTCGGTGATGAGCGGCAGTGGGGTTAAGATCGTCTTCTGCGCTGTCGCGGGGCGCGGGGCGAGCAGCGCGCCTGCCAGCAGCAGGCCAACACAAAACCGGTACGGGGAGCTGCGCATAGTTGGGGTCCTTCTAGTGCCTACAGCATCGGACGGAACACAAACAGTTGTTGTTAATGTAACTACTTAACAGCACCTGCGCGTTCCATTTGTAGTCAGGCCGCGCGCTTGGGCGCTCGCGCCGATTTTGTGGGCTAGCCCCTCGGCATCTTTCGAGGCCAGCGTCTCCTGCGGGCGCACACGTTGACCTGAATAATGGCCGCAACGGCAATGGCAGCCCAGACAATGGCATTTATGTGCAGGCTTGCTCCTGCTGGCGAGCTTGACGCTGACCGGCTGCCGGGGCGTTACACCGGCGCCGCCTGGTATTTCCTAACAGCGGGTGTGGACGATAGATGTCCGGTTTGAGACGATTGCCCAGAGCGAGCACGACGAGTTTATCAAGCGCGAGCATGCCGATTACCTGGCACGGAGCATTCGGGGCGCCGAGTTTGTGCTGCTGCCGTCCGCATGGAGGATTGGCCCTGCTACCTGGAGCAGGATGGTGGTATCGTCGACCGGCAGCGAGCGATCGGCAAACATACCAGGGCCCAGCGGTACTCCCTCGAGCAGCAACTGGTAGGCGGGCGGCCGTGAGAGTTCCACGTACATCGGGACCTCGGCACTTTCCCCTGCCGTCTGATAGCTGAGGAACAGGCCGGATGCGTCAGTCTGCCAGCGCCACCAGGTTTTGCTAGGACGATAGTACGAGTCAGCGTCGAATGGGGCGACCTGTCTTTGGAAGTGGGCGCGGTTGATCAACCAGATCCCGTTGAGCTGGGCCGGTTTGGCTGCGGTGACCACGATTAGCTGCCATTGGGCGTCGGGCGACTGGCTGAGAAACTGCTGGCGGCAGGCGAAGGGACGGATGTTGTTGGGGAATGGGGATCCAAGCCGTGCCGTTTCCGTAAACGCGCCGCTGGGGAGTGCCAGTGTGAGCTGCGCGTAGTCGGTCGGCAGGTGTTCGGGCACAAAGCGATCGGGGACTGCTGTTGGCGTCGCGAGCCCCTGGTCCAGCGCAGTACGGAGTGGGCGGTAGATCCACATGTCGATTGCAACCGTGTTGTCGTCCAGCATCTGCGCCTGTGCGGACTGCGCGGCAAATTCTTCTGCCAGGATAGTGGAAAAGATGTGGCGCTGGCAGGTGTAGGGGACGCCATTTAGGTCCGGGAGAGTGGCCGGGTCCAGCGCGTGGTGGGGCAGCGCTGCACTGCAGGCGGCCAGGCCTAGACTGAGCACGGCCAACAGGCCTAGGAGACGGCGTTTTCGCGGCGGGGCCTTCATGCGGGCACTCATATACTTCAGTCAATCCGATTCTTCTTGAGTATGTCTACCAGGGGAGCTACTAACTGTACATCAAGTATGGGAATCAGGCGCACGTTCGTGATATGGTTCCGCTTGAAAATGTTCTTTACCTTGTCCGTAGCTATCATGAAGCCGCCAACCCGGAAGATGTCGCTGCCGTCCCACTTTGTCTGATCGAAGGTAAAGCCGATGTAGTGTTCCATAGCTTTCCCGATCGGTATCACCGGTGGTAGGGTCACGATCTGGCTGCTGGAAAAGTCAAGATTGCCCGCAGAGGCAAGCACCGAGAAGCCGCAGTAGCCTGCGACGGGCTGCTTCTTGCGATCCACGATGGCGACATCGTAGGTGCCCCATCCTTTTACATCGTGCTCGCGCAGAATGGCGGTTACACGTTCACTGACACACAGCAGCGGTACTGCTCCGGTCCAGATGAAGTCTGCTGGCGCGGCACCACTATATCCCTTAAGCTGCAATGTTTGTGAAGGCACTGCCTTCCCCGTGGCTAGCGCGCGCCAGTCTGACCCAGACGAATATTCATCCACCGGTACCACCCGGAGCGGTCTGGTGGCAAAAGGGTCGGTCAGGTAGAAAAAACGGCTGAAATCGATCATAACTTCTGCCTGGATACTTTGCGCTTTGCACGTTGATAGACTGAATGGAAGCTTGGCGCCTTGCCTGCGAGCGCTATATCGAGGCCATTTGCGGCAACATTCCCGAGAGGGAACGACATTCCGTACGGTGACAGATAGGAGTGGCGCCCATCCACGACTTTGATCGGCCCTTCTACTCTGAAAAAGGGCCCCATCGAACCATCATCCGACTGCCAGGTGCCGGCAAGGTTGTGTAAGAGCGTCAAACCGATGTAGCCAGCTAGTTCACGTACGAAGCCTAGAATTGACTGCTCGGGCCAACTGGTGAGTGGCAGGGAGGCGGTCGACTGGGATTGAACATAGCTCAAGGTTTCGCGCTCCAGGGTCCGCAGGCTTCGCGGCGAAAGATCTAGTTGGTCGGCAGGAGCTTGTAGCCGCGCACGGAGGTTCTCAGTCAGAAGAGGCGCTTCGCTCTGCAACGTCTCACGCCCGAGCCGGTTTCCCTTCAGTTCGTATTCCATGAGCAGTTGCAGTATTACACCGACTGAAGCTGACATTGGTTCTTCCTTCCAGTTGGCGGGCTTCCCTTAACACGATGGAGAAGTTGGATCGTTAAACCCCCAGACATCATAAGAGTTGAAGACGGCCACGACCCCGCACTTGCTTCTGATGAGGCCGCGCGTTTCGAGCCCACCTTGGGTGTAGTCAAGGAGTCGCGGGGAGGTTTGCATTCTACCCACCTCGCTTCCGGTGGTTGACTCCAATGCCACGATGGCGCCGTTCTTCAGTAGCACATAGACGTAGCCTCCATACTCGGCCGTGAGTGCGGCCGGCGGGGCGTCACCATAGTAACGCCAGTCTATCTTGCCGAGATGGTTCAGCCGGTAGACGCCACAGCCTGTCGCGCCATAGAAAGCGTCCGGCGCGAGGGCGAAGGGCAGCCAATAGAGATCACAAGGATGGTCGGGGTCGCGATCCCGCGGCGTTTCGAGCCAAAAACGCTGCTGCAGGGTATGCGTGTCCACGACCTGAAACGGCGTGTACGCCAGGTCGGGTGTGTACTGTGCACCGGCCAGGCCGCCGGGCAGTGCTATCGTTGCGGCGAGGGCACCGGTGCGGGTACTGAGCTTGTGTACCTTCAACCCGGTAGACACGAGAAGCATATCGTCTACGACCTGCAGGCTTGTGTCGCGCCAGGCAAGCGACGGCGTACTCCATTGGGGGCTACCATCGGCTGCATCGTACGCCAGCACCGTGCCTGAGGTTGCCGAGGCCGCAAATACCTGGCCGTCGGCGTAAGCCACATCGGCAATAACGTTGCTCGACACCCAATCTTCGATCTGTTCGTGCTGCCATAGTACTTCGCCATTCAGCGAGGAGATAGCGACCAGGCCATCGTACGTGCTGCCTAAGTAGATAGCGTTGTTGTCACCCACGGCCATCGGCATCGTCAATTCGCCGCCATTGGTTTGGTAGCGCCACTCTTCGGCTCCTGTAGCGGCGTTAAGTGCAATGAGATGGTTCGTAGTGAACAGGAGCACATGACGGCCGGCAACTACCGGCTCGCGAATGACGATCTCGTCCAGGCGCGTCTGCCAGGACAGCGTCGCCGGCAGTGTCGTGGACACGACGGTGCGCGGCGCCGTCAATTGCGGCGGCAGGTAAGGCTGGCGCGCACATGAGCTAGACAGTAGCAGCGCGGCTGATAAGAATATGGCACGAATCATCTTGGTCTCCTACACGGCTAGTCGCCAATCTTTTCAAACACCGGATTGTGCACCGTTGGATCATCCGGATCGGATTGGCGGGACACCATTTGCAGCAACACGAACTTGCCCGTGCAGTTTCTAGGATACAAATATACAAAGCCATCTGTCGGATACTGCACAGCCAACTTGACAGATCGGGTGTCGAAATCCCATCCATACTGGTCCTGGATGTGAATCACATCAGGTGTTTGGATGCTTAATCGCAACTTGCCATTACTCGCAGCAACACCATTTGGGAAGTAGCGTAGGCCGGCCATTTCGAGCTTAGGGCCATCCTTCTCATGGACGAGGTGCCACGGATTCGGCTTGCTTGCGTACGTATAGCTGGGTGAGTCAAACGTTTGCACGTAGGTACCATCACTGAGGACAATCAAGCGTTCGACGCCGCTGATTGGGGTGGCGCCTTGCTCAGAATCATAGTCCAAGTAGTTGCGATATTCCGTCTGCCAGACGCCGGTGACCTCAGCGCGATCAACTATGTTGGGAACGTCACACGACCTGGAATACCGGAACTCATCTGAGCAGCCGAGAATCAGGGTAGAGGACAAAATTGTGGCGGCGATCCCAACTAGCCATCTTGGCGTACGCATTTTGTCATTGGCCTTCAGTTTGGATGTGCAGCAAAGAGAGACAGCTCACACCGCACTCTAAAATGTCCCATATGCGCAATATGATGCTGTTGAATCACTGCAAGGATATTCCAGCGCCGATGGTTATTGGTTTTACGCGAAAGGAGGTTTCTTCGGCGGGAAGCTCGCACGGCTCTCCAGTACTTCCATCTATACAAAGATGTAGAACGTCATCGGAAATCATCCAGGGGTCCTCTTTAAACAAGAAGTACCACTTGTTTTCTGCCAGAGCCATGCCTAAGAAGCAGTTGGGGTGGCTTGCTGTATACGCGGCACCACCTCGCTCTTGCGCCAGCTTCATGGCAGTTGCATAGTCAATGGTAAGTGCCGCAAGGTCTACTGGCGGCTGGTCCCAGGTGGTATTTAACGACGTCCATATCTGGAGGGAAGCGAGTGGCTCTTCCGGGAAGATAACGACCTCAAACCATTCTATGCGTGTTCCGGACCAATATAACTGAGGGCGCCAGTACCGAAATAGGATCTTCTGTCCGGTCGTCAGCTCAGCGTTATTGCATGAAGTCTGACGGCTGATGCTATTCAATTTCGCCTGGGGTTCCCACTTGTTAGCAGCGTCTTGGGCAAAACTGACATACTGATCGAAGTTGAATGTGGTGGCGTTCGGGTAAGGAACGTCTTTGCTGTACGGCTCAGGCACGAATAAACTGGGAACCAGCCGCCCGCAGCCACTCAGGCATGCCGCAATTAAGATCAACCACCCAAGCTTCTGAAGGAATGGCCCAAGGGAAATTGGCTTGCGTCTCACAACCACCTTTTACTCCCGTTCCAGCTCTGGAACCGCCGCAAAGATTTCGCTGAAAAAGTAGTATTCGAACTTTATTCCTGAAAGTTGGTCTGAGAGACGATAGCCGGATATGTCGGTATCGCCTCTTACGTGGCGATCGATGAACCTGGCTAACCAGAGCGGACTGCGCGAGCAGAACCAGACACCGACTGCAAGCATGATGAACACGAATACGAATGGAATCATGCTGTTTTCTCTAATGCAGAGTAGCGAGACCGTGGATGGCCTGCAATATCTGCCGGCAGCTTCTCGTCCTTGGGCGGTGGATCGTCTAGAAGAAAGTACTCGAAAGGTTCGCCGGTGATGCCGTCAATGCACAGGTGCAGTACGTCGTCTGATACCCCCCACTTGTCCTCCAGGTACCCAAAGTTCCATTGGTTTTCTGTCAACACTACACGCTGGAAACACGTGCTGTGGCCGGCCTTATATTCAGTACCTCCTGCGGCATCGGCCATCTGCAGAGCAGTGGCATAGTCGATCTTGAGCCGCGTCAAGTCGGTGGGCGACGTATCCCACGTGCCGGGTGCCCCTGTCCAAATCCTGATTAAGGCTAGAGGTTGGTCGGGGGAAATGATGATTTCGAGCCACTCGATGCGCTTGCCAAACCAGTAGGGGTAAGGACGCCAATATCTAAAGCCTATCCACTGCTCTGTGGCTGACCCGATCTCATCACATGGGGTCAAACGTGCGAAGCTGTCCAACTTGACGTTTGGATCCCACTGATGGGCAACCTGCTCACCGAATGACAGATAATCTTCAAACTTGAACTCGGAACCATCAGGATACGGAATATCGTAGCTGTAAGGCTCGGGTTCAACAAGATGAGGAATGAAGCGCCCGCAGCCGGCAAGTGAGCAGGCGGTAAGGCAAAGCAACACGATGAAGGCGACATGGCGGACAGAGTTCATGGGTGCTCCGTGCAGTGCGTGGTAATGCTGTGCGCCTGCGAACGTGGGAGCAGCAGGCAGCAATGTTGTTCCTACTATGAAGACGGCGAACCCAGGTTTCGGTTACGGCCAGGACAACGTGGCCGCCAGAATAGCGCCATTTGTCGCGCACACCTGGGCTCAGGCAGTAGTAACATTATGGTAGGCCAGCACCGGCCACTGCCGTGGGGTATACCACACCTCGAGGCGATGATCATAGGATAGGCACAGCAAAAGGGCAGTAGCGAATAACCCAGCCACGGCGGCCGTCCAACCGGCCGCACGAGGCGAAGCCCACATCAGAAGAGGGGTGGCGCGGGTCGCGCACCACCCCACAACGCGCGGCCAAGCGGTCGCAAGCGGTCTTGCGGCGGCAGGTGCAGGGTTGGAGCAACAAGTGTCCGTTTTGCGATCAGCCAGGCGACCGGCGGCGACTAAGCCGCCGGCGGGCTATTGGGGGAGCCGCGGTGTCGTTCCGCCTGGATCTCGCGGCGGCAGCGGTCGGTGATGCGGGCGAAGGTGCGGGCGGAGTCCTTGGGGAAGCAGCCTTGCTCCTCCTTGTACTGTTCCATGTAGCCGTCGTAGAACTGGTCGGTGTCAAACAGGTCGGTGAGGGGGCGCATGCGGTCGAGCAGCCAGTCATGCGAGGTCGGCGCGTAGAGAAAGCTGTGCGGTTTGTCGCCAGCGGGAGCGGCGGGCAGGCCGGCGGCTTGGTCGCTCCCTGCATTCGCGGCGTAGGCGAGCGGCTCACTGGCGCGGGCACAGATGGGGATCCAGACGCCGGGCGGCTCGCCGCAGGTGTGGAGGTCCAGCTGCAGCTCGTCGACAAAGAGCATATAGACGTCGCTGGGGATGAGCGGGAAGCGTTCGCCGATCCAGATTTCGACCGGCAGGTCGCCGGAACAGTGGCCGGTGCAGGCATCATGGCAGGCGGCGCCGGGTGTCATGTTGGCCCACAGGAGGGGTTCGGTGTTGGCATCGATCCGCGGTTCGGGGCATTCGTAGATGGCGAGCACGAGATCGGTCCGGCAGCGTACAAAATAGGGGAGGACGTACGGCGACGGCTGGATCAGGATCATGCACCCCACGGCTCGACGGGCGGGTCTTTTTCTCGCCGTCGTGGGCGTCACTGACCAGCCAGGCGTATGTCTACGACCGCCAACTCGATCGCCTGGCGCCGGCCGGCGCCGCGATGGTGGCGGGGTACAGCGGCTGTACGCTGCTGGCCGACGGCCGGGTGCTGCTGGTGCCCTGCAGCGCGACGAGCCTCCTGATCTACGATCCGCGCAGCGACACGATTCGTACCTCGGCGGCTGTGACGCCCCCGGAGCTGCAGCAGGGGTTGGGCGGGGCAAGCTGTGGGAGTGGCGTGCTGTTGGCGGATGGGCGGGCGCTGCCGGCGGTGGGGCCGGGCGCGTATCTGGGTGGCTGCGTGCTGCCGGATGGGCGGGTGGTGTTTACGCCGTACTATGCCCGGCACCTGGTCGTGTGGGAGCCAGGGCTGGGGGCGGCGTATGGGCGGGATGTGGCGCTGGCGGCGTTCTGGAATCACCCCTAGCGCCCGTTTTGGCTTTATTGATCAAAAACTGAGCAGTTTTTGGCCTGCCATGTGAGCAGCCGCCCACCGTACAGTAATTCCGCCATTGCCACCCCCAACCAAAGGAGAAACCATGGGGCCGAAACGCAACTGCTTGCAATCGGCATGCTGCTGATTGTGGTCTTCAGCGTGGGCCTCACACGGAGTCTTTACGCTAAAAGGCCGATCGGAAAAGGAGCCTTCGTATGCGAGCAGCAGTAGCACACACACCCAGTATAGGGCGCAGAACCCTGATCTTTCTGGCAGTAGCGCTGACCATCTTGGTGGCCGCGGTCTGCTTTCGCCTCGCCAGCGCCGTCGCGACGCCATCCCGACCCGCAGTTGCGCTGACCGTAGTGGACCCTGTGGCGGCGTGGCAGGCGCGTGTCGAGCGCCGGCCCGACGACGCCGGCGCCTATGCTGGTCTCGGGCTGGCGTTGCTGCAGAAGGTGCGCGAGACAAACGATGCGACGCTCTATCCCCGGGCACAGCAGGCATTCGACCAGGCCTTGACGCGTGATCCGCAGCAGCTGGATGCGCTGGTTGGCCGCGGCATGCTGGCACTAGCGCTGCATAACTTTCGCGCGGCGCTCGCCATCGGCGACAAGATCCAATCGCTCAATGCCTATAAGGCGGCGGGGCTGGGGGTACGCGTCGACGCCTTGGTCGAACTGGGCCGCTATCCCGAGGCCGTGACGGCCTTACAGCAGATGGTAGACCTGCGGCCCGACCTGGAGTCGTACAGCCGCGTTTCCTACTTGCGAGAACTGCACGGCGACCCCGCGGGAGCAATTGTGGCCATGCAAATGGCTGCCGACACGGCCATCCCCGGCAGCGAGCCCTGGCTGTGGACCACTACGCATCTCGGCCATCTGTACTGGAACCAGGGAGATCTGGATGGGGCCGAGCGTCTCTACCGTACCGTGCTGCAGCAAAAGGCAGACTATCCGCTGGCCCAGTTTGGTCTTGCGCGCGTCGACGCCGCACGCGGCGACAGGCAGGCGGCGCTTGCCATCCTGCAGCCTCTGGCTGCCGCGCCTCCCCCTGCCCGAATTTCTTGCGGCATTGGGCGACTTGTATGCCGGGATGGGCGATGCGCGCAAGGCGCAGGAGCAGTACGACCTGGTGCACGTAATCCAGCAGTTGAACGCCGGGGCCGGCATGAACGTGGACTTGGAATTGGCAACCTTCGACGTCTTGCATGGCGGGAACGTGCAGTCTGCGCTCACCGCAGCGCAGGCGGCCTACAAAGAACGGCCGACAATCTATGCTGCCGACACCCTGGCCTGGGCTCTGCACCGTTCCGGCGACGACCAGGCCGCCTGGCGCTACAGCCAGGAAGCCCTGCGCCTTGGCACACGCGATGCCATGCTGCACGCCCATGCCGCTGCCATTGCCGCAAGCCTGGGCGATGCAGCTGCCGCCGAACAACAGCGGGCTGAAGTCGAGAAGATCAACCCCCATTATTCACCCTGGAAGTAGGAGAACCAGAAGTAGGAGAACCAGAAGTAGCAGGACTATATCTAGCGCAAATTCAAGGAGAAGACCATGAACACTCGTAGTATCGCCAAGTGGCTGCGGCACAAGGCTTGGGCGATTGCATCACTGCTGACGGCATGCTCGCTGTTGCTCAGCAGTGCCGTAGTCGTCGATCACCAGACGGCGGAAGCGTCCAGTCATCGCGAGGCGCCCCTGATCTCGCAAGATGCCTTTGCCGACAACACCGACACCTATGCGTTCGTTTCACCCACCAATCCCAACAACATCGTGCTGGTTGCCAGCTGGATTCCGTTCGAAGGGCCGGAAGGAGGCCCCAACTACTTTGAGTGGGGCAAGGACGTGCTCTATGACATCCATGTAGATAATAACGGCGATGCCAAGGCCGATTACACCTATACGCTGTCCAGCACCACGCAAGTACAGAACCCGCTGACTTTCCTGTACAATGTGGGCCCCATCGGCGCCGACGGCGCCAACTGGAATCGCCAGCAGCACTACAGCATCACCGAAACGTCCGCCCAAGGCGCCAAAACGCTGCTTGACAACGTGCTGGCGCCGCCGGTCAACATCGGCAGCAAGTCCACGCCCGACTACGCTGCGCTCAACGATCAATTTATCTACAAGGCCCAGGATGGCGGCGACGATATCGCCATCTACGCCGGGCAGACCGACGACGCCTTCTGGGTGGATCTGCAGGTGTTCGACCTGCTGACCTTGCGCGGCCAGAAGCCGCCCATCGGCTACAGCCAGGGCAACAACAGCCCGGTGGACTCGGTGGCCGGTTTCAACGTGCACAGCATCGTCATTGAACTGCCGATCAGTCGCCTTGTGGCCAATGGCGAACCCGTGCTCGGCGTGTGGGCGACGGCGCGGCGGCCGGCCATGCGCGTGCTGAACGGTCCTGCCGGTCTGGGCACGCTGGACAACAGTGGCGACCCCGTCCAGGTTTCCCGTCTCGGCATGCCATTGACCAATGAGGTCGTGCTGCCCTATGCGCTTAAGGATGCCTTCAATAGCATCTCTCCCGACACGGACGCTGTGCTCTACACGGGCGGCGCAGGCACGCAGGTGCGCGACATTCTGCAGAAGAGCGTCGAAGATCCTGAGATAGGCAACCTGCTCTGCGGTCTATACGGCGTGCCGCTCCCCGCCGATAGCAACAAGGACTGTAAGACTGAGGTCACGCTGGGCACACCACGCAGCGGCCGCGGCGACATCTTTGACATCTTCCTTACCGGGATGGTCTTGGCTGCGCCATTTACCATCAATACCGCCAATGGACCGGTGACCTTGCCCGCAGGCTTCAACGTTAATCGGCCAGCCAATGTCGTACCCGCCGATATGCTGCGAGTCAACACGAATATCAAGGGCGAGCTGTGTTCGCCACAGCCAAGCCGGTTGGGCGTGCTGGGCGGCGATGCCTGTGGATTCCCCAATGGACGCCGCCTCACCGACGATGTGGTGGAGATCGAACTGCTGGCTGTAGCCGGCGCAGCGTATGGGGTGTTGGACGGACGTGACACCGGCTTTGCCTTCAATTCAGCCTTTGTCACCGTACTGGACGACGGCGTGTATGCCAACGACCGGCCTTTCCGCCAGCAGTTCCCCTACATGGCACTGGCGCAGAGCGGCCAGGAGCACATCCATCAGAACCCGAACCAGAAGCCGGTGACCGCTTCGACGGCTGCGGCCGTAAGCGCAAGCTCAGACGACGCCGAACAG
The DNA here is from genome assembly GCA_963701415.1 of uncultured Chloroflexia bacterium. Lineage (GTDB taxonomy): Bacteria > Chloroflexota > Anaerolineae > Caldilineales > Caldilineaceae > Fredericiella. The sequence continues at coordinate 520,622 of CAVPAH010000002.1, forward strand.
CTGCACTACGGCGAAGTGTTCCTCAAGAGCACACGACTCGAACTAGGCGAAGATGACAACAAAGCTCGCTTGGTCGGGTTGCGCTTTGCCGGGCTTGACGTTCCGCCAGGCGCCACGATCCTGAACGCGTATGTGCAGTTCTATGCCGCCAGCAGCGAAGACGATGCGGCTTCCTTTACCGTGCGCGGCGAGGCAAGTGACAACGCTGCCACCTTCAGCAGGAGCAAGAATGACATCACGCAGCGGCCGGCAACGGCGCAAAGTGTGGCGTGGCGCAGCGTTCCGGCGTGGAAGAAAGGTGACGCGCAGTGGACGCCCAACCTGGCTCCGCTTGTGCAAGAGATCGTCGGCCGCAGCGGCTGGGCGGCGGGCAACGCGGTGGCGCTGGTAATCAGCGGCAATGGCGAGCGCACGGCCGTTTCCTTTGACGGCCATCCCGAGGGCGCGCCCGTACTCTACGTGGAGTACACGGTCGACGGTATGGCGGCGAGCGCAGCCGGCAGAGCGGCGGGAGCTGTTACAAACATCGTCGGCAGTTCTGTTCTGTTGCAGCGGCAGTTCGATGCGTCCACGCCGCTCCGCGAGGATAGCCCGGAGAATGCGGACAGCCAGGGAAATGCGGACGCGACGAACCGGATCTTTATGCCGTTCACCCAAGGCATGCCGTAGGTAGCGCAGCTACCGTAACCCCTGATAATGAAAACACCGGACGTCTTGCGGGCATTGCTCG
>CAVPAH010000003.1:0-405293 GCA_963701415.1 uncultured Chloroflexia bacterium
CGGCATCAAAGCGATTATCTTCGTAGGGTAATGAGGTCAGATTGCCCACCCTGGTGTCCACGGCACACGGAATTTGGCTGGTTTCCACCACCAGGGCATCCACCCGCGCAATGTTTTCAGGGGCCAGGTCAAGCGCACAAATATCGGCCCCTTGCGCCGACCGAATGCGGCCAGCAGCGGAAGGAAACTCCCGCCGCCGCAGCCCGCATCCAATACGCTCCAGCCTGATGTGAGGCCTACGGAGCGGATCATCGCTTCATACTCCGGTCTCATCGTCTCAAAGTGGCTATCCAAATAGGAACCTTCGGATAGTCCGTGACCGGTTGATGTTTCTTTTCTAGAATGGCGATCAGTCATCAATTCCTCTTTTTCTGTAACGATTCCACTTGATGTGCCTACGTGCATCTCTGGCGTCATCGCCAGGCACGCCGTAGCGTGCGCCACTATGCACATGCACGAATGCAGGAAGCGGACGGGCAGCGACGCGCCCGCCCGAACGTGATACGCGAGCTACCAGGAAACCTGGCTAACAAAGTTTCTTGTTGACGGATCGCCGGGAATTGCCACTGTTCGAGATTCCAGCGGCTGCGAAGCAACGCCCGCTATCATGCCACAAAGTAGAAGCATGGTCAACAGCAGCGAAAGTGGCCCCCGCCGCAAGGAAGTACCCACCTTCCAGAGGTGTCCTCCATCAGCCACCCGGCAGGAACGGGAATAACGTCAGCAAGGAAGCGGCGCAATCGAATTACGGCAGATCCCGCCATTCTGGGCGGCAAGGCTTGCCATCGCGGCAGCGGACGATGCCATCTTCCCCCCAATCAGCGCCGCAGTGACGCAAACAGGTATGGTAAACTAAGCGCCATGACGCAACGCGATCCAGTCATTCGTAGGCTGCAAGCACACAAATCCGAGCTGGTCGCCGCCTATGGGGTGCGCCGCCTGGCGTTGTTCGGCTCGCTCGCGACGAAGCCACCAACCAGAGTGATGTCGACCTGCTGGTCGAGTTTGACCGTGCCGTCGGCTCGGGCATGGCCTTGGATCCCAAGCCAACCAGTAACCTAGCCTGCCGTGTTGGATTGTGCCACCAGAAACGTGGCCAACGCCTCTGCAGTGGATAACCGCTGACCGGCAGCGAATGCCTCGGCAAAGACCACCGGTTCCAACGCGGCCTGTACGGTCGCCAGGGCGGCGTCCGCCAGCGCCGCATGGGACCGCCAATCGCATGGTGGATCTGGCTGTGCGTATGTTCTGCCAGGCCAAAGAGTGTGGCGGCGTGGCGATACTGCTGCTGTGCGGTGGCAAGACGGGCGGCTACCCAGCACCACTGTACTTGATCAACGCTGACCGGCGCCAGGCCGGCGCCGGCGGTCATGCTTTGCGCCAGCCATTGACCAGCCGCGTCGATCGCTCCCTCGCTCAGGTCAACTTCCGCCAGAGAGGTGTAGATCTGTGCCAGGTGCAAGGTATCTTTGAGTTGAAGACACAGTTGCAGGCTCTCATTCAGCAGCCGGCGAGCTTCCCGTGCATTGCCGCCGTAAAGCGTGACAATGCCCAGAAACGGCTGCCACATGCACAGCCCCTGGCGGATATTGAAGGTCGTCGCAATCGTTACTGCTGCATAAAAGCAGCGCTGCGCCTGCCCGAGATCGCCCAGCAGCGCCAGGCGGCCTAATACGCCATAGCCGTCACTGATTCCCCAGGGATCGCCCTGTGTCTGAGCCCTTTCTAACCCTTCGGCAGCCAGGGGCGCCGCCTTTGCCAATTCCCCCTGCTCGATCAAGAACACTGCCCACTGGAGATAATTACCAAGAACAAAGTTTTGATCGCTAATCGCACCATATTCAAGGCCTGACCCTTCCTTTCACCAGCCTCGCGCGCCGGCAATGCTCCGCTCCCTGGCGGCGGTCGCCTGGTCAAAATGATTCGTTGTTCCGGCGATCAATGACCAGGCAAAGGCATGGAGGAGTTTGTCCTCACAAAGCGGCAACAACGCCATCACTTCCTCCGTCCAACGGTCCATGGACTGAAACTCTTGCATGGTCCACGCCGCGCGGTGGAAGGTTAGGAGACAGGCCAGGTGCAGGTCGGGGGCGAGGGCGTGCCGATGCGGCAGCAGTTGCGCCAACCAACTTGTTTCCTCGTCAGGCGTCACCCGATAGCCCCCAGAAATAGCTGATCGCCACCATCAGGGAGGCGGCATCCGCATAGTGCGCTCCGTCAAGCGCCCACTGCAAGGCGGTGCGCAAGTTGCCGCGGTCGGGCTGCAAACGTGCCAACCAGGTCGGACGCATCGGGCCCACGCAGATGACGGTCGCCTGTGCGAAAAAGGCGCAAATAGACGGCGTAGTGGGCCGGCGCCTCTGTGCTTCCTCAGCCTGAATACGCAATTGTTCACGGTGAACGTACGGATCGTTTCAGCAGGGAAAAGCGAGATTCACCATCCGGCGTGGTTTCACTGCGTACCAGATTGTTGCCGATCAGGGTGTGGAGCGTGCGTTGGGTGCGCTCCGTGCCCGAGTTGCCCATAGTCGACGACTCTGCCCGCGAGTGCGCTTACTTCCGCCAAGGCAAAACCGTCCGCAAAGATGCCCAGGTTGCGCAAGAGCCGTTGCTCTTCTGGAGCAAGACATAGCTGTGCAGGACGGCGGAGCGCAAGTTCGTACGTTGGCGTGGGGGAAGATCGTGCGCGCGATCGACCAGTAAGTCCAGTGGATGCGTACGCAGATGCGCCAGTAATTGGGCGGGCGAGAGGAGATCGATCTGTGCGGCGCAATTCGAGGGCGAGCGGCAAACAATCCAGCCTTTGGCGGGAAGTATCGCCTCCAAGATCGGCCGGTTGTGCGGCGTCAGATGGAAGTCGGCCGCGACCCACCTGCGCACGCTGGATAAAGAGTTCCGAGCGCGGCAGCGTGGTCGAGGGGCAGAACTTTGCAGCGCTGTTCTGCACGCAGGGATGAAGTTCCGCCCGCGGCTCGTCGCCAATACACAGAGGCCCGGACATTCCGCCAACAACAACGAGATCAGGTCGGCGGCGCCGTCGACCTGTTCCAGGTTGTCCAATAGGAGGAGCATCGTCTTGCGGCGCAGAAAGCCAATCAGCCGGCTTTGTGGTGACCTGGCGGTGGTGACAGCGGTGTCACCGGCGTCACCGCTGTCACCACCGCCGGCGGCGACGAGGACGGCAACGGCCATCAAGGCCGCATCAGCAATAGCGGCCAACGATACAAAGATCGCACCATTGGCGTAGAAGGGCTGCGCGCGGCGACGGCCAATGCCAGCGTCGTCTTGCCGACACCCGGCGCACCGACGAAAGTCAACAGGCGGCCCTGGTGACCCGCCAACCGATGAGAAAGCTGATTGACGACGTGGTCACGTCCGATCAGCGCAGTGGGCAATGAAGGCAAATCGACTCGGCGCTCGTGGATCTTCGCATTGATTTTCGCCCGTCCCACCATGGGGGCGTTGTGCCAGTGGGGGTCAGTGACCGGTACACGCTGACCGCGGGCCAGCGCGGCTTGCTCGATGAAAGCGTCGGCCGCGGCACGATCATCCTGCAGCCCCAGCGCCGGGATAAAGCGCTCAGCCACAGCCTGGAGGTCGGGGAGCCGATGCGCTTTTTCCAGGCTGCAGATCAGTGATTCGCTGTAGCCCAGCGCCGCGGCAAGGTCACACTGCGTCATTCCAGCCTTTTTCCGCCGGCGTTTGAGCAAGGCACCAAAGGCTTAGCGCGTCGCTACGCTGCATATGGTCCGTTTCCTTTATAACTTCTGTGAAGTTTTTGTGAAGAAAGCAGTGGCGCCTGGCCGCCAAGCCGGTAGAGTTGATGCACGGGCGTAGTATACAGACCCACCGGCTGTATTTGAAAGGGGAGAAAATTATGCATAAGACAATGTGGCTATTCGTGGCCTTCCTGCTGACGTCGGCGTTCTTATTCGCCGCATACCAGTCGATCAACCCGAGTGGGGCGATTGCGGAAAGCGGCGCGTGCCAGGGCGGCAGATACAGCGGCGGGCAGCCCAGGTTCCTGTTCGCTGTCCACACTCAAAGGGCGTTATCTCTTTGCCCATTGGAGGACGATTCTGCCACCCGCCTTTGGGGTAAGTGAGGCAACGCCGGGGGCTGATGCCGGCATTCATACCTTCAACGGCGACGGCACAGGCACTGATATTGTGACCGTGCGCGTCGGCAGCCAGATCTTTCTGAACGATTGCCACGGTTCCCTTCACCTATACAGTCAACGCCGATTGTACCGGCGAATACAGGGTGCAGATCGATAACGGACCGGCCTTCGATCTCTTCGCTGCCCCTAAGGGTGACTCGGTCGTCATGATCTCGACCGACGGCAACTATGTAGCAGGCATCGATCAGCGGGTTGCCAACGAGTCGATCGCTATCACGCTGCGATTGATCTGTTTCGCCCTGGTCCTGCCCATGCTCGTGCCCATGCCGGGCGCCTGGTCATGCACGGACTTCTACATCTTTGAGCGCGGGGCCTTCCCTCGGGTTGGCGTGCAGCGTGAACTGGTTGAGATGGCCCCCTACAGTTGTAGGGGGCCATCTGTGCAGCGTAAAGATCCACCAATGACACGTTACGTGGCGGGCCGTGGTCTGCTATGATTGCTCCGATGGAAACCATTTGCGAGCAGCACCCACCCCACTAGGAGATTACCCGACCATGACAACCAAGACAGATTTCACACCGGAAGCCTGGCAGGCCATCCTCGCCGCACCGGCAGCGATCGGCACACTTGTGATCACCGCCAGCTTTGGGCTGGGCGACATGATCAAGGAAGCGGGCGCCCTGAGCAAGCAGATTGATACGCTCGTGCAGCAGCCCGGCGATCTGCCGCTGCTCGTGGCGCTGGCCGCCGACTTCAAGCAGAAGCAGGAAGCAGAGAAGGCCCAGGCTGCCAACGGCCTGCCACACCGGCGCCTGCCACACCGGCGCCGGAAAAGCAGGACCCCGCCGTGCAGAAGGCGCAGCTCATGGCCGGCCTGCAGGCTGCGATCGCCGCGGTCGACGCCACCGCCACAGCGCAGGAAGCCGCGCAATTCAAGCAGTGGCTCTACGGCGTAGGTGACGCCGTCGCCAAGGCCGCCAAGGAAGGCGATCTCTTCGGCATTGGCGGGCAGCAGGTCAGCGCAGCCGAAGCGGCCGTACTGGTCGAGATCAAGACCGTGCTGGGGCTGTAAACGAATCCATCATGCATGCCGGCTCATTGGCGATGTATATTCGATTTAGCAACCGTTAGACAAAGAATTACAGTCACACAGCAAGGAAAATTAATGAAGCACGTAACGCGTAGTTTGATTGTACTGGGCCTGTTAGCCGTTTTCAGCCTGATAGCCGTGCGCACGGCGGCGGCACAGGATACAGCGGTCCCGCAGCCGGTCAGCGGGGAAACGATCCCGTGTCCCATGCCCCTGCCCCCCACCGAAATCGAAGGTGAGACGATCGTCTGCGGGCAGATCGAAGTGCCCGAAAACTGGGACGACCCGAATAGCCGGCTGATCACGCTTACCTATGCCCGCCAGTTGTCCAAGAGCCTCTCGCCACTGCCCGAACCGATTATCTTCTTCGCCGGTGGGCCTGGCGGCTCGGTCCTGGCGGCGCAGGGCTCGTCCGGATTCGACTTTGCCTACCTGCGCGAAAATCGGGATGTCATCGTGTGGGATCAGCGCGGCAACCGCTACAGTGCCGACCTGCGCTGTCCCCTCGAGGTGACGGAAGCGGCCCCGGCGGATGGGCAAGCTGCCCTGGCGGAGTTGGGCGAGTTCGATTTCACGCTGCAGGACGATCCGCAAGCGGTGTTGGACTGGGCGCGCCAATTTATTCCGTTGGCGGAAGCCACTGACCAATGCGCCGCCCATTTCAAGGCAGCGGGGCAGGATGTCACCCAATACAACACCGCGAACACCGTGCGCGACGCCATTGCCTTGATGAATCATCTGGGCTACCCGGCCTACAACCTCTTCGGCATTTCCTATGGGACGCAGGTTGCTCTCGCCATCGCCGACTACTACGAAAAGAACCCGGACGCCGCGCTGCCACCCATCCGCAGCGCGGTGATTGACGGGGTCTTCCCGGTCAACCTCCCCGGCGCCGAAGACTCGCTGGTTGTCCCCCATAACATTCTCCGCATCTTCGCCGATTGTGAAGCCGATGCCGCGTGCGGTGCGGCTTATCCCCAAATCCGCCAGCGCTTGATCGACCTCCTGGCGACGCTGGAAAGCGCGCCGCTCGTGACGGCGGACGGCGCCGAGGTGACCCTGGACAATGTGGTCGCGGTGCTGCAGACCGCCGTGGTGGCGCGGGATGCCATGTTGATCTCCTATCTGCCGCGGTTGGTCGACGAGCTCACGCGTGGGGAGACTGCAACCTACGCGGTGGCCCAGGACATCATCGCCGGTAACATCGCACCGGACGGTGCGGACGCGGTGAGCACGCCGGGCAATCTGCTGGACCCGGTCACCCTCCAAGCCGCTGGCCTGGCCGAAGAACTGCACGCAATCGCGGACCGGCTTGCTGTGCTGGGCGACACCACGGGTGATCTGACCGCAGCCATGGACGAAGCCGCCACCCTGAGCGAGCTTTATCTCAACTTGTTGCAGCGCTACCTGGCAGACGGCGGTCCAGATGAACGCGATGCCTTTGCCATCCAGATTCAATCGCTGTACTCGCTGCACCCCGAGCAGCAGACACACCAGGGCTTGCTTGCCCTCTCGGCTTCATTGCCGGACCCTGTCGGCGGCGAACTGGCGGCGATCGCCAATTTGTTGAGTGGCGCAGAGGTCAGCCAGGTCTGGGCCGCCTTGACCGACGACCAGGCGCTCCAGCAACTGAAGGTCATGGACCTCATCACCAACGCGGTTGTGAAGTGCAATGACCGCGGCCATACCTACGACGTTGTGCAGGCCTGGGAGTATCTGAAGGGCTCTGATGCGCCGCAACTCGCCACGCCCCTGGATGTCACGGCGGCCTATCAGGCCCGTTGTGAAGGTTTTGGCATTCCCACCGGCGAGTACGCTCTGCCCCCGGCGGTAACCACCGACCTGCCTATCCTGGTGATGAACGGCGGGCTGGATCATGCCACGCCGGTGGAGTGGGCGGAACGGGCCTTCTCCACGCTGACCAACGCACAGCTCGTGATCGTGCCGATGACCGACCACGGCGCGACCCGCTACTCCAAGTGCGCCAAGGACATCGCCAACACCTTCTTCCTGAACCCGGAAGTTGAGCTGCAGACGTCGTGTGTGGACGCGTTCCGCGCCCACTTCGTCCTGCCCGACGCGGCGCTGCCGGGCGCGGCCAAGTAACATCGGGCAGCGTGCTCCGTCTGCATGAGGCAGTGGCTCTACAACGTGGGCGCTGCCGTCCCCGCCGCTGTCAAGGAAGGCGACTTCTTTGGCAGCGGCGGGCAAAACGAATCCATCATTCATAAGGACTCACGTATGAAGACACCACTGATCACTACCATGCTCGCCAGCCTGTTGGCGCTGACGGCGTGCACCGTGACGCTCACTACGCCCACGCCGGATGTTGGCGCACCGGCGCCAACGAGCGCCGCACCGCCGACCGCGCTGCGCCGGCCTGGGAGCCGGTTGCGTGCGCAGCGCTGGATGTCGCCGACATCGTCGCTGAGGTTGCGGACTGTGGCTATATCACGGTGCCGGAGAAACGCGGCGCAAGCGGCGTCGCGCTGGGCGACAAGTTCATCCGCCTCGGGGTCGTGCGCCTGCGCGCGACGTCGGATAACCCGGGCACACCGATCATCGTGGGTACGGGCGGGCCGGGCGGCGACGGACTGCTCTTCCTGAATTCAGCGATCGGCCCCAGCGTCAATCTGCCTGCCCTCTATGCGCCGGTGCTGGCCGGCCGCGACCTTATCTACTTCACCCAGCGTGGCACAAAGGGCGCCACACCGGAACTCTACTGCCCGGAGTTCGACGCCGTTGGCTATAACGCCGCCCGCAACGGCTTGTCCCAGGCGGAGCGTGAGGAACAGTACATGGCCACGCTGCAGGCCTGTACCGATGCCGTCGCCGCCCAGGGGGTCGACCTCTCCGCCTACAACTCCAACGAAAACGCAGCGGATATCGACGATCTTCGGCGCGGCCTGGGCTACGATCAGATCATCTACTACGGCCAGTCCTACGGCACGGTGCTGGGACAGTTCCTGATGCGGAACTTCCCCGATAGCCTGGAGGCGGTCATTCTGGATGGCACGCAGCCGGTCGAATACAAGACCTACGCCGAGGCGTTCGATATTCCGGCGTCGTTCCGGCGGGTGTTCGCGGCGTGCGCGGCGGATGCTGCCTGCAATGCCAACTACCCTGACCTGGAAGCGACGCTGGATGAGCTGATGGCGGCGTTCCGCGCCAACCCCAAGTCCGTCACAGTGACCGGGAGCGACGGCGTCACGCAGACGTTCGTGCTCGACGACGTGGCGATCATGGGTGGGCTGCTTGGCAAAATGTACACCAGCAGCGCCACGGTGCCGGCGGACATTTACCATCTCAAGGAGAATGACCCGGCCTTCCTGGCGGAGTTTATCCCGACGCCGGGTGGCCCGATCGCCAAGATGATGCAATTTGCCGTCAACTGCGCGGACGATCCCAATCACGCCATCGAGGAGTTCGGCTTCGACGCCGTAGCGCCGCTCTACGCCGGGTTTGCCCGCGACGATGCCATGCAGCAGGTGCTGGCCTGTGGCGTCATCCAGGTGCCGCAGCTGCCGGACGCCTCCGACGCGCCGGTGGTGGCGGACATTCCCGTGCTGCTGTTGAACGGCGGGCTGGACCCGGTCACCCCCCCGGATAACGCACGCCTGCTTGCGGCGGAGCTGCCCAACAGCCAGTATGTCCTCTTCCCCGGCAGCGGCCATGTCCAGGCGCAGTCCTCCTGTGCGGTTGCCATCATCGCGGCCTTTGCGGCCGACCCGACCGCCCCGGTGGATACGAGCTGCATCGCGCCGGCGCCGGTCTTTGCCACCCCCGTCGAAGCTTCCGTCACCGGCGAAGGCGGCACCGGCAGGCGGCACCGGCACGATCACCATGACGCTGCCCGCAGGCTTTGTACCGGTGGCGCCCGGCCAGTGGCTCGCCGGCGGCACGACCCTTGTTCTGCTCAAGGTCCTGCCGGCCGGAACGACGGCGCTTGAGGCGCTGCAAGGCGCGGTCGAACTGTCCCAGCTGACCTTCGACCCCAACCAGGTGATCGACGGCGCCGACGTGGCCGGCCAGCCGGCCAAAGTTTATCGCGGCCAGGTCGAACTGGGCGGCAACCCCTTCGACTTTGACTTTATCGCCTTCGCCAACGCAGCCGGCGCCTATGTCGTCCAGGCGTACCAGGGCAACGCTGCCGTCCTGGATGCCTATCGGCAGGGGACTTTGCCGGCACTTTTGGAAACCGTCACCGTGACAGAGTAGAGCAGCGGATGATGGTCATCGGATCGCAAACAATATTCTGTAATTGGAGGAAAAGAATGAAGATAAACGTGTTCCTGCTTGTCCTGTTGGGCCTTGTGCTCAACGCCGGCGTCGCCGCCGCCCAGAGCGATGTCAAAAGCGACGTCGCACCCGAACTGTACACCGCCACCGTGATCGACTGTCCCAGCGACATCCTCAACGGCATGGCCTTTACCGACCGCGACTATGCCAGCGCCTTTGGGCTCACCAACCTCAACGGCGAAGTCGAGGGCAAGACCATGGAGTGCGGCATCGTCACGGTGCCGGAAAACTACGACCAACCGGATGGGCGCCGGATCGAGCTGCTCTACCTGCGCCTCTTCAGCTCCAGCAAGTCGCCGGCGGCCGACCCCCTGATCTATCTCTCCGGGGGACCGGGGAATTCCGGCACGCACGAAGTGTCGGGCATCGCGATGACGCTCTCCAACCTCAACCAGATTCGCGAGCGCCGCGACATCGTCACCTACGACCAGCGCGGCACCGGCTATTCCAACTACCTGCTCTGCGCGCCGTTCTCGTCGGCAGTCGGCATGCTGCTGGCACGCAACCAGGACCCGGCCGTCGCAGGCCCAGTTCGAGAAGATTCAAAACGATCCCTTCATCCCGGTAGCCTTTGGCCAGAATCTGTGCGCCGGCATGTATGGGGCGATCACCGACGTCGACCTCGGCCAATACAACAGTGTCGCCAGTGCCAAGGACATCGCCCACCTGGCGGAGGCATTGGGCTACACCGAAGGCTACAACCTCTACGGCACGAGCTATGGCACGCGCCTGTCGCAGTACGCCATGCGGACGAACCCCGAGGAGGTGCGCAGCGTGGTGTTGGACGGCGCCCTGGCGCCGAGCCAGGCCAATGCGACCACGACCTTTGCCAAGCGCTTCGAGCAATACCTGAACATCTTCGCCCAGTGCGCCGCCGACGAGGCGTGCAACGCCGCCTACCCGAACCTGAAGGAGCGCTTTGCCGCCCTGCTGGCCAAGATCGAGGCGAACCCGATTGTGCTCGACCCGCCGATGGTGGTGAATCCCAACTGGACGTTTATGCGCAGCCTGCCCCCGGTGCTGGACAAAATCGATCCGAGCTTCTTCGTGGGCCTCGCCTTTCTGAGCAACTCCTATCCGGGTGGCGGGCCGGCCAACCTGGTGCCGCGCACCATCCTGGCCCTGGAAGAGGGCGATCTTGACTACATACGCAGTGCCTACGGTGCGGCCGATGCGCCCGCCGCGCCGGCTGCACCGGCGCCCGTGGTGCCGCCCTCCGACGCCCAACCGGCGTTCCAGGCGGATCAGCCCCTGTTCCAGGCGCCCTTCAGCACGCTGCTCATGTTTGCCCAGGTCCTGGCCGCCGGTGGCGACAGCGGCATCGATATGCAGTGGCTCTCCATCGCGCTCAACGATCTGCAGGCGCGCCTGGTGGGGGGCGAGGATCAGGTCGACTTGATGGAGGATCTGATTACCTTGAGCGTGGTGCCCAACCGCGGCGTCGCCGCGCAGAACCTGATCGACTATGCCGACGAGCACCTGAGCGCCGAGGCGGCGGCGGCGGCCAATGCAGTCGTCGCCCAGATGACCCACGACGACGTGCGCAAGACCATGTGGTCCATTCAGGACGTCGCGATGAAGTTGGGGGATCCGGAGGCGCGTACCGCCTCCGTCGTCCAGCAGTCGGCCGTGAACTGCGCCGAGGACACTGCGTTCACGTCCCCGGAGGAGGCCCAGGCCTATCTGGATGCCTCGCCGTTCCCGCAGCTGCTGACGCTGTCGGTCGAGATCAACAACATGCTCTTCAAGGGCTGTGAGTTCTATCCCAAGCCGCTGGACGAAAGTGTCGCCGCGCCGGTCATGAGCGACATTCCCACGCTGGTCTTCCAGCAAGCGCTGGATGTCCAGACGCCGCTGTCGTGGGCGCAGGACATCCTGAAGAACTTGAAGACCGGCTATTACGTGGAATGGCCGAACATGGGGCATGTGGCCGCCGGCCATGACAACCTGGGCTGCTCCGGCGACATCGCCGCCGCCTTCCTGGACAACCCGGCGCATGCACCGAATGCCAGTTGTGCGGAGGGATCGGAGTACAAGCTGAAGTTCGTGCTGCCCGAGTAAATGCTCGAGTAAGAGATTGTCGGGCCGGTCGGTGACAGCCACTTTCCCAAGTGGCTGTCACCGACGGGGTGCGTAGCCTGGCGCTGTTTGGCTCGCTGGCGCGCCACGAAGCGACCGACCAGAGCGACGTCGACCTGCTTTACAGGAGTAGCTCCGACTGCTGATCGCCGAGCCCGACCTCCTGCCCACGGGGAAATGCGATCCGCCGCAGCAGGACCTGCGTGGCTTTGCGATCGCCGGGGGCTTGCTCTACGTGGTCAACGCCCATGAGTTTGTTCGCTCTATGCTTGCTGACGACATGGAGAGTGTGCGCATTGCGCGTTTGGCTAACTTATCCGAAGCCGAGATTATGGGATTAGGTGAATAATGCGCGTCGCTTAGCTGGTCACAAGTGGCAACGCCGGATCGGCCGCCCATTCGGCCAGCGACCCATCGTAAACGGCCACGTTTTCCACACCAAGCAGCGATAGGGCAAAGGCTGAACTACTGGCGGCAATCGCCCCGCCGCAGTAGGCGATGACCCGTTCCTTCTCTAGCGCGCCCGTTGGCATGACCTGCTCACGCAGTTGCTCTGGCTTTAAGTAGACGCTGGTGGCTGGATCGACCACGCCCAAAAAGGAGAGATTGACACTCGACGGGATGTGACCGGGGCGACCATATCGCACAGGGCCGCGACCGGCATATTCTTCGGGATCGAGCGCATTGACCAGACAGGTCGCACGATCATCAATCGCTGCCAACACTTCGTCTTTGGTGGCGATCCGTTCGGGGCGCAGGCGGGCGACAAAGCGTGCCGCTGGATAGGTTGCAGGTTCGGTGGCGATGGGTCGTCCCTCACTGGTCCATTTCTTCCAGCCGCCGTTGAGGATCGCGGCGTTCTCAAAGCCAAAGGAGCGCAACATCCACCAGACGCGCGCCGCCCAGATGTTGAACATATCATCATAGAGCACCACACGGCTGCCCTCGCCCACGCCATAGCGCGACATGGCTGCCGCAAATTGCGCTGCCGATGGCATGGGAAACATGAACTTCTTGTTCTGCTGATCACTGAGTTCATGGATGATGTCAGCAAAAGCGCTGCCGGGGATGTGACCCTGTTCATAGTGGTCGCGACCATTGACAATCTCAACCTTTTGCGCCGCGCTGTCATCAAAATAGTTAGGCAGGTAGGCGGTGCAGTCCAGTACACGCAGATTGGGATCAGCGAGATGGGCATGCAGCCAGTCGGTCTCGACCAGGTATTCGGGATGCTGATATTCCATTTGATCTTCTCCTTTGGGGTTACTGGCAAACAGTTCAAGCAATCGGTTTCAGCTGGTTGACTCTTGCTTTTCCTCGTAAAGCATGAATGGCTTAAACAAGTGGCTGCGAACGCCAGCCGGCATCCTACAGGACGACGCTATCGATCTGCTCTGGCGTCACCCCAACCGCGCCCAGATCGGGAATCAACTGCCCGGTTGTAGGGGCGACGCTGCCAGCGCCAGTGTCAACCAGGATCAGGTGTGCGCTGAACTCCTTGCTGTATGATCGTTAATGCGATCCGTCCTTGTTCCAACCATTGCGCGCAGTCGGGGCTCAATACTCGCGCTTTGGCCTGTTCGTACATCAATAGCTCTGCCTCGCTCAGCACCTCTTTCCAGCGCCCGTTTGTGCCTTTGAAAAAGAAGGCGTCCGAACCCTGCTTCCACGTATTTTGTGCAGCTTCCAGCGGCATTGGGAGCATCATAGCTGCATACTGTTTGACCGATGCAAAGCTGAGCGTTTGTGCAATGGTAGAGAATGCTGCGGCCGGCAAATTGATCTGTAGATAGCTAGCGATGCGGGCGATTTCGCTTGTCAGGTCATGCAACAAATCGTTAAAGTGGACAAACAGAATGTTCTCCAGATGGCGGAAAATCCACCACGATTGCGTATGAGCGAGATTCCCGGAGTGGGGATAGCCCTCGCTCTCCCAGGCAAACCACCCTCGATTGATCCAGTTGGTCCAACATTCATGAATATCGGCGGGACAACGCGGCAGTGGATCGCCAACACGACCATTGGGATCATTGAGGCGCGCATAGGTGGCATCCGTAAAACTTGAGTAGTGATTCCAAAACGACATAAAGACATCGCGTGCATCACGCCCCACCACGATATATTTCACCTGTGGATAGTAGAGCAACGCATTCAGCGGCAGATGGCTCTTGATCAACCGGCGGTGTTGTTGTGCGTTGAGTTTTTCGATTTTCGGCGCAATGCCAGAGGTGCGGTGTTCCAAAAAGGGCGAAACATCAGACAGGGCGGGTACAGGTTGCCCCCAAAATATCAACTGCAACACGATATTTTGTGTCCAAGTCGTGCCCGATTTGTACGAGGATGTGATGATAATATCATCTGGCCGGGGAGCGTAAAGATCCCAATACGTGCTGTCGAAGACATGGTTTTGATAGGTGTGCGTGCGCATTGGCAATGCACTACTCATCATGTTGGTCTCCTTTGACGGTGAAGATGATCGAATCAAACGCTAGGCTGTGGCGAATCGCCCTTGCCCGCGTTCCTTGCTCTTCCCATTTAGTAGAGCGGAAGATTCCGCGTGAGACTTAGCATGACGCGACCGGATACAGTATATTCAGGTCACTTCGTAGCGTCTCGCCGATTCTTGTGTGGATTTGGAAGATTCTTGCGCTCATTTATCAGCATTTTAGGTGTTACCCCCAACAGTGTCTTACAGTGGCGACCTAAATGGCTTTGATCGGCAAAGCCAACTCGGGCAGCAACATCCGGCAACGGTAACGTCCCCTGTAAGAGAAGCTGTTTCGCGGCCTCGACACGTTGGCGAATCACAAATTGATGCAGTGATTCTCCCATTGATGTCCTAAATAGATCGGCAAAATGATAGGTACTGAGATTAGCTTCCTTCGCAAGAGCGGCAAGTGATAGATCGTGCGCCAAATTTTCGCGGATATAGTTGACGATATGACGCAAGGTAGAGGGGCCAAGTCCACCTTTGCAAGTTGGTGGCGCGTGAGGACTGGTGACATGGTGGCGGAAGAGATGCAGCACTAGCGTATTGAGCAAAGATTCAATGTATTGCCGATCGCCGAGACCTGGTGCCTGTTCCTCCTTCATTATTGCTTGGAGAATGGCTTGTGCCAGTGGATCGGGCGTGGCTATCAGTTCCCTGAGTTGCACCCGCGCTGGATCGAGATCAAATGTTGTCAGCGCCATATCCGTGAGGAGCGAATGCGTAAGCAGGATCAAGAGCACTTCACATGGGCCTGCATTATGCCATTCGCTCTCTACGCCACGTGGCACAATGAAAATATCACCAGGGTTTGATACAACATCATAATTGTGGACAATTTTCCCTTGTTGCTTTGTGGGATACTGCACATGGAGGACCAAATGATCCCACGGGAGTTCGGGAACGACTTTGGTAGATGCCCGTCCTGGAAAATACACAGGGATCAAACCGATGCCCTGTGCAGAGACCCAATCGCCGGCGCTCAACGGTTGATCAGGATTGAAGTGGATTGGTTTGGCGTTGACAACAAAAGCTGACTGCGGAGTCGGCGTCACGGTTGTATCCTCCCTGTGTTACTCTATATTGTCTCCTATTTGAATCTGTTTTTCACCCGAATCGGACCAGAAGAGAAAAGCCAGATGTTGGCGGGGTGGCGGCGCCTGACGCTGGATCAAGAGAAATGCAGACTGCTAGTATAGCACGTTTGTTTACAAAATTATGAGTATGTTTCACGCTTTTGGGCATGCCAAAACGGACCTCCCGCGTAGCCCGCACGCCCCGTGCGGGTCCTGCGGGCACGCCCTCGTGCCCGGGGTGTGCACATGTGCGGCCTGGCTGCCGCCCCGCACGGGGCGTGCGGGCTACGCGGGAAACGTACGCGCGATCAAAATCGTGAAACACACCCGAACAGTCCAACCAGGGACGTTTCTGCATGGCACGGTGAAACAGGTCTCGGCATGGCCTGCGATCCCGAGCCCACCAGTCACCTAGCGTGGCGTGTTGGATTGTGCAACCAGAATCGTGGCCAACGCCTCCGCAGTGGATAGCTGCTGACCGGCAGCGAAGGCTGCGGCAAAGACCGCCGGTTCCAGCGCGTCCTGTACGGTCGCCAGGGCGACGTCCGCCAGCGCCCGCATGGGACCGCCCACGGCATAGTGGACCTGGCTGTGCGTATGTTCTGCCGAGCCAAAGAGTGTGGCGGCGTGGTGAACCTGTTGCCGTGCGGTGGCGAAACGGGCGGCTACCCAGCACCTCTGCACTTGATCGACACTGACCGGCGCCGGGCGGACGCCATCGGCCATGCTTTGCGCCAGCCATCGACCAGCCGCGTCGACGGCGCCTTCGCTCAGATCAACTTCCGCCAGCCAGGTGTAAATCTGGGCCAGGTGCAAGGTATCTTTGAGTTGAAGACAAAGCTGGAGGCTCTCATTCAGCAGGCGGCGAGCTTCCCGTGCGTTGCCGGCGTAAAGCGTGACAATGCCCAGAAACGGCTGCCACATGCACAGCCCCAGGCGGATATTGAAGGTCGTAGCAATGGTTACTGCTGCATGAAAGCAGCGCTGGGCCTCCCCAAGATCGCCCAGCAGCGCCAGGCGGCCTGATACGCCATAGCCCTCACTGATTCCCCAGGGATCGCCCTGTGTCTGAGCCCGTTCCAACCCTTCGGCAGCCAAGGGCGCCGCTCGTGCCAATTCCCCTTGCTCGATCAAGAACCCTGCATACCCCTGGAGATAAGCACCAAGCACAAAGTTTTGATCGCTGATTGCACCATATTCGAGGTCTGCGTTTTCACCAGCGGCGCGCGCCAAGGCAACGCTGCGCTCCCTGGCGACAATCGCCTCGTCAAAATCATTCGTTGTTCCGGCGATCAATGACCAGGCAAAGGCATGGAGGAGCTTGTCCTCACAAAGCGGCAACAACGCCATCATTTCTTCCGTCCAACGGCCCATGGACGGAAACTCTTGCAAGGTCGCCGTTGCGCGGTGGAAGGTCAGGAGACAGGCCAGGTGCAGGTCGGGGGCGAGGGCGTGCCGATGCGGCAGCAGCTGTGCCAACCACCTTGTTTCCTCGTAGGCGTCACCCGATAGCCCCCAGAAATAGCTGATCGCCACCATCAGGGAGGCGGCATCCGCATAGTGCGCGCCGTCAAGCGCCCACTGCAAGGCAGCGCGCAAGTTGCCGCGCTCGGGCTGCAAGCGTGCCAGCCAGGTTGACGCAGCGGGCCCACGCAGATAACGGTCGCCTGTGCGGAAAAGGCGCAAAAAGACGGCGTAGTGGAGCCGGCGTACCTGTGCTTCCTCACCCTGAATACGCAATTGTTCCAGGGCGAACGCACGGATCGTTTCCAGCAGGGAAAAGCGGGATTCACCATCCGGCGTAGTTTCACTGCGTACCAGATTATTGCCGATCAGGGTGTGGAGCGTGCGTTGGGTGCGCTCCGTGCTCGCGCTGCCGATTGTTGACGACTCGGCCATGAGTGCGCTTACTTCCGCCAAGGCAAAACCGTCCGCAAAGACGCCCAGGTTGCGCAAGAGCCGCTGCTCTTCTGCTTGGAGCAAGACGTAGCTGTGCAGGATGGCGGAGCGCAAGGTACGTTGGCGCGGGGGAAGATCGTGTGCGCCATCCACCAGCAAGTCCAGTGGGTGCGTACGCAGATGCGCCAGCAATTGGGCGGGCGAGAGGAGATCGATCTGTGCGGCGCACAATTCGAGGGCGAGCGGTAGATAATCCAGCCTTTGGCAGATCGCCTCCAAGATCGGCCGGTTGTGCGGCGTCAGATGGAAGTCGGCCGCGACCACCTGCGCACGCTGGACAAAGAGTTCCAGCGCGGCAGCGCAGGTCGAGGGGCAGGACTTTGCAGCGCTGTTCTGCACGCAGATGCAGCCGCTCGCGGCTGGTCGCCAATACACAGAGGCCCGGACATTCCGCCAACAACAACGAGATCAGATCGGCGGCGCCGTCGACCTGTTCCAGGTTATCCAATATGAGGAGCATCGTCTTGCGGCGCAGAAAGCCAATCAGCCGGCTTTGTGGTGACCTGGCGGTGGTGACAGCGGTGTCCCCGGCGTCACCGCTGTCACCACCGCCGGCGGCGACGAGGACGGCAACAGCCATCAAGGCCGAATCAGCAATCGCGGCCAACGATACAAAGATCGCACCGTGGGCGTAGAAGGCCTGCACGCGTGCGGCGACGGCCAATGCCAGCGTCGTCTTGCCGACACCCGGCGCACCGACGAAAGTCAACAGGCGGCCCTGGTGACCCGCCAACCGATGAGAAAGCTGATTGACGACGTGGTCGCGCCCGATCAGCGCAGTGGGCAATGAAGGTAAATCGACGCGGCGCTCGTGGATCTCCGCGTTGATTTTCGCCCGCCCCGCCATGGGGGCGGTGTGCCAATGGGGGGCAGTGACGGGTACACGCTGACCGCGGGCCAGCGCGGCTTGTTCGATGAAAGCGTCGGCCGCGGCACGATCATCCTGCAGCCCCAGCGCCGGGATAAAGCGCTCAGCTACAGCCTGGAGGTCGGGGAGCCGCTGCGCTTTTTCAAGGCTGCAGATCAGGGATTCGCTGTAGCCCAGCGCCGCCGCAAGGTCACACTGCGTCATGCCTGCCTCTTTGCGCCGGCGTTTGAGCAAGGCACCAAAGGCGAGCGCGTCGCTACGCTGCATATGGTCCGTTTCCTTTATCACTTCTGTGAAGTTTTTGTGAAGAAAGCGGTGGCGCCTGGCCGCCCAACCGGTAGAGTTGACGCACGGGCGTAGTATACAGACCCACCGGCTGTAATGGAAAGAGGAGAAAAAAGCATGCGTAAGACAATGTGGCTATTCGTGGCCTTCCTGCTGACAGCGGCGTGCTTGTTCGCCGCATACCAGTCGATCAACCCGAGCGGGGCGATTGCGGAAAGCGCGCCTGCCAAGGCGCCTGATACAGCGCCGGGCAGCCCAGGTTCATGTTCGCTGTCCACACTCAAAGGGCGGTATCTCTTTGCCCATTCGGGGACGATTCTGCCACCCGCGTTTGGGGTAAGTGAGGCAACGCCGGGGGCTGATGCCGGCATGCATACCTTCAACGGCGACGGCACAGGCACGGATATTGTGACCGTGCGCGTCGGCAGCCAGATCTTTCTGAACAATGTCACGGTACCCTTCACCTATACAGTCAACGCCGATTGTACAGGCGAATACAGGGTGCAGATCGACAACGGGCCGGCCTTCAATCTCTTTGCGGCCCCTAAGGGTGACTCAGTCGTCATGATTTCAACCGAACCGCCCGGCAACTATGTAGCAGGCATCGATCAGCGCGTCGCCAACAAGTAGATCGCTGGTGGGGAAGGGACTGGACGAAGGTTCCGGACTTGGATTTTAAAGAGGAGAGGCGGGTGGCGCACGTCACCCGCCTCTCCTCTTTATGTCAGGCTGCGATTGATCTGTTTCACGCTGGTCCTGCCCGTGCTCGCGCCCATGCCGGCGCCATGTCCCGTTCGTATACACTCCCCGGCCGCTGCTGCGAGATCTGTGCCCCTACACCGCCCCGTGCGGGGTGGTCGTCAGGCACAGGCATGGGTGGCAACACGGGCACGTGGGAGTGGTGCGTCGCAAGCGACGCATGTGGGACCTGCACGAGGGCGTGCAGGCTACGCGGGAGGTCCGTTCCGGGCCCGAAATCTTGGAGCGCACCCGTCATGCGCAGGCCCCTTTACGATACACATTCATTTGGATAGAATCACGCTTAGGTAAACGTGATTCTGTCGAGCATGCCGCGGCTGCGATTCGTGCCGGCGAGTTTGCTACGCCGGAAGAGGTCGATGGAGAGTTCAGGGAGCGAGGGTTCTCTGAATGAAGCGTGCCTATCGGCCGGACAGCCTACACGCAAGATTTACTACGTGATCGGTTAGTTCAGCAAGCAGACAGCATTGAGCGAGGAGGCAGCAACCTGTGGTACATCAGCTTTGCCGGGGGCGCCGGCGGGATCAATAACATCCGGGTCTACCATGACAGCGGGCGGACCCATGCCAAGCCCGACCTCCTGCCCACGGGCAAAGGCGATCCGCCGCTGCACGAGTTGCGCGGCTTTGCGATTGCCGGCGGCTTGCTCTACGTGGTCAACGCCCATGAAAGCCTCAGCCAAATCCTGGTTTATGCCTTGGATGCGCACGGCGGCTATCGCTTCGCGGGGATTTTTGCGTCGGTGGCCGAGGTGCCCGCGCTGGTGCATCCCTATGACCTCGCCTTTGACGAGCAGGGGAACTGCTATGTCTCGAGCCAGGATACCAATGTGGTCACGGGGCTCCGGGCAGCTGGCGGCGCCCTGGAGGTTGCGGCGCATCTCCAGCAGCTGTATCCGCCGCCCGGCCGGTTCCTGGCCGGCACCCGGGTCGCCTCTTCGCTCGGCACGCTGCCGGGCCTACAGCCGCCCGCCGCCAGATGTAGGGGTGCCGCACGGGCTGGCAGTCGGCTTCGAGGACGATACCCGGACCAGGGTCGCCCACTCGGTGCGCGGCGTGGTGTGCCATGACGGCCATCTGTATGTGGCGGACGAGCCGGCCGATGCGGTGAAGGTGTACGAGGTGGAGACGGGGCGATTCTGTGGCCAGATCGCCGGCGACAATCTGCGTGCACCTGTGCAGCTGCTGCCGGACACGGCTGGCGGGCGTGCTCTATATCGGCAGCAGCGGGAATGACCGGGTCGTGTGTTATGACCTGTCGCAAGGCGCCCCGGCGGGAACAGTCCAGCCCAGGACGTTTATCCACGGCAAGGTGAAACATGTCTCGGGGATGGCGTTTGATGCGGCGGGGAATTTTTATGCGGCGGAACGGAAGGCGAGACGGATCAGGAGGTTTGGGCCTGACGGCAGCGGGGACGGGGTGGAGTTTATTGGGGGGCTGCCGGATGAGCCGGAGTTTATTCTGTATGTGGCGAAGTAGGCGGCAATGCGCCTCGCGTAGGGGGTGTGGTTGACGAGTTTGGGCCGCGCGTGTGGCCTGACGGCCACCCCGCACGGGGCGTGCGGGCTACGCGGGAGGGCGGCAGCACGGGCGACAACACGGGCACGAGGGCGTGCCCACAGACCCGCACGGGGCGTGCGGGCTACGCGGGAACGTGCCCACGCCCGTGAGACGCATTGCATAATGGGGCGTCCGGGCGTATGATAAGGTTGCGTGGGTTGGCTCCCGCGTAGCCCGCACGCAATGACTGCACGCAGAGTCCGCACCTAGGGGCCGTACCCAGCGAGTTTGCCCTGACCCCGAACTTCTTGCACATGGATGGCGCTGTGGCGGTGGAGAGGATGGCTGAAACGCCCCGCCCGCCTTATGTAAACAGCAGCCGCCTGGCTTGGAGCGTCGCCTATGACCACTGCAAAACCCCGGCCTGATCCCGCCAATCAGCAGCTAGACAATGAGGACGCGAGTGAAAACTCGAATGGGAACTTGGGTGCGCAGCGCCCGCCTGACGGACTGACGGTGGTCGGAATCGGCGCGTCGGCCGGCGGGCTGGCGGCGCT
Source organism: uncultured Chloroflexia bacterium (assembly GCA_963701415.1). Classification (GTDB taxonomy): domain Bacteria; phylum Chloroflexota; class Anaerolineae; order Caldilineales; family Caldilineaceae; genus Fredericiella. Next base: position 21,082 of record CAVPAH010000003.1, read on the forward strand.
GCGCACCTTCTTTTCGTCGCTGCCCCCCGATACGGGCATGACGTTTGTGGTGGTCGTCCACCTGTCGCCCGAACATGAGAGCATGCTCCCGGAGCTGCTGCGCGACTTTACCACGATGCCCGTGACCCAGGTGCAGGCGCGCATCGCCATGGAGCCCAACCACGTTTATGTCATTCCCCCCGCCAAACGACTGGTGGTGGCGGCGGGGCACCTGGACCTCGAAGAGCTGCACCAGCCGCCCGGCCGGCGCCTGCAGATCGATGCCTTTTTCCGCACGCTGGCCGAACAGCACGGCGACGGCGCGGCCGTCATCCTCTCCGGGCAGCGGCAGCGACGGCTCCGTCGGCATGCGCGCCGTCAAGGAGCAGGGCGGCCTCCTCCTGGTCCAGCTGCCCGCCGAGGCCGAATATGACGGCATGCCCAAAAGCGCCATCGCCACAGGCCTGGTGGACGTCGTCGCCCCCGTCGCCGAGCTGGCAGCACAGCTGGTGGCAGCCAAGCGCACGCAGGAGTCCTTGGAGCTGCCGGCGGAACCGCAGGACCTCGCCCGGCAGGAGCAACATACCCTCATGCAGATCCTGGCGCAGCTGCGCGTGCGCACGGGGCACGACTTCAGCGGCTACAAGGAAGCCACGCTGCTGCGCCGCATCGGCCGGCGCATGCAACTGCTGCAGGTGACGAAGCTGGCCGACTATCTAAACCACTTGCGCCAGGACGGCGAAGAAGCCGACGCGCTCTACCGTGACGTGCTCATCCATGTCACCGAGTTCTTTCGCGACGCCGAAGCGTGGTCGGTGCTGGCCAACGAGATCGTGCCCCAGCTGTTTCGGGGGAAAACGGCCGACGACGCCGTCCGCGTGTGGACCGTGGGCTGCGCCACGGGGGAGGAAGCCTACAGCGCGGCCATGCTGCTCCTGGAGCATGCCGCCCAGTTGGACAACCCGCCCCACATCCAGGTGTTTGCCTCCGACCTGGGCCGAGTGGCGCTGGACTTTGCCCGCAGAGGTGTCTATCCGGAGGCCATCGCCGCCGACGTGCCCGAAGCGCGACTGGCACGCTTTTTCGTGCACGAAAACAGCCACTTTCAAGTGCGCCCGGAAGTACGCGAGCTGGTCCTCTTTACCCCGCACAACCTGCTGCAGGACCCGCCTTTTTCCAGGCTGGACCTGGTTATCTGCCGCAACGTCCTGATCTACCTGCAGCGCCCGGTGCAAGAGCATGTGTTCGAATCGTTCTACTATGCCCTGCGCCCGCCGGGCTATCTCTTCCTCGGCAGCGCCGAAGCGACCGATGGCGTCACCGAGCTGTTTGAAACCGTGGACAAGCGGCACCGCTTCTACCGCCGCAGCGCGGCGGTTGGCAGCCGGCTGATCCTCCCGGCGCTGCCCATCGTGCCGCACGGCCCCCGCCTGCCGCAGGCGGAGAAAGGCCTGCTGCAGCAGGGCGCGGAGGAGCAGCACCGGTTCCTGCTGGAAGAGGTGGGTCTGCCGGGCCTGCTGGTGGACGAACAGCATCGCGTGCTCCACTTTTCCGAAACGGCGTGGCGCTACCTGGCCCACCCGGCCGGCCCGCCCACGGAAGACCTGTTGCAGCTGGTGCGGCCCGAGCTGCAGAGCGAGCTGCACCTGGCGCTGCACCGCGCCTTTAGCGGGCATCACAACGCCCAGACACCGCCGGTGCCCGTCCAGTTTAACGGCGAGCGGCACCCGGTGACGGTGTTTGTGCGGCCCAGCCCCAGGCACGGCCGGGCGCTGGTGCTGTTTTGGGAAAACAGCATACCGGCTGACGAGACAGCAGAAACGGACGCGAGCCCGCAGCCGGGCGTCGCAGCGGGCAGGGGGCCGCGCCAAGGCGTTTGAGGCCCAGCTGCTGCAGTCGGAGCAGCAGCTGCAGAGCACCCGGGAAGAGTACAAGTCGTCGGTCGAGGAGCTGCGGGCGGCCAACGAGGAGCTGCAGAGCACCAACGAAGAGTACCGCTCGACGCTGGAGGAGCTGGAGACGAGCAAGGAGGAGCTGCAGTCGATCAACGAGGAGCTGCGGGCGGTCAACCAGGAGCTGAAGGTGCGGATGGAGGAGATCGCCACGGCCAACAGCGACCTCCAGAACCTCTTTGCCGCCACCGAGATCGCCACGCTCTTCCTGGACCGGGAGCTGGGTGTCAAGCGCTACACGCCGCGGGCGGCGGAGCTGTTCAACCTTATGCCGTTCGACCAGGGGCGGCCGATCTGGCACCTGCGTGCGCGGCTCGACTATCCCACGCTGGAACCGGATGTGCGGCGGGTCATGGCCAACATGATCCCGCTCGAGCACCAGGTACAGGCGGACGACGGGCGCTGGTTTCTGGTCAGTGTGCGCCCCTACCGCACGATCGAGGACAAGATCGACGGGGTCGTGATCACCTGTGTCGACATCAGCAACAGCAAGGCCAACGAGGCCGCGCTGCTAACGGCCAACCAGCAGCTGAGCCGTGCGCACAATCTCTTCTCGTCGCTGTTTCATGCGAATCCGATTCCCACGGCGCTGGCGCGCTGGAGGATGGGATCATCCTCGACGCCAACGAAGCCTATCTGCGATTTTTCGAGGTACCAGGCACGGCGCCGCTAGAGGAGATGGGGCTACTGCTTGGGCACTGGCTGGCGCCTGCCGCGCGCGCAGAGCTCACCGCCCGCGTGCGCAATGATGGGCACGTCGCGAGCTTTGAAATCACGACCAAAACCCCTTCGGGGGCGGCCAAGACGGCGCTGGTCTCGATGGAGCTTGTCGAGCAAGATGGGGTGGCGGCGGCGATCTCGGCCTTTGTGGACATCACAGAGCTGAAACAGATGCAGGAAACGCTGCGCCGTTCGGAAGAGCGGCTGCGGCTGACGCTGGCCAGCGTCACCGACTATGCGTTTATCACGCTGGATCTGGCCGGGCGGATCGTGGACTGGCAGGCGGGCGCCGAGCAGATCCTTGGGTATACCAGGGCGGAGGTGCTGGGACAGCCGGTGGCGATTTTCTTTACTCCCGAGGACCGGGCGGCGGGCGCCCCCGCAAGGGAGATGGATCAGGCGCGCAGGAACGGCCGGGCGGCCGACGAGCGCTGGCATCTGCGCAAGGATGGCGCACGCTTCTTTATGAGTGGCGTGATGGTGCCGCTGCGCGATGGGGAGGAGGTCATCGGCTATGTAAAGGTGGCGCGCGACCTGACGGAGAGCCGCCAGGCGGAGGAGGCGCTGGAGCGCGAGGTGCAGACGCGCACGGCGCAGGTGCGGGCGCTGGTGACGCAGCTGACGATCAGCGAGCAGGAGGAACGCCGGCGCATTTCGGCGATTCTGCACGACGATCTGCAGCAGCGGCTTTTCAGCGTGAACGTGCAGCTGACGATGCTGCGCGGCATATTGGAGGAGAACGGCCTGGACGATGCGGGCCGGATGATCGACGAGATGGGAGCGGCGCTCCGCGATACGGTGCAGGTGATGCGGAGCCTGAGCGTGAGCCTCAGCCCGCCGGTGCTCCACGACGAAGGCTTGTACGAAGCCGTGCGCTGGCTGGCGTCGCTGCTGCAGCAGCAGCATGGGCTGAACGTGGCGGTGGAGGCCGAGCAGCCGCTGCCGCCGCTCGACGAGGACCTGCGGGTGCTGCTCTTCCAGACGATACGCGAGCTGCTGTTCAACGTGGCCAAGCACGCGGACGTCGCCGAGGCCGCCGTGACGCTGGGCCTGGCCGATGGGCAGCTGCGCATCGAGGTCAGCGATGCGGGCCGCGGCTTTGACCCCAACGCGCAGACGGCAGAGGCGAGCAGCCAGGGTCTGCTGCGGGCGGAGCGGCGGCTGCAGCTGCTCGGCGGCCGCGTGCAGGTGCAGGCACAGCCGGGCGAGGGGACGCGGGTGACGATCTTGATTCCGCAGCCCCCTGCGTAGGGGCACAGGGGTTGAGGGGGGAGGCAGAAACCGAGTTTCTTGGAGAAACTCGGTTTCTTGTGATTTACTGCGCTGCCGGCTGCCAGGTATTGTCGTCGGGCGTGGTATCCACGAAGATGCCGCCGTCCAGCACGAGGCTGGTGATCTCCTGGTCCGCGGCCAGGGCAAGCGTGGCCGCGTGCGGCGAATTCTGCCAGAGCGCCGGGTTCTGGCGGAACGAGCCCTGCGTGCCGTCGGCATAGGTGACCGTCACGTCGAACGGAATCGGCATGCCGCCGGGGTTGGCGACCTGCACGATGTAGCCGCCGTCCGTCTTCTGCACGTCGCTCACGGCCAGGTCGATGTAGTTGGGCTCAAAGAACCAGCGGTCGAAGAACCAGTTGAGGTCCTGGCCGGTGGCGGCGTTAAAGGTGTTGAACATGTCCCACGGGAGCGGGTGCTTGCCGTTCCAGCGTGCCATGAACTCGTGCAGCGCCTGCTTGAAGGGTGCGTCGCCGATGAGTTCCTTGAGTGCCAGGTAGCCGAGCGCGGCCTTCGGATAGTTGTTGAGGGAAATCGTAACGCCGGCGAGCGAATCGCCGGGTATGATGATCGGAATGTCGGCGCCGCTGTAGGGCGGGACCAGGTTCTGGGTGCGGAAACCTTTGTAGACGCGGGTGGCGGTGTCAAAGCCAAAGTCGCGTATGTTGATCAGGTACTCGAAGGCCGTGGTCCAGCCTTCGTCCATGAAGCCATAGCGCTGCTCGTTGATGCCCATGTAGAAGGGGAACCAGCTGTGGAGCAGCTCGTGTGCGGCGACAAAGCGCGTAACGCCCGGATCGTCGTGGGACGAATCGTTGGCGAACATGGGGTACTCTTCGTCGGCCACGCCGCGGAAGATGGTGGTCTTGCTGTAGGGATAGGGCACGCCCGGCCACTCCGTCGAGCCAAAGTCGAGCGCGCTCTTGCCATATTCGACCATCTGCTGGAAGTCCTCGGCAGCGTCGTCGTAGGCAGCCTGGACGCTGGCACGGCGGCCGGTGGCCGCATCCACCACGACGCTGCCCCCATCCCAGTTGTAGTGATCGCTGAGGGCGACCACGAAATCCGGCACGTTGGACGCCTGCCACTTCCAGGTGACCATGTCGTCCTGGGCAGTGACCTTGCCCTCTTGCAGTTCGGCGGGCGTCGCGATCTTGATTACCTCGTCGCTGGTCAGCGAGTCGCGCAGCCGTTGGGCGTATTCAGGCTGCAGGACCTCGTCGGGGTTCTGCAGGTCGCCGGTCGCCCAAACGACATAGTTCTTGGGCGCGTGCACCGTCACGTCAAAATCGGCGAAATCGTTGTACATCTCGAGGCCGCCGTAGCTGAACTGGACCTGGTCCCAGACAAAGGGGTTGACGTCGTCGGCGACGGCGAGGCGCGGGAAGAAGTAGGCAAGGAAGTAGGTGGTGGGGTCGAGGGCGCCTTCCTTGGTCCCAGGGACATGGTCGCCGAGGTCAAAGTGCCAGCGGATCGAGAAGGTGGCCGACTCGCCGGGCTGCAATGGCTCGGCAAGGGTGAGGGGGTGGAGGGCGGCGTAGCCGGCGGGGTCGGGACCCCAGTCCTGTTCGACGCCGTTGACGCGCAGCTCGTCGACATGGATCCCCGAGGTGAAGAAGCTCTCCGGGAAGACCACTTCGCGCGTGGCGTCGGGCCGGCGCACGTTCTGCAGCAGCTTGAAGATGACGGTGGACATCGGATTGGGGCTGTTGTTGGTAAACGTGATGTCCTGCGTCGCCGAGATCGTGCGGCTGGGCGGCTCGACGGTGATGTCCATGGTATGGACCGAGTGGTTCTGCCAGTACTTGGGTCCTGGGTTGCCGTCGGCGCTGCGCGTGCCGGCCTGGTAGGCAAGCCGGACGTCGCGTGGCATATAGAGTGCGTCCGTCGGCGCGGCGGCGGCTGCGGCAGCACCAGGGGCAGCACTTGTCGCCGGCTGGGCAGTTGGCGGCTCGACAGGCCGGCATGCTGTCAAGGTAAGGAGGCCGAACACGAGTGCGGCCAACATGCGTAACTTCATAGCTTTTTCCCTCGGTTCAATTCACTGGTTTCTGGTCACGGCATCACGCAGCACAAAGCGAGCGACAAATGGCCGCTAGGATGAGCATAGCCGCTTTCGCATCCGACACAAGCGACAGAGGGCTGATTCTTGGGCGACAGACGACCCCCTACAGTTGTAGGGGGTCGCGGTGTAAAGCTAACCTATGGCCGTGCTGGGGTTACCGGTGCCAGGGGGGCTGGTAACCCCAGGCTCTGCTTGGCACGCGTCGCGATTACTTCCCGGTGGGCAGCACGATGGAACCGGTAATGGCACCAGAGCTCTCACCGGTGGCGTCGTCGGCCAGGCGTGTCACGGTGAAGGTGCCGCCGGCGCCGGCGAAGCGGCCCGTGCCGCCCGTGATGGTATAGGTTTGGACGCCCCGGTGGTGGCCGTGGGCGGGGGCGCGGGGTCAAAGATCGAGTTGCGGATTCGACAAACACCGCTACAATAGCAGGCACCCGTGTCCCGATCGTTGCAAAGATACGTCTGGCAAAGGCAAAAGCGTTTCATGATCGTGACAGGCAGCCCAGTCGCTGAACCGCTGGTCATCCGAACCCTCGGCGTGCTAACCGTGTCCACACGGGTGACGGCAAGAATATTCTGATTGACCACGGGTCTACCGGGAATCATCCGTGAAGAAGTATCGGATTTCGAGAATGGGCAAGAGGGAGTAACGAGATGAAAATTGGCATTATCGGGGCGGGTATGATCGGCGGAACGCTTGCGCGGCGGCTGACGGCGCTGGGGCACGAGGTGGTGGTCGCAAACTCGCGGGGGCCGGAGACCCTACGTGAGGTCGCCGCAGCGACGGGCGCACGCGCCGTGACGGCCGCCGAGGCGGCGCGCGGCGGCGAGATCGTGATTGTCACCATCCCGGAGCGGGCAGTGCCGAATCTGCCCAGGGATCTCTTCGCCGGCGTCGCGCAGGACGTGGTCGTGGTGGATACCGGGAACTACTACCCGGCCCGCGACGGGCGCATCGACGCCATCGAAAACGGGCAGCCTGAGAGCGCATGGGTAGCAGAGCAGCTGGGGCGCCCGGTTGTCAAGGTATTCAACAATATCGGCTTCCAAAGCCTGCTCGAGAAGGGCCGGCCCAAGGGTGAGCCCCGCCGCATTGCGCTGCCCGTCGCCGGTGACCTGCCGGAGGCGCGGGAGAAGGTGATGCGCCTCGTGGACGAACTCGGCTTCGATCCGGTGGACGCCGGCAGCCTGGCGGACTCGTGGCGCCAGCAGCCGGGCACGCCCGCCTACGCTGGCGACCTCGACGCGCCGCGGCTGCAGCAAGCCCTCGCCGCGGCGGAGCGGAGCCGCCTGCCCGAGTATCGCAGCAGGGCCAACGAGGCTGTCCGCGCCTACTTCGAGTCGCAGCCGCAGTAAGCCTGTCCTGGCCGCCTGTCCTGGCCGCCTGCGCCGGTCCGAGACGGTGCCTGGCGGCCGCTCCCAGCGGAATGGCTCCTGCGCTGCCGGGAACGAGAGGCAGAAGCAGAAGGGGCGGCTTACCATCCGCAGCCGCCGCCGGCGAAGTGTGAAGTTGAAAAGGAGAACGCACATGCGCAAGCTCTGGGTGAAGGCGTGGACCACGCTGGACGGTGTCTTTGACGCCGCCACAATGGATGACTGGTGGCAGAATACAAACAGCCCGGAGAGGATGCAGTACATCACTGAGCAGTACGCGCAGGGCGATGTGTACCTGCTGGGACGGGTGACCTATGAGATGCTGTGGCCGGGCTGGTCGACGCAGACGACGGGCGATGGTCCGGGGCCGCTCCTCAACCGGATGCACAAGTACGTGGTCTCGACCACGCTCACGACGGCGCCCTGGAAGGAATCTACCATCATCGCAAGCAACGTGGTGGAAGAAATCAGGAAACTGAAAGAGCAGCCGGGCAAAGACATTATCATCGACGGGAGTGCGACCCTGGTGCAATCGCTGATGGGAACCGGGCTGATCGACGAGTACCGGATCTTGGTCGAGCCCTTTATCATGGGCAGGGGCAGGCGCTTTTTCCCGGATGGGACGCCTGCGACGAAGCTGGAACTGGTCGAAAACAAAACGATCGGGTTTGGGACCCTGGCACTGGTTTACCGGCCGGTCGACGAATAAGGCAAGGCTGAAAGGGGTATACGATGAAGGGCTGCCGGCCGGCGTGCGTTTGGATGCGGCTGTGTCGGCAGCGGTTGCGCTCCTGATGCGCTATGTTGGCGTGAGTTCTTCGAACTCCTCACGCGTCATGCCAAATAACACTTCATCATGGTACTGTCCGTCGAAGAAACAATTGCGCCTGATTCTGCCTTCTTCGATAAAGCCTAGTTTCTTGTGCAGGCGAACAGATGCTTCATTGCTATGTAAGCACATCGAATTGCACTTTTGGTAGCGTTGTTCCCAAAACCCGTACTTGAGCAGGATACGCACCGCATCGACGGCATAGCCAAGTCCTCTGTAGGCGCGATAAACGGCGACGCCAAACCCAAACGTCCCGTTTTTCTGATCGCGGCTGTGTAATGTCACCCAGCCGACGGTGACACCGTCCAGATTATCCATTGCGAACCGGATCATGCCGTCGTCCTTCAAACCGCGCGGCCTTCTCCAACCATGCTCTCTGCAGTTCCACAGACGTAGGCAAGACGATGCCGTCCTGATGGAGTGCCAGCGTTGGACTATCCAAGGATGCCATGAACCGCAGCTCGGCATCTTCCAGCCGCCAAGGGCGCAGCCTGGTGCTTGCGCCCTGCCAGAAGTAGTGTGAATAATCTGGTGTAGTTGTGGTCATTCCTAATCCCCATACCCTCTGTGCCAGAACAGAGGTGAAATAACTGCGCGCTAAACCCCTTTTTCGGCGTCCGTTTTTCTCAGCAGTTCTAACAGTTTTGTGGTGGTGTTCCAGTTGCGGATGGTCATGGACTTGTATACCGGTGATGCCATGATTTTGTTTAGCCGGCTTTTGGTACGCTGCGCACTGAGGCGCTGCGAGTAGATCACACCATCCCCTGGCCAGACTTTGTCGACGCCCTCGCGGGGATCAAAGGCAGAGATAGCCTGGGCCGAGTCGATCCCCATCAGAAAAATTGCATCGCTGTGATACGTTTGGGGCTGCTCGCCGAAGCCTGGGGGCTTGTTATCGACGACGGATTGGAGCTGTTTGCGCGTCAACACAAGAACTTTGATGAGTTCGCTGTCGAGTTTGAAGCTTGCCGGCAGAGCCTCTTCAATCTGAGATTGAATCTCGCCAGTGGATTTGTCGGATGCTAGAAGTACGTTACCACTGGCAATGTAGGTTGAAACATTGGAAAATCCCAGTTCTCCCAGGCATTTTTTCAAGCTTGCCATCGGTACGCTATTTTTGCCGCCGACATTGATGCCGCGCAGAAGGATCAAATAGGTGTTCATACGCCCAATTCTACATATTTCTGCTCTTGTCGGATAATAGGCCAGGGACGAATCAGACAAAGGCGAAAGGCAGCGTACGATGAAAGGCTATCGGCCAGAGATGAGTTTTGATGCGGCTGTGGCGGCGGAGGTGCGGACGTATCGGCGCGGGGATGAAGCGGCCGCCGTCGCGTTCCTGGCGCAGCAGGCGCGTGGGGGACCGGCGCTGGAGCTGGCGATTGGGACGGGGCGCATCGCCCTGCCGCTGGCGGCGCAGGGGATCCGCGTGGACGGCGTCGACATTGCGCCGGCGATGGTGGCGGAGCTGCGGGCGCAGCCTGGGGGCGAGGAGATGGCCGTCAAGCTGGGGAACTTTGCCGACGTCCCCGTCGAGGGCACCTACGCCCTGATCTACATTGTGTGGAACACCTTTTTCAACCTGCTCACGCAGGAGGAGCAGGTGCGCTGTTTTGCGAATGTCGCCGCGCATCTTGGGCCGGACGGCGTGTTTGTGATCGAGACCTATGTGCCGGCGTTTCTCTACCGGCTGCAGAACAACCAGTATGTCGAGGCGGAGGGTATCGAGGTCGATGCCGTACGGCTCGACGTGCTGCGCCACGACCCGGTGACGCAGGTCATCGAGGAGAGCCACGTCACGCTGAGTGCGGGAGGGATGCGGTTCAATCCGGTCGTGCAGCGGTACGCCTGGCCCAGCGAGCTGGACCTGATGGCAGCCATGGCGGGCTTGCGGCTGCGCGACCGGTGGGGCGGCTGGAACCGGGAGCCGTTTACGGGCGCAAGTGACCTGCATGTTTCCGTGTATAGTCATTCCTCTTAGCTATGGGTCGATTGCATACGCGACTGCCTCTTCCAGCGTCATCGCCTGCCCTTCCGCCCAAGCTGCGGCAAAAGCAGCGTCGTCCACTTGTGCATGGATGACAGCCATACTCCATTCATACAGGGAGCGGTGCATCGGCGGTCGCACGATGCCAAGCATACTCCGTAAAGCTGCGGCCACCCCAAAGAGCCGTATCGCTTTGGCTTTGCGTTCCAGGTTGCCGCCATAGAGTCCGGCAAGCGTTGCTACCCCTTCCAAACACGCGACGAGATCTTCTTTCTGCCCTTTTTTCAGGCTGAGCGCAATGCCTTGCTGCAAATAGGCAAACGCCTGGCCCGGGTTGCCTCGCCGCAATTCGTTGTAGCCTAAGTTGAAGAGGACGGTTTCCACGGTGACATCCCCGCCCAGCGCTTGTTGCATGGTAAGACTCTCTTCAAAGCGCGCCTGTGCCGTGGCATGCTCGCCTTGATACATAGCGACCAGGCCCAAATGATCAAGGGCAATCGCAATTCGATTCTGATCTCCCAGTTCTTGTGCTAAAGAGAGACTCTTCGCAAACAGTGGCTGGGCGGAGGCAAGATCGAGTTGATAAAGGGCCGCACCGCCATGAAAGATCAGTGAGATAGCAAGCTCGCGTTTGTCGCCGAGCTGGCGGGCGAGCTGCAGGCTCTCTGCCAGCAAGGCGGTGGCCTGCGCATACTCCCCCTGTGCCAGCGCAATTCTACCGGCCTCGCGCAGCGCCTTGATGCGGACAGGCAACGATGGGCTGAATTGTGCGCCAGCGCTTAGCGCCAACGCCTGCCGCAGCCAGGTTTGTCCTTCGCTCAGCTGCCCTTGAAAAAACCGAATATTCGCCGAGAATCGCAGCCAGCCGCAGCGCAGCCTCCGCATTCGTGGCAAGATAATAGCGGAGGGCTGCGCGCAGGTTATCCTGCTCCCGTTCTATGTATGCATGCCAGGTCCCGGGCTCCCGGTTATGCAAACGCACCCAGGCGTTTTCGGCCACTGAGAGGAAGTAGTGCGCGTGGCGCTGCTGTACATGGGGCAACTCGTTACGCATGACCAGCTGCTCGCGTGCGTATTGGCGCAGGATCTCTAGCAGAAAGAAGCGCAGTTTGCCATCTTCCCACGCTTCTGCCCTCCTTTCTGACTGCCCTTCTGGCTGCCCTTCAGCCTGCCTTCTGGCTTAATTAGACTCTTGTGGATCAGGGCCTGCAACAACGCTTCGTCAAAGCCAAAGTACTTTACAGCTGGGAGATCAAAGCCGCCGACAAAGAACCCCAACGTGCGAAAGAGTGCGGCTTGCGCTTCGTCCAGCAGCCGATAGCTGCGGTGAATCGCATTGCGCAGCGTGCGCTGGTGCTCCGGTATGTCGTCGGGGCCGTCATCCAATACATCCAGGGCACGGTCCTGTAAGCGCGCCAGCAGCACCTGGGGAGAAAACAGGTCAACACGCGCGGCGATCAGCTCGATCGCCAGCGGCAGGCAGTCGAGCCGCCGGCAGATAGCCTCTATGGTCGGCTGCTGCGCGGCAGCCGGCGCAAAGGCAAAGTCCACAGCCTGCGCGCGTTGGACGAAGAGTTCAACTGCCGCAGCCGGCGCCAGCGGCGGTACTTTGTAGCGCTGCTCGGCGCGCAAATGCAGGCGTTCACGACTGGTTGCCAGCACGACCACCCCCGGACATGCGGCCAGCACGGCGGCGATGAGCGGAGCGGCGCCGTTAATTTGCTCCAGGTTATCCAGTACGAAGAGCAGGGTTTTGCGGCGCAGGAACTCGATCAGCTGCGCTTGCGGCGGCCTGGCGTTGGTCTCGCGGCTGCCGCCCGCCGCGAGCACGGTCGCGAGCATGGTCGCCGCCATGGTCGCGGCGTCATCGACGGCCGCCAAACCCACAAAGCACACCCCATCATCATAATGGGGCTGTACCCGTCCCGCCACGGCCAGCGCCAGGCGGGTCTTGCCGATACCGGGCGGGCCGACCAGTGTCAACAGCCGCCCATAAAGCCCCAGCAGCCGCTTGCCTAACTGCTCAACTTCTGGCGCACGCCCGATCAACTGTGTTGGGGGTATGGGCAGGTGGCAGGGCTCTGCGGTCAAGTCGTCTTCAATGAGGGGCTGGCGTGCGTGTTGGATCGTCCAGGTGGTGGGTAAGTTCTCGCCACGCGCGTGGGCGGCGGCCTCTACCAGTTGGGCGGCCAGGTGGGGTGTCGTTTGCAGACAGAGGGCAGGCAGATAGCGCTGCACGACCATGTCCAGATCGGGCAACCGCTGATCATTTTCCAGGGCACCGACAAACGATTTGCTATAGCCGAGGGCGGCGGCCAGGTCACTTTGTGTCATGCCGGCGCGTTTGCGCAGTTGTCTGAGTAGACTGCCAAAAGATCTGCCAAAGGATAAGGCAGTAGACGGCGGCATTGTGCAAGGTCTCCCTAACAGCAAGACTTTGGCGCACAGTTTACTATGAGAACAAGGAAATTCCTGCAACCGGCTAGTGATGTTCTGTGGACTTTTTGTGGAATTTTGGCCTTTCATTGCCCACCTGCCCCGCTATGCTAGTGTTCTTTACAATCCACGAAGGAGTCTACTCATGAAGAAATCTATCCGTCGCGCATGGTTTACTGCCGCTGTGTCATGTAGTCTGCTCCTGCTGCTGGGCGCCTGCCGGCCAGTTCAGCGGCTGCCGGAAGGCCAGGGTGCAGCTGCCGCTGCGTCTCAAAGCAATGCCCAAAGCAGTGAGGAGGCAGCCAACAGGTCCGTCGTGCAGCGCTTCTATGACGAGGTGTTTACGCAGAAAAAGATGCCGGTGCTGGAGGAGGTGTTCGCGCCCGACCTGGTCATCCACGACCTGGATGTGGGGGGCGAGCTGCCCGGCGGTGGGCTGCCCGAGACGCTGGCCGCCTTCCCCGACGTCAAGGCGACCGTCGATCAATTGCTGGTCGAAGGCGACCTGGTCGCGGCATCCGTCAGCTATACCGGTACGCACCAGGCCGAGTTTCTCGGGGTTGCGCCCACCGGCAAAACGGTCACCTGGTCGATTATCGATCTCTGGCGCGTGCAGGATGGCAAGATCGTCGAACTGTGGCACAACATCCCGAACGACGACATCCTGGAGCAGATTCAGCCGTAAGCCCCCAGCACGATGACCGCCATGCCGCTGCGCCGAGCAGCGCCAGTCGTCAAGCGGGAAAGAGACTATCGCATGCCACAACCGTCAGAACCGACATCACGTGGAGAATCACGTGGGCAGGCACTTAGGGCTTGCCTGCTGCTAATCGCCTTATTTGCGCTCACTGCCTGTCAGCCGGTGCGGCGCCCGGCCAACCAGGCTACGTCGCCTACGTCGGCAGAAAGCGCACAGGCAGCAGCCGAAGCCGCCCCTCTCGCCGATACCAATCCCGCCAGGCCCGACGACGCGACCCAAGGCCGCTTGCGCATCAGCAACTGCGTCTATGATGGACCCAGCGTCGACTGGCTCCTCGACGGCAAGCTGACTGTGAACGGCGGTGTCACCCAGGCGAGATCTGCACGCGCTGGACGTCAGCGGCTACCAATACCTGGCGCCCGGCACCTACAGCGTCGCCGTTGTGCCCACGGGCGAGGACGTCGACAAGGCGCTGCTCGGCCCGCTGGATGTGACGATCGCTGCGGGGCATCGCTACACGCTCGCCATGCTGGGGCAGGTCGGGGAGAAGCACACGCCGCTGCTGGTCGATGAGACCGAGGCCTACCAGCAGGCCGGTGTCTCCGCCGAGATGGTGGGCCATATTGCGATCAATAACGTTGGAAATTCGACCGGCGTCAGCTTTCTCCAGGATGGGGCAGGCGAAGAGGATGTGCCCTACGGTGGCTATGCAGCCGCAGCCCTGCCGTCTGGCACGTTTCAGGAGTTCAAAATCATCGTCAGCGGCGCCGGCGAACCGGGTGGCGACACCATTGGCGCGGGCCGCAACCTCCCCGGCGTGGACTTTCTTGACTGTTTCGCCGGGATCTATCCCTCTTCGTTTGATACGCATACCGCCCCCGAAACCAGCGCGTTAAACCCGATCGACTTCTTGGCGGTGCGCAGCGATGGCTTTGCGCAGGTTGGACATCCTGAGTGGGGATTTAGCACCTTTCTGGCGGCGCTCATGACGGCTGGGCTGAGCGAGGAAGTGGCGCAGGGCGGCCCGTATCTCATCTTTGCGCCGACCAATGCGGCCTTTGCGGCGCTGCCAGAAGACAAACGCGACGCGTCTGCTGGCCGACCCGCAGGCACTCGCCGACCTTATCCACACCCATCTCGTCGAAGGCTATTTCCCCTATGGCACGCTGGGTCCGATCGGCCAAGGCTTCAATCGCACGGTCACGAATATGCAGGGGCAACCGCTCAAGGTGACAGGCAATGACGACAGGTTGTCGATCAACGGCAGGCTGATCGGCGGAACAAATAGTACCTATGTCGCCAACGGGACACGCGTCATGTCAGTGCCGCTGCTGCTGAATGATGACGAGTAGCAGCCGCGGGTTTACTGCACCAGCTCGATCTCGCCGGGCTGCCACGTCTTGTCGAACCACGGCTCCAGCGGACCGTAGAGGCGGAAGAGGGCGAACCAGCCCTTGCCCGGGACGGTGGCGATCCAGTTGGCCTCCTTGCCCGCGGGCGCCTGGGGGCCGAAGTAGATGTCGACCGAACCGTCGGCGTTGGCGATCAGCTGGTCGCGCTGGTTGTTCCTGCTGGGAAACGGCTGCGAGGTCTGCAGCTCGGAGCGCGTCTGCGGGTCATAGACGACGACCGACCAGAAGTCCTTGGCGGGGACGTTGGCGGGGATGTTGAGCCGGTAGGTGCACGCGCCGTCCAGGTCGCCGCCGTCCTTGTCGGCGGAGACAATCGCATACTGCGAGCCGACGCCGACCATCTTCAGCGCCATCGCCGGGGTGTTGACGGTCGCCATGTAGAAGAAGCGGGTGCGGGCATCGAGATTGCGCCCGCCCATGCCGTCGCCGTCGAGCCAGCGGTAGTCGTCGCCGATGAAACCGGTCTGCCACTGGCTGTTCGGGTAGATCGGCGCACGCGGGTCACGGTTGCGGAAGGAGATAGCACGTGCGGTGGCGTTGCCCACGGCGACGGCATCGGTCAGGATCTTCCGCATCCGCGCGTCGGGCGCGAATTTCTGCCCCTTCTTGATGCCGATGGCGGCGGCGAGGCCGCGCAGCTCGGGGTCGAAGAGATCGAGCGGCTCGCGCTGGATGACGTGGTCGAGCTCCTCGTAGAACTCAAAGTCGTTGGCGTGGATCGTGTTGAACGGGACCCGCGAGACGTTGACGAACTCCATCTGCGGCGGATTCGCCGCCGCGGCCAGCGGATAGATCTTGAGCCCCGTGCGGAACATCTGCGAGGAGGCATCGGGTTTGCCGTCCACCAGGAAGCCGCGCAGGATCAGGACGTTGACTTTGCGACGGCGAACGGGCGACGAAATAGTCGCCGCCGTCCGTCTTGTCCTTGGGCAGCTCGCCCTCGAACCAGTCGGGCACGATCAGGTACTTGCCGCCTGCGCCCCGGTCCGGCCCGGGCGCGCCCATGTCGACGACGAAGCGGAAGAAAGCGTCGTTCACCGTGCCGGGACCGCAGCTGGGCGGGATTTCGACGACGGTGGGCCCGTCCGCCTCCAGGTCCAGCAGGGCGATGCAGTAGACGGTGTCGGTGTTGGCCGTCAGCAGCAGCGGGTTGGAATCGCACAGGTCGTCGAAGATGCACGACCTGGTTGCTTTTGCCTGCGCCGCGTGCGACGAAACTCAGCCGGATCGCTTCGATCGAGCAGGCCGGGACGAAGTTGAGAAACACCTCGGTCCCGCGCATGAAATCGAGGTTGTCGTAGACCAGCTGCGTCGTCGCGGCGGTGGGCACGCCGTCCACGAAGTTGAGCGTCCCGAGGCGCGTCTCCACCGTGTCGGGGGTCATGATCTGCGGGGGAATCGGCGTATTGTAGGTCATGGCGGTCTTTTGTTGTTCCTATAGTTTGGATGGTCGACTGTGCAGGCAAGTTTAGGTCAAGTCGGTAAAATTGGCAATCGTCTGCCCTGGGGCAGGGTATCATCAGCGACCGCGCCAAGCCGAAGTAGTGACGATCATACGTCTTGCCAAACATGCTTGTGGTGACGATCTGGCGACGGGGGTCTTGGTAAAGTGAGACTACACCGTTTTCAGTGATTCAACACAAGTTGCAGGGAGAATAATTTATGAGTACGGCAAAAGTACAAGGGGAATTGTGGGGGGCAGCACCACAGGAGTGGTCGGAAATTCAGGAGCCTTTGCATACGCCGCTCTATGCCGCCATGCTGAACGCCACATCTGTCCGCCAGGGGACGCGCTTGCTGGATGTGGGCTGTGGCGGCGGCTCGGCAAGCCTGTTGGCAGCCGAACGGGGGGCGCAGGTCAGCGGGTTGGATGCCGCCGCGGGGCTGCTTGCCTTCGCCCGCCAACGCGTGCCTGCCGGTGACTTTCGTGTCGGCGACATGGAGAGTCTGCCCTTTGCCGATAACGCCTTTGACGTGGTCTTTGCCGCCAGTTCATTGCAATTCGCCGGCAATCCGCGGGCTGCGCTGGACGAATTTGGCCGGGTCTGTGTCGAGGGTGGGCGCATTGTGGTGGGACTTTTTGGTCCACCCCAGAAGGTAGCCAGTGCGACGATCATGAAGGCGGTGGGCGACCTGATGCCGGCGCCACCTGCCGGCGCCGGTCCATTTGCCCTGTCCGCACCGGGCAAGTTGGAAGGGTTAATGGCAGAGGCAGGCTTCACCGTGTTGGAGAGCAGCGAATTGGATTGCCCATTCAGCTACGCCGATTTTGCTACATGCTGGCGCGGGCTGAGTTCGGCCGGTCCTTTCCAGGGGATGCTGAAGACGCTCGGCGAGAGCCGGACAAAGTCCGCCATGCGCAACGCGGTTGAACCATTTCAGCGCGCCGATGGCAGCATTCTCATCCAACCAAACGTATTGAAATATGTCGTGGCAGCTCGATAATCCTGTACGTGTTCACTTATCGGTCAACTCGTTTTTTCCAACACAAATCGCACCGGTTCAGCCGCCAAAAACCCTGCGGCGCAGCGCCTCCTCATCAATCGTCTCCGCCAGCTGCCCGATGAGCGCGGCCGCTTCCCGATAGGCGGCCCGCGCTTGCACCATCGCCCCTTGTTCCCCATACAATCTGCCCAACTCGCCCAAGATCGGCCATGTTTCCCCGGGCAGGCCGATTTCCTGCGCCAGCGTGAGCGCGGCCTGCAAGCGGCGAATCGCCTGATCGATAGCGCCGTCCCACTCCGCCACCACTGCCTGCGACCGCAGCAGGATGAGGCGATAGCGCCGGTTATTGCCGACGATCGTTGCCCAGCCGCGCGACCTCAGCCCGTGCCAGGTCGCCATCGCCACCACGCAGGAGGGCTTCCGTCTCGTACCAGCCGGTTAGGGCCATGGGCAGCAGCGAATCATCCTCACGCGCCTGCAAGCGTCTGCCTGGCATACCGATGCGCTTGACCCCAATCGCCGGCTGCTGCGTGGATGGCACATAATTCGGCCGGGACCCAGTCCGGAGCTACATTTGCGCCTTGCGCAGTGGCTGCTGACAAGGCTTCAAATAGGGTCACTTGCGCCGCTGCCAGCGCCATAATCGTACGCTGCGTGGATCCCCAAGTGGATAGGGCCAGCACACCCATCGCCGGATGGCCGACCATGCGCGTCTGCTTGACCCCCTGCCTGGCCAGGCTGATGGCATGGCCATAGTGGCCCAATTCTCGCCAGGTGTGTGCCAACCGCGAGGCGCACTCTGCTTGCCCCCATAGATTTTCGATCTGTTGGCTGAAGCGCAGCGTTGTTTGCAGCGTGACCAGGCTTTGCCGGGGCTGGCCGCAGTATGCCTGGCTCCACCCAAACACCCGCTGGGAATCTGCTTCCAACACGCGATCGCCGGCAGCCGCGTAGATCTGGCTGGCTTCCGCAGCATAGAGACCAACCGTCTCCCACCGCCGCAGTTGGGCATAAACATAAGCGAGCAAATTCAGGCAGCGAGCCACGAATTGGAGATGGCCTAATTGGCGGGCGGTCGCCAACGCCTGCTCGCCGTGGTGGCAAGCCAGGTTCGCATTTAGCTCACGAATGGCGGCTAGCGATAGGTTCCATTCCGTTTCCGCCAGGCCGCGCCGATCCTCGTTCTGTTCGGCCAACCGGCGCGCCTGTGCCAAGAGCGCCAGGGCTTGCGGCAGCCCTTGCGCGCCGTTGAGGTAGACGGTGGCCAGATGATTGAGTCCCAGGCATTCCATGCCGGCGGCGCCCAGCGACTGGGCGATGGCGATCATGGCTTGGTAGACTTCCTGCGCTTGCGACCATTGCTCAGCCAGTTCGTACGCGCGACCCAAGCCGACATAGAGCGCTTGCCGGTCGGCGCCGGAAATTGTCGCCGGCCAGCCATTTTGCTCCGCTGCTTGCCGGGCCGTCTCAAAATGGGCGATGGCAACATGGACGGCAAAAAGCGCCATGGCGTCGTTGCCGGCCATGAGGCTGTGCTGGATGGTTTCCGCCGGTAGACCGGCAGCAAGGGCATGGTGAGCTAGCTCAGAAGAGGGCACTGCCAGCGCCTGCAAAACTGCAAACGCCCGGCGATGCAGCATCCGGCGCCGGGCTGTTCGGGCCTCGGCGTAGACCACCTCGCTCACCTTCTGGTGCGAGAAGGTGTAAACCGGGTCAGGCGCCCAGCGCTGCTGCGCTGGCGGTTCGATCAACAGCTGCCGCTTGAGCAGTTCTTCCAGCGCGGCCACCGCTTGCCTTTCATCCAGCCCGCTGACATGGCAGAGATTGTCAAAAGAGGCGGCTTGCGCCAATACGGCTGCGGCCATCAATAGGTCGCGCGCCGGGCCGGAGATACGGGTGAGCCAGCCTTGAATAAGCTCGCGTACACCGGCCGAAATGCCGGACCCTGACCTTTGCGCGTCAAAGCGCGACCAGTTCAGCTGCCAGACCGCCTGCCCTGCGCTTGCCGCAGGGGCCGCAGTGGGCGTGGGACGAACGACGCCCTCCTCCACCAACACTTTCAAGGCTTCGGTCAGAAAGAGCGGCTGCCCGTCCGTTTCCGTAAAGAGCCAGTGACTGAATTGGGTCAGCGGCGGATTGGCCGGCACTGTCTGCCGGTGCACTGTCTGCCGGTGCAGTGTGGATCTGCGGCCGGCGTAATGAGTCCCTGCACCAATTGCTCGGTTTCTGCCTGCGATAACGCGCCTAATTTGAGCTGCACTGCGGAAACCGTGCGCTTGAGTTGATTGAGCCAGCTTTGTAAAGCGGGGGATTCGGCCAATGCTTCCTGGCGCAGCGTCAACAGGACGAGGATCGGCGCCTTTTCTTCCGTCCAGCGCTGGCTCGCATAGTGCAGCATGTCCAGCGATGCGCTGTCGGCCCAGTGCCAATCTTCGATCAACAAAATCAGCGGCCGGCGTTCGGCCAAGGCTTTGCCTAGACGCGTGACGGCTTCAAAGAGATGCTGCCTGGCGGTGGCTTCTTCTTGGGTTGGTTCCGGCAGGTCGGGGTAGCGCTCGCGCAGTTCCGGCAGCAGGCGCGTGAGCTGCGCCAGCCACAGATCGGCGAGCAAATCTTCGGGGGCATTCTCGCGCTCCAGGCGTTGGCGCAGCAGATGGCTGATCGGCTGATAGGAGAGTCCCGCGCTGGTTTCAAAGGAGCGGCCGACCAACACATCCGCCCCCTGGGTCGCCGCCCACGCCACAAACTGCTCGGTCAAGCGCGTCTTACCGATCCCGGCTTTGCCTTGCACCGTCACCAATTGAAGTCCTTGCTCCCTGGCCTGCTGATACGCCTTGCGCAGCGTTTCAGATTCTGCCTTGCGCCCGACAAAGGGCGTTTTTAGCTGCCGGCGCGCGCCGGTGTCGGCCCCTTGATCGTGGGCCGCGGGCACTGGGGGCGCCTCGCGAATCTGTTTGGCAAGATTTGCCGTTGCGGCAGAAGGGTCGATGCCCAATTCTTCGGCCAATACGGTGCGGCAGATTTCATACTGCGCCAGGGCTGCGCTGCGTTCACCCAGCAACAGCAAAGCCTGCATGAGCTGTTGGTGTGCCAATTCCCGCCACGGTTCCAGGGCCAGCTGCCGGCGCGCCAGCGTTTGCGCGGTTTGAACCTCAGCCTGCGCCAGGCTGCGGCCGGTCAGCTCGGACAGGGCATGCAGCGCCAGCCGCTGCAGCTTTTCCCGCTCGGTCTGCAGCCACTCCTCAAACGGCAGGCTGTCGCAGCTGAAACCAGAGAGCAGCTCCCCCTGATACAGGGCGACGGCCGACTCAAGCTGCTCCTTTTCTAGATGGGATAGAAAGCTGGTGACATCCAACGTAAAACTGCTGGCCGGGTTAAATTGCACGGTTGACCGCGTGACCAGCAAGTAGGGATCTTGCCGAGCATCCTCGTCACCCAAGAGACCACGCAGGCGATAGAGCGATTGGCGCAGATTTTTCATGGCCACATCTTCTGCTTCATCCGGCCAGAACAAGGCCGCCAGCGCATCACGCGCATGGGCTTGCTGCGCCAGCAGCGCCAGGTAGACCAGCAGCCCTTGTACTTTGGCCGAGCGAAAATTGGCGATCGTCTTGCCGTCAAGCATTGCTTGAGCCACACCGAAAAAAGAGAGGGAAAGGTTGCTCATCGACACCTTGACCTGCAAAGTGATGGAGGCGAGTTTCGACGAGTATACTCGCACTGCGACCAATACAGGAAACAGATATAACGAATGCGGCCTCGCCAGACCGAAGTGGTGACGATCAAAGCGTCTTGTGGCGACGATCTGGCGACGGGGGTCTTGGTAAAGTGAGATACGCCAGTTGCAGATACTATCCCTACCCCAGACACAAGGAGATCGACAGATGACCGTAAGTGGAATTGCCCGGCATGAAGTGAATGATTTTGACACATGGAAGAAAAGTTACGATGCGAGCGCCGAGTACATCAAAGGCATGGGCGTCATCGCCGACAGCGTCCATCGCGACTTGGATAACCCGAACATGGTCACGGTGTATCACCAGTTCGCGGATGTGGCGACAGCTAAGGCGTTCACTGCTGCTCTGAACAGCGGCGATTTCAAGGCGCAGGCCGCACAATCCGGGATTCAGCTGGAGACGATGACGCTTTACCTTATGCAGGATGTGCTCCCACGCGCCCGTTCGCTCCCAATCAGGCACGGCGAGTGGCATTGCCCGGCATGAAGTGAAGGATTTCGATGCCTGGATGGAGGAATTCAAAGGTGCCGACGAAACCAAGAAGGCGCTGGGAGTTATCGCCGAGAGCGTCCACCGCGATCTGGATAACCCGAATATGGTCACGGTGTATCACCAATTCGCAGATGCGGCGACGGCCAGGGCGTTTGCGGGTCGTCTGAATAGTGACCAGTTTCAAGGGCCGGCGACGGAGTCAGGGAACATTCTGCTCGAGACGATGGTGGTGATGATGATGGCGGATGTTGGCTAGCCACGCTGTTCATGCTGAGGGCTTGTAAAGGTAAAACTCCGCATACAAGCCCTCAGGTCAATCAGGCGCAGGATGATGAACTATCTATACGTCAGGCAAGTCGTGCGCGATTATGCGCAGTGGAAAGAAGGCTTCGACATGCATTTTTCTGCGCGCGAGGCCGGGGGAGCAACGCGCGAAGCATTGGTGCTGCGGGATGTGGAACAGCCCAACGAGGTGATCGTGGTCTTAGGTTGGCACGATCTGGCGCAGGCGCGGCTGTATGCAAAGTCAGTCAGCTGGCAGGCGGCGCTGGAACAGATGGGCGTGGTTGGCGTGCCGGAGGTGCGGTTTTTGGAGGCGGTCGTTTAATCCGGACTATCGCATTGCTGTCGGTGAAATGGGAGTGCTGACGAAGTGCTGACGTTGGGCAGGTGGTGACGAAGTGGTGACGTTGGCTTGGTATGATCAGGCTCAGTCGATTTTGGCTACTATTCAATCACAAGGAGATGCACCATGTCTGTTAGCTTGTATTGGCGGTTCCAAGTGGAAAACTTTGATACATGGCTGAACCCTGATGCCGATGGCCTGGCCCTGATGTTCAAAGAGCAAGGGGTGTCGGCCTACAGCCTGGCTCGCAGCTTAGATGATCCAAATTCGGTCATGGTTCATATGCAGTTCGCCGAAAAAGACACGTTGAACTCGTTTTTGGCCTGGTACAATGCATCGAAAGTGGAATGGGAAAAGCAATACCCTGGCTCCAAACATGACATCGTATTGGCGTGGGTCGGTGAGGACATTCCAGGTCATAGCAGAACGCTTTAGTCTTCTCGCCGCCGGCCGGCAGCTTCCTCAGAGATGGTTGCAGACGTTCCGAGGGAGCTGCGGGCCAGCACAGCGCGCACCGGTTCAGCCGCCAAAAAACCAGCGCGCAGCGCCTCCTCGTCAATCGTCGCCGCCAGCTGCCGGATGAGCGCGGCCGCTTCCCGATAGGCCGCGGCGCCTGCTCGGTCTCCCCTTGTTCCCCGTACAATCTGCCCAACTCGCCTAAGATCGGCCACGCTTCCCCCGGCAGACCCATTGCCTGCGCCAAGGCCAGGGCCGCTTGCAGGTGGCCAAGCGCCTGCGCCACAGCCCCGTCCCACTCTGCCAGCACCGCCTGCGACCGCAGCAGGATCAGGCGATAGCGCCTGTTGGCGCCCACCGCCGCACCCAAACGCGCAATGCCGGCCCGTGCCGCTGCATCCTCCCCGCCGCGCAGCAGCGCTTGGGTTTCGTACCAACCGGTCAAGTTGAAGGGGAGCAGCGGCTCATCTTCGTGGCTAGGGTGGGTAACTTGCCTGGCATACGCATAGGCCTGCTCCCAATCGCCCATCGCAGCGTAGAGAGCGCATAATTCGGGCGCCTGGTCTGTCCAACCGATCCCGCCTTCGGCCGGTGATTGCGCAAAAAGCGCCAACAACGTCGCTTGGGCAGATTCCCAATCCAGCACGGTGCGCTGAATGATGCCCCACGCCGACCGTGCAAGTGCATAAAGCAAAGGATGGCCCAGGGCGTGCGTCTGTTCTACAGCCTGTCTGCCCAGCTTGACAGCCTCGCCATAGTTCCCCAATTCCAGGTGGGCACGCGCCAATATCCAGGCACAATCCGCCGCCCCCATCAGGTTTTCAATGCGCCTGCTAAAGGCAAGAGATTCTTGTAACGTGTCCAAACCAGCCGCGGCCTGCCCCGCAAATATCTGCAAAAAGCCAATGCCGCGCCGGCTGTTGGCCGCCAACACAAGATCACCAGAAGCCAGATACATCTGGTGCGTTTCCAGGACATATGGCAGCGCTTTATCCCACCGGCGCAGGAAGGAGTAAGCCTGTGCCGTTGAAGTCAGGCAGCGTGCCAGCAGGTGCGGATGGCCTAATTCCTGGGCGATGGCTAACGCCCGTTCACTATGCTGGAGCGCCAGTTTCGGATTTTGCGCCTGAATCGCGGCCAATGACAGATTCCATTCCGTTTCGGCCAACCCGCGTCTGTCGCCGTTTTGCTCGGCCACACGGTGCGCTTTTCCCAAGATTTGCAGGGCTTGCGGCTTGTCGCCCAGGCCATTGAGGTAAACCGTTGCCAGGTGATTCAGCCCCAGGCATTCCAGCGCGGTGGCGCCCAGCGCCTGGGCTTGGGCAATCATGGTTTCATAGATCTTCTGTGCCTTCACCCAAGCTTCGGTCAGCTCATAGGCGCGGCCCAAAGCGCCATAGAGGGCTTGCCGGTCGGCGCCGGAGACTTCCTCCGGCCAGCCTCTTTGTTCGGCGAGCTGCCACGCTGTTTCATAGTGAGTAATCGCGACGCGGACGGCAAAGATCGCCATCGCTTCGTTGCCGGCGATGAGGCTGTAGTGAATGGTCGCGGCCGGCAGCCCCGCACGGAGGGCATGGTGCGCCAAAACGGCGGCCGGCGTCGCCGGCGTCTGCAGTGATTCGAAGGCGCGCCGGTGCAGCAGCCGCCGCCGGGCAGCACCTGCCTCGGCATAGACAACTTCGCTCACTTTTTGATGGGAAAAGCTGTAGACCGGATCGTGATGGGGCAAGGTCAAGGCACTGTCTGTTTCTTGCAGCAGCTGCTTGCCCAGCAGGTCGTCCAGGGCGGCGATGGCCTCGTATTTCCCCCAGCCCGGCGACGTGGCAGAGGTGATCAAAGGTGGCTTGTTGGGCCAGGACGGCAGCGGCCGTTAACAAATCCTGCGCTTGGGGTGTAATCCGCGCCAGCCAACCTTGAATAATCTCCTGCACCCCATGCAGAATACGGCTGCTCGCCCCCCGTTCGCCAAACCGCGACCAATCAATGTGCCAGGCGGCCTGCCGGCGGCCTGCGCGCCCCCGCCGGGGCTGTGGTCGCAGTGGGCTGAACCAGGCCATCTTCCACCAACGCTTTGAGCGTCTCCGTCAAGAAGAGCGGCTGGCCATCCGTTTCGGCAAAGAGCCACGCGGCAAATTGGGTCAATTGGGCGTCTTTGTTTTCAATTTCCGGCGCTAACAGCGCTTGCATCAGCTGCTCGATATCCCGCAGGCTTAGTGCTCTTAACGGCAGCACCAGGGTATTGGTCGCGTGCTGCAGCTTGGCCAGCCAGGCTTGCAGCTCAGGCGACGCGCCGCTCGCTTCTTGGACCATGGTGAGGACAATGAGAATCGGCAGCTTTGCTTCCGAACAGCGCACGGCGGCATAGTGCAGCAGATCGAGCGAGGCAGTGTCGGCCCAGTGCCAATCGTCGAGAAAGAGCAGCAGCGGCTGCCGTGCGGCCAACGCCTGCACCAGGCGGGTGATCGCCTCAAACAAATGCTCCCGGGCCGTGTTTTCGTCTTGGGTGGGTTCAGGCAGGTCAGGATAGCGTTCACGCAGTTCCGGCAGGAGACGGGTCAACTGGGAAAGCCACAAATCGGAGAGCAAATCTTCGGGCGCGTTTTCACGTTCCAGCCGCAGGCGCAGCAGGTGGGTGATGGGTTGGTAAGAAAGGCCGGCGCTGGTGCTGAAGGTACGGCCGTACAAGACATCCGCGCCCTGCGTCGCCGCCCACCCCAAAAACTGCTGCGCCAGCCGGGTTTTGCCGATCCCCGCACTGCCCACCAGCGCGACAACCTGGAGCGTATTGTGACTCGCTTGCCGATACGCATTGACCAACGCCTCAAATTCTCGCTGGCGGCCCACAAAGGGGGTGATCAGCTGATGAGGGAACTCTGATTTACGCTGCGCCTGCTGTTCAAGCGGTTGGTCACGGATGCGGGCGGCCAGCGTTTTGGTTTCTGCCGCCGGCTCGCTGTCCAATTCTTCCAGCAACACGCGGCGGCACGCTGCATACTGCGCCAGCGCCGCGCTGCGGTCGCCGGACAGCGCCAGCGCCTGCATCAACTGGCGGTGGGCTTCTTCGCGCCACGGCTCCAAAGCCAGCTGCTGCCGCGCCAGGCGCTGCGCCGCTTGATAGTCGCCGCGCGCCAGGCTGTCGGCCGCCAGGGCCAAGAGGGCAGCCAAGGCCAGGCGATGCAGCTGTTCCCGTTCCTGGCGCAGCCACTCTTCGAACGGCACGCTATCGCAGGTGAAACCGGGCAAGAGATCCCCGCGATACAGCGCAACCGCCTGCGCCGGCTGATTGGCTGCCAGATGGGCGAGATAGGCAGCGACATCCAGCGTGTAAGGGCCGGCCGCATTAAACTGCACCGTCGTGCGTGTGACCAGAAGCTGCTGCCCGTCCTGGGCCTGGGCAAGGGGCTCCTCTTGGCCCGCGGCCGCGCCCAACAACTGGCGGAGCCGATAGAGTGACTGGCGCAGGTTGTGATTGGCAACCATCTCCGGCTCATCCGGCCAGAACAAGGCGGCCAGCACAGCCCGCGCGTGCGCTTGCTCGGGGGTCAGGGCAAGGTAAATCAAAAGCCCTTGCACCTTGGCCGAGCGAAAATTGACAAGCGGCTGATCGTCCAGCCGCGCCTCGAATCCACCCAAAAAAGACAGCGTCAGCTGAGGCATTACCAGATTGACCTGAGATGAAGAAAAGTCACCCAAGTATACCTTCTAACTGAGATAAAGGCACTACGAACGATTTCTTGCCACAGGTGCTGACGCTGCAATGGCAGGTGCTGACGAAGTGGTGACGTTGGTTTGATATCTTGCGATCAACCAGTCTTGGTTACCGTTCAATCACAGCTCAGACAACGAAGGAGATTCACAATGCCCAGAATGTTGGTTACACATGCCGTCAAGGACGTCGAACAGTGGGTGGCTTGTCGCGCCAAGATCGTGGCGGCTTTTGCGCCCTACGCGACCGACGTCGTCATGTACACGATTCCTGAAGGGGGCAACGAGGTGGCCATCGCCCTGAATGTGCATGATATGGAGGGGATGATGGCGGCAACGCAAACCCCCAAGCACGCGGCCTTGCTGGAGGAGGGGGGCGTCATTCATCCGCCCCACGCCATGTATTTTGAAGCAGCCGGCTGACGCCAATATACGGTTAGCAGTCGCCGTTCAATCACAAGGAGATGCAAGATGGCAGTTAGCCTATTTGTTCAGCTGACAGTGAAGAATTTTGACGCCTGGAAGGAGATGTTTGACGGCGCCGCCCAGTTTATGAAGGAGATGGGGGTGACTGCCAGCACCGTCTATCGCAAATCGAATGACCCGAATTCGATTATGATTGCCCAGCAGGTTGCAGAAAGCTCGGCAAATGAGTATCTGGCCATGCTGGAAGGAGCTCAAGCGCGGCGGGGAGAGGAGGGGATTCTTACCTGGGAACTGTGGGTTGGCAGCAGCGTATAGGCTGCCGGCGCAAGATGATGAACTTTCTATACGTGCGGCAGACTGTGCGCGACTATGCGCGGTGGAAAGAAGAATTCGACATTCATCTTTCTACGCGCCAGGCGGGGGGAGCCACGCGTGAAGCATTGGTGCTGCGTGATGTGGAGCACCCCAACGAGATGATCGTGGTCTTAGGTTGGCACGATCTGGCGCAGGCGCGGCTGTATGCGAAGTCAGTCAGCTGGCAGGCGGCGCTGGAACAGATGGGCGTGGTTGGGGTGCCGGAGGTGCGGTTTTTGGAGGCGGTCGTTTAATCCGAATTATTGAATTACGCTGCGCACGCAGCGGAAGCCGATGTCGGCGGCGACGCTGCCGAGATCCCTGGTACCCAGCCGGGAGGCGGAGCGGGCTTTGACCCAGTCGTTGTCGTAGGAGCCGCCGCGGATCAGGAGCGCATTGCCGGTCGGCGGACCGGTGGGGTCCACCAACGTGGCGGGGTCCACCCGTTGGTGGATCGCCGCACGTGCCGGGAGGGAGCAGGGCGTTGTACGGGGCATAGAAGTCGGCGACCCATTCCCAGACGTTGCCGGCCATATCGGCGACACCGTACTCGCTCTCCCCGCCCGCGTACGAACCGACCGGCTTGGGGGCGCCGCTCTTCACGTTGGCGCGGCCCGGGTCCGAGTCACTGCCCCAGGGGTAGAGCCGGTGCTCTGCGCCGGGCGCCGCGGGCGGCGAACTCCCACTGCGCCTCGCTGGGCAGGCTGCCGCCGATGAACTGGCAGAAGGCGGCGGCTTTCTCGAGCGAGACATCGGTGACAGGCAGCGTGCCGTCTACGCCGGTGACGGACAGCGGGGGGCTGCTGGCATCGCACACCCCGGCGCGCTGGCATTGGTGGTATTCAGCCCGGGTCACCTCGTAGCGCATGATTTGATAGGGTGAGAGCTCCACCCAGTGCGCCGGCTGCTCGCCGCTGAAGTCGTAGCCGAGCACATCCGGCTGGTTGGCCAGGTCGGCGGCATCCATGGCAGCGGCCGCCGCCACTTCGTCGGGGGTCGAACCCATGAGGAACTCGCCCCCGGGGATGGCTATCCATTGGGGGCTGGGCGGACGGTAGAGCAGGCGGTTGAGCGTGCCGGTATACGCCAGCCCGGCGATCGTGGCCAGCAGCAGCACGGCCAGGGCGGCACCGGCCCAGGCGGCCCGCGTGCGCAGCCGGTTGATCCGCCCGGCGTGCAAGAAGCGCAGGTCCAGGTCGCCGAGCGCATCGGCGTGGTCCTTGGCCCAGCGCTCCGCCTCGCGCAGCCGGTCGCCCTCGTAGAGATAGGATGTACGGCGGTTGTTCTGCTGCCACTCCTCGGCGTCGCCGGAGAGCCGGCGGTAGACCAGCTCGTCCAGCCGGTGCTCGTCCAGCCACTGGCGCAGCTTTGGCCACCCGGACAGGAGTGCCTCGTGGGAGATATCGAGCCGCCGCTCGGGACCGCCTGCGCTGCTGCTGGCCGTGAGCAGCCGCCTGTCCACCAGCAGGGCGATCACCTGCGCAAAGGTGGCAGGATCGTCCTCGGCGGCCAGCAGTTCGTCTTCGCGCCGCTGCCGCCGCGTGTTGGCGCGCCCTTCGTTGAACTGCACCAGGCGCACGAACGTGCGGCGGGCAATCGCCTGCCCTCCTTTGTCCAGCCGGCCGTAGGCGTCGTCGGCGTGGCGTGCCATCGCCACATAGAGGGCAGAGCGCCCGTCGTCCTGGCCTGCGACCTGGCCCGCGACCTCCCGGTAGGCGTCCAGGGTGAGACGGCGGCCGTCGAGATGGTTCCAGAGCAGGCGCAGGGTCTCCTGGAGGAAGGGCAGCACGCCGGGCTCGCCGGCGGCGTCGGCGATGAGCTGCTGCACAAGCGCCTCGTCCACCGTCACGCCGGCATGCTCCGGCCGGCTGCTCGATGGCTGCGCGCAGCGCCTGGCCGCGCAGCGGCACGACCTCGAGCCGGCGGCGTTCGATCTCGGGCCACAGGTCGCTGGCCATCAACTCGGGGTAGAAGTCGGCGCGCACGGTCAGGATCACCCACAGCCGCGTCGACGGCGTCGAGCTCGCGCAGCACCTGCGCCCAGCGCCGTGCGGTCGGCTGCCTGTGCCAGCGTGAAGGCTTCTTCGAGCTGGTCGACCACCAGCACAGTCGGGGTGGCGGCGACAGCCTGGCGGATACAGGCGACGAGGCCGGACGGAGCTGCGCCCGTGGGGTCACCGGCCGAGGTCACTGGGCGCAGCCGAAGGCCCCGGCCAGCGCGGCCAGCGGGGTCGCGCCCGGGCGCACGACGCGCACGGCCAGCGTCTTGCCAAACACCTTCAGCTTTTGCATGGTGGGCACGATCCCGGCCAGCACGAGCGACGACTTACCGCTGCCCGAGGGGCCGATCACCACCAGCGTGGAGTCGATCTGGAGCCGCTGAATGGCCTCTTCCGTCTCCGCCGTGCGCCCGAAGAAGAGCTCCTGCTCCTCCCGGGAGAACGGCTTCATGCCCGGGTAGGGGCAGGCGTACTCCGTGACGAACTCGATGCCGCGCCAGGCGGCTTGGAGTGCTTGCAGGTCGGGGTTGTTGGGCGCCTGCTGCAAGGCGGCGTCCAGCAGCCCGCGCACGCCAACGGCAGGCTGCTGCCGCGGCCCATTGCACCAGGTCGTCGGCGATCTGGGTCAGCAGCCTGTCCCGGGTCGCGTACGATCTCGTCCAGGCGCACGTCGAAGGCCACGCGGGTCAGCAGCTCGAGGTCGGCGAGCGTGCAGGCCCCAACCAGCGCCTTGCGCAGCGCAAGCAGGTGTTCCTCGCGCAAGGCTACCGGCGCCGGCGGCGCAGTGGGGACAGGTTCCGTGGGCGAAGACGGCTGCACAGGATCCTCCATACGGGTGGGGCTGGGGGTCGAGTATAGCGCAGCCCCGACCGCAGGACAATCGCGGAAAAAGCCTGCAATTGGACCCTGTCTTTCGGTCACGGCGACCTGGCCTTTCGACAGGTGACTTGGCGTTGGCGGATGCCCTATGCTGGGGCTGCGCCAACCATCTCGCCGTGAAAGGAACACGATCATGTTGCCGCTCATGTTCGCACCCAAGCGCCTCGTCCTCTCCCTTATTCTCCTGGCCTGCCTGCTGCACCTCGTGGCGCCGATACCGGCAGCTGCCGGGAGCTCGGCGCTGCTGACGCCGCAGTCCGCCCAGGCGTTTTTCGATCAACGCATCCCCGCCTACCTGGAGCAATATCACATCGCCGGCGCCACCGTCGCCGCGGTGCAGGACGGGGAGGTGGTCTTCACCCGCGGCTATGGCACGGCCGACGTTGCCAGCGGCGCGCCGGTAGAGCCCGGCGCCACGCTCTTCCGCATCGGCTCGCTCACCAAGCTCTTTACCTGGACGGCCGTCATGCAGCTGGTGGAGGCGGGGGAGCTCGACCTGCACGCCGACGTCAACACCTATCTCGACTTCACGCTGCCCGCCACCTATCCGCAGCCGATCACCATGTGGCACCTGATGACGCACACGGCGGGGTTTGAAAATCGCAATCTCGGTTACGGCGCGGCAAGCGCGGCGGATCTGCAGCCGCTCAGCCAGTGGCTGCCGGCGCATATTCCCGCCCGGGTGCGCCCGCCCGGTGCGGCTGCCGCCTACTCCAACTACGGCGCCGCCCTGGCGGGCTATATCGTCGAGCGCGTCTCCGGCCAGCCCTACGAAGCAGTACATCCGCCAACACATCCTGCAGCCGTTGGGCATGCAGCACACGACGGTCGAGATGATCCCGCCGGCGGGCCTGGCCCCTGCCATTGCCACCGGCTACACCTATGTCGTGAATAACGGGGAGGGCCGGTTTGTCGCGGCCGAGCCGCCCCTCTTCGAGGTCGGCCCGGCGGGCTCCATTGCGGCCACGGCCGACGACATGGCGCAGTTTATGCTGGCGCACCTGGGCGCGGCGTCCAATGGTGCGCGCTTGTTGGACGCCCGCGACGCTGGCGACGATGCACGCCACCGCCTACCAGGCCGATCCGTCGCTCAGCGGCATGGCCCTGGGCTTTTTCGAGCTGAGCCGCCACGGCGAGCAGATCGTCGGCCATGTGGGCGCGGCCATGCCCTCGTTCCACTCGCTGCTGGCGCTGCTGCCCGCACGCAAGGCAGGCTTCTTTGTCTCCTTTAACAGCGCCGGCGCACTGCCGCTGACGACCGGCGCCAGCGCCATCCTGCTGCGCGACTTTGTGGACCACTTCGTTCCCGAACCCCCTGCGCAACCACTGCAGCCGCCGGCCGATTTTGACGCCCGCGCCGCCGCGTATACCGGCGCCTATCGCTTTGCCAACAACCCCAGCTCTTCGGTCACCACGCTCGAAAAGAGCGCCGAGCTGCTGGGCGGCGCCGTCACACTCTCGGCCCCCGGCGACGGCACGCTGCGCCTGCGCGATGCCTGGGGCGACAAGCGCTTTGTCGAGGTGGCGCCAGCCCACTTCCGCGAGGTGAATGCCGGCGGCCTCCCCGGCGACGATGCGCTCGTCTTTACGCTCGACGAGCAGGGGCAGGCCGGCTGCGTTTGCGCTGGCCAGCCGCTCGTCGCAGGCGTTTGAACGGCTGCCATGGTACCAGACGCCGGTCTTTGGCCAGGTGGTGCTGGCCGTGTGCCTGCTGTTGTTCTTGTCCGTGGTCGTGGCAGCGCTGGCCGGCCGGATTTGGCGCCGTGGCAAGGCCGGCGACAGCCAGCCGCGGCGAGCGATCCTCGCCCGGCGCGTGGCCTTCGCCGCCGCCGTGCTCAATCTGCTGTTCGTGCTGGGCTATGCGGCCGTTCTGCTGCTTGCGCCTGAGAGCATCGCCTTTGGGGAGCTGGCGCTGCTGGGCGGCGTGCTGACCCTGCCGGTGTTAGCGGCCCTGCTCGCCTTCGCCAGCCTGCCCTTCGCCTGGCTGGCGTGGCAAGACCGCTACTGGGGCCTGCCTGCGCGCCTGCACTACACAGCGACGGTGGTTGGGCTGCTGGCGTTCGCCTGGTTCCTGAACCAGTGGAACCTATTGGGCTGGCGCTTCTAGCCCTTGGCACCCATGAACTGGGTGGCGCCAGGCGTAAGGATGCATTCACGAATTTGTCCCGCGTAGCCCGCACGTCCCGTGCGGGCTACGCGGGAGGTGTGTGTTCCGGCAGCGCACCCAAATTGCGCAAAAAGCGTTGACATTACCTGGTCAGGGTGCTATGGTAAAAGTCCGCTTGTTCTTTGCCATGGAGGACCCAGTGCAACCTTCATTCCACCCACTTGCCCGATTCCAGCCGGCCTGTCGACTGCGGCCTGCAGCCTCCTTTTGGCGCAGGGCCCTTGCTTTGCTGATCGTGGCCGGGCCAATTGCCGTGCTGTGGGCCGTGCTGTGGGCTGTGCCTGTGCGCGCCCAGGCGCAGCCGGTGCACGATTTCGACCAGTGGTGCAAGTGGCGGCGCGGGGCGCAGGCGTGGGGCAGCCTCACGCAATCGAAAGAGGAGGTGCACCAAGGCGCATCTGCCGGCGCGCTGGCCTATGACTTTCCGGAAGGCGAAGAGGCCAACTTCGTCGTCTTTCAATGCGCCAAGCCGCTGACGGGCAAGCCGGAGTCCTTGAGCGTCTGGGTCTATGGGGATGGATCGGGCAACCTGCTCAACGCCTGGGTGCAGGACGCCAGCGGGCTGCGGTGGCAGTTTGCGTTTGGCCCGGTGGACTTCACGGGCTGGCAGCAGATGACCGCGAACCTGGCGCCCGGCCAGGAGTGGCCCAACGGCCCCCTCGACGGCGCGGATGCCGATACGGTGGCGTACCCAATCCGCTTTGACGGGTTTGCGCTGGACAACCCAGGCAGCGACGCCGTGGAGGGGGTGATCTATCTTGACGATCTCCGGGCGAGCAGCGGAGCAGATACTGAATCCGACACTGAATCCGACACTGAATCCGGCACGAGACTGGATCCGGCACTGCAGCGGCAGGCAAGCAGGCAGCGCAGCCAACGCCAACCCCGAAGCCGGCTCCAACGCCAACCCCAGACTCCGGCAATGGCGCCGAAGGGGCCCAGGATCCCGAGGTTGATTTCGAGGTCGATCCCTCTTCGATCGCGGCCGGCCAGTGCGCCAACCTGCGCTGGACCGTACGCCACGTCCGCCAGTACTTTGTCGACGGCGAGGGTAAGGCCGGCGACACGGGAGAGCAGGAGGTCTGCCCGGAGGCGACGACCACCTACATATTGCGCGTCAAGACACTGGCCGGCGAGCAGGAGGATTATACCGTCGAAGTAGAGGTGACGGGTGAGGTGACGGGTGAACCGCCGGTTGAGCCGCCGGGTGAGCAACCGGGCATGATCGCAGTCGACATCACGGTCGACGATGCCGAAGTGCTGGACGAACCCCTGGATCTCAAAGGCGTGAACGACAATCCCGGCATTCAAGCGGTTGCGATCGCCGACTGTGCCGAGGTCCGCAAGCTGAAGTGCGCAGACATGGACCAGTACCAGTCCAACCCCAGCTTTGGCAAGTCCACGAAGGCCTGCCTCGTTTGGGTGGAGCGCGGTGCGCCGTTTGGGTCGATCGCCATGGCCGTACGCCGGCAGGCGCCCAACCCGCAAACGGAGCTCTGGACCGGCAGCCGTGCTTCGCTGGGCAACTTCGCTTGCATCGGCGTGCCCGTCAAGATCGGCCAGCAGGGCTCGTACGCGGCGGTGCTCACGGCCAAGGGTGTGAACAAGACGGTGGAGTGGCGCCTTAAGTAGGCGCGACCCGGGTCGGCATGAGCCGCCTGTACATTCCCGTCCGACCGCGCCCTCCATCTGGCAGCCGGGCGGGCCAACGCGGACGCGGTTTCGGACGCAATCCCAGGCGCACAGCTTCCATTCAAGTCAAAGGGAGAACGATGAAAGGGTTAGGAATTGCGCAGGAATTTTATACCGAATGGGGAAAAGGCTATTTGGAAAGAATGTTCCCCGAGCTGGCAAAACGAGTCGCAATTGGCAGAGTATTTGGTTCAGACGTAATCGGCGCAGATGACGAGATATCAAAAGATCATAATTGGGGACCGCAGTTCACTATTTTTCTCTCTGCGGCCGATTATGCAGAGCAAGGAGAGAAATTATTAGAAGTAATGAATGCTGCAGCGCCCAATCCATGGCAAGGGTTTCGGCTGGACGGTGCGGGTGATAAGAGTGTAGAGGTTGCAAGCATCCCGAACTGGATAGAAACCTGGATCGGATTTCGTGAACAACCAAGTCGAAATGAAGATTGGGGAATGATTGTCAAAGAACGAATCGACGGGGGCGTCAACGAAGCGCGTGAGTCGATCCTCTATTTTTTGCGGCATGCAGCAATTTGGTATGACGGCAGCGGAGAAATGAGCAGATGGCGGGAAGCGCTTCATTATTACCCTGAAAAGATATGGTGCATTCGTCTAGCAGAAGAGCTATTCCGAGTCTGGCAACACGGTGAGTACAATTTTGTGCAGCGAGTCGCCAAGCGTGACGATCCGTTGGCAAAGATAGTTTGTATTGGAGAATTCGTGGATGGAGTCATGCGGACAGTATTGCTGCTCAACCGCGATTATACGCCGTACTGGAAGTGGCTAGCGCATGAGTTTCGCAAGCTAGAGACAGCCAAACCGTATGTGCCCCTGTTAGAAGAACTAACATCGGTAAGAACGTCGCAAAGACAGGTAGAGCTTGTGCTGCAGATTTGCGGCGAAATTCATCAAACTATGAAAAGCAGCGGCATAGTTACAGAAGAGGGTGATAACCATCCTTTCCTGCTGCTCCACGCCCATTCTGAATTGCTGGCGAAGGGAAAAAGCAATTGAGTACGAAGTTGGGCGGTTACCGCGACAGCGAGTCTCTACGCCCGTGGCGGACCAGGAATTACGCCAAGTTGCTGCATGAGGCCGAGAGTGTCCTGATAAGCAACCTCGCGCACGCCCTGCCCATTTTCAGATAATCCAATGACGGCGCCCCGGAGGCGAATCTTTTTGCCTGTGGGCGGAATGGGTACTGATGGCGATTGGCCTTCATGTGTGCCGGTCAAGACGAAACTAGTGGCGGTCCTATTGCCGTCAACGAGAATCTGTTCGATTTCAATGTGCAAATCGGGGTACGCTGTGCGAATCTCCTGGACGTATTGGCGCATGGCCTTCCGCCCGACAATCGGCGCCATGGGCAGAACTTCGCGCACAATGTCCGGCGAATATAGTTCGTCAATCAGGTCCAGGTTGCCTTGGTTGTAGATTTCCTCAATGACGCGTTCGACCAGTTGCTTTGGGCTGGTGGCCATGGTGGGATGCTCCTTTTCTGCTTGGACTTCCGATGGTAAAACAATGACATGCAATGCTGACCTTTGACAATTGCCACTGCCTGTCGGCGATAGGCGTGGACCCTCAAAGCATGACCTTGAGCAGCTCCTCCTCGGCTGCCCGCGTCCAGTTGCCGTCTTCGTCCAGCCGTGCGGCTACGGTGGGCAGCACACTCCCCAACTCGGAAAGCGGCGTGAGTGGCAGGGGCTTGCCTAG
Organism: uncultured Chloroflexia bacterium; assembly: GCA_963701415.1. Taxonomy (GTDB): domain Bacteria; phylum Chloroflexota; class Anaerolineae; order Caldilineales; family Caldilineaceae; genus Fredericiella. The sequence goes on from CAVPAH010000003.1 coordinate 56,501, forward strand.
ATTGGGGAAGATAACGACCTTGCCCCCAAAGCGACCGTCGGCTACCGCGTGCAGACCATCGGCTACCCCTTCCAGGCCGGCGATGGCGGCCACCGAACGATTTGTGTCCAGCTGCCGGCTTTCCACCAGGTCGCGCACGCGGCACAGATCGGCGATGGACGAACCGCTGGTCCCGGTAAAGCGCACGCCGCGCAAGGCCACAGCATCGAGATCGATGTTCGCATGGGCGCCGGGGGCGACGCCTGCAAATATATTGATCACGCAGTCGTCCCCCGCTGCGGCGACCGCCTGCTCGAGCGCCTCCGTCACCGGCGCCACGATGACGATATCGTCATACCCGTCACCGCCGCATTCCTCCCCCAGGCGGGCGGCAAAGGCATCGTCGCCCGCAAATTGGTCGGCGGAGAGACAGGCTAGGGCGACGCGGTTGGCCGCGGCCAGGTGCTGGTGATGCCTACGCACGGGCTCCATGCGGGCGGCGTGCAGGTTGGTCGCCACGACCTTGCGCGGCTGGCCCGGCAGTGACAGCGCGCGCAGCAGGTGCATCTGCCCCATGGGACCCGCTGCCCCGAGGATCCAGGCGGCACCGCCGGCCCTCAGCTGGGTGCGGACTGGCGTATAGGCAGCCGACAGGTCGCTGCCGCCGGTGCCGGTCACCAGCAGGTGGTCGTAATGGAGGCGGCGGGCCTCGACGGCGATCGGCCGGGCGCTCCGGCCGCACAGCACGATGTTAAAGATGCCGTCCCGGGCCAGGCGGGCAAAAAGATCCTTGCCATTCTGCTCGCCGCCTAACACGACGATATCGTCGCAGCGGGTCTGGCCATCATCGCCCTCCTGAACTGCGATGCCGGCCTGCTCGGCCCACGTGCACACCGCTGCGGCAAACGCCAGGTCGCGCACGGCCAGCACCACGAGGCGCGGGCGCCAGTTGACGGCCCGGCCCAGCGTGACGCCCGCACCGTCGCCCGTCAACAGGACAACGCCGCCGGGCTTCCACTCTGTGCGGTAGGTGACCGCATACGACGCCTCGACGCACGCCCACGGCTCGCACAGGGCCACTTCGGCATAACCGTCGTCGGGGCGAAGCGGGATGAGGTAGCTGCCGTCGTCGCCGGCGAGCACGCGCCAATCGACGATGCTGTAGCGCGAGAAGCCGCCGTGCAGCTCGAAGCCATAGCCGGTCGCCTTGCCGCTAATGTAGATGGCGGGCTGGACGACAAAGCGGTCGCCCGGCCGGTAGTTCCCCTGCAGCTCGGCGCCCACCTCGACGACCGTGAGGCTTACCTCGTGGCCGAGCACTACCGGGCGCTCACGCATATTGTGGTGGATGTAGTGGTGCTGCTCACCGGCGCGGATGACCCTGACATCCGTGACACAGATACCGGCGGCGTCGTGGCGCACCAGGAGTTCGCCGTGGCCGGGATGCACAAGGGGCAGGTCCAGCGGCAGGCCCTTGACGCCGAGATTGTCAAACCCGGCCCCGTAGAGCGGCCAAAGGCGGTTCTGTTTCGGCAGCGCAGCATCAGCAGCGCGATAGCGTTCAAGGCTAGTTGGCTTGGCTGCGGTTTCCATGTGCATCTCCACTGCTCCTTGTTGCGGTGCGTCTGGCACTTGATCGACGCTACTTTGAGCAAGTCAAGGCGAAGGCGGTACCGGCGCTTGTTCGACGGGCCAAGGCAGGCGGAAGCGATATGGCGGAGCTTGAAGCATAGCGTCATTACTTGAAAATGTCAATATTGTTAATTTAGCGTGACCGTGCCAGAGATGGTGGAGCAAAATGCTGACAGGTAAGGAAGGCAGAGTTCGGCCGTAGTTGGCTGTAGAACTGTCCAGCGGTCAGGCGACTAACAAGGCGGCGAGGGAGGGACGATTGGGTGTGGCGGCGAGAAATGGGATGAGTTGGGCGAGGTTACGCACGGAGGACCACCTGCGCGGCGCGCACCTGCGCCTCCCCGGCTGGGGCAACGACGGCGCCACACTGGAGATCTTTACCTACAACATCACCGCGCCGCGTGAGCCGGCCGTCGTCAATCGGCCCGGCTTCGGCCATATCGCCTTCTCCGTCGAGGACGTGCACGCCGCGCGTGCCACCGTGCTGCAGGCCGGCGGTCGCACCGTGGGCGAAGTTGTCACGGTCCAAATCGCCACCGGCGCCCGCGTGACAAGGTGCTACGTGACCGACCCCGAGGGCAACATTATCGAGCTACCGTCTTGGGCGCCCCGATAGGCAGGATCTTGTAGGTAAGATACTCCCCCTGCGGGCCAAGCGGCTCGTCATATACGAACATCGCCAAGTGCCTCACGGTATAGCGTAGGTCCACTTCCTTATCGGCGATCTGGACAAACGCGGCGCGGTATACGTCCGTTGATTGTCCGCCTATCATGACAGTCATATGGAACAGGTACTCGTCGCCGTCGTACTCCCCGCGCGCCTCGCCAAGCAGTTCGCTCAATTCAAGGTTCAGCCTGCTGTGCAGCGCTCGCAGCGCGGAGTTCTCTTGGACTGCAATCCACAGCAGGCCGTAGTTCTTCCCTTGGTGAGTAATAGAGCGAAGCTCCAATTTGGTCAGCTTCACCTCGAACGGCTCAATCGTCCGCACCAGTCCATCCATGTACTCTTCGAGCGCGCCGAGATCCGGAATAGCGAAAGGCTGCTTGAGCGAGATATGCGGCGGCAGGCGCGCGTCGATCGTGCTGGTGCGGTATTGGTAATGAATATCCCAAGCCAACCTACGCACGAAGTTGTAGGCCTCTATGTTGGCCAGGACGGCAAACGCAGCTCTCATGATTCGCCTTTCATCGGCATCATCGCCCGGACGACCGCAGTGACCGCAGCCGGGTGCAGCGTTTCTGCGATCACTTTGGAATACGGTGCATGCGCCGATACGGCGTCAAAGAGCGCAGTCCGTATTGCACCGTCGCCTGATTCGGGTCGCTCAGCTCCTTCTCACATTGCTAGTGCAGCGCAAAGTACCGCCCCCGCACCCGTACGGGCACGTCATCGGCACAGTGTACTCATCTGGCCGCACTTCCGGCAGCCGCAGGCGTAGGCGCATTTCTCCCTCCTTTTCTCTCCCGGCCCTATTCTACTCCTTTTTCACTATCCTTGGTACGGTCACAATTTAGCTTCCCGGATCGTTTGATACCGGTTGTCGCCATTCACTCAATACACTACAATAGATGGGACGATCCGCGTGGCATACAGACACGAGCACAAACGACTTCGCGTTTGTGCTGAAGATGAAGCTGAGGTTCGACCAGATGCGGGTAGAAAAGCCGACGAGTGCGCTGGCGAGCCGCGCGCAGGGTCTATCTGAACCGCTTACCGAGCGTGAGCAGGAGATTTTGGCATGTCTGGCCGATCAACTGTCCAATCAAGAGATTGCCAACAAGCTACATCTTGCCGAGAAGACGGTGCGTTGGTACAACACCCAGATCTACAGGAAACTGGGCGCCGGCAGCCGCAAAGAAGCCATTGAGCAGGCTCGCAGGGCGGGCTTGCTCGGCGGCACACGCGCGCCTCCCGTCAAGCACAATCTTCCCTACCCTTCCACTCCTCTTGTCGGCCGCCAACGTGAACTTGCCAAGCTAACGGCTCTGCTAGCCAGCCCTGATGCTCGCTTGGTGACAATTCTGGCCCCTGGTGGCATGGGCAAAACCTGCTTGTCACTGGAAGTGGCTAGAACCCTGCTTCGTCAATACGCTGACGGGGTATTCTTCGTCCCGCTGGCGGCGCTCGGCGATGTCGCCGACATCGTATTCGCCATCGCCGAGCAGGTCGGTCTCATTTTCTATGGCCAGGACGCACCCAGCCAACAACTCCTGGATTTCCTGCGCGTGCGCTCCTTGCTGTTGGTGCTAGATAACTTCGAGCATCTGCTGGAGGCAGCACAGGTCGTAGCCGATATCCTGCGCGCAGCGCCGGATGTGCATGTGCTGGTGACCTCGCGCGAGCGGTTGGGCCTGCAGGGTGAGACAGTCTACATCTTGCGCGGTCTGGACTTCCAGATGTGGCAGAACCCACAAGAGATCGGGAGTTCCGATGCGGCAGGTTTATTTGTGCAGTGCGCACGGCGTGTCCGCCCGGATTTTACGCTGCAAGCCGGTGACCTGGAGAACCTGGCGCGCATTTTCCGCTTGACTGACGGCATGCCGCTGGCCCTTGAATTGGCCGCAGGGTGGCTCAACACCTTTTCCCTTGGGTACATTGCCGACGAGATACAAAAAGGGATCGGCATTCTGGAATCGGAGCTGCGCGATGTACCCGAGCGCCACCGCAGCATTCGCGCTACCTTTGACCACACATGGCTGCAGCTTTCCGAGGCCGAGCGCCAAGTCTTCATGCACTTGTCAGTCTTTCGCGGCGGATGGACGCGCGAAGCTGCGGAGGCTGTAGCCGCTGCAGATAGGCACAGTCTACGCGGGCTGAGCAACAAGGCGCTGATTGAGGGCTTGGACGGCGGTCGCTATGGCATGCACGAACTACTGCAACAGTTCGGAGCCGAAAAGCTGGCCCAATCGGGCCAAGGCTCCCTAATTCAGGCCAAGCACACGGCGTTTTTCACCGATCTCATGGTGCAATGCGGACGCGACAGCCGCACCAGCCGCCAAGGGGAAGTGGTCCAACAACTCGCCTCTGACTTCGAGAATGTGCGCGTGGCCTGGCTGGATGCACTGGAGCGGCAGGCATGGGAAGGGTTTTGCGTGTTTCTCGATCCTCTCTGGTTCTACTGCCGTGTGCGGGCGCTCCATCAAGTTGGTATCGAACTGATCGAACACGCTGCGTTACGCGTGCGGTCTACACCAGCCACTGCTGCAACTGAATTAATCCTGGGACGCTTGCTCGCCAGGCTTGGCAGGTTCTACTTTAGTGTCGGGCTAATGGACAAGAGTGCAGCCGCCGGCGACGAAGCCATTCGTATCCTCAGGCAGTACGATAGCCCGCAAGACCTGCTCGCCGCCCTGGACAACTGCCGCGACGTGGCACAGTTGCACCGTCAAACCAATACCATGATGAGCGTCCTGGAGGAAGGGATTGGCCTCGCCAGGTCCGTTGGGGATCGTAACTGGGAAGGCCATTTCCTAATCGCTGCGGCAATCGCCGCCTCGCATCGCAATGACTTGACCTCGACGCGGCTGCTCGCCGAAGAAGGATTGGCGATCGCGGTGAGCCTGGGCGATCAACTTGAAAGTATGGTCGCCTATGAAGTTTTGGGGCACATCGCAGAAGCGGAGGAAAACTTCAGTGAGGCAGCGGTCTGCTTTCAGACAAAGCTTGACCTTGCGCAAGCTATTGGCTATCGGGTTCGCAGCGGAGCCAGCATCACGCACCTGGCCTACATCGCTTTGCAGCAACAATCGGTTGGCGTCGCCCGCCTTTACCTGCGCGAGGCACTGCGCACGGTATTGGACGCCGGCTATTTATGGCAAAGTACCGTTCCTCTAGCATGTGCGGCCCGGATTCTGGCACAGCAAAATCAGTGGCTAAGGTCTGTAGAAATTTTGGGCGCCATTGACGAGCATCTGACGGCGTTTCACCAGGTCGACAAAATCGCGCATGCCTTGCGTGATGAACTCGCTGGTAAACTCGAACCGCAGGACTTTGCTGCTGCTTGGGAGCGCGGTCAGCGGCACGAATTGAGTGCGTTAATAAAAGATCTGCTGTTGGAATTCTCCGAATCGGCGGATTCGGGGGATCCGCCGATTACGACGTGGCTTTCAGCCGACCAACCTGGCGAAAGGTCATAGTTACCCAGCAATCTGCAGCTTCTCCAGCAAGGCCAGCGCTTCATCCCCCAAGTCGAGGAAGTAGCGCTCAAAGACCGCCCTCTCAGCGATGATTTGATCCATCGGTCGTCCGAAAAATCTCTCGGCAAATCGAATGCGTTCATCATTGGTCATCAAGGATGATATGGCGCCCGTCGTTCCCAGGCCATAATGGAGAGCCGTGGTCGCGACAAAGCCAAAACGCAGCAGTTGTGGTTCGCCCTGCCAGCCGGCCTCCCGCAGACCAGCCGCATACCCGGCCATCATTGCCGCCTCGTACTCCTTGATCTCCCCGGCGGCAAATTCGAGAAACCAGACGCTGGCGCCAACCATCGACGACATCTCTTCCCCAATGCACCCTGTACCCGGCACCGCCCAGTCGACGGCAACAGTCTCCAGTTCGCCGGCGGGGTTGCGCCGAATCATCAAGTTGCGACGGAAAGCGTCGTGATGGCAGAAGGTGCGCGGCAGACGATCGAGCGCAGCCAGCAAACGCTCGCGCTCTGCCCACAGGCGCTGCGCACGAGCAACAGTGTCGCCGCCAAGCCAGCCCTGGTTGTTGGGGTGTCGGCTCAGCCGCTGCAAATCGGCGATGCCGGCCTCACCCCACTCCAACTGTGTACGGACTTCTCCATTCGACAGCCACGCCGCCTGCGGTATGGGTCGCCCGCACAGATACGCCCCGTTAAACTGGCCCAGGTGATAAGCTGCCAGCCCATAGTCGGCTCGCGACCAGGTCCGATCCTCCACATCCTCCAACCACATCCAGAATTCCTGGTCGGGGTGCTCGACCACCCCAAAACAGCGCACCGCCGTCAGGCCCTCCGGCAGATCATTCAACAACCCCGACTGGTACGCCAGAATTTCTCGCTTCCAGTAATAGGTGTCGGACGGATTGACGCCGGCGAATGTGTTGGGAGCCGCCAGCGCCGCCCCCGTTGCCTTGAGGACGAGCGACCAGGAACGCACGTCGCCCTGGCTGCGCGCCCTGCCGCCAAAGCGGTAGACGCCATAAGACGCACCCTGCTGTTGCGCCATACCACCCGTCAGCGGCCGGCAACTCCAGTCAAGCAATTCGGCCCTGTCGTCCGCCAATACCTGGCGCACCAGGGGAGCGAGTATTACTGAGTCGACGGCGCCGAGCCGTTCCGCAAAACTAGCAGTCATCAGTTGCTCCTTCCCTATACGAGAACAGCCTCAAGCATGGAGATGCCTGCACCCGTGTCGATCTCGCGCTGCAAGGCGAAGCCAGTCTGGTCGAGCAGTGCCTCGTACTGCCGGCGCGTGCGTTGTGAGCCGCCCAGCATCGTCATCATGTGGATATCGAGTACCTTGGACCAGTTTGGACCAGGGTCGTCCGGAACAATCTGCTCGATCAACAGCAGCTTTGCCTGCGGGGGTGCTGCGCGCCGAACTGCCTTCAGAATGGCAATCGCTTGTCGGTCGTCCCAGTCGTGAATGATCTCCATCAGCAGATAGGCGTCGCAGGAGGGCAACTCGCTGGCGAAGAAATCACCTGCCTGGAGCGACAAGCGCCCCAGTGGCACACGCTTCGCTCTCTCAATGACGTGGGGCAAGTCGAACAGTATACCTTGTGTGTCTGGCGTCGCGGCAATAATCGCTTGCACGAGATGTCCCAGCCCGCCGCCGATATCGCCGACCACGCCAAAACAGGAAAAATCGTAGGCGGCGAGAATGGCGGTTACATGTGCCCGGGCTTTCGCTGCCATCGCGGCGTCGAAAATCTCGCTTTCCTCTGGATGTGCTGCCCTGTATGCCCACAATCCTTCCGGAACTACCTTTTCCAGCGCCGGTTGTCCGGTGCGAACGGTATGGTCCAGTAAGCCATAGGCCTCCCATGACATTGGCCCCCCAAATAATTGCACGAGAGTACGCATCGATTGCGGATGATCAGAGATCAGCAAGCGCGACGCCGGGGAGTGACCGAAGCGGTCGCCTTGCACCGCGAATACCCCATGGGCGGAGAGCAGGGACATGACGCGCCCCAGGCTGCCGGGATGGACGTCGACCAACGCAGCCAGCTCGGCTGCAGTGCGCGGCGTCTCGTCGAGTACGTCGGCGACGCCAAGGTCAGCCACGATGTAAAGGCAGCGTGACAGGATGTAACCACCTGTGATTTGCTGCAGTGTAGCAAATGCATTGGGCTCGTGCATGGCGTTCCTCCTAGAAAGTGTCGACCGGCAGTGGTGACACACTAGCATGGGCCATGTTTGATTGTCACCCGACATCGTGTTTGAAACATGTCGGGACTATTGGCAGGGGTTTGACCGCGCGCACGATTACGACCGTCACATCGACTTGATTACAGGGAACACGGTGCTGTTCGAGGCTTCAAGCTGGCGCGCCAAGCATCGCGGTGCGGATACGAGGAAAAAGGTGCTGTCTGCATTTCAGGTTAAGGAGATCACTGGTAAGGCAAGAGGCTTCCACGGAGCGGCTCAGGCTTGGCGTTAGGATCTGGTAGCCCCGTTGGTCCGCGTGCTGCCGGCATGCCGTTGCCCATCACAGCTAGTGCATCGTCAAGCGTCCACCTTGTCCCTTCCTGCCACGCCCCTGCAAACTGCTCTTCTGTAAGGCTGGTGCGCACCTGCTTTAGCGCCGTTTCCACCTGCAACCGCAACGGCGCATCCAAGGCATGATGTATCTCCACTCGCAGCCGTTCCCCCATGCCAAAAAGAGTAGCGGCGCGGGTAAATTCCCCCTGTGCCGCCGCCAGGCGCGCCGCTACGAATAAGCAATCGACCAATTCTGGCTTTACCCAGCGAATCAACGCATGATAGGCCAGCCCTTCCACAAGCAACTGCTGGGCGTGGATCAAATTCCCGCGTGCAAGAGCCACGGCAGCCAGACACGTCAAAACCTTGGCCTGCGCTGAATAGCTTTCCATATCCTGCCAAATCCGAAGACTCTCGTCGAGCAACTGCCAGGCGGTTTCGCTGTCCCCTTGGTAGAGTCTTACCAAGCCCAGCCACATGTCACATTCGGCAAGGCCCAGCTGACTGCCTGTTGCCAGTGAAATCTCCTGCGCCCTCCCGATCAGGACTTCCGCTTGCGCAATATCCCCGGCAATCAAGGCCAATCTCCCAAGGTAGCCCAACGGATGTACAATCGAATCGCAGTCCATTTTGCGAAACAGTGCGAGGCTCTCTTCATACAGCGCCTGCGCCGGAACGTATTCGCCTTGTGAACGCAGCACGCTGCCGTAGCGGAGCAGCAGATTAGCGAGCAGATTAGAATGATCGCCATATATGCCATAGTCGTCGGGGAGCGTGTCGTTATTCCCAACTTGGCGGGCGACCAGAATGGCTTCCTGGTATGCATCCGCTGCTTGTTTGGCGCTCGTCGCCGACAGAGCCACCATATAGGCAGCGACTGCTTGCAGGGCCAATTGATTGCACCTTTGCGCCAACTGTATGAGCTCGCCGGCATACTGCTCAATTGCCGCGTACGACCCCAGTCCCACCCAAAAATTATAGAGATTGACCAAATTCATAAGACGTAGGTCAACTGGCCAGGCCTGTGTATGCGCCAGAGTTGGCTCAAGCCAACTGACAGCGTCACGCCAAAAACCGCGGCGTGTCCAATACCACATCAATGCTATGCCAAGCCATGCCAAATCTTCGTAGTGACCGGTATGCAGCGCCCACTGCATGGCAGCACGCAGGTTGCTCTGTTCATTGTCAAGCCGATCGAACCACTCGACGGCCTGCGGGCCGCGCAGGTGCCGGTCGGCTGTGCGTGCCATACCTAAATAGGCCATGAAGTGATGTTGGCGGCAAACATTATCTTCGCCATTTGCCGCCAATTGCTCGGCCGCGTACTGGCGTACAAGCTCGTGCAAATCATAACGACCCGCGCCATTGCTGTGCACAAGCGACTTGTCCACCAATGCCAGCATGATCGGCAAGTTCGCGCCTGTGACGTGAGAGGCTTCGTCCATTCTGAAGCCACTCTGGAAGACGCTCAAGCGCATGAGCACTGCTAGCTCAGACGATTCCAGCATGCTCCACGATTGCTCGAGAAGTACGCGAACGCTGCGGTGCCGTTCGTGGATGTTGCGCACGGGGGTCTGCAGAACCTCGAAGTCTTGCGTAATCCGCTGGAAAATTTCTTCACACGCCATCAGTCGCACCCAACTGGCTGCCAGTTCAATCGCCAGCGGCATTCCGCCGACCTGCCGGCAAATTGCCAAGATTGCAGTTCCCTGTCCAGCCGGCGTGAAGCCAGGTTGTACCCGCTGCGCGCTGCGCAGAAACAACTGCGCCGCTGCACCAGATAACCCTTCTTCTACAGGCATGCCATCGACAGGCAGCAGCCACTCTTCAAGAAGATGCAGCCGCACGCGCGAAGTCACCAGCACCTTTAGCCTCGGCGCCTGGCGAAGCAGCGTTGCCACCACATCTGCGCCTTCCGTCAGGTGTTCAAAATTGTCAAGAATGAGCAGGACTTGGCGGGGGCGCAAGTAGCGGGGCAGGTGCGCCGACAAATCGTCTCCATCCCAGGTGACGTCCAGTTCCTGGGCAATCGCTCCGGCTATATGCTCTGGTGTGTCCACTGCCGCCAACGACACAAAATACACTCCATCGTCAAAGTTACCCATCTGCCTTGCAGCGGCTTCGATCGCCAGGCGCGTCTTGCCCATACCACCCATACCCAAAAGGGTCAACAATTTGCAGTCTGGATTTGCCAGCAATACGGCGATGCGCGCCAATTCCGCATCGCGGCCAACGAAGGGCGTGGAGGGAGCCGGCAGCTTGAAGGTGGACGCGACCTGAGGCGAAGGTGCTGGCGGGGCAACCGGCTTTGCAGCCAGAGGCAGGTGGTCTGCTGCTTGTTCGCCCAGGGCGACGGCCACGAAGCGCACACGAATATCGTCCGGAATCGCCAGATGGTCGGCCAGAAGGTTGGCAATCTGGCGCGAGGGGCGGCGCTCGTCGCGCTCGATCTTGGCAATGGTCACCGTAGCGCAGTTGACCCTGTGCGCGAGGTCAGCCTGGGTCATGTCGAGCGCCAGACGTTGGCGCCGGACCCAGTACCCAAATGAAGAATTTCCGGGTTGGGCGGGTTGGATCATGGCCTGTATTGCTCCTGTATCGGTCACTGTATGCAGCCTGTATCGGTTGCACATACCCCCGAACTCGGTGCGTGGATTTTAATGGACCCACAGCACTGACGCAAGCGATGTGAATTGGGTACAAGGAAAAGGACGGAGATCATGTTTGACTACACCACGATCATGATTGCACGGCACGAACACGCGGAACTGGCGCGTAAGGGCACACCGGAATACGGCGTGCGTATCGCTCACGATGGCCTGGTACGCCGCGCCCTCAGCGGCCTGGGCGATGTCCTGATGAGTGCAGGTGGGTGGCTCAAGGAGCGGGGCAATAGGGAGGTAGCGATTTCAACTCGTGCTGCACGGCATCTGGAGCGCGTCTGAAATGATAAGTCGCTATCCTTGATATAGCAAGGCATAATCACAAACCAGTTCTGATACCCAAGGGAGGCACCATGAGCGAGGAATTTGCCAGCCGTCTAGCGGCAATCGATGCTGCACTGCTGGAGCCACTCGTGCTGAAGATATTGGGCCGGCCGGCTGTTCAACTGCTCAACTGGGGGTATGAATCCCTCAACGGCGGCTTTGGGCGCTATTTTGGCGTCTACGGTGTCTATCGCTTCCGTGGTACGGCACGCGCCGGGGCAGATATCCTGCCGTGGTCTCTGGTGCTGAAAGCGCAGGGCCATACATCAGCCCCCGAGAGCAGTTCCGATCCTGCAGCCTGGACCTACTGGAAACGCGAAGTGTTAGTCTATCAATCCGGTCTTCTGGGCGATTTACCTGCCGGGTTGGATGCACCCCGCTGTCTTGCCGTAAGCGAACAGCCAGCCGAGGAGGCCTGGCTGTGGCTTGAAGATATCGAGGAGCAGGTCGGCAGGACTTGGCCGCTGGAACAATTCGGCGTGGCAGCGCACGATCTGGGACGGTTCAATGGCGCATATTTGGCAGGTCGCGACCTACCATCCCATCAGTGGCTCACACAGCGGGGTCAGTGGCGCTACATACTATCTTTGGCAGAACCATACTTCACCGAACTGCGCTCGTGGTGCCAACACCCATCAGCCGAACGAATCATGCCAGAGACGAACATTCAGGGCATGGAAGAAATATGGGAGAAGCGAAGCATTCTACTGGAGGCACTCGCCGATCTGCCACAGTGCTTCTGTCATGGCGACGCAATGCGTCGCAATCTATTTGCACGGCGCAGCACTGACGGGCAATTCCGGACCGTCGCGGTTGATTGGGCCTTTGCCGGAATCGGCGCAATCGGCCAAGATGCGGCTAAGCTGCTTATGGTCAGTTTGGCACTTCTGGACGTTTCGATGGGGCAGGCGCATGCGCTCAAGGCTGCAATTCTTGCTGCCTATTTTGCAGGGTTGCAGGCGGCAGGTTGGCAGGGCGATCCGAGGCGAGCTCGCCTTGGCTACACTATAGCCGCTGCGTTCATGGGACTGGAGCTAGCAGCGCGAGATTTGGCGGGAATCAACAGCAATGTTCCGGACGAGCTCGTCGAAGAATTGTTCGGCCATTCCGTTGATAAGGTCCTCGCAGGGCATAAGGAGCTGATTCGCTTCACGATCGAGTTGGCCCGCGAGGCGCAGACTCTCATCCGTGAGATCGGCAAATAGGGGAGGGGCCAAGCGTCAGCCCAACCTGGGCGAACCCTTCTTGGGGCGTAACGGGTCAACTAGACGATGGTCTCCGGGCTTACATCCTCCTGTGTTGGGTCCAAATCGTCAACAGGCTTCCGATGCGAGTTCCGGCAGTTCCATATCTCCCAACCAATCCATTGGCTGCCATCTCGCCGCAAGCCGCACGTGCATCAATAGGTAACCAAATAGGTAACTATACCGATGCGCCCTGTTACCGCACGCCGTAGACTGTTGTTCTGCGCGCTGCGCGTCCTATCAGCAAGGAGCGAGATAGATGAAAGCACGAATCACGGCCGGTATTTGTGGTGTCCTGGTGTTGGCAGCTTGCGGCGGCGGCGCGGGCACAAGCCCTGAACGGAGCTTTGCGCAGCCGCTTGGCAACCAGGTCACCGTGCACCAGGATGAAGACGGCCACGACCATGCAGCCTGCGGCGCCACCGGCGGCAACACCGGTAACGGGCCAGGTGCAAATACAGGTAGCGTTGGTCCCATCCGAACTGGTGGTCGGCCCAAACCGCTTCGCCGTCGGCCTGCTGGACGCCGCCGGCCAGGTGATAGACGACGCCGACGTGCGCTTCCGCTACTTTGACCTGAGCACTGCGGGCATGCCTCAGTTCGAATCCGAAGCGGAAGCCACGCGCCTGGTGACACCGGACGGTGCGACTGCCATCTTTGCCCACAACCGCAGCTTTGACCGCGCCGGCGCCTGGGGCGTAGAGGTGCACGCGCAGCTGTCGGCCACCCAGAGTGCAATCAAACGGATCGGCTTTGACGTGCTGGCAGCATCGCCGGCGCTGCGAGTCGGTCAAACTGCGCCCGCACTGGACACGCCGACCGCAGCGTCCGCCAACGGTCACCTCGAACGCCTGACGTCGGCCCGCGCGCCCTTTGCGGGCCTGTACCAGGTGAGCCTGGCGGCAGCCTTGGAAAATGGCAAACCAACCGTCGTGCTCTTTGCCACGCCGGCGTTTTGCCAGACGCGCTTCTGCGGACCCGCCTATGACGTCACAGCCAACCTGCTGGCACGCTATGGGTCTGCCGCAAATTTCGTGCATGTCGAGGTGTACAGCGGGTTGCCGGATCCTTCCGCCAACAACTGGCAGATCGCGCCCGCCATGGCGGCGTTCGGCCTGGCCACCGAGCCGTGGCTGTACCTGCTCGATGCCGGCGGTGTGGTCGCGTACCGGGTCGAGGGTCTGTTCACGGAGGCTGAGGTTGAAGCGCAACTGCAAGCGCTGCTCGCTGCCGGCTAGTGTCTCGGCACCGCCGGCGCCGTCGTTGGCCGGCACGTTCAGTTTGGTGAGGAAGAAGAGGAGAATTCATCATGCATAGTCTGTCACGTTGTATGTTCACTCTGCTGCTGCTGGCAGCGCCTTTAGCGGGCTGCGCACCGATCACACGCGAGGCGGCGCAGGCCGCCAGCGCGCAAGCCGGCAGTGCCGGCAGTGCCGGCAGTGCAGAAGCTGCTTATCCACCTCGGACACTGTTGGTGCGCGTCGGCGCAGGGCAGGATACGGCCGTGGCCAACGCGTTTCTGCCGAGTGCAGTGCGCGTGCGCGCCGGCGACACGGTTACCTGGCAGTTGGTAACGGATGAGATTCACACCGTCAGCTTTCTGGGCGACACGCCGCTGCCGCCAATTCTGGTACCTGTGCCTGGTAGCGCTGAGGGCGAGTTGATGGAAGCAACGGAGGTGGTATTTCCTACGCGTGCGGCGGGGGATCCCGTCGAGCACTACACGCCTGGGGCATATGTCAACTCGGGCATTATGGACAAGACGCCAGAGGATCCGGACCTGAAGCCCAGCGCGGAATTCTCACTGACCTTTGACGAGCCGGGGCTCTACCCCTACCTGTGCCAACTCCACACCTATATGCGCGGCGTAGTCTCCGTCGAGCCCGCGACGAGCGCCACCGTCCCTGACCAGGAAGAGATTGACCGCCAGGCCGGCGCCGAGGGCGATCTGCTGCTCAGCTGGGTCACAGCCATTATGGAGCTTGGACAAACGCCGCGCAGTGACACGCTGGCCGACGGCTCGCATGTCTGGTACGTGGATGCCGGCGCCAACAATGCAGGCGACGGTTCGGCATCGGCCTACGAGTTCATGGTCAAGGATTTGACCGTCGACGCCGGCGATACCGTCGTGTGGGCATCGCATGACTTTCATTCGGTCACCTTTGCACCCGTGCCGCCCGATCCCTTCTATGTGGTCTTCCAGCCGCAGCCCGAAGGCCAATCGCTGCGGGTGCTGAACCCACAAGTGCTTGTGCCGGCCAAACCTTCCCAGGTCTACGATCCCGCCCAATATTACAACTCGGGCCTGATCGGCCCGGGTATGCCGGACGGCAGTACCTGGTCGCTGACCTTTGAAGAGCCCGGCACGTACAGGTATCGCTGCGCCGTGCACGGTGATTTCGGCATGGAAGGCACGGTCATCGTCCGCTAGATGCATGCCCCTGACGCGGCATGCGGGTAACCGCCATGGATCTTCGTCTGCGCCTTACCATCATCCTGCTCGCAGTGGCGCTTAGCTTCGCTGCACAGGCGGGCTATTGTCACACGCCCCCGCCCGGGCCACCCGACGCCGGTCCGGGCGGGGCGCATGACCACGGCCAAGCACCAGACTCTGCCCGCAACGGCGAAGGTCATGGCGCTTCGGCGCATGAAGGCGACGAAGGCCTGGTGCTGGCGCCGAGCAGCGGTGAAACCGTGACGGCGGCAGCCAAATGCCCGCCCGGCGCCGCCCTGCGCGCGTACGATGTCGCAGCGATCCAGGTGCAGATCACGCTCAACCGCTACTTGGATTACGACCCTGACGGCCGGATGTATGTCGCTCGCAGAGGATGTGGGCCGCATTCGCGCCGAGGAAGCGCAGAATCAAGCCAGCGCGCCAGGGGCAGGCGGAACCGGCCGTCAGCATCGGGCTGCAAGGCGACGCCATCCAGCCACTCGTGCTGCGCGTAAACCAGGGAGAATGTCTGCAGGTCAAGTTGCATAACGGGCTGGATGACGGGCCGGATGGCGCCGGTAACGAACCGGTGAGCTTTCATCTCCACAGCTCGGGCCTCTACCTGGCGGCCGACGGCACGCCTGCCACCGCAGCCAACGCGGCGGCCACGATTCTGCCCGGCGCCACGGTCACGTACAACTGGTGGGTGGCCGAAACGCAGCCGGAGGGCACCTACTATTTTCACAGCCATGGGGACGAACGCTTCCAGACCAGCCATGGTCTCTTCGGGGCCGTGATCGTGGAGCCCAAAGGCGCCGTCTACCTGGACCCGCTCGGCGGCGGCGAACTGAAGAGCGGCTGGATGGCAGCCATCCAGGCGCCGGGCAGGGCGGACTTTCGCGAGTTTGCGATCATCTACCATGAGATCGGCCACGAGCGCTACCGGCACCTGGATGCGAATGACCGCCCCGTGACCCAGGTCGATCCCTTCACCGGCGCCTACCGGCCCGGCGACCGGGCCGTCAACTACCGCAGCGAACCGTTTATGAACAGGCTGCAGCTGCAGCAGGAGCGCTTTGGCCACTACGACGAATCCCTCGCCTACAGTTCCTACGCCTTTGGCGATCCGGCCACCCCCATTATGCGCAGCTACCTTGGCGATCCGACGAAACAGCGGCTCCTCCACGGCGGCTCGGAAGTCTTCCATGTGCACCATGTCCACGGCGGGGCGACGCGCTGGCCGCGCCAGCCCCAAGCCGAACGTGCGGCGGGCAGCGACCATTTCGACGACGGCCTGGTCAAGCACCCGCCCATCTTGCCGGCTGCCAGCGAGCGCACGGACTCCCAGAGCCTCGGCCCGGCGGAGACGTTCGACATCGAGAACGAATGCGGCAGCGGCGGCTGCCAGCAGAGCGTCGGCGACTACCTCTTCCACTGTCACATCGCCCACCACTACTTTGCGGGCATGTGGGGCATCTGGCGCGTGTACAACACGCTGCAGGACGGCCTGGTGTCACAGGACAGCCTGCCACCGCTCGCCGAACTGCCCGACCGCAAGCAGCAAGTGCAACCGGCGGTCACATCCGAACAGCTCGCCGGCCGCAGCGCCAGCTGGAACGGCGCAGCCTTCACCATCACCCTGGACAACCTCGCAAGTTGGGTCGAACGCCAGCTGCCCCCGGCCGGCGTTCCGCGCGACTATGATGCGTCGGTGTGGGATTGGCAGCGCCAGCGAACAGCTGTACTTGGGGGAACCACCGACGGTGGAACGCTGGCCCGGCTATCAACCGCCCAGGTCCACCGGCCCACCAGACGAACGCCGGCCCATCTACTTTGACCCGCAGACGGGCAAGCCGGCCTATCCTCTGCTGCAGCCGCACCTGGGCCGCCGCCCACCGTTTGCACCCGGCCATGGACCGGCGCCCTACCTGGATCCGATTCAGCAAGGCCCGGACCCGCCTGCACCGGGCGCCAGCGGTCCGGGCAGCCTTTGCCCTGCTGGGACGCGCATAAAACAGTTCCAAATCCATGCCATCACACTGCCGATTGCCCTCAACACGGAGCATGATCTCGTCGATCCAAGCGGCGCCATCTTTGTGCTCAAGTCGCAAGAAGACCAGGTGCGCAAGGACAACGAGCTGAAGACGCCGCTGGCGATTCGCGCCAATGCGGGCGAGGACTGCATTGACGTTATTTTCAAGAGTGAGTTGGAGGACAACCGCGAGAACAGGTTCTTTAGCAAGGTGAGCCTGCACATTCACTTTGTCCAATTCGACGTCCAAGCCAGCGACGGCACGACCGCCGGCTTCAACTACGAACAGACGCTGCGCCCATTCAGCATAGAAGGCGAAACGCTGCTGGAATCTGCTGCTGCGGGATCGACACGCCTGCGCTTGAGCGGCACAGAGCGCTTTCAGCCCGGCGTCCTCCTTGGGGTCGGCATGGATCAAGACGCGACGTTTGAAGTCCACCAGGTCGATGCCCTGGAAAGCGACCCTGGTGGCAATCAGTGGCTCCTCTTAAGCGAGCCACTGGCTTACGACCACGCCGCCGGCGAAATCACGAGCGTCGAGTTTCTGCGCCAGCGCTGGTATCCCGACGTGCAGTTTGGCACCGCTTACTTTCACGATCACGTCAATGCCCTGGTCTCCTGGCGGCATGGCCTGTTTGGCGCGCTGATTGCCGAGCCGCCCGGCTCGACCTACCATCATCCGCACAGCGGCGAGAGCATCGAAAGCGGGCCGATCGCCGACGTGCACACGGACGCACCGGTCGCGGCCGACGTAGCGGGCAGCTTTCGCGAGTTGGTGCTTTTCCTGCAGGATGACAACACGTTGACCAGGAGCCGCAACTCCAGCGGCGGTTCGCTCAATCTGCGGGCGGAGCCACTGGCGCTGCGCGCAGAAGCTGCACCCGAACATCCAGAACAGATCTTTAGCAGCCAGGTCCACGGCGATCCGGCCACCCCGCTGCTCCAGGCGTACGTCGGTGACCCGCTCGTGATCCGCGGCCTGGTGGCGGGCACAAACGACATGCACACGCTGCATGTCGACGGCCACTGGTTCCGCATCGAACCGTTCAGCCGCTCTTCGCCGCCGGTCAACACCGTGCATCTCGGCATCTCCGAGCGCTATGACCTCGTGATCCCGCACGCCGGCGGGCCCCAGCAGATGCCGGGTGACTACCTCTACTACAATGGCCGCGCCTCCAAGCTGGAGGAAGGCAGTTGGGGGTTGTTACGCGTCTTTGGCCGTGACGATCCCTCAACCCTGCAAAAGCTGCGGGGGCATGAGGTCACCCCGCCTGCGGCCGGCCAGGTTTGTCCCCCAGACGCCACACGCAAGACGTTTGACGTTGCGGTGGTGGCGGCACAGCTGCCGATGCTGAGGGACGAACGGGGCTTGATCTACGTGCTGCGGCAGGACGTGGCTGCAGTCGAGAGTGGCAGCAAGCCTGTCGAACCACTCGTGCTGCACGTCAATATCGGCGACTGCGTTGTGGTGCACCTCACCAACCTCGCAGCTGAGGGTCCCGTGTCGTTTCACGCCGATTTGCTGGCTGCCGACCCCATGACCTCGCTCGGGGTCGAGGCCGGCTATAATCCCGCCCAGGCAGCACTGCCGGGCCAGACAGGCGTCTACACCTACTATGCACACCCCGAACTGGGCGAAACAGTCGCCCTGGTGCGCGACTGGGGTAACGTGCGGCAGAATCCACGGCGCGGCCTATATGGGGCCATCGTGGTCGGTCCCGCCGGCGCGACGTATACCGACCCTGTGACCGGCGCCGACATGGCAGCCCAGCGCCGGCTGGCGCGTGGACGTGCATCCGCCCAACGCACCGAGCTACCGTGACTTCACGCTCTTGCTGCAGGATGAAGACCCGGTGATCGGTACGCACATCATGCCGTACAGCGAACAGGTGAGTGGGGTAGTGGGGATAAACTACATGCGTGCGGCGGAGCCCGCGCACGCAGCAGGAGCGACAGGTGCGGCTGCGCCGGGCCCCCCAACGCCCCGCCTGGAAGCGTATACAGGCGATCCGCTGCGAATCCATGTCTTGGCGCCATACAACGAACAATCGCATGTCTTCGCCCTCGAAGGTCACGCCTGGCGCCAGGAGCCGCGCCCGGGCGCCAACTTGCTGAGCGCAGTCAAGATTGGCGCGCTGGAAACGGTCACCATCATTCCCGTGGGTGGAGCAGGCGCGCCGGGCGACTACCAGTACGGCGACCAGCGCCTGCCCTATCGGGAAGCAGGGCTCTGGGGCCTGCTGCGCGTGTTGCCAACGGCTCCTGATCACGCAGGGCTGCGGGTCCTGCCGCAGTAATGGCAAGCAGGGAGCAAGCGCCGTGCCCTGGATTGCACGGTTGACAGCTGCCGATTATTTCGGTAATGTTTGCTGCACTTCGCCAACGGTGCGTGGTTCTTGCGCGCCTTCCACAGCGAGGTACGGTGAGGGCCCGGTGGCTCTGCATTCAACGAATCTGCGTCTCCCGCGCAGCCGTCTGATCGGCCGCGAGCACGATCTGGCCGCCATTCAGCAGCGCCTGTTAAGTGAAGAGGTCGGCCTGCTCACGCTGACCGGACCCGGCGGTGTGGGCAAGACGCGCCTGGCCATGCAGGTGGCCGCCTACGTGCTCGATCACTTCGTCGACGGCGTCTTCTTTGTTCACCTCGCGCCACTGCGCGAGCCAGGCAGCGTACTTCCAGCAGTTGCCCAGGCGCTAGGGATACAGGAGCTGCCCGGACGCCAGGTCGCAGGAGCATCTGCAGGACTGGTTGGCCGAGCGGCAGACCCTGCTAGTCCTGGATAACTTTGAGCATGTGGTTGCAGCGGCGCCGTTCGTAGCGCCGCTGTTGGCCGCCGGCCCGCGCGTCAAGATACTGGTCACCAGCCGCGTGACGCTGCATCTATACGGTGAGCATGAATACCCCGTGCCCGCCCTGGCGCAGGCCGCGGCTGTCGAGCTGTTCGAGCAGCGGGCCAGGGCCGTCCAGCCTGGCTTTAACCTCGCAACCACCGATGCTGCCGCGGTTGAGGCCATCTGCGATGCGTTGGACCGCCTACCCCTGGCCATCGAACTGGCCGCCGCCAAGGTCAAGCTGTTCTCACCCACGGCAATCTCGGCCCGCCTGGCAGGGCGGCTCAGCCTGCTGACCGGCGGGCCGCAAGATCTGCCGGAGCGCCAGCGCACCTTGCGGGCCGAGATTGCATGGAGCTACGACTTGCTAGCGGCAGAAGAACAAGCGCTCTTCCGCCGGCTCGCCGTATTTGCGGGCGGATTTACGCTGGCGGCAGTGCAGGCTGCCGGCACGCTGCCGGGCGACCCTGCACCGGCTGTGGGCCTGACCGCTGCCGTCCACGTCCTCGATCGACTTGCCACCTTGGTCGACCACAACCTGGTGCGGCAGACTGCCGGAGGGGATGGTGAGCCCCGCCTGTTTATGCTCGAAACGATCCGCGAGTTCGCGGGCGAGCAACTGGCGGCCAGTGGCGAAGCCGAGCTGGTCAACGACAAACATGCCGCCTTCTACCTGGCCCTGGCCGAAGCAGCAGATGCACAGATGCTTGGTCCGCAGCGCAAGCACGCCCTGACAAGCCTGGAAACTGAGCTAGACAATCTGCGTGCTGCGTTAGCCTGGTGCCAGCCCACGGCGACCCATGCAACAGCGCAGCGGGTTGAAGTGGGATTGCGCCTGGCCGGCGCCCTGTCGTGGTTTGCGCACTTCGGCAATCATGCCGGTGAGGCACAGGGTTGGCTGGAAGTGGCCCTGCAGTCGACAGCTGCGCCTTCCCCGGCGCGGGTCAAGGCGCTCTGGGGCGCCGGGCTCATGGCACTCATAGCGGGTGACCTGCCGGCTGCCCACACCCATTTCACGACCTGCGCAGCGCTCGCGCGTGCCATCGGCGACGACTACGGACTCGCCACTGCGCTGCGCGAACGCTGTGCCACAGAATACTGCCAATACGACTTTGTGGCGGCGCAGCGTGACGGTGAGGAAAGCATTGCGCTGCTTTGCAGCCAGGAGAAGCGCTGGGACTTGGGACTGGCGCTGGACAATCTGGCCCATGCTCTGGCCGCTCAAGGTCAGCAGGTGCGAGCACGCGCCTTGTTTGAAGAAGAGCTCGCCCTGTACAGCGAGCTGGGCGACAGCTGGGGTGTCGCCATGGCCATGATCGGTCTCGGCTGTATTGCCGGCCGCACGGGAGAGCTTGCCACCGCTCGGCACTATTTCACACAAGCGCTGGCTTTGCGGCGCAGCGCTGCCGACAAATGGAATCTTGCCGAAGCATTGAGCTTGCTGGGCGAAGTGCTGCTGCGCCAAGAAGAATTTGCCCAGGCCGCTGCCGTGCATGGTGAGTGTCTTTTGCTGGTGCGTGAGATCGGCAGCAAGGCGGCCGTGGCGCACACGCTGCACCAGCTGGGCGTGATCGCAGCGGCGCAGGGCGAGTACGAACGCGCAGCGCGCCTGTTCGCAGCGGCGGCGCCACTGCGCAAGTGCTGCGGGGGGCGTCAACTATCATACCCTCACGGCGGCAGCCGATCATGAACAGGATAGCGCAGCCGTGCGTGCCGCCTTGCCGGCGGCTGTCTTCGCAGAGCGTTGGGTTGAGGGGCAGGCCATGACGATAGAACAGGCGGTAACCTACGCACTATCAGAGACGGCACCGCCTGTCCCCGAGCAGCCAATCGAGCGAGCAGCCCCGCCGCTGTCTCCTCTCCCGTCGAGCACGCCACTGGCCTCACGACGCGCGAAGTTGGAGGTTCTGCGCTGCTTGGTGCAGGGCATGACCTATGCCCAAATCGCCGACAAGCTCGTCATCAGCCAGCGCACAGTCAACGCCCATCTCACCACTATCTACGGCAAGCTAGGCGTCAGCTCGCGCGGCGAGGCCGCTCACCTGGCACTCAAGCAGCAGTTGGTGTAGGCGGGCCAGTTTATGGCAGCCAGGATAGGCTAAGGTCGACGCAGCAGGCGTTCAATTTCATCCGCAGCCTGCGCGACTCCCCCTGCCGTGCGCAGTGTCTCCCCGATGCGCCCGGCTTCACGCGCAAAGTCGGGTTCCGCCAGCAAGCGCGCCGCATGGGCACGGATGGTCGCGACGGAGACATCTCCCTTCCGGAGCAGCAGCCCTGCCCCCAGTTCCACGACCCGCCGGGCGGTCAGCAGCTGTTCCTCCTGCTGCGGCACGACGAGCAGCGGCACGCCGCAGTACAAGCCATCGAGCACGCTGCCCAGGCCGCCGTGCGTGACAAACAGGGCCGCGCGCCTCAGCACCTGCGCCTGCGGCACCCAGGGGCGCACCGCCACGTTGGGGGGCAGTGCGCCAAACTCCTCGGCGCCAAACCGGCGGCCCGTGCTGATGAGAACGAACTCGTCGCTGCCGGCAAACGCGTCGATACATGTCCGGAAGAACGCGGCGGGGGCCTGGACGAGCGAGCCCAGGGAGACGTAGATCAGCCGCCGGCCCCCCGCTTGCTCGAAGGAGAAGGGTGACTCCGTGCGGTTCTCCCGCAGCGTCCAGCCGACAAAACGCACGGTGTCTGCCACCCTGTCCGCATAGGGTTGGAAATCGCGCGACGTGTAGCTGATGGCGAGATCGCCGGGCGCGTTCAGGATCTCCGGCAGGCTTAGCGGCGGCACGCCGTACTGCGATCCGAGTGCCCGGGCGCGCCGGGCGGCCTGCACCCCGGTGGGAGCATCGCGCAGCAGCATCGGGCCGAGGATTTTGAGCATCTCCCACGTCAGCAGCTCGCGCACGGGCGGGGTGGCGAGGGGCAGCAGCGACAAAGAGACGACGGCCGGCAGGTGGAGGCTGCGCGCCACCAGGTAGCCCCACGGGCACATCCCATCGTAGAGGATGTAGTCAGGGCGGGCGCCGGCGGCTGCCTGCAGCAGTTCCGGCAGAATCTCGCCGGCCGTCGTGATCAGCCGAGCGGCGGCTTTCTGCGGCCTGCTGCCGTCAAGCCCGGGACCGCTGAAATAATCGTCGTGCACGGCAGCATACGGCTGCAGGACCGCACCTGCCGCCTCGACGTCAGCCCGGAACCCTGGGGTCAGAAAATAGGTGATTTGGTGCCCGCGCCGCGCGAGCTCGGCCACCAGCGGCAGCGACGGATTAACATGCCCGTGCGCTGGGACATTAAAGAAGAACGCCTTTGGCATCAGTCTCACCTCCCATGGCAGTCTACCACGCGCGTGAGGACAATGGCCATGCGATCGCGCGAACGCGCCTGAGGCGTGAGAGCCAGCTCGACTGCTGCGACGTGGCCGGGCGGCGGGCACGTGGGCGTGCCGGGGGTCCCGCACGAAGGCGTGCGGACTACGCGGGAGGTTCGTTCCGACATACCCGAGATCGTGAATCACACCAGGTAGCTGTTGTCTGCTTGACAACTATGATATATTTGATGCCGGGAAGAGCCGTTCGCTCAAAATCCTCGAATTCTCCTCTGCTTCGGACATCTTCTTGACAGGGTTATTTGCTCGCATTCAGCAACAAGCGAGCTGATTTGCTGCGGCGGCAGAGGGATCGGCCTGCCCTACGCGTACTGTTCTCCTGGCTTGCGATCAAAGGTCTCGCTATGAAAGATGAAGCTGCTCCCCCACACCGGCGTCGACGTTTTTTCAAATGGTTTGGCATCGTTGTGCTCGTGCTCGTTGTGTTGATCCTGGCGGGAGCTGTGTATGAGTCCAGCGCGGAAGCCGCCGACGCGCGGGCTTATCCGCCACCTGGCCGAATGGTGGACGTGGGTGGGTATCGCCTGCACATCAACTGCACCGGCGAGGGCAGCCCGACTGTGGTGATCGAAGCCGGCTGGGGAGATTCTTCTGCTTCGTGGGGTTGGGTACAGCCCGAAGTCGCCAAGACCACGCGCGTCTGCACCTATGATCGGGCCGGAATGGGATGGAGCGAGGCCAGTCCCGAGCCGCGGACTGCCCGGGAATTTGCGAAAGAGCTGCATACCTTGCTGGCAAACGCGAATGAACCCGGCCCGTATGTGCTGGTGGGCCATTCACTGGGCGGGTATACCGTGCGTGTGTACGCGCATGACTATCCGGAAGAAGTCGCGGGATTGGTGTTGGTTGACCCGCAAAACCTGTCCGCTGCGGATGTCTCCACGCCGAAGCCAGCTCCAAAACCCGGTGCGGACCCTCTTCCGAGTTGGCGGCGCTGATGGCACGCATCGGCCTGGTGCGTTTGTTGGCAGTCCCCTCGGCTCGGTCCAAGACCTGCCGCCAAAGGATAAGCAAGCCTATACATCTACCGCGGTGACCCCTCGTTTCGCCCAAACCTTCCTGGACGAAGGGATGGGGATGTCCGAAGGAGCAGCGCAGGCCAGGGCTGTGACCACGTTGGGCGCATTGCCCTTAATCGTTCTATCGCGCGGCAAGGATATGGATCCTGATTCAGCCGCCTCGCAGGCACGCTACCTCCAGTTATCGACGAACAGCCAGCAGCTCTTTGCAGACCAAAGCGGCCACCGCATCATGATAGAACAGCCGGATGCTGCTGTGGGAGCGATCGTGAAAATGGTGGAGATGGGGGCCCACGAGGTAAAAGAGTAGCGGCCGGCGAGATAGGCTGCCAGGGTTTCGTTCGCCTCCTTGCGCAGCATGTAGGCTGCCGGCGGTATCTACCGATCGTGCTCTCTTGCGAACTGGGGGATACCGCAGGTCTCCTACGTCGCTTGCACCTGCGCCAGCCGGGAATACGGGTACGGGTAGTCTGCCTTGTACCCCAGCACTCTCCCCACCGCGGCCAGCGAGCCGAAGAGCAGGGTCTGTACGGGCCGCGGGGGCCGCGCCAGAATCAGGACGTCCTGGTAGGCACGCATCATCACCGCCAATTGGAAAAGGTTGGGCAAGCCGGTCTTGGGGCTGACTTTGCCATCCTGGGCCAGGCCGAAGTAGGTCTCGAACCAATTCTCCAACGTGAGCGCCGGCCGCACTGCGACCCGCACGTGCAGCTCCTCGTCGCCGGAGTTCCACCAGAGATGCGGCGTGCCGGCGGGCACGACGACGGTCTCGCCCCGCACGCCGGCCAGCTCTTTGCCCGCGACGCGCCCGCGCAGGGTGCCGGCGATGACTTCGAAGCGTTCTTCCTGGTGTGGGTGGATGTGCTCGGCGGCGACAAAGGCGCCAGGCCGCATGTAGAAGTCGGCCTCAATCAGCTTGCCGCCTGTGGTGGCCCCGGTCTGGCGGAAGATTATGGTTTCGCCGGTTACCGGGTGCTCCAGTACGTCACCTGGTGCGATCATTGGTATGCCTCCTTTGCGTCCGTATGCCGCTGAATCTCAAGGTTTCGCAGGAGGGCACAAGGTCCGGCGAAGGGAGGATCGTCGCGATTGGTGGCGTTATTCCGCCGGACCTTGTGCCCCTACGAATTGTGCGCGCTCTGGACATGATATGCAGCCCGGATTTGCCTGCCCCTTGCACGGTGGCGTGGGCGGCGGTATAGTGGGATTTCCCACGATATAGTGACATAAGGACGGGCCGACGGCAATAGGGTGGCAATTTTTGTGGAGAAAGATGCGATGGCGTTCGGTAAACTGGGGCGGCCGCCGGAGGACCGGCTGGCACGCCAGCACGAAATCTATGTCGCAGTCGCACCGCTGATCGTCCGGGGCGGGGCGCGGCAGCTGTCCATGCGCCAGGCGGCGCGGGCGGCGAACCTGAGCATCGGCGGGCTCTACTATTACTTTCCGACCAAGCGCGAGCTGGTGCTGCACGGACTGTGCCCGGCCGCCCTGCTCCGCTTCTGCCAGGAGTTCCATGCCGAGTTCGACTGCCTGACGGAGACGGACCCGCGGCGCTACCTCGAGGCTGGCATCCAGGTGGTCGCCAAGCAGGCGCAGTTCTGCCGGCCCTCCATCCAGGCGGCGCTGGAGTTGGGCGCCGAGGCGTTTATGGAGGTGGTGGAGACGCTGCTCGCCTCCACCACGTTGGATTTCGAGGTACACCTGCAGCAGGCCGCGCCGGCGGTGGGCGCAGAGGAGCTGCACAAGTGCGGGCGGGCCATCCGTCGCGCAATCTGCGCCGCCCTGCTAGATAAGAGCATGGGCCCAGAGGAGCTGCGGGACGAGTTGCGCATCCTCGTAGACGGGTATGTGCAAGGGTATCGCGAAATGAAGGGACTTGAGGAGAAAGGCTGCGTGAGATGAAGGACTATTTGATGAGCTTGTCATTTGCCATTATGCGCCACAGTGATGACGACTTTTCCCCGGGCGTGTCCTGCTTCAAGATAGCGGATCGCTTCAGGAACCTCGCTTAACGGGTAAGTTCTATCGATAACAGGGACTACTTTGCCGGCTTCAAGAAGTTCCTTGATAAAAAGCAAATCCTTTTTGTTGGCTTTCGCCGTCTCCATCAGACCGATTTTCTTGCTCCCGGTCCTTGACACCCATGCGCCGAGCGCTATGACCTGGAACAAACGCGACAGGGTGGTAAATCCGGCAACGGCACAAATTCCATTGGGACTTAATGCACGCTTGAGATCTGAAACCGAACGATTTCCCACCGCATCAAAAATCAGGTCATACCGCTGACCGTTTTGCGTGAAATCTTCTTGCGTGTAATCAATGACATGGTCTGCCCCAATCGAGCGCACCATGTCCAAATTCCGCGTGCTGCACACACCCGTGACTTCAGTCCCGAACGATTTGGCAATCTGCACGGCAAAGGTACCCACACCACCGGATGCGCCATTGATCAAAACCTTTTGCCCTGGCTGAATCTGTCCTTTATCGCGCAGACCCTGCAAAGCGGTGAATGCCGCTAGAGGGACGGCTGCTGCTTGCTCGAATGTCATCTTGGCCGGTTTCAACGCCAATGCATCTTCATGAGCACATACATACTCGGCAAAACTGCCCATCTCATTGAGGGGCAATTCCCCAAATACATCATCACCTACTTGAAACTGCGTTACGTTTCTGCCAACCGCTTCCACGCGCCCCGCTACGTCAGCGCCGAGCCTCGGGTTTTTGGGTTTGAGAAGTCCGTTCGCCAGGCGGGCCAGGAACGGTGCGCCTCTCATGAGATGCCAGTCAGCTGGATTTGCGGATGCCGCGTGAACTTTTACCAGTACTTCATCGTCCTTGCAGGTAGGTTTTTCCACCTCTTTGAGCTGAAGAACATCCGGTGATCCGTATTTTGTGTAGACAATTGCTTTCATGCGTTTCCTCCCAGGGTGCTTTGCTCAGGCAGCGACTTGCTGTCCTGAATGCAGGTTATGATAGGGGATAGTTCTATTATCCATGCCCGGCAAGAGCCGTCAAAGGTAAATGTCACTATCAGGTATGGTTTTTGTCATGCGGTCGGCTTGCGCTATGCTACGCATTCGGGGCGCCGGCGCCCTGCACGACCGGCCACAGCATGGACGTAGACAGCGTAGACAGAGGGAACCGGATGTCCGCCACCATCCAATCATCGACCAACCTGACCAGGCGCGCCATCGTCGCCTACCAGGCAGGCCGCCCCGAGGCGGCACGCGAGCTGCTGGGCGAGGCACTGCAGCTTGACCCTGCGAACGAGCTGGCCTGGATCTGGCTGGCGGCGCTGGCGCATAGGCCTGAGGAGAAACGCTACTGCCTCGAGCGCGCCTGCGAGCTGAATCCCGAGGGAGCGGCACGCGACGCCCTGGTCGAGCTCGCCGGCGTGGGCTCAATCCCGCCTGCGTATGTCGCGCCCGTCGAAGAGCTGCCCTTGCCCCGGGAGATCACCAAGGAGACGGGCAGAAGACCGGCGGCCCGCAAGCTGCCGCGCCGCTGGCTGGCGGCTGGGGCGCTGCTCGCACTCATCCTGGTCGTGATCGCCGCACGCCTGGCCACGGCCCGCGACACGCTCTACCTGGCTCTCGTCGCCCCCATCACGGGACCCAGCGCGGCGGTGGGCGAGGAGATGCGCCGCAGCGCGGAACTGGCCGTCGACGCCGTGAATGCAGACGGCGGGATCGACGGGCGGCAGGTCGCACTGCTGGTGTATGATGACCAAAATGACCCGGGCCTCGCCCGCACGCACGCCGCGGCGATCGTCCGGGACGGCCGCGCGCTGGCCGTGCTGGGGCACAATTCGAGTGCCGCCACGCTGGCCGGGGGCGAGGTCTACGCTGCGGCGGGCTTGCCGTCCATCAGCGCCACCGCCAGCGCCGATGAGGTCACTCGTAACAACCCCTTGGGGTTTACCACCATCTTCAATAATACCGCGCAGGGCAATTTCCTGGCGACGTATATTCCCCACATTCTCGGCGAACACACGATCAGCATCGTGTACGGCGACGAGCCCTATGGCCAGTCGCTGCATGCTGCGCTCACGGCGTCGCTGCCGCCCGACGTGACGGTGGCCAATACCTGGCGCATCGACATGAGCAAGGACGGGCGCACACAGTCGCTGGCGGCCGCGATCGAGGGCATCGCCGCAGCGCCCGCGCCGGGGACGATCGTGTTGGCCGTGGCGCGGCAGGAGGCGCACGACCTGGTGCTGGGGCTGCGGCGGCAAGGCGTCACGCAGCGCCTCGTCGGCGTCGACGCCATCGGCTTTAGCGCTTTTGCCGAGCTGTTCCAGGACGAACCAGAGGAGCTGCGCAAGCCGGGCTTCTTCACCGACGGGATCTACGCCGCGACGCCGTTGATTTATGACAGCGCCCCGGCGGCCGCCCAGGCCCTGGCGGAGACCTACCGCGCGCGCTACCACGCCGACATGTCCTGGCGCGGCGTCAAGGTGTACGACAGCGCCCTGGCCGTGTTCGAAGCCTTGCGCCGCAGCCATGTGGGCAACACGGACGCCGACCGTGTGGAGGACCGCCGGGCGGTGCGGGAGCAGCTTGAAGGCTTCAACAGCCGGGACAGCAGCGTGCCAGGACTCGGGGGGCCCATCTATTTCGACGCCGACGGGGCGGGCGTGACGCCGGTGGCGGTCGGCATCTTCCAGGGCCGCGAGCTGCTGTCGGCGCCGGTCCAGCTGCATCCGGTCGACGATCTCGAACGCCGGGACCTGCCGCAGGCGGTAGCGGACGGCGAGCTGTTCCAGGTGAACGGCCAGTATCTGCAGCCTACGCGTGTCGTCTACACCGGGGCCACCATGGCGGAACTGCGCGATCTGGATGCGCAGGCGGGCACGGCCAATTTCGATCTCTATCTCTGGTTTCGCTACGATGGCGACGACGATGCGACTGACATCCAGTTTGTCAACCAGGCCGCGAATTTCATGAACCAGGCGGCGAACGGGCCGCTGCTGGGTGTGCCGCTCGAGGCGGCGACGATCGACGGTTTGCAGTACCGGCTCTTTCGGGTACGCGGCGTTTTCAAGCAGAATTTCGATTTCAAGGATTATCCGTTTGACCGGCAGCTGGTGAGCGTGCAGCTGCGCAACGCCAAGCTGCCGCGCAGCCGGATCATCTATGTCGTTGACCGCCGCGGGCTGGCAGCGGCGGGTGGCGGCGACCTGCTCGACAATGCCAACGAGTTTGCCAACATCGACAACTGGCAGGTACACGGCCCGGTCAGGCTGTCACAGGACACGGTGAGCCAGGCCTCGAGCTTTGGCGACCCGCGCCTCTTCGGCAAAGAGGTCAAGCTCGATTTCTCGGAGTTTCACATCGACATCACCTTGGGCCGCGAGCTGCTGAGTTTTCTGCTGCGCAACGTGCTGCCGTTGGGGCTGGTGCTGGCCATTCTGTACATCTCGTTGTTCTTCTCGCATGAGGACCAGACGACAGATCGGGTGACCACGGCCGTCACGGTGCTGCTGACGGCGGCCGTACTGTTGGGCGCGATTTACGCCAGCCTGCCCGAAGTCGGCTACACGGTCGCGATCGAGTACGGCTTCTACCTGTTCTTTGCGCTGGCGCTGGGCGCCGTATTCCTGGCGCTGATTGGCAGCCGCCTGTACAAGAGCGGCAACGAAGAGATCTTGAACAAGCTGGATCTGGGCGCGCGCATTGCGTTTCCCGTGATTGTGCTGGTGGTCATTGCCTGGTATGCGGTGCAGTATGTGCCGCGGTTGGCGCTGTGAGGGTTGGGGAGTGCAAAGGTAACAAAAAGCCCGGCCATTCCGCCGGGCGTGTACTGCGTATGCGGTTGTAACGGGTCAACTAAACGACGGTCTCCGCGATAAGATCCCCCTGTATTGTGTACAACTACTCAACAGGATTCCGATGCGAGCTCCGGCAGTTCCATATCTCCCAACCGCTTCCTAAAGACGCTGTCGATTTTGTTTTCGCGCCATCACCTCGTCGGTCAAGACGCTTTCCATGTTAGCCCTCCTACGAACTACGTGGCCGCTGCTTACATGGTCCGGGTTGGTGAACATGCTATCACGCGCGGGTTGCGCTGTCTAGAGCCTTTAGGCTACGTTTTGCCGCCGTTTTGGCGTGGCGACAGCAGGCGGTCAATGGCATCCGCAGCCTGCGCGACTCCCCCGCCGTGTGAAGTGTCTCCCCGATGCGTCCGGCTGCAGCGACGGATTCCTAAGACGCTACCGCACGCTCCCCGGCACGATTGCTCCGTACTCGGCCAGCAGGTCGTACAACTCCGGGATCGGCACATCCTCCACATCGCAGTTGCGCCGGCAGGCGAGCGCAGCGAGCGCACCTGCCGCCTGGCCCATGCCCAGCTCCTCGACGTCATAGCCGCCAAGCAGAATCCGGATGGTTCCCGGCTGGAGTTCCGTGTTCTGCTTGCGCGCATAGCCGGCGAGACCAACCACATTGGCGTCGCCGGTGCAGTCGAGGAGCACGCGGCCCGTGACGGTGCGCAGCCCCTCCTTGCAGCATAACGTCAGCCGCCAGCGATCTGCGGCTGTCGCCGGTGAATCGGGTGCGCCCGCATGCGGGCGCACCACGTCGGCCACCATCGTGTGAAACAGGATTTCGACACCTGCCGCCAGCACGGCTTCGTCGGCCAGCGCCGCATAGATCGCGGTATTTACGCGCACTTGGAGCAGCCAGTGAGGACGGCGGAAATCGGTAAAGTCGGGCAGCGCATGCCCGCTCAGTTCCGCCGCCCTGCAGACCAGCTCCCAGCCGATCCCCCCGATGATCTGCCGGCCCCAGGCATGGAACAGGCCCGGGAAGTTGACGCCGGCCACGGTCGTCGTGCCGCCCAACATGCCGTTCTTCTCCACGAGCAATGTACGTGCGCCCAGGCTGTTGACCAGCTGCCCATCCTCCAGGTAGAGTGCGTCGGCACTGCCCGTGCCCCACGCCGAGGCCGGCGCCGTGACGCCAAAGGCGCCAAAGATCGGCGCAAAGGTTGCCAGCGACTGGCCGGTCAAGCCGTAGGTGTCCTTGGCGCCGTTGCCGTCAGGGTCCTGCTCGCGGAAGGCGACCAGCACTGCGCGCAGCTCGTCCAGCGTGGTGGGCATCTCCAGCCCCAAATTCTCCAGCCAATCGGTGCGGATCCAGTAGGTGTGATAGAGCGGGTCGGGCGTGCGCGGAATGGCGTATAGTGTGTCGCCGATCATTCCCTTCGTGAGCGCATCCTCGCCGACCAGCGACTTGACCCCCTCCAGCTGATCCGCATAGGGGGTCAGGTCCAGCAGCATCCCCTTCTGCGCATACTCGTTCATCGTGGCGCGATTCGACGCGGACAAGGTCCGGCGCATTGCCTCCCGCCATCCGCACGTTCAACTGCGTATTCAGATCGTCGTCTGCGGCAAAGCCGACAAGCCGCAGGTCAATCCCCAGCGCCGCGTCCAGCGCCTGCTTGATAAAACTGCGGTCATCTGGCGGGAGTTGATCGCCCGTCGTGAGAAGCAGCTCGATCGTGGGACGTGCGCCGCCCGCGGCCTCTGCCCCCTGCGTTCCCTCTGCCTCCTGCGTCCCCACCGCGCTGCCCGCCGGTGCGGCCACTTGTGGAGCGCACGCCATCAGCACCGCGGCCAGCATGAGCAGCAGCGCTGCCCATGCGCCAGTTGGTTGAGGCGTGTGAGTTGGGCATTGGCGGAGCTCAGGTCCTCCAGCGCCTGCTTGAGCTGGACCTGCGTGTCGCGGGTCTCCTCCAGCGCAGCCTGGCTTTTCTCGAAATGAGACCAGGCCCACTCCACCGCCGTGAGCAGGGGCCGCAGCGCGATCCAGAGCAGGCCAACCGTCGCCCACGCCAACACGATAGTCACGGCGCGCAGGTCACCTGGCGGCAGGAGGTTGGACGCCGCGTAGACCTGGGTGCCGAGCACGGCATCGGCGTAGAGCGCCGCGGTCAGCAGCCCCGCCAGCCCTGCCCCCCAGCCTGTGCCCAGCAGCACGGTGGCCAACCCGACCGGGATCGCCAGCAGGCACAGCGCCGCCGGCATGTGGCCCCAAACTGCCGTGAGGACAATGCTCGCCAGCGCGCCGCGCGCAGCCACCACGCGGCGAGTTGCAGACCCAACAGCAGCAGCGCCGCCGCCACGGGCCAGGCCGGGTCGGCTACGTGCGGCGTGATCCCCAGCAAGAGGAGGCTGCCGCCGAACAGCCCCCCGATGGCCAGCATCAGCGTTTCCGACTGAAGCTGCTGCATAGCCACCGCCAACACCGGTGCGGCCTCCCCGGCCGCCCTGCCGCCGCCATCGCACCCTTATCGCCGGATGTCATCATCGTTACACTCCAAGAACTGCCACGCGGCCGGCCAGAGAGGAGCCGGCGGCGGGCTCCCACTGCGCCCTGGAGTGTCACATTCGGTCATTCTGTCCGTATCCGTCAGGCGATCTGCACCAGTTCGATTGAAATGGTGAAATTCTGCTGGCTTGGTGCAATATCACACGCGCTAATGGGCTGGTCAGTGGGGCAGTTTGCTTCAGCCGAAGGTTCCCAACTGACACTCACCGCAGCGACCGTAGTGTCCTTGAAATAGCTAGTGGCTGTGCCTGTTGGGCCGTCGGCAACCGCTGCTTCATCTTCTGTCCATCCCTCTGCCGCGAAGACCTCACGAATGGTTTGGGCAACGTCGACAAAACTGCCGAAATCCTCACCCGTTCCCGTTGCGACAAGGGTGCAGGGTGTACCTTCTTGTTTGGCCAGTTCATGACCGAGCTGTTCTGAAAGTGCAGCTTGCAGGGCATCGCACTGGGCTGCGTCGACAGACTCAATGGGCATAGCATCTGGGGTTGCGGCAGGGGTTGCAGCCGTCTCCTCTGCGGGCACGGTCACCGTTGCCACAGGGGCGCCGGTGAGCTGCCGGCGCTTGTATCGGCCTACAAGCGGCAAGCACACCAACGAGGCCGGCAATCAATAGTAACTGAAGCATGGGTCGCGTGTTCATCAAATTTCCTTTGCCTTTCTCCAACAAACTTAGCCTTACCGTGCAAACTTCCGGCAGGATGACGATACGAGCAGGCAAAATGTTTCACGAAGTGTTCTCATTGTAGAGGATAATCGTCGTGCACGGCGGCATGGGGCTGCACTGCGAGAGCTCGGCCACCAGCGGCAGCGACGGGTTCACATGGCCGTGACCGGGTGTTCCAATGTGTCCCCTGGTGCAATCATCGGTATGCCTCCTTTGCTCCCGGACCCCGTTCGGAAAAATCCCGTTACCCCTTGCACGCTGTGGCTGCCGGCTGTATAGTGGGATTTCCCACGATTGCGCGCAACTAAGTGACCGGCCAGAGCGCTTATGAACACAGAAACGAAGGTGCTGATCGCAGGCGCGGGACCTACAGGGCTGCTGCTGGCAGGCCAGCTCGCCTTGCGCGGGGTGCCGTTTCGCATCGTCGACAAAAACGCCGATCACACGACGCAATCACGGGCGCTGGTTGTGCAGGCGCGCACGCTGGAGATCCTTGACCAGATGGGGATTGCCCAGGAGGCAGTGCGCCAGGGCGAGCAGGCGCGGGGCGTCAACATCGTCGTGCGCGGGAAGCAGGTCTTGAACTTGGATCTGCGCGACGCCGGCGCCGGTCTTACGGCCTTTCCGTACCTGCTGATCCTTGAACAATCCAAGACGGAGAAAATTCTTAATGACTTTCTCGCTCGGCATGGCCAGGATGTGACGTGGAATACGGAACTGGTGGACTTCTCCCAGTCGGCCGACGTGGTCACTGCGACCCTACGCGCTGCGGATGGACAAGAAGAAGTTGTGCAGGCCGAGTGGTTGGTAGGCGCCGATGGCGGACACAGCCTCGTCCGCCGCACGCTCGGCATTCCGTTTGCGGGGAAGACCTACCGGGAGTCGCTCTTTGTGCTTGACTGTGAAACCAGCATGGCCCTGCCCCGCGACGAGATGACGGTTGCCTTTTCCGAGCATGCCTTCACGGGATTTTTCCCGATGACCAACGGGCGCTGCCGGGTGCTGGGTACGGTTCCTCCGGGCTTGGAGGGTGCAGAGACGATCACCTTCGAGGACATCGCCAAGGATTTCGACCAGCGCATGCAGATGGATATACGTCTCTACAACCCGAGCTGGATCTCCCTCTACCACTCGCATCACCGGGTCGTAGCGTCATTTCGCGCCGGCCGCTGTTTCGTCGCGGGCGATGCGGCGCACATCCACAGCCCGGTCGGCGCGCAGGGGATGAATACCGGGCTGCAGGATGCCTACAACCTGGCGTGGAAACTCGCCCTGGTGGCACAAGGAAAAGCCGGCGAGGAGCTGCTTGACACGTATCATGACGAGCGCATTGCGATTGCCCGCAATCTCGTACAAACCACGGATCGCGCGTTCAACTATGTCAACAGCCAGCATCCGCTTCTGAAAGGATTCCGGCTGCACGTGATGCCGATCGCCATGCGTGCGGTACTGCCCGCCGTTCGCCATGTGACAAAGCTGCGTGAGGTGGCGTTTGCCACGATCTCAGAAATTGCCATCCACTACCGGGAGAGCCGTCTTGCGCAGCAAGATCCGCACACTCACTTCCCGCGCCATGCGCCGCAGCCAGGCGAGCGGGTGCCCTACTTGCTCACAACAGAGACTGCGTTGGGGTCACACGACCTGGTACAGGGGACACAGTTTCACCTGGTGCTCTTTTCCGGGTCTGGCCTGGCGGCTGCAGCCCAGCAGGAAGTACGCACGCTTGCGCAAACCTATGGGGATCGGCTCGCGATCGACGAAGTTCCACTGGGCGAGCGGACGAGGGATCTGTATGCCAGGTTTGGCATCCGGCAGGAAGGACTTTATGCTATCCGGCCCGATGGCTATATTGCCTATCGCAGCGCATCGCTCAATTTTGCGGGGTTTGCCGAATATCTCCACCGCAGCTACTTTCGCGAGGAGGCAGTTCCCAGGCCAAAGCCCGATTGAATTACGGGCTCTCATGAATCAGCCGCCTATCGCAGGGTTTGAGAAGAGATAGCTAAACTGCAAGCACCATGGGCCGGCGCGACGCAGTACTCGGCATGCAGCCGGTGTATCTCCGGCGCCTCGCGGCACGCATCCAATCGCTCACGGGCATAGGCACAGATACTTTCCAACATTCGCCAACGGGGTTCGCCGTCCACCCCCGCCTCGCGATAGAGCAAACTCTTGCTGCTCAAAGTTGCAATGCCTGCTTGTGGCGCAAACGGCAGGTCGTGGTTTGCATTGCAGACTGCCTGCACGGCGTCCAGACTGAATCCGCCGGTGAAGACACCGAGCCGGCGCAAAAGGGTTCTTTCTCCCGGGGCGAGCAGCTGATAGCTCCAATCAATCGCCCCGCGTAATGTCTGCTGGCGGGTTGGAAGATAGCGCAAGTCGGCCCGCAGGAGTTTGAGCCGATCCCCCAGGCTGGCCAAGATCTGCTCCGGCGAGAGGTCCTCAATCTGTGCGGCGGCTAACTCGATGGCCAAGGGCAGCCCATCCAAATGGAGGCAAAGGGCTGCGACGGTCTCCGCGTTACGGGGGGTGAGGCTCCAGTCCGGTTTGCGCGCTTGGGCGCGCTGCGTAAAGAGGATGACCGACGCCAGGCTCCCTAACTCCTCCGGATCGGGTAGACGCTCGCAATCGGGCAGCTCCAGCGGCGGCACCTGGATACGACACTCACCATACGCGTGCAGTGGCTCCCGGCTGGTCACCAACACCTTTAATCCGGGGCAGGCGCTCAGCAAGTGGAGCACCTCCGGGCCTGCGTCCAGCACCTGCTCAAAGGTATCCAAAACTAGCAAGAGCTGCTTGTCGCATAAATGCCGGGCGACGGCCTCCGCCACAGGCTGCTGCCCACTCGTCTTTAGGCCCAGGCACCTGCCAATGGCCGCGATTACAAGAGGGACGTCATTCACTGTGTCCAGAGGTACGAAACACACACCGTCCCGAAAGCTCGCGGAGAGGCGAGCTGCGACGGCAATGGCCAGGCGGGTCTTGCCGATGCCGGGCGGGCCGACCAAGGTCAGCAGCCGCACCTCGTCCCGGAGCAGCGTGCGGCGCACTGCCTCTACCTCTTCGTCGCGTCCGATCAGAGCGGTAAGCGGGGCCGGCAAGTTGGACGGCAGCGCGAATGCGTCCGGTGCTGCCGGCGCCGCAGCCGCAGCGGCGAGCAGCAGGTCCGGGGGCACAGCCTCCGGTCCCAGCCTTGCCCAACGGACAAGGGCGGGGCGTGCTTCCGTTGGGATTTCGAGGGACGCGGTGAGCAGTTCGGCGATCTGCTTGGAAGGACGGCGCGTGCCCGCTTCAATCTTTTGAATGGCCTCGCGAGAGCAGCCCACGCGTGCGGCCAGGTCCCACTGCGTCAGATCGAGCGCAGTCCGGCGCTGCTTTAGCCAGCAGCTGAACACTTTATCTTGCGCCATCGCGAAAAAGCCTTTCGGCCTGTCGACGCGGCCTGTACCTTTTTTGTAACATTCCCGGGTATCTCCATTATAGCCCATTTTGTGGTTACCTGAAGATGTCAAAATACCAGGGGGCCGCCGCAGGGAGGCGTTGTGTGATGAATTCGGACCTGACCGGCAGTCAAGATCGGAGCCACGAGGACAGCGGACCTTCGCAGCTCTTTCTGCTGCGCGTGTGGCTGGGCGTCGAGGCCAGTGAGGATGACTGGCATGGGCGAGTCCAGCATCCGGTCACCGGCGAGACACACCACTTTCGGACCTGTGCCGAATTGAGACACATCATTCTTGGCATGATGGCGCCACAAGAAATCAGACCCGCTTCTTGAGGATCAGTGTGCACAATACCTGGTTCGCAATAAAAGGAGTTTTGTATGAGCAAGCCGATCTTTATCCGCGGCTGGACCGTCGTCGGCGTGATTCTGCTGGCCGTCGCCGTATGCGAGCCCCTGCGCGCGCAGCCCGCCCCGACCCAGACCACGGCAGACGAGGGGATCATCGCCTATGTACAGCACGCGACGGACGACATCCACGTCATCGCGCCGGACGGCAGCGGCGATCGGCTGCTGTGGACCAATCCGGGCCCGAGCGGGATGAAAAGCGTGATGTATCTGGCATGGCGGCCTGACGGTCGCGAACTGGCTTTCTCCAGCGAACACGAGGGATCCTGCTCGTGGTATGACAGCGACGTCTACGCCGTCGGCTACGATGGCAGCGGCTACCGGCGCATCACCAATTCGCCGGCTTGCGCCGTACTCGCCGGCCTGACCAAGGGCGCAGTGACAGTCAACGTCAACAACTACACCAGCGGCATGTTCTGGGTCTATGTGCAGGGCGCGCCGAGCGTCAAGTCCGTTCTCGGCGGCTTCTTCGGCACGGTGACCTTTGACGACGTCGCCGACTTCGGGCCGGGTGTTTACCAGCCCTCCATCGGCATCGGGGGGCTGGACCGTTTCACGTCGTATCCGCCCTACGCCGACGTCCAGCCCGGCCAGACGGTGCCGGGT
Source organism: uncultured Chloroflexia bacterium (assembly GCA_963701415.1). Taxonomy (GTDB): domain Bacteria; phylum Chloroflexota; class Anaerolineae; order Caldilineales; family Caldilineaceae; genus Fredericiella. The sequence goes on from CAVPAH010000003.1 coordinate 94,163, forward strand.
GGCAACATTACCGTCATGAAGTATTCTGGCTTTAGGGGTTTCGGCGCGGGCAAGGTCGCCTGGAAGGCCGACGGCTCGGCGCTCGCCTATGTCATGCGATCGAACTCCGCCATCACGCAGATTTCCGCCAGCCCGTCCTATGGCGCCACAGGTGTGGATCTCCCGCTGATCGAACGAGCAGCGCCCGGCCGGGTTGCCTGGGGCCCGACTCCCGCTGCGGCGGATCAGTATCTCTATTCCTCCGGCATGAACGTATTCAAAGATAACATCGGCGGGATTTATCTGAACACCGTGGGCGACACGTCCGGTGGCACGCAGCTGGTGCTCTTCTATGACTATTCTGCCGAGTACATACACGACATCGCGTGGCTGCCCGACGGGTCCGGGTTCCTCTTTAGCAAGTTCTATGTCGGGTTGGGCTATTTCTCCGACATCTACGAGTACAACTTTGCAACGCAAGAGATCACGCAATTGACCCCCACCCTGAACGACGAAAGCGAGTACGGCGGCGCGCGCGGGCTCAGCATCTCGCCCGACGGCCAGCAAATCGTCTTCGAGCGCGCCGTCTACCTGTCCGATGCGCCGAGCAGCCTGTGGATCATGAACCGCGACGGCACGGACCTGCACAAGCTCCTCGACGATGCCGGCCGTCCGGCCTGGGGTCCGACCCCTTCGTTCCCGGCGCCCACGATTACGGATCTCAAGCCATCCAGCGCCGCCGTTGGCGGCCCTGCGTTTACCCTCACAATCAATGGCACGGGCTTTGTGAGCAGCTCGATCGTGCGCTGGAACGGGAGTGCACGCGCAACCACGTATGTCAATGATACCCGACTGACGGCCAGTATCCCGGCCGCCGACATTGCCACAGTCGGGCCGGCGAACGTCACCGTCGTCAACCCGGCACCAGGCGGTGGTACATCCAACACGGCAGCGTTCGGAACTGTGAAGCAGCTTTACATTTACATGCCGGGGATCAGACGGTAGCGCTCAGCAACGGTGACCTGGCATTCGTGGTGGAGAAGGGGACACGTAGACGTGGGGCGTTGCCGGCGACGCCAGGCGACTCACACGTGGGCGTGCGAACCAAACCGATGGTCTTTAGCTCAACGCAAGGACGGATCGGAACTGCCTTTCTGCACGTCCTTGCGTTGAGCATTTGCTGCCTTGTCTACCGCAACCCATCCACAGCGGCGCGCTCGATGACCAGGCCCTTCTTGTAGCGCGCCATGAAGGCGTTGAAGCCCTCCACATCCCGCGCATCCGGCGCGATGGTGGTGCCGGCGGCACCGGCGAAGACCTTGGCGTCGAGATAGTCTTCGAGGGTCTCGTTCGGGGCCTTGCGCAGCATGTAGGCGGCGAGGAGGGCGATGCCCCAGGCGCCGCCTTCGCCGGCGGTCTCCATGACGGAGACGGGGACGTTCATGGCGGCGGCCATGATCTTCTGCCCGACTTCCGGGGTCTTGAAGAAGCCGCCGTGGCCGAGGATGCGGTCGATCTTGACCTGCTCCTTGTCGAAGATGCCAAGCCCGATCTTCAAGGCGCCGAGCGAGGAGAAGAGATGGACGCGCATGAAGTTGGCGAGCGTGAAGTTGCTCTCGGGCGTGCGCACGAAGAGCGGCCGCCCCTCGGTCATGTGCGTGATGTGCTCGCCGCTGTAGTAGTTGTAGGCCAGCAGGCCGCCCCCCTCGGCGTCGCCCCCCAACCCCGCCCGGTATAAGCAGCTCGAAGAGCTTGGACTGGCTGACCTCGACCCCCAGGAGCCCGGCAAATTCGCCGAAGAGGTCGACCCAGGCGTTGAGGTCGGTGGTGCAGTTGTTGCTGTGCACCATCGCCACCGGCTTGCCGGAGGGCGTGGTGACCATGTCGATCTCGGGGTAGACCTGCGACAGGGGCTTCTCCAGGACGATCATGGCAAAGACGGAGGTGCCGGCGGAGACGTTGCCGGTGCGCGCCGCCACGCTGTTGGTGGCCACCATGCCGGTGCCGGCATCGCCCTCGGGCGGGCAGAGCGGGATGCCCGCCGGCAGCTGCCCGCTGGGGTCGATCAGCTTGGCGCCTTCGGCGGTGAGCACGCCGGCCGCTTCGCCCGCCACGAGCACCTTGGGCAGGATGGCGCCCAGCCGCCACGGCATCCCCGCCGCGGCAAAGCGCGCGTCCGCCAGGTCGAGCATGCGCTCGTCGTAGTCGTTGATGCTGCTGTCGATGGGGAACATGCCCGAGGCCTCGCCGACGCCCATCACCTTCTCGCCCGTCAGCTGCCAGTGCACGTAGCCGGCCAGCGTGGTCAGAAAGGCGATGTCCTTGACGTGCGGCTTCCTTGTTCAGGATCGCCTGGTCGAGGTGGGCGATGCTCCAGCGCTGGGGGATGTTGAAGCCCGAGCAGCCCGGTGAGCTCCTCGGCCGCCTGCGCCGGTCATGGTGTTGCGCCAGGTGCGGAAGGGGGCGAGCAGCTTGCCGTCCTTGTCGAAGGGCAGGTAGCCGTGCATCATGGCGCTGAAGCCGATGGCGCCGATCGTGCGCAGCGGCACGCCGTAGCGGGCGCGCACCTCGTCGCAGAGGCCGCGGTAGGCGTCCTGCAGGCCCGTCCACACGTCTTCGAGATGGTAGGTCCAGACGCCGTTTTCGAAGCGGTTTTCCCATTCGTGGCTGCCGGAGGCGATGCGGCGCGTTGTCCTCGCCGACCAGCACGGCCTTGATGCGGGTCGAGCCGAACTCGACGCCGAGCGCAGTTTTGCCCGCGGTAATAGCATTTGCGATTGCGCTAGGATTCATAAGAGTCTCCTGGATTATGGCAGTTTTTGCGATTGTTTTGCTATTGGGCCGCCGCATTGTCCGGCGGATGGTTCATGTCGAGGTAGGGGCACAAGGTCCGGCGGGGCAGAAACTGAGTTTCTGCGAGAAACTCAGCTTCTCGGGCCGTTCCGCCGGACCTTGTGTCCCTACGATACGTGCCTCAAGGGCGAGACGGTCAGCCGGCGCGCAGCCAGACGCGCATTTCGCCTGGCTCTCGATTATCCCACACGCAGTAGGGGACGGCCACAATGTCGATCGGCGACTGTGCGGGCGCCGGGCCGCTGCGGTAGAGCGTCTCGCCCCAGCCGTCGGCGGCTGTCCTCCACCGCCTGCCCCTCCCCACGGATGGTGACGACGCCCCCCAGCAGGTCGGGCTGCCACTCGGCCTTGAAGGTGGGGATGGCCGCGGGGTCGACGGAGATGCGGTCGAGGATCATGTTGTCGTGGTCGACGCCCTCGAGGCAGTAGACGATGGGGCCGCGCTGGATGGCGACCCGGCCTTCGAGGTGGCGCACGGCGGGGTTGGCCCACACGGCCTCGATCGGCATGGCCATGTTGTAGTGGACCTTGTCGCCGGGCTGCCATTCCCGGGTGATGGCCAGGTAGCCGTTTGCCTCGGGCTGGAGGTCCAGGGTCGCGCCGTTGACCTCCAGCGTGATGCTCCGGCACCAGCCGGGGACGCGCAGGTGAAGCGTAAAGGTCTGCGGCTGCTGGGGGGTCACCGTGAGCTGCACCATGCCGTTCCACGGGTAGAACGTCTCCTGGCTGATGTGCACAGTTTGGCCATCGACCTGCTAGATCGGCGTCGTTGGCGGCGAAGAGGTGGACCCAGAGGCCTCCGGGGCTCGTCGAGTAGAAGTATTTGCCGACGCTGGCGATGGTGCGGGCGACGTTGGGCGGGCAGCAGGGGCACTGGAACCAGGGCACGTGGTGGTGGTCGCCGGCGCTGGAGAGCGGGTTCTCGTAGTAGAAGGTGTTGCCGGCCAGCGAGACGCCGCTCAGGAAGCCGTTGTAGAGGCCGCGCTCGAGCACGTCGGCAAAGCGGCTTTCGCCCGCAAACTGGAGCAGGCGCTGGTTCCAGTTCACCAGGGCGATGGTGGCGCAGGTCTCGGCGTAGGCGGTCTCGTCGGGCAGGTCGTAGTCGGTGGTAAAGCCCTCGTTGTGGCGCGAGGGGCCGGTGCCGCCGGTGATGTACATGCGGCGGCTGGTGAGGTTGTGCCAGAGGCGGTCGCTGGTCTCCAGCAGGGTGGGGTCGTCGAACTCGTCCGCCAGGTCGGCGACGGCGCTGTAGAGATACATGGCGCGCACGGCGTGGCCGACGACCTTTTCCTGCTCGCGGATGGGCTGGTGCGACTGGTTGTACTCGTAGGTCTTGGCCCAGAACTTCTTGGGGTCGTCGCCGCGGGCGAGGGCCTCGACGTCGTAGTAGTGCGGCTTGGTTTCCGAGTGCTGGCCGCGCTCGTCGATAAAGAACTTGGAGAGCTGCAGGTAGCGTTCCTCGCCGGTGGCGTGGTAGAGGCGGACGAGGGCCAGCTCGAGCTCCGGGTGGCCGGGGTAGCCCGGTTTCTTGTCCGGGGCGGGGCCAAAGAGTGCTGTCGATGTGGTCGGCGTAGCGGCAGAGGGCGTCGAGCAGCTTGCGCTGGCCGGTGGCCTCGAAGTGGGCGACGGCGCCTTCGATCAGGTGGCCGGCGCAGTACATCTCGTGCCAGTCGCGCAGGTTCTTCCAGCGCATGTCGGGCTGGACGTGGATAAAGTGGGTGTTGAGGTAGCCGTCGGGCTGCTGGGCCGAGACGATCTTGTCGACCACGTAGTCGACCATGGCCTGGAGTTCGGGGTCCGGGTCTGTCGCCAGCGAGTAGGAGGCCGCCTCGATCCACTTGGCCGGGTCCGAGTCGCCGAAGATCAGGGTGATATGCGAGGGCACCTCGCGTTCGAAGTTGAGGTCAAAGGCGCCGATGCGGCCGGTCTCCTCGAGCATGTGGTAGATATGGGGGAGGGTGACCTTGCGGTTGGTTTCGATGCGCGGGGCCCAGAAGGCATCGTGGAAATGGACGTCCGTAAAGGGGACGGGTGCAGCTGGCGTTTGGTGGGCATGGGAGCTCCTTTGTTTTTGCGCTGGTGAGTGGGAGTTGGGGAGTATTATACCGCATGGGTGGCGGGACACATGTGCCGGGGACGTTTGGACGTCCCCGGCACATTGGCGACGCTCTCCGTCTAAATCCCGGCCGGAGCGACGGGCAGTGTTACGGTGAACCTGGCGCCCTCCCCAGGCTCGCTCGCCACGGCGATGCGGCCGCCGAGGAGGGTGACGAGCCGGTGGGCGGAAGCGAGGCCGATGCCGGTGCCTTCGAAGGGGCGGGCGAGGGTCTGGTCGACCTGGGTGAAGGGGTCGAAAAGGTTCGCCTGCTTTTCGAGGGAGATCCCGATGCCGGTGTCCCAGACGGAGAGGCAAACGGCGTCGCCGGTAGGACTGCGCCGTACATCGACACCAATGGCGCCGCCCGCGGGGGTGAACTTGACGGCGTTGTCGAGCAGGACGTGGAGAATCTTGGCGAGGGCGGCGGGATCGCTCCAGATGACCAGGTCGGCGGCCATGGTATCAGGATCGGTGTCCAGTTCGACACACTGGCTCTTGGCGTCCGCCTGGGCGCGCAGCGCCTGCACGCTCTCGGCGCATATGTCCGCCAGGGGGCACTGCGCATACTGCACAGTGTACTTGCCGCCAGCGAGGCTGGTGTAGAGCAAGACGCTGTTGACGGTCTCGAGCAGCCGCTCGCCGCTGGCGCGGATCATGGCCACGTAGCGGGCCTGGCGCGGGGTGAGCGCGTCGCGGCCGGGGCTCTGCAGCACCTCGCTCATCGTGAGGATCCCGGTGAGCGGCGTGCGCAGCTCATGGCTCACGACGGCCATGAAGGCATCCTTGCCGGCATTGGCGCGGTGCAGCGCGGCGATGGTTTCCTGCAGCTCGGCGGTGCGGGCGGCCACACGGCGCTCGAGTTCGGCGTTCGTGTCCTGGAGGAGTTGCTGCGCCATCTTTTGCTGGGTGATGTCGATCGTGAGCCCGGCAGCGCCGACGACTGTGCCGCCGGGGTCGCGAATTGGGTTCATATGGCATTCGAGCGTGCCGCCGCGGGTGGCATGAGAAGCCATCTCGACCACAAAGCTTTCGCCCGCCAGGGCGCGGTCGTACTGGGCCTGCCAGAAGGCGTTCACGGCGGCTGGATAGGTCGGGTGCAGGACAGATTCGCCGGCGACCAGCGGGCGGCCGATCTGCGCGGCGGTCACGCGATCGAAGACGGCATTGGCGATGACCAGATGGTACGCGTGGTCGACCGACCAAATCATGTTCCTCGTATTCTCGATGATGGCCCGCAGGCGGGCTTCGCTCAGGCGCAGGGCATCTTCCGCCTGCTTGCGTTCGGTGATGTCGACCGTGACGGTGGCCGACTGGCCGCTGGGCGAGAGCGGAGTGGCACTCACGCTCGTCCAGATCACGGTACCATCTTCTTTCTCGACCCCGATTTCGACGTCGCGGATGGTCCGCTGTTCCCGAATTGCGCGCTGGCTGGGGAACTCCGCGGGCGGCATGGGGGTGCAATCGGGGCGAAAGTAGCGCCGCTGGGCGTAGGCGCCGCGCAGGATGCCTTCTGGGGTCAGGTGCAGAATCTGCGCGAGCACCGGATTGGTGTCCTGGACGCGATCGGCGGCGTCCACGATCGACACGCCGACCGGAAGCACGTCAAAGAGGCTCTGCAGCTTTTCCTGGCTCTTGCGCAGCGCCGCTTCGGCCCGCTTGCCTTCGCGGATATCGTGCATGATTACGCCCACGCCGATCAGCGTGCCGCCGGCAGCGTGTACGTGGAAGACGGATATGGACACGTCGATGAGGCTGCCGTCCTTGGCCAGCCGCTGCGTTTCAAGAACCTGGAGCGCCGGCAGCTGTGCCACCCTGTCGGCATCCTGCACCAGCTCGTCCAGGCGGTCCGGCGGCACGATCAGCGCGGCCGGTTGGCCGATTGCCTCGGCGGCGGTGTAGCCAAACATTCGTTCCGCGCCGGCATTCCAGCTAAGGATGCGGCCGTCCAGATCTCGGCCGACAATGGCATCCGACGAGGAGGCGACGATGGCGGAGAGGAAGGCCTGTTCCCGTGCCGCCCGCCGGCGCGCCAGCAGCAGCAAGAGGGCAGCCACGGCCAGGGCGAGGGCGGCGGCGGCGAGCGCGGCAGCGGCGTACCAGCCAAGCTGGCTTGTCAACGAAGCGGTCAGCAGGCTCGCGGCGGCGATGACAGGCGCGACGACAAACAGCAGCAGCGCCACCTGTCGCCACTGGGCATACACATGGTTCCAGAGAACCTTACCTTGCATAGCGCGCCCAAACAGTCCTAGCTTACGAACACACAACTTCTTGCCAGCGCCGCGATGTGGGGCTAAGAGAGATCCGGCGGGTTTATCCGGAAAGATCATGCGCTCATTACGTATTTCGCGCAACTTTCGAGGGGGCTTCCTAGAGGCGGGGTGTACCGCAGAAGTCCGTCCAGCTGGGATGGAACTTAAGGTCGCTGGCCATGGCAACCGCCGAAGGCCGCTATATGAGATCAACTGCCGCGAGGCGATACCCTTCCTGGAAGACACCCTTCCTGGAAGACACCCTTCCTGGAAGAGCTAGAACTGGTGGTATATTGGGCCGCATGAAAGTCGTGGCCTTTGTGCGCAATATCAATGTGGGGCAGAAGGGGTTTCCGAGCCGTCCGCAGCTGGAGCAGGCGTTTTTGGCGGCGGGGGCGCTGAGTGTGGTGTCGTTTCAAAGCAACGGCACGGTGGTCGCCGAGGTGGAGGATGGCATGCGCCTGGAGGCGCTACGGGACGGTGCCGGCGGCTACCTGCGGACGGAGTGCGGATTTGGGGAGGCGATCTTTGTGCGGGAGCTAGCAGCGATCCGAGCGGCTGTGGGCGAGGATCCGTATGCAGGGATCGACGGTGTAGGACCCGACAGCACAGGGTATCCACACCGGTATGTGTCCTATTACGAGTACGCCGGCAGCATGGAAGGCGTGCTTCCGCTGGAGTCGGCGAAGGGGGACTGCCTGGTATTTCGGGGGACGGCGCAGGAGGCGTACAGCGTGGCCAGGGAGATTCGGGGTGTATCCGGGTATCCGACGCCGCTGCTGGAGAAGCGGCTGCAGGTGCCGGTGACGACCCGCAGCTGGACGACGCTGGTGCGGCTGGTAGGGAGGTTTTGAGGGGAGACGGGCGCGAGCGGCTGGACCTCAGGCGCCAAACAGCGAATTCCAGAAATGCAGCGTCCGCTGTACGTCGTCACTCGCATTGGCGGCGCCGGCAAGAATCACGGCCGTATCGCCGCGGCTGAACACCGGGCCGATCGGCGCAAGCGTGAGCTCGACCAACCTGCGATAGCTGGCTAATTTTTCTCCGCGATCACAGGCTGCCAGGCACTGCCGCACGGCAGCCAAATAGTCTGGAGCGTGCTCAGTCCAATAGCGAACAGCAGACTTTTCGCCTTGCCATGCAACGCCCCGGATATCAAAGTAGCTCCGCCACGTACCGGCGAGACAAGCCGTGAACATCATGTCAGCGGCCGATAGGTGAACTGGGTCAGGGGAATGTGCCATGCGCTCAAGATGTAGCAAGCCAAAGCTTTGCCAAAACCATGCCGGGTATATGTCTGGTTCTGCTTGGTAGATTGTGTACTTGTTTAGCCACGCATCACTTGTAACCAACTGCTTGACGCTGAGCAGGCGTCCCGAAGCATCATAGCGGATTTGAGCGACCTGCATCTTTTGCACAAACAAGGCTGCAAAACTCCCGCTTGGCGGCGGCTCCTGTGTCGACAGGAGGAGGTCGGCGGTTTGTGTCTCGACCAGCACGATATCGGCCAACCGGCCATCTATGGTCGTGATCATCTGAAAAACGGGTGCCGGCAGCGCCCGCACCAAGATCAATAGGTCGTAATCACTGGCCGTGCCTGATTGGCTTGTTGCGCGTGAACCGAACTCGGCTATACCGTCGACGAGTGGGGATGCGCTCAAGCTGGCGATCGCTGCGTCGATAGAAAGATCGTGAGATAGGGAAGGTGTTGACAGTGTCATGACCGCTCTCGATTTCACCGGGAACATCGTTTCGCTGCTAGGCTACGGCCATGCCGCCGCCCTGCAGGGCGGGACGGGCGCCGGCGCGCATCCGTTTGAGCAGGCGAGCGTGATGCCGGGGCGGATCGAGCCGTCGGAGAAGATCACGGCCGGTTGGTTGTGTTCGAGGACGACCGCTACCTTGCCGGTGACGCCGAGGTAGCACTGGCTGTCCCAGGCTGCCCATGACTGCCCAGACCGGGTGGTGGATGGCGTACGGGTCCTGGCCCAAGAAACGGGCAGTACCAACACGCTGCACATCGCGCCCGGGATTGGCCGACGCAAAGCCCTCCTGTGCCAGATTCGCCTCAGTTTGCATCGTGACCTCCAACTTGAAATTTGCCAGATATGCAGGTCCGGATTCTACCATATATGCGAATTGCCAGGAGACCGCATTCTCTGATCATGCATGCCGATTTTCACAGTGTTGACAGGGCGAGACCTAAGGGAGTATCTTCCGTTCGGGTTCGTAGGCTTGACCTTTGTTGGAACGGCAAAGGAGGTGTCATGCCAGCGGATGGTCTTATTGTGCTTGCGCGGATTAAACCGGGTTACGAGGCGCGCCTGCGCGCTACGCTCAACCGCATCGGCAACGACATCAACGGGAAGCGGCTGTCCGCCGCCGCGCCCGAGCCCCACATCGACTTCCCCAGCAGCCGGACCATTCACTTTGCCCGCCTCGCCATTCTCGACGATCCCGATAGCGGGCCAGGGCGCAAGCGTTTGCTGCTCGTCACCGACTACGATGGAAAGTGGCGTGACCACGTCTTGGAACTGGTGGCGCTGACTGCGGATCCGGCGGCGATTTGGGGCTGCTGCGAGGGCTACATTGACAGCGCCCACTTTCCACAGTTTATTCGTGATCACATGGTCGCGCCGCAGGCATACTATATGGCCTTTCGCAAGCTCACGCTGCCACACATCCGGCGGCTGCTCCAGCTGCGCGAGGGATCGACGGCGCCGCCCAGCAGTCCGGCGCCGTCATCCTGGGGCACCACCGGTACGGTCATCCTGAACGACCTGGCCCGGCTGCCCGGCGCCGGTATGGAAGTGCCAGGCTTGCTGCTGCGCCGCGGCGCGCTTACCAGCCTCCTAGCAGCACGGCGTGTCAACGCCACGCTTGACCGCGTGTGGTGGGTCTGGTGGTTTAACCGGCTCACGCTCAATTCGTTTCCCGCACCGGCGGTGCGGTACAGCTCGATCGCGGTGGACACCACCGCCGACTGCATGCCGGCGACCGTTGAGGATGAGGTCACGCCCACGCGGCGCCTGGGAGGGAACGCCGGGGGAGGACCTCGTGTCCCAGAACCAGCTGACACTGGTGACTGTCGTCAAGCCCAAGCAGCTGGCGCAGCTGCTGGCCGTGCTGGCCGTGATCGATATCTATGCGCGCCGCCTGTCGTCGCCAGGCTCGTTGGTGGGAATTGCCACAATCCACACTGTGCGCTGGGCGGTCATCGACGGCGGCAAGCGGCTGCTCATGGCCAGCAACTATGACGGCACATGGGAGAACTACATTGACGAGTTTGCCGAACTGATCCTGTCGGGCCTGAATGCAATATGGGAGACCTCTTACGGTTTTCCGCAGCTTGGCGCCCAGGACCTGGCCGCCTTCAAAGCGTTTCTGCGCTGCCATCAGGTGCCGGCCAACGTCTTTTACAGCGCCTATCCTGCCGGCACGGTCGCCAGTATCGCCGAGGTCGCGCAAACGGAGCTAGATAGGTCGACAGACAGGGCGCCACAGCCATGACCGACCCGAATCAACTCACACCGGAAGCCAAGGCCGACATTCAAGGCTTTATCACCAGCGGCTTTGGACACTTGCCCCACGGCGCGTATCTCTTTGTCGAGGTGCGTGCGCGCGAGGGTGCGCAGCAGTGGCTGCAGCAGATCCTGCAGTACGTCACCACATCCGAATCGTGGCGCGCCCGCCCGGGCGAACCAAAACTTAAGCCCGTCCATACGCTAAACATCGCCTTTACGCATGCCGGCCTCGCCGCGCTGGGCCTGTCGCCTGCGGCACTGAACACCTTTCCCGAGGAGTTCCGCCTGGGCATGGCCGATGCGACACGGGCGCGGATCCTAGGGGACAGCGGCGCGAGCGCAGCGGAGAATTGGGAACTGGGCGGCCCCCAGCAGGAGCCGATCCATGCCTTACTGATCCTGAACGCACAGAGCGAGGAGGAGCTTGCCGCCTGGTGCGACTGAGCAGCGCAGGTGGCTGCAGAATGCCGAGGGCGCCGTCGTCGAACAGGTACACAGCACGCAATACGGCGCCCGGCCCGCGTCCGGCACAGAACACTTCGGCTTCTTTGACGGCGTTGCCCAGCCGCAAATTGAGGGAATCAAGGGCGAGGGCATTCGCACCGGCGAGTTCATTTTTGGCTACCAGAATGAGTACGGCTTTTTCCCGGCCGGCCCAGTCGTACCGCCCGGCGACGACCGCCAGCGCATCTTGCCCGTCTCGGCCAACCCCTTCCATCGCAACGCCGGCTATCGCGACTTGGGTATGAACGGCACCTTTGTCGTGTACCGCAAGCTGGCGCAAGATGTCGCCGCGTTCTGGCGTTTTCTGCAGGACGAATCGGTGCGCCTGCATGGCGCCGTGAGTCCGCAGTTCATGGTGTGGCTGGCCGCAAAGATGGTAGGGCGCTGGCCCAGCGGCGCGCCGCTGGTGCTGGCGCCAGACGGCGACCGGCTCGACCTGCGGACGGACGATTTTCTGTATGCCCACAGCGACCCCAATGCGCTCAAGTGCCCGTTTGGCGCGCATATCCGGCGGTCGAATCCCCGCGACCAGATTGGCCGCACCCTGCCGACGGAATCGCTGCACATGTCGTCGCGCCACCGGATTCTGCGCCGCGGAAAACCCTATGGTCCTCCCCTCTTTGATCCCGCCGTGCTGACCAAGCTGGACCAGCCGCAGGCGCTGGATGCCATCCTTGACTTGGCGGACGACGGGCAGAGCCGCGGCGTGCACTTTCTGTGTGTCAACGCCAGCATCAAGAGCCAGTTTGAGTTTATCCAGCAGGTCTGGGTAAACAATCCCACGTTTAGCGGGCTGCTCAACAACCGCGACCCGATTACCGGCGACAACGACCCGGCGGCGGCGCCGAGCAGCATGCTCATTCCCGGCCAGCGCGGCGACCCAGCGCACGGCGCCGCTGCCGCGTTTTGTCACCGTGCGCGGCGGCGCTTACCTGTTCATGCCTAGCATGACAGCGCTGCGGTACCTGGCGGAATTCGAACGCGACGTCACGCGGTGAACGTGTCACAAGCGTTTCTAATTGTCGCCAGGTACGTGACGGGATCGCGGTCGCGGATTAGCTGGCCGTCTGCCGCAGTACAGGGCTTGTCCGGCATGCGACCAGTCTGGGGGCCGTGGAGTCGACGATGGAGCGGCGGGCGGCGATCCCCGGGCAGGGGCACCTGCCGCCGTTACTGCTGCGGCTGAGCGTGGGGGTTAAGGACGCGGAGGATTTGTGGGGGGATTTGGAGGCGGCGATGGAGGCGGCATACTCCTAGTTGGTAACAGTCATGGGCGTCGATCGTTTGCACAGGAGCACACGGAGCGTATGCGCTAGACGAGGTGCGGCGCGGATGACTCGGGCGTGGGCGCGGCGGTTGGATCGCTTTGCCATAGGATGATGCCCTGCCACACCGCCCATAGCACGCCGAGCAGGGCGGCGGCGCCTTCGAGCTCGGGAACCACGTAAACGAGCAGCGCGGCAGTGCCTCCCGCCAGGTAGAGGGCGGACAGGGCGCGCGGCAGGAGAGCGGTGGTCCAAGCGGCCGATCCCAACAGCAGGAGCGCCCAGCCGAGGAAGTGCCAGCCGGCGGCAGTGATGCCGGCCACGATGGTGGTCCAGACGACGAGGACCGGGATCGACTCCTCGAGCTGCAGTTCGGGATGGCCCAGGTGGTACTGGCGATTGGCGGCGCGGATACAGGCGACGAGTACCATGGCACCCCCGGCGAGGGCGACGGCGAGCAGCATCAGAGACATGCGGTGTGGCGCTTGCTCGGCGATGCGCTCACGCAGCGCAAAGAGCGCCGTGACGAGACTGGCAGCCCAGAGCGGCCCGTAGAGGAAATCGGCCAGGGTATAGCCGAGCGGACCGAGGGGGTTGCGCAGGTCGCCGACGAGGTAAATCAGCGGCGCCACGATGAAACCTAGGGGCAGGAGGAAGGAGGCAAGCGCGCCCCATTTCTGGATTGTCATGGTTGAGACTCCTTGCTGCGCTGGAAAACCAGGCCGGTGATGACGCCAGCCGCAATTCCCGCCAGCAGCAGTGCGCCGGGTACGGTGAGCTGCGGGGCCAGCAGTGCTGCCAGGATCAAGGCGGCCGACCAGGCGAGGGCGTTGGCGGCGATCCACCAGGCGGACAAGCCGTGCTGTGCACGCAGGGCCAGCCACTGGGCGGCACCCAATGCGAGGCCAAAGACGGCGCCGGTCACGCCGGCGGTCAGCGCTGCCTGGGTGAGCGCCATGCGGGCGGCAGCTTCCCGGTCAGGTGGGCGACCGGCGAACGGCGCAAGCGCTTCGGCCAGTGCCGCGCCCAGGGCCAGCCCGATGGTGGCGCCTACTAGACTGGCCAGCACCCACCACCAGCCGCCGGTCGCGAGTTGGTGGCGGCGCACGACAAACCACTGGCAACCGCCGATGGTGATACCCAGCAGGGCACCGCCCACGGCCGCGGCCACCCAGGCCGGCGGTGCGGCATAGGCAATCTGCACGGCCAGTGGCAGCACGCCGAGTGTGCCCACAATATAGCCAAGCGCCGTGGCGAGGGTCCATTCCAGCCACAGCAGCCCCAGCTTGTCTTGTCGCATATGCTACCTCCAGCAGGCTATGGGGGGCACGTGAGATTGACACTTCCTGGAGGTGGGGGTACTTCCTGGAGGTAGTCACTCGGCCTCGAAGATCACGGTCTCCTGCCCTACCTCGACTTCGCCGTACTTGAGGCGGCCGGCGAATTCGTAGACGAGCAGAACGGCGCCGGTGGTATTGAGCTGCGTGTCGACCAGGCGAAAGCCGCGCGGGGGTGCGCCTGCCTCGAACAGGCGCTTGCCGGTACCGAGGACGACGGGAAACTGCCAGATACGCATGGTGTCGACGAGATCGTGCCGGAGGAGGGTTTGCACGAGGCTGCCGCTGCCGTGGACCTGGATCTCGCCGCCTTCCTGGGCCTTGAGCTTGGCGACTTCCTCGACGACGTCGCCCTTGAGGAGGGTGGAGTTGTTCCAGTCGACTTGGGTGAGCGTGCGGGAGGCGACGTACTTGGGCCGGACATTGAGCGGTTCCTTCGGGTCGCTGGAGTTGGGCCAGGAGGCGGCGAATATCTCATAGGTTTTGCGGCCGAGGAGATAGGCGCCGGCGCGCTGCGTCCACTCGCCCATGCTCGCGGCGAATGTGTCGTCGAAATAGGGGACAAGCCAGCCGCCGTGGGAGAAGCCGCCCTCGCGGTCTTCGTCAGGGCCGCCGGGGGCCTGCATCACGCCATCCATCGTCACGAACATGCCGACGACTAGTTTGCGCATGGTCTTCGTCTCCTTGTCTGCTCAATGCCTGGTCGGACGGTGGGGGAGGTGCGTAGGCATGGTAGCACGCGTGTTCTGGCGTGTCAATGGGTTTTGTTTTGGCGAAAAGGAGAACGTTCCTGGCATGCCGCAGAAGGAGCGGAGCAGGTGAAGTGATCCTACGGCGTACCAGGGTCACGGTGGGCAGGCACCGCCTGGAGACATGTTAATCTCCCAAAGCGCTATGTGGTCTGATTTCTGATGATTCGCAGTAACCCACCTGGGGCAAGCACAGGCATGCCGGCGCCCTTGGCAACTTTGGGGATATCAACCAGGTGCGCTCGGTCAAGACTGACCAGGTAATCTGCTTGCGCCTTGACGGCAGCGGCCACGATCGGCGCATCTTTCAACTCCGTATAGGTGCACGCCGCGAGGACTTCTTGTTTGTTGGGCAGCACTGTCTCGAATGGGACGATGCTTAGCACTTGGTCGAGAAATGGCAGCGCTTGCGGCGCCTTGGCGTTAAGGTTGCGACGTGCTTCCTCCTGGACCACATCGCTGATGATCAGCTTTACTTGGCTCTGGATGGCAAGGCGAACGAGTTCACGTGATGCACCCGACGCTGAATAGCATGCAGGGAAGAGCACGCTGGCATCTACAAACACACGCATCATGGTTCTTCAGACAGCCCGTATTTCTCCTTGATAATCTTGCTGCGCTCGTAGCGTCCCGATTCCACCAGTTCGTCGAGCGATATGCCCTGTTCCTTTAGTACCGCGCCGATTCGATCCAGAGCGCGCATGGCAAGCACCTCCTGCCGGCTGATGAGAATGCCCTCATCAGTTTCGACGAAGGCAACGAGATCGCCTTCCTTGAGGCCCAACTTGTCGCGCATTTCGACCGGGATCGTGACCTGCCCCTTCTTCTGGACACGTGAATATTTCTGTGAGAGTGTCATGACGCTTCCTCTGGAAGTCATACTTTCCGCCTATATGACTCTATTATACACCATATAGACAGAAGTATGCTTATCCCTATACCGGTTTCCCTAAAGGGCTGGAAATCTCCATCCCCCTGCTACGCCAGGCGTGCACTGGTGAGGCCGCGTGGCGGAAGAATCAGGGCAATCCTGCCGTCTTCGATGGGCAGCGCTTCGCCGTTTTCCTCGAGCGGCGTGCAGAGCCAGGCTGCTTTGGGCGCGACGGCGGGCGTGAGGTGGATGGTCTGTTCCTCGGCGGTGAGGTTGAGGGCGTGGACGATGATGCCGTTCCCGTCGACGGCGCGCTTGAGCTGGATCTCGGCGATGCCTTCGGGTTCCACCTGGAGCCATTGGCCGCCCTGGCCGGGTTCGGCGCCGGGGACGCGGACGATGAGCGGGGGCGTGGACGCGGCCGCGGCAAAGCGGGTGGAGGCGGCGGGGTCGTAGCCACCGGTCGAGGTGAGGCGGTAGCGCAGGAGGATCTCGCCGCCCTGGCTGGCCTGGAAGTTGGTGTCCCAGTGGTTGTGGAGGGCCCACGAGACGAGGGTCGGGGTGCGCGTGTCGAGGGTGTGCGCCCAGCGGCCGGTGGTGATGCCGCCGACCTGGATGAGCGGTGCGTCGAGGGGCGCGAGGGTCACGGAGACGCCGTCGCTTTCGGTGCGGCTGCCGACTTCTGCCCAGCGCTGGATGCCGTACCAGTCGCGGCAGGAGCCCACCAGCTGCTCGACCTCGGGTTCGAGGGGGACGCCGTTAAGGTCCAGGTGGAAGGTTGGGCCGGCCTTGTCGGTGTCTCCCAGCGCCAGCGGGAAGGTGACGTAGACGGCCTCGGCGCGGGTGACCAGCTCTTTGTCGACCACCATGTCGATGTGCAGGGCCTTTTCGTCGTCGGGCAGGGAGTAGCGGACGCGCACGGATTTGGCGCCGGGCGCCTGGAGGCGCACCTCGACGATGGCGGCGCCGGGGATCACCCGCGCCGGCAGGAGCTCCACATGCGTGGGGCCGGAACGGCGGAAGGGCGTGTCGGTAAAGCGGATGCCGAAGTCCTCACGGTCGAAGTTGAGGGCGAAGAGGGCGCGGCGGTCGTCGGGGTGGTCGATCCACTCGTAGACGTACTGGCCGAGGCGCCACGGCCCCTCCTGGTCGGCCAGCTCGCGGGCGAGGGTCTTGTCCCACCAGCTGCGGACGGCACCGGTGGCCGGGTCGAGCGTGACCTTGTACCACTGGTTCTCGATCGTGCCGTCGCCGGCGTGGGCGTCGGGCGAGATGGGCAGTTGGGTATAGGGAACGACGGCGTAGCCGAAGGGGGGCAGCTCGACGTCGATCACGGCACCGGGTGGGGTGGGGCTTTCGAGCGGCGGGCGCTCGCGATAGTTGCCGACCAGGAACATCTCGAGGATGGCGTAGGGGGTGGCGCCGCCCATGTCCGGCGGGAGCGGGTAGCGGATGTGGCGCGTCCAGCCGGAGGGGTTGACGACCAGGAAGCGTTGCGCCGCGGGGTCGGCAGACGGTTCGGCAGCGACGTACTGACCCCAGCGGCGCCAGGCATCGCCTTCGGGCGGCACCTGGAGGAGGTCGCGCGCCAGCTGGCGACCGCCGTCGGCCAGCAGTTCGTGGGTCACGCCGTAGCCGCCGTAGGCAAAGCTCGCCTTGCGGTTAAAGTTGGCGCGGGTAAAGAGCGAGTGCGGGCGGCGGATGCTGGCAAAGCCGCCCCAGGTGTGCTCGTCGTAGAGCGAGACGAGGTGATAGGCCTCCTCAAGCAGGGCCGGGTCTATGGCGCCGGTCTGTGTCGCGAGCAGATCGAGCACGGGGAGCAGCTCTTCGGTGGCGCGGTTGAGGCCCGTCTCGTAGGCCGAGGAGCCGACGCCGTCGGCCCACCAGTCGGCCCAGTCGCCCTGCCAGGTTGGCAGTT
Organism: uncultured Chloroflexia bacterium; assembly: GCA_963701415.1. GTDB lineage: Bacteria > Chloroflexota > Anaerolineae > Caldilineales > Caldilineaceae > Fredericiella. The sequence goes on from CAVPAH010000003.1 coordinate 111,510, forward strand.
GATCGCCGTAGCGGTCGTGGAGCATGCGGGTGAACGCGTCGACCGTGACGAAAGCCATCTGTGGCGTGCGACCGGACGCGTTCCAGCTGCGCACGAACTCGGCCAGGTTGGGCAGCGGCGGACCGTTGTCGACGCGGGCCGGGTGGGTCACCTGGGCATAGAGAAAGTCGTAGGGATAGTCGGCCCGGGCCTCGAGGGCGGCGAGCGCCGGGGGCAGCATCTTGAGCGTGGTTTCCTCGTCGCCAAGGCCGTAGCGGAAGATGCCGTAGAGGTAGTGAGGGCCGTTGTAGGTCAGCAGCCGGCCGCCGGCGGGGCCGCGCCACCAGAAGGCGGTGAGGTCCGGTTCGGGGCGGCGGCCGCGGTGCATGTTGATCGACATGGTAAAGCTGTCGACGCCGATCGCCGGCAGCAGGTCCGCCCAGCGCCAGGCGGCGCCGTTGACGTCGCACTGCATGGCGGTGGTGATGTTCAGGCCGTAGTCGCGGCGCAGGCGGAGGACGGGGAGGAGCGAGCGCAGCATCCCGGCGGTCGAGAGCATGGGAGTCCAGTGGTACTGCATGGCGGCGACGGCCATCTGCCCGCGGCGGTGAAGTTCCAGGAAACGGTCCACCTGGCGCGGCGGGCGCTGGGCGAGGTAGCGCTCGACGAAGGAGGTGACCTCGCAGGTCCACTTATAGCGCTCGTGCTCCGGATAATCAGCCGTGGCCTCGCCGAGTTCGACGGCGCGGTCGATGAACTCCAGGTGCTGGCGGAAGACGGTGTCCTGGTGGTCGGTATAGCCGATATCCGTGTGGGTATGGCTGATCAGGTAGATTGTGTTGATCTTGGGCATGGGTGGGATTGTATACCAGGTGCCAGGCTTCCGGGAAGAGCTCCCGGTCTTCCCGGAAGGGTGAGGCTTCCGGTAGGAGAGTGGGGCGGCGGGCGCTATAATCCTGGTACAGGTTGGGGCGCAGCGTGGTTGGATACCCAACAGCGGAGGAGATACGTATGCCAGTCCATTTTGATCACCTGCTGGTCGCCGCGCACGACAAGCGCCAGTCGGCCCAGTTTTTTGCCGAGATTTTTGGCTTGGCCGCCCCGGAAGAGGCGGGGTTCTTTGTCTCGGTGCGGCTCCACGATGGTGTCGTGCTGAGCTTTGCCGAGCCGCGCGTCGAGTTTCCTGGGCAGCACTACGCTTTTCTGGTCGACGATGATACGTTCGACCGGATCCTTGAGCGCATCCAGGAACGTGGGATCACCTTCTGGGCTGACCCACGGATGCAGCTTGTTGGGCAGATCAACACCAACCATGGCGGGCGGGGCGTGTATTTTGACGATCCCAGCGGGCACCACCTGGAGGCGCTGACGCGCCGGTACGGGAGCGAACCGTCTGAAGCGAACCAGAGGTAGAGTCTGCACTACATTAGCGCACGTGGCGTGCGCACCGAGCGAATTGACGTGGGGTGCCAACGGGGCCGGCTTCGGTCGGGCACTTTCTGGCAGCAAACGGCCCGGGTCACGTCAGACCCGGGCCGTGGTAATCCTATGCGCAGAGCTGCCTAGGTCTCAGTCGGACAGGGCAGCGCAGATGTCTAGCGATCTTGCCGCTGGTTTTCAGAACCGTAGTTTTACCGGTTGGACGTCGACCGTGTACGCGACCGTGCCGACATAGACGTCGTCGAAGGTCCCGCAGGCTCATCGGTAGGATAGAGAATAAGCACGACCAATGGCCGGTGGCGACGTAGTCTCCGATCCGTCTGGACTGGACCGTCGTCTGCTCAGTCGACGCCGTTTGACGCTTTCGTAGAGGTTGTGGCACCGGAGGAAACATTCGTGTAGGTTAGCGGCCATGCCTTTACCGGCCAGGAAAGAACCTACGACGTTACCGTCCGCGTCGGTAGAACTGGCGAACGACGGAATTGCCGGGGTCACCAACAGTCAGATCTTGCAGGGCGAAACCGGGACAGGCCACGCCGGCTTCAAAACAGAAGGTGCCCCGACGGGCACTCTCTTCCTGTGCAAACGCCGGCATGACCGGAACAACCGCCGATACGAACACAATCCAAGCAACCAAAATAAGCCGTGCGGTTGTAAGCGAGGTCATAAGCAATCTCCATAGGGGTTTGTGATATGATATTGCTACCTACATCTCCAGTATGCAGCTTGAAACGCGGATAAATCGTTGATTTTTGCGCTCCTCTCCACCCTAAAGCGTTGAACCGGCGCGGATCTGTGTGATCCCCGTCATGTCCGGGTGAATATGCTAGAACTCTCACTCCTGGGGAGCCCTTGCGCCGCACTCGATGGCATCCCGATCCATGGTACCTTGCTGCACAAAGATCTTGCCCTGCTCTACTACCTGGCCGTATCCGGCCGGCCGCAGCCCAGGGCATCGCTGGCTGCGCTGCTGTGGGGCGAAATCAGTGAGGAGTCCGCACGGCGCAATCTGCGGAAGTCACTCACCGAGCTGCGCCGGCGCCTGGGCGACCATCTCACCATCACACGCGACGAGATCGCGCTCGAGCCGGCACAGTGCACGCTCGACGTCTGGCTGCTTGAACGGTTCGCAAACAACGGCAGCGGGGACGCCGATCTCACGGAGCTGAAGGCGGCCGCCGCCCTCTACCGCGGGGACTTCCTGGCGGGCTTTCGCCTGCACAATGCGCCGGACTACGAGCGCTGGATCTACAATATGCAGGAACGGCTGCGCGGCACGGCCGTCTTCGTGCTGACTACGCTGGCGGCAAAGCAAGCGCACGCCGGCGATCTGGCAGGGGCAATTGCCGCCCAGCGCCGCGTCCTCGAGCTGGAGCCGTGGCGTGAGGAGTCGCACCGCGACTTAATACTGCTCCTGGCCAGGAGCGGGCAAAGGAGCGCAGCGCTCGCCCAGTACAAGAGCTGCGTCAAGGTGCTGGCGGCGGAACTGGACGTCCAGCCGGACGCGGCGACGACGGCCTTGGCGGCGCACATCTGCGGCTCTGCTCCCGAAGGAGATGAGGGGGCAGGATCTCCCCTATGGGCGCTGCCGAGGGAATTACAGCAGTAGCAACTGGCGGTATCTTCCAGGAAGGGTGTCCTCCTGGAAGGGGGATGAAGCGAACAAGAACATAGAGAGGGTGGAGACGCGTGGAAGAGTATGGGTTTCCGGCAGGCTTTTTGTGGGGCGCGGCGACGGCGGCGCACCAGGTGGAAGGGAACAACATCAACAGCGAGACGTGGGTGCTGGAGCACCTGCCGGGGACGATCTATGCGGAGCCGTCGGGCGATGCGTGCGACCACTACCACCGGTACCGGGAGGATATCGCGCTGCTGGCGGAGCTGGGGTTTAACGCCTACCGCTTTTCGATCGAGTGGGCGCGCATCGAGCCGGAGGAGGGCGAGTTTTCGTATGCCGAGCTCGAACACTACCGGCGGGTGCTGGCGGCCTGCCACGAGCACGGGCTGCAGCCGGTGGTGACGTTTCACCACTTCACCTCGCCGCGCTGGCTGATGCGCGCCGGCGGCTGGCTGGACGCAAGGACGCCCGACCGTTTCGCCCGCTACTGCGAGCGCGCCGCCGGCACCTGGGCGACCTGATCGGCGCGGCCTGCACGTTTAACGAGGCGAACCTGTCGCTGCTGCTGGCGGAACTGCTGCCGTTCAAGCTCGACGCAGGGCCGTTCTGGGATACCGCCGCGGCGGCGTTTGGCGTGCCGCCCGAGCGCCTGGGGCTGTTCCAGTTTGTGACGAACCCCAAGATGCACGAGATCATTTTTGCCGCGCACCGGCGGGCGTACGAGGCACTGCATGCGGGGCCGGGCGATTTTGGGGTGGGGATGACGCTCGCCCTGCCCGACTTCCAGGCGGCGGAGGGCGGCGAAACACAGGATGACGGCGCTGCGGCGGAAGCTGGCCGACGATTTCCTGGAGCAGCTGCGCGGCGACGATTTTGTCGGCGTGCAGACGTATGCCCGCATGGTGGTGGGGCCCGAGGGGCTGGTGCCGCCGGGGGACGACGTGGAGAAGAACCAGATGGGCGAGGAGTACTATCCCGAGGCGCTCGGCGGTGCCATCCGCCATGCGGCTGAGGTGGCGGGGGTGCCGATTCTCGTCACCGAGAACGGGTTGTCATCCACGGACGACACGCGGCGGCAGGAGTATTTCCGGCGGGCGCTGCGCTGTGTGGCGGAGAGTCTCGAGGCGGGGATCGACGTGCGCGGGTACTTCTGCTGGTCGGCGATGGACAATTTCGAGTGGGTCAGCGGGTATGGGCCCAAGTTTGGGATCATCGCCGTGGATCGGGAGACGATGGTGCGGACGCCGAAGCCGAGCGCGTATTGGCTGGGGGATGTGGCGCGTGCGAACCGTTGCCGGTTTGGGTGATCGAGGGGGCACCTCCTCCCGGAAGGAGCTTCCCGGAAGAAGGGGTCTTCCGGGAAGCCTTACTTTGGGCCGGCTCTGCTAGTCCCAGGCCCCTGCGATCGGCTGCCACTGCCAGCCGGCGCCCTGCTTCACCACGTGGCCCAGGTTGGGGAAGGGCGGGAAGTGATGGGCAAAGACCAGCGCTCGCTGGCTCGGCCGGCGTAGTCGAAGATCGACTGCTTGCTGGCGGCGGCTTGGGCGGGCGACAGGTCGAAGACCGGCAGCCAGTCGGGGTGTTCCAGGTGGAGAGGGAAGAGCACCACGTCGGAGACGTGGAGCAGTTCCTCGCCGCCCGAGGTGATCGACAGCGCCATGTGACCGGCGGTGTGACCGGGCGTAAAGATGGCGCGGATGCCCGGGACAATTTCGTGGCCGTCCTCGAAGAACGTGATGCGCTCGCGCAGCGGCGCCAGGCTGTGCCGCACCAGGTCGCGCCATGGGAATGGCCGAGCCGGCAGAGGCCGCGGACATCCAGTAGTCCCATTCAGCCTGCCCGATAAAATAGCGGGCGCCGGCAAAGACGAGGCTGCCGTTCTCGCCAAGCGCGCCGCCGACGTGGTCGGGGTGGGCATGGGTGATGATGACGGTGTCGACGTCGGCGGGTGAATAGCCGGCGGCGCGCAGGTTTGGCGACCAAGGCTGCCGGTGGTGGAGGTGGAGTGGTCGAGACCCGGGAAGATCTTGGCGGCGTGGGCGCCCAGATCTCCGGCACCGAGGTCAATCATCACGCGGTGCTGGCCGGTGTCGACAAAGAGACAGGTATACGGGGTGGCGATCTGGTCGGTACGCAGGCCGTGCTCGCCGCAGGGCGCGCTTCGACCTCCGGCAGCGGGGCGTTGGCAAAGAAGCTCGCGACCGGATAGTTGACGAGGCCGTCGGAGACGGAGATGCACGCGAAGTCGCCGAGCTGGTGGCGGTAGTAGGAAGCGTTCATCTGTACCCCTTTCCTGTTCCAATCATAGTATGGTAAGGCAGCGCACGGTGCTCGTGGCTGCCTTACCATACTCAGGGTATGATCAGCGGCCGCAATCATCAGTCGCCGGCGGCTTGCTCCATTGCGCGTTCCAGAGCGCTGGGGAAACGGCCCTCGAAATCCAAAACGCCTACCCACGAAGGCGTTATGAATATTCGCGTCATGCTTGGACAAATGGGTCGCAACTGTGCCAAAAAGCCTTGCGCTCCCGCCTCTCCCAAGACGCGTATAGCCGCTTTCTCATACTCTGGTGCCACGCCCTGGACTACATCCATGTGAATTGTGCCCCGAATTAGCAGAACCTTATACGGCATCGTGTCGTTGTCGATAGTCACCGCCACTGCGTCTCCCTCTTGCAGCGACTTAAGCTTTGGCGCATTGTCAGGCGAAGCCAGCACAATTTCTGCACCATTCCAGTGGAACCAAATTGGCACCACGCGCGGCGTGCCATCGGTCCAGTTGTAGGCAAACCGGGCGGGTACGGTGGATTGCAGCATCCTCTGCGCCACCGGATCATCGAGCAGTCCAACATCTCCCTGCTTAGTAGGCATCTCTCATCCTTTGTATTTTTCTACATGACTGCTGTGCGAAACGAACAGGAATACTGGGCCATGCGGCTCCTTCAGACGCAAGGCGACGTCACGAAAGCGGTTCCCGCAGTGGACACTGCGGGCAACATGGGTAGCAGCGACAGGGTTGAAGAGCAGGTCACGAAGCCACAGTGTACGGGCGGGGTATAGCCTCGTGATGAGACAAACGCTATTTAAAAGTTACTGCTGTTTTGCAGATAAGTCAATATTGTGAAAATTTTCACTTGTACGACCCTTCACGGGAAAGGGTGCCAGACTTCGGTCAAGGGCTTCCCGGAAGGGGTCCAATTAACTATGCTTGCTTTTAGGCAGACGAGCGTCTACAATGGCCGCTTAGCGACAAGGGCAAACGGGAGGTCATATGGGCGGCGGCAACATTATCCTGCTGAACGGCACGTCGAGCGCAGGAAAGACGACGATTGCGCAGGCGCTCCTTGTGGGCATCCGCTGTCCGCTGGAGGTGGCGGAACGCCGCGAAGTCGAGCGGGGCAACCGGGCCAGGGGCGGCGCCAGGACCTTCTATCTGCTTGTCCACCGGCATGCGGTATACGATTGCGAGGTCGACTCTGCCGCCAACACGGCGCTGGCATGTGCCCTCGAGATTCAGCAGCGGCTACATAGCTACAGCGGGACCCGGGCATTTGCGCGCTTGCGGAGTTACGGGACGAATCTCCCCGTTTTGGCATAGGTCTTCCCAGAAGGGGGAGGCGGTACGCACTTTGTGAGCAAGGGGCATCAACGTCAGCCGAAGTTGCGCAGCTGTTCCCACAGGATGGGCCACGGCGAGCGCGGGTCACGGCAGACGACGATCGTGCCGGTGCTGCTCTCTTCGTTCATGATGCCGTAGGGGTTGCCGACGGTGGCAGCGACGCGGCAAGATGCGAAGAGGTTGGACGCACGCTCATAGCCAAAGCCGACAACAATTACGGATGTTGGCGGCTCAGCACCGTAACCGCGCTCCCACGCGCTGTTGGTGCCGCTGATAGCCTCGGGCAAACCGTAATCAGGCCCATACAGCTTGATCGCGCCGGTTTCCCCGTAATTTGCGGTCAGGATCGCCGCCTGTGACCGCTCTTCAGGCGGCAGGTCGTGGTAGACGTCCGCCACCGCCTGCACGAGTTCTGGCCAGCCGATCATCTCGCGAAAGTTGTCGCTGGTGGCGTCTGCCGCCTGAAAGACAGGCGAGTTTATGGGCGCAAGCGGGATAGAAAGGGCAATTGCGATGGCGCTGCCGGCCAGCAGGAGCACGGCGATGGCGGCGTAGGCAAAGCGTGCGTCTGCCGGCCTCCGCGCCGCCAGCCACCGTTCGCCCCAAGCGGCGCCGGCCGCCAGCAGCATGGGATAGGCCGGCGCGAGATAGTAGAAGCGGCCCTGGGCCAGGAAGAAGAGCACCAGAGGCGTGACGTACATCCATCCCACCATGCGGTAGCGCTTGCCCGCGGGCACAAAATAGAAGACCAGGCCTGCCAGCCAGATAGGGAGGGTGAGGGGATTGGCGCTGGCATAGAGCTGCGAGACCAGGAAGCCTTCCCGTCCGCCCCCACGCGACGTCACGGCGGTGGATGCTGCTGAGAAACTCAAGGGTAATGAGGTTGTGCTGCAGCTGCCAGATGAGGTTGGGCAGGAAGATGAGCAAGGCCAGGCCGGCGCCGGCCCAAAGCCAGCGGCTGCGCAGATAGCGCCGCGCCGGCGTCAGCAAGGTTCCCACGGCGATGCCGGCGACAAAGAAAAGCATGCTGTACTTGGTCATCATGCCCAGGCCAATGGCAGCGCCAATTCCAAGCCACCATCGGGCGTCTTCCGTGCGCAGCAGGCGAACCACGCAGAAGGCCGCCAGCACCCACCAGAGATAGTCGAAGGAGAGGTAATGGAGCATGACGCCGCCGATCAGCGCAATCGGCGAGATCGCCGCCGCCAATGCGGCTACAATCTGGGCGGGACGCCGGCCGCCCAGGTCGTGCGCCATCAGCCCAGTCAGGACCAAGGCTGCACCCATCGCAAGGGCTGCCGGCAGCCGAACGAGGGGCAGCGATGGTCCAAAGAGGGTAAGTGCCAGCCGGCCGATAAACGGCGTGAGGGGTGGATAGGCGACATAGCCCCACGCCGGCCGCCCCGCGTTGTCAAGTGTGTCCAATTCATCACGATGGAAGCCGTACTCGCCGTTCGTCAACGTGTGTAATACGACAAGCGCAAGTGCCAGGCCGATGAGGATTCCGAGGTCGCCGAGGATCGCCGGCCGTTGTGATCCTCGTGATGGCACACGCGAGTCGGGATTGTGGCTAGATGCTGTCATGTATGGTCCTCCGTCGAACAGGCCCGGGGGGGATGATGGTGTTCCCTGTGCTGGGCGCGTTCAGCGGCCTACGCCTGACCGGCATTGGGCGCACCGTTGAGACAGAAATCGGGGTATTGTCGCCGGGTGCGCTCATCCATAGGCCGGCGGTGTCGGACCGAGCAGAACGCTTCTAGCTAAGTGCTCGCACTGGACGTTGACTCAGCAGGCTCGTAGGTCATGACGGCGACACCAGTGGGCGTCATCTTGTTGTCGACAAGGCGGAGTGCGGCGAAGGCACCGCCGTCGACAAACAGGCGGCGGCCTGATCCGAGCACGAGCGGATGGATCAGGAGCACGTAGCGGTCGACGAGGTTATGCTGCATGAGGGTTTGGACGAGCTCGCCGCTGCCCATCATCACCAGGTCACCGTCGAGCTGGGTCTTGAGCCGGGCTACGGCCTCGGGCACGCTGCCCTTAAGCAGGGTGGAATTCATCCAGGCAAGCGGCTCGGTAAGTGTGCGTGAAGCGACGTACTTCTGCAGGTTATTGAGCATCTCCGTGAAGGGGCTGCCGGTTTGTTTGGGCCAGAAATTGTAGAAATCCTCGTAGGTACGCCGGCCCAGGAGGAGGCCGCCGAAACGGGGCATGCTTGCGCCGGCCTCAGCGCTGTTCATGGCTGCGTAGGGCACGGCCCAGCCGCCACGTGCGAAGCCGCCGCGCCGGTCCTCGTCCGGCCGGCCCGGCGCCTGCATCACGCCGTCAACCGTCAGGTTGGTGAAGACGACAATATTGCTCATGTGAAAGTCCTTCCGCCTGAGGCAGTAAATTTGGCCCCCTACCATGCGCAGCACAGATACCACCACTGCATAAGGGACCCGCCGTAGACAGGTTGCAGATTGTACCAGCAAGTGAGCTATCTAGGAAAGAATGCATGATCAGTAAGCCCGAAGGATATGAAGCATGTATTCTTTTCGGTTCAAAGGGTTGAAGTCCGCACGTTTTCTGGTGGGAAAAGCAGTCTCTATTTTGCGAAATCCAGACGGCTTCGCCAACAAGACGCCTTCGCCCTCGGTGAACGCCTGTAAGCTCCGTTTAAACGTCTCCGTCGCTGCGACGGGCAGCGTGCCCGTCAGATGAAATATATCGTCGTGCAGGATCGGTCGCTCAAAGTCCGCCTTTACCATTGACAGCTTGAACAGCGCCTGGCTGAGCGCATTGAGTGGAGCGGTGAGTTCAAACTGATTCAAGGGCTCATAGACGGCCGTACCAGCCTGTGCAAGCGCATCCATCAAGACCAGCGGCACCAGGTTGCGGAAATCGCTCGCCGTTGTGGCAACGCTGCTGTAGCCGCTATGGGTCAGGATCACAGCGGTATCGGTAACTTCCCACCCATAGAGCCCTTGCTGTAACGTCGCCAATATCGTCTCTTCAATTGCGCGGTGCAACGGGAGGGGCAACGAGCCCAGTTGTACCTCTAGCGAATAGCTGATCCCGCTCCCACTGCCAGCCGGTTCCACCCGGAAGCCGACGGTCGCAGCGAACGGGTTTCCTTCTCCGCCCATCACCTCTACCGCCTGCCCTGTACCATTGGGCTTTTCGATGCAGATGACCCTGGTTGCCGAGAACCGGACCGCCAGCCCATAATGATCCTGCAGCATCGCTTCGATCACCTCTTTTTGCACCTCGCCAAAAAGCCGCAAGTAGATTTCATGATGAAAGGTGTCTCTGCTAACTTTGATCAGCGGGTCTTCTTCGGCCAACTCTACCAGGGCTTGATATAACCGATGATTCTCTTCCGGCTCGTTGGGCTTCGATCTGCGCTTCCATCTGGGGCGCAACAAAGTGCAGATCCTTGATACTATCAGACCACTCGCCCACGACATCCCCAATGCGGATATCCTTGAAGCCCCAGACTTTACAGAATTCACCCGCACCCATCTTCGGGGTTTGAACGGTTTGTCCCTGCCGGAACAGGTGGAGCTTTTTCACTTTGTAGGTAGGAGTTGCGCCTGCCTGCTCGTCCCTTTTGCTGCGCACAGGCACATCTTCTCTGACCTGGATGCTGCCTGAGAATACCCTGAGGTAAGCGATCTTTTCGCCTGCAGCTTCCCTTTCAATCTTGAAGACCACGGCAGAAAGCGGGGCAGTCAGCGTTGCATGCTCTTCGCCTGTTGTGACGGGGAAGAACGCAGCGACACCCTTCAGCAGTTCGGCAACGCCAACCCCGGTCATGGCCGAGCCAAAGAAGATCGGATACAACCTTGCGTCCTTGATCTGGCTTGTTAATGAGCTGAGGACTTGCGCTTCCGTCACCGGTTCATCGTTGACATAAGCGGCCAATAGTTGTTCATCATGTTGTGCGAGCAACTCGATACAGTCTTCCAGAAATCCTGGCTCCTGCGTGCGGCTGAGGCTGTTTTCGACAATCGATGCTTGCTTGGTGCCAAGATTTTGGGGGGTATAGAGGGGAATCACCCACGGTGTCAGCTTTTCCTTGATCTGCTGGATGAGGGTATGCGACCTGGGCGCCCATCCGATCGATCTTGTTGACAAAGATGATCGTGGGAATGCGGAGTTGCATGAGGATCGCCATGAGGAATTTTGTTTGCGCTTGAATGCCCTCCACGGCGGAGATACACCAGAATCGCGCCGTCCAGCACGCTGAAGGAACGCTCGACCTCTGCGATGAAGTCTGCATGACCCGGGGTATCAATCAGGTTTATTTTCAGGTCTTGGACAAAAAAGGACACGACCGAGGCTTTGATCGTGATGCCGCGTCTTTTTTCCAGATCCAGTGAATCGGTCTGGGTAGTTCCTTGATCGACGCGGCCTATCTTATCAATGACATTGGTTTCAAATAGGATGCGCTCGGTCAGGCTGGTCTTGCCGGCATCGACGTGGGCGACGATGCCGATGTTTACTATCTTCATAGCGTGGAATCCCCTGGGTATGCTCTTGTCTCATTTCAAGCTTCCTTGGTGCCCTGGCACGTTGAATATTGATGAGTTGTCGCATAGAATCCTCCGGTTCTTGACAGTGAGACGACGGTCGCGCCCTTGAATGGCGCTACCAGATGTGACAAGTGTTGGGTCTGGCAAACCAGGCGCGCGCATATTCTAATAGCATTTTATTGTATGTACAACCCCTTGCGGTCCAAAGAGATCAGCCGATTTCGCTGAGCTTCACCGGACGGTTCTCCTTGTAGGACCTGGCAGCGGCGAGGCCCATGACGACGGGGACGCGGCCGTCGTAGCCGGTGACGGGGGTGGGCTTGCCGTCGAGCACGGCGTCGACAAAGGCGGCGACTTCGAGCGCGTAGCTTTCCGTGTAGCGATCCATGAAGAAGTTGAGCGGCAGGTCGCGGTGGATGCTGGTGCCGTCGCTGATGGTGGCGGCGTTGGGGTAGTTGTTGCCGGTGGCGATGGCACCCTTGCTGCCCAGCACCTCGACGCGCTGGTCGTAACCGTAGGCGGCGCGGCGGCAGTTGTCGATGGTGCCCAGCACGCCATTGGCGAACTTGAGCGTGACAATCGCCGTGTCCACGTCGCCGGCGGCGCCGATGGCGGGGTCGACCGTGATGGCGGCCTGGGCGTAGATCTCCTCGACTTCGGCGCCGATCAGGAAGCGGGCCATGTCGAAGTCGTGAATGGTCATGTCGAGGAACATGCCGCCCGAGGCCTTGACGTACTCCATGGGCGGCGGACCGGGGTCGCGGCTGATGATGTGGAGCAGGGCGGGCTCGCCGATCTCGCCGGAGGCGATGGCGGCGCGCACGCGGGCGTAGTTGGCGTCGAAGCGGCGGTTGAAACCCACCTGGAGCTTGACGCCGGCCTTGTCCACCGCGGCCAGGGCGCCGTCGATCTGGGGCAGAGCGAGCGCGATCGGCTTCTCGCAGAAGATGTGCTTGCCCGCTGCGGCGGCGGCCTCGATAAAGGGTGCGTGCGTGCCGGTGACCGAGCAGATCAGCACGGCGTCGATCTGCGGGTCGGCAAAGATCGCGGCGGGGTCGGCGGTGGCGGTGGGGATTTGGAACTGCGCGGCGACCTGCTCGGCGGCGGCGAGGTTGACGTCGGCGATCGCCAGCACGCGGGCGCTGGGGATGCGGTAGGCCAGGGTCGCCGCGTGCACCTTGGCGATGCGCCCGGCACCGATAATGCCTACATTAAGAACCGTATTCATCTTTTGTACTCCTGGAGCATAAGAGGATTTGGGATCGCAGAACTCTCATCTGCAAGCCCCTTAACGGGTATAATGCATCAATTGTACCAGAGAAATCTGGCACATTCCGCCATTGAGATCTTCGCACTAAGCGTTCTATGATTGAAGACGGCCCCACCTGAGGCTAATGCCGGCTCAGCATACTCCAACTCCACGCCACGCATCGTTCCCACACCGATTCCAGAGCCAAGGTAGCAAGCACTTTACCCAGCAAGAATTTGGCCCGCGCCGCTGCCGCTGCAGCGTGTGGCCGCGATATTGGCGGTCGAGGACGATAGGACGGGGAGCATATGGACGGCAGCGAAGACGGCGAGTACTCGGGGCTCTTCTATTTCATGCTGATGGTCGGGATCATCGGGATAATCGGCTTTGTCATGGTATGCGGGAGCATCCAATAGGCGCGTAGAACGAGTATACTACCCATGCAAGGCATCATTCACTATTGGGGGAAGCATGGGCAGCAGCCGATCTTGATCTATGTCGCCGGGCCGTTGTTTGACCCGGGCGAGCGTTGGTATCTCGAACAAGTCGACGCAGTCTGCCGTGCGGCGGGCTACGACACCTACCTGCCGCATCGCGATGGCGGGTTGAAGGCAGGGCCGGACACCGATTTCGGGGCGATCTTCGCCGCCGACCTGGCAGCGCTGGAGCGCGCCGGCCTGGTGGTGGCCGTGTGGAACGGCCCCGACGTCGACTCGGGGACGGCGTGGGAGATCGGCTTTGCGTATGCGCGTGGGGTGCCGGTGATCGGCCTGCATGAGGATATTCGCATCAGCGATCCCGACACGGCAGGTCAACATCGTCGTGTCACAGTCGGCGGGCGCGATCTGCGGCTCGCTGGCAGAGCTCAAGATGGCGCTGCTGGCGCGGTGGGTGGGCCGCAGCCGGCCGCACCGAATGAATTCGGTGCTAGCACACGCAAAACCCACTGAAGTGGGTTGGGATGCCCCCTACTCACCACGCAGGCCGTAGCCCAGGGTGCGCAGGGCGTTGCGCAAGGCGGTTTCCTTGTTGGCGGGGATGAGCAGGGTGCGGTCGTCGAGCCGGCGCACCAGTTTGCCGGCCGTGGGGTCGTTCAGCACGGCTTCCGCAACGGCGGCGGTACGGACCCGGATGATCAGGGCCTTGGACTGAATTTGCAGCGCACGGCTGTCTTCTTCGACGCGCCGGAGCAGGTCGTCGACGGCGGGCGGGCAGGGGGCCGCTGGTTGCGCTGGGCGAGAAAGGCGCGCGGCAGGTCGAGATTTGGCGCCGTCTCCAGCAGCGCCAGCAGCTTCGGCACCGAAAGTTGATAGCCGCCGTCGACGGCATCGCCGATCTGCGCCAGTTGGGCGTGGTGCGCGGCGGAGAGGGCAGCATGCGGCAGCAGCGTGATGCGCCCATCGGCCGCAACCGAGAAAAGTGCGGCGTCCACCGGCCGCGCAGGGCACATATGCATCGGCCTGGCCGAAGAGAAAGGCGCCCAAGGGGTTGATGCGAAAGCACATCAGCCCATCATAGCGACTGTAGATCAGCTCGTCGTAGCCGTATGCTTCCGCCGGGAAGATCCCCTCGGCGTCTTCGAGGTAGGCAATATCGAGCGCGCCGATGGTGGCGAGGGTTTCCCACAACACGGCGTTGATGTAGAGACCGTTGGTCAGCAGCCACATGTCGCTGGGCAGATGCCCACTCTCCGTCGTTGTTGTACCCGCTGTAGCCAACGTAGAGCTTGTCCAAGCCGCCCTGTTCGATTTCGAAATCAAAGTGCCAGATCTTGATTGCCCGGTAGAAGTCCAGCAGCGCGATCCATACGCCTGCCGGGCACCAGGAGAGCGCCTCGACAATGCGCTGGTTGCGTTCGGCAGGCGGCGTCAGGCGAACGCCGCGGGCGCGCAGGCCGCGAATCGCTTGAATGCGCGTCACCGCGTCGAAATCGCCGTTTTCGCTCCAGTGCTCGAAGGCGTCGAGCAGGAGGTCGGGGTCTTCGGTCGCCAGGTAGCGCGTGCCCGGCCGCCGTCAGCTTGCCCTGGCTCGTGATCAGGCCGGCCTGCCGGGCGAACATGGCCAGCCCAAAGCAGATGATTGACTCGTCCGCGGCACATCCCCAGGCTGCTCGAGTCAACCCAAAGTCACCTTCTGCCAGCTGCCCGCGCAGCAGCTCGACGCTCCTGGGGGTCAAGACGCGACCCGGTGCTGTTGAACTTGAGCACGCCCTGGTTCGCCAGGCTGAGCAGCGCCAGCAGGTCACGCCGGCCCGGCTCCTCACGCCGCGCGATCGTGCAGGGAATTTGCTCGCCGTCGATGGCAACCGCCACCGCCTCGGCGGCGACACCTTCCAGCCGGAAACGCTCCGGTTCAGGGACAAGCGGCGCCAGCAGCGGCATGAGCTCCGGACGGATGGTGTTGTCCTGAATGAAGAGGTCCATCAGGATCGGCTTGCCGTACCACGACCAGCTGTCTCTGCGGGGCCGGTCCGGCAGGCTGCCATATTGGGCGATAAAGGCGTCGGCGTTAAAGTTGCCTTCGTTGTGATAAGCAGCGGCGACCGCCTTGCGCGAAAGATCGTCCATCTCGCCCCAAAGCCGCCGCACTTCCATGGCGGAGGTCATCGTCCGCGCCAGGAACTCGGCGCGCTCGGCCTTGCGGGTGAGCCCCTTGGAACTGCCGCACAGGTCAATCCATTCCTTCAGGACGTCGCTGTTGTAGTTCTCCATGTAGTAATCGAACAGGCTCATTGTTCCTCTTCTCCTGCGTTCCTCCTGCGGTGCGGGTTTCGTCGTCGTGAAAGGCCAGTGCCAGCGCCCGGCGGCTTGCCTCATCGTAGAGTGGACCGAGCAGCTGCTCCAGGTCCTGATCGACAAAGCCGGGCCGGCCCAGCCGGCGCAAGACGGCGAGCGGCGCCGTGGGCGGGTGGATGCCGGTGGGAAAGTGCTCCAATGAGCCGCCGAGCTGCCAGAAGCTCGCCGGTGGACTTCTCCAGCGAATTCTTCCAGCGATGTGGCTCGTCGACCGTGTACGCAGCCGATGGCTCGGCGAGCGCCGCGCCGGCCGCGACTTCCTCTGGACCACCCGCTGCCACCTCAGCGGCGCGCCGAGCGCGCAGGGCGGCGATGATCTGCTCCTGGCTGCGCCCGCGCAGCCGGAACAGCAGAAAAGGGTCTTCGTCGAACTGCTCGCCCAGGATGTAGTGCGTCGCGGCCACGTGCTTGCAGGGATTGGCCCAATCGGGACAGGTGCAGCCGGTCACCAGCTCGTCCTGCATGCGCAGGGAAGAGGCTGAGGCCGGCGGCGCTGAACGCCTCTTCGATCTCATGCGGCATTTCGCCCGCCAGCAGCTGTGCCGAAAAGATGGCGCGTGCCGCCAGCCCGTCGATCACCGCCTGCCACTGAACATCGGTGAATGGCGCGAGGCGGATAGTTACCTTGTAGGGCGTGGGGCGCGAGCCCTGCACGCGGGCGGCAATTACGCCGGCCTTTTCGTCGATGGAGAGCACCTGTCCCTTGCGGGCATAGCTTTGACCGCGCCGCAGCCGGCCGGCGTCGGTGACGCGCTCCAGCGCCCCGATCCAGCGCTGCGCCCACCAGTTTTCGGCGAAGGCGCCGCGCTTGCTGTGCGCCTTGATGCCCTTGCCGGACTCGCTGGGGGACGATGGTTTTGGCCGGTCGCTGCGCCAGCTCATGCCAGCACCTCGCGCCGCAGGTGGACCAGGTCGCGCAGTTCGTCGGTGGACAGCTCCGTCAGCCAGTTCTCGCCGCCGCCGACGATGGCGCGCGCCAGCCCCTTTTTCTGTTCGATCATCGCGTCGATCTTCTCCTCAAGCGTGCCCACGCAGACAAACTTGTGCACCTGGACGTTCTGCTTCTGGCCGATGCGGAAGGCGCGGTCGGTGGCCTGGTCCTCTACGGCCGGGTTCCACCAGCGGTCGAAATGAAAGACGTGGTTGGCGCGGGTCAGATTCAGCCCGGTGCCGCCGGCCTTGAGCGAGAGCACGAAGAGGCGCGGCCCGCCGGCCTCCTGCTGGAACTGCTCCACCATTTCATTGCGCTTGCGGGGCGGCGTGCCGCCGTGCAGGAAGAGCACCGGCACGCCAAAGCGGTCCTGCAGGAAGGTAGCGCAGGAAGCCGCCCATCTCGGCAAACTGCGAGAAGATGAGGGCGCGGTCGCCGGCATCCAGCAGCTCGTCGACCAGCTCGACCAGGCGCTCCAGCTTGCCGCTGCGGGCCAGGGGATCCTCGCCGGCGCTCCCGTGTCTCGCTGCCTGGGTCGATCTGGTGCAGGAACTGCGCCGGGTGGTTGCAGATCTGTTTCAGCTTCATCAACATCGCCAGCACCATGCCCTTGCGCTCGATGGCACCAGCATCGTCGCGGGTGCCCGCGATGGCCTGCAGCGACTCACGCACCACCGCCTCGTAGAGCGTGGCCTGCTCCGTCGAAAGGGTGCAGTATTCCTTCGTCTCCTGCTTGTCCGGCAGATCCTGGATCACGTTGGGGTCAGTTTTGACCCGGCGCAGGATAAAGGGCGAAACCAGGCGGCGCAGGCGTGCGGCGGCCTGTTCGTCGCCATAGCGCTCGACGGGCAGGGCGAAGCGCGCGCGGAAGGTGTGCTGGCTGCCGAGAAAGCCGGGGTTGAGGAAGTGCATGATCGACCACAGCTCGGCCAGGCGGTTTTCCACCGGGGTGCCGGTCAGCGCCAGGCGAAAGGTCGCGGGCAGCCGGCGGATGGCCTGGGTCTGCCGGGTGGCCGGGTTCTTGATGTTTTGGGCCTCGTCGAGGATCACGCCAAACCAGTCGATGTCCTGCAGCATAGCGGCATCGCGCCGCACCAGCGCGTAGCTGGTCGCCACGAGGTCATGTTGGCGGGCAGCGGCGCCAAACTCCTCGCCGCGGATGCGCTGGGCGCCTTGGTGCACGAGGGTGCGCAGGTCAGGGGTAAAGCGCGCCGCTTCCTTGGCCCAGTTGACGACCACGGAGGTCGGCGCCACCAGCAGCACGGGGGCAGGCAGGGCGCCTGCCTGCTCCTTGACCCGCTGCAGCATGGCCAGCGTCTGGATCGTCTTACCCAGCCCCATATCGTCGGCCAGGCAGACGCCGATCCCCCAGCGGCGCTGAAACTCGAGCCACGAATAGCCATAGGCCTGGTACGGGCGCAGATCGGCGGACAGCCCTGCAGGGGGCGGCAGCACGGCGAGCTTTTCGTTCCCGGTGAAGTGGTCGAGCCATTCCCCCAGCCAGCCTTCGGTCTCTACGTCCTCGACGGGCAGGCCGTTGACCTCCGCGCCGTCCAGCGCCAACAGCGGCGGCGTCGAGCAGCCCGATCTCCGCCCCGGCATCCTGCTGCCGGTCCTGTTTTTGCCAGAAGCGAATCGCCGCCTCGACCTGCTCGGCGTCGAGCTGCACCCACTTGCCGCGCACCTGCACCAGGGGAGACTTGAGCGCCACCAGGCTCTCGAACTCTTCCCGGCTCAGCGGCTCGCCGCCGACGGCCAGCTCCCAGCGATAGCGCACCAGGTTCTCCATCGTCAGCAGGCCGCGGGCCACCCCATCACTGCCACTACTGCTGCCGGCGCCTTGCATGCGCACACGCAAGCCCAAGCGCGCGCCCGGTTGGTTCCACCAGGGCGGGACGAGCACGCCAAAACCGCTGGTTTCGAGCAGGGGCGCGGTCTGGCGCAGGTAAGCGAACGCTTCTTCGCTGCTGAGGACGGCGAAGGCCGGGCGCTTTTCGTGCAGGCTGCGGCGCACGGGCTCGCAGTGGCGGGCCACAAAGCCAAGCCCGCCGAGGAGAAGCTCCTGCGGGTTGGCGAGCCGCGCCCTCAACCCGCGCAGCCGCGTGCTCGCTCGGCTGCCAGAGTTCCTGCGCGTCGATCAGCAGGCTGGGATCGTCGCGTGCCTGGAGCAGGTAGTGCAGCGTCCATGCCGGAGTGCCTTCGCCACCGGCGACTGAATCGTGCCATGGTGGCGGCGCGTCGAGGCGCAGGGTGATGCGAAAGTTCTTGTCGCCGGCGGCATGCAGGTTGCGCAGCCAGGCGCCATAGCTGGTAGCGAGGCGCTGCGCCTGGGCGCCGGAAACGTGCACACGGGCGTCGGGGCCAAGCAGGGCGCCGAGCCAGGCACGTGCGGCGGAATCGATCACCGGATGGACGACGGATCTTGGCCCCCAGCTCGCCGCACCAGTCACGCATGGCGCCGTCGACCAGGAAGGTGAGAAAGGAATCGAGCAGATCACGGGCAGATGGTGGGTCCCCGCCAGGTGCGGCGCGGCAGAGCGGCGGCATGGCAGCAACCAGCCGCGCCAGGCGTGGGCCGTCGCGCGGGCCGTCGAGCACGGGCAGCCAGCGTGCGCTCAGATTGCCCGCAGCGTCACGCTGCAGGCCCGGCTGCAGCTTATGCTGCGCCAGCGTCTCCAGCGCCAGCAGCGCGGCCGTGCGCCAGAAGTAAACGTCATCGCCAAGGCGGATGTCATGCGGCAGCGCGGTGGTGGGCAGCGCGACAAGGAAATGCAGCGCAGCGGCGGCGGGGAGCGCCAGCGTGGGCATTTCCCAGGGCGAGAGCGCCGAGCGTCGCGGCGTCGAAGCTCCATTCGTGGATCAGCTGGGGCGAGGGCTGCGGGCCGGTGCGGCCGCTGGGGAGACTGCAGCGCCAGCAGCGTGTCATCGGGCGCGATATCGGGCGCGTCGATTTCGCCCCCGGACAGGCGCAGGAGCAGGTCGCGGAGCTGCGGCCGGGCGGCGGCAAAGGGATGCGGCCGGACGGTGCGGCGGCGCTTGTCCAGCTTCTCGCCCGCACCTTGCGGCCCCGACTTTTCGGCCCAGAGGCAGAGTGCGCCTGACTGGTTGACGGTGGTGCCTGGCTGCCAGTGGGCGTGGAGGACGTACATATTGATAGTGTAACGTGTAATTGTGCGGCTGACGAAACCCTGCGGTCACCCCCGCAGCACGGCCGCCAATGGCGCACGCAGTTCGGCGGGTACTGCCAGGTAGACAGTGCCCGCTACAGTCGTTTCGGCTAGAAGACAGTGCAGGCGCAGGCGGCCGGCGACACTCTCAGGCAAGTGATACTGCCACCAGGGCGAATCACCAGCGTCATCCCCATACGCGGCACGGAATTGATCTTGCGGCATGACACTGCCGGCAGCCAGGACTGCAGCCAGCGCCGCACGCTCAGTGTCGCTCAATCTCTGGCCAACGATGAACTCAATGGTCTCCGGTTCAAGTAATGCTTCCGTCACAAGCTGCTTCAGATCCGCCTTGCGCAGACCAGTCAACCGCCGCGGTGGCGCAACCGCCTTAGCGATAGGGCGTAACACCTCGGCCGAGTAGACGCCCACGGTATCGGCGACAGACGGCGCCAGGGTCGCAAGCTTCGCCTGCTGCCGGCGCCGGTACTCGGCATTGCTGGCTAAAAAGCGTTCGTGCGCCCTCTCCCAAATCTCGCCAATGCCAAGGTGGTACTCAATCTCTTCCAGGTGGGCCAGCAAGTTGGTGACCGGCTTATAATCAGGAGCAATGGAAAGTGCCATGTTCAGCATCCTGCGCGCGGCAGCATACTCTTTGCGTGCAATAGCGACTTGGGCCAAGCCGTACTGATAGAACGCGAACTCTTCGGGCGTAAAGGTGGTATGCGCTTCCAGTGGTTCAAGGAGTGCCGCAGCCGCATCGGCATCCTCGCTAATCAGCTTTACAGCCAGATTGACGCGCGCAAAGACATACGTGGGGTTGATGGTGAGCGCACGCTCCAGCGCAGCCCGACTGGCCTCCTTATCGCCGGCCATGTCCAATGCCGCCGCCAGATCATTGCAGCGCGTCATAGGCGTGCGGCTCCAGATCGATCACCTGGCGAAACAAGGTCACGGCCTCCGCTCCCTGGCCGGCACGCAAGGCCGCCTGACCCTGTTCCATGAGCTTTACGGCCTTGGCCTTGTGCTGCGGCCGGTGGTCCGCCGGACCGATCTTGAAGCCACGCGCCTGCACCTCGTGCCAGTCGCCGTCATGCCACATGCGAAGTATCTCACCCGGCCGCGCGCCGCCGCTGGCCTGCAGGTAGAGGAAGGCGTTGAGGCGCTGCTCGTCGCTGCCTGCCTGGCTGCAGGCAAACCGGCGCAGCGCAGCGTGCGCGGCCGGCGTCCCCACATAGCGCAGCATGAGCATTCCCAGGTCGATGGCATCTTCTTCCCAAATTGACTTTTCGGCCATTACGACCAGCTGGGGATACCTTGCGCTGAAACGGGCGAGCGCCTTTGTGGCCCGAGCGTTGTTGCCGTCCTCTGTGGCCGCAATCAGTTCGGCAAATTCCTGCGTAACCTTGCGCGGCACCACTTCAAAGCTGAAGTAGTAGGAGAACCGTGGTGTAAGGCCCAGACCGGACTTACCTTGCCGCAGCGCCGTGCGCAGTCTTTCCAGCCGGGGGTCATCTTCGTCCACATCACGCAGGCGGCGCTTGGCGGCCTTCGCGTTGCCCAGATTGGCGTCGGCGGTGGCAAGGAACTGCTGTACCTGCAAATAGTGGCCCCAATGGCCGATCCTTTCTGGGGTCCAAGCGCCCAAAGGCAGCAGCAGGCGGCGGACACTTTCGTCATCGTCCATGACCGCAGCAGCCTCGGCCACCTTCAACGCTTCGGTGGGAAGGTCGGTTGGGACATGTGTGCGGAGTGGCTGCCACACCTCTTGTGCCGCACCCCGTTCGCCACTCCAGGCCAGGCAGCGCACGAGATTGCACGCAGCCGTGATATTGTCAGGCCTGCGCGCCAGAACCTGCCGGCACGTGGCGATGGCGGCGGGGACCTGGCCGTCGAAAAAGAGCGCCAGGGTAAGGTTGTTGTGCGGCGGCGGCCAGTTGCCCAGCAGCCTGATCGCAGCGCGGTTGGCCTCAATGGCGCGACTATACTCGCCGCGGTCCAGCCAGCGCGTCCCGCGTTCCATTTCGCGCAGCCCGGCAACTGCCTTGTCCAGCGGCAGGTCCATCTCGCGGGCCATGGCGGTTACGTCCTGGCGCAGCCCCTGCAACACAGCCTGCATTTCGTCAGGCAGATCCACGCTGCGGCGCTTAAGTTCAAAAAAGGCATGCAGCGCGCTGCCATACATCTCCAGGTCGACGTAGACGAGCCCTAATGGCAGCAGCATTTCCGGCTGCTTGGCCAAGGCATAGGCGCTTTCAAAATGGGGCAAGGCTGCGTCGGGGTCACCCACGCCATAGGTAACAGGTGCCCAGCATCATCTGCAGTTCGGCATCTTGCTGGAAGTCGTCGGCAAGCGGTTCAAGGATCGCCAGTGCTTCCTCGACCTGGTCGCGCCCCAGCAGCTCGCCTGCTCGCGCCTTGGCGGCGTTCAGGGTGGCAAGGCGGGATGTACGCCCAGGGCCGTACGCTAGATTTGAGGGTCTTCGCCATTTAGCCATAGCAACCTCCCCGAACGCGTTCGATGTGGCAGGCAGAGCGAATTGTACTCGCAGCGCGATGCTAACATGCGGAGCGCGCATCGTCAACGGCCAAGCGCTTTCGCAATGCGGCGCGCACGTCCGATGCACACTCGGTAATGGCACAGAAGCTGCGACAGGCGACGTACGCATGTTCAGGCATCCTGCCGATCCCCGGCGTAGAGCGCTGCATTACAATCAACGTATTGCCGATCAAGATTTCTCGTGGGACGGGGTCATGAAGAGACAGTGGCTGTATTTGGGTATCCTGTTAGTGTTCGGTGCGAGCCTCAGCCTGGTCGCATGTGGAACAGAAACGCCTTCTATGTCGCTTGTCGCAGCAGGCGATTCCGCCCAGGTTTCGGCCCCCGTCAAGGGGGAGACTGCGGCGCCGTTCACGATCGCGCTGGTGATGAAAACGTTGACCAATCCTTTCTTTGTCGAGATGGAGAAGGGTGCACGCAGGGCTGAACAGGACCTCGGCGTCAAGCTGATCGTCAAGACCGGGGCGCAGGAAACCTCCATCGAGCAGCAGATCGCCATTGTGCGCGCCCTTATCGGCCAGGGAGTGGATGCCATCGTCATTGCCCCGGCCGATTCCGCCGAGTTGGTGCCCGTGCTCGCCGAAGCGCAGAAGGCCGGCATCGTGATCGTCAATATCGACAACCGGCTGGACCAGAAATCGGTTGCGGCCGAGGGCATGAAGGAAGTGCCGTTTATCAGCGTCGACAACGAAAAAGCCGCGTACGAATCCGCCAAGTACATCAGCGACCGGGTCGACACACCGTCCGAAGCGATCATTCTTGAGGGGATTCGCACAGCGAAAAATGCCGACGACCGCTTGCGGGGCGCGGCGCGTGCCTTTGGCGAGAATCCAAACGTTACGGTCGTGGCGAAAGAAACGGCGAACTGGAAGATTGACGAGGCGCACGACGTCGTAGCGGGCCTGTTTGCCGCTCACCCCCAGATCCGAGCGATCTTTGCCGCCAACGATATGATGGCGCTTGGCGCCATCCGGTACCTGGAGGAGACCGGCCGCAAGAATGTGCTGGTCGCCGGTTATGACGCGTTAGACGAGGCCAAGGCTGCCATCCGTGCGGGGACACTTGCGGCTACCGTCGACCAACAGGCAGCCCAACAAGGGTACTTGGGTATCGAATCCGCCGTTAAAGCGCTGCACGGCCAGGCTCTGCCCGCGGTCACGCTCATCGACACACGCCTGGTCACAGGAGAAGGTGCTGTCCCGTAGCTCGCGAGAAGAGCGATTATGCGCAGAGTGCCTCCTCTAAATCTATCGGCAAAGCTTGGGCTGTTTGTCTTCGCCATCAGTGTGTGCCCGCTGCTGGTCGTGGGCCTGCTCTCCTACAACGTGGCGCAGCAGGTGAGTGAAGGACAGGCCACCCAGTACAACCAGGCACTGTTGGCACAGCAGACTGATTATGTGGACCTGATCCTGCGCCAAATCGAGTCACTGATCGGCAGCGTGTCGGGCGTCGAACCGATCAAGAGCGCGCTCGACGAATCGTTCAATCCCAACGACGATTACCGGCGCCTGGCCACGCAGGCGGAGATCGGCTACATTCTCAACCGCTTTGTCGACCTGGAGGGATTGGTCGGCATCGACATCTTTGGCACCAACGGCGCACGCTATCACGTCGGCGACACGCTCGACTCGGCAGACGTCAACCAACAGGTGCTCGACGCACTGTGGGCGGGCGCAAGGGATACCGGCAGCGCCATCCTCTGGGCAGGTATCGAGGACAACGTCACCGTGCGATCCAGCCAGCCGCAGGTATTGACTGCAGCCAAGGAGTTGACGATTGTCGACCCTAATACGCTGGAGGATCGGCCGGTTGGGCTATTACTCGTACACTTCAGCGTCGATCATCTGTACGACCACTTTTCGCAAGCGGAGCAGGGTGCAACGGGTTACCTTGCGATCGTCGACAACGAAGGCCGGTTTATCTACCATCCGCAGCGCGCCCTGATCGGCCAGGCGGCCAATCCGACGCTGCTGGCGCAGCTGGCCGGGCCATCCGGCGCGCTCAGGAGCCGGGTCGACGGGGAGGAGACCCTTATCACGTACCGCCGTTCCCCTGTCAGCAACTGGCTGTTGGTCAGTCTCGTGCCCGTTGCCAGCTTGACGAAGCCGGCAGAGATTATCGGCCAGACCACGGTCATCGCCATCATCGCGGCGATCCTGTTTGTCCTGATGCTGACTACGACCGCTTCGCGGAGTGTCATATTACCCCTCAAGCGCGTGACCGAATTCTTTGGGCGGATCATGAGCAGCGACGACCTGGACTCTGCAGCGAAGCTGTCGGCCGAGGTTCATCATACTTTACCCGAGAAACGGAAAGATGAGGTGGGCGAACTGGTGCGCGCGTTCGACGCGTTCGTGGACAACCTGGCGGCGCGGCAGGCAGCCGAACAGGAGTTGGTACGCGCCAAGGAGGCAGCCGAGGCTGCGAGCCAGGCGAAAAGTGAATTCCTGGCCAACGTGAGCCATGAGATCCGCACGCCTATGAACGGCATCATTGGCATGACCGCGCTTGCGCTCGACACGAACCTGACCGTGGAGCAGCGCGACTACCTGATGACCGTGAAAAGCTCCGCAGCGTCGTTATTGGCAGTCATCAACGACATTCTCGACGTCGCCAAGGTCGAAGCGCGCAAGCTGACGTTGAGCACCGGTCCATTTCAGCTGCACACGCTGGCCGAGGAGACGCTGGCGTTGTTTGCGCCGCGCGCGTTTGAGAAATGTGTCGAATTGGTCGGCTGGGTGCCGCCGGCAGTACCCGACAGGGTCAATGGAGATGCCGCGCGCCTGCGCCAGGTATTGGTCAACCTGCTGGGCAACGCCATCAAGTTTACGGACGCAGGCGAAGTCGTCCTATCCGTGCGCGCCGACCCGCCGGTCGACGGGCAGGTGCGGGTGCATTTCCACATCCGCGATACAGGTATCGGCGTTGCAGAAGATAAGCTGGGGATCATCTTTGAACCCTTCAGCCAGGCCGACGCGTCGACCACACGCCGCTATGGAGGCACCGGACTTGGCTTGACGATTTCACGCGACCTGGTTGAGCTGATGGGCGGCCAGATCTCGGTCACCAGCGTACCTGGGACAGGCAGCACCTTTGTGTTTTCGGTGCTGCTGCGCATGGCGGAGCAGCCGGGCGGACGAACTGCCGGTATTCGTACCGGCGCTCCTCGCCCACCGGCGCGTTATTAGCTGCCGATCCTTCGCGCTGGGGTGTGCCAGGTGCTGTGCGAAATGGCGGAGGCAGCCGGCATGGCAGCCGAGACGGCATACGACGCTGCGGCGGTGGTGGCTCGACTCTCAGGTGATGCCGCACTGGCGCCAGACCTGGTTTTGATCAATATCGGCCTGGCAGCCGATGGGACAGTCGCCGCTGCCCTGGCCGAGCTGCCGGGGCAGCACATCGCTTACCTGCCGGCTGCGGGGATGCCGGTCGCCGACGCAGCAGAGGGGCTGTACTATCAATCCCCGCTCCTGGCCAAGCCGGTGCGTTGGCGGCGATTCATAGCGGTTGCGTCACAGCTGCTGGCGCCGGGTGTGCAAGCGCCCCGGCGGCGACCGGCGCCGGCGGTTCCGGCGATCGAACAGGTGGACAAAGGAAACGGCAAAGTGCATATTTTGCTCGCCGAGGACAACCCGGTCAATCAAAAATTGGCGACCATTCTTCTGCGCAAGCGCGGCTACCAGGTGACGGTTGTCGACAACGGGCAGCAGGCACTGGATGCCATCGCCGTTACAGAGTTTGACCTCGTCTTGATGGACGTACAGATGCCGGACATGAGCGGCACTGATGCGACCATGGAACTGCGCCGCCGTGAGGCGCCAGGCGGTTCCCACCTGCCCGTAGTGGCGATGACGGCGCACACGATGAAAGGCGATGCGGAAAAGTTTCTGGAAGCGGGCATGGACGACTATGTTTCGAAACCGATCGAACCGCAGCTGCTCTTTGCCTGTATTGACCGTGTCCTCAACCTGCGTGTAAGATACTTGATCAGCTGATGGCTGTCTATCAAGTTACATTTCCCAACCAGCATACCGTCGAACTGCCGGCCGAAACCTCCGCAGCGATCGCGCGCGCTAAGGCCAAGTATGCGGAGCCTTTGTGGCTCTTTCGCGACGAGCGTGTGCTGAAGCTGGGGGAGCACCAGTGGATCTACCCGAGCGGGGTGGCGGCAGCGCAGCGCCTTTTTGCGCAGTACCCCACGGGGATCGTCGCCACGGCGTGGAAGCTTTTTAACCGCAGCTGGCAGGCAGCGGCGGAGGCCTATTTCCTGGATACCCAGCGTTATCCCAACCACCCGCGGCACTTCGGCAGGGATGTGGTGCCGCTGGTGGACGAAGACCGGGATTCGCAGCAGATCGGCTGGGTGCGCATTTACCAGTACACACAGATGGACGAGAATTTCGCCGTCTTTGTGCAGTTCACCTTGCTAGACCTGTTTGCGCCGCGCCAGCTGCCTGCAGAATACGCCTAGCGCCCGCATGACAGAAGCCGATCGCCGCCAATGGGAAGGGCGTTACGCGAGCGGGGATGCGCCCATCCATGCCAGGCCCAACCGGTGGCTGGCGCGCCAGGCTGCCTTCGTGGATGCGCTGGCGGCTGCGTGTGCGGCCCAGGCGATGCGGGCCAAAGGCCTTGGACATTGCCTGCGGTGCGGGTGGGACGGTGGCCTGGCTGGCGCAGCGGGGATGGCAGGTCACGGGTGTCGACATCAGTACGACGGCGCTGGCAATTGCGCAGGCGCCAGCTGACGGCGGTGGGGCTGCTGGCCCAAGCCACCTTCGTGCAGGCGGACCTGGACAGCTGGCGCCCGGAGGCGGACAGCTGCGACCTGCTGACCTGTTTCAACTTCCTCGACCGTCGGTTGTGGCCGGCCATGCGCCTGGCGGTGCGGCCGTCTGGGCTGATCTGCCTGCAAGACATTTCACACCGGGCGGCTCGCCGAGCGGCCCGACACCAATCCGGCGCACCTGCTCGCGCCCGGCGAGTTGGCGGCGTTGGTTGAGAGTTGGGGGTGGCGGCTCCTGGCGGCGGAGAGCGACGCGCAAGTGGAGGCGGTGCTGGCGCAGCGGGTGGACGGCGTGACACCTCCTGGCAGGTATCCCACTTCCTGGAGGTGTGCCTAGGCAGGAGCAGGCGAGGACGCCTGCGGTCCGAGCGCGGCGGGCTAGCCTAGGTAGGCCTGCTTGACGCGCTCGTCGTGGAGGAGGACCTGGGCGGGGCCGGCGGCGGTGATGCGGCCGGTTTCGAGGACGTAGCCGCGGTCGGCGTGCTGGAGCGCCAGGCGGGCGTTCTGCTCGACCAGCAGGATCGTCACGCCGGCCGCACGCAGCTCGTCGATGGCGCTGAAGATGTTGAGCACGAAGATCGGCGCCAGGCCCAGGCTGGGCTCGTCGAGCAGCAGCAGGCGGGGCTTGCTCATCAGCGCCCGGGCGATCGCCAGCATCTGCTGCTCGCCGCCGCTCAACGTGCCCGCCATCTGCTTGCGCCGCTCGGCGAGGCGCGGAAAGAGCGCAAACTGGCGCTCCATGTCGGCGGCAATGGCCCCGCGGTCGCGGCGCGTGTAGGCGCCCAGCTCGAGGTTGTCCTCCACCGTGAGCCGCGTCAGGATGCGCCGGCCCTCGGGCGCGTGGGCGATCCCCAGCTTGACGACGGCGTCGGGCCGCTCGCGCAGCAGGCTCTTACCGCCGTAGAGCGAGATCGCCTCCGCGCAGCGCTACCAGGCGCGAGATCGCCCGCAGCGTCGTGCTCTTGCCGGCGCCGTTGGCGCCGATCAGCGTGACCACCTCGCCGGGATAGACCACGAGGTCGACGTCGCACAGCGCCTGGATGCCGCCGTAGTTTACGCTGGCATTTTTCAACTCCAACAGGGGCTCACCGGTGCGGGGTGCGCTCGCCGGCGTTTGTTCGGCGTCACCGCTCATGTTCCCTCGCCCAGATACGCTTCGATCACCTGCGGATCGCTCTTCACGTGCGCCGGGTCGCCCAGCGCGATCATCTGGCCAAAGTTGAGCACGGCGATGCGGTCGCACAGCCCCATGACGAGCGGCACGTGGTGCTCGATCAGCAGCACGGTCAGGTCGAAGGTGCGGCGGATCTCGCGGATAAAGTCGCTGAGCACCTGTTTCTCGTTGGGGTTCATGCCGGCGGCCGGCTCGTCGAGCAGCAGCAGGCGCGGCTCCAGCGCCAGCGCGCGTGCGATCTCCAGCCGGCGCTGGTCGCCGTAGGGCAGGCTGCCGGCCTGGACGCCGGCGCGGCCGGCCAGCCCGACCAGGTCGAGCAGTTCCAGCGCACGCGTGTGGGCCTTGCGCTCCGCGGCGCGTGCGCCGGGCAGACCAAACATGCCTGCAAGCGTGCTGCCGTGCGTGTGAATGTGGCGGCCGATCAGGACATTCTGTAGCACGTCCAGCTTGCCAAAGAGCCGGATGTTCTGAAAGGTACGCGCCACGCCCAACTGCGCGATCCGGTGGGGCGATAGCCGCGCAATTTCCTTGCCCTCGAACAGGACGCTGCCCGTCGGTCGGCGGCGTCAGCCCCGTCATGAGGTTGAAGACGGTCGTCTTGCCGGCGCCGTTGGGGCCGATCAGGCCAAAGATCTCGCCGGCCGCGACGTCGAACGAGACGTTGCCGACCGCCATCAGGCCGCCAAAGCTGCGGCTGAGCTGCTGCACCTGGAGGAGTGTCATGCTTTATCCCCTCCTTTGCGCCGGAACAGGTTGGGGGTGATCAGCCCCTGGGGAAAGACGACGACGACCAGGACGATCAGGATGCCGTAGATGATCGTGCGCCCGTCGCGCAGCAGTGGGCCCAGCCAGGGGGGCAGCATCGGCAGGCCGGCGGCCGCCCGCAGCACTTCCGGCAGCGCCGTGAGCAGCATGCCGCCGACGATGGGGCCCAGGACGGTGCGCGAGCCGCCGACCAGGACAAAGGCCAGGTAGGCGATGGCGGCGTCGAAGGTGCCCTGGCGCGCGTTCCAGGTGTTGAGAAAGTGGGCGCTGATCACGCCGACCAGGCCGGCCAGGATCGCGCCCAGCGTAAACGCCAGCACCTTGTGATAGGTGAGGTTGATGCCCATCGTGTCGGCGGCCAGCTCATCCTCGCGGATGGCGGTCAGGGCGCGGCCGGTGCGGATGCGCTCCAGCCGGTAAATCGCCCAGGCCACCAAGATGAGCAGCGGCGCGGCAATCCACAGGTAGCCGAGGCTGGTGCCAAAGGGCTGGGGAATGCCGAAGATGCCGACGGCGCCGCCGGTGATCGGCAGGTTGAGCGAGAGCACGCGCACGATTTCGACAAAGGCGATCGTCGCCAGCGCCAGGTAGATGCCGCGCAGCCGCAGCGCCACGGCGCCGATGGCGATGGCGAGCACGGCCGAGATCACGCCGGCAATGGCCAGTTCGGCAAAGAGATAGGGCAGGGGAAAGCTGTCGCCGGTGGGCTTCCATACGGTCGTGGAGAGGATCGCCGCCACGTAGCCGCCGATGGCGTAGAAGGCGGGGCTGGCCAGCGAGAGCTGGCCGGCCATGAGCGGAAGGTAGAGCGACAGGGCCAGCATGGCCGCAAAGAACATTGTGACGATCAGGGCCCCGTACGTGTTGAGAAAAGTGTTGAGGGACTCGGCCATGTCACACTTTCTGGATTTGGGGGCGGCCGAGCATCCCCTGCGGGCGGATCAAGAGCATGATAAAGAGGAACAGGAAGGCGATGATCTCCTTGTAGGCCACATACTCGGGGGGCACCAGGGCTTCCGTCAGCCCGATGGCAAAGCCGCCCAGGACGGCGCCCGGGATGCTGCCGAGCCCGCCCAGCACCATGACGGCCAGCCCTTTCAGGCCAAAGGCGATGCCAAAGTAGGGGCCGGCGATGCCGACGCTGAGGCCGATGAGCACGCCGGCGATGCTGCCGAGAAAGCCGCTCAGGAAAAAGGTAAAGAGGATGAGGCGGTCGGTGTTGATGCCCAGGAGGCTGGCCGTCGTGGCATCCTCCGAGACGGCGCGCAGCGCCTTGCCGACGCGGGTGCGGTTGATGAGCAGCGTCAGCAGCACCACCAGCACCATCGACACGAGGAAGATGATCGCCTGCACGGTGCGGATACGGATGGCCGAGGCACCCGAGCCAAAGACCAGGGCGGGCGGGAAGGCGGCCAGCACGGTCTGGGGGTAGGAGTAGATCTCGGCGCCCACCAGCAGCTGGATCAAGTTGACGATGATCACCGCCATGCCGAGGCTCGAAACAAGGGTCAGCAGTGGGTCGGCGCCACGCTCGCGCAGCGGTTTGAAGGCGATACGCTCCACGCCCATGCCGACGAACCCCGCCAGGATCCCGCCGACGAGCACGGCCAGCGGGAAGGGGAGGCCGAACGGTAGGGCGCTGTTGGCGAACAGCCCGTTAAAGCCAAAGGCGCTGCCGGTCAGGGCATAGGTGAAGTAGGCGCCGAGGGCAAAGAGCGCGCCGTGGGTGAAGTTGATCACGCGCAGGATGGAGAAGACCAGCGTGTAGCCCAGGGCAAAGAGGGCGTATACGCCCCCGACGGCGAGGCCGTTCAACAGCTGCTGCGACAACAACGTGAAGTTCATGGCGGATCCTTGGAGCCTGCTCCAGGCTCGGCGCACCGCTATGTCCCCGGGACGTGATGCGAACGCCTGCGTTCGCCGACGTCCCGGGGCAGCTGGCGGTTGTCGCTACTTCACAAGTTCGAACTGGCCGGTCTGGCCGTCGGCGTTCATCTTGACCTGGGCGACGTAGAACTGGGTCTGGTTGATCTCACCCTCGGGATCCAGGGAGATCGGGCCCAGGGGGGTGTCGACCGTGGCGCCGGCCAGGATCTGGGCGTTGAGCGCCGTGCGCAGGTCGGCCAGCGGCATGTCGGCGATCGGCGACTGCTCGTTGAGCGCCTTGAGCGCCTCGACGATCACCTGCACGGCGGCAAAAGACTGGGCGCTGAACTGGCCCGGGGACTTCTGCTGGGCGGCCTCGAAGTCGGTGACGAACTGCTTGTTGAGCGGCGTGTCGAGCAGCGGGCTGTAGGCCTGGGCCACGAGGAGGCCGTCGCACTGCGCCTGGCAGACGGGGAAGATGTTGGGCGAATTGAAGCCGTTGCCGCCGACGATCAGGCCGGTGTAGCCGAGATCGCGCAGCTGCTTGATGAAGTTGCCGCCGTCGGCGGCGAGGCCGGAGAGCACCACCAGGTCGGGTTCAGCCGCCAGGATGGCCGACACCTGGGTGGTGAAATCCGTGTCGGTCGTCTGGAAGGTCTGCACGGTGGCCAGGTCGAGCTTGAAGGTATCGGTGATGGCGCTCTGGAAGACGCCGGTTTCCGACTTGCTGAAGGCGTCGTTCTGGGCAAAGGCGACGGCCACCTTCTTGATGTCGGGGTTGATCTTGAGCGCGGCCTGGCAGCGCATTGGGGGCCACCTTGTTGACGGGGGCCGAGACGCGCGAGATGAACTCGCCGATCTCCGGGATGCCCTTGGCGGTGTTGGATGGGGCGATCACGGGGACGCCGGCCTTATCGGCAAAGGGATCGGCGGCGAAGGCCTGCTGCGAGAGCGTCGGGCCGACGATGGCGACGACGTTGCCGTTGATCAGGGTCTGGAAGGCGTTGATGGCGCCCTGCTCGTCGCCGGCAGTGTCCTGGAAGACGAGAGAGATGGGGGTGCCGCCCACGCCGCCCTGGTCGTTATAGAACTTTTCCGCCAGCTTGGCGCCGTTGACCTGTTCCTGGCCAAAGAGGGCGACGTTGCTGGTCTCGGCGACGGCGATGCCGATCGGGATCCCGGCGCCGGCGGCTGCCGGTGCGGCTTCGGTGGTGGCTTCTGTCGTGGCTTCGGTGGTGGCTTCGGTGGCGGCTTCTGTCGTGGCTTCTGCGGAAGCAGCCGCTTCTGTGGCAGCCGCAGTTGCTTCCGTGGCAGCAGCCGGGGCAGCAGGCGCGGCGGGCGCACCGCAGGCAGCCAGCAGCAGTGCAGCCAGCACAAGGGCGACAACGGCGACAGGGGTCGTAAAGGATCGTTGCATAGAAAGTCCTCCTCTAGGCGTAGGTTGTAGATAGAATAGGCGTGCCTGGGACAAGCACTTGTGTGATGGCCGAAGGATCGGCGGCGGGGTTATTGTGCCACAACCGCGATACATGTCCAGTGCACAACGGCGAAAAGGCTAATACACTGGCGAATCTACTTGAGGTTTGCCAGATCAGCCCAGTTGAATGATTTGGTCGGGAACTAAGAAGTCCTCAGTAGTGAGGCCTAATGAGCCAAAGCCAAATTCGTCGAGCGTTTGGAGCAACTTTTCGGCGTTGGAGACATCGAGCCAGAGCCAGATGTCGATATCATTTGTGTTGCGCGGATATCCGTGGAGAGCGACAGCGTAGCCGCCTACGACAAGATACTTAACATCATGTGCGTTTAGTAATTGTACAAACTCTTTGAAGTCTGGGGAGAGATCCATCGGCTTGGGCATAGTATTCTCTTCGCAGTTCTTCTAGAGCTGCCAGGCGCGCGTGGTAGGATTGTTCCTGCCAATACGCGTAGTCCGTGCCTTGTTCGGCCAGCCTCACGATCCGCACCACTTTGGCAATTTGTCGTTGCTGATTCATCGGTCACCTTCTTGCCCAGAAGCATACCATATTGTTGCCTTCTCGTCAGGCTTGGTCGCTTCCAGATCTGGATCGTCGCTTGGTTTGCTGCAATAACCTCGGGCCCGCCCCATCCGGGAAGAGGGTGCCGACCTTCGGTCGGACTCTTCCCGGAAGCCTTGTGCGGTCCGGCTACTCGTGCTATGCTTTTCGTGCATACGACGTATATACATAAAGGGGAGTGTCGCATGGTGCGCAAAATTTTCCGAGCCGGTAACAGCATGGTGATTGCACTGCCAAGGGATATGCTCGACTCGCTGCACCTGGGTGAAGGTGGCGAGGTCTCAGTCGAACTGGATGTGGAGCAGGGTCATATCGTTATTGCCCCTTCACCGCTTGCAGCAGCCGGCGTTGATGAGGAATTCGCCCGCCAGGTGGCAGAGTTCATCGACGCCTATCGCCCTGCGCTTGAGGCGCTCGCGCGGTGAGCGGTCGGGACCCGGCCCAGATCGACTATCTGACTGCTGTCCAGGTGCTCTTTATTCATGCTCGTCTTTTGGCGGAGACGGGTGGTGCACCCGGCGTGCGCGATCTTGGCCTGTTGGAGTCCGCCGTCGCGCGTCCACAAGCCACGTTTGACGGACAGGACCTTTATCCTGACCTATACGCCAAAGTTGCGGCGCTGATGGCCGGCCTGGTCAACAATCATCCGTTTATCGACGGCAATAAACGGGTTGGAGTTACCGCAGCAGCGCTGTTCCTGGTGCGCAATGGGTTGCAGCTGCGAGCGAGCAACGAGGAACTCGAGCAGGTTACGCTCGAGGTTGCACAAGGAAGGCTGAACGTAGACCAGATGGCAACCTGGTTTACGCGGCACACGGCACAGGTATAAGTGATACAGATATGACGCTGAAAACGAAATGGGACCGGAACGCCAAGCGGCTCAAGCTGCTCAACGCACTTCGAGAAGCGCAGCAGGTGGGGCCGCCTGTAAGCTGGCGGGCACAAGGTCCGGCGAAGGGCGTATGGCCGCGATATGAAATGCATTCCTTCTCGTCAGACCTGTGGCGCTGCACAAACTGACTATGGTATACTGGCAGCTGTAACAACTTTCGCCTCGCGGGCAACATATCAGACACTATGGCCAACGAATCCCTTTTACTTCAACTGACCCAATTGATCGACAGCTTTAGCCTGCGCCAGAAGCGCGCCGGGGCGGTGCAGTCCACCTTCAAACTGGTGACCGACGCCCACAATAAGGCGCTCAAGGCGCTGCGTGACTACGCCGAGCATGACACCACGGTCGACGTCGCAGGTGCACAGGCGGCCTTTGGCCGCGTGCGGGTGCGCGAGGAGGCGATCGACCCGCTGGCTGCCTGACTTGCGCCGCGAGATCAAGACCCTCACGGCACTGATCAGCTGCCCTCAAGGACAGCGCTACAGCGCTGCGCGCCGAGCCGGTCGACGTGGTGCGGCTGGATAAGGCACTGGCTGTGCTCCAAGAAAGCAAGGAGCAGCCGGTGCTCGACGCGGTCCCCGAACTGCAGAACGAACTTGAACTGGCCCAGCGCGCGCTGGGTGACGAGTTCGGCCAGAAGCTGAGGACGGCGCTTGGCGCCCAAGGCGTTGCCATCGGCGGCCGGCCGCCCAAGTTTGAGATCGGCCGCTTCGAGCTGGACGTCAACTTCGCCCGCCGCTTTGGCGTCCTCCGCTACGGCAAGGATGTCGTGGCGCCCCACATACCCGTGACCGTCGACGCAACCGTCAAGGCATACCAGGCTGCAGCCAAGGCCATCGAGGGCCGCACGCAGGACGGCGCTGCCTGGCTGGCGCAGCTGCACGACGCCTATCAGATCGCACGGCGCAAACGCAACGTTGACGGCGAGCGGATCAATATCGTCGACGTCTACCTGGAAATGGTGCTGCTGCGCCAGGGCCGCGCCTTTGCCAGCGAGCCGAGCAAGCGCACCTTTACCGACTACAGCCGGCCCCAGTTCATCTACGACTTCTACGAGTTCACCGGCCGCCAGCGGCTGGCGCATCAAGGCCAGGTCGCCAAGCTGCACAGCGCGACTAAGTCGCAGACCGACAGCCCGGCCAAGAGCATGTGGATCGTCGAGGGCGACTCGCCCTACGACGGCCATTTCTTCGCCGATCATCCAGTTTGTGAAGGAATAAGGAAGGCAGAGACAGCCATGTTGCCTGAACCGCGGCTTGCCCGCCAGATCGTGGAAACGCTCGGCCAGTCGGGGACGCCGGTCTCCAAGGGCGTGAGCTACTACAACGCCGGCAACGAGTCGCTGCTCAACGCCATCGACACGCACTATCTCGGCTCCTATCTGGCCGACGGCGGCGCGGTCTTTAAGCTGGTGGTGGGCGACTACGGCGCCGGCAAGTCGCACTTTCTCTACTGCGTGCGCGACCGCGCCTGGCAGCGCAACTTCGCCGTCAGCAAGGTCGATCTCAGCCCCAAGGAAAGCCCCTATGACGACCAGCGCCGCGTCTATGCCGCCGTGGCCTCGGCGCTGATCTGGCATGAACTGGGCGGGCTGGCGGAGGACGAGCAGGGCCTGGCCCGCTTCCTGGAGGGCACGCTGCGCCGGCTGGTGGCGCCCAACGGCCTGGACCTGGGCGACGAAGGCGCCGAAGAGCTGCCCGAGGTGCGCGCCCTGCTGCAGACGGTGGCGAGCACGCCGGTCGACAGCCTGAGCTTTCACAAGGCGATCCAGGGCTACCTGACCGCCCTGCTGCGCGGCCAGACACGCCGGCTGGAGGCGCTGGAACGCTGGCTGCACGGCGAAGAGGTCAGCCCCGAGGACATGCGCGACCTGCGCACGATCGGCGTGACCGAGAAGATCAACAAGAACAACGCCTTCAAGATGCTGCGCTCGCTCTGCCAGGCGGTGCGCGCGCTCGGCTATACCGGGCTGGCGCTGCTCTTCGACGAGGGCGACCGCATGTTGAGCATCGGCGGCAAGGCCGAGAAGACGGCCACCGACAACCTGCGCGAGGTGATCGACCGCTGCCGCGAAGATCTGCCCGGCGCGCTCTTCATGTACGCCGTGCCGCCCGACTTTCTCAACACGGTCGTGCCCAAGTACCCGGCGCTGCAGCAGCGCGTGCAGGCGGCCAACTATTTCTCGCGCAGCAACCCGTTCAGCCCGCAGATCGACCTGGAGCATCTCGACATCCCCGACGAGGAGCTGCTGGACCAGATCGGCTACCGGCTGCTGCCGATCTTTGAGCTTGCCTACGGCGTCAAGCTGGACCAGGCGCTGCAGACCGCCAACATCCACGCGCTCTCAGCCGCCGCGCGCAATGCCTTTCTGGCGATCAGCCACCGCCGTCTCTTCGTCAAGACGCTGGTCACGGAATGGTATCGCCAGAAGGAAGAGGGCGAGGCCCGGCTGACACAAGAGGTGGCGGAGGCGCTGATCAAGGGGCAAAGCGACGCACTCAACTTGCTGGCCGACGCACAGCAGAGTCCGTACTAGCGGGGGTGACCTGTGGCACAGCAGACAGTCCACCATCCACATTTTGGTGCGGGCGAGTTGCTCAAGACCTACATGGGCGGCTACGAGTGGGAGGTGCTCTTTGCCTCCGGGCGGCGCTTCCGCCTGCCGGCCAAGGAGTTCAGCGCCGAGTCGTACAGCGCCGTGGTGCCGACGCCGGCGGCGCTGGCCGAGCCCAAGGTGCGGATTCCGCTCGACACCGACCAGTTCCGCGCGCGCCAGACGCTGGAGGCGCTGCGCCTGGGGATCGTGCCGGTGCAGGATGCCGAGACGCTGACGATCGGGCTGGAGGCGGAGCGCGTGACGCTGGACCGTGCGCTCGACCGCAGCCGCGAGCGCAGCGGCGACGTGCTGGCCGTGATCGGCGACTACGGCTTTGGCAAGAGCCATTTCATCGAGCTGGCGGCGCGGCGGGCGCTGCGCGAGAACTTCCTGGTCGCCGGCGCCAGCCTGGACCTGGTCGAAACGCCGCCGGGCAAGGCCCACAAGATCTACGAGGCGCTGGTCACGGCCTTGCGCTATCCGGACACGCAGCGGCGCGGCCTGCTGCCGCTGATCGAAAAGGTGCTGGCGCGGCCGGCCGTGATCGCCGAGTTTGCGCGCCTCTGCCCGCGCGAGGTCGACGGCGTGCCCCTGGCCGCTGCCCTGACTGCGCTGGCAGGACTGCCCCAGCCAGGCCGCGCTGGACGAAACGGTGGCATGGTTAAGCGGGCAGACCAAGGCAGGCGCAGAGATGAAGACGTGCCTGAAACGCCCGCCGCGGCTCTACACCACCGGCGAGATCGCGCGCCAGTACAGCTACCTGCTCACCGGGATCAGCCTGCTGGCGACGCTGGTCGGCTACAGCGGGCTGGCGGTGCTGATCGACGAGTCCGAGCACTATTCGCTGCTGCGCGCCGCGCAGCGCGAACGCGCCGACTCCTTTTTCAAGGCGATGATTGTGAGCGCGCTGGGGCTCAACAACGGGCGCATCGACCCGCGCGACATCCCCGACCATGCCCGGGTCGAGTACCCGTGAGCTACACGTCGGAGCCGCACCTGCTCTTTCTCTTTGCGCTGACCGAAAGCGCCGACCGCATGCCGGTGGGAACCTGGCTGGCGCCCTCGCACCTCGTGCGCCTGGACGACCGCTTTATCGAGAAGGATATCCGCGAGTTCTACAGCACGCTGCTGCGCTACCACGCGCCTGGCCTACGACTATACGCCGGCGCCGGAGCGCTATGCCGAGACCGCCAACGCGGCGCCCGGCCTGCTGGCCCGGGCACTGGCGCAGCATCGCATCAACCTGCGCCAGCTGATCCGCAGCGCGGTGACGACCTGCGATCTGCTCTATCTGTATCCGGATTATGCAGTGGATACGATGCTCGGCGAGCTGCGGACGGGGTTGAAGGTGTGAGGTGGGGGCATGTTGTTGCCCGCGAGGAGCTGCCTGACCTGTGACTGAGCCCGCGCTCCTGCTCAAGGCGCGCCTGCAGCGCACCTGGCCGCCTTTCTTCGCGCGCTACGGCTCCTTTACGCCGGCGCAGCTGGCGGCAATCCCGGCGCTTCTCGACGGGCACAACGTGATCCTGTGCGCCGCCACGGCCGGCGGCAAGACAGAAGCGGCGCTGGCGCCGCTGATCGAGCGCCACGTGCCGCCCCAGCGCACAGGCCCAACAGCTGGCAATCGTCTACCTGCTGCCGACGCGGGCGTTGATCGGCGATATTGCCGACCGGCTGGCGGCGCCGCTCGAACGGCTGCGTGTGCAGATGGCGGTAAAGACCCGCGACGCGGATACGCTGCGCCCGGACCGCCCCGCCGATCTGCTGCTGACCACGCCTGAATCGCTGGATGCGCTGCTCGCCACCCGGCCGAAAGCTGCTGGCCAACGTGCGCGCCGTGGTGATCGACGAGCTGCACGTACTCGACGGCAGCGTGCGCGGCGATCAGCTGCGCGCCGTGCTGGCGCGCCTGCGCCAGGTACGCGCCTATGCCGGCCGCAGCGGCGACGCACCCGACGCGCAGGTGCAGTATGCTGCGCTGTCGGCAACGCTGGCGGAACCGGCACAGGCTGCGGCCCGCTATTTCCCTGCACCGCAGGTCGTCAGCGTGCCGGGCGGCCGCGACACTGAGATCGAGCTGCTGGCCATGGGCGAGGAGTCGGCCGGCGCGCTGATTGCCTACCTTGACGGCTTCTATGCCCGCGGCTGGCGCAAGGCGCTAGTCTTCTGCAACACGCGCGCCGAAGTGGAAGCCTACGCCACGGCGGTCAGGGCAGCCCATACGCCGTTCGGCCACGCAGTTTATGTCCACTACTCCAACCTGGAACGGGCGCGGCGCCAGGAAATCGAGCAGCAGTTCGCGCAGGCCGGGGCGGCCATCTGCTTTGCCAGCAGCACGCTGGAGCTGGGCATCGACATCGGCTCGATCGACGTCGCCATCCTGATCGGCGCGCCGGGCAGCGTGGCGGCGTTCGTGCAGCGCATCGGCCGCGCCGGCCGCCGCCAGCAAACGATCCATGCAGCGTGCTTCTACCGCACACCATTGGAGGAGGCGCTGCTGGCGGCACTGGCCGCCACAGCCGAAGCGGCGCCCAGCGGCGCACGAGCTTCCGCCCTTCGGTGGCAGTGCAGCAGATCTTCAGCCTCTTGCTGCAGAGCCCGACGGGCGCAGTCCGCCTGCAGCCGCTGGCCGAGCTCTTTGACGGGCTGCTGACGGCGGCCGACCTCGAAGCGATCCTTGGCCAGCTCCAGGAACGAGACTACCTGGTCACGGCACGCAGCGGCGAATGGCGCGCCGGCCAGCGGCTCAACCAGCTGGTCGATCTGCAGGCATCCGAGCATGCGCCGCTGAGCCTGTACAGCAATATCCAGAACCGGCCCGCAAAGCTCAAAATCCGCGACCAGCACAGCCAACAGGTCGTCGCAACGGTGGACGCACTGTGGCTGGATCGTGAGGTGCTGACGCTCGAAGGGCGCCAGCTCGACGTCGCCTGGTACGACGGCGAAGCGCTGTGGGTAACGGCGCGGCGTGACGAGGCTGCCACCGACGCGGCTGCCCTATCTATCGACGCGCCAGCTGTTGAGCTTTGCCCTGGCGCAGCGCTTGGGGGCGCAGTTGGGGCTTGCCCCGGGCAGCGCAGCGCTGGTGGAGACGGCGGAGGGCTGGCTGCTCTTTCATTGGCTGGGCGACGTGTACGGCCAGGCGCTGCTCGATCTGCTGCAGCCCATGCTGCCGGTCGAGGGCTCCGCGCAGCCGGGCCTCTGCTTGCTGCTGCGTGACGAGCCACGCAGCCTGCCCGAGCTGAACTCCAAGCAGGTGACGCGCTATCTGCACGACCACGAGCGACAGTACGAGGGGCTGCTGGCGCTGGGCGCATACCAGCATCTGCTGCCGCGCAACCTGCGCCGGCAAGCGGTGGTCGAGCAGTTCGACGTGGCATGCTTCGTGCAGGCAGTGGCGGATCTTCGGCCTGCACGCGCGACTGAACGTGGCGGCGGTGCTGGCGGCTGGTGGTTGAGCGTGCGAGTCCGGGGCGCGTCTGCAACCCAGGAGCGCAGGCGGCGTACGAACGGCGGATCCTGTGCCGCGTACGCACATCGATGAACCGCAGCTTAGAGGCGCAAGCGGGGCGGGGGCGGTGGTTTGTTGTTCTTGCAGCGCAACGGTATACTCTGTCCTCGTGTGTGATGGATACCCCAAAACGGTAATTGGTGCAGCCCCACGCCTGCACGAGAGTAAGGTTATTTCCCTGGAGACATCCTATGCGTAATGGTGACTCACGCCACCCCCTGCTGCGGCTGCTTGCGGTCGCAGCTATTATTGTTTCATCGTGTATCGTTGCGACGCCACAGGCGGTTCAGGCGTCGCACACACCTTCCCCGACGTCCGTTAACCTGGTCGGCGACTTGGAGAGTGAAGCGACAGGCAACGCCTGTGGCGACTGGGATCCCGGCTGCGCAGCGTGCGCAGTTCGCAGCCCAGGGCAACGACGTCTTTGTCTTCCAGTCGGCGACGATTCCCGCCGGCAGCTGGCAGTACAAGGTTGCCATCAACGGCGGCTGGGCTGAGAACTACGGCGCCAACTTCCAGCAGGATGGGCCAAACATCGCGCTCAACCTGCCCGGCGACCGCGCCGTGCGCTTCTATTACGACCACAAGACTCACTACATCGCCGACAACGACCGCAACACGATCTACACCGTGCCGGGCAGCTTCAACGATGAGATCGGCTGTGGCGGGCGATTGGCAGCCGGACTGCCTGCGGACCTTTATGAGCGACGTGGACGGCGACGGCGTGTTCACGTTTGACACCGAGGCGATCCCGCCGGGCAGCTACGAGTTCAAGATCGCCACCAACGAGAGCTGGTCGAATCCCAACTACGGGCAGGACGGCGGGTCCGAACAACGTGCCGTTTACCGTGCCGGCCGGCAGCTACCGGGTCACGTTCAGCTTTAACACGGCCAACAACACCCCGGGCGTCACGGTGACGAGACCTTGGACCGGCCGGCCCCCAGCATGACAACAACGTCGAGTGGGATGGGCTGCGCCACGACTCGCGCGACCTGCTGTATCGCACGCCCGGCGGCGCCGTGCCGGCGGGCACCCCGGTCAAGCTGCGCCTGCGCACGTTCCACAACGACGTGACGGACGTGAAGGTACGCGTCTACGACGTCAATACGGGCAGCCAGCGCTTCGTGCCCATGACGATCGCGGCCAGCGACGTGGACTGCTATGGCCCGGCGCCGACAGGCTACACGTGCGATTTCTGGGAGGCGACGCTGAACGAGGCGGCTCCCAACAACCTCTGGT
The DNA here is from genome assembly GCA_963701415.1 of uncultured Chloroflexia bacterium. Taxonomy (GTDB): domain Bacteria; phylum Chloroflexota; class Anaerolineae; order Caldilineales; family Caldilineaceae; genus Fredericiella. The sequence continues at coordinate 152,253 of CAVPAH010000003.1, forward strand.
ACCGCTTTATCGTCAGCGACGGGAGCGACACCGACTACTACGCAGACAACACGCCGGCGCTGGACGGCGGGCTCGGCGCCGTGAGCGACGACCCCGTGGACCAGAGCTATGCTCTGATGTTCTACGACCCGGCCTTTACCGCCCCGGCCTGGGCGCGCAGCTCGTTTATCTACCAGATCTTCCCCGACCGCTTCCGCAACGGCCGCACCAGCAACGACCCCAAGACCAACGACGTGCGCTATGACGACCCCGTGCTTGCGCTGAAGTGGGGAACGCCGCCGGAAGGCTACTGCCGCAACTACGCCGACGGCGCGACAAACTGCCCGTGGCGCTTCGACACGACGCCGCCGGCCGACAGCCCGACCAAGGAACAGCCGCGCGGGCGCGACTACTACGGCGGCGACCTGAAGGGCGTCGACCAGAATCTCGACTACCTGAAGGGGCTGGGCGTCAACACGATCTACTTCAACCCGATCTTTGATGCCGGGCTCCAATCACGGGTACGACACGCAGGATTACTTCCAGGTCGACCCGTACTTTGGCACCCAGAAGGATTGGGAGAACCTGGTCAAGCACGCCAACCAGCTGGGCATGCGGATCGTGCTCGACGGCGTCTTTAACCATCTTTCGTCGGACAGCCCGTTCTTCGACCGCTACGGCCACTACCAGGCGGTCGGCGCCTGCGAAAGCGTGACTTCGCCCTACCGCAGCTGGTTTACCTTCCACGACGTGGCGGCGGGGACCGGCAAATGCGCCGGGAGCGCCGGCCCCAAGTCGGCGGACTACGACGGCTGGTTTGGCTTTGACAGCATTCCGGTGCTCACCAAGTCGCTGCCGTCGGTGCAGGACTACTTCATCACCAATGCCAAGAGCGTCTCGCGCTACTGGCTCAACCAGGGCGCGGCGGGCTGGCGCCTCGACGTGATGGGCGATGCGTCGTTCCCCAGCGGCTACTGGGAGCAGTTCCGCTCCGTGGTACGGCAGACGAAGCCCGACGCGCTGATCATCGGCGAGCTGTGGCAGAAGGACAGCACCCTGCTCCGCTTCCTGCGCGGCGACCGGGCGGACACCACGATGAACTACCGCCTGCGCGACGCGGTCATCGGCCTGCTGGCGCCGGGGAGCTTTGACTCCAAGGGCTTTGCGGACAGCGGGCGCATCCTGGCGCCTTCCGAGTTCGCCAACCGGCTGGCCTCGATCCGCGAGGACTACCCGAATGCGGCCTACTATTCGCTCATGAACCTGCTCGACAGCCACGACACCGAACGGCTGCTGTGGACGCTGACGCCCGGCGCCGAGACGAAGGCGGACAAGGAGCTGAACGCGGCCAACCTGGCGGCGGGCAAGCAGGCCGTGCGCCTGGCCTCGCTGATCCAGTTCACCGTCCCCGGCGCGCCCACGGTCTTCTACGGCGACGAAGTGGGCCTGACCGGCGACGACGACCCGGACGATCGCCGCACGTTCCCCTGGCCGGATCTCGGCGGCGCGCCCGACACGAGCATGTACAGCCACTACCAGGCGCTGGCAAACCTGCGCAAGGCCAATCCCGTGCTGGTCGACGGCGACTTCCGCGTGCTGCTGGCCGACGACGCCGCCGGCGTGGTCGCCTATGGGCGCAAGACCCCCAGCCAGGCCGCGGTCGTGATCGTGAACCGCAGCGACGCCGCCGCCAATGCCGCCATCCCGGTGGCGGGCTATCTGCCGGACGGCATCACGCTGCAGCCGGCCATGGTGGTCGGGAGCGCCGGCGGTGCCGTGACCGTCAGCAACGGTCAGGTGGCGGGCAGCATCGGGCCAAAGAGCGCCGTGGTGCTGATCGCGAGCAGCGTGGACCTGACGCCGACCGATGCGCCGGCAGGCCTGACCGTCACGGCGGAAGGCAACGGCGAGGTCGGCCTGAGCTGGAACGGCGTGGGCGGCGCGGCGGGCTACAACGTCTACCGCAGCCCCGTCAGCGGCGGCGGCTACGTCAAGGTCGCGACCACGGGCGACACGACGCTCACCGACAGCGGCCTGCGCAACGGGCAGACCTACTTCTACGTCGTGCGGGCGCTGGACGGGGCCGGCAACGAGAGCGGCAGTTCCAACGAGGTGAGCGCGCTGCCGCACTACACGATCGGCTGGGCGAACCTGCAGTGGCCGCCGACGCTTGACCACATCATCAGCGTCCTCAACCGCACGGACAACATCTACGGCCAGGTATGGATCGACGGCGTGACCAACCAGCCCGGCGCCACGCCGACGCTGCGCGCGCAGCTGGGGTATGGGCCGGACGGCAGCGACCCGACGGCACGGCGGCTGGATCTGGGTGGACGCCGCCTTCAACGTCGATGCAGGCAACAACGACGAGTTTGTCGCCAGCCTGCTGCCGGAGACCACCGGCGACTTCGACTATGCCTACCGCTATACGACGACCAACGGCCGCGAGTGGCTGTACGCCGACCTGGACGGCACCGGCAGATGGCTACAGCCCTGACCAGGCAGGCAGCTTGACCGTAGACAGCACCGGCGACACCTCGGCCCCGGCGGCACCAGGCGGCCTGCGGGTCGTGACGGCCTCGCCGGCAGGCGTCAGCCTGGCGTGGGATGCGGTGGCCAACGACGGATCGCTGTACGGCTATGAAGTCTTGCGCAGCAGCACGGCCGGCGGACCGTACACAGCCATCGCAACGGTTACGGACGCCAGCATACGTCGATACCAACGTCGAGTCCGGCGCGACCTACTACTACGTGGTGCGTGCCCTCGATCTCTCGTTCAACCGCTCGGGCAACAGCGCCGAGGTGAGTGCGACGGCCCAGCTGCGCACGGTGACGCTGACCTTCAATGTCACCGTGCCCGCGAGCACCGACGGCACCGGCCGGGGGGTGTACATCGCCGGCTTCCTGGACCGGCTCGACGGCGGGCTGCCGCAGTGGAATCCCGGCGGCGTCGTGCTGACCAGGGTCGATGCGACGCACTGGACGATCACGCTGACCGGCACGGAGGCCACGCAGATCGAGTACAAGTATGCGCTGGGTTCGTGGGACTATGTCGAGAAGGACGACGGCCTGCGGCGAGGTTGCCAACCGGCAGCTGACGCTCAGCTACGGCACAAACGGCACGCAGACCGTCAACGACACGATCGACAACTGGCGCAACGTGGCGCCCTGCGGGAACTAGGTTCACCGCCGGACGGGGCGCAGGCCAGAGCAACAGCGACTAGGGAAGTGGGCGGCGCCTGATGCGCCGCCCACTCGATTTCTGGCGCAGAATCCTATGTAGAATGTCTGCGCTTTCAGCCTTTCTTTAGTGTGCGTTCATCTACACCTTAGGCTGTCCCTGTAAGTTCCTCCCTAGGGATAGTGATTTCCATACTTGTTTTATCAACGATCTGCGTGATAGGGCAGCAGGATGCCTGCCCACGGGAGGAGAATTCGTGTATGCGTAATTTGCGAGGTTCGGCCCTGGCCCTGGCGCTGGTGCTGACAACGCTGCTGGGCGGCCTTGTGCCCCAGGCGTCGTCATGGCGCAGGATGCCACGACGCCGGCGGCTGCGGCCAGTACGGATGCCAAAGTCAACGTCGTGCGCAAGGTATTGGACAACGGGCTCGAGGTGTTGGTCGTCCCGCGGCCCGGCACCGGCGTGGCGATCGCCGACGTGTGGGTAGGGGTGGGCTCGATCGACGAGACGCCCAAGAACAACGGCGTGGCCCACTTCTTTGAGCACATGGTCTTCAAGGGGACGCCCACGCGGCCGGTCGGGTCGATCGACCTGGCGGTGGACAGCATGGGCGGATCGAACAATGCCGCCACCTCCTACGACTGGACGCACTACTATATCGAAGCGCCCAACTCCAAGATCGACGAGGCGCTGGGGATTCTCGCCGATATGACCTACAACGCCGCTTTCCCGCAGGAGGAAATCGAGCGCGAGAAGCAGGTCGTGCTGCGCGAGCGCGATATGGACGAGAACGACCCGCAGTCGTACCTCTATAACCAGTTTGTCAGCGCATTCTATCAAGAATCACCCGTACGGTCTGCCCACTATCGGCACGGCCGAAGGTCTCGACCCACAGCAGCAGGAGGACTTCCTGAAGTGGCGCGACACCTACTACGTGCCCAATAACATGACGGTGGTCGTCGTCGGCGACGTCAATCCGGATGAGGTGATCAACACCGTTAGCGGAGGAGTTTGGCGGCAAGGCGGCCAAGGAGCTGCCCAAGCAGGATTTCCCCAAGGATGTTGGCCCGCAAGAGATCACGGTCAAGGAGATCGAGCGTGACGTCAACCAGGGTTACCTGATGATGGGGTGGCCGGCGCCTGAGATCGAGCAGCGCACCGATGTCTATGCCATGGACGTGCTGCTCAACGTGCTGTCCGGCGGGCGCAACTCGCGCTTCTACCAGAACATCTACAAGGATCTGGGCATCGTCAACGACGTTGCGGCTTCCTACTACACGACCAAGGATCCAAGCGTCTTCATGGTGACGGCACAGTTCCCCTACGAGAACCGGGCGGCCGTGGAACAGGCGATCCTCGGCGAGCTGCAGAAGGTCCTGGACGGCAAGCTCACCGCCGAAGAGGTCGAGCGGGCCAAGACGATCCTGCTCTCCGACGTGGCCCTCAACGACGAGACGAACAGCGGGCTGGCGCAGACGCTCGGCTTCTACGCCAAGGTCGCAGGCGACTACAACTTTGGGCTCACGTATCCGGACGGCGTGCGCGCGGTGACGGTAGACGATGTCGTCAACCTCGCCCGCAAGTATATCGACCCCAAGAAATACCTGGAGCTGGTGCTCGTACCGAAGGACGCCAAGGCGGCAGCTGCGCCGGCGGTAACGAGCACAGCGACCGGCACGCTGACTACGACCTTGGACAATGGCCTGCAGGTCATCCTGCAGCCCGATCCCAACACCGACGTGGTCGCCTTCCACACACTGGTGGCGGGCGGCCGTGCCGCGGAGAGTGCCGACCAGGCAGGCATCACCAACCTCACGCAGCAGCTGCTGCTGCGCGGCACGACCAGCCGCACGGAAGAGCAGCTGTTTGGCGCGCTCGAAGATCTGGGCGCCAAGGTTGGCGGATCCGCGCTGCCGGATGCCGGCGACGTCTCCCTGGTTGCGACACGCGAGACCTGGCAGGACGCGCTGCCGATTTACCTGGACGTGCTGCTCAACCCGGCCTTCAGCCCCGACGAGTTCGACCGGCTCAAGGCCGACACGCTCAAGAACATTGAGGCCAGCAAGGACGACTTGTGGACGGTGACCGTCAACAACTTCCGCAAGACCTTCTTCGGGCCCGGCGGCTACGGCAACCCGGATCTGGGCACGGCCGAGAGCATCGGCAAGCTCACCCTGGACGATGTGAAGGCGTACTATCAGAAGTACTTTGTGCCCAACAACATGGTGGTCAGCGTCGCCGGCAACTTCGACCCGGCCGTCCTGGAGGCGCAGCTGCGCGGCCGGCTGGGGGCAGTCCCGGCGGGCGAGGCCGTGACGCACACGCCGCCCACCGTCGCGCTGACCGAGAACAAGGAGGTCACGACGACGGCTGCCTCGGGTGTGTCGTACGTGATTGTCGCCTACCCGGCACCGGGTGCGTCGAGCCAGGATCTCGCGGCGATGAAGGTGCTGAATGCGATTGCCGGCGGCGGCATGAGCAGCCGGCTCTTTGTCGAGCTGCGCGACAAGCAGGGGCTGGCCTATTCTACGGCGTCGCAGTTCAGCACACGTGCCGGCGACAATGCCTTTGTCGCCTATATCATCGCCTTGCCCGAGAACGCAGACAAGGGCTACCAGGGCATCCTGCAGATATTGGGCGATATCCGCGACAAGGGCGTGACGGACGAAGAGCTGGACCGCGCCAAGAACAAGGAGATCGGCACCTTCCTGTTAAACCAGGAGACGGCCGACAGCCGGGCGCTGGACGCAGGGCTGAACACGGTGATCGGGACGGGGCTCGACTTCGATGCCAGATACCCGGATATGATCCGTGCGGTTACCAAGGAAGATGTCCAGCGGGTGGCAGAGAAGTATCTGCAGAATTATGTGATTTCTCGCCTAGATCCGGCACAATAGGATTCTAGATCTAGATGCGTGCGCGGCACGCGGCATGTCCCCGGGACGGGCGAACGCAAGCGTTCGCATGAGGTCCCGGGGACATTGGCCTGATTCCTCCTTGTCGTCAGCGTGTCTGCAGCGCTGCGTCCACCTCGTCGAGGTGGGCGTTGCGGTGACGGGAGCGTATCACCCAGTACTCATTACCCTTGTAGACTTCCTCAAGCAGTGCCGGCGGATAATCTTCCAGCCTCTGATCGACGGCTGCGGCCGACTCGACGGCCAGGCGCGCCGCTTCGGCGGGCGGGACGGCAGCCCAAAACGGCAGCGACAGGTCATTGACCACAAAGTCAATTGCGGGGAAAGCGAGTGTGCCCGCCTGCTCAGTCCTAGCCAGCCCGTCCAGCACACGCCGCTCCCAGAAAGCCAGGTGAATCAAGGCGATCGCCACGGTCCAATGCTCTCCGACAGGATGCTGCATCTGCGTGCTGTCCAGGCTGGCGGCCAGCGCACGGATGCGCGCCGTGGAAGCCCGATTCAGTTCTACGAATGAGCGGTCAAGGGCCATAAGAGCTCTCCTTTGCGGGTACAATCTATATCTTGAGATGTATCTAAACAGGCCAACCACAGCCGCTATAATATCCGCTATAATACACTCTACGACTATCGACGGCTACCCTCACGAGCGCACTCGATACGGGCAACATCGATTTACCCGTTGGGTTCGATAGAAATCAGACTGCAAACTAAAGTTAGACGAGACACAAGCCGCTGGAGATGTCTATCCCAAACACGATCACCACTGCCAGCGAGGACCATATCCGTTCCCTGGTCGAAATCATGCCGGTCGCCATGTATATGTGCAATGGCGAGGGGCTGATCACCTACTATAACCAGCGTGCGGTTGAGCTCTGGGGCCGCAGCCCACAGCTGCTTGACCCGACCGATCGCTTCTGCGGCTCCTACCGCATGTTTCTGCCGGGCGGGACCTTCCTGCCCCACGACCAATGCCCGACGGCGGTTGCCATCCAGACGGGGCGCGGGACGCGGGGCGAAGAGGTCCAGATCGAACGTCCCGACGGCTCGGTGATTCTTGCTTCCGCCAACATCGACCCGCTCTACGACGAGAGTGGCCGCATTGTCGGCGCAATCAACGTCTTTGAGGACATCACGGAGCGCAAGCTGGCGGAGGAGCGGCTTCAGACCATCTACAAGCTCAGCGAGGCCGTCAACCGGGCGGAGGCTGTCGAGCAGATCTACGAACAGGCCTTTACCGCCTTGGAGCGCGTGCTGCATGTAGACCGCGTGTCCATCCTCCTGTTGGACGGGCATGGGGTGATGCGCTTCCAGGCCTGGCATGGGCTTTCGCCGGAGTATCGCAAGGGGGCAGAAGGGCACTCGCCGTGGCGGCCTTGACGAAGCAAACCCGCGAGCCGGTGCTCATTCCCGACATGGCAGAAGCCGACCTGGGCCAGCTGCAGCAGCTGATTACCGGCGAAGGTATCGGGGCACTGGCCTTTATCCCGCTGGTCGAGAGCGGCCAGCTGCTGGGCAAGTTCATGCTTTATTACAACCAGCCGCATGTCTTTGCCGAGGCGGAAGTGCAGTGGGCGAAGAGCATTGCGCGCAAGGTGGCGCACGCCATTCAGCGCAAGCAGGCAGAAGCGGCCCTGCGCGCCAGCGAGGAGAAATTCGCCAAGGTCTTCCGTTCCGGCCCGCTGATCCTCACGATCACACGGGTGGCGGACGGGCGCCTGATCGACGTCAACGAAACCTTTGTGCAGGTGACCGGCTACAGCCGTGCGGAGACACTGGGGCGCACGCCGACGGAGCTGGGGCTGTGGGTGCACCCGGAGCGGCGGAGCGCAGGGCCTGGTGCAGCTGCTGGATGGCCAGGCCCCGTACAACAGTGAAGAGCAGTTTCGCATGAAGGACGGCAGCGAACGCACCTGCCTGATCTCGGCCGACCTGCTGGAAATTCGACGGCGAGACCTGCGTCGTCACCGTGCTCAACGACATCACGGGACGCAAGCAGGCAGAGGCGGCGCTGCATGAACTCAACGCAACGTTGGAGCAGCGCGTGGCGGAACGCACCGCCGAGCTCGAGCGGAGCAACCGGGAGCTGGATCAATTTGCCTATGTCGCGTCGCACGACTTGCGGTCGCCGCTGCGTGCGATCGACACGCTGGCGCACTGGATCACGCAGGATGCGGGCGACGTACTGCCGGAGACGTCGCGCGTGCACCTGCACAAGCTGCGCGGGCGCATCAAGCGCATGGACGCTCTGCTCAACGACCTGCTCGACTACTCACGCGCCGGCCGCCACCATCACACGCCGGAGATGGTGGACACGGGCGCCCTGATCCGGGACCTGTCGGATTTTCTCGCCCAGCCGGCAGGGTTCCAGGTAAAGCTCGTCGAGCCGATGCCGGTGCTGCTGGCCGAACGCATCCCGCTCGAAACAGTCTTTCGCAACCTGATCGGCAATGCCATCAAGCATCACCACGATGCGGCGGCAGGCTTTGTCGAGGTGTCGGCAAGGGACTGCGGATCGCTATTACGAGTTTACGGTCGCCGACAATGGCCCGGGCATCGACCCCGCCTATCACCAACGCATCTTTGAGCTGTTCCAGACGCTCAAGCCGCGCGACGAGGTCGAGGGCAGCGGCAACGGCCTGGCCATCGTCAAGCGCCTGGTCGAGAGCCGCGGCGGCACCGTGGCGGTGGATTCGACGGTTGGCGCCGGCGCCCGCTTTCGCTTCACCTGGCCGAAGCTGGCGGCGCCTACCCCTTGACGGCGCCCGCCGTCAGCCCGCGAATCACGTAGCGCTGGGTGATGATCGCCAGCACCAGAACGGGCAGCGTGATCACCACGGCCGCCGCCATCAGCCCGCCCCAGTCGATCTGGGCGTAGGAGATGAAGTTGTAGATGGCCACCGGCACCGTGCGCGTGCGGCTTGGACGCCAGCACGATCGAGAACATGAAGTTGTTCCAGGAGAAGACAAACGACAGGATCGCGGCCGTCACGATGCCCGGCCCACTCAACGGCAGGACGACGGCGACAAAGGTGCGCAGCGGCGCTGGCGCCGTCCACCACGGCGGACTCGGTGAGCTCGCGCGGGATGCTCTCAAAGAAGGGCACCATGACCCAGACGATAAAGGGCAGACCCACCAGCATGTGCGCCAGGATCAGCGACGTGTAGGTGTCGATCAGCCCCAAGGCGCGAAAGATGATGAAGAGCGGCACCAGGAAGGTGATGCCGGGCACCATGCGCGCCATGAGAATCGCGATCGGCCAGGCGGTTCTGGCTGGTAGCGGGCGATGCTGTAGGCTGCCGGCAGACCAAGCAGCAGGCCCACGAGCGTGCAGCCCGCGCCGATGATCAGGCTGTTCATGATGTAGCGCATGAAGTTCTGCGTGCCGAAGACGTTCTGGAAGTTGCGCAGGGTCGGCTGAAGATCAGATCCGGCGGCAGCTTGATGATCTGCAGGGGCGTCTTGAAGGCGTTGAGCACCATCCAGAGAAAAGGGCGCCAGCAGGAACAGCACTACCAGGAAAAGCAGCCAGGCATACAACAGGTTGCCCAGCAGCCGGCGCCGGCGCTGCGGGCGCAGCGACGCTGGCGGGTGTTTGGCGGGCTGCGGGTCGTGCGGACGTGCTCGTGTGCGAGCCATGGCTACACCTCCAGCCGGCGGCGCGAGTAGGTCACCAGCAGGCTGATGCCGGTGACGATCGTAAAAGAAGATGACCAGCAGCGCCGACGCATAGCCGAAAGTTGAAGTAGTAGAAGGCCTGGTTGTAGGTGTAGATGTTGAGCGTTTCCGAGCTAAAGCCGGGGCCGCCGCCGGTCATGGCGTAGATGATGTCGAAGGTCTTGATGCAGTCGATGAAGCGCAGCAGGCCGGCCACGCTGATCGTCGGCAGCAGCATGGGCAGCGTCACGCGGCGCAGCAGCTGCCAGTAGGAGGCACCGTCGACACGCGCCGCCTCAAAAGGTTCGCTGGGCAGCCCGGCCAGCCCGGCCAGCGTGATCAGGGTGATCAGCGGCGTCCACTCCCAGATATCCACCAGCGCCAGCGACGGGATGACGCTGTTGGAGCCGGCGATCCAGAGCGGTTCCGGCAGGTTCAGCTCGTCGAGCACGAAGTTGATCACCCCGGCGGTCGGCTCGTACATCAGCAGCCAGACCATGGCCACCGCCACCGGCGTCGCCATCATCGGCAGCAGCAGGATGGAGGTGACGATGCGCTTGCCCGGATAGTCCTTGGCGTCGAGCAGCAGGGCGATGGCCACGCCCAGGAACAGCTCCACGGCCATCGCCAGCGCCGTGAAATAGAACGTGTTGAACACGGCGTTCCAGAAGCGGGCATCGCTCAGCAGATCGATGTAGTTCTGCGGCCCGATAAAGGTATTGGGCCGCCCAGCCGTCAGGCTCCAGCCGGAAAAGGAGTTCCAGAGGGTGAAGCCGAGCGGGAAGAGCATCATCAAGAACACGAAGACGACGGCCGGCAGCGGAAAGAGCCAGCGTTGGTTGCGGTCGATAAAGCGTGTGATCATGGGCGCGACGATCCGTGTTCAGTGACCGCGCTGAATGTATTCGGTGCTATCCAAGGCAAAACCCACTGAAGTGGGTTGGGGTATCCCAAGGCGCCGGGGTACCCCAACCGATTTCGACCGGTTTTGTGTGGTAGCACCGAATTCATTCGGCGCAGCTGCTTGTACCTACTGTTCGCTGTCCAGCAGCGCCTGGAACTGGGCGTTGGCGTCGTTGGCGGCGGCGGTGAAGTCGCCGCCTTCGATGGCCGTGACGACGGCGCCGCCGATGATGTCGCGCGCCTCGCGTGACGGCTGTCACGAGCGGGCGGTCATAGCCGCGGCCGTCGGCCGAGGCGGCGACGGCCGCCACCCAGTCGGCCGGGAAGGAGGCCGACCCGGCCGGATCCGCCCACACCGACTTGCGCGCACCGGGGACGGCGCCCTCACCCTGGGTCTTCATCACGATATCCTTGCTCGTCGCCCACTTGATGAACTCGCACGCCGCTTCCTTGTTCTTGCGAGCCGGACGGACATGGAGAGGCCCCAACTGGTCACGTTGTACATGATCGGGCCGGCAGGGCCGGCAGGGAAGACGGCCACGCCGGTCTTGTCGGCGACGGTGGACATCTCGGGGTCGAGCAGGTTGGAATAGATCGAGCTGGCGTCGGTGTAGAGCGCCGCGTTGCCCTGGGCAAAGATGGCGACGGCCTGCGGCCAGGACATATTGAGCACGCCCGGCGGGCCATACTCACGCAGCAGGGTGCCATAGAGGTCGATGGCAGCCAGCGCTTCCGGCGTATTGATCGTGGCCTGGCGATTCTCGTCGAACCAGTCGCCGCCGTTGCTGTAGAGGAAGCTGGAGAACTGCGTCACGAGCGGGCTGCGCTGGCCGCGGGCCACGAAGCCGTACATCTCGTTGTCCTTGTCGGTCAGTGCCTCGGCCGCCGCCTTCAGCTCGTCGAGCGTGGTTGGCACGGCGAGGCCGGCCGCCTCCAGGAGATCCTTGCGATAGTAGAGCACTTCCTGCTCGGTGACGATCGGTACGCCGGTCAGCGCGCCGTTGACCGTCTCCGTGCCGACGGCACCCTCGGCAAAGTCGGCGAAGTCATAGTCCGGGTCGGCTACACAGGAAGCGAGGTCCTCGTACCAGCCGTTCATCTGCATGACGCGCGCTTCCTGGAGCGGGCGCTGCATGAACACGTCGATGTCAGAGCTGCCCGCCGTGAACTCGGTGGTCAGCTTCTGGTTGAGCTGATCCTCGCCGTAGGCCTCGAAGTTGACCTTGATGCCGGTCTGCGCCTCAAAGTCCGCCAGCAGCGGCGTGATCGCCACCTGCCAGGGATGATTGGCGCCCACCAGGCGCAGGGTCGTGCCGGCATAGGGCATGTCGCCGGCCGCTGCCTCACCCGCCTGCCGCGGTTTCACCGCCGGCGGCCGGTGCGCCGGCCGAAGGCGCCACCGGCGCGCAGCCGGCGAGCATCGCTACCAACATCACAAATGTGGCCAGTACATAGCTGAGTTTCTTGACGTCCATGTCTTGCTCCTTTGCAATGAATGGAAATGGGGAAACTGACGACTAGTCTGCGCTTCACTGCTCTTGCGTGGGGGCCACCTCCTTTCGCTTTGACTTCACCCGCGCCACGATATTGCGGATGATCGGCTCGAAATCGGGGTCGGCGGGCTTGAATTCGGCGCCGCTGATCACCAATGGTGCGCCAAAGACGACGATGGCGGCGCCCATCTCCAGCGTCTCGATAGCCTGGTCGATGCTGAGGCCGCCCACCGCCTGCACAGGGATGGTGACCGCCTGGAGCACGGCCGGCAGGTCGTCCAGGGGACTGAGCCCCTGGACCATGTTGCGCTCGTCAAAGCCGGTGTGCACGATGATGTAGTCGACGCCCAAGATCCTGGGCGGCGCGGGCGCGGCCGGGCTTATCGGGGCAGAGCATCACGTCGCACATGACCTTGCCGCCGTACTTCGCCGCCATCTTCACCTGCTCGACGATGCTGGCGTCGTGCGCCTGGCCCATGACGACCACCATGTCGGCACCGGCCTGGAACATCATCTCCGCTTCCAGGCCCGGCGCCGTCCATCGTCTTGAGGTCGGCCACGATGGGTACGTCTGGGAATTCGCGGCGCAGCGCCCGCACGCCGTGCAGCCCTTCGGCCAGGATCAGCGGCGTGCCCGCCTCCAGCCAGTCCACGCCGGCGCGCACGGCGGCCCGCGCCACCTCGAGCGCTTCGTCGATATTGGTCAGGTCCAGCGAAATCTGAATGATGGGTTCCATAGTGCCTGCTGCCCCTTAGTTGTACACCAGCACGGACTTGATGTTGTCGCCGACTTCCATGGCGTGGAAACCTGCCTCCCACTCGTCCAGGGGATAGATACCGCCGATCATTGGATCGAGGTTGAGCTGGCCGCTGGCCATCAGCTGCAGGACCCGCTCCCAGGTGCCGTAGGTATGGCTGAACGAACCCTGGAGCGTGGCCGCCTTGGCCACCAGCGGATCGAGGCTGAAATTGAGCGGCTGTGGACCCCAGCCAATCTTGACGACCGTCCCCAGGGGGCGCACCAGGTCCAACGCCTGTTTGAGCGCGGCGCTCACGCCGGTGCAGTCCACGACGACGTCGGCGCCAAAGCCGTCGCCCAGCGAGCGCAGGAAGGCTGGCAGCATCCTCGCGCTGGACATTGAGCGTGTAGTGGGCGCCCAGTTCGGCCGCCACCTCGAGGCGGTGAGCATCGACGTCGGTGCCCAAGACGATGAGCGTACCGGCGCCGCTGATGCGGGCCAGCTGCAGCGCCATGGCGCCGATAGTGCCGGCGCCCTGGATGACCACCGTGTCGCCTGGCTTGACGCGGGCGTTGACGGTGAGGGCCTGGGTGGCCACGCAGGCCGGCTCGGTCAGCGCGGCATAGGTGAAGGAGACACTGGGCGGGATACGGTGGAGGATCTGCGGGCGCACGGCCACATAGCGGGTCATGGCCCCGTCGATCAGGTTGCCGTACCCCTTGCGATGCGGGCACATGTGATAGGCGCCGGTGAGGCAGTAGCGGCACTGGCCGCAGACAAAGGCGGCCGTCTCCACCGCCACGCGGTCGCCGGGCGCCCAGCCGCCGACGTTCTGTCCCACGTCGACAATCGTGCCTGCCCACTCGTGGCCCAAGATGACCGGGCACTGGATAGCCCAGCTCTGGTTTTCATGCCAGAGGTGGATATCGCTGCCGCACACGCCGACGGCGCCCACCTCCACCAACACTTGATCCGGGCCCATGTTGGGCTCGGGCACTTCCTGCACTGCCACATCGCCGGGCTGCCGCCCGTACTTCACCACTGCACGCATAGGACACCTGGTTTTTTGGGCTCTTACGCGAAATAGCGCTCGCGCATGCGCTTCAAGAAGTCGATCGACTCCTTCATTTCGTCCATGCCGTTCATGCCGTCTTCGATGCTCACCCAGCCCTTGTAGCCGGCACCGGAGAGAATCCGAAAGATGGTGTCGTAGTCGTTGAGGCCCTTGCCCGTGACGCCGTGGCGCAGCTTGTCGAAGTAGCCGACCGTGCCGTCGGTCAGCCGCAGCTCCTCCAGCGTGGCGCCGGCCTCCAGGTAACGGTCGCTGGCGTGCATGGTGACGACGCGGTCCACCACCCGGCGCAGCAGTTCAATGGGGTCGTCGCCCGCCACGATGGCGTTGGAAGGGTCGTACTGCACGCCAAAGTGCTTGCGGTCGGGCACGGCGTCTACAATTTCGAGAAAGACATCCATCTTCTGGGCAAATTCGGGCCAGCGCCAGAAGCCATCCTTGTAGTGATTCTCCATGGCCAGCACCACGTCGTACTCACGGGCGACCGGCAGCAGCTGCGTGATGGCCTCCAGGACCCAGGCGACGCCCTGGCTGCGGCTGACTTCGGGGTAGCGCTGGCCGCTGAGGATGCGGCAGGCAGCGCCAGGGCCGCCCAAGCGGCGCGTCACCCGGATCATCTCCGCCTCGTGGTCCAGTGCGGCGCGGCGGGCAGACGCGTCCGGGTTGGTAAAGTCGGGCGAGCAGCAGAGCATCGGCATCGCCCAGCCACCGGCGGCGATGGCCTCACCGACTCCGTCGATATAGGCGTCTTCCAGGTTCAGGAAGAAGCCCTCGTACATCTCAAGGCCCTCGGCGCCAAGATCGCGCGCCATGGCGATCCAGTCAAAGACGGTCATCGTGCGCTTGAATGAGATCTCTTCCAGGTAGCACTTGGGAAAGGCGGCAACTTTCATGAGCGAATCCTTGCGTGATGGGAGGCCGTACACGAGTGGAACAGCCCACCGCGCAGAGTGATGGCGAGCGAAGGGCGACGCCTGGCAGGGATCAGCCTTCCAATGGATGGTAGCTATATGCCAAAAAGTGAGAATTGGGGCAGCACCTGGCCCGTCACACGGGCCGGTTATCTCACAGAATAGCCGACAGAGGGGCGGGTGTCAATAATCAGGCGTTAGCGGGCCCATTTCAGGTTGGGGGCAGTAGGTTGCGCGCGTGCCCGGAACATGGAATGTACCCCATCAGCCCCAAGCCGCAGCAACCACCTTGCGCGGCCGACCTGCTCCTAGCGCTGCACTTGTGCGCTAGGAGCAGGTCGGCTACTGGGGCAGGAAGTTGGATGCCATGTCGAGGAAGACGCCCAGAAAGGCGAGACAGATGCCGGCGATAAAGGTGGCAAGGGTATAGTTGTAGTAGGCCTCGGCGCGATCGCGGGGATAATCGAGCCTGAGGATGCGGAACAGGCACAGCACCAATAGGACCGTGCCGACCAGCATACACAGGCCGATGACGATGCCCAGGCCATAGCCCAGCTTCGCACTTGACTTTACCCAGGTGGCCAAGAAGTTGAGCATGAAGCCGAGGATGATGCCGGTTGCCGTGACCATGGGCTGCCGCAAAGGCCCAATTCTATCGTCCATCGCGATTCCTTTGTCGTGACTCTCTTGGCTATATCTGGGTGTCCAGGATAAGCAGGGCCGCCAGCAGCAGGCGCCCACCGTCGCTACAGTGGCTTGCCTGCGTGAACTCGTTGGGAGCGTGGCTGATGCCTTCTTCACTGGGCACAAATATCATTGCAAATGGGCAGATTTCCGCCATATTCATTGCGTCATGGCCTGCCCCGCTGGGCATACGCGTGCAGGCCAGGCCCAGATCGGCGCAGGCATACTCGATCGCGGCCATCAGCACGGGGTCGGCATAGACAGGCTCCTGGCGGTGGCCCGCGACGAAGGAGCCGCCGTGCGCAGCCGCTTGCGCCCGCAGCGCCGCCTCGGCCGCATCAAGCACCCGGCCGTCCATCCCCCGAATCTCGACGTCGACCACCACGCGTCCGGGAATCACGTTGGGCGCGCCGGGGTGCACCTCCATGCGACCGATGGTGCCGACGATGTTGTGTGCCACGGCGACATCGCGGACGGCCAGGATGAAAGGTGCCGCCATGACCAGGGCGTCACGCCGGCGCGCCATGCCGGTGGTGCCGGCGTGGTTGGCCTGCCCGTCAAAGGTGACATAGTAGCGGCGGATGCCGACGATGCCCTCGACGACACCGATCGGGACGCCCGTCGCAGCCAGCCGTTCGCCCTGCTCGATGTGGAGTTCCAGAAAGGCGCAGATCGGCTGCGGCGGGCGGTTGGCCAGCATGGCTTCGATCGAGAAACCGCTGCCGGTCAGCAGCTCTGCCGTAGATCGGCCATCCCACGCCGGACCTCCCAGCGCAGCACGGGTCAGCTTGCCGACAAACGAGAGGCTGCCCGTAGGGCTGGCGGAGGTAGTGGCTTCTTCGGCAGCAAAGTCGATCACCAGGAGCGGGTGACGCAGCCGTACACCCTCGTCGCGCAGCGTGCGCACGCAGGCCAGTGCGCCCAGCACGCCGAGCGCTCCATCGTACTTGCCCCCACCCGGCACGCTGTCGGTGTGCGACCCCAACGCCAGGGCCGGCAGCTCTTCAACGCCCGGCAGGCAGCCGATCACGTTGCCGGCAGGGTCGATGCTTGCCGTCATGCCCAGCGCCTGCATCTGGGCCAGAACCCACTGCCGGCCTGCCATGTCGGCAGGATTGTAGGCCATGCGCTGCAGACCCTGCCCAGGGACCAGCCCGATTTGGCCGAATGCGTCGAGATCGGCCAGCAGAAGTTCACCGTCGTAGGCTGATAAAAGCAGCTGTTTCGTGTTCATAGCATTATAATTATACCGCTTCCTGTGGCTGCGAAGCCTGATACACAGCCTGATGCCTTCACCATCGACGTAACGTGTCAATTGATTAATGCAATTATCAGCATCGGATCCTTTTCTTATGACGCGCGTTTTTATCACAGGTCTTGGGGCAATTACGCCCATTGGCAACGACGTCGAGCAGTACTGGCAGAATCTCGTGGCAGGCTGCTCCGGCGCGGGCCGGCTCACCAAGTTTGACCCTGGGGACATGCCGTACAACATTGCATGCGAGGTGAAGGGGTTTGAGCCCACGCGCTATATGGAGCCCGCGCTCGCCGCAGCACTGCCGATCGCGTCGCAGTATGCGCTCGCGGCCACCAGGCAGGCACTGGCCGATGCGGACCTGGCGATCGACGGCCAGAACTGCGAACGGGTCGGGATCATGATGGCCACCGGCGCCGCGGGGGCAGCGGTGATGGAGGAGAGGGCGTTCGAAGTGCTGCGCAATGGCTGGCAAGTCATCGCACCCCGTGACCTGACGAACATGCTGCCCAGCAGCGTCAGCACAGACGTGTCGCTGGCCACCGGCGCGCGCGGCCCCGTGATGACCCACGCGTTGGCCTGCGCCAGCAGCCTGTACGCCATCGTCGAAGGCTACCATTTTCTGCAGCGGGGGGAAGCCGACGCCATCGTAGCGGGCGGCGTCGAAGCAGCGCTTACCTTGATCAGCATCGCCGCGTTTGGCCGCATGGGCGCTATGGCGGCGCGGACGGAGGATCCGCCGCGCGCATGCCGGCCATTCTCGGTCGATCGGGACGGCTTGATCTTTGGCGAAGGCGCGGCCGCGCTGGTGCTCGAAACCGAAGAGCATGCGCGTGCCCGCGGCGCAACGCTGCTGGCCGAGGTACTGGGCGGCAAGCTGACGGGCGACGCCTTCCATGTCACGGCGCCGGATCCTGAGGGGCGCGGCGCGGCACGGGCACTGCAGGGTGCGCTGGCGGCGGCGAACCTGGAGCCGGAGGACGTCGACGTCGTCTACGCTCACGGGACGGGCACGCCGCTCAACGACAGCACTGAAGCGCAGGCGCTGCGTGCGGCGTTTGGCGACGCCGCGGCCAGGCTCAAGGTGACCAGCATCAAGAGCCTCATCGGCCACGGCTTTGGGGCGGCCGGCGGCCAGGCGGCCGTGGCGGCAGTTCGCACACTGCAGGAGGGCTGGGTGCCGCCGACAATCAACTACACGCCCGATCCAGCGATCGACATTGATATTGTCGGCAATATCGCACAAAAAGTTGACGCACGCAATGTCATCGTCAACGCCTTTGGCTTTGGCGGGCACAATGTCGTGTTGGTATTGGGACAGGCCCCGCGCTGAACCGGGGCCCGGCCCTTATACGCCGTAAAGCTCGCCGAACTTGGCCCCTAAATAGTCTAAGTACGGCTGCGTGTTCAAGTCCGCGCCCGTCGCGCGCAGAAGCAGTTCGCTGGGGCTGAAGGCACGGCCGTGGCGGTAGATGTGCTCGGTCAGCCAGGCTAGCAGCGGGCGATAGCTGCCGCGCGCCAGGCTTGCGTCGAGATCGCCAATGTCACGCCGCGCGGCGGCCATGAACTGGGCCGACATCACGTTGCCTACCGTGTAGGTGGGGAAAGTGCCGACGAGACCGGTCGACCAGTGGATGTCCTGGAGCACACCCTGGCTGTCGGTGGGCGGCGTGATGCCGAGGTACTCCTGCATCTTGGCGTTCCACGTCCTCGGCAGGTCGTTCACGGCAATGGTGCCGTCGAGCAGGCCCATCTCGATCTCGACCCGCAGCATGATGTGCAGGTTGTAGGTGACCTCGTCGGCCTCGACACGAATGAGGCTCGGCTGGACACGGTTGACGGCGCGGTAGAACTGCTCGACGGTGACGCCGGCCAGCTGCTCGGGAAAGAGACGCTGCAGGTCGCCAAAGTGCAGCTCCCAGAAGGGCCGGCTGCGGCCGATCTGGTTTTCCCAGAGCCGGCTCTGCGACTCGTGCGTGCCGTAGGAGGCGCCGCCCACGGCATAGAGGCCGAGGAAATCGGTCGCCAGCGCGCTGCGCGTGAGAACTGGATCGACCCCCTGCTCGTAGAGGGCGTGGCCGGTCTCGTGGAAGACGCCAAAGAGTGCGCCGGGCAGATAGTTCTCCTGGTAGCGCGTGGTCATGCGCACATCCTGGCGGGTAAAGGAGATCTCGAAGGGGTGGACCGAGGCATCCAGGCGGCCGCGCGGCAGATCGTAGCCAAACTGCTCGGCGACGGCGAGGGCGAAGGCACGCTGCTTGTCGGCGGGGTAGCTGCGGGTAAGGAACGCAGCCTCCGGCTGGACGCCGCTGGCAGTGATACGGCGCAGCAGCGGCAGGATGCCCGCGCGCAGATCGGCAAACAGGGCCTGGAGCCGGGCGGCCGTCATGCCCGGCTCGAACTGGAGCAGCATGGCGTCGTAGGGGTGGCCGCCCTCATAGCCGATCGCGGCCGCAAGCTCCTGGTTGAGGCGCACCATGATCTCCAGCTCCGGGGCAAAGCGGGCAAAGTCGTTGTCGGCCTTGGCCGCGATCCACGCTTCCTGGGCCGTGGCCTTGCGCACGGCGATCTCGCCCACCAGGGCCGTCGGGATGCGCCGCGCCACGGCGTAGTCGCTTACGCGCGCTGCGTACGGCCCGCACGCGGTAGCTGTCCGGATCCTCGCCCTCGACGTCCACCTCGGCGGCGTTGAGCAGGCGGCCCATCTGTTCGCCGGTAAAGCGCTCCTGCGCCAGCCGCGACAGCGTCGCCAGCTGCTGGCCGCGCGTCTCGGCACCCCCGGGCGGCATCTGCGTGCGGGCGTCCCACGTCAGCGTGTTGATCGTGCAGAGCAGGTCGTTAATTTCGCCGACATAGGCGGCAAATTCGTCATAGGCAGTCATACTATCTCTCTTTCGGCTCCCTTGATTCCGTTCTGAGCCCCCAGGCGCTTCCAATAGCGCGCCCAGGCAGCCAACCCTTCCTGCAGGCGATGCAGGCGGAAGAATTCGTTCGGTGCGTGGAAGTCTTCGTCGGCGGTCGAAAACGAGAAGAACACGGTGTGGATCCCCAGCAGCCGCAGGAACACCTCGCTCACGGGAATCGTGCCGCCCATCCGCACCTGCAGCGGCGACCGGCCGTAGACCTCAGTAAGGGCTGCCGCAGCAGCCTGGAGCCCAGGGTGGTCGGCGGGGATGTGGTAGGGAACGGCGAAGTGCGGATCCAGCCGTACGTCCAGCCGCACGCCCGGCGGAGTGTGGGCGACCAGGTGGGCGACCACCTTCTTGCCGATATCGGCCGGGTCCTGGTTGGCGACGAGCCGGCAGGTGATCTTGGCATGGGCCTCGCTCGGGATGACCGTCTTGCCGCCCTCGCCTTGGTAGCCGCCCCACAGGCCGTTGAGTTCGAGCGTCGGCCGCGCCCACATCCGTTCGAGGGTGCTGTAGCCACGCTCGCCGTAGACGGCGGGTGCACCGACCTGGGCCAGGTAGGCAGCCTCGTCGAACGGGAGGGCGGCGAGGGCGGCGCGCTCGTCCGGCGTGAGTTCAAGCACGTCGTCGTAGAAGCCCGCCACGGCCACGCGGCCGTCGGCATCGTGCAGGCTCGCCACCAGTTCGGCGATGGCGTGCAGCGGGTTGGCCACGGCGCCGCCGTGGCGGCCCGAGTGCAGGTCCTTGGCGGCGCCGGTCACGGTGAACTCGAGCTCGGCCAGCCCGCGGCTGGCGACGGTGACCGAAGGCTCGTCGATGCGCCACATGGCGCCGTCGGCGGAGATGGCAAAGTCGGCCGCCAGCTGCGCGGCGTGGGCGGCAATGTACGGCTCGAGGCTTGGGCTTGCGATCTCCTCTTCGCCTTCAAAGAGAAACTTGACGTTGAGGGGCAGACGGCCCTCGACGGCCAGAAATGCCTCCGCCACCTTGATCGGGATCAGCATCGGACCCTTGTCGTCCGACACGCCGCGGGCATACAGGCGCCCACTGCGCACCGTGGGGGTGAAGGGCGGGCTGAGCCACTTGTCGAGCGGGTCCGGCGGCTGCACGTCGTAGTGGCCGTAGACCAGGACCGTGGGCGCACCGGGCGCGCCGAGCCATTCGCCGTAGACGATGGGATGCCGCGGCGTGGGCTCGATGCACACATTCTGTACCCCGGCCGACCGCAGCTGCGCAGCCACCCACTCGGCCGCGTGCGCCATACCCGCCGCGTAGGCGGAATCGGTGCTCACGCTGGGGATGGCGGCAAACGCGACCAGTTCCTCCACATAGCGGCCGCGCATTGGCCGCCAGGTATTCAAGCACACTTTGGGCCATGGTTTACTCCTGCCGGCTTGCGGGCAGCGGCGGGCGGCGGTTGACGTCGGGGCGCAGGGCTTCAAAGGCGGCGCCGATGGCCAGCACCTGCCGGTCCGCGCCCGGCCGGCCGGCGATCTGCAGCCCGATCGGCAGGTCGCCGGGGCCAAAGCCGCAGTTGACCGTCAGGGCCGGCAGCCCGCTGAGGTTGTACAGCCCCGTGCGCCGCCCCTCGGCCGCGCCGGCCTCGTCGGCGATGGCGGGGTCCTCGTGCGGGGCCACCCAGGGGGCGGTCGGCGAGAGGATGGCGTCGGCGTGCTGCAAGATGGCGAGCAGCTGGCCGGCCAGGTAGCGGCGGTACTGCTGGCCGCGCACGTGGGCCAGGGCGGGCACGGCCAGGCCCAGCTCGATCTGGAGCCGGGTCAGCGGCGCATAGTCCTCAGGCCGCTCCTGCAGCCAGCGGCTGTGGATGGCACTCGCCTCGGGTCCCAACACGCCAAAGAGCGCGTCGTCGGCAAGGTGCAGGTCGGGGATCGTGACCTCCTGCAGGATGGCGCCGGCGTGCCGCCAGGTCGCGGCAGGCGGCGTCAAAGGCTGCCAGTACGGCTGGTTCCATCTCTTTGCCCGCCCGGTGGTTGGCAAGCACGGCGAGGCGCAGCCCGCGCAGGTCAGCCGGGCGCGACCGGCGCGGTTTCCTCGCCCAGCAGCACCTGGAGCAGCAGGGCGGCGTCGGCGCTCGTGCGCGCGATGGGGCCGGCGTGGTCGAGCGACCAGGAAAGCGGAAAGATGCCCTGCGTGCTCACCAGCCCGTAGGTCGGCTTGAGCCCGGCCACGCCGCAGTAGGCGGCCGGGATGCGGATCGAGCCGCCCGTGTCGGTGCCGACGGCGGCATAGCACAGGCCCGCCGCCACGGCCGCCGCCGAGCCGCCGCTGGAGCCGCCGGCCGTGCGGTCGGGCGCCCAGGGGTTCCAGGTCGGGCCGACGTCGGGATGGACGATGCCGTAGGCAAACTCGAGCAGGTTGGTCTTGCCCACCAGCACGGCGCCGGCTGCCTCCAGCCGGTCGACGATGGGGGCGTTGCGCGCGGGCACGTGGTCCGCCAGGATGCGGCCGCCGCAGGTCGTGCGCACGCCGGCCGTGTCGATCAGGTCTTTGAGCGCGATGGGGATACCGTGGAGCAGGCCGCGATCCTCGCCGCGGCGCAGCTCCTCTTCGGCGCGCTGCGCAGCCGCCCGTGCCTGGTCGGCAGTGACGGTGATAAAGGCGTTGAGCACCGGGTTGAGCGCCGCGATGCGGGCGAGGGCCAGCTCGGTCACGGCCACAGGCGAGAGCGAGCCGTCGCGGTAGCCTGCTGCCACCTCGGCGATGGGAGCAAAGAGGATATTGTCAGCCGCCATGGCTGCTGCCTCCATCTTCCGGCAGTTGAGTGGCAAACGGTTCCCACGGCAGGCCCACAGCGGGCAGCGTGCCGAGGTCGAGGGCCGCCAGGCGGGCGTCCGCCTCCAGGAGACCCTGCACAAAGGGGACCAGTGCGGCGGCACGGTCCGGGTCCAGCCGGACCCCGTTGTAGGCGGCCATGCGCTGGACGGCCGCCGTGTCGATTGGGTCATCAGGCGTAGGATTGCTGTCGCTCATAGCAGTGCCTTCAGCTCGTCCAGGTTGGCCCCCTGCTGGGGGCGGCGGCCGTCTTCGATGGCGTGGATCTGGTCGATCACGCAGGCTGTCAGCGGTGTGGGCACGCCCAGCTCCTCGCCAAAGTGCACGACGGGGCCAAGCAGGGCGTCGACCTCGGTGCGGCGCTTGCGCACGGCCAGGTCGCGCCAGATGCCGCTGTGGCTCTTGGCCGACTTGCGGTTGAAGGCCACCATCTCGTCGAGGCTCTGCAGCGAGACCGCACGCGGCGTGTCCGGCAGAAAGGCCCGCGGGTCGAAGCCGTTAAAGGGCAGGGGGTGGATGCCCTTGACGGCAGCCACGCGCAGCACTTCCTGGGCGAGGCCGATATAGACGTCGTGGTAGAGCGGGGTCGGCCAGGCAGTCGGCGATCGAGTCGTTCGTGAGCGCCGTGGCAAAGAGCTGGGCGCCGTAGGCGAGCTTGGCCCACAGGTAGCCCCAGATGTTGTCGGTGATGATGGCGTTGGGCTCAAACGCCAGCAGCGCTTCATGCAGAGCGGTGATCCTGGGTGTCGTCGCCCCCGACAGCTCGCCGAGGACGACGGCCCCACGGCCGCCGTAGAGGATGCGCCCGGGTTCCAGGTAATCGGCGCCAAAGTTGACGAAGGCACCGACGGTGTGCTCCTCGCCGACGCTATCGGCGATCTGGAGCTCGTTGAGGCCGTTCTGGACCGAGACCACATAGCCGTCAGCGGCCAGGTGGGGGGCGAGGCTGCGCATGGCGGAGCCCGTGTCCTGTGCCTTGACGCAAAGGAGGATGGCGCCGTACTGCCCGCCTATCGTTTCCGGCGTGAAGGCCTGGGCATTGACCGTGAACTCGGCGATGGGCCCCGTGATGGCCAGCCCGCTGCGGTTGATGGCGTCGACATGGGCGGCGTCGCGGTCCACGAAGACGACTGTGTGGCCGGCGCGGGCGAGATAGGCGCCGATCGTGCCGCCGATGGCGCCGGCGCCCCAGATCAGAAAGTGCATCGTCAGTCCCACCCTTCCTCGATCAGCGCACGTGTCTCCCCGATGGCCACTTCCCAGAGCGCCAGCATCTCGGCGTCGGGGCGCTGGTAGTAGCCGCCGAAGTTGCCGTCGCCATAGAAGGTGCGCATTTCGGTCCCCACCAGCCGCGCCTTGCCCTGGCGGTCGGGCACGATCTTCTGCTGGGCGGGCAACTCCACGCCGGGCAGGCGCGTCCAGGGGAAGTTCTCCATCCACGAGGCGTGGCTGCCCATGGGGTCGATCTCCAGCACCTTGGCCCAGGTTTTCGGGGCGTTCCACCAGTTGTGGAACTTGATGCGCGTGCCGGGGTGGTCCATCATCCACTCGGTGGCGAGGGCATCGGCCGGGCTGTTGCCGCCGTGCCCGTTGACGAACAGGATGCGCTTGAAGCCGCTGTGATAGAGGCTGTCGAGGATATCGCGGATCAGGCGCATGTAGGTCTCGACCCGCAGCGTCACGGAGCCGGGAAAGGCGGTGAAGTAGGGGGTCAAGCCGTAGGCGACCACGGGAAAGACCGGCACGCCCAGCGGTTCGGCCGCCTCGAGGGCCACCCGTTCGGCAGAGCAGGCTGTCGACGCTCAGGCTCAGATAGCCGTGCTGCTCCGTGCTGCCCAAGGGAACGACCGCGCGGTCGTCGTGTTTGAGATACTCTTCGACCTGCATCCAGTTCATGTCGGTGATGCGCATAGCTTCCTCACAGTTGCGACTTGCAGAGATCTTTTTGATGGGGGCGCTGTCAATTTTGTGCCTGGCCGAGAGGAGAGGCCAACACGATCAGCCTGGGATTATAGGCTAGAACTGCCGGGCTCTGCTAGCTGCCGATGGTGTTGGGGTCCATTTCAGGTTGAGGGCGAAAGGGGACTGGTCCAAGAAACCGAGTTTCTGCGAGAAACTCGGTTTCTGCCCCCGCCGGACCTTATACCCCTACGATTCGTGCGCGCGGCTGTTGTCGCTGCCTGGGCGGACGTGCTGCAGCATGGCGTCGAGCGGCAGGGCGTAGGCCGTGTGACCTTGCGTGGCCGGTCATCGTCTCGGCGGCAGTCAAGGCGTTGAGGATCGCCTCCTCGACGGCTTCGACCGTGGCGTGAAAGAGCGGGTTCATCTGGGCGTGGGGGAGCATACGCAGCGGGAGTGGCTCGCGGGCGTAGGCAGGAATCGAGTTGCCGGTGGCAAAGGCAAAGAAGAGGTCGCCGCTGCCGTTGTGACCAAAGCCGCCCACGCGTGCCAGCCCGACGGTGGCCCGCTGCGCCAGCCGCCGGCATTGGACGGGCAGCAGGGGCGCGTCGGTGGCGATCACCACGATGATCGACCCGCCGGGCGTCCACTGCACGCGCGGCGAAGGCACCTGGTCGACCCCGATCAGGCGCCCGACCGGCACGCCGTCCACGCGCAGGTCTTCGCGGGCGCCGTAGTTGGCCTGCACCAAGGCGCCGACGGTGTAGCGTTCGCCGCCCGCCTCGGCCACGCGCGACGAGGTGCCGATGCCGCCTTTGAACTCGTGGCAGATCATGCCCGTCCCGCCGCCCACATTGCCTTCGGCCACAGGCCCGGGACCGGCCGCGGCGATGGCGGCAAGCACGTGCTCCCTGGTGACGTGGAAGGCGTTGATGTCGTTGAGGCTGCCGTCGTAGGTTTCGGCCACCACCGGCAGCAGCCATTCAGCGCGGGGATCCAGGCCCACCTCGTACTCGACCAGCGTGTCGCGCACGATGCCTACCTGGTGGGTGTTGGTGATGGCGATCGGCGTCGCGAGCAGCCCCGATTCGGCGACCCAGTGGGTGCCGGTCATCTCGCCGTTGCCGTTAAACGAGTGGTAGCCGGCGAAACATTGGTCGGCGAGGATATTGCCTGCGCGCGGGACGATCATCGTCACGCCGGTGCGGGCGATGCGCGGTTCGTCGTGGATCAGGGTGGTATGGCCCACCCAGACACCGGGCACATCGGTGATGGCGTTGAACGGGCCGGTGGGCAAGGTGCCGATGGTGATGCCGAGATCACGCAGGCGAGGGCGAGGCATAGAGTGACCTTTCGTTAATGTGGATAGAGGGGTGCACTGTAGCACCTGGCGGGGGAAGGGCGCAAGTGGTCAAAGGAGGAAGCGTCGTGGGCGGGGCGCGGCGCACCCATTGATTGTGGGCAGCGGGAGGACTATACTGGAACCGGGCGCAGCAAACACCCTCTTTATTCCGCGGGATCTAAAGGAGAAATTGCCATGAACCGCTGTTTCTTTCGCTTCCGCCGGCGCGTTGGTTTGTTTTCTCGCTCGCTCTCTGGCCCGTATGGCTACATTCTTCTGCTTGCGCTCGTTGGTACGCTGCTTGCCGCCTGTACGATTCGCTTGCCGCAGGTACGACAGACCGGCGCTTCCCAGTTTACAGCTGCAGACTATTCGCCCACACAGGAGTGGCGCACGGCCACGCCAGAAGAGCAGGGGCTCGACTCTGCGAAGCTGGCGGATGCGCTGCGTACCATCCGTGAGCGGGGCGATCCGATCCACAGCCTGCTCATTATTCGCAATGGCCAGGTGCTTGCGGATGCCGCGTTCTATCCCTATGACGGCAAGTCTCTGCACGAGGTGGCATCGGTCACCAAGAGCATTATGACAACCTTGATCGGCATCGCCGCCGACCAGGGCAAGCTGAGCCTGGACGACAAGATGCTGTCCTTCTTCCCGGACCGCACGGTCGCCAACCGTGACGCCCGCAAGGAGGCGATCACCGTGCGCCACCTGGCCAGCATGTCGTCGGGGCTTGACTGCACGGCGGAAGGCGACGAGCAGACGCTCAAGGAGATGCGTGCGAGCGAGGACTGGGTGCAGTTTGCGCTCGATCGCCCGGTGCGCTGGGAGCCAGGCAAGCAGTTCGTCTACTGCAGCCCCGCCATCCACCTGCTGTCCCCCATCTTGGAAAAGGCGACGGGCATGCCGGCGCTCGACTTTGCCCGCCGCTACCTGTTTGAGCCGCTCGGCATCAGCGACGTGATGTGGCTCACCGACCCCCAGGGGCACAATCGCGGGTCGGAGGGCATCTACCTGCACCCGCAGGACATGGCCAAGCTGGGCTACCTCTGGCTGAACGGTGGCGCCTGGGACGGCAAGCAGATCGTGTCGCGGGCGTGGATGGACGACGCGGTCAAGCCACACCTGGCGGCGGGCGACGACGACGCCTACGGCTACGGCTTCTGGATCGACCCGGAGGGAGGCGACTTTGACGCCATCGGCCGCGGTGGCCAGCGCATCGCGGTCAGCCCGGGCGGTGACTTTATCGTCGTGACGACCGGCGGCGGCTTCGAGTGGGACGACATCGAGCCGCTGCTCGTGGGTACAGTCGGCGACCTGGAGAAGCCGCTGCCCCCCAACCCCGACGGCGTGGCCAGGCTGCGGGCTGCCGAAGCCGCGGTCGCCCAGCCGCCGGCAGCCAAGACGCCGGCGTCGCTGCCTGCCATCGCGCAGGAGATTTCCGGCAAGACCTTCGTCTTTGCGGACAATGCGCTGGGGATCGAGAGCATGGGCATTGATTTCAACGGCGGCACGGAGCCGGCAGAGGCCACCATGCGGATCAAGACTGCCGGCAGCGACCCCCAGACGTGGCCCCTTGGCCTGGACGGCGTACTGCGCATGTCCAAGGGTCCGTATGGCTTGCCGCAGGGAGCGCGCGGCGAGTGGGTGGACGACAAGACCTTTGTCGCCGAATACGACAATATCGGCAACAACGATCATATCTTCCTGCGCATGCGCTTTACGGGGGATACCGTTACGATTGAGGGGCAGGAGACTGCCCACGAGTTGGGAGACGCGGCTGAGGGTCATTTGCAGCAGCCATAGCGCCGGTGCACACAGGGGGTAGCGCCGGATAGAAATGCGCCTACCGTGCGGTGCTGTGCCAGAGGGTTTCCAGCTGCGGGCCCACGTCGATGCCGAAGTGGGTCTTGAGGAGCGTGCGGTACTCGTCCATGCTTGTCACCTCGCGTTCCGTGCGCGCCTGCCCCGTCGTGGTGATGAGGCGGCGGTTTGCCAGCGTGAGGCGCCCATCCGGCGTCGCCAGCGAGCACGATACCTTGCGGGTGAAGCCGGATTCCGGCGAGGTTTGTGTCCAGTGGCAGCGCGGGCCGAATTCGTCGAGGTGATGGGACTGCAGGGTAAAGGCATACTGCGGCTCCCAATCTGAGCCTGGTTTCTGCCGCTCAAGCACGCGCTGTGAATCGGCTCCGGTCAACCGGTAGAGGGTGCCGCTGCCGGCTGCTGCGACCGAGCCGTCCAGCCGCAGCGGCTCGACAAATGAGTCGCCAAAACCCACGTCCGCCAGCAGTCGGTCCTCCGTCTCGACCAGCAGGGTGAGATGGTCAAATTCGGGCCCCGGCTGGCCGTCACCATATACGCCGGCGGACAGGCGCGTGACGCGAAAGCCAAGCTGTTCCAGCAGCCAGCCAAACAGGCCGTTGAGCTCGTAGCAGAAGCCGCCCCGCCGGCGTGCGACGATCTTGGCGTAGAACGCCGGCAGCGAGATGGCGATTGGGTTGCCGAGGGGAATATCGAGGTTTTCAAAGGGCACGGCGAACATGTGCGCCCGGTGAAGCTGCCGCAGCGTCTCGGCCGTCGGCGTGTGCGGTCCGCCGTAGCCGATACGTCGAGATAGGCGTCGATTTTCATGGCGGCAACTCTATCACATCGCGCGAGCGGCGGCAATCGATGCGGATATTGGCGCAGCCTGAGGACCGTCTACATAGCGGAGCACGTAGTCGTTCCAAGCGGCCTTGGCGTCGGCTGCATCACAGCCAAAGCAGCGCTGCAGAATGTAGGCCGCGTGCTGCGGCGATGCTCCCAGGAGCTGCATGAGCTCACGCTCGGAAAGATCGGGGAAATGCAGCCGCAGTTGCGCCGTTTCACGGGTGCGAAGCCTGATGAGTAGTTCGTCGCTTGTCATAGTCTCCTCCTTTTCCTTGCCGGTTTGACTCCTACTGTAGCCGGTCGCCGGCAGCAGATCGAGTGAGGTTATCTGGCAAGTCGGCGAGAATGTCTGACGATTTGTCGTCCGGGCGATAGAGATCGTTTCCCAATACAAAAGAACCCGCTGCGAGCGGGTTCTTTTGTGGGTGGGGCGCCTGGACGTTGGCTTGGCTGCTGTGTTGTGCTGTCTCGGCAAGTACGGGATGCCTGCAGTTAGAAGCAAATGCGGTAGTACTTGACGCAGGGGTACGGAATCCGCACGAACCACACGGTCTTGTAGCAGGTCCCCACGTAGGGAATGTAGATGCACAAGGTTTCCAGGCGGTCCTCAAGCTGCTCGATGGCGAAGTTCTGGTTCTCGTTCATGATTGTTCTCCTTGGTGTGAAAGTTGGTTGTGAGCGATACGGTTGGTTACAAGACGATTCGTTCAAGCTGCGTTGCTGTGTTGCTCTACTGTGCTGCCAAGTGACTGTCCAGGTTCTCGAGTTCTTCGGTTGTTAATCTGCGTCGTTCTTGGCTCTTATTGTAGGGCGTCACGAGGCCGGCAATGCAGCGCCTTTGTCTGGTGATTTCTGCGATTTTGCTGTTATTTTGGGCAGGAATTGACAGATTGTGCGGGGATGCAGCTGTGAGCGGATGCGGGGATGCGGCTAAGGGGTTGCCAGTGGCTGCCAGGACTGGCCGCCGTCGAGGGAACGGTGAAGCACCGGGATGCCGACCGCAGCGCCGCCGCCGGCGAGCGGCGTCAGCGGCCACAGGTTGGCGTAGAGCGCCGGTCCCTGCGGGCCCCAGCCGGAGGCCAGGAGGCTGGCCTGTACATTGGGGCCGAAGTCATGCAGCAGTTCCCAGCTGGACGTCGTCCACGTTGGGTGTGTTCGGATTGCGCGACTGCCAGAGGCCCACGGGTGCAAGCTGCGTGGTGACGTAGAGTGCGCCGCTGCCGCCGTCGATCGCCATGCCCGTTGCGATCGTGGCATTGTCCTGCGGCGTAGGCATCGTCACCCAGCTGCCGTCGGCGGTGCCGCGGCGCAGATAGCTGCCGGCGTACTGTGGGCGGATGATGCCGTACAGGGTGTTGTTGTCGCGCGGGTCGATCCCCAGGTTGGCCATACCGCCAAAGGTCACCAGGCCCGTCGCTGGCGTCCTGCCACGTCCGGCCGCCGTCGCCGCTGCGGATCACGCCATCCCCGTGTGCCGCCGCCCAGAGCGTGTCCGGCTCCCCATAGGCGACGGCAACGACGTCCGTCAGCCGGTCAGAGCGCTGCTCCCAGGCGGCGCGATCGCGGTTCCAGGCATAGAGGCCCTGGCAGGTGCTGGCGTAGAGCGCATCGGGGGCGGCGTAGTCCAGGTTGACGTTGACCATGCAGTCCGGGGCTACGGGCAGGCCGCCGGGGAACGGGGTCCACGTCACGGCGAAGTCGTCGCTGATCATCAGGCGGACGCCGGTGCTGGGAAACGCCCACAACGGTCCCGCGCCGTCCTTCACGAGCGCGTACATGCGGCCCGGCTCACCCGGCGCGACCAGCAGCGTTGCCACCTGCCACGTGCCCTGGGTGGCAGGCGCAGACTCCGTGGGGAGCGCAGGTGTTGTCGCAGGCGAAAGTGTCGTGTCTGCCGCGGGTGACCCCACGGGTCGAGCCGATGTGGAGACAGGCGTAGACAGTCTCCCACCGGCGCAAGCTGCCGCCAACAGCACGATCAAGATCGGACATGCCAGGTGCCGGATGAACATGAATCGTTGCCTTTCAACGGTTTTCTTCCGCCAGGGCGGAAGGCACACAAGTCTCTTCCGCAAGCGCATGATCGGCCGGGCCGTTCAGAATTCTGAACGGCCCGGCGCCATCAGCATTCATGCCCAGCGGCAGCAGCTTGTCACTTGTCAAAAAAGATCGCCCGGTCATACAGCAGCTCATTGTCATCGGGTGATACTTTCGTGCCCGGCTCCATATAGCTGCGGAACAGGAAGAACATCTCCGCCGTGTCCAGGTCCAGCGGTGGGGTGCACGTATATTGGTTCCCGTCAATGTCCTCGAAAGTATACTTTACCTCCAGGCAGTGATCTTCGCCTTTGCAGTCGCGCGTCACCTTGATGGCGTAGAGCATATCGGCGTCGGGGTCGCCCGGCAGGTAGTGACTGGCGCTGTCGCCGAAACTGCGGCTCAGCATGGTCGCCACCCCCATCCAACGGTACCTTGTCGGCATAGACACTCACACTGGAATAGGTTACCTTGCCCGTCTTCTGGTGATTGACGCCGTAGGCGATCACGAAGTCATCCGTGTCGTTCAGCACAAAGTTCGGATAGGTCCCGATGTAGTTCGTGTCACGGGTAGCCCCCAATACTGCCACCTGCCGCTGCAGCCCAACGTAAGGTTTCTCGGCGATGATGGGCGGCGAGTCGAACGTCCAGATATGGGAGTCCAATTCCTGCGCCTGTATGCCGGCGTACTCCTTGAGGATAGCCGCGCGCAGCCGCTTGAGGGCCGGGTACAGCTCCATCTCGGTCCGCCCGGTACCGCGCACGCGCAGCAGCGGAACCGGCTCCGGGTCGGCGGCCAGCGCAAACTTGGGCGTAACCCGGAAGATCCCAAACTTGGAGACCGTCTCAGTAATGTACTTGCGCAGCACCTGCTCGGTCTCCACCCCCGCGACGCGATGCCCCATCATCAGGACTGATCCTTTTTCACCGTAGCCCAGCGGCCCGATAATGGGCGAAAGGGCCTCGACGTTGATGATGGACGCAGGGTAGCCCGCGGCCAGCAGCGCCGATCGCATGTGCTGCTCCATGGCCCGGCTGCCGGTGATGATGATGACAAAGGGGCGGTTGTAGGGATCGGGACCGTTGACGCGGATGGTCCCGATGTTGATGGAGTCGCCGTAGGGGACCATCATGAACTGCTTGCTCCCAGGCAAGAAACCTACAAACGTCTGGTAATTGAAGAACATGGAAGGCGGGGGCGTCTGGCCGATCATGATCACGGCCTCGTCCTCACCTAGCTGGAAGGGGAAGGGGAAGGGGAAATCCGGCTGATTCGGACGCTCGGGAAGCTGCAGAACCACATAGGCATTCGGCCAAGGATTATTGGCCAATGTGTTCGGAGCGTTGCCCAGGCAGGTCTCCTTTACGAGGTCGATATAGGCGAAGCTCCCCTTCTCCCAAGCGAAATTCGCCTTGTCCAGGACCTGCTGGAAACGTTCCAGGTTGTCCGTCGGCGACCAGTCCTTGTTGCCAACTCCGGCAGCGGCCGCCGGCTGTGGGTTGCCTGCCAATGCCGGCAGAAAGAGCATCTTTGCGCTGCCGGCATGAGGGTTCTGGGGGTTGAAATCCTGCGCGGCAGCGGGTATTGCCCCGAGGATAAGCAGCGCCAGAACGATCGCGATGCGCTGCCCCAAACGAAGAATGGCTTTCATAGTACATCCTCCTCTTGGATGTGGGGGGAGCCTCAGCTCCCCTGTGCCTGGCATTTGCCGTTATAGTAGTCAGAAGCGTCGCACGTCGTGCCGTTCTTGAACGTGCAGGTGCCCTGCTCGTCCTCCTGTCCGCTGTTGCCGGTGACGGCATACTCGCCACCGGTGATCGCGCAGTAGGCAGCGGCAGGCGTCACGTAGCCCGTGACCTTGATGCCGCCCACCGGACAGTCACCGCGCAGCAGCGCCCATTCCTCGCACTGCATGTTGTCTTCGAAGTAGCAGATGCCGTACTGGCCGCCGTCGCCGCGCTCCTCGATGGTCAAGGTGCCACCCTGGGCAACGCAGTTCTCAGAGGCGGGGTTGGCGATAGCTGCCCCAGCTTGCGCCTGGGCCGGCGGCATAAAGGTGAGGGTGGCAAGCACCTGGAGCACCAGGTCATGGCTCGCAGGCTCGGCATTGCTCGTGTAGGCGCGCACCGAGAAGGAGTTGCCGCCGCTCACCTGGTAGCCGATCTGGCTCCAAACCTCGGTGCCGTCGTCCTTGGCGGTGTAACAGGCTTGCAGTTCCTCCCCGGCCATCTGCACCGGCACGGTGCCCGAGGGGCAGGCGCCGCCAAAGCCGGTGCCCCAGTAGACGTCCACGCCGCCTTGGGGCCCGCTGAAGCCCATCCCGTGGATGGCGCCATCCGCCTGGTCCGGCAGCGGCTGCTGGTTCCAGTCGGGCGGCGTGGTGATGCTGTAGCCGACCTCGGCGTCCGTGTACGTCTGCCAGTCAGCGCCTGGTGCGGGGGGACGGTTCCGGTCGCGGCTGCGGTCGTGGCTGCGGGCGCAGTCACCGGAACACAGGCTCCTAGCAGAAGGGCTACCAAGCCAAGTGTAAACAGAATTGTCCTGAAGTATTTCATACGTCTCACTCCTATGGAGCTCAATGCGTGTCCTCGACCGACATGATCCCCGCGTAGGTCCCAGTGTACAAGGCGCCATTCGGCCCGCCTACTAGTTCAACAAGACGCCGGCGATGTCGCTGGCATCACCGGGATGGCCGGCAATGCTTCATCTCCCTATCCACCGCACGCTTGCTCGCACGCCGGCGAGCGATTGCAGATCTGGCCGGGCACGTCGCCGCTGCAGGGGGTGAGGCTCTTCTGCTGGCGCTGCTCGACGAGGAGCTGCACCAGCTGCTGCTGCTGTGACGAGTATTCGGCGGCGCCGAAGCGATTCACGATCTCCATTGGATCAATGTCGAGGTCGTACATCTCGAACTCGTTGGGCACCGGCGTGCCTTTGGCCCACACGGCAAAGGCAACGCTCACCGGCTGCGGCACCACATCGGGCGGGGGGTCTGGCTCAACCTGCACCCGCAGCAGGTCCTCTGCGTCAGAATCAACTCCCGGGAGGCCAGGGCTGCTCCAGTACTGGGGGTTGTCAAAATAGCGGGAGAACTTCCACAGGTGCCCGTCGTTGAGGCGCGCAATCACGGTCTCAATATGAGCGGGCTGCTCGACGGGCTTGTAGCCCAACCCGATCCTTCTGTTCATATGCAGGCCCCTGGTAGGGTCGTCGTCGGTCATGAAGTAGACAGGATCGTTGACACTTGCGAAGTCGCTCTGGCTCAAGATGAGGGAACTCAAATCGCGGCCCACTAGAGGGAGCGGCGTCGCTGTGGTTCACCGCCAGCAGCTGGCGGATCTCGCCGATCTGTTCCGGAGCGAGGCCCGCCAATCCCAGCAGCGTCGGCGCGAGGTCGGCATGGCTGGTCAGCGCGTCGATCGAGCGCGGGCCCGTGATGCCCTTTGGGTACCAGATCATCAGCGGTACGTGGGTTGTCTCCTCGTAGGCCTGGTACATCTTCTGGTGCATGCCGCCGTGTGCCAGCAGCATTTCGCCGTGGTCGGACGTGAAGACGACGATGGTGTCGTCCTTATAGCGCGAGCTCTGAAGGGCGCTGAAGACCTTCATCATCTCACTATCTACGTTCTTGTGAAGCTGGTAGTAGTAGCGAGAATATGTATCATCGTCCAGGACAGGATTCATCCAGACATGGTAGGTATCGCGGTAGCTCGTCTGGGCCTTGGGCTTGGTCGTGAGATCATCGCTTCTCGACACCACGAAGGAGGACTCGAACAGTTCGCCGGCGGCGGGTATAGGCGGGTCAAGGGACTCATCGATATTGAACTGGAAACCCGTGTCGTGGCCCGGGATGGGTTGCGTGAACATGCCGTCACAGCTGATATCATGGGGGTTCACGAACGAGCAGACGAGCAGCCACGGCGTGGCGTTGGGGTGCTGGTCGAGCTCCTGGAGTAGTTCCGTGGCCTGCTCGGCGAAGCTGATATCCCGGCCTCGCTCATCCCCCGGCACCGAAGATCCGGTATCCTTGACGGCGTCGCTCCCGTGCGACTCGGGTCCGATCCAGCCGGCGAAGCCATAGGGGTCGAGACGGTTGGCTGCCTTGTAGAGCCTTTCCTTGGCCGGATCGCGGGCGCCCGTATCGGGATCGAAGCTCAGCACCGGCTCGTGCGTGCCGGGGACCAGCATGTCGGCGTTACTGACGTGCCATTTGCCGATCCAGAACGTCAGGTAGCCCGCCGCGCGGAAATAGTTGCCGAACGTCGGCACGGTGTTGGGGTCGAGCCAGAAGACGTCCGGGTCGCTGGCTTCTTTGGCTCCCGCGTAGGTCTGGCTGACCCCGTGGAGCGATGGGTATTGACCGGTCAGGATGGATGCGCGCGACGGCACGCAGGCAGAGGACATGATATAGTGTCGCTGGAAGCTAAGCCCATTGGCGAGCAGCGCGTTTTGGAAGTCGAGATGCGCGCCGCGGAATTGCTTGAGGGAGTCGGACTCATAGGACGGCGGGAACCGCATTTCGTCGCACAGGATGACCAGGATGTTGGGGCTTTTGCCGCGCGGCGGCTTGGGCGGCGCTTCGCGCTGGTTCGACTCCGCAGTCGTGGCTTCGCCGTGGCCGTGGGGCAGCGCGAGGGCTGCCGTCGCGGCTGCCGCCAGGCCGCTCTGCAGGAAGTCGCGACGGCTCAGTGTTGTGGCGCCGTCCGGCTCGCGCGCTTGGGGTGTCTCTTGGCTGGACATGGATTGCCTCCTTGTATGCTAAGTCGTCCCAGTACCGAAGCCTTTGTCTTGGAGCTGACGCACGTGATGGCCTGAACTACTGCCCCGCCATCAAGCCATGGAAGACCACCTCCGGATCTAGCAGATGGCTCATGTCGTCCTGGCCGATCTCGATCTTTACGCAGCGGATCGTGCCGGTAAAGGCGTTGTCGTTCATGGCGTAGTCTTCGCTGACGGGTGTCGCCAGGTCCATGCCGACGTCCATGCCTTCGTCGAGCGAGAAGGTGTAGCCGACCGTCTGCTCGATGCGCCCCTGCGCCACCTGCTCGCCGTTGACGTAGAGCGTGCCGGTGCCGCCTGCGCCCGGCTGGCCACCGTCATAGGCGAAGTCGTAGCGGAGCGTGACCGGGCCGGGGGGCAGCGGCTCCTCACCGGCGACCGTGTAGCGTGCTACCGCCGATCCAGTTGTGGCAGTAGACCGGCTTGCCGTCCTTGACGTAGAGCGACCAGCCGCCAAAGCGGCCGCCCTGGGCAATGATCACGCCCTCGGCACCACCCTCCGGCATCTCCACCTCCGCCGTGACCGTGTGCGACTTGTTCTTGACGTTGATCACGGCGTTCTCCATCAGGTGCGTCATGCCGGGGTAGAGCGTCAGCGACGTGCGCTCGCCCATCAGTTCCGGCCGCCCTGCCAGTTCGGCGTTCATCCGCCAGATGCGGCGGTCGTCCAGGGGGAAGACCTTGTACTTGGCCGCCTCGATCAGGAAGAGCTGCTGCAGCTCGGCCAGCTTGTCCGGCATCTCCGCCGCCAGGTCGTGCGCCTGGCTCCAGTCGGTGCTGCCGTCGTACAGCTCCCACTTGTCGTTGTTCCAGTCCACTTCACCCGTGTCCGGCAGGTAGGGGATGATGTGCTGGGTGACGGCGCTCCAGCCGTCGTGATAGATGCCGCGGTTGCCGAACATCTCGAAGTACTGCGTCGTGTGCTGCTCAGGGGCGGCGGCGTCGTCAAAGCTGTAGGCGATGCTGATGCCCTCAATCGGCTGCTGCGTGATCCCGTTGACAAAGTCCGGCTGCGGCAGACCCGCCGCCTCTAGGATGGTGGGCACGATGTCGATGACGTGCGTGAACTGGTTGCGCACCTCGCCCTTGGCCTCGATGCCCTGGGGCCAGCGCACGGCCATGCCGTTGCGCGTGCCGCCCCAGTGCGAGGCGACCTGCTTGGTCCACTGGTAGGGGCAGTCCATGGCATGCGCCCAGCCCACCGGGTAGTGGTTGTACGCCATCACCGTCCCGATGTCGTCGATGTGCTGCATGGTGTCTGCAATCGGAATGATCTGGTTGTTGAGCGCCACCATCTCGTTGAAGATGCCGGTGAGGCCGCCCTCGGCGCTGGCGCCGTTGTCGCCGGCGATGTAGAAGAGCAGCGTGTTGTCCAGCACGCCCATCTCCTCCAGCGCATCGACAAAGCGCCCGGCATGGTAGTCGGTGTGCTCGGCAAAGCCGGCATAGGTCTCCATCAGCCGCACCGCCAGCCGCTTCTCGCTCGTCACTCAGTTCGTCCCAGGCGGGAATGCCCGCCGAGCGAGCGGTGAGCTCCGTGTCCGGCGCCACCACGCCCAGCTCCTTCTGGCGGGCGAGCGTCTCCTCGCGCACCTTGTCCCAGCCCTGGTCGAACTTGCCGCGGTACTTCTCAATCCACTCCGGCGGCGCATGGTGCGGCGCATGGGTGGCGCCAAAGGAGAGATAGACGAAGAAGGGCTTGTCGGGCGTCAATGCCTGCTGCGACTGCACCCAGGCGATGGTGTGGTCCACCAGGTCGGGCGTGAGGTGATAGTCGGGGTCGTCCGGGCGGCTCGATCGGCGTCGTGCCGTCCACCAGCGTCGGCGCCCACTGGTTCGTCTCGGCGCCCACGAAGCCGTAGAACTTCTCAAAGCCTTCGCCCGTGGGCCAGCGGTCGAAGGGGCCCGAGGTGCTCACCTCCCACACCGGCGTCTGGTGCATCTTGCCAAAGGCGCCGGTGCTGTAGCCGTTCAGCCGCAGCACCTCGGCGATGGTCGCCGCGCTGTTGGGCCGCACGCTGGTGTAGCCCGGCACGCTGCTCGCCTGCTCGGTGATGGCGCCCATCTCCACCGAGTGGTGGTTGCGCCCCGTCAGCAGCGCCTGGCGCGTGGGCGAGCAGAGGGCGGTAGGTGTGGAAGCGGGTGTACTTCAGCCCATCCGCCGCCACCCGCTCCAGCGTCGGCATGTGGATCGGCCCGCCAAAGGCGCTGGACGCGCCAAAGCCCATGTCGTCGATCAGGATGATCACCACGTTGGGTGCGCCTTCCGGTGGGCGCAGCGGCTTCAGCGGCGGATAGGTGGCATCCTTGGCGTACATCGCCGCCGTGCCCTGCGAGGGCCGGTCAGGCTTGGGCAGAATCACGCCGCCTCCCTCGGCTCCCTGGGCAGCGCCGTCAAGCTTGGCAATATTCCGTTGCGAGCGTCCCATAGTTGGCTCCTTTCTGGGCAGGGACATAGTCTTGGGGTCCTGCTGTCTACTGGCGAACAACCAAAGTCTCTGTGCGCTTACTGCGAATCTTCGAACTCACTGCTCCGCCCCGCGCAGCCTGGATCAGCATCTTGCTGTGCACGTACGCACATTGCCAGCTCGATCTCCATATACAGCGCAACGTCGTGGAGAGAGGCGAACGAGAGGCGGGCGGCGTCGTGGCCTGCTTGCCGGATAGTGAAGCGCCAGGCCGGCTCGCCGTGGGTGCCGGCGCCATCCTCGAGCCAGCACCGCACCAGGAAGCACCGGTAGGGTCGGTTCTGTGTGTGTAGTTCAGATAGGCTTTTGGCTGGCGCCATAACTGCCTCCAGTGAGTGATGGCCGCAATCTGCGCTTAGATGTAACAGATTGGCGTGACAGGGGCGTAAAAAAACTGTGACAACTGCGCAACTGCGGCCGTTGGAGGTCCACGGATTGTCACGCCAATTTCACGAGACTGTCACGCAAAAACCTGTTATAATGCAGGGGAAAAGTGTGCTTGCAGGACCATCCCATGACAAAGCTCGTCGTGCACGTGTTGGGCGGGTTCCGGGTCGAACTGGACGGTGAAGCTGTCTACGATTTCGAAACGGATAAAGCGCGCGCCTTGTTGGCGTACCTGGTGGTGGAAGCGAACCGTCCTCACCGCCGTGAGGCGCTGGCCAGCCTGCTTTGGCCAGAGCGGCCCGACAGCGTGGCGCGCACGAACTTGCGCCAGGCGCTTGCACGCGTGCGGCGAGCTTTGTCCGACTATACGCTACCGCCTTTTCTGTTCGTGACGTCCACCGATGTGCAGTTCAATACAGCCAGCGACTACACGCTGGACGTGGCCGAGTTCGAAGCGTTTGCCTCTTCACCGAAGCGCGTGCGGCAGCTCCTGCCCATCCCATTCTGTGCCGATTTCCTCGACGGATTTGCGATGCCGGATAGTGAGGTGTTTGAGGAATGGGTGCTGAACAGGCAGGAGCACTACCACCGACTGGCCATCGAGACGCTGGATGCCCAGAACGCCTATTTTGAGGCGAGCGGAGACTTTGCGGCGGCCGCGGCCGCCGCGCGCCTCCAGCTCAAGCTGGAACCCTGGCTCGAGGAGGCACACCGGCGCTGCATGCGGGCGCTGGCCCTGGCCGGACGCCGTGACGAAGCGCTACACCAATACGACGTGTGCCGCCGCGCCGTCCAATCTGAGCTCGGCGTCGAGCCTGCAGCGAGCACGCAAGCCCTGTATGCCGACATACTGGCCGAGCGAGTCACCGCCGTAGTGCCACCGGGCAGGAACACCGCGGATCCCATCGTCTCACTGCCAGGCCCACGGTTAAGACCCTCAGCTGCGCACGCCAGGCTTGTCGCCCGCGAAGACGAGTTAGGGCAGTTGAGCCGCTATTTGCAGGCTGCACTAGGCGGCGAAACACGAATGGCATTTGTCAGCGGGGAGGCCGGAAGCGGCAAGACCACGCTGCTTGAAGCCTTTGCCGTGTCTGCCATGGCAGCGCAGCCGGACCTGCTGGTCGCCGGTGCGCGCTGCAGCCCAAGCGGCGGTACCGATCCGTTTGCGCCCCTGCGCAGGCTGATGGGGATGCTGTGCGGCGATCTTGCCAGTGACGCGGCCTGGTGGCTTGCGCGTGAGGAGCAATTGAATCGGCTGCAGCGAGCCACTGAACTCATTCAGGCGGCGCTCAGCGAATATGGGCCCGATCTCGTCGACACACTTGTACCTGTCGCCTCGCTGGCCCGCAGGGCCAAACTGGCCGGGCCCGAAGCAGATGAGAATCCCTGGGACCGGCACCTGGCGCAGCGCCTGCAGCCAACACCGCCGGCGCGGGAAGATCTGTTCGACCAGTTGATGTGCACACTGGCGGCGGTGGCACGGCAGCAGCCCGTGTTGATCATTCTCGACGATCTGCAGTGGGTGGATGAATCAAGCGCGACCTTACTTACGCATGTGGGTCGCGAACTTGGCGCCAGCCGCCTGCTGATTCTCGGCGCGTATCGCGCAGCGACCGTTGCGCTCGGCCGTGGTGGCAAGGCCGGCAGTGGGGCAGGTAATAGGGGCGGGGGTAGCTTAGAACGCCATCCGCTCGCAGCTGCGATCAACGAGCTGCGCCGTATGCAGGGCGAGATCACGATCGATCTCGATCGGGCGGACGGGCGAGCGTTTGTAGAGGCGTACGTAGATATGGAGCCGAACCGGCTGGGGGCACAGTTTCGGGATGCGCTCTATGCGCAGACGGGTGGGCAGGCGCTCTTCACCGTGGAACTGATACGCAACCTGCAGGAGCGCGGCCAAATCGTCAAAGATGCAGCGGGACGCTGGACGGCGCCAGAAGCGCTCGACTGGGGCCCGCTGCCGGCCCGAGTGGAAGGGGCTATCGCCGAACGGGTCGAGCGCTTGCCTGCTTCCTGCCGCCAGATTCTTGCTTGCGCCAGCGTCCAAGGGGACGACTTCAGCGGCGAGGCAGTGGCCGGGCAGGTCGGCGCGCCTGTGGACGAAGTGCTCGCCTGCTTGAGTGACAGCCTGGCCCGGCGTCATCACCTAGTGCGGCCGGAAGGGATCCATTGGCGGCGCGGCGGCCAGCAGTCCACGTACCGTTTCACGCACCACCTGTTTCAGAAGTATCTCTACGAACAGCTGGATGTGGTCGAGCGGGCGCGGCTCCATGCGCAATTTGCAGCATGGCTGGAACAGCAAGCGGGAGGCGACCAGGCAGAGCAGGAACGGATCAGTGTGGCCCTGGCCTGGCATTATGAGGCCGGAGGGCTGCTGCTGCAGGCGGCTCGCGCCCTGTACAGTGCGGGGCGCCAAGCCATGCGTGTGTCGGCTTACCAAGAGGCCCTCAACCGGTACGAACGTGCGCTAGGCCTGCTGGCCCATACGCCGCCGTCCCCTGAACGCACCGAACTCGAACTGCTGCTGCAGGTCGCCCAACTGGGTCCCCGGCGCAACGCAGAGGGGATGGCCGGAGCATGGATGGGGGCGATGCTGGCGCGTATTGCGGCCGCAGGTGTAAACGAGACACGGGGATGGACCAAGCTGATGGCGCTGGAAACGGCGGTTGAACGTCTCGTAGCGCAAGGACAGTTTGAGGAGGCCCTGGCGGTGGCGGCGGAGATGCGAGAACGCGCAGCACAGGCGGGTGAAGATGCTTTCGCTGCCGTATCTCTCTGGCAGTTTGGCTTCATTAATAACCTTATGGGCAGACCGCAGGAAGCGGAGCACTACCTCGATCAAGTGCTAACGTGGCTGATTCCAGAGCGGCGAAGAGAGCTGCGGGCGACGCTCGGCGCCGACTTCGCCACACCTGCACTATGCTTTTCTGCGCTCGATCTCTGGTGGCTGGGGTTTCCGGAGCAGGCCCTGGCGCGCAGCACGAGCGCGGTGGCAGGTGCACAGGAGCAAGACGACCCATTCGGGCTGGCGACGGCCTGCGCGCTCGGCGCAACCGTGTTATTCCTCCTGCGGGCCGACAGTGCGGCGCTGCAGGAGCGCAGCGCAGTGTGCCACCATCTGAGCGTGCAGCATGGGTTTGGGATGTGGCAAGTGTATGCCGAAGTCTTCCTGGGGTGGTTGGCGATCCTGCGGGGCGAGGAAGAATCCGGCCTGCAGCAGATGCGGCGTGCGCTTGCCGCATGGCAGACGATTGGCATGGCGATCGGCACGGACATCCTTGTCCTGGTCCTGGCAGACGGCTGCCTGGCCGCAGCGCAGCGGCGCGCGCAGTGGGATCCTGGGGGCGATCAGGCACAGAGCGAAGGCCTGCTGTCGATCGCACTGGCATCGATCGACAGCGTAATCGGCCCGCCGGGCATCGCGTGCGGGCAGAGCTATGCCGCAGAACTGCACCGGCTGCGCGGCGAACTGCTCCTGGCGCGTGACGGGCCGGCGGCGAGCGCAGCGGCGCAGGAATGCTTCCACACGGCGCTGGCACTGGGACAGGAGCAGGGGGCGCTTGCCTGGGAGTTGCGGGCAGCCATGAGCCTTGTGCGGCTGCGCATGCGGCAGGGAGACGCAGCTGCGGCAGAGATTGTGGACGCGGTGGGGCGCTTGCGTGCGCTGTATGCACGCTTTACCGAGGGGTATGCGTTTCCCGACCTGCAGAAGGCGGCGGCGTTGCTAGCGCAGGGCAGCGCGCCTGCCGAGCTTCTCGTCCCTGCTCTTGCCTAGCGGCTGCGCACGACCACGATCTTGTCCACGCCCGATTCTGCGCCCCACACCTCGCCGGGGCGGCCGTGCAGTTGGCGCACGCTGGCGTTGGCGCTTGGCAGCGGCAGCACGGTGAATGATTCTTGGGCCGGGTCGAAGCGAACCAGGGCATTGCCGCCAAAGTCGCTCAGCCAGACGGCATCTTGCTCGTCGACAAAGACGGCGTAGGCGCGCGGGTTGTCGCCGGGCAGGGGCCATTCGCGCCAGGTGCCGCCGGCGGGCTCATACATCCCGACCTGGCCGGCGTTCCACTCGCTCACCCAGATGCGCCCCTGCGAATCGGACCAGACGCGGCGGGCGCCCTGGCCGGCGGTCGGTGGATCCAGGGGCGTAGCGGAGCCGGTTGCCCCGTCGATATGGGCGATGTGGCTTCCGGCCAGCGAAGCGTAGTAGACAGTGCCGTCGGGCGTGGTCGTGATACCGTATGGTCCACGGCCGCGTGGCGCGTCGAACACCTCGACTTCACCCTTGGCCGGATCGAGCCGACCGTAAATGCCTTCCTGCCCGGTGAACCACAGCACGCCGCTGCCGTCGAAGGTGGCGGTGTTGAGGTTGGCATAGCCGGTGTCCTGCGGCAGTGGGAAGACGGCGACGGCCTCAGTGTCCGGGTCCACGCGCACAATGGCATTCAGGCCGCCGTCGGTGATCCATGGGGCACCGTCAGGCCCGACGATGACGCCGTGTGGCGCCGATCCTTTGCCAAGCGCGATGTGATGCGTCTCGCCCGTGGCGGGATCCAAGCGGCCCAATTCACCACGCAGCTGTGCCGTGTACCAGACCGTACCGTCAGGTGCCGGGGCCACGTCGTGGGGATGCGAGCCTCCGGGCACGGCATATTCCTCCAGCACAAAGGAGCCGGCGTTCGGATTAGCAGATGGCACAGCAGCAGGCGTGCCAGGCATAGAGAGTGGCCTCACTCCCGTGCAAGCCGTGACGAGAAGCACGGCGAAGGCCACTATCACTGTTCGCAACATGTTTCACCTTCCTTTTCCTGCCAACAGACAGCAAGGGTTGCCAATCCTCGCGTGTTTGGGCGTACTTGTCAATGAACCGGTGGCCGGCATCAAGATTTATGTTCACCGCACGGCCGCCTCGCATTGACAATACAAGCAGGTATAGAATGTAATGCATCGTCTCTAGTTCAAACAGGTGCAAGAGAGCGCAATGCTAATAGATCTGTCCATCCGACTCGGTATCGCCGTCTGCTTGACGGTAGGGGCGTATTTGTTGACGCGCATTCTGCTGGCGCAGTTTGCCCTGCCGCTGCTGCGGCGGCACCGGCCGCAATGGTCGCTGCTCGTAGAGCGCAGCCGGCTGCCAATGCTGACGGCGCTGCTTGCCGCCTCTTTGGCGCTCTATCTTGGCGCCGGCCTGCTGACAGAGGGTTACCCGCAGTTCACAGGACTTCTGCGGCTGATAGACGGTGCAATAGGTCTAGGCATCATGGTCTTGATGTTGACTACGACCACATCGATTGCACTGGCAGTGTACGAACAGCTGCCGCTGGCGAAGGAGGTGCCGCTGCGCGGTTTCGCACAGCTGGTACAGGCAGGCATCCTATTGATCGGCGGGCTCATCATCTTGGGCACGTTTCTGGGGGTGCCTGCGA
Organism: uncultured Chloroflexia bacterium; assembly: GCA_963701415.1. Taxonomy (GTDB): domain Bacteria; phylum Chloroflexota; class Anaerolineae; order Caldilineales; family Caldilineaceae; genus Fredericiella. The sequence goes on from CAVPAH010000003.1 coordinate 195,729, forward strand.
TCTATTCGTTTGCGGCGCTGGCAGCGATTTTTACAGCGCTTGGCTTTGTCTTCCAAGACCCCATCATGGGCTTTGTCGCCGGCATCCAACTAGCTGCCAACAAGATGGTGGCGATCGGCGACTGGATCGAAGTGCCCCAGTATGGCGCCAACGGAACAGTGCAGGAGATCCTGATGTCCACCGTGAAGGTCCAGAACTGGGACAATACGGTGACGACCGTGCCGGCGCATGCGTTAATTAGCGACTCGTTCAAAAACTGGCGCTTCATGTATGCCAGCGGTGGACGACGGCTACAGCGGCAGCTGCTGCTGGACGTCTATGCCGTGCGGACGGCAGCGCCAGCGCTGCTGGCGCAGTTTCCGGTTTTGGCCAGTGTGCGGGAACAGGTCTCCGTGGGCAAGATCCAGGCGGAGGACATACTGGTTGGAGACGCTACAACACAGCCTACGAACCTGGGCCTTTACCGCGTATATCTCACCGACTACCTGTGCCGCCATCCGCGCGTCAATCAGGAGATGATACGCATGGTGCGCCAACTGCAGGCGGAGGAAGATGGCCTGCCGCTGGAAATAACAGTCTACCTATTGGACACGGGCTGGCCAGAGTTCGAGACGAGCGCGTCATCGATTTTCGAGCACATATTCGCCACCTTGCCGCAGTTTGGTCTGCGGCCCTTTCAGCGACAAATCGGCGCCGATAGCAAAGACCCCACACATGGAGAAGTGTCACAAGCAGCGGCGCAAGCAGAAGCATCGCGGCATTAGATGCTCTTGTTTTGCCTACAGCAGTGCTTGTCGCTACCACAGTTCTCCGGCCCGCCATTCGGCGGAGAGAGGGGCACGGACATCCAGGACAGGCGTATTGGGCAGCCGTAGAATCATCATGTGGTCGTCAGGTGTGGGCAGTAAGCCCGTGTCTGTGCGGATAGAGAGCGGGCCGCGCCAGGGTTCCCAGCCCAGGCGAGCGTAGAAGCCAACGCTGCCAGTGGACAGCCCACCCAGATCAAAGTCACGAATTTCGGCGGCCAGGCGCTGCATCACGGCAGTGCCAAAGCCGCGACCTTGGTGGGCCGGCGCGGTGGCTACCATTTCGACGTAGGCAGTGCGCATCAGCGGCTGCGCGTCTACCTGCAGCCAGCGGGTCACCCACATGGCATGGCTGACCAGGACGTCACCGAGGTAGGCCAACACGTGCATTGGGTATACAAAGGTGGCAAAGAGTGGCTCGATGTCTTCTTCGTAGGCCTCGTTGCATAGGGCAATGACGGCGGCGCGCTTGGCAGGCGCAAGAGATTCGCTGCTGGTGATTGCGATATGCAGTCGGTTGATCATGTTGGCGCTCTAAGGTTGATGCCGTTTAGTATAGGCTATTATGCACAAAGACTTCGTGCGCTGCAACGGGCCCGTGCGAGGCTCGCCCCACGGAACGCAAGGTTGGCGAGATGACAGGGGGACGAGCCAGGCACGATGGCATCCCTTCCCTGAAGGGGTGGCGTGCGGACAGAACAAGGGAATCGTAAAGGAACTGCTCATGATCTCCGACTTTGACTCTTATGATGCGCTTGGATTGGCGGAACTTGTGCGCACGGGGCAGGTGACGCCGCTAGAACTGATTGAAGCGGCGATCATGCGCATCGAAGCAAGCAATCCGGCACTTAATGCCGTGATCTACAAGATGTACGATCAGGCGCGTGCGGCGGCTAACGGAACAGTACCTGACGGGCTATTTCGCGGTGTGCCCTTTCTGGTCAAGGATCTGGGCGCCATGGTGGCGGGGGTGCCGCAGAGCAGCGGAACGCGCCTGCTCAAGGGGTGGGTACCACCGGTGGACGGCGAGCTGGTGCGCCGCTGGAAGGCAGCAGGGCTGATCATCCTGGGCAAGACCAATACGCCGGAGCTGGGCATTACGCCATATACCGAACCCGTCGCATTCGGCCCCACGCGCAACCCGTACGACATCGGGCGCATCTCCGGCGGCTCCAGCGGCGGGTCGGCGGCGGCGGTGGCTGCGCGGATGGTGCCGATGGCATCGGGCGGCGACGGTGGCGGTTCGATCCGGATCCCGGCGGCATGCTGCGGGCTTTTTGGTTTCAAGCCGACGCGTGGGCGGACGCCCCTTGGGCCGCGGATCTACGAGTCTTGGGAGGGTCTGGTGGTCGAGCACGTGCTGACACGGTCGGTGCGCGACAGCGCGGCCGCATTGGACGCCACGGCCGGTGCGGACAGCGGCGCGCCCTATGTCGCACCGCCGGCGGCGGATCCTTTTTTGGAAGAGGTAGGCCGCGCGCCCAGGCCGCTGCGCATTGCCTATACCGGCAGCGCATTGATCGGTGCGCGGGTAAACCTGCATCCGGAATGCAAGCGCGGTCTGGAGAGTACATTGCGTCTGCTTGAGTCGCTGGGGCACACGGTCGAGGAGGCGGCGCCCAAGGTCGATGGCGAAGCCCTGGCCGTTGCCTTCATCCTCATGCTCACCGGACAGGTGGCGAATGATATCGCCGAGGTGGGAGAGGCGGCAGGGCGCAAACCCAAGCCGAGCGACTTTGAGCTGATCACGTGGACACTGGGTTTGATTGGCCGCAGCATCAGCGGCGCAGATTATGTGCGCGGCGTACGCACGCTGCAGTATGCGGCGCGCGCAGTAGGGTGTTTCTTCGACGACTACGACGTGCTGGTAACGCCGACACTCGCCCAGCCTCCGCCGGTTGCCGGCTCGCTGCAGCTGGGGGCGAGCGACCGGCGGCTGCTGCAATCGGCAAGCAGCCTAAGGGCCGGCAAGCTGCTGGTAGCGGCCAATGCCATCGAGCCGATCGCCCTCAAGTCCTTTGAATTTATCCCCTATACGCCGCTCTTCAATATCACCGGCCAACCGGCGATGTCCATGCCGCTGCACTGGACACCGGAGGGGCTGCCAGTGGGAATCCAGTTCGCGGGGCGCTTTGGTGACGAGGCCACGCTCTTCCGCCTGGCCGGACAACTGGAGCAGGCGCGGCCGTGGGCTGGGTACAGGCCGGAGCTAGGGGCGGGTGAGGCCCAGGGGATACCGGAAGCAATTTAAGCCGAGTGCAGGGTGAAATGTGCAGCCCAGGAGCGCACGGGGTGTGCGCACCACATGAGACCTGGTTCTATTGGTAATCTTTATTGCCACCGGATAGGGGCAACAGCCTCGGCAAAGATGTGCTCCGAGAGATAGGAAGCGAGCGCATCACCTGCCAGCCTGTCGTAGAACATGGCATGTAACACTGCCATGTACGCCTCAATCTTGCCATCGCGCGCCTGGATCTCAGGCTTGGAGTGGTCCTCTTGCGCTTCAGGCAGCTCGCCGTGCGCCAGCAGCAGCTTGCGGCGCAGTTCCATCACTCGGCTGTCGGGTGCCTGGCCCATGATCTGGTTGAGCTGGAGTGTTTCGCCCAGTTCGTCCATTACCGTCCGCCATTCGCGATAGGTGAGGAACGGTTCGCCGGAATCCGGGCCGCGCACGTAGTAGCGGTGATAGGCAGGCGGCCAAAGGGCATACAGCTTGCGGAGAATTGTGCGATAGAGCGCACTTTCCGAGAGCTGGTCCTCGATCAGCAGCGTGAGACAATCCAGAAAGGCATCCTGCATTCCAGCGTGGAAGGCAGCAGGAACGGAAGCAGCACCAAGCAGCATTGTGTACCTCCCTGTTGGGGAACAGATACAGAACCGATTGCGGAGGAGTGTCAGAGGTGCGAAACGCTCTAGGTTGCCGAACCTGAGGGCAGAAGCATTGTACTCCGCCGTGCTGGGCGGAGCATGACATTCTGACGACGGCAAAGAAACGTTTACCGTACGTGGGGATCTTGACGGAACTGAGAGAACGATGCCCCGCAAGGGGTCACGTGAAGGCCATGAGCAAGGAAAAAGGGCCCCGTAGGACCCTTTTTCCTTGGCTGAGATGAGAATGAGGTGGGCTCCAGGCCCACCTCGTTTTCTCAATTACTTGAAGCTGGTGATGATCTGGTCGATGACCGAGTTGAGCGTGGCGCTCGGAACGTCGCCCGCGTCGATCATATACCCACCCTGCGCGGTGTGGATGTTGAAGGGGATCAGTTCACCCACTGCGTCCTCGTTGATCAGCTCTGCCCGGTGGCAGCCGCCGCAGGCTCGCGAGCCGGGACCGGTGACAACCGACGGAATCGCGCCGATGCTGCGGGTGGTGCCGCTCAGGGTGTCGGACGCCGACAGGATGCCGGGCAGCGACTTGAGCTGATCAGGCACGTTGTAGGCGTCTTCCACGTGGCAGGCCTCGCAGTTGGTGCTGCCGTGCGTCGGGAACGGGAATTCGATGTGGTGTTCGTAGTGCATCTTCTGCACCGGATCGGTGAAGTCGATATCGCCTACATCGAATGCCTGGCCGGCATGGATCGCGTGGATATAGGAGTCGAGCGACCGCGACTGCATCTCCAGGTGTGAGCCGCCCGCCTTCGTGATGTGGCACATGCGGCAGACGACGAGGTTGCCACCGTGATCCGGTTCGTGGAAGTTCACCGCCAGGGCCGCGTGGCAGTTGTTGCAGCCATCAGCAACCTTGGCAATCGGGGCATAGAAGTCGTCGGCAAAGTCGTTGGCGCCCAGGTCAAAGGTCCGTGAAGGAGCATTGAGGGCCACGAGCTCGCCGTCTGCATCCGCCAGGGCCGGCATCACTGCGAGCTCGACGCGCTTGACGCTGCCGCTGCTGATCAGGTCAGCCCATGTGGACAGGTCGGCAGTGACTTCCCACTTGCCGTCGCCGGCCGAAACCGTGCTGACACGCGGGTGTTCTTCGCCAACCACATACTCCAGGGCGCGCGCATCCTTGCTGTCGATCGCGCCGTCGCCGTTGTCGTCACTCAGCCGCTCGTGTGCGCCGATGAGGAAGTCCTTCGTGTCGTAGCCGTAGAGGCCTACCATCACGGTGGGCGTAATCGTCGACACGTCGAGCCCCAGGTCCGGGTCTTCAACAGCGCTGAAGCCGAACGTGAGCTTGCTGCCGTCAAAGGAGGCGCTGTCGATGGTGACCGAGATGGCGTCGGAATACTTGATGCCGTCGGCGGTGTAGATCACCTTGTCATAGCCGGTGTGGATCTCACTGAAGCCCGGTGCCTTCTTGCCCACTTCGTGGCAGTCAGTGCAGGCATCCACGGCCAGGTCCACCTTGTCATGCTCGTCGGGCGTCATGATGGTCGCCAACGTCGGCAAAGCCGTTTCGACACCCTCGGGTGCATCCTGCGGATGGCAGCTCTTGCAGGTTTCCAACGTGAAGTTGTCGTCCGACAGGACCTGCTCAAGCTTACCGGCGTGGCAGGTCACGCAGTTGGACATCGACTGCGGGTAGGGGAATTCCATGGCGTGCGACATGTGCACGTCGTTCATCACCGTCGTCCGGTAGGCGAACTTCTCTACCAGTTCGGGCGGCAGCTGTGCTTCGTCGCCCGCAGCGAGGAACTCCGCCGCCATCGCCGGGTCGCTGGCCAGCAGCTGCCACTCAAAGTGGCCGCCCTCGCCGTTGTCCAGGTGGCAGGCTTTGCAGGTCAGGAAGTCGCTGGCGGGATCGCCGTTGACCTGGCCGTAGATGTAGCCGTGCTTGAGGAACGGGATCGAATGGCAGTTCTCGCAGCCGGAGACATTGGCCGCGGAGACGTAGTCGACGCCGGCGCCCATCGTCAGCAGTGCGGCAAACGGATACTTGCCTTGGCGGATGCGGGCTGGCAGCGTGCCGACGATCTCGTCGGTGCCGTACATCACGATCAGGCCGTCCGCGTCCGTCAGGTCCGGGACATCGGCATTGACGAGCGTGCTGGTGTTGCCGCCGGCGCCGTCATAGCTCAGCTCGCCTTTCAGGTCGAGCCTGTCGGCGGCCGGGTCGAACTGGAAGGCTTCCCCGGTCCAAGGTGCGAAGTAGAGCGCCAGGTTGTCGGCCTTGCTGGCGTCAAACGGCTGGCCGTCCTTCGTCATCTTCCACGTAATGGTTGTGGTGTCGGGCCCAGTGTAGGTGTACGCCAGGTCGCTGACCTGGATGACGCCGTCCTGGTATAGCTCGTCATAGTTGGCCTGGTGCATGGCGCCCGATTCCTTGTGGCAGATGACACAAGTTTCGGGCTGGGCGGCAGGCGAGGCGGGGACCGGATCCTGCGCGTCCTGAGCAACGGCGGGCGTGGCAGTCAGCCAGCCGCCTACGAAGAATACTGCCAACATCAGCAGCACGATCCAGACAAACCTGGTATGTCTAGACCACATAGAGATTTCCTTTCTTCCTGATGGATGATACGGATTATGATTTCCGGTCGCGCTAAGAACCGGTAGATCCTGAAGAGGGATTTTAGTCAGTGTACCCTAGATTCTGCGCCCTGGCGTGAACCATACGCATCATCTATGTGATGCACGTGACCCAATTATCGTACGGAAAAACTGGTACATTTCGGGTATACTCGCAGCATGAAAACCGTAATTGGGAGACAGCCATGAGAAGGTCCAACATGTTCAGCGTCAGCGCACGCGAGCGCATCCAGGAACGGGTCCTGGAGCTGGCAGCTGCCGACCCGCGCATCGTCGCAGGGGCCGTCGTCGGGTCGCTGGCACTGGGGGAAGGGGACCGCTGGTCGGACCTCGATCTCACGTTTGGCGTGGCCGACGATGTACCCATAGCGAAGGTGCTGGAGGAGTGGACGCGCACGTTTGTCGCCGAGTTCGACGCCGCGCACCTGTTCGACCTGCCCAGCGGCGCCTCCATCTACCGGGTCTTTCTGCTGCCCGGCTGCCTGCAGTTCGACCTTTCGTTTACGCCAGCAGCGCAATTCGGCGCCAGCGGGCCCCAGTTCCGGCTGCTCTTTGGCAGCGCAGTGGAGAAGCCGCACTATCAACCGCCCTCGACGCACGAGCTGTTTGGCTATGCAGTGCACCATGCGCTGCGCGCCCGCTTCTGCATCGAGCGCGGCCGTTTCTGGCAGGCCGAGTATTGGATCAGCGGCACGCGCGACTATGCGCTCAGCCTGGCATGCCGGCGCCGCGGCCTCCCGGCCGTGCACGGCCGGGGCTTCGATGCGCTGCCGCCGGATGTCACGCGGCGTGTTTGTGGGTGCTTTGGTGACATCAATGGCGCGCGCTGAACTGCTGCGTGCGCTCGGTGCCGCCATTGCAGGTCTGCTGGCCGAGGCTGAGGAAGTGCCGGAAGTGCAAGAGCTGGCAGCGAAGGTGGCACCGCAGCTGCACAAGCTGACCGCGGATTGGGACGAATAAGCGACGGCCATGGCTACTTTTGGTGTACAGGGCTCTGAGCTACAAGGTACAGCAGCAATTGGCCAGATCATGACAGACCAAGAACTGTCGTTTGGCTATTGGCTGCGGCGGCGGCGCAAGGCACGGGATTTGACACAGGCAGAGCTCGCCGCCCGGGCCGGGTGTGTCGTAACCACGATCAAGAAGATCGAGACAGGCGCCCGCCGGCCATCACGCCAGCTGGCCGAGCGCCTTGCCGCCGCCCTTGCGCTAGCAGGCGAGGAGCGCATAGCGCTGCTTGACGCCGTCAGCGCGAACTCTGCGCGCAGCCTTCCTCCGCATACGCCTCTTTCCGCATCCCTACTGCACCGATCACTGCCGTCACTGCAGTCACTGCAGCCACATCTGACGGCAGAGGGCCTGCTGATCGGCCGCGTACGGGAGCTTGCCGACCTGCGGTCGCTGCTTACGCACGGTGAAACGCGGCTGCTCACATTGATCGGTCCAGGTGGCGTCGGCAAGACAAGGCTGGCACTGCAGGCCGCCGCCGACTTGCGCGACGCTTTTGCCGACGGCGCGGCATTTGTCGATCTTGCACCCCTCAACGACCCCGAGCTGGTGCCGGCTGCGATCGCACGCAGCCTTGGCTATGAAAGCGGAGGGCCGCCGCTGGCGGTCCTGATGCGCGCCTTGGCCGATCAGCATGCGCTGCTGGTGCTCGACAACTTCGAGCAGGTCGTCGCTGCGGCGCCGGCCGTCGCCCAGATCCTGGCGGCCGCACCCCATCTCAGGATCCTCGTGACCAGCCGCGCGCCGCTGCGCATCCGGTACGAGCAGGAATATGCCGTGGCGCCGCTGGAGCTGCCGCCTGACATTGTGCCCGACCAGCAGGCTCGCAGGCCCAATACCTACGCCGCGGTGCAGCTCTTTGTGCGCCGTGCCGCCGCCGTCCAGCCCACACTTTGCGCTCACGGAAGAGAACGAGGCGGCGGTAGCGGCAATCTGCCGGCGGCTGGACGGCCTGCCGCTGGCCATCGAGCTGGCGGCGGCCCACCTGCGGTTGCTCACGCCGGCGGCACTGCTCCGGCGGCTCGACCGGCGCCTGGCGCTGCTCGCCGGCGGGGCACGCGACCTGCCCGCCCGCCAGCAGACGCTGCGTGCCACGCTGGACTGGAGCTTCCGGCTCCTCAACGGACGGGAACAGCGGGTCTTCGCCCGGCTCGGGGTGTTTGTGAACGGGGCCACACTGGAGGCGATTGAGGTCGTGTGCGGCACGGATGCGAGCGAGGCGACGTGCTCGCCGCGGTTACGGCGCTGCTCGAACAGAGCCTTCTCTACCGCGTCCGCCGATCGTGACGGCGAGCCGCGCATCGCCATGCTGGAAACTATCCGCGAGTACGCGTTGGAGCAGCTGGGGGCAAGCGGCGAAGAAGCGGCGATCCGTGCCCGCCACGCGGCCTACTACCTGGGGCTGGCAGAAGCAGCGGCGCCGCGGCTGCGGAGCGCAGAACAGGTGCGGTGGCTGGATTGGCTGGAGGCCGATCACGACAACCTGCGCGCCGCCGGCGACTGGCTTCACCGTGCGCGGCAAGACCGAGGAGGAGCTGCGCCTGGCGGCGGCGCTGCACTGGTTCTGGGACCGGCGCGGCTACCTTGACGAGGGGCGGGAACGTATCCGCCGCGCGCTCGATGCCGTACAGCATGCCGCGACGGCGGGAAGAAGGTGAAGCTGCTACGCTGCTGCGGGCACGCGCCTGGGCATTCATCGGGGCCGCTGCGCTCGCCTTTGATCAAGGCGATCATGCGGAGTGTGGCAGCTGCAGCCGACGGAGAGTGCACAGCTTTTCGAGCAGCTAGGCGACCAGCGAAGCGACTTGGGCGGCCTGGCGCTCGCAGAGCTGCGGCTGGCCTTTGTGGCCAGCGCCGTCGGATCCCCAGCGGGCGGGCGCTCTACTCGCAGCGGCACTGATGCACGCCACCGCAGCAGGCGATTCGTGGTTCAAGGGGCTGGCCTTGTTTGTCGCAGCACAGGCAGCGCTCTTTGGCAGGGGCGACGATGCAGCGGCACGTGCGTACATCACGGAGGCACTGCCGGTACTTGAGTCCAGCGGCGATCCTTACCTGCTGGCGCATGGCGTGGGCACACTGGGATTGGTGGAGCTTGCCGGCGGCGACCTCGGAGCCGCACGGGCTGCCCTTGAGCGCGGCCTGGCGTTGGCGAGAGGGCTGCGCGACACGCGATCGACCGCCATTCTCGCAGCCACCACTGCCGATGTGGCGCGCTGCCAGGGTGACTTACATACGGGCGGCGGAGCTGTACGGGGAGAGCCTGGCGCTGTACCAGGAGATCGGCAACTACGGCGAGATCCCGGCCATTCTGCACAACCAGGGCTACGTGGCGCTCGGCACGCATGAGTATGCAGCAGCCCGTGAGCTGTTTGCCGAGAGTCTCCGGCGCCAGCAAGCTGCCGGCAATATCGCGGGTATTGTCGAGGGCATCAACGGGCTGGCAGCGCTTGCCGCCGGCCAGGGCCAGCTGGAGCGGGCCGCCCGGCTGTGCCGGCGCGGCCGAGGCACTCGCCGCCGCGCACCCCGCACCGGTCTGGCCCGCCGAGCGCTTTGAGATCGAGCGGTACAGGGCCGTGCTTGGCGCAGGGCTGACCGGATCACTCGCCGGCCGCTTGCGGTACGAGGGCAGCGTCTACTCGCTTGAAAATGCGGTTGCATACGCGCTGGCGGACGGCGGCCCCGCTGCTGCAGAGAAACAGCGGAGGCGCGGCGACAGCCTATCCGAACGCGAGCGCGAGGTCGCCACCCTGATCGGGCAGGGTGCCGGCAACCGGGCGATTGCCGAGGCGCTCGTGATCAGCGAGCGTACCGTCGAGCGGCACGTGGCCAATATCTTTGCCAAGCTGAATTTTGGCTCACGCACCCAGATTGCCGCCTTTGCCGTGGAAAGCGGCCTGGCGCGTCACGCCCAATAAGCCGAATCCACGGCGAAATTCAGGCATGAGCAGGCGCGAAATGTCCCCGGGACCTTAGAGGTCCCGGGGACGTGGGGTGGGCAAGATTGAGTGTTTTCCCCGATGCGGCGACCGGCACCGGTTGCTATACTCTTGCTGCCTGCCGGCGGGCAGAGCGAGCAATGCAAAGAGCTGCAAGAGTGGAGGAGAACAATCATGACTGCAGAGACAAACAAGGAAGTATTCCGCCGTGTCATCGAAGAAGGCTTTAGCAAGGGGAACCTGGATGCGCTGGATCCGCTTTTTGCGCCCAACTTCCAGGAGCACCAGCCCGGCATGGTGCCGCCCAACCTGGAGGGAGTCAAGGGTGCGATTGCCTATCTGCGCTCAGTCTTCCCGGACCTGACGCTCACGATCGAGGACAGCGTCGCTGCCGGCGACAAGGTGTGGGCGCGTATCACGGCACGCGGCACGCAGCGAGGGCCATTGATGGGCAAGCCACCCAGCGGCGAACGTTCGCCATCACCGTGATCGACATTGCACGGTTTGAGGATGGCAAGATGATCGAGCACTGGGGCGTGCCCGACCGGTTCCACCAGATGGAACAGCTGGGTGTGCTCCCGCAGCCGCAGTAGACTGCAGCGGATGCGTGAGGAACGCGACCGAGACCGCCGCGTGTGACCTTCAGTGTAGCGGGCAAGGTACACACGGCGGTCTAGTCTCCGAGCTGGAGTTCTCCTCACGCGGAACTCAGTAGGCGCATTAGTCGTTATATTCACCCTTGGAAACCGGGCACTGCTCTGTCAATGCACTAGATATGGTCCGAGGCTGCGACTTCCCCCATTTCAGATGAGGAGCAGAAAACGTGATACGAACACTTAGGGCCACGCTTGCCGGACTGGCCACGTATGTGCCAGGCTACGACTATCTAGGTCCCACAGGGGGTACCAACTCGGCCCGCTACTGCTATTCAGTCTGGCTGCGACACCTGGTCATGGCGCATGACGGTGGGCTGCTGCAGGCGCCGCCCGCCGCAGTGGCCGAACTCGGTCCTGGCGACTCGATCGGGATCGGGCTTGCGGCTTTACTCTCCGGCGCCAAAAAATACCAGGCGCTTGATGTCGTCAAATACGCCAACGGAGAACGGAACCTTGCCATTCTGCACGAATTGATTCGGCTGTTCGAAAATCGGGAGCCGATCCCAGACCAGGATGAATTTCCCGAGGTAAAGCCCTACCTGGCTACCTATGCGTTTCCACGCCATATTTTGACCGAGGCGATATTGGAGAGGGCGCTGGCAGCACCACGGCTTGCTCGGATCAGGCAGTCAGTTTGCGAGCCCAGCGCGGCAGACGGCATGATTTTCTATGCGGCGCCGTGGAATGATCCGCACATTATCGAAGAGCGCGCGATCGATATGCTCTATTCACAGGCCGTACTGGAGCATGTCAGCGATTTGCCCGGAACGTACGCCGCCATGCAGCGCTGGCTCAAGCCCACGGGCTTTGTATCCCACCAGATCGACTTCAAGAGCCACGGCAAGGCTGCCACCTGGGACGGACACTGGAAGTACTCAGATGGTGTTTGGCGGGTAATCGTGGGCAGGCGCCCCTACCTCCTCAATCGCGCACCCTACTCAACACACGTCGACCTGCTGCAGGAAAATGGCTTCAAGATCGTCAAGCAGGTCCTGGTGCATGCGCCGCCCGGAATCAGGCGCGAGGAATTGGCGCCGCGCTTCCGAGAACTGAGCGACGACGACCTGCACATCTGCGGGGCATATGTCCTGGCAGCGAACTCGAGAAGCTGACAGGATGGTGCGCAGTCAGCTTCGGCCTCTTACCCCTCCTTGCGGTACGGCACGCCCAGCTGGGCCGGGACGTTGAACGAGCGGCGGGCGACGGTCAGCACGATGGTCAGGATGTAGGGCATGGCGATAAACAGCTCGTTGGGGAACAAACCCGTGCCGCTCGACTGCATGAAGATGGCGACGGCCTCGGCCAGGCCGAAGATGAGCGTGCCGATGACCACGCCGCGCGGGCTCCAGTTGCCGAGGAAGCAGATGGCAAAGGCGATCCAGCCGCGGCCGCCGATGATCGAGATAGTGAAGAGCCCCAGGTAGCCGATCGAGTAGAAGGCCCCTGCCACGCCGCACATGACGCCGGCAAAGAGGATGGTCAGGAAACGGATGTGGTCGACGCGCAGGCCGGCCACGTCGCCCGCCTCGGGGTTCTCGCCGATCGAACGGATCGAGAGGCCGAGCGAGGTCTTGAAGAGCACAAAGCTGGCGATCGGCACCAGGATGTAGATCAGGTAGGTGAGGATGTTCTGGTCGAACAGGATGGGGCCGATGATCGGGATCTGCGACAGGATGGGCAGCGGGATCGGCTGCAGCGGCTGGACGATCAGGGGCGTCAGCGGCACGCCGAAGATCACCCGCTGGAAGAAGGCGCAGAAGCCGAGCGCCAGGATGTTGATGGCGGTGCCGGTGACGATCTGGTGCTGCTTCAAGTAGACGGTGATCCAGCCGTAGAGGCCGGCCGTCAGCACGCCGGCGACGATGGCGGCCAGGATGCCGATCAGCAGGTTGCCGCCGGTCTGGTAGGCGGCGACAAAGCCGGCCCAGGCGCCGAGCAGGAAGATGCCTTCGATGGCGGTGTTCATCACGCCGCTGCGCTCGGCGTAGACCTCGGAGAGGGAGCCGTAGAGCAGGGGCGTGCCCATGGTGATGGTGCGGGCCAGCAGTTCGATCATGCGGCCACCGCCTTTAAGGCGGACTCCGCCTTCTTGAGCCTGGCTTTTTCACGGCGGTCCTCGAGCTTCTCGCGGACGAAGTAGGCGAGGATGACAAACACCATGACGGTGCCCAGCATCAGCTCGGTGATGCTGGAAGGAATGTTCGAGAGCTGGCCCATGATGACGCCGCCGACCATCAAGGCGCCGAAGAGGATGGAGGCAAAGATGATGCCGATCGGGATTGCCGTTGGCCAGGATGGCGATGCCGATGCCGGCGGCACCGACAGCCCGGGTTGAAGCCCTGGACCAGCATGTGCTGCACGCCGTTGACCTCGGTGAAGCCGGCGGCAGCGGCCAGCGCGCCGGCGATAAAGAAGGCCACGACATAGAGGCGCCGGTAGTTGATGCCGGCCAGCTCGGCGGCGTCCTTGCCCTGGCCGACCGCACGGATGCGAAAGCCGAGCGGCGTCTTGTAGAGCAGGACCCAGACGCCGATACAGGAGAGCACGGCCAGGATAAAGCCCAGGTGGAGCCGGGTGCCGGGGAAGATGGTCGGCAGCCAGACGGCGCTGTCGAGCGGGTTCGTCTGCGGGTACTCGGCCTTGGTTTCCATCAGGAAGGTGCGCAGCAGGTAGTTCATGATGTTGAGGGCGACGTAGCTCGACATCATGCTGACCAGGAACTCGTTGGCGTTGAACCTGGCCTTGAGCCAGCCGATCATGCCGCCCCACAGCCCGCCGAAGAGCAGGCTCATCACCAGGGCGATCAGCAGGACCAGCAGCCCGGGCAGCTTGCCCTGGAGCAGGAGCGAAAAGCCGACCGCCGTCATGGCGCCGACGTAGAACTGGCCCTGGGCGCCGATGTTGAACAGGTTGGCCTGAAAGGGCAGGGCAAACGCCAGGGCCGTAAACATCAACGGCGCGGACTTCACAAAGACGTCGGCAAAGGTATAGCTGTCGCGGAACAGCGAGCCGAACAGCGTGCCCATTGCCTCCAGGGGGTTCTTGCCCAGGAACAGCAGCAGCAGGCCGCTGACGGCCAGGCCGGCCACCACCGCCAGAATATTCGTGACCAGGAGGTCTCGGTGTTTCGGGTCCGTAGACGTTACCTCGCTTCTGGTGCAGGGCCGGATTCGGGCCGGGTGCAGTGCCCGGTGTATAGCCGGCCATCAACAGGCCGATCTTCTCGGTGTCGAGTTCGTGGTTGCGGTAGATGCCGACGATCTCGCCCTTGTACATCACGGCGATCCGGTCGGAGAGGGCGAAGATCTCCGACAGCTCGGTGGAGATCAGGACGATCGCCTTGCCCTTCTTTTTCTCGTTGAGAATCGTGCGGTGGACGTTCTCGATGGCGCCCAGGTCGAGGCCGCGCGTCGGCTGGTCAAAGACGATCACCGCGCGGCCGCGGTCGACCTCGCGCGCCAGGATGATCTTCTGCTGGTTGCCGCCCGACAGGCTGCGGGCGATCGCGTCGGGGCCGGTGGCCTTGACGTCATAGGCGCGGATCTGGTCGGCGGTATAGGCGTCGAGCTTCTTGCGGTCGATCAGGGCATGCTTGACCCAGGTATCGTCAAAGCTCGACTTGAGAAACATGTTCTCGGTCAGCTTCATCGGCATGATCAGGCCGTAGCGGTGGCGGTCGGAGGGGACATAGCCGATCCCCAGTGCAATCCGCTCACGCACCGTCCGTGGGGTGATGTCGGTGCCGTCAAGCAGGACCTTGCCCTCGGTCAGGCGGCGATAGCCGCTGATGGCGTCGCAGAGCGCATCCTGCCCGTTGCCGCTGACGCCGGCGATGCCGAGGATTTCGCCGCTGTGCACCTGCAGGCTGACGTTCTTGATGCGGAAGATGTTCTCCCGGGGGTCACGGATGCTGACGTTCTGCAGTTCCAGCCCCACCGGGCCCGCGCCGGCGGCTGCATCTTCGATATAGGTGCGGTCGTGGATCTCGCGGCCGACCATGAGCTTGGACAGCTCGAGTTCGTTCGTCTCATCCTTGCGCAGGTCGCCCACGACCTTGCCGCCGCGCATCACGACGATGCGGTCGGCGACCTCCATGACCTCGCGCAGCTTGTGCGTGATAAAGACGACGGCCTTGCCCGCGCGCGTGTTCTGGCGGACGAAGTTCATCAGGACGTCGGACTCCTGGGGCGTCAGCACGGCCGTCGGTTCGTCCATGATCAGCAGTTGGGCATTCTGGTAGAGCGCCTTGAGGATCTCGACCTTCTGCTGGACGCCGACCGGCAGGTCGCGCACGACGGCGGTCGGGTCGACGTCAAAACCATGCTGTGCGGCCAGGTCGGCGACGACCTTGTCGTAGTGCTTGATGTCATACCGGCCATGCACCAGGCCGAGGATGATGTTTTCGGTCACCGTATGCGCCTGCACCAGGGCAAAGTGCTGCTGGATCATGGCGATGCCCAGCTGCATGGCATCCTTGGGGGAATGGATGGCCTTTGGCTACGCCGTCGACCAGGATCTGACCTTCGTCGGCGCGGTAGAGGCCGTAGAGCACCTTCATGATGGTGCTCTTGCCCGCACCGTTTTCGCCCAGCAGCGCCAGGACCTCGCCCTTGCGGATCTGCAGCGAGACGTCCTGGTTGGCGATGACCTTGGCGAAGTATTTGCTGATGTTTTTGAGTTCGACAAACGGTGTATCCGGCAAGGCGCAGCGTCCTTTGGTCGAGCGTGGATACCATGTCCCGGGCCGGCGACCGCTTCTAGAGGTCCCGGGGACATATTGTTGCATGTAGTTCGGGGGCAACAATCCAGACTACTTCTTGGCGAACATGGACTCGAAGTCTACTTCGCCCTTGGCGGCGGCTTCCATGCCGGCCGTGACCTTGTCCTGGATCTCCTGGCTGATGGCGTCGGTGTAGATCGGGTTAAAGATGCCCTCGGCGATACCGGCCTTGTGGACCGTGTTGCCTTCGAGCTCGCCCTTGAGGAACTTGTCGATCGTCCAGGTATAGAACTTCTCGAAGTCAAAGGCGACCGAGGCGGGCACCGTGCCGGGGGCGATGTCGTTCTGGTTGGCGGAGAAGCCGATAAACTTGGCGCCCTTGTCCTTGGCGGCCTGGATCGAGCCGAGGCCGACCTGGTTGGCGTAGACGAACAGCGTGTCGGCGCCGGCGTCGATCATGGATTCGGCCATCTGCTTGCCGAGGGCCACGTCGTCCCAGCTGTTGGCATAGGCGCGGGTCGCCTTGGCATCGGCCAGGCCGCGGGCCTTGGCGAGGTCCACGGATGTCTTCTCGTACACGTCGAGCAGCTTTTCCATGGCGTCGTTGGGGAAGCCGCCGATGGTGGCAAACTGGCCCTTGTCCGACACTTCGCCGGCGATCAGGGCGGCGATATAGGAGGCCTCATATTCCTTGGGGAAGATGGGGGCGACGTTGGCGCCGTTGGCCAGCATGCCGTTGACGACCGTGAACTTGGTGTTGGGATAGCTGGCGGCGACCTTGTTGGCGGCCTCGTCGAACTGGGTGCCGGCCGCCATGATCAGGTCATAGCCGCGCTCGGCATAGTTGCGGAAGGTCGACTCGAAGTCGGCGGCCTGGACGTTCTCGACATATTCGATCTTGGTGCCCAAGGTTTCGTTGGACTTGACCAGGCCGGCATAGTTGGTGGCGTTCCAGCTCTGGTCGTTGATCGGGCCGGGGAGGAGCAGGACGATCTTGTAATCGGCGGGGGCCTTGGTGCGGCGCGCCGCGGCGGCTTGCTGCTGCTGTACGGGGGCACAGGCGGAGACGGAGAGTATCACGATCAAGATTGCGATCAACGAAAAAAACTTGACCGACAGCTTGTGTTTCATGCCAGGATCTCCTTATTTGGTTGTGGTTTTGCGGGCGGCTTTTGTGCCCAGAAGATTATAGGGGGTGAGGGTACAGAAAGTCAAAGCTGTGCCGGGGTATAGCGCAGCGCGTCATAAAGATGGATCCCCGGCACTGCCCTAAACAGGCGGGTCACAATACACCAGCAGGTAGACGTACGACTTGACACCCTTCTTGCTGACCCATTCACCTGGCGGCGGGTGATCGCCTTGATCTTTTGGCAGGGTGTTCCAACTCCTGCCCATGACGGCTCCAGTTTCCTCGTCATAGGCCACCCAGCCGAACTCGGGTTTGAATACGATCCATAGGTCCTGATCACGCCGTTTATAGCCGAACTCGCCGCTGGGAAGCGGGCGCCGGTCGAATTGGTAGACAAGATCATCGCTTTGGCGGCGCAGTTCAAAATAGGAGTGGTCAAGCATTGACTTGGTGCTCCTCTGGGAAAAGGTCACAACCAAATAGCTGTACGCTATTTAGCATGCAAAGGTCGGTTCATGCAAGACCATTTCATGCACGATCTATGCGACTTGGCTCTTGACAAACAAACAAGAATCTAATACCATTAGATAAAATAAACACCATAAGTTACCCTGAGGATGTGAGAGTGTTATGACAGAATCGGTAGCAACAATGAAGCAGCGCCGCCGCCGCTATCGGGACGAGATTATCGAGGATGTGCTGGGCATTGCCCGCGAGATGATGCGCAACGACGGTGTGGCGGCCTTGAGCTTTAACGAGATCGCGCGCAGGCTGGGCATGCAGCCGCCTTCGCTCTATCACTACTTTGCGAGCAAGAATGCCATCTACGATGAGCTGTTTCGCCGCGGCTTTGAGGCAGTTCGGACGCGAATGGCGGAACGGCCAGACCAGGATGGTACGCTACGCGAGAAACTGCGCAGCGCGATGGAAACCTATATGCGGTTTGCCCAGGAGAACCCGGACCTCTATCAACTGATGTTCCAACGCCCCGTGCCGGAGTTTGTCCCTTCGGAAACGAGCATGGCGGCGAGCCTGGCGACGCTGGGGGCAGCGCAGGCCCAGTTTGCCGAGACGCTGCAGAGCGCAGAACTCACCCTGGGTATCCCCCTGGAACAGGCGTTGGACCTGGTGATCGCGTTCGAGCACGGGCTGACGGAGCTCCACCTGGCGAACAATCCCGAGCTGCCGGTAGGCGAGGGCCGCTTCGGCAAGCTGATTCCCCAGGCAGTGCAGCTCATCCTGGATGCCTGGCAGGTCAGCAAAGACAATTCCGTTACTGTAGTTCGTGTACTGTTCAATCACAAGAGGAGATCGACGATGACCACACTCACCAGCACGGCGACAGAGACAGAGCGCAGCGTCACCAGCATTCCCCCCTTGACCCACGCCGAGGCGGGGTCGCTCAGCCAGACCGAATATGAGCGAACGCTGGCGGTCCTGGAGCAGCTGTCCGGGGACGACTGGAGTCAGCCGACCTACTGTACCGCCTGGACGGTGCGCGACATGGTGGCGCACCTGGCGGGGGCGGTCACCGGCAGCACCTCCGTGGGGGAGTTTGTGCGCCAGAACATGACGAACCCTTACCTGAAGGAGGTGACCGATCCGGTCGACGGCATCAACCGGCTGCAGTTGGAGGAACGGGCGGGGAAGAGCACCGCCGAGCTGGTGGCCGAATTTCGCACCAACGGCCAGATCGCGGTGCGCAACCGGCAGAAGCTGCCCTGGGTCGTGCGCAAGCTGCGCGCGCCGATGGGGCCGGCGCTGGGTCTCACGCCGCTCGAGTACCTGCTGGACACGCTCTACCCGCGCGATCAGTGGATGCATCGCTATGACATCTGTGCGGCGACGGGGAAGAAAGATGGTGGTCACGCCTCGAGCATGATGGGCGGCTCACGGCGCTGGTGGTGCGCGACATCGGCAGAAAGCTCAAGGGGAAGCTAGGGACAGCGGAGCCTTGCCCTACGTGTAACGGGAGCGATCGAAGACGAGTATGTGTTTGGCCAGGCCTCCGATCCCGCCTGCACGCTGCAGATGGATGTCTTTGACTTTCACCTGCGGGCATCAGGGCGCATCACGGTGGAAGAGGCGAGCCAGGCGCGCGGTATTCGGGGGCGAACGGCCATGGGCGAGTGGTTCTTGCAGAATATGGAAGTGGTTTACTAACCGCCACGCTTTTCTGTGACTAAGCTCCCGGTCGTGGACCTCAGCGAAGATCCGCAACCGGGAGCCCAGCACATTGTCGGCCGGCAAGGTGAAGTCGAATACGGGCGACTGAACAAAATAGCGCGTGACATCGCGAACTGCGAGCGCCAGACTGGTCGCCGTCCATCCTACCTGAATTCGTAAAGCAGCAGTGGGTTGCCGCTGGGCACCGCCTTGGGCACGAGCTTGCGCAGGTTCTCGGGCCGCGCCCGCGGGTCGAGCAGGCCGTGCCCCACAAACGCCGCCAGTTGGTCGATTTCGGCGTCGCTCAGGGCCGCGGGCGCACTCAGCCGCGGGTCGAGCTGCGCCAGGATCGGGGCAAGCGGCGCCACCGCACCCGCCAGGTCAGGCGGCAGCCCCTGCGCCTGCGGGCTGTAGCTTCGCTGCCCCCGCCGCAGGGTTGCATGTGATAGCGAATTGCATCCCGCAGATTCGTAAAAGCCCCGTCATGCATGAAGGCCGGCTGCACCGCTACGTTGCGCAGCGGCGCCGTGCGAAACTTGTAGCGATCGGCCGGGTTGGCCGTGACCTGCTCCAAACCAAAGTCTTCGTTTGCCCCGGGGCCGTCAAACGCCACGTTGGCCACCTGCGGCACGAGTTGTGGCGTGCCCACCACGTGCTCCCCGAAATCGCTGAACATCTCGTTGCTGGGTCCCCCGACGGCATGGCAGGCAACACAGCCGCCCGCACCAAAGAAGAGCAGCGCGCCCTGCTTCTCGTCGGCCGTCAGCGCGCTGAGGTTGCCGCGCGGCATACTGGTCGAGCGGCGCATCGGCAAAGGTGAGGCTGAACTCGAACTCAGCGATGGCGCGCCCCAGCATGTCAAAGGTGATCGGGCCCCCTGCCTTGACCTCGCCAAAGCTCTTGGCGAAAAGCTTGCGGTAAGCGTCACTGGCGTTGAGCCGTGCCAGCACGGCCGCACGCAGGGCATCGTTGTCGCCCGGCACTGCAAAGCCGGCAGCCTCCGTGCGCTCGGTCGGCGGGATAAAGGCTTGCGCCACCAGCAGGTGCGGCTGGTACGAAAGCGCCATGCCCTCGGGCGGCGGAAACTGGAAGCCCCCACTGTTGTTGAACGGGTCGCCCGACAGCGCGGCAAAGCGGCCGTTCCACATCAGCGCGGGGTAAAACGCCGTGTTGATCACCATGGGCGTCCGGCGCATGTTGCGCGGCCCGCTGCGGTGCGGTCCCACGACACGGTTGCTGTCGATGCCGATGGCGATCGGCTGCGTGTCGCCAAAGCCGTTGGTCGGCGAGTGGCAGCCGCCGCAGGTGTTGTCGTCGTTGAGACCCGTCATGGTGTCAAACCAGAGCATTCGCCCCAGGTCGGCCAGCTGGGAATCCAAGTGTCGTCCCAGCCGGCTTTCCAAGGTCGCTTCGATGCGGCCGGTAAAGCCTGCCGCCGCCAGCACCGCCTGCAGCTGCTGGTCAAGCGCCGTGTCCCCGGCATGCGTGTTGCGCTCCTGGGCAAACACAGTGGAGGCCAGCAGCGGCACGATCACGGCGGTGCCACAGCGACGACCGCCACTGACAGGGCCGGCCAGCCTTGCTGC
Source organism: uncultured Chloroflexia bacterium (assembly GCA_963701415.1). Taxonomy (GTDB): domain Bacteria; phylum Chloroflexota; class Anaerolineae; order Caldilineales; family Caldilineaceae; genus Fredericiella. The sequence continues at coordinate 216,205 of CAVPAH010000003.1, forward strand.
GCCGTATTTCCACATCATGATCCCTCCGTAAGAGAACACAAGCCACTCTGAGTGGTGCAAGCCGACAGGCAAGCCCACCGCCAGGATCGCAGCCCTGCTGTCCCCGGCATTTGGGGCTGCGATCTCTGGCGGCCGCTGCCGGGCGGCAGGTGAAGACTAGATGGGATCGCAGGTATACGGATCGCCACGCGTGCTGATCTTCTGCACGTCGGGTCCTGGCGGCCACTGCTCCGCCGTGTAGGTCCAGCGCCAGTTAAAGCCTACGTTCATCTTTTCGGCGCCGTGCCCGCTGGCGACAAATGTGTCCGCCATAGCTATGCTGTGGGTGCCGTCGGTCGCGAGCACGTCAGTGCTGTGGTTGGTATAGACAAAGTTGTAGGTACCCGCGGCGTCCCAGGCGTCGCCTTTCACCACGTCGTTGATGGTAGTGACGACACTGCCGTCGGCATTGGTCTTGGTGACGATTACCTGGTGGCGCTGGCCGCTGCCGGCCAGGCCGCCGGGCACGTCAGCGCACTGGCCGGGGGGTAGGTTCCAATCCACCTGGCCGTCGACGATCTGCGTGCTATTGCTCGGTGGTTCGGCCAGCGCCGTCGCCGGCACGGCAAACAGTAGATAGGGCAATCATAAATGCGAACACGGACTTGCTTGACTTTGGCATAGCTCCTCCTGGGTAGATACATGTGAAAGCGCGAGCTGGGGACATGAGTCAGTGCAGAGATGAGTAAAGCAAAAAAGCGCACTGGCCCGGAAGCCGCTTTGCGATATAATAGCGATACAAAAGTGATAGCACGCCACTGTACCCGCAGCGCACCATGCGGCTTGCCCTGGCCCCTGGAGACGGGGAATTCACGATGACGGCTGCACTTACCTTTGGAGGCTGGCTCAAACGGCGGCGGCAGAGTCTGGGACTGACCCAGAAGGAGCTGGCGCGCCAGGTAGGCTATGCGCAGGTCACGCTGCGCAAGGTGGAGGCCGACGAGCTGCGGCCTTCGGGCCAGATGGCCAGGAAGCTGGCGGAGGCGCTGGAGCTTGCGCCGGAGGAACAGGCCCAGTTTGTGCGCTTTGCGCGCGATGAAGCGCACTGGGACGACCTTGCACTGCCCGGGCGTGCACCCTCGCCACCGCTGCCCACGGTGCAGCCGCCGGAGCAGGCGCCTGCCGCACTGCCATTGTCAGCCAGCGCCGCAGACGGTCGACCAGCGCACATTTGACCGCCGGAGGACAAGACACAATCTTCCCGCCCAGACCACGGCGCTCATCGGCAGAGAAGAAGAACTTGCCGAGCTGGCGCAGCTGCTGGCAGATCCTGGCACACGGCTGGTCACGATTCTCAGTGCCGGTGGCATGGGCAAGACCAGCCTTGCCATCGCAGCGGCCTGGCAGCAGGTCGAGCAGTTCGCCGACGGCGTCTGCTGGGTGCCGCTGGCGCCGCTGACCGAGGCCAAGGAGCTGGTGCTGGCGATTGCCGCTGCCCTTGGGCTGCAGCTGCAGGGTGAGCGCACGCCCGAGCAGCAGGTGGGCGACTATCTGCGCGAAAAGCACCTGCTGCTGGTGCTGGACAACTTCGAACACCTGCTGGAGGGAGCGCCGCTCGTCGGCGAGCTGCTGGCCGCGTGCGCCGCAGCTGGCGATCCTGGTCACCTCACGCCAGCGGCTCAACCTCAGCAGCGAAACCGTGCATTTTCCTGGACGGCTTGCGCTTTCCCGCCGACTGAAGCAGCTGATCCGCTGTCGTATCCGGCCGTGCAGCTGTTCCTGCTGCATGCCCGCCGCGCTGCATCCTCATTATCAGCCGGACGAAGGCGCCGTGGCAGGAATCGTGGCGGTCTGCCGCCTCGTGCATGGCATACCGCTCGGCATTCTGCTGGCTGCGGCCTGGTCGCGCGTGCATTGCGCCGGCGGAGATCGCAGCAGAGATCGGGAGGGACCTGGGATTTTTGCAGACCGACATGGCGGACGTGCCCACCCGCCAGCGCAATCTCCGCACGGTGTTTCTGCACACGTGGAGCCGGTTGAGCGCGGCCGCACGCCAGGTGTTTATGCGCCTGTCGGTGTTCCGCGGCGGGGCGTCGGCAGAGGCGGCCCGGCAGGTAACGGGCGCAACCGTGGACGTACTTGCCGAGTTGATCGACATGGCACTGCTGCGGCGCCTGCCCAACGGCCGCTATGAGATCCACGAACTGCTGCGCCAGTTTGCGGCGGAGCAGCTGGCCGGCACTGACGCTGAGGATGAGCGTAGGCGAAACGAGGCGCAGATGGCAGCACAGCCGCTACTATCTCAGCCTGCTGGCGTGCAGGAGCAGCTGCTCCAAGGTCCTCAGCAGCGTACAGCACTTGACATTATCCACGCCGACTTTGAAAACATCAGTGTTGCCTGGCGCTGGGCGGTGCAAGCAGCATGAGTTTGCCCTGCTAGCCCCGGCAGTTCATCCACTCTTTCTCTACTGTGATGTGCGGGGCACTTATCGTGAAGGCATGATCCTGTTCGCCGCTGCAGCAACTGAGCTAGAGCGCCGAGCTTGCCGCTGGCGCAGACGAGCGGCAGGTTTCGCAGGCACTATGGGGACGGATGATCGTACGGCTTGGTGCCTGTGAAGTCCTGCTAGGCAACTATGGGCGCGGCGAGCAGCTTCTGCTCGACAGCCTGCCGCGCATCGACAGGAGGCTAGGGAGCACGCCTTTGCGCTGCTGTACTTGGGTCAAGCTGCCGCCGAACGCGGTGAGTTAGCACTTGCGCACGCACGCATTGCGGAGAGCCTGGAGATCAGCCGGCAGTGCAGATGACTTCGCCGGTATGGCGCATGGCCCTGCACGCATTTTGACAAGTCGGAAGAACCATGGCCGAAGCCCACCGGCTGGGCACCGAAAGTCTGGCGCTGGCGCGCAAAGCAGGACGACCTGACCTGATTGCCATCACGGCTAAACGATCTGGGCTGGCATACATGGTGTCTAGGCGATTATGCTCTTGCCAATGCTTACTGGCAGGAGGGTATTGCTTTGTGCGAGCAACTGGGTCTGCGGGGCGAAAATGCCTGGCCGCTGGATTGTTTGGGATTTGCTGCGTGGTGCCAGGGAGACATGGCAGCCGCCGAACGCTACATCGAGGCAGCCCTGGCCATTTACACCGAAGTGGGGCGCCAAGCTCACATCGGCATGTGCATGGCCGAACTGGCGCTGGTGCTGGCGAGCACGGGTCGTGTCCAGCAGGCGATTGCCTTGGCACGGCAGGCTGTCGCCATCACGCGTGCAGATCGACGGCCAAATGATGCTGATTGTCAGCCTCAACCATCTTGGGGCAGTGTTGCTTGCCGCAGGCGAACTTGAGGAGGCGCGTCGTACCCTGCTCGAGGCTGTCCAGCGGGCGTGGGACTACCAGTATCTCTTTAGCCTGATGATTGCGTTCTACTACTTTGCCGAGCTGCTCGTACTGGAAAGCCACAGTACCAACCTGCCAGGCGCGACAGAAGCGCATGAGCCTGGCCGCGACGCTGCTCAGCTGCGTACGCACCCAACGCGGCAACATGGCAGGCATACAAGGACAAGGCAGCGCAGCTGCAGACAGTTATCGAGTCTGCCCTGCCGGCTACCACGTTCAGCGCAGCAGTCCAGGCAGGGAAGAGTCAGACCATTGGGCAGATCGTCGAGACGCTGCTGGGGAGCGATCTCGAAGAGATCACAGATGCGTCCTCAACATGCCTCGAGCAGAACGGCGTTGCAGCGCACAGTAGCGCGAATGCGAGCAGACGTATTGTTCGAGGCCTTGACGGCACGCGAACTGGCCGTCCTGCGCCTGATTGCCGCCGGCCGATCCAACCAGGACATTGCGGCCGAACTGGTCATCACGCCGGGTACGGCCAAGTGGTATGTCAGCCAGATTCTCGGCAAGCTCGGCGTGCGAAGCCGCACGCAGGCTGTCGCACGCGGCCGGGAACTTGGTTTGCTGGCCTGACCTTGCTCTAGCATCATGAAGTCTTTTGCCGCAGCGGTTCCGCCTGCAGATACTGCCAGGTCGTGCGTTCAACGCCGCTGCGCCGGTTCCAGTATAAGTACTGCAGCACAATCAGCGGGCCGAGCAGCACCATCACGGCAAAGCTCACCCGGACACCTGCCGCCAGCAGCAGAAGCAGCAGCGCAATCGCCAGGATGTTGACGGCAATGGCAGCCACACCGGCAGTCGCGGCCGTACGCCTTGCGCAGCACGAGCGGGGCGAGCGTGGCGATGATCAGATCGCCGAGGCCCAGCCCCAGCCATTGGCCTCCCCCGGTGGGCCAGGCCAGGATGGGGGCAAAGGGCATCGCCGCCAGCCCCGTAAACAGGTCGCCCATCAAGCTCAACCGCTCCGCAAAGATGAAATCGTAGACGGCCAAGGCGCCGGCCAGGATGGCAAGTGCCCGCGCCGGCATACCGCCCTGCGCCCACAAGTTGCTGAAGCCGACGACCACTGCGATCAGGACGGCATTGTTGACCACGAAGAAGGGTATGCCGGCCGTACCATAGCGCCAGGCGACGAAGATGTCGGCGGCCACGATCAGCGCCGTGATCCCTACAGCCAGTAACGCACGGCGCAAGATGGGCTCCAACAGGATGTACAGCAGGCCGGCCATGCCCAACGTCAGCAGGGCCATAACCAGCCATGAGGGCAGCCCAAGATAGAGATAGGGCACGACGACGATGGCGGCGAGCAGGAAGGCCACGTCCCACAGGTTGATGACGCCGATCGGCGGGCGCGAGATCGCGCAGCGGCGAAAATAGAGCATGCTCAGCAGCATGCTCGCCAGCACGCAGCCAAGGATGACACAGCTCGCGCCGATCACGACTGCACCTCCGCTGCACCAGTGGCTGTGGCGGTACCAGGACTGTATGCTAGCCGTCTGCCGCAGCACGGTAAGCTCCGGCTCGCGCAGGTCGCCGCGCAGCGGGAGAGGATGGCAAAGGTCCCGCGCCTGTTCGACAAGGTAGAGCTCGCACAAGGGCACGCCCTGCGTCTTCAAGCGCAGCTGCCACCTTGCGCCGGACTGCAGCAGTCTTCGTCTTCACCACCACTTCCACCGCAACGCCGCCGGGACCGGGCCAGAAGCCGCAGCGCGCCGGCAGCGGCACCTCGGGCAAAGACTCCAGCGCCTCCAGCACAGGCCGGGGGTAGGTCCACCCCTGGTCATGGCGCACGGCGAGCCGCCGCTTGCCCAGCAAGGGGCCGGTGGCGGGGGCGGCCCTGAGGCTGCACGCTGGCGGCTGCGCCAGCCGCTGCACCATATCCTCCGTGTTGTACCGCAGCAGCAGCGTCGTCTCACGGAAGGGTGGGAACGGGGTGGCGACAATGGCACCAACATCGCCCGCCGGGGTGGGTTCGCCCGTATCCGGATCCACGATCTCCACGAGGCCTTGCACCGGCTCAAAATGCAGGTGACCCTGCTCGCACAGCTGGCCGCCAAGCGGCCAGATCTCGGTCATCCCGTAGCCTTCGGTGCAGCGCACGTCGCCGAACAGCTCCCGGCTGCGGCGGCGCAGTCCGGCCGTGACGATTTCGCCGCCGGCGGCGATCAGGCGCAAGCCGAAGTCATGCGGCCGGTAGCCCAGGCGCAGCCCGCACTCGACCAGCTCCCCCAAGTACGACGGATAGGTATAGAGGACGCTGACCCGGTCGCGCTTGCCCGGCAGTGACTGCCTTTCCGCCAGCCGGGCCAACGTCGCCGCGGGATCGATCAGCCCACCCATCGCCACTACGGCGCCGACGTGGGCACAGGCACCGGCGAGGCACAGGTTGCCCAATACGCCGCGTCCGCTCGTACTGACCAGGACGACGTCGTCTGCCGCAATGTCGCCGCTCAGAAGATGCGCAATGGCCTGCAGCGCACAGTAGACGCGCAGCTCGTGGCTGGAAAACGCGATGCTGGTGGGCCTGCCGGTCGTGCCGGTGGTCTGGGCGCGCAGATAGGGCCGGCTGCTGCGCCGCACAAAGGCGTCTGGCTGCATGCGCACGCTGTCCTTGCCGGTGATCGGGATACGGGCGATATCGGCCTGGCTCTTGATGCCGCTGGGGTCAAACCCTAGCTCGGCAAACAGGTGCGCATAGTAGGCCGTATCCTTTGCCTTGACGGCCTGGGCACGCAGCCGCCGCAGCTGCATCTCCCCGCGTGTCGCCGCGTCCAAGGCGGGACCGCTCACCATCTCGCCACCGCCGGCGCCGATCGTGCCGAATTCTGTCAGCGGTTGCGCGCAGCGACTTGACCAGCTGCTCCAGCGACCAGGGAGAGAACGATCGTCCTGAGAGCAGGGAGGCGGCAAAGCGCAGTTGTGCGAAGGCAGTTTCCAGCATACGGCGATCCTGTAGCAGCGAATGAAGACCACGCTACAGCCGCGCGGGCATGGATCTCGGGGGAGAGCCATGGCCGGCGGCTGCAGCGCAGCAGTGCAAGACTAGATTGCTGGCGAGAATATGCCTTGGCGCCGCTAGTTCGCCGACAACCTAAAGACGACGGAGGCGAGGGCCGGCAGCGCATAACGCACATACTGGACATAGAACTTGATCTGGGCCTTGCTCATGATGATCTTCTCCTCGTGAATACGTGTCGAGTGGCTGAAACGGCAGGCGGTCTGCCGCTGGTAACAGTAAAGCGAATCAGCCCGGTGACAGGAAGCCGCTTTGCGATATAATAGTGATACAAAAGTGATAACCTGCGGCTGCACCTGCGGCATATTGGGCCGCCAGGCTTAACCCCAAACGATCGAGGATCCGTCTGATGACAGCTAAGTGGTATGTCAGCCAGATCCTCGGCAAACTAGGCGTGCAGAGTCGCACGCAGGCAGTCGCCCGCGGCCGGGAACTTGGGCTGCTGGTCTAGATAGGCTTGGAGCCTCGCACCGGGCTAACCACAGCAGTAACAACCTTGTAGCGAACGGGTGCTCACCGCAGCGCCACAAAGTCTTCGCACAGGGCCTTTGGGCTCCACACTGCCACTAGCGCAGTTGGATCGCACCGCCACACCCAAGCGTCCAAGACGAGCCGAGGGTGGATCACCTTGTCCGAGCGGCACCTGTTGGCTGCTTGCGCCGGTTTGGCCTCTTTGCTTTTCACGATGGTTGATGTGGCTGCAGATATCGTGTCCTCGCTCTTGACCGGCACCGGCCCACCGAGCCTTAGTTTCGTCTCCAAATTTGCCGGTCGTTCCGGCCTGTGCAGCGGGATCTACAGCCAAAGTAACTACGAGTGCGGCCTGCCAGGTCAACGCCAGAACCCTGGTTCGCCAAGAACGTCTGCTTTGCATGTCTTCCTCCTTCGCCTGCGCCGCCAGTGAGAACAGGGATCTCTAGCAGCAGGCTGCACTTAGGATTTACGCGAAAGCAGTCGCCAATTAAAAGCCGCTATGTGATACAATAGCGATACAATAGTGATACGTGGGCGGCGTGACGTCCCGCGGCAAATAATGGCGCTGCCAGACACTAGCAGCAAGTCGACAGGCGATGACGGCACCTCTTACCTTCGGGAGTTGGCTCAAACGGCGGCGGCAGGGTCTGGGGCTGACCCAGAAGGAACTGGCGCGCCAGGTGGGCTACGCCCCGGTCACCCTGCGCAAGGTGGAGGCCGACGAACTGCGGCCCTCGGGGCAGATGGCGACAGAAGCTGGCGGAGAGCGCTGGAACTCGACGCCGGAGGAGCAGGTCCAGTTCGTACGCTTTGCACGCGACGAAGCCCATCTGGGACGACCTCACGCTGCCCGGCCGCGCTGCGTCGCCGCCTATTCCCTCTACACACCCGCCGGAGCTGGCGAATTCAGCACTGGACGATATACCGGCACAGCCGGCCATGGCTGCTGTTGGGCTTCCAAGCCAAAACACAACCTGCCGGCGCTAACCACGGCGCTCATCGGTAGAGAACGAGGAACTCGCCGAACTGGCGCAGTTGCTGGCAGACCCTCGGAACGCGGCTGGTCACGATTCTCAGCGCCGGCGGGATGGGCAAGACCAGCCTGGCAATTGCGGCAGCCAGGCAGCAGATTGACCGCTTTGACGACGGGGTCTGCTGGGTGCCGCTGGCGCCGCTGACCGAGGCCAAGGATCTGGTGCTGGCCATTGCAGCTGCCCTTGGGCTGCAGCTGCAGGGCGAACGCACGCCCGAACAGCAGGTGGGTGACTATCTGCGCGCCAGGCACACTGCTGCTGGTGTTGGACAACTTTGAGCATCTGCTTGCGGGAACGCCGCTCGTCGGCGAACTGCTGGCGGCAGCGCCGCAGCTGGCGATCTTGGTAACCTCACGGCAGCGGCTCAACCTCAGCAGCGAAACCGTGATTTTCCTGGACGGCCTGCGCGTCCCTGCCGCTGAAGCCGGCGATCCGCTGTCGTATCCGGCCGTGCAGCTGCTTCTTACTGCACGCCCGCCGCCTGCAACCTCGCTATCAACCCGAGACAGACGACGTGGCGGGATCGTAGCAGTATGCCGCCTCGTGCACGGCATACCGCTCGGCATTTTGTTGGCTGCAGCCTGGTCACGCGTGTCTAGCGCCGGCCGAGATCGCTGCCGAGATCGGGAGGGACCTGGGGTTCTTGCAGACCGATATGGCCGGACGTGCCCACCCGCCAGCGCAGCCTTCGTGCAGTGTTCCTGCACACGTGGAGCCGGTTGAGCGCAGCTGCACGCCAGGCATTCATGCGCCTATCGGTGTTTCGCGGCGGGGCATCAGCCGACGCTGCCCGGCAAGTGACGGGCGCAACCGTAGGCGTACTTGCTGAACTTACAGACAGGGCACTGCTGCGGCACTTACCCAATGGTCGCTATGCCATCCACGAATTGCTGCGCCAGTTTGCGCAGGAGCAGTTGGAGCAGGACCAACAGGCGTTGTTGGCCCTGCGCGATGCGCACAGCGCGTACTTCAGTCGCTTTCTGGCCGAAAGGGAAAGAGCTATCAGCTGTGCGGGGCAGCGCCGCGCGATTCAGGATGTTGGTGCTGAACTGGACAATATTCGCGCCGCATGGGCTTGGGCAGCTGAGCGGCGGCACAGCAGCTTGCTTAGAAATGCGGCTTCCACGCTGACGCAGTACTGCGACTGGCAAGGCCGCTACCATGAAGGGGTAAACCTGTGCGAACTGGCAATCGACCGGCTGGTGCCGGCGGCAAGCGAGGCAACCGACAGTGGGAGCGAACACGAAACAGCGCTGGCAGTCCTGTTTGCGGCTGCCGGCTGGCTGTATATCCGCCTCGGAATGTATGCGCAGTCGCACCAGGCTTTTACGCGCAGTATCAGCATTTACCGTGACTCAGGCGCGGCGCGACCTCCTGGCCACGTGGGTGAGCCGGTATTGGGTTTGGCACTATTAGCCGATGTGATGGGCGACTACGCAGAGGCCATCGAACTGGCTCACCAAGCGCAGGCAGCTGCCGTGGCAAGCGGCGACAAATATAACCAGCAGCTCGCCTTTTATGTACTGGCAAGCTCCCATTATGCGCAAGGCGAATATGTGGCCGCACGCCGTGAGGCCAACCAGGCATATAAAATAGCCGCTGAGATCGACACTCGCTCAATGATGGCCTACATTGCGATCATCCAGGGCAACGTAGCCCGTGCATGCGGCGACTTTCGCGCAGCACAACAGCACTATGCACTCAGCTATGCGCTGCAAAGCGAGCTCGGCAACCCCGAAGGCATGGCGATTGCGCAGCTTAGCCTGGCCGGGCTGGCGGCAGTGCAGCAGGACTACCAAGAAGCAGAGCGGCTGTTCCACGATGGCTATCGGCTGTACCGTGAGATCAACGATCCCGGCGGCCAGGTGCGGGCGTTGATCGGGCTGGGCGACATTGCCCAGGCCCAAGGCAACGAGGCGCAGGCAGCCGGCTACTTCTGCACCGGGCTTGCGCTTGCTACTGCGATCCACTCGCTGCCGCTGCTGCTCCTACAGTTCACCCCCATCGGCGAACTGCTGGCCTCGGCAGGCGAAGTGAGCTTGGCCGCTGCTGCCTGGGTGCTTGTCACGCAGCACGCAGCCGGCGATCGTAAGATGCAGCAGCGGGCCCAGGAGGATATCCGCCGTGCAGCGAAGTACACCAGGCTGCAGCCCTTCGTACAGGCTGGGGGCGAGGCAGGCGACGATCCGTTCGCTGTGGCTGCCCTGCTGCGCGACAAGCTGCCACAAATAGTTAATGCACCGGACCGGCAGACACCCACAGCGATACGCCGGCCCAGCGCAACTGCGCCGGCGTTGGTTGAATCCCTATCCGAACGCGAGCTCGAAATTCTGCGCTTGATGGCGACCGGCATGACCAACCAGCAGATAGCCGACAGGCTGTACGTTACCGTCGGTACGGTGAAGGTACACAACCACCATATCTTCGGCAAGCTTGGCGTTTCTAATCGCGTGCAGGCATTGGCACAGGCGCGCGAATTGAGCCTGCTGGCGTGAACAGCGCGCCTGTACGGCGAGAACCCTTGTGCACGGCCATGGAGCAGCCGTGCTCATTCCTGACTTCAAGATATATCTTTCATCATGTGGGACGGAACCCCCTATGATCACCTGACGATCCCAGTGACGGACATGGACATGAAAGATATGGCCACAAAATAGCCTGGCACCTCTAGCCTGTGCAGATGCAAAGAATATAACTTTAGATAGATGACCAGGCCAGTCGTTGCCGCTATTGTGCCCGTGTCGCCACCCTTGCAAGTGTGGCGACACGTCGATCCAAATCAAGCGCAAGGGAAAATGGAGATGCTATGTCCGTATCGATGAAAGCTCCCGCGTCTCGTGTGTCGGGGATTGATCAGCTGCGCCAAGAGTTTTCCGGGGTGCTGATTGTACCAACCGATGCGCAGTATGATGCGGCACGCGCCGTCTGGAACGGGATGATCGACAAGTATCCGGCGCTCATCGCTCGCTGCACCTGCATCGCCGACGTGGTCGCCGCGGTGAACTTTGCGCGCGAGCAGCAGTTGGTGATCGCAGTGCGCGGCGGGGGCCATAACGTGGCGGGGTATGCCACCTGCGACGGCGGCATCGTCATCGACCTGTCGCCGATGAAGGAAATCCAGCGTCGACCCTGCGGCGCGTACCGCCCATGCCCAAGGCGGGTGCGACCTGGGGCGATCTGGATGCTGCAACGCAAGTCTACGGCCTGGCTGCTCCAGGCGGCGTCTGTCTCCGACACCGGCATCGCCGGCCTGACGCTGGGCGGCGGCTATGGTTGGCTGCGCAGCAAGTACGGCTTGAGCTGCGACAATCTGATCGCCGCCGAGGTGGTGACGGCCGACGGCCGCGTCGTGCACGCCGACGAGCAACGAGAACCTTGACCTGCTGTGGGGGCTGCGCGGCGGGGGCGGCAACTTCGGCATCGTCACCTCCTTCAGCTACCGGCTGCACCCGGTGGGGCCAGACGTCATGCTGACCTTTGTGCATGCACGACGGCGCAGGCGAAAAGATGGCGCAGGGGTTGGAGTTCTATCGTGACTATTGCGCCAGCGTGCCGGATGAGGCGAGCACGATCGCCGTGTGCGGCCAGGTGCCGCCAGAACCTGCCTTTCCTGCCGAGCTGCACCTGCGCCCGTTTATCCTGTTCGGCGGGCTGTATGCCGGTGACCCACAGGAAGGGCAGCGGGTGCTGCAGCCGCTGCGCGACTTCGGCGCGCCACTCTTAGATTTCAGCGGCGTGCGGCCGTACGTGGAAGCGCAGCGGGCGTGGGATGCCGACTATCCCACGGGCAGACGCTACTACTGGAAGTCGGCGAACGTGATGAGCCTGGACGACGACGCTATCGCCTGCATTGCGGAGCATGCCCACCGGCAGCCGTCGCCGTTCAGCACGATCGACGTCTGGCACATCGGCGGTGCCGTCAAGCGCGTCGGTCCCGAAGCAAGCGCCTTCAACGGGCGGCAGGCGGCCTTCCTCGTCAGCCCCGAGGCCGGCTGGGAGCACCATGAGGAAGACCAGGCGAATCATCGACTGGGTGCGTGCCATGCATCGCCGACATGGAACGGTTCTCAGACGGCAGCCGCTATCTCAACTTCGCCGGCCTTTATGAGGAAGGCGACGAGATGATGAAGCTGGGCTTTGGCCCGCAGTACGCGCGCCTGGCGCAGCTCAAGGCCAAGTACGACCCGGCCAACCTGTTCGGGTTGAACCAGAACGTCAAGCCGTGGGCCGGCAGCCGCTAATCATTTCCAGGTAAGGCCAGTACAAACCTATCTTTTGGCAGGTGACTTGCCCAGGGGTTGGCAGGCATACTGGCACGCGCCCGACAACCACGTGTGGATTTACAGGAGGAACAACATGCAGCGAAGAATTTGGACTGTTGTATTTGCGCTAGCTTTGCTGTTCGGATGGGGAGCGATCCTTTCCGCCGGCACGGCCTTGGCACATGACGAGGAAGGGGCTACACCACTTCTCGACAATCTCGGCGACTTTCACCGGGAGATCACCACCGGCAGCGAGGAGGCGCAGGCCTACTTTGACCAGGGGCTGGTGCTGGCCTACGGCTTCAACCACGAGCTGGCGATCCAGTCGTTCCAGGAGGCCATACAGCACGATCCCGCGTGTGCTATGTGCTACTGGGGCGTCGCCTGGGCGCTGGGTCCCAACATCAACCTGCCCATGGACCCGGCGCTCAACGGCCAGGCATGGGAAGCGCTGCAGCAGGCCCAGGCGCTGGCGGAGGACGCCACCCCGTTCGAGCAGGCGTTTATCACCGCGCTGGCGGCCCGCTACAGCGAGCAGGCACCGGAGAGCCGGGCCGACCTCGACCTGGCCTTTGCCGAGGCGATGGGCAAGGTGGCCGAGCAGTACCCCGACGACGCCGACGCGCTCTCGATCTACGCCGAGGCGATGATGGACCTGATGCCGTGGAACTTCTGGACGGCCGACGGCGAGCCCACGGAGTACACCGAACGCATCCTGGCGACACTCGAGGCGGCACTGGCCATCAACCCGGACCACCCGGCCGCCAACCACTACTACATCCATGCCACCGAGGCCTCCAAGGACCCCGGCCGTGCGCTCGCAAGCGCAAAGCGGCTGGAGACGCTTGTGCCGGGCGCAGGACACCTGGTGCACATGCCGGCGCACACCTATTGGCGCACTGGCCGCTACGCCGATGCCGTGCGCATCAACGTGCACGCGGCACACACGGACGAAACAGCGGCTGCCGGCATGCCCGACCCCGGCATGTACAACTTCTATTCGGTCGCCTACTACCCGCACAACATCCACTTCGAGTCCATTGCGGCGGGGATGATGGGCGACAGCCAGACGGCCATTGACGGCGGCGCAGCACCTGGTCGAGGCTATCCCCGAGCAGGCATACCTCGACCTGCCCTTCTTCGAGGACTTCCGGCCAATGCCATACCAGGCGCTGGTGCGCTTTGGCCGCTGGCAGGAGATGGTGGACGCACCTGCGCCGGGCGAGGAGCTGCCCTTCGCCACCGCCATGTGGCACTACGCCCGCGGCGTGGCGCTGGCCAACCTCGGCCGTGTCGACGAGGCCAAGGAGGAGCTGGCGGCGGTCGAGGCGGCCAAGAGCAACCCGGCCTTTGAGGGGCTGGTAATGGCCTCTTTCGCCACGGCGCAGCAGAACCTGGACATGGCCGCAGGCATCCTGAAGGCCGCCATCGCGAAGGCCGAAGGCGACCAGGAAGAGGCGATCGCCCAGCTGCAGGCAGCGGTGGACATCCAGGACAGCCTGCCCTACATCGAACCGCCGGCCTGGTACTTCCCGATCCGCCACCTGCTGGGCGCCGAGCTGCTGGCAGACGGGCCAGGCGGAGGAGGCGGAAGCGGTCTACCGCAAGGACCTTGAGCAGTACCCCGCCAACGGCTGGTCGCTCTTTGGCCTGGCACAGGCGCTCGAGGCGCAGGGCAAGAGTGATGAAGCCGCCACCGTGCGCGGCGAATTTGAACAGGCGTGGCAGGGCGCCGACGTCGTGCTGACCTCCTCAGCTTGCCCCTGCGACCCAGTGGAGAACGCGCCGGCTGCGGCTGCGAGCGAGGAGATCGATACGGCCGCCCTGGCCAAAGAGCTGACGGCACTGGAGGAGAAGGCCGGCGTCCACCACCACGACGCCGAAGTCGTCGTCATCTCGGAGGGGGCCGTCGTGCTCCTCTACCCGCTTGCGGGCGAAGGGGGCGGCGACGGTGGCGAGGAGCTTGGCGCCTCGCTGTGGGTAAAGCGCGACGGCGGCTGGCAGAAGGTCTTCTTGCAGGCAGCGCCGAACGCAGCAGAGTAATTCCACAACAAGGTGGACGCGTGCCAAATAGGGCGCGCGTCCACACCTATCCACAAACCATTCATCCCCTCCAACCAAGCGCCGCCTTTACACCCGGCAGCACCATCTGCTGAAACATGGAATCGATCTGCTCAGGCGTGTAGGCATCGTTGCCCTCGAGCCAGCCGCGCAGCAGCGTCAGAAACGCCCCGGCAACAAAGTCGGCCAGGATCGGCAGCGGCACGGCCGGCGGGCGATTTGGCGCTGCCTTCGCCCGCGCGCCAAGATTGCGCGCCACGACCTGGGCCAACTGCTGCTGCAGATTTTGCGTGACCGGCTCCAGGCTGCTGCTTGAAAACAGGGCGCGATACAGGCGCTGATGCTGCTTGATGTGGCGGAACAGCCCCAGGCTGGGCAGCAGGACGATGCCCCCGCCAGGTGGCTCACCCCCTCCTTTTGTCTCTCCTTCCTCGGCCATGTGCAGTTCCAGCCCGTGGAGCATGTCGCCCAGGCTGCTATACAGCAGCGCCTCTTTGCTCGAGAAGTGACCGTAAAAGGTGGAACGGCCAATATCGGCGCGGTCGAGGATATCCTGGACGCTGATGTCCTCAAAGCGCTTTTCGAGCATCAGCTCGACGAGCGCAGCAGTGAGCATGCGGCGCGTCCGCTGCGAGCGCCTATCCGTTTTGTCTCCTACCACCATCTTACTCTCCGTTTTCGCACAATTTGGGCGATCTGTTCGGTAATGGACACGACCGCACAGCTGCCCGTTGATTCGGGCCCTGAGCACCTCTATCATAGCAACAATGAACACGATGTTCAATAGTGAGCGATTGTTCAAGAAGGAGAGTGACAATATGGTCGGCCATTTTCACAAAACGCGCCATGAACATGAGCATGCCCCGGCCACGACCGGGCGCACCATCCGCTGGGCGTTTGCGTATGACTTCGTCGTGCGGATATTGTCGTTGAACCGGGAAGACGCGCTGCGGGAGGAAACGATCCGCCTGGCGCAGATTGCCTCCGGTGCCACCGTGCTGGACGTCGGCTGCGGCACAGGAACGTTGACCCTGCGGGCCAAGGCCGCGGTCGGCAGCACGGGCAGGGTTTGTGGCATCGACGCGGCGCCGGAAATGATCGCCCAGGCGCGGCGCAAGGCGCAGAAGGCAGGCATGCAGGTCGAGTTCAAGCCAGGAGTCATCGAGGCGCTGGACTTTGCCGACTGCACGTTTGACCGCGTGCTCAGCAGCCTGATGATCCACCACCTGCCGCCCGATTTGCGGCAGCGTGCCCTGCTCGAGCTCTACCGGGTGTTGAAGCCGGGAGGACAGCTGCTGATCGTCGACTT
The DNA here is from genome assembly GCA_963701415.1 of uncultured Chloroflexia bacterium. Lineage (GTDB taxonomy): Bacteria > Chloroflexota > Anaerolineae > Caldilineales > Caldilineaceae > Fredericiella. The sequence continues at coordinate 231,740 of CAVPAH010000003.1, forward strand.
TGACGCCTCGGTGCCCCGCAGCGGCGCGGACGCCCTGCACCCCGATGCACAGTTTGCCACGCCCGTCACCACCTCGCCAACTATACAGGGGAGGCCGGAAAGTGCGCGGGGGCTGCTGCAGCTGGTGACGGGTGCCGGCTTTACCAGTGTACAAGGTGGATCACTGCAGAGTCTGTCTGTAGCATTTGTGCGCGGGATCCGCCCCTGAGTTCTATCGATACAGCCAATACTATCGGTAACAAAGGAACAACGTGCGGCTGTCAGTGGCCGCACGTCGTTCCTGAGGACGAGCTTTTGCCGCTGGGCTCGCACGTGTTTTCGGTTGCTATAACTTTGTTATACACTGCGGCAACTTGATTTCTGCACCCAAGTGCAGTCTACAGCCTCCGTCGACCGCCGCGGCGTATTGATATCCACAAGTTCCTTGTTCCACCTGCGTGCCCGTACCTCGTATTCCGCCTCATCCCGGCACGCGTGAGGCATTCAGCGCATCTCTTGCCAGTAAGCGACAGATTTGATGCCTGAAGCGCCAAGGAAAGACCCTGTTCCTGGCAGAAAAAACCAGTGAAGGAGCTTTTGCATGAGAAGTGTTCGACGGCAGCGATTTGCCGTCCTAGCCGGCGTTTTGCTGTCCAGCATGGCAGCTGCCATGGTTTCCCATCCTTCGATCTCGCAGGCCCTCAGCCGGACCGCCGCTCCCGGTATGGAGCAAAGCCCGGTGCGCGCGGAGTCTGCCCTACAGGCAGAGCCCGCCTTGCAGGCAGAGCCCGCCTTGCAGGCAGAGCCCGCCTTGCAGGCGGGGGCAACCTTTGTCTTCGGTGCCGCCGGCGACTTCGGCGCCAACAGCGCGACGGCCGCCTCGCTAAATGCGTTGGCAGGCGCAAACACGGACTTCTTCGTGGCGCTCGGCGATCTCAGCTACGACGAAGTCAAGCCCGAGTCGGCCTGGTGCGACTTCGTCAAGCAGCGTGTCGGGGCGAACTACCCTTTTGAACTGCTGGTCGGCAACCACGAGTGGCGGTCTTCAGGGCCAGACGGCTTTATCGACACCTACGCCGGCTGCCTGCCCGACCGCCTCGGCGTGAGCGGCCGGTATGCACACCGGTACTACTTTGACTATCCACCCGGCGCCCCCGTGGCCCGCTTTATCCTTATCGACCCGGATATCTATCGCGACGATGTCATGCAGCAGTACTGCACGGGCGGCGATACGGCCAACTGCGACTGGCTCAAAGCGCGCATCGACGAGGCCAAGAGCCAGGGGCTGTGGACCGTCGTGGGCACGCATAAGGTCTGCATCACCATGGGCTCGCTGTCGTGCGAGATCGGATCTTCGCTGCTCAACGTGCTGATCGACCGCAAAGTGGACCTCGTCCTGCAGGGTCACGACCACGGCTACCAGCGCTCGAAGCAGCTGGGGCTCGGTGCGAACTGCACGGCGGTCAAGGCGAACGCCTACGACGCCGACTGCGTGGTCGACGACGGCGCCGACGGCACTTACGGCAAGGGGACGGGTACGGTGATCGCCATTCCCGCCAACTTCGGGCTCAGCTCCAACACGATGAGCACGTCCGATGCAGAAGCTCGCTACTTCGCCGCCTGGATGAATCGCAGCCTCGACAGCTACGGCTTCCTAAGTTCACCGTCTCTGCCAGCCGCATCGACGCCAAGTTTGTGGCCGGCAAGGGTACCTATTCTGACAGGTTCTCTATCGGTGGGAGCGGCGCGATTACACCGACGCCAACTGATACGGCGGCGCCGACTGGCACGCCAACTTTGACGCCGACGAAGACGCCAACGCCAAGCCCAACGTCGACGGACACGCCGACGCCGACACTAACCCCAACCGCTACGCCGACCGGACGCACCGACGAATACACCGACGTCTACACCGACAGTGACTGGCGTGCCAACCGATACTCCTACACAGATGCCGACCGAAACGCCGGTGGTGGAAGGTTCGCAGGTGTACACGTACACGAGTGTGGCGGACAGCTACGTGCTGGCGACACGGCCGAACACCAACTTCGGCCAGTCGGTCAAGCTGCAGGCTGACGGTGCGCCGGTCGCACGCAGCTACCTGCGCTTCAACCTGCAGGGGCTGGCCGACCCGGTCATGAAGGCTGCAACTGCTCCTCTACGCCGGCAGCGGGTCGAGCACCGGCTTCCAGGTCAACGCTGTGCCCGACGGCAGCTGGACCGAAAACGGCATCACCTATCGCCAACGCACCGGCACCGGGCGCACTGATCGCCAACTCGGGACCGTTTGCCAGCAACGACTGGAAGGCGGTCGACGTCACCGCCCTGGTGCGTCGGCAACGGCGCCGTCAACCTTGCCCTCACGGTGCTCAACCCCACCGGCATGGTCTTTGGCAGCAACCAGGGTGCTGAATGCACCTAAGTTGGTGATCACCACGCTCAAGAACGGCACGCCGGGCCAGGGACTCACACCCGACCAGCCGGCGCAGGGTTCCATGGTCGACACCGACGGCGACGGTCTCAGCGATGCCGACGAGCAGCAGAACGGCACTGACATCAACAAGCCGGACAGCGACGGCGACGGCCTGCCCGATCTGTGGGAGGTTGAAGTGGGGCTCGACCCGGTCTCCGCCACCGGCATCAACGGTGCCGAAGGCGACCCGGACGACGACGGATTCACCAACCTTCAGGAGTTCGGTGGTACGACCGATCCGTGGGAAGTCGACGATCCTGCTAATCCCGGCAGCGAGCGGGTATTCCTCCCCTTCGTCAACCGGTAACGCGGCCCTAAAACCGCAACCAGTGGCAATATGCGCTGGAGCCGTGTCCAGGTTGGACACGGCTCCAGCTGCTGTATTTTTACACCTCATAAGTTGCTCTATGAAGTATATAGGGCAGCATAGATGCTGTCCCTAGTCTTTCTGTGCCTTTTTCCAATAATCGGAAAACACGACGCATGGAACATGCCCGACAGAAGACAATCAGGAAAAAAATCACGATGCTACAACTATTTCTCCGTGGCAAAATGAATGATGGTATCAAATCCAAGCTGGCCCTTCTGGTGAGCCTGATGGCTGTGCTTGTTCTGCTGGCCGGAAGCCGGAGCTTTGCACAGGACACTGCGCCTGTCACTGGTGGCGCCACCGAAGTGATGCAAACGCTCGAGCCCGACCAGCTGCAGGTGACGCAGCCGGCAGGCCTGGCCTACATTCCGACTGCAGACGCTTTCGTCCTGCTTGACACGCCGGGTTCCGGCGACAGTGGCAGCCAGGCGTACACGCTGTACGACCCGGCCACCAACGAAGCGGTCGCGCTCGCCGGCGGCCCGGCCATCGACGTGGGCGCCAACATGACCTTCGACGGCGCACGGCTGCTGCTGCTCGACGGCAGGACGGGCGAACTCACTGCGGCGGCAGCCGCCACCGACCAGGCAGCGCTGGTTAGTGAACAGCCGCTACAGCCTCGCCGCGCTCAATCTGCAGCAGCCGTGGGGCATGGCGGTCGCTGGGGCTGCCGGCGACCTGTACATCCTCGACAGCGCTGCCAACCGGGTGGCACACATCGTGCCGGGGGACAACGGCGACTTCGACGGCGCCGCTGCGCTGGCGGCAGGCCGGGTCAGCTTTATCGATTTGCGCGCGCTGGCGGCTGCCGGGCTGCGCGGCCTGGCCTTCAATCCGGCCACCGGCCACCTGTACACGCTGGAGCCCTCCAAGCTCCTGCTGCATGAGTTCACCCTGACCGGCGAGCCGGTGAAGACGCACGACCTGCAGGGCAGCGGTCTTATCAACCCGCAGGCGATCGTCTTTGCCCTGAGCGGCGACCAGACCGACGCCCCCAGCCAGTACGACATCTACATTGCCGACGACGGGGCACAACCCACCGCACCGGCGAACCCCGACGTGTGGTCGATGGCCACCCGGCTCTACCTGCCCCAGGTGACAGGCTCCGACCTGGCAGCTGCCAACACCGCTGCCAACACCGACGCTGGGACGGCCAGGCCGGGCAAGGTGGTGGAGCTTGCGCTGGATCAGCCGCTGCGCCTCCAGGCTGCGGTTGTCAACACGCCGTTTAGCCTGGTGCGCACGACGCAAACATGGCAGTGGTCGCCGTCAAGCCCCGACCCAGATGGCGTCACCTATGTGCCTGCTTCCAACCAGTTGGTTGTTACGGATGGCGAAGTAGACGAGATCAGTGCCTTGTTTACGACCAAGCAGAATGTCTTCCGCACCACGCTGGCGGGCGCGCTGCAGGGTACGCTGAGCACCGTGACGCCCATCAACTTCTCCAACGAGCCGACGGGGGTGAGCTACAACCCGGCCGACGGCCATATCTTCTATTCGGATGACAGCAAGCGGATGATCTTCGAGGTCGCGCCTGGCAGTGACGGTGCGCTGGGCACAGCCGACGACATTGTCACATCCGTGAGCGTGTCTACTTTTGACGGCCGCGACCCTGAAGATGTGAGCTATGACGTTCTGAACCGCGGGCTGTGGATCATCGACGGCCTCAATGCCGAGGTGTACCACCTGCTGCCCGGCGCCAACAACCAGTTTGACGGCGTGGCGCCCGACGGCGACGATGTCCTGACCCAGTTCGACACGTGGAGCATAGGAATCATCGATCCGGAAGGGATCTACCGGGATCCGGCGACCGGCAACTTGATTTTGAGCAGCTCAGACCCAACGAAGCTGTACGAAGTTTCTACCGCTGGCGTGCTGCTGCGCACGTTTGACATCGCGGCCGCCAATGCGGTGAAGGTGGCAGGCGTCACGATGGCGCCCGAGCAGCACGACGGCAGGCGTGACCAACTTCTATGTGGTCGACCGCATGGTCGACAACGACGTCAATCCGAACGAAAACGACGGCCGCTTGTACGAGTTCACACTGGGCAGCCCACCTACCGTCACGCCTACGAACACATCGACGGCGACACCGACTGCGACGAATACGCCGACCGCGACACCGTCGCCGACCCTGACCACAACACCGACTGCAACACCATCGACAACAGAGACGCCAACGCCTACTGCAACGCCAACGCGAAACGCCAACGGAGACACCGACGTTGGTAGCCACGGAGACGCCAACTGCCACGCCAACTGCAACCCCGACCGAAGCGCCGGTGGATGGATCGCAGGCGTACACGTACACGAGTGTGGCGGACAGCTACGTGCTGGCGACACGGCCGAACACCAACTTCGGCCAGTCGGTCAAGCTGCAGGCTGACGGTGCGCCGGTCGCACGCAGCTACCTGCGCTTCAACCTGCAGGGGCTGGCCGACCCGGTCATAAAGGCTGAACTGCTCTTCTACGCCGGCAGCGGGTCGAGCACCGGCTTCCAGGTCAACGCCGTGCCCGACGGCAGCTGGACCGAGAACGGCATTACCTTCGCCAACGCACCGGCACCGGGCGCACTGATCGCCAACTCGGGACCGTTCGCAAGCAACGACTGGAAGGCGGTCGACGTCACCGCCCTGGTGCGACGGCAACGGCGCCGTCAACCTCGCCCTCACGGTGCTCAACCCCACCGGCATGGTCTTTGGCAGCAACCAGGGGCTGAATGCACCTAAGTTGGTGATCACCACGCTCAAGAACGGCACGCCGGGCCAGGGACTCACACCCGACCAGCCGGCGCGGGCTTCCACCGTCGACACCGACGGCGACGGCCTCAGCGATGCCGACGAGCAGCAGAACGGCACTGACATCAACAAGCCGGACAGCGACGGCGACGGTCTGCCCGATCTGTGGGAGGTTGAAGTGGGGCTCGACCCGCGTCTCCGCCACCGGCATCAACGGTGCCGAAGGCAACCCGGACAGCGACGGGTTCACCAACCTCCAGGAGTTTGCCGGCACGACCGATCCGTGGGAGGTTGACAATCCGCCGATCCCAGCGCGAGCGGGTCTTCCTCCCCTTCGTCAACCGGTAACGCAGCCCTAAAACCGCAACCGGTGGCAAAATGGATGCTTAACAGCCGCAGAACATGCTAAAGCCGTGTCAAATAGTCTGGACATAGCTGTAGTTGATGTATTTTTTGTACGTGAATAACGCTCTATGAGGTATATGTGGGCAGGACATATGCTGTCCACCGCTTTTGCGTGCCTGTGTACTACTATTTGAAAGCCCGATCGCATGAGACAGCCTGACAGAAGACAACCAGGTGAAGGAGACCCTGCATGAGAAATGTTCGGCGGCAACGAATTGCCGTCCTAGCCGGCGTTTTGCTGTTCAGCATGGCAGTCGCCATCATTTCCCTTCCTTCCATCCCGCTGGCCTTCAGCCAGGCGCCGGCATCGTTTGTCTTTGGTGCCGCCGGCGACTTCGGCGCCAACACTAATACGGCCGCGTCGCTCAATGCGCTGGCGGGCGCAGGCACAAACTTCTTCGTGGCGCTCGGCGATCTCAGCTACGACGAGGTCACACCCGAATCGGCCTGGTGCGACTTCGTCAAGCAGCGTGTCGGAGCCAACTATCCCTTTGAACTGCTGGTCGGCAACCACGAGTGGCTGGCGACCGGGCCGGACGGCTTTATCGACACCTACGCCGGCTGCCTGCCCGACCGCCTCGGCGTGAGCGGCCGGTATGCGCACCAGTACTACTTTGACTATCCACCCAATGCACCGCTGATGCGCTTTATCCTCATCGATCCGGACATCTATCGCGACGATGTCAACACGCAGGAGTACTGCACGAGCGGCGAAACGGCCAACTGCAACTGGCTCAAGGCGCGCATCGACGAGGCCAAAGCCCAGGGGCTGTGGACGGTCGTGGGCACGCACAAGGTCTGTCTCACCATGGGTACGACATCGTGCGACATCGGCGCCACCCTTGCTCAACGTGCTGATCGATCGCAAGGTGGACCTCGTCCTGCAAGGCCACGACCACGGCTATCAGCGCTCGAAGCAGCTTGCTCTCGGTGCAAACTGCGCCGCGATTAAACTCAGGCACGTTATGATGCCGACTGCATCGTCGACGACGGTGCCGATGGCATCTACGGCAAGGGAGCGGGTACGGTTATCGCCATTCCTGCCAACTTCGGTCTCGCCTCCAACACGATGAGTATCTCCGATCAAGATGCGCCTTACTTTCGCCGCCTGGATGGACCGCAACCTCAACAGCTACGGCTTCCTAAAATTCACCGTCACCGCCAGCCGCATCGACGCGCAGTTTGTACACGGCACCGGCACCTATACCGACCAGTTCTCCATTGTCGGGAGCAGCGGACCTATACCGACGCCTACCAGCACGGCCACTGCGACGGCAACGCCGACGCCGACCGCGACCGCGACTGCAATCCCAACGAACACACCCACGGCGACGGCAACGGCGACGGCGTTGCCTACGAACACGCCGACGGCGACGCCGACAGGTACGCTGATACCGACCGCAACGCCAACCGAGACACCGACGGAAACACCGACGTTGCTAGCAACGGAGACACCGACTGCCACGCCGACCGAGACGCCAACGGAGACACCGACGTTGGTAGCCACGGAGACGCCAACTGCAACCCCGACCGAAGCGCCGGTGGATGGATCGCAGGCATACACGTACACGAGTGTGGCGGACAGCTACGTGCTGGCGACACGGCCGAACACCAACTTCGGCCAGTCGGTCAAGCTGCAGGCTGACGGTGCGCCGGTCGCACGCAGCTACCTGCGCTTCAACCTGCAGGGGCTGGCCGACCCGGTCATAAAGGCTGAACTGCTACTTCTACGCCGGCAGCGGGTCGAGCACCGGCTTCCAGGTCAATGCTGTGCCCGACGGCAGCTGGACCGAGAACGGCATTACCTTCGCCAACGCACCGGCGCCGGGCGCACTGATCGCCAACTCGGGACCGTTCGCAAGAAACGACTGGAAAGCGGTCGACATCACCGCCCTGGTGGACGGCAACGGCGCCGTCAACCTCGCCCTCACGGTGCTCAACCCCACCGGTATGGTCTTTGGCAGCAACCAGGGGCTGAATGCACCTAAGTTGGTGATCACCACGCTCAAGAACGGCACGCCGGGCCAGGGGCTCGCACTCGACCAGCCGGCGCGGGCTTCCACCGTCGACACCGACGGCGACGGTCTCAGCGATGCCGACGAGCAGCAGAACGGCACTGACATCAACAAGCCGGACAGCGACGGCGACGGCCTGCCCGATCTGTGGGAGGTTGAAGTGGGGCTCGACCCGGTCTCCGCCACCGGCATCAACGGTGCCGAAGGCAACCCGGACGGCGACGGATTCACCAACCTCCAGGAGTTTGCCGGCACGACCGATCCGTGGGAGGTTGACAATCCTGCTAATCCCGGCAGCGAGCGGGTATTCCTCCCCTTCGTCAACCGATGATGCAGCTCTGACATACCAGGCGGCAAAACAGTCGGCAAAACATTCGCATAACATGCCAGGGCCGTGTCCGAGAAGCTGGACACGGCCCTGGCATGTTATGCAGCCGGCGAGACTGTTTCCGGCGAAACTCGTACTATCTGCCAGCGTATGCGCCGACGTCATCCCTCCGTTTTCTCCACATCGATCTATTGAACGCCATTCGTAGCCTCGCCATTGTTTCTTGTAAGGCCCGCCTGCTGTAACTTTAACTTTGCGTAATTACCCGCCCATGTGAAGTGTTGTTTTGGAGGCTTCCTTTTAAAAAGGAATGCAGCAGAAAGGAATTTAATGTATGAGAGAGATTCGGCAGCGCCGTACAGCAGTTCTGGTGAGCGTCTTGATGTTCAGCATTGTCGTTGGCATCGTTTCGTTTCCCGCGATCCCGCTGGCCTTCAGCCAGGCGCCAACATCCTTCGTCTTCGCAGCAGGCGGGGATATCGGCGCCAACAGCTCGACGGATGCCTCGCTCGATGCTCTGGCGGGCTCGGGCGCGAACTTCTTCCTGGCGCTCGGCGACTTGAGCTACGACCAGATAACGCCTGAGTCGGCCTGGTGTGACTACGTCAAGCAGCATGTCGGGGCGAACTACCCCTTCGAACTGCTCGTGGGCAACCACGAGGAGAAGACGTCGGGGCCAGACGGCTTTATCGACAAGTACGCCGCTTGCCTGCCCGACCGCCTGGGTGTGACCGGCCAGTACGCGCACCAGTACTACTTTGACTACCCACCCGGCGCCCCGCTCGCCCGCTTTATTCTCGTCGACCCGGCGCTCAATCGCGGCTCGGCGAAAGCCAACTACTGCACGAGCGGCGACACGGCCAACTGCGATTGGCTCAAGGCACGCATCGACGAGGCCAAGAGCCAGGGGCTGTGGACGGTTGTGGGCATGCACAAGGTCTGTCTCACCATGGGTATCAAGTCGTGCGAGATCGGATCTTCGTTGCTCAACGTGCTGATCGACCGCAAGGTAGACCTCATTCTGCAAGGGCACGACCACAGCTATCAACGCTCAAAACAGCTGGGGCTTGGCGCGAACTGCACGGCAGTCAAGGCAAATGCGTACGACGCCGACTGCGTGGTCGACGACGGTGCCGACGGTACGTACGGCAAAGGGGCAGGTCCTGTGGTGGTCATTGCCGCCAATGTCGGGCGTGAGTCGTACAAGATCAGCACGTCCGACGAGGAGGCCCCTTACTTCGGCGCCTGGATGGAGTCAACGGATAACAGCTTCGGCTTCTTGAAGGTCGCCGTCTCCGCCAGCCGCATGGACGCGCAGTTTGTGCACGGCGACGGCACTTATTCCGATCAGTTCGCCATCGATGCAGCTGCTGCGCCGCCGACCACACCAGTGCCGACACCGACCGGCGTGCCGCCCGTGACGCCGGTGCCGGTGGGAGGATCACAGGTATACACGTTCACAAGCGCAGCGGACAGCTATGTCTGGGCGACACGCCCCGACACCAACTACGGCGAGTCGATCAAGCTGCATGTGGACGGCGCACCTGTGGCACGCAGCTACTTGCGCTTCAACCTGCAGGGGCTGGTCGATACGGTCGTGAGCGCCCAGCTCTATCTCTTCGCCAACAGCGGGTCGAGCACCGGCTTCCAGGTCAATGCCGTAGACGACAACACTTGGACTGAAGACGGCATCACCTACGCCAATGCACCGGCACCCGGTGCGCTCGTGGCCAACTCGGGACCATTTGCGAGAAACGACTGGAAGGCAGTCGACATCACCAACCTGGTGCAGCGGCAACGGCGCCGTCAACCTCGCCCTGACAAAGATCGACCCCACTGCCATCGTCTTTGGCAGCATGCAGGGGGTGAACGCACCCATGCTGGTAGTCACCACAAGGAAGAACGGCACGCCGAACCAGGTTCCCACGCCCGCAGAACCGGCGCCGGGTGCCACGGTCGACACCGACGGCGATGGCCTCAGCGATGCCGACGAACAGCAGAATGGCACCGACATCAAAAAGCCGGACACCGACGGCGACGGCATGCCCGACCTGTGGGAAGTCGAGGAAGGGCTTAACCCGCGTTCGGCAAAAGGGGCTAACGGCCCCGATGGCGACCCAGACGACGATGGGCTCACTAACCTCGAGGAGTTTGGCTGGAGGACCGACCCGTGGGAGGTCGACCTTCTCGGCGGCGAACGGGTATTCCTGCCTCTCATCAACGCCAGCAAGTAACGTGTAGCGGAAGAGATTGACGCTTGGCGCCAACGTGCCGGGGACAGGCGGAAGCTAGCTTCCGCCTGTCCCCGGCACGTTGGCGGTAAACACTTTGACAGGGGGTGGGAGTGCCGGTACAATCCGGTGAAATTTCGCCACATGTACTCGCGCTAGCGAACAGAAACAACTACAGGCATACCTGCGGACTTGCAGGCAGAGGAAGCGAACTTGACTCCGATGCAATCCTTATGCGGCCGGGCTGGAAAAGACGCCGGCGAACTTCGTGGCGCTTTCGCCGCTGACATTTTTGGAACGAGCGGCAGCCGTGTATCCGCAGCAGGTTGCGATCGTGCATGGAGAGTGCCGCCAGACCTGGGGGGAGACCTATACACGCTCCCGGCGGCTGGCGTCGGCGCTGCAGCGCCGGGGCATCGGGGCCGGCGATACAGTGGCGGCGCTGGGGTACAACACGCCCCAGACCTTTGAGCTGCACTTTGGCGTGCCGATGAGCGGGGCCGTACTCAATGCCCTCAACACCCGCCTCGACGCGGCGACGATCGCTTTTATGCTCGAGCACAGCGAAGCAAAGCTGCTCATCACCGACACCGAAGCCGCGCCCATCATCCGGGCTGCGCTCGACCTGCTCCGGCAGGCGGGGAAGTCAATCACCGTTGTGGACGTGGTGGACCCGTTCGGTCCGGGTGGCGAACGGCTAGGCGACATTACCTACGAGGAGCTGCTGGCCGAGGGCGACCCGGAGTTTGCCTGGCAGCTGCCTGCCGACGAGTGGTCGCCGATCACGTTGAACTACACCTCGGGGACGACCGGCAATCCCAAAGGGCGTCGTCTATCACCACCGCGGCGCCTATCTGAACGCGGTCAACAACGTGCTGGCCTGGGAGCTGCCGAAACACGCCGTGTACCTGTGGACGCTGCCGATGTTTCACTGCAACGGCTGGTGTTTTCCCTGGACGATGGCGGCGGTCGCGGGGACCAACGTCTGCCTGCGCCGTGTGGACGTCAACCAGATCTACGACCTCATCGCCCAAGAAAACGTTACCCACTACTGCGGCGCGCCGACCGTACATCACATGCTGATCAACGCACCGGCAGAGGTGCGGGCGAAGAAGAACGCACAAGGTGTACGGCATGATTGCGGCCGCGCCGCCGCCCGCCGCGGTGCTCGAAGCCATGGCGCGCAACAACTTCGAGATCACCCATGTGTATGGGCTGACCGAGACCTACGGCCCCGCCGTCATCTGCGAGTGGCACGACGAGTGGGACGAACTGCCGCTCGACGAACGCGCCCGTCTGAACGCGCGGCAGGGCGTGCGCTATCACATGCTCGAAACGCTGATGGTGGCCGACCCGCAGACGCTCGAACCGGTGCCGCCCGACGGCAAGACGCTGGGCGAGGTGTTTTTCCGCGGCAACATTGTGATGATGGGCTATCTCAAGAACCCGACGGCCACCGAGCAGGCGCTGCGCGGCGGCTGGTTTCACAGCGGCGATCTCGGCGTGCTGCACCCCGACGGTTACATCGAGCTGAAGGACCGGGCCAAGGACATCATCATTTCGGGCGGCGAGAACATTTCGACGATCGAGGTCGAGAACGTGCTCTACCGGCATCCGGCGGTGCTCGAAGCGGCGGTGGTGGCGCGGCCGGACGAGAAGTGGGGCGAGGTGCCGTGCGCGTTTGTCACCCTGCGCAGCGACGCACCGGACATCACGGAGGCGGACCTGATCGCCTACTGCCGCGCAAACATGGCACACTTCAAGGCGCCGAAGAAGATCATCTTTGGCCAGCTGCCGAAGACCTCGACCGGGAAGGTGCAGAAATATGTGCTGCGCGAGCGGGCACGCGGATGGCGCATAGAACGAGGAGAACAAGATGGAAGGCTTGAAGACAGACAAAGCAGCCGCAGCACCGGATACACAGGAAGAGGAGCCCCTGGTCCTGCGCAGCGATCAGGGCGCGTCACGACGTTGACGCTGAACCGGCCGCGGCAGTTCAACGCCCTTTCTTCGGCCATGCTGGCGGCGCTGCAGGAGGAGCTGGATAAGATCGCAGCCGACGAGTCCGTGCGTGTCGTCGTATTGGCGGCGGCGGGCAAGGCCTTTTGCGCCGGGCACGATCTCAAGGAGATGCGCAGCCACCCGGACAAGGCCTTCCAGAACGCGCTCTTCGAGCAGTGCAGCCGGATGATGCTGACGATCAACCGCATGCCACAGCCGGTGATCGCGCGCGTGCACGGGCTGGCGACGGCCGCCGGGTGCCAGCTGGTGGCGGCGTGTGACCTGGCCGTGGCAGCCGATACGGCGCAGTTTGCCACTTCGGGCATACGTGTCGGCCTCTTCTGCTCGACGCCGTCGGTGGCCGTCAGCCGCAATCTCTCGCGCAAGAAGGCGCTGGAGATCCTGCTCACCGGCGAGTTTATCGACGCGCACACGGCGGAACGCGAGGGGCTGATCAACTACGCCGTGCCGCCCGAGGAACTGGATGCAGCCGTGCAGCGGCTGGCGGATGCGATCGTGGCTAAGTCGCCGGTGGCGGTCGCGACTGGCAAGGGCATGTTCTACCGCCAGCTCGAGATGGGCATGGAAGATGCCTACAGCTACGCGGCCGAGGTGATGGCGTGCAACATGATGGCCGAGGATGCTCATGAAGGGATCGACGCCTTTATCGAGAAGCGCGCGCCGGTGTGGAAGGGGCGGTGAGACACACTTACGGCGCCGGTGTGTTCATCCTGTCTATTACGTCAAAGAGGGGCTGCTGGCTGACCTGGAGATAGCCCCCTTGGGGCGCATCCAGGTCGGCGATCAACAAGATCACCACGGAAAATGTAAGCACGAGCAGTGCTACGGCCACCCAGCTGCGACGGCCAGCCAGGCCAAAGTAGTAGCCGGAAGCGGCAATGGCCATAAAGGTCACCAGGTACAGCACAAACCAGATGCTGTCTGGTACCTGATTGCGGCCGGCCTGCAATGCATGAATCTGCCAAAGTACTCTATGCCATTGAACCTTCCCTCTCCTTATTACTTTATGTGACAGCCGGCAGCGCTGCAGGCCTTCCATAGGCGCGCTAGAATGCGGCGGACTGCGGTAACAGGGGCAAGCTCCCATTTACACCGCTGCTCTTTTTTTGCCGGATCCGCCAGTCACCGCATGCAAACCCAGTCTACTGTGTCCGGGGGGCGACAACATGGATGGAGCGTATGCCTATAGCAAGGATATTTGGCCGCCGCTGGCAGCTGCCCTTTTTGTGGCCATGCTCGGCCTATATACTTGGCGCAGCCGCGACGTACCCGCGGGGAAACCGTTCCTCGCTGCATCGGCGTTTGGCAGCCTGCTGCTTTTGAGCATTGCCCTCGAGACCGCTGCCATTATCCCGGCAGTCAAGATCAGCTGGTACCAGTGGCAGTATGCGCTGCAAATGCTGGCTGTCACGGCAGGAACGTGTATCGCTTTGGAATACACCTGTCCGGGACGTTGGCTGACCCGGCGCAACCTGGCCCTGCTGGCGCTGCCACCTTTGCTGACCATCGCTTTGATCATCTTTGCCCCACAGTTTATCTGGCAAAGACTATGGGTGGGGCTAGATGGGACAGTTGTGACTAGTTATACTCCCCTTGGCGTGCTGTCATCAGCCTATTCTTGGGGCCTGCTCCTCGTCAATGTCGCTGCTTTCATTTGGCTCTTTGCCCACTCGCCGCAGCATCGCTGGCCGGTCGGGCTGATGCTGTGCGGGCAGATCACAGGTCGTGTGCTGATTCTGCTGGACATTACCAGCGCACTGCGGTTCATAGGAATCGATCTAACCGTTCTCGCCGTTCTGGCACCATGGGCGACATATTCCGTCGCCCTACTTGGCTTCCATATCCTTGACCCACTACCGGCCACGCGGCAAACGGCGCTGGCGCAAATGAGTGAAGGCATGATCGTGCTGGATGCCAGGCAGCGAATCGCCAGCGTCAATCCTGCGGCCTCGGCAATGCTGCACATCTCAGCGACTCATGCCCAGGGCAGGCTGCTGCGAGAACTCCTGCCGGCGTCTACCGACCTGCCCGCCTGGCTCACGGCTGGCTCATCCGGGCAAGCCGCTAAGCCCGTCGAGAGGAACCTAGGCAGCGACGCCGACGAGCATTGGTGTGCCGTCGAACACTCACTGCTCAGCGACTTCCGCGGCCAATCCGTCGGCTCCCTGCTCATGCTGCGCGACATTACAGAGCAGAAGCATGCCCGTACGCAGTTGCTTGAACAGGAGCGTGCGCTGGCGACACTGCGCGAACGCGAGCGGCTGGCACGCGAGCTGCATGACGGCGTTACGCAGCTGCTGGCGGCGGCGCACCTGCAGGCAAACGCGGCGAAACTGCTCTTTGCAGGCAGCCAAGCTTCACTGCTGCAATCCTGCCTGGACGACCTGGCAGCCACGACCCTGCAGGCCGAAGCCGAGCTGCGGGAGTACCTGCTGGGGGTGAAGACCACCAGCAACGGCGCCAGGCCGTTGTTCGCGACCGTGCGTGAATACCTGCTGCAGTTCACCCAGCTGTACGGTATCCCCGTCGAGTTGACGGTGCCCCCCGCATTGGACGCAGAAGGGCTGCCGCCAGTAGTCGAGGTGCAGTTGGTGCGGATTATCCAGGAAGCACTGACGAACGTGCGGAAACATGCCTGCCGGCGGCAGGCAGACGAGCCTGCACCCTGCCGGGCATGGGTAACCTTCGTACTTGCCGGCGCGCAAGTGACTGTGGTGATCGCCGACGACGGCGGTGGCTTCGATCCGGCAGCCGAGGCCCGCCCCGGGAGCTGCTATGGGCTGCGCTCAATGGGCGAGCGCGCACAGGCCGCAGGTGGGAGCCTCGCCGTGACATCGAGCCCCGGCCAGGGCACGCAGGTGACTATCGTAGTTCCGCGCACGGCGCCCACCGAGACTAGGAGTCCAGTAATCCACGGGAACGGGGTGACAAGTTGAGGCTGTTAATCGTCGATGACCATGCGCTGTTTCGCCATTCGCTGCAGATGCTCCTGGAGGCCAGCGGCTACACCGTCGTAGGAATGGCGGCAGACGGTCGCGCGGCGCTGCAGCAGGCGCGCGACCTGCGTCCAGACTTGATCCTGATGGACATCGAGATGCCCGTGTGCGATGGCTTGACGGCCACGCGGTTGATCAAGGCGGCGTTGCCCGAGATCAAGGTCGTGATCCTCACCGTCTCGGCGAGCGACGAGGATCTGTTCGAGGCAGTCAAGAGCGGCGCCAACGGCTACTTGTTGAAGAGCCAGAGTGCCGACAGCTTTTTGGAGATGATCGGGCAAGTGGCGGCGGGTGGCGCCGCGCTGCCGCCCGATCTGGCGGCCCGGCTGCTAGAGGAGTTTGCCCGCCAGGCTCGCCATGGCGCCCCCATGTACCCGCCGCATGATAGAAGTGACGCCGATGTTTCCGGCCCAAGCGCCGCACATGGCGAGTTGACGCCGCGCCAGGCCGAGATCCTGGCCCGGCTGGCGCAGGGCATGACCTACGCCCAGATCGGCGCCGCGCTCTATCTCAGCGAACCCACTGTGCGCTACCACCTGGCGCAGATCATGGAGCGCCTGCACTTGCAGAACCGCGCCCAGGTGATCGCCTACGCCGCCAGCCACGGCCTGGCTTAGGATTCGTAGGGGCACGCACGACTATCACTTCTGCGGCGCCCACACTATCACTTGTGTCAGTGAACCACAGCCGACCTCCTGCTATAGTCAAGCTAGCTGCCAGCAACCAGAGCAGCTTACTTTTTCAGGAGGATGATGATGAATGTCTCACGGCGAACTTTCATGAAATCAGTCGGCTTGGGCGCAGCGGCGACCGGGCTGGCAGGCTATGCCCAAAGTACGCCACGTGCGACCTGGGCGCAGCCGGCAGGCGATCCTGCAGTCTGTAAGCCGGGCGGTGCATATACCTGGTTCACCAGCCAGCTGGAAACCTGCTGTCCCGGCGAAGAGCTGAAAGCGGACGAAATGCGCATCACGTTTCTCGGCACCTCGTGTCTGCCGCGGCTCTCACAGCAGGGCGTCAGCGTCTACGTCGAAGTCGGACCGTCCCACAAGGCGTCTGACGGAACCTGGGTGCCGGCGGATTATGCCATGTTCGACTGCGGCATGGGCGTGCTCGCTAACTATGTCGCAATGGGTATCCCCTACAGCCGCATGGACAAGATCTTCATCGCCCATCTGCATGCTGACCACATGAGCGAGCTTTCTGCCATCTACTGTTTTGGCGAATCCAGCGATCGCAAGTCGCCGCTCTATGTGTGGGGGCCATCGGCATCTCAACTGGTTGATCCGGTCAGCGGTGAGCAGTATACCTACCAGGACGGCACGAAGAATATCCTCGAGCACTTCCGCGAGGTCTGGCGTTGGCACACCGAATCTTTCAGCTTTGGCTACAACAGCTACAAGGACTTCAAGGCACCGACACAGGCCGACTGGAACACGCCGTGTCCCCTGGAGCCCGTCGTCAGCAAATATGTGCAGTATCAAGATCCTTATTTCTATGACGCCGACGGCAATGCCCGCTTTGACGCCTACGCCTTGGTGCCCATCGAGCTGAAGTACGATACGGTGGGCGGCGTCGCCTACGACAACCCCAGAACGGGTCTGAAGATCACCCACTTCCCGGCCATTCATACCAGGCGCGGCGCGATCAGCTACAAGGTGGAGTTCAGGCCACCCGGTTCACATATGCCGCCTATCACGATGATCTATTCGGGGGACACCCGCCCCAACACGATCATGCTCGACCAGGCCAAGAACATCGACGTCCTGGCGCACGAACTTGTCATGCCACCCGATCAGTGGGCAGCGCACCTGCTGGGCGTGCCCGTATCGTTGGTGCCGCCGGGTGTCCTGGACGACACGACCACGGTTGTGAACAGCTCGCACACGACAGACGGCGCGCTTGGCTACATGCTCAGCCGGTGGATGGCAGAGGGTACTCTGCCGCGCCTGACGGCGGCAACCCACTTCCAGGCGCAGGATGACACGGTTGACCTGGCCATACAGAACTTCGCCGCCTACGGCATCCCGCGTGAGCGCTACACATTTGCAGCGGACTTCATGGTACTGAATGTCGTCGGGGACAAGAGTGTCCCGATCCGCCAGCGCCGGGCCAACGTCTCGCACTATGCGTTCGCCGGGCAGGGCGCCGAGATGATTCCCGCAGAAGACTGTAACGTGCCTAAGTACCACGATACCAACGGCGGGAGCGATGCGTATGCCCAGATCGACGACGCCACCTGGATTCCGTGGAGCAACTACAACAACAATGGCCAGACCACCTACAAGGAGACTGGCTACAGTGACTCTACGTTGACGCCAATGGTATACATGCCGTCGGTGAAATCCGAATCGGTCGAGCCCGCGAGTTCAAGACGATAGAGCGCCACATCGGGTACACCGGCTCGCCATGGACCGGCGCACACATTTCTCAAGCAGCTGCGCAGTGCGAGGAGGCAGCTATGGCGGTCCCCAAGGGACTTGTTCTCTACGGCGATTCGGTGTTCCTGGCGGGGCTCAAGGCGGCGCTCAGCCGGTACAGTACGCTGGACCCCATCACGTTTGAATCCGGACGGCACGGCATCTGCGCGCAGATTCAAGCGCAGAACCCGCGCGCCGTCGTGTTTGATCTGTCCGCAGCGCACCCCGAATTTGCGCTGCGCTTGCTGTGCGAGCGGCCAGAGATGCTCGTGATCGGCGTCGATGCGAGCAGTGACGAAATCCTGGTCCTGTCTTTGCGCAAGGAGCACGTGTCAAGCATCGCAGACCTGGTTAAAATTATCAGGGAGCGCGGCGCTTCAGTTGAGCCCGTGAACTCCTAAATAAGGGCGGGGACGAAACCGCCGACAAATGCATCGCCCAGGCCGATCGTCGTGCCATTAGATTGGTCGACCTGGGCGACCGGCACCGCGCAGACCTTGCTCCCCAACATATCCCCGATCGCAGTGACGAACTGTGCACCGTCGGGATTGGGGGGCAGGTTTTCTACCTCCCGGTAGTTCTCCACCGTGAAATCGTCGCCATAGCGGAAGCGGGTCGTGGCCATCGTCACGCCCCCTTTGAGGGCGCTCGCCATAGCCTGGGCGTTGTCGCCGTAGGCCAACGTCCAATACATCGAGTGAACGACGGTGATAGGGACGGCGATAAGCTGCCGGAGGTCCGCAAGTGCAGCCGCCACGTCAGAAGCATCGAGCAGGTTGAGCGTTTTGCCTAAATGGCCCTGCAGTTCGTCTTCATTGAGGCTGAAGATGCTGATCCTGGGTGCCAAAGTGGCAATTATCAGCTTATGAAAGCTGGGGTTGTAGTAGCCTGCATCCTCAAAGAAGACCTGTGCTGTGCGCGGAAGGCTCACCATGATCTGCTGCAGCGACGCCAGGCGATCGATCAGGAGCTGCTCGTCGCGCATTGCGTTAAAGCCGGAAACCAAGAATACCTTGGCTCCCGTGATCAGATCCCCAAACCCCTCATTCAATCGCATGGTGACATTGTCGGTGTCGTCGTGATAAATGATACGGTTGGCGCGGCTGCTGCAGATGTCGATGTCGCCGGCACACACGCGCGTTCCCTTGTCGAACTGTACGATCAGGTGAGGGAAAGAGCTGTCAAC
Source organism: uncultured Chloroflexia bacterium (assembly GCA_963701415.1). GTDB lineage: Bacteria > Chloroflexota > Anaerolineae > Caldilineales > Caldilineaceae > Fredericiella. The sequence continues at coordinate 250,903 of CAVPAH010000003.1, forward strand.
CGTATTGCTGCAGACATAGGGGCTGTCCTGCGGGATCAGCCGGCGTACGTGCTCGTTGATGGTGACAAGATGGAGGGCCGAGGTGTAGCCCAGCTTGTGCATGGCGATGGCCGCGCGCACCGACGTGCCGCCGAGTGTGATCTTCATGGCGAAGTTACGCGCAAATTCCTCGACAATGACGGACGCAGCGACATGGCGCTCACCCCCGCTGCCGCCCCGGAGAAAGCCCAGAATCGAGATGACCAAGTCGCGTTCCGAGGCGATGGGCTTGTCGATGGCCAGCTCGGCGGCGCGGATATCGTGGCGGCGAATGAGGGCCTCGAAAACCGCTGAATTCCAGACGATCTCGTAGTCGGTGTTGTCGCCGAGCCCGAGGGCAATTTTTTCGCTCATGGTGGTTGTTCGTTCTTCAAGGAACGCGTTAGGGGCACAATGTCCGGCGGAAGGGCAGAAACCGAGCTTCTCGTAGAAACTCGGTTTCTTGGGCCCCTACAGTTTCACGTGCTATGCGCGGGCGTATTGGTAGCAGGCGGCCTTGCCGGCAGCGTTGAAGAGTTCAATTTTGTGGTGGGCGACCTTCTTCATGGCGTCGATGCAGGGCGGATAGATCGAGTTGGGTTCGCGGATGGTGGGGTGCTTCAGGACCTCACGCGCCTTCTGGTAGAAGGCATCCTTGATGTCGCTGGAGATGTTGATCTTGTTCACGCCGAGCCTGACGGCAGCGGCGATCTCATCGTCCGGGTTCGCAGAACCGCCGTGGAGCACCAGGGGCGTCTCGACCCGCGGGCGGATCTCCTTGAGCAGGTCCAGCTTCAATTCGGGCTTTTTATCCTTGGGGTAGATGCCGTGCGAGGTGCCAATGGCGACGGCCAGCGTGTCGACGCCGGTGGCTTCGACAAAAATTACGACATCGTCCGGATTGGTATAGATGATTTCGTCGGCGCCGGCCTCAGCGTCGGGGCCGGTGGTGCCGATGGTGCCCAGTTCGCCCTCGACGGAAACGTTGACCGAGTGCGCCAGCGCCACGACCTCTTTGCAGATGGCGATGTTCTGCTCGAGTGGCTGGCTGGAGGCATCGATCATGACGGAGGTGAAGCCGCACTGAATGGCCGCCATCACCTGGCCGAGGTTGGCGCCATGATCCAGGTGGATGCAGACCGGCACCGTCGCCTTGGTCGCCGCTTCCACGGCGTACGCGACAAACTCAGGCGTCACAAAGCTCAGCTCATCCGGGTGGATGGCGAGAATGACGGGCGACTGCAGCTCTTCGGACGCTTCCATCACGCCTTTGAGCAGCATGTTGCTGCTGATGTTGAAGGCCGGCACGGCAAAGTTGTTTGCCCGGGCGACCGCCAACAAGTCTTTCATGTTCATCAACATGGTATTACCTCCAATAATAAACTGAAACAATTAACCTTTTACGGAACCTGCGGTCATGCCCGCAATGAAGTAACGCTGGAAGAACAGGTACAGAATCAAGACAGGTAGACAGCCCAGCACACTCATCGCCATCATCTGGTTCCACTCGTAGGAGTGCTGGCCCATCAGCAGTTGAATCCCAACGGGTACGGTGCGCATGTCCATCGTTTTCGTCAGCGTGACGGCGAACAAGAACTCGTTCCACGCCAGCATGAACGTATAGATCCCGGTGGCAACAATGCCGGGTAAGGCGATTGGCACCAGCACCCGCCAGAGCGCAACCGCCGAAGTGCCGCCGTCGATCATCACGGCCTCGTCCAGCTCCCGCGGCAGCGTATTGAAGTAGCCGGTCATCATGAGAATGGCGTAAGGCAGCGTGAAGACCATATAGGTCAACACGAGGGCGGCATAGGTGTTAAACAGCTTCAGAACCACGATGAGACCGAAGTACGGGATCAACAGCGTGATGGGCGGCACGGCCTGGACGCTGATGATGAGCATATTGATGGGCCGTTTGAACTTAAAATGGTAGCGGCTGAAGCTGTAGCCGGCCAAAATCCCCACGAACAGGGTGCAGAGCGTCACCAAGGTCGAAACCAGGTAGCTGTTTAAAAAGAAACGCACCTTCTCCGGATCGGTGATGACGGCGATATAGGCAACCAAGGAAGAGGATGCGGTCCACAGACGCGGTGGATAGGCAAAGATATCCGGGTTGGACTTGAACGAAGAGGAGAGCATCCACAGCGCAGGGAAGCCGGCATAGACGGCGCCTGCCAATAGGCCAATGTACAACAGCACCTTCTTGAGACGCAGTGACGTGGATTTGGACATTCTGTTATTCATCGCTGGCTCGCTGCTGCCTCACATAGAACCAGGCGACGACCGCACAAAGGAGCAAAATGATAAAGGCGCTGGCCGACGCGTGCGAGAACTCGTAGGACGTGAATGCCTGCTTGTAGGTATACGTGCTCAGCACCTCCGTAACATGGATCGGTCCGCCGCCGGTAGTCATCCAGATCAGCGTAAACTGATGCATGGTCCAGATGAAGTCGAGCATTGCCAGGCTGACAATGATCGGTCTGAGTTGGGGCAGCGTAATGTAGCGAAAAAGCTGGCGGCCGCTGGCGCCGTCGATGGTACCGGCCTCATAGAGTTCGCTGGGGATGCCCTGCAGGCCCGCCAGCAGGCTGACCATATAAAAGGGGTAACCGGACCAGATATTGATAAAGGTGACGGAATGCAGCGCCAACTGCTTGGAGCTCAGCCACTCGATTGGGCCATGGGCTATATTGAGCGTAATCAGAATGTAGTTGATGACGCCGTTGGGGTTAAGCAGCAGCCGCCAAAGCACTGCGATCACCGCCGCGGTGAACACCCATGGCAGCACATATACGACCCGGAAGATCGCCTTGGGCGTCGCGCCGAGCAGCTTGCTGTTCAACATCAGGGCAAAAGACAAGCCGAGAATCAGATGAAACACGACGCTCATGATTGTGAAATACATCGTGTTTAGAAAGGCCTGGTGAAAAACATCGTCCGTAAGGATATCAATGTAGTTTGCAATGCCCACCACGACGGGGTTCTTTTCCATGATGACATTGTTCATCAGGGAATAATAGAATACCGTCACGATGGGAATGAGCGACAGTACGGCCAACAGCAGCAGCGTCGGCGACAGATAAGCAAAGGGGATGAGCTTTCTCGTAACTCTTTGCATAGGTGAGTCCCTGCAATTTAGTCAGGGGCTGCCGGGCAGTACTGTCCGGCAGCCCCCGTCCTACCACAAGACGTTTATGCTGCGCCAGAAATTGAGTTTCCGGCGCCACGTCTCCGTAAGCTTTACTCGAACGCCTTATTCCACTCTTCCTGCGCCTTGTTCAGCGAGTCGTCCAACGACTGGCTGCCGTCCAAGTAGGGCTGGAACTGCTCGTCGAACGAGCGCATCAGGCCCTCAGCCGTGGGCAGGCCGACGAACTCATTGGCCAGGTAACCCTCCTTGAAGACGTCAAAGGCGGCCGCAAACAGCTCGTCGGTCTTGACGAAGTCAGGTGTAGAGTTGACATTGCCAGGGAAAGCGTTGGCGATCGACGACAGCTTGGAGTTGGTCTCCGGGCTCATCAGGAACTCCACCAGCTTCCAGGCCTCGGCCGGATGCTGGCTGTTGGCTGCTACGCCGATACCCCATGAAGCATAGGGCAGGCCGCGCTTGCCGGTGTAGTCATCCTTGGCCGGCAGAGCGCTAATTCCAAATTTCAGCTCCGGCGCGTCCTTGCGAATCAAGTTGATGTGCGCCAGGGAGTCAATCATCATGCCGACGCGGCCGTTCGTGAACTCCGTGACCTTGTCCTGCTCTACCATCGTGAAGGCACCCGGGGAGACGACACCCGCGTCATACAGCCCCTTGATGTATTCCATGGTGCCGCGCACGTCGTCGTTGGTCAGGTCCGGCTTGCCATCCTTCAGCATGCTGCCGCCCGAAGCCCATACCCAGGACATCACATCGTTCTGAATGCCGTTGGGCTGTTCCATGGATAGCGGCAGAACCCAGCCATAGACGTTGTTGGCAGTATCCGTCAACTTCGCCGCCGCGTCCGCAAACTCGGTGCGCGTGGTCGGCGCCTTGTCTATGCCGGCCTTGGCCAATAGGTCGAGGTTGGTGAACACCGGGTAGACAAAGTTGACGACCGGAATCATATAGGTCTGGCCGTCCAGCTTGATCTGGGCTGCCAGGCCGCTTTCGTCATAGTTGGCAGACGTCATCAGGTCGCTCAAGCTGGCGAGTGAACCCTGCTTGACAAAGTCGCTGACCCAAGCGCCGTCCAGGCCCACGACGTCCGACATCGTGCCTGCCGCTGCGCCGGCCACCACCTGCTCCTTGGTGGTCGAATAGGGACCACTGATCAGGTTAACCTTGATGCCGGGATTCTGGGCTTCGAACTCGTCCATCAATGCGCGGAAGGCGCCTTCCGGCAGTTCGGGCTCCCACCACTGCGCGAACTCTAGGGTAACAGGTTCGCCGGACGGTGCAGCCGCTTCTTCGGGCGCAGCCGCAGTGGCTTCGCCGTCCGCCGCAGGGGCAGGTGCGGCCGCCGGGGCGACAGTGGTGCAGCCGGCCAAGACACTGGCGATCATAGCCACTGCCAGGAACAGGCCGATCAGTTTCTTATTCATGTGCCTCTTCTCCTCTGCAAGAAAGATAAACAGAATGACGAGAATGCGGTAGAATGGCCCTTGGCAACGCCGAGCGCGCTTACCCCAGCGATTGATTGCTGAAGCGCTGCCCGTGCTGCCGTCTGGGGGATGCTGCGCGCCGACCAAGACAGCCAGCATCTCCCTCCTCCTCTTTTTTCCTGCGTTACATTCGGCTCAGCGTTTGTTTTAGCTCTTTGCGTTCACCTCCTCATCTCTCTGCTCTTTCCTTACTCCAGTATCAATACTTAGTACTTGCGATGCCGGGTCGCGTGCATCGTTTTGGAGGCCGCCTGCACCGATGCGTCGGATCGCTGGACGCAGATCCCCACGTACAGGGCCTCTGACAGCGCCAGCGCCGCCAGGTTGGAGGCCATCTCCTCCTCGCGAAAGTGGCTGACCCGCGTGGATGTGAACAAACAAAAATCGCCGTGGCGAGTAAGGGGGGAATCGGTATGGTTTGTGATGCAGACCGTGGTTGCACCGCGCTGTTTCGCCAGTTCCAGCGCGTAGACCGTGTCTTTCGAACTCCCTGTGTGCGAGATACCAACCGCCACGTCTTCAGCCGAGGTCAGGCTGGCGTACATCTCCTGCATCGTCGGATCCACCGAGAAGCGGCTGTGCAGCCCGATCTTGGTCAGGCGAAAGTTGAGATCCATGGCCAGCGGAATCGAGTTGCCCGAGGCAAACAGCTCGATCTGGCGCGCCTTGCAGAGGGCGTTGATGGCCGCTTCGAGCACCGGCAGTTCGAGGATGCGCACGGTATCCTCGAGCGAACGCATGCCTGCCGTCATCGCCTTCTGCACGGCACTGGCCGCCGTGTCGTCCGGCGTCAGGTCCTCGTGCACGAGCAGCATGGGCGAGACGAGATCTTCGGCCAGGCCGATCTTGAGCGCGTGAAAACCCGAGTAGCCCAGCGACTGGGCAAAGCGGACGATGCTCGCCTCGCTCACGCCGGCACGCACGGCGAGCTCAGTGATCGTCAGGTTGATCGTCTCGCGCGGCGAGTTGAGGATATACTGCGCCGCCTTTTGAGCCGACCCTTTCAGCTTTGGGCGCGCGTCCGAAATGGCCGCAAGCGCGCCGCGCTCATGGTAGGTCTGGTTGTTCATTGGTGAATTTCACTGGGGGTGAAACTAATTTTCACGATCATAGCACTTGTGAAAATGGTTGTCAAGAGCGTTTTTGTTAAGAAAATGGGTGCAAAAGCCGGACCACACGCCAAGGCTCTTGTCATTTGTCATTGACGGATGGCAGGAGCTGCGCGATAATCTCAACAGAGTGGTTCATTCGAAACCCATTAACCCTGGCGAGAACGAAATTGAATATCAAGCGGATTGTCGATCTCTCCCACACCGTGATCCCGGGCGAGGAAGAATATCGCCTGGACGTGGACACGCGCTTTACCGACGAATGGCCGCAGTTCGCCAAGTACCGCCGCGTGGCCGACGCCTGGTACCTCATCTCCGAAGTGACGATGAATACCCACGTCGGCACACACGTCGAGCTGCCCTATCACCACTGCCGCGACGGGCTGGACGCCAGCACCTTTCCCGTGGACAGGCTGGTCGGCGACGCCGTGGTCGTCGACATCTCCGCCTACGGGCACAACGCCTGCATCGACCTGCAGGGGCTGCAGGCGTGCGCCGGAGACCTGCTGCGTCCCGGCGATATTGCCTTCTTCTACACGGGGTTTGACCGCTTCTACCGCACCGCGCGGCAGCACGACCGGCCCTGGTTCACCACCGAGGCGATCGGCTGGCTGGCCGAGGAGGTAAAGATCGGCGTGATGGGCGTAGACACTTCGGGCATCGAGGTGCGCAACCCCGACGGCGGCCCACCGCTGGGCCAGCCCAACCACGAACGCTTGCTGTGCGCAGGGATTCCGCTGGTCGAATACCTGGCCAACCTGGGCGAGTTTCTGGGCCAGCGCTTTACCGCCTTTATCCTGCCGGTGAAGGTCGCTAAGCTCGAAGCATTTCCGGTGCGGGTAGTCGGCATCCAGTGGGGAAGCAAGGGGGAGGAGGTGCAGCCGTGAGTACGCCAGCCTATGCCCAGGCGCCGTTTGATTGCGGGGGCCTGGAGAAAGACTTTCTGCTTGGCATGTACCGGCGCATGCTGCAGGCGCGTGAGTTTGAGGAGCAGCTTTACTACCTGTTCCTGTCACGGCCGATGCCCGGCACCATGCACCAGGCCACGGGCCAGGAGGCAGTGGCGGTAGGCGTGAGCAGCGCGCTGCGCGAGGACGACTACGTGACCAGCACGCACCGCGGGCACGCTCACTGCGTTGCCAAGGGTGTGGCGCTGGACGCGATGATGGCCGAGATGTTTGCCAAGCGCACGGGCTCGTGCCGCGGCATGGGCGGGTCGATGCACCTCTGCGACTTCTCGCGCGGCATGCTGGGGGCATTTGGCATCGTCGGTGCCGGCATTCCTATCGCGGCCGGCGCCGCCCTTTCGGCCCGGGTGCGCGGGACGGACCAGGTCGCAGTGAGCTTTTTTGGCGATGGCGCCACAAACGAGGGCGTTTTCCATGAAACGCTCAATATGGCCTCGCTCTGGAAGCTGCCGGCGCTGTTTGTGATCGAGAACAACCAGTACGCCCTTTCGATGCGGGTGGCGGAGTCGTCGGCCCAACCCAACCTGGCGGCCCGTGCCGCCGCCTACGCCATCCCCGGCGTGCAGGTGGACGGCAACAACGTCGTGGCCGTCTACCGCGCCGCCGCTGCCGCCGTGGCCCGGGCGCGCCGGGGCGAAGGCCCTACGCTGCTCGAGTGCATTACCTATCGCATGCGCGGCCATGCGCGCTTTGAGGCGGCGGGGTATCGCCCGGCCGAGGAGGTGGAGCGCTGGAAACAGCTCGACCCCATCCTGCGCTTGGGAGAGGCTCTGCAGGCAGACGGGCTCGCCACGGGCGGCGAGCTCGCGCAGATCGAGGCCGAGGTCAAAGCTGAGTTGGAAGCGGCCATTGCCTTTGCCGAGGCGAGCCCTGATGCCGAAGCCGGCGACTACCTGCAGTACATCACCGCGGAGGCCGACCATGCCTGATATGCCAGTGCGCGAGCTGTCGATGATGGAGGCGATTCGCGAGGCGATCGTCCAGGAGATGCGCCGCGACCCCTGCGTCGTCCTCATGGGCGAGGATGTCGGCAAATTCGGCGGCGCCTTTCATGTCACTCACGGCCTGCTGGAGGAGTTCGGCCCTCGGCGCATCTGGGATACACCGATCTCGGAAGCAGGCTTTATGGGGCTCGGCGTGGGCGCTGCGCTCACCGGATTGCGTCCGATCGTGGAGCTGCAGTATGCCGACTTCATCTTCTGCGCCATGGACCAGGTCGTCAACGAGGCGGCCAAGCTGCGGCTGATGTCGGGCGGGCAGGCGCGCGTGCCGCTGGTCATCCGGGCACCGCAGGGTGCTACCGGCCGTGGCGCGCAGCACTCGCAGAGCGTCGAGGCCTGGTTCATGCACACGCCGGGGATGAAGGTGGTGGTCCCGTCGAACCCCTATGATGCCAAGGGGCTGCTGATCAGTGCCATGCGCGACGATAACCCGGTCCTGTTTCTCGAGCACAAGATGCTCTACGGTTCTGCCTCGCCGGGCGGCGGCAAGGCGGTATCCGACCCCACCATTGGCCAGTTGGGCCGGCACGTGCCGGAGGAGCCCTACACCATTCCCCTAGGCAAGGCCGATGTCAAGCGCCGCGGCGAGCATGTGACCGTCGTCGCCACCGCGGTCATGGTGCACCGCGCGCTCGCCGTTGCGAGCCAGCTGGCGCGTGAGGGCATTGAGGTCGAGGTGATCGACCCGCGCACGCTGGCGCCGCTGGACAGCGCCACAATCCTCGCCTCGGTGCGCAAGACGCATCGCGCCGTCGTCATTTCGGAAGACACACGGCGCGCCGGTGTGGGCGCCGAGCTGGTCGCCATCATCATGGACGAGGGCTTCGACGACCTGGATGCGCCGGTCATCCGTGTGTGTGCCGACGATGCCCCGGTGCCCTTTGCGCCAGCGGCGCAGGACCGGGCAATCCCCAACGCCGGCGACATCCTGGCGGCCATTCGCCGCGTGCTCTCGGACCTGTAACATCATGGCGACCCAGGTATTAGTGCCCGTCATGGGCGAAGCGATCGGCGAGGCCAGGCTGGCGGCCTGGCTCAAGCATGTAGGGGATCCCGTGCGCCGCGGCGACGAACTGGCCGAGTTGGAAACGGACAAGGCCGTGCTGATGCTCGAGTGCCCGGCCGACGGCATCCTGCTAGAAATTCTGGTCGCCGAGGGCGCCATGGTGACGCCCGGCCAGATGCTCGCGCACGTCGGCCGGGCAGGAGAGTTGGTGCAGCCTGAACCGCTCGCAGCTGGCCCGACGCAGGTCGAAACCCCAGCGCGGGCTGTGGAAGAGCCAGCCGCCGTCGTTGTGCAGGAAGCGGCCGCGGGCAGTGGCGCAAGCGCCTCTGGCAAGGAGCAGCGCCCGCGCGTCTCGCCGGCCGCACGGCGCATGGCACGCCGGCTCGGCATCGACGTCATGGAGATTGTTGCGGTCAAAGCACCCGCGCGCGTGACCACGCAAGACGTTGCGCGCTATCGGGACGAAACCATCGATTAAAGGACCAGACTCATGCAAAACACACCGGTATCCGATCTGCCCACCAGCGTTCAATTCGACTTTGCGACCGGCGTATTCGCCCCGGCGCTCGACCTCTCGGAACGGCGCATGAGCGATCTGGCGGAGATGTACTACGACCAGGCAGCCGTGCAGAAGATGCTGCAGGGGGGCAATCCCGTCATCTACGAGATCCGCTACCATCCCTTTGTCACCAGCAATTCGGACATGAGCCTCGGCGTCACGCGTATCTTTCCGGGTAAGGTCGGCGACGAGTATCACATGACCAAGGGGCACTTCCACGAGCGCCTGGACCAACCCGAAATTTACTTCTGCATCCACGGCGAGGGATATCTGCTGCTGGAGACGCGCGAGGGCGATTTCCGGGCCGAACGGTGGCTGCCGGGGACGATCACCCACATTCCGCCGCAGTGGGCCCACCGGGTAGTCAACACTGGCAGCGACGTCCTGTTTTTTGTCGCCAGCTATCACATTGCCGCCGGCCACGACTATGCGGCCGTGGTGCAGCGCGGCTTTGCCCAGATCGTAGTGGAGCGCGACGGCAAGCCGGCATTTGTGCCTAACCCACGCCGGCAATGACGCGCATTATGTGAGTTCGCGCAGCACGGACTGGGCCAGTTCCTGGTCGAGAAAGAGATCGGTGATGAGCCGGGTGCGGAGCGCGCCAAGAATGGCTTGGGTTTTCTCGATGCCGCCCGCTGCCGCGACCACGGTGTGGGCGCTGCGCAGCTGCTCAAAGCCAATGGCGATGATGCGGTCGTCAAGCGGGGTAAAGATCTGGCTGCCATGCAGGGAAAAGTGACGCGCTACGATGTCGCCCACAGCCCCGCGTGTGACGTATTCGCCTACGTTCGCTTCGCCGAGATAGACAACCTGGCCGTGCACCGGCGGCAGGGCCCCCACGCCAATACACGCTACGGTGAGCCGGTTCCAGCGATCGGCTACCGGCTGTGCAGTTTCATCGGCGAGCAGCGCATCGTGCAACGCGCGGCTGCCCACCATGAGCGGGGCCAGCAGGAAGTGCGGCTGCCCTCCGTAGGCGCGCGCCATCTGCAGCACGATCTGGTTCATCTGGGTATAGGAGCTGGTAAAGCTGCTCTCGCCAAGCAGCGGCACGACCTCGATGCGCCGCGGCCGCGCCGGCGCCGAAAGATTCACGCTCTCCATGATGGCTCGCCCCCAGCCTAGGCCAAGGAGATCGCCGTCTTGCAGCCGCTGCTCCAGAAAGCGCGCCACGGCGCCGCCAAGCGAGCGCAGGATCAGTTCATCGGCCGTGGGGTTTGGGATCACATGCACGCTGTGCAGCCCCCCGATCGTCTGCAGGGCAAAGGCCAGGTCTTCGCACATGTCCTCGGGATTGACGATCTCGATGCGCACGATGTTTTGTTCGCGGGCGCGTTTAAGATAGAGCGCGATCAGCGACCGTGACACACCCAGTTGGTCGGCGATTTCCTGCTGGGACTTGTTCTCTTCGTAATATAGGGTGGCCACCTGCACAAGCGTGGCCGTCAAACTGCTGCTGGCCATGAAGATCCTCTGCGTGTTTGCGGCGGGCCTGCCCTAGAGTTCAAGCAGCCCGGTGCGTAAGAATACTTCGCTGGCGGCGCCATACAAAGCCGAGTTGGGCAGCGATTCCGTTACGACGCGCAGGTCGCGCACCGACTCGGCCGTCATGAGGTAGGTGCGGATGCTGCGGTCGATACGCACGGCAAGGCTGGGGTTGGCATGGATCACGCCGCCACCCAGGATCAGCAGTTCCAGATCCAGGATGGTCACCAAGCCGCCCAGGCTCACGGCAAGGCGGTGAACCACATCCTGGATAATCGCCTGCGCGGCCGGATCGCCTTGTGCTTCGGCCCTGAATACCATGGAGGTAGTCACGCGTCCGCCTGCGGACAGCTGGCGCAGCACGAGACTGCGGCCTTCATCCGCGGCCGCCTGCCCTGCCCGGGCGATGGCGGGTCCGGCGACATATGTTTCGAGACAGCCGCGCCGCCCGCAGCCGCAGGGATAGCCGTCTGCTTCGTCAATCGTATAGTGGCCAAAGTTGCCGGCAAACCCATGGGCGCCGCCGTAGATCCGGCCATCCAGGAACAGGTAGGCGCCGCAGCCGGTCCCGATCGTGACCCAGGCAAAATTGCGTATCCCCCGGCCCGCGCCCCACAGCGCCTCAGCCTGCGCGGCGAGACGTACGTCGGTGGCGGCGTACACCGGCAGGCCGAAGCGATCGGCGACCATGCGGCCAAAGGGAAGATTATGCCAGTGCAGGTTCGGCACCAGTACCGCCAGGCCCGTCTCCCGTTCGATGTTGCCGCAGACGCTCAAGCCGATCCCGTCGAGGTGGTCTTCCAGACTGCAGGCCCGCTCGACATGTGGCGCCAGCAGGTCGATCAGGCCACAAGCGTCGGCCGCGCCATCTGCGCCAAACGGCACAGCATACCTGGCGGTCTCCGTGCGCGCCACACCGGCAGCAGCGATGGCAGCGATTTCGACCTTGCTGCCGCCGATGTCGACGGCGAGGGCAATATGGTGCTGCACAGCATCTGTACCCATAGGCAGGGTGACCTGGTGCTTCAGCTATCTACCGGATAATTTACGCACGCGCCTCGGCGGACGCCCCGCGCACGGCCTGCGGCTTGACACGCACCTTCTGGGCATCGATAAACAAGGCAACCAGAATGATCAGGCCGCGGATGCCGTTCACCCAGAACGGATCGACGTCCATCAGGTTGAGACCGTTGTCGACCACCGACAGCAGCAGCACACCGGAGAAGGCGCCCCAGATGGTGCCGACACCGCCGCTCAACGCCACGCCGCCGATGACCGCCGAGGCGACCGTTTCCAGGGTCATACCGGTGCCGAGCGTGGATACGGACACCTCCAACTTGCCCAGCAGCATCCAGCCGGCCAGGGCCGCCAGGAGGCCGCTCAGCATATAGGCGTAGGTGATCAGCCGCTTGGGATTGAAACCGGAGGCACGCGCCGCGTCGCGGTTGCCGCCTACGGCGTACAGCTCGCGGCCGAAGCGCGTGCTGCTGAGGATGTAGGCGAACAGCGCGTAGAGCACCAGGGTGAAGATCACGGAAACGGGAATCATGCCGATGCGACCGCCGCCCAGCCAGTTGAACAGGGCCGGCGTGCCGGGCATGATGGCGCCCATGCTGAGCACCATGGCGAGGCCGCGCAGGATCAGCTGCATCGACAGCGTGACGATGAAGTTGTTCATGTTCAGCCGGCTGATCAGCGTCCCGTTGATCAAACCGACGATGAGGCCGACGACCAGCATGATCGGGATCACGATCAGCGGGCTCAGCTCCCAGCCCACGCCGCCGGCCTGCGCCAGTGTCATCTCGCGGTAGGGCAGCATCAGCCAGGCCGCCAGCACGATCACGAGCGACATCGTGCCCTCGGCCGAGAGGTCAAAGTTGCCGCTCAGCAGGCAGATCGTCTGGCCGATGGTGAGCACGCCGAGCACGCTGGCGTGGATCAGGATGTTGATCAGGTTGGTGGGCGCGAGATAGCTCTGCAGGCCGACGCGCCAGGCAAAGAAGGCGATGACCAGCAGGAGGATGAACCAGATCATCCGATCCAGTATAAATTGGATCAGCCTATTGCGTGACATTCAGCGGCGCCTCCTTCGATGGCCAGCAGGATGTTTTCCGGCGTGGTCTCGGGCGCCCCGCGGGCAAAGCATTCGGTGATGCGGCCGCGGTACATGACCAGGATCGAGTCACACACGCCGAGCAGTTCGCGGACTTCGCTGGAGATGATCAGCACGCCGACGCCTTGCGCCGCCACCTCGCTGACGATGCGATAGATATCCACCTTGGCGTGGACGTCCACGCCCTGGGTCGGTTCGTGCAGGATCAGCACGTCGGGCTTGGTGGTGGCCAGCTTGGCAAAGACGACCTTTTGCTGGTTGCCGCCGCTGAGCAGGCTGACCGCCTGCTCCTGGCTGGGGGTAACGATGCCGAGTTCGTCGATATAGCTGCGGACAAGCGCCTGTTCTTCACTGCGCCGGATCAGCCCCAGGCCGCTCGCCAGCCGGCGCAGGATCGGGTAGGTGACGTTCTCGCGTACCGGCCGCGCGCCGACGATGCCGTACAGGTAGCGATCCTGCGGCAGGTAGGCGACGCCCTGGGCAAAGGCAGCGTCGGGGGCAGTGGCCGTGAACGGGCTGCCCGTGACCGTCACCTCGCCGTGGCCAAGCCGCTGCAGGCCAAACAGCCCCTTCGCCAGCGACGAGGCGCCGCAGCCTTCGAGGCCGGCGAGGCCGATCACCTCGCCGCGGTGCAGCGTAAAGGAGATATCTTCGTAGTGGCCGCGCCGCACCAGGCCGCGCACGACATGACTTCCTCGTCATGTACGGCGACGGCGCTGTCACGCTTGAACTCCTGCACGTCCTCGCCCACCATCAGGCGGATCAGCGTTGGCGTGTCCAACCCTGCAACCGGACGTGTCTCGACCAGGCGCCCGTTGCGCAGCACCGTCACCCGGTCGCAGATCTCAAAGACCTCTTCCAGGTGGTGCGAGATGTAGATGAAGGCGACGCCGCTGTGTCTTGAGCGAGCGGACGAAGCCGAAGAGGCGATCCACCTCGGGCCGGGGCAGCGCTGCCGTCGGCTCGTCGAGCACGATCAGCTTGGCGTTGCTGAACAGCGCCTTGGCGATGGCAAGCATGGTCTGCTCGGCCACGCTGAGGCCCTCGACGCGCGCACGGACGTCCAGGTCCAGCCCCAGCTGTTTCAGACGCCGATCGGCCTCGGCATAGACCTGGCCCCAAGCTACGAAGCCGACCTTGTTGGTGGGCATCATGCCCGCCAGGACGTTCTCGGCCACCGTCAGCGGGTTCATCATGTTGATGCGCTGCGGCACATAGGCCACGCCGGCGCCGATCGCCTCGCGCGGGTTCATGCTGCTAAACGTCGTGCCGCCGATCGTGATCGTGCCCTTGTCGATCGGCTGGATGCCCATGAGAACGGCCATCAACGTCGACTTGCCGGCGCCGTTCTTGCCCACCAGGCCGTGAATTTCACCCGCCATCACGGTGAGATCGACGTCCGTCAGGGCCTGCACACCCGGAAAGACCTTCCCGATCCCGCGCATTTGAAGCACGGGCTGTGTGAGTGTTGTCCATAGGAGCATTGTCCATAAGATTTACCCCGCTAGCCCATGACAGGGTCTTGCAGACCGATGGGGTTGCCGACAAGCGCCTTGCGGACCGACAGCCGGTGCAGGTAGCGCACCTTCATCGCATCGAGGAAGACGGCAAAGAGCAGCAGCACGCCGCGGCTGACCTCGATCCAGAAGGGGGAGACCTGCATGATGTTGAGCCCCGTGTCGAGAATGCCCCACAGGAGCACGCCGCCAAATGCGCCGATCATCGTGCCGCGGCCGCCAAACAGGCTGATGCCGCCGATCACGGCGGCGGCCTGGACGGAAAAGATCATCCCGTAGCCCAGGCGTGGCGTCGCGCTGTCCATGCGCCCGGCTTCGAGCAAGCCCGCCAGCGCCGCAAAGAGGCCGCTGATGACGTAGACGGCCAGGACGATGCGCTGCGAATCGATGCCGGCGGCCTCGGCCGCAGCGCGGTTCGAGCCGACGGCGTACATGTTGCGGCCAAAACGGCGGTAGCGGGTGATGACGTGCGCGACGACGAACATCAAGATCAGGAAGATGGCTGCGGCCGGGATCGGCAGGAACCGCTTGTTCGCCATCGCAATGCGGTAGACGTTGCCGCTGCCCAGGAAGTCGAACACTTCGGGGAAGAAGCTGGTGCTTTGGCCCGGCGAGATGATATAGGTGGCGCCGCGCAGGATGAACATCATGGCCACGGTGACGATGAAATTGTTCATCTTGAAGCGTGTGATCAGCGTGCCGTTGATCCAGCCGATCACGCAGCCCAGCACGAGCATGACGGCGATCGCCAGCAGCGGATTCGCCTGCCAGCCGAGACCACCCGTTTCGGCCGCAGCGATGAGCAGGCCGCCCACCATGGCGGTGAGGCCCATGGTCGATTCCGAAGAGAGATCGAAGTTGCCCGTGATAAGTGTAAATGACTGGCCGATGACCAGCAGGCCCAGTGCTGCCACGCGCACGAAAACGTTGATCAAATTATAGGGGGTAAAAAAGTTGTCGGACAGGAGCGAGAAGATGACGAGGGCAACAAGTACCAAGACCCAGATCAGGTTCTCAACCACAAAGACGAATAGATTGCCGGACTTTAGCTTGCCCATGACGGTTTTGCCGGGAAAAGGTGGAGTCAGCCGCGACAGCGGCAGCGAAGGGATTCTGCCGCGTATAGTGGGTTTGCAGTACGCACGACTGTGCGTACTGAAACCCATATACTGGCGACGTTACAGCGACATTACAGCGAGATTACTTTGCCTGGTTGCCCCACAGAGCCGGATTGTCGACGTTGCTCTTGTCGACCGAGGTCGTGGCCAGGTTCAGCATGTAGCCCGTGTCGCTCTTGACGATCGTGGCCGGCGACCACGGCGCGCCTTCCTTCTCGACCGTGCCTTCTTCGATTTCGCCGCCGTTGAGGACGGTCTCCATGTAGTCGGAGAGCACGACGCCGAAGTCAGGCATCGGCTGGCTGGAGGCCTGGTCGGAGAAGCCGTCGCGGATCGCCGGCCAGCGCATCCGGGCAGCCGTCTACGCCGGTGAGGAAGATGTGGCCGTCTTCGCCGCTCTTGACCTTCTTGCCGAGCTGGTCGAGCGCGGCCAGAACTACGGTCGTGCCGACGCAGTCGGAATGCATGTAGATGCCGTCGACCGGTTCAGCAGCCACCACGTCCAGCGTGCTCTGCGAGAACTTGTCGGCCTTCCACTCGGTGGGCTTGGAGATGATCTGTGATGTTGGGGTACTCCTTCATCACGTCGTTAAAGCCGCCGCCGCGCAGCTGCGCCACGTTCTGGCCCAGGTCGCCCTGCAGTTCCAGGACGGTGCCCTTGGCTTCGCCGTATCTTCTCGGTCAGCAGCTTGACCATCGCTTCCGCCGACTGCTTGCCGGCGAGGTAGTTGTCCGACTGCACCGTCATGGCGATCTCGCAGCCGATCGGGGCGCGGTCGATGGTGAAGAACGGGACGCCGGCATCGGTTGCCTTCTTGACGCTGGCGCAGATGGCCTGGCTGTCCACCGGCACGGTCACGATGGCGTTGACGCCGGTGGCCAGGAAGTCGTCGATCTGGTTGGCCTGCTTCGAAGCATCAAAGTCGGCATTGTTGGTGACGATCTTCCAGCCCTGGCCTTCGGCGCCGGCGACCATGCCGTTCATGATCACGCCCTGGCCACCGCTCAACTCGGGCGCGCCGTAGCCAACGGTAATCTCGCCTTCG
This sequence comes from uncultured Chloroflexia bacterium, assembly GCA_963701415.1. Taxonomy (GTDB): domain Bacteria; phylum Chloroflexota; class Anaerolineae; order Caldilineales; family Caldilineaceae; genus Fredericiella. The sequence goes on from CAVPAH010000003.1 coordinate 267,475, forward strand.
GCCGGCGCCGCTGCGGCGGCTGCTTCAGTTGCCGTCGCAGCGGCATCCTCCCCACCGGCGGCCGGAGCCGCGGCTGGGGGTGGGGCCGCACAGGCGCCCAGAACCAGGGAGAATAGCAATACGGCTACGAGCAAAAACGCATATTTTTTCATAGTGCCTCTCCATCGATCGCATAAGGGTTAATAAGCAGAAATTACCGAAATAGCTGTAACGCTGTGGCGGGCAGTGATCGTACTCGGTGTCGCGAGCCCCCTTTCCTGCCGTGACGCGATCCCCTAAAATTCAGTGCGACAGCAGCAAGCAGTTATGCGCGCGCTCAGGCGCGCCAGATCGAAAGCGGCATATAAAGATGACACACGATAAAGACGTTCTGGGATACAGCCAATTCTAACATGCGCGCTGGCAAGTGTCAATCACAAATTACAATTCGGATTTGGGCCAGCCGCCTATCCACTTTATAGTATGAACTGCAGCATGTTGTATTTCGACTAGCAGACTGGCGCCACCACCTTCGGAGCAGGGTGAATTATGACGACGCGCGGATGCACATTACCTGGCGTTCGACTTAGGTGCCGAAAGCGGGCGTGGGGTGCTCGGCTGGCGTGAAGGCGAACGCCTGCATACCGAGATCGTCCACCGCTTTCCCAATCGCCCGGTGCAAACTGCAGATGGACTGCATTGGGACGTTCTGTCTTTGTGGGCCGAGATGCAGCAGGGCATTGCGCTGGCGGCGGCACACAGCGGCGGCGCACTTGCCAGCGTAGGCGTCGACACCTGGGGCAGCGATTTCGCCCTGTTGGATCGCCAGGGCGCGCTGGTTGCCAATCCCTGGCACTACCGCGACGCCCGCACCGAAGGTATGCAGGAACTCGTCGAGCAGATCGTCCCGCGCGCCGAGCTGTATGCACAGACCGGCAACCAGTCCATGCGCCAGAACACGCTGCTCCAGCTGCTGGCGATGGTGCACCAGGGCTCGCCCTTGCTGGAGAGCGCCCACACGCTGCTCATGATTCCTGACCTGTTCCACTACTGGCTGACCGGCGAACGCTGCGTCGAGTTCAGCAGCGCCACCACGACGCAGTTCTACAACCCGCGTGCAGACCGTTGGGCGACAGAGCTGCTCGCAAGCCTTGGTCTCCCCGGCCATCTGCTGCCTCCGATCGTCGCGCCCGGCACGGCGCTTGGCTCCCTGGCTCCCTGGCTCCAGGAACTCTGCGCTTGTGGGCCGCTCGACGTCGTGCTGCCGGTGACTCACGACACCGGCTCAGCCGTCGTGGCCGCGCCCGTCACAGAACCCGGTTTTGCTTTTATCAGCTCGGGCACCTGGTCGCTGGTCGGCACGGAGGTACCTGCCCCTGTGATCGACCCCCAGGGCCTTGCGCTCAACATCACCAACGAAGGCGGCTGGAACGGAACGTATCGCTTTCTCAAAAACGTCCTGGGCCTCTGGCTGGTGCAAGAGTGCCGGCGCACGTATGCGCGCGCGGGCCGGCAGTACACGTACGAGGAACTCACCACGCTGGCAGCAGCGGCGCCGCCGCTGCGCAGCATCGTCGATCCCGACGACAGCACCTTTTTTGCGCCGGGCGATATGCCCACACGCATCGCCGCCTACTGCCGCCGCACCGGCCAACCCGTACCTGATGAGGTGGGCGCCACTGTGCGCTGCATTCTGGAGAGCCTGGCGCTCAAGTACCGCTATGTGATCGAAAGCATCGAAACGATCCTGGCGCGCCGCCTCATCACCCGTCGTCGTGCTGGGCGGCGGTGCACGCAACAGCCTGCTCAACCAGTTTACAGCCGATGCACTCCAACGCACCGTTATCGCCGGGCCTGTCGAAGCCACCGCACTGGGCAACCTGGTCGTGCAGATGATCGGCCGCGGCGAGCTTGCGGATCTGCAGGAGGCGCGGGCGCTGATTCGTGCTTCGACGCCGCTCACAAGCTTCGCACCAGGCGCCGGCGCAGATTGGGATACAGCGTACGCACGCTTGCGACAGCTCATGGAGCAGTCCAAATAAAAAGGAGCAAACCATGTCAACTTCTGCGTCACAGCCACTGCACAAGTATTCCGTCATCCTCAACAACTACCGCCGCCCGTCGGACCGTTTTATGGCCGGCGGCTACGCCCTAGAAGCCGACACGCGCACGACGATCGAGCTGATCGAGCTGGCCGGTCGCCAGGGCCTCGTCCAGGGCATCGAACTGATCGCAGTCGAGAACCCCGGCGAGATTGGCGTCGGCACATTTAACCAGGCTGACATCAAAACCGTGTTGAACGACAACGGCCTCGCGCTGACCGGCGTGATGCCAAATCTCTGGGGCAACGCGTGGCAGCAGTACGGCACCCTCGGCGCTGCCAACCCCGCCACGCGCCGCCGCAGCATCGATCTCTGCAAGAAAGCGATGGACCTGGCAGCCGCCTGCGGCAGCGAGTACGTTGGCCTCTGGCCGGGCCAGGACGGCAGCGACTACCTTTTTGAGGCAGACTACCAATCCATGTGGGAATGGTGGGTCGAAGGTGTGCGCGAACTCGCCGACTACAACCCGGCCATCCGTATCGGGCTGGAACCCAAGCCGAACGAACCGCGCGCCTATCCGGTCATCAACTCTGCGGCCAAGGCGCTGGTCATGATCCAGGACATCGGCCGGGACAATGTGGGGGTCTGCCTTGACGTGGGCCACTCGCTTTTCAGTGCCGAAAACGTGGCCGAGGCGATCGCCATGCTGCAGGGGCGCGGCCGGCGCCTGTTCCACCTCCATATGAACGACAACTACAACACGGCCGACCTCGACATGATTTTCGGCTCCGTCCACACGATGGAGTTTATCGAGGCATTCTACTGGCTTCGACGCACCGGCTATTCGCATTTCATGTCCGTCGATCTCTTTGCTTATCGCACAGAGGCGACGCGCTCTGTCGAGCAGTCCGTACGCTGGATGAAGGCGATGGATGCCTTTATCGATCGCTGCGGGATGCAGCGGTTCGATGCGCTGATTGCAGAGGCAGACCCCACGGCGGCCACGGCCTTCCTGCGCGAGCAGCTGCTGGGCGCCTGATCGTATGGCCGACGGGATCAAGCTTGGGGTCTACCAGCACTATAAGGGCAACAAGTATCTTGTTCTGGGTGTGGCGACGCACAGCGAAACCAAGGAACAGCTAGTGGTGTACGTCACGCTTTACGACAACGACCTTGCGCATCTTTGGGTGCGGCCGCTGGCGATGTTTAACGAGGAGGTCGTCGTTGGGGGCGAACGACGACCTCGTTTCCGTTGGATCGGAGATCAGTAAGCCCTGGCGCAGGCGAGGGCACACTTGGTGTGCTCCCGCCTGTCAGCGGACAATGTGATGGAGCAGTCCGGCAAGGTCCACTACGCGATAGACGGCCAGGCCGGCCATCACAATAATGTAGCCTTGCAGACCGATGAGCACGGCGCGTTGGGCGCGGGAGAGCTTCATCGGCCCGAGGGTGGCGGGGTCACACTTTTCTTCGGGCTCATCGTCCAGCGGGTGCACAACATAATAGACTTCACCTTCTTCGCTGCGTGCACCAAAGAGTCCTGCCAGGGGGTTGTTGCTGAGCTGATCCAAACGTGGCGCCATGATCCATTCCTCTCTACGTTACAAAAAAGTCACCTCAGCCGGCGGGAAAGAATGCGGGCAGCAGAACCTGCACCGCCAAGATGCCCGACAGCACGACAAGTACGGCAATAATGATCCAGTTGAGCCAGTTGTTCCATGACTTATTTGCGAGTCGGCCCAACAGCTCGCGATCGTTGAGCAGCAGCTGCAGCAGGATAATGGCAGACGGCAGCATCAGCCCCGCCAGCACCTGCACGCCGAGGATGATGAGCTGCAGCGGCGCATTGGGAATCAGCACGATAGCCGCGGCGGCGGCGACTGCGCCGATATACACCGCATAGAATCCCGGCGCCTCGCGGATCGGCTTCTGCAGGCTGTGCGGCCAGCCCATCACCTCGCCAAAAGCCCAGGCGCTCGCCAGTGTGATCGCCATCGCCCCTAGAATCGCAGCATTGACCATCAGCAGCAGGACGCCATAGGTCACGAAGTTCCCCATGATCGGTCCCAGTACGACCGCCATTTGCGCCGGGTCGCTGTATGGGATCCCGTGCGTGAAGAGCACGTTGCCGATCAGCATCATGGCGCCGGCGTTGACAATCGTGAAGACGGCGCCAAGCCCCGTGTCGAGCCGCTCACGGTTGAGATCGCGGAAGCGCAGCCGCTTATCGGCGACGCAGCTCTGCTGGAAGAAGAGCTGCCAAGGCGCAATCGTCGTGCCCACGATGGCCATGACCAGGAAGACGAGGCTTCCCGTAATGCCGCCCACCGGCACCTGTGGCAGCAGCAAGCCGGAGAACAGCGCTCCTGCCTCCGTGCGCGCCATGATCGCAATGGCGATCCACCCCAGGTTGAGCAGGCACAGCAGCACCGCCATGCGCTCCCAGCGCAGATAGCTGCCGGTGACGACGACGACGACCAGCCCGACCGCAGCGATCGGCACCGATAGAATGCCGGGCACGCCCACCGTGCTGAACGCCATGTTGATGGCGGCAAACTCGGTGACCAGAGTCAAAAAGTTGACGATCTCAAGCTCGCCAAGCGTGAAGCGCCCCCAGCCCTTGCCAAACCGCTGGTAGATCACGGCAGCGTAGCCGCGGCCGGTAGCAATGCCCAGGCGCACAACCATCTCCTGGACAAAATAGGTGATCGGCAGCAGCAGGGCGAGAATCCACAGCAATTGGGTGCCATAGTGCGCGCCCGCCTGGGTATAGGTGGAGACGGCACCGGCGTCGTTGTCGGCCACCATGACGATCAGCCCTGGGCCGAAGACCATCAAGAACGAAAGCAGCCGTGCCTGCCAGCGCGAACGCACGACGCGAGCACCCGCGGGTGGGACCGGAGCAAGAGCCGGACCTGTGGTAACCGTATTCGTTGGGTCGACAACCGAACCGGTGGCGATAACCGCCCCCATGTTCGTTTCCAAGGCATCGTGCTGCAAGCTCATGCCATGCCTCATTTCCCGTGCGCAATTTCCAACCAGGTACGCCACGCGTGCCGTGGTGCAGCCAGGTTAGAGCCGGGTTAATCGATTGCGGTGGGCGTTCTATCAGGCAAATCCGAATGGATCAAGCCGGATCAAATAACGCCGCCTGAGGCTGGCGGCGCAGGTAGCGAGGGAAAAGGAGAGGGAGAGGTGAAGCTATACGATCTCCGTACCCATTGCTGCCACGCGCAGTGGCCAGCCATGGTCGATTCGCTTATGGTCGTTCGGACTAGGACCTACGTCCACGCGGACACCCCCTTTCACTGCCGGATGCATAGTCTGATCGCTGCGGTCATTTTGCTGCACCACCAACCAGGCGGCGGAGCAAGAGCTATGCGCCGGTAAAGAAAAACCTCCCGGTTGACCAGGAGGATTCTTGTGCGACATTGCGCAATTGCCTTGCCGGTGTGCGGCAAGGCTACCTCTCTGGTCGAGCTTTGGCAATGCACAGCGTAGGAGCCTCAGTGCTCCAGCCACTTTGAACAACGCCTTGTGCCGGCGATGCCTGGTCTACCCACTTGGCGTCTCTCGACGTTTCGGGGCAATGGCCTGTGTCTCGTGCAAACGCCTCGCCTAACGAGGTTTCAGTTGTCTATCAGCCGCATCATACGCCCGTTTGAGGCGGTTGTCAAGGGGTTTCGGTAATCGTTTTCTTACCTTTATGACGCGGCGCGCTCTCTGGGAACTGCGTCATTCGTCATACACAAACGTGCCGTCGATCAGCTCAACAGCGTTGCCATCCGGATCGCCGACGAGACAGTTTCTGAGGCTGCGCACAGCCCGCGGGGCCCGGATGACGGGCACGCCCTCCGCGCTAAGCTGCGCAGCCACGGCATCCACGTCGTCGACCAGCAAAGCGATATGTTTTAGCCCCAACATAGTAATGTCGGGGTTCCACGTACGGGGAATGGTGGGGGTCGCAAATGCAAACAGCTCCAGGACCGAATTGCCCAACTGCAGGTAGGCGATCCGGAAGCCGCGGTCGTCCTTGAAAACCAGCTGGCCCAGCAAAGGAAGCCCAAGGCGAACCTGATAAAAGGCGAGCGACTGCTCCAAGTCGGCAACCGTAATGGCCACGTGATCGTACGTGAGTTCGCTGCCGAAGGGTGCGCCGCTTGCAGGTACCGCGATGGGAAGGCGCGACTGGCCAGGGATGTGATAATTAAGTTCGCCCTGCACGATCTCGACCAGTGTACCGTCCGGATCTTTGAAGAACGCGATGCGCACACCGCCGACGGCATCCAGCGGCTCGAGCGTGAACTCGACGCCTCCCTGCCGCACCCTTGCAGCCACGGCATCCACGCTGTCGACGCGGAAGCCCATATGCCGCAGGCCGAGCTGGCGATCGTCGTAGATGTGGTCGGTCGGCTTGACGGCGACATTGGTGAAGCTGAAGATTTCCAGCAGCGCGTTGTTGCCGATGTCGAGAAAATCGATCACCATCCCGGTTTCGCCGGCAAAGTAGAGCCTGCCTAGGACAGGAAAGCCGAGCAGATCACGATAGAAGGATAACGAGCGATCAATATCGCTCACCGTGATCGCAACGTGCTGAAAGTCTTGGAATCCCGTAAAGAAGTGGTCAACAGCTGACATGAAATATCCTTCGTGCGCTTTTGAAAAATGGACAGCGGCGTAGACGCACTGGTTAATCCATGCGCGTCACTGCGATACGCTGATTCACAGCTGCGTTGTCTATCTGCGACACGGCGCTGTCAGGCCAGACCACGGTGAGGCCGGTGACATTGGCGCCGGGCGCCAGGCCAAACTGGAGCTGCGCCGGATCGCCGGAGAGATAGCCGCTGACGGCGCGCACGTCGCGCAGCAGATCGCCCTTATCGGTATGCAGCAGTACCGTGGCCCCCAAGGCAAAGGGGTTCTGCGAGCCCGGCCAGCGCAGGTCGAGCGCCAGGCGATCACCCTGGTTACACAGCCGGTTTTCAAACAGCTGTGCCCCCTGTTCGAGATTATTAACGACAATATCGAGGTCGCCGTCGCCGTCAAAGTCGGCCATGCTCATCCCGCGGCCGCTGCGGGTGGAGCCAAGCCCCCACTCCGGCGCCTCCACAAACTGGCCGCCCTCGTTGCGCAGCGCCTGGTTGACCTCGACCAGCTCGCCGCCGGGCAGGTGGTCGAGCAGATCGGCAGCAATCATGCCGTTGACAATGTACAGGTCCACGTCGCCGTCTACGTCGAGGTCACCGAACTTGCCCGACCAGCTCCAGCCCGCGGCGTCGACCCGGCGATCGTAGCCCTCGTTTTGATAACGATCGCCGTGCTTCACCTGGAGCACATTCTCCATCACCTGCGGATCGTCACGCGTGCGTTTTTTGCTGGCAGCATCCATGAGCGGCATCCACTCTGCGAGCGTGACAGGATCGAGAGCAAACGGCTTCATGTCGGTGGCATAGTACTCTGGGGAACCGTTGTTGTCCACGTCACCGCGATCGATGCCCATCGTGCTGTGTGTCGTGTGCTCGAACGGCTCAGCCGCCTCCCAGCCGCCGTCGCCGGTCTGCAGCCAGACGCGGTCGTACTCGTCAAAGTCATTGCCAACCCAGATATCGGGCCGGCCGTCATCATTCAGGTCCCAGAGGCCGATCGCGAGTGCCTGGGCTTTGTCGGCCAACCGCTGCCGCCGCCAGGCACCGTTCTCCTGCATGTAGACGTTGACGCCGGCGGGATCGGCGAACAGGTAATTGGGGCCTAGCTCCATCGACTGCCCGGCATCGTAGGAGCCCGTAACGAGGTCGAGATCTCCATCCTGGTCAAGGTCACTCCAGTTCATGGCGTAGGCCGGCGCGGTCACGCCCGGCAGCGGCAGGAAACGGAAGGTATGGTCGCCGAGATTGCGAAAAACGGCGGGGGCGGCGATACCACTCGTAAAGACGACATCCAGCAGCCCATCGGCATCCACGTCTGCCAGCGCAGCGGCACGTGTGCGGTGCACCATGGGCAGAGGCTGCTTCTCAAAGTTGAGCCCGCCTTGGTTCCAGAGAATGGTCGCCGGGCCGGAGAGGTTGGCCAGCACGATGTCGGGGTCGCCGTCGCCGTCAAGGTCGCCGGCGGCCAGCCCGCTGCCGTTGCTGTCGAACAGGCGCGGCACCGCCTGGCCTGCGCTGGTGATGTGGTCGAGTTCGTGGGCAACAAAGGTGCCGGTGCAGGGCGCAGCAGAGGCCAGGGATGCTGCCTTTGTCTCCACCTGCACCGCCGGTGTAGATGCGGATCCTTGCGGCGCTGCGGCGGGCGACGCGACACAGCCGGCGAGAAGGCCGGCCAGCAGCAGCCGAGCGATATGGCGCAAAGCAGCCCTTTTGGCGTCAATTGACATGGCAGCATGATTTTGCCTCAACCGGTGTAGCCGGTCAACTGGCCACAGAACCGTGCGAGACTCCCTCCACTGCCCCTGCGGGAGTGGGGTGATGGGCCACTTAAAACGTCCCCGGGACCTCGCAGGTCCCGGGGACATAGTCTGAGCCTTGATTTTTGTGCAATTCGTCTTTACGACGCGGCGCGCTTCTGTGCAGGCTGCCCATAGTATCTGCTAGTGGCGCATGTAACACTATGCGCACCTGTGCAAGTTGCCTAAATTTCGGACATTGCGAGCGGACTAGAATTGATTACTGAGCCGGCGGTATCACCTGCGTCACCAATCTCACCAGCTGCAGCCCCCCCACTGCTTGAAGTCCGCAGCCTGACCAAGACATTTGGCGATCTCCATGCCAACCAGAATATCGACCTCGCCATCTATGGCGGCGAGGTGCATGCGATCCTGGGCGAGAACGGGGCGGGCAAGAGCACGCTGATGAAGTGCCTGTACGGCTTCTACCAGCCGACTTCGGGCGAGATCCTGCTTGAGGGCAAGCCGGTCCGCATCGATACACCGCTGGCCGGCCGACGCCTGGGGATCGGCATGGTGTTTCAGAACTTCACACTGATCCCAGCCATGACGGTAGCCGAAAACGTCGCCCTCTTTCTGCCCGAGCTGGGTATCGTGCTCCAGCCAAAGGCAATCCGTGCCCGTATCGCCGAGGTGGCGGCGCGCTATGGCCTGGAGATCGACCCCGGCGCCCATGTCGGCGACCTGGCGATGGGAGAACGACAGAAGGTAGAGATCCTCAAGATCCTGCTCGCCGGCGCACGCGTGCTGATCTTTGACGAGCCGACCAGCGTGCTGGCACCACATGAGGTCGACGGCCTGTTTGCCATCTTCGAGAAGCTGCGCCAGGACGGCTATGCCGTCCTTTTTATTACACACAAGCTCCCGGAGGTCATGGCCTCCGCCCAGCGTATCACGGTGCTGCGTCGAGGCCGCGTGGTTGGCCAGATGCTGCACGCCGAGGCAACGCCACAGGGGATCGTCCGCCTGATGCTCGGCGCCGAGCCGCCGCCACCGGTCCACCGCGAGGGGCTGGCCGACGAAGAGGGTACGCCACAGTTCGAGCTGCGCAGCGTCGATCTGATCGACGCGCATACCGGCATCGGGCTCAAGGGCGTCAGCCTGCAGTTGTTCGCCGGCGAGATCGTGGGCGTTGCGGGCGTATCGGGCAACGGGCAGAGTGAACTGGCCGACGTCGCCCTGGGCCTGCGCCGCCTCGACGGGGGCGCCGTGCTGCTGGCAGGCAAGGATGCGTCGCATTGGTCGACGGCCGAGATCCTTGATTACGGCCTGGCCTGCATCCCGGAAGACCCGCTGCGAATGGGAGCGATTCCCGGCATGACGGTGCTGGAGAACATGATCCTGGGCGAACAGGCGCACTATGCCAAGCGCGGCGGCCTGACGATGCAGTGGCCGCAGGCGCGCAGCGATGCCGAGCAGCACCTCAACACGACGTTTGTTACGACGGCGCCGCGCCTGGACTGGCAGGCGGAGAACCTCTCAGGCGGCAACCTGCAGCGCGTGGTGATCGCCCGTGAGCTGAGCCGGAACCCCAAGGTTCTGCTGGCCTACTACCCGGCGCGCGGGCTGGATGTCTCCAACGCCGAGGCCATGCGCAAGCTGCTGTTAGCGTACCGCAGCCGTGGTATGGCCATCCTGCTGATCTCGGAAGATATGGACGAGCTGTTTGCGCTGAGCGACCGGCTGGTCGTCATGTATCACGGCCGTATCGTCGGCACATTCCGGCCGCAGGAAACGAACGCCGACGTGGTCGGTCACTTGATGACGGGGGGCGAACCTGCCCAGTTTGCGGCACAAACCGTGTCGCAGGTAGTGGAGAGCTAGATGAGCACACTGGTGCAAAACAACCAACCAAGCAGCCGCTTCAGCCGCTCTGGGTGGGCTACGGTTCTGCGCTATCTGGGGATGGTGGCACTGGCACTCCTCATCTTCGCGATCGTCCTGCTGCTCTTTGGCAAGGACCCGCTGCGGGCGTACGGCGATATTCTACGCAGCACGCTCGGCACCACCTATGGGTTCACCGAGGTCGTGGTCAAGATGATTCCGCTGGTGCTGTGCGCTTGTGCCGTGCTGCTGCCGGCCCGTATCGGGCTCGTCAACGTCGGCGGTGAAGGCCAACTGTACATGGGCGCCTGGCTGGCGACCTTTGGCGCACTCACCTTTACAGGGCTGCCGCAAGTGCTGGGCGTGCCGCTCGTCATCGTGCTTGGTTTTATCGGCGGCGGCCTCTGGGCGTTGATCCCGGCCATTTTGCGCGCCAAGGGCTGGCTCAACGAAGTGATCTCGACACTGCTGCTCAACTACATCGCCGCCCTCTTCGTCGCCTACTTTGTTTTTGGCCCGTGGCGTGACGCGGCGAGCGCGAACTTTCCCCAGACCCCGAAGTTTGTCGACGCCATGCGCCTGCCCATGTTTGGCGACACGCGCGTCCACTTGGGCCTGATGCTCGCCGCCGCCGCCGTCACGCTGATCTACCTGGTGCTGCGCTACAGCGTGTGGGGCTACGACATGCGTGCGATCGGTGGCAATCCGGAGGCGGCACGCCGCAACGGCATGCCCATCACCCGGTACACGCTGCTCGTGATGTTTATCGGCGGCGGCCTGGCCGGGCTGGCCGGCGTGGGCGAGGTCATGGCTATTGAAGGTCGGCTGCGCCCCGGCTTCTCAGCCTCCTACGGCTATGTCGGCTTTCTGATCAGCTGGCTGGCCGGGCACAACCCGCTGGGCGTCGTGGTGATGTCGTTCCTGATGGCCGTGCTGAGCCTGGGCGGCGACACACTGCAGATCACGCAGGGCCTGCCGTTCGCCACGGTCAACATCATTATGGCATTGATCCTCTTCATTGTGCTGGGCAAGTTCTTCCAACCCAAAGCGAAACGGTGAGCCCGATGGAAATGTCGTTCGTGATTGGCGTCCTCGTGGGTGCCTTGCAAGCAGGAACCTCGGTGCTCTATGCCGCGCTGGGCGAAGTGGTCGTCGAGCGTTCAGGGGTAATCAACCTGGGGCTGGAAGGCAGCATGCTGATGGGCGCGTCCGTGGGATTTGCCGTCACCTACCAGACCGGCAATCCATGGCTGGGGCTAATCGCAGCGGCGCTGGCGGGCGCACTGTTTAACCTGGTGCTGGCTTTCCTGGTCGTGACCCGCGGGGCCAACCAGCTTGCCAGCGGCCTGGCACTTGGCTTTCTCGGCATCGGTCTCAGCGCCGTGATCGGGCGGCCCTATGTCGGCCAGATGATCGACGGCATCGGCAACATGCCGATCCCAGTGCTCGCCGACATTCCGGTGCTCGGGCCCATTCTGTTTCAGCACGACGTCCTGATCTATGCGGTCATCCCGATGGCCTTCTTCCTGCAGTGGGTGCTCTTTCACACACGCTGGGGGCTCTCCATTCGCACCGTGGGCGAGGATAAGACAGTCGCCTACGCCGCCGGCCTGCGTACAAAGTGGCTGCAATACCAGGCGCTCTTTGTGGGCGGCCTGCTGGCCGGGTTGGGCGGAGCGCATCTCTCCCTGGCGTTTACGGGTGTCTGGGGCGAGCAGATGACGGCGGGCCGCGGCTTTATCGCCGTGGCGCTGGTGATCTTTGCCGCGTGGAGCCCCCTGCGCGCCGTGTTGGGTGCGCTGCTCTTTGGCGGTGCGCTGGCGTTCCAACTGCAGCTGCAGGCACGCGGTGCGCCGGTCTCACCCTTTTTCCTCGATATGATTCCCTACCTGCTGACCCTCGGCGTTCTGCTCTTCCTGCGCGGTAATCGCCGCTACGCCATGCCTGCCGGGCTGAAGAGCGTCTTCGAGGGAATGCGTTAAACAACGATTCGCACTAATCAAACAGACAGAAGCCACGAAGAGGATACGACACATGCGACAAGTGATTAAGAAGTCTGTGGAGGGTACGACCATGCGCCTGCTGGCACCGCTGGCGGCCGTGCTGCTGATCGCAGCCTGCGCTGCGCCGGCTGCACCTGCAGCACCGGCAGCATCAAGCGCGGCAGAGGGTACGGCCGCGGCGGGCGAAAAGATCATCATCGGCGCGCTGCACGTCGGCGCCATCAACGACGCCGGCTACAACCAGGCGCAGCACGACGGGTTGGCGGCCATGGCGAAGGCGATGCCCTAATGTGCAGCTGATCGAAGCTGAAAATGTGCCGGAGAGCGCCGATGCCGAGCGTGTAATGGAAAACATGATCCAGCAGGGCGCCAAGATCATCTTCCCGCAGAGCTTTGGCTACCTGGATCCGGCCCTCAACGTGGCGGCCAAGCACCCTGACGTCATCTTTATGCACCCGGCCGGCTTCAAGCTGGCCGAGAACCTCGGCACCTACTGGGGCAACAACTTTGAAGCCATGTACCTGGCAGGCATCGCCGCCGGCAAGGCCACGACAAGCAATAAGCTCGGTTTCGTGACTGCGTTCCCCATTCCCAACATCCTGGCATCTGTGAACGCCTTCCAGCTGGGCGCAAAGTCCGTCAATCCTGATGTGACCACCACGCTCGTGCTCAACAACGCCTGGGTGGACCCGGCCAAGGAAGCATCGGCCGTGAATGCGCTGGCGGATGCCGGCATCGACGTCGTCACCGGCATCGTCGACTCGCCGGTAACGCTGGTCAAGACGGCCGAAGAGCGCGGCATCAAGTCGATCGGCTTCCACTCGGATGCGCTGGCGCAGTTTGCGCCCAAGGGGTGGCTGACGGGCGTGGCATACACGTGGGGACCGCTCTTCACACGCGTCGTCCAGTCCGTGCAGGACGGCACGTGGAAGAGCGAGCACATCCGCGGCGGCATTGAGTCCGATATGCTGACGCTGGCGCCCTACGGCCCATCGGTGGACGCCGATACGCAGAAGCTGATCGAGGACGCCAAGGCCAAGCTGGTCAGCGGCGACCTGAAGATCTTCGCCGGCCCGCTCAAGGACAACACGGGCGCCGAGAAGATCAAGGAAGGCGAAGCAGGCGGCATTGAACTGCTCGACACGACCGACTGGCTGGTCGAAGGCGTGATCGGCCAAACGAAGTAGCTTTTACTCCACCTTCCTAGTGCCAGGAATGGATCGCATGCGATCCATTCCTGGCCTCGCGTTTTAGAGGGGATCAAGATCGTGTCTGACGCTGCAAGTTTGAGCCCCGTGCGGGCAAGTTTTCGCGCCGCCATGGCGCAGATTGACGCCTATCCGGTGGAGTTGGAATGGCGCCCGGCCTTTATGTCGCCGGTAAGCGCACTGCCGCGCATCCGGCGCAGCCCCCTGCCCGACCTGGCGCACCCACGGCCGCGGCGCAAGCCTTTTGGGGGGCAGGCGCTGACACTCGCCGAGGCGGCGCACGGAATTGCCGCCGGCACGCTGCCGGCCGTCGCCGTGATGGAGCAGGCGCTGGATGCGATTCGCCGGCGGCAGGCGGAGTTGAATGCCTTTGTCTATGTGGCGCCAGAGCAAGATCTGCTGCTGGCGGCGGCGGCGATCGACGCCGATATCCGTGCGGGACGCAGTCGCGGCCCATTGGGAGGCATCACGATCGCCGTCAAGGACCTGCTGGCCGTGGCCGGCATGCCCAACACGGCCAGTTCGCCTGTGCTGGCGGACCGGGTCGAAACCAAGGACGCCAGCAGTATTCGGGCGCTCAGGACGGCAGGGGCCATCATCACCGGCAAAACCCAGACGCACGAATTTGCGCTGGGCGTGACCACGCCGCAGAGCAGAAATCCCTGGGATAACACACGCAACCCCGGCGGCTCGAGCGGCGGGTCGGCCATTGCCGTGGCCACAGGGATGAGCCTGGGCGCCATGGCCACCGACACGCGCGCCTCGGTGCGGGTGCCGGCAGCCCTCTGCGGCATCGTGGGGTACAAGCCGACCTTTGGCCTGGTGCCGGGCGACGGCGTGATCATGCTCTCCTGGAGCCTCGACCACGTGGCGCACATGGCGGCCAACGTCGAGGACGTTGCACTGATGCTCGACGTGCTCGATCCTTCTGAGCACACCCCCTACACGACGGCGCTGCAAAAAGACGTGAAGGGACTGCGCGTGGGCATTCCTGTGGCCGCCCTGGAGAACGCAGACCCCGAGGTCGTAACCGCATTTGCTGCGGCGGTGGCGGCGCTGCGCGACAGCGGTGTGACGGTGGAAGAAGTGGATACGCCGGCAGCGGAGGACTTCGACCTGGCCATGCTGATGGGCCTGGTCGTGAGCCGCTGCGAGGCGGCCGCCTACCATACGGCGTTTGGCGAACGGCGCAGCCTGTACGACACGGTGACCGTAGCCGAACAGCTGGACGAGGCGGCGCATGTGTCGGCCGTTGCCTATCTCCAGGCACAGCGGGCGCGCGAGGACCTGCGCACACGCATGCTGGCGCAGATGCAGGGGTACGACGGGCTTCCTGATGCCGACCACGCGCGTGGCGGCGCCCAAGAGCGAGGAGGTTGACAACTACTTCCTCGTGCTGTCGCAGAACTGCATTTTGTGGAGCTTTATCGGTTTCCCGGTCGTATCGGTGCCGTGCGGGTGGACGTCGAACGGCCTGCCCGTGGGGGCACAGTTGGTAACGGGACCGAATGAGGATGATCGCTTGCTGGCCTTGGCGGCAGCACTTGAAGCAAAAATAGGGGAGTAGGGCAGCACACATGCGCACAGTGCATATTGCGGCGAAGCCGTTTGCCGTCGATCTCGACCTGGACCGCACGGCGCTGGTCGTGATCGACATGCAAAAAGACTTCTTATATCCCGGCGGCTATGGGGACTTCCTCGGCAACGACGTAACCCTGCTGCAGCGCACGATCGCGCCGATCCAGGCGCTGTTGGCTGCCGCGCGGCGGCTGGGAATGACGGTGATTCACACGCGCGAGGGCCATCTGCCCGACTTGAGCGACTGCCCCCCCACCAAGCTGACCCGCTGGCCGGAGGGCAACCGCATCGGCGACCCGGGACCGATGGGAAGGATCCTCATCCGAGGCGAAGAAGGGCACGGCATCATCGACGAGGTCGCCCCCATTGAAGGCGAGATCGTCATCGACAAGCCGGGCAAGAATGCCTTCTATGCCACCGGATTGGACGAACTGCTGCGGGCGCGCGGGATCGAGAACCTGCTGATCACCGGCGTCACCACCGACGTCTGCTGCAGCGCAACCACGATTGCCGCCAACGACAGCGGCTTTAACGCGCTCGTGCTCGCAGACTGCGTCGCCTCCTACAGCCCCGAACGCCATGCAGCGGTGCTCGAGGTGATCGCCGCCCAGGGCGGTATCTTTGGCTGGGTGACGGACTCGGCCGCCGTGCTGGCGGGCTTGGAGACAGCAGGCTAGGATCCGGCGCCCTAGCTGCAAATCGTTGCCACGGGTCGCGTCCCGCGTTATACTGGTTGTCAACAGATGCCCGCTGCCGCAGCAGCTTTCCGTGCGGCAGATGGTAAACGACCATGGCTGAGACCTTCTCATTCGGCAACTGGATACGCCAGCGCCGGCGCGCATTGGACCTGACGCAGGACCAGCTGGCCGAGCGCGTGGGCTGCTCGATCTCGGCCATTCGCAAGATCGAGGCTGACGAGCGGCGCCCCTCCCGCCAGGTGGCCGAACTGCTGGCCGACACCCTCCAAATCCCAGGCGCGGACCGCGCCACCTTTCTCAAGGTGGCGCGCATGGAGCTGGGGTTTGATCGGCTCAGCACGATCACGGCGCCTGCGGTCCAGATCGCCGATTGTTCTCCAGCAGGCCGGCGGCCATGCAGCGCACGCCGCCAATGGCGACGCACAGCCTGCGGCGATTCTCCTCAACCTGCCTCGCCCACCTACTCCATTGGTCGGCCGTGAAATTGAGGTTACCCGCATTGCCGAGATCCTGTCGGGTCCCGAATGCCGCTTGCTCACATTGAGCGGACCGGGCGGCATCGGCAAGACCCGCCTCGCCATTGCCGCTGCCGAACGCCTGGCGCGCGATTTTGCCGATGGCACGTGCTTTGTCCCGCTCGCCGTCGTGACTGCGCCGGGCGCAATCTGGACGACCATCGCCGGCGCCCTAGGCCTGCACCTGCGCACTGCCGAGGAGCCCAGGACACAGCTCACAAGCTACCTGCAGGACAAGCATCTGCTCCTCGTGCTCGACAACCTTGAGCACCTGCTGGAAGGCGTAGACATGATCGCCGATATCCTGCAGGCGGCGCCTGGTATTCGCGTGCTCACCACGTCGCGCGAGCGGCTGGGACTGTCGGGCGAATGGGTGCTGGACATCCATGGGCTCGGCGTTCCCGCCCCAGCGGCGGCGCGATCCCAGGACGGCAGCGCCGATTTGCCGCCGGCCTGGGATCGCGCCAGTGCCGTCGTCCTCTTCCTGCAGGCTGCGCGCCGGGCCAATCCGCAGTTTATGCCGGGGGCGGCAGATTACGGCAGCCATCGTGCGCATCTGCGAGATGGTGGAAGGCATCCCGCTTGGCATCGAATTGGCGGCGGCATGGGTGCGCATGCTGACCTGCGCGGAAATCGCCGCCGAGATAGAACGAAGTTTTGACCTCCTGGCCACGTCGGCGCGGGACGTGCCGCAGCGCCAGCGCAGCCTGCGCGCAGCATTCGAGCATTCGTGGCATCTGCTGCCCGACGACGAGCGCCGTATCCTGCAAGCGCTCTCCGTGTTCTCGGGCGGCTTCACGCGCAAGGCTGCCGAAGCGGTCGCCGGCGCTGCCTTGCTGTCACTGGCAGCGCTGATGGCTAAATCGCTGGCAGTGCGCGCCGACGATGGTCGCTACGACCTGCACGACATCGTGCGCCAATACGCCGCCGAAAAACTGGAGCAGGCCGGCGAAGCTGCCGCCGTGCGCCGGCGCCATGGCGCATATTTCATCAGCCTGGCTCAGGAGGCCGACGCCGCACGCAACAGCCCGCAGTACATGGGACTTGTCGACCAGCTCGAGCTGGAGAACGACAACATACAGTCGGCGTTGGCCCACCTGCTTGTGCACGATCGCGAGCAGGCCTGGCGCCTGGCCGGCCTGCTGGAACCGTATTGGTACCGGAGGCCGGTCTATGAGGCACAGCGCTGGCTGGCGCGCCTCGTCGAACTGGGCGACGAACCCGACCGCCCGGTTCCGCCAGGGCTGCGCGCCCGTGTGCTCCTTATCCTCGCCGGCTTCGAGCCTAGCCTTGCCGACTTGATAGCCAAGATGCATGACGTACTGGCACTGGCCCGGCAGGCCGGCGATCGGCGCATTATGGCCGTCGCCCTGGGACTGCTCGGCAACGAAGGCATCTTTGGCGGCGGTTTTGAGCACGCCGAGGCCTACTTTGCCGAAGCACGGCGCCTGGTCGAAGAAGTGGGTGACAAGGCAACACTCGCCACCGTACTCGCACAGCAGGGTGAATGTGTACGCTATGAAGGTCACTATGCCCGCGCCGTCGAGCTGTATACTGCCAGCGTCGATCTGGCACAAGAAATCGGCAGGGCGGACCTCGTTGCGGGCACGCAGTTCAGCCTTGCCAAGATGGCGCTGCGGCAAGGCGACCCGTCAAAAGCACTGGCCCTGATTGAGCCGACCCTGCAGGTGTGGGAAAACAGCCATGATCAGGTCGGTCTGGCCAACGCCCAGATCCTGGTGGCGCGCGCGTTGATCATGCAGGGAGAATTCGAACGGGCGACTGCCACGCTCGACGATGCACAGGCGATCCTGCATGATACAGGCTATTACGGCCACGACCAGGTCATTGTCTATGCCCGCGCCAGCATCGCGTACAGCTTAGGCCACCTCGAAGCCGCCGAGCAGCTCTACGCCCGGGCGATCGAACTTTGCGCGGTTTCGACGGAACCGATCGTGCTGACGCTGGCCCAGCGCGGCATCGCGTGCTGTGCGCTGCGCCGCGGTGACCTGGCGTGCGCACAGGCAGCTGTTGCGCAGAGCATCGAAGTCTGTGAAGCAACGCACGAAAAATGGGTCCGCGCCCTGTTGGAGTTCACGTCAGGGCAGCTTGGCATGGCGGCGCGGGGATCATGCCTTGGCCGAGAAATACTATCGGACGGGACTGCGGCAGGTGGCGCTGCTCGGGGAGCAGTATGCAGCCGCCGAGGCATTAGAACAGTGGGCGCTGGTGGATGTGCATACTGGGCGCCCAGATCGAGCAAGCAAGTTGTTCGGGGCTGCCAGCTCCTTGCGCCAGAAGATTGCAGCGCCGGTGCCGCCGATCGATCGTGGGGGCGTAGAGCAGGGCATTGCTGCCGCGCAGGCTGCGCTCGAGCCGGCGCAGTTTGAGTCTGCCTGGGAATTTGGGGCCGCGCAGGCGGCAGCAGGTCTGCGCGAAACCGTGGCGCTGGCGCTGGAAAATCAATGAGGCAGGCCGATGCGGCCTGCCTCATCAACATACCCTCTCGCGGAACGGAGGTGGTACCAGTACGCCGGTCAGCTGTGCTGCAAAGAACGATGCGCCGGATACTGCTCGACCGGCCGTTCCTGCAAGTGCCGACCGAGAATGATCTGGCGCAGGCGCTGCCATGCGCTGGGTCTTTGCGTGCTTTCTGGCAGGAGCCGGCGTAGATGCTGCCGCCGCATCGCGTCTGTCAACATGTCAGCGTGCCGTGCCTTTGCCATCTTCGCCACACCGTCCAAGTCAGATCCCCACATCATGATCGCTGTCTCCTTTACCGCTTCCCTTGGAAGCTGGCTCCCTTCTTCCTCGCTCACACCTCTATTAAACAGCACGGACAAACGCCCCAGGTGACGCTCAGTACCACAAGCTCCAAACTTAGGTGCCACAAAAAGTGTCACAGGCGGAGTCACTCGTGGGGTCACTCATGGAAGAGATAAGCCTGCACAGCAGCATGGCCATCTTCCAAGGTCTTCTCAACCAGGAAGAAACTCCAGCCGCAGTTCCCTGCCGGTGCGCAGCGGTGCGGTGCAGGCATCTGTGTGCCGCTCGGTAGCCATGCCGGATCGCCGTCATCGCAGCGCTGATAGCACTGCAGGCAGACCTGCTGAACGCCGCGCCTGTACTGCAGATAGAGCACTGCCGCAACCACGTCGTCGGCGAGCGCACGGTCGAGCGACGGCGTCCGCGGGCCGGAGGGCAGCAGCGAGGCAACTACATGTTTGACGCCATCCCCGGCAAAGGGGCCGGCCAACGCGCGTTCACCTACCAATTTCCACATTGCTGGCATATTCATGGCACGGATTCACCCGTTCTCTCCTGTACTGAGTCAAGCATCAATCTTGGACCTTGTGGTGACGCTGGGTGACACAGTGACCGTCACAAAGCTTGGCAAGAGCCCAGCCTGGCGGCCGTTATCACCCACTTTTCACACTCCTGCGTTGGCTTTATAATGGTTCGTGACTTCCTCCCTCTACCAGGAGCAGTTTGGAGCGATCAGTCACATGGTAGACGCGGGCCAGGAACTACAGCACGGGCGCTATCGAATCGAGGAAAGGCTCAGCCAGGGCGGCATGGGCACGGTTTACCTTGGGATCGATCGCAACCTGGACAACCGTGTCATCGCCATCAAGGAAAACTCTGACACCTCTCCAGAAACGCAGCGGCAGTTCCGCCGCGAGGCCGCAGTCCTCGCGCGCCTGACTCACCCAAACCTGCCGCGAGTAACCGACTACTTTATCGAGCCTTCTGGACGCCAGTACCTGGTGATGGACTATGTACCCGGCGACGACCTGCGCCAGATCCTGGTTGAACGCAAAGGGCCGCTGTCAGAAGCCGAAGCACTCGGCTGGCTCGAGCCGGTAATGGATGCGCTGGCCTATATGCACGGTTGGATCAACACTGAGACAGGCCAGCCCAACCCGATTATTCACCGCGACATCAAGCCGGCCAATATCAAGCGCACACCCAACGGGCGCACGGTGCTGGTCGACTTTGGCCTGGCCAAGCTCGAAACCGGCGAAGGCACGCTGGTCGGTGCGCGTGCTGTTACGCCCGGCTATTCGCCCCTTGAACAATATGCCGGTGGGACCGACACGCGTTCCGACATCTATGCCTTGGGGGCCACGCTTTATGTGCTGCTGACGGGTGTCAAACCGCCTGACGCGTCGGCCATTGCTGCCCGCACACCCCTTATCCCACCCCAGAAACTAAATCCGAAGATCAGCCGGAATACGGAGCGAGTCATCCTCCGTGCTATGCAGCTGCATGCGGTGAATCGCTACCAGAGCATTCAGGAAATGCATGCTGCTCTTTTTGACACGGACAGTTTCCCGACCGTCTTTGAGCGGCGCAAGAGCTTGACGCGAACGGCACAGAGGACATCCCCGCCACCCTCCCGCCGACGCAGCGTGCCGATCAGCCGGTCGCTCCTCCTTGCGCTTGTGCTCGTTGGCCTGGTCTCGGTTGCGACCGTGGCAGTCGGCCTGCGCTCCGTCTGGCTTGACAGCTTTGCGCGCAGCGGCAGCCTTGCCGAAGCGCTGGCTCCCAGTGCGATCACGGCAGAGGTGACGCTGACCGCAACCCCTTCCGCAACCCCTTCCGAGCAGGCTGTCCTGCCCGCTGCATCGCCGACCACAGAGAGTACACCCTTTCCGGCGGCAGGATTGAATCCGTCGGCGACCGCACCACCGACGCCCGTCCCAACAGATTTTCCAACTGCTACGCCGCAGCCGACACCCACACAAACATCTACTACTGCACCTTCAGCCACAAACACATTGGAGCCAACCCCCGTCGCTACTGCGACACCACCGGCAACTGCGACACCACCGGCTACTGCGACACCACTGCCTGCAACATCTACTGCCACAGCAACAGTTACGCGGCCTCCGACGGCTACCGCAACGCCAACTGCAACGCCAACGGCTGCTCCAACGGCTACTCCAACGGCTACTCGAACGGCTACTCCAACAGCGACGGCAACGGCTGTGTCCACAGCGACGCCAACGCCTGTTCCCCTGTTCACAAGTACGCCGCAGCCGACTAGCGCTCCCACTCAACCGGCGGCGGCGAGCGTGCTGACGGTAGAGCCGAATGCAGCTGTGGGCAGCACTGGCACGACCCGCGTCAATGTCAAGGACACCGCCACCTATGTTCTCGTGCCCGCCGGTGATTTCTCGATGGGCAGCGCCGACGGCAACCCGGACGAGCAGCCCGTACATACAGTCACGTTGGACGACTTCTGGATCAAGCAAACCGAGGTGACGAACGGCGAGTATCGTCGCTGTGTTGATGCGGGCGTCTGCACTGCACCGCGCAGCGCGCACTGGAATGATCCTGCGTTTGCGTCACATCCGGTCGTCGGCGTTGCGTGGGAAGATGCTCAGAACTATGCTGACTGGGCCGGCGGCCGCCTGCCGACTGAAGCTGAATGGGAAAAGGCGGCACGCGGGACCGAGGGCCTGACCTACCCGTGGGGCAACGAACTTCCCGTACCTGAGCTGCTGAACTATGACAACGCCGTGGGCGACACGCAGCCGGTTGGCTCCTATCCTACAGGTGCTAGCCCGTACGGCGCGCTGGATATGGCCGGCAACGTCGAAGAATGGGTCGCTGATTTCTACGAAGGCAACTACTATGGCAAGTCCCCTGCCGAGAATCCGCCAGGACCGCAAAGTGGCATCCTACGGGGGCTGCGTGGGGGCTCGTACGAAAGCGGCCGCGCCGACGTCCGTACCACGTTTCGCGGCAGAACACTGCCGGATGCGCGTTACCCTAGTGTCGGATTTCGAGTCGTGATGGCCGCTCCCTGACCGAAGGCCCATCTACTGGTTGATGGATAGATTTGTTCGGGGGTATCGACAACCGGCAAATTGTGATACACTCTCGTTCGCATCCCCAGGCTGCATTGACCGCTGCATAAAGGCCTGTGCTCGACCCATGCGCGAACACATATCTTTCTATCCAGGAGGTAACCTTATGGTACGCAGGTTGCTTTACCTCGTGTACAGCGTTATGCTCGCCGCAGCGCTGCTGTTTGGCATCTTCTACAGCATTGCCCTTGCCGCACAGCCCCACCAGGCGGATGGACAAGACTATGTAATCCAACGCGGAGATACGCTCTATAAGCTTGCAGAGCGGTTCTACGGAAATGGCAATTCGTGGCCCATGATCCTGAAAGCTACGAATGCCAAGGCACAGACCGACAACAGCTATGAAACCATCACGGATACGCGTCGTCTGCGTGTCGGGCAGAAGATATGGATTCCTGCTCAAGCCGGCGAGGGCTCAGTTCCGTCAGACCAGACACCCCCTCCCCCAACATTGGTTCCCACACCTGAAGCGTGGGTTACAGAGACAACGACGACACCTGGCGCCGGCAGTGCGGCGGCAGCGCCTGGTGTGCACTTCGTGACGCCGGCGACCGGTGCCACGGTGGCACCTACCTTCACGGTCGAGATGACAGCCAACGGGCTCACGGTCGAGCCGGCCGGCGAGATCCACGAGGGTGCGGGCCACATGCATATCCTCGTCGACACCGACTTCGCGCCACCCGGCGAGGTCATTCTCACCGATGCCCAGCACCTTCACTACGGCAAGGGCCAGCTCACCACCACGCTCGCACTCGACCCGGGCGTGCACGTCCTGCACCTCCAGTTCGCCAACGGTGCCCACATCGCCCTCGACGGCGACCAGTATCGTGACACGATCACCGTCACCGTCGCCAGCACGACACCTGGCGCCGGCAGTGCGGCGGCTGCGCCTGGTGTGCACTTCGTGACGCCGGCCACCGGTGCCACGGTGGCACCTACCTTCACGGTCGAGATGACAGCCAACGGGCTCACGGTCGAGCCGGCCGGCGAGATCCACGAGGGTGCAGGTCACATGCATATCCTCGTCGACACCGACTTCGCACCACCCGGCGAGGTCATTCTCACCGATGCCCAGCACCTTCACTACGGCAAGGGCCAGCTCACCACCACGCTCGCACTCGACCCGGGCGTGCACGTCCTGCACCTCCAGTTCGCCAACGGTGCCCACATCGCCCTCGACGGCGACCAGTATCGTGACACCATCACCGTCACTGTCGCCAGCACGACACCTGGCGCCGGCAGTGCGGCGGCTGAACCTGGTGTGCACTTCGTGACGCCGGCCACCGGTGCCACGGTGGCACCTACCTTCACGGTCGAGATGGCAGCCAACGGGCTCACGGTCGAGCCGGCCGGCGAGATCCACGAGGGTGCGGGCCACATGCATATCCTCGTCGACACCGACTTCGCACCACCCGGCGAGGTCATTCTCACCGATGCCCAGCACCTTCACTACGGCAAGGGCCAGCTCACCACCACGCTCGCACTCGACCCGGGCGTGCACGTCCTGCATCTCCAGTTCGCCAACGGCGCCCACATCGCCCTCGACGGCGACCAGTATCGTGACACCATCACCGTCACCGTCGCCAACTAGAGGTGGTGTGCATTCAGAGATGAGCTGGCCGAGCGTAGTTGTTGTGGGCGAGGAGCACTATGTCAACTAAATCTTCTTTGCCGATATTCGCTGTAAGTACGAGCATGATCCTGCTCGCCGCATGGGTGTGCTTTTCCCCGGCCACCTATGCTGCTCCCACAGTCCTGCAAGTCACTGCACCCTCACCGACGCCAGGGTCGCAAGCACCGTCATTGGCTGGACGGTTACGCTTTGAGAACAACGACAAGGCGCCTACTGGGAGCTTTGACTTGCAAATCGACTCGCTGGATCCACCCCCGGCTGACACACACTATGAGTTGTGGCTGAGCGGTGGAATCAGTGAGCCGCTCGATCTTGGTGCCTTGCCGCCAATGTCAGGCACCATCCGTTTCACCGGCACCACCGAACAGCCGCTGCTGGCAAGCTATGATACGGCCTTGGTAAGCATTGAGCCTGACGAGGATACCGATCCCGACATCTCAGCCGAAGTAGTCCTCTCGGGAACGCTGCCACCGGACCTGCTGGCACCACTCCGGCAGCTTTTCGTCGGCAGCGAATTGCACGCCAAGGGCTTTCTAAGTGGCGCGGTTGAACAAGCCGGAACGGTAGTTGCACACGGCACATTTCTCGAACAGGCGCTCGACGACGACGACCTGGCGACCGCAAAACGCCACGCGGAGCACGTCATCAACATTGCCGTGGGCGAACACAGCTTGTTTTTCAATGACTGGGATCGGAGCGGCCAACCGCCTGAGAACCCCGGCGACGGGTTTGGTGTGCTCGCATATCTCGAGGGCATCGTAGAGCAGACGAACATACTGTCCACTACGCTTAATGCCGAGCCAGATGCCGCGGAGTTCCTTCCGCTGCTCGAGCAAATGATCGCCTCCGCTAATACCAGCCACGAACTCTCAAACCACGCCACAGAGATAGCACTCAAGATCTTCAGCACTGATACACATGAGGAGGCGCAGCCTCTAGCCGACGAAGTGGCGGATAGCATAACCAGAAGCCAGCAAGAGATCGATGCCGCCTACCGAGCCGGTCTAGAAGTGGCTGAACTGCGCCTCTTCGCCGTGCAGACTGGCTCGACGCAGACGCCAACTCCCGAACCGGCGCAGACCGTCACCCAGACCGCTGCTGCTCCTACCGCTACTCCTACGAAGAGTGCTGCAGACGCCACTGCGGAGGTAAGCCCGGAGGTTACCGGCACCGCTGTCATCTCTGCCGCTGACAGTGAGATTGTGCTTACCGGCACACTCACGGGCACAGGATGGCTGAGCGCGAAGGACGGTGGGGTATACGAGTATGTGCCTGGGGGCGAGTTCACGATGGGGGCAGATGCGGCGGATGCGGTGTCGGAGCAAGAGCAGCCGGCGCATGCGGTGAGCGTGGACGGTTTCTGGCTGCAGCGTACCGAGGTGACGAACGCCCAGTACGGCCGCTGCGTGGCCGACGGCGCCTGCACGCCGCCGCAGGCGGACGGCTGGGATGCGCCGGAACTCGCCGACCACCCGGTCAGCCATGTCGACTGGCAGCAGGCGAACGACTATGCGCGCTGGGCCGGCGGCCGGCTGCCGACCGAGGCCGAGTGGGAGCGCGCCTGCCGCGGCGACGACACCCGCCTCTACCCGTGGGGGAATGAACCCCCCACCGCCGAGACCGCCAACTTCGGCAACAATACCGGCGACACCCTGCCCGTCGGCAGCCTCCCCGCCGGCGCCAGCCCCTTCGGCATCCTTGACCTCAGCGGCAACGTCTGGGAGTGGACCTCCTCCCTCGAACAGCCTTACCCCTACGCCGCCGACGACGGCCGCGAGGACCTCGCCGGCGACGGCAAACGCACCGCCCGCGGCGGCTCCTTCTACTACACCCAGTACCAGGCGCGCTGCACCGCCCGCTCCGGCTTCCCACCCACCACCGCCAACCCCAACTTCGGCCTCCGCACCGCCCTCCCGCAAGACAAGGTGACGCTGCTGAACGCGAAAGACGGTGGGGTGTACGGGTATGTGCCTGGGGGTGAGTTCACGATGGGGGCGGATGCGGCGGATGCGGTGTCGGAGCAGGAGCAGCCGGCGCATGCGGTGAGCGTGGACGGTTTCTGGCTGCAGCGTACCGAGGTGACGAACGCCCAGTACGGCCGCTGCGTGGCCGACGGCGCCTGCACGCCGCCGCAGGCGGACGGCTGGGATGCGCCGGAACTCGCCGACCACCCGGTCAGCCATGTCGACTGGCAGCAGGCGAACGACTATGCGCGCTGGGCCGGCGGCCGGCTGCCGACCGAGGCCGAGTGGGAGCGCGCCTGCCGCGGCGACGACACCCGCCTCTATCCGTGGGGGAATGAACCCCCCACCGCCGAAACCGCCAACTTCGGCAACAATACCGGCGACACCCTGCCCGTCGGCAGCCTCCCTGCCGGTGCCAGCCCCTTCGGCATCCTTGACCTCAGCGGCAACGTCTGGGAGTGGACCTCCTCCCTCGAACAGCCTTACCCCTACGCCGCCGACGACGGCCGCGAGGACCTCGCCGGCGACGGCAAACGCACCGCCCGCGGCGGCTCCTTCTACTACACCCAGTACCAGGCGCGCTGCACCGCCCGCTCCGGCTTCCCACCCACCACCGCCAACCCCAACTTCGGCCTCCGCACCGCCCTCCCGCAGAACGGCCAGCAGTAAAGAGCGGGGACGGCAGCGTATCGTCGCAGAATAACAACCGGGGCGACTTGCAAATGTTCATTTACGAAAAACATTTGCAAGTCGCCCCGGTTGAAGTCGTTGTTGGCTGGAAACTCGGGGACCGTATTACTCGCCCTGGGTGGTATCTGACGCACCAGGCAGCCCGGGCTCAGTCTGCTGGTCCACATAGGAGGTCACGCTGCCCTGCACCTTGTCGCCAGCCTGTAGGTCAGGCGACTGTACGAGTGTCCACTCGCCCTGTACTGCGCCAGGTACCACGGCTACCGGCGCCAATTCCTCGCCGCGCTGTATCAGGATCTGCGCCTGGCCGTCGGGCAGGGCTTTGAGCGCCGTGGTCGGCACGAGCCAGCCAGCGGGCGCCGACTGCGGGTCGGTGAGCGTTACGACGGCGTTCATACCTGGCCGCACGCCGTCCAGGTTGGCGTCGGTCAGCTGGATCGTGACGGGATAGTTGACGACATCCTTGTCCGACTGGTTGATAGGCGCAATGCTGTCGATCACGCCGGCAAATGTGCGGCCGCGTATGGCGTCGATGGTGATCTCAACCGGCTGGCCCGTCTGAATCTTGGTGATATCAACTTCAGCCACTTTTACCGTGAGCTTGAGCTTGCTGGTGTCGGCCAGCGTCGCCACGACCTTGCCCACCGTACCGCGCTCGCCCGCAGTGATCGACAGCTCGAGGACCGTGCCGTCGATCGGGGCAACGACCTGGGCGTAGCCCAGCTTGGTGTGAGCTTCGCCCAGGTCAAGCTCAGCCTTCTTGACCTTGGCTTCGGCTGCATCAACTTCGGCAGCAGGTGGCGGCGCCATAAGCTTGGCTAGCCGCTGTTCGGCCTCACTCACCTTGGCCTGCGCCTCCGCGATATCGGCGGCAGACGGCTTGAGCTTGAGTTCGTCGAGTTCGGCCTGAGCCTTGCGAATAGCAGCGACTGAATCCTGGACGCTAGACTGCGCCGCGCCCTGATTGATGCGATCGAATTTCGCCTGCACACGTTCGTACTCGACGGTCGCCTTGTACAGCTCGGCAGATTCCGTGGTCATGCCCTTGTCGTTGCGCCACTTAATCTGGTCATAGGCGCGCTGTGCGGCCTGGCGGGAGATCTCGGCTTTCTCCAGTTCAGCCTTAACCTCATCCAGTTCGGCGCTGCTCGGAGGCGCCTGGAGTTCGCTGTACTTGGCCTGGGCGGCAGCAATGCGGCTTTGCGCAGCGGCGATTTCTGCCTGCGTCGGCCCTGCCTGGACGCGCACTAGATTCTCCTGTGTTGCCTTCAGATTGGCCTGTGCGGCATCGATCTCGGCCTGGCTGCTGCCTTCATGCAGCTTCTGCAGGTCGGCCTTTGCGCTGTCGACGTCCAGTTCGGCGCGGCTGACGGCACGCTGCAAGTCCGTGGCATCCAGCGCAATAAGTAGGTCGCCCGTTGCCACTGCCTGCCCCTCACGTACAGCCACCTGGCTGACGGTGCCCTCAACTTGGAGCACGACCTGTCGTTTGCTGATCAGTTCGATCGTGCCCGCTGCGGTCAGCGCATCGATGATCGATGCGGGCGGCCGGACTTCGACCAGGCCGCCCAGCTCGGCGTCTACCGGGATTGCTTCGGGCGTATCAGCCTGGTCTGCCTGAACTACGGCGGCCGGCTGCTGCACCGTGACTGAACCGGTCTGGCTCATGAGCAGGCCCAAATCGGCGGTGGTGAGGACGGTGAGAATGAGAAGAAACAGTTTTCTGATCACGGTAGGCCTCCATCGTTCAAAAGGATTCTGTCACTGACCACAGCATAGCGATCGCGTGACGGCCAGAACAGGCCTTTCTCTGTCAAAACCGGCGGCGTTCTATGTCAATATCATCCAATTGGCTCAGAAACTAACCGAATCGGTTCAGAAACGATACGGCCACGATTATTCGTAGCGCAGCGCCTCGATCGGGTCCAGGCGGGTGGCACGGATCGCAGGATAGAGGCCGAAGACAAAGCCGCTGAGGAGGCCCACGGCCAGCGCCAAGCCGATCGCACCAAACTCGATCAGCACGTGGAATGGAAATTCAGGCACTTGTGCGAGCAGGAAGCTCACCCCGTAGCTCAACCCTATGCCGATCAGGCTGCCGATGGCGCACAGCACCATGGCCTCGATCAGGAACTGCAGCAGGATATCGCGGTCCTGGGCGCCCAGGGCTTTGCGGAGGCCGATCTCGCTGGTGCGTTCGGTTACCGAGACCAGCATGATGTTCATGATCCCGATGCCGCCCACCAGCAAGCTCACGGTACCGATGCTGCCCAGCAGTGCCGTCATCAAGCTGGAGACATTGTTGGCGATTTCCAACAGCTTTGCCTGGTTCAGAATGTGAAAGTCATTCTTGTCGTCCGCCTCCAGGTTGTGGCGGGCACGCAGCGTCTGCTCCACCCGGTGCTCGGCATAG
Organism: uncultured Chloroflexia bacterium; assembly: GCA_963701415.1. Classification (GTDB taxonomy): domain Bacteria; phylum Chloroflexota; class Anaerolineae; order Caldilineales; family Caldilineaceae; genus Fredericiella. Next base: position 296,340 of record CAVPAH010000003.1, read on the forward strand.
GTGAGCAGGTCACGGCTCGCTACCTTGACCAAAATTTCGGAAATGACATATTCCCCACGATAGCGCGTGGCCTTGATCAAGTGCGTTTGGGCTACGCCAAGCGGCACATAGACTGGCCGGAAGTAGGATTCGCCGTCGTCGCCGCCGCTTGGCTTGAGTACGCCGATGACTTGGAACGGTTCGCCCTTGATGCGGACCGTCTGCCCGACCGGGTCGCCGCTCTTGAACAGGCTGCGGGCGGCGATCGCCGACAGTATAACGACACGCCGCTGGTCGGCCTCTTCGGCGGGCGAAAAGAAGCGCCCTTGTGCCATCTTGAGATTGCGCACGCCGGAGTAGGAGGCGGTGGTACCCGTCACCTGGCTCTCGATGGCAGCACTGCCGTTCACAACCTTGACAAAGGCCGTATTGGTCGGCGCTACGGCGGCGATTTCCGGATGCAGCGACTGATCCGCCAGCGCCTTGGCATCGCCCGACGTCAGCGTGCTGTTGTCGGTGAGGTTGTCCGTCTTGGGGTTGATCGTCAGCGTGTTGATCCCCTGGCCTTCAATTTCGCGGCTGACGCCGAGCGCCGCCCCGCGACCGATGCCGATGGTGGTCAGAACAGATGCGACCCCGATGATCAGGCCGAGCATGGTCAAGATCGAGCGCATCTTATTGGACAGGATGCTTTCCAGGGCGACGCCCGCATAGCGTAGGAGTTTCATCGTGCCACCTCAACCTTTCAAACTGCCACCAAGTTGGATCCGCGTCTTGACGCTACTGTCTCAGTCACTGGGAACGGAGCTGCTCGTCGCTCACGATGCGCCCGTCGCTCAAGGTCACGATGCGCTCAGCACGGCGGGCGACCTTCATGTCATGGGTGACGACGATGAGGGTCAGACCTTGTTGGTGCAAGCTGTCGAAGAGCTGCATCACGTCGCTGCCGGTCTTCGAATCGAGGGCGCCCGTCGGCTCGTCGGCCAGGAGCAGGCTGGGCTGGTTCACCAACGCCCGGGCGATCGCCACACGCTGCTGCTGGCCGCCGGAAAGCTCTTCGGGATGGTGGTGGACGCGCTCGCCCAGACCCACCTGCTGCAGCGCAGCCAACGCACGCTGTGCGGCTTCGCGAGCCCCCACGCCGCCGTAAAAGAGCGGCAGTTCGACCTGGCGCTGTGCCGAGGTGCGCGGCAGCAGATGAAAACGCTGAAAGATAAAGCCTATCTCCTGGTTGCGCAGGTTAGCCAGCTGCGCCTTGTTCATGCGGCTCACCTCGGTGCCCCGCAGGCAGTAGCTGCCTTCACTGGGCCGGTCGAGCAGGCCGATCATGTTCATCAACGTGCTTTTGCCCGAACCACTGGAACCGACGATCGCCACATATTCGCCGGGATAAATCGTGAGGGATACACTGCGCAGGGCATGAACCGTCGTTTCACCCATTGCGTACACCTTTTTGATCGCATGAATGTCGATCAAGGGGGCTTCCCTGTGCCCTGCTCTGTGCATTACCATTTTCATGATCCCACTCCTTTGCAGTCACTTCCAATCTCTGTCCTTGGCACGTTGCCGACTGACTAGCTCTTCACTGCGCACGGGGCGTCGATCTTGCAGGTGGTCAGCCAGCGCTGCAGGTTGGCACTTAATGCTCCCGGTTCACCTGCCCCGATCACGGTGCGCTCGACTGTGCCATCGGGACGGATGAAGTAGGTGAACGGAATGCCGGTGACCTGGTACAAGCCGGGAATCGTGCCCCCTTCGTCGACGACCACAGGGAAGGTCAGCTTATGCTCATCTACATACTGCTGAACTTCGGCCGCCGGCATGTGGCTGACGACAGTCACAAGCGTCACATCTTGTGAAGGATCGTCGGCGATGGCCTGCAGCGAAGGCACTTCGTCACGGCAGGCAAAGCACTCGGGCGACCAGAACGTGAGCATGACCGGCCGGCCCCGCAGTTCGCTCAAGCGCACGACGTTACCCTGCAGGTCTCGGCCGGAAAAGTCAGGCGCCGGCTGGCCGGCCGGCAAACCCAGCGCCACGATGTTGACCAACAACGTATATGCGACAAAAACCACCAGCGGCAGCAGAATGAGGATTGCCGCGATGCGGAAAACACGACCTGCACGAGTGCGCTTGCTGTTCATACTGAGTCTCCTTATTCCCTCTAAAATCTAGTTCTCATTTCAACCGATGCACATGCCCCAGATCGACGGCCGCATCGCGTGAATCTTCTCGCCACTGGATAGCCGTCTTGAGTGCAGTCAGGACGAGCATCAGCAGTGGCAGCGAGACGACGACGGCGCCCATTCCGAGATAGTGATGTACTTGATAGTGCTTACCATTCATGACGCTCCTCCTGTTTTGCTCGACCATCTGGTATACACTTTAGCCCACGGGGCTCAACCAATCACGGGAAGTATCTGTCAAACCTGCGCCACATTCTGCCGCCTGGCTTCGGCCTTGATAGATCCGCCGGCAGCACCCCGTCCTGACACTAAGCGACTGGCGACACGCTTGAGCAAGAACGCCAGATTGATCACCATCAGCGTGGGCATGAACAACACCTGCAGCTGGGCAAGCGCTGCGGCTGCATCGCCGGCAGCCAGTGCATCGCCAAGCCGCCCAAGCGCTGTAGACCACAAGGCCGGATAGGTAACCACGACGCCATACACCATCGGGATCAGAGCCATGAGCATGAGCGGCCAGATCACGATCGACAGCGCGACGTAGGCAAAGATGACTGTGCGTACGAGGAGAGGCCACTGCCCGGAGGCGGACGGGGCGGACGGAACACTGCGCCGGAGCAGGCGGCTCCGCAGCCACACCCATAGGTGATTCGTGATCTCCATCGTGCGGGTGTGGAGATTGGGCACGCCGGCCAGGTCAGACAGCAGCCAGTAGCCGTCAAGCTTCATAAACGGCTCAAAGTTGCTCAGGACAAGCAGGTCGGTGAGCAGGAGCGCCAACAGAAATGTGTTGTCGTGCAGCAGCCAGTACAGCACCGAGAGTGCAGAGACAAAGGCCAACTGCACATAGATGCCGCCCAGGTCGACCACGGCCCGCTGCCGGCGATTCAGGCGCCAGGCGGCCGTTACATTGACATAGAAGACGGGGTTGAAGAAGTACAGGCCAAAGCCGAGCGGGCCGTGCGGGCAGTGCCAGCGCCGGCAGGCAGCCAGGTGTCCTAGTTCATGCAGCAGAAAGCTCGCCAGCATGACGCAGTACAAAAGGGGCCAGTTCACGTTTTCCATCTGCAGGTTCGGGGGAAAGCCGACCTGCCGATAGACCAGGCCGTGGGCGCCAACGATCATGGCCACGATCACGGCTGCCGCAGGTCGCGTGAACAGAACTTGCAGCAGGCGGGCGAACGGCGCCAACGCCTTTGCCGTAACGATATCGCGCTGGAAATGCAGTGCCAGGAAAGAATTGGCCTGGGGATTGGCAGGGGTGCGCGGCTTGGGTGTATCTCCGCTGCGCAGGATGACGCCCTGCTCCTCCAGGCGCGTGCTCAGCTGCTGGAGTTCGAGGATTGCAACTGGTTCGCCGGTGCGCGCCTGAAAGCGATCTGCCAGCAGGGCAAGCGAGGCCGGTACACGCAGGCATTCCAGCAATGCGTAGAGTTTCTCATTGATCTGGAAGTGGCGTCCATCGGCCGTCTCCACGCGAAAGGTGCGAGCGCGACCGCTGCTGTCAAATTCTACGATCTCCGTACCGGGGTATAGCTCGATCTGGGTGGCAAGGCTGATACTCATATTTTGACTCCTCCTGGTTTCTTGAACTTCCTGTTGCTTGCCACTATCCTAGCCAGTTCAGGCACCTGATTCGATCCGGGGATCTATAAAATTCGCGGCCTGTCCATATGAATTTTGCGCGGCCGTGATAGAGAGGGGCAAGCGGTTTCGTGCGAAAGGGGTGGACTGTGCCCAATACAAAAGAACCCGCTGCGTGCGGGTTCTTTTGGTGGGTCGCCTGGATTTTGGCTTGGCCGGTTTTGGTACTGTGTTGGCAAGTGCCCGATGCCTGCGGCTAGAAGCAAATCCGGTAGTACTTGACGCAGGGGTACGGAATCCGCACGAACCACACCGTCTTGTAGCAGGTCCCCACGTACGGGACGTAGATGCACAAGGTTTCCAGGCGGTCCTCAAGCTGCTCCATGGCGAAATTCTGGGCGAAGTTCTGGCTGTCGTTCATGATTGTTCTCCTTGGTTGTGAAAGTTGGTTGTGAAAGATACGGTCGGTTACAAGACGATTCGTTCAAGCTGCGTTACTGTGTTGCCAAGTGACTGTCCAGGTTCTCAAGTTCTTCGGTTGTTACTCTGCGTCGTTCTTGGTCTTATTGTAGGGCGCACGGGGAGGGCATTGCAGCGTCTTTGTCTGGTGATTTCTGCGATTTTGCTGTTATTTTTGGACAAGGATTGACAGATTGTGGAGACCGATATAGATGGAGGCGTCCAGGCAAAGAACAGGCCGGTCACCTGCTGGCGACCGGCCTGCGCTGCTTGCGAGTTCCCTGGGGCTAAGGATAAATGCGCTGGTCAGCGTAGCATCCAGTAGAGGACGAACAACACCAGGAGAGTGAGGAGAGTTAGGAGGACAGTTGTGGCAGCCTTGCTTGACCTCCGGGCATTCGCCGGTGCAGCCGCGCCGGCCGGCTCTGGGCCGGATAGCCTGTCCTCAGCGCTGCCGGCCACCGTGGGCAATTCCATTATGACGGCAGTGATGTCATCGCGTTCCCCCTTGGCCACTGCCTGCGCAATCAGCTCGTCGACGGCATCCTGCGGATACCCGGTATGCTCGAGCAACGTCTGCCTGAGTTCGCCGGCCGACAGCGGGTGATGCAGCCCGTCGGTGCACAGCAGCACCGAATCACCGGGCTGCGTGAGCAGATACTCTTCGCGCTGGCCGGTGCCCGGCATGATGATGCCGCGATCAACGCTGATGCTCTTCTGGGAGCCTAAGTAGCGCAGCAGCTGATTGCGCCCTGGGTGCTGCGCTGCTTCGGATGCGGTGATGCTGCCGGCGTCGAATGCTTCCTGCGCCCAGGTGTGATCGGAGGTCAGTTGATGGAGCACGCCGCCGCGCACCAGGTAAGCCCGGCTGTCACCAAGATGCATGACGTAGAGCTTTTCCCCCGCCAAGGCGGCGAGCACGATTGTGGTGCTCATACCCTCCCATTGAGGATTGCGCTTCGCCTCGAAAAGGATCTCGTCGTTTGCGCGCAGCACGGCAAATTCCAACCACTCGGACAGCGTCTCCTGGCGGCTGGGCGGTTCGCGCAGCGTAGCCTTGATGGCCTCCACGGCAAGCTTGCTTGCCTGAGCGCCGCCGGTTGTGCTGGTAACGCCGTCGGCCACGACGGCGACGTAGATACTTGAATCTTGGTTGTAACCGGGCACGGCGCTTGTATTCTGCTGCCGCAACAAGGTGGTCTGGGTGTCGCCGTCGTCGGTGCGCGGCGGCAGGCGCGTGGTCACCTCCCTTCGCTGTACTTCCAAATAGCCATATTGGTCATTGTTCTCAGGGTTGCGCATGCCCTGGCGTGTGCCGGCACCGACCTCGGGACAGTGGAGGTTGACCTGCTTGCCCATAATTAATTGCCCTTGTAGCTGTAGGTGCGGACTTGCTGCACGTCTTGCAGCACTGTACGCGGCGCAGAGCACGCAACAATGCGCACTCCCCAGTTGAAGTCTTCCTCAGACTGCGTCAGGGCGCGCAGCAGAGGATCGCTGCTGTTAAACAATAGAGTAAAGTCGACGCGCTGGCGCATTGATTTGCCCGCGCCTGTGGGCGAACGCTTGTCTGCAGGCTTGTCCGGGTTCCAAAACACCAGCTCAAAACAGTGATCCTCTGCCAGTGGTTGCGCACCGATCTGCCAGGAAAACTCGACTTTGGCCTGATCGGAGCGCGTGACTGACTCGGGCGCAAGCAGCTGCACTTGCTCGAACACGGGTGCGGTCGCTTGGGGCGCCGTTGTCCCAGACAGGAGGTCAGTGGAAGCAGCAGGTGTAGACGTAGGTGCAGGTGGCTTACGTGTGCGCAGCGGTGGTGCGGACGGCACCGCTGCCGCCCTTGGCGTAACAGCCGGCGTAAACGTCGTCGCAGCGCTCGGCCTGTCTGCGGGGGGTGGCGTGAATGGTACCAAGGTTGGCGCCGGTGTTGTAGGCGGTACCGCAGCCTGTGTCGCCAACGGCACTAGCGTGGGCGGAGGTGCCGTGGCCGTAGGGGTCAGCGCCACACGCGTCGGCTCGGGTGATACCGTAACAGGCGACGTGTTCTGGCCCTGCAACAAGGTTGGCTGTCCAGCCTCGGCCGGTTTGATATTGTCAGGCACCACGGCCGGTACGGGTGTGGTGCTTGCCGCGGCCGGCTCACCTGGTCGGGCACCGTCGCGCGCGTTCACTGTGACAGGCAATGAAATAAGCAAGCCGGCCAGGCCGCCCAACACCACACCAACAACCAATGCGACGACCAATGCGAGTTGCAGACGCTTTCGGGGCGGCAAGCTGCGGCTGCGTGCCAGCTGCGTACGCAGTCGCGCCTGCCACGACAGCGCCACGCCGAGATCCGCCAGTAGTGCCGACATCACCATTGCCACTTCGTGGGCAGCCGGGCGATCGGCCGGGTCTTTCGCCAGCATGGCCGTGATCAGCTGCGCCAGCCGTTCCTGGATGGGAGCCTTGCTGTCTCGGTTCTGCAGATCCTGTTCCAGGACGGCCAACGCGTGTTCGCGATAGGCGAGGACGCTGGCATACTCATAGTTCCGGCGCCGCGGGCGGCGCCCGCTGACCATATAGCATAACAGCAGGCCCAGGGCGTAGACATCCCACGCTGGATCCACCGGCAGGGGCGACTGTTCGTATGCCGCTTGCAGTTCCGGCGCCATCCACATCCGCGAGCCCGAGACAAGCCGGCGCTCACGGCAGGCAGCAGCCACGCCAAAATCCACCAACACCGGCCAAATTTGGCCGAGCTGCCCACCGGTCGGTTGAGCGCCGGGCTTAGCGCCACGGCCAACACCGGGAGGAGAGCTGCGAAATAGGATGTTCTCGGGCTTTATATCACGGTGAACACACCCCTGCCGGTGAATGTAGTCGAGGGACTGTGCGAGTTGGTGTGTGATCCACAGGGCCGTATCGACGCCGAGCGGGTGTGCACCAACGTATTCACGCAGCGAGCCGCCTTCCAGGTATTCCATCACCAGGAACTCGGGCTGGCCAGCCCACTGCCGCAGCGTGGCACAAAATACAGGTTCTTCTGGGTGAGTGCCGTCACGGCTGCGGGATTTGCGGTCAGATTTGCCGTGCGATTTGTAGGCAATGGGGTACAACCGTACCAGGCCGTCATGCCGGCCCAAGCGCCGCAGCCACAACACCGAATTCCGGATCGCCTCACGATTGGTCTCGGCGCGCGCCCGCTGATCGACGCGCGCGATCTTGAGCACCACCGGGCGCTGCTGCGTGGAGATCGCCAGTACCACGGACGACATCTTGCTATCGGTTTCAATATAGCGCTGCACCCGGTAGTCGTAGTCGTCAAGTGGCGGAATTTCGGCGACCGGCGCAGCCGGATCTTCAGCCGCTGACAACGGTAGCCTCGTCCTCTCCCTTGGCGTGAAACTCATACACAATTTCGCCAAGGCTGATGAGGTCATTATGGCGCAGGAGCAGTTCCTCGCCGGGTTTTAGCTGGCGCCAGTTGAGGTAGGTGCCGGCAGTGCTGGCGTTATCCCGCAGATAAAGCCGTCCATCCTTTTGGATGATCACAGCGTGTTCGCGCGAGATGCTCTTGTCGTTGATCACGACGGTGTTGTTCTTGCTGTGCCGCCCGATATGGATCTGGCGTGCCTCGCCCGGCGCTGGATTTAAGCCATACACCGGAAGCTGCTGCGGCAGATTGGGATCATTGGTAACCCGTACCAGCACCCCCAGCAGCGGCATATCGATTGTCTCGCGCAGCCGGTACGTGGCCTCGTCGTCGTTAAAGCGCAGCGGCACGACCGTGGCCTCGTCATAGTCATCTTCTTCGACGGACACGGCGGCAGGCGCACGCGGCGCTGAAGGTTCTGGCAGAGCCGATTGGTCACTTAATGCGGAGTTGCCGCTGCCGGAGGGCAGCCTGCGCGGCTGCAGCGGCTGCAGATCGTCCAGATCGTCGTGTTCGGCTGCTTGGCTGGTAACAGGCGATGCCTTTCCTTCTGCGACAGCAGGCGGCCCTTTTCTGCTTTTTCGGCGCTCACGTACCTCACGAAAAGCGAAAAATGCCAGCAGAACCAGGAGAATTGGCAGCGCCATTTCGAGCAGCGGCCGCGGCAGCGCGACCGATGTCCCGGGTAGAAAAATCGTGTCACTCACCGGCGCCTCGGCCGAATCAGCGGCAAGTGGTGCCGGTTCCTCCATTGCGTCCGGCTGTTCATCCTGACTTGCAGCGGCCGCGGGCAGGGCTGCGCTTACTGCCCCCGTTTCGCCGGCAGTGTCGCCGGCCGTGGCTGCCAGTGCGGGCGTGGCCGCGGAGGTTGGTTCAGTCACCGATTCAGATGCCAATTCAGATGTCGGCTCAGATGTCGGTGCAGGTGTTGGTTCGACACCAGGCGCCGCGGCTTCAGCGACACCTGGCGCAGCCTCCGGCGTAGGAGCAGCCTGGACTGTAACCGGGCCGGCTTGAGGCGCGGCCGCGGCTGCATTGGGAACCACAAGTTTCCCAGTGGCGGCAAGAGGGGCAGCGCCGGGCGCAGTGAGCTCGACCGCCAACGTAACTGGTGCTGTAGCGGTGGACTCATAAGTAAGCATACGTTGGGCACGCAGCGCAGCAAGCCGGCGCCAAAGTGGCGGCAGGTCTTCAGCGCTCTGCAGACGAACAAAAGCGCCATTTGTGCGTGTGGCCAGATCGCGGAGCGCAGCTTCGCCTGCAGGAGGCGTAGCTGGGTCAGCTAGTTCGACGACGTGAATATGAACATTTTGGCTGTTTGCACGTGCAACGATACCCTCTACATCCAGCTGGCTGCTGCCTGCTGTGAACAGCAGCATAACCCGGGCCAGGTTTGCCGGCGCCGGTGCCTGAAATCTGTCAAGTGCGCCCAGCGCCAGCGCTGTGAGCTGGTTGTCATCCACCGCAGGATCGACAGTGGCCTGCACGGTGCTGTTAAAGATGAGGTTCGGTTCGCCGGTCCAATCCTGGATCGTGTTGACTGCACCATCGGCGCCAACCGTGAAAGCGGCGAGCCAGTCCTGGTTTCTGGTCACAACCTCTTTCTCAATCAAGTCAAGGAAAATGCCCGCCACCTCTGCCTGGTGTGCCTGCCCGGAACTGCCAACTGCGGCCAGTTCATGTGCATCCAGAACGACTGCCATCTGCACCCCAATCTCCGCGGTCGTATCGGTGAGAACAGTCTGTACCTGGTCGTTTTCACGCACCTGGAGAGGCAGTCCACCAATTCCGCCGCTGCCGGGGTCGCCGTAGACAGCGACTTGCACAGTTGGAAATTGGCTGCTGTCCACCTTGGCCAAGGAAACGAACGGATTTACAGCATCCTGGGCATGGATGTGGGGTGCAAACAGGCTAGTAATGACCAAAAGAAGTAACAGGCAAAGGAAGCGTGCTGAGTGCTGCATGGTTCTTTCTCCCGATAAACAAGCATGACCGGTCCCGGTATGCGGCGTGAATGCACTCACGGGCCCGCTGCTTGTCAAAGCCTACTGCTTGCTAAAGCCTACTGCTTGTTAAAGCGATAGCCGCCCTCGCGGTCGCCCCACTTGCGCACAGTTTCGATGTATTCGTGGTCGGGGTCAAGGAGTTCCAGCCGCTCACGCAGGCGTTTTACGATATTAAACAGCGCGTCGCGCACACGCTTATCGTCTTCGGGGTTATCCGGCTCCCAGCCCCAGATCGCAAAAGCGAGATCGCGGTGCGACACCGGTTCGGGAAAGGCTTCCATGATCAGCTTGAGGAACTGGTATTCGCTGCTCGACAGCCGGATCTCTTCGGCAGCGGCGTTCCCCTGCAGCCGCACATGGCGATCGGCATGCGAGAGCGTGATACCGTACACCGTAAGCGATTCAGGCGTCACGTCGGTGGCACCGGAATCGACAAACTTCAGATGAAAGACGCCGGCAAGCTGAATTTCGCCCGAGCTCCGCAGCCGGCACTCTTCATTCTTGTCCAGCTTGCGGCCGTTGAGGCTGGTGCCGTTGGCGCTGCCGAGATCTACCAGCTTGTAGGTGTCGTCGTTGCAGGCGCTCAGCCTGACGTGGCTGCGCGAGATCTTGGCGCTGTCGATGAAAAGATCGTTGTTGACGCTGCGCCCGATCGAGAACTCGGGGGCGTTCACGTAGAAGCTGACGCCCGGCTCCAACTTGATGTGGCCGTCGACGGTCACCACTTCGTCGTGCTGGGCGACACGCCTGTCTACAAATTCGATGCTGCCGGGCCTCAAGCCGACGGTCGTACCGCCCGCTACATAGGTAACAGATAGCTCCAGGCGATCCTTGTTGGGTGCCATTGTTTGGTTCCTTGGAGAAATTAGCCGCCGCTCGTTGCTCCCCATTGTAGCGCAAAAAATGGGGAATGATACGGCCATTATCTATCAATAGGGCCTGGAATTCTATCAATTTCTGTTGAGCTTGAGCATGCGCAGGATGAGGCGAAGGGCTAAATGGACCAAGAATTGCGGCGTGCGCTATAATCCCATCCAATACAGGCGCGCATATCGTGCATCCTGCCCAACTAATTCGGTCTATTTCACCTATTCTCACCAGAGGATTCGCACCATGGCTTCGCTCGACGTTTCACAGGTTCAGGCCCAGGTGGCCGAACAGGCGCAGACAATTATCAAGTTTTTGCGCGAGATTTGCGCCATCCCTTCGATGGACTCCAAGATCGGCCCCGTTGGCGAACGCATCCAGGAAGAGATGCGCAAGCTCGGCTTTGAGGAGACGTGGTTCGACAGCATGGGCAACACCGTCGGCCGCATCGGCAGCGGCCCGCGCGTGCTGGTCTACGACAGCCATATCGACACGGTCGGCATCGGCAACCCGGACGAATGGGACTGGGATCCCTTTATCGGCAAGATCGACAAGGGCCGGTTGTACGCCCGCGGCGCCTGCGACGAAAAGGGCTCGACGCCCCCGATGATCTACGGCCTGGCGCTGGCGCACAAGCTGGGGCTGCTGGACGGCTGGACCGCCTACTATTTCGGCAATATGGAAGAGTGGTGCGACGGCATCGCCCCGCACGCATTTGTCGAACACGAGGGCATCCGCCCTGACTTCGTCGTGATCGGCGAGCCGACCAAGATGCAGGTCTACCGCGGCCACAAGGGGCGCGTCGAGATCGAGGTCATCTCGCGCGGGCGCAGTGCCCATGCCGCCTCCAACCACCTGGGCGACAACGCCATCTACAAGGTGCTGCCGCTGATCGAAGGCGTCAGCAAGCTCGAAGCCGGAGTTGGGCGACGACCCGTTCCTCGGCCACGGCAAGATCACCGTCACCGATATGGAAGTGGAGACGCCCAGCATCAACGCCGTGCCGGACCTGGCCAAGGTCTACATCGACCGCCGCGTGACGTTTGGCGAAACAGTCGAGACGGCGCTTGCCCAGGTGCGCAAGCTGGTGCCACAGCAGTACCTGGCCGACGGCTCGGTCACCGTCGAAATGATGAAGTACGACGAGCCTTCGTACACCGGCTTTGTCTTCCCCGTGGACAAGTACTTCCCGGCGTGGGCGCTGAGCGAGGATCATCCGCTGGTGCAAGCAGGCTTGAAGGCAGGCCAGCTGATCGGCCTGCCCGAGCACAAGGCGTCCAAGTGGAACTTCAGCACCAACGGCATCTATTGGATGGGCAAGGCGGGGATTCCGTCGATCGGCTTTGGGCCTGGCGAAGAGGAAACGGCGCATACCACGCACGACAGCGTACTGCTGGCCGACGTGGTGAAGGCAACGGAGTTTTACGCTATCCTGCCCACACTGCTTTAAACGTGAGCGATCCGGTAAACTTACCGCCGCGCACGACGTGGATTGAGGTCAGCCGCAGTGCGCTGCGCAACAATGTAACGCAGCTGCGGCGGCTGGCCCCTGACGTGCCGCTGATGGCGGTTGTCAAGGCCAACGCCTATGGTCACGGCGCGGTACCGACTGCGCTGACGATCGAGGAAGCCGGCGCTCATTCCTTTGCCGTTGCGAGCTTGAGCGAGGCGCTGGAGCTGCGGCGCGGCGGGGTTACACGCCCGATCCTGGTGCTGGGCTATACGCCCGGCTGGCAAGGCGCCGAGGCGCTGGCAGCGGACGTGACGTTGACGGTATTTGACGCCGCCACGGCCGCAGAGCTGCAGGCAGCCGCAGCGGCTGCCCCAGCAGCCTGGCCCTCTCAAGGTGCATGTCAAGGTCAACACAGGGATGAACCGGTTGGGGGTGCGACCGCAGCAGGCGCCGGAGCTGCTGGCCCATCTGCGCGACCTGCCGGGGCTGCAGGTTGAGGGCATCTTTACCCATTTCGCCACTTCCGACGAGCTGGACAAGAGCTATGCGGAACTGCAGTTCGCCCGCTTTGCCGAGCTGCTGGCGCAGTTGGCAGCGGCAGGGCTGCGCCCACCGGTTGCGCATGCCGCCAACTCAGCCGCGCTGCTGAGCATGCCGCACACGCACCTGGACCTCGTGCGCAGCGGCATTGCGTTGTACGGGTTGGACCCCGACATGGACCAGTGCCGCCTGCCGCAGGGCTTCCAGCCGGCGCTCAGTTGGAAGGCCGTGGTCACCCATGTCGCCGACCTGGAGCCGGGCGAACCGGTCAGCTATGGCCGTGAATACACGGCCGCCGCGCCGATGCGCGTGGCGGTGATCCCGGTCGGCTACGCCGACGGTTTCCCGCGCAAACCACACACGTGGGGCAGCGTCCTGATCCGCGGCCGCGCTGCGCCGATCGTGGGCCGCGTCTGCATGGATCAGACTATCGTCGACGTGACCGCCATAGAGGTAGAAACCGAGGCAGAGTCTGGTCTGCTCCGGCAAGGCGAGGATGTCGTCCTCATCGGGCGCCAAGGGGACGCACAACTCAGCGCCGAAACCGCCAGCGCCCGGATCGGCACCAACAACTACGACGTCGTCAGCCGCATCCTGGCCCGCGTGCCCCGACTATATGTAGATTGATGTCAGGGAAACAAAAAAGGGGCCGTACTCGCAAGGAGTCACGGCCCTTTTCTTTTGGACTGGTTCTTTTTACGCAGCGGCCTTGTTGAGCGACTGCGCCAGGCGGCTCGTCCGGCGCGCGGCGTTGTTCTTGTGAATCACGCCCTTGCTGGCGGCCCGGCTCAGGGCTACCTCGGCGCTGTGCACCAATTCGGCGGCATTGGGGTCGCCGGCGGCGACGGCCAGGCGCGCCTTCTTGACAGCCGTGCGTGCTGCGCTGCGGTAGATGCGATTGGACGCCGCCCGCTTCTGGCTCTGACGATTGCGCTTCTCGGCAGACTTCATGTTTGCCATGGTCAATAAGCTCCACAAATACTACAGGGCCAAAACGCTGGCCGTTTGCACGGTGTACTCTGGCAGTACACCTGGTTGCGTCGGGGGCAGCACAGTTGAGAGGACGGCTGTCACCCGACAAAACACAAGTATAGAAGATGCCCGGTAGATTGTCGAATTGGAGAAGGGCGCAAAGCAAAATATGTCTGCAGGCGTGCTACAATGGTGACAAACAAAATTGTGGATACGTTTGAGGACCCTTAATAACCTATGAGCAACATTGGCGTGAATACAGTCCGGAATACAGTTGAGAATACAGTCAATCATCGCTTTGTGCGCTTTGCCTGGGGCGTGCTGGGGCTGAACGTGCTTGTGATCATCTGGGGCGCCTTTGTGCGTGCCACGGGGTCCGGCGCCGGCTGCGGCAGCCACTGGCCGCTGTGCCAGGGCGAGGTCATCCCGCAGCCGCAGCAGATCGAGACGATCATCGAGTTCTCGCATCGTCTCTCGAGCGGCCTCGCGCTGATCGCCGTGGCAACGCTGGTCATCTGGGGGTTCCGCGCCTATCCAAAGGGCCACGGCGTCCGCAAAGGCGTGGTGTTGACGGGCATCTTCATGGTCGTGGAGGCGCTGGTCGGCGCTGCCTTGGTGCTGTTGGAATATACGGCATTTAACGTATCGGTAGGGCGTGCCATTTGGATGGCCGGCCACCTGGTCAACACGTTTCTGCTGCTGGCGGGGCTGGCACTGACAGTCTGGTGGGCAAAGGGCGGCAGCGGCATCCGGCTGCGCGGCCATGGGGGCGTAGGCTGGACCTACTGGCTGCTGGTAGGCGGCATGTTCGTCCTGGGTGCCAGCGGCGCAATCACCGCATTGGGCGACACACTCACCATCGCCGGCGGCATTTCGCCCCAGGAAAACACACTTGTCAACTCTTTTGTCCAGCTGCGTATCTTCCATCCGCTGCTGGCGTTCAGCGTGTTCGGGCTGGCGCTGCTGGCGGTCTGGACCGCCAACCGCGGCGGCAAGGCCAACCGCGACGATGCAGCGCTATGGCCAGGCGATCATTATCCTATTCGTCGTACAGCTGCTGCTCGGCTCGCTCAACGTTCGCCTGCAAGCTCCGGTCTGGCTGCAAATGCTGCACCTGCTACTGACCAGCATCATCTGGATCTTGGTGGTCCTCTTTGGCGCGGCGACACTCTCCAACCGGCCGGCGGAACGGATGGGCACGGAACCCGCGTACGTGGAAGCGGGGGTTTAGTGTGGCGCCAATATGAATTTGACAGCTAAGACAAATGTGAGATAGACTACGATTATCAGCCTGATGGCTGCTCCAATACCACCCAGTTTGAGGTCTATCTGGCCGTCCTTCACGACTTCTAAGGTAGACAAGCCATCAATGGCCCCTTTCCGACGGAAAGGGGCCACTTATTTCCAGCGGTTCTCATCACCTCGCAGAATTTGACGTTTCCCCCACGATTACCCTACGACAGTCCAAAGTCGGTGCAAAGTAAGACGCGTTCCAGACCAAATACCGACAATCCAATTTTGCGGCAGCCCACAACTGTTTATAATGGAGCTATTGGAATTCGGCGTGCCCTGGTTGTGGGCGCCCTGCTGGACAGGATCGGCAGGATTAGATAAAGGCAGATGTGGGGATCAACATGTTGACCTCTTGGATGAGCAATACGCTGCTGGTAGCGGGTGTCGTCATGCTGTGCCTGTTTGGACTTTTGCAGGCCACCGGCAATACGATCGACCCACTGCTGCCGGCCACCTCGGCTTTTTTGATCGGCTGCACGGCAGTCATCGACCGGGTAGGCACACGCAAACTCAACTGATCTCCTGATCCTTTTAAGTTCAACATACGAATACAAATCATGAGGGCGGCACATGATGTGCCGCCCTCTCTTATGTTACTCTGCCGGCGCAGCCCCCAAGGAGGGACCGCAAGCCTCAGCGGGGGCCTCCGGCTCGACGTTGGACAGGGCCAGCGGCGTCAGGCGCAGCGAGTGCACGATCAACCCGTCATCTGCCATCCATAGGTGAATCGTCTGTGCTCCTGGTTCGGCTGCGTTTATCGTCACCGCCCCTGTGGTGCCCGTGGCTGAGTCGAGCCAGCGGTTCTGCCATGTGTAACCCGGCGCCGCCGCAAAGCCGCTGATCGGCAGAATCTGGCCAAGACCGTCAACCACAGCGGGCCCACCGTTGACGCCCACATAGATCGCTGCGTTGTTCTCGGCGCCGCTGGCAACGTCGCCGCCAGGCGCAGCGCCGCCCGCCACTTCGTCCGCAGTCAGCTGTGGCGCACAGCCGCACACAGCCACGGTGTAGTCGCCGGCGACAGGCAGAGCGACGGTATAGTCGAGCCCGGGTGTGCTCGCCCAGTCGGGGGCGCGTCCCTCGTCGGCGAGCGTGCGCGCGTCCAGGCCGGATGGGCGCGCAACCAACGCGTCCGGCGTACTCGGACACGTGCCAAACGCCGTGGGCACCTGCCAGGCGTACCCATCCAGCGGGCCGCTGCCGGGAGTCGAATTGCTAAAGGTGAAGACTGGAATCTCAACTGCACTGCCGGCATCACCGACCTCACCGGCACCGGTGGGTTCGGCCGGCGGCGCTAGTGGACTTTCCAGGCCATCGCCAGCTGCGGGGGTGGCTTCCTCCGGTAGGCGCAGCCTCTGCCGTTGGCACCGGAGTTTCTTCCTGAAGTTCGGGAGGCAGAACCGCCCACTCGACGTTCGCCACCGTTACGCCTCCCTGCGTATCGTCGGCAGTAAAGGCGCTGACGTACGGGCCCTGCGCATCTGGAGCCACGACGCCAGTCACTGCGCCGTCCACCAGGGTCAGGCCCGGCGGCATTGCATCGACAGTAAGGATGGGCGCCTGTGCGGCGTCTGCATCCGGATCCACGACTACAACCGGCAGATTGACCTCGGCGCCAGGGGTCAAGGTGATAAGGGGGTCCAGTTCAATCTGCGGCGCATCATTCACCGGCAGCACCGTTACAGTTACCGGCAGCGTGACGGAGAAGCCGCCGGCACTGCTGATGTTGAACGCAAAGGTGTCCTCACCGGCAAAATCGGGATCCGGCAGATAGATAAAGCCGCCCGGCAAAGCCGCCAGGGGCTGCTCGGCGCCAGGCTCGCCGGCTTGCGTTTCACCTTCGCCAGCGGGGGCAGTCACCATATCCTCGGTCACTTCGCCGATATTGTCGAGCGTATCCGTGACGATATCGCCCAGCTGCGTCGTCGGTTCCGGGGTGACTTCCGGGGTGACTTCCGGATTTACTTCCTCGGGGGTGGCTTCCAGGGTCGGTTCTATTGTTGCCGTTGGCGACTCGCCTGCGGCAGGTTCGCCTTCGATCTGGCCCTGATCGCCTGTTTCCTCGCCGGCTGCCGGTCGGTCCGGCCCCGCTACCTGGCGCAGCGGCTCGCCCGTCAGTTCGTCAAGCGCCATGGTAAGCGTCAAGACGCCGTGTGATGGCGAAATCTCGACCGTATACGTCAACGCGTTGGTGACTGCCGCGGCGGCAGCCGGTGATCTCGGCCCGGCTCTCCAACTGCGTATCCTCGTCAATCTGCAAGTTGAGCGGGCTCACTTCAATCTCGGCAGGCGCGACGGTGATCGTAAAGCTTTGTGTCATGACTGCACCCTGCACGTCCGACAGTTCGAGCGTGACAGTGTGCTCGCCGGCATCACCCATCCCAGGCGTGCCGGTCACCAACGTTGCTCCATCCAAGGTGTCTTCGAGGGCAAGCCAGACCGGCAGCACAGGTGCGGTCACCGTAAACGGACCGGCGGCTTCGGGTGTAAGGCTTTCGGTCGCCGTTATCTCCACTGATTGTGCTTCCAGGCCGGTCTCGACCGTGTACACGTAGGTGACTCCGGCAACGGCAGTCGTCACCGGTTCGCTGGCGATCACCAGTGGCAGGCGCGTCGGCAGCGGCACAGGTGTTTCGGTAGCCGTAGCCGTGGGAGTCAGTGTGGTCAGTCGCGTCGGCGTCTCGGTCGGGCGTCTCAGTCGGCGTCTCGGTCGGTGTTTCCGTCGGTGTTTCCGTCGGTGTTTCGGTCGGCGTTTCCGTCGGTGTTTCGGTCGGTGTCTCGGTAGCCGTAGCCGTGGGCTCCTCGGTCGGCGTAAGGGTGGCAGTCGGTGTCTCGGTAGCCGTAGCCGTGGGTTCTTCAGTCGGCGTGGCCGTATCAGTCGGCGTGGCCGTATCAGTCGGCGTGGCCGTAGCGGTAGCCGCAGTAGTAGATGTCGCAGTCGGCAGCAGCGTAGGGGTTTCTGTCGGGCTCAGCGTGGATGTCGGCGCAACGGTCGGGGTCATGGTAGCCGTGCCAGTAGCTGTCGCAGTAGCGGTCACAGTAGCGGTCACAGCCAAGGTTGGCGTGAGCGTAACAGTTGGCGTCACCGTCGAGATTTCAGTCGAAGTGACCGTAGCCGTCACCGTATTTGTAGCGGTTGGCGTCAATGTGCTGGTCTCGGTCGGCAGCAGGGTTGCAGTAGCACGTCGGCGTGGCGGTAGGCGGAATCGTGTTCGTCGCAGTAGGCAGCGGCGTCCAGGTTGCAGTTGGCAGGAATGTTGCGGTCGCAGTTGGCAGGGCGTGGGCAGCGGCGTCCAAGTTGCGGTGGGCTGTAGCGTCCATGTTGGCGTAGCTTCAAGGCCGCCGACAACGATAGGTATTGGGGTCCAGGTTGCCGTTGGCGCCGGTGCCGACGTGTTGTCAGGCACAGTCGTCCAGGTAGGGGGCGGCGCATAGGTGGCCGTCTCGGTTGCAGGCGGCGGCGGCGGTGGCACAGCGGGGTGTCGGTGGCAGCCGCAGCCGGCGCGCCGCCGGCATTCGCAGGCTGTGTCGCCGGTGCAGCCGCCGCGCTGGTGGCCGTTGGCACAGGCGTGTTGGTTGGCGGCAAGGTGGGAGTGAAGGTCGGCCGCAGCGCCAGGGTCGCCGCAGGCGTTACTATCGACACCTGCGCCGGCTGTGGTGACCCAAACAGCGCGGTGCCCACCCAATATCCTCCTACCAGCGCCGCCACGACAGTGGCGCCGATGATCGCCCACCGCGCCCAAGGGCGATTGGCCGGATCCGGCCCGCCGTTTTCAATACTCATGCCGCTTTCTCCTTCGTTCTAGCCGCTCTTGCCGTATGGATCTGCTGACTGCTGCTACTTTCATTCTAACGTACTCCATGATCGACGCAGCAGCACGCTGCTGGGTTCCGGTGTGAGTGCGCTGCGCTGCGCAAGTGAAACGTAGGGCAAATGTAGGGATATGCAGCGAACCACTTTACATTTTACCTTGAATAGCGCTATACTGTTGTCAGCTTTGCATGAGCCGCACAGGCAAGGCCAATTTTCGCTCGGAACACTACAAATAGCGCTTTAATTATTATGGAGGAAAATCTATGACGGCTAATGCTGTTGCTGCTGACAAGCCGCTACGGATGCCTTGGTGGTTGCTGCTGGTGCAAGGTGTCTTGGCGATTCTGCTTTCGCTGTTCCTGTTTTCACAGCCCGTTTGCCACGCTGAACGCCATCGTTTGGGTGATCGCACTCTACTGGGTGATTACCGGTATCTTTACGCTGGCCCGTCTGTTTGTCGATCGGTCACACTGGGGCTGGAAGCTCTTTAGCGGGATCATCGGTATTGCCGCCGGTTGGATTCTGCTGGATGCCGGCGCAGTTGCCCGCACGGCGGCCTTTGGCTGGACGGTCGTGTTCCTGCTCGGTATCTGGGGCCTGGTTATGGGCACCATCCAGCTGATCGAAGCCTTCCGTGGCGGCGGTTGGGGCCCCGGCATCGTCGGCGGCCTGAGCATCATCTTCGGCTTCCTGCTGCTGGGCAATACCTGGGCGGCCGCACTGGTGCTGCCCTGGGTCATCGCCATCTTTATGCTCGTCGGCGGCATCTTCGCCATCTTCATGTCCTTCCGCCTGAAGAGCGCGGGGGCCTAAAACAGTCTAGCCTGCCAACACCGCAGCAGGTACCGCTACGCCGTGCGGCCGGCGCTTCATAGAGCTGAAGACAAGGGGCGAACGCGCGTGCGTTCGCCCCTTGTTGTTCTTCGCCTGAAGGGATACGACTCTTATGCTATATCTATTGCTAAACGTCATCGTTTATGCGCTGGCGGTCATCCTTGCCCTGCTGCTGACACCGGGGATTACCGTCGGCCAACAGCACGGGATTATCGAATGGTTCGTGGTCGGCGGTGTCTACGGCCTGCTGAACGCCTTCATTCGCCCGGTGATCGTGCTGTTCACCGGCCGGCTGTTGATCCGTTCGCTAGGGCTCTTTCTGATCATCATCAACGCCGTCCTGCTGTTTTTGCTGGCGTGGCTGTTCGGCTGGCAGGTCGATTCGATCATTTTGGCTGCTCTGGGGCGGCTTGGTGATCGGTCATTGCCACGGCACTGCTCGACGCACTGTTTGGCTTGAATCGCCCGCTGTTCAAAGAGAGCAAGGAAACCAGCAAGCTGTGGAGCTGGGCGATCAAGGTGTCCGGCGACCGCAGCAACCAGCTGATCGCAAACCTGCGGCTGCAGGTCGTGTACGACACCCTCTACCGCTATCTGCTCGAAATCGCCCTCGACCGGGTGCCGATCATCTCGGCCGTGCGCGCCTGGGTCGGCCGCATCTTTTTCAGAAACGATCCGGGTATGATCACCGGTCTGAGCACGCCGGCACAGGTGCGGGTGATGCTGCAGCAGCTTGGCCCTACATTCGTGAAATTCGGCCAGATGGTCTCCAGCCGGGCCGAGGCGCTCCCCAAGGACTGGCAGCTCGAGTTGGAGAAGCTGCAGAGCAACGTACCGCCGTTCCCAGGGAGTGAGGCCATTGCGATTGTCGAGTCCGAACTGCGCAAGCCGATCGGCGAGCTGTTTGCCAAATTTGACGAACAGCCGTTTGCAGCGGCGTCTACCGCACAGGTGCACAGGGCGCAGCTGCATGACGGGACTGAGGTTGTCGTCAAGGTCCAGCGCCCCAACATCGTGCCCGAGATCAACGCCGACCTTGAAATCATGGCCGACCTGCTGCTGACGCTGCAGAGTCGCTTCGAGAAAGTGCGCGACAACGACCTCCTTGGCATCTTCGAGGAGTTCGCCAACAACCTGCGCGAAGAGCTGGATTATCGCGTTGAATCGTTCAATGCCCGCCGTCTCGCCGACGATATGGTCGTGTTTCCCCGCGTGACGGTGCCGAAAATGTATGGCCAGCTGACCACCTCCAAGGTCCTCACCATGGAGTTCGTCAAGGGCGTCAAAATCATCAAGACCGATGAGATTACGGCGGCAGGCTGGAACACCGACGAACTGGGCGGCTGCTTCCTGGAGGTAATGATCAAGCAGATCGTCATCAACGGCTACTTCCACGGCGACGCGCACCCGGGCAACATCCTGTGCGATCTGGGCGACGGCAACATCATCTTCCTCGACATGGGCATGATGGGCACGTTGAGCCAGGACCAGCGCATCAACCTTGGCGACCTGATCTGGACACTCAACGGCCAGGATTCGTACGACCTGGCGGAATCACTGCTGCGCCTCACGACGCCATTCAAGGATGTCAACGTGGCCCACTTCCGGGAGGACATCGACAATGTCGTGATGCGGTACCTGCGCTATCCCGACGAGGCCGGCTCGCTGTCGGCAGTGCTAAACGGCGTCTTCTCCGTCCTGGCCGACAACGGGTTGCGCCTGGGGCGCGACCTGACCATGGCCCTCAAGACCCTCGTCCAAGCCGAGCAGATCGTGCACACACTCTCGCCTTCGCTCGACATCAGCAAGCAGTCGCTCGTCTACATCCAGGGCTTCCTGACCGAGCAGTTCACACCCGAGACTATTAAGGCGACCGCCGAGACCCAACTGCGGCGCTCGGTCAAAGAGCTGGTGCGGCGCATACCCGATCTGCAGCAGGCGACCATGAAGTGGATCACCCAGTATGAGAAAGGGCGAATTTGAAGTCAAGTTGGATACGGACGAGCTCAACAGCAGGCTCGACGTCTTCAACCTGGCCGCCCAGCGCCTGGCCGTCGGCATGATCTTGTTGGGCATGATGATCGGGTCGGCTTTTGCCACGAGTATGGAAGGTGATATATTTGGCGTACAGCTTGCCCAGCTCGCGTTCCTGATCTTCGCCTTCACGCTGGTCTACAGCGTCATCATGGTGATTCGCTTGATGCGCGACATGGGACGCAAGCCCTATCGCCCACCAAAGATCAACTATTGATGAGTCCGCATCCTGACAGCTCCGGTTACCGAGTTACCTATGTCGGCCACGCCACTATTCTGATCGAGATCGGGGGCGTGCGCCTGCTCACCGATCCCGTGCTGCGCCAGCGCCTGTACCATCTGCGCCGGCGCAGCACCCCGGTGCCCGAGCATCTACTGGCTGCTGTCGATGCGGTGCTGATCTCCCATCTTCACCACGACCATCTCGACCTGCCGTCTCTGCGCCGGCTGGGCGCAGGGACGCGCCTGATTGTGCCTAACGGCGCCGGCGCACTGCTGCGCAAGCATGGATTCCATCGCGTGGAGGAGATACGTAAAGGCGAGCGCACAAGCGTTGGCGGCGTCACGGTCACCGCCACCTATGCCCTGCACGACGGCGGCCGCGGCCCATTTGGCATCCAGGCCGACACGCTAGGCTTCGTCGTCGGCGATCGCCTGGTCGACGGTAAGCCCAGCATCTATTTTGCGGGCGACACGGACGTTTTTCCCGCCATGGCCGACATGGCCGGCTCGCTCGATCTGGCGCTCCTCCCCGTGTGGGGTTGGGGGCCAACGCTGGGGGCAGGCCATATGGACCCCCAGCGTGCGGCGGAGGCGGCGCAGCTGCTAGCGCCCCGGCTGGCGATCCCAATCCATTGGGGCACGCTGTATCCGCTGGCCATGCACCACATATCTCCTGCGTTTCTCACGCAGCCCCCCCAGCTCTTTGCGCAGTTTATGGTGCGCATGGCACCTGCCGTGGAAGTACGTGTGCTTCAGCCCGGCCAACATTACACTGCTGGCTTTCGCAGAATAGGATGTGCGAAAGCCACACGGACAATGTATAATGAGTACAGCAGTGCGTAGAGGCGCTGATGGAGCAATTTGGGTAGAGCAATGACGGCGACCCCGGCAGAGCACCAAGTCCAAATCGTGTTGATTGACGACGACGAAGTTGACGTTGAGGCCGTGGCGCGCCTCCTGCGCAAGCACAGGTTGCCCTACGACCTGGTCACATTCAGCAACGGCAGCGACGCAAAGAATGCGCTGGCGGGCAGTTTCGGGCAAGACCTGGCCAGAGCAGCCGTATCTCATTCTCCTCGACCTGAATATGCCGCGCATGAACGGGATCGAACTGCTTGACTGGCTGCGGGCACAGCCCCATCTGCACCGTTCGATCGTGTTCGCCTTCACCACGTCGGAAGCCCAGCAGGACTGCCGAGCAGCCTATGATCGCCAGGTGGCCGGCTATCTCGTCAAATCACACTTAGGTTCGGGTTATGCGGGCTTGGCACGGATACTCGATACCTATACACAGGCTGTTCTCTTTCCGCCCGACGTCGTTGCCACGAAGTGATCGGCCGGGAGCGTGGCCGCTTCCCCTGCAAAACCGGAAATCACATTCCATATCCCGCTGTCAGTCATGCTACAATGCGCCCACTATCAAGGTGAGGGGTAAATTGTTCTATGAGTGAATCGAGCGCCGTCGGGAATGAAAACCCGCTCAGCGAGCGCGAGATGGAAGTGGCCAGGCTACTGTCAACTGGTGCCAGCAACGCCGAAATTGCGCGCGAGCTGGTCATCAGCCCACATACGGTGAAAGTCCACCTCCGCAACATCTTTGAAAAGCTCCAGGTGAACAGCCGCACGGAAGCTTCCATGCTGCTGATCCAGCGCGGCTGGGTTGTAGTCCAGGGCGTCGAGCTGGCGCCGGCCGAAGCGGCGCCATTCCGAACCACCGCCGCCACCCGAACCTCAGCCGCTCGACAACCTGCCGCTGCCCGTCGCGCGCTGGCAGGCGCCCTTTCTTGCTGGGCGCACTGCTGTTGAGCCTGGCCCTTGTCCTGCTGCCCAACATGGTGAGTTCGGCCCAGGCACCCGTAAATTTGCTGACAGATGCCGGGCAGCCCCTGGCTGCGCCGGCCAGCGTACGCTTGGAGCCGCGCTGGGAGATGCGCACTCCGCTGCAGGCGCCCCTGAGCCGGCTTGGCATGGTCGCACAGAACAACCACCTGTATGCCGTTGGCGGCGAGACAAGCAGCGGCGAGGCTGTAGACACCGTAGCAGTGTATGACCTCGACACGAATGAATGGAGCCAGACGACGCCGCTGCCGCAGCCGCTGGCAAATGCCGCGCTGGCCGCCGCCAACGGCCGCCTGTTTGTTGCCGGAGGAACGGGCCCGGGGGCAGATGACGGTAGCGGCCCACACAGCCTGTCTGACCGCCTTTACGTCTTCGACACTGCCAGCGGCACATGGTCTGAGGCAGGCGCTCTACCCTACCCTGTGGCCGGCTCTGCGCTGGTGACGGACAGCGAATCGCTCTATCTGCTTGGCGGCTGGGACGGCCGCAACATGCGCGACGAGATTTGGCGCTATCCGATCGCTGCGGCGACGGCCGTACATGAAGGTGAAGCAGTTCCGGATGCTGCGGGCAGTTGGCAACTGCTGGGCCATCTTTCGACGCCGCGGGCGTTCTTGGGGGCAGCGATGGTAGGTGGCGAGATCTATGTCGCCGGCGGCTACGACGGCCAGCGCGAGCTGGACCTGGCGGAAGTATTTACCCCAGCCAGCGGGGAGCGGCGCCAACTACCATCCATGGGCACAGCGCGCGGCGGGCTGTCGCTTGTCTACGATGGCCTGGCGCTGTATGCATTGGGTGGCGGCTGGACACGCAGCATTTCGACACATGAGCGCTACGATACGGCGACCAACGCCTGGAGCAATTTCCCTTCGCCGATCCAGAACGAATGGCGCAATCTTGGCGCTGCCGCAGCAGACGGCCATCTCTATCTTGTCGGCGGTTGGAGCGGTACGCCGTTGGATACGCACCTGGAGTACCAGAGCTCGTTCCGTGCCCTGCTCCCGGTGATCAGCAACCCATCTGAGCCCTGATCAACCTGGTCGCCGGATCACGCCGCATTGAGCAGGATACGCTCGTCATGTGAGCGTTGGTGGTTGCGGAGGAGCGCGATGGCTTCCCCGGCAGTGTGGACTTGCAGCAATTGCCGGCGCAGCGCAGCGCCTGCCGGCGCGTGGTGCGCATACCAGGCCAGGTGTTTGCGCATGGCAGGGAAGTGATAGTACGGCAGGTGCGCAAATGCCGCTTCATAGCGCTGCACATGCTCGACGGCGACATCGAGGACACGTACCGGGCTGCCGCCTGCGCCCAAGGGCTCAAACACGAAAGGGTTGCCGCAGGCGGCGCGGCCGATCAGCACGCCGTCCAGCCCGCATTCAGCCGTACGCTGTTGGGCCTCGCGCCAGGACTGGACGTCGCCGTTGCCCAAGATAGCCACACCCGAGCCCCGGGCAAGGGCGGCGGCCTGGGCGATCTTGTCCCAATCGGCGAGGCCGCCATAGGCCTGGCGCAGGGTGCGCCCGTGGACGGCAATGGCGGCAGGCTCCAACTCCAACAGCCGTGGAATCCAGTTTTCGACTTCAGGCACTTCGTAGCCAACACGCGTCTTGATGCTGACCGGAATGAGCCGGCGCCGGTGCATTTCCGGCGGCAGTTCCGCCCCGCGCTGTTCGACCAGGCGCTTGATAAACATAGGCGTGCCGGCGCAGTCGCGCACCGTGGCGCCGTTGTACCATTCATAGATGCCGGTCTTCACCGCGCGGATGATCTCTTGCGCCAGCTCTGGCGTCTTGATGAGAGCGGCACCGGCTCCACTGTGCGCTACGCTGCGGGTCGGGCAGCCCATGTTGATGTCGACGCCGTCAAACCCAAGCTGGCAGAGCAGGATCGCCATCTGGCGAAAGTGATCCGGCGAGCGGCCAAATATCTGTCCCACAATAGGACGCTGGGTCTCGTCATAGCGGAAGTCCTGCAGCAGCCGGCCGTCGCGTGTAAAAGAACCGGTGACGCTGGTAAACTCCGTATAGAGCACGGCGGGCCGGCCATACTTTTTCTGAATGTGGCGAAAAGGATGGTCGGTGATTCCGTTCATCGGCGCCAGGCCGAGAATCGGGCGCGGGAGCGCAGACCAAAATGAGCTTCCGTTCAACATGGCAAGAGTGTAACACAACTCGGCCAGCCGGGGGTCTTCTGCGGTGTTCTTCTACTGGAGCTTGTGCACTTTGCCGGCAAACCTACTTGGCAAACTTCCCTGCTGCGGCCAAACAGGATACCATGTGCCGGGCACGGCCATTTTGCAGGCTCGGTTTGTGGGCCCCATGAGCGAGGTAAGATTTGGACCAGTTTTTTGCCGTCACCGCCCCGGGCGTGGCGCCCTATACCGCGCAAGAACTCCGCCAGCTTGGCCTGCTGCCGCCGGCGGTCAGGGGCAGGCAGGCCGGGCGCAACACCAGCCAGCGCGGCGGCGAACGGGACCTGCAAGGCGGCGTGGCGTTTACCGGCGATCGCACGGCCCTGTACCGCGCCAATCTGCACCTGCGCACTGCGAACCGCATCCTGATGCGGCTGGGAGATTTCGAGGCTGTTGGGTTTGCCGAGCTGCGCAAGCGTGCGGCACGCCTGCCGTGGGAGCGCTGCCTGATACCGGGCGAGCCACTGGCACTGCGCGTCACGTGCCACAAATCGCGCCTCTACCATTCTGATGCAGTGGCCGAGCGTGTGGCGGGGGCAATTGCCGACCGCCTGGGCCGGCCTTCAAACCTGCACAAGTTTGACGAGGAGGATGCGGGCATCCCGCCACAGCTGATCGTCGTGCGTCTCCTGCACGACCACTGTACAATCAGCGTGGATTCCTCGGGTGAACTCTTGCACCGGCGCGGCTATCGCCTGGCGACAGCCAAGGCTCCCTTGCGCGAGACCCTGGCCGCAACCATGTTGCTGGCTGCTGGATGGAATGCTGAACCGGCGGCCGGGCAGAGTCTGGAGGCCGGCGAACATCCAGTTGCGCTGCTCGATCCGTTCTGCGGATCGGGTACCATCGCCATCGAAGCGGCGCAAATGGCACTTGGGATGGCGCCAGGGCTAGCGAGCGGGATGGCGCGCCACTTCGCCTTTATGACCTGGCCGGACTTTGACGCGGGGCTGTGGGGTCAGCTGCTGGAAGAGGCCCAGGAACACCACGCCCGGCAGCTGGGGCGACAAGCCAACCGGCTGCATATTGAGGCCTCGGACCGTGATGCCGGTGCGATAGAAATGGCACGTGCCAATGCCGCCCGGGGCAGTGTCGCCGAGCATATCGTGTTCAGCCGGCAGCCTGTCTCGGCCATCGTGCCTTGTTGCGAAAGCGGCTGGCTTGTAACGAACCCTCCGTACGGTCTGCGCATCAGCGCGGACCACGACGTACGCAACCTGTACGCCCAGTTCGGCCACGTGCTGCGTGCATCCTTCAGCGGGTGGCAGCTTGCCCTGATCTGCAACGACCGGCAGCTGCTTGCGCAAATCGGTATGCCCCTGGATCTGAGCCTCAACCTTGTCAATGGCGGGCTGCCTGTGGTCCTGGCGCGCGGCCGTGTGTAAGCGCCGCCCCGAGAGTTCAATCTGGCTCTATCAATTCACCCCATTCTGCGCTACACTTACGAGTAGTTTACTACTGTTCTGTGAGCGTTAACATGCCTCAGCAACCTTCCGGCGCAAAAGCGATCGAGTCAAATGCCCGCCGACTGGCAGTGCGCGTCGCCATCGTCTATGGTATCTTTGGCATATTGTGGATTCTGCTCTCGGACACCGTGGTCGCATGGCTGGTGCACGACCCCGAAGCACTGGTGCGCATGCAGACCTACAAGGGCTGGCTCTTTATCATCGCCAGCATGCTGCTGCTCTATACCCTGCTGCGGCGCGGCCTGCAGGAACAGGTCCGGCTGCAAGGCGCACTGGTCGAGAGCGAAGCCGCCCACAAACGCTCGCAAGCCGCTGTCGAGCTGCAGAGTGCCGCACTCTCGGCGGCCGCCAACGCCATCGTCATTACCGACCGTAACAGCGTAATCGAAACGATTAACCCCGCGTTTACCCGCCTCACGGGCTACAGTGAAACAGAGAGTATCGGCCAGAAGCTAGGAGCCTTACTACGGTCAGGACAGCAGCCGGCAACGTTCTACCAGGAGATGTGGACTACGATCCTGGGCGGCGACGTGTGGCAGGGGGAACTCGTCAATCGGCGCAAGGACGGCTCGCTGTACATCGAAGAGCAGACGATTACTCCCGTTCTGAATGCTGAGGGCGAGACAACACATTTCGTAGCCGTCAAGCACGACATCACATTGCGCAAGCAGCACGAGCGAGAACTTGAAGCCGTTGCCGCCGTCAGTGCGGCTTTGCGCGATGCAGCGACGCGCAGCGAGATGCTGCCCGTCGTGCTCGACCAGGTACAAGGACTTTTTGCCGCCGACGGGGCGATCATCGAGTTTGTAGACCAGCAGCACCGCGAGCTCCAGATCGAACATGCCTGCGGCATCTGGGCGCCGCTCTGTGGCACAAAAGTGGGCACAGGCGCGGGGATCAATGCCCAGGTCTTCGCCAGGGGTACCCCGTACCTCACCAACGACGCGCAAAATGAGCCCAACTTTGTGTTCCCAACGCTGCTCGGTCCCGTGCGCGCCATCGCCGCAGTACCGCTGATTGCCCAAGGGAACATCACCGGCATACTGGGTGTCGGCAGCCGGCAGCCGCTGACCGAACATGATTTGCGGCTGCTGATGGCCATCGCCGACATTGTGGCCAGCGCTATTCAACGTGTCACGCTGTACGAACGAACTCAGATGCAGGCCGAGGAAATGGCGCAGATCATGCGTAACGTCCCGGATGGCTTGCTGCTGCTCGACGCCCACGCGCGCGTAGTGACTGCCACGCCACGCGCCCAGCATTACCTTCAGCTGTTGGCCGGCGTGACGGCGGGCGGTATCGTCGAGCAGTTGGGCAGCAGTTCGCTCGCCAGCCTGCTCACGTCGCCACCCATCGGAGAATATCATCGGGTCGAGGGCGGTAACCGCAAGTTTGAGGTGATTTCGCGACCGGTCGAAGCAGGCACCGGTATCAACGGCTGGGTGCTTGCCTTGCGCGACGTCACAGATGAACTGCTCAAACTTCAGCATGTCCAGCGTCAGGAGCGGCTGGCCGCCATCGGCCAGTTGGCCGCGGGCATCGCCCATGACTTTAACAACATCATGTCGGTGATCCTGGTTTATATCCAGTTGTTGACCAATGCCCCGGGTGCTGACGCGCGGACGCAGAAGCAGCTCATGATCATCGAACAGCAGGCACAGCGTGCGACGGAAATGATCCGCCAGATTCTCGACTTTAGCCGGCGTTCCGTGATGCAGCCACAGACCCTCGACTTGCTTAGCCTGGTTTGGGAGCAGGTGAAGCTCCTGGAGCGCACGCTGCCCGAGAACATCGAAATCACGGTCAGCCATGCACATAGCCCCTTCATGGTGAACGCCGACCCAACAAGGCTGGCCCAGGTGATCATGAACCTGTCGATCAATGCGCGTGACGCCATGCCCGAAGGCGGCAAGCTGTTGTTTGCGCTTTCCCATCTGCATGTGAGCACGGCCAGCAAAAGCTGGCAAGACGGTGCCATCGCCAACTTGGCGGACGGCGATTGGGTGCGGCTCGCCGTGAGCGACACCGGCAGCGGCATAGCTTCGGGCGCGCTCGAGCACATCTTCGAACCCTTCTTTACGACCAAGGAGCCAGGGAGCGGCACAGGCTTAGGGCTGCCGCAGGTATACGGCATCATTGGCCAACATGGCGGCCACATCACGGTCGACAGCGAGGTAGGTACGGGAACAATGTTTGCGATCTACCTGCCCGGCGTCCCCGTGATTGCCGGTGAAAGCGGCGACACGCCAGGCCCCATGGATTTGCCTAAGGGGCAAGGGGAAAGCCTGCTGCTGGTCGAAGACCAGGCAGCCTTGCGCCAGTCGATGGTGGAGCTTCTGACGACATGGAACTATCGTGTCCTAGAGGCCACCAATGGGCGTCACGCCCTGGACATACTGGACAGCACACCCGCGTCGATTGCCCTCGTGTTGACAGACGCCGTGATGCCGATAATGGGCGGCATTGGCCTGCTCAAAGAGATTCGGCAGCGCGGCCTCGATATCCCCGTCGTGCTGGTTACAGGCCACCCGCTGCAGGACGAGTTGGAGGGGCTGCGCCGGCTGGGCATGACGGCGTGGCTGGCGAAACCCGTCAGCGTCGTACAACTGGCGAATACCCTGGCGCTAGCCCTGAAGTCTTGAATTTGGCCTTGTCCCAATGGCGGCGACCTGCCCGCCCGTCATGGCGACCAATTCTTCACCCGTTAGCGCAAACACGGCGTTGTGGTGGCCGGCAGCGGCCCAAATCTGCTCGTACTGCAGCAGATCCTCGTCGATATAGGTAGCCAGTTCCTGGGCGTGGCCAAGCGGCGGTACTCCGCCTATCACATAGCCGGTGAGGAGGCGCACCGCGTCGGCATCGGCCTTGCCGATCTTTTCTCCCACCAGAGCTTGCACGGCCTTCTCGTCGACCCGGTTGGCGCCGCTGGCGATGACCAGGACGCCTTGGCCGGTTTGCTTCCCGATAAAGATCAACGATTTGGCAATCTGGCCGACAGTACAGCCAACTGCCGCCGCAGCCTCGGCAGCCGTACGTGTCGAATCTGGCAGTTCAATTACTTGATTCGTAAATCCTCGGGCGTACAGGGCATCCTGCACACGCTGTGCACTAGGCTTTCGTGCCATAGATGAGGTCGACATGATAAGCGCCGCAATCCGTTTCTATGATGGTGCTGGTGTTGTGCAGTTTCCTGCCAGTTTCAGCTCTTGGGCCAGGTAAAGCGGAACACGGCGCCTGCACCTACGGCCGAGTCGACACTGATAGAGCCGCCCATGCTCTCCACAGTCTTTTTGACGATGGCCAGACCCATACCGCTACCTTCGACCTGGTCGCGCGGCTTAAGGGTCTGAAACAATTCAAAGATCCGTGCGTGGAAACCCGGCGCGATGCCGGGACCATCGTCTGCGATGCTAAACTCCACGGAGTTACCCAGGTCCTTCGCGCTTACTTGAACACAGCCATCTTGGCGATCGTGGTGCTTGATCGCATTGCCGATCAGGTTGCGCAGCACCGTCTCAAACGGCACACGTTGGGTGGTCAATATAGGCAGCGAAGTGGCCGTAATCAAGCGAAACTCGGGGGGCGGTGCGAGCAGCTCGAAGATACTCTCCACCAGTTCGCCGGTTGCGACACGCTCGGGCGCATGCTCTACGCGGCCGGCGCGTGAGAACGCAAGCAGGTCGTCTAGCAACCGTTCCATACGATGCACACGCCCGCGCAGCTTGCCCAAATGCTCCCGAGAGACAGGCGGCAGGAGATTGCCCGCGTCGTTTTCGATCCATTCCGACAAGTGCTCGATAGCACGCAGCGGGGCCTTGAGGTCATGTGATGCCACGTAGGCAAAATTGTCCAGTTCGCGGTTGCTGCGCTGCAGCTCGGCCGTGCGCTCGGCGACGCGTTCCTCTAGCACGGAACGGAAGCGCTCCTCGTTCTCGCGCCGGGCTATCTCCTGCTCGAGCCGAACCCTGGCCTGCAAGAGGTGCTCGGCCTGGCGTTTCTGTTCGCTCAGGTCGGTCACCACAATGCACACGCCATGTACCTCGTCCAGCATCAGTGGGCTGCAAGACAAAAGGACAGGGATGTCTTCGCCGCCAGCCTCTTGACCGTCAAAGCGCAACCAGACCTCACCTTTGCTGGCCTCGCCCATGCCTTGGCTGACCAGCTGCCTATAGAGGTCCGCATCGCGTGTGACGACAAAATCGGCCAGGTTAGCCCCGATCACGCTTGCCAGCGGATGCCCAAGCAGCGTCGCCAGTGCCCGGTTGCAGTAAAAAATCGTGCCATCCGGCCCCAAGGTCGCGGCGCCCTCGCTGATGCTCTCTACGATTACCCGGTACGGCTGATCAGCGCCCTTAAGTGTAAAGACCTGCTCGCGTCCGCTTGCCTGCACGACAAAGGCATCGACTTCGCTGTGCGCGATGGCGTGCAAGAATCGACTCTGCTTCCTCCAATCGCGCAAGGAGTTCTTCTTTTGACAGCTCGTCACGCACCGTCATCGTGCTTCCTCGTCTGCGTCACCTGTGTGCGTCACCCGATCACAACGTCGAGCAAACGCATGACTTCATGAGGATTGGACAGGGTGCCGATCAGCCTTCGCACCGGTAGCGGCGAGGCCTTGACCAACGTCGGTGCCACCATGAGCTGTTCCTGGCGCGCCAGTTCCGGCTGCTGATAGAGATCGACGACTTCCAATTCGTAGCGGCCCTCTAGATACTGGCGACAGAACTGCTTGAGATTGGCGATCGCTTGCAGCGAACTGCGCGACGCCCCGGTTACATACAGGCGCAGGCGGTACACCTGTTGAGAGTCTGTGCAGCGATGCGTGCAAGAACTCCTCATACGCATCTTCATGTTGGGCCATACTCAATGTCCCTCATCGGACATTCCGCCAGCCTGCCTGGCCTCACGAAAGGGGTCGTTACATCCAGCCCCACTAGTACACGTTCCTTGTTCGACAGGTCGCCGATGATCTTGCGCAGCGGTTCGGGCAGCTTGCGCACCAAGGTTGGTATCGCCAGGATCTGGTCTTCCCGCGCCAGCTGCGGATTCTGCAAGAGATCGATCACTTCGATCTGGTACTGGCCATCTAGGTATTCCTCGCAAATTCGCTTCAGGTTGGCAAACGCCGCCAGGGACTTCGGCGTCTGCCCCGCTACATACAGGCGCAGTTCCCAGATTTCTGCAGGGGGCTGATTGGTCATTGTCGTCATAGGTTCCTCCTCACAAGGCGCATGCGTGCAAACCACATGATGCTCAGCCGCTATTTCGTTTTGGATCACGCCCACGCTGCCGGGCGATAGTACTAGCGGCATCCAGCTGCACCTGTTCGCTTTGTTGCGCGAGATTGAGCAGCGCACTTACTTCCTCCTCTTCAGCGGCAAACTCCATCTGCAGCGCACGGATATTGGCCTCCAGCAGCGGCGCGTTTGCGCTCCAAGTCCCGCCGCTTGCGGTCCAGTTCCAGCTGCTGGCTTAACCGCGCTGCCTGCTCGGCCGCCTCTTGGGCCGTCCGGGCCGTGCCGGTCAGCACGCCGCCGGTCCCAACATAGGCGTCCAGCACCTCGATCCCTTTGTCCGTCAGCCGGAACTCACGAATCTGGTTTGAGTGCGCCATGCCACGCGCCTTGAGCACATAAATGCCACGGTTGCGCTCGCCATTGGTCTCAATCATCTTAAGCAGTATCCAGAGATCCATCAGCGATGAAATGCCGACCTCCGAGTCTTCGACGTTGTCGGCCGCGTCGGTCAGGCTGGTGACCAGCGCAGTGATCTGCAGCGTCTTGAGGTAGTCGACCAGTCGCATCAAGACCGCCTTCACCTCAAGCATATTGCCGACGCTCGTAAAATTTGTGATTGGGTCGACGATGACAAGCTGTGGCTCAAACTCCTGCACCAGCTTGTGAATCATCACCAGGTGCATTTCGAGGCCATACAAAGTAGGCCGGGCGTTATAGAAGTGCAGCAAGCCTGCCGCAACGGCGGGCTGCAGGTCAAGCCCGATGGACCGCATATTGCGCAGGATTTGTTGTTCCGACTCTTCCAGGGCCACATACAGGCAGCGCTCGCCCCGCTGGGCAGAGGCATGGGCAAACTGCGCTGCAAAGCTGGACTTGCCGGCTCCCGCCGTTCCGGAGATCAAGATCGTGCTGCCGCGATAATACCCTTGCCCGCCAAGCATGTTGTCAAGCCGATCGATGCCCGTCGACAGGCGTTCGCTGGATGCAGCATGCAGCAAGCCGACCGAAGTGATCGGCAGCAGCGAGATGCCGTCCTCGCCGATCAAAAACGGGTATTCGTTGGTGCCGTGGCTGGAACCGCGGTACTTTACCACGCGCAGCCGGCGCGTGGTAAGCTGATCTTCCACCCGGTGGTCGAGCAGGATGACGCAGTCTGAGACATACTCCTCCAGCCCGTGGCGCGTCAGCGTACCCTCGCCGCGCTCGGCCGTAATGACGGCTGTCATACCCCGTTCCTTCAGCCAGCGAAACAGTCGGCGCAGCTCGGCGCGCAGGATCATTTGGTTGGGCAGGCCGGCAAACAGCGCCTCCAAGGTGTCCAGCACGATGCGCTTGGCGCCGACTTGATCGATGGCGAAAGCCCAGGCGAATGAAAAGGGCCTCCAGGTCATACTCGCCCGTTTCCTCGATCTCGCTGCGCTCGACATGGATATGCTCGAGCAGCAGCTTGCCGTCGGCCTGGAGCCCCGCCACATCAAAACCAAGCGAGGCCATATTCGCGATTAATTCGTGGGGAGACTCTTCAAAGGAGACAAAGACACCTGGCTCATCGTACTCGCGCGCGCCACGCACAAGGAACTCCATCGACAGCAGCGTCTTGCCACAGCCGGCACGCCCTGTAATGATTGTTGGGCGACCACGCGGCAGGCCGCCATCAAGTATTTCGTCAAGGCCGCTGATGCCGGTCGGCGCCTTGGCGATGCCGCCTTGCACCGCATCGGCAGCTGACAGTTGCGATTCCAAAGTCTACTCCTCCTTTGCGCGTGCGTAAGGCACGGCAAAAGATGTTCCGTATACGGTAACTTCGTGTGGGAGACACAGATGGCGGTACCTGCGTCTCCCATTATACAGCACAAACGGACAAACTCAACTGCGCAGGCAGCTTAACGGATCCTGTCCATCCCGCCCATGTACGGGCGCAGCACCGGCGGAATGATCACGGAGCCGTCGGCCTGCTGGTTGTTCTCCAGGATGGCAATGATGATGCGCGGCAGCGCCAGGCCGGAGCCGTTGAGTGTGTGCACATACTCGGGCTTCTCGCCTTCCGCCGGGCGATAGCGCATGTTGGCGCGCCGCGCCTGGAAGTCGCGGAAGTAGGAGCAGGAGCTGCACTCGAGCCATTCGCCGGAGCCCGCCGCCCACACCTCGAGGTCGTACTTGATGCAGGCGACAAAGGAGAGGTCGCCGGTGGCAATCATCAGGCGCCGGTACGGCAGCCCCAGCCGCTCGCACAGCGATCTCGGCGTCGGCCGTCAGCATTTCCAATTCGGCGCGGCCGTCCTTTGGCTCGACAAACTTGACCATCTCCACCTTCTGGAACTGGTGCACACGCTTGATGCCGCGCACGTCCTTGCCGGCAGACATCTTCTCGCGCCGGAAGCACGGCGTGGAGGCCACATAGCGGATCGGCAGCCGGCCCGGTTCGATGATCTCGTCGCGGAAGATATTGGTCACCGGCACCTCGGCGGTGGGAATGAACCAGTAATCTTCCTCGGCGTCCCGATAGAGGTTGTCGCCGAATTTGGGCAGGTTGCCCGTGCCGACCATGCAATCGGTGCGCACCATGAAGGGCGGATAGATCTCTTCGTAGCCGTGCTCGCCCACGTGCACGTCGATAAACCAGTCAGTCAGCGCGCGCTGCAGGCGGGCGCCGGCGCCCTTCAGCAGGTAAAAGCGGCTGCCGGACAGCTTGACGCCGCGCTCGAAGTCGATGATGCCCAGCGCCTCACCCAGTTCCCAGTGCGGCTTGGGCGCAAAGTCAAAGACGGGCTTGGCGCCGCACTCCTTGACGACCACGTTGCCGGACTCGTCCGGCGCCACCGGCACGTCGGGCTCAGGAATGTTCGGAATGCGCAGCATGGCGGCATTGAAGCCTTCTTCCACCGTGCGCAGCTCGGCGTCGAGACGCTCGATCTCGGCGCCGATCTCGCTCATCCGCGCCTTGAGGGCGTTGGCTTCCTCGGTCTTCTTCTGGCCAAAGAGCTTGCCGACCTCCTTGGAGCCGGTATTGCGCTCGGCGCGCAGGCTTTCTACCTGCGTCAAGATCTGGCGCCGCCGTTCGTCGAGCGCCAGCGCCTGCTCCCAGGGAGCCTCCGTGTCGTTGAGCTTGCGCATGGCCTCGGCCAGCGCCTCGCGGTTTTCGCGCATCCAGCGAATGTCCAACATGATGTTTCCTCCCGCAAATGTAACCAATAGAAAAGGCCCTTCCTCCAATTCAGGACGAAGGGCCTTCGTGGTGCCACCTGAGTTTGCAGCTCCGCCGCACAGCACGCGGACTGCCTCATTGCCCGCATAACGGTGGGAAACCGCCCGGCCATTGCCTGCCGGGGACTCGAGAGGAGCTAACCTGAGCACGTCTGCTGCCTCGCACCAACCGGCAGCTCTCTGGAAGACGGATGCGACAGGCGATTGGCCTCTGTCAACGTCAGTACTGCATCTGCAATTGCTGCTATCGTAGCATAGCGGCGTGCCCCTGTCAACGATTTTGCCGCACAATTTGGCGCCCACGTCCCCGGACATGATACGAGACATGATACAATGCTCACCACTATGGACGACCTGCAAGCCAAAGCCTGGGCCATCTTCAACACCCTGATCGATCACTACGGCACGCCCACGCTTCACGCCCGGCGACGACCCGATGGACGAACTGATCGCCACCATCCTCAGCGCCAATACCAACGACGTGAACAGCGGGCGCGCCTTCGATCAGCTGCGCGCCGCCTTTGGCCCCGACTGGGATGCCGTGCGCACGGCCCCCCTCGACGCCATCAAGGAGGCTATCCGGCCGGCAGGCATGTACAACCAGAAGGCGCCGGCCATCGTGGCGACGCTGGAAGAGGTCCTGCGCACGCGCGGCGAGTACGACCTGCGCTTCCTGGCCGACCTGCCGGTCGACGAAGCATTGGCTTATCTCACCGCCCTGCCCGGCGTCGGCTTCAAGACGGCCAGCATCGTGCTGCTCTTCTGCTTTAACGGCGCCGCTTTCCCCGTAGACACCCACATCCAGCGCATCTCGCAGCGCACGGGCATCAGCGGGCGCAAGGCCAATCCGGACAAGATCCGGCTGATCTGGCAGTCGCTCCTGCCGCCTGCGACCTACTACCCACTGCACATCAACCTGATCCAGCATGGCCGCCGCACCTGCCAGGCACTGCGCCCGCGCTGCGACGTCTGCCCGCTCCAGGAGTCGTGTGACTACTTTCAGGGCGGGGAGTGGCGGCAGTAGGGGCAGAGTCCGGCGGAACAACGATCGCCACAATGACGGACTAACTCCGCCGGACCTGGCTGCGGCAGGAGTTCCTCGTCCAGCACGTCTTCCATCGCCTCTTCGAGATAGGGATACGCAAACCATACCGAGGCAAAGCCAAACAGCGCGCCCGTCAGCGTGCGCAGCCACCAGTTGCTCTCGCGCCAGCCGACCAGTTGCGTCAGCCCATCTACGGCAATCGGGATGACAAACAGGACATAAATCTTGAACGGCAGTTTGCGCACGCGGTGGCGCACCAGCCCGTACAGCAGGCCGGTCACGAAAACCGACGCATAGATCGCCACATCACGCTGGCAGAGCGCGACTTTCCAGCCGATCTCCGGGCTGCCGATAAAGGACCGGACCAGGAAAAGGTTGCTGCCGCTGCTCATACCCGCGGCGATCAGCGCCGGATCTTGGGGCGCCAGCGTCGGGGCCAAACAAGAAATAGCTGTGATCCGGCAGCTGATGGCAAAACACCGAGTAGACCGTGTAGATCACCTGGGCGGCCTCAGGCATGCCTGCCCGCATGAGAATGGGCGCCAGAAACGGCGTAAACACATACAAAGCCCAGGCTGTGTTGAAGAGCGCCAGCCAGTGGCGCGCCACCCAAGATGACGATGTTGTTGGCGCCACGCGAGATCGCACTGCTTGACCGCGACACTGGTTGTGCCTGTGCCGGGGGCGGTGACGGCAGGGGGGAAGGCGGCAAAGAAGAGGGCGGCTGTTCGTTCATGCGCTTGTCTTCAGACTGGCAGACCGCAACGCGTCTGCCAGCACGTCCCACTCATGCGGCGGGTACAACAGGGGGCCATTCTCGATGTCGAGCACTGGGATCAAATAGCGATAGCGTTCCATATCGCGCGGGTCATCCTCGATGTTGCGCTCGACCAAGGTGAAGGCAACGTCATCTTCCAGTGCGGCGAGCGCCGCCTTCAAGTCGTCACACAAGTGACAGCCGGGCCGGGAGTAGAGTGTGACACGCATGGCAGGGGCCGCTGTTCGCCTTACGCCTGCGGCCGGGCGCCGACGACCGTGCCGCTCAGGTAGCCGATGTAGGCAGGTACGAGCGGCAGCACGCACGGGCTCAAGAAGCTGAGCAAGCCGGCGCTGAACGCCAGGACGGCGCCTACCAGCGCGCTGGCAGCCAGTCGGGTCGCCGCCCGTACCGGTCACACTGCCCAGCCACTTCTCGCCGACCAGAACAAAATCGTTCAGCTGCAAGAACAAGCTGTTGATCGCCGGGTACTGTGTCGTCAAGCTGCCCAGCTGGCCGCTCCACAGCAGGAATGCCACGTACAGCATGAAGAAGCCGCTGATCAGGCTGACGATACCGGCGTGGCGGTTGAGCTTGCGCAGCCACTTGCTCATGCTGCCAAAGGCCGCCCCGGTAATCAGAAAGGGAATTCCCAAGCCGGCCGAGTAGATCAACAGCAGCGCCGCGCTCTGCCACACCGTCTGGCTGGACATGCCCAGAAACAGGATGCTGCCCAGGATGGGGCCGATGCACGGCGTCCAACCGGCGGCAAATGCCACTCCCATGGCTGTGCTGCTCAGGTAGCCCCAGCGGCGATTGACGTCGTTGACGCCCGCCACACGCTTTTCGCTGTAGATCAGCTTGTTCGGAAAATCCAGAATGCTGATCAGCGCCGCCGCGGCGGGATTCTGGCTCGGATCGAAGTGCTCGGCAATCTGGCGCACCAGCCAGCGAAACACGCCCAGCGTCGCCAACGCAAATATCACAAGCACAATTGCGCCAATCTGCATCAAAAGCTGCTGATTCAGCGCGCTGCCAAACAGGCCCACGGCAATCCCCGTGAGCGTGAAGACGATCGTAAAACCCAGCACAAAGAAGAGCGAATGGAGAAAGACAACATGGCGGGGCACGCTGTCAATCGCCGACTTCGCGGCAGTGGCTGGTGCGGCAGACGGCGTCGTCGCCGGCTTTTGGGCCAGTTCGGCCATAACAAGGACTCCTTGGAGCGCAGGCGTCCCCGCCTGCAGCCCCGTATCATTCTCAACATTACTTCTGCTTGGCTTGCACTTCCTCTTGCAGCATGCGCATATCGGCCTCGATCTGGCGCTGGCGCCAGCCCAGGTAGATCACGTAACCGGTCACAAACAGCCAGACG
Organism: uncultured Chloroflexia bacterium; assembly: GCA_963701415.1. GTDB lineage: Bacteria > Chloroflexota > Anaerolineae > Caldilineales > Caldilineaceae > Fredericiella. The sequence continues at coordinate 335,109 of CAVPAH010000003.1, forward strand.
GCGGCAAAGCCCATAAACAGGTAAAACATCACGCAAGTTCCTCTCGCAATTCGGCCAGATTGTCTTCCATGCGCAGCTGCCGCCACCGCAAGATGACGAGCACGCTGAACAGCACGCAAAAACCAATGATACTGAACAACAGGGTCTGCTGCATCGTCTGTGCGCCGATCGCAAAGCTCCCCTGCGCATCCGGGTTTTCGTTGCCGAACACGACGGGATGGATCGAGCGGAAGAAGCGGGCACTGAAAAAGGTCAGCGGCACGCTCAGAAACGCCAGGATGGCATAGATGCTGCCAAAGCGGGCGCGCGTGCGCCGGTTGTCGATCCCATTGCGAAAGAGCAGGTAGGCGATATAGACGAGCACGGTGATCGTCGAAGTCGTCAGCCGCGGGTCCCACGTCCAGTAGGTGTTCCAGGTCGGCTTGGCCCAGAACATGCCCGTCACCACGGTGCCCAGGCCAAAGACCAGGCCCACCTCGATCGCCGCCTGCGCCACGCGATCCCAGTCCAGATCGCGCTTGACCAGGTAGACGATGCTGCCGACGACCGAAAGCAAAAAGCCGGCAAAGGCGCCGATATTGCATCCCATGTGGATGTAAAAGATGCGCTGCGCCAGCTGCTCGTCGCCGGCCAGGTTGGTGGCGGCCCGGGCATAGATCAGCGCCGCCCACATGATGGCCGACGTCATCACCAGTGCCAGAATGCCCAAAATAAGTTGCAGCCAATCGATGCCGCGCCGGGGAACGCTGGCGGACGACGTTTGTACAGCCGTTGTTGCCATCGCTATACCTCTTCCAGAATCAAATCAAATAACAAGATAGGCCACCACCAAAAACAGGACATCAAAACCAATCAGGATCCAAAGCCAGGTGCTGACTTTCTCCAGGCCGCCGCCGTCCAGCACGCCGGCCGTGCATGCCACACCCGCCATGAAGACAGGCACCATGACCGGCAGCAGCAAGATCGGCAGCAGGCTTTCGCGGGCCCGCACACTCGCCGTGAGCGCGGCAAATATCGTGCCGACGGCGACGAAACCCAGCGTACCCAGCGCCGTGCTGAGCAGAATCAAGGGCTGCAGCACCGGTGTGTCAAAAATAAAGTACATAACGACCAGGATCACTGCCGCCGTGCCCAGCGTAAAGACGAGGTTGGCGATCACCTTGCCAAAATAGATCGCGCTGCGGTCCATGGGACCGAGCAGCAGCGCCGGCAGCGTGCCGCGGTCTGTTTCGGCGCCAAAGCTGCGATTCAACCCCAGCACGCCGGCGAACATGATGATGACCCACAGCTACGCCCGGAACGACCATCGCGGCATCGGGCACGCGCAGGTCGAACGCCATGCCAAAGATCAGCACCGCCAGGGCGCTAAAGACAGTCATGGTGCTAAACACTTCGCGACCATGCAGCTCGGCGCGGAGATCCTTCGCGGCCACTGCCCAGACCTTGCGCAGAAACGACGCCGCCCCGCCACCCGTGCGCATCTGCACCGCAGGCAGCGCGGCGACAGCCGACTCCCGCCCCGGTTCATGCCCGGCAGCCGATGTACCGGATAAATTACCGGCAAAGTCACCGGCATGGCTTGTGGACTGGCTGACTGCTTGGCTCATGCCATCATACCCGGTTCCAGCACCAGCCGGCGCAGGTCGGCGTCGCTCAGACTGGCAGACGATTCGTTAAAGGTGATTTTACCATCTTCCAAGAAAGCGACGGAATCTGCCCACGTGCGCGCCCGCTCCAGATTATGGGTGGTAAGGAGGATGGCCCGATTGGCCGCACCAAAGGCTCGGATCAAGTCCGCCAGCTTCTCGGCACTGACAGGATCCAAGCCGGTATCGGGCTCGTCAAGCAGCAGAACAGGGGGATCGTGCAGGATGGCACGGGCAATGGCCAGACGCTGGATCATGCCGCGGCTGAACGTGCGCACAGGGTCGCGGCGGCGCGGCCACAGGTCTACGGCCTGCAGCACAGCCTCGATCCTCCGCTCCGGCGACTGAATGTCGTAAAGACGGGCAAAGAAGTGCAGATTATCCAAGGCATTCAGGTTGTCATACAGCAGCGGCGCATGCGTCACCAGACCGATATAGCGACGCAGTTCGTGCCCGGCCTTGCGCAGAGAGACGCCGCCCAGCACCACATCGCCACGATCCGGCTTAGCCAGGCCCGAAATGATACGCATCAAGGTGGACTTGCCAGCGCCGTTTGCGCCGAGGAGCGCAACGACCTGCCCCTGTTCGACGCCCAGGTGGACGCCCGTCAGCACGCGTTTCCGGCCAAAGCGCTTATGCACACCGTCGACAACAATCAACTGCTCGCCCACACAAACCTGCTTCCGCCTTACCGGAGGTCACGCCTGTGACCTTCCAGGCCTACTTTGTTGACTTTACGTACACTTCTTCGGGCTCTTCCTCGTACCGGCTCGGACACTTGAGCAGCAAAGTCTCGGCCAAGAAGCTCCCGTCGGGCTGCAGTTTGCCCTCGATAATCGCGGACGCCGCCCGCGCAAAGTTATCGGGTCGCGGTCCATAAAAGACAATCGGCAGCTGGCCTCCACCACTCTCGTCGGCAATGCTGAACTTGAGAGTGATTTCCTTTGCATTCCAATCTTCACTCCCGGCGACGACATTGCCGTTCACCCGGATCCGTTGGCCGCTCAGTTGAGCAGCCTTGCCCTGCACCTCGGCGACGGTCATGTAGTAGGCGCCTGTCGTGATGGTGGCCTGGATCATCTGAAACGCCAGGAATCCCACAAACAGCATCAGCAAGCCGCCGCCGATCAAGTACTTGGTATTGAACTTGCTGGGGCTGCGTGTACCGATTTCGCTGGGGATGGCTACTGGGTTGGATATGGGTTGAATTTGTTGTGTCATGGCTCTAACGTATACAGAACATGTCCCAAACGCAAAGACTTAAGTCTCACCGCTCCGCTTGACCGCGGCCCTGGTCGCCGCGCTGTTCATCAAGGTCATCTGAGGAAACGTCGGCTTGCTCATCGTCGGATTCATCAGCGTACTCGTCATCGGCATCATCGTCAAAGAGGATCGCCACGGCCTTGTCTGCCAACGGGCCCGGCACCAACACGTCGGCACGTGCCAGGCTGCCGGCTGTAATGCCGTAGATAACGCCGGCAGCTTCGCTGCGGATAAAGGCAGGAATCCCTTCGCTTTCCAGCCGACCCTTGACCACCTGGGCTTCCATCAGGTTGGCGGCTTCCCACACGACCACAGGTTCATGGCTCGATCCACCACCGGTTGTCGCTCGAAGCCGCAGTTCCATTCGCCGGCATGTCGTTGACCGTACCTTCCTCGATGTTCCCACTTGCGCCCCCGCCCGTGCTTTCTGCCGCGGCGGCACGGCGGCGTTTGAACCAGCCGGGCATGTTGTCGCTGACGGCCGTCATAGCGCCCCCTCCTGCAAATAATACGTTCCATCCTGGCGGCGCGGGAACGGCACAACACGAACCACGGCACGCTGCTCAATCGGGCCATAGATGTGCGGAAACAGATGTCCATCGGCCGCTTCCCAGCGCACCTCGGCACCGACCTGCTGGAGGTCGACGGCCAGGATCACCCACTCGCCCGGCTGCTCACGATAGAAGCGATTGGCTACAGTCTCGAGCATGAAGGGCTCGGCCGTGCAGTGGACAAATCCTTCGCTCGCCAGAGTATCGGCTCGGTAGTTACTGCCGGCAGGAAGGGCATCCCAGACAGCTTTAGGCAGCATGTGGAAAACGACGGCAGGCTGAGCGCTCACGGCAGTTCGACCTCGCCGTGCACGCCCACATAGGGGTTATGCTGGCGCTCGAAACCGATCGTCGTGGCCGGGCCATGGCCGGGATAGACGGTGTAGTCGTCGGGCAGCGTGAGCAGCTGCTCCCGAATGCTGCGGAGGAGCGTGGGGCCGTCAGCCCCAGGCAGATCGTAGCGCCCGATGCTGCCCTGGAACAGGGTGTCGCCCGCAAAAACCTGGTTGCCGGCATGGTGGACAAACACGACGTGGCCGGGGGCATGCCCGGGTGTAAAGCGCACCTCGAGTTCTTCTTCGCCCACTTGAATAATTTGGCCGTGCTCCAGGTAGCCGTCGGGGTCGGGAACTGGATCTACGTCCATGTCCAGCCAGAGCCGCACCCGTTCCGGCAGTTCATGCAGCACCGGCAGGTCGGCGCGGTGCAAATAGAACGGGGCCCCCGTACTGGCTTTGACCGCCGGCACGGCCATCACGTGGTCGAAGTGGGCGTGGGTGTTGATGATCTTCTCAACTGTAATCGCCTGTTGATCCACCACGCGCAGAATGGCACGGGCATTGTCCCCAGGATCGATAACGACGCCCTTGCGTGTGCGGCTGCAGGCGAAGATATAGCAGTTCTCCTGCAGCAGACCGACCGTCAAACCCTTTACAATCATTAATCTCTCATCCTGACTGTAGCCACATGCAGATCTACCAAACAGACTGCCTCGGAGTTCATTCGCAGCGGTCGCCAAGCCACACGTTGCTCCAGCGAATGACTTCCAGAATAATCGGCTTTAGCTGGCAGCCCATATCCGTCAAGGTATATTCTACATGGGGAGGAATGGCACTGATCTGCGTGCGGTGCACGATGCCTTCCTCTTCCAGCATCTTCAGCCGGCTGCTGAGTGTACTGGGGTTGACGCCGCCAAGCTCATCTTGCAGCTCGCAAAAGCGCACCGATTTCCCGTCCAGGAGAAAATAGACGATTTGCAGCGTCCACTTCTGCCCGATGATGCGCGCCGCCGGCGCCACGGGACACAACGGCAAATTTGCAAGCGATGCTTCCTGTAAATCGACAGCTACTTCCATCGCAGACCTCGTCGTGATCTAAATTTCATACTTTACATACTACATTAAATATAGCGATGGGTCAAAGCTGCCACCCCAAGCAGGTGCGTGCGCTGCTGCCGTTCGGTTCGTCATACTTGCTCTCCGGCTCACTCAGCCGGCAAAGGTGCCAGCTCGACAGAATCTCCCGCCACCTCTACCTGCGCGCGTGTACCCGTGCCGTCATACGGAATATCGTACTGCCCGCGTACGATCTCCCCGCCCGTCCACTCGCCGGTGGGATACCCGGCTCCGGCCAGCGGCGCCGTCACCACTTGATCGCCCAGGCGCAGCGTCACGGCCAGATCTGCCGGCCAATTGGCCGGCAGCGGATCCGGCGCCTGCCAATACAGCACGAAATGGGCAGTATCGCCTGGCCGCAGCGGCGTCTCCGGCGCGTGGGCGAAGTCCTTGCGATACGCGTCGTACCCGACCAGGATCGACCGGTCCCAACCGCCGCTCCAGCCGCTGCGGCCATCGGCACCAGGCTCGGGGGATACAGATGTCTGCGGCCGATCTACCCACACGCTGCCCAGTTCGACGCTGTCCCCATCGGCATGGGTGAGACGCTGCCCTGTCTGGGCATCGTACATCGCTGCTACCAGGCGGTACTCTCCCGGCGGCGTGCCAAACGGCACCGGCAGGGCATAGTTGTCGAGAATCTGCTCTCCCGCCCGCCAGCCGTCCGTCGGGCGCGAGCCGCCAACAGGTTCGGCGTCACGCTGTGCTACCACCTGGTTGGCAGCGTCGAGCAGCTGCACGCTGACCTTGTAACGCCGTTCGACGTCCTGCAGCACTTCCCAACGCAGCTGTACCAGCGCCGCGTCGCCTGCGGCCACATGCTGCTGTCCCTGCTGCTCTGCCGGCTGCGCCTGGCCAGCCAGTACGACGGCATCGCCAAGCTGAACGGGTGCCATCGGCACCGGCTGCAGACCGCTCGCCAGCGCATACGTTGCGAGGCGCACGTTGCCCTGCCAGACGTCCAGCGCCTTAAATGCGTTGCGGTCGAGCCACGTCTCTACCAGCCGCTGTGGATCCGCCTCGTCCGTGGCCCAGAAGAGGGCATACAGGTTGCGGCGCCCCGCCGTGGCAGAAGCGAGATGCGCCGCTACCTCTTCAGCCGACTGGCGGCCGCGTGGCAGGCAGCGCCAGCACCGGCAGCCCAGGATCGTAGTACCGCCACACTTCCTGCTGGCCCGGCGCATCCAAGATTACCAGGTCACGCGCCGGGTCGCCGCGTCCCGCAATAAAATCTGCAATTCCCTTGTAATTATCACGCGCATACGCATCCTGGTAGTAGCCCGGCAGCACCATGCCCGCCATGCCAACCACCAGGACAGCCACACCCGCCCCCAGCGCAGCCGCGGCCTGCCCGCTGCCGCGTGAGTAGGGGCACGGCGGCGACCAATAAGCACCAGGCGGGGACGGCCGTGATTAGAAACTTCAGGAACGCATCCGTAAACAACCCCAGGCCGGCCATCAGGCCTATCGGCAGCCCAAGCCACAGCACCAGCGGCAGCACGCCGGATGCTGCCCTCCATAAACCCGGCTCAGCCCGCTTGCGCTCCGTATACAATCCGGCCATCCCTAGCACTGCGAGCAGCGCCCCCAGCCCCAGCCAGGGCCACAGCGGGTCCGGCGTGCCGTGAAGCGGCCCAAACAGCAGCGTGCGCAGGGTGTCCTCCATTCCCATCGCCCAACTGATCGCCACACCACCCTTTGGCCAGTTCGCTATACGCGCAACAGCCGTTGGCAGCCAAGGAAGGAATATCAGGAGTGCGATCAGGTTAAGGCCAATCCAGAGCGCCAGGGCACGCCACGCTGCCAAGGGAGAACGTGGCGGCTGGAAGCGCAATGCCGCCCAGCGCACTACCCACGCCAGGTTGGCAGCTGCCAGCACGATCGCAAAGCTGTAGTGCGTCCACAGCCCAAGTCGCCGCAAAGAGCACATAGCCCACATACGCAAGCCACCCTTCCTGGAAGCCACCCTTCCTGGAGGGCCGTCTTCCTGGAAGACCGTCTTCCTGGAAGGCCCAGAGCCTGCCTGCGAGCATGGCCCAGAAGAGGCCGGCACCGGCCAGCGCCAGGAGCATGTACATGCGCGCTTCCTGGCTGTAGTACACGAGCAGCGGGTTGACGGCTGCGATCAACGCTGCCAGCAGCGGCAGCCAGAGCTTTACCGCCCGTTCGGCAGCGAGCAGCCGGCCAATCCGCTCGACGACCAGCACCAACAGCACGCCTGCCACGGCCGAGAAGCTGCGCATGGCCCAGGCGCTGGTGCCGAAAATGCCTGACCACAGCTTGAGCAGCCAGTAATAGCCCGGCGGGTGAATGTCAGCCGCGGCGGCCTGCGCGATCTCGCTATAGGTGCGGCCGAGCATGGCCCAGGTATTGCCTTCGTCGCTCCACAGCGACGAAGCGTCGAGGCGGTAGAAACGCAAGAATGCTGCGGCCAGCAAGATGGCCAGCAAGGCAAGCCGATAGAGCGTGCGCGTGCGCCGCTCATCCACCATGCCCGTTCTCCACGCCCTGGTTGGACCCCTGCTCGAGGCTTTGCGTATAGGCTTTCATGCTCTCGTAGACCGGCTGCGGGGTGAAGTCGGGCGCCAGCAGGCGGAAGTAGGCTTCGGGCTGGCGGTTGGTTTCCCACAGGTCCGTGGCACGCTTGAGATACCAGGTGGCGGCCACGCCGAGCCAGGGCCAATCCTCGGCGACCCGTTCGTAGGCCAGCGGCAGATAGCGCGCCTGCTGCTCGAGCGTCACGCGGCCGTAGCGCGGGTCTACGTCGGCCGGGGCAGCGTTCCAGTTCATCTCGGCGATCCAGATCGGCTTGCCCGCATCGCCGTTCTTGACCATCAGGTCGCGGATAAATTTGTGGCGGCTGATGTTGATCACGCGCGGGTGCATGCGGTCGTCGGTCGGGCCGCTGTAGAGGCCATAGCCCTGCATCGCGACGATGTCGAAGTAGGGCGCAGCACCGGCATCGTACATGCGCTGCAGAAAGAGCATGTCGTTCAGGCTGTTGCCGGGCGGCGCGTCGGCGGGCTGCAGGTTGATGGTCGAGGCCAGGGCACCCATGATGATCTTGGCGTTGGGGTCCGCCGCCCGCACCGCCTGCGCCCCGGCCTTGAGCAGCTCGACGTAGGCCTCCGGGTCGATCGCGCCGCTGCCCCATTCCGGATAGATATTGGGTTCGTTCCACAGCTGATAGTACTTGACGCGCCCGGCATAGCGGCTCGCCACGGCCGCGACGAAGTCGGCGTAATCCTGCACGTTGTCGGGCGGCGCAAAGGTATTGGCGTCGTTCTCGCCTTCACCGCCTGCCCGCGTCCAACCGGGCGGGTTGCTCAAGCGGACGATGAGTTCCATGCCATTTTGCTCGGCGAGATCTACGATCTGGTCGTACTTGTCCCACGCCGAACGGTATGGCTCGTGCCGGCGATCTTCAAAGTCGCCCTTGCCGTGGATCTCGATGTCTTCCCACGGGAATTCCTGGCGCAGCCAGTGATAGCCCGCCGCAGCCGCCATCTCGACCGCCTGGGCGCGCTTGGCAGGTTCCGCTTCCTGCTCGAGGAAGACGTTGATGCCAAAGGGGCTCACATCCACGTCGGCAATGGTCGCGTCTGCCGCCAGTGAGACGGCAGGGCGCAGCCGATCGGAAGCGAGGTCGGTGAGCCCTTTCACCTGGGCAAGCAGTTCTTCTTCGCCGGTGTGATTCCAGAGCCAGATCGCGGGCCGCAGGCAGTTGGAGCAACAAAAAGCCCAGCCCACTCACGAGGAGCAGGCTGAGCCACAGAATCAACGTTTGTCGCAGCGCATTCTTCATCTACGCCAGCCGTGTCATATGAGACAAGGTCAAGTGAGAATGGCTCACTTCTTGAAGAAAGTGATGCCTGTGCACTGCTCGCTTTGGGCAACCGTATGCGTCCATGTTGGCGACTGCGGGGTCAGATCGCCAAAGCCGGTGTTCTCCGTCTGGCCGCCCGCGGGCATATTGGGCGTACAAGGAACGACAAAGATAGAGACGGTCGTACCTGCCTTTGCCGGGCCGCCAAAGGGCGAAAAGCCCCAGTTGCCGTCGCCGACGCCGTCACAGCCCGAGCACTTGGTGTTGCGCGGCCCATAGAAGTCAATGTGGATACAGACGGCGTTCAACGGGTTGTTGTTGGCGTCGCGCACAAAGCCGTTGAAATAGGTCGTGCCTGGGTTGGGATCGCACCGCTCCGTCGAGCCCAGGCTGTACGGGAAGTTGCCGGCATTGGCATTCGCATTCGACGGGGCAGGCGCCTGCGTGGCCTCGGCCACGGGCGCAGCCGTCGGCTGCGGCGCCGGCGTATTGGTCGGCGGTACCGGGGCGGCGGTCGGCGGCGCCGGAATGTTCTGCGCCACGGCCACGCCTTCGGTGCCGGTCGCAGTGACCAGTTGGCCAAACACCCAGCCCGTCTGGCCGTTATAGTCGATCTGCCACCAGTCGCCGCCGGCGTTCTTGCCGGTGACACGGAACGTCTCACCCACCTGGGCCGAGCCCGCCAACCCATAGTTCGTGCCGGGGCCGGTGCGGATGTTCACGATATCGTTCGTGGTCACCTGGGCCGCGGCCGATGTTGGCGGAGGTGCATCAGTCGGCGTCTGGGCCGGCGCCGGGGTATTGATCACCACCTGTTCAGAATCAGTTGTCGCCTGTGTATTGGTAACCGGCGCAGGGGCAGCGGGTGGCTGTGCTTCGCTCGCAGGCGGCTGCGCGGCAGTCTCGGCGGGCGGCTGTGCCTGCGTCTCGGTCTGGCTTGGGGCACGCAGGCGGTCCACCTTCAGGCGTGGGTGTAAACGTCGGCAGTGGCGTGCGCGTGGGCAGCGGTGTAGCTTCGGCTCCACCCAACCCACCGCATCCGGCCAGCAACAGGGCAGCGACGAGACCGGTGAGAGCCACCAGCCGGCGTGCCGGGCGGTTCAACTGTGTAGCCATAGTAAATGTCCTGTGCATCAGCAATATTGCATTCTATTTCGACGAGTGCTCAGACGGTGCGCGGCTCGCCAACTGGCGAGTATAGCACACCGTTTACAGGACGTCGAAACTAGTAAGGTTGGTTCCCTGGAGATGTGAGGGGATGACCGGCTTACGCCTGTTTGCCCGCTGCCGCGCCGTGCTCATGGTGCCCTGCTGGCTGCGGCTTCCGCGATAGCCGGGGACGGTAATCCCAAGCCAGCGGCAGCGGCTGACGTCCAGCATGCGCGTGCGCAGCCACGGTTCGATCTGCTTGGGGTCGGCGCTTGTCGTGATCACCGTCGGCAGCAGAGCGTTATAGCGGAAGTTGAGCAGTTGGAACAGCTTTTCGCGCGCCCAGGGGGTGGCGCTCTCCGTCCCCAGGTCGTCCAGCACCAGCAGCGGCGCCCGCTTGATCTCGTCAAAACGGCGGTCGTAGGGCGTCGTCGACTGTGGGCTGAAGGCCGCGCGCAGGTGGTCGAGCAGGTCCGGCACGACGACAAACATGACGTCGGTGCGCGTGCGCTCGACATACTCATTGGCGATGGCAGCTGCCAGGTGGGTCTTACCGCAGCCGTTGGTGCCGGCCAGCACCAGCCAGCCCTGGGGGCTGCGCGAAAATTCGACACAGGCCTGGACGGCGTCACGCAGGTTGGTGCGTTCAGCCGGAGATACATCGCCGCGCAGCGCGTCGAAGGTGTCAAACCGCTGTGGCTCATGCAGTGACAGCGTGCTAAGTTCGCTTTGGCCGCTGTTCTTGCCCGTGCGGAAATCGGGCGCCAAGATGGCAACGTTTGTGACGAGCACGGCATCCATCAGGCGGCTGCGCAGGCGCGGATCCAGTTCGTCCAGGCGCTGGTTGGTGGTTACCACCGTGGGCAGTTGGGCGTTGTAGCGGTGATTGATCAGCTGGAACAGCTTCTCCTGCGCCCAGGGCGTGCTCGACTGCGCGCCCAGGTCATCCAGGATCAGGAGGGGCGTATTGCGCAGCTGCTCAAAGAGTTCATCGTAGGCAGTTTCGCTGTTCGGGCTGAACGCGGCACGCAGATGATCGAGCAGGTCGGGCGCGGTCATAAACACGGCCGTGTAGCCTTCCGCCACACGAACATTGGCGATGGCAGCCGCCAGGTGCGTCTTGCCGCAGCCATAGGCGCCGGTCAGCAGCAGCCAGCCCTCCGGATCCTGGGCATACGCGACGCAGGTATCAAAGGAGCGATGCAGGTTGATCGCCCGGTCGCGCGCGAGGTGGCTTGGTTCCGGAATAAAGGTGCCAAAGGTCAAGCGGCTGAGAACGCCCAAGGAGCGACAGCTCCTGCAGCGACCGCAGCCGTCGCTGGCGCCGCTCCTCGGCACGGCATTGGCAGGGCACGGCTTTGCCAAAGTCAGGATGGCCAAACGGCAGGTCGGGCACGACGAAGCCCAGCCCCTGGCACAGGGGGCAGGTCGCCAGATCCACATGCAGCGACAGCGCGCTGATCCAGGGCAGACACTCGGCCAAATCGTCAGCCGAGGATGATGTCGGAATATTCATCGGGGATGTATTTGCGGCGGCGCTCTTCTTCAGTATCTCGCCCAGTGGACGCAGCGGCTCGCTCATCTTTGCCTTCCGTTTCCCACCGTTTCAGGATCGCCTGGATATAGCGCAGTCTGCGCTTGTTGCTGGCGACCGCCAAGCACAAATGCCTCGTCGATCCAGTCAGGCGGGTAGCTTTTTTCCAGGTCACGCAGCTGATCGGCAATCAGGGGGGTCATCATGCCGATGTTTTGCTCGTAAAGAACGAAGATATTGGGCCGGTTCACCTTCAGCCGCGCCTCGTCGGGGATCGCAGCCTGCAGGTCGCCCAGCCGGCCCTCGCGCACAAGCGCCAGGGTCTGCCGGCCCTTGGGGGTATTGATAAAGTACCAGTCATCCACCTTGACGCTGGCTTGCCCACCTTTGCCGCGGCAGAGTCGCCACCAGTGTCGCTTTCGATCTCCAGCTTCAGCAGGGTGTTGCGCGCCACGGCACGTTCCAGCGCATCCTCCAGGGCCTGCTGCGGCGTACGCAGGTTGCTGTTGAGGTGCAGGCTGCGCAGCAGGATCTGGTCGCCGCGCAGGTCATCGCCGCGCAGAAACTTGGCCGTAGTCGCCTGCTCGTTGAGCAGCCAGAAGCAGTGCAGCGTCAGCTTCAGCTCGCCCAGGTCTTCGATCTGAGGCAGCAGATCGCTGAAGAACAGGTCCGGCACGATCACCGGCTTCATCTTTGTGTCGGGGAAGCCGACAAACCCAAGAGTGCTCATAGCTTAAGTAAAACAGAACTAATAATCCAATTCTGTCCGCTGAATCTCCAAATCGCGGAACTGGGTCAATTCCTTGCGGAAAAAGAGGCTGACCGTGCCGGTGGAGCCGTGGCGGTGCTTGGCGACGATCACGTCGGCAATATTCTGCTGCTCGGAATCTTCGTTGTAATAGTCGTCGCGATAGATAAATAGTACTACATCCGCGTCCTGCTCAATGCTACCACTTTCTCGCAAATCCGACAGCATTGGCCGCTTGTCGGACCGGCTTTCGACGGCGCGGCTGAGCTGGCTGAGCGCAATCACCGGCACATTCAGTTCGCGCGCCAGCGACTTGAGCGAGCGGCTGATGTAGCTGATTTCCTGCTGCCGGTTCTCGTTGCGCCGCCCCCGTCTGGCCGGACATCAACTGCATGTAGTCGATGAGCACCATGTCCAGCCCGTGCTCGGCATAGAGCCGCCGGCACTTGGTGCGAATCTCGTTGACGCTGGCGGCCGGCGTATCGTCGATAAAGATATTGGTGTCCGCCAGGACGTTGGCGGCCTCCAGCAGGATCGGCCACTCATCCTCGTGCAAGCTGCCCCAAGCGCAGGCGGTGGCTGTCGATCCCCGTCTCCATCGAGAGCAGGCGCTGCGCCAGCTGTTCGTTGCTCATCTCCAGGCTGAAGATGGCCACGCGCGCGTTGTAGCGCTTGGCCGCATTCTGCGCCAGTTGAAAGCCAAGCGACGTCTTGCCCATCGCCGGCCGCGCCGCCAGGATGATCAGGTCGCTCTTCTGCATCCCGCCCAGCAGCCGGTCGAGCATCGTGAAGCCGGTGGGCACGCCCATCAGCGTGTCCTTGTTGCGCGTGAGGAAGTCGATGCGGTCGACCACGTTGCCCATGATGGCGCGGATCGGCATCAGGTCGCGGTGGATGCGGGCTTCGCTGACGCCAAAGATCAGCGTCTCGGCGCGGTCGATGACCTCGTCCACTTCCTGGCTCTCGTCGTAGGCCAGTTCGGCGATCTGGCCCGCGGCCGAGATCAGCCGGCGCAGGAGCGCCGTGCGCTCGACGATGCGCGCGTAGAAGTCGACGTTGATCGAGGTCGGCGTGCCGCCGATCAGGTCGGTGATGTAGGCGGGGCCGCCGATCTCTTCCAGCTGGCCGCGCCGCTCCAGCTCGTCGACGACGGTGACAAAGTCGAGCGGTTCGCGGCGCTCGTGCAGCGTCAGCATGACGTCGTAGAGCCAGCCGTGGCGCTCGCGGAAGAAGTCCTCGACGCGCAGGAAGTTGGCCACCTTGATGATGGCGTCGGGGTCGATCAGCAGCGAACCGAGCACGGCCCGCTCAGCCTCTAAATTGGCTGGAATACTTTTTATAGGGACTTCATTTTCCATAGAGTAGTCACGGCAAATTTAACAGCATTTCAGCGACAAAAACGGCGACGCCACCTGGAGGCAGCCTCGCCGTCTTGCATTGCGGTTTGTAGACGGATCGCGTCCGTTTCGGGCTCGGTCTCTGGAGTTCAGTTCCCGAGCAAGCTGTCGAGGTCCAGACCTTCGACAAAGTCCTTGAACGCGCCCAGGTCCTCGGCGCTGCTCTCGCCGCCGACCTCGGTCTGTGCGCCTTCTTCGGTCAGGTTCATTTCCTCTTCGGGCAGCATGCCGGCCTGCTCCATGACCTCTTCCGCCACGTAGATCGGGGCGCTCACCCGTACGGCCAGGGCAATCGCATCGCTCGGCCGGCTGTCGATCTCGACCGTGTCGCCATTTGCCTCGAGCACGATGCGGGCATAGTAGGTGTTGCGTTCGAGGCTGCTGATCAGAATGTGCATCACTTCGGCGCCCAGCGTTTCGATCACAGACTTGAGCAGGTCGTGTGTCAACGGGCGCGGCGCTTCCATCCCTTGCAGCTGCAGCGTGATAGCATCCGCCTCAAACGGCCCGATCCAGATGGGCAGGAACCGTTCGCTGCTCTCTTCCTTTAATACCACGATCCGATTCTGCGACAACAGGCTGACTCGGATGCTGTCGATTGTCACTTCAATCATGAATCCCCCCTGCATCAGACCAACTGGTGGTGCGGTATGAGGCAGTGAATTAGCGATAGCTGCGCCGGCTGCCATTCGGCCCCATTCAGGCGGCAATGGTTTAGCGCATCCCCAGTGTACCACCATCTAACACGGACGCGCACATCGGCATTCTTCCAGTAGGCGGAGTATAGCATACTTGGCAAGGGCTGCAAAGTGATTTTTCTGCGCCGAAATTTGCCCTTTCCCAGGGTGCACGCTATACTATCTCCTCGTGTCCGGGGAGTAGCGCAGCTTGGTAGCGCGCTTCGTTCGGGTCGAAGAGGTCGGAGGTTCAAATCCTCTCTCCCCGACTCAAAATAAACGGCCTTGCCTGTTTCGGCAAGGCCGTTTATTTTTCTTACGAAGCCGTCCCATTGCCGGTCGCTGGGCTCTCCGCCCCAGCCTCTTCTTCGTCGCCCCCATCACGCTGCGTGCGCAGGTGCGGGAAGAGGATGACCTCGCGGATCGTGTCCTTGTCGGTAAAGAGCATGGTCAGGCGGTCGATGCCCATGCCAAAGCCGCCGGTCGGCGGCATGCCGTAGGTCAGCGCCTCGATAAAGTCCTCGTCGATCGGATGAGCCTCTTCGTCGCCGTGGCGTGCCCGGTAATTCTCGTCCACAAACCGCTGCAGCTGGTCGACCGGGTCGTTCAGCTCGCTAAAGGCGTTGCATACTTCCATGCCCGCCATGAAACCCTCAAAGCGCTCCACCTGGCGCGGATCGTCCGGGGAACCCTTGGCCAGAGGGCTTACATCGCGCGGGTAGTCGGTGAGGAACGTCGGCTGGATCAGGTTGGGCTCGACATACTTGGCCATCAGGCTGTCCACCAGTTTGCCCCAGTTGCTCTTGGGATCCGGCTCATGGCCGCGGCTGCGCATCTCTGCCGCCAAGGACGGCGCATCGGGATAGGCTTCGTAGTCGATGCCGGTGGCATCCAGGATCGCCTGGCGCAGCGGGATGCGCCGCCACGGCGGGCGCAGATCGATGTCACGCCCCTGCCAGGTGATCATGTAACCGCCCATGACCTTCTGCGCCACATAGGCGATCATCTCCTCGGTGCGGCGCATGACGTCCTGGTAGTCGGCGTAGGCTTCGTAGAACTCGAGCTGCGTGAATTCCGGGTTGTGCTTGAAGCTGACGCCCTCGTTGCGGAAGTCACGTCCGATCTCGTAGACGCGGTCAAAGCCGCCCACGATCAGCCGCTTGAGATAGAGCTCAAACGAGATGCGCAGGTAGAGATCCTGGTGCAGCTGGTTGTGGTGTGTCACAAACGGCCGCGCCGCCGCGCCGCCGTAGATGGGCTGCAAGATCGGCGTTTCGACTTCCAGGAAGCCCTCGCCGTCCAGGTATTCACGCAGCGCGCGGATGATCGCGGCGCGTGTGCGAAACACCTCGCGCACCGGCGCGTTGGCCAGCAGGTCCACATAGCGGCGGCGGTAGCGCTTCTCCTGGTCGCGCACGCCGTGCCACTTGTCCGGCATCGGCTTGAGCGCCTTGCTCAGGAACTGCAGTTCGTGCACCTCGACGCTCAGCTCATTGGTCTTGGTCACAAACAGCGGGCCCGTCGCGCCGACAAAGTCGCCCAGGTCCACGGCGCTGCGCCACAGACTCCTCGTAGACGCCCTCGGGCAGGTTGTCCTTGCGCAGCACGATCTGGATCGTGCCGGTGCCGTCTTCCAGGTCGGCAAAGCTCATCTTGCCCATGATGCGCATGCGCTTGACGCGGCCGGTGACCGTCACCTGCTGCTCGCCGGACTGGCCGCTCGTCGTACAGATCGCGCGCCTGGGCGATCGTATGGGTGCGCCGTGCGCGCGCCGGATAGGGATCGATCCCCGCCTCACGCAGGCCGCGCAGCGTTTCAAGGCGCGCATTTTCCTGGTCGCTGAGGTTAGCGGGGTCAAATAGCGGGTGAATTTCCTCGTTCACTGCTGGATCCTTGCTGCTTGGGCGTGAAACGCCCGGCGCTCATCTGGGCGCCGGGCTCGTTGTCGACGATCGACTGTAGCTGAAGCCCTACTTGACGCGCACGATCTCAAACGCAATTTCGCCGCCCGGCGACTCGACGACGGCTGTCTCGCCGATGCGGCGGCCCAGCAGCGATTTGCCCATCGGGCTTTCGTTGCTGATGCGGCCCGCCGAGGGATCGGCTTCGGGCGGCCCGACGATCGTGTACTCCTCTTCGTAGTCGGAGCCGGCCTCGCGCACGACGACGGTGCGGCCCAGGCTCACCACGCCGGGCGCAGCGGAAGCGTCGTCGGAGATCACCTTGGCGTTCTTCAAGAGGATTTCCAACTCACGGATGCGCCCTTCCAGGAAGCCCTGTGCCGTCTTGGCTTCGTCATAGCCGGCATTCTCGCTGATGTCGCCTTCGGCCTTGGCCTCGGCAATCATCTGCGCAACCTCACGGCGGCGCGTCGTGGTGAGATATTCAAGCTCTTCCTTGACCTTGCGCAAGCCATCGGCAGTCAGGTAAATCGGTTGGTTGTTTCCCATAGTTATACTCTCAAGCTACAGTCAATTTCTGCAATTCTCGGTTGCACAAGTGGGCATGCTGCCGCGCCTGCTGCGATAGCAGAAAAATACAGGGCGTAGGACACTGTACGCGCAGCATGCCCGATTCCATCATTTCCAATTGTCACGAGCGGAATTATGTGCATCTACCATCTCTACAACGTGCATTTTCGCCTGCTTGTTTCCTGATGCCGCTCAGGTGGCGGCAGCTTTGCACGTCGTAGGCATCCCGCCTGCCTGCCAGGGGATCGCCGAGGAATATGAAAAACACCGCCCCCGCTGGGACGGCGCATCCTCTAGCACCCTCTTCCG
Organism: uncultured Chloroflexia bacterium; assembly: GCA_963701415.1. Lineage (GTDB taxonomy): Bacteria > Chloroflexota > Anaerolineae > Caldilineales > Caldilineaceae > Fredericiella. The sequence continues at coordinate 352,075 of CAVPAH010000003.1, forward strand.
CAAAGCAAGCGCCGACCCCTGCGGAGGTCGGCCCAATGACCACTTCATTATACTATGGTAGTATACAGGTGTAAAATCCATTTTCCAGTCAATTTCCTGACAAACTGGTAGGAGTTCTCATGTCTGACGGTTCGGCGAGCACAACCATCTTTGATGCGTTTGCGCGCTATTATGACGCCGATTATCGCGATTATGTGGACGATTTCGACCTGATTCTCACCCTGGCCCAAGAGACTGGCGATCCCATTCTCGAACTTGGCTGCGGCACCGGCCGGCGTGCTGGCGCCGCTGGCCGCGCAGCAGCACGATGTTACTGGCATCGACGTAAGCGGGGCCCTGCTGGAAGTTGCGCGGACGAAACTGGCCGCAGAGAAAGGGGGAAAGACATCAAGCTGGTGCAAGGCGGATATGCGCACGTATGAGCTGCCGCGCAAGGACTATGCCTTTGCCTTCTGTACCAGCAATACGTTCATGCACCTCACGACGGCGCAAGACCAGCTCCAGGCGCTGCGCAATACGCACCGCCATTTGCGGCGCGGCGGGGCGCTGCTGATCGACCTGTTTAACCCAGATGTCGTGCGTGTTGTACAGATCGACGGCGTGCAGGAGTATGCCGACCGCTGGACGGATGCAGCCACCGGCAGGCAGGTCGTCAAGTGGGTGGTGCGTGCGGTGGATTGGGCCGCAGCAGATCCAGGAAACGATTATTACCTACGAGGAAATGCTGCCCGACGGCGCCAGCCGCCGCGTGATCTGCCCGTTCACGCTGCGTTTTCTGTGGCGCAGCGAGGCAGAGCTGATGCTGCAGGCGGCAGGCTTCGCCGTCGAGCAGGTATGGGGCGATTTTGAAGGCAGCGACTATGATGCTGCCAGTGACCACCTGATTCTTCTTGCCAGAAAAGAGTAAAAGCCTTATGTTCGACCAGGCCAAATTAGCCCGCGAAACACAACGCACGCTCGACCGCCTGCTGCCGCGCCTCGAGCAGGAGTTTGCCGCAGCGGTCCCGACTCCCGATTGGGAGGCGTTCCGCCGGCGTCTGCAGGTGCACTTTCCCACGCTCTTCCCCCTGCTGCTCGAACTCTACGGCGACCAGTACGACTTTTTCTACCAGGTGGAACGCATTCTCGCGCTGGCAGCAAATTCCTGGCTGGAGCGGCCGGCCGAGCTAAAGACGCTGGACGAAGCGCGCGAGCAGGATCCTGCCTGGTATCAGTCGGAGAAGATGCTCGGCGGCGTCTGCTATGTCGATCTGTTTGCCGGCGACCTTGCGCGGCTGCGCCAGCATATCCCCTATTTTCAGGAGCTGGGGCTTACCTATCTGCACCTTATGCCGCTCTTTGATGCCCCCAAAGGCGACAGCGACGGCGGCTATGCAGTGAGTGACTATCGCACGGTCGACGATCGCCTGGGCACGATGGACGACCTCAAGGCCCTGGCGGCAGACCTGCGCGCGGTGGGCATCAGCCTGGTGCTTGACTTCATCTTCAATCACACGTCGGACGAGCATCGCTGGGCGAAGGCAGCCCTGGCCGGCGACCCCGACCACCGCGAATACTACTTTATCTTTCCCGACCGTACGGTGCCTGACGCCTACGAGCGGACGCTGCGCGAGATATTCCCCGACAAGCACCCGGGGGCGTTTACCTATCGCAAGGAGATCGGCATGTGGGTCTGGACGACGTTCAACGTCTTCCAATGGGACTTGAACTATCGCAACCCCGTAGTCTTCCGCGAGATGGCGGGCGAGATGCTGTATCTGGCCAATGCGGGTGCCGAGGTGCTGCGGCTCGACGCGCTGGCCTTCACCTGGAAAGAACAGGGCACGGTCTGCGAAAGCCTGCCCAAGGCACATACGCTGGTGCAGGCGTTTAACGCGCTGCTGCGTATCGCCGCGCCCAGCCTGCTGTTCAAGTCTGAGGCCATCGTTCACCCCGACGAAGTGGCAAAGTATATCAGCGACGACGAGTGCCAGCTCTCCTACAACCCGCTGCTGATGGCGCTGCTGTGGAACAGCCTTGCCACGCGCGAGGTGCGCATGCTGCAGCGCTCGATGAGCTATCGCTTCAACATTGCACCCGAGTGCGCCTGGGTGAACTACGTACGTGTGCACGACGATATCGGCTGGACCTTTGACGACGGCGATGCTGCTGCGTTGGGGATCAACGGCTACAACCACAGGCGCTTTCTCAACGCCTTCTATACCGGCCGGTTCCAAGGCTCGTTTGCCGCGTGGGCTCCCCTTCCAGGAGAATCCACGGACGGGTGACGCCCGCATCTCCGGCACGTTGGCTTCGCTGGCCGGGTTGGAGAGCGCGCTGCGCAGCGGTAACACGGCGGAGGTCGAGCTGGCCGTACGCCGCATCTGCCTCGTGCATGCCATCATCCTCAGCATCGGCGGGGTTCCGCTCATCTACCTGGGCGATGAGGTCGGCACACTGAACGACTACAGCTATGTCAACGACCCGGCCAAGGCCGACGACAGCCGCTGGGTGCACCGGCCGGCGACGGATTGGCAGAAGATGGAGCGCCGCCACGACACCAGCACCATCGAAGGCCGCATCTACCATGCACTGTGTCATCTGATCCAGGTGCGCAAGGCGACGCCGGCTTTTGGCGGCAACCAGATGGCGGTAATCAACCCGGGTAACGACCACGTGTTTGCGCTACGTGCGCACGGCACCCGAGCAGGCAGGCAGCCAGGCGGGCGGGCAGCGCGTGCTGGTAGCGGCAAATTTCACCGAAAACACGCAGCCGGTTGCCGCCAATGAGCTGCGGCTCTACGGCCTCGACTACCGCTTCCGCGACCTGATCAGCGGCAAAGACATCGTGTTGGGCGAAGAGCCGCTGATGCTGGAGCCCTACCAGGTGATCTGGCTGGCGAATCTCAACTGACTCGATGCCGCGTAGAACCACATCCCCTGCGCGTCGCACAAACTTTGTGTAATGTGCAGGGGATGTGGATAGTAAGTCCACCCCAGTCCCACAAAAGTGGGACGGACAAAATCTCGGCAAATACAAAGCTGCAATAGGAGTCCAGCAGAGGTTGCGCAAAGATTCGACAACAAGGCTTTGGCGGACAACAGGTAGACAATCCTCGCAAGCAACCACGACGTGTCCAGCAAGTTACCGGGTATTCTCCACCGCTCCTTGCGTACCATGCAGCCAGAGTTCGGATTCACTCAAATCGACAGCATCAGACCAGATCACTCCATAGCCGTGCTCGACCGCCAGGCGCAATCAGGTTGTGTAGGGTCTCGACAAGTACCGGTGAGTATGGGGTAAGACTGCTACTGCCGCGGGTTAGCTAAAATAGATCGAGTTGTTCCGGTCTCAAATGACTGCATGTCGAATCATTGCTCTCTTGCTCAACTGCTGCTAGTTCGTCTGGTGCGTTGAGTGCGGTGCCAGTCTAGATGAATGCGAACCAATTAGGGAAGGTGAGAGTGGATCATGCTGGGCATGACTCTGCTGTGCCGTCTCAAAGCTGGAAGTCGCATAGCAGTACTGGCAGCCGAACAGGCATGTGTCGTACATGCCGATATCCTTGCTGACGACGCAGCCGCATGCGTCGCGTTGGCTGGGGTCCTTCTTGGTCTTTAGCTGCAAGCCAAAGGTGCGGGCGATATATTCATCGTCAATGCACTTGCCCGGCTGGATACCGTAGGGCCGCAGGTCCAACTCTTCGGCGCAGCTGAAGATCTCCATCCCGCACCTGCTGGCCGTCGCAGCTAGGTGCTCCAGCATGGCGCCGACTTCATTTGAGATTCCAGCCTGCGTTGTCTCTTCGACCACAACACCTTGCTGCCGCAGCTCACGCAGACGTTTCTGCGCCTTCTTGTAGATGTCCACGATGCTGATGACATTGCGCCGCGTCGCGCCCGCCAGCGCTTCCGCAATACGCGCATGTGCCGCCATGTGGAACGCGGGTGAGGTGACTTCGCTCAGCACAATGGGATCGTAGCGCCAGATAACCCGCTGCGGCCCCACTCGATCCGCCAGATCCCGGAACGTTTTGATGGCTGCATCCACAGATGGCGACTTGGGATCGACGGAGCGGGGGTTATTCAGCACCGTGTACTGGAAGTAATAGCGATAACCGCGTTGATCCAGTTCCTGCAAGTGGGTAAACAGCGGGCGCGGATTGCGTGTCCAGAAGACTATGACATCTACATCTTTCGGCCGAAGTTCTACTCTCGAAACTTGGTTGCGATTAAACGGGTTTGGAACAGTGCAGTATCCGTCCCGAATTCGGTTCATGAACCATTCGGAGTAGAAAGCGGGAATGTCGGTCCGCCGACTGGCGCTGATGATCATGGGGTCACTGCCTCCGTCGGCATTATCATGCCACAGTTCGACGAAACCCACAATTACATTACGGCCGCGTTAAGCAGGCACCAACGTCCTGTATACGCAAGCCGGCCCACCTTGATCAGGTGGACCGGCTTCTTCCAGTCGCAGGTTTGCTCACAGGGTTCGAGACGCTTGGGTCAATCTTCTTCCGTGTGATACTTGAACGAGACTTTTATCTTCGCCCGATAGGCCAACACCTTGCCATCTTCGATCTGAACGTCCAACTCGACGACCTCGGCCTTGCGCAGGTCACGCAGCGACTTGGAGGCAGTTTCGACGGCATTGGCGGTAGCTTTTTCCCACGATTCACTGCTCGAGCCGATCAGCTCGATTACCTTGTAGACACTATCAGTCATGAGTACCTCCACTTGGTAGGACAAACCTGCGACGGCACTACCCCTATGCGGGGACCACTGCTGATTATTCTATCACCCTCTACTAGCACTCGCTGTACCCACATACGTGGCATTTGCGGCAGCCCTCTACATTGAGGAAGCTGGCTTCGCCGCACTCCGGGCAGATGTCACCGATCGGCTTGGTGTTGATCGGCAGCGCCAACTGCTCGGCCTGCATCTCCTCCTCTACCGGCGGCAGATCGGTCAAGTACTCGGCCAGCACCTGGGCCACCCCATCGGGCAGCGAACGCACACGGTTGGCACCAAAACCCAGCGGCCGGCCGCCGCCGATGCCTACCAGTTCCTCGGTCACCCAACGCAGCCGCTCGGTCGGCGGCAGCGCCGCCGGCATGCGCAGCACCAGGCTGATCAGGCGGCCCATGGCTTCGCTGACGGCGGTGACTTCGGTGCCAGCCTTGCCCACGTTCATAAAGACCTCGAACGGCTGGTCCTGGTCGTCGCTGTTGACGGTGATGTAGGCCGTGCCGAGCGGCGTCTCCTTGCGATAGGTCGCCCCGTGCAGCTTCTTGGGGCGCGGGCGCTTGACCATGACAGGACGGAGACTGGCGATCGAATTCCGCCTCCTCCGCGTGATAGCCGTTCGTGCCGGTTACAGCCCCATTCGTCGCAGCATGAACGGCCCCGTTGGTCTGAACAAGCGCCACCCCAGCTGCCTCAGCCGGCTCGGTCGACTCATCCTTTTTGCCGCGCGTCGCCTTGGTTTCCAGCACGACTATCTGGCGGCTGCCGGTGACGTAGACGGTCAACCCCTTGCAGCCTGTCTCCCACGCCAGCATGTAGGCCTTGGCAACGTCCTCCTCGGTGGCGCCCTCGGGGAAGTTGCAGGTCTTGGAGATGCTGTTGTCGGTGAACGCCTGGATGGCGGCCTGCATCAGCACATGTTCCTCGGCCGTGATGTCGCTGCTGACGACAAAGGTATGGCGCAGGCGCTCGGGCAGATCTGCCAGGTCCTGGCACGTGCCATAGGTGGCCACGTGCTGCTTGATGTCCGCCTTCTCGTCCTCACCCAAGGCAGTGGCGTTGAGCGCCTGCTCGAAGAGCGGGCTGGTGTAATACAGCTCGACGTCGCGATCGCCGTCCTTAAAGTGGCGAATGTACCCGAGCGCAAACACCGGCTCGCAGCCATAGCCTTCGCAGCCCACCACGGTGGCAATGGTGCCGGTCGGCGCCACGGTGGTCTGGGCAGCGTTGCGCAGGCCGTACTGCTCGATGCCGCTGACAATCGACGCCCAGTCGAGCTGCGGGCGCTGCCAGTCGCGCGCATAAGGCTGGAGCGGCGCCGGCGGCTGCCACTTCATGCCGCCCAACTGCTGCGGGTCATAGATGCTGTCGGTGAAGGCCAGGAACGCGCCGCGCTCCTTGGCCAGCTCGATGCTCTTCTGCATGCAGTTGTAACGCACAAACTCCATGACCTGGGCGGCAAACTCCTGGCCCTTCTTCGCTGCCGTAGCGAATGCCCAGGTGATACATCAGGTCGCCCAACCCCATGATGCCCAGGCCGATGCGGCGGGCGCGATAGGCAGCCTCAGCCACTTCGGGCACGGCCGGCACGTAGGCATTGGCGCTCACCACGTTGTCCAGGAAGTGCGTGCTCTCGCGGATCGAGCGCCGCAGCAGTTCCCAGTCTACGACTGTTGCGCCGTCTTCCGTCTTCTTCACATGGTGGGCCAGGTTGATCGAACCCAGGCAGCAGTTCTCATACGGCCCCAGCCACTGCTCGCCGCAGGGGTTGGTCGCTTCCAGGTCATAGAGGTGCGGCACCGGGTTCGTGCGATTGGCGGCGTCGATAAACAGCGCGCCCGGTTCGCCGTTGTGATGCGCATACTTGACGATCTTCTCGAACAGGTCACGTGCCCGCACGGTGCGCCAGATCTTGCCGTCGCGGGGGTTGCGCAAGTTGAAGTCGGTGTCGTCCCGGACGGCGGCCATAAACTCGTCGGTGATGGCTACCGAGATATTGAAGTTGGCGATCTTGCCTTCTTCCGCCTTGCAGGTGATGAATTCTTCAATATCCGGATGATCCACGCGCAGCACGCCCATATTGGCGCCGCGCCGGCTGCCGCCCTGGGCGATCTCACCAAAGGCCTGGTCGTAGACGCGCAGGAAGCCGACAGGGCCCGTGGCACGGCCGGACGAGGTGTGCACGACGATCGTTCTTGGGCCGCAGGCGGCTAAAGGAGAACCCATTGCCGCCGCCCGTCTGCTGGATCAAGGCCGCCACGCGCAGGGTGCTGAAAATGCCGTCGCTGGCCTTGCCCATGTCATCTTCGATCGGCAGCACAAAGCAGGCGGCCAACTGGCCGAGCGGCGTGCCGGCGCCGGTAAAGGTGGGGCTGTTGGGGAAGAAGCGGCGCTGGGCCAGCAGGTCGTAAAAGGTATGGGCCACGGCCGCCGCATCGCCGCCGTGCTCAGTTTCTACCTGCGCAATGTGATAGGCGACACGGTAGAACATGCCGGCCGGCGTTTCTAGAAACGAGCCATCATAATCCCGGCGCAGATAGCGCTTTTCGAGCACCTTGATGCTGTTCTCACTCAAGTTGACGGCAGCATCACTCACGTAGTCGGGACAGGCGAGGTAGACGCGCTCGCCCTTGACGTTTTCAATGACCGTATGCACCGGCTCGGAAACGGTGGCGGAACTCTCTGGTGCTGCGGCTGCGGCAGCCAAGGGTTCGACAATTGTTTTGGACATGCCCTATCTCCTATCCAACGTAACAAATACGGATACCTGCCCCTTAAGAGGCGCCCATAGCAGGTAACCTCTGGGGCTGCGATAGAAAAGGAACATCAAACTACACCACGGCGGCAGCGACGACGGCGACGTAGTGAAGGAATGCAGTTTGATAGGTAGGAAACGATCTAGGCCGGTTCGGCAGCCGAAGGGCGCCCCATCAAGCGATCGATTTCAGAGCGCAGCTCCGCCAGGTCGTGCAAATTCAGATACACGCTGGCAAAACGGATATAGGCGACTTGATCGATCTGTGCCAGATGATCGAGCACCATGGTGCCGATTGACTTGCTTGGCACCTCTGCTCGCCCGATCGACTGCAATGACTCAATGATCTGGTCGACCATGTGCTCGATCGTCTCACGACTGATCGGCCGCTTGGCCGAAGCTACCTGGATGCCGGACAACAACTTCTGGCGGTCGAATGGCTCGCGGCGGCCGTCACTTTTGATCACGAGCAGGTTAGCGGCAACATGCTCATAGGTCGTAAAGCGCTGACCACACCTTTCACACTGGCGGCGCCGGCGAATGGCGTCGCTTGCATCACGTGTATCAATCACGCGGTGCGCTGTATAACCACAATGAGGGCAATTCATAAGGGCACCGCCTACATATTGTGCATTAGTTTATGGCGGACACAATATATTGGGCTACGGGATGTGAGTATAGCATAGATACGGCGAGGCTGCAAGTGCCGCACAGGCGTTCGAGGCACGAAAACGGGGTACATTCGGGAGCTGAGGAAGAAGAGCCCGAAATTTTAAGCTTTCCATAAGGTGGCAGCGGGACCGGGCTGTGGCGGGCGCAGCATGCCTGCCACAGCCCGGTCCCAGGCTGTCCATAGAGCTAGGACTTAGTGGCCGTTAGTCGTTCGCTGCTGGCGGCGCAGGAAAGCAGGAATATCCAGATCGTCACGATCGAACGTGCGCACATTGTAGTCCGCCTGCTGCTTAGCGGGCTCGCTGCGGCCGTTCTCGCGGGTACTGTCGCGCTGGCTGTCACGCGTGCTGTCCTTACCATTGTTGCCGTTGTTGCCGTTGTTGCCGTTGTCACGACTGCTGCTGTAGTCGTTGTTGGAGTAGCCGTTACGCGGGCGCTGGAAGGCCGTGTCGACAAAGTCCAGCGTCTCCTTCTTTGGCCGGTCGAAGCCCGTGGCGATCACGGTCAGCTGCGTCTCGTCGCGCATTTCGGGATCGATTACGGCGCCAAAGATGATGTTGCACTCGGGATGTGCGCTGGCCCGGATGACCTCGGCGGCCTCGTTCACCTCGAACAGGCTCAGGTCCTCGCCGCCCTTGATGTTGAAGATAATCGAGCGGGCGCCCTCGATCGAGACGTCGAGCAGTGCGCTGTGAATGGCGCGCTCGGCCGCCTCGCGGGCCCGATTCTCGCCACTGCCGCGACCGATCGCCATCAAGGCCGCGCCGCCATCCTGCATGATCGTCTTGACGTCGGCAAAGTCCAGGTTGATAAGGCCGGGAATCGTGATCAGTTCGCTGATACCCTGGATGCCCTGGCGCAGTACATCGTCGGCCAGGCGGAACGCATCTTTGATCCCCGTCTTCTTGTCGGCGATCTGCAGCAGGCGGTCGTTGGGGATCGTGATCAGCGTGTCGACGTTGGCGCTGAGGTTCTCGATCGCCTGTTCGGCCGCGCGGCGCCGATGCGCTCCCTCAAAGGTGAAGGGCCGCGTCACCACGCCGATGGTCAGCGCCCCCATCTCGCGGGCGCTCGCGGCCACGATGGCCGAGGCGCCCGAGCCGGTGCCGCCGCCCATGCCGGCGGTCACAAACACCATGTCGGAGCCGCTCAGCATTTCGCGGATCTCCTCACGGCTTTCCTCGGCCGCGCGCAGGCCGATGTCGGGGTTGCCGCCCGACCCCAGCCCCTTGGTAATCTTCTCGCCGATGCGCAAGCGCTGTGGGGCACTTGACAACATCAACGCCTGCGCATCGGTATTCACGGCAATGAACTCGACGCCCTTGAATACCTTCCTCGATCATGCGGTTGACGGCGTTCTGGCCGCCGCCGCCAACGCCCACAACCTTGATTTGTGCGAAGTTGTCCACAAATGAAGATTGCGCCTTGCTGCTGTTGTTCGTGCTGCGTGTCATTGGATTCCGGCTCCTTCGATCAATAGTGTCTGCGATGGTGACGACAATGTGACGGTACGGGTTATTGGTTCCTACTGCAGGCAAACTGCACATTCAGCGCTAAGCGTGGAAAGGGAGTTCCGGCTGCCCCCTGCCGTCTTTGCGTCGAATTCACACCCATTCACACACCACCTAGTTGCGGTCCGGCAGCAAGTTCTTGAGCCACTGGGCCGCCTGGCGCACCCATGCGGCGTTGCTGCCGTTTGCGCCATGATCTGCATCAAAGCGATGGCGAATCGATCGCGCATCCTCGTGCAGCCCCCACAGAAGCAGGCCCACGGTCGTGGCATACGTGGGCGACAGCAGATTGCGGCTGAGACCGGCGATCGGCAGCGACGGCGACGGTGCGCCGATCCGCACGGGCATGTTGAGCACGCTGCGCCCGAGGTCAGAGAAACCAGGCAGCTGCGCACAGCCGCCGGTCAGCACCAGGCCGGCCGGCAGTTTGTCCAGGTAGCCGCTCTCGTCCAGCCGCTGGCCGATGATCTCCAGCATCTCGGTCGCACGCGCTTCCAACACTTCGCAGATAAAACGCCGGCTAAAGCTGCGTTCCGCCTTCTCGCCAAACACGGTCGCCCATACCGCCTCGTCCTCGGCCACACGCTCGGGCAGCAGCGTGCCGTAGCGCAGCTTGAGATCCTCGGCCGTTTCAAACGGGCAGCGCAGCCCAACCGCCAGGTCGTTGGTCAGGTGGTTGCCGCCCATGTCGAGAATGACCGTGTGGCACAGGCCGTTGTCGATAAAGATGGCGAGATCCGAAGTGCCGCCGCCCATATCGACGACCGCCACGCCCATGCGCCGTTCTTCAGGCTTAAGCACCGCCTCGTTGGCCGCCAGCGGCTCCAACACCAGCTCGTCCACGTCGATGCCGTGGGCAATGACACACTGCACCAGGTTGCTGACCGCCGTGCTGCTGCCGGTCACGATGTGGGCGTCCACCTCCAGGCGGTAGGCGCTCATGCCAACGGGCTGCTGGACCTTGGTCTGCCCGTCCACGGTCCAATCCCGGGCGATGGTGTGGATGACCTCCTGGTTCTCGGGCAGAGCCACTGCCCGTGCCCCCTCCAGCGCGCGCTGCATGTCGTTGCCGGTGACCCCGCTGCGCTTGTCCACCGGACTGACGCCCTTGGAGTTGCGCGTGCCGATATGGCTGCCGGCAATGCCGACATAGGCGCTGAGCATTTGCCGGCCCGCCGTCTGCTCGCACTTCTCCATCGCCTCGCCAACCGCGGCCGTGGCTTCCGGCACGTTGACGACGACGCCGCGGCGGATGCCGCGGCTTGGCGCCTGGCCCTCGCCCAGCAGAGTGAGCGAGAGCTTGCCGAGGCTGTCATGCGAGACCGACGCCATCAGTGCGCAGATCTTCGTGGTTCCGATATCAATAGCACAGACAATTTCTTGCATACCGACACTCCCGCTCTATTTCACATAAGGGCGCTCAAAGCGCACGTCGATCACAGTACCTTCCAGGGTTCCGTCTTCCAGCAGCTTGACGGCTGCCGCCAGGTTGTCTAGCTTGCGCTGGACATTGGCGCCGTCGCCCCAGTACACCCAGTACGGCTTGTCCTGCAGTTGAAAGTTCAGGCCTATCTGCCGGTTGTAGCGCAGCGGCGCCACGCCCGGCAGCACTTGCAGCAGGCTCTCGGCGCTCGCCAGTACGTCGCCATCAATTTCGCTGCCTAATGCGGCACCGGGCGCCGTTGCCACCGCCCCGCCGTCGATGATCTGCAGCAGCCCCGGCGGGGTTGGCCCACGCGGCTCCACCGCGGCACCGCTTGGCAGCAGCCAGCGTGTCCCATCGTCCGTCACCCACAACGCCACAGGGCGAGCTTCCGTGACGTCGATGTTTACCGTCCCTTGCACGGGCGAGATGTATACATCGGCATCCGCTACATACGGGTTTGCTAACAATTGGCGGCGCACGGCGCCCGTGTCCAGCCAAAACATGTTCCAACCGTCGATTCCGCTCGAGCTGCCACAGCTCGTCTTCCGTCAGGTAGGTCAGTCCGGAGAAGCGAGCATCCTCCCGATACAGGAACCAGCGTTCGTCTGTGTGCACCCAAGCGGCCACGGCAATGGCCGCACGCCAGCAGCAGTCCCACAAAAATGAACCAACGTGCGCGCAGCAGCCGCCAAAGCGCCCAGCTGCTTACCTGGGGCAGGTGCGGCCGCCAGATCCCACCCGTGGCGCTTGGTAGGACGGCATCCAGCCGCCGCACCTGGCGCGTGATGCGCTCCTTGCGGCGCTGGTTGACACGCCGGCGGGCAGCAGGGCTGAGCGCAGCACCGTTCGTGCTTGCCCGCGGTTTGCGGGCAGGGGGCAGCGGCGACGAGGACGGTGTCCTCGCCACAGCATTGGCTCTTGAATTGCTGCCTGCTGCGTTCGTGCCCTTAGCCATGCTTACCTGATGTTGCTGTCACCTGCTGTGTCCATCGCACCGCACTCAATGCGCCGTGCTGTTCTCCTGGCGATCGGCGTAACGCTCCAACGCCAGTTGTACGAGCCTGTCTACGAGTTCGGGATAGCTGATACCGCTTGCCTCCCACAGTTTTGGATACATGCTGATCCGGGTGAAGCCCGGCATCGTGTTGATTTCGTTCAAGTACAGCTCGCCGCTCTCCCCGTTCATGAGAAAGTCCACGCGCGCCAGCCCGGCACAGTCCAGTGCGACAAACGCACGTACGGCATACTCCTGCAGTCTGCTGCACCGTCGCTGCCGCCAGCGGCGCCGGGATGAGAAGCTCGCTGTTGTCGTCGATATATTTGGCGTTGTAATCATAAAACTCGTTGCCGGGCACGATCTCGCCCGGCACGCTGGCGATCGGTGCGTCGTTGCCCAGCACGCTGACCTCAAGCTCACGGGCGTGCGGCACGGCCGCTTCCACAAGCAGCTTGCGGTCGAACTGCGCCGCCAGGTCGAGCGCCTCTGCCAGTTGGCCGCGGTCGCGCGCCTTGCTGATGCCGACGCTGCTGCCCAGGTTCGCCGGCTTGACAAACACCGGGTAAGACAGCGCAGTTTCGACCTTGGCGAAGCAGTCGCCGGGATTGCTCCGCCACATGCTGCGCGGCAGCAGCACAAAAGGCACCTGTGGCAGACCGGCCCCGGCAAACAGGCGCTTGGCGACCTCCTTGTCCATGCCGCATGCACTGGCCAGCACTCCCGAGCCGACATAGGGCAGGTTGGCCATCTCCAGCATGCCCTGCACGGTGCCGTCCTCGCCGTAGGGTCCATGCAGCACGGGAAAAATCACGTCGATCTGCGGCAGCGCATGGCCTGTCTCCCCATGCGGCAGCAGACCCCAGCCGGCCTCGTCATCGGCGCCGCGCTGCCGGTAAGTTCCCGCGCCGTGTCTCCATTCAACACACCCGCAGCCTTGGCGCTCAGCCGTGCCCAGGCATCTTCCTGAGGCAGCCAGCGCCCCTGGGGCGTGATGCCGATCGGCACTACCTCGTGCCCCGCCTCGCGCAGCGCGTCCATGACGTTCTTGGCGCTCGCCAGCGATACTTCATGTTCGCTGCTGCGCCCGCCAAACAGCACGCCGACGCGGTATTTGCGGTCCTTCATCGTATCGTTCCACAAACTCACTCATTCATCCAAGGGCCATTCGCCCACCAACTGCACTTCCGGCTCCAGGTGCACGCCAAAGCGATGCCTGGACTGTCTGCTGGACTCTGTGCATCAGTTGCCAGCACGGCGGCGGCGCTGGCAGCACCTGCTCCACCGCGATTGATTAAGAAGTTGGCATGCACGTCACTCACCTCGACGCCACCTACACGCGTGCCCTTCAACCCCGCCGCCTCGATCAGCCGGCCCGGCATAGTCGCCGGGCGGGTTGCGGAAGGTGCTGCCCACACTCGGTTCTACCGGCTGCGTGCGGCGGCGGTGCTGCAGATACTCGTCGGCCTTGGCCTTGAATCGTCTCGGCATCGCCAAAGTCGAGACGGAAATTGGCGCTGAGCACGATCGGCCCAAAGCCGGCCTTAACCGGGACCTGCCGCTTGAGTGCGCTGCTGCGGTAGGCAAAGTCCAGCTTGCTCGACCGGCACTTCCTCTACCATGTCGTTCTCGTCCAGGATCATGGCATTCCAGAGGTTGTCCTTGATCTCCATGCCATGCGCCCCGGCATTGCCGACAATCGCCCCGCCCACCGTGCCGGGCACGCTGACCGCCCATTCCAGGCCCGTGAGGCCGGCAGCGATGCTCGTGCGCGCGGCCCCCGCCATGGCAGCGCCGCTCTCGACCCACAGGAAGGGGCGATCGTCGAGCGGGAAGACGCAGCAGGGCGCCTCGTCCACACGCACGCGGCGGCAGCGGTTGCTAGATCACCAGGCCACGGATGCCCGCATCGGCGATAAGGATGTTGCAGCCCCCACCCAGGATGTAATAGGGGATCGCAGCGGCACGCGCCCAGCGTGCTACCTTGAGCATCTGTTCCGTGGTCGTGACCGTGGCAAAGTAGTCGGCCGGGCCGCCTACTTTCATCGTGGTGTATGGTGCGAGGATCACGTTCCGGGCGATCTCGACCCCCACAATGGTGGGCAACGTCTGCGCGCTCATGGCGTTCCCTCCTCCCGCAGATAGCGCAGCAGCCGGTCGCCTACCTGGTTGCCGTCGCCGGCGCCAAGCGTTATGACGACATCGCTCGGGCGCACGTGGTCGGCCAGGTAGCCGGCGGCAGCAGCAATGGTCGCAATATGGCGGATCGAACGATGCGGGCTCGCAGCCACAAGTTCGGCGGCACTGACCGTGCCGTCATCCACCTCGCGCGCGGCGTAGATGTCAAGCACGATGACTTCGTCGGCAGCCTCAAAGCTCTCCCCCATCTGGTAGAGCATGCGCTGCGTGCGGCTGTAGGTGTGCGGCTGAAACACCGCCCAGATGCGCCGGTCGGGATAGCGCTGGCGTGCCGCGGCCAGGGTAGCCGTCACCTCGGTGGGATGGTGGGCGTAGTCGTCGATCACGGTGACGCCGCCGGCTTCACCCTTCCATTCGAAGCGGCGCGCCGAGCCGCGGTAATCTGCCAGCGCCGCCAGCGGCCGTTGCGCTCGACACTCCGCAGCTTGCGGCCACGGCCAAGGCGGCCAAGGCATTGCGCACGTTGTGGACGCCGGCCACCGCCAGCTGCAGGCGGCCGCTCGGCGCATTCCACCACTCGATCTCCGCACTGATGCCTTCGCCGGGCAGCGGACGGACGTTGACGGCCCGCAAGCCGGCGGCCAGGCCAGTGCCATACAGCAGCCAGCGCGGCCCGCGCGAGGGAGCATAATCATGAACGAGCATTGCCCCCACGTCGTCGGCACAAGCAATGATGACGCCGTCGCGATCGACGTTGTCGGTGAACTGCATGAAAGCACGCCGGAAGCTGGCAGGTGTGGGATAACAGTCGGGATGGTCCCACTCCACATTGGTGACGACGGCAATCTGCGGCGTGAAAGCCCAAGAACATGTGGTCATATTCGTCGGCTTCGAGCACGAACTCGGCCGCGCTGCCCGCCGCGGCGTTGCCATAAGGTCGGCACGTCCGAGCCGATAATGTAGCCGCAGTCGATACCGGCCCGGCGCAGCACCTGGACGATCATCGCCGTGGTCGTCGTCTTGCCGTGGGTGCCGGCCACGGCGATCAGCCGGCGATTGAACAGCAGCACAGGCAAGAACTCGCTGCGCTTGACGACTGGCAGCCCCAGTTCCTCCGCAGCCTGGCGCTCGGGGTTGGCAGCGTCGACGGCGCTGCTGATCAGCACGACATCGGGCAGTTCGTGTGCGGGCAGGTTCGATCAGGTTGTCACGCGCCTGGCCGGACATCACGCGCGCGCCCTGCTGCGCAAGACCGGTCAGTGCCGCGCCCGCCTGGCGGTCGCTGCCGCTGACTTGAATCCCCATCTCCAGCAGCACGCGGGCGATGGCGCTCAAACCGGTGCCGCCGATGCCCACCAGATGGACGCGCAGCGTCTTATCACGGGCGACGAGGCGCTCTCGCCAACTTGCCTGACTATCCGATTGTGCTTGTTGCCCTGGCTGTTCCAAGGTCATAACACGATTCCTATCATCCACGCACACGCATCAAAATCAACAGGGCCACCGGCACCATCCACGCCACCGGGTTCGACACGACATTCTGCGGCAGGTAGGTCAGCATAAAATCGGCCGTGGACGAGAATTGAGTTGTGTCTACGTTCATAAACGGATAGCCAAAGAGATTGGCGTAGTACCAGATCGTTCCCGCTACCAGGTAGCCGTTCAGCAGGCCTACCAGCAGCGAGAGAATCGTGCCTTCCGGTGCCCGCATCGGTTTGCCGCCAAAATCCAAGGTTCTCCCGGCATAGCTCGCAAATACAATAGCCAGAAATGTACCAACATACAAGAAAAATAGCAATGAGTTCGATTGGGCTGAACCGGGTGCGTAGCCAAACACCCGCTCAATGAATTCCGCAATCGTGTCCTGGGCCCGTGAGCCGACATAGGAAAGAAAGAAGATCGCCGCCATCAACACCAATGTATTGCCCAGTTCCTTGGCATAGCCGCGCACCACGCCGACGGTGGCGATGATGACCTGTATAGTGACAAACAGCGCTTCAATTGGTCCCACACCAACTCCGACGGACGATTGCGATTCTGACCCTGCCTAGATATTACCGGCCATCACTTGGCCTTTGCCCACGCATCCACTACTTTGCCTTCGCCTTCGCACTGGTGCGCAGCGTAAACGCTGCAAAGAGCACCAGCACCACGATTCCAAGAAAGAAGACGTTCGCCGCCGCCGGCCCCAAAGCGGTCCAGAAGCGCGCGAACAAAGTGCTGATCTGTTCCCACAGGTTGCTGAAAAAGCTGAGCACCGGCGTCTGCGAGATCTGCCCTTGGATGCTGACCCCCGGATACATCAGGCTGGTCAGCAGGGGCGCAAAGATCATCGCAAAAACAATTCCATTCAAGACACCCAACAGAATGGACCAGCCGTCCTGCTTACTGTTGCGCACGAGCCGGTTCGTCAAGAAATAGGTGAACACGACACCACCCAACCACAGCAGCAGCAGAAGCGTCTGGGTGTTTGCGGCGGCCCAGGCGCCCAGTCCTGATACATCCGGGATCGGCTGCCCGAGTAAGAAGGCGATACCTTTCCCAAAGCGATTAAAGAACGTCACGATGAGATCGCTGAACTGCTGCAGACCGAAAGCCAGTAACACAGCGACAATTAATACCCACAGCTCACGCCGGGTACCGCGGCGATAGCCGATCGCGCCGAAAAAGCCCAGGTAGATGAACAGGGCAACGATGGCCGCCAGGTTCGCCGTTCCCGACGCGGTAGGCGATGTCCCGGGGATGGGCGCAGCCGTCGGTACACCTGGGATCGGCGTCGCCGTGGGCACACCTGGCACGGGGGTAGGTACAGGCACGGTCGGCACGGGCACAGTCGGCAGCGGGGTCGTCAACGGCGCGGCCTGCGCCGCTGGCCCCCCGGGCAGCGTCGGCGTTGGCGGTGGTGGTGTTAAGAAGTCCTGAAATGGAAACACGGCTTCGCTATCTCTCTTGCGCCAATCTGACTATCTCCGTCGCAATTGCCTCGGCCGCATGCGGTCGAGCCAACCCAGCCATTGCCTTACTCATTGCTTGGAGCTGCACCGGCTTTGCCAGCAGTTCCACTACAGTAGTGGCCAACTTCGCCTCAAGATCCTGGTCTTCAATGATCACTGCCGCGCCCCGCTTCGCCAGCGCTTGCGCATTGTCCATCTGGTTGACACTTGCCAGCGGCGCCAATATGGCGGGCAGTCGCGCGGCCGGGAACTCTCCTAGCGAGCTTGCTCCTGCGCGCGCCACAGTAAGATCCGCTGCCGCCAACGCCAAGATCATTGTCTCGTGCAGGTAAGGCACGGGGTGATATCGATCGGCTAGATCGGCTGGCAGTGGATTGGCCTGCGCCCACTCCTGGTACAACGTCCAGTCCCGGTTGCCTACCACGTGCAATATCACTGCTTCTGGCAGCATCTGCGCCACACTTGCCCATGTTGCTCGATTGATTACCCGCGCCCCCGAACTTCCTCCCCATATCAACAACAACGGTAATGTTGCATCGCTCTCCCTGTGGCCACTGCAAGGCTTCGACCAACTTGTGCCTGGCAAGCGGGCGATCCTTTGCCGCCTCAACCAGTTCCTGGCGAACTGGGTAACCGGTCACGACAGCTTTCCCCTGCGGCACTTCGCCACCAAATTGCACGTGCTACCTCTGGCAGCGTCACTGCCACCCGCTGCGCCAGCCTGCTTAACGAACGGATGGCGAAGCCTGGCGTCATGTCGGGCAAGTAAATCAAGATCGGTATCTTGCGCAGCGAACAGGCGACTGCCACGGGACCACACACATACCCACCGGTGACAAAACAAACATCCGGCTGGAATCGATCGATCAGGGCCAGGCTCTGTTGGAAACCCGTCGCCATTTTGCCCAGGTTGTTCACGATCTTGACCGGGTTTGCAATGCGAAGCTGGCCACTGCTGATCCCTTGAAATGGTATGCCTGCCCGCTCGACCAGTGCCTGCTCCATGCCGGCAGTGGTGCCTGCCCAAAGCAGTTGCACCGGTTGGCCGGTGACGCTGGATGCTGAGCTTGCGCTGCTAGCCACCTCCTCCCCCTCTGCCGTCGCCGCTGCGCCGGACGCGCCCGTCGCCGATACTGGCGCGGGGTACGCTGGACTGGTAGGAGCCTGAGCGGACCCCAGTACGCGTATTGAGGCGGGCGCCTGCCTGAGACTGGGCCCGAGATTGGGCCCGAGATGAGGCACCACCGCCAGTGCGGGGTACACGTGTCCGCCCGTCCCCCCGCCCGAGATCAACACGTTCATAAGCATACCTTCCCACTTCCGTCGCCCGGGCGCCGTTCTCCACTCCATAGCGACTGATGCTCAACAGCACGCCGATGCCAAACAGCGAGGCCACCAGCGAACTGCCTCCATAGCTGATAAAGGGCAGCGTCACGCCCGTTGGGGGGGCGGCGGCTACGATCACCGCCATGTTGAGCAGTGCCTGCAGAATCAACATGGTGGTAATGCCGGTTGCCAGCAGCATGCCAAAGTTGTCCGGTGCCCGCAGCGCGATCCGCAGCCCGCGGTAAGCCAACAGAGCAAACAGCAGTACGACAAACAGCGTGCCCAACAAGCCCAGCTCTTCGCCAATCACGCCGTAGATATTGTCGCTCCAACTGACGGGCAGGAATCCCGTCTGCTGCGCCAGCCCACTGCCGATCCCACGCCCTAAGAGGCCGCCGCGCATGAGCGCCTGCACGCCTTGGCTCACCTGCCACTCCTCGCTGGCCAGCGGGTTGCCCACGGACTCCAGGTAGCGATCCACACGGTCGGCAGCATACGAGCTGTACGTAATCACCACCCAGAAGGTAATGGCGGCAATGACGCCGACGACCAGCAGCTGCTTGATGTCGGCGCCGGCGATAAACAGCATCACGGCGGCCGTTACCACGATCAAAATGGCAGTCGAGATCTCCGGCTGCAGCACGATCAAGACGGAGACAATCCCCATCAACACGCCGAACGGCAGCAGCCCGGCGCGTGCGTCGCGGATGCGGCGGCCTTTGCTCGTCAACCAGGCGCTGACATAGATGATGATGATCACCTTAGCCGGTTCGCTGGGCTGAATGCTGCCGTTGATATAGGTGCGGGTGGCACCAAAGCGTTCGGCACCAAAGGCAATTACGCCCAGCAGCGCCAGCAGTGCCAGGCCCATCAGGGGAATGCTCCAGCGGTTCCAGAAAGGATAGGGCACGCGAGCGGCGAGTAACAACGTGACAACTCCGACGACGAGCCAGGCCAGCTGGCGCATAATAAAGTAGAAGGGATCGTTGAACCCTTCAAGCCCGCGCGGATAGCTGGCGCTGAACACCATCACCAGGCCAAGGCCGAGCATGGCAGTCACCGTAAAGAGGAGCGCCCAATCATAGCTGCCATGGTTGCGCACGCGTGCGTCACCTGTCACGCTGCCGTTTGCGTTACCTGCCATCGCTCACCCTCTCCCATTCAGCTGCACAAGGCGGCGGAAGTGTTCGCCGCGCTCCTCGAAGTCCTTGTAGGCGTCGTAGCTCGTGCCGCCGGGTGACAGCAGCACGACCGAGCCTGGTTCCGCCGCTCTGGCCGCCAGTTCCACCGCTTCGTCAAGCCGCTGCGTGATTGCCGAGCTGGGGGCACGGTGGTGGGCAAAACCGCGCATAGTCCTGCACTTTCTCGACGATCATGGGGCCGGCCTGGCCAAAGCCAATCAGAAAGTCGACACGCTCCACGACTTCTGCCGCGAACTCGTCCCAGGGCAGGTTCTTGTCCTTCCCGCCGGCCAGGAGAATAAGGGAGCCGCCGCCACGTCCAAAGCTGCGCAAGCCGGCAACTGCCCGTTCCGGCGAGGTGGCGATGCTGTCGTTGATCCAGGTGACGCCGCCGCTCTCGCCTACGATTTCGAGGCGGTGGGGCACGCCGGTAAAGCTGCGTGCCACTTCGGCCATGGCCTCAACCGTGGCCCCCGCTGCCCCGCTGATGGCAATGGCCGCCAGCAGGTTACTCACGTTGTGCTCCCCGCGCAGTTTTACCTCGCTGTCGCGCGCAGACAGGGCGGCCCCGATAGATCAGGTTCCCCGCCTCGACGGCAGTGGCAAGCCAGGCGCCGCCGGCGCATGTGTGCACGCGACTGAAACCCAAAAGTCGAACGCTGCCCGCCACAAGCTGCTGGTGCATTTCATTCGCGGGGGCCAATAGGTTCCAGGCCCGGAGCCGTGCCAGTTGAGCTGGATCTTCCAGGGCCAATCCTGGCGGTGTGCCAAGCACGGCGCCGGTCACGGCATCGTCGGCGCCCAGAACGGCCGTCGCTCCCGGGCGCAGCCGTCGCAGCAGGTTGAACTTGGCATCGGCGTAGGCAGCCATGCTGGGATGCCGATCCAGGTGGTTGGGCGTAATGTTCAGGATGGCGCCAACGTGGAAGTTGAGATCCGTCCAACGAACCCCAGGCGAGCGCCGGATCGTACAACTCCAACTGGAAGCTGCTCAGTTCCAGCACGATCGGCTCACCCGGCCGGATTTCGTCCAACTTGTCGATCAGAGGCACTCCAATATTGCCACCTACATGGACCGGTTTGCCCCCAGCGCTGAGCATCAGCCCGACGAGGGTGGTAGTCGTCGTCTTGCCGCTGCTGCCCGTGATGGCAACGATCGGCCCGAGCCCTGCCTGCGAGGCAAGCTGTATCGTGAGCAGGCTGTCGTTGCTCAAGCGGGATGTGGCGCTGAATCGCAACCTGCACGAACGGCAGCTGCGCAGGAACCCCGCCGCTCAGGCACAGCAAGTCACAGCCGTCGAGCAGCGACAGCGGATGGCCGCCCAGCGCCAGCTTTACTGGAAGACCGCCAAGCTTGGCGATCTCAGCGCCCAGCTTTTCGGCCGGCGCGGCATCGCTGATCGTCACGTCGGCGCCGGCAGCGACGAAGAAGCGCGCCAGGGCCAGGCCCTGCCTGGCCATACCCAGAATGACGATTCGTTTCCCACTAAATACGTTGTGTTCCACTGACCCACCTGCCAAGAGCCCAAGTGCGCAGTCACCTGCGCCTGGGCGTACTCACTGAACGTAACAACAAACTAAATAAGCGCCAACGCAACCCCCAACATTCCTGCCAACACCGCTACCAACCAGAAACGTTCCTTGATCTGCATTTCACTCCAGCCAAGCAGTTCAAAATGGTGGTGGAGCGGAGCCATCTTGAACAGCCGGCGCCCTTCGCCATACATTCGCCGCGTCAGCTTGAAATAGCCGACCTGCAATGTCACGCTCACGGCTACGGCGACAAAGACCAGGCCGATCACCGGGAGCAGCAGCCACTGGCCGGTCATCACCGCTACCAACGCCAGGGTTGCGCCCAATGCCAGGCTGCCGGTGTCCCCCATAATCAGCTGCGCCGGATAGGCGTTGTACCAGAGAAAGGCCATCAAGGCCCCTACAAGCGTAAAGCAGAATGCCGCCAGGTACACCTGGTTCTGCAGATAGGCGATGGTGCCGTAGCAGGCAAATGCAATCATGCTGGTGCTGCCGGCCAGGCTGTCGAGGCCGTCGGTCAGGTTGACGGCGTTGCTCATGGCCACCATCAAAAAGATCGTCACCGGGATGATCAGCGGGCCGATGCGGAAAAAGTCGGGATAGCCCGGCACACCCACATAGTCCCACTGCGGCGGGCCAAAGTAGAGCACCAAGGCGATGATGCTGGCAAAGAGAAGTTGAAACCCGCTCTTCATGCGCGGGCTCATGCCTTCACCTTTGCCGCGCATCCCCTTGATACCCTGCCAGTCGTCTACCGCGCCCAGCACGGCGTGCGAGGCCAGGCAGAAGAAGAGAAAGAGCGTGCTCTGGCCGATAGCATCCATGCCCAACAGGTTGATAATGTTCAAAACGCCGGTGATCAGCAGCACCGGCACGACAAACAGGACGCCGCCCATCGTCGGCGTGCCGGTCTTGAACTGGTGGCGGCCCGGCAGTTCGATGCGGATCTGCTTGCCGATCCCTTTTCGTTTGAGAAAGCCGATGAGCGGCCTGCCCCAGATAACGGCAATGATGAAGCTGACTGCACCGAGCGCCAATGCATAGGCCATGCGTGGCTCGAGAGGATTTGTCTCCATCAGAGGGCCTCCGCCTGGCTGGTGCTGCTTCCCCTGCTGCCAGCGGCGCTATCCGTATCGACTAGCACAATCTCGCCGACGATGGTTTCCATCCCCACCGCGCGGCTGCCCTTGACAAGCACCAGGTCGTCAGGGCGCAGCAGCGTGCGCAGCAGTGCGATCGTTTCGTCGGCAGTCTGCGTCACATGCAGTGCCGCAGGGTTGAACTGGACACCCCGCGCTTCGGCCGCGATGGCGGCGCCTAGTTCGCCGACAGTAACCAACAGGTCAACCACATCCGCCGCGCGGCGTCCGACGAGGCGGTGGCCTTCATCGGTGTAGTCACCCAGTTCGCGCATGTCGCCCAGCACGGCAACGCGGCGCCCCTGCCCTTTCGGCTCCACGTCGGCGAGCAGGTTGAGGGCAGCGATCATGCTGGCCGGGCTGGCATTATAGGTGTCGTCGATGACGGTCGAGCCGTTGATGCCGGGCACGATCACCAGGCGCAGCTGGCCGGGAGTGCTTTGCATACCAACAATGATCTCGTCCCATCCCAACCCCTCGACCAGCCCGGCGGCGGCGGCGCACAAGGCAGTCTGGACGCTGTGGCTACCCAGCAGGGGTACACGTACACTGAGCGTTTCGACGCGCTCTTGACCCTGGCGCCGGTAATGAAAGCGAAAGCGGATGCCTTCCATGCCCATACCGCGCACCTCGTCGGCCCAGAGGTCGGCTTCGGGTGTCATGCCATAGCGGAAGATACGCGCGCGTGTCACGGACGCCATGGCTTTGACCCACGGGTCGTCCCAGTTGAGAATGGCGACACCACCCTCGTCGGCAGGGGGCAGCGCAGCAGGCAGTTCGGACTTTGCCTGGGCGATGCGTTCGATCGTGCCAAGCCGGCTGAGATGCACCGGCCCCACGATCGTCACAATGCCCACATGTGGGCGGGCGAGCGTACAAAGGCGATCGATTTCGCCCAGGTCATACATGCCCATCTCGAGCACAGCGCACTCGGTTTCGTAACCCAGTCCCAGCAGCGTCAGCGGCAGGCCTTGTTCATTGTTGAGATTGCCCTGCGACGCCAAGGTGCGGAAACGCTGCCGCATGACGCCGGCGGTCAGTTCCTTGGTGCTGGTCTTGCCCACGCTGCCGGTAATGCCAATCACACGCAGGTTTGCATTGGCGCGATGCAGGCGCTGAAAGGCTCCAACTTGCTGCAGTGCCTGCGTGCTGTCGTCCACCACGTAAGCGATCGGCTGTTCGGAGCGGTAGTCTTCGGGCAGCTTGGCAGTCAGCGACCAGCGGCCGCGCGTGCAGTCGACGACGGCTGCGCCCGCCTGCTGCGCAGCAGGGCGACCACGTTCCTCGACGATCACAGCACCGGCCCCATTGGTTAAGGCTACCGGCACGTATTGGTGCCCGTCGGCGTTCTGCCCGACCAGGGCGACGAAGAGATCGCCGGCGGCGGCATCACGGCTGTCGATTACGGCGCGCCCGATCGGCGTGGCCGGCACAGCCATCGGCGGAATTTCGCCGCTCAGGGCCGTCCACAAGGTATGTTGCGTTATTTGCGTTACAACTGCAGGTCGATTTGCTGCCACTACGTCCTGCTCCAAACTCTCTCAAAAACGTCCCGCCGGTCACGTGACCTATGGATGGGCGTCATATCGCCGGCGCCAACTACGGATGAAGGTTGCTCAATCACCGGCTCCGGCCGGTACGGTTGTCCCCGCCTTAGCAAGGCGGACCTCGTCCGGCGGGATGTTGTAATAGTCAAACAGGCGGCGTGCCACCATGGCGAAAACCGGGGC
The DNA here is from genome assembly GCA_963701415.1 of uncultured Chloroflexia bacterium. Classification (GTDB taxonomy): domain Bacteria; phylum Chloroflexota; class Anaerolineae; order Caldilineales; family Caldilineaceae; genus Fredericiella. The sequence goes on from CAVPAH010000003.1 coordinate 376,163, forward strand.
CGCCGTATAGTTGGCCCACGGGCTGATGTTTGGGTCAGGTCTGTCCAGCTTGACCAGTACGATGAACTGCGGGTCATCGGCCGGGGCGAAGCCGATAAAGGTCACGATCGTCTCATCTTCTGTATAGCCCTGCTCGGTGGGGATCTGAGCAGTGCCGCTCTTGCCCGCAATATCGTAGCCTGCTACGCCGGCGGCAATGTTGCCTTCGTCCACCACTTTGATCAGAATATCAGTCAACACCTTGGCGGTTTCAGGTTTGACCGTGACGCCGATCACCGTCGGCTCCGTATACTGCACCTGGCCGTCCGCCACGCGGGCCGCCACGACATAGGGCCGCATCAGTTTGCCGCCGTTGGCAACCGACGCTACCGAGTTGATCATCTGGATCGGCGTGACGGCCATGCCCTGGCCAAAGCTGTTCGTACCGAGATCCGATAAGCTCCAATCCGCCGAACCGGGCAGCTTGATCGAACCGTAGACTTCGCCCGACAGGTCGACACCGCTCACCCGCCCAAAGCCAAACCGGTTCAGGTAATCATAGAAACGCTCTTTACCCAGCCGCAGTGCCCACTGCGTCGTAACCACGTTGAGCGAGCGGGCGAGCGTCTCGGTCATGTCGACCAGGCCCCACGCCGTGCGGCTGCTGTTGAGGATGATGCGGTCGCCGACTACGATCGAGCCGGTGTCGGTGACCTTTTCGGTGGGAGTCACAACACCGGTGTCAAGCGCCGCGGCAGCTGTGACTACCTTGAGCACCGAACCGGGTTCATACTGGGCGCTGATGGCGCTGTTCTGAATTGCACTCATATCCGCCTTGGATACATCATTCGGGTCGTAGCTCGGCGCGTTGGCCAGGGCCAGAATGGCGCCAGTGCGTGGATCCATCACAATGATGGTACCGGCCTTCGCCCGATATTTCTGCATTCCCTTTTGCAGTTCATCCTGCGCAATCCACTGAATTGTGCGATCAATGGTCAGCACCAGGTCTTTGCCCGCCACCGACGGCAGAAAGCGCTGCACATCTTGGGGCAGGTCTGCCAGCGTTCCCGTAGACTTGGCGGTGAGCCCAATGCCATCCCGTTGGCGCAGGAAGTTATCGTAGTAGCCTTCCAGGCCGTAGTAGCCGGTCAGCCATGAACCGTTGCGCTCCAGTGCCAGCATGCCGACGATCTGCGACGCCAACGCTTTCTCGGGATAGTAGCGTTCGGGCGTGGCCGTCAGGTTGATCTGGAGCAGCGGGTCGAGGCCGCGGTCCGCCGCCAGCTTCTGCTGCTCGGCGTGAATGCGCTCGCCCGCCTCCAAGCTGATCTTGGGCGCCAGTTCGACATACAACTGGTCCGCATAGCGTGTCAGCAGGTCAAAGCTTTTGGTCGAGGGAATGCCGGCCAGATCTTCCAGCTTCTTGGCTACCGCCATGCGATCTTCGTCGTTGGTGAGGTGCGTCGGCGTGGTAGTCACCTGGTAAAAATAACGGTCGGCAGCGAGCACAGCGCCATGCCGGTCCACGATCGTGCCGCGCATCGGTTGACCCTGGTGAGGCGTGCCGGCTGGGAGTTCCTGCCCGAACTGCAGCACCTGGTGCACAAAGAGCGGCACGAGCACCATGATGGCCAGGAACCCAAAGAAAAATACAAGAATCCAGAAGCGCCAAATTTCGCGCTTCTGGACAGGTTCGGTACGAGCGCTATGAGGTTCGTTGATTGCCTGCGGAGCGCCATCGCTCACGTCTGGGGCAACAGACGCCGTCATGTCATTCCATCCGTCCTGTGATGTCCCGCCATAGCTGGCCTGTTGCCGTACTCACGGACTGCTGCAGGTTTTGCCACCACAGGCGTGTCTGATCCAGCCAGCCAGACGTCGGCTCCAGGCGGCGGTCAGAGGCAGGGACAGGGTTGAGTGCGACCGGTTCAGCCTGCGCAGGGGCTAGTGCAAGGGCCGCCGCTGCAGACGGTTGTTCCGCAGCATGGAGGTCGCGCACGATATAGGTGCGGCCGGTGGCCGGCACATAGCCGGACTGGGTTGCCAGTTCCGCCATGTGGGCGAGCGAGGACTGCTGTGAAATTGCAAAGATAAGGTCGCTGTTCTGGCGTTCAACACGCGCGTACTCGCCGCGCATCTGGCGCAGCGTGAACTCGGAGCGAGCGATCTGCACAGAGAGAAGAACCTGCAGCCACATGCCGCCGACTACGATGGTAAGCGCCAGGCAGGCAAGGATATATTGCTGCCATGTCGCCGGCATCGGCAGGACATCTTGTATTGCCTGCCAACGCCGCCCACTGAAGGGTCCACTGAAGGGCCCATCAAGCGTGCGCTGCAGTGAATCGGCGATTTCGGCAGGAGAAGTGGTCGGTAAGCTGCTGCGCTGTAGCATGGCGAACGATTACTCTCTGTCTGTGCTCGATTTCCAGTTGATTAGGTCGAATTGGTCTGGCCCAGGCGCCGGCCGCTGTTTTGGCCGGTAGTGTAGTAGGGGCGACGTGGTCGTCGCCCCTACACTACGGAAAGCTGCAGCAAAGCAGCCCCCTGATATAGTGATACGTGATGCGCGGTGTGAGGGAGGGCCAGTAGCTCACTTGTCGCGCATCACGTGCCACGCTAGGTTAGGACAGCTTCTCGGCGATTCGGAGTTTCGCCGAGCGGCTGCGAGGGTTTTGGGCGGTTTCCGCCTCACCTGCCTCGATCGGTTTTCGGGTAATGATTGCTAACGCCGGTTTTTGTTCGTACCCTCCTTGGGGAAGGGTGCGATCCGGCACGAATGTTCTTGCTTCTTGTTGCATCCAGTGTTTGACGATGCGGTCTTCCAGGCTGTGGAAGCTGATGACCGCAAGGCGGCCACCGGGAGCAAGTACCTGCAGGCACTGCGGCAGCACGTGCTCCAACTGCTCTAACTCTCGGTTGACGGCAATGCGCAAGGCCTGGAAGCTGCGCGTGGCCGGATGGATCCGGCTTCCTTTACGGCCACCAACCGCACGCTCGATTGCCGCTGCGAGTTCAATGGTCGTGTAAAACGGGCGGCTGTGAACCAGGTAGCGGGCAATTCGTCGACTCTGCGATTCCTCCCCGTAGCGATAGAGCAGGTCAGCCAGCGAGCGTTCGTCCCAGTGGTTGACGATGTCGGCGGCACTCAGGGTCGCTGCGGGATCAAACCGCATGTCCAATGGGCCGTCGAGCAGCATGGCAAAGCCGCGTTCCGGCGTTTCCAGTTGGAAGCTGCTGACGCCAAGGTCAAGCAGCACACCGTCGACAGGGCCGATGCCAGCTTCCTGCACCACCTGGGCAAGCTGCTCAAAGTTCGCCTGTACCAGCACGAGCCTGTGAGCTGCCAGGGGTCCGGCAAGGCGCTCGCTTACCCGCCGAATGGCGGCCGGGTCAGCGTCGAGCGCCAGCAGGCGCCCGTCTGGCGCACTTGCGGCCATAATCGCTGCGGAATGGCCCCCGCCGCCGGCTGTACAGTCGACAAACGTGGCACCAGATCGCACTCGTAGTCCCTCTAGAACTTCCGGAAGCAGTACGGGCACATGGCGTGCACCGATAGGATCGGGAACCGGGCCAGGATCAGAGGGAGGCGTGTCAGTCATCTTCGTAATTTAATGTGCAGGCCACGTGAGCGTGGGCTTACATCGCCTCTTGTGTCATCCTGCCCGCGAGCGGCCATGTGGCAGGCCCTACAAACTCAAGGTACTAAAGAAGTCACTGCTAAAGTCTGCGCCGTTGATTTCCTGCAAAACTTTTTCATCCCACAGAGCAGGATTCCAAAGCTCGAGAAACTTATTCTGGCCGGCGATTACCACGTCGGCATCGATCCTGGCGTGCTCGCGCAGCCGCGGGCCCAACAAGATCCGCCCTTGACCGTCCGGCTCCATATCCTCGGCGGCGCTGAAGAACGCACGCCGGAATGCAGCCGAACGCGGATCGGTCAAGGGCAGCGCACTGACCTTGTCGGCCAGGCGCTCCCACTCGTCACGTGGAAAGACCAACAGACATTGGTCCGCCGGGTTGCGAGTCACCACCAGGCCAGCCGCCAACGCAGCGCGAAACTTGGCCGGAATGGTCAAGCGCGCCTTGCTGTCAAGGCTGTGGGTGTACTCGCCGAGAAACATCATTGCGCTGTTGTACGAGTTTCCTCTTTACCTATGTTAATTCTTCGACTGTTCAGGGTGCCCTGCCCGCAGATTTTCCGGTCTGCGTGCTTCGTAATGGGTGATGCGCAATGCGTATGATCACACCTAGTGCGGTAAGTATGTACGCATTACGCACCACGCTCATTACTTATTTGAAACACCCCATACAACAGGTGACTCGCGTGGTCCGTATCGCTTGAGTTGAGAGGATACTTCGCGATTCCCCACCAGCCTCTGCGATTCAAGGGTGACCGTGGCACTACGCCCCACAATCTACCACTTTGTCCCACATTGTAGATCACTTTATGACGATTGTCTAGTAGGCAAAGATTAATATTTGGGAAAAGATGGGGGCAAAATTGGGAAAACTGGGGAAAAGAGCGCGCCGATTGCCAGACAGCACCCCCAGATGCCCACTTTTTTACTATACGAATAGAACAGGTGCGCTACACAAAGAGAACCTGCTGGGCAGGCAATATGAAGGGAGGAGCACAAAAGAGACACAAGGTCCGGCAAGCTTGGAGTGCTGGCATCCCGCTTGCTTCACCGGACCTCGTGCCCCTACATGGAACTGCGTTTAGCGCGGCGCCTCGGGCGTGGGGCCAAAGTGCTTGAGCATCACGATCGGGTCGCGTGGTGCTGGGGTTGTGAATCGTGACGCCCTCCTGCGCGGCCTTGGCCGACACGAAATACTCATCACACGTCAGCTGGCCAAAGCGAATCAGGGTCGGCGTCTCGATCGGGTGCTTGCCCAAACGTACCGTGTCCCTGGACCATGATGAACCCGTACGGTCCGGGATCCTGAATCGTCACGGTGCGTCCCGGCAGCACGGTCAGTTCCTTGGCGGCAAAATAGGGATTCCCATACGTGATCCACTTCTCGACGTAGCCCGGCATCGCGCATCTCGTCGATCGGCTTGACGTCGACCGGCACCCGGAAATAGGTGTTCTTAAATGTCGGGTCGAGGTTGGCGTCCCAATCCAGCATGTCGAGCAGGTAATCCATGTCGTCACGCTTGTCGGGCGGCACATTCTTGACGAGCAGGTCCCAAGCGATCGGAACCTCGGAAACCAGCGACTGGTACATCGAGAAGACGTCGCTGGCCCACTGCGGCTCATACGTGCAGAGGCTGCCCGGCGCATGCAGCAGGCCAGGCGGAATATACCAGCCGGTGCCCAACTCCAGGCGATAGGCACGCGACAGGTCGGTAATGTGGTTGTCGCCCTGCTCCCAGATCTCAAGGCAGTGGCGCACCTGCTCGGGCGTCGTCCCCGGTTCGAGCCCCATGAAGGTGTAGGGGAAATCGGCGCCGTAGTTGTTCATCTGCGGCGAGAAGTAGTAGGCCTCGGGCTTGTGCTCCTGGCCCACCAGCAGCGCATGCTCCTGCTTCTGGTGCAGGTGGTGGGGAAGGGGCCCCTTATTGTCGAAAGAACTTGGAATAGACCGGCCAGCGGTGATACTCATCCCACAGCCTGTCGCCCAGCAGCTCGGCCCCCAGCTCGGCCACGGCGTCGACCAGGGTGACCTTCTCTACCTGGCCGTCGTGTTCCCAGACCACGTAGCTGAGTCCTTCGTCCGGGTGGTCAGGGGGCCGTTGTCGGCCTTGGTGGTCGACGCAAACCAGCGTTCGTCGATGCCGCCGCGTACGGCGCCATAGGCGTAGAGATCGTTGGGATGCAGCTTGAGACGCTTGCCCGGGATACAGAACGAACGCGGCACCCAGGTGGGGGTGAGGCGCAGTACGCCTTCACCTTGCTCCAATGCGTTGCGAATCATAACGTGAGTCTCCTAAAAACGGGAGCAGGTGGCGAGAATGATCCCGCCACCTGCTCAGTTCGGTTAAGACAGCGGTACCGTTATTGTACCTCTCCGATGCGCTCAGCCTCGTTAATGTTGTCCTTCGTGATCAGTTTCGGGGTGATGTAGATCACGTCGCTCTCCGGGGCGGTGCCGTCGCGTACGGAGCTGACCAGCGTGCGCAGGGCGGTCTTTGCCTGTTCGCCGGGGAACTGTTCGACGGTGCCGTACAGGCTGCCGTCCTGAATGGCCTTCAGGGCTTCAGGCAGGGCGTCGTAGCCAATGATCGGCGTCGTCAGATCGGCTGCCTTGACGGCTTCGATCGAGCCAAGCGCCATGTCGTCGTTGGCCGCCACGATCGCGTCCGGGTTCGGCGTGGCGCCCAGGCAGTTCTCGGTGACCGTCAGGCCTTCGGGCCGGCGGAAGTTGGCCGTCTGCTGGCAGGCTACCTTGATCGCGGTGACCGGGTCGATGATGTTGTGCAGAGCCCTTGCTGCGATCGATCGCAGGCGAAGCGCCGGGCGTGCCTTGCAGTTCAAAAATCGTGGCGCCGTCCGGGAACATGTCGACAATCGCCTGGCCCTGCTGCTCGCCGCCCTTGACGTTGTCGGCGCCGACGTGGGCCAGCAGGCCGGTCACGCCCGTGACGCTGCGGTCGACGGTGATGACAGGGATACCCGCATCGATCGCCTGCTGTACGGCCGAGGCCATACCGTCAGACGTGATGGGGCTGATGACGATGCCGTCGACGCCCTGGGCAATCGCAGCTTCGACATCGGCCGTCTGCTTGCTCAGGTTGTTCTGGCCGTCCAGCGTCTGAATCTCGATCCCGCCCAGGGCATCGGCTTCCGCACGCACCTGGGTCTCCATGAACACAAAGAAGGGGAACGCCATATCAGGAACCGAGAATGCGATCTTGAGCGGCGCGGCGCCTTCCGCAGCCGGGGCAGCGGTTGCTTCGGCCGCGGCTTCCGTAGCATCTGCAGCCGCCGGCGCCGCGGCAGGTGCAGGGGCAACCGCCGTGCAGGCGCTCAGCATCGTGGCCAGCAGCATGATCAAGGCGACGACAAGATAGGTATTGCGCTTCATATTGCCTGTCCTTTCTTTTGCGAACACATACGTTGGATTGCAGTGCGAGTTGGAATTGTAGACATTTCTGGCCGGCAGCCTCCTTTGCGCTCCTTTAGCGGCGGCGCCTCTTCGCCCACTGGTCAAAGAACACGGCAAACACGATGATCAAGCCGATGACGATCTGCTGGTAGTAGGGAGACACGTTGAGCAGCGTCAAGCCGTTGCCAAGCACCCCAATCAGCAAGATACCGACGACTGTGCCGAATATGGTGCCTTCACCACCAAGGAAACCGGTACCGCCGATCACGACGCCGGCGATGACGGTCAGCTCAAACCCGATACCTGCCACCTGCTCGGCCGAGTTGAGACGGGAGGAGAGCATGAAAGCCCGAGAGCCCGGCGAAAAAGCCGCTGATCACATAGACGCTGAGGATAAGGCGGTCGACGTTGAGCCCGGACAGACGCGCGGCCTGCTGGTTGCCGCCGACGGCATAGATCCGGCGCCCGTACTTTGTATAGCGCAGGACGATGCCGGCCACGACGGCAAAGAACAGAAAGACGAGCACCGGCACCGGCACCGGGCCGATCATGCCCTGCCCCCACCAGCGGTACTCAGGCGTAAAGGCGCTGATCGGCTGGCCGCTGGAAAAGACCAGCGCGGCGCCGCGGAAGACACTCAAGCCGCCCAGCGTGACGATAAAGGCCGGCACCTTGAGCTTGGCGACGCCAAGACCCTGGATCCAGCCGGCAATCAGGCCCACCCCGATCGCCACCAGCACGCTGACCAACACAGGTGCGCCGCTGCCTTCGCCGGCGGCCGCGCCGGTCAGCAGCCCCGTGCTGCCCTTGGCCACCGCCGCACCGACCAGGCCGGCCAGCGCCAGCACTGAGCCGACCGACAGGTCGATGCCGCCGGTCAGGATGACAAAGGTCATGCCGATCGCCAGCAGGCCGTAGATCGAAACCTGGCGCAGCACGTTGAAAATATTGACAGAGGTCAAAAATGCCGGCGAGAGCATCCCAAAGATCACGCACAGCACGACCAGAAAGATGAGAGCGCCGTAACGGCTGAAGATTGTGAGCCAGTCGCGACCCTGCTGTCGCTCGACCGGCGCGCTCTTGGGTTCCGGCGTGGGGACTGCTGTCATGCGGCTCGTGCTCCCTCTTGAAACATAGCATCGGGCGTCTGGCCCGGCTGCAGCGTGCAGTAGCGCATCACCAGCTCGGGCGTCGCTTCGGCGTGCGTAAGAATACCGGTGACCCGCCCGCGCGCCATGCACACGACGCGGTCACTCATGGCCAGAACTTCGGGCAGCTCGGACGAGATCATGATGATGCTGACGCCGCTTTCGACCAGCTGGTTCATCAGGCGGTAGATCTCGGCCTTGGCGCCGACGTCGATGCCACGCGTGGGCTCATCCATGATCAGGATACGCGGCTGAAGCATCAACCACTTAGAGATGACAACCTTCTGCTGGTTGCCGCCGCTCAGGTTGACGACACTCTTGTCGAGGCTCGGCGTGCGAATCTGCAACGCCTGGACAAATTCCTTGACCCGCTGCGCTTCTTGCGCCAGGCGCACGAAGCCAAAGCGCGACATACTGTCGAGGTTGGGCAGCGCCACGTTCTCACGCACGCTCAGGCCGAGCACAAGACCTTGCTCCTTGCGGTCTTCGGGCACGAAGCCGATGCCGTGCTCGATGGCATCCAGCGGCGAGGCAATGGTTACCGCCTTACCGTCGATCTGGATCTCGCCGCTGTCGCAGCGATCGGCGCCAAAGATGACACGGACAGTCTCGGTCCGGCCGGCGCCGACCAGGCCGGCCAGCCCGAGGATCTCGCCCCTGCGCAGGTCAAAGCTGACGTTGTCGAGCACGGTGGCCGCGGCGTCGAGCGCAGTGCCGCGCCGCGTGAGGCCGCGCACCTCGAGGACGACATCCTGCCCTGGGCCCGGCGCAGCTGCCTGGCCTTCTGCACCGGCGCCGCCCTCGGCAGATGCGGTGAAACGTTCCTCGCTGTGGAAAAGCTCATTGCGCGAGCGGCCGACCATCATCCGTATCAGACGATCCTGGGTAGCCTCACTGGCGGCAATCGAGCCGACATTCTTGCCATCGCGCAGCACCGTGACCCGGTCGCAGATGCTCAACACCTCTTCCAGGCGGTGCGAGATAAAGATGACGCCAATCCCGTCAGCCTTGAGGTCGCGCATGATCGCGAGGAGCTGCTGAACCTCGGTATCGCTGAGGGCCGAAGTCGGCTCATCCATGATGATGACCCGGACCTTGCAGCGAAAGCGCCTTGGCGATCTCCACCATCTGCTGTTCGGCCACGGAGAGGTCACGGACGACTGGCATCCGGGCTGAGACGGACGCCCAGGCGGTCCAGCAGTACCTGTGTCTGCCGGCGCAAGGTCGCACGGTCGATCAGTCCGTAACGCCCAAACTCACGCCCGACGAAGATATTCTCCATCACGGAGAGGTTGGGCATGAGGTTGAATTCTTGATAGATGATGGAGATGCCAAGCTGCTGGCCCTGGTGCGGGTTGTGAATGTGCACCGGCTCACCGTCAATGTAGATCGCACCGCTGTCCATCGGGTAGACACCCGACAGGATCTTCATCAACGTGGACTTACCGGCACCGTTTTCGCCGATAAGCCCCAGGATCTCGCCATGCCCCACGTCGAGCGTCACCGCATCCAAGGCCTGAACGCCAGGGAACGATTTACAGACATCCTGCATGCGCAACAGCGCGGCATCGCCCATAATGCACTCAACAATCAATATGCAGGCCAAAGTTTAAAAGGGTAAATCGGTGAGTAAACGATCTCGCAATCGTTTGCGTCGTATTGTACCAGGGATGACACGTCCCGTCAAACAAAATCTGGATTGCCGTTGGGGGGCCGATGATTTGACACTCGGCGTAAGCAGCCGGTATACTATCGCTTTGAGAATCGCCCGGATCTGCTGCCTGGAATTGTTGTTCCGGGCATGGCAGCCACTTTTGAAGTAGTACATCTAAGGAATACATGTCATGGCTACGAAACGCACCTGGCAGCCGAAAGTTCGCAAGCGCCTGACGACCCATGGATTTCGCGCGCGCATGGCGACGCCCGGTGGCCGCAATGTTTTGAAACGCCGCCGCCGCAAGGGCCGCGAGCGCCTGACCGTGCAGTTGACCGTCCGCAAGTCGGTCTAGCTGTGTGACCGGCCGGTTGTGTGAGCGCACGGCCGGGACGCGGCGAGCCGGCCAGGCTGGGCACGAAACTGGGAATAAGAAGCCGAGCGTGAAGCGTCGTTACCGCGTGCGGGAAGACAGGCGATTTCGAGAGATTCGCCAGCGTGGGCGCTCAGTTGCAAACGACTTGCTGGTAGTATCTGCGCTCGCCAATGATCTGCCGTACAGCCGGTTTGGGTTTGCGGTCAGCAGCCGCATCGGTAACGCCGTGGTGCGCAACCGCATCAAGCGACGCCTGCGCGAGATTATCCGTTTGCGCATGGCGACCATCCGGCCAGGTTGCGATATAATCTTGATCGCTCGGAAGCCGATTCGCAGTGCGGAGTATCATCAGTTGGAAACCGCCTGCGCCCGCCTTCTCCGGCGGGCGCAACTGTTGTTAGACGAAGAGCAGGCTGGGCCAACTGGGGAGCCGCCGGCGGCGGCAAGCACAAGCAGCGATATCGGAATCAGTTCAACAGCCGGACACGGCGTCAGCACAGGACCGTCCGGAAAGCCAGGTGAATATGCGTAGCGTCGCATTAGGGATGATCCGCTTCTACCAACGCTTTATTTCGCCAGGGCTGGGCAGCAACTGCCGCTTCTACCCCAGCTGTTCGGAGTACACGTATCAGGCAGTCGAGAAGTATGGTGTCCTGCGTGGCAGCTTAATGGGGGGGTGGCGCATTATGCGCTGCAATCCCTTTAACAAGGGCGGCTATGACCCTGTGCCGTGAGGGCGAATGCGGGGAAGCATGAGGCAAGGAGAACAATCGCAGTGAAGCGACGTAATTGGATATTACTGGCCGTCCTCGTGTTGGCCATGTTTTTGCTCAGCGGCTGCGGCGTCCCCCACGAAGGGGTGGACGTCGTGAATACGCAGCCCGAGGGACCGTGGCAGCAGTTTGTCGTCTGGCCGCTCGCCAACATCCTGATCGGCATCGCCAACTTCCTGGCAGGTATCGGCGTTACCTATTACTGGGGCTGGGCTATCATCGTCTTCACGTTTATCGTCAAGCTGATCACCTTCCCGCTGACACTCCAGCAGACGCGCGGTATGCAGGCACAGAAAGACCTGCAGCCGAGACTCCAGGAACTGCAGAAGAAATACGGCAAAGACCGCGAGAAGCTGGCCGCCGAGCAGATGAAAATGTACCAGGAGGCAGGCGTCAACCCCTTGAGTGGGTGCCTGCCCTTGCTGATCCAGATGCCGATCTTGTTTGGCCTCTATGCAGCACTGGTGGCGGTTGGGCCCATGCTCACAAATGCAGGTTTCTTCTGGATCCCCGACCTCAGCTATCCGCAGTACAGCATGGGGTTGAACTGGATCACGACCCTCTGGGACCAGGGCAACTATATCACGCTCATCTCCTACCTGATCCTGCCTGTGCTGCTCGTCGTGACGCAATTCGTCATGCAGAAGTGGATGACGCCGACGCCGGCGACGGCTGGAGACGACAGCTCAGCGAAGATGACCCAGAACATGAGCCTGGTGATGACGCTCTTCTTTGGCTTCTTCACCCTGCAGGTACCGGCCGGCTTGACGCTCTACTGGGTGACCAGCAACCTGCTCCAGATGCTCCAGCAGTGGAGCGTAACCAGGTTCTTCATCAAGAAATCGCCCACACCGGCACGGCGCCGGAGCAGGTGACGGGACATCGAACGCGGCACCCGTCGTGGTAGATGGCAAAGCGACCAAAGTAACGACCAGCGGGGCGACCAAGAGCGCCCCAGCGAGCGCAGGCGCCAATGGCGGTGGCGCAGCGCCTCGCCCGGCTGCAGGCACGTCCGGAACAGCAGGGAGTTCCGGCGCCAAGGCAAGCAAACCCGCTAACCGACCCAAAGCCAAGGGGAAATAGCCCATGACCGACGGCACGCTGTTTACTGGCAAGTCAGTGGAGGACGCCGTTGCGGACGGTCTGCGCAGCCTGGGGCTGACGCAGGAGCAGGCAGAGATCGAAGTCATCAGCCGCGGCAGCCGCGGCCTGTTTGGCATCGGCAGCGAACCTGCACAGGTGCGCATCACCCCGCGCACAAGCAAGGCTCCCACCACGGGCGCAGCCACGCCGCCCGACGCGCGAAACGCCGGCAGCCACCTCACAGCCAGCACCGGCTTCGGTCTCGACACCTGCCCAGCCACCGGCAACTGTAGCTGACAGTGAACCTCCAGCAGTCGAGAAGAGCCCCGAAAAGAGCCCGCTACAGGAACCCACCGGTACATCGGCCCAAACACCGGCCCAGACACCGGGCACTGCATCTGCCAGCTACTCAGCCAGGGACGAAGAGACGGGCGACGAGACTGAAGATCGTGATTCGGACGCGAGCCACGGGACAGACGACGAGGCTGATGATGCCGAAATGGCAGCGTTGGCGGTCGAACTGCTGAGCGAAACCGTACAGATGATGGGGTTCGAAGCCGATGTGGTCGCCACCTGGCAGGAACCTGATGCCGACAACGACGAGCGCTACCTGCTGCTCAACCTTCACGGGCGAGATCTGGGCGCTTTGATCGGCCGGCGTGGTGAAACCCTGGGCAATCTCCAGTACTTGCTGCGGCTGATGGTCAACCAACGGCTGCACCAGTGGAAGAACATCGTCGTCGATGTCGAGCAGTACCGGCAGCACCGTGCCGAGCACCTCATGCAGCTGGCGCTGCGCTCCGCCGACCAGGTGGCCAAGAGCGGCCGTCCCTTGTCATTGGAGCCGATGCCGCCCAACGAGCGCCGCATCATTCACCTTGCCCTGCGCGACAACACGAGTGTCTACACCGAGAGCAGCGGCGATGGCGAACGGCGAAAGATCCAGATTCTCCCCAGGCGCAGCTCATAAACTGCACCCCGTGTGAATCAGTCGAACGCGTGCGAGGCTCGTCCCACTAGGCCGCAGATTGGCAATATAGGTAGCGGCATAGCCAGGGGTGGGCAAGGCACGTGAGCAGCGCCACTCGAGTATCGGGCTAAGTCTGCCGGCAGTTGCCAACCATGAGGAGCGTGCCAGAAGCCATGCACACAGCGTCTGTGTCCCCCGGTTCCACCGACATTCTGCTGCTGGGCAACGTCACACGCGACCTCGAGAAGCCTGGCGACTTCTCTACCTATCGCCTGGGCGGCACGGTGACCTTTGCAGCAGCCGTCGCCGCCCGCTTGGGCCGTCGGCCCACCATCATCACCTATGCCCAGACCGACACCGATTTTTCGGTGCTGCCGCCGCAGACGGAGTTGATTCTCCACCCCAGCTCACACGTCAACCTGTTTTGCCAACATCTACACGCCCCAAGGGCGCATCCAATATTGCTACACCCCGGCGCCGACAATCGTGGCGGCAGATGTTCCGGACGCCATGCGCTGCCCGAGCATCGCCTTGCTGGGCCCCATCGCCGACGAGATCGCACCGGAGGTCGCGGCAATCTTTGCCCCCGAAACAGTCGTAGCGGCCGTGCCTCAGGGCTGGATGCGCCGTTGGGACGCCGACGGCCGCGTCCACAGCAAGCGTTGGGAGAGCGCCGAAGCGATCCTGCCGCACCTGGACGCGCTGGTATTGTCGCTGGAAGATTTTGACGCCGACTGGTCGCGGCTGGCACCGGTCTTCCACTTTGTGCCCATGGTGGTGGTGACCGAATACAAGGCAGGCTCCTCGGTGTTCCAGAAGCAGCCCAACGGCGCCGTGCTGGAGACCAAGATCCCGCCGCGGCCGGCAATCGAGGTCGATCCGACCGGGGCCGGCGACACCTTCACCACTGCCTTCTTGATCTACTTGCAGGAAACAGGCGACGCCGTCCAGGCAGCACGCTTTGCCAACATCACGGCGTCGATGGCAGTCGAGCACCTCGGCGCTACAGGCGTGCCGACCCGCGAGCAGGTGCTGGCGTATATGGACGAGCATCCGTTCCACCCACGCAGTTATGCGCAGTCGAAGTTTTAGCACACGCATATGAGCGCGCAGATCTTCTGTTTTGCCAACCAGAAGGGCGGGGTCGCCAAGACGACGACGGCGGTCAACCTCGGCGCTTACCTGGCGGCTGCCGGCCGGCGCGTGCTGATCGTGGATATCGACCCGCAGTGCAACGCAACGACAAGCCTGGGCATCAACCCCCACACGCTCAACATCAGCCTGTACGACGTGCTGGTGGACGGCCGGCCGATCCAGGAAGCGCTGACACTGACGGCGTGGATCAACCTGGACCTGGTGCCGTCGAGCACCGACCTGGCAGGCGCCGACGTCGAACTCTCGGGCATGATGGCGCGCGAGCGGCTGCTGGCCCGTGCACTGGGTCCCCTGGTGTCAAAGTACGACTACATCTTCTTGGACGAGCCGCCGAGCCTCGGGCTGCTGACAGTCAATGGGCTGGCAGCCGCTACGCACGGTGTCATCATCCCTGTCCAGTGTGAATACCTGGCGCTGGAGGGCCTGAGCATGCTGCTCAATACGGTCCGCCAGGTGCGCGAGGTACTCAACGATCGGCTGGTGGTGGCGGGCGTGCTGTTGACCATGTACGACAGCCGCACCAACCTCGGGCAGCAGGTAGTGAACGATGTGCGCCAGTTCTTCCCTCGCGAGACATTTAACACGATTATTCCGCGCAATGTGCGGCTGAGTGAAGCACCTAGCCACGGCCAGACGATCCTGGCCTATGCCCCGCTGAGCGCGGGTGCGCTTGCCTACCAGGCCCTGGCGCAGGAGTTCTTAGCACGGATGGAAGGATCGCAGGTGGTGGCGCATGAGCACTGATCCCAAGAAACGGGGCCTGGGCCGCGGGCTCGCGGCGCTGCTGGGCGAGTCGGCGATTGACGCGGCAGGGAATACACCAGAGCATGCGCAGGCACAGCCCGGCGCCGCAGCAGCGGGCGGCGATCATGCGCGGCAGATGCTGCTCGACCTGCTCAGCCCGAATCCGCACCAGCCGCGCAGCCAGTTTGACGCCGCAAGCCTCAACGAACTGGCGGACTCGATCCGCGTCCACGGCGTTATCCAGCCGCTGGTCGTGACGCCGGCGCTTGACCAGCCCGGCCACTATCTGGATCATCGCCGGCGAGCGGCGCTGGCGGGCAGCCCGGCTGGCGGAGCTGCAGACCGTGCCGGTCCTGGTGCGCGACGCTTCGCCGCAGGCGCTGACCGAGCTGGCGCTGGTCGAGAATATCCAACGCGACGATCTCAACGCGCTGGAAGAGGCGTTCGCTTACCATGCCTTGATGAACGACTACGGCCTGACGCAGGCCGAGGTCGCAGAACGCGTGGGCAAGAGCCGGTCGGCGGTCGCCAACTCGGTGCGCCTCCTGGCCCTGCCGGAGGCCGCGCAGCAGGCGATCGTGGCGGGGCGCATCTCGGCCGGCCACGCGCGGGCCCTGCTCGCCCTCCCCGATACAGGCCTGATGCTCGCAGGGCTCGACGAGATCGAGCGGCGGCAGCTGTCGGTCCGCCAGGCCGAGGCGCTGGTCAAGCAGTGGCTGGAAACACCGCCGCAGAAGGTGGCAGAGACACCCAAGCCCACGCAGGACCCCCAATTGGTGGCGCACATCACACACCTGGAAAACCAGTTTCGGTCCGCCCTGGGTACCAAGGTAAACCTCAACCGCAACGAGGATGGCACCGGCAGGCTGGTCGTGCATTTCTACAGCGACGACGATCTTGAAGCCATCTACCGCTTGATTGCGGGTACTGACGAGGCTCTGGACGAAATGCCGCTGGACGGAACGCCCTTTGACAGTATGCCCTTTGACAGTATGAAGGACTAGGCGCGGTGGGGTCATCTTCGCGGTTGGTCACACGCGGCGCAGATGCCCGGTCGGTGGGCTTCCTGGTAGCCGGAGCAAGCAATATTGTGGCGCAGCAGATGCTGGCAGCCGTGCGCGAGCAGCCGCCCTTGCCAGGCACACGCGACGTGGCCGGTGCCTGGGTCGCGGCCCTGTACAGCCACAACGAGCGGCGCGCGCGTGACTTCGCTCAGCGCCACGCCATTATTCATTTCTCCGCTGATTTCGAGGAACTGCTGCGGCGGCCGGAAGTCCACTGCGTCTACGTGGCCAGCCACCCGCGCCACCATGCGGAGACGGTAGCGGCTGCGCTGGGAGCGCACAAGCATGTCCTGTGCGAGCCGCCGCTGGCGCTCACCGCAGCCGAGGCCGAGCCGCTGGTGCAGATGGCACAGAACCGGGGGCTGGTGCTGGCATTGAACTACACCTGGCGCGCCGTAGGTGCGGTGCAGGCAGTTCACGAAGTGCTGATCGCCGACGGCATCGGCGAGGTGCTGGGCGGACGGATTCGCAATACGAGCTACCTGCCGTTGGAGCGCCAGACGTGGCGGCTGCAGGGCCAAGGTGGCGGCGTGCTGTGGGATCGCACGCTGCACGACGTGGATCTGATCCGCTACCTGCTGCACCTGCCGGTACGCGAAGCGTATGCATACGGTACCTATTACAACACGGCACCCGGTGCGGCTCCCGTGGCAGAAGAGATCGTGGGCTTCGTCGGGCTGACGGGTGGCCGTGTGCTGCAGTTGCACGACTCTTTTGTGCAAGGGCACGCCCCGGTGACGTTCGAACTCTATGGCGCCAACGGCAGCGTGATGGCCGGCAGCTGTGGGCCTGGCAGCCAGGCGCCCGAGATTGCCGTGCGGCGCGGGGACAGCGTGCGCAGCATCGTGGCACCCGTCGTGAACCCCTACCGGGCCAGCGTAGCGAACTTCCTGGCAGCAGTACGCGGAGCCGCCGAGCCATTAGCAAGCGGCGCTGACGAACTGCACAACCTGGCCGCCATGGCCGCGCTAGAGCGCTCGCTGGCCGACGGCAGCGTCGTCAAGGTGCGGGCAGGTTAAAAATCACGTCCCGGGGACGTTCGAGCGCGCGACCTACCTCGCAGCTATGCGCTCTTACCCGTCGCTGTCGTGTACTCGCTTGGCGCCTCAGCCGTAGCCGGCAGCCAAAGCGTAAACGTGCTGCCCACGCCCAGCTTGCTCGACACGCTAATATTGCCCCCATGCGCCTGGGCGATGCTCTGGGCGATGCTGAGGCCAAGGCCGCTGCCGCCAAGTTCGCGGCTGCGTGCCTTGTCGGTGCGGAAGAAACGCTCAAAGATCTGCTGCTGCTGCTCGTCACTGATGCCTATCCCGGTATCTTGGACGTACACCTCGACACCGTCGCCATCCTGCTGCAGCCCCATCGTCACCACGCCGCCGCTGGGCGTATACTTCACGGCGTTTTCGGCCAGGTTGAGCAGCACCTGGCGCAGCTTGTCCCGGTCACCCTGGACGATCGCCTGGTCCTCGCTGCCAAGGCGCACTTCCAATTCGCCCGGCCCCTTGTAATGGTCGGCCAGCCGGCGGGTCTGGCGGTAAACGTCCAGGAGCAGCGTATCCAGCTCGACCGGCGCCCACTGCAGCTGGAGGGCGCCGCTGTCCGCCTGGGCGAGCAGCAGAAGGTCGCTGATCATCTCGCTCATACGCTCGGTTTCCGCCTGTACTTCGACAAGCGTCTCGTTGAGCAGGGCGTTGATCTCCTTGGCGCGCTCGGGGGTGGGCGCGGCGGAGGAGCTGGCCATGCGCTGGAGGAGATCGATATTCCCCTGCACCGTCGTCAGCGGGGTACGCAGCTCGTGGCTGACATCGCCGATCAGGCGCTCCTGCGTCAGAAACAGCTGCTGGATGCGGTCCAACATGTCGTTAAACGTAGCGGCAAGGCGGCCGATCTCGCTGGCGTTGTCGGCAATCTGGATGCGCTTGCCGAGATCACGTGTGCGCGTGATGGCGCCGGCCGTGTTGGTGATCGCTGTCGATCGGTTCGAGGGCGCGGCGCGCCAGAAAGGCCCCCACGATGGCGGCCAGGATGAGGCTGATGACGGTGCCCAGGATAAGATACCGGCTCACCTGGTTGAGGGCAGTAATCGACGTCTGGACAGGCTGGATGATCTGCACCGCGCCCAGGATCGTATCGTCTATAGTCAGCGGGGTGCTGTAGACGAGAAAGCTGAACCCACGCGAAGGCGGCGTGTAATACTTATGATCCTTGCCCAGGGCGATATCCGGCAGCGCCTGCTCGTACTCCGGCAGCACAACTTCGCCGAGATTGAAACTGCGCTTGAGAATATTGCCGTCGAGCCCGGTAATCTGCACGCCGACCGGGTTGCCGAACAGGCCAATATCAGGCAGCATGATCGCAGACGGGTCGTCGCGAATGACGAGCGGATCCCATACCAGCTGCTTGGCCAAGGCGCTCGCCACGGTGACGGCCTGCCGTTCGGCGTTCTGCTCGACGGCGGCCCGCAAAGTGGCATAGAGCGAAGAATAGACGATAACGCTGAAAAGAATCAGCGTAGCGCCAAGAAGGGTTGTGTACCAAAGGGTAAGACGGAGACGGATCGTCATGAGTTAATCCGCGCGGCACAAGATGCTGCAGCCAGCCACAGCCGCCGCCGCAACGTTAGCTTTCCCGCAGGGCATAGCCAACGCCGCGCACCGTCTGGATGAGGCGCGGTTTGCCGGTGGACTCCAGCTTGGTGCGCAGATAGCGAACGTACACCTCAATGATGTTGCTCTCGCCCCCAAAGTCGTAATCCCATATGTGCTCGTAGATCATCTCGCGGGTGAGAACCTGGCCGGCATGGCGCATGAAAAGCTCGAGCAGGTCGAACTCCTTGGCCGTCAGCTCGACCAGCTGCCCATCGCGAAAAACCTGGCGCGTGCGGGGGTTGAGCTCGAGGTCGGCATAGCGGTAGATGTCGGGTGCGTTTTCCATCTTGTGGCGGCGGAAGAGCGCTCGCAGGCGCGCCAGCAGTTCGTCAAAGGCGAACGGCTTGACCATATAGTCGTCGGCGCCGGCATCAAGCCCCGTGATGCGGTCTGGCACCGTGTCGCGGGCTGTCAGCATCAGAATCGGCACATTGGAAGCCGAACGCAAGCGGCGGCAGACTTCGAGGCCGTCGAGCCCAGGCAGCATGACGTCGAGGATCACGGCATCAGGCGTGCGCTCGCGGGCAATCCGGAGGCCGGTTTCGCCGTCTTCGGCAGTGTCGACTTGATACGCTTCAAAGATGAGACCCCGGCGCAGCAGGTCGCGAATACGGCGGTCGTCTTCGATTACCAAGATGCGTTCTGCCATGAGAATGAGTTCCTGTTGCCCGGTGTCTAATAGTTAGCTGCTCAAAGGATTGTAGATAAGGGAACTAGGGGTGTCAAGTTTGGCCGCGATATTTCCGGTTCCCCTGTGCAGAATGCTACAATTTTACCAAACGTTATTAATCTGGTCCCGAAAAATATAAAGGAGCTTCCAATTATGGCAGAACAGACACATCGCGTCGAACGCGACAGCATGGGCGAAGTCAAAGTGCCCGCGCAGGCACTCTATGGCGCACAGACACAGCGTGCAGTCGACAACTTCCCCATCAGCGACCTGCGCTTCCCGCGCACGTTTGTACGTGCGCTGGGGCTGATTAAAGGTGCCGCCGCCGCCGCCAACGAGGAGCTGGGGCTGATGGACCCTGCCATGTCCCAGGCGATCCAAAAAGCGGCGCACGAAGTGGCTATCGGCATGCACGACGACCATTTTGTGCTCGACATCTTCCAGACCGGCTCGGGTACCAGCACCAATATGAACGCCAATGAGGTGCTGGCAAGCCTGGCAACCAAGTACCTGGGCAGCAAGGTTCACCAGAACGACCACATCAACATGAGCCAGAGCTCCAACGACGTGATCCCGACGGCGATCCACGTGGCAGCCTACCTGGCGATCGCCGAGAACCTGCTCCCGGCCCTGCGCCACCTGCATGGGACGCTGGTAGAAAAGGCAGCCGCAGTCGATCATGTCGTCACCACGGGCCGCACGCACCTGATGGACGCCATGCCGGTGCGCATGGGGCAGATCGTGGGCGGCTGGGCAAGCCAGGTCGCGCACGGCATCGACCGCATCGAGGCGTCGCTGCCGCGGCTGGCGGAGCTGGCACAGGGCGGCACGGCGGTAGGCACAGGCATCAACGCTCACCCCGAGTTCGGCAAGGGGATTGCGGCACAGTTGGCCAAGATGACGGGTCTGCCGTTTGTGACGAGCCCCAACTACTTTGAGTCGCTCAGCACGCAGGACGCCGCAGTAGAGATAAGCGGGCAGATGAACACCGTCGCCGTGAGCCTGATGAAGATCTCCAACGACCTGCGCTGGATGAACAGCGGCCCCATCGCCGGCATAGGCGAGATCGTGCTGCCGGCGCTGCAGCCCGGGTCGAGCATCATGCCCGGCAAGATCAACCCCGTCATCCCCGAGGCCATGACGATGGTCTGCGCCCAGGTAATGGGCAACCACGTGACAGTCACCGTTGCGGGACAGTCGGGCAACTTCCAGCTGAACGTGATGCTGCCGGTGCTGGCCTACAATCTGCTGCAGAGCATCGAGCTGCTGGCGAACGGCAGCCGCGTGCTGGCAGACCAGGCCATCAAGGGCTTTACCGTCAACGAAGCGCGCATTACCGAACTGGTAGGCCGCAACCCGATCATGGTGACGGCACTCAACCCGGTGATCGGCTACGAAAAGGGCGCCAAGATCGCCAAGCGCGCATACGCCGAAGGGCGGCTGCTGAAGGATGTGGCGCTGGAAGAGACCAGTCTCACGGTAGAGGAATTGGACCGCATCCTGGACCCCCGCGGCCTGACCGAAGGCGGCATCCACGAGTAGAGACGAAGTCATATCCGACGTCATGTCCCGGGGACGTTCGGACGTCCCCGGGACATGATCGGCAGCCACAAATAAAAACACCGGGCGTCTGACACGACGCCCGGTGTTTTGTTTTACATCCGATCCACCGGCTACTTCAGGTAGCTGGATGGATTGTACGGCACGCCGTTGTAGCGTATCTCCAGGTGCAGGTGGGGGCCCGTGCTGTTGCCGGTGCTGCCCATCGTCCCAATTTCCTGGCCCTTGCTGATCGTCATGCCCGGGGTGACAAAGATGCTCGTCAAGTGGGCATAGAGCGTCGTGAAGCCGTTGCCGTGGTCGACGATGACATGGTTGCCGTAGCCGCCGTTCCAGCCGCCGCCGGCAAGCACGACGTAGCCGCCGTCAGCCGCCGTCACCGATTCGCCGACATAGCCGGCAATGTCGACGGCCGGGTGGCCGCCCCAGTAGCCCTGGCTGACATAACCTGCCGTCGGCCAGCTGAAGTTGCCAGAACCTTGTGGAGCGCCATCAGGCACGTCGACAGAATAGGCGTTACCATAGCCATAGTCGGACGTGGCCGTGACGAAGGCTCGCGTGCCGCCAGGTACGACCAATTCGCGGCCAACCGTAAGCGTATCGTTGGTACTGGCCAGCCCATTGCCGGAGTAGTCCACGATCTTCTGCATTTCCACGCTGTATTCGTCGGCCAGGTCTGAAAGGGTTTCGCCGGGCTTGACCACGTGCAGGACGCCGTCGACAGGCAGAATGCGCAGTTCGTCGCCAATGCTCAGCCGGTCAGGATTCTGCTCGATGATGCTGTTGGACCACATCAGGGTTTCAGGCTGGAGACCAAACTTCTCGGCAATCGCAAGCACGGTGTCGCCCGGTTTCACCGTGTAATAGGCGATATCCAGGCGTGGGGCTTCCTGCTGAACCTTCTTATCGACAAAGGTAAAGACCGGGCTGCGGCGCAGCGATGCGTTGTCGAAGAGCCCCATGTCACCCTGTCCGGCAGGCTGCCAGAGCCCCCTGGCCGGCAATGGCGGTAGGCTGCGGCGTGGGGGAGAGCGAAAGCTCCCATTCCGGAATCTTGACCTGGCTCAAGACCAGGATGACCCCTGCGATCAAGAGCACCGACAGATGGCCGGCGAGCCGCAAAGGCGTGACTTGGTCGGACAGGGTATGATGCAGTGTGCGCTGCACGCGTCAGCATGGCCTGTGTCAAGCCATCAGGCGCCGCTGGAGGCACACCGATCGAAGGCAAAGAAGCAAAGGCCGACCGGGCCGCTAAGGAGCCCTGGCGCTGTACGATCAGACCCTCTTGGTCCGTAGATTTATCTGCTTCAGGTGGGGAAGAAGTTTGCTTCGAATGAACAGAAAAAGAACTTTGGCCGGACTTGCCCGACCTATCCCGTCCCGAGCCGGCCATACGGCCAGACTCAGAACCCGCATCGGTTATCATATCCGCTGCATCTCCGTCGATCTGGCTTGGGGGCCCAACCGTGTTTGGTTACGCTGCGATGTCCAGAAGTACCGTCGGACACAGGGCTGTTGTTCATGTGTCATTGAGCGAAATTCTAGCACGGCACCCCCACTTTGCCAAGACCATAATGCCCTTACGGACGCTGAAAAACGACGATCTCCGCCTATTGTACGGAGATCGTCGCGTTAGCGTAGGTTTGGCGTAGTCTAATGCGCCAGAAAAACTGTATTTTTTATCGTTTCGTGAGTGTTTCGAGGAACTCACGATTGTCACGGGTGCGGCTCATGCGTTCGATGATGGGCAGGATTGCTTCACTGCCGCCGCCCATGGCGTCAATCATGCGCCGTAGGGTGTAGACCTTGGACAGGGTCTCGGCGTCCATCAGCTTTTCCTCGGCGCGCGTGCCGCTGCGCTCGATGTCGAAGGCAGGGAAGATGCGGCGCTCGGCCAGCTTGCGGCTGAGGTGCAGCTCCATGTTGCCGGTGCCCTTGAACTCTTCATAGATCACGTCGTCCATGCGGCTGCCGGTGTCGACCAGGCAGGTGGCGATGATGGTGAGGCTGCCGCCTTCCTCGATGTTGCGGGCGGCGCCAAAAAAGTGCTTGGGCGGGTAGAGCGCAGCAGGATCCATACCACCGGAAAGCGTGCGGCCCGACGGGCGGCACGGTCAGGTTGTAGGCGCGGGCGAGACGGGTGATGCTATCAAGCAGGATCACGACGTCCTTGCGGCCCTCTACCAGGCGCTTGGCACGCTCGAGCGCCATCTCGGCGACGCGCACGTGGTTCTGGACAGGTTCGTCAAAGGTGCTGCTGACCACCTCGGCTTCAACCGAGCGATCCATGTCGGTCACTTCCTCAGGACGCTCGCCGATCAGCACGACCATCAGGTGAATATCCTTGAAGTTGGTCGAGATGCCGTTGGCAATACGCTTGAGCACGGTGGTCTTGCCGGCCTTGGGCGGGCTGACGATGAGACCGCGCTGGCCGCGACCGATGGGGGAGAGCAGGTCGATCATGCGGGTCGAGATGACATTGGGCCGGGTTTCGAGCAGCAGTTGATCGTTCGGGAAGATGGGAGTGAGCTTCTCGAAATTCGGGCGTTTTTTGGCTTCTTCGGGATCGAGACCGTTGACAGCCTCGACTTTGAGCAGGCCGTGATATTTTTCCGTGTCCTTGGGCGGCCGCACCTGGCCGATCACCAGGTCGCCCGTGCGGAGGCCGAAGCGGCGGATCTGGCTCTGTGAGACATATACGTCTTCAGGCCCCGGCAGGAGATGGTCGCTGCGCAGGAAGCCGATATTATCCTGGACGATCTCCAGAATGCCGCCGCCAAAGATATAGCCCTGCTTTTCGGCCACGGCGCGCAGGAGACGCATCACGAGGTCGTACTTCTTGAGTCGCGTGTAACCGGTGACCTCACTCGTGCGCGCGAGATCGCGCAGATCGTCCAGGTTAAACGCCTCCAGTTGGGAAATTGTCATCTGTTCCAGAGGAAGGACAGCTGTGTTGGCCATACGAATCTTCCTTGACTTTCAACTTGGCATGGGCGAAAACGCCCATATCGATTCAAGTGGTTGTTAGTTGTGATTGCTGTGACAAAGCCCACAAATAGTGTGCTATTGCCGGCAGACTGCCGCCTGCCGAAATACTCTTCGGGTCCTAAATAGCAAGCGCGTTGGCGGCTGCGTGAATTTCAAGCGTAAACTTTAGGCGTTTGGGCCTTCCACAAAAAGGAGAGGCAAACGCATTTGCCAGTGGGAATGGTGCAAACAGTTCCTTGCGGGCGATTTTTTGGACAGGTGACAGTTGGGAACGCAAACTTGGGGGTCAGTCGAATCTAAAAAAGCGTATACAGCCCCGATTCAACTCGATTATAGCAGGAGAAGAGGCGCCCGTCAACTCGCTTTTTAACCTATTCTACACAATACGCTGGGCACGACACATAATTCATGCTGCGTCTGCATGTGCATACCCCATCACAGCGGGCTGGGCACATGTGTGTTGGATTCAATTGGAGTTTGCGCTGTGAGTGGGAAACAGGTGGGGCGACTCTGCCCCACCTGTTGAGGTGTTACCAACTTCTCCGGCTGCGTCTAGTCGGCTCCAGTGGCTGCCAGCTACCAGTCCCAGATGCCACCAATCTCCTTGAGTTCCTCAACATCCACGATGCGAATCCGGCGATAGCCAAGCTCGACAAGACCCTGACGCTTGAAGTCGCGCAGGATCGCGCTGACCGTCTCACGATAGGTGCCAAGCCGATCGGCCAACGCCTGGTGGCTGACACCCTTGATGACGCCGGTGCCATCCTCGTCGAGTTCGACAAGCAGTGTCGCCAGGCGCTCAGGCAGTTTCTTATACGCGACATCTTCAAGGCTGTTCTCAACCTGGAGCAGGCGCAAGCCATAGGTCTGCAGCAAACCCCAACCCAAGATCGGATACTGCATCGTCATGTTCCGGGCTTCGCCAGAGGGAATGACCCAAACAGCAACATCGTCTACCGCCTCGGCAAAGACGTTCGGATCGGTTATTGTGCTGCCCGAATCCAAGGCGCCCTCGCCGAATACGGCGCCGGGCTCCAGGGTCGCAATGACGAGACGGCGACCCTCGTTGTTGGTGCAGATCAGGTTGACCTTGCCGCTCATCAGCACATACATGCGCTCGGTCAGCGCATCAGGCGAGGCAACCGTAGCGCCGCGCTCGTAGCGCTGCGTGGTAACGCTCTTATCAAAAGCAGGGTCCTCGTCGCGCAAGGCAGTCAGCGCCTGGCGTACGCCAGACAGACGTTGGTTGCTATTGGGCATAATCGCAGAGGCAGCAGTGGCGGGCATGCCGAAAGCGTTGAACTGATCGCGTGTGCTTGCTTTCATTACGTATCTGGCCTCTCTATGTCTTGAATACTTCATCGACAACACCTGGACAATCGAGCCCCAACTACTCTCCGAGCCCTGCCAGGTCGCACAATCCCGTACAAAACCTTTGCATTTATTTAACCACAGGGAAAAGGCTTTGTCTAGTCCCCAGAGATTAAAATTTTCTCACCTTTACCGCCTGTGCTGCCGCCGCTGCATGGGAGCGACAAAGCGTTCTGGCGTTCCCCGACTGGGGGTACACACTACTATACAAGAGAAGTGTTAAAGCAACATTGAAATTGTATTGGAATTGTGTTTGAGCTTACGTGTGCGCGCTTTAGAACATAGTGTTAGCAGCGCCGATTCGGGACAGCATTTGTCCAGGTATCGTATAGCAGAGGCCCCAGCAGCAGCGCCTAGCGCGAGGAAGGGGCTCAAGCGGGCGGATTGGCACGCAGCCAGGCGGCAAGTGCCTGCCAGGAGGAACGGCGATTGAGGGAATGGTGGGCGAACTCAGGGGCAGCGCCAAGTGGAGACTTAGCGGCGCAGTAGGTATCGACGAGATAGACCCCAACCTGTTGATCAAGGTCCCGCTCGCCAGACAAGAGTCCGGCTAGTTCATTGGCGGCGGCGATGCCGGAAAGGCAGAGATCGCGGTCGGCATCATATGGTGGGTCGGACGGGCGAAAGAGCCGGCGCAGCGAGCCTTCGCTGACCCGCTGCAGGGCGCCGGCAAACAGATCGACGATGACGGGGCTGCCGGTCTTGGCGGCGAGGCCGGCCGCGCGGCTGAAACAGAAGTCCCCGGCAAGCACAGTGCTGCCGAGCAGAGAGCGATCGATCGCGCCCGGCGACTCGGCAAGCAGCAGCTGCGTGTGCACACCCAGCGCAAGGCGCAGGGTTTCCATGGCGGCGGCAAGATAGGTGCGCTGGCGCCGCAGCTCGGGAGTATCACCGGCCATCGTAGTGCCGGCCGTCAGGACGAACGCGGCCCGCACGAGCGGGAAACTGCGCTGCCATTGGCTCTGCACGAGCTGGATAAACGGGGCATGCAGGTCGCCTGAGCGAAGCCGCCACGTCCTGCTCAACCACAGCAAGTTCTGCGGCAAGTACTGCTGCATATTCTTCGACAAGAGCGGAAGCGTCCGCCGGGCGATTTTCCCCTGGCACAAGGTGCTCGTTTCGTTAGGCGAGTTTAGGCAGACCAGCCGTTCTGGCGTGGACGCTCGGTCAGCATGTCGCCCACGCTTTCGACAGCTTCAAGCGCTGTGGCTCCCGCAAAGACGCCCGCCATGCCATTGCGCAGTTCAGGATGCACGTTGAAGACACGCCCGCCATAGCCAATGATGGGGCGGGGCGGCTCGATCGCGACGAGCCGCTCGCACAACTGCTGGAGGTTAGCGGCTGCATCCACCCCCGAGGCGCTGAACAGAATCAACGCAGGCTTGTAGGCCATCGCTTCGGCAATCAAATCGTCCTGCGGCAAATCCTGGCCAAGATACCGCACCTGGTACCCGGCGCGGCGCAGATAAATGCACAGCAGCAGGACGCCCATCTCATGTTTTTCGCCAGGCGCGCAGCCGACCCAGATCAAGGGCCCGCGTGAAACCGTTGGGAACGACACGCAAGATGGAGCCCAGGCGCTGCATGAGATAGCCGGTGGCGTAGTGTTCGCGCGTGATGCTCAACTCGCCGCGATGCCAGCGGTCGCCGACATCGACCATCGTAGGCACGATGACGTATTCGCCGACATGTTCCACCGGATAGAGCGCAAAGGCGCTGGCGAGCACCTGCTCGGCTTCATGCTCGTTGAAGAGCAGCAGGGCATCCAGGAGGCGAGCGTGCAGCAAAGCAAAGTTCTGCACGTCGAGCTGCGTCGGCGCAGCATGGACAGCGTCCTGGACGCGACCGGTCGGATCCGGAAGTGCCACCGCCTGACCGTTAGGGCTCTCGTCGATCAGGGTCTGCAGCCAGGCTACTGCCTGGCTGATGGACATGCCGGCGTCCACCTGCGCCTTGAGCCAGCGGATAATTGCGATGTCACGATCTGAATAGAGACGGTAGCCGCTGTCCGAACGCTGTGGCTGGCACATGTTGTAGCGGCGTTCCCAGGCGCGCAAAGTGCTTGGGCTGATATTGGTAGCCTGGACGACGGCCTTGATGTTGTAGAGCGGTGTCGTCGCGAAATCGTTAAGGCGTATCTCCGGTGCTGCGTTGGCCACGGTCCCCTCACTCCGCGTGCGCCCCTGCGCGGTGTCAGTTGGTAACAAGCACTCTGCCGGTGCGGATGGCGGCGTCTAGGTCTTGTCGCGTCATGGTTCACACCTTGCAGAGTATTGCGCTTATCTTAACATAGGGACGCAAGGCAATCAATATCTGTACAGCACGGGATCTTCCGCGCTGGTTCCGGCAGGCTTCGTCTATGGATCTTCTGCGCCCAGTTCACGCGCCCAAAGCGTTGCGACGATATTTTCGATGCCTTCTTTGAGGTGGCGGCGATAGGTGCTAAATGGCAGATCGAGCAGTTCAGCTGCCAGTTCCTGGGTGGCGGCAGGTTGGATATAGGTATGGTAGAGGGCCCGATACAGTTTCTGCTGGCGTGGCGAGGAACGCAGCAGATCGACAACCTCCGCAAGCAGCGCGTGGAGGGCTTTGGCGCGTGCGGTGCCAGTTGCTTCGGCACCGGCCTGCGCCAGAACAAGGCGCGAGCGGACGAGGGAGTTTGTCTGGAGTTCGTCCAGGCGCGTGTAGTGACGCAGGGCATCGCGCACCGCCTGCGCAAACTCCGGTTCGCTGAGTAGAACCAGCGTGGGCTGCTGGCCGGCAGGGCGCGGGGGCGAACCAGACTCAGCACTGTAGGCAATCTCGTGTTCTGCTAGCAAGTCGAGCCAGGTAGTCGCCGGGCGCAGGCGCCAATCGTGAAAAAAGACGCCGTACCGTTTGCCGTCTGTCACAAAGTCGAGTTCGGGGGTGCGGTGGATATCGGCATAGGCAAGCACATCGGCATAGTATTGAGGATCCGCACACGGGAAGAAACTGAAGGCCAGGCCCGGCGTGGTCAAATAGTACTGAATGACGTTGAGAAAGATCCGGCTTTGGGCCGTGGACAACGCCTGGTAAGTGGAACGTTCCATCCAGAAACGGAAGTACAACACCTGTTCGCCGTCACGCAGCGGCGGCTGCCGCTGCACAAACTGCCATGCCACACGCGTGGCAGGATCGCGCAACAAGTCCTCAGTCGCAGCTGCCTGCAGCAGCAGGATAGTGACAAAACCCACCGGAGTTTGAAACTGATCGCGGATGACCAAGGTAGTACCCGGCTGGCGTTCGGTCCAGAAGGCCATGAGCTGGGCAGCTTCGGGACCTTCGTGGTGCGCGACCATCGCGACCAGCGCCGCAGCATCCGATGGGCGCAGCCGATCGGTAAATAGGTTGTCATTGACCTGGAAGTTAAAGATCGCACGCACCGCCGAGGCATCGCGGTGAAGAAAGATCAGCTCTGCCAGCACGCGACGCTGATTGAAACCGGTCGTCTGGCGCAGGCGGGCATGGTAGAAGTTGCGCGCGTGGCGGTGGAGTTCGACATACCGGTCCGGGTTGCGCCAGCGCAAATCGGTGGCCATCGTCTCGCGCACCAGGTCATGCGGGAACAGGCCGTAGCGCCCGGCTTCCATAAACGACAAGCTGCGCAGCCAGTCGAAGTAGGGATGGGCATCGTCAAGTTCCAACATCGCTGCCAAGAGCGACTCGGTCATGTAGAGCGCCAGGCACGCCGCTTCGAGCGTTGCGCGGTGAAGCCGGCTGGGGGCGTCTTGGATGAGGCGGGTAAGCAGAGACTCGATGATGTTGGGGACCGAGAGCGGCTCAAAGTGATAGCCAGGCTGTTGGTCCAGCACATCGGCAACCAGGGAAATGGCGAGCGGATGGCCGTGGGTGAACCCAACAATTCCACTGCGCTCCA
>CAVPAH010000004.1:0-192521 GCA_963701415.1 uncultured Chloroflexia bacterium
GGCTCCCAGGCCGGCGCAGCGGCGGTGGCGGCGCTGGTTGGCGCCGGTGCGCCAACATCCGGCGTGGGCGTAGTGAGCGTCACGGTGCACGCCGTCAGCGCCAACAGACTGGCAAACATGACAATGATCAGTGGTGCCTTCACAGATAATCCCTTGTAAACAATGAATTTGTTTTGCTTGATCGCGTCGTCCAGTTCGCAGCTCGCCCGCACCACATGCCTGCCAATCGCCGGCAAGGGCTCCATCCGCCACCTTAACGCTTCATTATCGCAGCAGCAACCTGGATGGGAAAGAACGGACTCATGCGTTTTGTGAACCATCGACCTGAATCCACGGAACAGCCGACCACAGCTGACCACAGCTGACCCCGTGTTGCCATTGTAGCACGCCAGATTTTCGCGCGTAAGGGAACAAAGGACGATCTTGGGGCGCCAGATGACCCCCTACAACTGTAGGGGGTCATCGCAACCACTGGAGGGCGGGGGCCATTTTCGCTGCTGTTGACCATGCTTCTACTATGTGGCATGATAGCGGGCATTGCTTCGCAGCCGCTGAAATCTCGAACAGTGGCAATTCCCGGCGATCGTCGACAAGATCACTTTGTTAGCCTGATTTCCTGGTAGCTCGCGTATCACGTTCGGACGGGCGGCGGGCGCGTCGCTGCGCGTACGCTTCCTGCATTCGTGCTTGAGCAGATGGCGCAGGCTTACCGCGCTGCCTGGCGATGACGTCAGAGATGACGTAGGCACATCAAGTGGAATCGTTACGGAAAAAGAGGAATTGATGACTGATCACAATGCTATGAAAGAAACATCAACCGGTCACGGATTATCCGAAGGCTCCTATCTGGATAGCCACTTCGAAACGATGAGACCGGAGTATGAAGCGATGATCCGCTCCGTAGGCCTCAAGTCAGGCTGGAGCGTATTGGATGCGGGCTGCGGCGGCGGGAGTTTCCTTCCGCTGCTGGCCGCATTGGTTGGCGCAAGGGGGCAGATTTGTGCGCTTGACCTGGCCCCTGAAAACATTGCGCGGGTGGATGCCCTGGTTGAAAACAGCCAATTTCCGTGTGCCGTGGACACCAGGGTGGGCAATCTGACCTCATTACCCTATGCAGATAATCGCTTTGATGCCGTGTGGTGTGCCAATATTACCCAATACCTGACGGACGCTGAATTAAGCCAGGTGTGCGCCGAATTTCGCCGGGTGGTGCGACCAGGCGGGCTTGTGGCTGTGAAGGAAATCGACCTGACTGTAAATCTGTTCTCGCCATTTGACCCAACCATGATTTGGCGTCTGTATGACATGGCTCGCCATCATGTTCTCCCGATGCAGGGCGGTTTACGTACGTTGCAGCTCGCGACGTGGCTCAAGCAAGAGGGGCTGATCAATGTAACGTTCAAATCGTTTCTTAGTGAACGGAAAGCACCACTACGCCCCATTGAGCACTCGTTTATCAGTACAATACTCCAGGTCCATTCGCAAGCGGCTGAAAGCTTCGATCTCCCAGCACAAGATAGGGTGGCCTGGCGCGAGCTGGCAAACTTTGACTCGCCTGACCATATTCTGAAGCACCCGGATTTCTATTTTCGCGAAAGCCACATTGTCGTCGTGGGGCAAGTACCAGACAAGTAACCTTTGTTTCAACGCCTGGCTATGTAGTTTATGGGTTGGTGTTCATCAGTACTTGCTCCTTGTGGTGATTGACTCAAATAACCCGTCGTCGGCGCCTCGGGCAGCGGCAAGTCGTCGGTCGTGCGGGCCGGCGTCATACCCACTCTGCAGAAGGGCGAAATCGTCAAAGGCAGCGCTAAGTGGGCTGTGCACATCGTCACCCCGACGGCGCGCCCCCTGCCTGCAGGGGCCGCGAAGACCATCCGTACAGGTTGACGGCTTCACATCTCCGATACTATACTCATCACAAATAAGAAGCCGGGACGATGCGTCAACATCTCCCCGGCCGACCGCCTGCGGTGGTAGCAGAGGCGGATTTGGCTGTATTCTACAACAATCCTCTCCCTAGCGCATCCACTTTGGCAGGCCAAACCTATGCCTCCACGCTTTATGAGGCCCTGCCGTGCAACTCACGGGACAGCAGGTACAACAGATTCGCGGCGCGTTGCTGGCCGTGTATACGACCAGGGAATCGCTGGCGATGATGGTGCGGGTGCAGTTGAATGAGTACCTGGAAGCCATTGCCGACGGTGAGAATCTGCGCGTGCTTGTTTTCAACTTGGTGAGTTGGGCTGAGCGAACGGGTCGGGTAGACGAATTAATCCAGGGGGCCTACAATGAAACTCCCGGCAACGATGCTCTTCAGCAACTGGTGCAGTGGTGGCGTAGCCTATCCCGTGGTGACGCAACGGCAGGACGGAGAGTTGGTGCAGAGGTTGACGCTCTGCACAGCGGCCCAGCGTCGATAGATGTGTTTCTGAGTTACAGCCGGAAAGACATCGACACCATGGTTCAGGTTCGGGAGGCACTGCGTGCGGCAGGGCTGTTCGTGTGGACGGACGAGGGTTTGGAGCCTGGCACACCCAACTGGAAGAACGCAATATCGGAAGCCGTTGGCCAGGCAAAGGCCTTTGTCGTTTTGTTGTCCCCCAACGCGAAGGAATCCGTATGGGTCAGCAATGAGATTGGCTATGCACAGACGTTCGGTAAACCGATTTTTCCGGTTCTTGTTGCAGGTGACAGTAAGTCGGCAGTGCCGATTGACCTTATCACTGCACAGTGGGTGGATGGCCGGACGAAGTTGCGTGGTGCTGTGACGGCAGAATTGCTGCCCTACCTGACACGCAAGATAGCACCCGTTCCAACGACTCCAGCCGAACCTAAGCCTGTCATATCTCCGCCGCCGAGCGAGCCGCCTTCTTCACCACCAAGAACACCCTATCTTGGCTTTCTCCTGACAGCGGTCGCCACGCTTGTGGTGGGCTTTCTTGCTTACTATCTTGTGGAATACAACCCATTGCAGCCTCCAACCACTCCAGTTCAGGTAGCTGCGAACGTGACGCCACAGGCCAGCACAGCTACACCGCAATTAGCGCCAACCAGCACTCCCCACCCTGCGCCGACCTCTCCGCCAACGTTTGCGCCAACGGCTAACTGGACGCCATTTCCCGTGGCCGGCAGCGGCAGGACGAACGCCAAAGACGGCGCAGAATATGTCTACGTGCCGGCTGGGGCGTTTACTATGGGGAGTACAGAAGCGCAAATTAGTGATAACTTTGAATTGTGCCAGCAAGCTTCCAAAAACCAATGCCACCGTGATCGGTTCGAAGCTGAGGGGGCACAAGGGTCCGTAAGCGTGGACGAATTCTGGATAATGCGTACTGAGGTGACGAATGGACAGTACAAACGCTGTGTAGAGGAAGGAGTGTGTACGAAACCGGATAACGCCCGCTGGAATGACCCTGCGTATGTGGACCATCCGGTAACCAACGTGACCTGGCATCAAGCGAACGAGTATGCAGCCTGGGCTGGTGGCCGTTTGCCGACAGAGGCAGAGTGGGAGAAGGCATGTCGCGGTACGGAAGGGCGCATCTATCCGTGGGGCGATTCTGCACCAACGGCGGTCCTAGCCAACTACGGCGGAAGTGCCGGCGATACTACGTCGGTCGGGAAATACTCGCCGCAGGGGGACAGCCCGTACGGTTTGGTTGACATGGCCGGCAATGTGGGGGAATGGACGAGCAGCCAGCACCAATCATACCCCTACGATGCAACTGATGGGCGCGAAAATCCGGAAGGGGACGCGTACCGCACGTTGCGTGGCGGCTCGTGGGGCAACCTCATCTACGTCGTGCGCTGCGCCTACCGGAGTGGCGTCGCTTCTGACTTCAGGAAGAGCGGCGTTGGGTTCCGGGTTGTGTCCGCCGAAAATTGAGAGGGTGCCCGGGGATCCATGCGATCCCACTGAGCAGCGTTAGAAAATCTTCCATGTCGCCTTCAGCCCTGACGGCGGCACCCTCGCCGGCAGCGGCGAAGACGGTACCATGTCGCTATGGAGCGTGGCGGGCGACTAGCGTTCCGGCGTACTAGGTTCAAGGGTTGACGTGTTCCACTGCGCGAAAACCTCAATGCGCAGTTGCGCAGCGTCCCGTAATTCTGTACTCTTCCCAACCTGTGAGTCAGCATTGTCATAGTGCCGTTGTTCGATGATAAAGCAAGCCGCATGGTCTCCTCAAGCCTTTATGCCGCGCTAGAAGAAGGCTACTCACTCGGCCCCATTCAAAACGTAGCGCCGTTAACCGGCGGGGAGTGGAACACGGTGCTGCGCCTCGACTGCGACCGCGGTGCCTTTGTCCTGCGCCTCAGCCACCCGACCAATACCGCAGCATCGCTGCTCTACGAACACCGGCTGCTGCAGTTCATGAGCCGGCAGATTCCCGCAGTGCCGGCCCCCATCCCGACGCACGCCGGTTCTACCTACCTGTCCCACGACGAGCGATTGCTGACCTTGTTCCCCTTCATGCCGGGGCGCATGCTTGACGACCAAGATGAAGCCGAATGCATGGCCGCCGCGCGCATGTTTGCCCGCCTGCAGCGGGCCGGCCTCGCTTATGGGGATTCAACGCCAAGACCCGACAAACCCCGCTTCTGTGAGCTGAATTGGGAAGATAACCATTGGTGGCGCTGGCACGCGGTCGAAGCGCTGCTGTTTCAGCGGGCCGATGCCTTTCTCGCCGCGATCGGCGATCCGGACCAACAGGTCCTCGCCGCCCAGATTTTTGCCCGGCGGGCGTTCATTGCGCAGGAAAGAGAGGTATTGCGCGATTGGGTCGCCGGGCTGCGCGCTGGGGCGCGTTCACTCCTCTGGCGCCGACGCATTGTGACTACTGGTGTAACAACATTCTGGTCAAAGATGGCCAGATCAGTGCCGTCGTGGATTGGGACGGCTGCAAGGCCGAGTGGCTCTTCTATGCCCTGGGCCGCGCAACCTGGGACTTCTGCAAAACCAAGCAAGGGCATCGGCTGGACTACCCCAAGGCGATGAGATTCCTGCAAGCCTATCGCACCGCCGGTGGCCCCGTTCCTCCGGAAGAGTTTGACCTGCTGGTGCCGGTCATGCGCTGCATTTGCCTGATCGAAGTCCTGCTTGGCCTACAAGATGCAGCAGAGGTCGGCTTAAGCGAGCACGTGCTGGACCATCTACTGTGGTTAGAAAACCTGCGCGGTGTTGAGCTGATGCTTGGTTAACAGTTGCTGCCTCTCCCGTCACCACCTACTGCACGACGGACAGCACAGCAGCCAACAAAAACCCTGCCACCGTAAACAACCCGACTGCCTTGCCGCCGTGTTCAAAAGCTTCCGGCATCATGGCGTCGGCCAGCATGGTGAGCATCGCGCCGGCCGCGAAGGCCTGGGCGGGGCTGCTGTCGATGCTGGGCAGCCGACGGAGGAGCGCGTAGCCCAGCCCTGCGCAAGCGGCCGAAACCACGACGAGCGCAACCCACATCCAGAGAATGGATCGACGTGAGTAGCCGGCTGACTGAAGGTTGAGCGTGCCGGCCATCCCCTCGGGGAGATTCGAGATAAATACGGCCGCCAAGAAGGCAACGTTGACACTGCTGCCGGTCGCCAGCCCCATTCCCAGGATCAGTGATTCGGGAATGTTGTCCAGCAGCGTGCCGACAAAGATCGCCGGGCCCGAGCCTCCCGGGGGGTTGCCGGCGATATCCTTGCGCATGTGGCCGCCGCGGTGGTCGATCAGCCAGTCGCCCCCAAAGAAGACCAATGCGCCCAGCGCAAAGGCGACGAGCATGCCGCCACTGTCCAACGTCGATTCGGGCACCAACTCATACGCAATGGCACTGACCAGCGCCCCCGCGCCGAGCCCCATGATCATCCCGATCACTTGCTCGGTAAGCCCGCGATCGGCAAGGACATAGCCAATCAGGAGGGAGGCTGCGGCTATCCCGCCCCACCAGATTGCTGCCAGCATGGAACGCCTCGCGCCTTTCTTAATCTGCTGCGCCGGGCACCACGCAGCTTGCCGGCGGTGTACACGTTGCGCTCACACTAACGCGCCATCATCGGCAAATACACCTTCTTGTTGTTGAGACCTGCGGGCGTGAACTCGTACGCACCGATCTCGGTCGCCGCGCCCTGCGGGCGCACCGTACCGTCGAGATCGACCAGGGGCGGCAGGCCGTTGCCCTTGTCGACGGCACCCGATGCGGCGGTCAGATGATAGTCGCCCGCACCTGCGTTCACATACCCTGCCGACCCGCGCAGGGGCGTGCCGTTGGTCGTGATCGTGCCGCTGCTCACGGTGCCGACGTTGTTGTCGATCAACACATTGTGAAAGTCCAGCGCCGACGGTTGGCCGTTGTTCTGCGCTTCAAAGGCGGTGGGGTTGCCGCTGATCAGGGTATTGTCAAGGGTGAAAAGGGCCTGTGCTCCTTCGCTGTGCACGGCCGCGCCGGCGTCACCGGCCACGCGGTAATTGTCGGCCAGGGTGACATAGTTCATGCCGACCGTGACATTGGCGACGTTGCCGGATTCCACCCACAGCGCATCGCCGCGCTCGCCATCGTTGCCGGCGATCAGCACATTTTCCAACTGCAGATTGCCGTCACGCAGGTAGATGCCGCCCCCCTGGCTGGGACCGCCCAAAAATGTCTTGATCTTGGCGGCGTGGTTGCCGAGGATGCGCGACTGGCGCAGCCTGGCCAGGCCGCCGTTGAGATCGAGTGCCATCCCACCGCCGCTCGAACTAAAGTCGTTGCCCGCCGTGTTCCCTTGCACGGTGACGTTGGCCATTTCGACATTCAGCGCGGAATTGCCCACCGCCTGAATGCTCATCCCGCCGCCGCTGGCAGCCAAGGCTG
Source organism: uncultured Chloroflexia bacterium (assembly GCA_963701415.1). Classification (GTDB taxonomy): domain Bacteria; phylum Chloroflexota; class Anaerolineae; order Caldilineales; family Caldilineaceae; genus Fredericiella. The sequence goes on from CAVPAH010000004.1 coordinate 6,837, forward strand.
CCGGTCGAGGCCGTGTTGCTGACGACGGTGACGTTGCTCAGCGTCAACTCGGCCGGGATATTGAAGGTGTTGCCCATCGCCACCGCCAGGCCGCCACCCTCGCCGCCGTCGCTGTTGCTGGCGACATTGTTTTCCAGCCGCAGATTGGCCAGCGTCGCCCGATCGACGACGTTGACCGGGCCAATGAAGATGCCGCCGCCCACCCGGTCGCCGCCGCGTCGCATTGCCGTTGCGGACGACAAACCCATTGACGTGCACGTTGTCGGCGTTGATCGTCAGCGGCCGATAGGCACTGTTGGCCGTCCAGGATTGTCTGGTTGGTCGTCCACGCCGGTGTGACCCAGTTGGCCGGCGAGAAGCCGCCGGTCAGCGAGACCGGGTGGGTGACCTGGATTTGCTCTTGATAGATGCCCGCCGCCACCCGGATCTCACCCCCATCGACGGCCTTGCTCAAGGCATAGTTGATCGTTTTGCAGGGTTGCGCCGAATCGGTGCAAAAGCCGCTATCCGTGCCGCTCGGTGCCACAAACTGGCGGGGGAGAAAGAGATTCTTGCTGGCGATGGCGACCGGTTTGCCGATGTTCTGGCTGCGCAGCGCCGCAATGATCTGCCCCCAGTTCGTGTTCCCGCGCACGGCGTCGCTCACGGTGAAGTTGGCTTCGCTCGCCAAAAAGTCGAGATATTCCGAGGAGGCGGTCTGATACATCAGGCGCACGCTGATCGAATCGGCTTCGGGGTGGATCGGGTAATAGGTCGTGTCCCAATATTGGCCGTCCGCATAGGTGGCGCCGACCGGCTGCATATCGCGCGCCGCAAAGGCCGCGTTGCTAAACCCACGCGGCGGGATGCGATTGTCTTTGAAGACTTTGTTGTTGAGCATGATGTGGAAGCCCTCGCCCGCCAACTCGGGACGGCCGATGGTTTGGGCGTGGGCGTCACTCAGCCCCAGCTTGATCTCATATTTCTTGAGATAGGGGTCGTCGATCAGCGGCCCCACCACGCCCGCCATCAACCCCGACGTGAAGACGGGCGTCGATCCGCGCAGCTCATAGATCTCGATCCACATGCGGCGTCCTTCGGCATAGCCGGTGGGCAGCTTGTGCCCGGAGTTGTTGGTGATCTTCACCTCCAGCTGGCCGTTGACGATGGCGGCATCCAGCTGCGCCGCCCGGCTGAGCAGATCGACACCAAGCGCCTTGTTGTTGGCCGTTTGCGTGGCGTCAAAGCGCGTATCGAGCGCGACGGGGTCCCACACTTGGGTGATCCCATCCTGCCAGTTGACGTTGGCGCCCACCCACTGGTGTTTGCCCACCGTGCGGGTTGGTCCGCCGCCGGCAATCGGCGAGCTGACCAGCGGCATGTGGCAGTCCTGGCAGACGGTGATCGGACCGTTCACGGTGCCCGTGCTGCGTTTGAGGCCGGGATAGTCCAGGCCGCTGACGCCGCTGCTGCCAAACGTGCTCAACTTCCATTCGCTGTAGCTGCGGTCGAGGGGAAAGAGGCGGTCGCCGGCGGCGGCCGGCGTGTTGAGTGCATTCAGCACAAACTGGCCGCTGGCGGCATCGAAGGTCAGCAGCGGGTTGTCGATGTCGTGACAGGTGCCGCACTGCTCCGCCGACGCGCAAAAAGCTCGACTGTGCCACGGCGTGCGGCGCAGCGGCGATGTTGAAGGGGCCCCGGCGCACATCGTTGCGGTCGACGATGTAGGCGCCACTGCCGCGCATAAACGGCCCGGTGAGCGCGGCGCGTTCCGCCGCATCGCCCGGGGCTTCGCCCGGCATGGCCGTCGTCGGCACCATGCGATGGCAGGCTGTGCAGGAGATGCCGTGCAAATCCTCGGCATTGATCAGCCGCCCGTCGGTCGAAGAGGGATCGCCGGGGATGGCCGAGCGATTGTTGAGCCAGGCATTCGGCGAATGGCAGCGGATGCACAGATCGCCGCCATAGTTGGCATCTTTGTTGGCGATCACCAGCGCGGCCCGAAAGAGCGGGTCGCGCACGCCGTTGGTCATCATGGCGCCGTTAAAGTTATCGCGAATGTGGTCGACATGACAGCCGGTGCAGCTGCGTCGAATCCGCCAGGGCGGTGGTCAGCCCGCCGGGTTGGGTGCCGGGCAGTTGGAAATCGAGCAGGCTGGTGCCAATCGCCGCGTGCGGGCTGTTCCCAACCGCGCCCGCCGCCTGCTGGGAGTCACCTGTGGTTGGTTCTTGCGCCAGGGATCGTCCGGGTGTGCTGAGGAGAAGCATACTGCCGGCAAGCAGTACGATGCCCAGCAGGCCTGCTCCAGCTGCCATTGCGCGTTTGATGACGAAATGAATGGTCATAGCAATCCCTTGATTGCCTACTGCCTGCCAATGACCGGCAGGTAGATATTCGGCCCGGACTGGCAGGCGTCCGGCACGCCGTTGTCGTCAACATCAGCCGAGCCGCAGGAGCGGCCGCCGAAGAGCTCGGTCTTCTCGTAGATGCCGTCGCCGTCGGCGTCGGTCTCGACCTTGAGCGAACGCGACGCCGGCCAGTCTGCGACGGTGATGCGCTGGTCGGCGCCGGCAGCGACGTTCATCGGACCGAAGATGCGCGTGCCGGCTGACCTGGGCGGCGCCGTCCACGGCGTCGACGATGACAAAGTGCTCGCTTGCCGCCGGCGAGCCGTTGGCGTAGGTCACGCCGTGCTGGCCGGGCAGAGCGTCGAAACGGGCCGTGCTGCCCCCGGCGAGGTCGAGCTGCCAGAAGCGGAAGAGCAGGCGCTGCTGCACGCTCAGGTCCATGCCGATCTGCGGCAGCAGTTCGGTGGTCGAGCGCTGGGGCGTCAGGTCATAGCCGCTGAGCGCCGTGCCTTCGTAGTCGAGCGTGACGGTGTCGCGGTCGCCGGGGGTGACGCCGCTGCCGCGCAGGCCCAGCGCAGTGCCGTTGGCGCTCGACAGGAAGAAGTACCGATCCTGCTGCGCGTTGATCGTAATCGTCGGCGTGATGCCGTTGGCCGGGATCAGCACGGGCGAGAAGACGACGTCTTCGCCGTTCTTGCCGAAGAGCGGGATCGGGGCAGCGCCGGGCAGCGTGTTGACGAAGCTGCCGTCGGGCAGGTAGCCGTACTGCCCCTGCGGCGTGCTGATCAACGCCTGGGTCGTGTTCTGGGGCGTGGCGGCCCCAGGGGACGCCGCCGGCGGCACCGCCGCTCTCGCCAAAGATCACGTTGCCGACCATGCCGGGGATGTCGGCCGGGAAGGTGGCGGCGCCGTTCCAGGTGCTGACGGGATAGAGGAAGAGCGTGCCGCCGGTCTTCGAGTACCCCGAAAACTTGAAGGTGTCGTCGTTGAGGTTGAAGTCCACGAAGGGCGACGTCGCCTTCGGCTGGTTGTTGTCGTAGACCTTGACTTGCGGGATCGTCGGATTGGCGTCGTTGACGGCGTAGGGCAGAATGGCGTGCCCGCCAAACACGGCGTCGGGATTCTTCATGCTCAGCACGACCGCCGTCGGCGACGCGCGCAGCACCTGGAGCTGCTGGGTCATGAAGCCGTCCTGGGCGCTGTCGACCAACTGCTCGGCGGACATGCGCCAGACCGAAGAGCTTACCTGCCGGCCGTGATTGGTGCGCACGTACGCCCAGAGGGTTTGCGGTTTGGCGGGTCCGGTGAGCAGGTCCGCCACGCTGTTGTGCGAGTAGTCGTCGTCGCCGCGGGCCGTGATGCCGGCGGGGAAGAGCGCGCTGCTGTCGAAGTCGGCGACATTGAGCCTGCCGCTGGCGAACTGCGCCGAGGTGGCCGACATGCCGACGCAGCTGCCGCCGGTGTTCGCGATGATCAGCGCGGTAGATCGGATAGTAGACGGCCGCGTAGAGCGGGTCGGGGATGTGCGTGGCACAGAAGCCAAAGGCGCCGATGCAGATGTAGGCGTTGTCGCCATAGACGGCGGTGAACTCGGAGAAGGAACTGCCGGTTGCTTCGTTGTCGAAGCCAAAGCCCATGATCTCGGGGTAGGGCGGGCTGATCAGGCGGAAAGTCAGCCGATTTGGTCTTGTCCTGCCAGGCCGGCCGCGGCCAGTTGTCCATCGCAATCCAGCGCCAGTCGTTGTTGAGCGTCTGGACCAGGCCGGAGCCGGGCGCGACCGAGTTCGTCGCCTTGGGCAAGGTGGGCAGCGCGACGGTGACGCTCTTCATGTCGGCGCCGCGCGCGACGACCGGTGCGGGATACAGGATCCACTTGCTGGGGTCGAGCTGGTCGGCTTCGAGCACCGGCATGGGCGAGAGGAAGAAGGTCGTGAACTCATGCAGGTTCTCGCCCTGGATGACGGCGGTCGTGGCCGAGGTGGCAGCATTCGTGCTGGTGTTCAGCAGCATGCGCGCCACGGGACGCACCACGGGCGCGCTGAAGGTGACTGGGCCGGGCGGCAGCTTTGGCGCGCAGCGTGATGTCGGCCAGGTTGCAGACCGCTTGCAGACAGCCGCCAAAACTGACGCCGGCGCCGAGCACCGTGGGCTGGATGCCGACCGCACCGGCGCTGGCATTGGCAAAGCGGCAGTCGGGGCAGTCCGTCACCTGCAGGAACATCGACTTGTTAAACGGCATGCGCACGTCGAACTCGAAGACACCGGCAGCGTCCGTCGTCGTCTGAAATTGGTTGATGCCGATGGCGCCGAACGAGACCTTCTGGCCCGCCAGCGGGGGCTGTCCGGGCTTGAGGAAGTCGACGACGGTGCCCCTGAGCTTGACCTGCGGCAGCGATGCGCTGGCGTCGCCATAGGCAATCGTCGCCCAGGTAGCAGGGGAGTCCATGGTGGCGCCGACGGGCCCCAGTTCGTGCAGGTTGGGGAGCGGCGTCTCGATCTGGCCCACGGCGATGCCGTCGACTTCGGCAAAGGAGCCGAGCAGGGCCGCCGAGATGCGGATCTCGACCGAGCGGATGTCGGGGTTGAACTCGCCGCCGTCAAACTCCTGCTTGCGCACGTCCCACAGTTCGCCGCGCGGGACGCAGGCGGCGCCCGCGCAGTCGACAAAGCCGCCGCTGCCGTCGCCCACCTGCCAGAGCGACGTGGCGGGGTCGAGCGTGCCGACTTCGATCAGCAGGCGGTTCTGTTGGGGCTGCGCCAGTTCGGGGCGCAGGTAGTCCTGTGTCGAGCATGATGGCGATCTTGGCGTTCTCCGCGGCATACGGGTCGAGCGGGCAGGAACTGCCGCAGTAGAGGTGGACCTGGTTGATGCCGATGTACAGGTCGGTGGCGGAGCGCAGGAAGTGGGCTTCCAGCGGGGCCATGTCGGGCACGTCGCCCGGCGCGAAGAAGTCGCCGTCGCTGCGGACAAGGCGAATCGGCATGACTTCGGCGCCGGCATACTCGACGTCGACGTTCACCTGCCCGTCGAGCGTGGGCGTGATTTCGGCGCGCGGGACGACCAGGTCCTTGGGCAAGAAGCCATACTGTGAGCCGCCGATGCCCGAGCCGACCGTGGGGGTCATGATCGATTGGATGTCCTCGTTGAGACCGCCGCTGCCAAAGGTCGCGACGAGCGTGGGGTCGCTGCGAATCTCCTTGAAGATGCCATCCTGGATCTGCTGCTGGGTGCGGGCGACCGACCAGACGCGCACCTCGTCGAGCGTGCCGCCGAGAAGCTCGCTGGCGGGCGAGCCGCCGATGTGCAGGTCGGCCGGGGCGAGCGGCGGCGCCGCGAGCGGGCCGCCGCCGGCCGGCCTGCCGTTGATGTAGAAGGCGACATTGGCGCCGTCGTACGTCACGGCGAGGTGATTCCAGGTGAAGTAGCGGATGGTCTGGCTGGCGTCGACGGCGCCGGTATTGCCGCGGCGGAACTGCGGCGTGGCCACGACCGTATCCGTCCCGCAGACGCCAAACCAGTAGGAGAGATCCCATGGAGTTGTCGACGACGGTCTGGCAGCCCAGCGAGTTCAGGAAGTACGTCCACGCCTCGATGGTCACGGCGTTCGTGCTGTTGAAACGCGCCTGCATCGGGTAGGTGATCGTGCCGGCGTTATTAAAGGTCGTGCTGCGGATGGGCGGGCCCTCGCCGGCGGTGACGGCGGCGGGCAGGCTGCGGCGGGCACGGGTTCAACCGGAGGCGCATCCTGTGCATAGACGGTGCTGACCGGACAAGAAGGGCGTGAACAGGCTGACGAGCACGGCCGCCAGCATGACCAGATAGCGGCCTCTATGATTCCAATGCATGGCAAGTGTTCTCCATCGAAAATGGTGCTGCCACAGCGCGCCAAGTGCTGCGCGAACGAGCGGAATCCACGCCGTAGAGACAGCGTCGGAGAGACGCTCGCGCAGCGAGGATAGAACAGGTTGACGGTAGGTTACCGACTATACAGCGTGCCGCACGCCGCGTCAAGACCGGCAGCAAAATTCGCCCCCCGGTGGATCGCCGCGAGGTATCGTTGGCCGGCTGCTGTTCCGCCGCCAATTGCCATGACAAGTGTTCTCTAACTTGTCGACTTATTGGTCGACACCACGGCGCGTCGCCTGCAGGCGTTGGCGGCGAAGACTCTCCGTACAGGTTGACGGCTTCGCATCTCCAATGCTATACTCATCCACAAATAAGAAGCCGGGACGATGCGTCAACATCTCCCCGGCCGACCGCCTGCGGTGGTAGCAGAGGCGGATTTGGCTGTATTCTACAACAATCCTCTCCCTAGCGCATCCACTTTGGCAGGCCAAACCTATGCCTCCACGCTTTATGAGGCCCTGCCGTGCAACTCACGGGACAGCAGGTACAACAGATTCGCGGCGCGTTGCTGGCCGCGTATACGACTAGGGAATCGCTGGCGATGATGGTGCGGGTGCAGTTGAATGAGTACCTGGAAGCCATTGCAGACGGTGAGAATCTGCGCGTGCTTGTTTTCAACTTGGTGAGTTGGGCTGAGCGAACGGGTCGGGTAGACGAATTAATCCAGGGTGCCTACAATGAAACTCCCGGCAACGATGCTCTTCAGCAACTGGTGCAGTGGTGGCGTAGCCTATCCCGTGGTGACGCAACGGCAGGACGGAGAGTTGGTGCAGAGGTTGACGCTCTGCACAGCGGCCCAGCGTCGATAGATGTGTTTCTGAGTTACAGCCGGAAAGACATCGACACCATGGTTCAGGTTCGGGAGGCACTGCGAGCGGCAGGGCTGTTCGTGTGGACGGACGAGGGTTTGGAGCCTGGCACACCCAACTGGAAGAACGCAATATCGGAAGCCGTTGGCCAGGCAAAGGCCTTTGTCGTTTTGTTGTCCCCCAACGCGAAGGAATCCGTATGGGTCAGCAATGAGATTGGCTATGCACAGACGTTCGGCAAACCGATTTTTCCGGTTCTTGTTGCAGGTGACAGTAAGTCGGCAGTGCCGATTGACCTTATCACTGCACAGTGGGTGGATGGCCGGACGAAGTTGCGTGGTGCTGTGACGGCAGAATTGCTGCCCTACCTGACACGCAAGATAGCACCCGTTCCAACGACTCCAGCCGAACCTAAGCCTATCATATCTCCGCCGCCGAGCGAGCCGCCTTCTTCACCACCAAGAACACCCTATCTTGGCTTTCTCCTGACAGCGGTCGCCACGCTTGTGGTGGGCTTTCTTGCTTACTATCTTGTGGAATACAACCCATTGCAGCCTCCAACCACTCCAGTTCAGGTAGCTGCGAACGTGACGCCACAGGCCAGTACAGCTACACCGCAATTAGCGCCAACCAGCACTCCCCACCCTGCGCCGACCTCTCCGCCAACGTTTGCGCCAACGGCTAACTGGACGCCATTTCCCGTGGCCGGCAGCGGCAGGACGAACGCCAAAGACGGCGCAGAATATGTCTACGTGCCGGCTGGGGCGTTTACTATGGGGAGTACAGAAGCGCAAATTAGTGATAACTTTGAATTGTGCCAGCAAGCTTCCAAAAACCGAATGCCACCGTGATTGGTTCGAAGCTAGGGGGCACAAGAGGTCCGTAACGCGCGGACGAATTCTGGATAATGCGTACTGAGGTGACGAATGGACAGTACAAACGCTGTGTAGAGGAAGGATGTATGTACGAAACCGGATAACGCCCGCTGGAATGACCCTGCGTATGCGGACCATCCGGTAGCCAACGTGAACTGGCATCAAGCGAATGAGTATGCAGCCTGGGCTGGTGGCCGTTTGCCGACAGAGGCAGAGTGGGAGAAGGCATGTCGCGGTAGGGAAGGGCGCATCTATCCGTGGGGTGATTCTGCACCAACGGCGGTCCTAGCCAACTACGGCGGAAGTGCCGGCGATACTACGTCGGTCGGGAAATACTCGCCGCAGGGGGACAGCCCGTACGGTTTGGTTGACATGGCCGGCAATGTGGGGGAATGGACGAGCAGCCGGCACCGATCATACCCCTACGATGCAACTGATGGGCGCGAAAATCCGGAAGGGGACGCGTACCGCACGTTGCGTGGCGGCTCGTGGGGCAACCTCATCTACGTCGTGCGCTGCGCCTTCCGGAGCGGCGTCGCTCCTGACTACAGGAGGAGCGGCGTTGGGTTCCGGGTTGTGTCCGCCGGCTTTTGAACGTGCGCCCGACGGTCCATGCGAGCCCACTGAGCAGCGTTGGAAAATCTTCCATGACGATTCCTCTCCATATTGCCGGCCGCGCTACTGCATGACGGATAGTACGGCCGCCAAGAAGGCAATGTTGACACTGGTGCCGTTCGCCAGCCACATTCCCAGGATCAGTGATTCGGGAATGTTGTCCAGCAGCGTGCCGACAAAGGCTGCCAGCTGCACCTGGCGTGCCCAGACCTGCACGAGGGCGTGCGGGCTACGCGGGAGGGCCGTTCTTGCTATGGGCGCCACAGCGTGCCGTCCGGCAGGCGCGCTTGCGTCCAGTCGACGACGCCATCTTTGAACTGCGCCATATTGGCGTGGATGGGGTACTTCGCCGCCAACGCCTCGTCGATGTCGATCCCCAGCCCGGCGCGGTCGTTCGGGTAGAGGGAACCATCATGCACCTGTGGGCAGCCGGGAAACACTTCCTCCAGGACGGCATCGAACCCCGAAAACTCCTGGATCCCGAAGTTGGGGACTGCGACGTCCAGATGCACATTCGCCGCATGGCCGATGGGCGAGACATCGCCCGGGCCATGGAACGCCGTACGCACGCCGAACGCCTCGCACAGCGCGGCCAATTTGCGGGCCGGTGTGATCCCGCCGATGGCGCTGATGTGCACGCGGATGAAATCGATCAGCTGGTTGACGATCAGCGGCCGCCATTCCAGCGGATGGGTGAACAGTTCGCCCATCGCAATCGGCGTGGCGGCGTGCTGGCGAATCACCTTGAACCACTCCTGGTCCTCAGGCGCCAGCGGGTCTTCCAGGAAGAACAGCCGGTAGGGCTCAAGCGCCTTGGCCAGCCGCACGGCGTCGATCGGCGCCAGCCGTTCGTGAACATCGTGGAGCAGCTGGGTGTCGAAGCCGATCGCGCTGCGCACATGTTCGAACATGGGGGGGATGCTGCGCGCATAGACGTCGGGATCGAAATAGTCGCCGGGCTGGGCGCCGCTCAGGCCCCCGTTGGGCCGGCCGACGCCGCCATAGACGGCCACGTTGTTGTAGGCGCCGGTGACGGTCTGCTGCTTGCCGATGCCGCCGTAACCGCCCATCTGGCAGCGGATGTAGCGGTAGCCCTCCGCTTGCAGGCGCAGCACGTTGTCGAGCACCTCCTGTGGGTCGCGGCCATCGGCATGCCGGTAGAGTGCCGCCGCCTCGCGCACTTTGCCGCCCAGGAGCTGATAGAGCGGCAGGTTGGCGACCTTGCCCTTGATATCCCACAGCGCCTGGTCGACGCCGGAGATGGCGTTGTTGAGCACCGGGCTGTTGCGCCAGTAGGAGTTCTGGTAGCAGAGCTGCCAGAGTTCCTCGATCCGCTGGGGGTCGCGGCCGATCAGCAGCGGCTTCAGATACTCCTCGACCGCGGCGCGCACGGGCAGCAGGCGCTGCGTAAAGGTGGCGCAGCCCACGCCGTAAAGCCCCGCCGTGGAGGTCTCCACCTTGACCACGGCCAGGCCGATGTTGGCGGGCGCCGTGAGGATACATTTGACATTCGTGATGTGCATGCTGTGCCTCCTAAATGTGAATCTGGCCTTTACATACAAGTCCGCCGGCCAGGTGCGTTGATCACAGATGCTCGCCCGTACGGGTCGCGTCACGCCAGCTGTGCTGCGGCTGCCAGCCAAGCCGCGCCTTTGCCCGCGCACAGTCCACCAGGCTGCGAAATGGGTTTCCCGCCAGATAGTGCGGGGGGTCGATCGTGGGCCAAGGCACGCCCGCATAGTGGCGCGCGAGCAGTTCGGCGGTGGGAATGTGCGCCGACGTGTCGTCGGCCGCCAGCAGGAAACAATCGTGCACGATTCCTTCGATCTGGAGGCAGCGCAGCACGGCATCCCCCACATCGCGCACGTCGACATAGGCCCACAAGTCAGGCTGCCAGGCGGCGAGAAAGCGGTCCGTGCCAAAGCCTGCCTGTGTGTAGTCTTTCGGATGCGTCACCCAGGTCGGCCGCAAGCAGAGCGTGATCATGCCATGGCGCGCAGAAAAGCTGCGGCAGATTTCCTCGCCCAGGTGCTTGGACAGCTGGTAGGGAGTTGCCGGCTGGTGAGGATAGTCGTCGTCGATCGGCAGAACCGCAGGGGGGTGCCCGGTTAGCACACTGCCCTGGGCGTTGATGCTCGAAAAGAAGACGACGCGGCGCACGCCGTTTTCCTGGGCCGCCTGCAGCACATTCCAGCTCCCCATGACGTTGGTTTCCATCACGGCCGCGCCGTCGCCGCGATCGGAGGGAATGGCGCCGAGGTGCACCACGGCATCCACCCCGCGCATGGCGCTGCGCACCGCCGGGAGGTCGCGCAGGTCGCCCACCTGCCGGTCGTCGATCGGCCCACCAGCGGCCTGTGTATCTGCCCGTGTGTCGAACCCGCGCAGGCTGTAGCCCTGCCCGTCCAGTACGCCGGCCAGATAACGACCGATGCGCCCTTCGCTACCGGTGACTAAAACTCTCATCGTAATTGTTGATTATACACAAACAGTGGGCGGGGGCACGTGGGCGGGGCGCGTCGCCGCTGACGCCGCTTGCAGCCTATTGGGGGTACCTCCAGGAGGTGGGCGCCGACCGAAGGTCGGCCAGAGCCAGAAGTTGGAGACCAGGCGTACGTCCGCGTTCGCGCGGCGTGCCCGGATCCTCGCCGCCGTCTACAGCAGATCAGTCCTTCGCTTCGCGGACGTCCTTTCCCTGCTCGGCGAACGCCTTGAAGTCCTGCATGTGCTGTTGCGACTGCTTGCGGAATGCGCCGGGCATCAGGAGCCCCACCAGCCGCATCAGCAAGCCGCTGAACCGGTATTCGCTCTCGCTCACCCAGAGCGTCGTCTCCGGACCGGCTTCGGTCAGCCGGTCGCGCACGACGCTCCACATGCCCTCGCCGGCGATCTCGCGGTCGAAGTAAACGACGCTCCCTTTCGGGATCCCACGTAGGTCTGCCGGTTCCCGGCGCGTGATGGTCTCGGTGCCCTCGAACTTCTGCTGCCCCATCTGCATCACGACCCGCGACTTGGTACCGACTTGCCCGTGCACCCCACTCAGCGGCTCGTGCAGCACCAGGCCCCGCAGCCACTTCGGCAGGTGGGCCGGGTCGGCGAGCAGCTGGGCCACCTCCTCTTGCGGCAGGGCGATCTCGATCGAAACGGTGTACTTCATGGCGTAGCGCTCCAGGGTTCTCGAGTGAGCAACGGGATCTGCGGAAGACTTAGTCGCCTGTCACCCTCCGCCGCCGATGACGCCGCTTGTCGCCAACAGGCCAAGGATGGGGAAAGTCATCACCACGACAAAAGCCAGGACCATCACCCAGGTCAGCCAGCGGCGCTCGGGGTGATCCACCCAGTAGCACAAGATGACTGCCAACAACAGCGCCTGCAGCAGAACCTCGGGCAGGCCGACCAGGTGAAAGGAGAGGGGCAGGATCGTGTAGATCATCCCCTCGATCGAACTGGGGGCCGGGCCAAAGGTGGACAGCACGCCGACGATCACCAGCACCGCCCACATCACCAGCCAGCCACGCCGGCGACCAAACAGCGAATCGCGCAGCAGATAGAACGCAATCCCGAACAGGAAGCCCCGGATCGGCTGGAAGAGGGGGCCGATCATGACCCACATGTCCGTCGTCTGGCGCATGAAGCTCCTGACGTTGGGATCGGCATACCTGCCGCTGTAATCGAGCAGCGAGTAAGCAAGCAGCCCCATGACGGTATAAGTCACCGTATGCACGACGCTGGCCTTGAGCGCAATGGTCCAAAAGGATGGTTGGGTGTGCTGTGCGGATGTCATGGCTGAAGCATAGCACACTTTAGACGCCACCTAATTAACATGGTCAAGAATGGTGTCCACGACGCTTGCGATATCAAACAGACCGATGAAGCGGTCGACATTCCTGGTACCGCCGCAAAAGAATGTTGCCGCAGGTTTCACCTTGAATTCGGTCTGGGAGGGCGGGTTGCCGTCAACTTTCGGTAATCAGCAGTCGGAGCTGTTCTTGCAGAACAGGCAGATCGTTCTGGATCGTGTCCCACAAAATGCGCTCATCGACGGCGAAGTAGGCATGTACGATCCGGTTTCGCATACCGCGGATAATCGCGCAAGGTCCGACCAGTGTCGCCTAGAGGACATAGACCAGGTCCTGCTCGACGTGTTGGCGGATGCGGGGCTTGAGGCTGGCAAGCGTGCCGAGATCGACCGGACGGCGCAGCAGATCGGCCAGGTGGTCCTGCAGCGCGACCAGCCCAAAGTAGCCAACGGCACGGTCAAACTCGACCAGCAGGTCGACGTCGCTCTGCTCGGTAGCCTCGTCGCGCGCCAGCGAGCCGAACAGCGCCAGGCTGCGCACCCCGTAGGTGACAGCCAACTCGGATTTGTGGGCTTGCAGCGTACGAATCACTTGATCCCGTTGCGTCATGGCGCTCATTATACCATGCTCGTTTGCTCCACTGCCGCGCTGCCTGCCGCAGGGGATGCGTTTCTAGTGCGGTGGGCGTGCGCGCAAATCGTAGGGGCACAAGGTCCGGCGCAACAACGCCCCCGATCGCGGCGATCTTCCCTTCGCCGGACCTTGTGCCCCTACCGCCCGGATCGTTACCGCTGCCGCCGTCGCCAACGTCAAGCGGCAAATTGCTGGGTAGGATGGCGTTTGAACATCGCGTCCACAGTTAGGATTGGCCTTCCTTACCAGACCAGAATTCATCTGGCAATGGGTCATTGAAATCCTCACTCGTGCGTATGGCGCCTTTATGCATCCCGGCAGTCCGAGCACTGATCGGGGCGAAGATGACCTCGTCTGCGGCCCAGGCCGCATACAGCAGCGCCTGGCGGATATCCTCCGGCTCCAGGTCAGGATATTCGGCGATGATCTCATCGGTGGACAAGCCGTTCGCCACCAGGTTGACCACCAGCGAAACGGCGATGCGCATGCCGCGAATGCAAGCCTTGCCGCCCAGGATGGCGGGATCCGCCGTAATTCGATCCAGCTTCGGCATGTCCAGCAGGTCGTCGACAATGATCTGCCGAATTTCCTCGTCGGTTGGCACGGCGCCGGTTTGGGGTTTCAATACGCCGCGCAGCGCAGACATTGGCGCGACGCGCACGGTGAACGTGCCGAAGTACGGCTCTCCCGGCGGCTCATTGCGGGCAGCGCAAAAAGCCAGGTAGTCGTCGACCGACTCCTGAAACGCCCGCCGCAGCTCGGCCACGGACTCCCCGGCAAAGGTGATCACATCGCGCAGGTTCACGACCTCGCCGTGAAAGATGCCGGCCTCGTCGTCATAGTCGACTTTTGCGATATAGCCCTTATATTCCATAGGCACGCTTCATTCAGAGAACCCTCGCTCCCTAAACCCGGCGTCGACCTCCTCCGGCGTAGCGAACTCACCGGCACGAATGGCGGCCGCCGCGTGCTCGACGATAGCCTGCCGCTCATACGCTGCGAGGCGCCGCACAGTCTCATTCCAAGTTTCGACGTCGACCAGCACAGCCGCCGCCTTGCTGTGTTGGGCCAGGATGACCGGCCCATTGCGCAGCAGGCCAAAGATGCGCCGGTGGTCGCGCGCCAGCTGTGTAACCGGCTCAATTTGTGGGACAAGATTCAACATAGACCCCCCTTGGGTAAAAATCTCTTTTTTCTACGCGTAATTATACACAGATAGATGTGTGTAGTAAAGCAATGAGCCTGGCGCTCCCGCTGGAAGCCTATCGTTCACACCTGGTTCACATGGCCAAGAATGGCGTCCACGACGCTGGCGATGGGTGCCGTGGCATCGATGATGATGGCGTGCGCGGGCAGCCCCTCGTTTGTCGCATGTTGTCGCCGCGCAAAGGATTCTCCTTCCTCTGCCGTTCCTCCCCACTCGGTTGTGGGGTCGGGCGGCAAGCCGCCGGTCCAGCGTCTCCCGATCGATCGCAAGCACAAACACTTCGTCAAACAGACCGATGAAGCGGTCGGCATTCCTGGAACCGCCGCAAAAGAAGGTTGCCGCATGGGTTTGATCGGCCGCCAAAGCGCTGACCTTCGCCACGTCCCACAGCCACGCCCGCGGCACGTCCGCACTCCCAGCCACGGGCGCCCCCGTTTTGAGATCGCCCCAATAGGCCAGCTCCCTATCGCCGTGGATGGCCTGATAGCCGCGCCGTTCCAGCTCGCCGACAGACCGTCGTTTTCCCGGCGCAGGAAACGCCGTCGATTAAGTAGTTTTTGACACCCATGGTTCGTTTTGCCGGTAGAAGCACGCTCGGGCTAGCTGTGGATTTTGATAGATAGCTCGGCGATTTCTCGCTCCAAGTGCACTGGATACCGTTGCAGCCCCGGTGCGATACCCTCTGGGATGCCGTCGAACATCCAGGCAATTCCCAACAGCATCACCGCGGTATAGTGATCAAATTGGTCAATGCCATACGGGCCTGCTCCCGCCGCCAGGTTCAACAGGCTCCCCTGCCCTAACAGAAACAGATAGCTTGTTCCAATCTCGAACCGCTCAATGTGGGCCTTCAGGCGCTGGTGTGTCTGCTGGTATAGCCAGTCTATATCAATCTCATGCTTCGAGTGCCCGGCATTGAAAAGAATCGCTCCCCGCCTCACCTGGCGCAGCTGTTCCTCGCGCAAGGCCCCCTCGACCCCTGTGGCTGTCACGATGATGTGGCAGCGAGCAAGACCTTCCTCCAGGCTGACCGTTTCACACCCAAGATGGCGCGCTTCCAAAAGGCGCACAGGATCCAAATCGGTCACCTGCACAATGGCGCCCAGATCGCGTGCTCGCTCGGCGATCCCTTTTCCGACCGGGCCGTGCCCGACAACAAGCACACGTCTCCCAAACAACGCCATTTGGGTTATCTGGCTGAATGCCGACCAGATGCTGTCCCCGACATGAAACCGGTTGTGCAGGTCTTTGAGTGGGATACTATTCCAATCAAAGACAGGAAACGGCAGCCTGTGTTTTTTCAAGCGGTGCAGCCCACTCGTTGTTGCCTCGAGTGCGCCCGTGACGGGAGGGGTTTTATCGAGATACGCGACGCACAGCTCTCCGCCCATATCGCAGAGATAGTCGGCTTCGAAGCTGCGGACGAGCGCCAGATTCTCCTGATACTCTGCTTGGCTCATCCCCTGCCAACCGTAAACACGGATGCCCTTTGCCGCGACATACGCGGCCGCCACATCGTCCGTGCTGTCGACGTTGCAGGCTCCTACCACAATCTCGGCGCCGGCCTGTTTCAGGGCCAACATCATTAAAATAAGATTGTGCCCTGTAATATGCCCCCAATAGGCCAACCGTTTGCCGCGATAATCTCGTTGTGCGATTTGACGAGCGTAATGTTCAGTGATCGGTGTAATGTGCCGCTGCCACGCCAGTTGTCCCTCATCGATCTGCCCAGCAAGTTCCAGATTCTTGATCCTTGAGGATGCCATCGTGTTTATCTCCTTATACGATGTCGGCCTTGTAGGTTGCACTGTGCTGTTTGCGCATAGTAGCTCAGGACTTTATTTCAGCCGTTCCCACTGTTCAAATTCCTGGGTCCACGATAGGGGACGGCGGCGCCGTCTATTTAGTCGCCTTCAGCTCCGGCGGCGACACCCTCGCCGGCGGCGGCGAAGACGGTGCTGTGTCGCTATGGAGCGTGGCGGGCGACTAGCATTCCGGCGACGCCTACGTGCTGATGGATATCATCCACGACATCCTGTTCATTAATCCCATACTGAACAACGGCAGCATCAAAAACTGGATATTGACTTTGTCGTCCTACCGCCGTATGATCGAGCCCTGCCTTATCGCGCAATGGATCTGTAAACCAAAGGAGACCCGACCATGGCCAAGGTGTACGGCATTCACGAGATCGAGCTGCGCCCCGGCGCCGACTCCGCCGCCTTCGAACAGCTGGTAGCGGAGTCCACCGACCTCGACCGCTTCGAGGGTTGGACCCCCTACCTCCTCAGGGGCGAACGCGGCGAACGCAAAGGCAAGTACCTGGTGCTGATCGAGATCGAGAGCCTTGCCGCCCGCGACCGCTACGCCCCGGACTCCGGACCCTCCGCCGAAGCACAGGAGTTCGACCAGCGCGCTGCCGCCTTCTGGGCCCGTTGGCAGCAGTTGGCCACCGTCCCCGGCCAAGACGACATCTTCACCGACTACGTGGTGATCCAGTAGCGTCTCGTAGGGGCACAAGGTCCGGCGGGAATCATCTCGTTGTCGCGACGAATATCCCTGCCGCCGGACCTGTGCCCCCGCCTCAGCTCTCCGCCGGCCCCGCCCCGTCGACTCCCACGAACTTGACCACTTGGATCGAACTGATGCGGCGCAAGGTGAACCCGAGCTGCTTATATAACTGGATCGCAGGTGCGTTATCGGCGGCACAATGCAGCATTGGCACCTCGCCCCGCGCCAGGATCGTGCCGATCAGATGCAGGACCAGGCGCCGGGCATAGCCTCGCTGGCGATAATCGGGGTCGGTGCAGACGGCGCTGATCTCGCAGAAACGGCCGGGATGCATCCGCTCGCCCGCCATGGCGACCAGCCTCCCGCCCTCCCAAATGCCGAAATAATGCCCCATCTGGATCGTGCACGGCAGGAATGGCCCCGGATGGGTCAGCTCGATCAATCGCATCATCTCCGGGACATCGTCTTCCCCCAGCGCACAAATGTCGGGATCAGACACCGTGCCGCCGGTGCTCGCCCAGTACACATACTGGTGCACGGCATCTTCGCCGAAAAACTCGACGAGCAAGCCACTGTTCGCCGGCAGGGGAACCAACGGCACCAGGAGCGCTTCGCCGACTGCCATGAGCGCGGTCAGTGCTTCCCAGTCTGGCGCCGCCGGATCGGGGCACCCCGCAAACGCCGCAACGTCCGGCGGATAGCGTTTTGCCGTCGCCCCGCCGATCGCCAGCGCCGCGTGGTGGCCGATCAGCGAATACCACATCGGATTGTCGAGCAGTTCGTCGTCAGTTGGTCCAGCGCTCGGAGTCATGATCGCGCGTTCCTTCGCTTGCCAGGCTGCGCCGGCAGGTGTCCCAGGGTATGCGAGGCTCGGGAGTAGCAATAAACTACTCCAGAAATTACTGCATGTCAACAAGCGCGCTTTGCCGGTTGCTGCCTCCTATTTCCTACGCTCCAAAATCGTGAACCGCATCCCTCTAGGTCCCTTACTGAGCTGTTTGCCGGCCGCCTGGGAACCCACTATACTATCCTCCCAACTTTCATTTGGTTTTGGATCCTTGCCGTCTAAAAGAGCAATACCATGCCCATCCACCTCACCCGTCGCGATTTCCTCAAGAGCAGCGCGGCCCTGGTCGCCGCCCTCACCGCCGCCGCCTGGTTCCCCGCCCCGCGTCGCGCGTCCGCCCATACCCAGCAGCTGCCCGCACCCCCAGCCTTCACCCCCCTCCCCTCCTCCCAACTGCCGACCGGCCAACCCATCGCCGATATCAGCGGCGGCTGGGACGGCACCTGGTGGGCGGTCGATTCGCTGGGCATACCCCACCTCTACGATCCCATCGGGGAGACCTGGCAGGCCTTCGGCCAAGGCGTCGACGCGGTCACGGTCTTGAACGACGAAATCTATCTCTTCCGCGGCCCCGACGTGGCCGTCTACAACCAGACGACCGGCCAGACCGCCGTCCAGCCGATCGCCGACCAGTGGCCCGGCCTGCCGCCCTCCTTCACCAGCGACCTGGACGGAGCCTCGGTGATCGACGGCGTGATCCAGCTCTATCGCAGCGGGCGCTGGGTCAGCACCGCCGCACCCGGCACGGCGCAGCCGCTGACCTCCACCGCCAACTGGCCCGCAGCCTGGCCCGACGGCGTCATCTACCAAGCCGGCTCCATCGTCGGCCAGGGGCCCAATTACGGCCTGCTCTTTCGTACCGACCTGCAGCCCCAAGTGCTCCTGCTGGACCAAAGCGGTGGCGCGCTCACGGTGGCCGCCGCGGAGGCGCTGAGCAGCCTGCCGCTCTATGCCGAACTGGCGACGGTGCTCAATACCGGGCTCGCTGCCCTGTTTGACGCCTACATCGGCGCGCAGCTCGCCGTCGACACCCAGCAGGCCACCATTTTTCAGGGCCCCATCCTGTGGACGGTCAACACCAACGTCGCCCCGGTCCCCTCTGCCCTCGGCACCTACGTCCCCACCTGGTTCCCCGTCCTGCGCCAGGCCCCGCGCGGGCGGATCGGGGGCCTGTGGAGCGTGACGACGGGCGGCGCCGTGGTCTATCACGACGGCACGGCCTGGAGCGAGGCCCCCGCCATCGCCGGCGCCGCCGTGCTGGCCGTGGATGTGGGCGAGGACGGCGTGCCCTTCGCCCTCGCCACCGGTGGGGGCGGCGGCGCCCTCTACCGCTTCGACACGGCGGCGGGGACGTGGGGGCCGCCGCTGGGCTTGGGCTCGATCACCCCCCAGCAGCTGTCCGTCGGCGACGCGAGCCGGGTCTATGTGCTCGGCAGCGACGGTATCGGTGAACGTCCTGGCCAACGGGAGCTTTGCCCCCGTCAGCACCCTGCCCGCGGGCATCGTCCACTTTAGCGCCAACCATGACGGCACCCTGTGGTGCGGCGACGGTTCGCCCATTGCCCTGCGCCTGATTTCGGAGCAAACCTATGGCCCGCAGACGCTGCTCGTCCCCGGCGGCGCCACCAAGGTGGCGAGCACGGCCTACGGCAACGCCCTGCTGCTGGTGGACGGCGGCAGCGCCCCGGTGCTCTATACCTACACCTCCCCCTATGTCTTCAAGACCTCCCCTTCGTTTGTCCCGGTCGGCAACGGCCTCGTGCTGCGCAATCCCCAGGTGACGCCCGGCGGCGGCCGCCTCTTTATCAACCTGGGCAGCGGGATCGCCGCGCTCGACAGCCACACGGGCGCCGAGCTGTGGTCGGCCGCGCTGCCCAATGGCAATGAATGCACCTCCATCGTCTACGACCCGATCCACCGGCTGATCTACGCGGCCGACAACGCCCAGAGCGTCTTTGCGCTCCACGCGGCCACGGGCGCGCCCGTGTGGTCGTACCAGGTGTCGGGTACGATCGCCCAGCCCGTCCTCAGCGGCGGCGGCCTCTGCCTGCTCGGCGTGACCGACAGCGTCGGCGTCTATGTCTACTGGATCGACACGGCCGGCGCCCTCGCGGCGGCGGCAAGCAGCCAGCCGGTGACCGCCGCCTGGCAGCAGCAGGTGGGTTCGGCGATCGGCGGCTTGGGGACGGCCTATATCGACGGGGGCTATGTCTATGCCCTGGTGGTGCTGACGGATATCGTGAGCACGGTCGAGCAGCTGTGGCGGCTGGACATCCAAGACGGCACGCCCACCCCCCTCTACCAGTACGGGCTGAGCGGGGAGGGCGGCAACGGCGACTGGACCGGCGTCGTGGCCTCGACCCTCGTGCGCAGGACGGCCGCCGATGCACCGGCGGGCACAAGCACCCCCATGCTCTTCGCCAACACCGGCAACAATGTCGAAGCCTTTCCCCTGCTCCCCGGCGGCACCTTTACGCCCCTCGGCGTCCCGCCCGCCAACGGCTTTACGCAGGGGCTCGCCTATGCCGCCAACCAGGTCTACGCCTGCGGCACGAATGGGATCCTCTATGCGCTCGACCTGGGCCAGCCCCTGGCCACCGGGCCGGGCTTCCAGCCGCTCTCCCTGCCGGTCAACGGCGGCACGCTCGCCGCCGGCCCCCTCGCCGCGCTAACCGAAGGCGGCACGCTGATCGTCTTCAGCGTCAACACCGGCACCGCCAACAGCGTCTGCTTCTACGACCCCGCGACCGGCAATCTGCTTCAGCTCGACACGAATCACCTGCTCGCCACCCAGCTGGTGGTCGACGAAAACGGCATCCTCTATGCCGCCGGCGAGGACCCCGCCAACCCCAACACCCCCTTTGGCCAGGTCTACGCCATCCGCCTCGACGACCTCCTGCAGGGGGAGCGTGACTTCATCGTTGAATCCGAGCTGATGCAGGACTTTTCCGCCCCCGTGCCCGGCCAGCTCGCCGCCACCGCCCGCTACCAGACGCATGTGACGGTCGTCGACGGCCAAAAGGCGCCGCGCCCCTTCCAGCCCATCAAAGTCTGGGCTGATACCGCCATCCTCACGCTGGTAGAGATCGACGGCGTGCCCACCTACGTCGACGCCACGACGCCCGCCACCGTGCAGACCGACGCCGGCGGCACCCTGACCATCGTGACCGACGCCGCCGATCTCTCCACCACGGCGCTCCAGATCTGGGCCGGCTTTATGAACCCCTATGAACGGATCGTGGTCTATCCCGATCGTGAGTTCCACGCCCGGTTGGCCACCACCCACTACGACAACACGAGCCCCAGCCCGGACCCCACGGCGATCAACCTGGCCACCGCCTCCACCTACACGGTCACGAACCTGAGCGCGCCGCCGCCCCTGCTCTACGGGACCCAGGCGCAGCAGGGCGCCGCGCAGGCGGTGGCCCCGGTGGTCCAGCAGTTTGCGGAGCGCGTGAGCTACCCCACCGGCGCCGTGGCGGCAGCCGCCCGCGCCCTCGGCAGCGCCGCCGCCAGCCCCTATCTCGCCGGCACCTTTGCCGGTGCCTTCTACACGCCCGTGAGCGCGCCGGCCGACCGGACGGTCACGCCCGCCAACCGGCAGAATGCCGGCGCCGTGGGCCTCAGCATCGACTTCACGGCCTACAACGCCGGCGGCGGCCCACCGGTCTACACCGCGCTCTCCGTCGCCGCCGCCGCCGACGTGATCGACGGGCTCGCCGGCCAGGAACTGGCGGCTGCGCCCGGTGCCTTGGGCAGCTGGTGGCGCGACCTCTGGGACGCCATCAAGAGCGGCGCGGCGCAGGTGGTCCACTTCGCCGTCAGCGTCGGCCGCGACATCTACCTGGGGCTCAAATACATCGTGCAGGGGGCAGAGTATGTGCTCCGCCAGGCCCTGCACACCATCGAAGAGGTGGCGGTTGCCATCGGCAGCGTGCTCGCCGCCATCGGGCGCATCGTCAGCGACGTGATCGAGGGGCTCAGCCTCATCTTCCACCTCGACAAGGTGCTGGCGACCGCCGGGATGATCAAGCAGGCGTTTGGCAACATGACCGCCAACCTCGTCACCCTGATCAACGGCGCCGCGCCCACCGTCGCCACCCTCTTCGCCACCGCCGAGGCCAAGATCGACAGCGCCTTTAGCAGCATCATCAGCAATCTCGAAGGGGCGGCAGCTGCCGGTGTGCAGGGCCCGGGCGCCACCAGCAGCATCGGCGGGCTCAACGGGATGGGCGCCACGCCCAACACCATCTTTGCCGTCGGGCCCAAGGGCACCACCCAAACTTCGTCGCAGGCCGTGCCCGCCATGTGGGGCGTCCACAAGCTGCGCCAGAAATATCCCGGGGGCTCCGTGCCGCCCGGCAACCCCAACACCGCCAGCCCCCTCGCCACCTTCCTGCAGGACTTTGGCGCCAGCCTGTTAACCGGCAGCTACAGCACCAGCTACAGTGCGACCAAGACTGGCTTTCACGCCGCGGTGCATTTCGACTCCGCCAAGGACTTCTTTGCCTCGCTGCTGGCCGACCTGCTCGGCGCGCTCGAGACGCTGGTCGACGACGTGCTCGCCTTTGTCCAGTACCTCGTCGACGGCGTGATCGCCAATGCGGCCGACATCGCCGGGCTGATGGGGGCGGCGGGCAGCGTGCAGATCCCCGTCCTCTCCGAGATCTGGCAGGCGCTCACCGGGTCGCCGCTCACCGTCTTGGACCTCATCGCCTTTGTGGTGGCCATCCCCGTCACGCTGATCTACCGCATCGTCGAGGGCGCCTGGCCCGGCGACCAGTTGGCGTCGGCCGCAGGGCCAGAGCGCCGCGCAGCTCGTCTGGCAGCGGGTAGAGGGGATTGCGGCGACCGTCAACACCGTCTTATACGGCCTCTTCAGCGCCATCAGCGATGCCGTATCCATCAGTGGGGGCGAGCTCACCGTGCTGGCCGTCCTCTATGGCGTCGTCACCTCGCTTGGCGTCGCCTTCGACCTGGTCGTCGGCGACGTCTTGACGCCGGCGGTCTGGGTGGTCGTCGCCTCGATCATCGACCTGGTGCTGCTGCTCCTCAATGCGATCCCCACCCTGCCGTCCGAGATCCCCTCGATCACCGGCGTGGCGCTCTCCCCGCTGCTGCTCGTCGCCTACTGGCAGCAATACGCCGCCAGTCCCGACGCCCTCAGCCTGGCCGGCAGCGTCGTCGGCGTGCTGCCCACGGTCGTCAACCCGATCAAATTCGCCCCCCTCACCACCGCCGCGCCCCTCGTCGCCCCCATCGCCGACCTCGCCTGCGCCCTCGCCGCCGCCGGCCTCACCCTCGGCGACACGATCAAGAGCTGGGACACCGCCGACAACCCGACCGCCCTGCCCGAAGTCGAGGAGCCGCAGCCCGGGGCCGCCAATCGCGTCTTCATGCCGGCCGTCCTGCAAGGCCAGTAGGATGACGAGTGTTCCCGCGTAGCCCGCACGCCGCGTGCGGGGTGGCCGCCAGGCCACACGCGTGGTGGGGAACACGGGCACGAGGGCGTGCCCAAAGACCCGCACAAGGGTGTGCGGGCTACGCAGGACAAATGGCGTCACGCGGCAAGTGGCATCTTTCACAATGTTGACGGCGCATGGCGAACGGTGTACTGTGGGACAATCCACTACTCGACGGTGGCCGAATCATTGTTGCTGTCCCTTTGGGCCTTCTAGCGCAACCCGAGAACAACTGATGGACACCAAACTCGACAATGAGCTGCCGCCATCGTCTGGGCATGCGGACGACGGTGACGTCCAGTTCATGCTGGCTGAATTTAGCCAGCTTTGCGAGTTCTTCCGCCACACGGATGCGCGCCTGTACACAGGAGTCAACTTCTACCTGACATTTGCGGCGGCCGCGGTAACCGTAGCCGCCGTGCTGCTTGGCTATATCCCGGACGGCCGCTTGTATGCACTCGCGACGCTGCCGTTACAGGCTGCCGTCTTTCTAGTCGGTTACTTTCTGGCCAATCAAATGATGTTGACCGATATTATCAAGTGGGAGTACCGCCAAGGGCTGAACCTGGTTCGCCGGTTCTTTGTCGACCAATATGTGCACCTGGCACCCTACCTCGTCCTGCCGGTCGCACCCGCCGCTAGCACTGATGAACTGTCCCCCGTGCGGCCCCAGACAGTAAGCCGCGACGTCGTCACCGTTCTCCTGTTGAATGCTATGGTACTGGGTACCATGGCGGCCACAGTCACGTGGATCATCATGGTAGGTAGTCCATGGACGATCGCCGCTGCCGCGTCCGCCGGTGTCGTGGTAGCCGGCGCCGCCTTGGCGCTGTTCTACCGGGATTACACACGTCGTGTGCGCAGCCTGGCGCGTGCCAGGCGTAAGTGAAAGACGCGTCGATCCTGTGTGCGATTCGTTCATATTTACGCCGTGGCGCCGGCGTCACGCAACGATCTGTGGATGGCTGTCTACAATTCGCCGTGCCGCCGCGACAACATCGTCTGCCAACTGCTGCGCCGCTGCCAGCCTTGGTGCACGGTCCCCAGGATCCAGCCAGCCCATATCCCGCAGCAGGCGGTCCAGCTTGGCCTGATACAGCGGCTTTTCTGTGGCGGTGCCGTCAGTTTGAATGGCATTGTTGGCCACTGCCAGATTCGTCCAGATCCAGTACATGGCTTCGCGATGAAAGCCCTCGTCGATCATCGCCTGCGATCCGTCGACGATATACGGGCGTACGTGGGGCTGCAGCTTGAACTTGTAGATGACGGGTGTACGCACAATCTGTACGGCCCGGTCAAAGGTAACGGCGCACTCTTGTAGATAGCCGGCCACGGCCGCCGGCGTCAGGTGTGCAAACCCGACAAGCGCAAGCAGTCTCTCCGCAAGCGCACTTTGCCCATAGTGCTCCAGCACCTGGCGCATGACGATCAGGCAGCGCCGATGCGTGGGCGGTGTCAGGGTTGCGCTGGCACACAGTTCGGTGAGGCCCACGAGAAAGGTGACCAGGCTGACCTGGAAGCCGACGAGCGTTTGCTCTTGGCCTAGCGCCGCCAGCCCCGTCCGCGCACTGCGCTCGCCCACGCCACAGCGCGCCAGCACCCACTGGCGCCGCGCATACCCTTGGCGGACTGTCGCTTGCAGCGGCGCCAAGATGCCTTGGGGATCGGCCAATATGCTGTCCGCGACGAGGTTGGATGCCAACTCTGGATCTGCCAGCACTGTGTCGGCGTGCGCATAGCGCTCGACGCCGTGCTCTCCGTACTCGAGGATCAGGCCGCGATACGCCACGTCATGGACACCCATCTCCTGCTTGCCGGCGAGAATAATGGACATATCGACGTCCCGATACGGGGGAAAGCTGGCGTGCCTGGACGTGTAGGTGATTCCGCCCATAAGGTGCGCGCCGCAAAACCCCGGCATGCGGCTTGCCTCGGCGTCGACCCATTCTTTCGCCAGGGTGATCACCTGCTCGACATTCATGCCGACCTCCACGTTGGTTATCGTACCCGATTGGTATGGTCGATTATAGCCCAAAGCCTGCACTGTTTCATGCCGCCGTCAACTCGCAAGCCGCGACCGCCTCTGAGCGTGACATTCTTCACCTTGTTGACAGCGCGTCACAACTGTACTATTGTGCGCCCACGTCGAACAACGGTTACGAATGGCTGTATGTAAAGAGCGCGGATCTGAGCTTTCACATAGGCAAATTTCGATTTTGCGGTACCCTATGCTGGGGAGGTGAGAGATGGAAACGCTGAGCACGCCATTACAAGCAGCACAGTCACTGCGTGCCATCATTCGGGCGACTCGTCAGGAGACGGAAGCAACCCGCCGTCTGGCGCCCCAGGTGGTAACGGGACTCATCGACACCGGGCTGTGCCGGCTCGCCCTCCCAGGCGATCTCGGCGGGTATGGAGCCGAGCCGGTGGTCACGCTGCAGGTCTACGAAGAACTGGCGTGGGCCGATGCGTCGGTAGCGGTGGTTGCCCTGAACAATCATCTGCCGTGCCTCACCAGTCGCTTCTTCCCGGCCGCCGCCAGGACATTGCTGTTCGGCAACGTGCGCCACCTCCTTGCCAACTCCACTCGCCCGTCTGGGCAAGCGGTTGCGGCCGATGGGGGCTATCGGGTTTCGGGACGGTGGTCACTGGTTTCGGGCTGTGAACTGGCAGACTGGATCCCGCTGATGTGCGTCCTGACGGCGGGCACGGACTCCGGCCGGCGCAAGCAGGACGCACCTGAAATGCGGCTGATGTATGTGCCGAAGGGCTCCTACCGGATCGTGGACACCTGGTATGTTGGCGGTCTGCGCGGTACGGGGAGCCATGATGTGGTCGTCGAAGATATGTTCGTGCCTGCGGAGCTGACCTGCTCTTTTTTTGATCCCGATCACCTCAATCAGCCCCTATCACGGATGCCGTTTCGCTCGACGCTGGCGGCCGTGGCGGCGGCGATCTGTGTGGGGATCGCGCAAGCCGCGCTGGACACCCTGCTGGAACTCGGTTCGGCCAAAGCGCAGGGCGAGCCGCAGGGGGGACTGCGCGACCGTCCTACCGTCCAGGCAATGGTCGCGGCCTCGGCTGCTGCCGTGGATGCCGCTCGGCTCCTGCTCTATGCGGCGAGCAGTGACGTCTGGGCTGCCTGCTGTCGCGACGAACCCGTGACGGACACCCAGCGCGCCCGGGTCTGGGGCAGCGCCATCCACGCCGCAAAGACAAGCAAGGCAGTCGTCACCTCCGTCTACGAAGCGGCAGGCACGGCCGCGCTCTATGTCGACTGCCCGATTGAACGGGCGCACCGCGATATTCATGCGATAGCGCAGCACATCATCCTCGCCCCGGTGCAGCTCGAGGACGCAGGGCGCGTGTACTTTGGGCTGCAGCCGGATAATCCGCTCTTTTGAGCCACCCAAAGCGCGTACAATCGACACAAGGGTGTGCGGGCTACGCAGGACACATGGCGTCACGCCGCGAACGGTGAGTCTAGCGGACGCGCCATGAACAGCCAGTCAGCGTGGAACTGCGGCGGAACCTCACTTTCAGGATAGGGAGAGATGTCAGTAAAGCCGAACGCGCGATAGAGGGCATGCGCATCAAGCATGAAGCGGGCGCTATCTAGCCGAATCGAGGTGAAGCCGTCTACACGGGCCGCGTTGAGCAACGCCTGCAGCAGGGTACGACCGATGCCTTGGCCCCGATAGGCTGGTCGAACAAACATCCGTTTTACCTCACAGACACTGGGGGCCAGCGGGCGTAGACAGGCGATGCCGGCGAAGTCTGCGCTGGCTCTGGCCAGCAGCATGTGGCCGTGAGGCGGCAGAAATCTCTCAAGGCTGTGCAAGTCGTTCTCTACTGCGGTGGGAACGTCGAAGCCGAAGCCATAGGAAATCTGCAGGTTGTGGTTCAACCACGTCAGGTACTCGGTGAAGAGTGCGCCCACCGCTTCACGGTGCGTGACTGGATCAACGTGCATGACTTGGACCATAGAGTTGACCCCAATGTCAAGGCCACGAAATGCCCAAAGTAAGATCGCGTCTTCATGCCGGCCGTCCTGCAAAGGGAGTAGGCGGCGCAGGCAGAAACCGAGTTTCTCGCAGAAACTCGGTTTCTTGGGCTGTCCTCGCCGGACCTTGTGCCCCCCGCCGCCACCGTGAAATGCTCAGCTCTCCCCGGCCCCGTCCCGTCGACTCCCACGAACTTGACTACTTGGACCGAAGTGATGCGGCGCAAGGTGAACCCGAGCTGCTTATATAACTGGATCGCAGGTGCGTTGGTGGCAAAACAATGCAGCATCGGCACCTCGCCCCGCGCCAGGATCGTGCCGATCAGATACAGGACCAGGCGCCGGGCATAGCCCCGCTGGCGATAGTCGGGGTCGGTGCAGACGGCGCTGATCTCGCAGAAGCGGCCGGGATGCAGCCGCTCGCCCCCCATGGCGACCAGCCTCCCGCCCTCCCAAATGCCGAAATAGTGCCCCATCTGGATCGTGCGCGGCAGGAATGGCCCCGGATGGGTCAGCTCGACCAATCGCATCATCTCCGGGACATCGTCTTCCCCCAGCGCACGAATGTCGGGATCAGACACCGTGCCGCCGGTGCTCGCCCAGTACACATACTGGTGCGCCACATCTTGGCCGAAATACTCGACGATCAAGCCACTGTTCGCCGGCAGGGGAACAGGCGGCACCAGGAGCACTTCGTCGACTGCCATGAGCGCGGCCAGTGCTTCCCAGTCTGGCGCCGCCGGATCGGGGCACCCCGCAAACGGCGCAACGTCCGGCGGATAGCGTTTTGCGGTCGCCCCGCCGATCGCCAGCGCCGCGTGGTGGCCGGTCAGCGAATACCACATCGGATTGTCGAGCAGTTCGTCGTCAGTTGGTCCAGCGCTTGGAGTCATGATCGCCGCGTTCCTTCCCTTGCCAGGCTGCGCCGGCAGTTGTCCCAGGGTATGCGAGGCTCGAGAGCAGCAATAAACTACTCCAGAAATTTCTGCATGTCAACGCCGGTTTCAAGGAGCACGCCTCAAGTCTTGATCTCGGCATCGAGACGCGCGGCGCGGCTGGGAAAAATACGGCAAATGCCTCTGTTGATGCTTATTCCATGAATATACACTGTGAAGACAGCCCGTTCGTCATGCTGCGGCTGACGCAGGCGCCACAGGCCGGCAGTGCGGTCCGCGTCGTGTACGGCAATTACAGCGCCGCTGCGCCTGCCGACGCCAAAGCTTGACAATAGATTCAATAGTGATACTATGGCTACTGTAGATGAACTCGTCGCTGCCATGCGGCGCAATCCGAAGAACGTGCGTTACGGCGACCTGTGCCGCGTTTGCGACCACTATTTCGGCCCGCCGCGGCAGGATGGTACGAGTCACAGAGTGTACAAAACGCCGTGGGCCGGTGACCCACGGGTGAACATTCAGAACGACCACGGCAAGGCGAAGGCGTATCAGGTCAGGCAGGTGCTGGCTGCGATAGACAGGCTTCAGGGGTGAGGAATATGCAGGAAAGAGATCGCTATACCTATCGTGTCACATGGTCGGACGACGACCAGGAGCATGTCGGCCTCTGCGCTGAGTTCCCCAGCCTCAGTTGGCTGGCGCCGACGCCCGAAGAAGCGCTGGCGGGCGTTCGGGGGTTGGTGGCCGACGTTGCGTCCGATATGGAGGCCAATGGTGAAGCCGTGCCGGAGCCGATCGCAGCGCGCCGCTACACCGGCAAGTTCATGGTGCGCGTGCCGCCTGAAGTGCATCGCCGCTTGGTGCTGGAGGCGGCTGAGGAAGGCGTGAGTTTGAATCGCGTGGTGAGCGCAAAGTTGAGCCGGTAAAAGTAAGGGTGGGCTCATCGTCTTCGGTTTCTGTCGTATTCGGCGCGATGACGACAACCAGGCCATTCGCCCCACGACAGAGATGAAAGCCTGCAACACCCAAATTCCGATCTCGGCGTCGAGACGCGTGGCGCGGCTGGGAAAAATACGGCAAATGCCTCTGTTAGCGCTTATTCCATGCAGCTACACTGGTATCACGCCGAACTTCGGCACCTGGTGGTCGCAGTCTACGAATGCCGCTTAATGAGGACATGCACACATGAACAAAACAGTACTGATGGCCATATTGCTATTTGTCACGATCTGCTCTTCTGCTGCCGTAGGCGCTGGTGAAAACATTGTCAAAGCAGCTGATATCCAGCCGACCCCAACCGCAGCCGGCCAGGAAGAGGATAACCAGCTGGTGATCGACATCACAAGCGGTCTCCTGCAAATTAACGCGCGAGTTTTACAGAATCTGGCAAGGTTTCTGCCTGCGTCCGAAACCGCTACCATTGTGAGTGTGCGCAAACATTTTGGTCAGCTGCTGGACAAGCTTGCTACAGAACCGGACGCTGTGCTTGCGGCGACACAAGATGATCAACTGGAATCACTGCTCAAGCAGTATGGACCCGGTGATCCATTCTCTTCCCTGCCGTTCCTCTCCAGTAGACGAGCTAAAGCCGGGTGACATCCTCCTGCGGTGTTCAACGGCGTTGGCATCGCAGATGACGGAGGTCATGATCTGGTCACGCTACACGCATTCCGCACTCTATATCGGCGACGGGATGATTATCGATTCAACCTGGGAGGACGGCGTGAAAATCCGCAGCCTTGCCGACTTTCTCAAGGAATCCAGCCGCGTGGGTGTCTTACGCCTGCAAGGACTGACCTCTGATCAGGCGGATCAAGTGATCGAGGCAGCAAAATCCAAGGCAGGTTCAGCGTATAACTTTGAGGGCGTCAAGATGTTGGGCGTGCAGAAACTGGACGCGTTGACCAATCTGTCGCGGCCATCTCTGGGCACGATGATTGGCATGCTGGGCAGGGCGGAACACCTCCCAGCAGGTGCGACAGACAACGGGAAATACGCATGTTCGGAACTGATCGTGTCTGCCTTCAAAGCGATTGACATACCCTTGAGTCAAGCCAGTGGCTTTACGCCGGGTGATATGGTGCGGTTGAGTCAGGCAGGATTTCTCTCCGCAGCAGGCAGACTCCAAGTCCCCGCAAAATAACGCGGTAACGCGGATAAGCGCCAGGAGGCGGGCGCCATTGCCCGCCTCCCATTGCCTGCCTGCCCTTGCCTGCGGTCCCCTACCTTTGCAGGGTAGGCAGGTAGACCCGGCTGCTGATCTCCGGGTCGCCGGTGGTGTCGGTAGCGTCGACGACCGTGCCGGCAGCGCTTATGGTGGTGACCTTCTCCACCGTGCTGTCCTTGGTGTCACCCTGGCTGGGGGTGAAGTCGGTGGCGGTGTCGGTGCCGGGGCCGCCGCTGAAGAAGTCGGCGCCGGGACCGCCGCTGAGCACGTCGTCGCCGCGGTTGCCGTAGAGCGTGTCGTCGCCGTCGCCGCCGTTGAGCGTGTCGACCCCGTTGCCGCCGCAGAGCAGGTCGTTGCTGCCGAGGCCGTTGATGGTGTTGCGGCCGAGCAGGCCGAAGATCAGGTCCGTGCCGCCCGTGCCGTTGAGCGTCTCGTTTTTGTCGGTGCCGACGATGACGGTGACCACGAGCGGCGTGGTGTTGGCGCCGTCGCTCACGCCGATGGTGAGCACGGCCGTGCCGCTCTTCTTGGCGGCAGCGGTGACGCGTCATGGTGCGGTTGGCGCCGCTGCCGCCAAAGACCACGCCGCCGGCGGGCACGAGCTGCGGGTTGCTGCTGCTGACCACGCGCAGGGTGAGCCCCCCGGCGCCGGTGTTGGCGTCGCCCACGGTGAGCTTGATGGCGCCGCTGGCACTGCCGTCGGCGCAGCGTGCCGCCCGGCGCCACGGCGATGGTGGGCGCGTCGTTGATCACGGTGTAGTTGGCCGGGCGCCGTGGCGGTGTTGCCGGCGTTGTCGGCGGCGGTGCAGGCCACGCTCTTGGCGCCGGCGCTGCTCGTGTCGGGCTGCGCACAGCTCGCACTGGCCACGCCCGAGGTGGCGTCGGTGGCGTTGGGGCTGGCCGTCGCCGCGCCGTTGAGCGAGGCCGGGTTGGGCGCAACCGTGGGCGTCAGGGTTGGCGCGGTGGCGTCGTACTTGAGGCCGAAGGTCACCGAACTGCTGGTGTTGCCGGCGTTGTCCGTGCAGGTGCCGGCCACGGTGGTCCCGGCGCTGTCCGGGCCGCTGTAGATCGGGCTGGCGCAGGCGGCGATGCCCGAGGTGGCGTCGCTGCCGGCGAAGGCCACCGTCACCGGTGCGTTGTACCAGCCGGCCGCGTTGGGCAAGGGGTTGGGCGTGGCGCTCACGACGATGGGCTTGGTGGCGTCGTAGTTGAGGCCGAAGGTCACCGGCGCGCTGGTGTTGCCGGCGTTGTCGGTGCAGGTGCCGGACACGGTAACGGCGGCGCCGTCGGGGCCGCTGTAGGTCGGGCTGGTGCAGGCGGCGATGCCCGAGGTGGCGTCGCTGCCGGCGAAGGTCACCTGCAGCGGTGCGTTGTACCAGCCCGCGGTGTTGGGCGCCCGGGCGGGGGTGCTGCTCACGACGCTGGGCTTGGTGGCGTCGCGCTTGATCGTGATGTCTTTGCTGGCACTACCGCCGGCGCTGGTGGCCGCGCAGGTGAAGGTGACGCCGGTCGTGTCGCTCGTGACGCTCTGCGCGCCGCAGCCGGTCGTGGTGGGCGTCGAATCGGGGTCGCTGACGGTCCAGGTCACGGCGACATTGCCGATGTACCAGCCGTTCTGCCCGAGGGTGCCTGCCACGTTGGGGGTGATCACCGGCGGCGTGGTGTCAGGGATCGGTGGCCCGTAGGTGATGACCACCCGCCCGTCCCCGCTGTTGGCGCCGGCGGTGAAGGTGGTGCCGGCCGGGCCGTCACTGCTGCCGCCACCCCCGCCGGCGTCGCCGCCCGCGCCACCGCCGCCGTAGAGGCCGCCGCCACCGCCGCCGGGAGCATCGCAGCCGCAATTGGCATTGCCGCCGGCGCCGCCCGTCCCAAGCTGCCCCGCGGCGCCCGGGATTGAACCAAAGTTGGCGATGGCGCCGCCGGCGCCGCCGCTCGTGGCGGTGCCGCCCAGGCCTGGCGTGCCGTCACCTGACGAATCGATAGCGCCATCGCCGCCGATCTGCCCGCCGCTGCCGCCACTGCCGCCCGTATAGGGGCCTGCGCCGCCGCCGCCGCCGCCGCCGGCAACCACCCTGCGGTCGGCCAGGGTGCAGCTCAGGTTGGCGGCACAGGCGCCGCTGCGCACGTCCGCCGCGCCGCCACCGCCGCCGCCGTAGTCACCACCCATATTTGTACCGCCCTGACCGCCGCCGTTAAAGCCACCCGCGGCCCCGCTGCCGGCGCCGCCGACCATGATTTGGTAGGTCGCTCCTGGGCTGACCGCCAGCGTGGCCTGCGCGCGGGCGCCCAAGCCGCCGGCACCCTGAACGTCACTAATGAGCTGCCCGGCGCTGCCCTGCGCCCCGTAGAGGTCGAAGGTCGCCTGCGTGATGCCTGAGGGCACGGTCCAGCTCTGGGCGGCACCGGTGAAGGTGTAGGTACAGGTAAAGATGTCATTATTATTGACGCAGTCGCCGGAGGCGGCGCGGGCAGTCTGCGCGGTGGCAGCGAGGCCGAAGAGGGGGCCGACCAGCAGCAGTGCGGCAGTTAGCAGGGGTGGGAGCACCGTCTTCCATTTGTACGGCAAACGCGATCGGGTGGTATTCCCGTGACACTTCATTGTCTCGTCCTCGATTTCGGTCAGTTCAGGTTGTAGGTAGCATGCAAAGAGGGGTGCCGGCTGCAGGGCCGGTTCCCCGTGAAGCAGTACTGCTGGTGTAGGCAGATGTGGGATGTTTTTGGCCGCTTGCGGGAGGGGCTAAAAAATTGATTAAGTGAGGATAACGGCTGTGCGCAGCCGTGTCAAGAGGATGGCGAGTGTGGAAGCTGACAAATTGCTAAAAACGGGCGAATGTCCCGGGGACAGGTGGGCGCTGCGCAGGTGCGCGGAGTAGAACTACATGGAATCTTCGCCCCAGCCAAAGCACCCAAACGTGCGCGGGTGCTTTGGCTGGGCTGCCGTGGCTTAATAGCACAGCCAGCGGAACTTCCAGCAGAGATAGGGGATCCGGAAGGTCCACACGTACTTGTAACACCGTCCCAAATACCAAATCGGATAGGGGCGGCGGGCAGCTGCAGCGAAGTTCGGATCGAAGCCGACGACAGCCCTCCGCATACCCGCAGCCTTCATCCGCCGCATCCCCTCGGCCATCACTGCCTTGCCCAAGCCTTTGCCCTGAAAATCAGGATGCGTGGCGACCGGCTCAAACAAGCCCACGGCGTTCACTGTATCGAACCAGATCGTGCAGGCCGACGCCCCCCGACCGTCAGCGTGGCGGCATACGCCCCCATATCCAGCCATTTGCCTGCCAGGACAGTGACGGTGGTTCCGGCTGTGTCCACTGTTATATGATGTCCGGCACGGCGTAATGCCGCGTGCCTTCTGGCTTCGCTTTATCACGAAAGGTTCACCATGGAATTGACAACCGAACGCCTGCACCTGCGCGAGTTCAAGCAAGACGATTGGCACGAAGTCTTGGACTATCAGAGTGATCCGCGCTACTTACGCTATTACGAGTGGACGGATAGAACTCCCGCAGCTGTACAGGAATTTGTGCAGATGTTAATCGGCCATCAACAGGAGCAGCCGCGCACCAAGTTTCAGCTGGCGGTTTGCCTCACCTCCAGTCAGCAGTTGATCGGCAACTGCGGCATCCGGCTCAAGTTTGCCGGCGCCCACGAGGGCGATATCGGTTACGAGCTGTCACCCCAATACTGGGGTCACGGGTATGCCACCGAAGCGGCGCGCGCTATCGTAGCGTTTGGGTTTACGCAGTTAAAGTTGCACCGCATCTCGGCCCGGTGTGTTGCCGATAACGCCGGCTCGGCCCATGTCCTGGAAAAGCTAGGCATGCGGCAGGAGGGGCGGCTGCGCGAGCACGAGTACTACAAAGGCCGCTGGTGGGATACGCTGCTGTTTAGCATGCTGGACGATGAGTGGGAAGCGAAGGCTTTGCGCCAATAGCTGGGGTGCCCGGAAGGTGTTCCGGTGTTGGCGGCGAGCTCGCCGGCAGCCCAAAATCCGGCGATTGTCTACCTGGCTGGTCTATCTGCCGGCAGCCGGCGCACCATGCGTCAAGCACTGGATGTCAGCGCGGGGCTATTGACCGTGCAAGCCTGCGATCTGCGCGCATTGCGGCCGGCGCCGGCTGCCCACCGGGCGCCCGCGGGACACCCGGCGGAACCCGCGCAGGGTAAAGTGCGTCAAGCAGAGAGTCGGTTAGAGGGGTAGACCGCAGCTGCCTGCCGCGAGCGCAGCTGCGAGAAGGAGAAAACGGGATGAACATGCGCAGCGGCGAGACAGGCCTGGCCGATCGTCCTTGGCTGTACTGGGCGCTGATCGGCGCCAGCGTCGTGGTGGCGGTGCTGATTGGCTATGGGGTCGGCACCGCGCTGTTTAGCACGCCCGATGAGGCGCAGGCTGCGGCCGGCGCGCCCGAGGCGGTACCCGTGCTGCGGATCCGGTTCACGCCGACCGTGCCCCCGACCACTACGCCCGCCGCAACAAATCCAGCGGCAGTTCCGGCAGCAGCTCCACCTGCAGCTCCAGTGCAGGCTGTTGCGGCTGCGAACACGGCGACGCCGACGAGCGTGCCCTCGGCCACGGCAACCAACACGGCTGCCCCGACTGCGACGCCCACTGCAACGCCCACTCCGACGAACACGTCGGCTCCGACGACCACGCCGGCGCCCACCAACACCGCAACGCCGGTGCCGCCGACGGCCACCGCAACCAACACGGCCGTACCGACTGCGACGAACACTGCAACGCCAGCTCCGACGAACACGTCGGCTCCGACGAACACCGCAACACCAGTTCCGCCGGCGCCCACGGCAACCAACACGGCTGCGCCCACTGCGACGAACACACCGGCGCCCACCAACACTGCAACCCCCGTGCCGCCCGCGCCCACCGCAACCAACACGGCTGCGCCGGCAGCGCCATCAACTGTGGCGCCAACTGCCGCACCGCAGCCACCAGAAACCAACAACAACAGCAGTGACCAAGGCAAGGATCCAGGCAAGGACAAGGGTCAGGACAAGGGCAAGGATCCAGGCCAAGGGCAACGGCAAGGACAAGGGTCAGGACAACGGCAAAGGACAAGGGCCAGGGCAACGGCAAAGACAAGGGTAACGGCAAGGGTAAGGGCAAGGGTTGATCTGCCCCCGGCCTACTTCCGGCAGGATCTCGACTGCGCCTGAGCTGCCGGAAGTAGGCCGAAGTGCGGCCCGCCCTGGCCAGCGTGCGCTGGTTCGAGACCTGTCCATGCCTGCCTCTTCGTCCCTGGCCGCAGCCAGGCTGACCTTAGGCGACACGATCCGCACCTGCGATAGTTCCGATGACCCGACCGCCCTGCCTGAAGTCGAGGAGCCACTGCCGGGGCAGCCTCGCTCGTCTCTATGGCGGCAGTGCTGCAATGGCAGTAGGGGGTGCACCTACAGGATCATCTTGTACAAGCAGTGGAACGCCCTGATTGCGGATGCGACTGGTCTGGCCGAAAAGAATCCCATTTCGCA
The DNA here is from genome assembly GCA_963701415.1 of uncultured Chloroflexia bacterium. Taxonomy (GTDB): domain Bacteria; phylum Chloroflexota; class Anaerolineae; order Caldilineales; family Caldilineaceae; genus Fredericiella. The sequence continues at coordinate 42,393 of CAVPAH010000004.1, forward strand.
AAACTCACCGGAACGAAGATGGCGCCGTCTGTTGCTTGGTTGCATACTGCCGCGCTCAGAGTCTACACCACTTATCACCGGCCAGCCGCCACATATCAATTGAAAGCTTCGCAATTATCCCATGTGCCTGGATGAGGGACGAGTGCGACAAAGATCGATCCGCTGCAGCACCGGGCCGGCAAAAGCAGCGAGTTGAGATACGCATCGGCGTTGGCAACCTTAGGCCCGACAAAGAGTTTATTGCTGCTAGCTGCCAGCACCAGTTTGTTGAAGTCGTGCAGCGCCTCGCGAGTATCGTGTGCCATCTCCGACTCGACTGCCCACAGCGACCTGGTGACGTAGGTAAGCTCCACTAGCTTCCTGGCGGATAGAGTCTTGCTAGTTTCGCAGACCGTTATATCAAACAATAACTCGTTGACGCCTAGTTCCAGGCGATTCAGTGAGTAGCATCTGGACGTCACAAGGACGGCTGGTTGATCTCTGTACTCTCGCCGGAACCCAGCGGCAAGCGCCTCAACCAACTGCTTGGAACGGTTATGGCGAATCTCACCGAGTTCCGATCCTTCGTCAGGAAGTGCAGCGGCATAGGCGAGAGATGCTTGAATCAGTGTCTCGATGTTCATTGCATCAGGGCATTGTGTGTGGGAACTAGGGTAGCGCTGCTGGTGAAGCAGCCCAGTGACCGTTCCTAATTACTCGTACGTGTGCGAGGGATCGCCTGCGGATGCGGCAAGCGCCTACTTTCGAACTATGCGCTCGTACGTCACGACGATAACGTCATGTTTCACGCCGAAAACAAGACCGATCCCAGTATCGTGCTTATTCGTTTGCGCCTTCACGTACCATCCTTGCTTCGCCATATGCTTGGCGTCCTTCTCGAATTCGCGAATTGCTTTATAGTGGACGATCTTCTGTTCGATTTTGTTGACGTAGTCCCCTGCGACAGCTACGCCCTTTTCCTTCTTTTTGCCAAACATGGTCTATCCCTTCCACTAGGTTCGGAGGTTCCCTACCAGGTGACACTGTCATGGCAAGGAGTTGTTGATCAATGTGTCGAGTATGGCCCAAGGCATTAGTTGCCCACGAAAATTGAGCGCATCCATATGCTAACAGTCTGCGCCCTGGCAAGCATCGTGCATTTGTCCCGACCTGCTCGTATTTGTGGCGCACTTTGTGCTGCGCCGGCGGCAAATCTCCCACCGAGTGGGGCCTTTCCATGCGAGCCTGCCTGTGCAATGCTGGTACCCAAGCAGATGCCCAAGGAGATGTACCGTCATCCGGCGCGGCGCCGATGGTCCACAACCTGGTCACGGGCAAGTTCGAAGACGCTGCCGATCGGGACCTGGACCAGATCGACCAGTGGCTCGGCCGGTACGATCAGGCGATGACCGCCACGCGTAGAGACTACAACGCCGACTACAACGAGCTGCTAAAGCTCAGGCCCACGGACCGCATCCAGGACCAGGTACAGCAGCGTGCCGACCCGGAGGGGTACGCCTTTGATCAGAACAAGGCGACGTTCGTGCGCGATCCCCAGCGGATTGCGGCGGCCAATGCCGCGATCGACGCCTTTGCGGGCCAGAATTACGCCAACCCGGCGCTGGACTTCGACTAGGCCACGGTGGTGGCGGAGCTGCGCGCAGTGGTCCCGACACCTATCTGCGCCTGTATGCCGTGCATCATCCCGCAGCCTACGTCGCGTTCGTGGTCGCGCTGCTCACGACCGGCACGGGGACGCTGGGTGCGCAGACCGTCACGGCGCCCAAGACCGTGCGCGAGATAGACCTATGGTCAGGCAAGATGCGGATTAGCGAGTGGGTAGCGACGGCCAGCCTGCGCATCGGGGCCAACACGCCGGGGTACAACACGATCCATCAAGCCAGCGGCATTGGGCACAAGAAAATCTTCTTCAAGAACTGGAACGCCCTCATCGCCGGCGGGACAGGCCCGGGCGAAATCAAGGCGTGGTTGCGGGCTGCGGATCCCAATCTCCCCGTGACCATGCAGAGCTACTGGGCCACAAAGACGCCACGCGCCGTCGTGGCGGACATCAACGCGGCGTTCAAGGCCGGCCAGGCCGTAGCGCTGGCGATCAATGCCGACATCGTCGGCAACGACTACGACCACAAGATCAGCCCCTTCCACCTCGGCGGCCACCTCGTCACGCTGGCCAGCGACATCCTGCTGACAAGCGACGGTGCCAACTACATCGGCGACGTGCTCACCTGGGGCGACAAGCAGCGGATCGTCTTCCGCTACGACCAGCTCAGCACGGCCATCTTTGGCTACGTGGCAGTTAATCTCACGCAGTTCGATGCCACTGGGAGGCAGGGCGGGGATGACGACGTCTAAGCGGAGTCTCGGCCGGCTTTGGCCGAATGGGCTGCCGGCCTGCACAGCTGGTATACGTCAGTGGCCACACAAGGTCTCACCGTCCATCGCTTTTCCTGGTTTGGCGCATGAAAGATCAGGTGCTGAAGATCATCGCTGCAGCCAGGAACGTGCCCGTCTAGATGATGGAAACCGCCGGCGAAGGCGGCGGCTGGGGGAATCGACATCCTCGCCGCTTACATGCTGTGCAAGGGGTCTGGCTAGACGCTGGAGGACTATCTCGACGCCAAGGTCTTTGCCTGCACTGCGGGCACGACTATCGAGCCAATTCCGCAGGGGGTGGAGGGGTTCAACCCGTTCATCGGGCGGTACAAAAGGGGCTGGTTATCAAGCGCGTGCGTGCGTAGGTAATTTTGGCATGGCTGCATCGGTTGCGCTGCCAACGCCAATTCTGTCAGACAAGAAGAGAAGCTATACGCTTATTCGCTATGAACTTCGCTACTGGCGCTCATACATTCGTGGAACATGAACGTGAGTATGGAAGCCTTGCATTATACCCAGCGAGCATCAATCGGGACATTATATTCAAACGATCAACTTCATTCGTTTTGATAATCTTGCAGCAATGCCTGTATCTCCTCAATATCTTCGCTAGTAAGCATCTTTGCAATATCGCCATTTGGATCAGCGGCAATTGCGGCCAAGATTTTCGCCCCGAGATTTTCGAAATTTGCTTTGACTGTAGCCATAAAAATGTCGTGACCGTTTTTCCTGGCTAGCGCCGGTGGCCCATCCAGCTTGAATAGCTGCACTACACCATGTGTTGTTCCGATTACGACGATATGTCTCTGCCCACCTAGTGAAATAGCATTGCACCCACCGGATGGGCTTACTGAAAAAAGACCTGCTATCACACGAACGAGTTTCTGAGAATGCAAGTCATAGACCAATATCGCATTCTGGTTTCCTTTACGAGCAAACAAAGCCCCATCGGCACTGAGGGTGGACAATGCTGGCGGCGTGCAATAATCCCAGAGCTCATGGCCGTACTCCCATCGTTTGAGGCGTTGTTTTAACTCGTAAGCAGCTATTGAGTCCTGTGTTGCAACATACACCTCTTTACCATCCAGCGAGAGTTCTAAGCCGTAAACGGCAGCCCCAATCGATAGCAAGAAGCCAGACCCAGATTCCAGGTCATACACGCTGATATTTTGGTGCGTTTCTCCAGACGTTAACGCAAGCACTAAGCCATCTCTTGAAAGAGACATAAGCGAGTATTGGGCATCATGGTTGCTTTCGATCGTCCACTGCAGTTCACACTCAGGAAGCGAGTAGACTAAGAACCTGCGCCGCCCTCCTGTCGAACGACTGCGAGAGTTCGTCCATTAGTGCTAATCTCGTAGCGGGAATTCGGCTCAATACTTATATCGACCTGTCCATGGCAGACCTGACTACCGGAAACTGTGTTGACAATATCGACGCCGCCATCGTGGCTTACAACGACGAGTTGCCCTTGATCTGAAATGAGTTGCATTGCAGCGATACTACTCGTCGTGTCCCAAAGTTGTCTAGAATTGCCATCTTGGGTCAGGTCCCAACAAATGACCGATCCATTTTTATCACCGGAGAGCAAGTATCGTTCATCAGGCGTCATCTGAAGCGCAGTTACTGAACGATGGTGGCCCGATAGTTCAAGCCTGTAGACTAGGCTACCAGTCGTAGAGTTCCACAGATATACTTTGGCGCCGTCGGTTCCAGCAATAAAAAGTTGGCCATTCCGCACGTACAACATATTAGCTAGTTTTAGTGCAGGAGCGCTGGTCGACAGCGAAACGAGCTTGCGTGAGTCTAGGTCCCACATCCTTAATGGTAAATCGCCTTCCCATGTGAGTAAGCACTTGTTGTCCAAAGAAATCACAACGTTGCTGGGCGTTGAGTAAACGCCCTCTCCGTACGATTCAACAATCCACGGAACTAGAGATCTGCCATCAAATTGCACACGCCACGCGTAGAACGTATCCGCATTGCCACCCGCTAGGAATTCGCCATCATCGCTGAATGCGATGTCCGGTAATCCCAGGCCGGGAGTCGCAATTTCTCCGAGCAACGACAGGGAATCCGTCTCCCATAATTGCACATCCCCTTTGCTAGTCGATACTGCCAGTATTCGCCCATTTGGACTGAAACACACACCTAGACACGTATGACTTCCTGTTTGAATTCTGCCTTGGCCCCGTCTTCGCTCCAGGTCGTATATCAGTACGCCTTTCCCAGATGCGATAGCCAGTCGCGTCTCACTCCGGTCGAACCCTATCCCTCGCACGCCAAAGTCGCTAGGAATCACCGTCTGGTGGCCGGAACGCAAGTCCCACAATGCTGTGCCAGCGTTATAATTATCAGACATAGCCAAATAGGTGTGTCGCGGGCTAAGCTTGGCATCCCAGTTCAAACAGTCGATTACCCATTTTGCCTCGCCTGTGACCCAGTGATAGAGCCCTGCTGTGGCCAGCGTGATGACTACCACGTACTGATCATCTACAGGGTAAACCTGACGAACGTATCCATAGCCGTAGCTACAGATATAACCTTCATCGATAAGCCTAGAGTCGGTAAGATGGCCACGCAACTGCAGTGCTGGTGACTCAAAGTGGCTGAGGCTCCTTTCATGCGGAACAGCGAGGATATCCTCGGATGCCTGGATGCCCCTTCGAACTAGCTTGTTTCGTTGTATGGACAATGATTCAAGCCGCCTCTGAATCAATGAACTCTGATCTTCATCGCTCATTTGCCGCGCTTCCTCTTGAACGTATTCGTCTAAAACAGCATCGAGTTGGATTTGTTTGCGATGGATCTTCAAATCGATTTCTGCTGCCATTAACGTCAACAGGTCAATGCCTTCACCTGCCGCGTCATCCGCTTTCCTGAAAAGTACGAAAAGTTCACTCAGTTCCAGTTGTTGCAGTTCGGAGTTCACTACCTCTATGCGTGTTTCGACCTGAGAAATTTGTCGGATGGTTCGAATCAGGCGGCTACCGATGTCGTCGCCATTTATCTTCTCAGGACTTTGTTCCCACTGCGCAAGTAACGCTTCAAGCTTTGCAGTATCCCCGGCCTGATATGCTATGTTCGCTTCCGCCATAATCTTGGTGCGTCTTGCACGATCGTCGGTATCCCCACCTAAGTCGGGATGCACCTTTTTGGCAATGTGGCGAAACAGCGATTTGAGATGATCATCAGGCTTGAACGGCTGAGGGGATTGATCTGTGTCAGAGCTATAATCGGCGCCTGCCTGAGCCGAGTCATCTGCTCTAGCACGCGCCTCCGTCGCACATTGTGCTGCGGCATCATCGTGTGGATTCAACAGATGAATTAATGCCGCAATTTGAGCATCCAGATCGTCAAGCCTTGCCAACCTCGCGCCAACGATTTGGATGTAGCGTTGCTCAAAACTCTCTAGCGACGCGCGCAGCGTAGCCAGATCTAGCTCGCGCTGAACTAACTGCGCTTCAAGCGCCGCCAACGTCGCAAGCTTGTGTTCCAGTTCCTTTTGTTCGGGTGTGGTTTTGGAATCTACGAGCTGCGTCATCGGTTGTTGTAACCCTCGGTGTCAGACTCTTCCCTGCCAAGCCATAGGTTTGAATTCCGCGGGGGCCTGGATGGCGAGTTGTTCGACCACACGCTGGCGTGACTCAAACGCCAGATCCGTGCAGACCGCTAGTTCCTCTGACTGGAGATCCTCGACAGTACGGTGGGGAAAGATAAGTTTTAGAAGGCCCGCGCTCGTCTTACGGATCGCATCCTGATTGCGACCAGTGAGCGAACTGAAGTCGACGTGAGCATTGACGATCGTCTGGTAGTTGCGCCGGCGGAAACGTGCGAAGATCTCTGCTACGTAGTCCGTGATGAAGCCGTAGCCCTGGGCGTAGTTCTCGGGTCGAATCTTTGGCATCTCCCAACCCGGAAGAAACGCGTGCAGACGATCAAGAAAAGCTGTGTCCGCACCAAGCTCCGGCGGCAGCACCTCAAATAGATGACGATATCTCGAGACGGGCTGGCGGAGCGTCATGTCAGTGTCAATGTTGCCGCCTAGGACGATACTTGCCTGTGCAGTGAACTCCAGCGGCCCACGGCTGAAACGGCCGGTCTGCATGTAGTCCTTCAACACGCTCACCGTCGCCTCCGGATCGGTGAAGCTGGTACTGGCAATCTCATCAAAGAAGACGACATCGCGGTAGCCGAGAATACCGATCTTGCGGCTGGCGACGTTGTAGAAGAGGGTTGCAGGAGTAGCCTTGCCGCCAGATATCACAAAAGAACGGCTGGATGTGTTGCGATAGGTATAAGTCTTACCAGTTTCCGCGGGCCGAGTTCTATCAAGTTGTAGTTAGCTTCGACGAATGGAACGAGCCGCAGGAGCATGAGCAGCTTCTTACGCGGTGAGAACTTCGCTGGATTAAAGCCGATGGTCTGGATCAACAGATCGATCCACTCGTCCGTAGAAAACTGTCGGCGCTTGGCGATATAGTCGTCGAGATCGAGGCGCGTGATCTGAAACGGCTTGAATTCGCGCACAAAGAACGGGTAAATGCGGCCGCGAATCTCGTAGCGTGCGTCATATTCGATGTTCATTGTGCCCCATGCGCCACCTGTGAGTAGTGCCTCGGCGTATTCGTCGAGAACCTTGGCGCTGATACGCACGAAGTTGTCGCCCAATGCTGGCACCTCGGCCCAGTAGTGGTCGCGTGCAGCATCCGATCGTACCTGCAGCGAGCCAAGCAGCACGTATTCGCCCTTTTCCTTGATGCGGCTTTTAATCAGTTCCTTGGCATCACTTTCGACGTAGTGTTCCTGCAGCAACCGGTCAATGCGGGCCTGTCCAGCCATCGGGTTGCCTGGATCCACGTAGCGAGCACATAGGTATTCGAGTACATAGCGAGGGAACTCCTTATAAGCCTCGTTCCAGCGCGTGAGAGGCTTCAGTACCACTCGGTCACTCAAATGGGCCAGAATTTTGTCATTCGTGAGAGTTGTCGCTGCTGTCATTGCTTTGCCTCTATCGCCCGCTACTGCGTCCAGTGTAACACAAGCGGTCATATGTTCTATGGTTCGTCAAGGTCATCCAAGCCAGCGAATTGAATCTCTACTACGTCAGTGCGCCGTTCAATTTGTAGCGGGATGTCCGTGCGGCGCGCGGGGATCCAAATTCCTTGCAGGTTTTGGTGCGTAAATAGCAGTTCGACAAAAGTGGGTGTGCCAGTGCGCACCGCAGTCGGTGGGGCTAGCCGCACGGCTATTGTGCGGGTTGCGCCTGGCGCCAGCGACTCAAATATGGATTGGCCCACTACCTCCGTATTACAGCGGACATCGATCCGGAACTGGCCCGGCTGGTTACCGCGATTGTGGACAGAGAAACAGAACGCGACCGGTTCGGCCTCGCGGGTTGCGATTTGGGCGGGCAAATCAGTGAAGACTATCTCGACCTTCTTTTCAACGATGCGCTGCAGTATGGCTCCAGGCACAACCATCTCAGCTAGGGACAGACCACCGTGGGCGTAACGGTCAGGTGGACGCCGGTCGTCGCTGCGTTTGAACCAGTCTTGGCTGATGGCAGCAGTAAACTCGGTTGTTGGAAAGCCAGGTAGGTCGAAAGCATAGCCGTCGTCGCTCTTTATCCCCAACAGATACCGGTAGCGCACTGGGTCAGCGCCGCCCGCGCTCTGGCGCTGCCAGCGTTCCGCGTTACGGATGACGATGCCATCTTCGTCGTCGAGTTCCATAAAGCCGTGGTCACTACTGACGAGTAGCGTGTCGCCCGGACGCACGACCAGCGTCAGCGTTTGCATTATGCTGTCCATCTGGCTGCTCACCGTGCGGTTTAGCGCCGAGAGGCTGCCTTTTTCTTTGTGTAGGTTGTCGTCACTGATGTTAAAGATGAGGATGTTCCACGGGTAGCGATCCTCTGGATCCAGCTGTTCGTACTTACGATCTGACTCCATATTGGAGAAAAAGCGCAGTTCGCGAGTTTCATTATTTGGTTGAATGCCGAAAGCTCTCGCTGCGAGCGTTGCCTGATCAATGGATTGGCGACCGGGTGCTTGCTGCCAATACTGGGGCGGCTGACCTGTAAGTAAGGACGTGCGTGTTACCATCGTCCACGATGGGAGCATACTCAGGTAGGGTTTCTCCGGCTTGGTAAACTCGAATTGTTCAAGGAGGCGCGGCCTAACGGTATATTGCCATGTGTCCCATCGCATACCGTCGAACACTACAAACCAGAGACATTCATAGCGGCTTGGGCGCAGACGCTGACGCTTGATTAGGTCGCTGAGAATGTTGATGGCCAGCCGTGGGTGGCCAAGATAGCCGCGCCAGCTAGCACGAATACGAGCGGCCAATTCCAGGTCGGCATGGCGCAGAAAAGCACGTACTTGCCGGCGCAACTCCGCCAAGTAGTCAGCCAGGCCGGTAGCCAACCCACTGTGATCCGTGGCAAACTTACGCACATGTTCTTTAGCGCGAGCATGGGCGAACTCCAGATCATAGAATTTGCCACTAACATACCAGTCGATGATGCCTGCAAGTTCATCGCCAGGGCGAAAACCCTGCGCCAGTGTTGAGATCACTCGGCCAGCTTCGTCCAGAAAGCCGGCAATGGCGGTGGCTGCTTCCGTATGCTGTGTAGTAGGCAAGGTGTTCACTAGTAGAGGATAGGCTGCTGACCATTCCACTAATGCAGCATGTCGGGCCTGTGCCTGAGGAAGTCGGCGCGCCAGGATGGCTGCTGCAAGCTGCACAAACATGCCAGGGCCTTCCACGGCTGCTATAAGGCCCCGAATCATCTGCCGGCTGCGTCACGAGTTGTGCAACACGGGCGAGATCGCCTGCGGTCAGTGAATTCTCGGCACTCGTCAAGATCTGCCAGCGCCATTCCGGTTCACGTTCCCAGCGGGTCAGCACCTGGTCAACCCAGGTTTCAAATCTATCAGGATCAAAACTCAGTACGCCAATGCCGCGGATCTGGTTGGCAATTTGAGGCACACGATTGCGGCTGAGGAAGTGTCGTATATATAGGTATCGTGCCAACTCATTAATCGGTGTATCGAGCCATGGTTCGACGTCACCCAGAGGAATGCTGGCTGACGCCTTGACGTGTTGGCGCAGGAGCTCGCGGCTGGCGGCGTCCCAGTCTGTACGCCATGCGAGGCGCATGTAATGGCGCAGCAGTTGGGCCGCATCGTCACGCTGGAACAGCAGGTCATCCACAGGAACACTAGGCTGGCTGCAGTGGAGCGCAAGCATGCGGATTGCGGCTGCGTCCAGCGCTGCACGGGGCCCCAAAATCGTGCGCAGTCTGGTGTGTCCATCTACGAAGGCCGGCAGGTTCGCCCCGATCAAATTTGCATACTCTTCCAGCACTTTGGCCGGCCACACTTGATTCGGAATTAGCCCATTAATGACTCCGGACATGCTCATGTCGATCAAGTCGTCGGCCTTAGCGATCAGATCACTTAGGCTGCTCACGTCGATGGGGCGGTCAGGCGGTTCGGGAGTGGGACGCGGCGTAACCCAAACCAGGCGGGTGGTAGCGCGGGTATCTAGCTGAAGCCACGTTGAACGAAAAGCCAGATCGTTGCCGTCATAGTGCGTGACATGCCATTTGCGTCCGCCAGTAGAGATACTGTCGCCAAAGGCCAAACGCGTACTGGTGTCAAAAACAAAAACAAGTGTTGCATTGGTATGCAGCACTGTCAGGCGTTTATGCAGATACTCTGACAGATTTTGGGGTGCGTCTGGCATAAACATCGGTGTTGCTTCCGCCCTCGGTTATAGTCGTGCTTTGCTGGCAACAGCGATTTTGCGGGTCCGTTCCAGATACCAAGGATTAACATCGGCGCCATTTACCAACGCAAAGAGCGCAGCCGCCTCGCGATACAGCGCCAGCTGGTAGCAGAAATGAACCCAGATCGCAGAGCTGTTCGGCCTGCGGGCGTTCATCACTGTAGCCTTGGAGGTACTTCTGAATCCGCCGGACATGCTGCTGGGCATTGTGTGCTAGTTCGGCATCGCTGATATCACTAATGGCCCTAGCTCTTTCAGCTGCCACCAGTTGATCGTAGAGCGTGCCCCACAGCGGCCGAAACTGCTCGTCCCCCATTATCTGGCGAGTCCGCTCCAGCATCGCCAGCGAGGGGCCGCTCACCGGCAGCTCGCTAGCCTGTTTTGTCCCTGGTTCGCGTCTGCGGCGGGGTGTGCGCTCCTCGTCTGAGCCACCAAGATCAATATTCGACTCGTTGGGATGTTCTGCCAGCCACTGGCGGCCCTTGGTAGTGATCTGCCAAGTTCCGTGTTCTGGATTAGCCATGTACCCGGCACGAACCATATCGCGGCGTCCGCAGCTTGCATAATGGGCCCAAGTCAGAGACGCGGCCATCCCATGCGATCGTGCCGCGATGTTCGGGCGGGATGCGAGCGCCGTAACGGCGCTCTAGTTCGGCCAGCACCTCCTGCTTACGTCCTGTCCCGGCGGGCATATCGGCTAGAATGCGCAGGACTGGCACATAGTAATCGGTAACGATTTCGAACATTAGAATGTCGCCCATAGGAGAGACTCGAAGTACATCCACTATTTCTGTGTGCGCGCAATCACAATCGAGAACGGCTGGTAATCGCAATCTTGCGTGTTCGTTCCAGGTACCACGAATTCACTTCCTCGGTGTTGACCAAAGTAAACAGTGCTGAGGCCTCACGAAACAGCGAGAACTGATAGCAGAAATGGATCCAATCACAGATCTGCTCGCTGGTTGGTCGGTTGCCATTGCGACCGAGCAGATAGTCCTGAACCTGCCTGACCTGAGCGCGTGCTGCTTTTGTCAGGTCGCTATCAATCACATCGCTGATGGAACTGGCGCGTTTGGCGGCAAGCAGTTGATCGTAGAAGGTTCCCCAGACTTGGTGGAACAACTTCGGGTCCATCGCTAACGCGTGTGCTTTCCAGCATTTCGAACGTTAGACCTTGTGGAATCGCTATTTCAACGGGCTTGGCTGCTTTCCTCGCCGAGCTAGTGTGCCCAGTTCTTGCTGCGTGGAGTTTTGCATCGAGGTGCCACAGATCTGGATTTTCTGCCAGCCAAGCGCGCCCCGTATTAGTGATTTTCCAGACACCGTGATGCGGCATCTCCAAATACCCTAACTTTTTGAGCTTGGCACGTGCCCATCGCACATGGTTATCCCATTTCTCTTGGTTTGGATTGCTGTCAACTGGTGTAAAGTGGTCTGCGCTGATCTGGTGCTCATAACGCCTGCGAAAATCTGCAATGGCATCCAGTACCGGCGCAGAACCATCGGGGTAATCAGCCAGCAAGCGTAGCAGGGGTACGTAGTAGTCCGCTTGGGTTGAAATAAGTATTGCGCTCATGTGTGGTTCTCAACTGTATTTCAGCTCGTGCTCGTCGCCTGTAGGGCTAGGGCTATACGCTTCGTCCGTTCGTAATACCACGGCTCCACCTCCAACCTGTTTATGAGCGACCACAGCACGCCAGCCTCGCGCGGTAGCCCGAGTAGATAGCACTCGTGGATCCAGTCGCACAGCTTTTCTGCGGATGGATGCTCGTTGCCTTGACCGCGTACAAACGCCTGAATACGAAATACCTCCTCGATCACCGTGTTGAGCAGTTTGGTCCGGTCGATCGGCGTGATGGAATGCGCTCGCTGCTCGGCTACGAGCCGATCGTACAGTTCGCCAAATTCACGACGGAACTCCTCTGGAGGCATGAACCTACGGACAGTTTCAAGCTTGGAGAGAGAAAGGTCTGGTATCGTGAAATTACTAGGAAGTGCAGGCGAACGCTGCCGAGGCAAGGGCTGCTGTGGTGTGATCCTCGATGGCCGCAGAGGCGCCTCGCTAAGTTGTGTGGCGTGAGGATGTGCTGCCAGCCACTGTCGCGCTTTCGGCGTGATTCTCCACACTCTCGCGTCCCGGAGAATCCATATAGCCAAGCCGGACCAGTTCCATGCGCGCCCACTGGACGGTGTTGTTCCATTTCTCCGTACGTCCATTCGGCTTTAGATTGAAGTGGCTGGGGTCGAGCTGCCGCCCATAGCGCTCAAGGAATAGGACCAAAATCTGGCTGGTTTCGCCCTGTCCGCCCGGCAGTTCGTCCATCAACCTGAGCAGCGGCACCCAATAATCCTTTGCCTTGGAAATCATACAATATCCCTTGCATGCACTTTGCAGGCTTGCCTCAGATGCGCTGCCGGCAGACGGCGACTAGCCGTCGAAGCATCTGAGCTTGCTGTGGGTCGAGTCTTGCGGGATCGACTTGCTCTGCAAGCTTAAGAGCCTCTATATATGCTTCGTGGTCATAACAGAAACGTGCCCATTCAAAGAGCTTCCAGTCGTTGACGCGTTCGTCGAGCTTGCCATCTAAGTAGCGTCGAACTGTGTGTAAGTGCGCCTGGTCGGCCAGCGACTGACGGGCAGACATCTTGGTGCGCTCTTCGTTGGTGGGGATGCGCCAGTGGCCGGTGCGCTTATCCTCCCAGAAATTTTCGCGCAGCAGACGGTCCAGGCGACCGGCGTCATTGCTCGAGACGTGGGCCGTGGCGGCTTGCCAACTGGGGATCAGTTCACCGACTGTCTGTGGTTCGTTGCCAAGTATCTGATGCAGCCAAGCTAAGGCTCCACTGTCATTGTTGAGGTCGAAAACATTGCCGCCGACGACGGCTTCGCCACGTAGGTACCACCGGCCATCGACTGATTTGAAGTAGTGGAGAAGCATATCACCGACAGCTGCCATATTTACTTGCACACTGCCATCGCGGCAGCATACGGTCAAGAGCATGATTCCAAATACCTTGAAGGGTGCGATCTTGTTGAGGTGGATCGCCATCGAGAAAATCCGCAATGGCCTCAACGACACGGCGCTCTTGTTCATCGGCATAAAAGGTTCCATTGCCATCTTCTTGTTGACCTGGAGTGGGCTTGCGCAAATTGAGCACCAAGTCCTTGTTGGTTACTCTCTCTAAACCTTTGTTACCGCGAATACCCTTAAACGAGAGCTGAGTCTTGTCAAAAGCGTTTATTTCGACCAGATCAAGACCAGCTGTCTCAACAGCATCAAGAATAATCTGCCAAATTCTGTCATCTGAATTGTGGAACACTATGCTAGCCCAACGTCCCGGCTTCAGTACACGGCGAATTTCTCGAAATGCAGCTGCCATCAGTTTGGCATAATCCGACACGCGCTTGGTGCCACCATCTTGATCTCTGTGAACAATGGCTTCATCTGCTTCATTTGTGAAATCCTGCAACCATGCTTCCCAAAGGAGATTAACTTCAGAATAATAAATGCTGCTTCCGAACGGCGGATCTGTGAAAACGTAATCTATTGTGTTATCGGCTAGCCACAACATGTTTGAAGCTGAACCAACTACAGGCAACACCTGACCTTGTGGCAACTCTGACCATCCTTGTTCAACGTCATGTACTCGTCCTTTGAAAGCATCCCAAATGTTACGTTCAACAGAAAATGAAGGTACATAGATAGTACCTGAAATGGGCACGTTGCCGCGCTTGCCAAATTGATATCCAGTTAACCTGGATCCCAATCGGATACTAATTCCGGTCAAAACGAACTGAATGATTTGAGTGATCCTTGTGCTAGGTGCAAGTTCAGCTTCGCTCCACAGCCTTGCTAGCGCCCATAGATTCCGGTGAGTATACAAATCAACCACTTTATTAATCTTACGACTTGCTAAAGCATTACGACGGTACTGCGCTCCGTTCTTATCGAATTCAGTGACAGGCACCCAATAGGGGATAGGCCTTTTGGCAATTTCTTGAATTAGGTCGCGTTCTTCTGTCGATGTAACTCGCAGTTCACGTTTGGGATGGCACGTACCGCATTCCCTCAACGTCATGACTGGTTGTTCTGGCAAGCGACGCAAGCCGACTTTGCTTTGTTCCTTACCGCAATGAGGACAAGTGAAAACTGAATGTACTTGGCCCGTATCATGTTGAACAGCTACGCCCCACAGCACAATTTCACCTGAACAACGGGAACACTGAAAGACATCACTCCATATTGTATAAATGATCGTGGCTGGTCCACCACATCGATCGCAAGTAGTCCCGTATAACCACTCAAACTCGGCTGCCACCGCTGACTGAATGCGCAAAAATTCTCTGTGGAGTTCTTGAAGATCCAATGGCGAACAGTAATTGCGTGCGATGTGCACAGCTGCAGGAGACAAATCATTAAGTATGGCAACTCTCTCACTCATCAGTGCAGCCACGCCAGTCATGCCACTGCCGCAGAAAGGATCAAGCACGAGGTCGCTAGGATCGGTATAGTGTTCGATGTATGGAACGATGCCTTGCGGCGGAACCTTGGTATGGTACGAATGGGCATTGTAGATAGCTGTGTTTTTGCCTGCTTTGATCGGCTCAGCAAAGGGTGCACGCCGGTAATTGTCGTGGGCCGGATCATAGGGCTTGCCGTGCTTGGCGATGAACTTGGCAATTGCCTGAGTGGTGTCGCTCATGTTTCTTTTATCCGTTATACGCTAACGCAATGTAAGCCGCACTGTCCGCTTCCCCGGGTTGTCTGCTCGTGCTGCAACAAACGCATCCTGCAGCAGTTGCTCAAAGTAGGCCACGGCATCAGGGACGCTGCTCGCCTCAAGCGTAGGGTAGGCTTCGGAAAAGCGGCGCATCACGTCGCTGCGTACGGCCACCACATCTTCTTCCGCCAGTAGGCGGCGAATAAAGGCCGCCACGTCCTTGTTCATTACGTCCACTAGGGCAGCAACATTGGCGGTCTGCACAGCTTGGACAAAGGTTTGCATAGTATCTTCGCTGCTGCGTCCTAGAACCCGGCGAACGGCCTCACTGGCTAGCCGCCGCTGCTGGTCTCGCAATGCGCTCTCCAAATCACGCAGGAAGCGCTCTACATCTTGTATAGGTGCTGTGCTTACTAATGTGAGCCCGCACTTCGGGCAAACTGGCTCCGCCTCCAATCGCAGGTTGGCAAAGGGTTCGGCACACGGCGTGATCTGGCGTGCAAGTACGTCATAGCGCTGTTGGAGATCGCTGCCCAGCGGCTGCCCTAATTCGGCAATGGTGTTAAGCAGTTCCAGCGCCCGCAAGCGCCGGGGCGCGTCAGCCAACTTCTGCTGCAGCTTCTCCAAGGCATCATTGGTGTCACGATGATGTTTCTGATAGGCGTTGCGATACCGTGTGCGAAACTGGTCGATCTGGCTGCGCAAGCTGCTCCAAAGCTGGGGCTGCGCTGACAGGTACTCCAGCCGCAGTTGTCCCAAGAGTGCTGTCCGATCAGTTGCCAGTTCGCTGTCGCTGCTGCGTAGGGCTACACGGTCAAGATAGGTGCGCTCGCTGTTGACAGTGGCAGCCGCGTTGGCCAATTCCTTGAGTCGGGCAAGTGTACGTAAGTCACTGCGGAGATCGTCCGCTGTTGGATAGACACTCGCAGCTGTAGCATAAAAGCTCTCGTAGCCTGCACCTGCGCCTGCGCAAAGGCTGGCCAAAACATCCATCGTCGCTACATCGGCGGCGGGCAGTGCGCCGCCCAGGGTGCGCGACAGCACGCTCAGATTCTGGCGCGTTTGCGCCACCTCAGCGGCCAGGCGTTCCAGACCATCGGCTAAACGCCGGTTCTGAACCTCCACCTCTCCCTGATCAGTGGTTGAACGCAGATCCGTGACGATCTCGCGTGCATAGCCAACGACATCGTTCCACGCGGGGCCGGCTGACTCCAGCAACAGATCAAAATCACGCTCCATGCCATTCCTATACTCCAACTTGATCACATTGTTGGCCGTGATCTTGTTGTCGGCGAACGCACCGCGTGCCACATCGCGTAAGCGGTGACCGCGTTTCAGCGTGATTTCGCAGCGTGGGGAACCACGTCGCACAAAAGCCAGCAAGTAGAGTAAGATCAAGGCATGCGGCAGGCCGTAGGGCGGCGACGCGAGGCGGTCGAAGATACGCCATGTCTGTAGTTCACCACTGCGCTCGCGCAGCATCTGCTCGATCAGGTCAAGTGCTGACGCCTGCTGCGGCGCAAAGCGTTCGGGGCGGTCGTTTGCCGATAGACCTAGGGCAATACCATAGTTCTTAGTAGCAGCCTTGTCGGCAGCCGTAGGTTCGGCTGCAAAATAACCGTTGAACACACGTCCCATCTCAGCTGTACGCAGCGTGGACCGCATGCGCTGCCAGTCTACGGGCAGCTGCGGGTAAGCAGCCGTCACTACTGGCTCGGCTACAGCCAGCAGGCGGCGTTCTTCGTTTGGCACGCCAAGGTTGTAGGCGCTAATCGCAATACTGTCGCGTGTGATGACGCTGCCAGACTGATATTGGCGCAGATGCGTGCCAACGAGCGCTGACAAGTAGTTCGCCCGCTGCGTAGCAAGCCGATCGCGTACGGTATCGGCCTCACGGCCGCTGCGCTTGTCGGGAGCATAGTCGTCGTTCATTTGCTGCCACGCCACAATGTCGGCGGCGGCGCGCCGGGCTTCTTCTGTTAGAGCTGCTGGCACGATCACGGCAATACGCGAATCCATCAACTGCTCTGCGGTAGGAGCGTCGGCGCTTTCTGGGGTCAAGAAGACGATGCGAAAGTGGGTGTCCTCTTTAGGCAGTGGCACGGCCAGATTCTGTGCGCCAGCGTGCGGCAACGACCACCTCACCCGCATACTGGAGGTTGCGCACGTCAAATGTGAACGATCGGGACTGGTCCACTGTGAAGTTGCCAAAGAGTCCGGGCTGGCCCGATGTGTCGCGCGTTGTGTAGAAGAGGCTGTTGGTCCATGCCCCTAAGATCTTGTAGCTGTCGGCAAGCGCACGGCGCCGATACTCGGCGAAAAGAAGCATGGGTGAGGGCCCGTCGCTGTCAGTCGGCACAAAGCTGGCTTGCTGGTTCTCAAACCGAATCTGGCGTAATGGTCGCATCTGGCCTAGTACGTAGGCTACGTTGTCTTCAGCGCGCAGAAAATCCGACGTCGTCAGTGTCGCTTGGGCTAGATCCTTAAGGCTGAGCGGCCGGGGCTGTTCTAGATATGCCAGGTGCCACAGGAAGAGCGTATCGACCACCGCCCGTGCCAGCGGCAGGTCGCCGGGCTCCAATTCCAGTGAAGGCAAGGTTTCACATGCCATTGTGTACGACCGATAAGCAGCACGATATACGGGAGTGTTAAAGCAGTCATTCACCAAGTGCTGGCTGTTCACAAGGTCGGCAGCGCGGATCAACATACTGCCGCGTTAGTAGCTGATCGTTATTGACCACCTCGTGAAAGACGGCAATGCCCGAGCACGCGGTTGGCAAGTCACGGGCAGTGATGTGACGCACAATCTCAAAGCAACACGGCTGGAAAGGAAAAACGTCACGAAACTCTGCCGCTGTCATGCCTTTTGCGAAGTCAAAATCGCGGCAATCGTAGTCGTAGTACTCGCCAATTTCCGGGTCGCGATAGTCGCTCAGTCCGCGCACACGGCGTGAGATAATGACATCGTAATCGCGCTCGTTGCTAGTGGCCAGTAGTGGAATGTTGATGAATCGATCGCCTTCGGCGCCGCCCCGCAGTTTGGCCGGCGCTGAACTCTGCGACGCCACGATGGTGTACACCTGATAACCGAGGTCGCGGGGCAGCAAGTAGGCAAGCGTCTCCAACATATCCTCGTCTTGAGCGCGCGCCTCGGGCGATGGGTGCGTTCTCTCCCATCCTTCATACTCGTCGATGACAACGAGAAGCCCGTTGTACCGATTGCCGTTCAACTGCATCAACTGGCGATAGAGGTGGGCAAGCCGGTCCTTAACGCTGCTGGCAATGCGCGGATTGATGGCGTGTCTGCGGCAGTAGGCCGCAATCAGTACTGCCAGCGCACGGGTACCTTCCTCATCGCGATACTGGGTAGTGCTGCGCGCTGTAGTCTCACGCACGAACCTGTCTACATCATTGCGAATGCCAACTGCGGTCTGGGCTAGCCACGCCACATAATCGTCGGCGGCGTTAACCTGGACGGCTTCACTGAGACCTGCAGCCTCCAGCGCTTCCTCAAATCCTTGTTCAAGCACGACGTCGAGCAGAAGTCGGCCTCCGCCATCGTCAGATGAGCCCATGCCACGCAGAGATAATATAACGGGAAAGAGGCGTGTCGACTGCCAGCCGGTGCTCGTACTGGAGTATTTCCTTGTCCTCAACAAGGCTCCAAAGATCGCCTTGGGCGTTCGCCAGCAGGGCTGCGAGCGCAGCCAAAAAATGTGTCTTGCCGGCGCCATATTCGGCCTGCACCCAGAAGCCCTGCCCTCGCCCGATTGCCACTGTCTCAAGAATGCGGGCGAAATGGTCACGGATTGTTTCCGTAAAAACGTAGGAACCGACCAGATCGCGTGATTGGTTGCGAAAGGCAGTTACGAGGGATAAGGTCGTTTCTGGTCGCTGCTTTTGCACAACAAGTTCGCGCAGCGGCAGTAAGTTAGTCATGGTACAGTTGCTCCTACGATGGACGTAACGCCGAGCGCAGATTGGAAAAAACGCAGAGCTGATTCGGGGTCAAACCGGATATAAGCCGGCAGCATCTACGCGCTGGCTGAATGCTCACCTCATTTGGCGGCAACACGAAGACGATCAGACAGGAATCGCCTGAGGCTTGAAAGAAGTCGGTTAACGCCGTGTTGTAGCGCACGAGGAGGAACGCCGCTCACGACGATCGCCTGCTGATGGTTAACCGGTCGTGCACCACTATTCGCTTGTTCAGCAAGCCAGCGGCGAATTCCGCCCTGGAGTTGGCGGCGGGCCTCGTCCGCTGCGTAGGGGCGCTTTGGTAGTTCCGCAGCAAGAGTGTAGAGATCTAGATGTGCAGCAATATTTGGAGGCATTACTGACCACAACTGCTCTATGTCTTGGCCCCAAAGATATACGTGCCGTGACACTGTTGCTGGCAGTGGTCCCTTTGCAAATCGTGCAAGTAGTTGTGCAAACTCGTTCGTAGTCATTTGGGGGAGCGAATAGTCTCTAATGAGCAGGTGTGCCTAGAGCCGCAGCCGGAGCGCAACGTATTCGTCGAAGCTATCAGCGCGTGGTCACTTGCTCCAGCTCGTCTACAACACTGTAACGGGATAGCAGACCGACGGTGGCTGCCTGACGTAATACCCCACGCAACATGGTGGAGTCTCGATAACCTAAGTACTTTACGAATGGCTGGGCCAGTATGTCCTCTACTCGCACGATGCGCGGAGTCGAAGCCAATCGATAGTGCAGCAGCAAGAGGAAAGCGTCTGCCGTTTGTGGCAGCGGGTTGACAACCCACTCACCTGCCCGTCGCGAGAGTAAACCTAATCTCGCGCGCTGCAATCATCAAACGGTCGTACGAATCAGATTTGTATTGATGATAGGTAGCAGTAATGTAATTCTGCGCTAAGTCGGCAGGAAAACTGTCGCCAGGCGCAAACGGAAGAACCACGTCTACAACAAAGGTGCCAATCACGGGTTCAATTTCCAGTGTCGTCACGCGCATCAAATCGTTCAGCAATAGGTCGTCCTGATAGGCTGCCCAGATAGTCGGCAAGAATCCGGTTAAGCTGCGTTCGGGAAAGAACCACCGAAGGATAAGCGTGGCGAAACGCTTACGCGTTTTCGGTGAATTCTGGGGCATGTTGTCGAGTAGATAGCGGTTGAACTCCTCAAAAGTGGCATATTGACTACATTCTTTGATTGCTTGAACGCCAGCTGTATAAGGAAAGCTCTGGAGTGTGGCTGGAACAGTCATCGCGTGATCAATTCTGCGGGTTAGCAAATCGTAAAGTCTCGTAATGTACATTTTAATCTATGTGGGTAGACGTGAGCAAATATGTGCACATTACCCTCGGCTAGAGAATTTCAAACCAAGCTGTCCAATTGTCGGTGGGTAATCCCCCCCGGGAAGATGTCATTCTACGCGCCGGATGAGCTTCCCGAATGCATCACTCTAGGAAACCCTGTCCCGTGGCCTCTTCTGAGATTCGCAACTGCTTCTTCCTCACGCTAGGCTTCTTCCCCCTCCTCCCAAACCGCCTCTCCACATACAGCTGCTTCAACAGCCACGCCTCCTGCCCCCTCCCCGTAACCGACTCGTGCCACGGCCGGTCGTTGTCGTCGATGCCCGCGATCTGCAGGTTGCCCAGGTCGTCGTAGGTGACCTCGGTGACGACACGCGGCCACATGCCCGCGGCGGCGGGACGGGCGGGGCCCCTTCGTCGACCTGCCCGTCGATGCAGCGCAGCGCCATGCTGCCGAGGAGGCCGACGAGCGTGCTCTTGGTCACGTGTAACAATCGGCCGGCTTTATAGGCGGTGATTAGGCCGCGAGCATCTGGCCCGGCGTATCCACCGCCAGGCGCACCTTGGAGCCCTTGCGCTTCTTGTGCCCATCGTAGCCGGCGCAAGCATCGAGTTCTTCAAGAGCCCATTTCTAGCGCGGCCTACAAGGCGGGCGCCTGCCAACCGCCGGTCACCCGCTCGATCTCCTGGGCTACCGCCAACGCAACATCCTCGCGCCATGGCCTGGCAACAACCTGGACCCCGATCGGGAGCCCCTCGCGCGATGTGCCCCCACGCACGACGACGGCCGGCCAGCCTGTCAGGTTGTAGGCAGAGGCGTAACTCGGGTCGAGCGGCACAGGATCGTCATGCTTGGGCGCGGGAGCCGCACTGGCCGGGCAAAGAATGGCGTCGTACTCCTCCATAAACGCAAGCATTTGACTGCGGTAGATGTTCCACTCCGCCAAGAGCGCACTCATCTCGGCCGCCGGCAGCGGGGGCTGCGATTGCGTCCAGGCGATGCTGGGATGCATATCGCCGAGATCGGTGTGCGACCGGCGCAGCAGCCGGCGCACGGCTGCCCCGCCGTCAGCCAGAAACAGACGCACCAGCAGGCCATCTGACTCTGCCATCCTTGGCGGCCGCACCTCCGTGATGGCGACGCCGCGGGCGGCCAACGCCTGCACAGCTTGTTCTACGACCTGCACAGTCTCCGGCGCCGGCGTGGCGATGCCGTTGTCGCAGTAGAATGCCATGCGCAGCGACGGCAAAGCTACGTCAGCTGCCTCGCCCAACGGGGCCGGGACAATGACGGGATCACGCCAATCGGGGCCGGCAATGATGGGGAGCAGAAGGCCTAAGTCTTCCACATAGCGCGCCATAGGACCGACGTGGGTAAGCAGGTCCATGTGCCCGATATCGTACGCGATAATATGACCGGTTCTTGGCACGCGGCCCGCCGTTGGCTTGAGCCCGGCCGTGCCGCAGCAGTGCGAGGGCAGCCGGATGCTCCCGCCCGTATCCGTCCCAATATCGAACGGCACGCCCCCCGCGGCAATGATCGCCGCCGCGCCACCGCTGCTGCCGCCCGGTGTACGCATCACGGCATAGGGATTGTTGGTGCGGCCATAGACATAGTTGTCGGTGAGCACTTGGAGCGTCAACTCGGGCGTATTGGTCTTGCCGAGCAAGATGGCGCCGGCCGCGCGCAGGCGTGCGACCACGGTGGCGTCCTCCGCCGGCACATAGGCGGCGCGTCCCTTGGTGCCGGCCGTAGAGATGAGATCGGCGGTATCGAACGAGTCCTTGATCGTCATCGGCACCCCGTGCAAGGGGCCTACGCTCTCCCCCTGCCGCAGCCGTTCGTCAGCCTCGCTGTGCCTCCGCCAACGCCGCGCCAAAGCGAGCCTGCACCACCGCGTTGAGCTGCGGGTTGACTGCCTCGATGCGGGCAATCGCCGCCAGCACCACCTCGTAGGCGGACACTTCGCGGCCGCGGATCGCTGCCGCCAATGCTTTGGCCGACCGTTCGATCAGTTCTGTCATCTAGACCTCCAGGGCGCTAGGGGCGCCAGGCATCATAGCACCACTGACTGTGACGGCGAACGGTCAGGCGTCGCTGCAGGGGGCATAGCGTGAGGGGTTTCTCTCAGCGCCAGCCGGCACGCCGGCCAGCACCATATGCGAAGTTTGCCAATGGAAACAAACCCAGCACTGCGTGCGCTGTTCAGGTCGTCGCCTCGCTCATAGCCGACGATTGGTGCCCCAGGGAAGGCAGCCGCGATAGCGGTTACCAATATGGTCCAGGTCTCGCCAAGGAACTCGGGTGGCGCGAAGATGTTGGATAGTCCAACTGCCCCTGGCGATCTGTTGCCGATGCCGCCCGCAAGAATTTTGCCGTCTAGCAGGCCGGCGAAGAAAGCGTGATCTGGACTGTCGAGGAGGCTATCAGGGAACTGCCGAGTTTGGGGGCTTTCCGTTTCATTTGCCGTATCGCCGGACCAGGCCTTTTCCCACTCGGCCAGGCTCGACGGTGGGGCCAGCCTTATCCAGGCTAGATGTGGCTTGGTCGTGGCGTTAGCTGCGAGGACGGGATCGTGCCAGATCCAGTCTGCTTCGAAGAGCATAGAGCAGCCCAGTGGTGACAAGTCGAGCGCGGCATAACTGTCTTTGAGGCACCATCCTGTTTTGGGTCGCTGTTTCTCTATGTCTGCAGCGTAGGCTTCAATGTCGGTTTCTGTCGTATCCGGCGCGATGACGACGAGGTTTGAGTGAAACGGCGGCGGTGTTGCGTGCGAGCGCCACACGCGACCATCATTTTCGCTTGTAAGCCCTTGCGCGGAGAACATTGATTCGTACCAGTGTACGTTGTTCAGGACGGCAAGCTCTACGTTCGAGGGATTCATGGTCACCAGTGTAAATGCATTCAGTCCGTTGGGGGCGCTACACTGCCCGCCGTGGAACTAGCAAGCGGCGGGCAGTGTCAAGTGGGATCAGATCAGGTTGTCAAGAGCCAAGCAACTGGTCGTGGAGGGATAGGCCACTGGATTCATAGCGGTCATCGACAATCTTGCCGTCGGCAAAATGGTAGATCGTAATCCCGCTGCTCTTAATCACCTTGTTGGTAGGTGCGACGCCGTCGTACTCGCCAAGATGCGTGCCCGTCAAAGTCCAACGCACGACCACGGCATCACCTTCTGCAATAAGGTCCTCCACGATCAGGCGCATGTCGGGACAGGCGCGCCGGTACTCGGGAATATTCTCTTTCAACGCTTCAATTCCGTCGCTGCCATTTAGCCGATAGGAAGGGGCGGTTAGCTCATCCAGCACATCAAACTTGTTCTCATTCCAGGGTTCTTCATTAAATCGCCTGGCGGCCTTTTTGTTCTCTTCGATCGACATGGGGGTTTCTCCTTGGATAGTGCAAACAAAGATCGGGACTCGAGGGCGAGAGACTTCGCCGCCGAAGATTATAACAGATTTTTTTGGAATATGCACTTTTTATTTCTCCGCCCAAACCGCCTTTCCCCATACGACCGCTTGGACAGCTACGCCTCCTGACCGCGCCCCGAGATGGATTCGTGCCACGGGCGGTTGCTGTCGTCGATGTCGCCGATCCGCCGGCATTCAATTTCCACTTGCGTGCTTTTTTCCGGCACGCTGGGCGGCAAAGAGTGTTACGCCGATCTGCCCGCCAAATTTCGTCAGCCCCCGGCGATCATCCCAGGAATAGCCCTGCCCTCCGTGGCGCGGACCCAGTGCCAGGATGCCGATCAGTTGATTTGGAGGAATTTGCGAATATACGGCGGGAAGATAAATGCGCCTACGCGCCGGCTATCTGCAGCTCGTCAAGCAGCGCCTTGGCCTCACGCAGATCCACGGTGTCGAATCCTTCGCTGAACCAGCCGTAGATCGCCGCCAGCATCTGGCGCGCCTCGGGGCTCTTGCCCTGGGCGCACCACAGACGGGCCAGCTGAACGGTTGCCCGCAGTTCGTAGAACTTGGCCTCTTGCTCCCGGGCGATGGCAATGGCACGCTGGAGGGAGGCTTCGGCGGCCTGATCATCGTCGCCCCGCTTCATTTGCAACGTTCCTTGCAGCAGATAGAGATCCGCTTCCATCCGCATTGGCCGATCGCCCATCTCCTGCACTTCAGCGGCCAGGGTCAGTCCTTCATCCACCCGATCGACCTGACCATAGACACTGGCCAGCACGGCGAGCACAGGGGCTAGAATCCCCGCAACATTTATCGTGCTCAGCGCTGCCACACTGCGCTGTATCTGTTCAATCCCTGGCTCAATCTCCCCCTGTTCAACCTGGGCCCAGCCGTACAAGACCCTGGACATTGCCTCCTGGTACGAAAAACCATGCTTCGTCGCCAAGGCAATGGCCGCCTCAGCTGTCTGCCGGGTTGCGGGCGCATCCCGCCGCATGAAATGGAGCAGCGCCAGTATGTATAGCGCGAACGTCTCAGGATACGGGCGGTTCGCGAACCCCTGCGCCAACTTGAGCGCCGCATGGGATCGAACCAGGGCTTGGTCGGCAAAGCCCAGTCGCCACAACGTCCACCCAAGCTGGGCGCCGACGGCAACGCCTGGGTCGTCGGGCAAATTGATGGCGTACTCCTCCTGGGGATCATAGAGTGCCAGGCTTTGCTCAAAGTGGGTGCGCGCGGCGGCAAATTGACCCTTAAGGAGCAAGGCGTTACCCATGACCTGATGACCACCCATCAGCAGCTTGGGATCCTGCAGGGATTGGGCCAGGTCCAAGGCTTGGGCCGCTACCTCATACTGCAGCTGTCCCTTGCCTGCAAAGGCATAAAGCCGTTCGAGCGCCATCAACGCGGGGAAGATCTCGGGGACTTGTCCGAGCTTGGGCAGCAGCTCGCGCAGCCGGCTGTAGATGGCGACTACTTGGGGGTCGGTATAGCCTTTGAGGGCCGTGAGCACTGCACCCAGGCTGAGCAGCAAGCCGAGTTCGCGCTGTGTGCGCGCGGGTGTCTCCGGTAACCTTGCCAGTTGCGCCAGGGCCTCCGTGAAATGGCGGCTTGCCTCGGTATAGGCCACCGCGCGCACTGCCTGTTCCCCGGCCAGGGTGAGATAGTGGACTGCCTTGTCCGCGCGCCGGGCAGCCAGGAAGTGGTACGCCAACTGCACCGCAACTGCGTCCGTGAGCCCGGCATACAACTCTTCCAGGGCCCCGGCCACATCCCCATGCAGGAGCCGCCGTTCGCCTTCCCCCAAATCGCTATAGAGAAAATCTTGCACCAGGGCGTGGCTGAAGCGATACCACGAGAGCATCTGCTGCCCGACCGTGGTTTCGCCTTTTTCCTGGACCAGGTGGTGGCGCCTGTCCAATTCACGGGCGAGATTCCCAAGTAGCGTGCGCTCCTGGATCTGCTGCACGCGCCCGATGACCTGGGCGAGAAAGTCCAGGCCCATGACGCTGCCGATGGTGAGCGTCTGGCGCAGTTCGTCGGTCAGGCGGGCGATGCGTTCTTCAATCACGCCCTCCACGCGGGCGGGTAACAGTTCCCACGCCAGCTGCGGGCCGCGCACCCAGCGTCCGGTGGCGTCCCGTACCAGATCGCCACGTTCCTGCAGATTGCGCAGCAGTTCGATGGTGAAGAGCGGGTGGCCGCCGGTGCGTACAAACAACTCCTGGCGAAACGCTTCGTCCAGCCGATTGGGTTCGGAATCGATCAGGGCATCGACGAACGCGCGCCCTTCGTGCTCACGGGTGGCGTCGAGATCGATCACAATGTCGCCCCGGTAGCGCCGCAGCTCATTGAGCACCGGCTCGAGCGGATGGCGCTTGCCGTCACGGCCTAACGCTACATCCTCGGGCCGATAGGCGCCCACGAGCAGCACGCGGCTGTCCTGCAGTTGGCGGCCGAGATGAAAGAGCAGGTTGAGCGAGGCGCTGTCCGCCCAGTGCAAGTCGTCGAGAATCAAGATGAGGGTGTGATCCTCCGCGAGGGCTTGCAGTGCCTTCGTGTACTGTTGAAAGATCTGGGCTTGCTCGAGGGTGGGATTGACGGGCGGTTTTGCTTCGACCTGGGTGAGCTTGTCCGCCAACTTGCTGCTTTGGGCGGCTTTGCTCAAGATCTTGGCGATGAGCGCGGCGCCCGGCACAAAGATGCCGACGAGGTCAGGCGCGACGTCCAGCAAGGTTTCGGCGGAGACACGCGCCAGTTCCTGCAGGCGCGCCGCATTGGCGGGCGTGACGGCACTGCGCGCTTGCTGCTCGTCATCCGCCCCCGTCAGCGCCGTCAAGACTTCCCGGAACGGCAGGTACGCATCGCCCACCCCGGTCTGGGCGCTGCATTGGCCGAGCGCGGCTACGACGTCGGGGTCGGCTGCTTCGGCGTGGCGGATGAATTCCTGCAAGAGGGATGATTTGCCGGCGCCGGCCTCGCCGGCCACAAAGACAACCTGGGCAACTCCGGCCCTGGCCTGCGCAAGTACCTGTTCAAGTTCGGCCAGCTCCTGTTCCCGTCCGACGAATGGATTGGTCGCCATTGTCCAGAGATTACTCGTTTTCTGGCTGAACGTCAACGTCGTGGAAAAAGCGTCCTCACCTGCCGACCCGGTGGCTCTCAGAACATCGTATTCTCACGTTTTGCCTTCTCCTTTGCCCAACTATCCAACAGGAACTCCTGGTTGTCGAGGAGGATTCGCTCTATTTCACGCTGTTCGATAGCCCGGAACCTGCCTGCTCGTGCACATCGCACTGGCAATCTCACCCGTCGTCGCATACGGGGCACGCGCCTGCCTGCTGCTCCAGGTTCTGTACCAGCTGCTCGACGACGCCGGCGTCTTCCATTCTTCCCTCCCGGGGCAACTACTGGAAACGGGAGATCTTGGCCTACCAGTCTGGTATGCTCGATGAGCCAGCCGGAGGCTTGGTGGCCCCACGCTGCTATGGGGTCACAGAACACGCTGGTGAATGGCGTCTCTGGCTGGAAGATGTCGAGGAGTCACCCACGACATGGTCGCTGGAACGCTATGGCGTGGCGGCCCGGCACTTGGGGCGGTTATCCGGTGGAAGACATCTTCGCCCAGTGGGCCGTCATCGTGCCGTTCTTGCTGGACCTGGGCGACGAGGCGTTGCACCTGGCGGACAAATTGGGGTAGGGCACCAGCGTTTATCCTCGCCACCACTACAGTGCCTGCTAGTAAGGCACTTGGGCAGCGGCGTATAGCCGGCCTTCTCACAGGACCTGCATGGCTGACAGCTGATCGCCTGGCACGCGGTGTCTCCTCAGGTTGCAGATAATTACATCTAGTTTATGCTATAATGGTGTTCTATCCGTACGCAAGGCCCGTATCCAACACTGTCACTGGTTGTTGCCCACTTCAAAGGAGGAAGCATCATGGAAGGCCCGATCTACGTGTTCTTTCGCGCCCGGCCCACCGAGGCATGGTACCAGCTCAGCCAATCAGAGCGGGACAATCTGTTTGCAAAGATTGACGCACTAGGCGAGCCGTTTGGGCTCAAACGCGTCGTCAATTGCAACTCACGTTGGAGCAACGAACGCTGGGTTACATTTGGCGTTGAGGAATTCCCTGACCTCGCGACATACCAGAAATATAATGCTGCACTTGAGCAGGCGGACTGGTACCGCTACGTTGACAGTGAAACCATGTTGGGCACCGCCTGGACCTGACAAGCCCTATGCTCCAGGCGCCACACTGCCCGCCGTGGAACTGCCAGGCGGCGGGCAGTGTCAACTGGAATCGGATTTTGTGGCCATCAGCATAAACATAAAGTGGCGAATAAACAGTAAGCGATTTGTCAGCTTTGATTGTCAAAAATAATGTATAATACCGGACGGTGGCACGTCCTCGACCTTGCACCGGGTCAGATGAATTGACTATGATGAACTTATTGAGGAGGAACAGCATGGCTAAGAGCAGGTCTTACATGTGGTGGACAATCGTCTGTCTGGCGGCCCTCTTGGTCGTCAGCGCCGCAGCGCCCGTCGCGGCACAGGACAACGGGAAGCGAGAGGAGGGCGAAGGCAAGTACGCCCAGTGGACGGCGGAATGGTGGCAGTGGATCTACAGCCTGCCGGTCAGCGACAATCCGTTGTTTGACGAGACAGGCGAGAAGGCCGGCACCGCACAGCCAAATCCCAAAGCGTTCTACTTGGGGGGCGTGATCAACGAGTCGAACACGGCTGAGCGCGCAATCACGATTCCGCAGAACACGCCGCTCTTCGGCCCCGTGATCAATTACCAGAACGACAACGTGTATAATGCCGAGCCTCTCACTGTGCCCCAACTGCGCGCAGGCGCGGCCGCCGCGGTCGACACCGCCACCTTCACCCTGGAACTTGACGGTGTACAGCGACCCGATCTCGTCACCCGCATCAAATCTCCGGTGTTTTACTATGATTTGCCGGAGGAAGACAACATCTACCAGTTCTTCGGGGTGGACGTTACCGGGCGCATCAAGCCCTCCGTGTCGGACGGCTATTGGTTCTACATCCCGCCGCTCGCGCCGGGAACGCACACGCTGATCTTTACCGGTACCTTCCCTGACCTCAACTTCTCGCTTGCGATCACATACCACATCACGGTGCAGTGAGTTTCGTTCGGCCGGCGGCACAGGCACGTCTTTGCGACCCTAGGCGGCCGCCGCCTGCCATCGACCTGCCGCCGACTGCCGGAAGCGCCTGCTCTGCCCCCGCTTCCGGCAGCCGGCTCAGGCCCGGCGATCGTACACAGCGGGAGCGGCGCTGCTATTTCCCCACCTTCTTCCTCACGCCATACTTCCTATTCCTCCTCCCAAACCGCCGCTCCACATACAGCTGCTTCAACAGCCACGCCTCCTGCCCCCTCCCCGTGACCGCCTCGTGCCACGGCCGGTCGTTGTCGTCGATGCCCCCGATCTGCAGGTTGCCCAGCTCGTCGTAGGTGACCTCGGTGACGACCCGCGGCCACATCCCGGCGGCCGGCGGGACGGGCGGGACCGCTTCGTCGACCTCCCCGTCGATGCAGCGCAGCACGACGCTGCCGAGCAGGCCGATGAGCGTACTCTTGGTCATGCGCAAGCAGGCGGCCGGCTTCGTAGGCGGCGATGAGCCCGTCCAACAGCTGGCCCTTGGGCAGCTCCTCGGCCATGCGGCAGGCCTCGGCCTGCAAAGATTGGTACTGCCTGGCGGTGATTGTCATTTGTCTTCTTGCCTTTCTTTTATACGTTGAATTTCGTCGCGACGGGAGACTGCCTCGACACCGGCACGCCCGGCACGATCATCGCCAACCCTCCAACCCGCCTGGCGAGCCGGTGACGTTCCCCCCACCCTAGCTGCGCACCTGGCGCATGTCCATGCCGCCCATGTGGATCCACTGCGCCCGGCGGTCACGCAGGCGGCTCTCGACGACGTCGGGCAGGCCGGTCTGCATCAGTTCGGCACTGCCGGCAGCGTCGGCATTGAAGGCGCAGATGGTCAGCAGCTCCCCCATGCTGCGCCAGCGTTCGTCGATCAGCCGCTCAAAGCGCTCGGCCGCCCAGGGCGTGACGGAGAAGGCGGTCAGCTCGTCCAGCGCCAGGCAGGGGGCGCGGGTGAGCAGCTGCCAGCGCTTGTCGTAGCTGAAGTCCTCGCCGTCGCGGCCCGACTGGTCGAACCCCGCCCGCAGCCAGGCGAGCGCATCGGCCGTGGTGCGGTACATGGCGGCCATGTCCGCGCTGCGGCAGCGCATTGACGGCCGCCATCAGCAGCCCCGTCTTGCCGGTGCCAAAGGGACCCCAGAGCGTGATGAGCCCCCTGCGCTGCTCCATGGCGGCCGCCACCGCCGCCATGGCCTCCCGGTTGTGCCTGTTGGTGACTGAAGTCGGCCAGGCTGATGGCCCGCTCGTGCTCCTTCAGCCCGTCGATCTTCTGCAGGTACGCCACGCGGCGCCTGCCGGCCTCTTCGGCCAGCTGCTTGCCGTACGGGTTCTGCGCCCGCGTCGGCGTAAAATCGCTGCGCCCCCTGCCCGAGCCGGCAGTCACAGAAGTGGAGCAGCCCGGCCGCATACTGCTCGGTGCGCTCTTCCACCAACCGCAGCTTGTTCGCCACGGGGGGCGGATCGATCAGGCCGAACTTGCATGCGCAGTCAGCTCTGCCGCAACGCCGGCGGCAGCGCCGCCGGCGTACAGTGCTTTAAGCTGTCCATAGTACTCCGGATCGTCTGCATAGTCTTCGATGCTCTGTCCCTTGGCACTCATGGCCGGCGCCATCTGCCGGCCGTAACCCATGCTCTTGCTGCCGGTGTTGCTGCCTGTCTTGCCGTGGCTCGCTTATCCGGCCCACCGTCATACCCATCGGCATGCCACCGGCGCAGGATGCCGGCGACGTAGGCCCAGCGCCGGTGGTTGCGCATGGCGGCGATGCCGATCGCCCTGATCACCCACTCCGGCGAGCTGCGGGTGAGTTCGGCCTTGATCTCCTCCTCGACGATGGGCGTCAGCGTCCCGATCTCGTTGTGGTAGGCTTTGACCACCTTCTGATAATCGCTGGGTGTCGCCGGGGCCGCCGCGCGGCGCGGCGCGTTGTTTGTATTGGGATCATTGATGGATCTATTGGGTTCGGGTGAACGAGCTGGTTCACCCTTTCCGTCAATTTGTTCACCCTTTGTGGCGATTTGTTCACCCTTATCGGCTGCGCAGCTGTTCACCCTTGTCCGCAAGGGTGAACGCAGTTCGTTCACCCTTATCCACAGCCAAGGGTGAACGCAGTTGGTTCACCCTTCGCGCCGGTGAAACTGCGTTGGTAGGCCAGCAGGTGGTATTTGTGGGTCGGCGACCCGCGCGTCTTGCGCATGCCCTGGTTGGCTTCGACGGCAATGTGCCCGCCGGCCGCCAGCCGGGCGAGGATCTTCTGGGTGCCGCGGTCGCTGAGCTGGCAGCGGCGTGCCAGCTCGGCCACGCTCGGGAAACACCACCCGGACTCGTTGCAGTAGTCGGCCAGCGCCAGGATCACCAGCCGCTCGCTGCCCTTGACGCCGGCGCACCGGTCCCAGTAGAAGTTGGACACCTCGATACTCATCGCACTTCACGCCTCGCGCACGCGGATCGTGCCGTCGTCCGCCAGCGGATAGAGCCGGGGCCGCGCCTGGTTCGGCAGCCAGACCCAGGCGCGCCGGACCAGGCCGGGGCGCCGCCGCGGCGGTACGAGATCGCCCCACGTCTCCAGCGCCGCCAGGACGCGCGCGCCGAAGATCCGCGCCACGACGGTCGGGATGAGGTCGAGGATGTGGCAGACCTCGAGCAGGACGAGCAGGACCTCGACGGCGGCCGGGTCGTACATGTCGGGGATGTAGGTGTTGGCGATCGTGCGAAAGTGCCCCACCTGCTCGGCGCTGAGCTGGTTCATCAGCGGGTAGCGCTTGTGGCGGACCTTGGGGCGTGCAGCAGGGCCGGCGGCAGCGCCGTCGGTAGGGCCGGCGGATGCGGCGGCCGCAACGGCCGCTTCGGCAGGGGGTTCAGCATCAGGGGGTTGGCGGTTTGCGGCAAACATAGAACTCCTTCCAATCGTGACTCGTGGACGGGAGCCGTTCCCATGCCAGCGAGCTATAGAGCGTTTGGATCGAGTATGCGCCGCAAACCGCATACAGAATAGCCCTAAGAAATTTCGCTAAATGGTGCTGTATTTCGGCAGAATATTCGTGAAATCATGCTGCACTTTGACACAATATTCGCTAATTCCTGCTGTGCTTGGAGCTGGCACAAAATTGGATACAAAATGCAGGGGTACGAATACAAAATTGATATAAAATTCACGCCGGCAGGTCGCCGTGCCCGCGCGCGATGAGGATCCGGCAGTAGCGGGCGGCGGCGCGAAAGCTCTTCTCCCAGTCTACGGGCTCCACGCCCACCTCTTCCTGATAGAGCTCCTTCCAGCGCGGCTTCAGGTGGCTGCACTGGCGCGGGTCGGGGAGGACGCTCATCTGGCCAAAGAGCCAGACATTGCAGTGGAGCTGCGGCGCGCCCGCCTTGCGGCGCACGGCCGGTTGCGACGTGGCCGGGTGCGTCCGCCACGCCGGCGCCACCCTTCGCCTCGTCGCCGGGTAGATTGGGAACGTCGCCGGCGGCCGGCGCTAAGCCGCCGGCTTGGGATTGGAACCGGCGGGTCACGTCATAGAGGAAGTCATAGTCCTCGGCGATCTTCGCCGCGACCAGGTCGTCCATGTTGAAATAGCGATAGAGGAAACACTCCACCTCGTCCGGCGGGAACGGGAATTCGGGCGTCTGCTTGATGTAGAGGGTGAGCTCGGCCCAGCAGGCGTGCGTGCAGCCGTGACACCGCTCATGACACTGGTCGTGACACCTGCTATGGCACCGCTTGGGGGCTTGGGGTCGATCGCCGCCGTCCATGCCGTCGGGGTGCAGGTTCGGGCAGGCCGCGCAGATCTGCGCAGTGACGCCGAGCACGCGTTTGCCCCAGGGGTTGTAGGGACTGGGGCATTCCTTGAAGAGGCCATAGGTGACCAGGCAGGCGGGCAGGTCGATGGCCAGGGGCACCATATGCCGCTCGACCCTGAGCACGACCAGTGGCGGGCAGGGGCGATGGTTGGGCCCCAGATCGCTTGATCACCTCCTCTGCCAGGGCCTCGAGCGCCGCGGGAATTCCGCACGCGCAGACGTTGCGCAGCTTGATAGTTCGCTTCATATTCCTTTCGACTTTCACTATAAAACCGTGTGCTGCCACGCGCTGGGGCCGGGGAACTATGGGATGGATAGTGCGGCCTTGTTGTGGGTGTTCTTCATCGTAGCACCTTAAGGTTGCGATTACGGAATTTAATTGTTTACCGTTTTCGGGGGGTGTACTTGTGTACGCGGCGGCCGGGCGAGGCCGGGGCGCGTGCCGTGTAGGGCAAGCGCCGGCCGCACGCGGCTGAAACGCCTACAGGGCAGTAGGCAGCCGGTCCAGGGTGAGACTGAAAACGGTCCGAATTGCCGCCGCGGCCATTTTTTGAGGGTCGCAAAGTTAAGAACAGATTTGCTTGAACTCCGCGCCCGAACGTGCCAGTATAGATGAAGCAAAGGCCTGACGCGGCGCAGCAAGCCGCACGGTGAGGGCCTGGGCACTGATGGGAAATCGCCGGAGGAGAAGGCATGCAGGCAGAGGAAACGGGGCTAGAGTACGCAGCCGGAACGCAACCCGTGGGACCAGATGGAGGGGGAGCCGGACCGTGTGGTACGGCCGCTTCCAGGTTTACCTGGAGCTGGGGCCCACACGCACGCTGAGGGCCGCCGCAGCTTGCGGCAGGCCGGCAGACGCGCGGCGAGCCCGTAGAATAGGCGGCGATTGGTCAGTTAATTCACGCCGCTGGCACTGGCGTGAACGTGCCCATGCCTGGGACGTGCACCAGCGCGAGCTGCTGGCCCTCAGCGAACGCAACACGCGCGCTGGCGCTGCACAGCCGCCGCGTCGAACGCATGGAAGACTACCTGGACGCCGTGTGCGAGGTGCTCGACACGGCCAACATGACGGCGGCCGACGAGCAGCTGGCGCGGGAATGGCTGCCGCAGATGCGGGTCTTTCTGCGCGACCTGCTGGTGGCCGAGCGGCAGGAGTTCGAGCGCGGCGACTACGAGCGAAACGACCCTGACAACAGCCTGGTCATCACGGCCGACGACCTGCGGGCGGCGCAGCGCGCGCGTTCGCGAGCCGGGTCCCGCGTGCCGCAACCGGACACGCCGGCTCATCCGGCCGCGGTGCCCGACTACGAGAAGTACCCTGCCGGCCGCACCCTGTTCGTCTGTATCGGCCCCGACAGTGCCCTGATGCTGGACCTGGCCGCGCTGCGGGCCGTGCGCTCCGCCACCGGTCTCAAATTCACGCGCATTCTCGACGCCACGCGGGCCAAGTTTGCCGAGACACTCCGCCGCGAGCGCGGCCTCGGCCGGCCGCTCGAGCTGCTGCACCTGGCCCTCCATGCTTCTCCGGCGGGCGTCGAGTTCGCCGACGGTGTGGCCGACGGCAACTGGCTCAGCGAGCGGCTGTTTGGCGTCCGTATCATGCTCCTCGCCAGCTGCCAGGGCGACAGCATCGGCGACTGGCTCGGCGTCGTCCCCCACGTCATCACCCTCAGCGAAGACATCACCCACGAAGACGCCGCCGTCCTCACCCAGCACTTCTGGCACAACATCGGCCTCAACCTGGAGCCGGGCGCCGCGCTCGACGAAGCCCTCACCCACTGCCCCCCCGCCGTCAGCGAATACGTCGTGAGGCACTGGTGACACCAGCCGATCATGTCCCGGGGACGTCCGCATCCGTGGGGATTCGCGTAGCCCGGACGCCACGTCCGGAGCGTCCTCGGGACATTTCTGCTGCAGCAGGAAAGGACCCAATCATGTGGACCGCACTCCGTGAACTCTTCGCCAACCTCACCCCCCAAGGCCGCTTCTGGCTCGCCGTCGTCATCATCGCTGCCCTGCTCGCCGTCTTCGTCACGATGACAGTGACCGGCGTGGACCTCACGCCCCTCTGGGCGCTGCTGGGCGGATGATCGTTTTCCTAGCGTAGGGGCATGAGGTCCCGCGGAGCAGAAACCGAGTTTCTGCGAGAAACTCGGTTTCTTTAGCCGTTTCGCCTGACCTCATGCCCCTACACATGCCGCCCAATCCCACGCCGCCCATGAACCGCACCGCGCTAAAGGTCCAATGGCTCACCTACAGCCTCGATCCCTGCCTCCTTCGTCCGCGATTGCATCTCCATCTACGACGCCACCGGCCAGGACTGGATCAAGTTCGACCTCTGGCCCGCCCAGGCCGAGACCCTCGCCGCCATGGCCACCAGCCGCAAGCTGGTGATCCTCAAGGCGCGCCAGCTGGGGATTTCCTGGCTGTGCTTGAGCTATGCGCTGTGGCTGATGCTCTTCCAGGCACCGGCCACGATCCTGCTGTTCTCGCTGCGTGAAGAAGAATCCAAGGAACTGCTCTGGCGCCTGCGCGGCATGTACGACCGCCTGCCGCCCCACCTGCGGGCCCGGTCCGTCACGCACAGCAACGAGACCGCGCTGGATCTTGTCGAACGGGTCGCGGGCGCTGGCATTTTCGACGCGGTCGGGGCGGTCGTATACGGGGACGCTGGCGCTGGTGGATGAGGCGGATTTTGTGCCGGAGTTGAGCCAGTTTTTGAACGCGGTCAAGCCGACGATCGATGCGGGCGGGCAGCTGTTCCTGGTCTCCACCTCGGACAAGAAGCGGCCCATCTCGACGTTTAAGAACTTGTTTCGGGCGGCCGTGCAAGGCACCGGCGATTACCGCCACATCTTCCTCCCCTGGTGGACCCGCCCCGGCCGTGACGAAGCCTGGCGCCAATCCATCCAAGCCGAAATGTACGCCCAGCGCGGCACGCACGACGATTTCTACGCCGAGTACCCCGCCTCCGCCGAAGAAGCGCTGGCCGCCGAGCAGCTGGATCGGCGCCTGCCGTGGGAGTGGGTCAAGCGCTGCGTGGAGCGGGGCGAAAAAGCTTCCGGGAAGACCTACCCCTTCCGGGAAGACCCCCCTCTTCCGGGAAGCCCGCCCCTTCCGGGAAGCCTCACCCTTCCGGGAAGCCTCACCCTTCCGGGAGGCCCCACCCTTCCGGGCTTGACCGTGTGGGAGGAGCCGATTCCCGGCCGCCGCTACGTCATCGGCGCCGACCCCGCCGAAGGCAACCCCAACAGCGACGAATCCGCCGCCACCGTCCTCGACGCCGAGTCTTGGGCCCAGGTCGCCGAGCTGACCGGCAAGATCGAGCCCTCCACCTTCGCCGCGTACCTCGACGAGCTCGGCCGCTGGTACAACAACGCCGACGTGCTGGCCGAACGCAACAACCACGGCCACCTGCTGATCCGCGAGCTCCAGCGGCTCGGCAGCCTGCGCGTGCTCGATGGGTATGACGGCCGGCCCGGCTGGCTCAGCACGGTGAAAGGCAAGCCTCTCCTCTATGGGTTGCTGGCCGACGCCGTGCGGGAGGGCGCCTGCGTGATCCGGGCGAGCGAGACGGCGGCGCAGCTGGCCTCCATTGAGGCATCGACACTCCGTGCCCCAGCGGGACTGCACGATGACCGCGCGGACGCTTTCGCTTTGGCGGTGGCGGCCCTGGCATGGAAGGGGGACGGGGTAGCGAGCACAGTCGCGTGGGCAGCGGATCCGCTGGCGGAGTATGACCGGGGCACGTGGTGACAACAATGGTACGCATCTGTACCATGGTCTGGTACACAACTGGCGGTTGATTTGTGCCGGACGTTTGCTAACCTATAGCCAGGTTGTCACGGTACGCTTGCTGGCGAAGGGAGAAATCGAGATGAAGGGAATGATCTGGCTCCGCCTTGGATTGCTGGCAGTATTTGCCGTCTTGTTCAACGCCTGCCAAGTGCTCGACGCACCCTCGTATGCGCCGGCAGCACTCCCGGCAGACGGCCAGAGCTTGGCGTCACCGCTGCCTGGCCCGCAGCCTGCCCCGCCTCCGGGCCAGCCTGAGAGCCCCTTGGGTTACACACAGCCGGCGAGCCCGTTGACCGGGGCTGCTGCGGGCCGCGACTGCGTCGGCGTGGCAGGCCTCGACGGCTATCAGATGGTCTGGCGCACGGCAATGCAGCTGACGCAAGCGGACGGTTCGATCCAGCCGAACATTTTTGAACACCTCATGCTCGTGACACGCACTGATGGGCAGAATTGTAACAGCCATACGGCGATGGCCTTTTTTGACCCACAGACCGGTGAAAAGGCTGTGATGAACGAAAGCTATGCAGTCGATGACTTCCTCTATGAGTACTGTTCGATGTGTCCCCCATCAGTCAGCGACGTTTGGCGTGTAAGCAAGCGCAACACGGGCAATGATCCCAGCGCTAACCGCGGGCCGAGTGGCCCGCTGCCTGCGCCGCTTGGCCTTACCCCCATCGGAATCGGGCCGTTTGAGGTGGATTACCTGGTGGCGCAGAGCAGCGTCGTCGGCGACGAAGCAATGAACGGCTTTGCCACCATCCACCGCCGGTTCACGGATCGCCAGGCGCTGAGCGAGGCGGCCAGATGGCTGGTGGGTGCCGCACCCCAAGATCCCTTGGAAGTCACTACGGCCCAGATAGACATGTGGCTGACCCCCGATGAGGCCCGGCTCGTGCGCCTGGTATTCCAAGCAGAGGGCAAGGTGCAATCCGTTGCGGGGTCAGGCGTGCTTCTGCCGTTTACGCTAAAAGAAGAATTCAATTTCACCGCAGTAGACCGTAACACGCCGATCGTCGTGCCCCGCGAAGTATTGGCCGCAGTGGCAGAGCAACTCAAGGAAGTGGGGAGATGATATGACGCCAATTCAGCGCATCCTGTCCTTTCCGGAAGACCCCCCTCTTCCGGGAAGCCCCACCGAACGCAACAACCACGGCCACCTGCTGATCCGCGAGCTGCAGCGGCTGGTAAATTTGCGGGTGCTGGAGGGGTATGACGGCCGGCCGGGGTGGCTGAACACAGTCAAGGGCAAGCTGCTCCTGTATAGCCTCCTCGCCAATGCCGTGCAGCGAGGAACAAAAAAAGTCCCTGGGCCGGGCGGAACATGGTCCACCCGGCCCAGGGACACGCTGAGGCCAACTACTTATTCCGGTATGTAGCTCTCGATCCAGGCGAGCACCTCAGGCGTATCGATGCGATAGGCGAAGTCGGTGCCACGGCACAGCTCGTTCAGGCCAAAGGACGTGATGCCGACGATCAGGTTGGAGTCGAAGCCGCCGAGGAAGACGGGACCACCCGAATCGCCGTTGCATGTACCGCCGCGGCCGCTGCCGTTGCCCTGGGTCTGCAGGTTGAACCCCGCATTCAGGGCACTGTTGAGGTTTACCAAGATCGACGAAGCCATCAGCCGCTCGCGGTAGGAAGTGGGTGGCATGGGCGCATTGGCGTTGGGCTTGTAGGTGAGCCCATACCCACTGACGGTGAAGACCGTGTCATTTCTGCCGCGGGCGGTGGCAAGACTGTCGAGCGTGCCTGCTTCCGGGAGCTCCCCATATTCGGCAAGCGAGATCGGCTGGTCCAGGATCAACAGCCCGAGGTCATACGTCTGTGGTATATGAAGTTGACCATCATAGCCAATGTTGTAGATCTCGTCGGATGTGGCGCATGTCACCCCCAGCGTTCCTTCGGCGCAGTATTCCGGATAGCCGGTAACAGGGTCAACCTCCGTGACGGGGTCGTAGTTTACGCCCGCGTCCTGCTGGAAGTAGATACGCGCCGTAACGGCACCGCCAGCCGTGTCGGCACAGTGGCCGGCCGTGAGGAACACGGTCGGGCTGATCAACGCGCCGCTGCACCGCCACAGAAACTCGCCGTCGGCATCATAGAATACGGCGAGACCCACAAAGGGATGCTCGTTGTCCTCCACAAAGTTGTTGGTGATGGCCAGCGCAGGAATCGCCGCCATGACGAGCAACAACAGCGCAATGGCCAAACCGATCATCGACTTACGCATCAACTGCCTCCTTGCAATGTGCTTGATAAACTGTGTATGCCCCTGATGGGCGTGTCCGAGGGATCCACATAACGTCTGGCACAGCTGAATGGTTCAGCCAGATTGTGTGCGGTATGATTGATGGTGATGGGAGCGACCGAGATGAATGGAATGACCTGGATCCGCCTTGTCTTGCTGGGGGCGTTTGCCGTCTTGTTCAACGCCTGTCAATTGCCCGGCGTAGGCTACACGCCGCCAGGATTCCCGCCGCGCGGCCAAGGCTTGGCGTCACCGCTGCCGGCGCCGGCACAAGGCCAGCCGCAGAGCCCCTTGGCCTCCACAGAGCCCGCGACCCATGTTGCTCGTGGATGCGGACAGCCCCGACTGCGTTGGCGTGGCGGGCCTCGACGGCTACCAGATGGTCCAGCGCACGGCAATACAGCCAAGGCCGGTGGACGGTGCTATCCCGCCGTACTCACTTCGGCCGTCCATTACCGAGCTGCTCTTTTTCGTCATACGCACGGATGACCAGGCTTGTAACGTGTATCGGGCGACGGTCACAGTTGACCCGCAGACCGGGGCAAGAAATGTGACGGGCCAAAGCTATGCTGTCGACGACCTTTTCTTTTCGCACTGTACGCTATGCGCCCCGCCATATCGGAGCGGCGTTTGGGTTGTAGACAGGCGCACCCCGGGCCACGATCCAAACTATTTCCCGCTTGGCATCACCCCAACGAATGTTGGCCCCATCGCCGTGGAGCAGCTGGTGGCGCAGAGCAGCGTCGTCGGGGACGAAGCAATGAACGGCTTTGCCACCGTCCACCGCCGCTTCACAGATCGCCAGGTGCTGGCTGCGGCGGTCAGCTGGCAGGTGGGGGGCGCAGCGCAAGATCCCCTGGAATTAACCACGGCGCAGGTAGACATGTGGCTGACCCGTGACACGCACCGACTCGTGCGCTTACGTTTCCAAGCAGAGGGCAAGGCGCACGGTATCACCGCGGCAGGGGTGCTCTATCCGTTTGCGTTAACCGACGAATTCAACCTCACGGCGGTCGACCGCAACACGCCGATCGTCGTTCCCAGCGAAGTATTGGCCGAAGTGGCGGCGCAAATCAAAGCGTTGAAAGGTGATTGACAGGCCCCAACAGGATGCAACCAACATGAAACAAGCTACCTACGGAAAACTGCGCGCCCAGCACTACGACATCGGCACTGCCGATTCCCAGATCGTCGACTTTTACCTCGAACTGTGGCGGGGGCTGGGCCGGCCGACGCCGGTGCTCGAACCGATGTGCGGCACCGGCTTGAAGCTGATTCCCTTGCTGGAAGCGGGCGCCGAGGGCGATGGCCTCGACGCATCGCCGTTCATGCTGGCGATTTGTCGCGCAAAGTGCGAAGCCAAGGGCCTGGACTGCACGCTGTACGAGCAATTCGTGGAGCAGATGGCACTGCCGCGGCGCTATGGCTTTATCTTCATCCCCGACCGATCCTTCGGCCATATCCACGACAAGACGCTTGCCGCCGCCTGCCTGCAGCGCCTGTACGACCACCTTGCGCCCGGCGGCTGGCTCGTGCTGGACGTGCGTCCCCCGGCCAGTATTGATGGGTTTGGCAAACCCGGGCAGGTGGACCACAGCCTCGACGAATACGACGACGGTACCACCATCTTCACGACCGGCTATTGGGATCACCTGGATGAAGGGCGGGTGATTCGCCAGTGGAACAAGATAGAGCGGTTTGTGGACGACGTGCTGGTCGAGACCGAAGTCTTCGATTACCGGGAGCGGCTGTATGAGGTCGACGAGGTGAAAGCGGCGTTTGCGCAGGCCGGCTTTGACGAGATCCACATTGCCAAGGCCTACGAACAGGCAGGCACGCCGGCCGGACGCGACGGCATCGTCATCTGGGGCCGGCGGCGCTAGGACCTTGAAGGGCACTGCACCGTTCGACGATTACTCACTAGTTGGACCTATGCTCAACTGAGCCTGTGCTGCATGGCACGGCTTCAATAATGCTAAATAGAGATGCGGTTGAGGTAGTCCTGACCAACTCCAGCCCAGCTTGCAGCAGCAGGTCGCGATATTCAGCTTCGGTCCGCTCACGGCTGTGAAAATACAGAAGCATTGTCATGTCCATCATCATTTTATCAGGCGCAGGCTCATTTCCGGGCGGAATGACCATTTCCACGATCAGGACCCTGCCGTCTGGAGCCGCAGCCTGCCGGCAGTTCCTCAATATAGTGATCGCAGATTCGTCATCCCAGTCATGAAGGATGAATTTGAGCACATATGCATCTCCACCATCCGGCACTGCCTCAAAAAAATCGCCGGCTACTTTCTCGGCGCGTCCTTGGGCGAGGTGCAGATCGATAGCACCTGCCGCGTTGGCAATAACTTGGGCGCTGTCGAACAGCACCCCGTGTGAATTGGGGCTCTGATCTAGAATGAGAGCGAGCATAACACCATGTCCGCCGCCGACGTCGACAACCTTTTGATACTGCGTGAAGTCATGAGCGGCAACGATGGAATCACCGTCCGCCTTACTTCTACCACTCATCATATCGTTGAAAATCTGAGCCAGCTCTGGATGTCCATGAAGGTACTCGAACAATCCTCTGCCGTAGATATACTCCAAGGCAGGCTTTCCCGTACGAACACTATAGGCAAG
Source organism: uncultured Chloroflexia bacterium (assembly GCA_963701415.1). Classification (GTDB taxonomy): domain Bacteria; phylum Chloroflexota; class Anaerolineae; order Caldilineales; family Caldilineaceae; genus Fredericiella. The sequence continues at coordinate 83,622 of CAVPAH010000004.1, forward strand.
ATCGGCCCATGTTTGGAGATCGGCTTCGCTGCCAAAGAATAGTGCCTGGGTGCGTACGCTGTCCGGTGCATCACGCCGGAGCGGATCGGCCATGAGATTGAGCGAGAATCGTCCACTTGCATCCTCGCTAAATATGCCCTGGCTGGCAAGGGTGCCCAGCAAGCGCCTAAGGGAGCGCTCATGCGTACCCGTCGCCTGGGCAAGGTCCGCAACTGGCAACGGGCCGGCCTTGAGCAGGTCGGCAATGCCCAGTCTTGCCGCTGCAAAGATCATGTGCGCAAGTTTGAACTGATCAAACAACTGCTGTAGATAGAGTGCGGCGGACACATCCGCGGCTGATGCATCACCCATGACAAACCTCCTTGGCCGAACTACCGGCTGCGGGCTACACGTGTCGAATACTCATTATAAGAAGAAAGCGTAGCGCGTCAACCAGAAAATGCCAAGTCGTTTATCAAAATCAAGCCTGGGACGCCGCAGCCATTCTGCCGATTTTGAGGGGATTCCTCATGATACGCGACTCCCCTGAAGTGGCGCCGCGCAGGTGATTGACACGCCAGACTATCCGTAGTAATATCCACCAATTCCCACTTGTTTTCTTGCGGCGGCGCCTGTCGGCATGATGGCGGGCCGGCGCACTTTGGTAAAGTAGCCCCGGGGGCGTAGGCGAAAGGACTACTGCGATGGCACAGGTGCTCGACCTGCCGGTACCGGCGATTACGCGTGCCGAGCTGCAGCCGATCGTGGCGCAGATCCTGGGCCGGTCGCACGTCGACATAACAGAGTGGCGCGTGTGGCTGGAAGATGTGGCGGCGACGAGCAAGTGCTGGACGCCGGCGCATTTCGACACCGCCGCCTGCCATTTAGGGCAGTTCAACGGCCCCTACCTGGCCGGGCAGCCCCTGCCACTCGCCATCGGGACCGCCATGCGCATTCTCGTCAGTATGAACCTGTTGGGCACACCGGAGGGCGTGGCATTCACGGAAGCGGTGATCGGGTACAAGCTTGCCGACTACCTGGCGCAGTGGGCAACGCTGCAGCCTTCTTGCTGGACCTGGGCGACGAAGCCCTGCAGCTGGCGGAAGAATTGGACTAGACCATTATTTCTTTTGGCAGGAGACACAACCATGCAGCAATTTCGCGATAAAGTGGCCGTCATCACCGGTGCGGGACGTGGGATCGGGCGCGGCATCGCCGCACGCTGTGCGCGCGAAGGCATGAAGGTCGTCTTGGCCGGCATCGGGCTGGAATCGCTTGCCAGGACGGAAGCCGACCTGAGAGACCAAGGTGCGACTGTCTTGTGCGTACAGACCGATGTCACAAAGGTCGCCGATATCGAACGGCTGGCCGAAAAGACGCTGGCATGCCTTTGGGGCGGTGCATCTGCTCGTCAACAACGTAGGCGCCGGCGCCGGCACCACCGTCTGGGAAAGCACCCTGGCAGACTGGGAGTGGACGTTAGGCGTCAATCTGTGGGGCGTCATCTATGGCGTCAAGGTCTTCACGCCCATCATGATTGCGCAGAACACGGAGTGTCACATTGTCAATGTATCATCCGTGGCAGGCTTGTTGGCCGGCCCAGGACTGGGCATTTACAAAGTTGCCAAGCACGGGGTCGTTTCGCTCTCCGAGACCCTCTACTATGAGCTGGCGCAGCGCGGCACGCAGGTCGGCGTATCGGTGCTGTGCCCGGGCTTTGTCAAGACGGACATCATGACCGGCGACCGCAACCGTCCGGCCGAGCTGCAGAATGATCCGAGTGAAGTCATCATTTCACCGGAAGTTGTCCAAGGGTATCTGGCATTAAAGGAAGCCGTAGAGTCCGGCATTGCAGTCGAGCAGGTCGCCGATGCCCTGTTTGCCGGGGTGGCGGCCAAGCAGCTGTATATCCTGACCCACCCGGAAATCAACGACGAAATCAGGGCCCGCGCCGACGGACATCGCGCTGCAGCGCAATCCGGTAGTAGGATAGCCGCGCGGGGACACCTCCAGGAGGTACCCCCACCTCCAGGAAGTGTCCCCAGCGAAGAGGCCCTTGCGGCCGTCTACCTCGACGAATTCGGGCGCTCGTACGACAACGCCGGTGTGCTACCCCGCCTGGGCCGTCTCGATCCGCTGCTTCACGTCGGGCGGCAGGCTGGCAAGGATGTCGCGGATCTTGATCGCCTCATTCAGGATCTTGACCTGGAAGGGCTGGCCGCCGATCACCTCTTGCGGCACTTGCGTCTGATCGACGCCGACGGAGGCGTGATGCAGCGCGACGACCTGCCAGTCGTCGCCGCAGACGGGCGAACCGGACGCGCCGGGCTCGGTGTCGGTCTGGTACCACAGCAGCGCCGGCGCCTTGCCGGGGCTGACAAAGAAGTTGTTGCGGATGGCATAGCGCAGCGGGCCGCCCTGGGGATGCTGCACGATGTTCATGCGGCTGCCGCGCGTCAGCATAGGCTGCACGGGCACGACTCGTAGCTGCGTCCGGTCGGCAATTTTGTCCGCCTCGTTCAGCTCGACGACGGCGTAATCCAGAGCCTTGCTCTGCGCCAGGAGTTTGCCGCCCTTGCACTCCAGGTTGTCGGTGCCGCCTGTCTCGACGTGATAGTCAAAGCGCGCGACGACGCCGCCGGCCTGGGCCTCGAAATCGGCGGGTTTGGCGTCGCCCTCGCCCGGACCCCTGGCATTGATGACGTGATGGTTGGTGATCACGATGCCGGGCGCAATGATCCAGCCAGTGCCATACACGGCCTTGCCGTCCGGTACGCCGCTAAAGATGCGGCTGACCGTCAGCCGGGCCACGCTGCGTGCCGCCAGGCGCGCCTTATCGACAAAGGCGAACGGCAGCCGGTTGTCCCGCTGCGCGCCAAAGATGAGCGCCTCAAATACCTCCGCCGGGACTGGTTCCGGCGGAGGCTGGACCTCGCCGCCGTAGTATGCTTCCAGGTCCTGCTTGATGGCGTGGAGCTCGTCGGCCAGTTCGCTGCCCTCCGGCACATACGCGAGCGCATTATCGACCACGACGATGACCGGGCGCGTGCCGCCCTGCTTGGTGAGCCGGCCCAGCTTCTGCAGCCCGCTGATCATGCTGTTCAGGTCGAGCCGGGCGATGTTGTAGTCGCGGACAAGGTTGGGGTCCGGCAGGCCGTCCAGGAGGGTGGTCCTGCCGTTCGGCGTGGCCATGGCCGGAATCTTGAGTAGGGTGTCGACCAAATGGCGCTGGATCGCGATGAATTCCATGGTTGGGGTCTCCCGTGTGAATTATGCCTGCAGGCTTTGCTGGATCGACTGCAGCTTGGTTTCCCCTTCGAAACCGGCTGCGTAGGGCAGGGCATTGGAGATGAACTTGACCAGCGGCAGCTGGCCGTTGGCCAGGCGGCCGCGCTGTGCCAGCTGCGTGACGATCAGATCCAGGTCAAGTCGCCGGTTGCCGGCGTCACGGTTGAGCGTTTCGGCGCCGGGGATGCCGTCGAGCAGACTCGTGCGGCCAAGTGCGCTCTCCGTCACCGAGAGCTTGATCAGCTCGTTCAGCAGATCGGGCTTCAGACCCGCAAATGGATTGGCGCTGGCGGCCGCGCCGCCGGCGCCAGATTGCTTGGCCTGGATATAGCCTGCAAAATCGCGCAGCTTGACGTTGCCGGGATTCACGCGGCGCGCCTCCTGCAGCAAGGCTCCGACCTTGTTGTTGTCGTTCGTCCAGATGACAAGGTCGGCGACCTCCTTGTCGTAGGTGCTGCGCGAGACGATGGTGTCGAGGCGAACCTCCACGCCAAAGAAGACGACCTGTTCCAGCTCTGCGCGCTGAAAGGCGCTGAGCAGGGCCTCTTTGAACTGCCTGATTTCCGCGGGCGACAATACGATATCCACGACGGGCTCCTCATGTTCTTGAGACGGTAGCGTTGGTTGGGTACGAACCGGAACCTGGACCTCGATGCGCACGCGCGTCTGGGCGGCCAGGATGTCCTCTTCCTGGTAGGCATTGACGACCAGCGTGCACTTGCCGGGCTTGTGCGGCGTGACCTGGAAGTAGCGCGGCTTGGAATCCTCCCCGGGGCGCAGGAGGATCGTATAGGCGGGCGGCGACACGTCGCAGTTGGCGCCCGTGACGCCGATGCGGTAGCGGATCACCTCTTCGGCGCCGGGCCGGAAGACCGTGCCCTCCTCCACGCTGACGGCCGGCAGGTCCTCGATCGCCAGGGGCGGGGCGTCAGGCCGGACGACGGCGACGGCCAGGTCGAACGGCTCGTCGATGACAACGCTTTGCGGGGTGGCGACGTCCAGCCGGATCTTCTCCTCGACCAGCCCCTTGGGGATGCCCAGCGCTTCGAGGCCCGCGCCGGTGCCGGTGCCGGTGCCAGACCCGGTGCCGCTGCTGCTGCCGGAGCCGGTGCCAGTTCCGGCCCCCGGCACAGCCGCGAAGTCTTCCTGTCCCGCGTCCGGCGTTGCGAAGCTTGCGCCACCCGTGGCCACTCCTCCCCCTATGTAGGCCTCAAATGGCGATGCCATGGCTGCGCTCATGGGATAGCACTGCGCGGCGTAAGACTTGTCGGTCTCCGCCAGCGCCGTATTCCAGCCAATGGCAAAGCTGCCGTGCGTTAGTTCGGCAGGCACGGGCATCAGCATGATTGACCTGGGGTCGAAGAGGGTATGGCTGGCAGCGGATACCTCGTAGCGGGTGAGGATGAACTCGTTCACCTGTTGCGGCGTCCAGCCGTAGGCGCCAGCGAGATAGGCATACAGCTTCTCCTTGTCCCACGGTATACCGGTGACTGGGTTCTGATGCTCATGGCCGAAGCCGAGCACGTGGCCAAACACGTGGAGCACTGCGCCGCGCAGGTTGCGCTTACTGAGTGCCCCGAGGCCCACCGTCGGTCGATCCGGCGGCACGTCCAGCGCGTCGGTGCCGACATAGGACCAGAGACCGGCGGTGTCAAAGGTAACTCGAATCTCGGCGCCGGGCTGGTCGTTGAAAACAAAGCGCAGATGCGCATAGGTCGACCATTCCTGGGCAACCTGGGCAACTTTCTCCTGCAGCTCGCGCGCGCCGTCCAGAAAGGAGACGTGCAGTTGCGTGCCGGTCGGCCAAAGACGCGGCCTGTGTCCGGGGGCGCTGGCCGGTGTGATTGACGGCATTTCGACACAGAATGGCAAGGATTGCGTCATGGCTGTCCCTCACGGGGAGGGCCGAGTCCGCTGCCCCCTCCCGTCTGCAGGGCGGCCTGCACTTCAGACACGAAAAAGCGCTTGGCCCGCACGATGGCTTCCTGGCGCAGTTTGCGCTGGTCGTCAGTTTCGTCCGGGGGCGCTTGCATGGCGGCAAAGGCATTGAGAATGGCATTGAGCGCCAGCTGCCGGACGCCGCGGTAGGCGAGTTCTTTGTCCGTGCCCACCCGGTCGGCCTGGTGGTTAAGGAAATACCAGCGCCCGCAGTCGGCGAGCGCGGACAGCCGGGTGCGCAAGCGGTACCTCCCAGCGCGCTGTTCGGTCGCGGCCAGCTCGCGCTCATACTCGACCCAGAACGACGCCTCGGTCATGGTCTCGACCACCTGGGTCGCCCAGGCGAGGAGAGGCCCAAGTGCCTGTGCCGCTGCCGGCCCCGTGTCTGCGGTGACGGCCGGCCCTGCCGGCGCGGCTTTTGGCGCGGCTCTTGACTCTGTCATCGTCGCCGGCGCCGCCTGCGTGTTGCGGTACTGCAGGTAGGCGCAGAAGTCCGCCACGGCCTGAAGGTCAGGGTCGCTGAAGCCGGCAAGGAGATCGGCAATACGCTGCCTGGTCTGCATGGTAGCTGCCCGGGAAGAGACAAGCTTCGGTACGGCAGAAGCGCTGTGAAAAGTAGGTGCAATTGGACGCTTTCTACTATAGCACAACGCCCGGCGGCGCTCAACCGCGCTTCGGGACGGGACACCTCCTGGAGGTGGGCGCCGACCTTATCGTGCTGGGCAGTAGCTGGCAATGCTCACTGCCCGTCGCTAGTTCGCAACGATGTACAAGGGACCTTTAGGACCAAGACGGATGGCGCCGCTTCATTTAATGGTTGGGCTGCCCTGTTCGGGCAAAACAACGCTGGCCCGGCAGCGCAGCATGTCTGCGGCATAGGCCAGCGCGGCCTGCACGGCGTCACGCGACAGGTGCGGATAGGCGACGAGCATATCGTCAAACGATTCACCTGCCGCCAGTTTCTCCAGTATCAGCTCGACCGTGATGCGCGTGCCCCGCACCACAGGCCTACCTGGCATCAACTGTGGATCGGCGACAATGTACTCACGCCAGTCGTTCGCCATCGGCTCCCTCCAGTAAGGCCGCCTGCTCGTACTGCAAAAATATTATACTATCAAGGCTGCCTTAAGCCGCCTGTCTCACACCACACCTTGTGCCACCGTATGGCCAGTCTGAGTGTTGGCGGCGCCACTCGGCCGCCAGACAGAGGCTTCCGGGAAGGGTGGGTCTTCCGGGAAGAGGGGGGTCTTCCCGGAAGGGTCAGTTCGATCCCTGTCCCGATCTCCCGGCGCCGATGTGCAACACCTGCTTGCTCAGGTCGTCGTACCTTCGAGCCGCCTTGGCGCAGAATTTTGCGCCTGGAACGTTGCGCAGGAACAGCGGTATACTATTGCCTCGACGCCGAACCCGTTATGCCAGGAGACGGACAACATGCAGACGAATTCCCTTGTTGGTGAATATTCAGTTGAGGGCAAAAACGAACAGGGCGATTTCTATCGCGGGAAGGCGACGATCACCAGCAAGGACGCCGGCCGCTACCTGATCAGTTGGGATTTCGGCGACGAAGAGCTGCTGATCCATGAGGCTTACGTCAAGGACAATCATCTACATGTGGACTTCTATGCCGCCGCCTATGCGATTGGGCAGGATGGCACCCTCGATGGCAAATGGGGCCCAGCCGGGAGCTATGAAAGGCTGACACCGTATCTGCTGGTGAGCGCCGGCATGGCCACACCGCCGGCAGGACAAGCCGGTGCCGCACCTGGCAAACTGGACGGAGAGCTGATCGGCGCCCTGCAGGCTGCTCTGCTGGACGCCTTCACCCTCGACACGATGCGCCAGATGACCCGTATCTACCTGGATGCAGAGCTAGAAGATATCGCCGGGGGCAGCGATTTCTCCGGCATCACCTTTAACCTGATCGCCTGGGCCGAGCGCAACGGCCGGCTGCCAGACCTCCTCGACGGGGCGCTTGCGGCCGTGCCCGGCAATGCCAAGCTCAACGCCTGCGCCGCCCTGCTCAGATCGCACCTGGCTTAGCCGCACGGCGCAGTGCTGCGCAATTTCTGCGCCGGGCTTACTCGCTAGGAGTCGATGGACGATGCTGCAGAAAGTGCCAGCGAGTTATGTCCTTCATCGATTCCGTCCAGGCAAAGACGACGCGTGGGCGAAATACGTACGTACCGGCGGGCGGGGCCTCGTAGTCCTCCGGCGTTACGTTGTAGCCATATTTCTGGGCTGTCGCGGCGCTGAGCCGCACGGCAAGCGTGTGCTCGAGCGCGTGCAGCGGATGCGCGTCGCCGTGCAGGATGACGACGTCGAGGCCGCTTTCCAGGTGGACACACGTGGCCGCATTGCGGGCCAAATTGCGGTCGCGGCGCGTGGATGGGCTGCCGCCGAAATAGAGCAGGTTGTCCAGCCACAAGCCATTGACGGGAGTGGCGTGTGGGCGATCGTCCGGGTCCACCGTGCTGATCCAATAGTAACGCGCGGCTGCCATGCGCTCGGATACGTGCCGCCAAGGCAAGAGGCCCCGTTCGCTTTTCGGCAAGCCATACTCTGGGCCGGGCGAATACGGTCGACTTGCCAGTATCGTGGGCTTTGCGAGGGGTGAAACCTGCTTGCCTCGTCGTTGCTTAGGTGCCATAGCGTGCCTCCATCATGCCCAGGTCACTACATAGACGCCAGGGATGGTTGTTTCTAACTATAGCGAATGGCAGTGCCAATGCAAAGCGTGGGAAAAGAAGGAGCCCCATGGCTTCAGCGGGCTGAATGCTCTATCGCTTGGAACTGTGATGGGCGTTACAGGATTATAGTGCTGCTCAGTCACGTACACAAAGAGGATTCAGAAGGATGGCGACGCTCCATTTGATGGTTGGGCTGCCCTGTTCGGGGAAAACAACGCTGGCCCAGCAGCTTGAACAGGATCTGCCGGCGCTGCGCTTGACGCCCGATGAGTGGCAGATACCCCTCTTCGGCCAAGATGCAGAAGAGCCGGAACACGATGCCCGCCACAGCCTGATCGAGACCCTACTCTGGAATATCGCAAGCCGGGCGCTGGAGTTGGGGACGAACGTGATCCTCGATTACGGTTTCTGGGCGCGCGAAGAACGCGAAGATTACCGGCTGCGTGCGCGCCGGCTTGGGGCCGCCAGCGAAGTACACTATCTCGACGTGCCGGCGGATGAGCTGCTGCGGCGGCTGGCGCAAAGGAATGCGCAGCCATCCCAGGCGTGTTTCGTGATCGCCCAGGCAGCGATGAAGCCCTGGATTGCCTTCTTCCAAAAGCCCACGCCTGACGAGCTTGTGCGCCGAGAGTAAACGTTATGCCGCAAGGGCCCCCTCCCGTAACGCCGATACTACAAATATATTATACTACCGGGCGGACCCATCCTGGAAGGCTGAGCCGGCCCAGGTTTGCCCTTGGGCGGGAGCCCGCCGGCCCACTGCCGAAGATTTGGTGCACAAATGTTCTGCTTGGGGAAGAAGAGTTGTTACCCGCGCCACGCCTTGTTCCGCCTGGGCCGCTACAGCCTCTATCTCGACGGGAGCCGCACCCCGTGGCAGCAATGGCGTCGCCGCCGGCTGGCTGCTGCGGTGCAGGCGCAGGGCCGCCAACTGCTCGTGAGCCAGGGGCGGGGTGAGCCGGGGGAAGCCGTAACCACGCCGCCCGATCCCCAGCGCGCCGACGATGGCGAAGCTGCCTGCAGGAGCTCATCTTCTGCGAACATCATATTGCGCCTTGTGCCACCGTGCCTTCCTGTGCCGGCCACCGCCACGCATACCAGATGATCAGCACCAGGCTCACCACTTCGATGGCCGCCAAGAAGAGGTAGTGCGGATACGCCGACCCGCCGCCGATCACATACACGATCGTGACCACCGCCGCGACGATGTTTGCCCAGCGATTCACGCGCGGCCGCAAAACACGCGCCAGATAGATCATCACGATCGGGATGGCATTGAGGACGGCGGCGACGAACATCAGCAGCGGGATGGGTGTCGCGCCGGCAAATTCGGCCATTTGCTTCAGCGGCCCCAGGAATGTACGCAGAGAGCACATCCGCCGTGAGCAGCGCAAACATGACCACGATCCACAAGGTCGAAAGCCTCGCTTTCACCTCTTCCACCCCCGCCCCTAGCCCCGCGTTCATTTCTGTCTCCTTCGCAATGATGCAGTAGGTCATGGTTGGTCCCATGCCCTGATCATTCTAGGCGCCAGGGGTATCGGCGGATAGACACGAAAGTGTCATCTAGGGTGTTGGTGGCGCAATCTGGTCGTGAGGCGGCGGCTTCCGGGAAGACCCCGCTCTTCCCGGAAGAGGGGGGTCTTCCCGGAAGGGTTACGGCTGAAGCGTTACGGCTTGGCCTCTTGTTCGCCGACTTGTTCGGCCGCCGTGATGAAGTAGCTGCCGTCGGTGTTGAAGTTGATCGGACCTTCGTTGCGGAACATGTCAGCGAGGGCCAGGAATTCCTGGGGACCCGGGAAGATCTGGTGGGCTGTGTCCTCGTCGACCAGCTTGTAGGAGAAGGAGAACTGGTTGTTGGGAATACTGTAGCCAAGCCAGTAGCTCTCAACTCGCTGCCACGGCGTTGGATTCACTGCCGCCATGGTGGGTTCGATTAGGTCCATGTAAATGGTCTGCGTGGCGCCGTCGTCCAATGTCAGCCCCCAGTGATAGCCCTCCGGATCGCAGGAGTCGCCTTGGTTCCACCAACCCCCGGCGGAGTTGCCCCACCAGTTCCAACCGACAATTACGTCCTTGGCGTCGACGACGCAGAAGCGATCCCAATCCGCCCACTGTGCCTGGGCCGTGGCGAACGTGCTGCAAAACGTGGGCCTGCCGTTGTCGCCGGCGTTGATCGCAAGCTCGCCGATGTTGACCTTGAGGCCATTGGCGCGCGCCCAAGTGACAAGGTCCGCACAAGCATCGCGCAGCACGGTTGTGTCGGCGGAACCTAACCCGGCGTAGCAGTGAACAGTGACGGCAATGTTGTGCTGTGGGTCGTTCAGCCCCAACCACGCGGTTGAGCTGCCGTTGCCTGGTGAATGAGGCGGCTGCCGTATAAGCCATGCCCGGCACAAAGATGGTGTTCGTCGCGCCGGCGGCGCGAATCGCATCGATCGCAGCCTGGGCACAGGCGAACCAGATCGGCCAGGCTGATGCCGATGTCGCCCGCCTTATTGCCTGCTTCGGCATGCGTGTGCGGTTCGTTGATGAGGTCGAAACTCACCCGCAGATCGCCGCCGGTCACCCCGTTAACGGCGGCGGCGAACTTCCCCCAGAAATCCCCAAAATCAGCCGCGGTGAAAGCCGCGTCGTCGTAGACGATGTCCGTGTCGCCGGAAGCCGTGTTGAACTGCCACGGGCTAAGGATCACGGCGATGTCCCTTGCCAGCAAACGGGTGACCACGCCGGCGAGATCCGCCCAGTAGTCGGCGTACCCTTGTCCGGCGGCAGGAACAGGCCCGCCCAACGCCGCTTGCACCGCTTCCCAGGTAAACATCAAGCGCACAGACTGCACATGTTTAGCTCTGGTACCAATCGAGCAGCGCGTCAGAGTAGACCGGGTAGTTGGTACCCCGTTCCGGGCCTGAGATGCGATTGAAGTCGCCCAGGTTCATTGACACATGGTTCAGGCCATTGCGCTGCGTGCTAAGGGTTAGATTCACCGTGTTCAACGTGCAAGCCTCCTGGGTTTGGGTGGAGACAAGATCGTGTCAAGAAAATAATGCAACTCTGATTGTGGATGATTGTAGATATTTGTTGTCATTCTGGCAATCCCCAAATTGCTTGGCCAGAATTGGGCCGGCGTGGCCGGCGCGAGAACAGGCGCCCCCTTCCAGGAGGACGGTCTTCCAGGAGGCCACCCTTCCAGGAGGACACTCCTCCTGGAAGGGTGGCCTCCATGGTCTTGCTTCTTCACTTGGCTTCGGGCAGTCGCCATTTGCGTCTTGACGATCACGCGAATGAGGGTAGACTTTGCATTTGCGGAGCGTGGAGCGCAAAGGCCCTGCGCGTGACTTTGGCGTAACGAACGGCCGGACTGAACACCTGACATGACAACCGATAAGATCCAGTTCACAAAAGAAAAAGAAACGATGCTCATGACCTTGAGCGGTCGCGCGCTGCAGAGCCAGTGGCAGAATCCCATCTTGCGCGATCCCTGGGCGGAAGAGGCCATGCGGCATATCGATTACGACATCGGCAAGCAATACAAGGGCGTGGGCTCGTGGAGCATGTGGCGCGATATCGGATCCTACCATCATCGCCACGCGCGCCGCGACCTTTGATCTGCTGACGACCCGCTTTCTGGCCGATCACCCGGACGCGACCGTGCTCCACGTGGGCTGCGGGATGGACAGCCGCGCCTTCCGGGTCAATCCGCCGGCCAGTGTCCAGTGGTTCGACGTGGATTACCCGGATGTGATCGACCTGCGCCGGCAGCTGTTTCCCGAACGGGACGCCTATCACCTGATCGGCGCGCCGCTGGAGGATTTGCGCTGGCTGGACGAGGTGCCGCGGGACCGGCCGGGCTGCTGATCGCCGAGGGGGTGCTGCACTACCTGAGCGAAACGGAAGTGAAAGCGCTGCTCAATGCGGTGGTGGCTCACTTCCCGAGCGGGCAGATGATCTTCGATATCTGCAATTCGATGATTGTGAAAAGAGCGGGCTCGAACGTCGGGGGCACGGGTGCAACCTACAAATGGGGCCTGGATGATCCCCAGGACATCCGGCAGCTTGAGCCGAAGCTTGAGCTGATCAAGGAATTCAGACCCAGCGAACTGGTTGCGTTTTCCCGCTTTCCGTTCTGGCTGCGGGCCCTTTTCCGCGCGATGGAGGTCAACTCCACGCTGCGCCGGATGGAACGTATCCTGGTCTACCGGTATTAGGACGACCTTTTCGGCACATACTTCAGCGCCACCGCCCCCGAGGCGAACTCCCGCCGGCCCACGAGCTGCAGGTCGACATACTTGGACAGCCCCGCAAACAAGGTCGGCCCGTGGCCGGCGATCCTGGGGTGGACGATGAACTCGTACTCGTCGATCAAGCCCAGCTCCGCCAGCGCCAGCGGCAGCTGGAGGCCGCCGGTGTAGATCCCCTTGCCGTCCTGCTGCTTGAGCTGCCGGCACGGCCGTGCCCAGGTCGCCGCGCAGGAGCTCGGCGTTCCAGTCGACGTGGTCCAGGGTGCTCGACACGACGTACTTCTTGGCCGCGTCGATCGTTCGGGCGAAGGGCTCCATCCAGGGCTGCACCCAGTCGGGCTTCACGCCCCCTTGCGCGATACTCTCCGCGACCGGCCGCCACGCTTCCTCCATCATTTCATAGACCACCCGGCCAAAGAGGAGGGTATCGGCCGCCCCGATGATGTCCGCCGCATACTGGTGCAGCTCGTGGTCCGGGGATACCGGCACGATGATCGCAGCAGCCGTCCAGCGTGATGTTGATGGAATACCGAAGGGGTTGCATGATGTGCTCCTCACGTGACGTCTAATGATCGGTCACGATTATCGTCAGGGGAGCAGGCAGTATAAAACACACTGCCTCAGGACTGGTAACCGGTAGTACCCCCTACCAGTTGCCCTACGCTTACACTTACGCCGCTGCGGCGGGTGTCCTGACCTCTGGAAACCGCCCTCTGTGACAATAGGCGTCGTACGACAGGTGCGTTAGAATGGCGCACCTCAACTGCCTGCCGCAAGAGCAGTTGCAGGGAAGGAGCAAGCGACATGAGCATTCGCAACGGAGAGCCGGACCTGGCCGATGTCCCGTGGACACACCTGGCGATCATCGGCATCACCATTGTGATGGCGTTAGTGTTAGGGTACGGGGTAGGATTCGCGCTGAACGGCAAGCCCGAATCGGCCGGGGTTGCGGCCAAACCGCCGGACGCAGCACAGGGGCCCGGGCCTGGTGGCACGCCAACTGTCACGCCTACGGTCACGCCAACCGGCGTCCCTACTGGGACACCTAACGGTACGCCAACTGGCTCACCGACCTTCACTTGGCACGCCGGCACTGCCCGCAACCAATACGCCCCGCAGCAACCGTCATCAGCGCAGACGCCGCACCGGCGGCGACAAGGCCTGCCGCAGAGCCTGCCGCTGCCAAGCCCGCGCCGCCGCTAGCAGGGATTACGAATCCACTGCCGGCGCCGCCGTCTGCGCAGGCGCCGGCCCAGCCCCGCCTCGTGCCTCGCCGGCAGCCCAGCCGCTTGTACCGATCGTCCTGAGCGGCCTGAATGTCACGTCAACGTCGACCGATACTCTACTGTCGATCCTGCCGACGGTCACGCCGGCGGCCACAGCTGTGCCGGTCGACACCGCAACATCGGTGCCGCCGGCGGCCAGGTCGACGAACTCGGCGACGCCGGCACCGACCAATCCTGCACCGCCCGAATCGACAAACACGCCAGCGTCGTCCGAACTGGCCAACACTGCAACTCCCCTGCCGCCCGCACCGACGGCGACCAATACGGTTGCGCCCCCGCCGACCGATACGGCAGTACCCGCACCCACGAACACCGCAACACCGGTACCGCCGGCGGCGACGAGCGTACCGGCAACTGACACGGCTGTGCCAACACCAACCGCTACCGCAACACCTGTGCCGCCGACGGCAACGAGCGTCCCTGCGACCGACACGGCGACACCGGTGCCGCCAACCGCGACGAGCGTGCCCGCAACCGACACGGCCGTACCAACCGAGCCGCCAACCGTGGCGCCCGAGCCGACAAACACTGAAACGCCCGTGCCGCCGCCGCCCACCGACTACGGCGAATCGCCCGAACCAACCGAAACCGCGGCACCAACTGAGACAATGACCGGGTCATCGGATGGCACAGCGACGGAGACAGTCACGGAAGCGCCCACAGAGGTGCAACTGAACATAGACGAAACCGGCTGAGACACCAGCTGAGGCCCGACTGAAGCCAATTAGGCGGGGCGTACATTCCTGCGAGGTGGACGGTACTTCCTGGAGGGTGTGCGCTTCACGCTTCGTCAGGTAGGCGTACTTCCTGGAGGCGGGAGGTCGGTTCCTGGAGGTGGGCTTCTGGGGCGTACGGAGTCACTCTGATCCGAAATGCCGCCTGTTGTCGTTATAGATCGACAACATGTCCAATCGCTTTCTTGTACTTCCCGCTAGGAACTTCTTCCATGCTTTCTATCCTTTTCGTCGAAGACGATGCCACCATCGCCATGGGGGTGGAATACTCGCTCAAGCAGGACGGTTTCCAGGTCAGCCTGGCCTACCGCCTGGAGGAGGCGCGCGACCTGCTCAAGCGCCAGCCCTTCGACCTGGTGCTCCTGGACCTGGGATCTGCCGGATGGCAGCGGCTACGCGCTGTGCAAGGAGATCCGCGCCGCCGGGGATACGCCCATCATCATCCTTTCCGCCCGCGACGAAGAGGCCAGCATCGTCCTCGGCCTCGACCTGGGCGCGGACGACTACCTCACCAAGCCCTTCCGCCTGCGCGAGCTGATCTCGCGCATGAAGGCCGTCCTGCGCCGGCGGGGGCCGGTCGAGGCCGCCGACCGCACCCTCACCTGTGGGGACGTGACGGTCTTCGCCCAGCAGGCCAAGGTCTACAAAAACGGCCGCGAGGTGCTCTTGACCGCGCTGGAATACCGGTTGCTGCTCACGTTGATCCTCAACCAGGGACGGGTGCTCACCCGCAGCCAGATCCTGGGCAGCATCTGGGATGTGGACGAGGATTTCGTCAACGACAACACGCTAACGGTCTACATCAAGCGCCTGCGCGAGAAGCTCGAGGACGACCCGCAGAACCCGGCGCTGATCAAGACCGTGCGCGGCCTGGGGTACCAGGCAGGCGATTGACATGAAACAGCTCTTTCACGCGGAAGACCGGCATTTGTTGATCTCCATGGTCGCCCTGTCGCTGGTCGCCCTCCTTGCGGCGGTGCTCCTCAGCCTGGCGATGGCGGCGTACACCAACCAGGCGCTCAAAGATACCTATGCGGGCATCGTCGGCACGGTGGTGCAGCGCTATCCCCAGGCCGAGGCGCAGGTCGTGCAGGATCTGCGTGCGCCGGAGGCCGACTCCGTCAGCCTGGGAACCGAGGTGCTGGAGAAATACGGCCTGGGCGATCCGGAGCTGCCGCGGATACCGGCGTTGCCGCCGGGCCTGCTGGCGCGCCTGCTGCCGGTCGGATTGGCGCTGGTCGGGCTGGTCTGCACCGGGTTCGTTCTGTTGCTGGTGCGCTACCAGCGGGCGGTCTCTGCCCAGGTGGCGGGGCTTTCGGCCTACCTGCGCCGCATCGACGCCGGCGATTATGCGCTGGACGTGCGCGACAACGGCGAGGGCAGCTTCAGCCTGTTGAAGAACGATCTGTACAAGGTCACCGTCCGGCTGCGCGAACAGGCCGAGCTGCTGCAAAAGGACAAGACCGCCTTATCCAACCTGATCGCCGACATCTCCCACCAGATCAAGACCCCGCTCACTTCGTTGGGCGTGCTGGCCGACCTGCTGGCCGAGGACCCCCCGGAGGCGGACCGGCGCGCGTTTGTCGAGCGGCTGCGCGCCCAGCTCGGGCGCATCCAGTGGCTGGTGGCCGCGCTGCTCAAGCTGGCCCGGCTGGATGCCGGCACCGCTGCTTTTAAAAGCGAGCCGGTGGACGTGCGCCGGCTGATCGAAAGGGCGCTGGAACCGCTGCAGATCCCGCTCGAGATCAAGAGGCAGCGCCTCGTGAGTCCACGGCGACGAAGGGGCAAGCTTTACCGGCGACCTCAACTGGAGCGCCGAGGCGCTGACCAACGTGGTCAAGAACTGCGTCGAGCATACCCCGGAGGGTGGGAGGATCGAGATCCGCTACGGCGCCAATGCCCTGTACGCCGAGATCATCGTCAGCGACGATGGCGAGGGGATCGCGAGCCGGGATTTACCGAACATCTTCAACCGCTTCTATCGCGGGCAGAACGCCGGCGAGAACAGCGTCGGCATCGGGTTGGCCCTGGCCAAAGCCATCTTCAACGCCCAGGGCGGCGATATCTCCGTCCGCAGCCAGCCCGGCGTGGGCACGAGCTTTGAGATTCGGGTTTTCCGCGGGGTGGTGTACGCGCGCTACCCGCCACGTGCGGAACAACCCTCCTGCGCCGCTACCCGCCACACGCGGGAACAACCCTCCGCGTAGCCCGCACGCCGTGTCGGGGTGGCCGTCAGGCCACACGCGTGGACGACGGCACCAGGGTCAACACGGGCACGAGGGCGTGCCTCCAGGACCGCACGTGGGCGTGCGGGCTACGCGGGAAATTCGTGCAATGCAACCCATGTGAATAAATTGTCACCATCGCGGTCACCGCAGAGTCACTTTCCCTCCGTATACTGAGAATCACGATACTACACCCATTCTTTGGAGGCACAACGTGGAAATTCTCAAGGTGCACAACCTTTCGAAGGTATACGGAAAAGGCGAGACGCAGATCAAGGCGCTGGACGACGTCAGCTTTTCCGTGGAAAAGGGCGAATTTGTCGCCATCGTCGGCCCGTCCGGCTCGGGCAAGTCGACGCTGCTGCACATCCTGGGCGGGGTGGATACGCCCAGCTCGGGGGAGGTGCTGGTGGACGGCACGGACATCTGCGCTCTCGACCAGACGAAACTGGCCATCTTCCGCCGCCGGCAGATCGGTCTCATCTACCAGTTCTACAACCTGATCCCGATCCTCGACGTCGAGGAAAACATCACCCTGCCGCTGCTCCTGGACGAGCGCAGCCTGGACGCGGCGCGGCTCAAGGAGATCGTCGGGACGCTGGGGCTCGCCGACCGCGTCCGGCACCTGCCCAACCAGCTTTCCGGCGGGCAGCAGCAGCGCGTTTCCATCGGCCGCGCGCTGATCAACAACCCCGCGCTGGTCCTGGCCGACGAGCCGACCGGCAACCTGGACAGCAGCAACTCCAAGGAGGTCATCGCGCTGCTCAAGCTCTCCAACAAGCGCTACCACCAGACGCTGATCATGGTGACCCACGACCGCGACATCGCCCTGCAGGCCGACCGCATCATCTCCTTTGGCGACGGGCGCATCGTGCGCGATGAGACGGTTGCGCGGTGGTGGCGGGGGCGGTGGCGGCATGAACATCCTCACGACGTATACGCTGAAGTACCTGCGGCTGAACAAGCGGCGTACGGGGGTGACTATCCTGGGGGTGATCCTCTCCTCCGCCCTGATCTGCGGGGTGCTCCTGCTGGGGGTGAGCTTCCAGCAGGTGATGATCGACCACGAGATCTTCATGGCGGGAAACTGGCACGCGCAGTTCCACGCCGTGCCCTTTGCGGAGGCGAAATATATCGCCGACAACAGCGCCGTCCAGACGGCGATGTACAGCGCCGCCGCTGGGGAACGCCACCTATGGCAGCCGCAACACGGTGCGGCCCTACCTCCTGATCACCGCCTATGACGCGCTGTCCTTCCAAAACCGGAACGTCAGGCTGATCGCCGGCCGGCTGCCGCAGAACGGGGACGAGCTGCTCATTTCGCCGGTGATGGCCGCGGACTCCGGCCTGGGCCTGAAACCCGGCAGCACGCTGCACGTGACCTTTGGCCGGCGCAATATCCCCAACCACGACGAGATGGTCAAGGCGTGGGGCGGCGAAGAGTATGTCGCGCTGGCAGATGGGGAAACCTTTATCCCCACTGCTAGCCCGCCGGGGGGCAAAACCTACACGGTGGTCGGCATGATGGCGCCGTTGGCCGACGAGACCGCGCATGCCCGCAGCGTTCCGGGCCTTGACCTACCTCGACAAGGCGCAGCTGGCCCCAGCGGACAAAGTGGACATCACGATCCTCGCCCGCGACCCGCGCAGCATTTACACCAGCGCGCCGGCGATGGCGAAGCGCGCCGGGCTGGCAGGACATCACGGGTCCGGACGGCAAGCCGGCGAAACCCATTACCTACAACGAGGACCTGCTGACCTGGATGGGGCTCAGCGGCCGTACGGGCTACGTGCGCTTCTTCCTGGTGATCATCGCCACCCTCATCGCCCTGATCGTGGGCGGCTCGGCCTTGGTGATCTACAACGCGTTCGCCATCTCGATCGGCGAGCGCAAGAAGCAGTTCGGCATGTTTGCCAGCGTGGGCGCCACCGCCGCGCAGATCCGCCGCATCGTGCTGACCGAGGCGGGGGTCATCGCGGCGATCGGCATCCCGCTGGGCATCCTGGGCGCCATCGTGGGGGTTGGGATCCTGCTGCAGCTCACCCAGGGGATCGTGTCCGAGCTGATCGTCGACGCCGAGCAGGGGATGCCGCTGGTGGTTGCGCCGGCTGGTCGTCGGGTTGACGGTGCTGTTTGCGGCGGCGACCACCCTGATCTCCGCCTGGATCCCCGCGCTGCCGCGCCGCCCGAGTTTCGCCCATGGATGCCATCCGCCGGAGCGGCGATTTCGGGGCAGGCGATCAGGGCGGGCAAGCCGCTGCAACCTGCGCACGAGCCCGCTGGTCCGGCGCGTGTTCGGGTTCGAGGGCGAGCTGGCGCTCAAATCGCTCAAGCGCGACGGCAAGCGCTACCGCACCACGGTGATCTCGCTCGTGATCAGCATCATCCTGTTCGTGGCCTTCAACGCCCTGATGCTGTATACCGACACCACCCAGCGCATGGCAGTCAAGGCGATGAACTTCGACCTGATGATCGACCTGGACTACCGCCAAAGCCACGCCAACCAGTTTGCCGACCTGGTCGAGCCAACTGCCGCAGGTGCAGCGGGTTGCCTACGATCGCTGCGCCCATGAGCAGTACGTCCCCCGCGCACGGCAGATCACCGCGGGGCGCTTGGCGGCCCTGCAGGAGCTGACCAACCTCGAATTTGAATCGCTGCCTAGCGTGGTACAGGGTGGTACATACCAGTTTGTGCTCAAGGTGTGCGCCGTGGGCCCGGCCGAGTTTGCCCGCTACGCCGCGCAGCTCGGCCTGGACGTGGAGCAGTATTCGAATCCAGCCGCGCCGCTGGGGATCCTGATCAACCACACCACCCTGCGCCAGGGCGGCAAGCTGTACGATTTCGACCTGTTCAACCTGGGGCCGGGCGATACGATAACGGCCACGCAGATGTCCGGCTACACCGCCCCCGCAAGCTGGGGGAACGGCCAGCACCGGCCAGCCTGGTGTGGACGGTGGGGGCGGTCACGGAGGAGACCCCTCTGGGCATGATGGGGACGACGCTGGTGCCGGAAATGATCGTCTCGGACGCCGTCTTCGACGGTTTGAGCGCGCAGATGCAGCAGCTGGGCCCGATCAATCCCGGGCACATGACCGTCCAGAGCGATGACCCGGACGCGGCGTTGGCGGCCATCGAACGGCTCTACAAGGGGACGGTGGGGGGCAACTTCTCGTACCAGTCGATGAAGGAGTTCAACCGGAGCAACAGCCTGCGGACGCTGCTGACCAACCTCTTCTTCTACGGCTTCCTGGCGCTGATCACGCTGATCGGGGTGACCAACATCGTCAACACGCTGGACACCAACATCAAGCTGCGCCGGCGCGAGATTGCGATGCTCAAATCGGTCGGGCTGACGCCGGCTGGCTTTCAGCGCATGCTGCGCTACGAGAGCCTCTTCTACGGGCTGACGGCGCTGCTGTACGGGCTGCCGCTGGGGATCGCCCTGAGCGTGTTCATCTACTTCCAGTTCGACGGGGTGAGCACCTTTGCCTTCACCCTGCCCTGGGGGGCGATTGCGGCCTGCGTGGTGGGCATCCTGGCGATCGTCTTCGGGACCATGATGGTCTCGGGGGCGATGATCCGCAACGACAACATCGTGGATACGCTCAAGGAAGAAAATCTGTAAAGCGGTAGAGGCTTCCGGGAAGACCCCCCTCTTCCCGGAAGAGGGGGCAAGGAGTCAGCATGTCATAGAAGCTTTGTCTTATTCTGTCTATACTATGGGCTGCGCGGCTCACCCGGCGACGTGCTCCCCGAGGACGATGCCGCGATCCGGCAGTCGATCTGGGGTCTCCTCGACCACGACCTGCCCCACGCCGGGGAACTGTCGCTGCTATTGGGTGCGGATGGCCTGCCTGGGGTTGAGATTTAGTCACGCATCGATCTGCGTGGCAATCCACCATGTGACACCGCTGTGGTCCTGCACGCCGCCGCGACGATCGGGATCGTCTCTTTGGCTGGGTTCCTGAATGGAGGTTGCTCCGGCGGCGAGGGCGCGCCGGTAGGTGGCATCGACGTCGGGTACATAGATGTGTATGTGGAAGGGAGCGGCCGGCGCTTGCTCGGTGCTGTCGGCGAGCATAAGCACGGTATCATCAATACGCACCTCGGCGTGCATGATGCCTCCGGCCGCGCGGGCAATGCGGCGCAGAGGAACAGCGTCGAATGTCCGAACTAGAAAATCGATCGTGCGGACAGCGTCGGGGACAATCAGGTAAGGGGCGACGGAGGTGTAGCCGGTGGGTTTATAAGTAGCCGCACTGCGATCAGTCATAATTTGCCTCCTCGAATGTGGTGCTCGATGCTGCCCATGTAGCGGGCCGGCGACAGGGTGCTCAGCTGCGCTGACAGCACCCCCCCTGTAGATGAGTATTCCGAGTATTCGTGGATCTCGCAATGGGTAGGGGTATAGATCGGGTGCTTACTGGTAAATTGCGTGCGTACGCCGCCGATGCAGCGTACGTTGGCCGGGCGGTTTCCGGGCACAAGGAAGGCACACGAGAGCATCGGCCGTCAACCGCTTCGTCGATCGCCTGATCCGGCACCAGGCCGCGTTCATGCAGACGTTTGCGCCCCTAACGCAGGGCTGCCACCCGATCCGCCCTGACAACTCGACGTATACTGACCTGATAGACCATAGTATTCCCGGCGCATCTAGATGGCCGCCCGCTCGACGGCGGCCATCACTTCCTTGAGCACCGGCTTCTTCTGGAAATAGAGCACCTCGCCCGGGACATCCTGCAGTTTCTCCTTGGCCAGGTTCACCCCTTCATACACCAACAGGATCAGATCCTGCCGCTGCGCAGCACGCACCTTGGCGACCTTGCGGCGCAGGTACTCTGGGTGCCAGTAGCCGACGATCTCCACCAGTGCGCGCCGGCCGTCGCGCTTGTGCGTGAGCGCAAAGTCCGGGATCATCACCGTGTCGCCGAGCAGCAGCAGCTCGTCTTCGCGGGTCAGCTGCCACTGGCCGCGCTTGCCGCCGAACTTGTCTTCGAACTCGGCGGCGAAGTCGGCTTCCAAGCGGCTGTCAAAGGCGCCGCTGCGCTTAAAATGCGTCGTCAACGGCGCCGTGTCGTCCAGGCGATAGACCAGCCCCTGCTCCAACTGGGGTGCGTGCACGGTCGCTTCCATCTGCCACTGGTCGCACAATAAGAGCGCCGGCAGAAAGGCCGCCAGCTGCCGGCCATAGCGCGTCGTGGACTTGACGAACGGGGAGATCGGGCCGTCCACCGTGATGCTGTAGCCGCCGGCGCTCTGTGTAGCCCAGAACATGAGCTTGAACAGCTTCAGGTAGCGCCAGAAATCCTTGAACGTATCCTGGATCGTCACCTGCAGACCGTCAGACCAGTAGAGGGCGGCCCGCGACAGCTCCAGGTTGTAGCGCGCGAATCAGGTCGGCCGGCGTCCAGGGAGGACCGGCATCTGCCAGCACATAGTTACAGCGACGATCGGCATAGAGGAAGGCCTCCACCTGCTCGGGCTGCAGCCCCAGTTCGCTCGCTGCTTCCGCCAGCAGGTCGTCGCGTGTGCGAGGGATGGAGCAGATCGGCGCTCCCAAAGGCAGGGCCGCGGGCAAACAGCGCCGCCCGTATCTCTGCGGGCGGGACCGGCGTCTCACAGGCGACGTAGGTGGCGGCGTCGGCCAGCACCTTGGCCAGCCCGCGCACCACGACGTAGTCGGTGCGGTCGCCCTCATAGTGCGCCAGCGCTTCCTCCCAGGCGCCAAAAGAACGCCCCACCTGCTGCTGAAACAGGGCAATCAGGGCCGCCGCCGTGTGCTGGGAGCGTCGATCCGTGGCGTCGAGCAGCTTCACGCGCAGTTCGCCGTCATACTTGTGCAGGCGCGGCCTGACCAGGTCACCTGTCAGCATGCTGCTTGCTCCGTGCCTGGTCGCGCCGCCGTGCCCGGTTCTCGTCGACGGTATGGCGCACGGTGAGCTCGAAGAGCACGGCCTGGCGGTTGCCGGCTTTGCGCAGCACGCGGCCCAGGCGTTGAATGTACTCGCGCGCCCCGGCCGTGCCCCCCAACACGATGGCGACCTTGGCCTCGGGCACGTCCACGCCCTCATTCAGCACCTTCGCCGTGACAAGCGCCTGGTAGGCCCCCGCTTGAAAGCCCTCCAGGATCTGCTTGCGCTCGGCGGCCTTGGTCTCGTGCGTCACGGCTGGGATCAGGTGGCGGCGGGAAATGGCGTAGGCCACGGCGTTGTTCTCGGTGAAGATCAACACCCGTTCCTGCCGGTATTCGCGCAGCAGCTTGTCGAGCATCGCCAGCTTCTCCTCCGCGCCGGCCAACAGGCGCTGGATGCGCTGGCGCGCCAGCAGCGCCCGCCGGGCGGCTGGGTCGAACGCACTGAGGCGCATCAACTCGCGATACCACTGGGGGCCATGCGTGCGCGGCAGCTGGCGGGCCTTCCAGAACGCGGCGTAGACGGCGTAGTCGGCGTCATACTGCCGGCGTTCCGCGGCGGTCAGTTCGACGCGGATGCGCTCGGTGCGGTATTCGGCCAGCTGTTTGCCGACCAGCTCGCCGAGCTGCTTTTCGTAGACGATGGGGCCGATGAGGTCGGCCACGCGCCAGCGCCCGTGCTCCTGTTCGTGCGCTTCGGGATAGGTGGCCGTCAGCCCCAGGCGGTGGAGCGCAGGGGACATGAGGGCGGTCTCGCCCCAGCTGGGCGCAGGCAGGTGGTGGACCTCGTCGTAGATGATGAGCTTGAAGCGGTTGCCCGCCTCGGCAATCAGGTCGCCGGCCGAGTGGTAGGTGGTGACGGTAATGGGCTGTACCTGTTTTTCGCCGCCGTAGTAGACGCCGATTTCAGTAGCAAAGGCGTTGGCGAGGCGGGCGTACCACTGGTGCAGCAGGTCGATGGTGGGCGCTACCACCAGGGCGGAGCGGTTGACGCGGTGGATGGCCTGGAGGGCGACAAAGGTCTTGCCGGCGCCGGTCGGCAGGACGATGCTGCCCAGGCGGTGGGCCCCGTCCCAGGCGGCGAGGGCTTCCACTTGGTAGTCATGGGGCTCGCGGCGATCGAGCAGGGGCAGGTCAAGCGGTTGCCAACGCGGCACCATGTCGCGGATGGCATGGGCATGCAGCCACGTAGACAGGGCAGGGTAGTGATAGGCTTCACAGCGCCATCTGGCCTTGACCCACTGGAAGGCAGGATGAACGGCTGCGTGCTGGTCCAAGTCGTAGAGGACGAGGGTGCCGCCCTGGAAGGAAAGCGATGGCGTCACGGTTGGCTCCAGAGACCAGATACGGCGGGGGGAGTGCTATTATAACTGGATTAAGTGGATTTATAAACTTGGATAAGACGGGCGCTCTGATGGTATTCTCTTGCACCTACCGTGAGCCGTGTGGCATGACCAACACAAGGAGGCGTAAATGAATGAACCTTATCCACGGACAGCGTTGTTCGGCACGGAGGAGCGCACGCTCTTCTGTCCTAGCCTTGGCCGGGAGTATCACCTGTCGGTCGCGCTTCCGGATGGCTACAGCACATCGACGCGGGCGTACCCCGTCATCTATGTTTTAGACGGCGATCTCTTCTTCGGGATGGCGGCTGGTTTGACGCCCCTCGCCAGCTGGTTCTCGGCAGCACCTGAGGCCATCATTGTGGGCATTCGCTACGACATGGCAAGTTATGACCAATGGGTGCAGCTGCGTGAACGTGACTTCAAGATCCCTGAGGTGCGCGACGCACCCCCCGATAGCGCAGCCAATGTCTTTTTAGACGCGGTTACAGAGGAGATGATCCCTTTTATCGAAGCGAACTATCGGACCATGCCGTCTGATCGCTGCCTGTACGGCTATTCGTCGAGCGGGTTCTTTGTGCTCTATGCGTTGTTCCATCGGCCGGATGCCTTTCAGCGCTATATTTCTGGCAGCGGTGACCTCTATATCGCGTACCCTTATGTGATCCAACACGCCGCGCAGTTGGCGGCGCGCGACGGTGCCAACCCGATTCAGCTTTACCTTTCAGCCGGGGAGTTGGAAGACGACCAATTTCCGTACTTTCATCAACTCGTCGCGTTTTTAGAGCAGGGCAGCTACCCCGGCTTGACGGTTAGCGCCGAGATCTATGCCGGTGAAGGTCACGGTTCCGAAGGGATCGCGCTTACCTACCTGCATGGCCTGCGCAGGGTGTACGCCCAGGATGAAAGCCAGGCTGGGGCTCAATAGGGGAATCGACTCAGACATAGGAGAGGCAACCATTCGCATGAAAGTCCTACTAGATCATAACCCGCTGGCGCCTAGCAACAGTGCGCCGGTCGATTTTGGTGCGGCACTCCGCACCCGTCCCTTTACCATTTCTTTGCGACGCTGCTTGGCGTACGGCCGGCGGCACCTGGGTTTGCGGAGGTGGAGATCAAGCCCATGCCGGGTGACTTGACTGAGCTCGCCGGGGAACTGGTGCATCCGCGGGGCCAGATCGCCGTGGATCTGCACTTTACGCCCGGCCACGTACGCGGGAGTGTGGCGCTGCCGGAGGGCGTGCACGGGACGTTCCGTTATGGGGCCAAAACAATCGAACTGCAGCCGGGTACGCAGGCCGTCGATCTTTGAGGCGCTTCCGGGAAGAGGGGGGGCTTCCCGGAAGACCAGGCCCTCAGGCTGCTTGGGCGAAGATGGTATTCCAGTCCTGCTGCATGTCCACGACGAGCCAGCCGCGCGTGGGGGCCTCGCTGAGGGCGGCGACAAGCTTGCCGGTGCTCTTTGTCTTGGCGTCGTAGGCATATTCGCGTTCGCCGTCGGTATGGTGGACGATGAGGCCGAAACTGGGGCGCGGGTTGTTGATGGTGGTGTACTGCAGCATGGCGAGGTCGCCGTCACTGTTCCCGCAGCATACCGTGGGGCGCCGGCCGATAAACTGGTGAATGGCGATCGGCTTGCCCTCGTTGTCGTTTACGAACAGGTGGTCGATTGTTTTTGTCAGCACTGGCCCGCCGTCGCGCAGCTCGAAGGTCGTCCGCGCGGTCGAGCCGACAACCTGCTCCGGTGGTATGCCGTACACGCGCTCCACCCAGACGCGCATGAAGTCCGCGCCGCCACCGGAAACGATAAAGTTCTTGAAGCCATTTGACTGCAGATGGCGCAGGAGTTCCTGCATGGGCTGGTAGGTGAGTTCGTCATAGGCCCTGTCATAGCGTGGATGCCTGCCCGCTGCGAGCCATGCTGCGACCGCGTCATCAAACTCGTCGGTCGTCATCCCGGCGTGGGTGAGCGCCAGGACGTGCAGCAGGCCGTCGAGGTGTTCGCCTGCCAGGAGCTTGGCAAAGTCGCCGGCCAGGGCGGCTTGCACCATGGGATCTGCAGCGAGCGCCGGCTCGGTGGGGACACGCCGCTTCAGTTCGTCGAAAGCAAAGACCGCCTGAAACGGCAGCGGATTCTCGGGCCAGAGCGTGCCGTCGTTGTCGTATACGGCAATGCGTTCGGCCGGCGGCAGGAAGTCGGGCGACCCTGCGTCTGTCACCTTGGCGATAAACGCCAGGATCCCCTGTTTGGCGGGGCCATCGTTCCAGGAGGGCAGCGGATCGGCGGTGGTGATAGCAGTCATAGGTCTTGCTCCGTGAGATACTGTAGGTCTATACGTACGGCTAGATGATCGTGAGGTGGTGGTAGTGTGTGTACTATTGTACCCTAAGCGGACGGCGAACATCTTGACGCAGAATCGGGTACGCGGGTGGGGGAACAGCCGTATCTGGCCCCAAAACGCAGGAGCGATTTGAAATGCACGAAAAAGATCCTATTCCCGCCGCCATAGGCGCGGTGGTCGACGCCGGGAAACTACCCGGCGCGGTGGCGCTGGTCTGGCGTGAGGGGGAAGTCGCCGACGTGGCGTGTGTGGGCTGGCGCGACATGGCGGCCGGGCTGCCGATGGCGCGGGATACCATCTTCCGCATCGCCTCGATGACGAAACCCATCACCTCGACGGCGGCGTTGATGCTGTGCGACGAGGGCCGGTTCCGCCTGGACGACCCGATCACGCGCTGGGCACCTGAGTTTGCGAAGATGCGGGTTCTGCGTTCGCCCACGGGGCCGCTGGACCAGACGGTCCCGGCGGAACGGCCGATTACCTTTGAGGACCTGCTGACGCACCGGTCGGGCATCACCTATGGGGCCGTCCATCCCGGCCCCATCGCGCAGGCCTTTGCCGAGGCGCTGGGCGGCGATATCGACAGCGAGGTGGCACCCGACGCGTGGATCGCGGGGCTGGCCGCCCTGCCGTTGATTGACCAGCCCGGCGCGACCTTGCACTACGGCCACTCGACCGACCTGCTGGGGCTGCTCATCGCACGGATGGAAGATGCCCCACTCGGCGACGTGCTCGCGCGCCGTATTTTCGGCCCGCTGGGCATGCAGGACACCGGCTTTACGGTGCCCCGGGCGAAGGCCGGCCGGCGCGCCAAGCTGTACGGCTTTGACGGCGCGGACAGGTTGGTCGAGCGCCTGACTGCGCCGGGGAACTCGACCGTGGCGGAGCGGCCGGAGGACATGACGTATGTTTCAGGCGGCCAGGGGCTCTGGTCGACGGTGGACGACTATCTTGCGTTTGCGCGCATGTTTGTCGGTAACGGTGCGGTTGACGGCGTGCGGCTGCTGCGGCCTGAGACGTTTAGGCGGATGGTCACCAACCAGCTGACCCCGGCCCAGCGCACCACGGCCGAGGTCACGGGAATGCCGCTCTTCGCCGACGGCCACGGCTTTGGGTTGGGGGTGGCGGTGGTGCTGGAGCCGCCGCAGGCGTTATCCATCGTATGCGGTGGCGGCCCCGGCGCCGTGGGGTGGCCGGGCGGCTTTGGCGGCTGGTGGCAGGCGGATCCCAATGACGGCTCGGTGTTGATCTTTCTCACGCACAACATGGTCGAGCCAGAGCAGCTCGAGGTGGGCATCGGGATGGGCGTGTTCAGGGCGATCTCAGAGTTTGCGGCGCTGGCGTCGGCCGGGGCGTAGGGCTGTGTGCTCAGCAATTTGGCCTAGCCCGTGCACGTCATTTGACGTACAAAACGCACATCCCTTGGTGCTAGAATAAATCCGAGCATGAGCTTCCTTCTAGACAAGGCCACTTAGCCGCTGAGCTAAGTGGCCTTGTCGTTTCGGCGCCCCACGCGTCCGCGCCAGGGTAGGCTTCCCGGAAGACCGACCCTTCCCGGAAGCTCAGGCGTTTAGGTTTTCAAACTCGTGCGCGTGTTCCTCATAGTGTTCATAGATGCCGCAAACGAGCGGTGCAACCGGCTGGCCGATGGTCGCAGACATGCCAGCAGGATCGTAGAGATCGGCAGCGGACAGCTGTGACACACGCTTGACCAGCATGGCGCGGGTGTCCGTGAATTCTTCCCAGATCGGCGCGAAGTCGCGCGGCTTGTTGTATTGAAGGACCTTGGCGTTCATCTCGTCGGCCCAGTGGTCGTTGGGCGGGATCTGATCGGCCAGCGGCAGGGTAATGTCCGGGGCAGGTTCCCCCGCGGCGGGCGGCAGGGTCAGGAGCAGCCACTGGTCCCACCACGTGATGTGGCCCAGCACATCCTTCACCGAACGGCCTTCCCCCAGCCGCGGCTCTTCCCGGGCTGCCGGCGGCAGCGCCGTCACCGCCTGCACCACCCGCTGAATCGACTGCTCGATCCGCGGGAGGATGTCTGTCATCGTCGGCTGTGCACTCATGTTTGAAAATTCCTCGTTCCTATTGGAGTTTTTGCGATTGGCTGCGCGCCCTGCGGTCCAGTGCTGCGGGCCGATCTGTGCTGTGTCTTGGGGGCGAAGGATTGCCATTATCAGTATATCCGGAGCTTTGCCAAATCAACGGATTCCGCGAGAAACCGGCGCTCGCAGCGCGCAGCCTGACCACTTGGCCGATCCATCTGCCGCCAAGAAATACGATAATTCACTTGGGCACACATGCACCGCCAGCAAGGAGTGACCTTCATGCAAATATCCATGCGCAAGCATGTATCCACCGTCATTCTGGCAGCGCTGCTGCTGGCCAGCCTGTTTGGCGTGCTGCCGGCCGGCGGCCGGGACAGTGGCCGGGACGGGGCGGTGCGACTGAGTGATGATCCTCCACCGGCTGCGCAAGCCGTGCCCCAGGCCTTGAGCCCTCTCTACCTGCCTTTGGTCGGCGCCGTGGTGCAGCAGCGGGTTACCACCGGGCCGCGGCACTAGTGGTGCCCAAGACTGGAATCATCGCCGAGCCGAATTTCTGGTTGACGGCGGTGCAGACCGTGGTGGTCAGCTACCTCGTGTTGGCCAGTGCCCTGCTGACGGGACTGACCTTCCTGCTCGACTTGGTGCTGCTGCCCTTCTGCCAGCACTTCACCGTGACGCTGGCGATGTGGGATCTCGTCTGGCACCGGATCGCGATGGAAAGCTATTGGCTGCACCGCAATGAGGCGGGCGTGCTGGCAGGTATTGCGCTCCTCCTGTTGATCGCCCTTGTGTCGAGCCAGGTGGAGTGAGCCGGCGTTGTACCCCTTCCGGGAAGGGAGGTGCAGCGTCAGTTCCCGGAAGGGTAAGAGCGGCAGGCTAACGCCCCAGCCGTTTGAGGCTGGCGGCGGCACTGGTCCGCACCATTTCCTCCGGGTCGTCCAGGGCAGCGTAGAGGGGGGCCAGGAGTTGGGGGTCGCCGTCGCCGAGCAGCCACCAGTTGCGCACGATGCGTTCGCGGACGCTGGCGTCGGGGCTGCGGAGCTCTTCGAGGAATGCGGCGGTGACGGCCGCGTCGACTTCGCCAAGGCCTGCCAGCGTAATCGCAATGGTTCCGCGCTCGGCTTGCACTCGGCGCGCCGGCGAGCATCGTGCGCAGCCGCTCGGTTACCTGGGGGTGACCGGCCAGCGCCGCGGGGCCCAACCTGTCGAGGCTTTCGAGCGCGAGCACGCGGACAAGCCAGATCGGGATCTGCCAGGGCAGCGTACACGACGTCAAAGACGGCCGGCGTGGGATTCGCGCGAAGCGCCCAATGCCCCCACGGCTTGCCGCCCGCAGATGCCAGCCGCCGGACCCACCCGCGGCCACCAGCGCGGTCGACGATGTCCGGCCGGTCGATTTTGCCCTGCGCCAATGCACGCGCCGCGGCGGTCGCTTCACTCTCGCCATCCTGCAGGGCTTGGAACAGCAGGTCGGTCACCTGCGCAGTTGGGCGGTTGGATTTCGCCGGCGGCGGCGAGGACGGCGCTGCGCACGATGGCGTCGCCGCGCCTGTAGAGGGCCAGCAGCCGGTCGACCACCTCAGCGTCGGCGGAACCGAGGCGCACCAGGCTGCCCAGGGCGCTCGCCAGCGCATAGGAGTCGGCGCCCTGTTCCTGGCGGACGTACGCTAGCAGTCCGGCGACAATGGCAAGTTTTGCGTCTGGCGTCCCCTCGCCGATCTCGCCCAGGCACTGCGCCACACCGGCCAGGGGGAGGTGCTTCTCCGCCAGCGCCGACAACAGCCGTGCCACAATCTGGGGGTTCGTCTTGGCCAGCTCGACGATACCCCAGCGCGCACGGTCGGCAGCTTCGGGGGTCCGACGCCAGTCGGCAGCGTCGAACAGCAGGTCGAGAACCGGTGCTCCCAGGTCACCTGCCTGGGCCAGGCCCAGCGCGGCGCAGACGCGCACCTCGGCGTCGGGGTCCTTCAGGGCTGTGTAGAGCACGGCCGGCGGCGCGGGCGAGCCGTCGGCCAGCACCAGGTGGGACGAATATGAGCTTGATGTGATAGGCGGGCGATCCACCGGTCTTGTTCATCGTCGTCACGCGTATGCTGTTCAGCTGAAGTGCGCCAAGAATATCACGCTTGTTCTGGGGCTTCAAGCCTGCATGCAAGATTTCTTGTTTGCCATAGGCTTCTCCAGCAGCAATTGCATGTGAATAATTGCACAAACTCGTGGGATCCATTGGTCTGGAATCATGGGATAATAGAATAGTATTTACCGTGCCACATGATCTAGCTCATGAGAAGTACCTTTTCGACTAGAGAGACTGCTTTCTATGAACATCAAAGTCAAGGAGGCAACTTGTGCTGCACAGATTGTGCTACGTTGGTTTGTTCCTATTGGCTGCCGCCGCCCTGCTCTTAGCTGCGTGTCGACCGATTCAAGCGCCAAATGCGCCCGCTTACGCCCACCCTGAGGCATTGGTCAACACCGAGTGGTTGACCGCCCACCTTGCCGATCCCGCCGTCCGCATCCTCGATACGCGTGATTTCATTGCTGTAGACTCCAAGGCCAGTCGGCTGGCCAAGCTATGAGGCGGGCCATATCCCAGGCGCTGTCTATGTGGATGCTGCCGACGACATTTCGGACCCCAATGGCGCCGTCCCCTATCTCATTCTGACGCAGCCCGACTTTGAGGCGCTCATGGGACGGTTGGGGATCGGCAACGATACGACCGTCGTGGTCTATGACGACGCCGGCGACGGCTTTGCGGCTCGGCTGTGGTGGGCATTGCGTTACTACGGCCACGAGGACGTAAAGCTGCTCGACGGCGGCTTGACCAAGTGGAAACTGGACGACCGGCCGCTGGAAACGGGCGCAAATACACCGCTGCCTGCCACTTTCACGGCACAAGTCCATCCGGAGCTGTTGGCGGACCTGGACGATGTGCTGCAGGCGATCGACGACCCCGATGTGGTCCTGGTCGATTCGCTAGATCTGGGGTCCTACCAGCTCAGGGCACATCCCGACTGCACTCAATCTCTTTGTCATGGACAACCTGGACGCGGCAGACCAGACGCTGCTGCCGGTAGATAAGCTGGCACAGCTATGGCGCAAGCTCGATGTGAAGCCGGGGCAGCACGTCATCACTTACTGCGGCGCTGGTTATTACGGTGCGCTCAATCTGTTTGTCCTGTACCAACTGGGGCACGAGAATGCCAGCCTCTACGATGCTTCGTTGATGGAATGGTGGACGGATCCGCCTCTGCCGTTGGAGACAGATTAGTGCCGGAGGTCGCCGCCTTCCCCGGAAGAGGCTCGCTGCTGCGCTAGAAGGAGAGCAGAATCTGTCGAACCTGGGCTGCGAGTTCGTTCATCCTGTCTTCGCCGACTCTCTCTTCTTCGGCGACACCCAGGTAGCGGAAGACGTTGGG
This sequence comes from uncultured Chloroflexia bacterium, assembly GCA_963701415.1. Classification (GTDB taxonomy): domain Bacteria; phylum Chloroflexota; class Anaerolineae; order Caldilineales; family Caldilineaceae; genus Fredericiella. The sequence goes on from CAVPAH010000004.1 coordinate 115,065, forward strand.
GCCGCGGTGATCTTCGGGCTGGTCGGCCATGCGCGGCACGATGTGAAAGTGCACGTGCGGATGGTCGGCCGCTTCGGCGAATTGGATGACATAGGTCTTGACACAGCCGGTGGCCTCTTTCAAAGCGAGCGAGACGTGCCGGATCAGGCGGCCTAGCTCCACCGCTTCCGCGTCGCTCATTTCGTCGATGGCCGCCATGTGCCGGCGCGCTACCAGCACCAGCCAGCCCGGCAGCGAGGTGTTGAAGCTGTGGACTACGTCCCAATATTGGCTGCGGTAGATGGCGTCCCACAGCGGCGCCGCGCCCGCATCACGGCGCGCCACCAGTTCACACGTGTAGCATTCGTTCATTGCCAGTATTCTCCCACGCTTGGCCCGGTTCGGCTAATCGAATTGTCTGAACCTTGATTCGTTGGATTTGGAGGATGGCCTTGATAAGAGGGTGCCGACCTTTGGTCGGAGTCTTCCGAGAAAGGCTCGGCCGGTCATTAAAACTCTCAACGGACCGAGAGCGAGGGCCGATTGTTGAGCATTTCGCGGTCGGCGCCTGTGGTGCGCTTGTATGCGCTCACAATCGCGCCCAACTCCTGTTGGCTGATCACATCGTCGAGCTTCACAAACCCATCGGGAGCCCGCTCCTCCACAATATCTACTCCCCGTTGTGGGCCTCCCTGCCGGTTAGCCATCACCACCGCGGCGGTAGCAGGGCGGCGTACGGCATCATAGGCAGTGACTGCCGCCGCGACGGTCGGCTGCAGCGCCAACTCTCGGGCCAGGACACGTGCGTCGACGATCGCTTGGGAGGCCCCGTTCGCGCCGATGGGATACATCGGATGGGCCGCGTCGCCCAGTAGCGTAACACGGCCAAAGTCCCACGTCGGAAGAGGTTCGCGGTCCACCATCGGGTACTGGAAGATGACTTCGGCGCCAGCGATCATGGTCGGCGCATCCAGGAAGTCGAAGGTGAATGACGCAAACGTGGCGAGGACATCTTCTAGGCGGGCAGTATGACTCCAGTCCTGTTTGGGCATGGGCTGGTCCGCAGCCGTCCGCAGTAGTGCCACCCAATTGAGGAGGGCACGGCCCTGGTCTTCGAAGCGCTTTGAGATGGGATAGACGACGAGCCGCCGGCCCGTTCGTCCTGCTAACATGAATGTACGGCCGGAGAGGAATGGTTCACTTACCGTGGTGCCGCGCCACATGGTAACGCCGTTCCAGCGCGGCGGCCCTTCGTGCGGGTAGAGCGTCTGACGGACGACAGAGTGGATGCCGTCGCACCCCACGAGCAGGTCAGACTCGACACGAGTGACCAATGTCCCCGTGGTGCGGTCGACAAACTCACTCCACACGACACTATCCTGCTGCGCAAAATGGGCGAGATGATGACCGGTGTGGACGCAATGGGGACCGAGCCGATTCAGCACCGCCCGGTACAAAACGCCGAGCAGTTCACCCCGGTGGATAGCGATCTGAGGCCAGTGGTAGCCCGCAGCCAGACCGCAGGGCTCAGTCCAAATGTGCTGTCCATGCCGCGAATAGTACACGTCTTCGACCGTGGGGATGCCCACGCTCAGGAGATCATCGAGCAGACCAAGTTCCGTCAGTTCGCGCACGGCGTGAGCCTGGAGGTTGATGCCAACGCCTAGCTCCTTCACCTCCGATGCGGACTCGTAGATGTCCACGTCATCGATGCCGGCCGCAAGCAGGGACAAGGCCAGGGTCATGCCGCCGATGCCCCCTCCTACAATCGCAACGTTCATGTTGCTTCCTCCTTAGCAGATGCTGTCGTGAACAAGCCCTGATGGTGGGACGTCATTAGCAGGGTGAAGTAGTTACCCAGGCCAGCGCTGAGTGTCGGCCCCGCCCATCCATTCGGCGCCGTTTTCCAGCGCCACCCGAAACTTGTACTGCGCATCGTATTGACGGATTATTCGATCGCTCTTGTTGGGCGCTCACGTTGAGTGATTTGCCCGCGTCAAAATTCCTGAACCAACGTATTGTACACCAAGCGCCAAACCTCTTGAGTCGCCGACAGAGTCCCGACAGTGTCCCAACTGAGAGGGACCGCCCGGACTTAACGTTCTTGTTGCGTGTTTTCGCATGGATTTTTTGAATTGCTGCCCTAAATCGAAAGGAATTCGCAATGGGTGTTCAGGATGCCACGACCGCGTCGTTAGAGGGGATTTCCTTCCGCCAGTGGCAAGCGCATTATCCGGGGCTCGCGGCGCCGGTCGGTGAAAAGTATTACCAGGCCTGGAAGAATGAGGCGAAGCGGGTCGCCCGCGCAGAGGAACTCCTGCAGCAGGCGGCGGCAACCCTGCCGCAGATGCGCGTGACGCAGGAGCAGGCCGGCCGGTACCTTGTGCAGGCGCGGCGCCAGCTGGAACCGCACCGGTACCAGATCGCCCTGCTGGGCGAAAGCGGCGCCGGCAAGAGCACCCTCACCAACGCCTTGCTTGGCATCAAGCTGCTGGCAGGGATCACGGGGGGCACGGTCACCGGGGTTGCGTCCCACATTACCTTTGACCCCGGCATCGACGACGAATCCGAAGAGTTCGCCAAGGTCTATTACCGGACCAACGAGGACTTTGCCGACCTGCTTGACGCGGCTGGGCCAACGCCATAACGTCGTGATCCCCAACACACTGGAGGAGCTGCGCGCAGCCTTTGACCCTGCGCCGGTATCAGCGCCGGCCTCAGGCCCGGCGGCGGCGCAGGAACCCGCCAACTGGTGGCAGGAAGCGGCCGCAGCAGCCGAGTGTGCCCCTGGAACAGCGCTTCGCCCGTCTCCCGGAGACTTTGCGGCAGAGCCTGCTCAAAGATGTCAGGGATATTGCCAGGACCTGGGATGTCCTGCAGCGGGAAGGCCTGATCGGCGAAGTGCGCGAGCTGCGCCCGCTGCGCGCACGGCTCGACGAGCTGAACCAGCTTGGCTCGGAAAAGAGCAGCCTGAACAATACGGCCGGCGAGACGCGCATCGTCGCCGGGATCGCACGGGTCGAATATGTGCTCGGGACCGGCTCTTTTCCCAAGGAAATCAAAGACCAGCTGACGCAGATCAGTCTCGTCGATACGCCCGGCCTGGGCGCCGTGACACCCCGCCATCGCGAGATTCTGCAGAAGGAAATGGAACAGGCGGATGCGATCATCTTCGCCGTGGATTCGGCCCGCCCGGTGAAAGAGGATTCGCTGACGGCCGCGGCGCTGATCAACGAGAATCTCTTTTCCGGCTACAGCGAGCAGGAGCGGGAGCGCTATGCGCAGAAGATCTTCCTGGTGGCCAACAAGTACGACCTGATCCTGCGGCCGGATGAGAGCGAGGCGTTTCGCCAGTCGATCACCGAGCTTGCCGCCACGATCTCCAACACGCTGCTGGAGCAGGTTAAGTCGTCCTCACGCAACAGCCGCTATTTCCCCGTCGTGGCCAAGCTCTCGCTGCTGGCGCAGGTGCAGGCCAAGGGCGGGCAGCTCGACGCCGCGGACCAGACCGAGTATGAAAACATGGTGCGCAATGTGCTGCATCAACGCGCCAAGAGCGGCCCGCTCACGGCCCAGGAACTGGACGAGATCAGCAATATCCCGCGCCTGCGCGAGTCGCTCTTCGCGTTCCTCTCCGAGCGCCGGCTGCAGCTCAGCTTGGAGGAGGCAAATGCGTGCATCGACCGCGCCGTCCGGCTGATCGGCGAGCGCTGTAACGCCGTGCTCCTCCACCATGGCGTCGATCCGCATGCCATCTCGAACATTTCGTTTGAGCAGTCGCGCTACGTATTGGCGCTGTGCAAGACCAAGATTCGCGAAGATCGCGACGTTCTGCAGGGCAGAAGACGTGAATTTGGCGAAGCACTCAATACATGGCGCATCTCGCCCACGTACAAATCGCAGCTGGCCGAGACGGTGGTGGGCATCTATCAAACGATGCGCAGCCACATCAACGACGAACTGCCCGCCACCATGGCGCTGCTGGTCACCCAGGGCGTGGACGAGATCACCGGCGCAAAGTACTCGCAAGCGGCGGTCTACTCGCTGCTGCTAAAGCTGGAAACCTACATGCGCCGCGAGATGGAGGCCCAGTCCGAGAGCCTTGCCAACTTCTATCTGAAGGCGTTCAACCGCATCCTTGAGACGGAGGGGCTGTTTCAGCTGCTGCACGGCAAGGGCTACGGCCAGGGCTATATCGACGACCTGGGCATCTACCAGGCGCTCGAGGCGGCGCAGAAGGAAGTCCACGCCAACGTGCGCTCCGTCTGCCGCTGGTGCCTGCTGTACGAGCTGCTGCAGCGCCTGGTGCTGCCGACCGACATCGATCCGAAGTTCCGCGAGAACTCGAACATCTTGTGGGAGATCATCGTCGGGCAGATTGCGCCCCAGCTGCAGGGGGAAGCGTCTGAGATCCTGCTCGGCTCGTTCGGCATGGTCGGCGCCATGGCCCGCGTCGCCGCAGAGGACGCTGTGGCTCCAGGGGTCGCAGCTGAGCCGCAGGCGGCCGCCCGGCAGGCGGCCAGCCTGCGGCAGGCAGCGGCGCACCGGCAGAAAATGGCGCACCCGCAGAGACCGGCACCAGCGCAAGGTGCCAGCGTACCGGCCCGCGCCAGCGCACCGGCCGCCGGCCAGCCTGCGGCAGGCGGCCTGAACACGCCGCTGATCCCGAAAGAGACGGCGCTCTTCTCCGACCACGATATTGCGGGCACGCTCTACCGGTTGTCGTTGCAGAAGGATTATCTGCAGGTCTATGCGCTGGTGAGCGAGGAGCTTGAGTTCCGGTATCGAGCTGCGATCGGCATTGCGCTGCCCATGATTGAGAGCCTGTTCCTGTACGAAGTCGGCAAGTTCAAGGAGAGTGTCGACGGGGCGATCGAGCAGTTATACGGCGCGCACAACAGCCAGTTGGATGCCGTGCCGGACTCGCCGCTGCGCACCGAGCTGGTGCCGCCCGACGACAGCTCGCTGGGCCAGCTGCAGAGCGCCTTTGGGCTGTTGGAGAACCTGGAGCGGTTTACGCTGGGGGGATGGCAGGCCAATGCGGCGGCCAATGACGCGGAGCCGATGGCAGCGGGAAGTCCGGCGCGGCGGCGCGCGCGTCTGAACCACGATTCGTAGGATTTGGCTGGCGCTTAGGATTGCCTTGATTCTCCCGGAAGACCCCCCTCTTCCGGGAAGCCCCCCTCTTCCCGGAAGCCTCCCATTCCCGCTGCTGGGCAGCTTGGTGACGCGGCATATCTTAGCGTCTGGCGAATTTCGGATACGCTGCTGTTTTCAGAGTAGTAGCCGCCCAATTAGTTGATCGGATCGATGGCATCGGTACACCTCCGATGTCATTCTTATTGCTGCTGTTGTATCCTAATTGTCTTTAAAATCCCTAATAGCCATACAGTCTTGACATTTTAGAGTACAATAAGTAACATTAGTGTCATGAACGAAGTCAAAGAGTACTATTCCCCCGACGAAGTCGCCGAACTGCTAGGCCTCCACGTCAGGACCGTCCGCCGCCTTATTCGCGAAGGTAGGCTGAAAGCGGCACAGGTTGGCAAGCAGTACCGGATCGCCGCCGGGGATCTTGACACGCTGGTCGGCGCCGGCCGGAGCAAGGAAGCTGCCGCGCAACCAAAGCGCCGGCGGATCGTCGTGTCCACGACGGTGGACGTCGATGCCATCGGTCCTGGCGAACAGGGACGCCTTGTAGCCATGCTCCTCGGTGCCTTCCAGTCGCTGCACGGTCAGCAGAGCAGCCGGCGCTTTGACTCCATCTACTACGCCGAAGAGCAGCGGTTGCGGCTGCTGCTCAATGCCGACCTCGATACCACCAATGCCGTGCTCGGCATGCTGCGCGGCCTGCTCGAGGAGCGAGGCGAAATGATGAGGGGAAGTGAAAGGGGGTAATCATGACAAGCAACCAACTCAGGCGGCGCCGTCCGTCTTCAAATCTGAGCAAGCGGCCGCGGAAGTGCACGCCCGCTACCAGGAACTTCTGCGCCTGTGGCCGGTGCCCAACGAACAGCTGTATATCCCGACGCGGCAGGGCCAGACACGTTCGTCGTCGTCAGCGGGCCTACAGGATGCGCCACCCCTCGTACTTCTGCACGGCACGATGGCCAATGCCGCCGCCTGGATGCGTGAGGTCGGCCACCTTAGCCCGAGCAGTTCCGCGTCTATGCAGTTGACATTATCGGTGATGCAGGATTGAGCGCCCCCTCCCGCCCACCGTTTGGGACGGATGCCCATGCACTGTGGCTGGCCGACGTGCTTGACGGGCTGGCCGTGCCCCGCATTCACTAGCCGGCACATCGTTGGGTGGGGCGATCGCCCTGGACTTTGCGATCCGCCAGCCCGACCGCGTGGAGCGCCTCGTCCTCATCTGTCCCGGCGGTGTCGCCGACAAGAATGTCCTCGTGTGGGCGCTCCCCCTTCTGCTCCTCGGCCCCTGGGGCGCGGCCAAGGTGCAGGAGCGGATCATCGGCACATTTCCCCCGCCCGAGACGGAGGAGGCGAGACAGTACGCCGCCCTGACGGGTCTGATCTTTCGCAGCATGGTTCCGCGCACTGACGCTGCCGTCGTTCACTGGCACACAGCTCGCGGGGCTGCCGATGCCGGTCCTGGTTCTACTGGGCGGCCGCGATGTCACAATGGATTCCGGGTGATCAAGCAGCGCTTCGAGCAGCACGTCCCGCAAGCCGAAGTCCTGCTCTACCCGGACGCGCGCCACTACCTGGGCGACCAATCGCCGGCGATGGTGGAGTTCCTGCGTCGTGTTCTGTGGGCGAAGTTAATGGGTGATATCCGGCTACCCCTGCCGCTAGTGCGTTACTACCAAGCGTTGTAGTGTGCGGCACTCTCCAGGAAGACACCCTTCCAGGAAGACGATCTGGGCTGAACTGCTGCGCAATGGGTGTTGGGGCGAGGAACTGGGGCGAACGACTCTTCTTGATCCCACTATATCATAGTTGTCAATCCAAAAAAACGGCCAACAGGCCGTTTTTTTCTGCCCAAAATCCGCTATCTTTGTAGACCGGGCAGCAACGTCCAGGCTGTCCACTGATTTCAGGGCTGATTTCAGGGAGGGAACATTTTCACTATGCGGCTTGGGATTGATTTTGGCACGACGAATACCTCGGCGGCGGTCTTTGACGGTGAAAAGCTGGTTTATATTCCGCTCGATCCCCAGAACGGCAGCGAGTATAACCTGCGATCGATGATCTATGTGGACGGTCACCATCACGTGCGGCTTGGAGTGGATGCAGTCCAGACGTTTCTGCGAGAAGACACGGGCCGCCCGGTGGTACTCGAGGAGAAGGTGGTGGGTACGATCGAGAACACCGTGGCCAGCCAGGGGTTTGAGACAGGGGAACAGGGCGGGCCGATCACGATTATCTACGATGTGCATGTGAATGAGGACGTGGGCATCCGCGGGCGGCTGCTGCAGTCTATCAAGACAGGCCTGCGCTCTTCGGCTTACCGGGGCACGAAGATCTTTGGACGCTTTTACACCGTCGAGGAGCTGATCGCCTGCATCCTGCGCCATGTACGGAAGCGGTCGGAAGAGTACCTGGGCCAGCCGGTGCAGGAAGCGCTGATCGGGAGGCCGGTGATCTTCTCGGATGACCCGGCAGAGGACCGGCTGGCCGAGGAGAAGATCCGCCGCGCCGCGCACCTGGCCGGCTTTACGGCGGTCGACTTCCTGCCCGAGCCCCTCGCGGCGGCGGCCTTCTATGTCAACCGCACCCCCCGCGCACAGACGCTCCTGGTCTTTGACTTTGGGGGCGGCACGCTCGACCTGACCGTGCTCAAGGTGAGCGCTGGAGGCCAGGAAGGGATGCAGCAGGAGGTGCTAGCGTCAGTCGGCGTCCTGGTGGGCGGCGACGACCTGGACAGCGCTATTATGCGCGGCAAGGTCGCCCCGGCCTTTGGGACCGAATCGGCGATCGACGTGAACTTCGACGGGCGGCTCGTCCCGTTCCCCGAGCCCCTGGCGCAGCTGCTCGAGCAGTGGCAGACCATCCCGGCCCTCACGCGCCCGGAGAACCTGCCGATCATCAAGCGGGGGATCCAGTATGGCAACGACCGGGCGGCGTTTCAGGCGCTGGAAACCTTGGCCACGCAGAACTACGGGTTTGCGCTCTTCCAGGCTATCGAGCAGGCAAAGCGTGAACTCTCCGACGCGGCTGCGGCCACGATCGGGCTGCAGCTCGGGGAAAGGCAGATGGCGGTCGAGCTGGCGCGCACAGAGTTTAACCGGTTGATCGGCTATGAGCAGGCCGACGTCCGGCGTGGCATTCGCGAGGTTATCGCCGCGGCCGGGCTGAGGCCAGAACAGGTGGACGTGGTGGTGGCCACGGGCGGCTCGTCTTCCATTCCCGCCTTCCAGGCGCTGCTGCGCCATGAACTCCCCGACGCCGAGCTGGTGGTTTCCGATCTCTTTGGCTCCGTGACGGGCGGCCTCGCGATCCAGGCCTATCGGCACCAGCCCGTCTCCGCCTAGCGGCCAAGGGTAGGGGCACAAGGTCCGGCGCAATGGCGCAAGAAACCGAGTTTCTCGCAGAAACTCGGTTTCTGCCCATCCGCCAGACACTGTGCCCCTACCGATCGTGCAGCCAGAACGATGATTACCAAGATCCTCCAGTGTAAAATTGGCAGCCGATCAACCGCCGGCATCGACAGGTTGGCGATTTCGTGCTATGCTTAAGCCTAAGCAAGCCCCACCAGATGTGTGCGCTTCCTACCATGCTGTAACTAAGATGAGCCGAATGGGCGCCAATACCCCCCAACAGGACAGCCAGGCACGGTTGCGCTGGCGCAAGCTGGTCGACAATTTGCCGAGCAGCGTCGTCTTCGTCCTGGACCGCAGCCTGGTAGTGACCTTTGCCGGCGGCAGCCTCGCGGCGAACAATGCGTTTCGTCCGGAACTCTATCTCCAGCGCTGCGCCCGCGACTTTATCCCGCCGGATGTCTTTGCCCGTATCGAGCCCCACCTGCAGAGCACTTTTGCGGGGCAAGAAGCCAGCTTTGAACTTGCCTATTCTGCCAGTGCCGTCTTTCAGGTGTGTACGACACCCCTGCAGGAAGACGGCGGCAGCATTGCCGAAATCCTGGTTATTGCGCTGGAGATCACACAGCGCAAACTCGCCGAGTTGGCACTGGGCGAGCGTGAAGCGCGCTACCGAAGCTTGTTTGAGGACAACCACAGCGTCATGGTGCTCTCTGACGACGCCAGCGGCGAGATCGTGGACGTGAACCCCGCGGCCGCGGCCTACTATGGCTGGAGCCGCGCGCAGATGCGCACGATGAGCGTTTTCGACGTCCATGCGCTGCCGCCGGCCGAAGTGTGGGCGGAAGTGGCGCGGGCAGATGCCGAAGGGCGTCACTATTACCGGTTTAAGCAGTGGCGTGCGGACGGCTCGCTGCGCGACCTTGAGGCCTACAGCAGCCCGGTCAAGTTGAACGGCCGGCAACTGCGCTACGCCATCATGCACGACGTGACCGAACGCATTATCGGGGAGAAAGCACTCCGGCAGAGCGAGGCAGCGCTGCGGCGCTCGCAGGCGGTCGCCCACATCGGCCACTGGGCATGGGATGCGCGCACCAATGCGCTCAACTTCTCGGACGAGGCAAACCATATCCTTGGCCTGGACCCGACGACGTGCGGGATCGATTTCGATGATAGGCTGCGTCGCGCGATTCACCCAGACGATCTGGACCGTGCGCGCGAACTGCGCAGGGGCCTGCGCCGCGGCCAAGGACCTGTCGGCACCGAATTTCGCGTGGTGTGGCCTGACGGCAGTATTCGCTATGTCTGGGTCATGTCAGACGAGCCCGAGCGCGATAGCGAAGGCAAGGTTCTGCGCAACACCGGCGTGATGCAGGACATCACCGAGCGCAAGCTGCGCGAGGTAGAGCGCGAGGAGCTGGTGTGGCAGCTGCGGAGCACGGCCGAGCAGCTGGCACAGGTGGTGCGCAGCGCACCGGATGCAGTGCATACTGCTGGACAACCTGGGCAGCGTGCTGCTGACCAACCCGAAGGCGGACACCCTGCTGGCCCAGCACGCAGCCTATGACGAGGAGGGGCGTCTCCGGCAGCTGGCCGGTGCGGCCTGGGAGGAACTGCTGGCAGAGCCCGCGGCGGGGCAGTGGCATACGTTGAGCAGGGATCCGCAGGTGTTCGAGGCCATTGCGCAGCGGGTCGAAGGCGACCCTGTACCGGCGGGCTATGTCATGGTTGTGCGCGATGTGACGACCGAGCGCGCGGGACGGGAGCAGCTGCAGCAGCAGGAGCGGCTGGCGGCACTTGGCCAGCTGGCAGCCGGCATCGCCCACGACTTCAACAACATCATGTCGGTGATCTCCGTCTACGCCGAGATGATGGGCGAGGTGCCGGGGCTGACGGCCAAAGAGCGAGCGCACACGCAGACGATTATTGACCAGACGCAGCGGGCAGCACGGCTGATCCGGCAGGTCCTGGACTTCAGCCGGCGATCTGTGTTCGAGCGCCACGTACTGGACCTGCTGCCGCTGCTGAAGCAGGAAACAAAGCTGCTGCGGGAGATGCTGCCGGAAAGTATCGAGATCGAGTTGGACTATGCCCCAGGCGAGTACGTCGTCCTGGCGGATTTGACCCGCATCCAGCAGTTGGTAATGAACCTGGCGGTGAACAGCCGCGATGCCATGCCCGAGGGCGGCACGCTCGCCATTACGCTGGCGCACAGCACGGCCGGTCCCAATCACAACGCGACCGTGCGGGGACCAGTTGTCGTGGCGTGGGTGCAGATCATTGTGAGCGACACGGGCATGGGCATCAGCCTCCAGCATCTCGAGCACATCTTTGACCCGTTCTTTACGACCAAGGCGCCGGGCAGGGGCACCGGGCTGGGGCTGGCACAGGTGTATGGGATCGTAGCGCAGCACGACGGGTATATTACCGTGGCGAGTGAGCCCGGCGCCGGCACCACCTTTACCATCTATCTCCCTGCCGCCACTACTTGGGCGCAGGCGGCGGCCATGCCGGCCGTAGCGGCGCTGCCGCAGGGGCAGGGACAACGGGTGCTGCTGGTGGAGGACGATGCTGCGGTACGCAGCTCCTTGGCGGCGCTGCTGCGGGGATGGAACTACCAGGTGGTGGAAACGGCCAACGGGCAGGAGGCCCTGGCGTGCCTCGCCCAGCCGGGGCAGCAGGTGGATGTGATTGTAAGCGACGTCGTGATGCCACGGCTTGGTGGGGTGGGGCTGGTGAAGGCGCTGCGGAGCGATGGGGTAGCGACACCCATCATCTTGATGAGCGGTCACACGGCAAGCGACGCCCGTGCAGGGATGCGGGACGCCGGCGTGCTGGCCTGGCTGGACAAGCCGCTGAGCAGCCCGCTCCTGGCCGAGGCATTGGCAAGGGCCGTCGGGGGCCGGGGCAAGGCCTGACCCACTTCATGGAGGTGTTTGTCCCTATGGGGCGCAGCCCGGCGGGAGGGCGACGCGGCTTGGCGTGCAGATGGGGCGCTTACGTGCGGCGCCGGAACCAGATGCTGAGCAGCACTCCTGCCACGATCAGCAGTATCCAGTTGATCGCGATCACGGTTACTTCGAAGCGGTATTCGAGATTCTGCCCGTAGAGGAGGCGCAGCGCCGCGTACACGGCAAACACTGCCAACGCGCCGCCGACGAGCAGCCAGCGGATTGCACGGTCGAGCCGCGCTGTATTTGCAAAGGCGATGCCCGCGAATAAGAATGCCAGGCTCATGAGCAGATAGCCCAGTTCCTCGAGCGCAATAAAGATGCCGTGCGGGTTGTACTGTGTGACAAGCGCAAAACCTTCGAATTCGCCCCTGAGGATGCTGGGCTGCAGTGCCGCGATCTGGATGTAGTAGTCCGCCGCCAGCAGGGCCGCAGCCATGGCGCCAAACACCAGCGCAATCAGGCTGTACAGCCGCCGGTTTTCCGGCGTCGCCTGGTGGATGCAGGCCAGCAGCACGACAAAGATGCCCATCAGCAGGGTTGCGGGGTACATCCAGATGTAGTCGTGCGGGACCAGGGCGGCCACCTCGCGGAAGGGGTAGCTGACACAATCGGCCGTGCACGAGGGGCCTGACACCGGCAGCGTGGTAACGGCAATCGCAAATGCAATCACAGTCACCGCCGCCGTCAGCGCTGCTGCCCAGAAGCCCAGCCCTCTTCCCGTCGTGCCTGTGGCAAGTGGCGCTGCCGGCACTGTCGTCTGCTCGACCATCGCCGATCTCCTTCCGATCGCTTGTTTATGCTTGTATATGTTATACGGAGGAGACGCCAGATGCGTTGCAAGCACGCCCGCGCTCCGGACACTTCCTGGAGGTGGGCGCCTACCTTCGGTCGGACACCTCCAGGAAGTGTGGTTGTTAGCGGCTGACTCTGGGCAGGTAGACATGGCCGTTGCAGGCGCCGGGGCCGGTGATCGAGGCGTAGTTGTTGTTGGCGGCGACGTCGCCGGCGGCGATGACGCTGGCATAGATGCCGCACGTCAGTGGGCCCGCTAGGGTCAGGACGGCGGAGGCGGCCTCGCCAGGGGCGATAGGACCGAGCGCCGCCTGGCCGAGCAGATCACTACTGCCACGGCGCCAGTCTTTGTGCAGCTGTACCTCGACGTTGTTGGCGATGACCGGGCCGATGTTAAACACGGTGATGGTCACGGGCACCTGATGCTCGCCGATGTCGCCCGGTTCGATGTTGAAGGGCGTCAGCGCCAGGTCGGGGCCGACAGGCAGCTGCAGCGCCGCTATGCTGTCGGCGGTGTCCAGTTCGTCGGCGGGGTTTCCCACCTGCACGATGAGCTGCAGCGACCGGGGCGAGAAGACGGCCACATGCCAGGGCTCGGTGACGGTGTAGGTCTCACCCGGCTGCAGCGCGGGCAGCGGCATCTCCACGAGGGGCGGATTGTTGACGTCGCCCGCGAAGATGCGCAGCTGGGAGAGGGGGCTTGCCTGCGTGCCTACGTTCTGTACCGTCGCACGCAGGACGGCGACGCCGCCCTGGTCCGGCAGCACGCCGGCCGAGGCCAGCACCCAGTCGGGCCCGAAGGCACGCGCGCTGGCCTGCGGGTCTTGTATGGTTTCTGCCTGCCGGTCGGCAGCGGTGGTCGCCCTATGGCCCGTGACGAAGAAGGTGCGGATCGGGCTGCCCAGGGGCACCACGTACGGCGCTGCCACTGTTGCGCTGTCCCCGGCCGCCAGCACCCCCGGCACCGGCACGGCGGCGATCAGGACGCCGCCCCCGTTGGGGTCGCCGTCGTAGAAGCGCAGCGTGACCTCGGGCTCCGGCAGGTCGCCGGTATTCTGCACCGTGCCGCTCAAGATGACGGTGGCGCCCGCCTGCGGGTGCAGGTCGCTCACCACCAGCCCGTCCTCGGGCACGGTCAGCTCGTGCTTGTAGTTATAGCCCAGCACGCTGAGGCTCGAGCCGCGGGCGACCGCCTCGGTCGTGGTCATCGTCGACCCGTCCAGGAAGGTGAGGGTCGCCGGCTCCTGCGTATAGGCCGTCGCCACATAAGCCGTCTGCAGCGTACCGCCGGCGTCGACGGCGACGGCCGCAGCGCGGCTGCTGCCGCCGGTCGTCAGGCGTCGCGGTGGGCTCCACCTGGCCGTGCGCACGTCAAAGCGCGCCGTATACAGGTCGAAATCCTCGGCCATCTGGTTGCGGAAGACGGCGAGGAGGTTGCCGGCGCCGTCCCGCGCCACCATCAGCCGGCCAGGGCCCATCACCGCGGGGTCAAGCTCCAGGTCGGCGCCCGCGCCAGAGGCCATGTTGCGCAGGTGCAGGCGCGAGGTGGCGTAGACGACCAACGGCTCATTCTGGGCATTGTAGACCACACTCGGATCATGCTGCTCTTCGGCTGCGGGGACGACAGGCACTGGCTGTGACCAGGCGCTGCCTTCCCACTCGCTGAAGAGGATCTGGCTCACAGGTCCGGCGCTGCCGGCGGGAGTCATAATCTGGGTGAAGGCAATGGCAGCACGGCCGCTGCCATAGCCCCCAGCCAGCGCGACCTGCGCGTCGATTGTGGGCACGGCAACCGCCGGCGCCGACCACCCACCATCGTAGAAGGCGACCATGATCTGGGCCGGCCCGCCGGTGGGCTCCACGCCTGCGTCGCTCTCGACCCACACTGCCATCAGCCTCCCTTCGGCGCTGCGGGCGAGGCGCACCCCGCCGTCAAAGGCCGCGTTGTTGGTGAGCAGCGTAGGCGCCGACCAGATGTCGCCGGCGGCGTCATAGGTTGCGGTCGCGATCTTCAAAGTTGAGCGTGTCGGACGCGGCAGCTCCCGTCTCGGGCAGCGCGCCAGTCACGTGTTCCCAGACGGCGACGGCTTGATCGTCCGCCACCCAGGCCGCCTGCGGGTGCATGTCCAGGCCGGTGTCGCCCGTCAGGGTCGACGTGGCGGACCAGCTGTTGCCGTCCCAGCGGCCACTGAGGATCTCCGCCGATTGGCCCCACGGCCGCGCCAGGTCGTCGTGGTCCCAAAGGAGCAGAGCGTCGCCCGTAACCGGATTGACCGCGAGGCTCGGCTGCGTCAGGGGGTAGATGTCGTTCATGATCGCTTGCGGCGTGCCGGCTGCCCACGACCAACTGCCTGCGGCCACAGACGGCGACGAGCCGCCATAGCGGGCGGCATCTGGCATCGCCGCTGCGCCGGTTCCGGCTCCTGCCTCGCACTTGGTGGGCTGCTGCTGCGACGGGTCATAGGCACAGGCACCGTCGAGGCCGGCGGCATAGATCTTGGTGCCCCACAGCCAGCCTAACCAGATATCGGTGTGATAGCCGTAGGAGGCGTAGGTGTACAGCTTCTGGAACTCGGACGAACGCACGTCGGAGTTGTAGATCAGGCGGCCGCCTGTCTTGCTCAGGTCCATGGTCAGCCACCAGGCGAGCGGCACCCATTCGTCCAGCTTGCCTTTCAGGTCGAGGTCGGCTTCCAGGCCCACCTTGGCCGTGAAGTAGGGCGAGTAGGGGACCAGGCTGGCATTGGCCAGCGCGTTAGCCGTCAGCAAGGCTTGGAACCCAATGGTGCCATAGCTGGCCAGGCCCAAGGCGTTTGCCAGGGTGGGGAAATAGGCCCCCAGGACGTCCTGGTAGAAGTCGCGCATCTCCCACTGCTTGCTGCCGCTCAGCTGCCCCTTGGTGTCGATCGTGCCGTCCAACTGCAGGGCCAGGGCATTGCAGTCGGGCTGGCGCCCGTCCAGGCTGCCGTGCGCGGCGATGCTCCCGGCCATCGGCACCACCCACACCTTGGTGGCGGCGGCGTAGGAGGCAGCGCCCGTCAGCCCTACCAAGCGGCCGGATTGATTGCAGAGCACGGGCAGGATCAGGGAACCCTTGAACTGGGCAGCGTGCAGCGTCTGCTTGGCGGCATCGGCCGAGATGAAGCCGGGTGCGCTGTAGAGCATCCCGCTCATAGGGAACTCGACCTCGGCAACAAAGCGGGTGTCGTTGCCCTCGCCCTGGACGGCAAAGGGTTTTACGTTCTTGAGGCCGTAGATCAGGTTGGCGCCCGGCAGCTGGGTAAAGAAGAACTCCTTTGAGAGGTCGGACCGGTGGCCGTCCACCTCGACGGCGGCGCGCAGCTCGTTGACGATGCTGAACGCGTCGCTGCCCATGTCGACCGTGAAGTCATGGTGGCCGGCGCCGGCAGCCGAGATCGAGCCGATGACCTTGTTGTTGGCGAGCAGAAGTACCTCGCCCGCCTTACCTTGCAGGTCATAGTTGACGGTGATGCGGTTGGACGTCGGCACGTCGCGGAGATAGCCGCCCGGCGGATAGCGCCAGGCGTAGATAAAGGCGAACGGCTTATCCGCTGTGGCCGCGGCCGTGCGGGCATCCGGCGCTGTGCTTGGTGCTATGCTGTTTGTGAACTGCACGAGCTGCATGGCGGGGAGCGCGCTGCCTGCCGTCATGTCCTCGAACGTGAGCAGCCGGTAGCCGGCGCTTGCGGCCGAGATGCGCACCGTCGCGCTACCGCCGGCCCCGATCACGACGTGATAGGGGTACGCCCGGCGCGTGCCGTCGGGCGATGCGTAGGCGAGCGGGGCATCGGCGGTAAAGTAACCCCTGTGCCCGACAGGGCCGTTCTCCAGTGTGACGTCGATCCATGCGCCGATGGCTGCGCTCTCCGCTGATACCAGGATCGCCGGCGGCGCGTCCGTACCCGGTGCGGCCAGCGCTACCTGGGGCGTGAGCACGGCCGCGGGTGCAGCGGCCAGCCACAGGCTGAAGAACCATACGAGACAGGCTCGTGAAAACTTGCTGTGTTGCATAGGATGTCCCCCTATCAGCGCCCGATGATGGGCAGGTAGGCACGGGTAGTGCACGAGGACTCGCCGGCGACCACGACCAGGTTGTTGCCCCAGTCGAGGTCGGCGCCGCTTTGTGTGCCGGCGACGATGTTGACGCCGCACGCGAGCGGCCCAGGCACGACGACGACCAGCTCCACGGAGGTGTTGGCCGGCAGCTCGGGAACCGCCAGGCGCATCACCTCGCTGGTGGCGTCGAGCGCCCACCCGTTGTGGAAGGCGAGATCGATGTTTGCGGCCGGCAGGTTGCCCAAGTTGGCCACCTGCACCGTAATCGGCACGCTGGCGGCCAGCATATTGCCGGTTTCTACGGCGTAGGGCGAGATCATGACGTCCGGCCCGCTGTTGAAGGCCAGGTCAGCCATGTTGTCTTCCAGGTCCAGCTCTTCGAAGTCGCCCTCGTTGACGACCGCGACGAGCGGGTAGGCGCCGGCCGGGAGTAGGCCCTGTTCCCAGGCCGTGGAGTCCGTGTAGACTGCGCCTGCCGCCAGGGGCGGAACTGTGATCGTGGCGAACACGTTGCCGCCGGCCGTGTCCTGGTGGAAGCGCAGGGTCGTCGTTGGGGTGCTGCTCGTGCCCACGTTTTCGATCACGGCGGCCAGGTTGACGTAGTCGCCGATCGCAAACTGGGCCTCGGCGGCGGCGATCGCCAGGTCGGGCCCGAAGGCGCGCCGGCTGACCCGGTTGTCGTTCTCGTCGCTCTCCGTCACCGTGTCAGCGCCGTCGGCGACCAGGAAGATCGTCCGCATGCCGCCGTCGACGGGCGGCGTATAGGGGGTACTGATGGCCGCCGTGGCACCACCTGCCAGCGGCGTGGTCAGTACCTGCGACGCGATGAGCACGCCACCCCCCTGCGGGTCGCCGTCGTAGAGCGCGAGCATGACGCCGTCGATCGGCAGGTCGCCACTGTTGACGACGGTGCCGGTGATCGCCGTCGCCATACCCACCTCGGGATGTGCTTCAGCAATCACGAGGTCGCCGGCCGCCACGGTGAGGTTGCGTGTGAAGGTATAGCGGCCCGTGACCAGATCGGTCTGCCCCTGGCCTTCCATTTCCGTCGACCCATAGAGTACGTGGAGGACGCCGGCATTGGCACCTACACTATCAAAGGCGGGCGAGGGCGAGCGTTCGTGTGCGTCGTCGCCGGTCAGCGGCCGCGGCGTGCCCCACAGCTGGCGGTCGTGGTCGTAGAAGGCGACATAGAGATCGGCCTGCTCCGCCTGGCTGCGCAGCACGGCTGCCAGGTTGCCCTCCGGGTCGGCCACAACCCGCAGCTCATCCACATAGCCAAGACCGGGGTCTAGCGCCCGGCTCGCCACCTGCCCCGTCACGAGGTTGCGCAGGTGGAGGTCCTGCCCGCTGAGCCATACCAGGACCAGCTGGCCGGACTGGTTGTACAGGAGGTTTCAGCGCGTACACAGCAGTGCTGTCAGCTGTCACCACCTGCGGCTGCGACCACGCCGTCCCGTTCCAGGTAGTTACGATGGCCTGGGGTACGGGCGTGGCTGCACCCGCAGGCGTCACCGGCACGGTGGCGGCGATGGCGGCACCGGTTGTGTCGTAGGCTGCGGTCACGTTGCCGATCGGTTCGGCGCGGTTCAGCACCAGCATGGGCGTACCCCAGCCGCCGTCGTAGAACGCGCCGTAGATGGGGGTGGGGGCTGCGGCACCTTCGGGCGACCAGCCACCGGGGCTGGCGGCCCACACGGCCAGCAGTTTGCCGGCGGGGCTACGGGCAAGCTGCACGCCCAAGTCGGCGTTCTGGTCCGAAGTCAGCAGCGTGAGGGGCGACCAGGTGAGCGTGTTCTCGTCATAGGTGGCGGTCGCGATCTCCACCTGGCTTGTCACCGTTTGCGCCGACGGGACGCCCGCGCCCTGGACCTGGTTGATCCGGTGCCAGACCGCCACGGCGTGGCCGCCGGTGGTCCACGCAGCTTGGGCAGCGATGTCTTGGTAGTCGTCGCTCATGAGGGTTATCGGTGCCGTCCATGCCGTGCCGTTCCAGAGGCTGGATGCGATTTCCAGCGACTGGCCGAGGGGCTTGGCGAGGTCGTCGTGGTCCCACAGGGCGAGCGCATGCCCGGTTGCGGGGTCGATCGCCAGCGAGGCCGCGGTGTAGGTAAAGACGTCGCTCACGAGCGTCTGGGGGCTGGGACCGCCCGCAAAGTCTGCTGAGGGGTGGAAGGTCCCATAGTGCAGGGGGGAAGGATGCGGTATCCATGCCCACTCCTCGACGTCGCTCGCACCTGCCGTCTTGCGGCAGCTGTGACCGGGACCAAAAGGCGGATAGCGGCACTCACCGCCTGTGGTCGTCGACTTCCAAATTGACAAGATGCGGCCTTGGACCGTAAGCGCGTAGGACAGCGTAGCGTCGAAGAGGAGCTTGTCGACGGTGTCCAGCCCCTTGGCGTCAAACCGTGCCTTGCCCTCTTTTGTCCCCATCCTGACTATCAACTCGGCAGCACTGAGGCAGCAGGTGACATTGAGGTCGCCGGACACGCCCAGGTCGCCGGCGAAGGTGGCGTTGGCGTTCACGTAGGGCGAAACTGGCGTCAAGCGGGCGCTGGCCTGCAGCCCAGGAACGAGGGCAAGCTCGCCTTTGACGACGATCGTAGGATCTAGGATCTTCTCGCCGAGCCACGCCAAAAAGGAGCTGACCCAGCCTGGATCGAGCACAAAACTGAGCAGCAGATCCACTACCTTGATCTGTTTGAAGCCTGAGGCGCGGCCGTTCGCTTCAAAATTGCCGGTGAGCTGTGCGCCCAACAGTTGGCAGTTCCGGAGTTCCAACCCCAGCTTCCCGCCCATGGTGGCGCTGCCCTTGGCCTCCACCATGTAGACATTGGCGAAAAAGGCATCCGCCTGGGCCTTTGCCTCTATGCCCTTGCCTTCGACACATTTGACGGGAAAGCTGAACGCCCCTTGGAAGGTCACCCCGGCGTCGGTCTTGGCCTGAGGGTCGCTGGTAATAAAGCCGGGGGCACTGAAATGAAACCCGTTGGTGGGGATGCGCAGCGCCAAATCGTAGGTAGCCCAGTCGCCGGCGCCGTTCAGTACGGGCGGCTTGACCCAGCTGACGTCACGGAACCAGGCGTTATCGTAGGGCACCTGGATAAAGGTGATGGCCATCGTCTTCGAGGCGCCGGACGGGTTGAAGGCTCTGATTGTGTAGGTGTACTGGCCGTTGACCGCCTTGGGCACGTTGGCGGGCCGCAACTTGCCCATGTCCATATAGAGTTGAGGGATGAAGTCGGTCGTCGTCATGACTGTGACGCCGTTGATCTGCCATTCGGCGTAGCCGGGCTGGTCTTTGAAGTCGATGGCCATTGTCAGGTGGTTTTGGCCGCCTACCGTTTCAAGATAGAAGCCGCCCCCGGATCACGCGACGTGATTTCCGCCCATCTGAATTCCGGCTGTGCGCTGGGCGGAGGATCGGGCGGGTAGCCCCCTTTGGGATAGAAACGGATGCTGATCCCGGCGGGCACCGTTTGCCCTGTAGTAATGCGGAAGTTGAAGATGGCATCGAAGCCGCCGGCGTTATCCTGCGCACGGAATTGGATGCTCCCCTTGCCGTCGCGGTCCAGCTTGAGCGGCTTGGGGCACAGCGGCAGCCATTTCCCGTCGCAGAGGTATTCGATCTTGGCGGCCTTGCTCACGAAACTGCCCTGCTGCAGGGGCGGGCCGTTGACGATGGAAAGTGTTGCCGGGGCCCCGGCTTCCACCACCACGGCCGAGGCGGTGATGGCGGGTTCGCCGATCTGCGGGGCCGCGGGGTCATCAGCCGCAGTGGCCTGGGCCGGCAGCGGCGTAACAAGTGCGCACAACCCAAGGAGCAAGACGATCCCGACCCTGGCCGGGATCGTGCGCCGTTGCATGAACAAGAACATAAGTGCCTCCTAGGCGATGGTTCGCTTTGTCGCTGGGTGTGCTGCACCAGCGTCTCCTACAGTGGATGACGTGCTGCATTTAAAGCTAGCACGATTTACTCGAGGTGAAAGCGGTCAAATGTCTTGATGGTCGAGTAAACATGAGCATAAACGAGGGGATTTGACGGCCGGACGATTGCCTTGTATACTCGCCCAACTTACGTGCGCAACGATTTGAGATTGGATGGTTGCATGAAGACCGCCGGGGCATTTGCGTCTTATACCTGCTGTTGTTGTACCTGTACGGAGCGGAGGCAGTGACCCTCATCTCTGACGCAGGCTAGCGCCGCGTGGCGCCGACACGGCCAAGTCAGAACTCACTGCTTTCGCTTCATACCCGGAGCAATGCGGTGAGAGGCAGGACGAATGCAGAGCGGGCTTATAGAACGGCCCACGAACGTCACCGCAAGTGCGGTGGCGTTTTTTGTTTTGCCTACACCTCAGATCGCCTTTGTCCCCCGAGCGGCGATAGGGGAACGCGCTGTTCGAGACAGTTCTATAGAATGAAGTTTACAAAGGTCATCAACAGAAAAGGGAGCAGCAAGATGAGCCAGGTTTTGAACGAGGTTTTGGCGGCCAACCAGGCCTATGTCGCGGATTTTGGCGCCAAGGGTGAGCTGGCCTTACCGCCGGCGCGGCGCTTCGCCATCCTTACCTGCATGGACGCCCGGTTGGATCCGGCCAAGTATGCCGGCCTGGCGGAAGGGGACGCCCACGTGATTCGCAATGCCGGCGGCCGCGCCAGCGACGATGCGATCCGCTCGCTCGTCATCTCCTACAAGCTGCTGGGGACGCGCGAGTGGTTTGTCATCCATCACACCGACTGCGGCATGGAGCTGTTTACCGACGAGATCATGCGTGGGCTGCTGGCCAGCAGCCTGGAGACGGCCACGGTCGACGCCGACGGGCTGGAAGGACGTCGGCAAGGGGCCGGGTTCGCGGCAGGCAACTTCATCAGCTGGCTGACCATCAAGGACCTGGCCGGCAGCGTCGTGGAGGATGTCGAGCGAATCCGCAAGCACCCGCTTGTGCCCGCCAACATTCCGATCTACGGCTATATCTACGACGTCAAAAGTGGGCGCCTGATCGAAGTCCCGGAGGCCACCGCTGCGGGCAAGGCGGCGGCGTAGGCTGGGAAGAAAACGTTCCCGGCTCGGCGCAGCAACATTGGGGTAGGTGGAGTGAGGTTGCGCCGACTACCCTTCCTGGAGGTGGGCGCCGACCTCGGTCGGACACCTCCAGGAAGTACCCCTACCTCCAGGAAGGGTATGGTAGAATGCACGGCGATTTACCATCCAGACAACAGCAAAGGAATGAACGATGGCGGACGAGACGGCCGGGCAGGTAGGTGAGAGTGGGGCTGTAGTGGACGCGCGCGGTGATCAGGCCCAACGTTGTGCATGTACTTCTCGTCGCACTGGCGGTCGGCGTGTTTGCCGTGGTGTGGCTGGTCGTCTACTCGCGTGGCGAGGACCTGATCTGGAACAACCCCTTTGTCACGGCCAACCGGTGGGTGATCCCGGTCGCGGTCGTCTTCTTCTCACTGCTGGTGGGGCTGGCGCAGAAGTTCCTGCACGCACCCAACGTCGTCAACGGCGGGATCGACGAGGCACTCAAGGCGGAGGACGTGGCGACCTATAAGACCTTCTGGGGTACGCTGGCCTCGTCGCTGCTCTCGTTGTGGTCCGGTGCGAGTGTCGGGCCGGAAGGGCCGCTGGGCTTCCTGGCAGTACAGATCGCGCAGTGGATCGCCGCCCGCATGAAGTTTAGCAAGCAGGGTGCGCTGCTGGCGTCGATCGTGGGCATGAGCTCCGCTTACAACGGCATTGTCGGCAACCCGGTGTTTGCCACGCTGCTGGCCACCGAGGCGAGCGGCGCCAAGAACGGCATGCTGCTAGTGGCGCCAAGCCTGGTGGGCGGCACGGTGGGCTTTCTGCTCTTTGCGCTGCTGGGCGTACCGCCTTTCGCCGGTTTCTTGAATGTCGGCACGGTCACGGATCTGTCGCTGGGCCTCGTCGCCTGGGCGCTGGTGCTGGGGCTGGTGGGCGCCGTGGTGGCCGTCTACACGGGCCTCGCCTTTCGCGTCCTGGGCCGCATCATGGCGGTGTTCAAGGATCGGGTGATCGAGCGGGCGCTGGTCGCGGGCATCATCATCGGCGCAGTCTGCTACTTTATTCCCAACCTGCTGTTCTCCGGCGAAACCGAGATCCACGGCATCATCGCCGATCCGGCCGCGATCGGGCTGCCGATGCTGCTGTTGATGGCGCTGCTCAAGCCGCTGCTGCTGGCGCTGTCGTTGAAGAGCGGCTACCTGGGCGGCCCGATCTTCCCGGCGCTCTTCACCGCCACGATGGTCGGGCTTGCCATCAGCCTCCTGGTGCCCGGCGTGCCGCTGGCGGTGCTGGTGATGTGTCCGGCGGTGGGTGTGATCACGCTGCTGCTGCGGGCACCGCTGACGGCCATTTTGCTCGTGTCGGTCATGGTGAGCGCAGGGGCCATCGCCGACGATGATCGGGCTGATCACCGTGGCGGCGGCGACGTCGCTGGGCGTGGGCATGGTGCTGCAGCGGGTACAGGCCCAGCGGGCAGCGAAAGCCGGGCGGGGAGCGCAGGTGGCAGCCGGCGTAAGCCGAAAACGGGTTTGTAGTTTCTGCAACCGGGAGTGAGGTTTCGCGTTGGTACAGATCGGTAGCGAAACGCATGGGAATGGATCGAGCGTATGCACGCACTTGGAAACAGAGAACGATCCCAGCCAAACGACTTTGCTGCGCCGGCTGCGTTATGCCCAGGCGCTGCATCGCAGTGCACAGGCATTGCTGCAGCCCACCGACCGATGAAGCGGGTCAACGGCGGGCGCTTACCGAGGCGCTGGAACAACTGCGCGATGCCGCAGGCGCGGGGCGTGCGGCACTTTTCCGCAATTTCATGGATCCGGACAAGGGTTTCTGTTCCGGCATGTTCGCCGAGAGCTGCGCGCCGTGCATCCCTTCCAGTTTGGCGGCCGGCTTCGCCGCATGCATTCCCTGGTCGACCGTTCCCCATTGGCATATGGATGCGCAGGTCGCAGGTCTGCCCGTAGGCGGGCCCACCGCCAAGGTGTTTGCCACCGTGCCGCGGCTGCGTGACGCCTTGCTGGCCGATGGCATCCTTTCTGTCCAGTACTTTCCGCTTCATCTGGACACGGAATGGTGGGGCTACATCGCGTTTGACGACTACAACTCGGAGCGCGAATGGGGCGAAGAGGAACTGCTGCTGCAGCGCACGGCCGTGGCCATGATCGGCGGCGCGCTGCGCCGGTGGCGTACGGAAGCACAGCTGCAGGCTGCCCACGACGTGGCAATCATCCAGCAGGAGCGCCAGCGCCTGGCACGCGAGTTGCACGACGCACTCTCCCAGTCGATCTACAGCATCAGCCTTTTTGCGCGTGCCGGCAGCGATGCACTGGAGGCGGACAACCGGGACAAGGCCCGCTCCGTGCTCCAGGCGGTGGAAGAAACGGCCGGCAGGATGCTGATGGAAACGCGCCTATTGCTGTTCGAACTGCAATCGCTGGATCCGGCACAAGTATCGCTGCAAGACGCACTCGAAGCACGCTTTAACCTGGTGGAACGAAGGTTAGGTGTGGCTGTTGACTTCGCCAGCGTCAGGGTACCAACGCTGCGCCGGCCGCTTTGGCACGCCATGCTGCGCATCGCACTTGAGGCCCTGAACAACGCACTCAAACACGCCGCCGCCGACCACGTCACCGTGCACATCGCTGCCGAAGGCGCCGGCCTCAAGATGGTGATTTGTGACAACGGCAAGGGGTTCGACGTACAGCGCTGCCGCCAGGGATTGGGGCTGCACACCATGCAAGAACGTGCGGCGGGTGTTGGCGGCAGCCTCAGCCTCGCCACGGCACCCGGCGCCGGCACCACCGTGATCTTCTCCCTGCCTTACCTGCAGGATTGCACCGAGATATGACAACAGCCATGGCAATAGATATGACATCGATGCTTGGTTCCAGCCCATCCTCAAGCGGCACAGCCGTGGTCCGCGTGCTTGTCGTCGAAGACCACGCCGTCGTCCGCCAGGCGTTCCGGATGCTGCTGCCCGACCCGCGCTATCGCATCGACGTCGTGGGCGAAGCAGGCGACGGCAGCAGAGGCTGTCGCAACTGGCCCAGAAGCTGCAGCCGGATGTGATCCTGATGGACCTGCTGCTGCCGGAAATGGACGGCATCGCGGCAACCCAGGCCATCCTGCGGCAGGATCCCCAGGCGCGTGTCCTGGTATTGACCAGCGACGAGAGCGAGGCCGCCGCCTTGGCGGCGCTGCGCGCGGGCGCGCTGGGTTTTCTGCGCAAACACGCCTCGGTCGACGATCTCGTCTACGCCATCCACAGCGTAGCTGCCAACCAGATGGTGATCCCACGCGAGCTGGCAGCCAGCCTCTCGCTTGTCGGCGCCTGTGACGGCAGCGGCAAAGCCCGGTTCCGCTTTGACGGCGCGCGAGCTGGAAGTTCTGCAATACCTTGCTGCCGGCGACTCCAATCAGGCCATCAGCCGCGCCATGAACATCAGTGTCGACACTGTACGCTCGCATGTCAGCCACCTTCTCCCCAAACTCGGTGCCGCCAATCGCACGCAAGCGGCGATCAACGCCGTCGCGCTGGGCCTGATCAAGCAGTAAGCCACACTGACAGCGCGTGCTGTCGCCGGGTGCTGTCATCCGATCGGATGACAGCCTATCCGCGCGGTTGACCGATGGACGGGGCGCCAAACATCAACTAATGCACAGATGTAAAGCCCGGATTCGTGTGCTACTGTTAGTGAAAATGCAGTAGGTTTTCACCTATCAACTCCCAGCTTGTCCGCTCGCATACCAGCGTGTGAGGTGCAGCTTCGTGCGCACCTGCCTCACGCCGCGCGCAGTAAGGCCGCAGGGAGCATCGAAGCCAGGCACTGCCTGCCTGTCACCAGGTCGCATTGGCGACCGTTTTGCAAAGGAGCTTTTCGTATGACCGGCCACTCGCTTCGTCCACTCACCCGCACTGCTGCACCTGCTTGTGATGGTGGCCATCCTGCTTGGCCCGACAGCGGTGTTGTTCGCACCTGCTGCGGCGACGGCAGCCGGCGCCGTAATCTATGTCAACCGGGCCGCCGCTCCCGGCGGCAACGGCACCTCGTGGGCGCAGGCGTTCCAGTTCCTGCAGGACGGGTTGGCTGCTGCCGCAGCCGGCGACCAGATCTGGGTGGCCCAGGGGACTTATTACCCGGATGAGGGGACCGGGATCACGCCTGATGATCGCACGGCGACATTCAGGCTCAAGAACTATGTTGCCGTCTTTGGCGGCTTTGCCGGGACCGAGACGGTCTTGACCCAACGGAACTCCGAAGCACACCGCAGCGTGCTCAGCGGCGACATCGATCAGGACACGACGTCGGATGTCTGCGGCCCCTTACTCAGACGGGTGCCTTGTAACACAAGCAAAAACAGTTACCATGTCGTCTATGCCTTCGGGGTCGACCACGACGCCGTCCTGGATGGGTTCACGATCAGCGATGGGCGAGACACGCGCGACCATGGGTATGCGAGCGGTATCTTGAGCGTGAGCGCCAATCCGGTGCTGCGCAACCTGCTCGTCACCAATAACCGCACGAACAATCTGGTGGGCGGCGGTATGTATGCCAATATGGGTACGCCCTCGCTGTCCCATGTGCGCTTCGTCGCCAACGGCAACGCCCAGACCGGTGGCGGCGCAACCTTTGCGGGAACCAACGGCGCCGTATTGGACGACGTCCAGTTTCTGAGCAATGATGCCAACGTGAGTGGGGGCGGGCTCTATCTCGTGAAGAGCAGTGCGTCCGGTATCACCGGCAACATCTCACTGAACAATGTCGTGATCGCAGGCAACACTGCGGGCATGCAGGGCGGCGGCCTGTTTGTGGGTACGACCAACGTCCAGGCCTCCAATATCATCATCAGCGGAAATTTGACGGGCGACGCGTTTTTCAAGGAATTTGCGTTTGAGGGGGGCGGCGTCTACGCAGATGGCGCCACACTGACGATCGCCAATGGCACGATCGCCGGCAATCAAGTCCTGGGCAAAACGAGTGACATTGGCGAATTCGGCGGCGCCATCAGCACCACTTGCTGGCGCTTTACCGGCGATCCGGATCGATGCACCATCCGCATCAACAACAGTATCCTCTACGAGAATTCAGCGCAATATGGCAATGAAATTTATAACGGGTCGAAGAACTTCTATGTCCAGAACAGCCTGGTGGAAGGTTCGGGCGGGAGCAGCGGCTGGAAAGCCCAGGCCGTGGACAAAGGCGGCAATATCGACGCCGATCCGCAGTTCTTCGTGCCAGTCGATCCAGCCTCCGCGCCTGCGATTGCCGGTGACTTCCGCCAGCGGCTGGCGTCACCGGTGGTCAATACCGGCAGCAATGCGCTGATCTTGCGCCAGCCGATCTCTGGCACGACCGATTTTGCCGGCAACCCGCGTGTCTTTGACACCACGGTGGATATGGGCCCGTACGAAGTGAGCATCAAGTGCCCGGCGGCAGGAACGACGCGGCTCTACGTCAACGCGCTTGCCAACGGCGGCAACCTGGGCACGAGCTGGGCCGACGCGTTGGCAAAGGTGCAAGATGCGCTCGCATTGGTCGACAACTGCCCGGGGAACACGATCAGTCAGATCTGGGTCGCGCAAGGCACCTACTATCCCGACGAGGGCTACTACCAGACCAAGAGCGACCGTGCGGCTGCCTTTGCGCTCAAATCCGGCCTGGCGATCTATGGCGGTTTCTTGGGCACCGAGACGGCGCTCGACCAGCGTGATTCGTGGGGCCTCATCACCACGCTGAGCGGCGACATCGGCCAGGATGACCTTACCGACGCCAACCAGTTGGTGGAGACGCCGGCCGCCATCGTCGCCCCCAACAGCTACCATGTGGTCGTCGCGAGCGGCACCGACAACACGGCGCGCCTGGACGGCTTTGCCATCACCGCCGGGCAGGCAAACGGCGCAGTCGCCGCCAAACAGCACGAGGGCGGCGGCCTCTTTGCCGAGAGCGGCAGCCCCACGCTCAACAACCTGGCGCTGGTCGGCAACGTGGCCGTCGAGGGCGGCGCGATGACCCTGGCGGCGGGCAGCAATCCACCGCTTGCCAATGCCTGGTTTGGCGGCAACGGCGCCACCGACTACGGCGGCGCGCTGCACAACGAGAGCAGCAGCCCCACGCTGACCAACGTGCTCTTCTCCGGCAACCGCGCCGTGAGCGGCGGCGGCGCCATCTACAACCTGGCCAGCAGCCCCACGCTGGTCAACGTCACCGTCGCCAGCAACGCCGCCGGCGGCACTGTTAGCGCGGCGGGAACGGAGCTGGCGGCCTTCGCCGGCGGCATTTTCAACTTTACCGGCAGCAAGCCGGTGCTGCGCAACACCATTATCTGGAACAACCAAGACGGCAGCGGCATCGGCACGCCGTCGGCCTCCATGCGCAATATGGACGCCGGCAGCACGCCCAGCGCCGACTACTGCGATATCCAGGGATTGGCGGGCGTCGTCGGACTGCTCTACGACACTACCAGCATTGACCAGAACCCCCTCTTCCTCTTGCCGCTGAGCCCGAACACTGCGCCCAACTTCGCCGGCGATCGGCGCCTGCAGACCGGGTCACCCGCCATCGACGTGGGCAACAACGGCTACAACAGCCAGCCGCGCGACCTGGCCGGCGGCCAGCCCCGCATTACCGACGGCAAGGGCGACGGCGTCGCCATTATCGACATGGGTGCCTTCGAAGCGCCGCTGCTGCTGGCACCGCACATCCAGGTGGCGAAGAACGCCAGTGTCGCCAGCGCCAGCGTCGGCAGCCCCATTGGCTACACCTATGCCGTGACCAACACGGGCAACACCACGGTAACGCTGGCGGGCAGCGACGACAAGGTCGGGGCGATCACACTCGCCCCCAGCACCCTGGCGCCCGGCGCGGCGGCCAAC
Source organism: uncultured Chloroflexia bacterium (assembly GCA_963701415.1). Classification (GTDB taxonomy): domain Bacteria; phylum Chloroflexota; class Anaerolineae; order Caldilineales; family Caldilineaceae; genus Fredericiella. Next base: position 143,274 of record CAVPAH010000004.1, read on the forward strand.
GGCAGCGCCGTGTACACCGCGGCGGCCGGCGATCTGCCCCTGCTGGTCAACACCGTCCTCATCACGGCCACGGCGGCCAACGGCGCGCAAGCGTACGGCGCCGCCAGCGCCCAGGTCCCCTTGCAGGTGAGCACCGCGCATGGCGGTGACAAAGACCGCCAGTGCCGCCAGCGCCAAGGTGGGCGACCTGATCACCTACACCTACCAGGTGCAGAACATCGGCGCCGGCACGCTTACCAACATCGTGGGTGTGGACAACAAGTTAGGCGCCGTCACGCTGAACAGCGCAACGCTGCTGCCGAGCGCCGACACCACGGGCACGCTGACCTATGTTCTGCAAGAGAGCGACCTACCCGATCATCAATAACCTCTTTACGGTGACGGCGACGCTGGGCGCCTCCATCGAGGTGGAGACCACCGGCGCCACGGTCAAGGTGCTGAGCAATCCGGCCATTGCCTTGGACAAAGTGGCGAGCACGCCCACGGCCAAGGTGGGCGAGACGATCGGCTACGCCTATGTGGTGAGCAATCTCGGCACAGTGACGCTGCACGGCATCGCGCTGACCGACGACAAGCTGGGCGCGATCACCCTGGCCACGACCACGCTGGCGCCGGGGGCCGTCACGACGGCCACGGTCGCCTACACGGTGCAGGGCAGCGATCTGCCCGGCCCGCTCAGCAACACTGCCACCGTGACCGGCACCGGACCGACGGGGCTGGTGCGCACTGCCCAGGACAATGTCGCCGTGGCCGTCTCCTACCGGCCCAAGTTCGACGTGCAGATGGCGGCTGCACCGGCTAACGGGCTGCCCGGCACGACGATCACCTATACGTACCAGGTCATGAATGTGGGTGACGTCGATCTGAGCGGCGTGACCCTTACGGATGACCGGCTGGGCGCCGTAGCACTCAGCAGCGCCGCGCTGGCGCCGGGCGAGCATGCCACCGGTACCAAGAGCTACGTCATCGCCGCCGGCGACCTGCCCGGGCCGCTGACCAACTTGGCCACCGCCACGGGCGCATCGCCAACGGGGCAGCCAATCCAGGGACAGGCATCGTCCACCACCGGCGTGACCAACCCGAACCCGCCCACGGCGCCGTCGTACACCTACCTGCCGATCATCGCACACAGGTAAGTGGTTGACAGGCCGGCTGCTGCCAAGGTCGCCTCGGCGCCTTGGCAGCAGCTGCCGCGTTTGGTCGCAGGTGCGGCTGCCCAGGCGATCAGGCGAACCCGGCTTTAGCCGCCTGGTAGTCGCTGTAGTTCCCCGGATAGACGGTGAGTGCGCCGTCTTCGAGTTCAACGATGCGGTCCACGACCCGGTCGAGGAAGTAGCGGTCGTGGGAGATGACGAGAATTGTACCTTCAAATGTTTCGAGCGTTTCCTCCAGCACTTCCGTGGAGGCGATATCGAGGTTATTGGTCGGCTCGTCAAGGAGCAGGAAGTTGGCGCCAGTCAGCGTGAGCAGCGCCATCTGCAGGCGGCTGCGCTCGCCGCCGGAGAGTGTGCTGACCTTGGAGCGGATCTGTTCGTAGGTAAAGAGAAACTTGGTCAGGAAGCTGACCGCTGTGGACTCCGACATCTGCGCCGCGCTGCGCACGGTATCGAGCAGCGTGGCCCCGTAATTCAGGGTCTGGTGCTCTTGATCGTAGTAGCCGATCCGCACGCTGGGGCCGATCGAAATTGTGCCGCCGCTCGGCGTGTCGTCACCCAAGATCAGGCGAAAGAGCACCGACTTGCCGGCGCCGTTGGGCCCCACTAGCCCGACGCGCTCGCCGTGCCAGATGAGTAGGTCGAGGCCGGCCAGGACGATTGTCTCCCCCGCACCGTCTCGGGGGCTATCACTGGGCCCGAACACTTTGTCAAGGTTCTGGATGTTTAGCACCTTGCTGCTGCCGCGCCAGCCGCTCAGTTCCAACTGCATGCGGCGCCGTTCGAGCACGGGCTTGTCGATCCGCTCCATGCGCTCGAGCCGCTTTTGAATCGACCTGCCGCGCTTGACGAGTTTTTCGTTGTCGTAGGTGCGCCCCCAGATTAACAAGCGGTGCGCAGCCTGTTCCAGGCGGTCGATCTCCTTCTGCTGCGCCTGAAACAGCTGCTGCTGGCGCAGCAGGCGGCTCTGTTTTTCGAAGGCGAATTCGGAATAGTTCCCGGGGTAAACCGTGATTCGCCCATCTTCAAGGTCCGCGACCTCGTCGGCGACCACGTCGAGCAGGTAACGGTCGTGCGAGACGATCACCACGCCGCCCTTGTAGCTGCGAATCAGGTCCTCGAGAAACGCCTTGCCGGCGAGATCCAGGTGATTGTCCGGCTCATCGAGCAGCAGCAGGTCGGGTTGGATCACAAAGAGCTTGGCGAGCCCCAGCAGCTTCTTCTGCCCGCCGCTCAGGGTGTCGGTGACCAGGGCAAGATCGGCGGGCGTCTGGAAGCCCAGCTTATAGAGCGTGGCGCGCACCCGGCCTTCATAGCCGGGCCCTCCTAGATCGGTGTAGCGCTGCACCAGGCGCGCCTGTTCCTCGAGCGCATGGGCCAAGGCACTCTCATCCATGTAGACGGCCGGGTCGGCCAGGCGCTGCTCGCAGCGGTGCAAGGCGGCGTCCACCGCCGCCAGTTCTGCGGAGGCCGTCAACGCCTCTTCCCAGACCGTGCGTCCCGGCGCCAGATCGGGTTCCTGGCGCAGATAGCCGATAGTGAGCCCGGACTTGCGGACCACGTAACCGCTGTCGGAGGGCACCTCGCCCGCCATCAAGCGCAGCAGCGTGCTCTTCCCGGCGCCGTTCGGTCCCACCAGCCCGACACAGCGGTTGTCATGGATTTCCCACGAAAGATCGTGGAAGATCGGTTTTGCCACATAGGTGACGCTGACGGCATCGAGATGAACGGCAATCATGGTGGGGTCTCCGGTCGCGTAATGCCCAGTCTGGCTCAGCCCATACGGTAATGCCCCTGCTGTTCAACGGTGAAGGGGGTATTCTATCATCTCCAAATTTCTGGCAACAAATGACCCCTCGATGGGAATTTGTCGTATAATATGGGCACGTATCGTGCAGCCCATGCATGGTTGGCATACAAATCTGGAAACCCCAAGGAGAAACTGATATGGCTGACAATAAGAACGAGCATGTCGTCATTGCAATTTTTAGCAGTGAGGAGATCGCCCACCAGGCAGCAAACACCCTCAAGAACTGGGACAAGGCCACTGAAGAGATCAAGCTTGGTGCTGTGGGCGTCATGACGGCCGATGCCGACGGCAAAGTACAGGTTCATATCGGGCGCAAGGCTGGCAAGGGCGCAGCTATCGGCGCTGTCGTCGGCGTCATCGCCAGTGTGCTGACCGGTGGCGTCGCGATATTGGGGGCTGGCCTGCTGGCAGGCGGCACCGTGGGCGGCGTCTTGGGCGCATTTGCTAAGAAAACCACGAATCTGACCAAAGACGAGATCGACGAGATCGGGGCCGACTTGAAGGATGGCAAAGCCGCCGTCATCGTTACCTGTGATGAATATGAAGTAGAATCGACGGCTGACCAACTAACCAAAGTAGGTGGCAAGATCAAGAGCTATGTCGTGTCGGCCGATGCGATGAGCGCAGCGGTTGCAGCGGGCACCGGGGAGACGGCGACTCCTCTCTCCCCAGCCGAACGTGCCGCCGCCGAGGTCGCATCGGCCGAACCTGACGTCCCGCCGGCTGACAAAGAGCATGGAACTATCGTGCCGCCCCCCGCGCCATTCTGAAGCTTGGGTCAATTCCATGCCTTACTCACTGCTCTTCAGGCCCCAGAACAGGGGCTGAAGAGCAGTGCCCCGACCGGACGTGTCAGCAGCATGCCGGTCGACGCTTATGCGCGCTTCATGCCAGGCCGTGGCGTTCAGGCACGCGGCACGAGCCGCAGGGCAAGCAGCCCGCCGACGATGGCAGCGTAAATGAGCGGCGTCGTGATGATGTCGCGGTCAAGCCAAAGGTAATGCCAGACGCTGAGGATGGCACCCGCATAGACCAGGCGGTGCAGCGTGCGCCAGCGCCTGCCCAGCCGCCGCTGCCATCCTGCCGTCGAGGTTATCGCCAGCGGGATCAGCACCAGCAGCCCGGCGAAACCGATCAACATGGCCCGGCGCTCATCGAGGTCGCGCACGATCAGGTCGACGTCCAGACCGTTTTCGGCGACGGCGTAGACTGCCACGTGGATACAGATGAACGCAAACGCGTACAGGCCCAATGCCCGCCGGACCTGGATGGCACGCGGAAAAACCCAGCGGCGTAGGGGCGTGCACGCCAGCGTGGCAGTCAGAAAGACCAGCCCCAGTGTGCCGCTGTGCAGCATGACATAACGTTCTGGCAGCGGCGCTAGGACGAAAAAGTACACGGCACCGAGCCATGCCAGTGCGGCGATGCCCCCGCCATGGACGAGCACGCGATGCCAGTTGCGCCTCAGCCAAACCAAGGTCATGACAACAAGTGATAGCCGAAATCGCGCTCGAAATCGCGCCACACACTGTGTATATGGGTGCCGCCGTTGCGCGACTTGTCATGCTCCAGCAAGAACGTCGGCCCCTGCAGCCGGTAATAAGTCGGGCGCCGCAGTTCAAGCGGTCCTGCCCAGCCAAAACGAATCTCCTCGCGCCCGGCTGCGGCGATGCGCTCCGCTTGCGCGGCGGCCAAGAACTCAGGCATCACACCCAGGTAGGTCTGCATCAGCTGCGTGACGAGCTGCTGCTGCGCCGCCGTCATGTCGCGATAGGCGACGCCGGCAGGTTCGAGCGGTGCCACGCGCGGATCGTTCTGAGTCACGTGGCGGGTAAGGGTGTTTGCCTGGAAGATCGCAGGCTCCCCCAGGCTGTTGGCAAGTTCCAAGGCGAGATCTTCTTCGCCCGCCATAGCACGCAAGCCGGCCCCGCTTACCGTCGGCCAGGCCCCCAGAAAGAATGGCGTCATTGCCACCTCGTCGCCGGCAACTGTAAACTGCCGCGAGAGGTGATGGCCTTCCCAACGCCAGCCCCAGACGTCCTCGCCGGGCACGCCAAACACGGTGACATAGTACAGCTCGGGGTCATTGCCCAGGTCGTTCTGCAGCCCCATAATATTGACGGCCTTCGCGTAGCCTGCGCTGGAGACGCTTGTTGCCAGGAGCGTATGCGCAAGTTTCTTCTGGGCGTCAGTCATCTCGCGGAGCGGCAGCCCGTTGCGGGGGAAGCCACTGGGCGTCGTCCAGTGCCAGCGCACGCGTTCGTCGTCGTCGACCGCGTATGCAGCCTTCGTACGTGTCTGCTCGTCCAGTGCGCTAAGAAAATCTTGTGCGGCCTTTGCCATGTTTTGTACGAGCGCGCTCGGGGTGGTTGGTGCAGGCAGCGCTTGTGCCGCCTCTGCGCCAGACGCAATAGTCGACGCAGCGGGCGCTGCGCCAGGCGCCGTACCAGGCGCACAGGCAGCGACCACTGTGCTCAACAGACCGAGCTTCAAGACCTGCCGGCGGGACAGCTGTCCAGCCATAGTAACACCTCCTGACTTTGCTGGGGGACCGGACTGCTGGCGATCTTACCCAGACAGAGGCGTGGAATCCGTAGGCAAGGTTACCGCGGCCGGTTCTCACCGACTTCGAGCAGTGCGTTGACCTCGGCCAGATCCTCGGCGGTCAGCGACCAATCTGCGCTCTTGGCGTTCGCCAGGAGCTGGTCGGCGCTGGTCGCACCTGAGATAACGGAACTGACCTCAGGGTGGGCCAGCAGCCAGGCGTGGGCAAGCTCGCCGATGGTGTGCTCGCGGGCGGCAGCCCATGCTTCCAGCTTTTCCAGCTTGTCGTAATTGGCATCCGTCATGTAGGCCTGGACGTAGGGGCTCGACTCACCGCGCGAGCCGGCCGGGCGCCGGGGCGCCGCGGCGGTATTTGCCGGTCAGAAAGCCGCCGGCCAGGGGGAAATAGGGCAGAATGCCGACCTGTGGGCGGCACAGAATGGGAGCACCTCGCGTTCCAGCTCGCGCTCGAACATGTGATAGTGGTTCTGGATGCTGACAAACGGCGTCCAGTGGTTGAATTCGGCGAGCAGGTTGGCGCGCGCCAGCTGCCAGGCCATGTAGTTGGACGCGCCGATATAGCGCACCTTGCCGCTGCGCACCAGGTCGTCCAGCGCGCGCAGCGTCTCCTCGATCGGCGTGTCGTCATCCCAGCGATGCATCTGGTAGAGGTCGATGTGGTCGCTCTGCAGGCGGCGCAGGCTGTCCTCCACCGCGGCGATCAGGTGATAGCGCGAAGCGCCCTTGTCGTTGGGGCCGTCGCCCATGGCGTTGAAGCCTTTGGTCGCCAGGATGACCTTGTGCCACTTGCCCTTGAGCGCAATCCCCAGCGTGCTCTCGGAATTGCCCTCGGTATAGACGTCGGCGGTGTCGATCAAGTTGATCCCGAGGTCGATGGCGGCATCGATAATCGCGTTGACGCCGGCCTGGTCAACCTTGCCGCCAAACCGGTTAGTGCCTAAACCGATGGTCGAAACCTGCAAGCCGGAACGGCCTAAGTGGCGATATTGCATGGCTGTGCTCCTGTTGTTGAATCGCAATGGCGCATTCTATGCGCCTTGCATCATTGTCTTAGCTTAGTTGTGACCAGAAGTTTGCGTGCACTGCGCGTGCCTCGGCAGCCAGGTCAGTTGTGGGGTTATCCACTAAGACAGGGCGTTGGCTGTGGGCAAATACCTCCCGGCAGGGCAGGCGCAGTTGCTCCGGCGCGAAACCGACGATGGCATAGAGGTCGTCTTCGCTCAGCGCATAGACCACGCGGCCGATCTGGCTCCAGTGTATGGCGCCGGCGCACATCGCACAAGGCTCGGTGCTGGTGTAGAGCGTGCAGGTTGCGAGCTGCTCCGGCGTTAAGCGCTGCGAGGCGAGGCGCACGAGATTGGTTTCGGCGTGGCCGGTGCAGTCGCATGCGGTAACTACAGTATTCTCCGCCTCCAGCACAACCTCGTTGTTGGCGTCGACAAGGATCGCCCCGAAAGGATGGTTGCCGTGTTCGCGTGCGCGCCAGGCTACCGCAATGGCCGCACGCAGATAGAGGAGGTCAAGATCAGTAATCACATTGTCACCATTGCCAAGGGCTCTTGCTCAACACGTGCCGGCCGGCGCGCGACCAGGCACATGCGCATGCCGTGCTTCATACCCAGGGTGATCAGCGGGTCGGGAACAACGGGGGGATCCGGCATGAGCTCAAACCGGTAGCGCTGCGCGATGGTTGCCAGCAGCAGCTGGCCTTCCAGCGCCGCAAATGCATTGCCGATGCAGATGTGGGGGCCGCCGCCAAACGGGAAGTAGGCATACTTGGGCAGCATCGCTTCGCGCGCAGGCGTAAAGTGACCGGGATCGAAGCTTTCGGGATCTGGGAAGTATTGCTCCAGCCGGTGCATCACATAGGGCGAGGCAAATACCAGGGTGTCCTTGGGTATGGCGTAGCCGCCGAGCGTAGTGTCCGTACTGGCCTTGCGCGCCGTCAGCGCCCATGCGGAGGGATAGAGGCGCAGGGTTTCTTTGAACACTTGGGCCGTATAGGGCAGGTTGGGCAGGTCCGGTAATGTGGGCGTGCGACCGTCCAACACGCAGTCCAGCTCGGCATGCAGCCGAGCCTCGACGTCAGGGGTGCGCGCCAGTGCGTACCAGGTCCACGACAGCGCGTTGGACGTCGTCTCGTGGCCGGCGAGGAAGATCGTCACCAATTCGTCGCGCAAATCCTGGTCGGAGAGTCCGGCTCCACTCTCGTCACGTGCCGCCATCAACATCGAGAGCAGATCCCCATGGTCAGTCGTAATGCCTGCGGCTGCCTGGCTGCGGCGCACCGCAATGATCTGCTCGATCACCGCATCCAGCGTACGCTTGGCTGCGCGCTCCTCCCGGTTGCGTGAGGTTGGGATCCAGTCTGGCGGCACCCACAGCGAATGCAGGTCGTGGTCGATCATTTTCTGGAATACGTGCACTGCTTGCCCGACGCGTGCGGCCTGCCCCTCTAAACTGTTGCGATCGGCATCGAACAGCGCCTTGGCGACGATGTGCATGGTGAGCTGCATCATCTCGCCGTTCATCTCACGGACCTCACCGTCCTGCCAACCGTCGATCGCCAGGGTTGCGAAGTTCACCATCACGTCCGCATAGCTGTGAATGCGCTTGCTGTGAAAAACCGGCTGCATCAATTTGCGCCGGGCGCGATGGGGAGGACCTTCGTTCGTCAACAGCCCGTGGCCCAGGAATTTTCCCATCGCGTTCATCGTGCGTGGTGATTTCGGGAAGATGTCAGCCTTGTCGACGAGCAGTTCGCGCACAGTATCCGGGTTGCTGACCAGCACGAACGGCAGGTTAAAGATGTGGAAGCGCGCGGTCTCGCCGAAGTCGCGCGCCAACCCCGTCAGAAATCCCAGCGGATCCTGTGCAAAGGGGCCGACACTGCCCACCAAGGGGACCTCGCGCGGGCCTGGAATTGTCTTGCCGCTCATACTGCCCTCCCAAAACCGGCACACTGCTGCCCGACTGGCGGTAAGTCGATGAAAATAGCACGCGGCCCCAATAAAGTCAATGTCAATCAAGAGTGCGGCTTCGCCTGCGCGGTTCGCCACGTCCGGACGGGCTGATCGAGCGGATCGACGGTGGCGGAGTGCTGGCTGGTGCTAGCCGAACCGGCGGTATTGGGCGGGGGGGATGCCGACCTCGCGCTTGAAGGCTTTGCGGAAGGCGGCCTCGGACTCGTAGCCGAGCTGCTCGGCGACAGTCTCCATCCTGACCTCGTTTTTCAGCAGGCGGGTCGCCCGCAGCATACGCCAGCGGGTGAGATAGGTCATGGGCGGTTCGCCTACCAGTTCCGTAAAACGGGTCGAGAAGGCGGAACGCGATAGCGCCGCCGCCTCGGCCAGCTCCTTTACCGTCCACCGGCGTTCGGGTGCCCCGTGAATCAGATCCAGCGCGGTGCTGACGGGCTTGTCGCGCAGCGCCCCGGCCCATCCGCCGGGCGCTTCCTCCTGCCCCTCGATCCAGAGTCGGATGACTTGGATGAAGAGCAGTTCAGTCAACCGTTTGAGCATGATCTCCGTGCCCGGCTGCCGGGAAGCCGACTCGCGGGCGATAAGCTGCACGATGCCGGAAAGATTTTGATCCATGTGGCCCTGTGCGCCCGGAATGTGGATGAGCTTGGGCAGGCGATGCAGCAGCGGCAGGTCGTTGGGATAGTCAAAATGGAACGCGCCGCAGAGCATCAGCAGCTTGGGCCCTGCGCCTTCGCAGCCGACGATGTGACGTTCGCGCTGCGGGTTGTAGTCGAGATGAACCACGCGCGTCACGAGTGAGGCTGGGTCGTCGAAGAGCGAGTGTGGGTGGCCCGTGGGGAAGAGCACGACGTCGCCGTCTTCCAGTCGGCGCGGCCTTGCCTCGCCTTCAACCTGGAGGAAAGCGCCGCCAAAGCTGATGACGTGGAAGGTGCTGTCCTTGCTGTCGGCAAAGTCATAGCGCCAGGGCCCGACCAGCTCGCGGCGCGAAGACAGCCAGCCTTTCAGTTCGAGTGCAGAAAGCACATCGGTCAGGACATCCATCTCTGGTCCTCCTTCTGGACGTTCGGACACAAATTCAGAACACCGGGCCATAGATCACCGCAGCGCCGGCGCATATACTACCGGAATGCGAACGGATGTTCCAATTCTCGAGTGCATCCGCTGCTGTATGCAACGCCGGTACCGTATCGGCAGTTTCCAGAAGGAGCTATCTATGAGCGCAAACAGAAATTACAGCGTCACGTTCCAGGCAGAGTGCACGCCACAAGAGGCCTTCGACGCCATCAACAACGTGCGCGGCTGGTGGTCGCAGGCCGTCGAGGGCGACACTGACCGGCTTGGCGCCGTGTTCAACTACCACTACCAGGACGTGCACCGCGCCACGTTCAAAATCACCGCATTTGTGCCCGGCAAGCGCGTCGCCTGGCATGTTGTGGACAACTACTTCAACTTCGTCAAGGACAAGAGCGAGTGGACCGGCACGGACATTGTCTTTGAGATTGTGCCGCAGGGCGACAAGACGGAAGTGCGCTTCACGCACATCGGGCTGGTGCCTGACTACGAGTGCTACGACGTCTGCTCGAACGCGTGGGGCTCGTACATCGCCGGCAGCTTGCGCAATCTCATGACCACGGGCCAGGGGCAGCCCAACCCGATCGAGGAAGTGGTCGACAAGGCGCGTGAGATGAGCAGCCAGGATTACACCACGTCGTTTACGGTGGACCAATCGCCCGCGGAAGTCTTTGCGGCCGTCAACAACGTGCGCGGTTGGTGGTCGGAAGAGATCGAGGGGAGGACCGACCAGCCCGGCGCCGAGTTCACCTTCACCGTCCAGAACATTCACTGCAGCACGCAGAAGATCACGGAGTGGGAGCCCGACAAGAAAGTCGTGTGGCAGGTCGTGGACAGCCAGCTCAATTTCGTCGCCGACAAGGACGAGTGGACGGGGACCGACATCCTCTTCGAGGTCGCCAGGCTGGATGGCAGGACTGAACTCCGCTTTACACACGCCGGGCTGGTACCGGCGCTGGCATGTTACGGTCAATGTACCGACGCCTGGGCGCATTACATCAACAACAGCTTGTTCAATTTGATCACCACCGGCAGCGGGAAGCCTGAACGCAAGAAGGTGACGGAGGTAGAACAGGCGGGGCAAGTGGCGGCGCGCTAGAGAGCGTGGGAGGGCACAAGGTTCGGCGAAGGATGGATCGTTGCGCTTGGTGGCGCAACTCCAATTCCGGGCGAACCTTGTGCCTACAATCTCTCCATCCATGTGACGATGAGCTTAGCTGTTTGAGATTCGCATCCTGTATAAACATGATCAGCATTTTCAATCAGATGCGTATCAATGCGGCTAGCCTTTACTGCATTCTTACGGACAAGATCTAGTTCCGTTGTGCCGCCAACATCGTGGGTGCCGAAGAATACAAGTAACGGTGAGCCGATTTGGGCTATGTGGGGAGAACCTGTTGTGGAGAGATAGGTTTGTGACAGTATGGTTGAACGACTGACGATATTTTGTGCACTCAAGCGGTACCAAGATGTACCCATGAGAGGCGGTAGGAGTTCAGTGCTTCGTCCTTCACTTACCATCTGTTGGGCTGCTGATATTAGCTCAGCTGACCAATGGCCGTGTAGATCGGGCGATGCTGCAACGATTCCCCCAATTCGGGAGTCCTGACGAAGAGCTTGGTAGTAAATCACCTTTGCTGCGCCCAAACTGTGGCCAACAAGGATCACTTTTTGTATGCCAAGCCCTGCCGCAAAGCTTACCCAACCACCGATGTCATAGGGCGCCTCTTCATAGAGTTCCCATGCACTACCACCTGCAACTGGTTCATCGGCAGGCATTTTCCAGAGTGTGGCGCTGATATCGTGACCACGTGTGTTGCCGGTAATAAAGACATACCCCTGTTCGGCAATGGCACGTCCGATGGCAATATAGGGATAGTCACAGAACTTACCCGTGTTGCCATGTATCCAGACAACTGCAACAGGATTACTGACTTCATGTTGCGGTCTGATCACGGCACCTGTTAGTAATACCCCATCTTCACTTTCAACAAAAACCAATTCTTCAGAGTATTGCTTTGCAGTCGTATTCATCTGGGCACTACTTTCCCGAACTACCGCTGCGGATTTCCATGGATTTGATAAGACTGTTCTCGATGCAATAGACATGCTGGACAGTCTCATCCGCAAGAAGGTTACCCTGAAGGTCGTGGACAACCTGGTGCACTTCGACCGCTATCCGTCCATCGGTTTCGGTGACGAAGCGTGCCGGTGTCACCGTAGGGTCGATCATGCTCCACTGCCGCAGCCAATAGCTGCGCACGGCGTCATGACCGGCGACGCGGCCGCCTTCCATGCCGTTTGGCCAGTCGACATCGGCGGCCATGAGGGCCAGCACGGCCTCAATGTCACGCGCATTGAACGCAATATAGGCATGTTTGAGCAGTTCTTCGTTGGTCATGGCAAGGCCCCTCTAGGCCTGCTGCTCATTGTACCGTTGGCGAACCTCGGCGATGGTAGCCGCACGCTGGCCGCCCGGGCGCACGGGGGCGTCTTCGATCGTGGGCGCGGCTTCGCCGGCGGCGACCATGCGGGCGATGAGGCGGCGGCGCAGGTCGTCGGCGAGGGCGCGGAAGGCGTCGATCCCGGCGAGGTTCTCCAGTTCGTAGGGGTCCGCCTCCAGGTCGTAGAGCGACTCCTCGACGTAATGTTCTGAGCCGGCCTGCTCCCAGCCGCTAAGGCCCGGCGCGTTGACGCAGTATTTCCAGCGCTTAGTGCGAATGGCGCGGGCCACCTGGGACTCGCTGATCTGGACGAATACCTCCTCGGGCCACGGGTCTGGAGCGCCTTCCAGCAGATCTAAGATTGAACGGCCCTGCATGGCCGGCGGGATGGGCAGGCCGGCAGCGTCCAGGAGGGTGGGCGGCAGGTCGACGAGGCTGACCAGCGCGTCGATCTGCCCGCCGCCGTCGAAGCCGGGTCCGCAGAGGGCGGCGGGCACCCGGATCGAGCTTTCGTGGCACGAACGCTTGTACTCGGCGTTGCGGGTCTTGAAGTGGCAGCCGTGGTCGGAGGTGAAGAGCACCACGGTGTTGTCGAGCAGGTGGAGGCTGCGCAGCGCGTCAAGCAGCCGGCCCAGCGCCTCGTCCAGCCGCTTCACCATGCCGTAGTAGCCGCCCAGGTGCTGGGGAGAAGATCCGCCCAGCGCGGCCAGGTCCGGCGGCGTCCACCGGCCCGTGTACTGCTCGCGGTAGCCCACCGGCGCGGGATAGTCGTCCAGGTGGTTCTGGTGGTGCGGCTCCAGGTAGGAGATGAACAGGAAGAACGGTTCCTGCCTGGTGTGAGTCGACATAGCGAATCGCCGCATCGGTCAGGGCGTCGACGCGGTAGCCCGGCAGCTGGACCGGGTTGCCGTCGGTATCATAGAGCAGTGTGTCGTAGGCGTCGGAGGTGAACTCCAGCAGGTTGGCGGCCAGCCACTCCTCGTAGCCCGCCCGCTGCTCTACGGGGACCGGGTCGGCATCGCCCAGGTGCCACTTGCCGATGTAGCCGGTGGTGTAGCCGCCGGCGCGGAAGCATTTGGCCAGCGTTTGCAGTTCGGGGTCCAGCACGATGCCGTTGCGGTACACGCCGGTGTTGGTGGCGTAGAGGCCGGTCTGCAGGCAGGCGCGCGACGGTGCGCAGACGGGCTGGGCGGTGAAGGTGTAGTGTACGTCGGTTCCGCGGCGGGCCATGCGGTCAAAGTTAGGCGTCAGCCCCAGCGGGTTGCCGTGCACGCCGGTGGTGTCCCACCGCTGCTGATCGGTGAAGAAGACGATTACGTTTGGTTTGCGTGGCTCGTTCACGGGTTGAGGCTCCTAAAGCGTTTTTTGCGTAATAGAAGACGACCGTGCCTGTCGGGTTGACGGCGCAAGCGCGGTCGTCGTCTGTCGGGGCCAGGGCGGGCACAAGGTCCGGCGTGGGTAGAAACCGAGTTTCTACGAGAAACTCGGTTTCTTGCGCCATTCCTCGGACCTTGTGCCCCTACGATTGGCGGCCGGGCAGGTTCAGCCGCGTTGACCGGGCGTGGGCGCCGACGGCTGCCTCAGCTCTGGGCGAAGAGCGGGTCGGATTCTTGCTTGATGCGCGCCCCTATCGTCGCCGCATCCTCGCTCCCGCTCCAGAGCAGGTCCATGTTGGGCGTGTAGATGCGTTGGGTGATCTCCGGCCAGTTGACGTGCACCGGGTCACGCACCACGTACTCCTGGGCCTGGGCAAAGCCCTTGGCGTTCTTGGGTGGCTTGTTGGGATCGAGGAATGCCTCGGAGTTGACGACGGAGACGCGCGAGGGCGTGGTTGCACCGACGGCGACTTCGTCCAGCTGTGCCTGGGCGGTGGTGATGTACTTCAGGAACTGCCAGGCTGCATCGGGGCTCTTGGTGCCTGCGCCGGACGCCCAGCCCGTGCCGCCGCCGCCCGTGCCGCGCCGTGCGGCCTTGCCGATGGGCAGTGTCGCCACGTCCCACTGGAACGACTCGATGGCGCGGAACTGGTTGACGGCCGAAGGATTGTTGAGCATGACGGCGACCCGCCCCGTGGAGAAGAGCTCGACGCCGCCAAGTTCCGATTCCAGGTCCGGGCGGGGCGCAACCTCGTGTTTGTACATCAGATCCTGGAGGAACTGCAGTGCTTCCACCGTGGCTGCGTCCGCCATGGCTGAGTCGGTGGCCAGCCCCTGGTCGTTCTTGTGCACCAGGGCGCCGCCGTTGTTGTAGACCCAGGAGGCCCACGGGCGCTGGCCGCGGTTGACGAGGAAGCCCCACTGCGTCACGCGATCGCCCTCGCGCTTGACCAGCCGCTGCAGCATGTCGAGGAACACCTCAAAGGTGAAGCTCTTGTCCTCCCAGTCCACCGGCGGCAGCTCCACGCCGGCCTCGTTGAAGAGATCCACATTGTAGAAGAGGTTCTGGTTGCCGTAGTCGCGCGGGAGCGCGTAAGTCTTGTCCTCCCACTGGTAGAGGGCGACCGCGTCGGGGCGAAAGTCGGAGAGATCCACGTTGTCGGCGGCGATGTAGTCGTCCAACTGCACGTGCATGTTCTTCTGTGCCACGGTGACGATGGGCGTGATCTCCGTCAGGTAGCGATAGATGTCCGGCGGCGTGCCTGCCGCAAAGAGGGTCTGGACCTTGGTATTGTAATCGGCGTTGGGCGTTGGCTGGTGCTGGACGGTGATCCCCGGGTTGGCGGCCGAGAAATCGGCGGCCCACTTGTCGCGCACCTTCACATGGCCTTCGTTGATGATGTCGCACACGAACGCCAGGGTTACCGGCGCGGCGGCCGGAGCAGCGGCAGATTCTCCTGCTGCCCCAGCAGCGTTCTGCCCACTAGCTGCCCCTGGCGCGGGCGGTGCAGCAGGCGTACAGGCCGCCAGCCCGCCCATCACAAATGCGGCGATTGCACTGTTGCGCAAGAAATCACGCCGGCTCAATCGTTGGTCTTCCATGATCTTCTCCTGACTGGGTGATAGTTTGCCTGATAGGTTATGCCTTGACCCCGGTAAAAACAACACCTTGGATAAAGTAGCGCTGGGTCGCGAAAAATAGCAGGATTACCGGCAGCATGCTCAACAAGGATGCAGCCATAAGCAGGTTCCAGGAAGTGCTCGCTTCTCCCTGGAACATGCGCAGACCCAGTGCCAGCGTGAACAGGTCGGAACTCTGCAAGTAGATCAGCGGCAGCAGGAACTCGTTCCAGGTGCCGTTGAACACAAAGATGACCACGATCAGGATGGCCGGCTTGGAGAGGGGCATGATGATACGCGAGTAGAGCCCCCAATCGCTGCAGCCGTCGATGCGGGCAGCGTCGTCCAGCTCGCGGGGAATGGCCAGCAGGTACTGGCGCACCAGGAAAGTCAGGTAGGGGCCGCCGAAAAAGGCGGGCACCACCAGGGGCAGAAAGGTGTTGATCCAGCCCCACCATTTGAACATAATAAATTGGGGAATGAGCGTGATATGCGGCGGCAGCATCATCGTCGCCAGCATCACCACGAACATGAAATCGCGTCCCCACCAGCGCAGCCGGGCGAACGAAAAGGCAACCAGCGTGATGGACACAACTTTGCCGATCACGCTGAGGGCAGTGATCACGACGGTGTTCCATAGGTAAAGGAAGAAAGGGATGGCGGTCACGGCCTTGACGTAGTTGCTCCACAGGATCTCCTGAGGGATCCAGGTGGGCGGAAACTGGTAGACTTCGCCAGGCGATTTGAGCGACGTGGAAAGGGTCCAGGCCAGGGGGACGAACATCAGGACGACCCCGCACAGCAGCACAAGATGAGTCAACGTGCTGTTGCGCAGGTTGCGCTGGCGCCGGGTCAGGCGCGGCGAGGGTTGGGTCTTGCGGGGCAGGGTTGTGTTTTCGGCAGCCGTCATGGTCCTGTCCTATCCTTTGCGATCTTCGCCTTCGTAAAAGACCCAGTAGCGAGAGGTACCCTGCAGCGCCAGCGTCAGGAAGAGGATGTAGACAAACAACACCCAGGCCAGCGCGCTGGCGTACCCCATGCGGAAATACTCGAAGGCATTGCGGTACAGGTAGAGCAGGTAGAAGAGCGTGGCGTTGTTTGGGCCGCCCGAGGTCATGATGAAGGCCTGGGTGAAGACCTGGAGGGCGGCGATGAAGCCGGTCACGAGCGTGAAGAAGAGCACCGGCGTCATCATGGGCAGGGTGATGTTCCAGAAGCGGACCCAGCTCGAGGCGCCGTCCACCTCGGCCGCTTCGTAGAGGTCGGTCGGGATCCCCTGCAGCCCGGCCAGGTAGATGATGGTGCCGGCGCCGACGCCCCAGAGGCTCATGAGGATCAGCGAAGGCAGCGCCCAGTTGGGATCTCCCAGCCAGCTGGGGCCCTGAATGCCGATCTCGGCCAGCATGGCGTTGAACAACCCGAACTCGGTGGAAAACATCCAGCGCCAGAGCAGTGCGACGGCCACGCCCGACAGCACGGAAGGCAGGTAGTAGGCCGTGCGGTAGAAGTGCAGCAGCCGGATATTGGCGTTGAGCAGGAGCGCCAGCCCCAGGCCGAGGCCGATCTGCAGGGGGACGCTGACGACGGCGTAGACGGTGGTTACCTGGAGCGATTTCCAGACAAGGTTGTCGACGAGCATCGCCGAAAAGTTCTGCATGCCGACAAACTTGGGCGCGGTGATAAGATCCCAGTTGGTAAAGGCGATCACAAGGGACGCCACCATGGGGCCCACCGTCCACAGCAGGAAGCCGATGATCCACGGCGAGGCAAAGAGCCAGCCGCTCAGGTTGCGGCGCAGCGCACGCCGGAAGGTGCCGGCGGGCTTGCTTGTGTGCTGCGAGCGTTCAGATGCGAGTTCAGAAACTGCCGCCAAACGACAACCTCCTCATGTGGTTCTAGCTGCTGCTTGCTGTTGGTTGGCAGAAAGGACGGGTGTGCGTATCAAGCGTTCGCGCCGTGCTGGCGACAGCCGGCAGCACGGGGATACACAGTAACGCGGCGCACAGCCGCAAGGGGGGCGGTTAGGAATAGGAAGGAGTTCAAGCTGTACCCTCCACGAAGAATTGAGCCGCCGACAGCGGCAGCTTGCAGGCGAACAGGCGGCGGTACTTATGATGCAATTGACGAGTGCGGAATGCGGCTAGAATAGCACAGCGCTTATAGCAGCGTCAAACGGTTAAAAATGCACCGCCGGCAGCATGACTCTCATGCTGCCGGCGGTGCCGCTTGCCGTGCCCATAATGGGCCGCCATCCCTACTGCATGTAGCTGGGGCTGATGCGCAAGTCCTTGATCGCCAGCACCTCGCTCAGGTCTTCGAGGTTGGTTTCCTCGCCTGCGATCTTGCCGTCCTGCAGCTTGAAGAAACTCATCCCCGTCCAGACGACCGGCTTGCCGGTCGCCGCCGCGGTGCCATACTCGCCGGCCTGCGTGCCCTGTGCGGTCCAGCAGACGGCGACGTGGTCGCCCTCGACGACCAGGTCGTCGATCGTGTAGCGCAGGTCGGGGAACGCCTGGCGTTCATAGTTGGCGAGGAACATGACGCCCGGTGCGCCCAGCGTCACGCCGGACTGGCTGCGGTCGGTGCGCCGGAAGTCGGGCGCCAGGATGGCCTCAGCTGCTGCCCCATTTGCCTTGCTCAACACGGTGCTGAAATATGCCTCGACGACAGTCCCGCCGCCACCGCCACCCGGCTCGATGACGGCCTGGTTGGCGGATACCGGTGCGCTTGCGGCCGTCATGGTCTGCCCCGCGACACCGAAGCCGGCGACCAGCATGACAGCCAGGCCCACAAAAACAACTCGACCGAGCAACTGCGTACTGCGTTTCATGGTACTACCTCCTGTTCACTGTAGGGATTGACGCCACACTCAAGCATCTCGATCGTAGCAGGCGGGGTGGTCGTCGATCGTAGCGAGGCGCGTAGCAGGAGACGTGCATTGCGGTGAGGACGTAACACCGTGGACCTCCGGGTCACCGGCCTGCGCACACCGAGAACATTATTGTGCTATAATGGAAATCGGCAGCGGTACGTTGACTGCGAATCCCTTAAGCGGATCAGCGTTGCTATGTCCCAGTTGTCTATCTGCCTCTTTGGACCACCTACTCTTACGCTCGACGGCCGGCAAGTGATGCTCGACCGCTGGAAGGCGGTTGCGCTGCTGGCCTACCTGGCCGTCGAGGATCGTCCCCACCGCCGCGACGGCCTGGCGACCCTGCTCTGGCCGGAGCTGAGCCAGGCCAAGGCGCGCAATGGGCTGCGCCGCACCCTCCATGCCTTGAAGCAGGCGCTGGGCGACGATTGGCTTGACGTCAGCCGGGAGACGGTGGAGCTCAGGCGCACACCCAACCTCACGGTCGACGTCTGGCGGTTTCGTGCGCTGCTCAAGCCGCAGGCCGGCGCTGCTGCCCCGCCGGCGGCGGCACTGCGGGAGGCCGTCGCACTCTATCGGGACGATTTCCTGGCCGAGTTTTCCCTGCGCGACGCCCCGACCTTTGAGGACTGGCGCTATTTCACTGCCGAGGAGCTGCGCCGGGAGATGGCCTGTGCCGGCGATGCGCTGCTGCGGGCGCAGCGTGAAGCCGGCGATCTGGAGGCTGCGCTGCAGACTGCCCGCCGCCGGCTGGCGCTGGATCCCCTGGAAGAGGGCGCCCATCGCAGCCTGATCGAGCTGTACCTGGCCGCCGGCGACCGGGCAGCCGCGGTGCGGCAGTACGAACACTGTGCCCAGATGCTGGCGCAGGAGCTGGGCGTCGAGCCCGATGCCGCCACGCGTGCCCTGTTGGCAAGCCCGCCGAGCAAACCGAAGACCCGCCGCGCCGGCCGCAGCAGCGCCGGCACAGCCGGCGTCGCCTGCTTCGACCTTCCCGCCGCCGTTTGGCCACGGCCGAGAAGAGCATGACCGAGAACAGCACGACCGAGACCGGTCAGCCTGGCGAGGAAGCGATGCGCCAGATTGTCGTGCTGAATGTGGCCATCGTCGGCTGGCCCGCAGGCATCCAGCGCCGGCAGCAGCAGGAGCAGCTCGACCGCTTCCTGGCCGGCGCGGCGGCTGCCCTGGCAGCGCTACACCGCCCACGTCGACCACCTGGGCCCGGATGGCGTCGTGGCGTTTTTCGGCGTTCCCCACAGCCATGAAGACGACGCCGAGCGCGCCCTGCACGTGGCCTTTGGCCTGCAGGCCGCTGCGCAGAGCAGCGGCATTGTGTTGGCGGCCGGCATCAAGATCGGGCCGGCGCTGGTTGCATGGCGCGAGCAGGATGGCGAGGGTGGGAGACGCAGGAGGTGTTCGGCGCCGTGCTGGGGCAGGCGGCGGAGCTGCAGCGCGCGGCGGCAGGAGGGCAGATCCTGGTGGATCGCGCAACCTATCTCCAGACCCGCAGCAGCTGCACCTTTCGTGCCCTTGAAGTGCGTCTACGCGGCCAGGAGACGGCGGCCAGTGTCTACCTGGCAGCGGCCGAGCTGCCGCTGCGCAAAACGCGTGGCATCCCGGGGCTGCAGGCGGAGCTGGTCGGCCGCGCCGCCGAACTGGCAGTCCTGGAGCACGCGGTCGACGGGCTGGCAAATGGGGCCGGGCAGGTGCTGCTGCTCAGCGGCGAGGCCGGCATCGGCAAGTCGCGCCTGGTGGCCGAGGCCCGCGCCCGGCGGCAGGAGCAGATACTCTGGCTGGAGGGGCGCTGCCTGGAGATGACGGAAGCCGCCAGCTACGGCCCGTTTCTGGATGCCTTGCGCGACTACTTTGG
Source organism: uncultured Chloroflexia bacterium (assembly GCA_963701415.1). GTDB lineage: Bacteria > Chloroflexota > Anaerolineae > Caldilineales > Caldilineaceae > Fredericiella. The sequence goes on from CAVPAH010000004.1 coordinate 163,040, forward strand.
CTGGCAGCTCGACGCCGAGGAGGCGGCGCAGGCAGCCGCCATGCGGGAGGGGCTGGCGCGCCTGGCGGCCGTGCAGCGGTGGGACGGCGAGACGTGCGCCGAGATCGGGGCGGTGCTCGGCAAGCTCTATGCCGTGCGCTTTGGCGCACATCTGCCCCGCATTGGGACGACCGCCTGGCAAACGCGGCGCCGGCAGAGCTGCGCCATCGCACGCTGGCGGCGCTGCGGACCCTGCTGGCGGCGATCGCCCACATGCAGCCGCTGGTCCTGGTGCTCGAGGATCTCCACTGGGCCGACGACGCCTCGCTCGACCTGATCAACGAGCTTCTGCCGGCTGTTGGCACCGAACCGCTGCTGCTGCTCTGTGTCTATCGCCCCGTGCCGGAGGCGCGCTGTTCGCAGCTGCCGGTGCTGGCGGCGCGCAAGTGTCCTGCGCACTACCAGGAGCTGCGGCTGCGCGAGCTGACCCCGGCGGAGAACGCCCAGATGGTGACGGCGCTGCTCGAAATCGAGGCGCTGGCGCCGGCCACCAAGAGCTTGGATCCTGGAGCGCGCCCAGGGCAACCCCTATTTCACGGAAGAGAGCATCCTGGCGCTGATCGAGGCCGGGCTCATCCGCCAGGATGCGAGGGTCTGGCGGACAACCGATCCGCGCGCCGGCGCGCCGGCCGACCTGGAGCTTCCATTCAGCGTCGACCAGCTGATTGCTACCCGTGTCGATCGGCTGCCGGCACCGCTGCGCCACACGCTGGAGGCGGCGGCAGTGCTCGGCCGCACCTTTGCCCTGCCGCTGCTGCGCGGCATGGCTGCGGATGAGAACAGTACGGCCGGACGCACCGGCATGTCAACACGATGGGACGCTTGACGAGAAACTGGCGGGCAGATCGAGGAGCTGGAGCAGCGCAGTTTTCTCTACTGCGAGCAGGCCGAGCCCCTGGCCGAATACTCGTTTCGCCACGTGCTGCTCCAGGTCGCCGTCTACCAGATGCTGCCCGATGCCCGCCGCAGCGGCCTGCACCTGCAGGCTGCGCACGCCATGGAACGGCTGTATGCCGACAATCTCGACGCCCACGTGGATGCGCTGGCCTATCACTACGCCCGCACGAGCGACCTGCGGCGGGCCGTCGATTACCTGCTGAAGGCGGGGGCTGCGGCGCGGGCGTGTTCGCCAATGGCCCCGCCGTCGCCTATTTCCAGGAGGCGCTCGACCGCCTGGCGCAGCTTGATGCCGAGGGACAGGGAACTGCGCACCAGACTTGGAGCGACGCCTGGCACCAGTTGGGGCGCACCTATTATGCGATGGGCAGCTATGCGCGCGCCGAGGCGGCTTTTGGGGAAGCGATCGCCCACGCCCAGGCCGCCGGCGCAGCCGCCGCCGGCCGTCGTGCGCCTGATCTACTGGCGGGGTGAAGCGCTCTACTGGGAGGAGAAGTCCGCTGAATTCGTCGCCAACGCCCGCGCGGGGCTGGCGCTGCTGTCGCCCGCGGCGCCGTGCCGCGAGACGGCCTTGATGTTGGGCCACCTGGCGGCAGGTGTGATTGCGCTGGGAGATGCCGAACAATACGACGCCTATGTGCGGCAGCTGCGACCGCTGGTGCGCACGTTTCCCTTTGTCGAGGAGCTGTCGCCGGCCTATCACCAGGTCATCGACCACTACAAGCTCCAGGGCAATGTTGCGGCGGCAGCAGAGTGGATCGAGAGCCTGCGATCGGCGGCGGCGGCGCGGCAGGATATGACGTCGCTGGCCAAGGCCGGCATGGTGCATGGCATTATGCTCTCGCAGCAGGGTGACTTTGCCGGTGCTGCCCAGGTGCTCCAGGAGACGCTGGCGCTGAGCCGGCGTATCGGAGAGACGACGATGATCTACTTCTGCCTCGATCGCCTTGCCCTCAATGCCATGGTGCAGGGCGAGCTTGCGGCGGCGGGTGGGTATGCGGACCAACTGCTCGGACTTGGCGGAGCCCCAAACCTCGCCGACCGCCGGCATCCGGATTGAATGCGGCAGTCTCTACCTCGCTGCCGGCCGGATCGAGGAGGCGCTTGGCTTGCTGTCGCCTGGGCCTGGCGATGACGATGCGCTGGCGACGTTCGAAACCGCAGAGGCGCGCTATTGGCTTGCCTGCGCCCTGGCCACGGCCGGCCGCACCGACGAAGCCGTGCGAGCTCTATCAGGGGGTGATTGCAAGCTGCGGGCCTGACTCTCCGCCATCGCTCGGCTATCCGGAGACGAAGCCGGTGTATTGGGGCGCCGTGGCGGCGCTCGACCGCTTGATGGCCGATCCCTCTGCCTTACACGCTCTTTGTGATGCGCAGCGCGCCAAGGTGGCTGGAGCGACAGCGCTGCCGGCCGCTGCTCCTGGTATCCCACTGAGGCACAGCCGCGGCACGGCGGCGGGGCATGGAGAGGGCTGCGAGATCACCGGCGAGGTCCTGGCGCAGTGGCAGTGGTGTGATCCATTCCAAGACGGCGCCTGCCACTTCGAACACGGCACCATGCCGGCCGTCGAACTGGTCGCTGCGGACGGGCGCGATCTCTGGTACATCAATACCGGCGCCCCGTCGCTGCGCACGGACGTCGCGGGGGACTTTGCCCTGCAGGCGCGCTGCGGGGCTTCGCCGCGGCGGCCGCTGGCGATGGGCGGCCTGCTGCTCTGGTGTGATGGGGCCAACTACGTGCGCCTGGATTGGGGCGGCCTGGGCGCCAGGCGAGATCAGCTTTCTGGGCTGGGCCGGCGGTAAGCGGCGCTTCTGGGGGCGCGCACGCAGCGGCTGCGGGCAGCCCATCCTGCGCCTGGAGCGCAGCGGGCAGGAGGTGCGTGCGCTCTTCAGCGAGGATGGGCGCCAGTGGCTGCTCGTAGGTACAGCGACGCTTGTCGCCGACGGGCCTTGGGCGGCCGGCCTGCTGGGCCTGGGCATGGTGGATCGCATCCTGTTCCCAGGCGCGCCGGCTGGCGGCGCCGCGATCCGGTTCGACTCGCTTCGACTCTGGCGTGGGTAATTCCGTGCACTAGTCCCCCAGGCCAAAGATTGCCTCGTCTGCTGCCCAGGTTGGGTACTGCCACGGAACGCAGTGGAACGCTCTTCCTCCAAACTCGCTTCGCAACTTCTCGCATCCTGACATTGCAGGGAACGTTTTCGTAACGGCCGGCCTGCTATGCTATCGCCAGCTTAACCGGTAATAATGGTGTGCCATCCAGGACAAGCTGTGATAATCTAGGCATGCTCGCCAGGTTTCCATGTCTATTCGTTTAATAAGGAGGGATTGATGGTCGATCTACAGGTAGTGACAAGCACAGGCGCGCACGGCCAGCTGGCCGGCGCGGCCATCGAGGAGTTCAAGACGAGCATGCGTGGGCCGGTGCTCTGTGCCGGCGACGATGGCTACGAGGAGGCACGGCAGGTCTGGAACGGGCTGATTGACCGGTGTCCGGCCCTGATTGCCCGCTGCACCGGCGTTGCCGATGTCATCGATGCCGTCAACTTTGCCCGCACCCATAACCTGCTCGTATCGGTGCGCGGGGGCGGCCACAATGTGGCCGGTTCGGCGGTGTGTGACGGCGGCCTGATGATCGACCTGTCGCTCATGAAGGGGATTCACGTCGATCCCAAAGGCCGCACGGCGCGCGCCGAGGGCGGAGTGACTTGGGGTGATTTGGACCGCGAGACGCAGGCATTTGGCCTGGCGACGCCAGGTGGCGTCGTTTCCACCACCGGCATCGCCGGCTTGACGCTGGGTGGCGGGCTGGGCTGGCTGCGCCGCAAATATGGCCTCTGCTGTGATAACTTACTCTCGGTCGACGTCGTCACCGCCGACGGCGAGCTGTGCACCGCCAGCGCTGAGGAAAACCCGGACTTGTTCTGGGCCGTCCGCGGGGGCGGCGGCAACTTTGGCGTGGTGACTTCGTTCGAGTACCGCCTCTATCCAGTCGGCCCCACAGTCATGATGTTGGTGGTCATGTATCCGGCGGAAGCCGCACCGACCGTCTTTCCGGCCTGGCGTGATTTTATGGCGACGGCGCCGGATGAGTTCAGTTCGCAAGCCTTTTTCTGGAGTATCCCGGCCGTCGAAGGCTTCCCACGCGAGCTTTGGAACAAGCCCCTCATCATCTTGGCCGGCATGTACGCCGGCGCCGCCGATGAGGGCGAGCGCCTGCTCGAGCCGCTGCGCCACCTGGCCACGCCGGTTCTGGATCTCAGCGGGCAGATGCCCTATCGGACGGCGCAGACGCTGTTTGATCCGTTCTTTCCTGCGGGCCAGCGCTGCTATTACTTCAAATCCACCGACCTCGCGCGTTTGGACGACCAGGCCATCGACGCCATCATCGCCTGCGCCCACGACCGGCCTGTGCCTTCCATCCTGCTGGCGATCTGGCATTATGGCGGCGCCATGCGCCGGTCAGGTTCTGGCGAGAGCGCCTTTGGCAGCCGGGACACGCCCTTCCTCTTTAGCGTTGACTCAGTGTGGGATGATCCGGCGGATTCGGAGCGCGTCATTGCCTGGTCGCGGGCGCAAGTGGCCGCCATGCAGCCCCTTTCGTCCGGCGGGCTCTACGTCAATTTTTCCGGGTTTTGGCGAAGAAGGCGAAGCGCTCGTACGTGCTGCCTACGGCACCAACTATGCACGGCTCACAGCGCTCAAGCAGCAGTATGACCCCTCTAACCTCTTCCATATGAACCAGAACATCCGGCCCGCCGGATGAGTCCTGGGCCTGGTAGGGGCCGATCGTAAGCGATAGAGGGGGGCCGCGGCCCCCCTCCTGTTCATTGGCGCGGTGTGGCGTTGGGCAGCCTGCACTGCCGGTGCTCAGGCGAGTTCCGCAAGCAGCGATCTCGCCTCTTGGAGGTCCACTGTCTCAGCTCCCTCGCTGAACCAGTCGTAGACCTCGGCCAGCACCCGCCGCGCCTGTTCACGCTTGCCCTGCCGCTGCCAGAAGCGACCCAGGCTCATGGCGGCGCGCAGCTCCAGCCCTTTGGCGTGCTGGGCATGGGCGAGCGTGCAGGCCTGCCGGAAGCAAGCTTCGACTGCGCTCGGCGGCGCCGCAAGCTTGTCCAACAGCTCGCCCTTGAGACGATGCAGTTCCGCTTCGTACCAGTGATCACCGTAGTCGTCGACCGTCGCCAGTGCTTCGTCCAGCGTGGCGAGACTTTGCGTATGGGCGCCTGCCCGGGCTTGGGCTTGCGCAAGCGCGGCGAGCATAAGCGGACGGTGGAGATCCTGCTGTATGCTTTCGGACGAGTGTAGACCCGCGCGGATCTGGACAATGCCGGCCGTGACCTCGCCCTGTTCGGACAACAGGTGGCCCTGGATGGCCAGCGCCGGAGGCAGCCAGAATTGAAACTCGTGCTTGCGATTCAACGCAATGGCTTCGTCGACGACCAGCTGTGCCGCGCGCCAGATCGCGCAGGTCATTGTAGAGGAACGCCGCAAATGTCAACGCATAGCTCAGGGTAAAGGGGTGGGCAAGCCGGCGCGACTGGGCAAGGGCCTCCTCGCAGCTTTGTTGCGCCTGGTGCGGGTAACCAAGATACCATAACAGATAAGCCAGGCGAATCAGGCAGACTACGCCCAGGTCTTGCGCAATAAAGGCGAGATAGACAGCATGCTGCTGCACATCGTACGCAGCGAGCGCGTGCTCCAGGTGGCTTCTGGCAAGGAGGAACTCGCCCCGCCAGAAGGTGGACACCCCAAGCGCATAGTTGCCTGCCACAATCAAGACAGGGTTCAGCTCGGCGTTTGCCTGTTCTGCCAGGGTCAGAAGCTCCCTCCCCTGCGCTTCGGACTCGGCATATTGGCGGCGCGCCACAAAGTAGATCGCCAATGCGCCCGCAATGGCGGGATTGGGGGGCTCTCCAAGCTGTTGTGTCAAACGCTGGGCGCGGGTGTAGACGTCGCGCACTGTCTGTGAAGCCATAGCCCCGCACGACGATCAGGGCCGAACCCAGCCCGAGCAGGAATGCCAGTTCTTGCCTGGCACCTGACCGGCATTGTCCGGCATGCCGGCAAGCAGCGCTAACCCTCGGTTCAGGTGCTCGATCGCTTCATGGTTGGCATAGGTGCGCAAGCTCCGCTGCGCCGCCTGCTGGTAATAATCAACCGCTTGCGCCGGCAGCCCTGCTTTCTCATAATGGGCGGCCAACTGGCCGCTCACCGGGTCCAAGGCTTGCGGAATACACTGTCTCCAAGGCCTGGGCAATGCGCTGATGCAGGAGACAGCCGCCGCGTGGCGCTGAGCTGTTCATAGATCGCTTCACGGATCTTGTCGTGGCTGAAGTAATAGACGTTGGCCTCGTGTTCGCGCAGGATGTGCTGTTCCACCAGCTCATCCAAGCCGCTAATCACTTCGTCTTCGCTGTTATCGGTCGCGCGCACCAGCACGGGATAGGTAAGATCTCTGCCGATGACCGCCGCCATATCGGCTAATCTGCGCGCAAGCGGTGTCAGCAGGGCAAGGCGCGCTTCGATCGCAGCCTGCACCTTGGGGGGCAGCCTTGCCGGTGCCGGCGAAGCTAAAAACAGAGCAGACGCCGCGCTGCTGGCCGCCTGCTGCGCGTCACTGCTGCGCAGTTCGGCCCGCACCATCTCGACAATAAAAAGCGGGTTGCCTTCCGTGTCGCGGTAGAGGCGGTCAGCCTGCCTGGCATCAAGCTCCTTCCCAATCATCTGCTGCGCAAGCTGTGCCGTGTCGGCTGCCGTGAGTGCGGTTAACGGCAGCTCGGTCAGCTGTTGGCCGCTGCGCAGTCCTGCGCGCAGCACGGTGACGGGATGGCGAGGGCCGATTGCTTCCAGGCGCACCGTGCTGACGATGAGCAAGGGCGCCTGCTGAATCGTGGCGCAGCAAGAAATGCAGCCACTCCAGCGTCTCCTGGTCGCACCACTGCAAATCATCCAGCACGAGCAGCAGCGGCTGCTTGCCTGCCAGCAGCGCCTGGGTCAGCGCTTCAAACAGGCGATGGCGCTGCCAGTTTTCAGCCACAGGCGGGGGCGCAGACAGATCGGGGCGCTCGCCCAGCAGCTCCGGCAGCAGGCGGGCCAGTTCGGTCAGCGTGGCGACATCCAACTGCGCCAGTCCCGCCTTGAGCGCGGGGGTGCGCAGCCATTCGATCAGCGGCGCATAGGCCAGCCGGCCTTCGGCCGCATAGGTACGTGCGCTGGCCGCGACCAATCCCTGGCTGGTCACCCAACTGCGCAGCTCCTCCGCCAGGCGCGTTTTGCCGATGCCGGCTTCGCCCATGATCAGGACGAATTGTGCATGGCCGCGCGTGGCATCGTGCCAGGCCGCGCGCAGCGTATGCCACTCCCCCCGGCGCCCGACAAAGGGCGCTTCGTCGACTAGGGCGGCGCCGGCCTGGCCGCCAACCTGGCCGGGATCTCTTGCTGCAGCAGCCTGCGTATACGCGGCACGTGTATCGGCGTGCGGCTCGACGCCCAACTCCTGCTGCAAGAGGGTGACACAGGTAAGATACGTCTTCAGGGCAGCAGCCCGGTCGTTGTTGAGCGCGTGCAGGCGCATGAGCCGCCGGTAGGTGGTTTCGTGCAGGGGCTCATGCTGCAGCAGCCGCTGCGCCACCTGAATGGCGGCTGCGTAGTCGCGGCGATCTTCGTACAAGAGCGTCAGGCGTTCTGCGGCTTGCACAAACCTGGCACGCAGCGCCTCGCGCAGCGGGATGATCCAGTTGTCGTAGCATCCGGGCAGCAGGTCGCCCCTGGTACTGGTTGCAGGCCCGCTGCAGGGCATCGATTGCCTGATCGCCTGCCACGGCAGCGGAGTACGCCACCGCGCGCTCAAACTCGGCCACGTCGCATGTGAACGGCGCGCCTGGGCGCCACTGCACGACTTTGGCATCGGCCTGGATAAAATCGCCAATCTCCGCAAAGGCAGTGCGCAAGTAGAGCAGCTGCTTCCGCAGGTTGGTGAGCGCTTGGGCTTCAGTCGAATCCGGCCAGAAAGTGAATGCGATATGCTGGCGTGATTGCGGGTGAGGAGCGGTGCAGTAACAGGTACGCCAGCAATGCTTGCAGGCGCGGCTGCTTCATGACCTGGGCGAACTGCGGGCGGGCCGCAGTGCCATAGGCGATTTGAAAATCTCCGAGCAAGCAGATTTCGAGCATCGGCATAGTGACGTCAGCTAGATCTTGCATTGCGTTGATGCTTGGAAATCTCGAGCCTCGAGCGCTGCTCAGCAGGGTTCACGCAACAGCGCGTATTCTACCATCGAATCTGATTTAGGTAACCCTAGGATTTTCAACCCCGAGGCGCTTTACGCAGCACAGTGCGCGTCGATCAGTTGACGGGCGGCTCCGCTACACCGCTGGCCGGACTGTCGCGGGCCAGCTCCATACATGCGCGCTGCCATGTAGGCGCCGTCCATCAGCAGGAGCAGGGCATTGGCCAGTTCCTCCGGCCGGCGTGCACCTGCTTCCCGGGCCAGCGAGTTGAAGCGTGTGCGCACGGCCTCCTTGTGCTCCAGCGCGACCTGGTGGCCGGCAAAGGTGGCCTCTGGGTACTCGCTCGCCACGTTAATAAAGGGGCAGCCATAACAGGCTGGAGACAGCACGTAGACTTGCAGACCCTGAAAGAAGGCCAGCAGTTTTTCGCGTGCGCCAGACGCGCCGGCAATGCTCTGTTCGAAGTATTCCCAGAAATCAGCGTCGCTTTGGTGCAGAAACGCCACGATTAGGTCGTCCTTGGAAGGGTAGTGGCGATAGAGCGTCATCTTGCCGACGCCGGACTCAGCCGCAATGGTGTCTACTCCTACTGCCCGGTAGCCGTGCTGGAAGAACAGCCGTGCCGCAGTCTCGTATAGTTTCTCCCTGGAAGTTGTGGCGATTCTCATAGTTTTTGCTCTTGACATGATACAGATCTGTATTGTATGCTTGGTTGCCCGATACAGACCTGTATCGTACCACGAAGTGTCAACCATTGCAACGGATAAGGAGCGACGCATGAAGGCGATGAAGATCGGTGTTCTAGGCACGGGCGTTGTCGGACAGACGCTGGCCGCCAAATTGGTGGAACTGGGGCATGACGTGGTCGTTGGGACGCGCAGCGTGGCTGAGACGATGGCGCACACAGAGCCAGGCCCTTATGGGCTGCCCCCATTTAGCGTATGGCTCCGGCAAAACCCGGGCGCCCGCGTTGAAACCTTTGCCGCTGCCGCGCAGCACGGGGAGATAGTGATCAACGCCACCAGCGGCATGGGCTCGCTGCAGGCGCTCCAACAGGCCGGCGCAGACAACCTTGCGGGCAAGATCCTGCTGGATACTTCCAACCCGCTCGACTTCTCACAGGGTATGCCGCCGACGCTGTCCGTCGCCAACACCGACTCCTTGGGCGAACAGATTCAGCGCACCTTCCCTGCAGCGAAAGTTGTGAAGACCCTTAACACGATCACTGCGGGCCTCATGGTCGATCCGCACCAGGTGGGGGACGGCAATCATGCGATTTTTGTCAGCGGCAACGATGCCGCGGCCAAGGCCCAAGTCACCCAGTGGTTGGCGGAGTGGTTTGGGTGGCAGCACGTGATCGACCTGGGCGACATCACCACGGCACGCGGCACGGAGATGTACCTGCCGCTTTGGCTGCGGATGATGGGTGCGCTGGGCACGCCCATGTTCAATATCCAGGTGGTCAAGTAACTATCTGACGTGAACCGCTGCAGCGCTAGAGATCTTCGAAGATCGCCACGACACGCGTCCAGCCGGCGCTGCCGCCCGCCAGCTTGACGGGGAAACAGGCGACTTTGAAGCCGTACGGCCGCGGGAGCGTGTCGAGGTTGGCCAGCTTCTCGATGTGGCAGTACTCGAGGTCGCGGCCGACGCGGTGCGCTTCCCAGATCACGGCGGGGTCGCCGGTCGCCTGGAAGCGCTCCTTCATCGCCCAGAAGGGCTGGTCCCAGCCCCAGGCGTCGATCCCCATGGTGCGGATGCCGTGCTCGATCAGCCAGCGTGTGGCCTCGGCGGTCATCCCGGCGCCGGCGTCGAAGTATTCACGCTGGCCCCAGCACTTGTCGGCCCCCGTCTGGATCAGCACGATGTCGTGGGGCTTGAGGGCGTAGCCGATCTTGTCGAGCGCGGCCTGGACGTCGGCTGCGCTGATCAGGCCGCCGCGCTCCTTGTCGCGGAAGTCCAGCACCACGCCGTCGCCGTAGAACCACTCGAGCGGCATCTGGTCGATGGTGCGGGCCGGCTGGTCGGCGCAGGTGGGGTAGTAGTGCCACGGCGCGTCCACGTGCGTGCCCGAATGGGCGTTCATGGTCACGCTGTCGTTGGCCCAGCCGTAGCCGTGGGGCAGGTCGGCCACCGTGGCGCCAAAGAAGCCCGCCATGAACTGGGCGCTGGCCTGGTGGGACTGGTGTTCGACCCCGACCGGCAGGGGTTCGCTCGGGCTTGCTTCGAGGGGGACGTTCAGGTCGAAGATTTTCATGGGTGGCTCCCGCAGCTGTTGGTGGTGTAGATTCTTTTGTTCCGGATTCTACCACAGCGCCACAGGTGATGGATGGGAGAGGGAACACCCCTGTCGCGGCGATCGATCGTCGCGGATGTGCCGAGACGTCTGGCAGCTTCAACCTCGGCTTGTCCGCCGCGATTATCGCCTGCGAATGAAGCCGCTGGGCGAGCCGGGGTGAGCCGGTGAGCTGCAACGGCCGACCGCCAGAATTCCGACGCACCCCGTATGAACTGAGCAGCGTCACCACTACAAAAAGGCGCGATAATGGGGGTGCGGGCAGGACATAACTGCCTGCAGAAGGACGTTCCCCATGTTCTACGACGTTCTGATTGCCGGCGGGGGCATCGTCGGCTGCGCTGTCGCTCGCGAGCTTTCCCGCTATCAACTGCAGATCGCCCTGTGTGAGAAGGAGGCCGAGGTGAGCTTTGGTACGACCAAGGCCAACAGCGGCATCATCCACGGCGGGCACCACACGGATCCCGCCACGCTCAAGGGCCGGCTCGAGTGGGAAGGCAACCGGCTCTGGGACGACCTGGGAGGCCGAACTCTGCTTTGGCTTCGTGCGCTGCGGGGAACTGACGGTGGCGCTGGCGCCCGACCAACTCCCGGAGCTCGACCGGCTGATGCACCAGGCGCAAATCAAGGGCGTCCCCGGCGTCGAACGTTGGCAGCGAGAGCGTTTGCTGGCGGAGGAGCCGGCAGCTTTCCCCCAATGTGATCGCCGCCGTCTATGCGCCGACTACTGGGGTCGTCAACCCCTACGAGGCCTGTTTTGCCCTGGCGGCGAGCGCCGTGCGCAACGGCGTGCAGCTGTTTCTCGACGCTCCCGTGCTGGCCCTCGCCTTTATGGACGGGGACCCGACGATGTGGGCGGTCACGACGCCGAACCGAGTGCTTTACAGCCGCTTCGTGGTGAACGCGGCCGGACTGTATGCCGACGAGGTGGCACGCCTGGCGGGCGACAGCTGCTTCACGATCCGGCCGCGCAAGGGCGAGGAGTACCTGCTCGACAAGCGACTGCAGGGGCTCGTGCGCCGGGTGATCTTCCCCTGCCCCACGCCGGTGTCAAAGGGCATCCTCGTCATCCCGACCTGCGACGGCACGATCATGGTGGGGCCGACTGCCACAGCTGCGACCGATCGGGAGGATTTGACCACCACCACCGCCGGCGCCGAGCAGATCTTTGCCGCCGTGGCGCAGCTGGTCCCCGGCATCAGCAGCCGCGACGTGATCGCCCAGTTTGCCGGGCTGCGGGCTGCGGCCGACGGCGAGGACTTCATCATCGGCCCTTCCGGCCGCCGCGGGCTGGTCAACGCTGCGGGGATCCAGTCGCCGGGGCTGACGTCGGCGCCGGCCATCGCCCGCCTGGTGGCGGAGATCCTCGAGAGCGAAGGGCTGGAGCTGGCGCCACGGGATGATTTTGTGGCGCACCTGCCGCCCATCCCCCGTTTTGGCGCCCTCTCGACGGCCGAGCAGGTGGCGCTGGCCGCCGCCGACCCTGCGTACCGGCGCATCGTCTGCCGCTGCGAGCTGGTGACCGAAGGCGAGGTGCTGGGGGCCATCGCCCGTGGGGCGACGACGCTGGACGGGGTCAAGCTGCGCACGCGAGCGGGGATGGGACGCTGCCAGGGCGGCTTCTGCACCACGCGCTGCATCACGCTGCTGGCACGGGCGGCGGGCATGCCGATCAGCGCGGTCACCAAGCGGGGGGCCGATTCGTGGCTCGTGCTGGACCGTCCACAGGCGGCCGAGGCAGCGGACAACTGCGGGCCTGCCGGCCAGTTTGCGGAGGTGGTGCCATGATCACCCCTCGTCCGCGGCAGCTGCGGCCTTGCTACGACGTCTCGTGGTCGGCGGCGGGCCGGCCGGGTTGGAGGCGGCGATGGCCGCCCGCTAGGCAGGCGCCGAGCGGGTGCTGGTCGTCGATCGCGAGGCGGAGGCCGGCGGCATCCTGCTGCAGTGCATCCACAACGGCTTCGGCCTGCATCGCTTTGGCGAGGAACTGACCGGGCCCGAGTACGCCCAGCGCATACTGGCGCAGAGCCTGGAGCACGACGTCGACGTGCTGACCGACGCCCTGGTGCTCGACATTGTGCCTGACGTCACGCCGGACCTCTCTAATGGCAGCGCCCCGCGGCAGCAGGTCAAGCTCCTGTCCAGCACCGCAGGCGTTGCGCTGGTGGCGGCGCGGGCCGTGGTGCTGGCGATGGGGGCGCGCGAGCGGACGCGGGCGCCATCCGCATCCCCGGCACGCGGCCGGCGGGAATCTTCACGGCCGGGCTGGCGCAGCGCTTCGTGAACCTTTACGGCCTGCTGCCGGGCCGGCGCGTCGTGATCCTCGGGTCGGGCGACATCGGGCTGATCATGGCCCGGCGGCTGACGCTCGAGGGGGTCGAGGTGGCCGGCGTGTTCGAGCTCATGCCGCACGCCAACGGCCTCAACCGCAACATCGTGCACTGCCTGCAGGACTACGACATCCCGCTGCACCTGTCCACGACGGTCGTCGAAATCCACGGCGGACGGCGGGTCGACCAGGTGACCGTCGCGCCGGTCGACGACCGGCAGCAGCCGCTGCTCGACCAAGCTGGGACGTGCCTGCGACACGCTGCTGATCTCGGTCGGGCTGATCCCCGAGAACGAGCTGTCGCGCCAGCTGCGGCTGCGGCTCGATCCCGTCACCGGGGGCGCTGTGGTCACCGAGCACGATGGAGACGTCGCGGCCGGGCGTGTTCGCCTGCGGCAACGTCGTGCACATCCACGACCTGGTCGACTTTGCGAGCGGCGGAGGCGGCGCTGGCGGGCACCTACGCGGGGCAGTACGCCACCGGCCACCGGCCCCCGCCGGACACGCTGCGCCTGCAGCCAGGCGCCAACGTGGCCTACTGCGTGCCGCATACCGTGGCGACGGACAGGAAGCAGACCGTCTACCTGCGCGTGCGCCGAACCTTGGAGGCGTGCACGCTGCGCCTGATCGAGGTGGGCGGCACGTTCGCCTATGAGAAGAAGCTGCGCTACGTCGTGCCGGCCGAGATGGTCACCCTCACGCTTGAGCCGCAGCTGCTGGCGCGCTTCGGCGGTGCGACCATCCGTATAGAGGTCGTACCGCGTGCAACCAGGGGCGCCAAGGAGGAGGAAGGGCAATGAATGCGCCGGTATTCACCACTACCTACTTGTGCATTGGCTGCCCGCTGGGCTGCAGGCTGGAAGTAGATGAAGACACCGCCGAGCACACTGTGCTCACCGTGCGCGGCTTTGGCTGCCGCCGCGGGCGGGAGTATGCCATCCAGGAGCACACGGCGCCGCAGCGGATCGTCACGACCACAGTCGCCGTCAGGGGCGGGTTGTGGCCGCGGCTGCCCGTGCGCAGCAGCGGCCGGTGCCCAAGGCGCTCGTGCGCGCCATCTGCCGGCAACTGGCGGGCGTGCAGGCCCGGGCACCGGTGGCGTTGGGACAGGTGATCGCCGCCGACGTGGCCGCCGGGGAGATGGGGGCGGGGTGTAACATTATCGCTTCGCGGGCGATGGCGGCGGTGGGCGAGGGCTGAACGCCGGTGTACCCACTTCCTGGAAGTACCCCACCTCCAGGAGGTGTCGCTAAAGTAGACTCGTGCGAGGCTCGCCCCACCAGGTACCTGGTTGGTTTGGTTAGTGGGGGCGAGCCAGGCACGGTGAGCGTGGCCCCTAAGGGACGAGGCCAAAATGATGGCAGACGCCTGCGCTTGTGACGCGCCTGCAGATGTGCGATGATTAGGGGTACATTCCCACTATTTTTTTACGTGCCGCCCTGTTTGAACGGGGACAGAAAGGAATATTTATGCCGGATATTCGTTCGCTCGTCGCGCAGATGACGCTCGAGGAAAAGGCCGCGCTGTGTACCGGGGCTACGGCGTGGACGACGACGCCGGTGGAGCGGCTGGGCGTGCCCGAGCTGTATGTTTCGGACGGGCCGCACGGGGTGCGGCGCGTGGCGGAGGCCACTTCGATGGCGATCGAGGCGCTGGCCTCGACCTGTTTCCCGACCGCCTCCTGCCTGGCCGCCACCTGGGACACGGACCTGGTCCGCCAGATGGGGCGAGGCGCTGGCGGAGGAGGCCATCGCCCTGGACGTGGACGTGCTGCTGGGGCCGGGCGTCAACATGAAGCGCACGCCGGTGTGCGGGCGCAACTTCGAGTATTTCTCCGAGGACCCTTTCCTGGCGGGCGAGCTGGCGGCCGGCCTGATCGACGGCGTCCAGAGCAAGGGCGTGGGCACGTCGCTCAAGCACTTATGCCGCCAACAACCAGGAACACGAGCGCATGACGATCGACGCCGTGGTGGACGAGCGCACGCTGCGCGAGATCTACCTGCCGGCCTTTGAGATCGCGGTCAAGAAGGCGCAGCCGTGGACGGTGATGTGCGCCTACAACAAGCTCAACGGCGTCTACGGCTCGGAAAACCACAAGCTGCTGGTGGACATCCTCAAGGAGGAGTGGGGCTTCGAGGGCTTGGTCGTCTCCGACTGGGGCGCGGTGCACGACCGCGTGGCGGCGCTGCAGGGCGGGCTGGACCTGGAGATGCCCGGCCCGCGGCCGCGGCGGACGCAGGCGGTGGTGGAGGCCGTGCGCAGCGGGCAGCTGGCCGAGGCCGTGCTCGACGAGGCGGTGCGCGCGCATCCTGCGCATCGTCTTTAAGGCCGCGGAAACGCCCAAGGGCGCGCCTTTCGACGCGGCGGCGCACCACGCGCTGGCGCGCAAGATCGCCGGCGAAGGCATGGTGCTGCTCAAGAACAACGGCATCCTGCCGCTCAAGAGCCCTGGCCGCATCGCCGTGATCGGCCGGGCGGCGCAGGAGCCGCACTTCCAGGGGGACGGCAGCTCGCACATCAACCCACGCAGGTGGACATGCCCTTCGCCGAACTGCAGAAGCTGGCCGGCGGCGCGCGAGCTGACCTACAGCGAAGGGTATCCGGCCGACGACAGCAGCCGGCCCGACCTGATCGCCGAGGCTGTCGCCGCCGCCAAGGCCGCCGACGTCGCCCTGCTCTACGTCGCGCTGCCGACCTTCAAGGAGTCCGAAGGCTACGACCGGGCCGACCTCGACCTGACGGCGCAGCAGGTGGCGCTGATCCAGGCCGTGACCGCCGCGCAGCCGCGCAGCGTCGTCATCCTGAACAACGGCTCCGCCGTGACGATGAGCGAGTGGATCGACGGCGCGGCGGCCGTGCTCGAAGCGTGGATGATGGGGCAGGCCGGCGGCGGCGCCATCGCCGACGTGCTCTTCGGCGTGGTCAACCCCTCGGGCAAGCTGGCCGAAACCTTCCCGCTGCGGCTGGCCGACACGCCCGCCTATCTCAACATCCCGGGCGAGTACGGCAGCGTGCGCTACGGCGAGGGGCTCTTCATCGGCTACCGCTACTATGACGCCACGGAGCAGCCGGTGCTGTTCCCGTTCGGCTACGGCCTGAGCTACACCACCTTCGCCTACAGCACGGCGCAGCGTCTCGGCCCGGACCTTCCGCGACGTGGACGGCGTGACCGTATCGGTCGACGTGACCAACACGGGCACGGTGGCGGGCAAGGAGATCGTGCAGGTCTACGTCGCACGATCGCACGGCGAGCCTGCCGCGGCCGCCCAAGGAACTCAAGGGCTTTGCCAAGGTCGAGCTGCAGCCGGGCGAGACCAAGACGGTGACCATCCCGCTCGATTTCCGGGCGTTTGCCTTCTACCACCCGGGCTACGGGCAGTGGATCACGGAGGACGGCGAGTTCGACATCCTGATCGGCGCGTCGGCGGCCGACATCCGCGGCGTGGAGACGGTGACGGTGCAGTCGACGCTCGATCTGCCGTCGCTCCTGACGCCCATGTCCACCCCGCGGCAGTGGCTGGCGGACAAGCGCGGCAAGGAGGTCTTTGCCCCCTTCTTTGACCAGACTGCTGGTTGCGCTGGCCGCCAACTTCGCGCCCGATCCCGACGCCGAGACTGAAGGTCTCAACCCCGACGCTTTGGGCTACATCCTGGACATGCCGCTGCCCGACGTGCTGGATTTCCAAGGGGATGCGCTGCCGGCGCCGCCGCGTGAGATCGTGGCCGGGCTGCTGGCGCAGGTGCGCGGCTGAAGGCGGCCTATTTGCTTTGGCAGTGGGCGGCTATAAGGCGGGCAATTGTCTCAGGGTCTTGGAGGCACTCTATATGTGTCATGTTCGCAACTCGCACGTGATAATTGCCCGCCTGGTCAGGATCGCCATGGATGGCGTCGATAGCAGGGTTGCTGATCAATCTATCGTGCTCGCCTGAAATTACCAAGGGGTACCATCCTGCTGCCTGCTGCAATGCAGCGTTAAAATGGGGCACAACTTCGAGCGTGGTCTCAAGTTGGCGCCCCTGCGGCAGGAGGATGTGAGGATCATTGACCCGCGCAAAGTCGAGCGTGAAGCGTCCGGTATTGTCAGTACCCACCAGCTTACCGGCGAGTTGTGGATGCTTGAAAACCGCATCTGCTACCCATTTGAATGGCTTTTGCGTAACACTTTGGTACCTGGCATAGACAATGCCGACCGGCAAGAGTTTTACCCCGGAATCAACCATTTCCAGCGGCAAACCCAGGCGCAGCAATCTTGCGGTTTCCGGGTTTAGGGCATAAGCAGGAGCCAAGAATATGGGGTACAGCTTTACCTGGTCAAACCCAGTCCTTTGCGCCAAGTTGGCAAGATAGGTTGCCAATCTACTAGAGGCGCTCTCTCTACGCTCGCGCTGCCCCCAATCTCTGCCAGGTGGGCGGTCAGCGCTCTCCCACCATACGAGTGGGCCAAGAGAATGGCATCTATACGCCGAACATTGCCGGGCAGCATGCGCCGAGCATCGTGGAGCCAACCATCGATGGCATTGTTCAGGACGGCGGGATGATACCGGATGTTGTATGCGTCCGTCTTGTTTGACAGGTGTTCATGTCTTTGTGACTGATCCCATTCTGTGCCGGGGAAGGCGATCGTATGCATCAGCAGGGGCGCAGGGAGATCGAGATGTATGTTCAATCTGTCGTATATCCAAGAAAAATAGGTCTCAACGCCCCGAGGTGTAGCGTGCGGCTGGCAACCATAACCAGCGGCCCCGAACGCGATTGTGGCATGATCGACGGTTTTGGGGAATTGCTGAGCATAGCCGTCGGGGTCACACCCATTTTCCAGTACAGCCCACATTCGTGTGGGTATGACGCTGCCAAGCCAAGAATGGTCAGTTTTGAGCAGGGTCAGGATTTCAGGCGGTCTGAGGTGCGTCGTGTTTTTGAGTGAAGGCAACATGTGTTCGTCTTGGCGACGCGTTCCTGTCTTAGCCATATGGTTGTACCCACTGCCAGGGTCGCCGGCTCCTTCCTGAAGGGGAAGGGGGCTGTCAAGCGTACCCATGGTGCGGACCTTATACTATCACTGTTCCGGTCCGGTACGTGGTAACCAATATGATACAGAAATTGTTTCTTCTGCACTAAGCCCCGCTGGATGTAAGCTCGGCCCACACCTCGTCGAGCGTGGCGAGGCGGGTGCGCGCCTGGCCACGCGCCTTGGCGGCGGCGACCACCTCGGGCGGCAGACACTCGGCAGCACGCGCAACCGGTTGCGCGTGCAGGTTTTGGTAGAAGCGCGAGTTGGCGGCGAAGGGATGATTCATCACCAGCGCCTCCAATTCGACGGCGCGCTCGATCTGCTGTTCGTCCAGCAGTACGTTGACGTACGCGCCAAGGGCAAGGCCGGCCGCGCGCACGCTCCGGCTCTGTGCTGCGATATGGAGAGCCGTCGTGACGGTGTGGCGCGCCCCAGGCATGTCGCCAAGACCACGCTGCGCATGGCTCAACCCGGACAAGCTGAACAGCTGATCGTCCGCCACGTTGGTCACTTGGTAGACCGACAAACACTGGCGCAGGAGATCGTGCGCCTGCTTGTACGCCCCGCGCCCCAACTCGGCCAGGCCGAGCAGCATCAGGGCAAATCCGGCATCGCGCCGGTGCTCCGCGCGGCCGGCCAACGCAAAGGCCTGCCGGCCAAGCGCGGTCACCCGGTCGTAATTACACTGCATCAAGTGTACAAACGCCAGCATCACGAGATTTTCGACATGCAGATATTCATGCTCGGAACTGGCGGCAATGGTCAGGCAGGTTTCATACTGCGCCGCGGCGGCGACGTTGTACCCGACGTTGGCTAGCGCCATGCCGATCGACCGCCGCGCCTTGATCATCTCCACTGGGTCGTCGAGCGTATGCGCCATGGCAGCTGCCTCTTCGAACAGATGCTCGGCTTGCCCTTGCCGGCCGATGAGTGCGCTCAACATCGCCAGGTCGCCGATCGCGTGGATGCTGCCCGCGACATCCGCCAGCGCAAAGTAGCAGGCAAGGCTCTGCGCATACCAGTCGTACGACGCCGCATAGTCGCCGGCCAGCCAGGCCAGGCGGCCGAGCATGCTGAACACCCGCGCCGTGCCGGCCGTGTCGCCCTGGGCCTCATACAGGGCGAGGCTGCTCTCCAGCCAGGGACGCGCTTGTGCGACGTCTGTTTGCAGATGACTGAGGCGGCCCAGCAGGTAGTATACCAAGGCACGCACGGGCTGTGTCGCAGGTGGCGGCTGCGCTGGCGGCAGCGCTGGCGGCAGCGCAGACGGCTGCGTCTCGGAACTGTCGAGGAGAGAAAGGCTGCGTTCGAGCAGCGTGCGCGCCTCTCCGAACATGGCCAGTTCGACGGCAAAGTTGGCCTGCCAGGCCAGCGCCTGCGCCAGGACCAGCCGGCCTGCGCCAGACGGCGGCGCGCCCTCCAGCCGTGCGACCGCACGCCGGCAGGCGGCATAGCCTTCGGAGTTGCGGCTGCGCTCGAGATAATACGCGCCAACATTCGGAATCGCCTTGTCGAGCAGGGCCAGGTCGCCCTGGACGACCGCCCAGTCCCAGGCTGCCTGGAGATTGCCCGCTTCCTGTTCGATGGCGCGCAGCGCAGTTTGCCGGCGTGCGCCGCCAAAGTCCGCCACCTGGCCGGCGACCCAGTCCAGATAATAGGCAGCATGGCGCGTGCGCACCTGTCCCTCAGCCTGTGGGTTGGCGGCCAGCTGCTCGGCGGCAAACTGGCGCAGCAGTTCGTGCAGCTCAAAGCGCCCGCCGTCGCTGGCGCGCGCCAGCAGCGAGCGGTCGATCAGGGTCTGGAGCATGCGTGGGCCGGCAGCGCTTACCTGTGCCGCCGCTTCGCGCGTAAAGCCGCCGCGAAAGACGGACAAGGCCTGCTGCACGGCCTGTTCGTCCGGCCGCAGCTGCTCCCACGACACGCGGTAGGTGGCCCGCATGCTGCGGTGGCGGGCGGGGATGTTGCGTGCCTCGCTCGCCAACAGGTCGCTGCCGCGCAGCAGCTCGGCGGCAATCTCGGCGGGCGTCATGCTGGCGACCCAGGCGGCGGCCAGCTCGATCGCCAGCGGCTGGCCGGCCAGCAGGCGCACCACCTGGATCACGCCCGGGGTGGTGACAGGCGTGAGGCCAAAATCGGGCTGCACGCGCCGCGCCCGCTGCACAAACAGCTGTACGGCACCATAGGCCTCTGCCCCCGGCTGTGTTCCCCATTCTGGGAAATCAAGCCCCTGCACCGGGTACAGCTGCTCTTGCTGCAAGTGCAGGCGGATGCGTGAGGTGACCAGCAGCTGCGTGGCGGAGGCAGTCGTCAGCAGCGCGTCGAGCAGATCGACCACCGTGTCGCCTGGCGCGTCCGCCCGCCCCAACAGGTGTTCAAGGTTGTCGACGATCAGCAAATAGGGGTGCTCGCTCAAACATTCGAGCAGCTGCTGCTGTGGATCGGTCCCGCTCGCCGGTGGACAGCCGACCGCCGCGCTAAGCGCAGCTGCCAGCGCCGACGGCTCAGTCAAGCCGGCTAATGGGACAAAGAGGATGCGCTGGCCCGCCTGGTGCCGGCGCATCTGTGCTACCTCCAGCGCCAGGCGTGTTTTGCCGCAGCCGCCGGGGCCAAGCAGGGTGAGCAGTCGGCAGGTAGGGTCATCCAACATGCTGTTTATCGCCGCTACCTCATGGCCGCGGCCCACCAAGGGCGTGCCTGGGATTGGCAGCGGCTGCCCAGCTGTCTGCCTGGGCGCTTGCCGGGAGAGTGGCACAGGTCCCAGGACGCGGGGCTGCGCATCTGCCTGCTTGGCGGCGGTGAAGCGCGCTACCAGGGCCGTCGTCGCCGGGTCGGGCGTAGCGTCGAATTCGTCGTGCAGCAGCCTGGCATAGGCCTCATAGTGACGCAGCGCCGCACCCGGCTGATCGCTCGCAAGATAGAGCCGGATCAGCTGTTCGTTCACCTGTTCTTGCAGCGGGTCGAGCGCAACCAGGCGCTGTGCGTATGGGACGGCAGCGGCAGGATCGCCCGCCTCGCTGTGAAAGGCGATCAGCGCCGCCAGCGCGTCGGCCTGCACCCGCTGCAGCCGTTCGGATTCAAAAAAGAGCCAGTCGTCAAAGGCGGGGCTGTCGGGCAGGGTAAAGCCGTGCAGCAGCGGCCCATGCAGGAGCGCCACGATTGACTGCAGCAGCGGCAGACAGATCGGCACAGGGCTGGTGGAGCGGGTGGCCATGCGCCGCGACCTGCGCCTGCAGCTGCGCGACCTCGGCGACGTCGACCACAAGCTGCGGGCCGGCGCACAGGCCGATCTGGTCGCGCGTGGTGTACAGCCACTCGCCGCCAATCGCAGACTTGAGCTGGGCCAGCGTGATAGCGCAAGGCCCCGCGCGCCCGTTCTTGATCTGCCTCCGGCCATAGGAGGGCGGCCAGTGCATCGCGGGTCTGTGGCGCACCGGTCACCGCCAGGTAGGCCAGCAGCGCCACGGCCTTGCGAATGGTGATATCCAGCAGGATACCGTCGCGTTCGACGCGTGGTGCGCCTGCTAGGGTAATGCGCAGTTGCGGCATGCTCACAAATTTTACGCCATCGCCATCCCCCTGACAACCGCTCACGCTGCGCTCACGCAAAATGTGATACCCTCCGCCTGCTGAGTTGAAGGGCGTGGATGAGGAATGCTTGTGGCGATACGTCAATGGGGTAACCAAGCCTATATGCTGCGCCTGTCGCCCGGGGGGGCGCCTGGCGTCTGGCGCGTCACCCTGTACAGCGCGCAGACCGGCGAACGGTGGCGCTTCGCCAACCTGGAGCAGCTGCATGCGTTTCTGTGCCAGGCCGTCGCGGCTGTGCCGGCGTGCCCGGACCAGCCCGCCACAACAGCACCGCCAGACCAGCCCAGAGAATAAAAGGAAACGATCATGTCGATGCAATTGACTCGCCGCCAGTTTCTGAAGTGCTGCGCAGTGGGCGCCGCCACCTATCCCCTTGATGCAGATGGCGGCGCCCTTGCAGGCTGCCGGCAAGGCACCGCTGAACGAGCGGCTGCTGCAAGCTGCGGCGGCTGCCGCCAATACGTCGCTGCCCTCCAACCTGCCGCTCAATCTGCCGCTGGCCGATATCGCGATGGGGTGGGATGGCACCTTGTGGGGGATCGACAGCAACGGCGCACCCCAGCGCTATGACCAGGTGACCCAAGACTGGTCGGTCTACGGTTCCGAGTTCAGCGCTGTCACCTATGTCTCGAAGTGGCGGGGACAGACCTCCGGCGGCAACTACAAATTCGATACGCCCCTGGTGGTGCGCGGCACGGATGTGTGGTTTGACTATGCCGGCCCCGTGGCCTCGATCGGCCAGACCTGGAACAATCTGCCTGACACCTTCACGCATGGGACTGGACGGCGCAGCCGAGGCGGCGGGCGTGCTCTATCTCTTCCGGCACGGCCGCTATGTCGCGATCGACGACGCCACCGGCAGCGCCGGCGCGCCGGTGGCCCTCAACACCTTTGCCAACTGGCCGGCGACCGCCAACTGGAGCCAGGGTTCCTTCGATGCCATCGGCTCGAATGTGGATGACCCGAGCTATACCAAGGTTCACATCTGGCACAATCTTGAGTATATCGTCGTGGACATGGTGGCGCAGGCCGTGGTAGACGGCCCGCATCCGCTCAACTACTATGTCACCGACGCCATGCTCAACGTCATGCAAAACGGCTTCAGCGCGGTGACCTTCAGCGCGGTAGAATTCAACGTCACCGCCTATCAAGGCATGGTCATCTACCAGGCCACCGAGCAAAACGGCGGCATCGCCATTCAGTATCCCGCGTTTCAACGCAGGAATCTGGACGCCCAACCTCGTCCACGCTCCCAGCGGTGTGACCGGGCGCGCTCTGGAGTGTCTTGCAGCTCAGCAGCTGACCAGCCCATCCCCTATGGCGTGCCGATCAGCCATGACGGGACAGGCTGGCAGGGCGCGCTGGCTTCCAGCCAGCTTTTCACGCATATCTCTGCAGGCAGCGACGGCACCGTCTTTGGCGTCGTCATGACCGGCACCAACGCCTATGCGCTGGCCCAACTGCAGGCGGATGGCAGCACCTGGAGCAGCCTCGCCGGCCTGCCCGTGCCGCCGGCGCATCTTTCTGCCGGCGACGCCAACCACGTCTGGCTGCTTGGCACCGACAACAAAGTCTATCGCTATACCGCTGGCGGCTTCACCCAGGTGGCGAGTATTGACATGGCGACGCACATTGCCGCCAACCCCGACGGCACGGTCTGGCACGCTAAAGGCGATCCCTATGCCTATCGCTTTATCTCGGAAGGCACTGCCGCCGCCACCCAGCTTGCGATCGCCAACGGCAATGCCATCAGCAAGGTTGCCAGCGCCGGCTTTGCCACCGCCTTTGTGCTGGCGGACAACACGACGCTGCAGGCGCAAGCCGATGTGCAGGCCGCGGCGGCGTACTGCGACCACTGCGCTCTATGCCTATGATTCCATCTATGTCTGGAAGACGTCGCAGACCTATATTCCGATGTGGGACAACCAATTTGCCTGTTACGGCCTGGTCCCCGCCGGCAGCAATGTCTATCTCGTGGCGCACGATCCCAACTTTGCCGAGTGGAAATTCCTTTCTCGTTGCGCTCGACGCCCAGACGGGGTTGGAGGTGTGGCCGAACCGCTTTCGTCATTCCAAATTCGATGGGGTTTGTCTTCGCCGGTATTGTCTACGACGCGACCTTCAACTTCATCTACTTTGCCTTCGCCAATGCCATCTATGCCGTCGACGGTGGCAACGGGGCTGCTGGCCTGGCAGTACACGGGGGCGGCGACGGACGTCTACACGATTCCCAATCTCTGCAACGGCACCTTGATCTTTGGCAACCAGGCGGCGGGGGCAACCAACCTCTACCAGATCGATACGCTCGGCGCGGCCAATGCTGCCAAGCAAGGGCAACCCGTCACCCTCAACTGGACGCAGGCTTTGCCCGGACCCACCGACGGCATCCCTTGCTATATCGGCCAGCCCGTTGCTCCCGACGGCAGCAATGCCATCTATGTCGTCTATCGTTCGGCCGGCACCGGCGCTTCCGCGTACTACGTCACGGCGGTCAACGGCAGTGACGGCTCGATCCTCTGGACCAGCGCCGTGCAGGGGGAGGCCTTTAACGGCACGCTGACCGCACTCGATTGTGCGGCCGGCCAAACACAGCCTCCTTCCGCCAGCGCGCCCCAGGCCGCCCTCTTTGTCAACGCCGGCAGCGCCATCTATGCCCTCAACACCACGGATGGCACGACGCTGCAATCGTATACGCTGCCTACGGGCAGACTCACCTCGTCGGGCATCAGCATCTACAGCAACCAGCTCTATGTCGGCGACACGGCGGGCACGCTCTATGTGATCGACGGCATGACGATGACGCTTGTCACCAACACCACGGATGCCGTGCAAAACACATGGCTTGGCGTCCTGGGCAAACCCAGCCGTCATCCACAGCGAAGACCCCAGCGACACGACGGTCGGCGTCTATTTCGCGCGCGGCGACGACAATCTCTGGCTCTTCGACCCCAGCAGCGGCAACCTGGAGCAGATTTCCACCGACCTCACCGCCTCCATCACTCACCGGCTATGACGCCGTACACGGCATGCTCTACTCGGCGGGGTGGAACGGGGGGACGGGGCCGCTGGGCCAGGTCTTTGCCATGCGCCCGGACCAGGCCTTGCAGGCTGAACGCTCCTTCATCATCGAATCGGAACTGATGCAGGACTTTGCCAGCGACGCCGAGGTGGCAGGCAACGGCGTGGCGCGCTATCAAACGCACATCACCGTCGTGGACGGCAGCAACGCCCCCCTCGCCAGCACCGCCATCAAGATCTGGTCGACAGAGGAGGAGACCGAGATCCTGATCGACGGCACCGCCTTCACGGTCGGGGCGCCACGCCTGCCAGCTTCACCCTCGACGCCACCGGCTCCTGCACGCTTACCAGCGTGGCCGGCGACCTCTTCTCGCCCACCTTCACCGTCTGGGCGCCTTTCATGGACCCCAGCGAGTGTATCGTCATTCAGCCGGATGCGGCCTTCCACCAGCGCCTGGCGGGGGTCACCGCGTCGGGCAGCACCGACCCGTCGCAGACCGATCCGCAGCAGATCGATCTTTCCAACGCCACCGGCTATGACGGCACGCCCCTCTTCTCGACGAGCAGCGACGACCAGGCAACGGCGTCACAAGCTGCCCCGGCCATCGGCCAGGCGATGACGGCGGCGGGCTTTGGGCCAAGCACGGCGAGTGCGCCGAGTGCCGCGGGGGTGAACGCCGCGCTGCCAAAATATACCGCCTATGCCAACCTGCCCGCCATGCGCTACAGCGCGACCAACGGGCTGAGCACGGCATCGCCGCTCAGCCCGGTCTCACCGATCGGGGTGGGTATGACTGCCAGCGGCATTGCCGTCATGACCCCCGCCGCAGCGTCGGCCTTGATCGATGCGATGGAAGGGCAGGAAGACGTCTCGATCGCCCTGCTGGGCGGTGTCGCGAGCAAGATCAAAGCGGCGTGGAACAAGATCAAAGAGGCGGCAGCTACGGTGGTACAGGTGGTGGTCAGCGTGGCCAAGGACATCGCCGTCGGCATCCAATATGTCGTCGACGGTGTGGTCAACGTCGTCAAGGCCGTCGCCCAGGACATTGAGGATGTCATGATTTCCATCGGCGCCTTCTTTGTGCAGTTGGGCAAGGACATCGCCAAAACGATCGAGGCATTGAAGCCTGCTCCTCCATCTCGACGAGGTGATCAAGACGGCGGCCTTGCTCAACACGCAGATCAATGCGTCGTTCGCCGACGTCACCAATGTCCTCAACGCCGCAAGGCACGGTGAACAACTGGTTCAACGGGGTCGGCAGCAAGATCACCGGCGACTTCTGCGATCTGTACAGCTCGCTTGGCCTGCCCACGCCCAGCAACTGCGGCACAGGCAGCGCCGGCGTCACGAGCACGACCCCCTTCAACACCTACAACAGCGTCGGCTCGACCTCGAATACGCTGTTCAACACCGGCAGCACCAGCGGCCAATCGCAGTCGGTGCCGTGTGGGTGGAGCAGCCATACCCTGCGCAAGAACCTGGGCAGCGCATCCACGCCCACCAGTGCGGTACGGGCCGGGACAGTGCAGGACGACCCCTTCCTCGACTTCCTCGCCAGCTTCGGCAGCACGCTGCAGAATGACACGGCGCTGCACGCGGCGCTCCAGGCCCTACGGGCAACGCCTTCAACAGCACCTTCAAGGTCAATTCTGTCGCCGAGTTCATGCAGATGGCGCTGGAAGATTTCCTCGGGACGATTCAGCTGGCGGCGCTGGCGGGGGCGACCGTGGTGCAGGCCCTGCTGGATGCGATCTTTAGTTCAGTCAGCACGGTGGTCGCCGGGCTGCAAGACCTTGGCAATATGAGCATTCCCATCCTGTCGGCGCTGTGGAAGAAGCTGACGGGCAACGACCTCACCTTTCTACGCCATCTGCTTCGTGATGGCCTTTCCTGTCACCTCTCGATGTACCGTGCCAAGGCCGGCAGCTATCCCAGCCAGGCGGTGAGCGTGGCCGACAGCACGCTGCAAATGACGCGAACCTCCTGGGGCTTTTCTCGAGCATCGCGGAGTTTGTCCTGGGAATCGTAACGGCCTTTATGGATTTCCTTGGCGCCGCGGGCGCATCCATTCCGTTCCCGGCGGTTTCGGTGGGGTGGAAGCTCGCGGCGATCCTGGCGCTGGCAACCCTCGCCGCCAACAATGTCTTTAAGGCTGATCTCACGCCCAACACCTACCCGCTTCTGAGCGCGGCTTTCAGCCTTGCTTTGCCCATCTACCTCGTGCTGAATGTTGTGTCCGTGCTGCCGCCCGGAGGTCGTATCCTTCTGCGGCCTGGGGATCAACGCACTCTTAATCTGATGTCTATGTTGAGACGTTTGTGCATACGAGCAACCAGACCGAGCAGGTCAAGCTGACCGTCTCACGCTCGGTGATCGCTTCCTTCACGGGCGTCATCAACCCTGTCAAGTTCGTGGGCTTGCCCGTCGGGCTGGTCACGCCCGGCGGCGACCTCGTCTGCCGCGTGGCAGCGGGGGTGATTACGGCCCTCCAGACCTATGCTACCTGGGACGTGTCATTGGGCGAGGAATCGCCGCAGCTTCCCTTCCGGAACTACAGCTTCTTGCCGATCATCGGGCGGTGAGAATTGGCCGCGGGTCGCGGCAGTGGTGCTGGCGAGACATGCAGCTTTGCCCGCTGCCATGACACTCGCTACAATGGGGAGAACACAGTCGCGCCCCTCTGCATAGATGCCGGATTTCTGCATGGTAAGCCCACAACCGAAAGTGCACGATGCCTACGCCGCGCTGCGTGTACCCGAGTTTCGTTACTGGCTGGCGGCGGCGGCCTTCTCGACCCTGGCGGGCCGTGCGCTGACGGTCGCCATCGGCTACCAGGTTTACACATTGACGGGATCCCCGCTGGCGTTGGGGATGCTGGGGCTGGTGCAGGCGATTCCGGCCGTGGGCCTGTCGCTCTTTGGCGGCCACCTGGCCGATCGCTATGACCGGCGCACCATCGTGCTGATCACGCGTGGGTATCGGTGCTGGCGGCGCTGGGCTTTGCGTTGGTCTCGCGCGACGTGCAGGGCAGCGGGCTGGCGGCGCTCTATGCCATTGTCTTTATCGCCGGCATTGCGCGCGGGTTTGCCGATCCGGCGGCGTCGGCATTTGAGGCCCAGGTGGTGCCGCGTGAAGCTCTACGTCAACGCCTCCTCCTGGAGCGGCAGCGTCTGGGAGGTCACCGCTATTGCCGGCCCGACGCTCGGCGGGCTCTTCTATGCGGCATTCGGCGTCACTTACACCTACCTGCTCGTGGCGCTGTTCTATGCCATGGGCTGGATCTTTATGGCGCTGATTAAGCGCAAGCCGATGCCGCCTGCGGCGCCGCATGAGTCGATAGGCGAGAGCATCGCCGTGGGCGTCCGCTACGTCTATCATCACCAGGTGCTGCTGGCCTCCATGGCGCTGGACCTCTTCGCCGTGCTCTTTGGCGGCGCCGTGGCGCTGCTGCCCATCTTTGCCAGCGATATTCTGCACGTGGGACCGGCCGGCCTTGGGCTGCTGGTGGCGGCGCCGTCGGTGGGGGCGCTGGTCAGCATGTTGTGGGCCACGCGCCGCCCGCCGGTGCACAACGCCGGCCGCATGCTGCTGTGGGTGGTGGCCGGCTTTGGGGTGGCGACGATCGTCTTTGCCCTTTCTACGGTCATGTGGCTGTCGCTGGTCAGCCTGGCCATGGCGGGGATGTTTGACGGCGTCAGCATGGTCATTCGCAATACGACCCTGCGGATGCTCTCACCCGAGCATCTGCGCGGGCGCATTGCTGCAGTGAACTGGATTTTTATCTGGCTCTTCCAACGAGTTGGGGGCATTTGAGAGCGGTGTGGCGGCGACCATCTTTGGCGTTGTACCGGCTGTGCTGCTGGGCGGCCTGGCGACGCTGGTCGTCGTCGCCGCTGCGGCTGTTCTGGCGCCGCAGCTGCGCACGCTGGACCTCGATCCCAGGCTGCACCCGCACGAACAGTAGGCTGTGCGCCGGGGCACAGGCTGCGCTTGCCCCGAGACACTGCACAATCGTTCCGCACGTGCGATAATTGTACCAATTCCTATCCTACTGCCGCGCAACCAGGGGTCCGACGATGGCCAACTTCTTTTTCTACTTGCTGCTGTTCATCCTGTTCTTCGGGGGACAGAGTACCGCCGTCACACCGCCAACCTCCACACCGCCGGCAGATCCGGCCGAGTTTATCGGCGTATCGTTAGGTGAACCGTTTGCATTGAAATGGGGCCATCCGGGCGCAGTAGGCGCCACGGACTTGATTGTCATGTTCGACGGCATCGTCGTCGACCCGCGCTGCCCTGAGGGGGTGACATGCACCAATGAAGGTCCAGTTGCGGCCGAATTCACGGTGAAGGGGTCGAGCGGCGCGCCGGCACACATCGTGTTGACGGCGCGCACGGATGGCGAGGGCACCGTGCTGCCGGCGGGCGACGATGTCGTCGTTGCGGATACGGCGCATGGCTACACCTTTACCTTGATGAAGGTAACACCCTATCCGCAGGCGAGGGATGTTACGCCTCCGGGCGACTACGAGGTCTGGCTGCGCGTCGATCCTGCCGTTGCGCCAGTGCCCTCGAGCTACGCTGCGCTCGGCACACCGTTCACCCTCGCACCGGGGAATACCATTGAAATAGGCGATACGAGCGTACTGGTCGGCGTCCTGAGTGTTGCCGACACCCGCTGCCCCATCGACCTGGAATGTGGCACCGGCGGCAGAAATGACGTGGAGGTAGGCGTGCTCGTCCTGGACCAATATGGCGAGATAGAGCAGCTGGTGCTCTCGGGCCGGACCGGCTACGACGGCCTCGTGCTGCCGCCGATCGACGATATGCAGCCGCAAACCGCCATCGGCGACTACACGCTCAAGCTGCTGCGGGTAGCGCCCTTCCCCCAAAGCACCGGCAAGATTGCTGGACATGATTACAGGGTGACGTTGATCGTCGACGGCCCAGGCGATGCTCCCACGCCTACGGCTCCACCGGAGCCGCCGGCCATCGGCGAGGTCGCGCTGGGGGAGCAGTTCGACCTTCACCTGCACGATATGGCCACTGTCGTCGACCCTGGGACGGACGA
>CAVPAH010000005.1:0-910000 GCA_963701415.1 uncultured Chloroflexia bacterium
AAATCCCACGCTGTCAGCGCAGGGAAATGAAGTGCAGGCGATCAACGGCCAGGATCGTTGGCTCTTTGCCAATACCGGCGGCAGGTGGTGGATTGCCGAGCTGCGGTACTGACCAAATCTTGTTTCCCTCTACGGCTGCGCCTCCAGCCATGTTTCCAGCGTCATGCCGACGCGCTGCAGCGTGTCCGCGTTGAGCTTGTCTAGGGTGTCCTGCATCGTGTTGCGCGCCGGATAGTCGGCGCCGTTGATGGTCGCCGTCGCCATCTCGGCGGCAGCGAAGGCGGATTGGACTCCTTCGACCGCCGGCTGCGATGCCTGCGGGAACCATTTGTCGTAGTCGAGGTTGGCAGCGGTCTGCCACAAGGCATTTTCCAGCGTGCGGTCGCTGTCTTCGGTCTGGAAGAACTGCTGGTCGGCAGCCCCGACGGCTTCCACCCCCACCACGTAGCGCGGCGAGGCACAGCGCGGGACGCTGATCGGCAGGCTGCGTACGTAGATCTGGCTGCCCAGGTGGGGCTCCCACCCTGGCAGGCCGCCATTTTGCTCGGCGTCAAAAAAGCCCAGGCAGATCGTATGTCCCGACTGCTCGACGTCAAGCGTGCGCGCCAGTTCAAGCAGCGTCGCTACGCCGGAGGCGCTGGCATTGGCGCCGGGCGTCGCCCGCTGCTGGTTGGCCGGGTCCTGGTCGGCGTCGGCTGCCAGCCGGCTGTCGTACGGCGTCGCCAGCATGATGACCGGCGATCCCGGCTTGCTGTGGCTGCGCACGGCGATAATGTTGCGGCCCGACACCTCTTCACTCACCGCGAAAGGCTGGATGACCACATCCCAGCCGAGCAGGCGCAGCTGCTCGATCAGCCAGTCGCCGGCTTCGACGCTTGGCTCCCGTGCCGGTAATGCGCGGGCCAAAGTCGAGCAGCTTGCCCGCCGAGGTGAGTGCCCGCTCGCCGGAAAATGGTTCGTTGATGACCTCCGGACGGAGCAGCCCGTAGCCAAGGTAGCCAAAAAAGAACACGGCCGCAATCAACGCAGCAGTCAGCAGGATCTCAATGCTGTAGGATCGAACACGTTGCATCAGGGGCACGTCCTAGGCAGCTGCGATACGGTCCAGCAGGATGGGCAGCGTCTGGGCCGGCTGCGGCTGCAGCGTGTAGGCCTCGATCAAGCGGTCGATGACCCAGCGCGCCGAAGTCTCGTCGGCGGCATGAATCGTGCAGAGGAGCATCACCTGCCGCCACGCGGTCGCCAACTTTCGCCTGGACCATCACGCCGACACGCGGATCGATCGCCTCGCCCTTCTTTTGCCGTCCCCCACCCAACGCCACGGCCGCCAGGCCGATGGCACGTGCGTCGATGGCCTGCACATAGCCGCCTGCAGGGGCGGTCACAGGCACATGGACAGGGGCAGCCGGCAAGATCGTGCGATCTTCCGCCACGCGGGCATCGCCACCTTGCGCCGCCACGAATGCCGAGAACTTGGCGAGCGCTGCCCCGCTGCGTATGGCCGCACGTACGCGGCGCTGCCGCTTCCTCCCGGTCATGCGCCGCATTGGCGATCAGCAGCATTTCCGCCGAGACTGTTTCGACCAGCTCTTGGAAGTCCGCGGGACCTTCGCCGCGCAGCGTGTCGATCGCTTCCTGCACCTCCATGGCATTGCCGACGGCCCGGCCAAGCGGCTGCTCCATCTGCGTGATCAGTGCCGTCGTCTTGCGCCCGGCCAGGTCGCCAATGGCAACCATGAGGCGCGACAGCGTGCGGGCATTCTCCAGCGTCTCCATAAAGGCACCGTGGCCGCACTTGACGTCGAGCACGATGGCATCGGCGCCGGCAGCCAGCTTTTTGCTCATGATGCTGCCGGCGATCAGGGGCAGGCTGGGAACCGTCCCGGTCACATCACGCAGCGCATAGAGGCTCTTGTCGGCCGGGGCCAGGTTGGCCGTCTGCGCCGCTACCACGAGCCCGATATCTGCCAACTGGCGGCGGAACTGGGCCTCGGATGAGTTCGGCGGTCCAGCCCCGAATGCTCTCCAGCTTGTCGATCGTGCCGCCGGTAAAGGACAGCCCACGGCCGCTCATCTTGCCGACGGGTAAGCCGCAGGCGGCGACAATCGGGCCTGCCGCCAGCGTCGTCTTGTCGCCGACGCCGCCGCTGGAATGCTTGTCCACGATCACCGTGCCGGGCGGCAGGCTGTCGTGCAGGTCCAACTGGTCGCCGCTGGCCGCCATGGCGAGCGTCAGGTCAGTTGTTTCGCGGTCGGTCATGCCGCGGAAGTAGATCGCCATTGCCCAGGCCGCCACCTGGTAGTCGGGAATGCGGCCGGCCGTCAGCCCCTGGATGAAAGAATTCTATCTCCTGGCGCGACAGTTCGTGCCCATCGCGTTTCTTGACAATGATATCAACCGGATTCATGCCATCGCTCCTGTGCACCTTCATTGGTGTGAAGATGCAAGCTAGCATGATTGACGCTCCTGTGCAAAACACCGTTCCGATTATGTGAGATCAACCTGTGTTACAATAATTCGCTGTATGTCAAAGGCTAATGGAGTCCCGCATCATTCCGCTGCCGTACACGACGCCCCAGAACCAGGAGCGCTCAGCCGCGAGGGCAAGCCATTTCACTTGGAAGCCAAGAGGCAGCCGCTGCTGTCGCCGCAGGCGTTTGCGCGGCGCTTTGTTCGTTTTGCGCTGCTGGCTACGGTGATTATAGTTGTGTCCCTGGTCATCGGGATCGCGGGGTATCACTACTTCGAGCATCTGGGTTGGAGTGACTCTCTGCTGAACGCCTCGATGATCCTGGGCGGCATGGGGCCGGTGGACCGGCCGCAGACGCTGGGGGGCAAGCTGTTTGCGTCCTTCTATGCGCTGTTTGCAGGGATCGTTTTCTTGATTTCCGTCGGCGTACTGCTGGCCCCGATTTTGCACCGCTTTATGCATCGCTTCCACCTCGAACTCGACGTGGACGACAGCGAGTCCTAGTCGCCAGTGACCGATAGTTTGGCTGAGTTGAATAGCAACAAGCAATGACGCAGAAGACAATTACAATCATCGGCGGCGGCCTGGCCGGGACCGAGGCTGCCTGGCAGGCTGCCACTCGCGGCGTGCATGTCGATCTCTACGAGATGCGCCCCGTGCGCGGCACCGAGGCGCATCGTGACCGACCGGCTCGCCGAGCTGGTCTGCAGCAACTCGATGGGCAGCACCCTGCCCGACCGTGCCTTGGGCCTGCTCAAAAACGAAATGCTTAAGCTGGGATCGATGGTGATCGAGACTGCGTTCAAGCATTCGCTGCCGGCCGGGGCAGCCTTGGCGGTGAGCCGCGACGACTTCTCGCAGGAGATCACCGAGCGGATCGGCAGCCATCCCAACATCGCCGTGCACCGCGAGGAGATAACGGCGATCCCTGAGGGTCCGGCGATCATCGCCACGGGACCGTTGACCAGTTCTGGCCTGACCGCGCAGATCCAGGCGCTCACCGGGCAGCAGTACCTCTACTTCTACGACGCCATGGCCCCCATCGTGGTGGCGGACTCGATCGACATGAGCAATCGCCTTCCGCCAGAGCCGCTACGACAAGGACAGCGGCCAGGGTCAAGAAGAAGGCGACTACATCAACTGCCCGCTCAATCGTGAAGAGTACGAGCACTTTGTGCAGGCGCTGCTTGCTGCGCCCAAGATCGAGCTGAAGGGCGCCGACAAGGAACTGGAGCGCTATTTTGAGGGCTGCATGCCGATCGAGGCACTGGCCGCCCGCGGGGGCAAGTCACTCTCCTTTGGCCCCATGCGCCCGGTCGGTCTGCGCGACCCGCGTACGGGCCGGCGGCCTTATGCCGCGGTGCAGCTGCGCCAGGACAACGTCGCCGGCACGCTCTACAACATGGTGGGCTTTCAGACCAACGTCAAGTGGGGGGCGCAGGAAGAGGTGCTGCGGCTGATCCCGGGCCTGGCCAACGCCGAGTTTGTGCGCCTGGGCCAGATGCATCGCAACACCTTCATCAACAGCCCGACGCTGCTGCGGCCCACGCTGCAGTTTCGCAGCCGCGACGACCTCTTCTTTGCCGGGCAGATCACGGGCACCGAGGGCTATGTCGGGCAGCACGATGGGCGGGCTGATCGCCGGCCAGAACATCGTGCGCCTGCTGGAGGGGCAGCCGCTGCTGGAACTCCCGCGTACGACCATGATCGGTGCCCTGCTTTACTACATCACCCACGCCGAGCCGGCCAACTTCCAGCCCATGAAAGCGGCCATGGGCCTGCTGCCCGAACTGGAAACCGAAGTCCGCGGCAAACGCGCCCGCTACGGCACGTACACCGAGCGCGCGACGGCGGATTTTGATCTGTACCTGGCGGGCCTATAGATCTTGCCCCTGCGGCAGCATCACCAGGTCGCGAATCGTGACGTGCGGCGGCTGTGACAGCATAAAGACCACTGCGTCCGCCACATCTTCCGAGCGGATTGCCCCGCGCTCTGCCACGATCTTGTCGATCTTTGCCTGCTCGTAGAACCCCCATAGCTCATTGGCCACCATGCCGGGTGCAACCGCCATGACGCGGATGCCGTCCTTGAGCACCTGGCGGCGCAGCGTGTGCACGAAGCCCTGGATGGCGTGCTTGGATGCGCTGTAGATCGGCTCCCACTGGATGTCGATAAAGCCGGAGATGGAACTCGTGACCAGGATATCGCCCGACTTTTGCGCCATCATGTGCGGCAGCACGGCATGCACCGAGCGCAGCACGCCGTCCACGTTGACGTTCATCAAGTTGGCCCAGGCGTCCGGATCGCCTTCCGCCACCTGGCCTGGGATATAGATGCCGGCGTTGGCAAAGAGCACATCCACACGGCCAAACTGCGCGATCGTCTTGTCCACCATATTGGTGATGTCGGCAGGCACAGTGATGTCGGTAGGCACCGCCAGGGCGTTGGCCCCTAATTCTGCGGCCAGGGCTTCCAGCTTATCAGCCGACCGTGCGACCAGTGTCAGCCTGCAGCCCAGCTTGCTCAGCGCACGCGCAGTCGCCGCGCCGATGCCTGTGCTGGCCCCCGTAATAATGACGACCTTGCCATCGAGAACATGTGCCATGTGGTGAACTCCAAGTGCAAGTATTTGTTATTGAATAGGGAGATAAGCGCGACCTGCTTATTCTACAACGATCTCCGTACTTCCGCCCGTGTGAAAACGAGATATTCGGTAACACCGGGGAGCATGGCGATCTTGAACGCGCCGTCAAACCGAAACCCACGTCGCGCAAAGAACGCCAGGGCCCAATCTCGGGGCACAACGCTCTTGGCATATGGCTCCCGTACCTGCAGCCAGCGTTCCAACATGGCATCGTCGAGGCAGGTCTCAGACTGGATGTCAAATACGACCTTGCCGCCTACTTGCACTACGCGGGCAATTTCAGTGAAGTAATGCAGGGTCGTAAAAATCGGCAGCCCCACGAATACCTTGTGCGAATGGAGCAGGTCTATGGAACCGGAAGGGGTTTCGGCCAGCGTCTGGCCATCAGTATGCCTGGCGACAACGCCATAGGTTTCTGCAAGGTATTTGCGCCAAGGTGCGGCAGTCTCGTAGATCTCATAGAGCTGCGGAACAGTTAAGCCCTTGACCTTGGCAAGATAGCGGCCCGAACCCGGGCCGATCTCACAGATGCGCTCGAGACGGTTGTCGAAGACCCCAAGTTCAGCCATCCGCTCGATGGTTTCCTCGGTCGTGCCGGGCACATTGTACTTTACGTCGATGTAGTCGCCGAGGGTAAGGCCGGACCGCTGCGCATCACGCAGGGTGACCCGAAATGGCAGATAGTCCTCGTGCACACGGTCGCTGCGCACTAATTTCAAGCCTGCATGTGCCAGTACGGAATTGATCGACTCCCGCGCCCGGCCTTTCAGTGTCAATGTTGACATACGTTCTCCATCCAACAGCAGGGGGCATAGTACGCCTTCCTATGCTGCGAGCAGCGTCTCAAGCACCCCAAGAGTGAGGCGTTTGGTGTCGAGTTGGATGGGCTGATCGTCGAGCACGGGGCCAACACAGGCGGGGCAGCCTTGCTGGCAGGTGCAGGTGCTGATCTGTTGGTGGGCGGAGCGCAGCAGAGTATCGTGCAGTTCAAAGAGCGCTGCGCTAAAGCCTAGCCCCGCAGGAATCTGCTCGTACAGGTAGATCGTGGCGAGCTGGGTTTCGGCGCCGGGCTTGTTGTCTCTGGCAGCAGACACCAATGCATCGCTCATAAAGTCTATATCGCCTTGTATTGACCCAAGGTTCCTGGTTGCAGCGGTTACGACCGATCTGGTGGCCGGCTTGGCACCCACAGCACCTTCGTGCCGTGTTCCGGCAAAATGACCTTCGCTGCGTGTGACATGCAGGTTGATGTCGCCTCGATCGCACATCAGGTGCAGCGGCGCCAGGTTCGCCAGTGCATAGGCGAGGCCGTCCATTCCGGTGCGCAGCCGGCCGGCCGTCTCGATGCGCTGGTGGCACGACCGGCACACCAGCACCAGGTTTTCCAGCCGGTTTGCCAGCCGGTAGTTGTCGTTGATGCCGGGAATAAAGCCAAAGGCGCGGAAGGGGGTCAGGTGATGGACGTCATGCTCCTTGTCGCGCGGCTCGGGCGCGCCGCACTGGGTGCAGCGATAGCGATCGCGGGCACGCACAGCCTGGCGCTGTTCTTCCCAGTTCGGGCCATAGTTGTTGATCGAATCGTGCCACAGGCCTGCCCGCTCGAGTGCTGCCTGGGCCTGCGGGCTGCAGCGTCAGCCAGTACGCAGTCGTCGCCATCGTCTGCGGCGGATAGTCGAGCGGCAGTACGCCCAGGGTCGTGTGCGTGTGCCGCATAATGCGGCGGTAGCCGATCACCTGCGACGTCACTTCGACATCGCCCCAGGCGACCACTTCCTTGTCGTCCTCCCGCCGGTCATGCTCGGCCAGCACCGTCACCTCGGTTTCGGCGGCCGCCTCGGTGTAGTAGTCTACATTGACCGGGTGCACGTCGGCCTGCAAGTTCTCCAGGTCCAGCTTGTGCACCTGGTACGTCTCCCCCTCGTGCATGTAGATGGCGCCCTGATGCACGATGCGGGGCGCACTGGCATGGTCCACCTCGCCGACGACCGTGTAGGCGGGTGAGTCGGATGGACCGGCCATAGTCGCCTGGATGACGACAGCGTCGCTGCCCGTGCTGCGCAGGCTGACGCGGCGCGGCAGGATAGCTCTCGCCGCTCCAAAACCACTGGCCGTTGTGGGCGTGCAGTTCTCCCTGTTCGGCGAGCAGTTGGAGTGCGTCGCCGACAAAGGTGCACCCGCCAAAGGCTTCCCCATCGGCAAAGGGCAGCTCAAACGCGGCGCAGCGCACGTGGTCGAGCAGCAGCATCAGGTTGTCGGGGTTGATCAGCGCGTGTTCGGGCGAGCGCTCGAAAGATGAACTCTGGGTGCTGAATGACGTACTGGTCCAGCGGCCCGGCTGTGGCCACCAGGAGCGCCAGCGCGGTCTCACTGGTGCGGCCCGCACGGCCCATCTGCTGCCAGGTTGAGGCAATGCTGCCCGGATAGCCGCAGATCACGCACGCCTGCAGCTGGCCGATGTCGATGCCCAGTTCCAGCGCGTTGGTGGCTACCACGGCCCGCACGCTGCCATCGCGCAGCCCTGCCTCGATAGCCCGCCGCTCCTGCGGCAGGTAGCCGCCGCGGTAGCCACGCACCTTCTGGCACTGACTTCTCGCGCAAATAGGTGAGCAGCAGCTCGGTCGTGAGGCGGGAGCGCCCAAACACGATGGTCTGCAGCCCCGCATCGAGACAGTCCGCGGCGCGATCGGTTGCTTCCAAGCGTGGCGCTGCGCCGGATGCCCTTTTCGGGGTCGAGCAGCGGCGGGTTGAGCAGGATGACGTGCTTCTCGCCGCGTGGCGCGCCGTTGTCGTCGATCAACGTGACCGGCTGCTCGATCAGCTTCTCGGCCAGCGCCGCGGGATTGGCGATCGTGGCGCTGGTGCAGATGAACTGCGGGCTGGCGCCATACTGCGCGCAGAGGCGGCGCAGCCGGCGCAGCACGTTGGCGACGTGGCTGCCAAAGACGCCGCGGTAGGTGTGCATCTCGTCGACCACCACCCAGCGCAGGCCTGCCAGGAAGTTCGCCCATTGCGTGTGGTAGGGCAGGATGCCGACGTGCAGCATGTCAGGGTTGGTGAGCAGCAGGCGGGCCGTCTTGCGAATGCGCGGGCGATCGGCCGAGGGGGTGTCGCCGTCATACGTTGCCGGCGCCAGACCCAGGCGGTGGGAACGGTCGTCCAGCTGCGCCTGCCAGTGCCCGAGTTCATTGAGTTGATCCTGGGCCAGCGCCTTGGTGGGAAACAGGTAGACCGCGCGTGCTTCCAGGGTCGTTGAGCAGCGTGTGCAGGATGGGCAGGTTATAGCATAGTGTTTTGCCGCTGGCGGTAGGCGTCACGACTGCCAGGTTTTGTCCGGCAAGGGCGGCGTCGACGGCCTTGGCCTGGTGGCGAATAGAGCCCATCGATGCCGCGCGCTCGCAGTGCATCTACCAGGTGCCGATCGAGCCGATCGGGCAGTGGTGCCGTGCGCGCTCCGCTGTGCCGGCACGGTGCGCCAGGCGGAAACATTCGACATAAAGCGCTGGTCGCCGCGCCACTCCTGCAGCAGTTGTTCCAAAGCCATGCCCCCCATCTTAGCACGTTTGTTCGTGCGTGCAAGCACGTTGCGCACACGTTTACGCGCCTTCTGTATACCCTCCAAACAGAGTTCCATCTTTCCACATAGAACCTCAACCTGAACATCTACCAATTGACGCGTGCCATTGTGCGCTCTTGATCGTAAGATCCAGCACCAGCAGCCTAGTCCGCAAGCAGCCATCGTCCATACGCGCGGCAGAAAACTGAATGCCTGGGCTGGGCCTCATGGCCGATTGATGAAACTCGCCGACTTAAAGGACGTAGGATGATGCTGTCGTATAGGTGCTTCCGCAACGTGTGTGGCTGCCCGCGCAAGCTAGGTGCAATCCTGGCTCTTGCTTTTGTAGTCCTTGCCCAGTTGCTCTTTTTCGGGACGGCATCTGCCGACCCGTATCCTCCCACTTGGGGTCCCACCGGCACTGCACCCACGTCTGCCGTTCACTACTCCGTCGTGCCTTGGCCCGACGAGCCCGCCAATCCCGCCAACTGCGGCGAGAACTGCGGCGACTGGCTACCCTATCGTTACTTTGGCAGCACCGTCAACGACCCACGGATTCAGGATCCGTCCAACGGCGGGACTGCGCCGCAGAACTACGTCAACATCTCCTCGTCCTGCGTCGATCAGGCTAAGCCGAGCGTCTACTACTACCTGGATAAGACGCATAACACGCTGCTCTTCCGCTGGCGCGTGGAGCAGATCGCCAATAACTATGCTACCGGCCCTAATCCCGGGACTCAGGTAACCGACAGCCCCTGGAACTCTGCGCTGTGGACGGTATTCTTTGATCTCAACGGCGACGGCTACCGCGACTTTGCCGCCCATCTGAACGGTTCGAGCGGTGATCCGAGCAGCCAGGTGGACCGCCTGCAGGGCATCTGGGGCAATGTGCCTTCCAACCAGTCGCTCGACTATGTCAACGATCCCAACATCTATCTGCTCAAGCACAACCCGACCGGCTTTGTGGACGGCAGTACGGGCCGGCTGCTCAACTTCAACAACTCGCTGGCACCGTCTGCGCTGTGGCCTAATGGTGCCAGCGAGCGCACTTGGGACTACGGCACCAGCCGCAGCCGCGTCGTTTCGCAGGCGAATGTCGACGGCGCGACGTGTAACGAGTACTTTGTAGATTACCAGATCCCCATGGGGCTGCTCGACGCCTCCAACTACCCTGATGCGCCCAAGATCGACGAGAATACGCCGCTCTCGCTGCTCTTCTGTACAGCCAACAGCCTCAACAACCCCTTCCAAAAGGACTGCGTGTACAACGGCGCCTGGGTCGCCGATCCCAGCCAGCCGGCGCCCTTTGGCGATTACTTGACTCTTGGCGGTGGGCTCATCTATCAGCCGATCGTCGACAAGGTGCAGGCCAACGGCTGCGGCCCGGTCAACCTTGCCGCGACGGTCAAGGACACGCTCTATACGACCGGCAATGTGGCGGCGACGTCGGTCAAGGGCGTCGACTTCTACTACTATACCGACACCAACGGTAACGGCCTGGCAGATGATGTCGGCAGCACGTGGACCTTGGCGACCAATGCCACAGTATCCTCGCTGAATACTTGGCAGG
Source organism: uncultured Chloroflexia bacterium (assembly GCA_963701415.1). Lineage (GTDB taxonomy): Bacteria > Chloroflexota > Anaerolineae > Caldilineales > Caldilineaceae > Fredericiella. The sequence continues at coordinate 10,240 of CAVPAH010000005.1, forward strand.
CGACTTGGAACAACATCCCCAATCTGAACGGCTCTTACCTCATTGGCGTGCAGGCCATCGACGACGGCACCCGGACGTCAGGTGGTACGGTCAACCGGACGTTCTCCTACTTGACCCCTGCGGAAGTGCAGCAGATTGCTGGCCAGGCACCTGTGGGAGAGACCTGGGCGGCAAATCCGGCTGTGACCGGCGCCCAGTCCACTGCACTCTACCTCAACACCTGTGGTGTGCCGCAGCCGTACATCAGCAAGGCCGCCGGCGCTGCCGCCGTTAGCGCAGGCTCCTCGGTGGCATTCACGCTGACCGTACACAACACGCTGTCGACTGCGTTAGCTGTGAACTCGAATCCAGGACTCTCTACCGCCGGGCTTCACCTTTGTGAGTTTTGACAGTCTTTCGCTGGGTTCACCTTCTTCTATCCCGTCTGTCGGGGCAAGCGGCGTCATCACCTGGACGTTCTCTTCCCCCGCTTCTGTGCCTTCCGGCAGCACTCTCCAACTCGTATTTCACGCACGCACGCCGAGCACCCCTGGCACCTACAGCAACGTCGCCACAGCCGTGACCGGGAGCGGCACATTGGTGAGCGATCCCGTGCAGGTAAGCGTCGGTACGCCCCGTCTTACCATTGCCAAGGCGGCCATTTCTGAAACACTCGAACCGGCAGACGTTGTCACATACACGATCACTTATGCCAACAATTCGCCTGTTAATGTGACGGGCGCCATCATTACGGACGTCGTGCCTGCCGGGCTAAGCAATGTCACGCCGCTGGATGGTGGCATATACGTGACTGTGTCTCGTACGCTGACCTGGACGATCGGCGCAATCGCGTCTGGGGCAGGACCCTATACGGCGCGCTTTACCGCCACGGTAGATTCCCCTACGGCGGCAGCCAATCCGTTGGTCAACACCGTCAGCATCGATTCTGTCGAAACTGATCCGGCAGTTGCAAGCAGCAGCAGTTTCATCAACTACCCGGCCCCACAGATCGTCCTCCAAAAGAGTGCCAGCCCCACGCTGATCGACGCTGGCAAGGACGTTACCTTTACACTGCGGTATCAAAACGTTGGCAGCGCCGATGCCACTGGGGTCGTCATTACTGATGCTATTCCCACCGGTTTTAGCTTTGGTTTCGGCTACCGACGGGGGTGCTAACGCAAATGGCACAGTGCATTGGACCATCGGCACCTTGGGCCCCTGGGTATCAAACAAGGTCGATCCGTGCTGCGCGCTGACTCCACCTATACGGCGACCAATCCGCAGACGAATACGGCATGGATTCGCTCTATCGAATCTGCAGCCGTGAGCGCTTCGGCCAAGGTGGGCATCAACACAACCGGACAGTCGTGCACAACCTATTACTTCCAGAAAGATACTGTCACGGTATCCAATACGCAGGAGCTGCGGGCAGCGCAAACAAAGCCGGCTTCGACGACTGTCGGTTGGTTTGGCACCCTCGTGACCGCGCGGGCCAAGACGAGCCCATTCTCAGAAACGCTGCGCTTCTACCAGGACCCCGGTGCTACGACCGATATCGTCATCGCGGGCAACATCACCACGACCTTCTATGTGGACCGCAACCCGGGAAGCGGTGTCGATCTGCGCGCAACTGTTTACGATTACAACCCGGACAATGGTTACCGTACATCCCTGGGCAGCTACATACAGGCATACTCTGGGAGTTCCGTTGTGCCGATGACATTCGCCGTGCCCAGCGCCGGCACGCTGCGTAAAGGCCACCGTCTGCTTTGGGTCGTGGATGTGAGGGCCGCAAACAATCCGGTGGACCTCGTGATCCAATACGGCGGTACCGTAACCAATACGTTCAGCGCGCCCGCGACCACGTCCTATGCGGAATCACGCAGCACGCTTTGCGTGACATCTCCGGCAAACCTGTCGCTCCAAAAGCAGGTAAACAAACAGCAGGTCACGCTGGTCGACACTGTGGTCTATACGCTGACGTTTGCCAACGCCGTGCAACAGGCGTCACCAATGCCAGGATAACCGATACACTGCCGTCCGGCCTGACCTATCAAGGTGCTGCCCTGAATGGCGCGGGCAGTGACACCGGTCTACAACAGCGGGCAGACAGTTGCGTTTGCCGTAAATTCGCCACTCCAGTCCGGCGGCGTCATTACTGGCACTGCCGGTGGAACCGTGGTGATTACCGGAGTTGTCGCCTCGTCGCTACCAGTGGCGACCACCACCCTCCTCAACCAGGCCACCTTGGAGAGCGATCAGACTCTGGCCGTGACTGCCTCCGCGGAAAGCAGTGTGGTTCAGCCTGATCTGTCGATCGCCAAGCGTGTGAGCCAGAGCCTGCTAGCCCCAGGTGATACCGTAACGTATACCATGGTGGTACAGAACACGGGCACCTATACCGCTGCCAACGTGACCGTCAGCGATACGCTGCCGGCTACCGCTTATTACACCTATGCCGCCGGCAGCATGCGCGTCAACAATGGCGTCGCCGCTGACAGCGTGACCGGCAGTCTCCTGAGCGTCAACGTAGGTTCGGTGGTACCGGGTTCGACGGCCACCGTAGCCTTCAGCATGAAGGTCGCCAGCAGCGGGGTTCCGGACGGCGTACACAGTTTTGAGCAACACCGCTGCCGTGGACGAGCACCCACAACGTCCGGCAAAGACAAGCGAGGCTGTCGACGTGTTCATCAGCACCAATCCCAACCTGGCGATCAGCAAGAAAATTGAAACCGGCCGGATCCTTGGCACCTGGTGACCTGGTGACGCTACACCCTGGTGGTCACCAACACGGGGCGTGGCGACGCCCTCAACGTCGAGGCGATCGATCCTCTGCCCACCAATGCGGCTTATGTCTTCGGGTCACTCACCTTCGACGCCAGCGTGGTTGACCCGACGTCCAGGATGCTGACAACGCCCGCTTCGAGGCCGCCAATAACCGGGTGCGCTTCACGATCGGGACGCTTACACAGGGGCAGGCGCACACAATGGTGTTCCATGCACGCGTCGTGGCGCCGCTGCCCAACGGCATTTCGCCCGTCGATAACCTGGCCTACGTGTCCGCCAGCAACGCCGCCACCAAGGATGCCTTCGTCAGCAGCCAGGCCACAGCGGCCCCGGCATTGGCGCTGGACAAGCAGGGACCAAGCGTGGTTGCCTACCCCGCCGCCAAGGTAGTGACTACTGCCGCCGCTGCTACCACGGTGGAGGTCGACTCTGCCGTCGAGCTGATGGTCGGCCAGTACGTGTCGATCAACGGCCAGCAGCGCAAGATCACAGCGATCGACGGGCATATGGTTACCGTCGCCAGCAGCCTGTCAGTCACCGCCGGCCAGGCTGTCATCGGCAGCTTTGCCTACGACATCGCCTACCGCAACGCGGGACGCTGCCGCCAGCAGCGTTGTCGTGGTAGAATACGCTGCCCGCCGGCGTCACCCTCATTGAAACCTCGCCCACTGCCCAGGTTTTCGGCAGCAGGCTGACGTGGGACATTGGCCTGACTTGCTCCCGACGAGATGGGTGTTCTGCGCGTGGTCGTGCTGCCTGCGGCCAGCGGGGTACTGACCAACAGCGCGGTGCTGGACAGCAGCGAAACTGATCCGATCACCGATACGGTGGTGACCACGGCCGGCGGCCTGATCGTCAGCAAGCGCACGACGACTCCCTCTGTCGAGCAGACGCCGTCTGGGGCGGCCGCCACCTATGTCGTCGAAGTCCAGAATACGCTGGCGACGGCCGCAAGTGGCGTCATCGTGACCGACACTCTGCCGCCCGGCTTTGTGTACCAGGCCACGGTCGGCACGCCTACCGGCGGCACGCGGTCGCCCTCTACGCCGGCGCCTACAGCCGGCAGCGCCCAGCCGTCGTGGGGCACCTTCTCGCTCCCCGCTAACAGCACGCTCGCAATCACCTTTACGGCGTCAATTTCGGCCGAAGCAGGCGCGGCGACCTATCAGAATGCGGTGTTCGCCACCTCCACCAACGCCGCCGTCGCTCAATTCGACGAACTGTCCACCTCGGCGGAGGACGTAACAGTCCTGCTGCCGCAGGTGATTCTCGCCAAGACCGTAACGCCCAGTGAGGTTACGGCAGGGGACACTGTAACGTATACGATCACGGCGCAAAATGTGGGTGGCGGCGCGGCGCGTGCACGCTGCAGATCAGCGATGTCCTGCCATCCGGCTTTAGCTACGCCGGGCCCCCGCTGGTGTCGACGCTTGCCGCGAACACGCACTGCGACCTTAAACCCGGCCCTCGGCGACGTCCGCCCGGCCTGGGGCACTTGGGAGATTGCCCCCGGCGGAATACTTACCCTGACGTTTGCCGTTGACACCGCTGATTCCGCCGGCATACTACAACGACGTCAACGCCGCAGGTGCGAACGTTGCCGTGCCCTCGCTTGACGATACGGCGCCCGTCACATTGACCGCCGCCGTTGCGGACCTGCGTCTGGCGAAGAGCGGCAGCCCCTCGACGCAGTATGTTGGCCAGACTGTAGTCTTTACCCTGACGTTGGCGAATGATGGGCCCGATGCCGCCACTAACGTCACGGTGAGCGATACCCTGCCAGGCGGCTTTAGCTATGTCAGCTCGTCGGCCGTTGTTGGCACGTATAACGCCACAAGTGGGCTGTGGACGGTTGGTGAACTGAACCCAGCGGGCAGCAGCACACTGGTTATCACCGCCACTGTCAATGCTGCAGGCAGTTATACCAACTATGCGCAGTTTGCGAGCAGTGACCAGGTGGACGGCGACTCGACACCCGGCAACAACAGCAGCACCGAGGATGACGATGATGCGGTCTCGGTCAGCGTTGTCCCTGTTGCAGACCTGCGCCTGGCGAAGGCCGGTATCCCTGCGTCGCAGTATGTGGGCCAGGAGTGTAGTATTTACACTCACACTGGCAAACGATGGGCCAAGTGCTGCCAGCGGCGTGACGGTGAACGACCTGCTGCCCAGCGGTTTTACCTACAGCGCATCTACGGCTGGTCAGGGCAGCTACAACGACACGACTGGCCTGTGGACGATTGGCAGCCTGGCCAAGGACGCAAGTACGACGTTGGCGATCACCGCCACCGTCAATACGGCGGGCGGTTACACGAACTATGCGCAGGTGGCGACCAGCAGCCAGCACGACGGTGACTCGACACCAGGCAACAACAGCAGCACCGAAGATGACAATGACGCGGTCACCATTACGGCCATTCCGGTGGCCGACCTGCACCTGGCGAAGATCGGCACTCCTGCTATGCAGCATGTGGGCGAGAACGTGGTCTTCACCCTCACACTGACGAACGACGGCCCGAATGCGGCCAGCAGCGTGACGGTGAATGATCTGCTGCCGAGCGGCTTCACCTACAGTGCGTCTAGCGCGGATCAGGGCACGTACGACGACAAGACCGGTCTTTGGACGGTCGGCAGCCTGGATAAGGATGCCGGCACGACCTTGGTCATCACTGCCACTGTGAATGCCGGCGGCAGTTACACGAACTACGCCGAGGTCGCACACAGCGACCAGCACGACGGCGACTCGACGCCCGGCAACAGCAGCAGTACCGAGGACGATGACGACTCGGCTGCGATCATCGCCGTCCCCGTGGCCGACCTGCGCCTGGCAAAAGCAGCCACTCCGGCGACACAGTACGTGGGCGAAAACGTGGTATTTACTCTCACGTTGACGAATGATGGGCCAAGCGCAGCCAGCAGCGTGACGGTGAGCGATACGCTGCCGAGCGGCTTCACCTACTTTGCGTCCGGTGCGGCTCAAGGCACGTACGACGACAAGACTGGCCTTTGGACGGTCGGCAGCCTGGATAAGGATGCCGGCACGACTTTGGTCATTACTGCTACTGTGAATGCCGGTGGCGATTACACCAACAAAGCCGAGGTCGCACACAGCAATCAGTACGACGGCGACTCGACACCGGGCAATAACAGCACCAGCGAGGATGATGATGACTCGGTAACGATCACGGCTGTTCCGGTGGCCGACCTCCGCCTGGCGAAGACCGGTACCCCAACTAGCCAGTACGTAGGTCAGAATGTGGTCTTCACGCTGACCGTAACAAACGACGGCCCGAGCGCCGCCGGCGGTGTAACGGTGAATGACCTGCTGCCGAACGGCTTTACCCACATCGGCTCGTCGGCTGCTGCCGGCACGTATAACGACACGACTGGGTTGTGGACGGTCGGCAGCCTGAGCAAGGATGCTAGCGCGAAATTGGTCATAACTGCAACGGTGAATGCCACCGGCGACTATGCCAACTATGCAGAAGTCGCACACAGCGACCAGTACGACGGTGACTCTATACCGGCCAACAGCAGCACTACCGAGGACGACGATGATTCTGTCGCGATCACGGCTGTTCCGGTTGGCTGACCTCCATCTGGCGAAGGCCGGCACTCCGGCCACGCAGTATGTCGGCCAGAACGTAGTGTTCACACTGACGCTGACAAACGACGGCCCGAGCGCGGCCAGCGGTGTGACGGTGAGTGACACGCTGCCCGGCGGCTTTGCCTATCAGGACTCGCTGCCGGCCGATGGCACGTACAATAATGTCACCGGCCTGTGGACGGTCGGCAGCCTGGCTAAGGATGCCGTCACGACCCTGGTCATCACAGCCACGGTGAATGCCAGCGGCAGCTACACCAATTACGTCGAGGTGGCGAACGCCGGGGAGCGGGACGTGGACTCCACCCCCGCCAACGGCAGTACGACCGAAGATGATGACGACACGTTCGTTGTGACCCCGGTGCCTGTCGCCGACCTGCACCTGGAGAAAATCGGCGCCCCCGCACGCCAGCAGGTTGGCCAGAATGTGGTCTTCACGCTGACGCTTACGAACGACGGGCCGAGCCCCGCCAGCGCAGTGACCGTGACTGACCTCCTGCCCAGCGGCTTCACCTATGTGGGCGCGGCCGCGGCCGCTGGCGTCTACGACGAGGACTCCGGTCTATGGACGGTCGGCAGCCTGGACAAGGATGCCGGCAAGACTCTGGTCATCACCGTCACGGTGAATGCTTCGGGCATCTACACCAACAACGCCGAGGTGGCAAGCAGCGCCGAAGCAGACCCGGACTCGACGCCTGCCAACGGCAGCACGACCGAGGACGACGACGGCGAATCTGCCGTTACGCCCACGGCCGTGGCCGACCTTAGCCTGGCCAAGACCGGTAGCCCTGCCGTCCAATACGTTGGCCAGAACGTCGTCTTTACACTCACACTGGCGAACGGCGGCCCGAGCGCGGCCAGCAATGTGACGGTGAGTGACACGCTCCCGAGCGGCTTCACATATGCCGATTCACTCGCCTCGGCCGGCACCTATGACAGCGGCAGCGGCCTGTGGACGGTTGGCGACCTGAGCGCCAATGCCAACGTCACACTGCTGGTCACGGCAACACTCAACGCGGCCGGTGACTACACCAACTATGCCGAGGTGGCAGCCAGTGACCAGATCGACAACGACTCGACACCGGCTAACATGAGCACGACGGAAGATGACGACGACCAGTTCTCAGTTACCCCGGTCGCACTTGTCGACTTGAGCCTGGCCAAGACCGGCAGCCCCGATGTCCAGTACGTCGGCCAGAACGTGGTCTTCACGCTCACGCTGGCAAACGGCGGGCCGAGTCTGGCCAGCGGCATCATCGTAAGCGACGCCTTGCCCGGCGGCTTCACCTATGTAGGCTCTCTGTCCTCGGCCGGTTCTTACATCCCTGGGAATGGTGCATGGGCGGTCGACAGCCTCAGCGCCGGCGCCAATGCCGCACTGGTGCTTACCGCAACGGTGAATGCGGCGGGCACCTACACCAATTACGCCGAGATCGCCGCGGTCGCCCAGGTTGATCCCGACTCTCTGCCCGGCAACCACAGCAGCACCGAAGACGACGACGAGAGCTTCGTGGTCACGCCGGTGCCCCTGGTTGACCTGTCGTTGGCTAAATCAGGTGCCCCGCTGGCCCCTATCATCGGCAGAAGCATCGTCTTCACCCTCACGGTAACCAATGGCGGTCCCAGCAGGGCCACCGACATCACCGTGCGCGATCCGCTGCCCAGCGGCTACACGTTCGTCGCAGCGCAGGCGTCGGCGGGCAGCTACACAGGGGACCTATGGACACTCGGCAGCCTGGATACCGGTGCTGCCGCAACCCTCCAGATCTCCGCCATGGTCAACAGTTCGGGCACCTACGTCAACTATGCCGAGATCGCCGGCTGCGGCCAGCTCGACGTCGACTCCACACCCGGCAACAGCAGCACGACCGAAGATGACGACGACAGCATAGCTCCTGTCCCCGGCATGACTGCCACCATCGGCAACTATGTCTGGTTGGATGCCAACCAGGATGGTATCCAGGGTGCCGGCGAAGGCGGTGTGGCCGGCGTGATGGTGCAGTTGTCTCGTGCCGACAATACGCCGCTCACGTCTAAACTGACTGACGGCACCGGCAAATATGAGTTCTCCAGCCTCCAGCCCGGTGACTACTTTCTGCAGTTCACCCTCCCGGCCGGATATGCTGCCACGCTTCTGGACGTGCCGGCGGCCTTCGACACAGCCGACAGTGATGCGGGTGCCGATGGGAAGACTACCGTCACGAACCTGGCGTCAGGCGAGATCGATCTCTCCTGGGACCTCGGGTTGGTGCTGCCTGCCGCACCGGCTGCCGTCGGCGACACGGTCTGGCTCGACACCGACATGGATGGGCTGCAGGACGCTGGCGAGAGCGGCGTACCGGGCGTGGTCGTCCAGCTCTTCAAAGCTGACAACACGCCGGTCGCTGCCGTGTCGACCGATGCTGCCGGGCACTATCTGTTCTCAAACCTTTCCGCCGGCCACTACTACATGCTGTTCACGCCGCCTGTCGAGTATGCCATCTCACCCAAGGACGGCTCCGCCGAAGCCGGTAACGATGCCCTCACGGGTGGCGCGCTGGACAGCGACGTCGGAGCCGACGGCAAGACGCCGGTTACGAGCCTGGCTGCCGGCGAGACGGATTCAACCTGGGATCTTGGTCTCTATCTCCCTGTGCAGCCTGGGAGGCTCGGCGGTAGTATATGGCTTGATACCGTCCAAGATGGCCTACATGGTGCCGCTGAGAGCGGCGTGCCCGGTGTGCCCGTGCAGTTGTACCGCACCGATAACACATTGGTGACTGCCACGCTGACCGACGCTGCCGGGGGCTATCAGTTTGCTAACCTGCCGCCGGGCGACTACTACGTCCAGATCGTGCCGCCGGTTGGCTACCTGATTACGACGCAGGATGCTGCGGGCGAAACCGGCAGCGACTCGACCACGGGCGGCAGCAGCGACAGTGATGCCGGTGCCGATGGGAAGATGCTGGTGACAAGTCTGGCTGCCGGCGAGACTGACCTGACCTGGGACGGAGGCATCTATCTACCCACGCCGCCGGCTTCCATCGGCGGCTATGTGTGGCTCGATGCAAACCGTGACGGTATTCAGGATGTCGGCGAGACGGGCGTGGCGAGCGTGGCGGTGGAGCTCTTCAACCAGGCCGGCACGCTGCTTACTACCGAGGGCACCGATGCCGGCGGCCGGTACCGCTTTGCTAACCTCCTGTCCGGAGTGTACTATCTGCACTTCGTGCTTCCGTCCGGTTATGCCATCAGCCCGCTCGACGCTGCTGGTGGCGATGCTGCCGGCGATACTGTCGACAGCGACGCCGACCAGGTTACGGGCCTCACCGTACCGTTCAGTCTATCTGTGGGCGAGCAAAGTCCGCACTGGAGCATGGGGCTTGTGCTGCCTGCTGCGCCCGCTTCCCTCGGCGACCGCGCCTGGCTGGACACGAACGGCGACGGCGTGCAGGATATCACCGAGCAAGGTGTGCCTGCCGTTACCGTGCACTTGCTGGATGCCGGCGTCGTCGTCGTCAAGAGCACGGTCACTGGCGATAACGGTAAATATACCTTCGATAACTTGCCTGGGGGGGCCTATGCGCTCCAGTTCGTACCGCCGCCGGGTTACAGCCTGACCAGGCCCGATGTACTGGCCGACTTCGCCGACAGCGACGCGGATCCGGGTACAGGGCGAACCATTACGTTCACCCTCACGAGCGGTCAGCGCAATCCGACGCTGGACGCCGGCCTCTATCTCCCAGAGCCGCCGGTCAGCATCGGCCATGTCGTCTGGTACGATTCCGACCAGGATGGCGTACAGGATGCCGGTGAAACCGGCGTACCCGGCGTTCCGGTCATGATCTATCGCGTCGACGGCACGTTCGTGGCCGCAGCGATCACCGACAATACCGGCAGCTATCGCTTTGACCGCCTGCCGGCCGGCGACTACTACATGCGCTTCGTGCCGCCCGCGTTGTACACGATCAGCCCACAAGACGCCGGCGCAGACGACGCACTGGACAGCGACGCCAACCCGGTGACCGGCAAAACTGCTGTCGTATCATTCAGTCCAGGCGTGGCTGACCTGACTTGGAATATGGGGCTGTACTTACCGGCATCACCATCGGTACTCTCGGGTGACACCTGGATCGATATCAATAACAACGGCATCCAGGAAGCAGGGGAACCGCCGGTCGCCGACGTGGTCGTCAAGCTCTTCGACGCCGGCGAGCAGCCCACCGCCGACGGCACGCTGCTTGCCGAAACGAAGACGGGGGCCGACGGCCGCTACGAGTTTGCCAACCTGGCACAAGGCGCCTACTATCTCGCCTTCGTATCCAAGCCGGGCTACGCGGCTGCACTTGCCGATGTCGGCAGCGACAGTTTCGACTCGGATGCCAATATCGTGACCGGGCGCACTGCCGTCTATGTGCTCGCCGCTGGCGAGCGGACCGAATCCGTCAGCGCCGGTTACGTCCCGCTGCTGTCTGTGGGTGATCTGGTATTCAACGACTTCAGCAACAATGGTATCTACGAACCGGTCGAAGATGACGGCGTAGATGGCGTCAGGGTAAACATCTATCACGACGCCGACGGTGATGGCGTGCTGAGTGCTGCCCGACGGCGCCCCTGTGGCGTCGACTATCACTGACAACGGCGGCCGCTACCTGTTCACAGGCCTGACGCCCGGGGATTACGTCGTAGAACTGGACGACTCCAACTTCGCCGAGGGCGGCCTGATCCGCATGTTTGCCAGCAGTCTCTCGAGCAGAAACGCTGCCGTCGAACCGATCGTGGATCCGGATAACGATGTAGACGGCGACGATAACGGCTATGACAGCCATGCACCCGACGGCGGCGTCGATATCGTCAGCCGTGCGATCTCGCTCGCCTTCGACGCCGAGCCTGTAACGGACGGCGACCTGAACCCGAGCAGCAACCTCTCACTGGACTTCGGCATCTACGATCCTACGGTCGGCAATCGTGTCTGGCTCGACCGCGACATGGATGGCGTGCAGGATGAGGGCGAACCGGGTATTGCAGGCGTGGTCATGAATATCTACCTGGATAGCAACACCAACGGTGTGCTTGACGAGCACGACCGGTACTTGCGCAGCCTCACGACCAATGCCGACGGTATCTATCTCTTCACCTTCCTGGCGCCGGGCGACTACGTCATTCAAGTGGCACCCGCCAACTTCGAGTCCGGCGGCATGCTGGTCGGCTGGCACCCTGCTGCCGGCGGCAGCGATCCGGACGACGACGTCAATACTGACAGCAACGGTATCGCCGACGTATATGGCGGCGTGTCGGCACTGGCCATTACGCTCACCTCCGGCGGCGAGCCAATCGACGACGGCGACACGGACGAATTCACGAACTTGACGGTCGACTTCGGCTTCTGGCCCGACCCTTCCGCCTTAGGTGACTACGTCTGGTGGGATTACAACAAGGACGGCATCCAGGATGTTGGGGAACTGCCGGTGGCCGGTGTGACGGTTACACTGTACAGTGCAGCTGCCGGCGCAGATGTCCAGCCTCTTGCCGAGACGAAGACCGACCAGCAGGGTAAGTACTTGCTCGCCGGTCTGCTGCCCGGTTCCTATTACATCCAATTCACCATGCCGCCTCACTACGGGATCACGCGGTTCCAGTCCGGTAGCAGCCGATCGGCGGACAGCGATGTCAACGCCGATGGCAAGACACCGACCATGAACGTGCGCGCCGGCACCGACGACCGAGACTGTGATCTGGGGCTGATCTATCCTACGGCCGAAAACGAAGTGCCCGAACCCGGGAGCGCAGACAATCTCTTCTTGCCTCTGCTCTCGCACTAGCCGGGTGCATGAATCCGCCGCCGCTATACAGCGCAATGTCCCCGGGGCCTGCGAGGTCCCGGGGACATTCCGCGTCGACCGCGCCACCATTGATGGCCCGTTTGGACAATCGCCCCCTTCGCGCTACACTGCAAGTTCTCTCTAGTACATCTGTTCTTTGCGCCGTTCGGCAGCACGCGCATCGTAAAGAGGAATCGCTATGCAAACGCCGCTCCCCGTGACCTTGGACCAGGTTCGCCGCTTCCGGCTGATCCGGTCGGGCCTGCTGCAGCCTTTTGCAGATCCTGAAACGGCCGCCGCCAATCTGATGGGCATCCAGGCGCAGATCCTGCCTGCTGCCGGCGTCGCGCTGTGGAACCGTACACGCGGGCTGACCCACGATCGGTTCGAACAGCTCCTCTATGACGAGCGGACGCTGGTCAAGCTGTGGGGCCAGCGCGGCACACTCCATCTCTATCCGAGCAGCGAGTGGCCCCTCGTCTGCGCCATGATCTCCGGCGCCAAGAGCTGGTGGGGGCGGACGGCAGAAAAGGAAAACCGCTACGACGATTACGATCGCCTGGTCGAGAGTGTGGCGATCGAGCTGCGCCGCCGGGAAACGATGGGGCGGTCCGATCTTCGGACGGGCGACCTGGGCCTGACCGAGGAACATCTCTCACCATGGGGCGGCGTCTTCGCCGACCTGGTGCGCCGCGGCTACGCCTGCCATGCCGGCCGTGATAGCGAAGGCCGGTTTGTGGCGCGCGAGAACTGGCTGCCAGACCTGGCCTGGGAACCTCCGGATTGGGACACGGCCAATCTCACCGCGCTGCGCCGCTATATCTACAGCTATGGCCCGACCACGGTGGAGGACTTCCGTTACTGGCGCGCAACCCTGGCCGAACCCGCCCGGCGCTGGTGGCAGCTGCTCGAACACGAACTGGCAGCTGTGGAAGTGGAGGGCACGACCCAGTATGTTTTTGCGCAGGACATTGAGGCACTGACCTCACCCATTGACGACTCGGCCTGGCCCTTGCACATGCTCTATCGGTTCGATCCTATTCTGCTCGGCCATCGCGAAAAGAGCTGGATCGTCCCCGCTGCCTACTACAAGCAAGTCTGGCGGCCGGCCGGACACATTGAAGGCATCGTATTGGTGCGTGGTCAGGCTGCTGCCACGTGGCGTTACGAACGCAAGGGTGCAGCCATGGTGATCGTCGTCAACCCTTTCCACAAGATCAACAAGCCAATCCGTAAGCAAGTGGAACAAATGGCAGTACGCATCGTTGAATTCTTTGGGCTGAAGAAAGGAGAAGTGCGCTGGCCGATCGCTTAATTCCCCTCTTGCCATAAATTATGGCATACTACCTCGATTTTTGCGTGTGTCCCCTTTTTCGCGTCTGGCGTTCCGTGCCGCCTGCCGCGTGGTTTTCGCTGTAGGAGAATCGAATCTTGAGTACTGGATTGCCTGCCATCGGAACATGGTGGAATACGACAGGAAGAGCTTACTTTGCCGCAGACGAGCTGCCTGGCGCGATTTCTGAGTTCCGAACACCCGCGTTTGTCGTACATGAGGGAGTAGCGGGCCGTGTCGGCGTTGCATTCGGCGGCGAACTGTATCTGCCGGCCAGCAATGGCGTGCCTGGCCACGCCGGCAGCTATCCCTGTCTCGGCGTACTGCCTGCCTTATATCCCGAATGGTTGGGTGATCGCGGCTTTCTCGAAGCGCATGGTGTACGTTTTCCGTACGCAACCGGCGCCATGGCCCGTGGCATTGCCTCCGAAGAATTGGTGATCGCGATCGCCCGCGCCGGTATGTTGGGGTTCTTTGGCGCCGGCGGCCTCAGCCTGCCGCGCGTCGAGAAAGCCATTGCCACGCTGCAGGAAGCGCTGGGCGATGCGCTGCCCTGGGGCGTGAATCTGATTCACTCGCCGCAGGATCCAGAGCTTGAGCGGCAGCTGGCGGCCCTTCTGCTGGCGCGGGGCGTGCGCCGCGTCGAAGCATCGGCCTTTATGGCGCTGACGCCGGCGGTGGTGCGCTATGCCTACAGCGGCGTCTGGCGCGATTCCTCCGGCCAGATCCAGCGGACGAACCACGTGTTCGCCAAAATCTCCCGCCCCGAAGTGGCGCAGCATTTCCTCGCACCGGCACCGCAGGCGATGCTTGACGCCCTCGTACATGCGGGCGAACTGACACCCGGCGAAGCAGCCTTGGCGTGCGAACTGCCGGTGGCCGAAGACATCACGGTCGAAGCCGATTCCGGCGGTCACACGGACAACCGGCCGCTTGTCTCGCTCTTTCCCACTATCGCGCAGCTGCGCGACGAAGTGGTAGCTCGGCATGGCTATCTTCGTCCCATTCGGGTCGGTGCTGCGGGCGGCCTGGGCACGCCCGGCGCCGTAGCTGCGGCATTTGCCCTTGGCGCCGCCTACGTGTTGACGGGCTCCGTCAACCAAAGCTGCATTGAGGCCGGCGTGTCGGCTGATGCCAAGGCGCTGCTGGCGCAGGCGGAACTGGCCGATATGACGATGGCACCTTCTGCCGACATGTTTGAACTCGGCGTAAAGGTGCAGGTGCTTAAGCGCGGCACAATGTTTGCTGCGCGTGCTGCGACCCTCTACCACCTGTACACGCGCTACCCGTCGCTTGAGACAATTCCCGCCGACGAAATCGAGCGCGTCGAGCGGCAGCTGCTGCGCCGGCCCGTAGCGGAAGAATGGGCGCAGACGCGCCAGTTCTTTATGGTGCGTGGCCCGCACGAAATTGAGCGTGCCGAACGCGAACCCAAGCACAAGATGGCGCTCGTCTTCCGTTCCTATCTCGGCCAATCCAGCCGCTGGCCGATCGACGGCACCACCGACCGCCGCCTCGATTACCAGATCTGGTGCGGGCCGGCCATGGGTGCCTTTAATGCCTGGGTTGAGGGTTCTTTCTTGGCCGAACCGCAGAACCGCACCGTCGTGCAGGTTGCGCTCAATCTGTTGGAAGGCGCAGCCCACGTCACGCGCGCCGCGCAGCTGCGCTCCTACGGGGCTGATGTTCCCGCAAGCGCATTTGCGTTTGTCCCGCGACCATTGGCATAGTGGCGGGTTTTCTACATGCAGCAGTCCTGACTGCGCGGGTGTCTGCCTGCGCATCACTCAAAGCCAGCCGCAAGCTTCTAATGTAATCGCTTTGTCGCCATACTCCCTGGCCAGTTGCTAAAGGATTCCAAAAACACTGATGAGTACCACCAAAGAGAATAGCGAGGCTGTTGCACCGGCAGTCGCAGTCGTAGGCATCAGCGCGCTGTTCCCAGGTTCGAAGGACGCGCGCGGCTTCTGGCAGGACATCATGCAGGGCCGCGATCAGATTCGTGAAGTTCCTCCCGAGTACTGGCTGATCGAGGACTATTACGATCCGGACCCAACTGCCCCTGACAAGACGTACGGCAAGCGCGGCGCATTTCTCGACGCAACACCGTTCGACGCCATGGCCTACGGTGTGCCGCCCAACGTAGTCCAGCAGACCGACACCAGCCAGCTGCTGGGCCTGATCGTGGCGCAGCAGGTGCTGGAGGACGCGGCAGGTGGCGATTTCACCCATATCGATAAGAGCCGCATCAGCGTGATCCTCGGCGCCACAGGCACGACAGAGCTGGTCGTCCATCTCGGCGCACGGCTGCAGCGCCCGATCTGGCTCAATGCCTTGCGCCAGAACGGCATCGCCGAGGATGAGGCCCAGGCCATCTGCAATCGCATCGCCGATTCGTATGTGCCGTGGACCGAAGCGTCATTTCCCGGCCTGCTCGGCAACGTGATTGCCGGGCGTATCGCCAACAAGTTTGACCTGGGCGGCACCAACTGCGTGGTCGATGCGGCATGTGCCAGCTCGCTCTCGGCGCTGGCCATGGGGTTGAGCGAGCTGTACCTGCGCCAGTCGGACATGGTGATCGTCGGCGGCGTGGATACGCTCAACGATATCCTCATGTACATGTGCTTTAGCAAGACGCCGGCCCTGTCGCCCAGCGGCGACTGCCGCCCCTTTTCGGATCGCGCCGACGGCACCATCCTGGGCGAAGGACTGGGCATGCTGGCGCTGCGCCGGCTGGAAGACGCCGAGCGCGACGGCGATCGCATCTATGCCGTGATTCGCGGCGTGGGCTCCAGTTCCGACGGCAAAGGCACGGCCGTCTATGCGCCCAAGGCAAGCGGACAGGCGCACGCGCTGCGCCGCGCATATGCCGCTGCCGGCTATTCGCCGCGCACGGTTGAACTGCTGGAGGCACACGGTACTGCCACCAAGGCGGGCGACGTCGCCGAGTTTGAGGGCGCGAGCAGCGTATTTGCCGAGGCTGACGGCGAGACGAAACAGTGGTGTGCCATCGGCTCGGTCAAGTCGCAGATCGGCCATACCAAGGGCGCGGCAGGCGCGGCATCGTTGATCAAGGCCGTGCTGGCCCTGCATCACAAGGTGCTGCCGCCGACCATCAAGGTCGAGCGTCCAAATCCGAACCTGGCCGTCGAGGACAGCCCCTTCTACATCAATACCCAGGCGCGCCCTTGGGTGCGCGACAGCTCGCACCCGCGACGCGCATCGGTTTCTTCCTTTGGCTTTGGCGGCAGCAACTTCCACGTCACGCTCGAAGAGTACACAGGCAGCCACGGCCGCAAGGACAGCTTCCGCCCCGCGCCAACCGAGCTCTTCATGCTCAGCGCGGACAGCACGGCGGCACTCGCCGACGCTGCAGGGGGGCTGACGGCAGGGCTTGATGGCCGGCGACTTCCAGTTCCTGGCGCGCGAGACGCAGCGCCAGTTCTCCGAGTGCCGCGCCGTTGCGCCTGGGAGTAGTGGCCAAGGATATGCCTGACCTGCGCGCCAAGCTCGATGCGGCCATTGCGGCGATTCGTCGTGACCCTGACGCGCAACAGCGTTCGCCTTCTGGCTGGTATTACTCCGGCAGCGCCGCGCGCCACAAGTGGGCAAGGTCGCTTTTTTGTTCCCCGGGCAGGGCAGCCAATATGTGGGTATGGGCGGCGACCTGGCGGCGGCTTTTGCCGAAAGCCAGGCCGTCTGGGATCACGCCGCCGAGCTGGAGTTTGAACAAGGCGGCCGTTTGCACGAGGTCGTGTTTCCGCGACCCGTCTTTAGCGACGATGAACGCAAGGTGCTCGAAGAGAACCTGCGTGCCACGGACTGGGCACAGCCGGCGATCGGCGTCACGAGCCTGAGCCAACTGGCAGTGCTGGACCGTCTTGGCTTGAATCCCGATGTGACCGGTGGCCACAGCTTTGGCGAGGTGACGGCGCTGCATGCAGCAGGGTCGCTCGACCACGAAGGCATTTCTGCACGTGGCTCGCAAGCGTGGCGAGCTGATGGCCGAGGCGGCCGCTATGTTCCCGGGCGCCATGACGGCAATCGCACATCCTGCGGCTGCAGTTGCGGAGCTGCTGGCACAGCTGGAACACGGGCGTCGTGATCGCCAACCACAACACCCCCGACCAGGTGGTGATTTCAGGGATCGAGGCCGCCGTTGCGGCCTGCGAGGAGCGGCTGCGCCAGGCCGGCATCCGCCACCAGCGGTTGCCCGTCGCCACCGCCTTTCATTCCACTGTGGTGCGACCGGCCACGGCGCCGTTTCACGCCTATCTGAACCACGTGCCCGTCCATGCGCCTGCTGTGCCGGTGTACGCCAACAGCACAGCTGCCGTCTACTCCAGCGTGCCCGAGGCAGTGCGCGAAACCCTGGCCGATCAGATTGCCTTGCCGGTGCTGTTTGCCGAGCAGGTAGAGGCGATGTATGCCGCGGGCGTGCGCATCTTTGTCGAGGTCGGGCCGGGCACGGTGCTGACGAACCTGGTCAAGAGCTGCCTGGGCGAGCGGCCGCATCTTGCCGTCGCCATCGACCGCAAAGGCGAGCATGGGCTGACCAGCCTGTGGCATGCGCTGGCGCAGCTTGCCGCGGCCGGCGTGCCGCTGAACCTTGGCCGACTTTGGGAGGGCGTCGCCGTCGGCGCCGACCCGCGGGTGCGGCGCACGCCAAAGCTGGCCGTGCCGCTCAGCGGCGTCAATTACGCCAAGCCCTATCCGCCCACCAACGGCGCCGCAGGCCTGGCCGCGCCGAATCTCAGCCGGCGTGAAACCACGGCCGCTACGCTCATCGCTCCCACCGCCCCCATCGCCCCCGTCGTCGTAAACGGCGGCGCGACCAAGCAGCAAAAGACAAGCCCATCCGTGAACGAACCAACCAACAACCCAAGCAGCCGCCTGATCGAGCACGCTGTCGCCGCAGCAGGCAACGGCCACGCCGCCTCACAGTTGCAGCCGCCCGCGCCGCGCCAACTGTCAAACCCCTGACGGCGCCACGCAGCGCCTTGCCGCCAGCCCCAACCGCGCAGTTGGCCTCCGTGCAGCCAGCGGCGCCGATCATGCTGCCGCGCCCGGTCGCACCTGCACCGGCAGCGGGGGCAAGCAGACAAGCACAAGGGCCGGCGGCGGGTGTGCTCGCGAACGAGGAGGCGCTGGCTTGGGCGGGCGTGTTCCAGGAATTGCAGCGCCAGACCGCCGACGCCCATATGGCGTTCCTGCAAGTGGCCGAACAGTCCATGAAGAGCCTTGAAGCGATGCTGACGTTGGGCGTGGGGAGCAGCGTACAAACTGCGCTCGCCCCTGCTGCCGGATTGCCCCCTGCACGCGCCCGTACATCGGCGCCTATACAGGCACCGGTACTTCCTCCAGTTCTCCCTCCGGCTGCGCCCGCCCCAACAGTCCAACTGCAGCCACCTGCTGTACAACAAGCACCTGCTGTACAGCAGCCAATGCCTGCACCCCGTCCGCTACCTGCGCCGGCACCCGCGCCGATTGCGGTCCGGCCGCCGGCTCCTGTTGCCGTTGCGCCACTTCCGGCCCCTATTCCCCCTGTTCCGGTTGTCGTTCCGGCGGCTGCGTCTGCGCCGGCGGTTCAGGATCTGCACGGCATCATGATGGAAGTGGTGACGGAGAAGACCGGCTACCCGACCGAGATGTTGGAGCCGGGCATGGCGCTGGACACCGACCTCGGTATCGACTCGATCAAGCGTGTCGAGATCCTGGCAGCCATGCGCGAGCGCGTGCCTGCGCTGCCCGAGTTCGACACCTCCATCATGGCCGGGCTGCGCACGCTGGGCGAGATCGTCGCCTATATGGACGGCCAGCTCGGCACGCAGGCGGCACCGGCTCCGGCCAGCCAGCCGGCCCCTGTTGCCGCTGCGCCAATCCCGACCCCTGCTGCCCCTGTTCCGGCGGCTGCATCTGCGTCCGGCGGTTCAGGATCTGCACGGGATCATGATGGAAGTGGTGACGGAGAAGACCGGCTACCCGACCGAGATGTTGGAGCCGGGCATGGCGCTGGACACCGACCTCGGCATCGACTCGATCAAGCGTGTCGAGATCCTGGCAGCCATGCGCGAGCGCGTGCCTGCGCTGCCCGAGTTCGACACCTCCATCATGGCCGGGCTGCGCACGCTGGGCGAGATCGTCGCCTATATGGACGGCCAGCTCGGCACGCGCCGGCCTGCACCGGCTCCGGCCAGCCGGCCGGCCCCTGTTGCCGCTGCGATCCTCGGCCCCTGCTGTCCCTGTTCCGGCGGCTGCGTCTGCGTCCGGCGGTTCAGGATCTGCACGGGATCATGATGGAAGTGGTGACGGAGAAGACCGGCTACCCGACCGAGATGCTGGAGCCGGGCATGGCGCTGGACACCGACCTCGGTATCGACTCGATCAAGCGTGTCGAGATCCTGGCAGCCATGCGCGAGCGCGTGCCTGCGCTGCCCGAGTTCGATACCTCGATCATGGCCGGGCTGCGCACGCTGGGCGAGATCGTCGCCTATATGGACGGCCAGCTCGCCCCGCGATCTAGCGGCGCCAGCGCAGTACCGAGTGTACGTGCCGCCACAGTACCCGCCACAGTGCCCGCGGCCGTCACCGGCAGCGCAACGCTGGCACCAGGCTCGATTCGGCGTTACACGCTGCAGGCGGTCGAACGTCCGCTGCCGGGTCTGGCGCCGCCCTTTCCTGATCGATGGGACGACCGTCTATATCACGGACGATGGGCGGGGCATCGCGCCTGCGTTGGCGGCGCAGCTGCGCGCTGCGGGCGCGAATGCCGTCGTCTGCACGGATGTGCCCTCAGACGCGCATGCTGTCATCTGCCTCGCCGGGTTGATGGCAGGCGGTCGCGAGGATGCCATGGACGTCAACGGCGCGGCCTTTGCGGCGGCTGCCGCAGTTGCCGCCGACCTATGAGGCGGCAGGGCGGGCTGTTCGTGACGGTGCAGGACACCGGCGGCGACTTTGGGCTTGCCACGGACCCAGGCGAACGCGCCTGGCTGGGTGGGCTGTCCGGCCTGGCCAAGACGGCAGCGCAGGAGTGGCCGCTGGCCGTGGTGCGCAGCATCGACCTGGCCTGCGGACACGACGGCTCCGAGCCTTTCGGCGGCAGCCGCTGCTGCCAAGCGCCTGGCCCACGAATTGCTCAACGGCGGCGCCGATCTGGAGATCGGGCTGCCGTCCGATGGCCGCCGGCTGGCGTTTGTCTCGGTCGATACCGCTCGCTGCCGGCGGGTCGCCCGTCGTCGCTGCGCACTCCGTGCTGGTCGTCTCCGGCGGCGGGCGCGGGGTGACGGCGGCTGCCTTGCTGGCGCTGGCCCAGGCGGCACGGCCGCATATTGCCGTGCTTGGGCGCACCGTGCTGGAACAAGAACCGGCGGCGCTGACCGGCATCCACGACGATGCCGCGCTGAAGAAGGCACTGCTCGCCGCTGCCCAGGCACAGGGCAAACGCCTGTCGCCCAAGGAATTGGGTGCAGCCGCCGATCGCATTCAAGCGGTGCGCGAGATCCGCAGCACGCTGCTGGCGTTGACGGCCGCCGGCGCGCAGGCCATGTACGTGCCTTGCGACGTAAGCGATCCGCTCGCTACGGCGGAGGCACTTGCCACGGTGCGCGCCCAATGGGGGCCGATTACGGGCATCGTTCACGGGGCGGGCGTGCTGGCCGACAAGCGGCTGGCTGAGAAGACGCCCGAGGATTTTCGCCGCGTGTTTGGGGCCAAGGTCCAAGGCTTGCGTTCGCTGCTGGCAGCAGCACAAAGCGATCCGTTAGAGGTGATCTGCCTGTTCTCGTCGGTCGCCGGCCGGACGGGCAACGCCGGCCAGGCTGATTATGCCATGGCCAACGAGGTGCTCAACCGCGTGGCGCAGGCCGAAGCCAGGCAGCGTCCAGGCTGCGTCGTCAAGAGCATAGGCTGGGGGCCGTGGGCAGGCGGCATGGTGACGCCGCTGCTCAAGGCCAAGTTTGACGAGCTCGGTGTGCCGTTGATCCCACTCGCCGAGGGCGCCGCCGCCTTTGTGGCCGAACTGCAGGCCGCCGCGCGTGACGAGGTCGAAGTCGTAATCGGGGGTATGCCACAGGCCGCCCCGCTGCTAGAAACGGGGGCGGCGCCGGCCACCCGCCCTTTCGTATTTGACGTGGCGGTCAGCGCCGCCACGTATCCGTATCTTGAGAGCCACCAGGTCAACGGGGTAGTCGTGCTGCCGCTGGTGCTGGTCCAGGAATGGTTCCTGCGCGCCGCCGCCGCGGCGGGCATTGGCGGTCCCGGCGTGTCGCTGCAGAAGATGCGCGTGCGCAGGGGGATGCCGCTGCCCGATTTTGGGACACGGCCGGTACGGCTGCGCGTGTGCTGTGAACTCGCGCCCGATACGCCGCACACCGGCAAGCTGACGTTGTACGATGCGGAAGGCGCCGTGCGCTTTGTGGCCGAGGCTGCGGCCGGGCGTGCTCAGCCGGCACCATACCCGGTGGCCAGCTGGCCGGCGGTCGACAGGCCCGGCAGCTGCACTGTATGGCCACGAGCTCTTTCATGGCCCCTACTTTGCGGCGGTGCAGACGGTCCGGCAAATAGGCGAGACAGGGGCGGCGGCTGCGCTGCTGGGCAGCCACGCGCTGGGCTGGCAGGCCGGCAGCTGGCGTCTGGACCCGGCGCTGATCGACGGGGCGCTGCAGCTGGCGCGCGTGTGGGGCTACGCCAACCTGCACAAGCCAACGCTGCCCACGGCGTGCGAACGGCTGACTGTCTGGCAGCCGGGTTTCGCCGCAAGCGGATCGCTGCGCTGTATTGTGCAAGGAAAGCCGATCGGCCAGGCGGGCACGCGCTGCGACCTCT
Organism: uncultured Chloroflexia bacterium; assembly: GCA_963701415.1. Classification (GTDB taxonomy): domain Bacteria; phylum Chloroflexota; class Anaerolineae; order Caldilineales; family Caldilineaceae; genus Fredericiella. The sequence continues at coordinate 32,570 of CAVPAH010000005.1, forward strand.
GGCTGATCGACGAAGATAGCTGCGTGACGGTGGCCGAGATTCAGGGGCTGGAAATGTACGTGTCCAGCGAGGCGCCACTGGGGGGAAGCGAGAACTAAATGTTGTTTGAACCGATTGCCGTCGTCGGCCAGTCTTGCATTCTGCCCGGCGCGCTCGACCCTGCCCAACTGTGGGAACTGGTGCTGGCAGGGGCAGGATATGGTGTCTTCCGTGCCCCCAGGCTACTGGCGGCTTGCTCCTCCGACGATTCTTGCGCCGCCCGGCGACAAGGCGAAGGATCGCACCTGGTCGGACCGCGGCGGCTATGTCAGGGGCTTTAGCGAGCGCTTTGATGCGACGGGTTTTCTGCTGCCCCCCGACGAGATCAGGCGGCTAGACGTCGGGATGCAGTGGGTGCTCCACGGCGTGCGTGAGGCGCTGGCGAGCGCGGGCCTCCCTGCGCCACTGCCGCTTGCAGAGCCCCAAGACCGGCCTCGTGCTGGGCAATCTCTCCTACCCGACGCCGGGTCTGGTCGAATTTGCCGAGGCCACCTGGTTTGGCGCCCAGGCGCCAGGCGTTCCGCGCCCGCCATATGACACCTCGGCGCCGCCCGCGGCCGTAAACCGCTTTTCTTCCGGCATGCCGGCACACCTGGCCGCCCAGGCGCTCAACCTGCGCGGCGGCGCCTTTGCGCTGGATGCGGCGTGCGCCTCCTCTCTCTATGCCATCAAGCTTGCGTGCGACCGGCTGCAGGATGGTCGCTGCGACGTCATGGTCGCAGGCGCCGTGAACCGCACCGACGACCTGTTTATCCACATCGGCTTCTGTGCGCTGCAGGCAATGAGCCGCCGCGGCGAGAGCCGGCCCTTTGCAGCGGATGCCGACGGGCTTGTCCCCGCTGAAGGCGCCGCCTTTGTTGTGCTCAAGCGTCTGGCGGACGCAGTCGCCGCCGGGGACACCATCCTGGGGGTCATTCGTGGGATCGGGCTGTCGAACGACGGCAATGCGGGCGGCTTTCTTTCGCCCTCGGCGGCGGGGCAGGTGCGCGCCATGCGCGCTGCCTATGCCATGGCAGGGATCGAGCCGGCCGCAATTTCGCTGCTCGAATGCCATGCGACCGGTACTCCCGTCGGCGACGCCACCGAACTGGAGTCGGCAGCGCAGCTGTTTGGCGGCTGCCGGGACGTGCCGATCGGTTCACTCAAGTCCAACCTCGGGCACCTGATTACTGCCGCCGGGGCCGCCGGGCTGATCAAGCTGCTGGCGGCGCTGCGCACCGGGATTCGCCCGCCGTCGCGCCCCGTGGATGCGCCATTGGCTGCCCTCGCCGATTCGCCGTTTCGCCTCCTGCAGGCGCCCGAGGCGTGGCCAGGCGAACCGGGCGTCCCGCGCCGCGCGGCGTTGAGCGCATTCGGTTTTGGCGGCAATAACGCACACTTGATCGTGGAGGAATGGCTGGGTCAGACGAGCGCGCCGGCCAGCGCAACGGGCAGCACATTGCCCCTTGGCGCCCCGCACCGGCATGTGGGGAAGGATGAAGCGAAGGCCATTGGCGACCTCGCCATCGTCGACATCGCCATTGTCGACGTCGAAGTGACGGTAGGCCCCTTTGGCGATGCCAAGGCTTTTCTGCAGGCATTGGTGAACGGCACGCGTGGGAGCCGCACGGAAACGATTGACGTGGCAGTGGCGGGGCTGCGCTTTCCGCCCAAGGACCTGCAGCAGACACTTCCGCAGCAGCTGCTCGTACTGGAGGTGGCGCGGCGGCTGGCTGTGCGCCACCCGGACCTGCCCCCTACCGCGACGGGCGTATTGGTTGGAATGGGATGCGACCCCGAGATCGCGCGCTATTCGCTGCGCTGGCGCCTGGCCGAGTGGGCAAAGCAGGCGGCAGGGAGTCAGTTACGGCCGAGTGGCTCGAGGCAGCGCGTGGCGCGCTGATTCCAGGCCTCGAGGCGGCGGGCGTCGTGGGCACCATGCCCAACATTCCGGCCAACCGCATCAATGCGCAGCTCGACTACCGCGGCCCCAGCTATACGGTGGCAGGCGAGGAGCTCTCGGGGCTGCGGGCGCTGGAGATCGCCGTCGACGCGCTGCGCCGGGGCGAGATCGACGCCGCGCTGGTCGGGGCAGTTGACCTCTCCGACGAACCGGTTCACGAGGCAGCCTCCGAACTGCTGGATGCTGCTCGGCGCAAACCGGGCGATGCCGCGGTCGTGCTGCTGCTCAAGCGTGCTGCAGATGTTGCCAGTGACGAGATCGTCGCCCTGGTTGCGCCGGGCCAGAACTCGGGGGCTGCGGACGTGCCGCCGCTTGCGCTTGGCCTGGCGCCGGACCATACGGCGCTGACACAGCAGTTTGGACACGCACATGCAGCCTCGGGCCTGCTGCATGTGGCGGCCGCAGCGCTGTGTGTCAAACACGGCTTATCCCTTGCCTCCACACAGGCAGTGCCCTGGCTGGCTGCTGAGCCGCGCACGGCACAGGTGCAGATAGATGCCCTGGGCGGCCAATCCGCCGCAGTAACGCTGTCTGGCGCAGGTCCTGCAGCATCCGTGGAAATTGAGTCTCAAGATATCGCGCAAGTCCATGTGTTCTCGGGCGCCGATGCAGCCGGAGTGGCGGAGGCCTTGGCGCGTGGTGAAGAATCTAACGACGGGCCGGCGCGGCTGGCGATCGTCGCCACGCCCGCAGCCTTTGCCAGCCAGGTGCAGGCTGCCGGTAATTCCCTGGCCCGCAAAGACCTGCCGGCAGCCGGTGTGCAGGCGCTCGGCAAGGGTATCTACTGGTCGCCGGCGCCGCTGGCAGGTGAACTCGGGTTTGTGTTCACCCCGGCTGCGGCCGCTTATGGCGGCATGGGCCGTGAGCTCTTCTTGGCCCTCCCTGTGCTCGCCAGTGCTGGTCGTAGAGAAGTTCCCCTGCCTGGCCAAAACGCAAGCCTGGCTGGACGCCGCCGGCGCGCCGAGCGATCCCTTCTCCGTGCTGCAGGGCTGCGCCATGCTGTCGCAGGCGCACGCCATCCTGACACAGGATCTTCTGGGGCTGCGGCCGGCGGCGATGCTCGGCGTTTCATCCGGTGAGACGAACAGCCTCTTTGCCTCTGGTGCCTGGCGCGACATGGACGCTATGTTTGAGGAGATCGACCAGTCCGGCATGTACACCCGCGAGATTGCCGGCGAATACCAAGCCGCCGCCCGCGCCTGGCACGACCGCGCGGGCGGACCACTCGAATGGGCCGGCTGGCGCGTGTTGGCGCCTGTAGCCGAGGTGCAGGCGGCGCTGCAAGGTGAGGCCTATGCCTATCTCACCATGATCAATGCCCCTGCCGACTGCATCGTGGCGGGAGAGGCTGACGCCTGCCGCCGGGTCGTGGCGAAGATCGGTCGCAGCCGCTGCGTGCAGAACGAGGGCGAGATCATTGCCCATCACCCGGTGATGCGAAGCTGGGAGGACGAGTGGCGCGCGATCCACAGCCGGGCGACGCAGCCTGTTCCTGGGGTGCGTTTCTATTCGAACGCGCGCGGCAGTGCGTATACACCCGACCGCGAGAGCGCGGCGGCTGCCCTCACCGACCAGGCCACGGCGGGCGTAGACTTTCGCCGCGTCGTGGAAGCAGCCTATGCCGACGGCGTGCGTATATTTGTCGAGCACGGTCCCCGCAACGTGTGCAGCGGGTGGATCCGCAGCATTCTGGGCGACCGCCCCCATCTAGTCGTAGCGCTCGACAGGCCGCAGAATGGCGTCGAGCAGCTGCTGGAGGCCGCCGCGCAGCTGCTCGCTGGTGGTGTACCACTCGACTATGGCGCCCTCAATCGCGCCCTGGCGGCCGGGCAAATCGACACGATCGCCACTGCCGGCGCAGCCCAGCGCACGTTGTCCTTCCCCGCGCACTACCCGCCGGTGATTCTGCCGCCGCTGCCGGCAGCGGCCGGCAAGTCGAATGTGGCTGCTATCCGGCATCAACACATGGCGCCGGCGCCTCCTCTGCCCTCGGTGCTGAGGTTTGTCCCTCAGGCTGCGGCTGCAGCGCCGGTCGTCAAGAGCGGCAACGGAGCAGTCGCAGTAATCATTCAACGAGCAGAAGAAGATATTTCTGCTAAAGTTATAGAAGATACAGAAGAAATTGTGGAAGTATATTCTGTAGAAAATGTTATTGAAGATGCTATAGAATATTCTCCAGTGGAAGAGACGGCAATTGAGATGCCTATCGGGCCGGAACAAGCCGACACCCCAAGGCCTGCGGGCGCTGCGCACCCTATAGGCGAACAGCTCTTGGCCTTCTATGCGACGCTCTCAGCTGCGCACCAGAAGTTCCTGGCGCAGCAGGCCCGCGCGATGAGCCGTCTGGTGGAGCTGCGCAGCCTGGTAGGCGAACATGTGCCGGCGGCAACAGAGCAGCCTGCACCACCCACCGCTGTGCTGCCATCGGCACCAAGTGTGCCCTCTGTACCCGTGGTCCCGCCCGTCGCCGCACCCGCTGCCGCCACACCCGCTGTATCTCCCGCCCCAGCGCCAGCGCCAAAGCCTGCCCCGGCGCCGCCCGCCAAAGCTGCAGCCGCGATCAAGGCGCCGCCGGCCTCAAGGCCTGGCGCAGCGACGCCTGCCCCACGGGTGCGGCGGCTGCCGTCGGATTATCCCGGCCCCAAGCTGGATCGCCGGGAGCTCGAGCAGGTCGCCTCAGGCAAAATCTCAGAAGTCCTGGGCCCGATCTTTGCGCGCCAGGATCAGTTCGTGCGCCAGGTGCGCATGCCGATGCCCCCACTGCTGCTGGCGGATCGTGTGCTGGGTATCGACGCCGAAGCGGGCGCCGTGGGCCAGAAGGGCGTGATTTGGACGGAAACCGATATCCTGCCGGATGCCTGGTATCTGCACGCCGGGCACATGCCGGCTGGCGTCCTGATCGAGGCGGGGCAAGCAGACCTGCTGCTCGTCTCATATCTTGGCGCCGATTTTGTCAATCGGGGCGAGCGCGTCTACCGGCTGCTGGGCTGTGAGGCTACCTTCCACGCCCCCCTGCCGGCCGTGGGCGACACCTTGCACTACGAGATTCACCTGGACGGCTATGCCCAGCAGGGGCCCGTGCGCCTCTTCTTCTTCCACTACGACTGTTACCGCGGCGATGAGCGCATCTTTTCCGTGCGCCACGGCCAGGCGGGTTTCTTTACTGACGAGGAACTGGCGCATTCGAACGGTGTGATCTGGGATCCGCAAACGGCCGAACACGTGCAAGATGCGCGTGTGGATCCGCCTGCTGTAGTCTGCCAGCGCAGCAGCTTTAGCGCGGCGGAGGTCGCCGCCTTCTCCGAGGGCCGGGTAGTGGAATGCTTTGGCGAAGGCTTTGCCGCCGCCCAGGTGCACGTGCGCACCCCGTCGATCGCTCGCGGGCGTATGCTGCTGTTTGACGAGGTCGTGGAGTTCTCGCCGCGGGGTGGGCCATGGGGGCGCGGCTACCTGCGCGCCGAGGACCACATCCACCCGGATGAATGGTTCTTCGCCGGCCACTTCAAAAACGACCCCTGCATGCCGGGCACGATGATGCTCGAAGGCTGCCTGCAGACGATGGCATTCTACATGGCCGGGCTCGGCTATACGCTCAACCGCGACGGCTGGCGCTTCGAACCGGCACAGGAAGAGATGTATAAGCTGATCTGCCGCGGCCAGGTCACACCTGCGGCCAAGACCGTGGTATACGAGGTGTTTGTCGAGGAAGTGATCGACGGTCCCATTCCCACTCTGTACGCCGACCTGTTGTGCACGGTGGATGGGCTGGCTGCATTCCACTGCCGGCGCATGGGGCTGCGGCTGGTGCCTGCGTTCCCGTTGGAGAGCCGGCCCTCGCTGCTGGCGGGTCATGAACTCGCCGATCCTGAGCCCGGCCGTGCGGCGCAGACGCTGGGCCACACGTACGACGCCCGCTCGATCGCCGCCTGTGCCTGGGGTGCACCCTCGGCCGCCTTTGGGCCGCGCTTTGCAGCGCTTTGACGGACCCCAGCGCTGTCCCCGCCTGCCCGGGCCGCCCTACCTGTTTATGACGCGGGTGACAGAGATTGATGCCCCTGCGAATGCGCCGGATGGGTCGCCGGTCGCCGGCGGCGCGATCGTGGCCGAGTACCAGATCCCACCCGACGCCTGGTACTTTGGGGAAAACGGCTGCCGCACGATGCCCTACGCTGTGCTGCTCGAAGCAGCGCTGCAGCCTTGCGGCTGGTTTGCGTCATACAAAGGTTCGGTGCTGGCCGCAGCTGAGGAGCTGTACTTTCGCAACCTTGACGGTACGGCGACGCAGTATGGCGAGGTCTTGCCAGATGGGGGCTTGCTGCGCACGCACGTAACCAACACGAGCCTGGCACGGCTAGGTGCGATGACGATCGTCGGCTTTGACGTCACTTGCTTTGTGGGCGACGTGCGCGTCTTTGCCATGGCGACCACCTTTGGCTTCTTCCCGAAAGCCGCATTGGCGGCACAGGCGGGGCTGCCGGCCGACGACGAACGGCGGCGCCGGCTGGTGGAGCCGAGCGACTTCCGGCGCGAGTTTGGCCCCCGGCCGCCGCGCTACTGTGCGGGGAACCTGGCCCTGCCGGGCCCGATGCTGCTGCTGCTCGACCGTATCAGCGGCTATCTGGCCAGAGGGGGGCACGGCCGGGCTGGGGCGCGTGCGCGCCGAGGTCGACGTCGATGCCCAGGATTGGTTCTTCCAGTCCCACTTTATGGGCGACTCGGTACAGCCTGGCTCGTTGGGCCTGGAAGCGATGCTGCAGACGCTCCAGTTCTATATGATCGAGACGGGGATGGGCGCCGGGATCGAAGGGGCGCGCTTCGAGCCGATACTCCTGGATGCGGCCATGACATGGAAGTATCGCGGCCAGGTCATGCCCACGGCCACGCGCGTGACCGTTGAGTTGGAGGTCACGGCCAAGGCCGGCGACAACCGCCAGGCAACCGCCGTTGGGACGGCCTCGCTGTGGGTGGATGGGCTGCGCATCTACGAAGCGACGAACGTCGGCATGCGCATCGTGCCCGGCACTGTAACCGATAGTATGACCGGCAGCGCAGCTGGCCCGGAGCCTGTGGCCGGCGACGAACGGCTCGACCCCACCGTCGACACGTGGCTGAACGACCACTGCCCGACCTGGACGCTGCCGGCGCTGGCGATGATGTCGATGGCCGACCGCCTGGCGGCTGGGGCCGCAGTGCGGGCGCCGGGGCGCAAGGTGATCGGGTTCCGCAACCTGCGCGTGCTGCGCTGGCTTCCCTTTGCGGCGGGTGAGCAGGCGGACGATAAGGCCCGCACGCTGCGGCTGCTCGGCACGCCCTATGGCAGCGACACCGTGGCCATGCAGCTGCTGGCGTGGGACGCGGGCCGCACTGCCTGGCAGGCGGTGGCGGCAGGTGACGTGGTCGTGGGCGAGCACTGGCAGCTGCCGCCGGGCGCCTGGCCGCCAATCGCCGGCGCAAACCAGGAGCCGAACCCCTATGCCGCGGGGGTGTTGTTCCACGGCCCTGCCTACCAGCTTCTGACCGAACTGCGCATGGACTCCACAGGATCCTCCTATTGGCTGGACCTGGACGCCGGCGGCGTGCCGATCGGGATGCTGAACCAGGGCCTGCTGGACGCGGCCACGCACGGTATCCCTCACGACGCCCTGTGGCGCTGGAGTGACGAGATTCCACGCGACGTGGCGGCCTATCCGGTCGCCATGACCACGGCCGCCTTTTATGGGCCGGCGCCGGCGAGCGGGCGCGTCCGCTGCGAAGCCCGCTTTGGCGGTTTCCGCGGCGGCGACCGCCAGTTCCCGATCATCCGGGTGCAGATCGTGCGCGATGAGGTGGTGTGGGCGGAGCTGGAACTGGTCGAGATGCTGCTGCCGAAGGGCCCGCTGGGCCAGGCTGAGCCGCAAGACCGGCGTGCCTTCCTGGCCGAACGCCGTTATGTGCCTGGGCTGGCATTGTCGGAGTCGGACGGCACGACCACCAGCATATCTGATGCGCAGGCAAAGGCGAGCGATTGGCTGCCGGGCACGGTGGCTGCCGTCTACGGTCTCGGCAGTGCCGAACTCGAGCACATGGCCATGCATGTCGCGATCCGCGACCACGCCGCACGACGGTTTGCGGTCCATCCTAGTACCGTTGTCGTGCAGAGCGTACCAGAGGCCGGCAGCAGCTCGGCCGCGGTCGCGGAGAGCGCACAGTTTGTGCGCGTGGCGGCGCCCAACCGCCCACTCAATTCCTGCCTGCTGCGGGTCGCACGCAGCGGATCGAGCTGGCAGGTCGGCGATGTGCCCCCCGATTTGCCCACAAAGGCGCAGGCCGGCCTGGACACGGCGCGCATCGGGGCATTCTGGCGTGAGCGCGCCGGAGCACAGGATACGCTGGTTGAAGACCTGACGCTGGCGCTGATGCGGAGGTTTGTCCGCACGATTGAGATTGACGACCCAGCCGGCTTTGCAGAGCTGCAGGGGCGCGGGGTGCTTTACCTGGCCAACCACCAGCTCGACCTGGAATCGGCGCTGTTTGTGTCCGCGGCTGCGAGCCTGCAGGGCACGGTGACGACGGCGATCGCACGGCAGGAGCTGGGCGAGTCGTGGATCGGGCCGTTCTTTGATACTTGTTTTGAGCATCCGCAGCTGCGCAACCCGCACATGCTGCTGCTGATCAACCGCGGCAGCCCCGAGGCTGTGTTCCAGGCGCTGGCCGCGGCGGTGAAGGATGCGGCCGCACAGGCCAGGTCGCTGCTGGTGCACGTAGAAGGCAAACATGCCTTGGGGGCCAGGCAGGAGGTCGAGGTGGTCAGCACCTCCCTGATCGATCTGGCCGTCGCCAATCACATGCCGATCGTGCCTGTGCGGTTCTTGGGGGGCGTGCCGCTGGAACCTGTAGCGGAGCCGCTGGCCTTCCCCCCGGGCTACGGGAAGCAGGACTTCCTGATCGGCGCGCCGCTGCTGCCCGAGACGCTGGCGGGGCTTCCGTCCGCGGGGCGCAGAGCGGCGGTGCTGGGTGCGCTCAACGGCTTTGGCGACCGCTGGCGCAGCGAGGTACCCGTCGCGGACGCAGAATTTGGCGCTGCGGTGGCGGCGTGGCAGCAGGCTAACGGTGTGAGCGAGGTGCAAGCTGTGCTGTGGCGCACGCTCGCCGAGGTAACGGATCCGAGCGTCGAGACCAAAGTGCTGTTGGCGCTGGCCGCCGGGGATACCGCAGGCGCCCAGGCGTACGCACGCGAACTTGACCCTTTGCGCCTGCGCTGGTTGGCACAGGCCTCAAGGTCGCTGTTTGGGCCGGCGTTTGGAGGAGTTCTTGACATTTTCTAAAGATTGCTGGGGTATCATGTGAGTTGCAGCGACCTGTGCCGGCGACCTGTGCCAGCGCGCAACGGAGACATCCAAGGTGAACGACAGCGGCAGCGACGAACCAGACCGATCCCAGGGCCGTACACCCGTCATTGAGATTGTGGACTTGACCAAGACTTACGTCATGGGCACGACCGAAGTCCATGCGCTGCGCGGCGTGTCGCTGACGATCTATGAAGGCGAGTACGTCGCCATCATCGGCGCCAGCGGCTCCGGCAAGAGCACCTTGATGAACATGATCGGCCTGCTCGATCGCCCCACCAGCGGCAGCTACCGCATCCGCGGCACCGAGGCCAGCCAGCTGGGCAAAAACCGCCTGGCCGATCTGCGCAACCAGGAAATCGGTTTTGTCTTCCAGCGCTTTAACCTGCTCGCCCGCACCACCGCCCAACGCCAGGTCGAACTGCCTCTCTTCTACGCCGGCGTGCCCTCGCGCAAAGCCAGCAAGATGGCGGCCGACGCACTGGAGATGGTCGGCCTGGGTGACCGGACCCACCATCGCCCCGACGAACTGTCGGGCGGCCAGCAGCAGCGCGTCGCCATTGCCCGCGCCCTGGTCAACAACCCCGGCATCCTGCTGGCCGACGAGCCCACCGGCGCCCTTGACTCCAAAACCGGCGCCGAGATCCTGGCCCTCTTCGACGAATTGAACGAACGGGGCATCACCCTGGTCGTCGTCACCCACGACATGGGTGTGGCCAATCGTGCGCGGCGGCTCGTGACCCTGCGTGACGGCAGCATCATCGAAGATATGCCGAACCTGCGCCATACCCACGCCGCGGAGGCGTACGAACTCCACAGTGCGGGCGCCCCTGTGGTATCTAGCGGCATGGCAGAGATCCTGAGCGATTCCGTAACGGATGCACTGATCAACAAAGGCGCACACGCCTGACCTAGATCTTGATCTAGGTATCCTACTGGTCAAGTGACCGGTCTTGTCTTCGCATACTTCCGCTAGACTGCCTATAGCCCCTTTGGGTGGCTTGTTCGGTAGATCGGAGACACCTCATGAAATTGCGCCAGCCATTTAGCCCGCGTACCGGCGCGGTTCATTCGCGCCTGCGCGGCGCTACGGTCACCCATGGCGTCTGCCCGTACTGCGCCGTCGGCTGCAGCCAGCTTGTCTATACCAAGCAGGGGCAGATCATCAACATTGAGGGCGACCCGCGCAGCCCTGTCAGCCACGGCGGCCTGTGCCCCAAGGGCGCCAATACGCTCCAGCTCGCCGCTAACCCCCATCGCGTGACCACCGTGCGCTACCGGGCGCCCTACAGCAACCACTGGGAAGAGAAACCTCTCGCCTGGGCAATGGACCGCATCGCCCAGCTGATCAAGGAGACGCGCGACGCCGACTTTGTCGAACAGGCCGCCAACGGTATCACCGTCAACCACGTCAAGACCATCGCCTCGCTCGGCGGCTCGGCCAACGACAACGAGGAGGTGTACTTGATGAAGAAGCTGCTGACGGGAGGCCTCGGCATCCTGCCGGTGGAAAACCAGGCCCGGCTCTGACACTCCGCTTCCGTGTCCGGTCTGGGCACTTCATTTGGATTCGGAGCCTGCACTAATTTCCCGCGCGACCTGGTCAACAGTGACTGCGTGCTGGTGATGGGCTCCAATATGGCCGAGTCACACCCGGTGGGTTTTCTGTGGCCGACGCTGGCGCAGCAGGCAGGCGCCACCCTGATCCACGTGGACCCACGCTATACGCGCACCTCGGCCGCCGCAGATGTCCACGTGACGATCCGCCCGGGCACCGACCTGGCGTTCCTGGGCGGCATCGTGCGCTACATCGTGGCCAATGACCGCCACTTTGCCGAGTACGTGGTGCACTACACCAATGCTGCGACCCTGCTGTCGCCGGATTACAGCTTTGACGGGCAGCAGGGCGTCTTTGCAGGGTACGATCCCGCAACCAAGAAATACGACCTGCTGCCGCACGCCTGGGATTACGTGATGGAGGTGGATGCGGAGGGACGGCCAATCCGCCCCAAGACAGACCCCACGCTGCAGGACCCTAATTGTGTGTTTCAGGTGCTCAAGCGGCACTTTGACCCGTACACGCCGGAGACGGTGGCCGCGGTGTGCGGCTGCCGGCCGGAGGATGTGGTGAAAGTGGCGGAACTGCTGTGCCGCAACTCGGGCCGCGAGCGCACCAGCGCCATCGCCTACGCACTGGGGTGGACCCAGCATGGCACCGGGCCGCAGATCATCCGCACGTCGGCAATCGTGCAGCTGCTGTTGGGAAACCTGGGCCGGCCGGGCGGCGGGATCATCGCGCTGCGCGGGCACGCCAACGTGCAGGGCGCAACCGACATTCCCACGCTGTTCAACTCGCTGCCCAACTACCTGCCCGCCCCCCATGCCGTCGCCGCGCAAGCCACCCTTGGCGGACTACCTCGGCAACGGCCATTCCTCCGGCGCACGGCGCGGCGGGGCTGCCGACGGCCTGTGGCAGATGGACGTGACCCACGGCGCCTGGGCGAGCCTGCCAAAGTACATGGTCAGCCTGCTCAAGGCCTGGTACGGCGAAGGCGCCACGGCCGCCAATGAGTATGGCTACCAGTGGCTGCCCAAGCTCGACGAAGATCTGTCGGAGATGAGCTACTTCGCCAAGATGAACCGCGGCCAGGTCAAGGGGCTGATCCTTTTTGGCCAGAACCCGGCCGTCGGCGGCCCCAACGCCGGCTTGCAGCGCGACGCCATGCGCAAGCTGCAGTGGCTGGTAGTGCTCGATCTGTTTGAAACCGAGAGCGCCAGCATCTGGTATGCCGACCCCAAAGGCTGCGACCCCAGCACGGTGCCGACCGAGGTATTCTTTCTGCCGGCGGCAGCGATCACCGAGAAGGAAGGCAGCCTGACCAACACCGAGCGGCTGGTGCAGTGGCACGAGCGGGCGACCGACCCGCCGGACGACTGTCACAGCGACTTGTGGTACGTCTACGAGCTGGGCAAGCGGCTAAAAGCCCTCTACGCCGATTCGACCCTGCCGCGTGACGGCGCCATCCAGAACCTGACCTGGGACTACGCAGCCGACGAGTCAATGCTGGGTGCGCTGCGGGCACGCGGGCTGACGCCAGTTGCGGGTGAAGCCGGACCCCGAGAAGGTGCTGCGTGAAATCAACGGCTACTACGTGGCCACGGGCGAGCACATCAAGGGCGGCGGCGAGCTGGCTGACGACGGCTCGGTGGCATGCGGGTCGCGGCTCTATGCCGGGGTGTTCCCCGACCCGCAGACCAACCTCGCCAAGCGCATGGGGCAGGCAGTCAACGAGAACGCGGTATTTGCGGATTGGGGTTGGGCGTGGCCCGCCAACAGCCGCATCCTCTACAACCGGGCATCGGCGGACCCGAACGGTAAACCGTGGTCCGAGCGCAAGAAGCTGATCTGGTGGGACGCCGGCCAGGGCAAGTGGGTAGGCAACGACGTGCCGCAGTTTGACGCCCATAAGGCGCCTGACTATCACCCGCCCGACGATGCACGCGGGCATGGCGGCGCTGCCCGGCGACGGGCCATTTACGGCTCACTTCGACGGACGCGGGTGGCTGTTTGCGCCGTTCGGCATGTCCGACGGACCGCTGCCGCAGCACTACGAACCGCTGGAGTCGCCGTATGCAAATCTCATGGGCGCGATCCAGTCGACGCCGCTGACCGTCATCATCGATGACCCGGAGAACCCCATTGCTGCGCCGGAAGACCCGGCCTACCCGCTGGTGGCGACGACCTACCGGCTGACCGAGCACTTCCAGACGGGGGCAATGACGCGGCACGACAGCTGGCTGGTGGAACTGCAGCCGGGCATGTTCGTGGAGATCGGCCTGCACCTGGCCGCGGAACGCGGGGTCAAAAACCTGGACTGGGTGGTGGTCAGCACGCCGCGCGGGGAGATCGAGGCGCAGGCACTGGTGACGCCGCGGCTCCAGCCGCTGGCGATCGACGGGCAGCAGGTGCACGTGGTCGGCATGCTGTGGGGCTTTGGCTACAAGGGCGAGGCCGTGGGCGCCTCATCCAACCTGCTGTCGCCGATGTCGCTGTCGCCCGATGCCGATATCCAGGGCACAAAGTCGTTTGCGTGCCAGCTGCGCGCCGGACGGCTGCGCAGGCTGGGCGACGGGCAGCCGCTGCCGCAGCCCGCTGCCCTGGGAGCCCCTGCCAAAGATTCAGATCCCGCTGGTGGATACGCCGTGGGCCGCGCAGCCGGAAGGGAGCGAGCAGCATGTCGATTCAGGGAGGTGGCCGAGAAGCAGCTCGGCGTCGTCGACCTGCCGCAGGCCGAGGCGCCTGCACGGCCGCACGGGCTGTGGCAGCGGCTGGTCTATCCCTTCGCCGCGGCCCGAGATGCCCGAGGTGCAGCCGGCCGTCGGGTTCTTTACCGACACGAGCGTGTGCATCGGGTGCAAGGCGTGCCAGGTGGCCTGCAAGGAATGGAACCTGCTCGAGGCCGTCGGCGACGGAGCTGAGCGGGTGGAGCTACGACAACACCAAGACGCTCTCGGCCAACGACTGGCGCCACGTGAAGTTTATCGAACAGTTTGACGAGATCCCGCTGCTGCCTGCGCCGCTCAAGCCAACGGCAGCCTACGACGACTTCGACATCAAGCAGCTGCTGGATGAGCCGAAGCTCGGCCAGTGGCTGATGATGAGCGACTCGTGCAAGCACTGCGTGGCGGCACCCTGCAACGAGGCCTGCCCGACCGGGGCGATCGTCCACACCGAGTTTGCCAACGTCTTCATCCAGCCCGATATCTGCAACGGCTGCTCCTCCTGCATCGCCGCCTGCCCCTTTGGCGTCATCACCCGCAGCGAGCTGGACGGCCACTCCTACAAGTGCACCATGTGCTACGACCGGTTGCGCGACGGCCTGGAACCGGCCTGCGCCCGTGCCTGCCCGACCTGGGCCATCAACTTTGGGCCGATCGAGGACATGAAGCAGATGGCGCAGGCGCGTGTCGCTGCAGCTCCAGGAGCGTGGGGTCGGCCAGGCTTATCTCTACGGCGCCGAGGCGACTGCCGAATACTCGGCGCTGCACAATTTCTATCTGCTGCTCGCCGAACCGTCTGTCTATGGGCTGCCGGCGGCGCCGGTGAACCCCCATCGCCATATGCTTGGGGACTACGTGCGTGCGGCGATCGGCCTCGTGGCGGCACTGGCCGTGCTCGCCGCCGCCGTTCTGCTGGTGGGAGGGTAAGATGGGCGAGGCAACTGTCAGTTCGGCGTTCGTTCTGGCGTGCGCGAGGGTTCGGCTGGGCCAGGTGGCTCGCCCTACGCCGCCCAGGTGATCACCAAAGCCCCCAACTGGGACATTCTCACGGCCCTGGACGTCTTGCTCAACAACCTGGCCGTGGGTACATTTCTCGCTGCCGCACTGTGCTGGCTGCTGGCGCCCGCCGCGCTTTGGACCGATCGTGCCGTGGGCGCTGCTGCTGGCGCTTGTCCTGCTCGCCGCCGATCTGCTGCTGCTCGTCCTCGATCTCGGCGATACCTGGCGTTTTCACCACATGCTGCGCGTCTTCAAGCCTCGCGCGCCCATGTCGCTTGGCACCTGGTCGCTTTCGCTGTTCGGCACTGCGCTGGGGCTGGCCGCACTGGCGTCTGTGCTGCGCCTGCTTGGCGGTCCCGGTTGGCTGGACTGGATCATGGGCGCCGCGGTATGCCTCGCCGTGATTCCCGCCGTGGGTTCGATCCTCTACAAGGGCGTCCTGTTCAGCGTGACCTCGCAGCCCGGCTGGCAGGACGCGCGCTGGCTGGGCGGCTATACCTCCAACTCTGCGATCCTGCTCGGCTGCTCCCTCCTCCTCGTCCTGGCGGCCTTCGCCGGCCAGGGCGAAGCTGCGGCTGTGCTGCGTGCTGCGCTGCTCGGCCTGCTGCTGCTGGACGTCCTATTCTTCTTTCTCTTCTACCGCGGCATTGCCCGGGTGTTTCGAGCAGCGCTATGGCGAGAACGGCAGGCTGTTCTTCTGGCTGGGCGTGGTCGCGTGCGGATGGATTGTACCCTTCCTGCTGCTGGTGCAGGGCGAGATCGTCGAACTGCTGCCGGCGGTCTTCTTGCTTGTCGGCGCCCTGGCAGTCCGCATCGGGCTCGTGTTTCTGCCGCGCCGTTGAAAGTCCGGCGCACCGGGAGCCTAGCGGATGATCTAGGTGCGCAACTGGTGATTCCTCTAGTGTATTTCGGGTGTGCTGTGCGTATTCTGCTCTTGGCAGCGTGATGCGTGGCGCCGCCGGCTGTTACCGCGCCATCCTGTCGCTGCCGTGATCGTGGTTCCGTCACCTTAGGAGAGTCCCTATGCCGCCATTCCCACCATGTGAGACCACGGGGCTTATCAACCTGTGCGCTCCCGCACCCATCTACAACTGGCCGAGCTGGTTCTACATCCAGCTGCCGAACCTCATCTGGTTTGGTGCTGTCCTGCTGATCTTCGTGATTTGCCTGTTCCTGCCCTTCCCCGCCAGGAAGTTGACACGACCGGTTACGAAATGAAGGAGGTAGAATAGCCATGCCCCGGCGTTTCACACAACAGATTGAAGAGGGCATCAAGGCGCTCGAGAACTGCGGCGAAGAGGCCGTGGTCGTAGTCGACGACCCCGCCAAGTATCCGCCTGAACTGCGCTCGACACTTGACGGGCGGACGCGCCGCTGGTTTATGCGCGGCTGGCCGCCCCAGCAGCTCCTGCCCGATGCCGAACCCATCTATGTCAAGAACTGGTTGTACACGATGGGCGTGGCCACGCTCGCCTCGATGATCATGCTCTTCATCACCGGCATCCTGCTGGCAATCTTTGGCCCCGAATGGTGGACGACGACCAAGCTCGGCGCATTCGTCGACGGCCTTCATTACTGGTCGGTCGAGCTCTTCTTCCTGTTTATGATGGTTCACTTCCTGGGCAGCTTCTTCATGGGCGCGTTCCGCGGTAAGCGCTGGCTGACCTGGATCCTGGGCATGCTTTCGTTTCTGGCCGCCGTGGTGACTGCCTTTACCGGCTACTCCTCGCTGCAGGACTTCGAGGCGCAGTGGCTGACCACGCAGGGCAAAGACGCCATCAACTCGACGGGCATGGGCGCGCTGTTCAACATTATGAACCCGGGCCAGATGATCACCATGCACGTGGTCCTCTTCCCCGCCCTCCTGCTCGTGGTCGTGGGCGTCCATCTGCTTGTGGGTGCGCAAGCACGGCATCACGCCGCCCTACGATGCCCGCGAGGACCACCTGGCACCCGTGGAGGTGACACGATGAGCTGGAAGCAAGACACCCGGAACGCCAATCGCGCCTGGCGCGGCCCGATCGAGAAATATGACCTGATCCAGGAAGGCATCATCGCCGTGGTGGTGATCTTTATCCTGGTCCTGGCCCTCAATGTGCTGTTCGGTTCACCGCTGGTGCACAGTGTCACGTTCCAGAGCTGGGCCAACGCCGCTCCCGTGGACTTTGTCGCAACGACCTTGACTGAACTGACCGGCACCTCGGAGAGCGCCACGTATGGTCCGCCCTACAACAGCGGCACGGTCGATCTGAAGATCGACCAATCGATTTCGCAGACGCCGTCGGGCAATGCGGTCAATCCCAGCGGCCCGACTCAGCTGCAGAATCTCGGCCCACTTTCGCCGCAGGCTTGGTTCGGCACGCCGCTCCCCATCAATGTACCGGATCAGTTTGTGCTGAAACCGTTGGGCGCTTTTGGCGTGCTCGACCGCAGCGCCCAGGAGGCGCTGCAGCGCTGGAACGGTGCGAGCCTGGACGACAAATCGGCCTGGGCGAACGCCGCGCTGTCGTCCACCATCACGATCGACGGGACGACGGTCAAGTTCGATACGGACAAGGACACGGGCCCGCTGCCCGTGATGATGAGCACGATGCTCTCCGCCGCCCAGTCCGGCGCACTCAACGCCCATTCGGTGGACAATACCACCAACCTGTACTCCATGGACAACACCGGCGCGCTGCTCTACGTGGCTGACGGCAACTACCTGGGCGACATCGCCACCTACTATAACTTGCAGGGCGAGCAGTGGGGTGTGATGAACGAGATCGGCAGCTGGCCCGGCCAGCCGTGGCTCTGGTGGTACTCGATGTTCTACAACATTCCCGGTTGGAGCAGCATCGGCACCGACATCCTGGCCGTCGCATCGGCGCTGCCGTTCGTCGCCATCTTCATCTTCCTGCCGTTTATTCCCGGCCTGCGCAGCATCCCGCGCTGGATCCCTTTGCACCGCGTGATCTGGCGCTCGTACTACAGCAAATACGGGAGTTCACGCCCAGGCGACACGAAAGGCAGTGCGCGTGCCAAGATGCCAAGCCCTGCTGATTGATTCGACGACAAGCAGGGAGGCCAGGGGACACGCCCCCTGGCCTCCCTGCTTGTGCAGTAGGGCCAACCGGTCACCTGCTGTATACTTCCCTGGCGACGATAGTCGAACATGTCGGCAATACCGATTACCCACCTGTCATTGCGCCCGCCGGCGCGAAAGGCTGTGTGCATGAATATTGTCAGCATCGTCAGGCACACGCGCTACCTGGTAATTATCCCCATTATTGGCCTGGCGCTGTCGGCTGCCGTACTGTTTGTCGCCGGCGGTGTCGGTCTTATTACATTCCTGGTCCAGAATATCGGCACCTATGTCTCGGGATCGACCGCAGATGTGCTGCCGGTCTTTGGGCTGCTAGAGCATGTCGATCAATTCCTGATCGGCACCGTGCTCTACATCACCGCATTGGGGCTCTACCAGCTTTTCATCCACGAACTGCCGATGCGGGACTGGTTGAAGGTCGACAGCGGTGAAGACCTCGAGGTCAATATCGTCGGCGTCATCGTCGTGGTGTTGGCCATCGAGTTCCTGGGTGCGGTATTCACCGGCAGGCAAGGCAACAATTTGAGTTCGTTTGGCATTGGCATTGCCGTAACCATTGCCGCCTTGGCGCTGTTTATCGCCGTCCGGCGCTGGACAGAGGGACTGGACAAAAGCATGTCCAAGCCTGAAGAGGGGAACCAGATCAGCTCCACATTGCCGATGCTAGATGGCCGTACCGATGGCATTAACCGTGTAGCCCAGGACAACTAGCACAAAGGCAAACGACACGATCGCGTGCAGCAGCGTCATGCGCCGCATCAGCGAACCGGTAACGGTGACGTCCGACGTCTGGTAGCACATCGCAATGGTGAACGAATAGTACATGAAGGCCCAATAGTCGACCAGTTCACCATCCGGGAATTCTAATCCTTTGCGATAGGCCACCAGGGCAGCAGGGGTATCATCTGCCGGCGCCAAATCAGGCGTGACTGTATCAGGCGTGACTTCGTCGTAGTAGAGCCGGGCATAGTAAAGCCCAAACTCGGTATGCACGAAAAGCCACGCCAGGGCGACGGCCACTGTGCCGGCGGCGAAATGCAGGTTCTGCTCCAAGGGACTGCGCCCAGCCTCGCGCGTCGCCAGGCCGACGGCTCCCAGCATGCCTACGGCAGCCGTAACGATGACGATCACCAGCACGTACATGGTCTCTGGCTCGAGCGCCTGCGAATGTTCCCAGGTACGCTTGGCATCTGCGCGGCTGATAGCAGTCAGGGTAAGCACCAGCCATGTCGTAACCCCCGCATCCCAGCCCACCAGCAGCGCCGAGTCCCACAGCAGCGGTGACAGTGCTGCCAGGACGAAGACTGCGATGCCTACGCATGCACCGACCAGCGCACGGGCCCAGAAGCGTTTCCAGATTCGCATCTCGACAATCCCCTCTGTTTATTGGTCACGATCAGCCCTCTAGGACTCGCTGCGCAGCATGCGAGTCCTCAAGGTGTCATAGATGGGTTCACCCCGCAGAAGCGTGGCCGCCAGCATTGCCCCGAAACTGGCCATCAGCAGCGGCACGAAAAGCGTAGTTGTTGCGGTCATCTCGACGACTAGCACGATACCGGTGAACGGCGCTCGCACCACGCCGACAAAGAAGGCCGCCATCCCTACAATCGCAAAGCCGGCCGGATCGAGACCCAGCCCCGGCAGCCATGCCTGCAGAATGCCGGCGTAGAGCGAGCCGAATAAGGCACCGACGACCAGGAGCGGCGCAAACAGGCCGCCCGGCGTGCCGGCAGAATAGGAGATCGGGCCGAGAAACCAGCGGATGGCAAACAGGATCGCCAGGGTAGTAAGCGACAGCCCGCCGGTGAGAACCTGTTGGTTGGGGGTGTCGCCTCCCCCGATGAGCCAGGGTTCCATCCAGCCGATCGCCCAGATCAGCGCGCCGATCAGCCCCGCCCGCAGTTCGACCGGTAAGCGGCTATAGTAGTTGAACAGGTCCAGGCACTTTACGACCAGCCAGTTGTAAGCCACGCTCAGGGTGCCAAGCAGCAGGCCCAGGCCGATATATGGCACCAACGTCCAAATCCCCGGCACCGCCGGCGGGATGACATGGAACTCCCGTGGATTGCCCAGGATCAGCTGCGCCACGGCCATCGCCGTGCCACAGGCCACGAGCGTCATCAGCGCCAGCCGCGTCCGAAAGGCATGCGCCACCTCCTCAAAGACGAAAATCGCGCCCCCCAGTGGCGCGTTAAAGGCCACCGCCAGGCCAGCGCCCGCCGTAGCCGCCTGTAAGGACGGAATATCTTCCTCCTGCAGACGCAACCAGCGCCCAAACGACGAACCGATCACGGAGCCCATCTGCACCGTCGGCCCCTCGCGGCCGAGCACCATGCCCGCGCCGATGGCCAGTACGCCGCCCACAAACTTGACCGGCACCACGCCGCGCGGCGCCGGCTGGGCTTCTCCCCGCATTACTGCCTCGACATGCTGCACACCGCTGCCGCTGGCCAGCGGCTCCAGGCGCACCAGGAAGCGCGCAATGGCGACGCATACGGCGGCGGCGATCACCGGTATCAGCCAGCCCAGGTACGGATATTGGTGGCTGTAGGCCAGCACTTCCAGGCGTGTTTTGTCCGCCCATGTCAGCGTCAGGCGAAACAGTGCTCCCGCTACGCCGGTTACTGCCCCCGCGCAAATCGCCACCAGTGCCAACCGTATCAGGCCTTGTATGCCTTCCTCTTCTTCCGTTTTCACTATGGTCTCCGCTGCTTGTGACGGTCAAGGTCCGCCGGTTCATTTTACACTACACCGCACCGAACAATGCGCCACATGCA
The DNA here is from genome assembly GCA_963701415.1 of uncultured Chloroflexia bacterium. GTDB lineage: Bacteria > Chloroflexota > Anaerolineae > Caldilineales > Caldilineaceae > Fredericiella. Next base: position 53,018 of record CAVPAH010000005.1, read on the forward strand.
AAGCGCCGGGATCGGTAGAACCGCTAGCTGTGTACCTGGTGGATCCGCTAGGTAGATTCTGCCCCTTGCCCAAACAAACTCTTCGCCAGGTCTTGACAAGTTGCAGAGATTCGGCTGCCACAATCGTAGCTAGAAGTTATTGAGCGTACTTATCGCAAGACAGGAGGCAAGATGAAAGCTCATCTCAAACAAGGATGGCTGCGCTGGGTGGCCGTTGCGGCAGTGGCGGGAATTATCATTTTTGGTGGCTACCTAGGCCTGAGCAGGACCGGCGTCCTCGCCCAGAGTCTCTTCCCAGCCGCCAGCAGCCAGTCGAGCACTGCCGGCGTCGCAGTCCCGACAGTCACAATCCAGTCGGCCGATGTCGCCTCGACTGCTGTCAGCGCCAGCGGCAATCTGGCGCTCGCCGACGAACGCAGCGTTGCGTTGGGCGTCGACGGCGTAGTTGAGAAAATCGCCGTGAATGTCGGCGACCAGGTAAACGCGGGCGACCTCATACTCCAACTCGACACCACGGCGCTGGAGCGCACAGTCTCCCAAGCACAGCTCCAGGTTGATTCCGCCAAAATTGCCCTGGCCGACCTTCAGACTTCCGCCACGGATGCCGAAATTGCCAAGGCCGAAGCGAATCTGCGGGACGCGCAGGAAAACCTGGCGGAAGTGAAGGCCGGACCAAGTGCTGAGGAAATTGCGGCCGCGCGCAGCACCCTGGCCGCAGCCCAGGCCGGCTACAGCGAACTGCAGGCCGGGCCTTCGGCGGCCGAACTCACGCAGCTGAGCGCCGACATGAAGAAAGCCGAAATTGCAATGGCATCCGCCCAGGGCGCCTACGACAAGATTGCCTGGCAGGGCAGCGCCGGTATGTCGTCGGAAGCCAGCGCCCTGCAGGATGCTACGATCGACTACGAGTCTGCCAAGGCCGCCTATGAGGAAGCGACCGCCGCGGCCACCAACTCAGACCTCCAAAGCGCCGTAAGCACAATCCAGGACGCGCAGGTGAAACTCAATGACCTGCTCAACTCGCCGACAGACGCAGAGATCGCAGCCGCCGAGGCGACGCTCGCCACTGCCGAAGCCAGCCTGGCAGACGTCCAAGCCGGCGCCAGCACCAACGATGTCCAGAGCGCCGAGCTGACACTCAAAGAGGCTTTAATTACTCTGGAGTCGGCCCAGCGTGACCTGGATGCCGCTGCCGTGACGGCGCCGATCGCCGGCTACGTCACGGCGCTGGAAGCCAAGATCGGCGTGCGCAGCTCGTCGGGCACAGTAGTCGCCATGATCGCCGACCCCACGCAGCTGCAGCTCGAGATCAGCGTCGCCGAAGCCGACATCCCCAACGTGAGCATCGGCCAGGCTGCCGCCGTGGAACTCGACGCCCTGCCGGGCAAGACCTTTGCCGGTGTCGTCACCAGCATATCGCCGGTAAACGACAGCAGTTCGACCTCCGTGAGTTATCCCGTGACGATTGAGCTGGCGGGCGACGACTTGACGGGTGTCAAGCCCGGCATGAACGCCGTCGCCACGCTGACCGGCAGCACCAAGCTCTCCGCCGACAGCTGGCTGGTGCCGACCAATGCCCTGCAAACCAGTGGCGCCAACACTGTGGTAGCCGTCGTCCGCGATCAGCAGACCATCACAGTCACGGTCACGCCAGGATCGGTGCAAGGCGAGTATACGATCGTCGAGTCTCCCGAACTGCAGGCGAACGACCAGGTGGTAGGCAGCGTGGCGTCACAGTCCGACCAGCAGAGCGGCTTCGCCGGCGGGCCCCCCGATGCCGGCGCTGCCGGCATGATGAGCGGCCCGCCGCAGTAAGTCGCAGCGCAGCAGCGGCAGTATTCATTTCGGGAACAGTCGAACACGTACAAGTGAGGAGTGGTTATGTTAGGCACACAGGCACAAGTTCCAAACCAATATTTAACAGAGTCCAAGCTGGCGAAGGGCCGCAGCTGGCGCAAACCGCTGATTGTGGTTCTCCTGCTGGCACTTGTCGGAACCGGTGGTTGGTGGGTGTATCAGAACAGTACGGCCGGACAGGCTCAGTCTGCGCCAGGGCAGATGGCCAACGTCTCTGGCTCGGCAGTCACCGGCCAACTGCCAGGTCTTGGCACTAACAGCAGTGAGAGTACCGCAGCGGCGCAGGCATCGTCGGCCGGGACGACCGCTGGTAGCGGTTCTACATCTGCTGGCCAGCCGGCCGTACAGGCTGACACGTCGAGGGATCAAGCTGCTGACCAAGGCCTGAACCTGGCGTACCTTTGCAGGCGTAGCCGAGGTCGCCGGCACGTCAGTCTGGAACGACGACGGCACGCTGCTCGCCACGCTCGAAAGCGGCTCCCTTCTGACCGTCAAGGCACGCACGAGTGACGACACCTGGCTCGCCGTGGCAACGGACGCCGGTTCGGGCTGGGCGCAGGCATCGATGGTCATCGCTTACGGACTGCACAATCTCGCAACTGCAGAGTTGCCCGAGGCCATTGCCTCGGCCAGTGTGCAGGCCGGCTCAACGGCCGCCGTCACGACCGCCCCCACTGCAGCCGCTGCCACTCTATCGCTGGCGGACCTGGTATCCACGTTACCATCAACTTCACCGTCTGCCGGTGGTTCGCAGCCTGCACTGTCTGCGAGTGTTCAGCTGACCGCCAAGATCGCAGCCACCGGTTCCCGGCTAAACGTGCGCTCTGGGCCTGGCACCAGCTACCAGGTAGTTACCAAGGCCGCTGACGGCACAGAGTACCAAGCAGTCGGGCGCAGCGCAGCCGGCGATTGGCTCCTGCTCCAGCTGAGTGCTGACGCCAGTGATGTAGGCTGGGTGTTTGCCGACTATGTAGAACTGAGCGGCGACATCCAAACACTACCCATAGACAACGCATAGGGGACACAGCCACATGAAAAAGGTGTTACGCACTACAGGTCGTGAACGGCGGCACACCTCATAATTATGCCTGCCAAGCCCTAGACGATTTCCCTGCGAAAAGAGGCCGGCCCACACTTCGGGCCGGCCTCTTTTGGTGGATTATAATATTTGCATTTGTCAGCCTTTCGCAAGGCAATTTCTATTCGTTTCTGGTAAACTGTCCCCGCCGGTGCGTGCAACCACCGGCCAGCTGGGCGTCCCTCGTCCTTTACCGCTGATGTTGTTCCAACCTATCTGAGCCGTTCTCTTCCGTTTCAGTCGCGCCTCGCCTGGCTGCCCGTCACCCGGTCGTGGAGTGTACTTATGTCTGGCTCACTCATTACTGCCAACGCAGCAACGACTATGTAGCGCGGCCCATAACCAAGCGAGATCCTGATCCATGTCGCCATGATTCTTGTGTGACTCATCGCCTCGTTCAGCATCTACCATATCCGACGACTTCTTTGGCATCTATGTGGAGAGAAGACCCATGACCAAGACCCTTTTCGAAAGTACTTGCTGCACTGCCCATCCTGGCGGCGCTGCTCGTAGCCATGACCGTGCAACAGCGCACAGGCGCTGTCACCTGACATCGTCATCAGCCAGGTCTACGGCGGCGGCGGCAATAGCGGTGCGCCGTACCAGAATGATTTTGTCGAGCTGTTCAACCGTGGCACGACGACTGTTTCGTTGAGCGGCATGTCAGTGCAGTACGCGAGTGCCACCGGCACAGGGAATTTCGGCAGCTAACGCCATCGCTGCCTTGTCCGGGAATCTCGCGCCGGGCCAGTATTACCTCGTGCAGCTGGCCGGAGGCACGACTGGCGTCAGCCCTGCCTGCAGCCGGATGCAACCGGAACAGCGAACATGAGTGGTTCGGCCGGCAAGGTTGCCCTCGTCAGTTCGACGGCGGGATTGGCATGCAACGGCGGCAGCACGCCGTGTTCTGCTGCGCAGCTGGCGCTTATCAAGGACCTGGTCGGTTTCGGCAACGCGAATTTCTACGAAGGCGCCGCGGCGCCTACGCTGAGCAACACCACGGCGGCTCTGCGCCTTGCCAATGGCTGCACCGAAACTGACAATAATGCCTCAGACTTTGCGGCGAGCGCGCCGACGCCCCGGAATACCGCCTCCCCGCTGACCCCTTGTGCTGTAGTAGACACTGCACCGGCAGTCGCAGGTACTTTCCCTGTCGATGGCGCTATCGATTTCCCGGTGAATTCTAACCTCAGCGTGTCCTTTAGCGAACCGGTCAATGTTTCCTCCAGTTGGTTCACATTGGCCTGCTCTACAAGTGGAAACGTGGCCACAACGTTTGGCGGCGGGCCGACGACGTTCACGCTAGATCCGGGTGTATCCCTTGTGAACGGGGAAGCTTGTACATTGACTGTGCTGGCCAACCAAGTCAGCGACCAGGATAACAACGATCCGCCCGACAACATGGTCTTCAACTTTGTCGTCGGTTTCTCCCCCTATGATGCCTGTGCTGCAGAGTACACGCCCACCTACACCATTCAGGGCATTGGCCCAGGCGCTGCGGCCACCGGCACCGTCACCACCAAGGGTGTCGTGGTCGGCGATTTTGAAGGCACCGCAAGCGGCAGCGGTTTCTACCTCCAGGACCTCACCGGCGACGGCAATCCCGCTACCTCGGATGGCATCTTCGTCTACACCGGCAGTTCGAATCTGGTGAGTGTAGGACAGGTGGTGCGCGTCACCGGGTTCGCACGTGAGCGTTTCAACCAGACGACGCTCAACGGCTCCAACAGCAATACGGCGGCGGTGCCTGCCTCCAACATCGTCAACTGCGGCACAGGGAGTGTCCCGGCGACCGACGTAACGCTGCCCTTTGCAAACGCCGACGATCCGGAACGCTACGAGGGCATGCTGGTGCGCTTCCCGCAGCCGTTGGTCATCTCCGAGTACTTCAACTATGACCGCTTTGGCGAGATCGTGCTTGCACTGCCGCTCGACGGCGAACCCCGCCCCTTCACCGGCACCGCCATCGACGCGCCGGGCGCCGCAGCCAATGCCCGCACCCTGGCCAACAGCCTGCGCCGCATCACCCTGGACGACGCCCAGAGCGCCCAGAATCCCCCCGTGCTGCGCCACCCGAACGGCCAGCCTTTCTCGCTGGCCAATCGCTTCCGCGGCGGCGACACCGTGCAGAATGCTGTCGGCGTCCTTGGCTATGACTTCAGCCTCTATCGCATCTTCCCGACCGGACCCGCAGACTATACAGCAGCGAATCCACGCCCGGCGGCACCCGAACCGGTAGGCGGCAGCCTGCGCGTCGCGGCGATGAACACGCTTAACTACTTCGTCACGCTCGACTATCCTACGGATGACCCGCTGGACAACAAGTGCGGTCCGCTGCAGAACGTCGAGTGCCGCGGCGCCGACTCCGACCAGCCGAACTGAGTTCACACGCCAGCGCGACAAGCTGCTTGACCGCCCTGTCCGGGCTCGATGCCGACGTCATCGGCCTCAACGAGTTGGAAAACACGCTTGGTGTCGAGCCGCTCGCTACCATCGTGTCGGGTATGCCTGGCTACAGCTACATAAATACCGGCGTGATCGGTACGGACGCCATCAGGGTGGGCCTGATCTACCGGCCTGCCAAGGTGACGCCCGGTCGGCGACTTCCAGATCCTTGACTCAACGCGACGACCCGCGCTTCATCGACACCAAGAGCCGGCCAGCCCTGGCCCAGACCTTCCAGGACAATGTGACCGGCGGCCGCTTCACAGTTGTCGTCAATCACTTCAAGTCCAAGGGCTCTGACTGCAATGACATCGGCGATCCCGATCTAGGCGATGGCCAGGGCAACTGCAGCCAGACGCGCAAAGCAGCCGCGGCGGCCTTGGTCGATTGGCTGGCAGCCGATCCTACCGGCAGCGGCGATCCTGACTTCCTCATCATGGGTGACCTGAACTCCTATGCCCAGGAGGAATCGATTCAGGTTATCAAGGCTGGATCCGACGATGCCGCCGGCACAGGCGATGACTTCACCAATCTCATTGCCCATTTCCAAGGCAACTACGCCTACTCCTATACCTTCGATGGACAGGCCGGCTACCTGGATCACGCGCTGGCGAATGCCAGCCTCTTCGCGCAAGTTGCCGGGGCTGAAGACTGGCACATCAACTCCGACGAGCCCGACGTGCTGGACTACGATACAAGCTTCAAGCCCGCGGCCCAGGATGCGCTCTACGAGGTAAATGCCTACCGCACGTCAGATCACGACCCTGTGGTGGTGGGGCTTGACCTGCGCAACTTTCCGCCCGAACTCGGCGGAATCACTGTATCTCCCAATCTTATTGCCCTAGGCGCCGGTGCGGTCAATGCCAATGTGACATTCACCGATCAGGACAAGCTTGATACCCATAGTGCGAGCTGGAACTGGGGCGACGGCACTACGACGACTGGCACTGTGGTAGAAGCCGATGGGGCGGGCACCGTAGGCGGATCCCACACCTATGCTACCCCCGGCGTCTACCGGGTAACGGTCACCGTGAGCGACGCTTACGGCAACAGCGATCAGGCTGCCTACGAGTTTGTCGTCGTCTACGACCCGAGTGCCGGCTTCGTAACCGGCGGCGGCTGGATCCAGTCGCCACCAGGCGCCTACGTTGCCGACCCGGCCCTAACTGGTAAGGCCACTTTCGGCTTTGTGGCCAAGTATCAGAAGGGCGCGAATGTGCCCACCGGCAACACTGCATTCGAGTTCCAGGCCGGCAGCCTGGACTTCAAGAGTGTCAGCTACCAGTGGCTGGTAGTCGGTGGCGCCAAAGCCCAGTTCAAGGGGGCCGGCACGATCAACGGCACAGGCCGCTACGGCTTCCTGCTCACGGCGATCGACGGCCAGCTCAACGGTGGGGGCGGCTCCGATAAGTTCCGTATCAAGCTGTGGAACATGGACAACGGCGATGCCATTGTCTACGACAACTTGATGGGCGCCGCCGATGACGCCAATCCCACGACCGTGTTGGGTGGCGGCAGTATTGTCATTCACAAGTCCGGTGGTGCCGCCGCAGCAAGCGCAGGCGAAGATGCACCAGATGAGGCGGCGAATCTGCCGGGCGTGGACGTGACGCCGCGTCTCTTCCTGCCAATCCTCACCCGCTAGCCGGTAACTTCCCTGAGAGTGCATGTTTGCAGCCCCGCAAACATGCACTCTCAATTCTCCCTCCCGCGCGCACAGCGCTGCCAACTCCACCAGCCTTTGACGCCTTCTTGACAACTTCTCAAGAATTATTCGCGAAGATCAAAGAGAGCGGCATGAGCGCTTGTAAAGCTTTGCCGGCACCGGGGGAGTGATACGATAATGTTGGCTATGGCAAAGGCACACATACTAGTGGTCGACGACGATAAATCTATCGTCAAGGTAGTACGAAGTTACCTCGAACAGGCGGGATACGACGTCTCAACTGCGCTGGACGGCGAACATGCGCTGCACCTGCTGCGCAGCGAACGGCCCGACCTCATGGTGCTTGACCTCATGCTGCCCGACCGGGACGGCTGGGAAATCACGCGCATTGTCCGCAACGATCAGTCGCTCGGCGCCATGCCTATCATCATGCTCACGGCGCGGGTCGAAGACACCGACAAGATCATCGGCCTCGAATTGGGCGCCGACGACTATGTGACCAAGCCCTTTAATTCGCGCGAGATCGTCGCCCGCGTGCGCGCTTTGCTCCGCCGCGTACAGTTCGGCCGGATCGCGCCGCCGCCGCAGCTGCGCGTGGGCAGCCTCGTCCTTGACCCCGACCAGCACAGCCTCACGGTGGACGATAAGCTCATTGAACTGACACGCACCGAGTTCACTGCTGCTCCATGTGCTGATGTCGTCGGTAGGACATACCTTCACGCGTGATGAGCTGCTCGAGAAAACGATGGGCTATGCCTACGAGGGCATGGGCCGCACGCTGGACACACATATCAGCAACTTGCGTAAAAAGATCGAGCCCGACCCGGGCAATCCCACTTACATCCAGACCGTCTACGGCGTCGGCTACCGCATGAGTAAGGTGGACGCATGAACCGCCTCTGGGTGCGCCTGAGCCTCATCTTCAGCAGCCTGATTCTCGCCTTCTCTCTGCTCCCACTGGCCGCCTTTATCATCTTTTTGTTTACCCATGAGCCCCCGACAACCGCTGCAATAGCTGCCAATACGGCAGCAGGCGCCATCGTATCGCCGCTCGCTGTCCCGGTCGCTGTCCCGGTCGCTGGGAATAGCTCGCCTGGCACCGGTGCAGCCGTCAGTGCGCCGGCTGCGGAGCCTGTCATTGTGCCCTTGTCCAATACCCTGCCTCCCCGGCCGCGGCGTGATCCATGGCAGGAGATACCGCTCGATCTGCTGCGCTCCTTTCTCTTTGCCGGGATCCTGGGCATCATTGGGGGTATCGCCGCCAGCCGGATCGTGGCCGCGCCCATCACGCGCCTGGCGGACGCTGCCCAGGCGATCGGCGCCGGCGACCTGGCCACCCGCGTGCCGTCCAACCACAGCAGTACCGAGCTGGACGAACTCACAACTGCATTCAACAAGATGGCGGCTGACCTCCAACATGCTGCCGATCTGCGCACTTCGCTCATGGCCGATGTGTCGCATGAACTGCGCACGCCGCTGACTGTGCTGGAAGGCAACCTGCGTGCTGCGCTTGACCATGTCTACGAACTGGACGAAGAGCAGATCGCCAATCTCTACGAGCAGACGCGCCACCTGATCCGGTTGGTCAGCGACCTGCGTGAGCTGGCGCTGGCTGAAGCGGCGCAGCTGCCGCTCGACCTGCAGCCGCTCGATGTAGCCCGTCTGGTCGGAGAGACCGCCGCCGCATTTGAACTGTTGGCCGAGGAGAAAGGGATTCGGTTAGAGATGCAGCTGACCCCCAGCCTGCAGCCGATCAATGCCGACCGTGTGCGCGTGCGCCAGTCCCTGCACAACCTGTTGGCCAATGCTCTGCGTCACACACCCAGTGGTGGTACGATCACCATCACTGCGCAGCCGGAAGCTGCCGGCGTGGCACTGTCGGTTGCGGACACTGGAGAAGGAATCGACGCACAGGCTATCCCCCACGTATTTGACCGCTTCTATCGCACGGATCCCTCACGCAACCGCGAAACTGGTGGCAGCGGCTTGGGCCTTGCCATCGTCAAGGCCTTAGTCGAAGCCCAGGGTGGCACTGTTGAAGCCGCCAGCCCTGGCACAGGCCGAGGCAGTATCTTCACGTTGCACTTTCCATCTCCGCTAACCTAAGACCCATCCCGCGCCCTCACCGCTTCCTATACGCATTTCACTGCTATAAGGCCCACAACTGATAAGCTCTTCCCATTCTCTTGACAATTGCTTGAGATTTGTCTGCCACAATGAAGCTAGCATATTCAAGCATTTGGAAGAGGGTGTTCGTGTGGACGGCATCGATAACAATAACAAAGCACCAGTCATCGAGATCGAGGATCTCTCCAAAGTCTACGTCATGGGTACCACCGAGGTGCACGCCTTGCGCGACGTGTCGCTCACAATTCAGCGAGGGCGAATATGTTGCCATTATCGGGGCGTCCGGTTCGGGCAAGAGCACGCTGATGAACATGATCGGCCTGCTCGACCGCCCGACCACCGGCTCGTACCGGATCGGCGGCACTGAGGCGTCACAGTTAAGCAAGGATCGCATGGCCGATCTGCGCAACCGGGAGATCGGATTTGTCTTTCAGCGCTTTAACCTGCTGGCGCGCACGCCCGCGCAGCGCCAGGTCGAACTGCCGCTCTTTTATGCCGGGGTGCCGGCACGGAAGTCCGCGGCCATGGCGACGGAGGCGCTCGAGCGCGTAGGCCTCGGCGATCGCCTCCATCACCGGCCGGACGAGCTCTCCGGCGGCCAGCAGCAGCGTGTCGCCGTGGCGCGTGCCCTGGTCAACAAGCCGGGGATTGTACTGGCCGACGAGCCCACCGGCGCCCTTGATTCCAAGACCGGACAAGAGCTGCTCGCGCTGTTTGATGAGCTAAACCAGCAGGGTATCACGCTGGTCGTCGTTACCCACGATATGGGGGTCGCCAACCGGGCAGAACGTGTCGTCACGCTGCGCGACGGGGTGATTGTCGAGGATCGCAAAGTTGCCCGGGCTGCCAGCACGGGTAGGGAGAAGATCGCTCATGAGAGTCATTAAATACTTCGGCGTGGCGTGGCAGAGCATCCAGGCGCACCGCATGCGCGCCATTCTCACCATGCTCGGGATTATCATCGGTATCGCCGCCGTGTTGGTCACGGTCGGCATCGGCAGCGGGGCCGCCGCCTCGATCACCGAGCGTATCGAAAGCAGCGGCACCAACCTGCTGACCATCAGCAGCGGCTCGCGCGGCAGCACCAGCTCGACGCTGACCATGGCCGACGCCGCCGTGCTGGGCAACAGCCAAAGTTTTCCGACGATCATCGGCCTGGCGCCACAGTACAGCAGCCAGACGACGGTCGCAAACGGCGTCACCAACGGCACCTACCAGGTGGTCGGCACGACGGCCGACTATGCCGAAATCCGCAACCTGGACATTGCCGGCGGCTCTTTCCTGCAGGACAGCGAGACCGCCGCCAACAGCTATACGGTTGTGCTGGGGGACACGGTCGCCACTGATCTGTTTGGCGGCCAGGATCCGGTCGGCCAGTCGGTGCGGATCGGCGATGCCTTGTTCCAGGTGATCGGCGTGCTGGAGGCGTCGGGCTCGTCGGGTTTCGGCAGCAGCGACAGCCAGGTGTTTGTACCCATCAACGTCGCCCACGGCCGCCTGTTCAACGCCGATCGCTATCGCGGCTCCTATGTCCTATCGAGCCTCAGCGCAAAGGTCGCCAATGAGAACGAGCTTGACGCCGCCGAGACGCAGATCGAGCAGGTGCTGCGCCTGCGTCACGGTTTGGGCGCCGGCGACGACAACGATTTCGAGATCAGCAACCAGGCCGACCTGCTCGATATGGCGTCGTCGATTTCGGGCTCGCTTTCGGCGCTGCTGGGCGGCATTGGCGCCGTCAGCCTGGTCGTCGGCGGCATCGGCATCATGAACATCATGCTGGTGTCTGTGACCGAACGCACGCGTGAGATCGGCCTGCGCAAGGCAGTCGGCGCCCACGATCGTGACATCCTGCTCCAGTTCCTGGTTGAAGCCCTTGTCCTCTGCACGCTCGGCGGCATTATGGGTATCGGGATAGGATACGGCATACAAGCGTTGGTGGGCCTCATCCCCGGCGCCCCCTTGAAAGTAATCATCCAGCCGTGGGCCGTCGCCCTTGCCCTTGCCGTCAGCAGCGCCAGTGGATTCATTTTCGGTCTGTACCCGGCCATGCGTGCCACGCAGCTCGATCCGATTGAGGCGCTGCGCTACGAATAGCGCGGCGCGTGAATAGAGGTCATAAAAGGAATCGGTTATGCATCAGAAACCCAAATCACGCATGCGCCGCTGGATCATCGCCCTGGTGGTATTGGTGGTTGTCGCCGCCGGCGCCTATTTCGCAGCCACGCGCTTGGGCCTCCTGTCGCAGGCATCCACCACTAGCGGCCCGCCCAATGCCGCCGATCTGCCCACCGTCGCGATTCAGCCAGTGGATGTGCTGCAGACGGACGTCAGCGCCTCCGGCAACCTCGAGCTGATCGACGAACGCAACGTAGCGCTAGATGTGGACGGCGTCGTCTCGGAGATCGCCACGGCCGTCGGCAGCCGGGTGCACGCAGGCGATGTCCTGCTCCGCCTCGATACGACCGACCTCGAGCGTTCGCTCGCTCTCGCCCAGCTCAGCGTTGAGGACGCCAAGATCAAGCTTGCGGACGTCAAGGAGCCGGCTTCCGCCGCCGACCTCGCCAAGGCGCAGGCTGCACTGCAGGAGGCCCAGGCCAATCTTGCCGACGTCAAGGCCGGACCCAGCGCCGACGAGGTTGCAGCTGCCCGCAGCAACCTGGCTGCCGCCCAGGCGAAGTACGCCGAACTGACCGCCGGCCCGAGTGAGGCCGAGCTGACACAGCTGAGCGCTGACCTTAAAAAGAAGGAGATTGCGCTGGCCGAGGCGCAGCGGGCCTACGACAAGGTGGCCTGGCAGGGCGGCGCCTCGCAGCAGTCGGCCGATCTGCAGTCGGCCACCATTGATTACGAATCCTCCAAGGCTGCCTACGCGGAGGCGACCGCCGCCGCCTCGAACTCCGACCTGCAGACCGCCGCCGCCAACATCAAGACGGGGCAGTCGACGCTGAACGACCTGCTCAACTCGCCCACCGCCGCCGAAATCGCCTCGGCCGAGGCGTCCGTGGTGGACGCGCAATCCAGCCTGGATGATTTGCTAAAAGGTCCGACCACCAACGACGTGCGCTCAGCTGAGATCACGTTGCAGCTGGCGCTGATCGACCTGGAAACTGGCCAAACCAATCTGGCTGGCGCCACTGTCACGGCACCCGTCGACGGGGTAGTCACGAGCCTGGACGCAGAGATCGGCGTGCGCAAGGCCGCCGATTCGATCGTCGCCACGCTGACCGATCCTACGCAGCTCGAACTGGTGATCGGCGTTGCCGAAAGCGATATCCCAAACGTATCGCTTGACCAAACCGCCACTGTCGAGATCGATGCCTTCCCCGGCAAGAACTTCCCTGGCGTCGTCTCCGCCATTTCGCCGGTTAAGAGCAGCGACTCCACATCCGTCAGCTACCCAGTCACCGTGCGGTTGACGGGTGACAGTCTGACCGGTGTGCTGCCAGGTATGAACGCCGTCGCCACGATCAGCAATCAACAGGCGGTCGCACCCAACAGCTGGCTGGTGCCGACCAATTCGATTCGCTCCCAGGGTGACCGGAGTACGGTAATGGTCGTGCGTGATGAGCAGCCTGCACCTGTAAGCGTAACTCCCGGTACCGTACAGGGCGAATGGACCGCCGTTGTGGCGCCCGATCTCAAGGCCGGGGATAAGGTCGTGGGCAGCCTGACTTCGTCCGGCAATAACGACAACTTCTTCTTCGGCGGGCCTCCGCCGGGCGGCGGGGGCTTCCCGATGGGTGGCAGTGGTGCACGTAGCGGGAACGCCGGCGGAGCGCGCCCATAGGGGCTCTGTATAGAGGCTTAATCATGACAAAGCGAACGGTTTATTTCATTGCGACTCCTCTGCTCGCCCTCGCCCTGGTTGTCGGCAGCGGCTGGTGGGCCAACCAGGCGGGGCTGTTGAGCCAGTGGCTGGCTCCGGCCGCCCAGACGGCCTCGTCTGTCTCTGCCGGTGTCGAGGCGCAGTCTGGACAGCCGGGCAGGCCAGGGCAGACCGGCACGATAACAGGCACGATGACGATGACCATGCCTTTTAGTGGTGGCGGCGCCAACGGCTTCCCTCCACCGCCCGACGGCGGGGCCCCGCCCGACGGCATGGGCGCTCCTGTCACTGCGACTGTCCCACTTTCAGGTACTGCCGCAGCTAGTGGCTCTGGAATGGAGACGGTGGTTGAATCGGCTTCTGCGCCCGCGGCGACTGTCGCCGCCACGCCGAAGGTGGCGGCGATTCCGGCCGTCGCCGGGGTAAGTGGCAGCCGGCTCTACGCTGACGACGGCACGCTGCTGGTGACACTCGATAGTGGCGCCACCGTCCTCGTGACCGGCCGGTCTGCCGACAATACGTGGCTTTCCGTAACCGGCAGTGATGGCAGCGACGGCAGCGATGGTTGGATCGAGGCCGCACAGCTAATCGTCTACGGTCTGCACCGCCTGGCCGTGACCGATGTCCCTGCTGTTGTTCAGTCCACTGCCGGTACGGCAGACGCTGCCGGTATGGCAGACGCTGGCTCGGTGGCCTCTACACCGGTCTTCACCGTTACCCCAGTTATTGCGGCCGGTACCGCACTCACGGCCACAGCCGCCGCGCCCGTCACAAAGACTGTTGCGGCAGCGGTCACTGCGGTGGTAGCACCTACCGCCCCGATAGCCACTGTTAAGACCGAGCAGGGCCGGCTCAACATTCGCTCCGGTCCCGGCACCGGCTATTTGGTGGTTGCCAAGGCCAATGACGGGCAAGCCTATCCTGTCCTCGGTCGCAGCGCAGATGGAGATTGGCTGCAGCTGCAGCTGGATGGTGGTGAGTCCGGTTGGGCGTCTGCCGCTTACCTGGAGGTCGCCGGCGACGTGAGCAAGCTGCCCGTACCCGCCGTCTCGGCCCCTGCCGCCCCGGCAAACGCCGCGACAACGTCGGCCGCCAGCTCGACTGCGACCTTGACTGCCGCCTCGGTGGTCGAGGTTGCCAACTATAACACCGGCGCTACGGGCGATCTGCAGGGCACCATCGTCTTTCAGCAGAGCCCCGGCGGCATGATCTATGCCTACAACCTCGCCACGGGCAGGCTGTGGCCGCTGGTTAACGGCTTTGACCCGGCCATCAGCCCGGACGGCAGCACCGTGGCTTTCGTGCGCGAAGGTGGCGAGACTGGGCTGTATCTGATCGACATCGACGGCACCGACGAACGGCGCATCTTTGAGCGGCCGGTCCTAAGCTCGCCCAAGTGGAGCCCCGATGGTACAGTCCATCGTCTTCACCCGCCACGACGAGGGTGTTGACTGCTACCAGATGGGACCAAACTATTGCATGCTGCCTGAGGAAGCTAAGCATCGCTTCCCGATGGGAATACCGGACACGATTCCGCTGGTGACGGAATACCAGTACAAGCTGTCGGCCGTAAACAGCGACGGCAGCAATTTCCACGATATTGCGTGCCCTCAACTCGGCGCGCGCCCCCGACTGGAGTGATGCCGGCATCGTTTACCAGTCGTCAGCCGGTATCCAGATGACATCTGACGGCGAGAATGCCGAGAACCGCGAGGTGATCTTCGACAACCTCAACCCCTACTACTTCGATCCGGACCTGCAGCCCGGCGGCAGCCAGATCGTCTTCCAGATTAAAGGCGCCGCGCAGACTGAACTTTGGGTCGTCAACACCGACGGCACGGGCAAGCACGCGCTTACCCAGCCCAAGACGACCCTGGTCGATGCGCTGCCCAGCAACGTGGCGGCTGCCTACAGCCCCGACGGCAACTACATCGTCTTTCTGAGCAACCGCCAACCCGACAACAATGCCGGTGACTGGCACTTGTGGGTGATGAACGCAGACGGTTCCAACCAGCGCCAGCTGCCGATCGATGTAGCGATCGACTATACGTACGGCTTAGATCAGGCCGTAAGCTGGGGTGCCTGAGCGCCTCAAGGCTGTGACTACATCTTGTGTTTACG
The DNA here is from genome assembly GCA_963701415.1 of uncultured Chloroflexia bacterium. Classification (GTDB taxonomy): domain Bacteria; phylum Chloroflexota; class Anaerolineae; order Caldilineales; family Caldilineaceae; genus Fredericiella. The sequence continues at coordinate 68,138 of CAVPAH010000005.1, forward strand.
CAGTGGCCCACCGTCTCGAGCGGTGGGCCATTTTTGACAAGCCGGCCCACCAATGCAAGACTGAATTGTTTTGCAGTTTCATGGACGCCTGGAATTTAGAGAGCAAGCTGTACCTACATGACCTCCTCGCTGCAGGTAAAACGGTTCCGCCATGGTTGGCCACTGCCTACCTACCTGCTTATCTCACTGGTAATGACATGGCCCCTGGCCAGAGATCTGGGCACCCAATTCCCGTCTGACACCGGCAGCGATATGCTGGTGCATGAATGGACGCTCCACTGGCTCAAGCAGGCGCTCCTTACCCTGCAAAATCCGTTCTTCACCCATCTGATGGATTATCCTACGGGCGTTTCGCTGACCTCGCACAACATTGCGTGGGTAAACTTCGGTTTGTGGCTGCCATTGACCTATGTCTGGGGCCAGGCCGCTGCCACCAGCCTGACTTATCTCGTGATTTTTACATTCAATGCCTACGCAATGTACCTGTTTGCGTATGACCAGACACGCTCGCGTGCTGGCGCCTGGATCGCCGGCCTGATCTTCGGCTTCTTTCCGACGACCCTGTCCGACGGCGGCCACATCAACATGCTGCCGGTCGGCTGGCTGCCCCTGGCACTCCTGTATCTTGACCGCGTGATCCGAGCACCGGGTTGGCGTAGTGCGTGCCTGGCCGGCCTGTTTCTGGCCCTCCTCGGCATCACCCGCTGGCAGCTGCTGGCGATCGGCGCCATACCGGCCGCCATCTTCGTCCTCTTCCGGCTGTTTACCTATCGCAGCAGAGTGAACTGGCACACGTTTGCCCGCCTCATCGCCAGCGGCGGCGTGGCCGCGCTGATCATGGCTCCCTTCATCGCGCCGGTGGTAATTGCACAGGTGACACGCTCGCATGCAAATGACTTAATGGTCTATGAGCCCGCCTTCTCATCCGATCTGCTGGGGTATTTTGTGCCACATTTCCGCCTGCTGGCGTGGCACTGGCTGACACAACTGCTCCCAGGGGGTCTGCAGTTTCCCCAGCAGGAGATTGCCTTCTTTGGCTACGCAGCACTGCTGCTGGCTGCTTGTGCGCTTGTCCTGCGCTGGCGGGCGAGCCTCGTTTGGCTGGTGGTGGCGGTCGTCTTGATCGTCCTGGCCATGGGACCCGTGGTCACGGTTGGCGGGACAAAATATGACTGGGTCTACACGCCGTACCGGCTGATCGAGGACACGTTCTATAATCAGTTCATTCGCAAGCCATGGCGTTACAACGCCTACTTGGGTCTGCCCTTGGCCATGTTGGGTGCCATCGGCGTTGCCGCTTTACGTACCTATGCCCGGCGCGTGGGGACAGGTGCACTGGTCGCCGTGTTGTCACTGTTGATCTTGGCGGAGTACTGCATGGCTCCTTACCCGCTGATGGCCGCCGACATGACGCCTGCCTGGTATAAGCAGCTTACCAACGACCCCGACGAGTTTGCGATTCTCGGCATGCCCATCAGCTCACGCTTTGCCGACAAGTTCTACATGTACTACCAGATGGAACACGGCAAGCCCATTGTGGGCGGTCACGTCTCGCGCCAGCCGCGTGAATCGATCGACTATATGGTCAACTCGCCCTTCCTCAACGACATGTTCTACCGCCGCGAGATGGACCCGGCGCTAGTCGATGTGACGCACCAACTGCGCTACCTGGCCGATGCCAACGTGCGCTACCTCATTCTGCACAAAAACTTTGTCTCGGGAGAAAAGATCAAGGCCTGGAAGGATTGGCTGACCATTACGCCCGTCTTCGAAGACGGGTATACTGTCGTCTACCGAACGGCCCCGACCGCCGGTGTCGATTTCACGATCGAGCATCAATTGACGCCCGCACTGGGTGTGATAAGCGCCCACTCCGAGCCGGAAGATGTGGAACAGGGACAGCCGCTGTCGTTTGATATCCGTTGGGCCGCCGCCGCTGTACCTGGTGCCGACTACGATTACTGCATGAACCTGGTAGCGCCAGGCGGCACCGTGGCGCAGCAGGAATGTGTGCAGATCAGCCCGGACTGGCCGACAGGTCGCTGGGGGGCAAACGAAGTCGCCCGCAGCGCCCACACCTTCCGCGCCGATCCTTTTCTGCCACAGGCCGAATATAGCGTGAACGTCACATTGCGCGATCGGCAAACCGGCGCGCAGGTAGGCGATCCAATCGAATTCGACTCCGTGCAGGTGAACGCCCAGCCGCGTGTATTCACGCCGCCTGCGCCGCAGTATCCCACGACGGCTCGCTTTGGCCCCGCAGTTCAGCTGTACGGCTATGACCTGGCGCAAGACGGCGAAAAGGTTGAGTTGACCCTGTACTGGGGCACCGACCGCCGTCTCGATCGTTCGTACAAGGTTTTTGTGCACGCCGTCGACAGCGCGACCGGCGAAATGATAGCCCAGTACGATGCTGCCCCGCGCAATTGGGCCTATCCCACCACGTGGTGGGAAGCTGGCGAGGTGGTCGCAGATCCCATTGAGTCTCGCCCTGCCAGGTGCTAGTGGGCGGAATATCCAGCTGCAGGTAGGACTGTATGATGAGCAGACAGGTGAACGCCTGCTGCTTGCTCCTCAGCCGTCTGCTGCAGCCTCCGGTGGCGATTCCCTTTTGATCCCGCTGCCTTGAGCGCCGTGCGCTTCTTGGGCGGCCTAGGCCTTTGCCTCCGCCACCGGCACCAGCAGCAGCGGCCGCCTGGTCTTGCTCGACACACGCGGCGACACGCTGCCTGACCAGAAGGCATCCGTGTGTGACTTGCCGTGAGTAGCCATCACGATCAGATCGGCGTGCACTTCCTGCGCGGCCTGTGCAATGGCGGCAGCCGGCTCTCCACGTTGGACTGTCGTGGTGACGGTGATGCCTGCCTCTGCCGCCTGCGCTGCCTGGCGCTGCAGATACTCGCGCGTGGCCTGCTGGCTCAAGTCCAGCAGTGCATTTGTCGTTGCCGGCAGCCAAATGGCGGAAGCCGTCTCTTCGCCCGAAAGCGTGCCGCGTGTGGGGACCACCGCGACGAGGTGCAGGTTGGCGGCACACGCCCGCGCCAACTGCGTCGACACAGCCAGCCCTGCTTCGTGATCCGGATCGCCATCCAGCGGCGTCAGGATCTGCCGGCATTGGAACCCTTGGCCCTGGGGTATTTCGGATGGGTAGATTACGAGCACCGGTGTATCGCCTTGGGCCAGCATTTGTTGGGCGATGCTGCCAAACAGCCAGCGCCGCAAATTGCTGCGCCCATGTGTGCAGACCAAGATCAAGTCGACGCCCAACTCTTGCGCGTGCTCTACGATCGAGCGCGCAATGTTGTGCTCCTCGTTAGGATGGACATGCACATCCACCTTGAGGCCTGGGGGCAGCTTGGCGGCCGTTTCCGCCAGGTAGCGCAGCCCCTCCTGCTCGCTCTTAATATGGCGCTGGCCGTGCACTTCGCCGGGCGCATTATGTTCGAGCACGTGCAGCAGCGTCAGGCGCGCTCCAAGCGTCCGCGCCAGATGTACCGCCGCGGGGAGCACCGACTCTGCCATTTCCGACCCATCCAGCGGCACCAATAGGTGGCTAAACATGGATCATCCTCCTGTAAAGATCTGGTACAGCAGGTAGCCGTTAAGTGCCACGATCAATGCGGCGACGATAACAGCAAGCGCTGTGGTCGAAGTACGGTTAACCAGGTCGCCCATCAGGTCGCGGCGGCGTGTAAACATAATCAGGGGAATAATGGCAAACGGCAGGCCAAAGCTTAGCACGACCTGGCTCAACACTAACGTCGTCGTCGGATCCCACCCCAGCATGATGACGATCAGGGCCGGGGCCATCGTGATGAGCCGGCGCAGCCAGGGCGCGATGTGCCAGTGCAGGAAGCCCTGCATAATGATCTGCCCGGCCATGGTGCCCACGGACGAAGAGGAAAGCCCGGAAGCCAGCAGTGAGACGGCAAAGATGACCGAGGCTGCCGCTCCCAACAGCGGTTCGAGGGTGAGATAGGCATCCTCAATGGTGGCGACATGGCTCATGCCAGTGTCGTAGAAGGTGGAGGCTGCCATGATCAACATCGACATATTGATCAGGCTGGCCAGCCCCATGGCCACCAGCACGTCGATCAACTCAAAGCGGAAAAGGCGCTGCATCTGCGCGCTGTCGCTGGTGACGATGCGGTTCTGGGTCAATCCAGAGTGCAAGAAGATGGCATGCGGCATAACCGTGGCCCCCAAGATGCCGCAAGCGACCAGTACGCTGGTCGGCCCGGCAAACTGTGGCACCACGGAATGATAGAGGACCGAGCGCCAGTCCGGCTGGTCGAGGATGGTCTCGACCAAATACGACACGGCGACTACACCGATGAGCAGGCCAATGACGATCTCGAGGGGACGAAAGCCATAGCGATCGAGCCCCAAAATGAGAAAAGTCACAATGGCTGTCAGGATGCCTGCAATCCACAGGGGCATGCCAAAGAGCAGTTGAAAACCAAGCGCCGCACCGAGGAACTCGGCCAGGTCGGTAGCCATGACCACCAGCTCCATCAATACCCACATTGCCAGCACGACACGACGCGGAAACTGGTTGCGACAGTGCTCGGCCAGATCGGTGCCGGTTGCGATGCCGAGCTTGGCTGACAGCGCCTGCAGAAGCATCGCCATAAGATCGGATACCACAATCACCCAGAGCAGGGTGTAGCCGAATTGGGCACCGCCCTGGATATTGGTAGCAAAGTTGCCAGGGTCCATGTAGGCGACGCTGGCAATAAACGCCGGGCCCATGAAAGGCAGGATGCGGGCAAACCAGTTCTTTTGGCTGTTGCCGGCCAGTACCTCGGCGGCAGCAGTTAGGGTCGCTGCATCTCCCGGCTTATGTCCTTCCACCTCCTTTGGCTCTATCATAGGCTGCTCAGTCGCACCATTCTATAAACGATTGCAAGCAAAGGATCAGCTACATCGCAGCAACTCCCTGCTAAGGTAGGGGTATGGAAATCTTTGGCCATACAAGAACCGAACGCGATACCTGCTTATTGTAGGCCCGTTGTCCACCGGAACCCAAGTTGAGACATCTTATGAGCCGCCACTCAATCCAGCATAACCGAGTCCCCCTCTGGCAAGTTGTTCCCCTTGTGTTCGTGCCGCCGGTTATCGTTGCGGCGGCCAGCCTTTATCTGGACTCGACGCTAACACCGTTTCTATACACGTGCGCGCTCAGCCTCGTCGTACTGCTGCTGCTCATCTCGCCCCATTCACGGCTTCGCTGGGCATTGGCTGGAGCCGTCGTGCTGTTCGGACTGGTCGTGATCATAAGCGGCGTCAACGTCATCGACCTGGCGACAGCCGCGTTTACTTCTGCCCTGTTGAGCTTGCGTAACGGGATATGATGGCGGCAGGCCCGGTGCTACTGCGGCGGGCCCTCAGATACCAACCCTCCCCTGAGGTATGGCATCCACGTCTGCCCCTTGGGGGTGGCTGTTGCCGTGTGGCGTTGGCTGACCCGGGCCGACCACCTGCAGGCTAAAGGCGTCAAAGTATTGGGCTGCTGCCGATCCACTGCCGTCGTTGTACGTGCCAAACTGCAGACGCACCGACTTGCCCAGGTAGCCCGTGAGGTCAAACGTTTCTTCTTTCCACGTCCTCTGGTTGTCAAGCCCCTTGTACAAGTAGTGGATCTTGTTGCTCGGCCGTTCGATCACCAGCCCATACTGCAGATCGCCTGCCGCAGCCTCGAGGGCCGCCTGGAACTCCTCAAGCGTGGCTCCGTCTGCTACCTCTGTAGCGGAGTTACCCGACTGGCTGCTCTGCGTGCTGCCGGGCACGCTCACCGCCGACTGCGCCCATCGATGGAACCGCAGTGTTACCGTGCCGGTCGTCGGCAGCGTGACGTCCTGGCTGAAGTCGCTGTACGAACGCACGTTGGTGTTGGGCGCAGTTATCCCCGCCTGCATCGACCAGTAGCCGGCATAGTGCTGCTCCTGGCTGTAAGCCGCATCATAGGGTGTATCGGGAATCCGCCAGACACCCGTGTATTCGAAGCTGAGGTTGCTCAATAACTCTCGCGCCGGGTTCGGTGTCGCCGTCGGCGCCTGCCCCGCCTGCAACTGCCAGACACCCTGACCGCCGGCATACAGTTGATCTGGCACGTTCGTGGCGGCATCCAGGGGCGCCATACCTCCTGGGATTGCGCCGAGGTTCGACCAACTGGCGCCGTAGTCGCGGCTCACATAGAGGTCAGGCACAATCACCCGGTCGTCAGACTCGTTGTCGTCGTAGGTGCCGATATAGAGCGCTTCGCCGCTGCCGCCAGCACTTGGTCCCGTCGCCATCGCGTTGATAGGCAAATCGGGCGCCGCTGGAAGCTGTGTCCAGGTCTGTCCCTTGTCGCTGCTGGTCCAGATCTGGCCGTGGCGTAGATAGGGGGCTTGCGCCTCTGCCGCTGAAACGGCCAGGTACAGACGCCCGCTCTTTGCCCAGACCAGGCTGTTCGGCGACCAGCCCTGGGCGCCGTTCGGATCCAGCACCGGCGGACCGGCTACGACCTGCCAGGAACCGCCGCCGTCAGCGGAACGGTAGATGCCGTTGCCCACGGCCACCAGCACATGATCCTGCGCCAGCGTCGGCGATGCAGCCAGCATGCGCACCTGGTGTGTAAAATCCCAGATAGGGATCTTTGGCCCAGGTGTCACCGCCATCCTGTGACTCCCAAATCTGCTGTACCGCTACCAGGTAGACGCGGCGATCCTGCGCAAAGTCGGGTGAGAGAACAACCTGGTTGATGTACTCGAGGCCTGTAAGCGATGTGCTCCAGGTGTCGCCGCTGTCTTGCGACCGATAGAGCGATGCACCCAGGGCATTGGCGAGACCGCTGACTGTGAAGATCGTGTGGTCCTGGTCATAGGCAGGGCTGACGGCAAGGTCGGAGTTGACCGTCGCCGCGTCGCCTACCATCTTAGCGTTGAGCGCCTGCCAGATTCCGCCGCGCAGCCGCCAAATTCCTTCTTCGCCTGCCGCAAAGAGGTCGCTGCCGGCATTGCGCACACTGCGGAGCGCAAAGGTTGTGAAGCCCGGTGCCCGCACAAAAGAGATCCCGGCGTCGTGGCTTACCCAGACACCGTCCGGCGCGCCGATCCAGAGCGTCTGGTCTGTGCCAAATTGCGGCGACACCGCGATCTGCTTGATGTCGCCGATCGGCAGGTCGGTGGTTGCCGTCACAAGCCTGTTAGCAGCCATGTCATAGCGATACAGGGCCGGCCCCGCCGCCATAAACAGGCCAAGACCATCTGCGCTGGCGCCGAGCGTATCAAGCCCCTGCAGAACAGAATTGTCGACTGGGTGCCACAAGCTGCCCTCGTCCGTGGTGTACCAGGCACGGCCGTCGAAGATCGAGAAGACCCGCTGCTGGGGACCCAGCGCGACATCGTAGGCCGTCGTGGCACTCGTCACACGTGTCCACTGCAGGCCGCCGTCGGTGGAATGCCAAAGTCCCTGACCCGCCGCCGCCCAGGCCTGTGCCGGCGCCAAGGGATCGAACAGGATCCGGGTGACGCCGCCGGGATCAAACAACGAATTCCAGGTGGCGCCCTGGTCGGTAGAACGATAAAGACCGCCCCAGGCGCCGCCGGCCAGCAGCGTGTACTCGTCCGCAGCCGGTGAGCCGATGGCGACGGCACCTATCATGAACGGGCCACCCGTTTCGCTGCCGGACATCTGCTGCCAGGTGGCGCCGCGATCGTGGGTGATCCAGATGCCCTGCCATAGTCCTGCGATAGCCGTCCCGTCGTCGTGCCAGCGCGGCGAAAACGCAGCGTCGAGCACTGCGCCGTCGGTGGGGCCGCCCGGCGCACCCCAGGTAGCGCCGCCGTCAAGCGAGCGAAAGATGCCGTATCCTTTCCAACTGGCGTAGAACAAGTCGTGCCCACCGCCGGCGAGGATCGTCTGGTCGCTTGGGTAGTCTGGATTGACGGCCACGGCTTGGGCCGGTCCGGCTTTGGGGCCAGAGAGGTCAGTCCATGCCGGCGAGTCCGCCCAGCCGGGTGTCGGTGGGCTGGCCCACAGCATTAACAGGGCGGTAAATAGCAGCACGAACAGGGAAGAGAGCAGAGGGAATACAACTCTTGTGCGCATCTGTCATCTCCTAGGCAGAAGATGGGTGATAGCGATCTTGCAGGCGGCGATGCCCCATGAGGATGAAGTACCGGAAAAAGGACCACTGTCCATTATGCGCCTATCGGCGGCGAGATTCAAGAGCAGATCAATTGACAACTTGCCCCCCGTGTAAGACAATTCCAATTATCGAACGTGTATTCAAACGTGCATCCAAACATGCATCCAAAGCAGCCTCGCCGCACTAGCTGCCGGCGACTTAGAAAAGGACCTTTCCATGACCTCACAAACTGCCCTTCCTGCCTTCGACGTAGTGCTGCCGGCCGACTTTGAAAAGAAGGCCGCCAACACGATCCGTATGCTGGCCGCCGACGGCGTGCAGGCCGCCAATTCTGGCCATCCCGGTATGCCGATGGGCATGGCGCTCCCCGCCTTGACGCTGTGGACGCGCTTCATGCATTACAACCCGGCCAATCCGGACTGGGCCAATCGCGACCGCTTTGTGCTCAGTGCGGGGCACGGCTCGATGCTGCTCTACAGCATGCTGCACCTCACGGGCTACGACCTGCCGCTCGACGAGCTGCGCCGCTTCCGCCAGTGGGGCTCCAAGACTCCCGGTCACCCCGAGGTACACCATACCAAGGGCGTCGAAACCACTACTGGCCCGCTTGGAGCAGGGTTCTCCAACGGTGTGGGCATGGCTATCGCCGAGCAGTGGCTCGCCCAGCGCTACAACCGCCCGGGCTTTAACGTCGTGGACCACTTCATCTATGCGATCGTCTCCGACGGCGACCTGATGGAAGGCGTGGCCAGCGAGGCCGCCAGCCTGGCCGGTCACCTGCAGCTGGGCAAGATCATTTACCTGTACGACGACAACGGCATCACTATCGACGGCAAGACGACGACCGCTTACAGCGAAGACTGGGCCAAGCGTTTTGAGGCGTACGGCTGGCATGTACAGCGCGGCGTCGATGCGCTTGACAGCGCCGCCCTGGCCGCCGCCGTGGAAGCGGCCCAGGCGGATCCGCGCCCCTCTATCATCGGCTGCAAGAGCGTGATCGGTTTTGGCAGCCCCAACCGCGCCGGCACCTCGAAGGCGCATGGCGAAGCGCTAGGACCTGACGAACTCAAGGCCACCAAGGAAAACCTGGGCTGGCCGTTAGAGCCTTCGTTCTTCGTGCCGGACGACGTGCGCGCCTACTTTGACCAGTCCAAGCGCCGCGGCGCTGCGCTCGAAGCGGCCTACAATGAATTGCTGGCGGAATATGCCAAGGCTTACCCCGCCGAAGCCTCTGAACTCAAGCGTATCCTGGCGAGCGAGCTGCCCGAGGGCTGGGAAGCGGCCCTGCCGATCTTCCCGCCATCGCCCAAGGGCGACGCCACGCGCAATACGGGCGGCAAGACCCTCAATGCCTTATCGAAAGCCCTTCCCAATTTGATCGGCGGCAGTGCCGACCTGGCAGGCAGCAACAAGACGACCATCGAGGGCCAGCCCTTCATTAAGGCCGGCGATTTTGGCGGCCCCAATATCCACTTCGGCGTGCGCGAACACGCTATGGCCGGCATTCTCAACGGCATGTCGCTCCACGGCGGCGTGCTGCCCTATGGTGGCACCTTCCTTGTCTTCAGCGACTACATGCGTGGCGCGATGCGCCTGGCGGCTGTGAGCGGGCTGCGCGTCATCTACATGCTGACCCACGACAGCATCGGCCTGGGCGAGGACGGCCCGACACACCAGCCGATCGAGCACCTGGCGGCCCTGCGCGCCATACCCAACATGACGGTGATTCGCCCGGGCGATGCCAATGAGACGGCGCAGGCGTGGCGTGCGGCCCTGCTCAACGAGCACAGCCCCACCGTCTTAGCCCTGACACGCCAGAATCTCCCGACCTACGATCGCGCCGCAGAAGGCCTGGGCGCCGCCGAAGACCTGCTCAAGGGTGGCTATGTCTTCTACGAAAACGCGCCGCAGGGCCTGCAGTTGGTGCTGATAGCGACCGGCAGCGAGCTGGATATTGCCTACAATGCCGCCAAGCAGCTGGTCGCCGAAGGCGTAGGCGTGCGCGTCGTGTCGCTGCCCTCTTGGGAGCTGTTCGAAAAGCAGGATGAGGCATACCGCCAGTCTGTCATTCCGGCCGGCGTCGCCAAGGTGTCTGTCGAAGCTGCCACTACCTTCGGCTGGGAACGCTGGACCGGCAACGATCCGGCCAAGAGTGCCCGTATCGGCATCGACCACTTCGGCGCCAGCGCCCCTTACCAGACGCTGTACAAGGAGTTCGGCATCACGGCCGAGAACGTAGTCGCCAAGGCCAAGGCCCTGCTGTAATCGTTGTTTCTGGACTCCGTTAATGTCCCGGGGACGTCATGCGAACGCTTGCGTTCGCCCGTCCCCGGGACATTTCGCGTGCCACAAGCGTTCGATCAACTCGGCCTCGCTGTGGTAAAATACCGCCATGCTTACCACAGTAAAAGACGCCGTCCGGCGCACTCGCCAACATCACGCCATTGAACATGCCACGCTGCACTTGCTGGCATCGCGCCTGCCCGGGCGCCGCATGGCTGGTTACAGCGACGCCGGCGGATTTACCATTTTCGGCGATGTGCCGTTTGACCAGGTGCGCCGCGCCGTGTCCGACGCGATGCTCCATCTGCAGGCCGGTGAGAGTGGTCTTGCCATTCACTCGAACTGCGGCACCAATCTGGCCGTGACCGGCATCATGGCGACGGCGGCTGCCCTTGTCGGCCGCCGGCTGCTGGGCGGTGGCAAACAGCATGTGCCGGGCGAGCGCTTTGCCGGCGCGCTGTTCCTGGTCGTTCCCGCTCTGATCGCCGCCCAGCCGGTCGGCCTGTACCTGCAAAAGTACACGACGCTGGCCACCGTCGGCGACCGCTGGGTCAAGTCGATCCGGCCCGTCGAGCTCGCCGGCGTGCACGCCTATCGCGTCTCCTTCGACTAAGCGGCAGCACTCTAGCGCCACGATGGCGGGCAGTGATCTATTGTGGTCTATCTCTTTCTCAACGCCGACGAATACCTGGTCGCCCAGCGCGTGGCCGAGCTGAAGGCCGCACTCGGTGATCCGGAGTTGGCCAGCCTGAATATTGCCGAGCTGGCAGCGGGCCAGGTGGACCCTGTGCGCCTGCTGGCGGAAGCGGCGCTGATGCCGTTTCTGGCGGAGAAGCGGCTGCTGATCGTGCGCGGCTACCTGGACGCGTTGGACAAGCGCATGGCCGCCGCCAAGGCGCCCGGCAGCGCCGCCTTTGTCGAAGCCGCCGGCCTGCTTACTCGCCTGCCGGCTGCCCCCGAAACCTGCGACCTGGTCTTTATCGACGGCGCCGTAGACAAGCGTCGTGGCCTCTACAAGGGCTTTACCCTACCCGCCGCCGGCGACCAGCCCGAGCGCAAGGTTCAGGGCCTCGAGGCACTTGCCAAGTCCGGCGCCGTGCAGCTCGTGGATCTGCCTGCGCCCGACCCCAAGGCGCTGCCTGCCTGGATCCAGCAGCAAGCCCGCACCCGCAAGATCGCTGTCCAGCCCGACGCTGTGGCGCTGCTGGCAAACTTTGTCGGCCGCAACCTGCGGCAGTTGGACAACGAGTTGGAGAAGCTGTCGCTTTACGCCTACGGCCGCCCCATCAGTTCGGCGGATGTGCGGGCCATGGTGGCCGATGCCTCGGAAGAGATGATCTGGAATCTTACCGATGGGCTCTGCCAGCGCAACCCGAGCAAAGCTATGCACGCCCTGCGCGAGCTGCGGCGCAGCGACCAGCACCCGCTGGCGATGCTCGGCTCGATCGCACGCCAATACCGCCTTCTGATCCAGGTCAAGGCTATGATGCAGCGGGGTGTGATTGCGCCGGACAAGATCGCCGCCGAGCTGGGCGAGAAGAGCTACCCCGTCGAGAAGGCTCAGAAGCTGGCGGGGCTTTACAGCTTTCAAGAGCTGGATGCTATCATGGACCGGTTGCTTGAGACTGACATGGCCATGAAGACGGGGGGCGACGACGATACGCTGCTTGACGTCCTCGTCGCCGAACTGACCAGTAGAAGATCGCAGCCTGCCCATGCACCTGTCGCACCTGTCGCTAACCCATTTTCGTAACTACCAGCGTCTCGAACTGGACCTGACAGGCAAGCTCACGCTGCTGCAGGGGCAGAACGCCCAGGGCAAAACCAACCTGCTCGAAGCGATCTTTTTTCTCGCCACCAGCAAGCCGGTGCATGCCCAGGCCGAGCGCGAGATCGTCGACTGGCTGGCACAGTCCGAGCCGATTCCCTACTGTCGCGTGGCCGGCCACATACAGACTGGCGCCCGGCCGCTGGACCTGGAGATCCTGCTTTCCCCGCGCCCCGATGGCGCCAATTTTGCCAAGCAGATCAAGATCAACGGCGCGCCGCGGCGGGGGCTCGACCTCGTGGGCCTCATGCGCGCTGTGCTGTTCCTGCCAGAAGATATCCGGCTGGTAGACGGCGCCCCCGGCGAGCGCCGCCGTTACCTGGACATCGCCCTGTGCCAGATCGACCGCGACTACTGCCGCTCTCTATCTGCCTTCCAGCAGGTGGTGACACAGCGTAACGGCCTGCTGCGCAATCTGCGTGACCAGGGGGTCAACCCACATTCGCCTGCCGTGGACGCGCAGTTGGCGTTCTGGGACGAGCGGCTGGTGCAGCATGGGGCCGTAATTGTCGCCCGGCGCCATGCCTTCCTGGCTGAACTCGAGCGTACGGCGCAAGCCCGCCACGCCGAACTCAGCGGCGGGCGTGAGGCGCTGGCGTTGCAGTATCTGTCTAGCTTCAACCCGGGCAACATGCCCGAACATGAATACGAGCAGCTGCGTGAGGGCTTATCGACCGACGTGCTGCGTGAGCCGCTGGTCGTGGAGCAGGTTGCTACCGCTTATCACCGCAAGTTGGCGGCCCGGCGCGCACGCGAGATCCTGTCGGCCACCACGATGTATGGACCCCACCGTGACGACTTCCGGTTCCTGGTCAACGATCGCGATCTGCGGCTGTATGGCAGCCGCGGCCAGCAGCGCAGTGCCGCCCTGGCGCTCAAGCTGGCCGAAGTCCGGACGATGACCGACGCTACCGGCTCTGCGCCCCTGCTCCTCTTGGACGATGTGATGAGCGAGCTGGATGCCCAGCGCCGCACCCTGCTGGTGCAGGTTCTGGGTGACGCCGACCAGGCGGTCCTGACGACGACCGACTGGGACGACTTTTCGCCCGAGTTTCGTTCCGGGGCGCAGCTGCTGACAGTCGCCGGCGGCGCAGTCAGCCCCGCCTAGCCACGGATAGAAATGTTGCATTCGTCGCCACCGCTCAGCCTACCGGTTGAGCGAGCTGGGCGATGACGACGCCATACAATTGTTCTGGGATTACCAGGCGTAAGCCTTGGGGGCTTCACCGCCGGGGCCGGGGAAGATTTCGTCCAGCTTGGCCATGAACTCGTCGTCAAAGGTCAGCTCGGTGGCGCGGATGGCGTCGTCGAGCTGTTCGATCGTGCGCGGGCCGATGATCGGGGCCGTGACGATCGGGTTGTGCAGCATCCAGGCCAGCGCCACGTTGGCCGGGTTCTCGCCGATCTCCTTGCATAGCGCCTCGTACTTTTCGAGCTTGGACCGGTTCTTCTCCACCTCTTTCTGAAAGTCCTCGCTGCCGCGCCGGCCGGCCGCTGCCTTGGCCAATGCGCCGCCCAGCAGACCGCCCCCCAGCGGGCTCCAGGGGATCAGCCCCAGCCCGTAGTGGCGGCAGGCCGGAATGACTTCCAGCTCGATCATCCGGTTGTTGAGGTGGTAGATGCTCTGCTCGCTCACCAGCCCCATCATGCCGCGCTTCGACGCCTCCTGGCAGGCCGTGGCGATGTCCCAGCCGGCAAAGTTGCTCGAGCCCACATACACGACCTTGCCCTGGTCGACCAGCGAGTCAAACGCCTGCCAGGTCTCGTCCCACGGGCAGTCGCGGTCGACGTGGTGCATCTGGTAGATGTCGATCCAGTCGGTCTGCAGGCGCTTGAGGCTGCCGTCGCAGTGCTTCTTGATCTTGACCGCCGACAGGCTGCGCCCGTCGGTGTTGGGCTCGGCGCGGTTCTCCTTGCGTTTCACCGGGTTGAACACCTTGGTGGCCAAGATCACCGCATCGCGCCGCCCGCCGCCCTGGGCAAACCAGCGGCCGATGATCAGCTCGGTGTCGCCCTGTTCGCCGCCCCAGCCATAGACATCGGCCGTGTCAAAGAAATTGATGCCCAGCTCCAGGGCGCGGTCCATAATGCGGAAGCTGTCAGCTTCGTCCGTCACCCAGCCGAAGTTCATCGTGCCGAGACACAGGTTGCTTACCAGCGCGCCGTGCTTGCCAAGGCGTTTGTATTGTACTGCCATAGTGCTTCTCCTTCTTGGCGGTATGTCTTTGCAATAGGAAAAAAGTGCAGCCGCAAGAAATGCAGGCTGCACCCTCCATTCTGCCACAGTTCCCCCCTTCCGGGAAGAGGGAGGCTTCCCGGAAGACCCACCCTTCCCGGAAGGGGATTCGTTACGCTCTATCCTGCGAGGTACTGCGCCAGGCTGTACCGCATCTGCCGCGCCACCAGCCGGTTCTCCAGGTCACTCTGGAGGTCCATCGAGCAGACCACCAGCCGCCCATCTCCTACCTGGGCCTCGTACAGCAGCCCCAGCCGCCGTGCCTCGAACCAGGTGTCGATCACCTGCACCAGCGGGCGCAGGTCGGGCGCCAGGTGATCCATGCGCATGGCCGCCGCCCCGTGCACCAGCTCCCACCACTGCCAGTTGCTGTGGCTCTCGGTCGGGAACTGCGCAAAGACCTTGTGCGCCGGGTCGCACAGGATGCCCAGCGTGTGCGGCGCCTGGTTGCGCGTCCAGGCCGTGTTCCAGAAGACGCTCGAGAAGCCCAACACCGCCGGCGCGTCGACCTCGTCCGGGGGCGGCAGCATCAGCACCGTGCGCCCTTCGTCCAGCGCCGTCTGCGCCTCCGCATCCAGCCGCGCACACACGTGCACCGCCGAGGGCCATGCCGTCTCTACCTCGTCGGCAAATACCCACAAGTCCCAGTCGTTCTCAAAGCGTTGGCCATTATTTGCCGTCACCGCCACGACCAGGCGCAGCTTCTGCGCCGGCCGCACTTCGTCCAGCGGCTGCCGAATCGTGGCATAGATTGCTCCGCTGCCGATCGCCACCTCACTCGCGGCAAACGTGCCGCCCGTCGCCACGCCCCCATCGGCGTAGACCAGCTGCCAGTCGATCCTGGCATCGTGCAGCGGCTGCGGCCCATAGTGGGCGATGGTGATGTCCGCGGCCAGCGTCTCACCTGTGCGCCAGTAGCGCTTGTCCAGCAGCGCCAGCGGCACCGTGCTGTTGCAGAAGCGGCTGAACTCCGCCGCTGTGATGTAGCCCTTCTCGTCCCAGAACGGGTCGAGCACGCCCACCAGCGCCGTGCCCTGACCGGGGAAGTCGTGCAGGTCGAGCAGCTGCAGCCCTGCCATGCCGGGCGTGCGCAGCGCCGACTCGATCTCCTCCTTGTAGCACAGCGCCTGCAGCTTGCCCGAGGCGATCAGGAAGTCGTGCGCCTGGTCGCCCATGTGGTTGGCTTCAAGAAAGTCCCGGAAGATCTCAAAGTTCTTGGCCTTGAGCACGCCCGTGTACTTGTCGATCTCTGCAAAGTTGGGATAGACGCACCACTGCCCGATCTCGTGGCTGACCACCGGGATCCCCGCCGCCTGCATGTACTCGCGGTAGTCGGTGCGCGTCTCCGGCGGCCGCCCGTTGATGCGCGACTTGAGCCCGGCCCCCCACAGTTGGATGCGCGGCTCGTAAGTGTTGTGGTACTGGTTCTCGGGGATTTTGGGCCAGCCCGCCCCGCCGGTGTAGGCGCGCCGCGGGTCGCGCTTGCGCCAGTAGGTGTTCCACAGCGCCAGGAACTCGGCGTCGCGGCCGGCCGGCTCGTTGCCGTACGCCATCAGCAGAAACGAAGGGTGGTTGCCGTAGGCGTTGACGATCCGGTCGGCCTCGGCATACAGCCACCGGTCCAGCGGCCGGCCCTCGCCGATCGCCGCCCCCTGGTTGGCCCATGCCGCAATCTCGACCTGGTAGTAGAAACCCAACTCGTCGGCAGCCGCAAACGCCGCCTCTGGCGGGCACCAGGAGTGAAAGCGGATGTGGTTGAGCCCGTGCGCCTGGCAGATGCGGATGATCCGCTTCCACGCCTCGCCGTCCACCGGCGGATACCCCGTCAGCGGGAAGATGCAGCATTCGAGCGTGCCGCGCAGGAAGATCGGCCGGCCGTTGATCGCCAGCTGCGTCCCCTGCGGCGCGATCTCCCGCATGCCAAAGGTCACGGTATGCACCGCGTGGTGCTCCGCGCCGCCGCTCTGCACGTCGAGCTGCACCGTCAGGTCATACAGAGCCGGCTGGAACTCGTCCCACAGCAGCGTTCCCTCGCCCAGTATGTATTCGACGTCCACATGCCCGCCGCGCGTCGAGAGGTCCAGGTCCGCCAGCCCACCCAAGGCGGCAAACTTCACCGGCGCCACCAGCGGCTCGGGCCTGTGCTCGTAGGGCCCGTTGCGCCCCGCGGCCTGCACGGTGACGGTACCCTGGCCTGGCATGCCTAAGGCACTGTCGAAGTCGATCTTGACCCGTGCCGTTTTGGCATGAATGTTCGGGAAAACCTGCACGTTGCGCACCCAGATCGCCGGCCCTGCCTCCAGCGCAATGCGCCCCACGATGCCGTTCCAGTTGGTCTGCGTGTGGTCGCTGACGCTGTGGGCGTTGGCGCCGACGTCCACGATCATCCGGTTGTCGACCCGGATCGTCAGCCGGTGCAGCCCCGGTTTTACTCCGACCCCAAGATCGTAGACATGCGCCGTGGAGAGGCTGTCCTGTGTGCCGAGGCGGCGGTCGTCCAGCCATACGGTCGTCTCCCAGTGCGGCCGTTCGAGCGACAGCGTGACGCGCCGCCCCTGCCACTCCGTCGGGATCTCGATCGACCGCTGGTACCAGGCGGCCCCGTTGTAGTGCTTGTCGGGCTGCAGCCAGAACGGCACCTTGAAGTTGCCCGGCTCGCGATAGGGCGCATACCGGGGATCCTCGAACAGCGAGCGGTCGACGATCGTTGCCCACCCAGGCAGTATCGAGGCCCGGATCTTCGCCGTATCCCTGCTCCTGCAGCGACCCGGGCAGCCGGATCTGCATGGGAAGCCCCTGCCGCCACCACTGCTGGTCGACTCCCACATCCTCGGGATCGATTGCAAACTGCCAGACACCGGAAAGATCGATCATTTATGCCATCCTCTTGTGGATATGGGCCCCCAGGTGGTCCGCCCGTAATGCCAGGACTGCGTCGAATTCCTGCACTGCCCGCTGCTGTCCTGCAAGCCCAACCAGCCCAACCCCATCATGTAGTGGCAGTGGATGCGGTTGCGCGTGCCCAGATCGTCGTCAAAGACCAGGAAGTCGGGCAGCGACACGGCAAAGTAGTCCATCTGCACCTCGTCGTGCAGGTGCGTCTGCCCGTACTCGACCAGCCTGCGGAAGATGCTCTGTGCGTCCTGTTCGCGCCGGAGCTTCCGCCGCGCCAGCCCCTGGTAGAAGATCATGTCCGGCGGCTGGTCGTTGTAGTACATGGCCGACGTCGGCTCGCTCAGCCCGGTCGACGCCCGCTCGAACGCCGCTGCGGCCTGCGTGCCGTCGCCCAGGGCGCGGTAGGCCTGCCCAAGATAGTAGAAGATGTGGTTCTCCTGCGCGCCGTGCAGCTTGCCTTCGCCCAGGTTGTAGCGGATAGACCTGCGCCGCCTCCAGGCACTGGATCGCCGCCTGCGGCCTCGCCCCGCGCCAGGTGCGCCTTGGCCTTGGCAACCAGGCTCGCCACGTACTGGGCCGTGGCCTTGCCCTCGCCGCCTTCCCAGGGATGGAAGTTGCGCCCCATCAGCAGCGTCATAGGCCTCGTCGTGGCCGGTCCAGCAGGTTGAGCAGCCCGATCCGCTCGATCGACAGGTCGTCACGCTGTTCCACCAACTCGGCATGCTGTTCGAGCCGCGCCAGCCGCTCCGCCGGGGCGTGGTTGAGCCGCTTGTACAGCTGGTCCAGCTCGAAGAACAGCCGCGCATCGTGCGGGTCCAGCGCAAACGCCGCCTCATAGGCTGCCAGCGCCGCCACGGGGTCATGCCGCTTGTTGAAATAGGCCAGCCCCAGGTTGCGGTGCACGGTCGGGAAGCTGTCGTCCAGCTTGCGCGCCCGTTCCCAACAGGCGATCGCCTCCTCGTAGCGGCGGTGGCGCATACCAGAAGACGCCCAGCAGATACGGGGCGTGCGCATCCTGCGGGTTAGCGCTGCATCGCCGCCTCCAGCGCCAGCACGTCGTCGAGCCGGTTGGGGAAACAGAGATCGACCGGCTGCGCCGCCGCCTGCGCAAAGGCCGCTGCGGCGGCCTCGCGCTGCCCGCTCTGGGCGAAGATCCAGCCTCGATAGTAGTCGCGCAGCGGGGATGCCGTGGCGGTCAGCATCCAGCAGTGCCAGCGCTTCGGCCCACAACCCGGCATGCGCGTAGTCGAGGGCGATCGCCGTGTGGATCGCTGCCGCTGTCCGCCTGCCAGCTGCTCAAACCGCGGGTCGCCGTCGAGCAGGTGGCTCTCCCACAGCGCCCCAAACTCCATGGGGTCCAGGCCGAGCGCCATAGTGATCTCTGCCGCCGCCTGCCTCCGTGCGCCCCAGCCGCCGCAGGAGGGCAATCTTGAGCTGCCGCGCCTGGTGCCGCCGCCAGTTGCGTTCGAGCGACCGCACGGCCAGGTCCAGCGCCTCCTCCCAGCGCCCGCCGCGTGCCGCCAGCTGCGCCAGCTCGAAGTACGCCGCATCCTGCCAGGCTGCATTCCAGACCGCCTTGTAGAAGGCGTCGAAGGCTTCGTCGTAGCGGCCCTGGAACTTGAGCGCCAGCCCCAGGTTGTAGTACGGCTCGCCGTCGTACGGGTTCGGGTTGCGCCGTGTCAGGCTGCGGATCGCAGCGCGGAAATAGGGCTCGGCCGCCGCAAACTTGCCGCGCCGCAAGAGCAGCAGGCCCAGCGCGTTGTTGCAGCGGCTGTCGAGCGGGTCGCGGCGCAGCGCCTCTTCGTAGTACGGTTCCGGCGCATAGGTGGCGTGGCGGTACTGCTCGAGGTGCAGCCCGTTGAGAAACAGCTCCTCGTTGGACGCGATCTCCGCCGGCGGCCTGGCCGGCGTGGCCGGCGCGGGAATCTCCGGCTTGGTATCGGGCAGCGGCGTGTACTCGATCAGCCGCGCCCCGGCATCTCCGTCTACCTCCACACGCGCAGCGTCAGGTCCTGCTCCACCAGGATGTTGTGCGCCGACTGCCCACCGGCGCGCAGCAGGGCGTTGCTCTGCAGGGCCGTGACGGTCTCCACCAGCGCTGTCTCCGGCGTCAATGCCAGCGTGCGGCTATAGACCGGCTCTGACCGCAGCAGCAGCTCGACCCGCACGGTGCGCGGGCGCGACACGTACACGCCGATCACGGCGTCGGTCCCACGCACCTCGAGGTTGACCACTACCTCCCGGCTGGCGTTCTTGGCCCCGCCGATGCTGCTTGTAGGGCATAAAGACCTGGGTAAAGCGCTTTTCCTCGCCCGGCATGATCCAGGAGAAGTCGGGCTGGTTGTCGGTGTAGGCGCCGCACATCAGCTCGATGTAGGGGCCGTCTTCGTCGGTCAGCTGCCGGTCCCACGCCTGGCCGAAGTCGCTCGTGCCCCAGGTCCACTGCTTCTTGCCCGGCACGACGTGGTGGTTGGCCACGTGCATCATGCCCGCCTGCGCGCCATGGTCGTAGCAGCCCATAAAGTCAAAGTCGGAGTGATAGGCCATGTACGAGGTCGGCACCGGGATGTTCTTGTAGCGCGAGATGTCGGTGCCCGGCGCATAGTTCACCTTGTAGTAGGTGCCGGTGGCGATGGGGAAGTCCGATACGTCGCGCTTGCCGTGGTCCATCACCGCATGCACGTCGGGTGGGAAGATCGACTGGTAGTCGTCGTTGACGTGCACTGCCGGATTGGCCCACCACAGGAAGGTCTGCGGCTCGGCCGTGCGGTTGTAGAGCTGCACGTCGATCTCCAGGTAGGCGCGGTCGGGATAGAGCCGGAAGCCGTGCATGCCCTTGGTGTTGAACATGATCTCGATACTCGGCGCACCAGACCGTGCGGCTGCCGTCCTCGCCCTCCTCGATCCGCCACTCCACCGGCTGGAAGGTGGACGGGCCGGTGGTGCTGCGGCCAGTTGAACTCGATGCCGCCCGAGATCCACGGACCCGGCCAGGCCCACCAGCGCCGGCTTGATCACCCGGTTGTAGTAGATAAAGTGATAGCCGTTGGTCTTGTCCAGCGCCATCTGCACGCGCCCGCCCAGCTGCGGCAGGATCATGATCTTGAGATAGCGGTTCTCGAGAAACACGGCCGTCCACGCCTGCGGCTGCGGCTCGTCGTACACGCGCTCGATGACCGGGTGCGGATAGACGACGCCGCTCGATCCCTGGTAGACGCGCTTCTCCAGGAAGATTGGATTCTTCTCCGGCAGTCCTACCTGGTAGGTAGGGATGACCACTTCTTCCGCCCAGCCCTGGACGGTGTCGGTGATAGGCTTTGTGTTCACAGGCATTTCCGTTCTATGGAATGGGGCATGCTGCCCCCACGTTGGCACACACGGGCCTATCATAGCCTCTCAAGCAGCGGCCGTACATGCCGCTGCTTGTTGAAGCCATGTATTTTTCTGTTGCCTATTCTGCTGCAATGCGCTGCCGGTGCCGGGGATCTACTTCCAACCCGCAATCTTCTTTAGCACGGCATCGGCTTCTTCGACCGACGACTGCCTCCATCTGCAGCATCACGCCTTCCGGCCGCAGGTTCTCCATGAAGGTGTCCACCTCCCACGGCTCGATGGTGATATGCAGGTTCTTGCCGCCGGCCTGGATGCGCTTGAATACGTGCATCCAGCGCGAAGCCGGCTTAGCGCCGTCGCCGTAGACAAACTGAATGGCGTCGAGCTGCCCGATGTCGAGCAGCGTGTCCAGGTGGCGCAGCGCGCCCGGCCCGTCGAGATGATACACCGTGCGGTCGAGCCAGGCGATCTCCGCCAGCAGTTCGGGCAGGAAGAACTCGCGGTACATCTCGTTCGACACCATGATCGAGAAGTCGCACGATGGGATGTAGTAGCGCCCGTCGGTACAGTACATCGGCAGCCAGGCGCAGGTTACCGTCTGCCCCGCTGCCAGCATCAGGTCGCGCTGCATGGTGTAGAAGTCGAAAAACGCCCAGAAGATCTGGCGCATTAGCGCATGCACCTGTTCAGGGGCGTCCATCAGATCGACGCAGAGCTGCTGTGGGTCGCGGAAGGACGCCGCCAGGTCGGCGCCGGGGTGGATGTCGGTCAAGCCCGTAATCCATTTATCCTTCCCCATCTCCAGCGACAGCCGCTGCATGGCGAGGATGGTCTGCAGATGAGGGCTGTTCTCGTCGATGGCGAGGTTGGGAATGCCGGCCCAGTCGTCAAGAATGGGCCTGGACCACGAGGTGTCTGCGCCAAAAGTGAGCGGCGCACCAAAGCAGGCGGTCAGAATTTCCGGTCCCAGGTTGGGCCAGACCATTGGCAGCCCGTCACCTGCCCAATAGGTGTTGGCCACGGTGGCGGCACCCGTCTCTACGACGAATTCGACGTCCATCCAGCGCTCAGCCTGCGTGGCATGGCGTTTCTGCGGCAGCGGCTGCGGGTTAGGCCTGGGCGCCGTCAACAGCACCGGCGGCCGGTCCAGAATCGCCTTTTCCCAGTATGCTTCCATACGCGCAGATGCCTGACTTGCGTCAGGCTTGTACAGTAGATTCAGCTCTTTCATTTTGCCCGGTTCCTTTATGTGGTCTAGCCGGTTCAGCTAGATGGTTTCGAAAATGGGGGAGTCTTGCGCAGGAATACGTGGGCGCCTACCAGCAGCAGCGCAATTTCGATGGCATTCCACCAAAAATGTACGTCCAGGCGCACGGCCGTGGTGATGCCGGGAATGCCGCAGATCCACGTGTTGCGGGTCCACTCGCTGCGCGCCAGCCAGCCGTCGCGGCCGACGATACCCGGCAGCCCCTGCGCCGGGATGTTTTCGATGCCCAGGCCGCGTAGTTCGGCCAGCACCATCTGGTAGCGGATAAACGTATAGGAGTGCTCGACGGCATGAAACCCGGCCACGGCCAGCAGCAGCCACATCCATATGTTGCGCACGCCCCCGCGCAGCAGCAGAACCACGGCGATCAGCACGGACCAGTTCCAGGCGAAATGCACCCATTCGGCGTTGGCTGGCGACAGCAGGCCGCACCGACTGCCGCATCGTCCAGTACAGCGCATGATACTGGGTAAACTGGGCCAGATGTTCAAGCGTGTGCAGCCCCTGGGCACTGACCAGGATGCTCAGGATCATGATCGTCGTGCCGTAGGCGCGCTTGTCGTCACGCCACTTGAGGACACCAGCCGGCAGCATCATGACCAGCACCAGCGCCGTAGCCATCCACAGGGGCAGCCAGCGGTTATAGACCGCTACTGAGCTGACGGTCAGCGCCAGCACAAACGAGCCCACGACGAAAGCCGTGTAGCGGCCAGGATCGAGCAGGCGCAGGAGGGGGAAAATCTCGCGCAGGCCTAGGGGCTGCTGTTCAACCTGCAGTGTCTGCTGCATAGCTCGTCTTTACTCCCTGCTAATAAGAACCGCTGTTCCAAGTGCCGGTGCGCTCATGCGCGAAACCGCACCGTCCGGCCACGTAATTTCCATCTGCTGCGCTGTTGTACCATCGGCGAGCCCGAAGTGCAAACGCTGCGGATCGCCTGAGAGATAGCCTCCAGAAGCTCGCACGTCGCGGCGCTGCACGCCTCGATCCGTATATAGCTGGACAACGGCGCCCACGGCATAAGGATTCGTGGCCCCTCTGCCGTAGATTGACTTCCATGCTGCTGCCGCCGCACAGCCGGTTCTCAAACCACTGCGCAAACCCACGCAGGTTGTTTACGACGATGTCAAGATC
Source organism: uncultured Chloroflexia bacterium (assembly GCA_963701415.1). Lineage (GTDB taxonomy): Bacteria > Chloroflexota > Anaerolineae > Caldilineales > Caldilineaceae > Fredericiella. The sequence continues at coordinate 91,246 of CAVPAH010000005.1, forward strand.
GCCGTCGCCGTCGAGGTCGGCCATCACCATGCCGCGCCCGCTGCTGGTCGAACCCAAGCTGCCATTCGGGCGCCTCGACAAACGAGCCGTCGCCTTGGTTGTGAAACGCCTGGTTCGCTTCCACCAGCTCGCCATTGGGCAGGTAGCCAAAGAGGTCGGAGGCAATCATGCCGTTGACGATGTACAGGTCCAGGTAGCCGTCACGGTCGAGGTCGCCAAAACGACCCGCCCAGCTCCAGCCGCTGGCGCTGACGCCGCGTGCCGTGGCGACATCGTGCCAGCGGCTCTGTTTGCCGGCGCCGTCTGCCACCAGCAGTACGTTCGACATCAGCTGCGGGTCGTTGGCCTCCCGCTTGTCGCCCATCTTGGTCATCATGGGGAGCCACTTCGCCAGTGTCTGCGGCGTGATGTCGTAGGGGTTCATGTCGGTGCTGAACAACTCCAGGTGGCCGTCGTTGCTTAGGTCACCCCAGTCGGTGCTCATGGTACTGTGCGATGTGGCCGCAAACGGTTCGGCCAGGGTCCACTTGTCCCCTGTGTACTCCCAAACTCGGTCGCGATCCGCAAAGTCGTTGGCCGCCCAGATCTCGTCCTGCCCGTCGCCGTTCAGGTCAAGCAGGGCAATCGAGAGCGTCTCGGCATTGGTATCCAGCACGTGGCGCACAAAGTCGTCGCCCTGGCGTTCGTACAGCACGACGCCCGCCCGGGGATCCTTGGTCGGGTCTTCAATCCCATGCTGCTTCAGCTCGGCGCCATAGGAGCCCGCGACCAGGTCCAGGTCGCCGTCGCGATCGACGTCGCCCCAAGCCATGGCATAGGCGTAGCCGTCGACGCCCGGCAGCGTCGTGCGCGCAAAGCGTGCTTTGTCGTTGCCGGTGTTGCGCCAATAAGAGATCGGTTCCACGCCGCGATGGGTAAAGACGATGTCCAGCCGGCCGTTGCCGTCTACATCCACGACTGCCACGCTGCGGCCGTAACTGTCGTCCAGCTCTTCTTCGCTAAAGCGCAGCCCGTCCTTGCCCGTGCCTTTGTTCCAAAGAATCGTATTCTGGCCGTCGACTGAGGCAAAAACCAGGTCCAGGTCGCCGTCGCCGTCCAGGTCGTTCACCGCCACGCCTGCGCCGTTGCTCACATAGGTGCCGATCTCGCGCAATCGTGTCCCCGTAGCAAACGGCAGCTTGTGCGTTACAAACGCCCCAGTGCACGCCAGTTTATCCGCATTCCCGCCGAGCGCCAGCGCTTCCACCGTCACCGGCGCACCCGGCTCCACTGCGGCCTGCACCGACGCCACGCGCGCCGCCGGCCGCGACCAAAGCACCAGCAGCGCCAGCACGGCCACCGCCGCAATTACTGCCACCCACTGCCCGCGCTTCATCCTCTTGCGCTAGCCCTTCAACCCCGTCGTCGTAATTCCCTCGACAAACGTACGCTGCGCCAGGAAAAAGATGATGATGATCGGCAGCGCCACCAGCGTACTGACCGCCATCAGGTGCGGATACGCCATGGCCGTGTTGCCCATGCCGGTCGCTGTCTTGCGCAGGCGTTCAATGCCCAGGGCGAGAGGGTAAAGGTTCTCCTGGTTCAGATAGATCAGAGGGCCAAGGTAGTCGTTCCACGACCAGAGAAAGCGGAACAGTGCTACCACTGCCAGCACCGGGGTCGACAGCGGCACGACGATCCGCCACAGAATGCCTAACTCGTTGGCACCATCGATGCGTGCCGCGTCGGAAAGCTCCTCGGGGATCGTCATGAAGAACTGGCGCAGCAGGAAGATAAAGTAGGCGGTGCCGAACATCGACGGCACGACCAGCGGCAGGTAGGTGTTGATCCAGCCCAGGTTCTTGTAGGTGATAAAGAGCGGCACCATCGTCACCTGCCAGGGCAGCATCATGGTGGCGATGCACACCCAGAACAGCGCCTCGCGCCCGCGCCACTTAATGCGCGAGAAACCATAGGCGACCAAGGTGCAAGAAATCAGCGTAAAGATCGTAACCGGCAGCGAATACAGGAAGATCGAGTTGAAGGCAGCGCGGTTAAAGTCATAGCGCGTCCAGCCATCGATAAAGTTTTCCCAGTGCATGGGGCTTGGGATCCAAACCGGGGGCACGGTATAGATCTGGGGATCGTCCTTCAGCGCCGAACTGACAGTCCAAAAGAGCGGGAAGGCCCACGTGAATGCCAGGACCAGCAGCACGACGTACTTGAAGCTTTGGCTGAGCGCTGTGGCGGTGTTGCGCTTGCGCCGTTCGACTCGCGCCGCCTCCATCTGGCTTGCCTGGACGACAGGGACATTCTGGTTGGCGGGAACATTCTGGCTGGCAGTGGTCATTTTTCACCTCCGTAGTACACCCAGCGTGCCGACGTGCGGAACATGATGATCGAAAAGACCATAATGATCATAAACAGCACCCAGGCCATGGCCGATGCCTTGCCCATGCTCAGTTGGATAAAGCCGCTGCGATACAAATTGACGGCGTAAAGCTCGGTGGATTTCATCGGGCCGCCCTGTGTGAGCATCCACGGCACGGTGAACTCCTGGAAGCCCACAATGATCCCCATGATCAGGTTGAAGAGGATCACCGGCGTGCACATTGGCACGGTCACACGCCAGAACTTGTCCCAACCACTGGCCCCATCCAGGTCGGCGGCTTCGTACAACGAACGCGGCACGTCCTGCAGCGCCGCCAGGAAGGTCGTCACCGCCGCACCCTGCAGCCAGATATAGATCATGATCAACGAAGGCTTGGCGAGGTCGGGGCTCGACAGGAAAGGAATCGTGGACATGCCTGCCGACTTTAACGCGCCGTTGATGGCCCCATACTGCACATTGAGCAGAAACAGCCACACGATGGCCGTGCACATGGCGGGCATGATAGCGGGAATATAGATCAACCCGCGGAATGACGACCGTCCCCAAAGCTTGCCGTTGAGCATGTTGGCAATCAGGAACGAAACTGCGACACCTACCGGGACGGCGATGCACACGTAATAAAAAGTGTTATATACCACGATTTTGAAATCGGGGTCGGTCGTAAACAGACGCTGGTAGTTCTTAAGACCGATAAACTGCGGATCGCGGATAAAGTCGAAGTTTGTCATGCTGTAGTACAGCGACGCGATCAGCGGGTAGACGGCAAACAGCAGGAAACCGAGAATCCAGGGCGACACGAACGCCAGCCCAACTATGACGTTGCGCTTCTCCTGCTTGGTCATGCCTGTACGAGGTTTAGCAGCAGCCAGGGCCATAAACACCTTCTTTCACGAAAGGCCACCCATGCGACGACCTCAACCACAGACACCGGGTCTCTGTACGAGGAAGACTCGTCAAAACACCCGGTGTCTGTCCATCCTAGATCCTGATATCAGCTCAAGCCCTGGGCTTCCCACTCGGCCAGCGCACGCTTCTGCAGTTCGTCGGCGGCGGCCTGCGGGTCCATCAGGTCACGGAAGACCTGCTCGCGCAGTTCCTGGTACTGCGTGTTGACGAACGGCTGGATCGGGCAGCGGCGGCCGAGCACGAAGTCGGTGACCTTATCCGGCGCGCTGAATGTAGAAGTCCAGGCCCGGATAGGTGCTGGGGTCGACCGTCTCGAGCCACGACTTTACGCCGTGAATCCAGCCGACTTCCTTGAAGTTGATGTCCAGGGCAGTAGGCGTCTGGAAGAACTCACCCAGCTTGAACGCACCGTCCTTGTTCTTGCCATCCTTGAGAATCATGACAAAGTGCGCGCCGGTCGCCATGATGTTGTGGTCGGCGCGGCTGGCCGGCACGGGCGCCCATGACGCCTTGTTGTACTGCGCGATCTCGGGCTTCTGGATCTGCGTCTCGCCTGGATGCCAGTAACCTTCGATGATCATGTCCTGCACGCCGGCATTGTAGGCTGCGCCCCACGTGCCCTGGCCTTCCACCTGGCGCAGACCGGCAAACTGGTCGGGACCGGCATAGCGGATAAACTCGCCCATCGTGTCCATCGCTTCGGCCATCAACGGGTTGTCGAGGTTAAACTGCTTGGTATCTTCGTCGTACCACTTAAAGCCCCACGAGGCGGCCGGGAAGTCCGGCTCGTTGGCCATGGCATCGTACGGGTCCAGGCCGATCACGAGCAGGTTGCCGGCATCGTCCTTCTTGGTCAAGGCCTTGTGCCAGTCCATAGTCTCGTCCCAAGTCTTGGGCGGCTTGGCCGGGTCAAGACCTGCATCCTCAGCAGCCTTGCTGTTGTAATTGAGGCCCCACCACAGGTAGCTTTCGATGGCGGGAATGCCAATCATATCTTCGCCGACAAACGCGCTGCGCCACAGCGGTTCAAGGATGTTATCCGCCTTGATCAGCGAACTGGTCGCAACCATATCCTGCACGGGGATGGTTGCGCCACGTGTGTATAGGGCCGGATAATCGTAGTTGGAGGCGCCGTCGGGCGCAGTGCCGCCGGCGATTGCGGTAAGCAGTGCTGCCTGGTCGGTATTGCCCTTATATTGCAGCTCTGCGCCACCCATATGTTCCTTGAACTCGTCGGTGGCCATGATCTTCTCGATTGCCGGGTCCAGATTTGCCCATGCATACCAGTACACAACTGGCGTGCCAGCCGCCGCCGGCGCCGCGGCTTGTTCTGCACCGGCCTGCGGTGCCGCAGCCGGTGCCGTCGGGGCACACGCTGCAAGCACGACTGCACCGCCGGCCATACCTGTCAACTGCAGGAACTGGCGTCGGCTGAGACGATTGGAGTCCATAAGATCGATCCTTTCAGAAAATGGAGGGTGGGAACTCAAACGATGTAAAATCAAGCAAGACGCGCGCAGGTACGCTGCCGGCGCAGGCGCCGAAAGCAGTCACGACGAGCGTAGAAGGAATCGAACCTGAGAATTGCACTTTTCCCCTGGGGAAATCGCCCGCCGCAGGAACACCCGTATTTAGGGAGCAGGTCGCGTGCTTTAAGCACTACGATACGAAAATAACTGGGTTACGATGGGTACAGACAATGGCAAGTGCGAAAAGCTGTCGACATCATACACGTCCCGCCGGAACATTGTCAATCTCGGTTCCATCACCGTTCCAAACTCGGCGGACGCTTGGGCTGCGCCGAAAGCATAGCCGGATTGCGTACCACCTGTAAATATGTATTATCGTGGTAGAGATGAACAATCCTGCGAAGTTTCCACAAGTTCTCCGGCCGCTGCGCATAGGTATCGAGATCGGCGGCACTAAGCTGCAGGCCGCACTCGGCGACAGCAGCTGTCGCGTGCTGCGCCTGGAGCGCCGCAGCGTGCAGCCGCAGCACGGCGCTGCCGGTATTCTTGCCGCACTGCCGCCGTTGTTGGAAGCCCTGCTCAAGGGTGCAGGCGCAGCCTGGCACGACGTCGCTGCGCTTGGGATCGGGTTTGGCGGCCCCGTGGATGCTGCAGCCGGGGTCGTCCTGAAGTCGTTCCAGGTGGCGGGCTGGGATGGATTTCACCTCGCCGAGTGGGCCTGGCGTACCTGGGATCGGCCGGTGGCGATCGCCAACGACGCCGCTGTGGCCGGGCTGGCCGAGACAATGCTGGGGGCAGGCGGGGGCGCCCAACGGACCTTTTACATGACGATCGGCAGCGGCATTGGCGGTGGCTGGATTGTCGATGGGCGCATTGACCTCGGCCAGGGCCTGGGCATGGCCGAACTGGGGCACACCTACGTTCCCGATCCACAGACCGGCGCTGCCGCCGAACTGGAGACCGTGTGCTCAGGTTGGGCCATCGGCCGGCGCGCCCGGGCCGCCGCCGAGCAGGAACCATCCCGTATGGTGGAACTCGGGGGCTCGCTTGCCGCCGTCGACGCCCGTATCGTCTACGCCGCCGCCGAAGCGGGTGATACCGTCGCCAGGCGCATCCTGGACGAGACAACTGCTACCCTCGGCCTGGCGCTGGCAAACGTCATTGCCCTTTTGCATCCCGAAGTGATCGTTATCGGCGGTGGGGTGTCCTTGATGGGGCCGCTGTTCTGGGATGGCCTGCGCACTGCCGTCGCGCGGCGCGCCATGCCGGCTTATATTGCCTCGGTTCGCATCGAGCGCGCCGCGCTGGGTGAGGATGTCGTGCCGGTAGGGGCACTATGCCTGGCCGGCGCGGCAATCGGCGAACACGACAGCTAAAAAGTGAAGCACGCCACATACGCACGCCGGCCCTCAGTGCTACGCCTTGAAATCACCGCACCATTGCCAATCTCATGTACGAATTCGTTCATGCCGCGAGGTAAGCAATGGCAAAACCAACTCCAACCTGGAAACCCCACGAAGTCAAGGGCAAGCTCGACACGCAGGAGCGTAACGATCTGCCCGACAGCGTCTATGCCTTCCCCAAGCAGCGCAAGGAGCCCATGACTGACGCCAGCCACGTACGCAATGCCGTGGCGCGCTTTGATCAGGTCGAAGACGTCAGCAGCGCCGACCGCGACCTGGCCTGGGCCAACATCCGCAAGGCCGCCGAGCATTACAAGGTCGACTTAGGCGAAAAGGATTGGCACGAGTTGATGAAGGGTTGACTTTGATGTCCCGGGACGTCATGCGAACGCTTGCGTTCGCCCGTCCCGGGGACATGTTTTTTGCTACTCCACCCTCACGCTCTTCTTCGGGAACGTCACCACCGCCTGCGTGCCCTGCGGCTCGGCCTGCTGCATGCTGAGCTGGCCCTTGAGGTCGTCCGTGACCAGTGTGTGCACGATGTGCAGCCCCAGGCTGCTTGTCTGCGCCGTCGGGTTGAAGGCAGGCGGCAGGCCGTTGCCGTTGTCCTCTACGACAATCCGCACGGCGTCACCCAGGTCGTCGAGCTGAATCTGGATGCGGCCGCTGGCGCGTCCTTCCAACCCATGCTCGACTGCGTTAAGCAGCAGCTCGTTAACGACCATCGCCACCGGCGTCGCCTGGCTGGCGGGCAGGCGAATATTCGAGCCGCTGACCTGGACGCTGATCTCCTGGTCCGGCGAACCGGATACCTGCGCCACCTGCGCGGCGATGCGTTGGCACACGTCCTTGACGTTGATTGGCCGGTGCTCGTCCGTGCTCAAAAACTCGTGAATGACCGCCATGCTCAGCACGCGGTTGACAGCCTCGGTCAGGTGCACTCGTGCTTCGTCGCTTTGCACGCGCCGTGCCTGGATGCGTAGAATGGCGGCAATGTTCTGCAGGTTGTTTTTGACGCGGTGGTGAACTTCCTGGATGATGGCCGACTTGACATTGAGTTCGCGCTGTTTCTGTACGGCCTCGGTCGCGTTGTGCATCAGCACCATAACGCCGTCCAGGTCCGAGTCGTCGCCTGCCCCTGCTGCCCATTCCCAGGGCAGTGACCGCCACGCCGGGCGCCAACGCACGCGCAGCATGTGCAGCGGGATGGCGATACGCACCCAGATGCGGCCGTCGTCGCTCTCATAGCGGCGCTCAATACAATGGTGTGAGGCAAACACCTCCTCGACCAGCTTTGTATCGTGGGCCTCCAGCGAAGACAGCGGCTGCTCGTGCACCTCCGTGGCGATACCCGCGCTGCGAAACAGGTTGGCGGCGATACCGCTCATATAGATGATGGTGCGGCGCCGGTCGACTAGGTAGATGCCGTCGTAGAGGCTGAACGCGCCAAGGTTGCGCGCGCTCTCCAACTCGCCGCGCACGCACATTTCCTGGATCCACATCACGGCCTGGCGGAAATGGCGGTTGCGCCGCCGCTGCCGTTCATGGGCAATCATGTTGGTTTCGACCAGCATGGCGCCGATCACGCGTCCTTCGCGTCCATGAATCGGAAACACATCCTGGATGACCGGTGCGCCGTTGCTCAGCACCTCGCGTTGGCGTCGTCCGCCCGCGCCGCTGCGCAGCGCCTGAAAGAGCAGCGGCTGCTCGTCTGGGGTCATTTTGCGTCCGACCGCATCTTTGCGATACAGCGATGAGATCGAGTTGGGAACTGCGTGGAAGACGACGGTGGCGGTCTGGGGATCGACCATGGTGCATAGCAAAATGTCGGCGCGGCTGACATCTGCGGTGATGGGCAGCCCAGCCTGGACTTTGCGGAGTATTTCCAGGTCTTCCGGTGCAAGGCCTGGAATCTGTTGCACGTGACTTTCCATAATCATAGCGGCCCGTCGTTGGGCAAGCATACGTGCCGGGATCAAAAAACTCCCACAGCATTAACCTGTCGGGAGCTTTTCGCGATCTTTGTTTCGATCCTATCCTTTGTGGTCGGGGCGAGAGGATTTGAACCTCCGACCTCTTGAACCCCATTCAAGTGCGCTACCAATCTGCGCTACGCCCCGAAGCGAAGGACACTATACCACAGGGGGTCACCGCCGCAAAATCGCCCCGCCTCCAATGTGCCGGGGAGCAGCAACGTGCCGGGGACGTTCGAACGTCCCCGGCACGTTGCTGCTCCCCGGCACATTCCCTCTCACCCCAACCGCCCACCCATAAACCCCTGCGCTCCATTCGCAAACGCCGCCGCCGGCATCGCCTTCTTCCCTGCCGCCTGGACGCTCTTCAACAGCAGCAGCCCCTCACCTGTTCCGACCGCCGGGCCCTGCGCCGTAGCTATCACGCGCCCCGCCTCTGCCCGCCCGGCCGCAACCCCCGCTTCCAGCACCTTGAAGACCTCTCCTCGCCACGTGCTGTACGCCGCCGGCCAGGGCGTGTACGCCCGTACCATGCGCTCGATGTAGGCTGCCGGCCGGGTCCAGTCGATCTGCCCGTCCTCTTTCTTGATCAGCCGGCACATGCTTACTTCGCCCGGCAGTTCGTCCTGCGCAATGGGTGCAATATCCCCTTCCAGCCAGGCCGGCAGCGTCTCGACCAGCAGTGCCGCCCCGACTTCTGCCAGCCGTTCGGACAGGCTCGCCGTCGTGTCGGCCGGTAGGATGGGCTCGGTTCCCTGGCGCAGGGCCGGCCCGGTATCCATCCCTTCGTCCATCAGCATGATCGTCACGCCGCTCTCGCTGCGCCCGTCGAGGATCGCCGCCGTGATCGGTGAGGCCCCACGATAGGCCGGCAGCAGGCTGGCATGCACGTTGATGCAGCCATAAGTGGGCAGCGCCAGCACGCTCGGGGGCAAGATCAACCCGTACGCCGCCACGACGATCAAATCGGGCGCCAGCGCCGCCAGTGCCTCTACCGCTGCCGGGTCTTTGCGCAGGCTGGCGGGCTGCAGCACCGGCAGCCCCTGCTCGATCGCATACTGCTTGACGGGGGACTGCGCCAGCTGCTTCCCGCGCCCCGCGGGCCGGTCCGGCTGCGTGCCCACGCCGGCCACCTGCCAGCCGCGGCTCGCGGCTTGTTCGCACAGGCTGCGCAGTGACGGCACGGCAAAGGCCGGCGTGCCCAGGAATACGATACGAATGAGGGAAGGCGAAGTAGTTGCGTCCATGCGCAAATTGTAGCGCAGACGCGGCGCCATCTGCGAAACTTTCCCCAGGTGCCTGCGTATTGTTGTCCAGATAGTCAAACGATTTGTTGAAGGAGATAGAGATGTCCACTGAAGATGTTACGGGAGCCGGCGCCACGCAGTCTGCGGGTCAGGTCCCGGTCAATAATGTTGGTGCCAATGGCGAACCCATGCCGTACATGGTCGCCAATCGGCCCAGTCAGCCCAATCTAGCCAGTCTGCGAGCACGCCGGTCGAGCCGACCCCTGTCGAACGCATGGCAAGCGACGCTTACCAGCACACCAGCGAGGCTGCCAACGCGTTCAGCCGCGGCGAGCTGATGCAGAACAGCGAGATCGATCCGCTGGCCGACAATGACGACCGCCTGATTGCGCTGCTGTCGTATGCCACGCAGATCATCATCCCGGTCATCATGCCGGCGATCGTGCTGCTAAGCGAAAGCTCCAAGAAGCGGCCGTTCCAGCGCTACCATGCCGTGCAGAGCCTGGCTTTCACTGTGGTCTTCTGGGGCCTGCTCGTGCTGGCCGGCATCGGCACCGCGGTCATCCAGGTCGTGCCGCTGATCGGCTTCCTGGTCGGCCTGATGATGGCGTGCGTCGTACCGCTGGCCTGGTTTGCCCAGGCAGTCATGCTGCTCTACTACGGCTTCCAGGCCTACAAGGGCCGGCGCTTCGCCGTCCCTGGCCTCACCAGCTTCCTCCGCGACCAGAACTGGCTCTAGCAGCTACTAAGTCCCCGGGACCTCGAAGCGAACCATCGGTTCGCCGGGCCCGGGTCATTTACACCCTTCCATGTCCCGGGGACGTCTACGAACGCTTGCGTTCGCCACGTCCCCGGGACATTTATTTTATTCCAAGGTACATTGTAGGTTAATTTTAGAAAATCTAAAACTAATATTGAAAAAATTGAAATAACCCCTTGACAAACCTCCAGAATGTGCTATCCTCTCTACTGTAACCGGAAAGTGCAGCCGCCGCAGAGTTCCGCAGCGGCTCGGTTGGGAGGAGAAGCCCTATGTTGTATCAATCCGATGACCTCGTGCTGGCACACGCCAAACAGCGCCGCCAGCAGCTGCAGGACGAGGCCATGTGCCCACCGCCAGGCACGCTGCGTCCGCGCAGCTCTTGCTGCCAGCCCCCATGTCACCCGCCGTCCTACACTCGCCGATCGTCTGCTCCACGCCGCCGGCGCCCAGCTCGTTCGCTGGGGCACCCGCCTCCAGCAGCGCAGCGGAGCCCGGCAGGTCGTTTCCGCCACCTTTGTCGATACACGCCCGGCCTGAACCGCCGGACATCCAAACATTTAGGAGGTTTCGCATGTTGCCCTTACCAAGACGATGCCCGCTCACCGGCGGACCGATCGTCGTCACCCGCTTCTACTGTCCCGACGCCGACGTCTCCGTCGAGGGACGCTTTGCCGTCGAGACGCCGCCCTTCGCCCAGCTCTCGCCGGACCAGCTAAAGTTTGTCGAGATCTTCGTGCGCAACGAAGGCAAGCTCAACCGCATGGAAGACGAGCTGGGCCTTTCCTATCCCACGATTCGCAGCCGCCTGCACGAGATTATCCGCACCCTCGGTTACGAACCGGGCCGGGATGAGCCAGGCGCACCATCGGCTGCCCCAGTTCCCCCACCGACCCCGGCGGCCGACCGCAAGGCCGTGCTAGCCGACCTCGATGCCGGAAAAATCTCGTTTGATGACGCCATGAAAATGCTGCAAGGAGGAGACTAAGATGCCAGGCGTCCAAGTGCTGCCCGTGGGACAAGCTCCCATGATCGTGATCGACGAAATTGAAGGCGACTTCCAGGTTACCGGTTGGGATCGCCCGGAACTGCAGGTGCGCGGCGTGAAAGCAGACGAGGTCTCACGCCGCGGTAACTCAGACGAGATCCACCTGAGCGCAAGCCGCAACTGCAGCCTGCAAACACCGCTGCAGACATCGCTGCGCGTGGGCCAGGTGCAGGGCAACGCCGCCATCAACCTGCTGCTGGGTGCCGTCGTCGTTGACGACGTGGACGGCAACTTCGCCGCCAACAGCACGGGACCGCTGACCCTCGGCAAGATGGATGGCAATATAAGCGTGCGCTCGGTTGCCGGTGGCCTGACGACCCAGGATATCGATGGCAACGCTAGAATCGCCCAGATCGCCGGCGACCTGCACCTCGGCAATGTGGACGGCAATCTGGTCATCAGCGAAGTAGTTGGCAACGTCCAGGCTACCTGCGACGGCAATGTCGACTTGCGCCTCAACCTCGCGCCGGGGCAGCACGTGCAGGTCGCGGCCGATGGCAACATAGACTGCCGCATTCAGGCTGATGCCGGCGTGGTCGTGCGCCTTGAGGCCGATGGCAATATCCGCGTCCGCAATCTGGGCGAGCCGCGCCGCGACGAAGACACTTGCCTCGAGTTCGTGCTCGGCGACGGCGGCGCCGTTCTCGACCTGCGTGCCGAAGGTGACATCACGCTCGTCGGCGCCGATATGCCCGGCTTTGGCGCCGGGTTTGACGCCGCTGCCAACCAGGAGATGAGCGAGGAAATGGGACGGCGCGCTGCAGAACTGGGCCAGCAGATCGCACAACAGGTCGAGTCCCAGGTGACTGTGCTCACGCGCGAGCTGGAGGAGAAGCTCTCAAAGATGGGCGACAACGAAGAGATGGCCAACAAAATTCAGGAGCGCGTCGGCATGGCCCTGCGTCGGGCTGAGGAGAAACTGGCCGAGGCGATGCGCAAGATGGAGGTGCGCGAAGGCGATCGCCGGCGTAAGGGCTACGGCTGGCAGACACCCGTGCCCCCCACACCTCCCACCCCGCCAGCGCCGCCTGCACCCAAGCGCTCACCGGCCAGCGACGAGGAACGCATGATCATTCTGCGTATGGTCGAGGAAGGCAAAATTTCGGTCGAGCAGGCCGAAAAGCTCCTGTCGGCGCTCAACGGCTGACCGGCAGGGCTGCAGCGCAGTGTAATAAATAGGGGAGAAGATTGGTGACAGCAGTTCCTGCCATATCTATCGCCCACCTGGGCAAGACATACCAACGCCGCAAGGCCGAGCCGGTGGTGGCCGTCGACGACCTCAACTTGGAGGTGCCCCGCGGCCAGGTGCTCGGTTTCCTGGGCGCCAATGGCGCCGGCAAAACGACGACGATCAAGATGATGTGCGCCTTGATCGTCCCCGACCACGGCGAGGTGCGCCTCAACGGTTTCGACGTACACCGCAAGCGCGGCCAGGCCATGCGCCAAATCGGCGCCGTCCTGGAGGGCACCCGCAACATCTACTGGCGGCTGTCGGCGTGGAACAACCTGATCTACTATGCCCGCCTCAAGGGCGTGGGCGGCCGGGCGGTCGACGAGCGTGCCCGCCGCCTGCTCGCCGAGCTGGAACTGTGGGAGCGCAAGGACCAGCCGGTCGGCGAGTTCTCGCGCGGCATGCAGCAGAAGGTCGCCATCGCCTGCGCCCTGATCGCCGACCCGCCTATCGTCCTGCTCGACGAGCCGACGCTGGGCCTCGACGTCCAGGCCTCCCGCACAGTGAAGCAGTGGATCGGCCGGCTGGCCAAGGAAGAAGGCAAAACGGTCGTGCTGACCACGCACCAGCTCGACATGGCCGAGGAACTTTGCGATCGGGTGGCGATCATGCGCACCGGCAAGCTCATCGCCGACCAGCCGACCGCCGCCCTGCTCCAGCTTTTTCAGGGCGACCACTACCAGATTCAGTTGGACACCGCACTGGAGAGTGATCACCTGGCGGGGCTGGCATCACGCCTGGGCAGCCTGCGCGTGCTGCACGTCAACGGCCACACGACGCTTTCGGGGCCTATTGCTGACCAGGACGAGCTGATAGCGGTGATCGGCGCCCTGCATGCGTCCGGTGCGCCGCTGCTGCGGGTCGAAAAGGCCGAGCCGACGCTCGAGGAGGTCTTCGTGCGCTTGATGGAGAAGGAGGATGTCCACCAATGAACGCTGCCCTGCTGACAACTTGGAACGAGCTGGAAAAGGAGCTGCGCATCCGCTGGAGCTACAAATTCAGCATCGTCGTCGAGTCGGTGATGATGGTCGCCATCTTCCTGGGCATCACCTTCTTTATGACCGAAGGCGACCTGCAGTCGGCAAAGCTGGCGCCGGCGCTGGTCGGCTACATCATCTGGTTCTACGCGCTGCTCGCGATCGGCAAGATGAGCTGGGGCCTGCGCGAGGAAACGCAGACGGGCACGCTCGAGCAGATGTACATGAGCACCATGCCCATGGGCCTGCTGTTGATCGGGCGCACGCTGGCCACCGTGATCATCACGACGCTCGAAGTCGCCGTCGCCTTCGTGCCGCTGGCGTTGCTGCTCGGCATCCGGCTGCCTTGGACCTGGGAGATCATCCCGTTGGGGATTCTGACCTTGGCCGGCCTCTACGGCTTCGGCTACATCGTCGGCGGCGCTACGCTGATCTTCAAACAGGTCGAGTCGCTGGCCAACCTGCTCCAGAACGTACTGCTCTTCCTCAACGGTGCGCTGCTGCCTGTGGCACTGCTGCCGCCCGTGGTCGAGCGCTTCGCCCTGCTGCTGCCGAGCACATGGGGCATTATCGCCCTACGGCAGGCCATGTTTGGCGGCGCAACCCTGGCGACCCTCTGGCAGGACGGCACGCTGCCGCACCTGATCGTCAATACGCTGGCCTACTTCGTGGGCGGGCTGGTCATCTACCAGCTGTGCGAGAACTACGCCCGCCGCAAGGGGCTGTTGGGACAGTACTAACGAACAATTCGTGACAAGCTTGATCCTGGTTCAAACTCTGAAGGAGATACACAATGGCATCGAGTGAAGAGCGCATGATGATCCTGCGCATGGTCGAAGAAGGCAAAATCACCCCGGAAGAAGGCGCACGTTTGTTGGCGGCAATGGGAGAGCGTGAAGCAGCCGCCGAGCCGGCCGGCGCCACCGCACCGGTGGGAGCGGCCGAAGGGGCCAACGGTGGCTACCGGGGCTACGGCGCCGACCAGGGCTGGTCCGGGACTGCCTATGGGAGCCCTGCCTATGGCAGTGACTTCGGCTCCACCCAGCCCGGCAGCATGGGCGGCCGCGTCTTTCACGTGCGCGTCACCAACGGCGCCAGCGGCAAGCCCAAGGTGGACGTCAACATCCCGCTCAGCCTGGTGGATTTCGGCCTGCGCTTTATCCCGCCGAACTCCAAGGTCGACGTCCAGAAGCTCCGCGAGGCCATTGCCAGCGGCACGCGCGGCCGCATCGTCGACGTTATGGACAGCGAAAAAGGCGACCACGTCGAGATTTTCTTCGAATAACGTCCAGCGGCACAAGGCCCGGCGAACAGCTAAGAAACTGGTTTCTCGCGAAACGCAGTTTCTGCCCCGCCGGACCTCGTGCCCATTCCTCTTACCCCTGTGACTGCCGCAAGAAATAGATGGCCGCAATGCCTGCAACCAGGTGCATCGCTTCCAGCACCACAATCATCATGGTCGGCGCGCCCGGCAGTGAGAGTGGCGACACGACCGACACCACCAGCACGACCACGGCAATGATCGTAAACCAGCGGTTGGGGTTGCCGGTGAACCGGTTCAGAATCGAGTAGACGATCGTCGCCACGACGAGCGCAACCACCGTGGAAGCCACGACCGCAACGATCGTGACCGGCACGCCCATCGGTGTCAGCACCGTGTCCGGGATCCAGCCCAGCGCTGCGCCGACGAAGTAGAGTACGGCGTTGATGACTGTAGCAACCACGATCGCGATCAGCCCATTGCGCCAGATAGTGCCGAGGGTGGGTTTGCTTGCTTGGCTCACTACTGCTGTCATGATGGTGCTCCTTTGCCTGATATCCTTCTGAGAATAGAGGAACGGGCTACAATTATGGATTGAATCAGTCCGCAATCATTTCAGTTCTCTCGATTGTTCTCAGTAACAAATCACCCATGGGCTGCAAGTCATGGCGTGTCCCTAGCTTACTTGCCTGAATGTCGCCCCCGCGAACTTCTTCTGCACACCATCCCACACCAGGTCCGCCTCTACGCCTGCCTTGGTGCCATCGAGCAGGAGGCGTACCCCCTGTCGCCGTTCCCCGCCAGGATTCGTCCCGGCCGGCATTCGCCGCACAGCGCTGCCACCATCCGGATCTTGTCGTAGAACGTATGTTGATCTGCCGGCAGCGACTCCTTCACATACAGTCGATTCGCACCGCGCTGGGAAGGCCGGTTGATCAGCTTGACCAACTCCTCCACTGCTGCACCCAGCGCCGGCCCTGGCGGCAGCACCGACTCGAACTCCAGCGCCTGCACGCGCGGCGGGACGGTCGGGGTCAACGTCATAAATGCCTTGACCCACCCCTGCGCGCCCACCAGCTTCCACGTCCCGCGCAGCGCATTCTCCGCCTCAAATGGACCCTCTTCGCACAGCCGCCCGTGGGCGGCAGCCAGCCGGCCCATCTCCCCCTGCCACCAGGCGCGGCTGTCGTCTAGGAAGAAGTTGTCGGCAAACAGGCGGTCTGCCAGTCCGTCGTCCCACTGCGCCAGCAGCCGGTTGACTTCCGTCCGCGCCACTTCCAGCGCCGGCGCCGCCTGCTTTCGTCGTGGCCGCGCCACCCCCTGCCGCACCAACTGCCGCAGCGCTTCGGTCGACGCCATGCGCATGCTGGCATAGCGCACGTTGCCCAGGGCCACCACGCCCAGGTCGTAGTCCGGCGCCCAACACATGTGTGAGCCAAACCCCGGCAGCCCGCCCGCATGCCCCACAATCGCGCAGACCACCTTCGTAGGTAGATGGTCAAGCCATACCCATAGCCACCCGCCGACCATACGACGGGACGTCCGATCTCCGGCGCCTCGTCCTCCGGCGTGTACAGCCGCTGCGGCTGCTGCATCTCGCGCACCGTCGCCCGCCGCACGAACCCTTCCTCGGGATCGTCGCGCGGCGGCCAGGCTGCGAGTTGAAACGCCACCCAGCGCGCCAGGTCGGCCACCGTGCTGTAGAGCCCGCCAAAGATCGCCGCATCTCCGCCCGACGGCAGCAGCGGCTCCTCAACCCACTTTCCCGCCAGCCAGTGATACCCCTTGGCCAGCCGCTGCGGATCCACGTCTTCAGCGTTCCACACAGTGTCGTGCATTCCCAGCGGCTGCAGAATGCGATGTGTAATAAAGTCGAGCGAGCTTTCGCCGCTCACATTGGCAATGACTCGGCCTAACACCATGTAGCCAAGGTTGGAGTATTCAAACGTTACGCCCGGCGCATTGGCAAACGACACGCCCGGCGCCAGAATCTCGCGCAGCTCTGCGTCGTTCCGCCACAGCTGGCGGTCGCCCCACGGGTTGTCCTCCGGCCACCCTGCCGCCATCGTCAGCAGCTGGCGCACTGTGATCGGCGCACTGTCGTGCGTGGGATAGGCAAGCTGCCGCAGCTCCGGCACGTACTCTGCTGCTGCTGTATCCAGCGCCAGCTTTCCTTCGTCGCGCAGCATCAGGATCGCCAGCGCACCAAAACTCTTGGTCATCGAGGCGATGCGATATACCGTGTTGGCGTCCGGTGCGTCCGCACCGCCGGTGTGATGACGCCAATGCTCCCGCTGCCCACCAGCCGCCCGCCGGCCACGATGCCGTAGGCACAGCCGGGCAGGTTACGCTCGTCACAGTGGGCCTGAAAGATCGGGGCAAGCTGCTGCAGGGCAGAGGTGAATTCGGAGGTAAAAGTTGTGTCGCTCATCTGTCTTTCTCATCATGCGTGGATAAAGTGGGGGAGATAACCGACAGTATACATGCCGTTATGGTATGCTTACCAGAACCCCGGCATCATCCGTTTGGTATCAACCGTTTCATCGTCTTCATCGTCAATATTTAGGAGTGCGAACATGAATTATCGTCGTTTGGGCAGCGCCGGGCTCAAGGTGAGCGAACTGTCCTTTGGAGCCTGGGTGTCCTTCAAAACTCAGATGGGAAGCGACACCGTCTATGACTGCATGGTGGCTGCCTACGATGCCGGCGTCAATTTCTTCGACAATGCCGAAGCCTATGCGGGTGGTGAAGCCGAGGTGCTGATGGGCGAGGCTCTGCGCCGCGCCGGCTGGCGCCGCGCCAGCTACAGCGTCTCCACTAAGTTCTACTGGGGGCTCAACGACGGCCCTAACGAGAAGAACACGCTCAACCGCAAGTATCTCATGCAGGCCATCGACGGCTCGCTTAAACGCCTGGGCATGGACTACGTAGACCTGGTCTTCTGCCATCGCGCGGACCCCAACACGCCGATCGAGGAGACGGTCTGGGCGATGCACGATATCATTGCCTCCGGCAAGGCGCTCTACTGGGGCACCTCCGAATGGAGCGCAGCCGAGATCATGGCCGCCTGGCAGATTGCCGAACGCCACCACCTGCACAAACCGCAGATGGAGCAGCCGCAGTACAACATGCTGTGGCGCAACCGCGTGGAGAAGGAATACGCCCGTCTCTACGACGATATCGGCCTCGGCCTCACCATCTGGAGCCCGCTGGCTTCGGGTCTCCTGACCGGCAAATACGCCGCCGGTCTCCCGTCCGACAGCCGCGCCGCACTGCCCGGCTATGAGTGGCTGCGCAATTCGGTGACGGATGAAGGCCGCAACGCCACCGTCAAGGCGCTGGAACCCGTCGCCAACGACCTGGGCTGCTCGCTGGCCCAGTTGGCACTGGCCTGGTGCGTCAAGAACCCGAATGTCAGCACTGTCATCACGGGCGCCAGCCGGGTCGAACAGGTGCATGAGAACATGAAGGCGCTTGAAGTGGTGGATAAGCTCACACCCGACGTCATGGAGCGCATTGAGGGCGTCCTGAACAACAAGCCTGCGTAACGTCCCGAGGAGGCCTGCGCCGGTTAGTCACCGGCGCAGGCCCCTGTACATTAGTCCCAAGTTGTGCTGCGCCATGTTTGAGCTAACGAACCCGGAACGGATAACGATGCCACTACCTTCGGCTGGCAGATGAGTCTCTTCTTCGTCGCCCTCTTGCTCGTCTTTGTCTATCTGCCGATCGACGTCGAACTCCCCGTCTCCCTGTTCGCCCTCATGTTTTCTGCCGTTCTGCTGGCCGCCACATTCTCCGTGCGCACCCGCAGCCATTGGCGGTTGGTCAGCCTGCTCCTGGCCGCAGCCTCCATCGCCCTGTCGTGGGCCGCCACGCTCCTGCCCTTCCCACCCACATGGCTCGAGCTTTCGGCCTTTATGTTCTCTGCCGCCTTTGTCATCTACACGATGGGCATCATCGTCTACCGCATCGCGCGGGAGCAGGTCGTCTCCATCCACACGATCTCCGCTGCCCTTTCCCTCTACCTGCTGATGGGCATCCTAGGCGGCCTGGTCTATGCAACGCTTGAAACCGCCTTTCCCGGCTCATTCCATGCGGCGGCCGGCAGCTTGCTCCATATCGACCGTACTGTCGATCTGTTTCCACCTCTGCTATACTTCAGCTTTACCACCATCACCACGCTTGGTTTCGGCGACGTCTATCCCGTCTCCGCCGCCGGCCGTGCCATGGTGATCGTCGAGGCGGTCGCCGGGCAGATCTACCTCGTGGCCATGGTCGCTATGCTGGTCAGCATGTTTGCCTCGGAGCGGGCAAAGCGCAGCGTATGAACAGTTCAATACCTAGGCGATTGCTGCGGCGGCAGAACGGCGTAGGCCCGGGCCAGAGCGCTCCTATCGGCGCGACGGTCTCCGCCGATGGTGTGAACTTTAGCATCTTTTCACGCACGGCCACCGGCGTCGACCTCCTGCTGTTTGACGATGTGGACGATGCCCGCCCGGCGCGTGTGATCTCCCTGGACCGCCGGCGCAACCGCACCCATCACTACTGGCATGCCTTTGTCTCAGGGCTAGAGCCGGGCCAGGTCTATGGCTATCGAGCACAAGGCGCCTACGATCCACTCAACGGGCGTCGTTTTGATGCCGCGAAGCTGCTGCTCGACCCCTACGGACGCGGCGTTGCCACCCCTCGCAGCTACAGCCGTGAGGCTGCCAAGCTGCCCGGCGACAACACTGCCTGTGCCATGAAGAGCGTAGTGGTCGATCCCTCCCTCTACGACTGGGAAGGCGACGCCCCCCTACGCCGCAGCTTCAACCGCACCGTCATCTATGAAATGCATGTCGGCGGCTTTACCAAGCATCCCAGTTCCGGTCTGCCGCCGCAGCTGCGTGGCACCTATGCCGGCCTGGTCGAGAAGATTGGCTATCTTGTCGATCTTGGCGTCTCTGCCGTAGAACTGCTGCCGGTTTTTGCCTTCGATCCCCAGGATGCACCGGCCGGCCTGGTGAACTATTGGGGATACAGCCCAGTCTCATTCTTTGCGCCGCACACCGCCTACAGTTCACGCCCGGGCGTGCAGGAAGCTATCGATGAGTTTCGCGACATGGTTAAGGCGCTCCACCGCGCCGGCATCGAGGTCATCCTCGACGTGGTCTACAACCACACCGCTGAAGGCGACCATACCGGCCCAACCTTTAGCTTTCGTGGCCTTGACAACGAGGTTTACTACACCCTCGACCCCGACCACGAAGGGGATCGCTCCCGTTACGCCAACTACAGCGGCACCGGCAACACCTTAAACGCCAATCAGTCTACCGTCCGCCGCATGATTATCGACAGCCTCCATTACTGGGTGCAGGAGATGCATGTCGACGGATTTCGATTTGACCTGGCCTCGATCCTTTCGCGCGACGAGCGCGGCCGCCCGCTGTCCAACCCCCCCGTGCTGTGGGACATCGAGAATGATCCCATTCTGGCCGGCACCAAGCTCATTGCCGAGGCCTGGGATGCGGCCGGCCTCTACCAGGTAGGCACCTTTATCGGCGATCGCTGGAAGGAGTGGAACGGCCATTTTCGTGATGACGTGCGCCGGTTCGTCAAGAGCGACGCCAACATGGTCCAGTGCCATCGCGCCGCGTTTATTTGGCAGCCCCGACCTGTATGGCTTGAAGGAGCAGGAGCCTGACCGGAGCATAAACTTTGTTACTTGTCACGATGGTTTCACGCTCAACGACCTGGTTTCGTATAACGAGAAACACAACATGGCCAATGGCGAGGAGAACCGCGACGGCAACAACGTCAACTACAGTTGGAACTGCGGTCTGGAAGGACCTACCAAGGATCCTGCCGTCGAGCAGCTGCGCCGCCGCCAGATCAAGAACTTTCTTGCGTTTACGTTGTTGTCGTTGGGCGTGCCCATGCTGTTGATGGGCGATGAGATGCGCCGCACCCAGGGCGGCAACAACAATGCCTACTGTCAGGACAACAATATCAGCTGGCTCGACTGGTCGCTGCTGGAAAAACACGCCGGCATCCACCTGTTTGTGCGCCGGCTGATTCGCTTCCGGCTTGAACTGTACATCTTCAAAGAAATTCATGGTCTCAGCCTCACCGAACTGCTGCGCCTGGCGCGCATCGAGTGGCACGGTACGCGCCTGAATACGCCCGATAATGGCGATGAGTCGCGCACTATGGCGCTGCTGGTGGCCGGCACGCGCGAGGCAATCTATGTGATCTGCAATGCTTATTGGGAGTCGCTTGATTTCGAACTCCCGCCGGCACCTTTTGGCGTAGCCGGCTGGCGCCGCATTCTTGATACGTCGCTGGAGTCCCCGCACGATTTTCAAGAGTTGGCCACAGCTCCCCTGGTGCTGGGTACCACGTATCGCGCACAGCCGCGCTCGTCTGTCCTGCTGGCGGCAGAGATACCCTATCTGCCACGGGAGTAGTCTTTAACCCGTGCCTGCGATCCAACCTATCGTCCAAAACTTGCCATCCATCCTTGTCATCCGCCCATCCTCAGAATGTCAGGTCGGGGTCAGCCCGTTGTACCCGTTTTTGCATTACAATAGACTTACTTGGAGTCTCGCAGACGCTTGGAGGTGCATGTGAGCAATCTATTCGTTTGGATTTGGGCCGCACTCGCGATCATCTTCTTCGTCGCCGAGGTCTTCACGATGGGCTTCTTCCTGGTCTGCTTCGGCATCGGGGCCGTGGTCGCCGCGCTGTTGGCGGTGCTCGGCGTAGGCGTGATCTGGCAGTTGGTCGCCTTTGTCGCCGTTTCGGTCGTGGCGCTCGCCTTTCTGCGGCCCCTCGCCGTTCGCATGACCAACCACGTGGCGAATCCGGGCGGGATCGACCGCGTGATCGGCAAGCAGGCCGTCGTGCTCGAGGCGATCGATCCACACGCTGCCACCGGTCGTGTCCGCATCGAGCGGGAAGAGTGGCGTGCCGATACCTACGGACCCGCCATCCCCAAGGGTGCCCTTGTCGTCGTCATGGAGGTGACGGGCACGCGTGTCATGGTCCAGCCGGTTTCTGCCATCACGCAGGACGCTGCGCAGATCGCCGCGGCGAATTTACCGGGAGGTACTGAAGAAGAACCTGTGACAGATTCCGCGACAGATTCAGTGCAGAATTCAAAGGAGAATTCAAATGTCTGACACAATCACAATTATCGGCGCGATGGCGATCCTGCTGCTGTTTTTTGCCGTGATCTTCATCATTGCCGCCACCAGCATCCGCATCGTGTCCCCCTACCAAAAAGGCGTAGTCGAACGCCTGGGACGCTACCACCACACTGCGCAGCCGGGGCTCATCTTCGTCATCCCCTTTATCGACACGATGCGCAAGGTGGATATGCGTGAGCAGGTAGTCGACGTTCAGCCGCAGGAGGTGATCACCAAGGACAACGTGGTGGTGACCGTAGATGCCATCGTCTACTACGAGGCCACCGACCCCGTCAAGTTGACCTACAACGTCGCCGACTTCTACAGCGCCGCCACCAAGCTGGCGCAGACGAACCTGCGCAACGTCATCGGTGAGACTGAACTGGACGAGGCGCTGACCTCCCGTGAGGTCATCAACCTCAAGCTCCGCACCGTGCTCGACGACGCCACTGATAAGTGGGGCGTCCGTGTCGTGCGCGTCGAGATTAAGCGCATCGACCCGCCTGCTGACGTTACTGCCGCCATGCACCGCCAGATGAAGGCTGAGCGCGAGAAGCGTGCCAACATCCTGGAAGCTGAGGGCTTCCGCCAGTCGCGCATCCTCAATGCCGAAGGCGAGGCTGAGGCAGTTAAGCGTGTGGCCGATGCCCAGCGCTACCGGGTCGAGGTAGAAGCCGCCGGCCAGGCCAGTGCCATCAACACTGTCTACTCGTCGATCCTCAACGCCAACCCCGACAACCGGGTCATTGCGCTGCAGTACCTTGATGCGCTCAAGGCCATCTCTAACGGCCAGGCTTCCAAGGTCTTCATCCCCTACGAGGCCACCGCCATCCTGGGCGCCCTCGGCGGCATCCAGGAAGTGCTCAAGGGCGTGCCCGGCGAAATGGCGGGCGGTGCCAACAACGGCCAGGGCGCTGCCGGCCCGCGCACAACCACGAATATGCCAGGCGTACTTGTCAGCCCCACCTTGCCTACCGCGCCGACCCCGGCGACGATGCCAACCAGCCAGGCAGGGCTGTAAGCGTCATCCCGCCCACTGCCCAAGCAATGTGCCGGGGACGCGTCGTCACCGGCACATTCTCCTACGTAGACGCTTTTCGGTGCCCTAACGCGCCAGCCGCAACCGCAACAATCTTGCCAGCTCTTTAGCCTGCTCAATGTCGGCCGCCTGCAGTTCACCCGCCAACTCCCCCTTCGCCTGCGGCGGCGCCACGTACTGGGTGAGCAGGCTTACCTCTATCTCCGCCAGCCCCGCCAGCCACTCAAGCGCCGGCCGCGTGCAGCAGTCGAAATGTCCCGGCATCAGCAGGTGGCGTACAAGTAACCGCTTCCCTTCTCTGTGCACCCGTTCGATGCAGCCGGTGACGACGCGCCAGTAATCTGGCATCCCGCCGATCCGCTCGCCGCAGCTCTGCGGCCCTACAGTTGGGCCGAACTTGAGGTCAGGGAGATAAATATCGATGGCACCGTCCAGCAGGTCCAGCGCCTCGTCGCTCAGGTAGAAGTTGCTGTTAAAAACGGCCGGAATATGCCGCCGGCTGCCCAGCCTGTCCAGCGTTTCGACGATCAGCGGAATGTGCGGCGCCGGGTCCCCGCCAATAAAGCAGACCGAACGCGCGCCTTCAGACTGCCGCTGCTCAATGCGCGCCGCCAGCATCTCCGCCGTCACGGGGATACCGTAGGTCGGCCGGAAGGCGAAGCGCGCTGCCGTGCAAAACGCACAGGTGGCCGTGCAGCCGCTAAAGAAGATGGCGTGGGCTGGGCGCAGCAGCTCTTCTTCCCCCAGGTGCAGCATCTCGGAGGCGACATAACTCTGGTTGCCAACACGGCAGACGCCCCGCCCATCTACGCGGACAGCGCCGCACCGAAACGGGCACAGCCGGCAGTCGACCAGGTGCTGGGCAGCCAGTGGGATTCTTTGTTCAGCAGGTATGGCCACGCGCGTGATTAAAACAGAATAAATTGGTCGATCGGCCAGTAGCGCAGCCAGACCCGGCCGACGACCTCGTCACGCGTGATAGGTCCAAAGCTGCGGCTGTCGTTGCTGTTGCCGCGATTGTCGCCCATCACGAAGTAGGCCAGCGGCCCGAGCGTGAGCGGGGCCATATCGTACGCAGTCAGGTCGTGGTCGTACGGTTCTGGAATTGCCGCACCGTTTACATAAACAGTACCGCCGCGGACTTCCACAGTTTCGCCGGGCAGGGCTACGATGCGCTTGACCAGCATTTCGTCCATTCCCGGCAGATCGACGACGACGATGTCATTGCGTTGCGGTGCATGCAGGCGGTAGCTCAACTTGTCGACGATCAGGCGCTGATTAGGATGCAGGTTGGGTTCCATGCTCTGGCCGTAGACAATGGTCGCCTGTGCCAGAAACAGGTGCACAATCAGGGCCAGGACCAACGCCGGGGCAATTACCTGTAGGGTTTCGACCACAAAGTGACGCAGGGCTGCCCATGCGCCGGGTTGAGGTTCTACGGTTTCACTTTGCTCTGCCGGTTCCACTGCAGGCCCTGTTTGGGGTCCTGTTTCAAGTTCACTCATCGTAAACGGTTGCTCCTTGCATGTTGATCCGGCAGTATAGCGACAGCCAGCCGAATTGTCCAGAAATAGCGTGAAAGATGCCCCTAGTTCGTGTTTTACCGCCGCCCGTGCTAAGATGGCTCTGAGCGGCCCAACAACATCTCTGCCGCTGACGGACAATTGTGTCGCAACGATTCGCTGCTTTTTATCCGCTCCGACGAAGTCTACTCTGCTGCCTTTTGTTCGCTCTGCTGCTTGCGCCGCTGCAAGGGTCTGCGTCTGCACGCGCCCAGACGCCCAGCCAGACCCCGCCTCCCCGCACGCCTGCTTCTCCCTTGGTATCACCCGCATCGCCTGTTTCGCCTGCTGCTTCGGCAATCGAAGACCCGCTCGAGCGAGAAGTGACAGCCCTGCTGGCGACTATGGCGCCGGAAGATCGCGTGGGGCAGCTCTTTGTCGTTAACTTCGATGGCAACGAGGTCACAGCCGAGAGCGATATTACGCTCCTGATTCTGTCGCTGCGCGTCGGCGGCGTCGTTATCAGCCCCCGCAACATGAACTTCTCCAACGAAAAAGGCGTCGATACGCCGCATGAGGTCGCTACCCTGGCTAACCAGCTGCAGGGCGTGGCCTACGGCATCCTGCTCCCACCTGAGCAAGCGCTGGATCCCGTCCCCATTGCCCCCTGGCCGCCGAGCGACTATCCTGACGTGGCCAGCCAGTACGGCTTCAAGCCCAGCAATTTGCCCCTGCTGATAGCAGTTCAGCAGCAGGGCGATGGGCTGCCGGCGTCCGCGCTGCGGCGCGGGTTTACACCCCTGCCCTCGCAAATGGCGATCGGCGCTACCTGGAATCCGGATCTCGCACGCAGTGTCGGCGACGTTGTGGGCAGCGAACTCCGCGCTGTGGGGGCTAACATGCTGCTTGGGCCCTCGCTGGACGTGTTCGATATGACCAATTCGGCCGCCACGGCCAACCTCGGCATTTACTCGTTTGGCAGCAGCCCGTACTGGGTGAGCGAACTGGGCCGGGCCTATATCGCCGGCGTCCACGAGGGCAGCGGCAACCGCGTGGCAACCGTGGCGCGTAACTTTCCAGGCCAGGGCAGTACCGATCGGCCGCCGGAGGAGGAAGTTGCCACCATCCAGACCAGCCTTGAAGAGATGCGGCAAACTGACCTTAAGCCTTTTGTGGCGACGACGCGCGCGCCTTCGAGCGTAGTGGCAGACGATGGCGATGTCAGTTCGACCGACGTAATCATGACGAGCCATATGCGCTATAGCGCGTTCCAGGGGGGCGCGGCCGGGCGTATCACCCCTATCAGCCTGGCACCGGAACTGCGCACTACCCTTACGCAGGAGGGTTTTGACGACTGGCGCACTGCTGGTGGCGTAGTGATGTCCGATGCTCTTGGCGTGCCTGCCATCCGCCGCTTCTACGGATCCGACGCGCAGAACTTTTTCAACCGTCGTGTCGCCCTGGATGCTTTCCTGGCCGGCCATGACCTGCTCTATCTCGCCGACTTCAGCCTGGACGACACCTGGGAGAGCGAACGCGCCAACATCATCGAGACGATCGGTTTCTTCGGGGATCGCTATCGCTCCGATCCTGACTTTGCTTCGCGCGTCGATCAGTCGGTGCGGCGTATCCTGCGCCTCAAGCTTGGCCTATATCGCGATGCTGTGGTGCCATCAGCCGGCGCCGGTGCCCCGGCGATTCCATTGCCCAGCGTCATGGTGAGTGAGAGCAACTTAAACGTTCTCGGCGGGGAAACACGCACAGCCGCCGAGACAGTCATGAACGACGTTGCCCGCCAAGGGCTTACCATTCTCTATCCTGACCCACAGACACAGACCGAGCCGCTGCCGCCGACATTTCGCAGCGACGACAACATCCTGATATTTTCTGACAGCCGGCTGCTGCGCGAATGCAGCACCTGTACTGCCGAAGCGGCAATTGGGCCTGATGAACTGGCAGATATCATCACGCGCTTCTATGGCTCCGAAGCCACCGGCCAGATCGACCCGGCGCGTATTACCAGCCTGACCTTTGCCGACTTGACCATGTTCTTGGACAACCGCGCTCAGGCGCCGGCTGCACTTACTGCGTCTGACGTTGTATCGTCCTCGCTGCCCGCAACTGCAGCGGTGGGCGTTGGCGCCGTAGTCAGCCCGTCAGTTTCGCAGCCGCTCTCAGGTGCGACGTCTGTTACGGCGCCCATCGTGGCCGGGGTGGTAGTAACGCCGTCGGCCGTCACCGGACCTGACCTGGAGGAACAGCCGGCAGTGAATGCGGATGCGCTGGTTCAAGAGCGGGTGGCCAACACCGAGAAGCTGATCGAGAACGCCGACTGGATCCTGTTCGCAATGCTCGACGAGGATCAGGTACGCTACCCGGCCAGCGGTGCCGTCACGCGGTTCCTGCGCGAGTACGACGACGAACTCGCCGAGCAGCGCCTGGTAGTGTTTGGGCTCAACGCACCCTACTTCCTTGATGCTACCGAGATGAGCCGGCTGACCACCTATTTCGGCGTTTACAGCAAGACGCAGGCTTTCCTGGAGAACGCGGTCCGAGGCCTGTTTCGTGCGTTTACCCCTGGCGGATCGCCCCCTGTTTCGGTCCCAGGTACACGTTTTGCCAGTCTCAGCGAACGCCTTGCCCCCAACCCTGCCGCCGTGATGCCGCTGCAGGTCACCTCAGGTGACGGCGAGCTGCTGGCAGCAAACGCCGCGGGCAGCACAGCTACGGGCGGCGCAGGGACGACTGGCACGGCCACAGCCGACCAGGCGGCTGGGGCATCTACGGAACCACCGCCGGTAGATGTAGGCGAAACGCTAAACCTAAGCGTCGGCCCCATCACCGACCGCAACGGACACCCGGTTCCCGACGGCACCATGGTGGAGTTTGACTTGAAGTATGACGACGAGGAACTGTCGCTGGCGGTGAACCCGGCGCCGACGCGCGGTGGCATCGCCGCACGCGACGTCGTCGCTAGAGCGTTCGGGCACGCTGCGTGTCGCCGCTACGGCCGGCGAAGCTACGAGCGGCGATCCGCTGCTGCTGGTCATCGTGCCGCCGCCTGTCCCAACGCCGGAGGTGCCGGCCGACTCGTCCCTTGTATCGGCCGGCCAGCCGGCCTTGCCGGAGCGCGTCAACCTGCTGACGCTCCTGATTGCCTTGTTCACAATCGTCGTAACGCTTAGCCTGTTTCTCATCGTGCAGGTGCGCGTGCTGCCGCGCTCGGCGCTCGTGCACAATATGCTGTGGGCCGCGATCTTTGGACTGCTCGGCTACCTGATGTATGGCCTTGGTCTCCTGCCAGGTGCCAATTGGCTGCGGTCAAACATCAGTGTCTGGGGCACCACGGTCGTGGTGTTTGTGCCCATGCTGCTGCCGCTGCTTTGGCTGCAGCTGCGGGGAGAAGAGTGAGCGCGACGATGAGGCCTGTAGCGAAGGAAAAGCCTTCGTTGTCACCCGACCTTGTGCAGCGACTGCGTGAGGCGGGCTACAAGATCACCCCGCCGCGCCTGGCGGTATTGGAAATCATTCTGCTTGAGGGCGAACACCTCAACCCGGGTGAGATTCTGCGGCGGGCGCAAGCCATCCACCCCCACACCGGCCGTGCGACTGTCTACCGTACATTGGAACTCCTGACGCAACTGGGGATCGTACGTCCTATCTACGTAGGCGAGAACGGCCCCACGTACATTCCGGCGGAGGGTGGCCACCATCATCTCGTCTGTTCACAGTGCGGAAAGATCGTGGATTTCGATCAATGTGTGGCGGACAGCATGGAGCGCGAGCTAGAGGTCCGCTTCGGCTTTCACATCCGCAGCCACCTCCTTGAGTTCTACGGCGTGTGCGCCGACTGTACAGACAGTGGTTAGCTAGTTTGCTTAGTATTCGCGGTATTTGGGTCTTTGCCCGCTAGGGGCATATACTGACCTTTAAGTGAATATGTGAGAACACAGGCACTCATAGCCCCGGAAGGCGTGAGTGGCAACGGCGAAGCCGGTGAGAGTCCGGCACTGTCGCGCAACTGTATCCAGGCCTTTGCCTGGGAGTCAGGTCGACCGCCTGTGCTAGCACAGACAACCCTCGCGTGCTGGGGTGTTTGCAAAGCAGTAGATCGAGCAAACCTCTTCGCCGGCGCGAAGAGGTTTTTTTGTTCTACTGCCACGCATGAATGGAGGAAGAAATGAAGAAGAATGATCGAATTGGCCGGCGTGGGCGCTGCACTGCAGTGGCCGTTGCGAGTGCAGCAGTGGGGACGTTGTGGCTGCTGGCCGCATTTGCCTTGCTGCGCCCGGCCATCGCACAGGCCGTCCCGGCAGCTCTACCATCTGCCCGGCAAGACAGTGCTGTAACTGCCACAACGCCGGTTACCGGCGCGGTGGCGCATATTGTCGTCCAAGCGGATGGCCCCGGCAGCCTTGTGCGTCCGGTTACTTTTACCGCCCCCATCAGCGGCATCCAGGCGCTGCTGAGCACCGGACTCAGCGTCACCGTAGCGGACACGGGCTTTGGTCCGGCCGTATGTGCCATTGAGGGCACCGGCTGCCCGGTTGATAACTGCTTCTGTGACCCTAAGCGCTTCTGGAGCTACTCCAACTGGGATGGGACGCAGTGGCAGTCCTATCAGGTAGG
The DNA here is from genome assembly GCA_963701415.1 of uncultured Chloroflexia bacterium. GTDB lineage: Bacteria > Chloroflexota > Anaerolineae > Caldilineales > Caldilineaceae > Fredericiella. The sequence continues at coordinate 120,228 of CAVPAH010000005.1, forward strand.
GGCCAGCCAGTCGGTCATCTCCACGACCGGCGCCGTCGAGGGCTGGCGCTGGGGCGAAGGCGATAATCCCACATTGGCTGCGCCCCAAGCTGTTGCCGCTGCCAATGCGCTGGCCTGGCTGCACAGCCAGCAGGATGCCGTCACCGGCGGCTACGGCGACGGCCTGGGCGGCGCCGTTGAGGTAATGCTGGCGCTGGGCGCCAACGACGAGCAGATCGGCGACTGGCGGCCGGTGACCGGCACGCTCACCCTGCGGGACTTCGTGCGCCTGCATGCCACCAGGTATTCGCGTCAGGGCGTGGCCGAAGCAGGTAAGCTCGCCGTCGCAGCGGTTGCCTCTGGCGGCTGCCGTACCGCGCGCAGCCTGCAGCCTTCATCCTACTTCAGCGAGACGCTCGGTGCCTATGCTCCAGATAGCGGATTTAATGCCTGGGGCATTCTGGGCACGCTGGCGCTGAGCCAGACTGTGCCGCCAAGCGCAGTGGCGGCCCTGACCGCACAGCAGCAGCCCACCGGTGGTTGGGAGTGGCAGCCGGGGTTTGGCACTGATACGAATACCACCGCCGTGGCCGTACAGACCCTCGTGGCGGCAGGGTATCCCGTGACCGCCACCGAAGTCGTGAGTGGGCTAGCCTTTCTCAAGAGCGCCCAGGTAGCGGACGGCGGCTTCTTGTATGACCCGGCAGCGCCCGAAAACGGGGCCGATGCCAACTCCACCGCCTATGTACTGATGGCGCTGTCGGCCGCGGGTGAAGATGGGGGCAGCGAGCAGTGGTCGGTGGACGGTAGCACGGCTGTCGACTTCCTGCGCAGCCTGCAGCTGCCCGACGGCAGTCTGGAATGGCAGGCAGGCACCGGGCCCAACCTGCTGGCAACTGCCCAGGCTGCGACGGCCTTACTGGGCAAATCGTATCCGTTGGCCGTCGGCACATTAAGTGCCTGCCGGCGTTGACCAGGCGACAAAGCAAGATGCGTAGAGCGAGCACACCGTCCATCCTGGCTAGGGGGACCCCGACCTTGGTCGGCGCCTTCCTGGAAGCCACCCCTCCAGGAAGACACCCTTCCAGGAAGGCACCCTTCCTGGAAGGGTTTGCTGGCAGATGGTGCAGGCGGCTGTTGGTGGTCGTATTTCTGGTGCTGCTGCCCGGGGTTGCTCGCGCTCAGGACCAAAACGAGGCTGGGCTAGTGGTGGTCTTTGGCGACGGCCGCGTCGAACGGCAGTGTGTGACCTTTGCCGAGGAGAGCATCAGCGGCTACGACTTGCTGCAGCGGTCGGGGCTGCCGTTTAGCGTCGAGGCCGGCGCGATCGGTCCGACTGTGTGCAGTATTGATAAGGAGGGCTGCAGCTTCCCGGCCGAGTCCTGCTTCTGCCGCTGCCAGGGCAGCCCATGTATCTACTGGTCCTACTGGCGTCTGGAAGATGTCGGTACCTGGCGCTATCAGTCGCTGGGGGCCGGCAACACGCAGGTCCGCAACGGCGACGTGGAAGGGTGGCACTGGGCGGCTGGGACGACACAGAAGGCCGAGGAGCCGCCGGTGGTAAGCTTTGCCGATATTTGCGGCGAAGCTTCGCCACAGACGATCTCTGCCACACCCACGCTCACGGCAGCGGCGGCGCAATCTGCTGCTCCGGCCCTCACCGCAGCTGTAACTAGCACGGCTGTAGCTGCGGGGACGGCGGTACGGATATTTACACCCTTTGGCAATGTGGAGCCTGAGAACAAGGCTGCCGGCGGCGAGAGTTCACCCGGGACGGGGCTGGATCTGGTCTGGATCGTGCTGGCCGGCGTGATTGTTGTCCCGGCCGCGGCGCTAGTAGTGGATGGGCCTGCTGCGCAGGCGCAGATAGATAGAGGAACGATTACGTGAACGGGCGCGGGTTGTTGAGCGGCATAACCTATCTGTTGGCGAGCGGCGTGGGGATTGTGGCCTTTCTCTATCCCTTCTGGCTGCCGGCCCTGCAGCAGTCGCCGTACCAGCAGCAGGCGCATGCCGGCGACAGCGCGCTCATGCTCACCGTCCTGGTCGGGCTCTGCCTGGCCGTGCTCCTGCTCGAGGTGCAAAGCCAAGGCGTCAGTACCAAGACGGTGGCGCTCTTGGGCGTGCTGGTAGCCGTCAATGCCACGCTGCGCTTTGTCGAAGTTGCCATCCCCGGTCCTGGCGGCTTTAGCCCGATCTTTCCGCTTATTGTGCTGGCCGGGTACGTCTTTGGGGGCCGCTTTGGCTTCCTCCTCGGCGTGCTGACGCTGCTGGTTTCCGCAATTCTCACGGGGGGCGTCGGCCCGTGGCTGCCCTACCAGATGTTTGCCGCCGGCTGGGTGGGGCTGTCGGCGCCGCTGTGCCGTCCGCTGGTGCGCCTGCTGGGTGGGCCGGGAACCAAGGGCGAGATCGCGGTGCTGGCCGTGTTTGGCGGTTACTGGGGCCTGCTCTATGGCGCCATCATGAACATTTGGTTCTGGCCATACGCTGTGGGGCCGGCACAGATGTACTGGCAGCCCGGTATCGGACCATGGGAGACCTTTCAACGCTACCTCGTCTTTTACGCCGTCACCTCGCTCATGTGGGACCTGGCGCGCATGGTGGGCAACATGGCCTTGATCGCCATCGGCGGCGCCGCCGTGCTGCGCGTGCTGCGCCGCTTCCAACTCCGGTTTGCCTTTACTTACGCCCCGGTGCCGCTCTCAGCGGCACAGCATGCACCCCCAGCGGTAGGTATGATCGAGGTGCGACCGTGAGCGCAGTACAGGCGGAGCATCCGATCCACTACCCTGTGCTGCATCCGGCTTCCTGGGTGACTTGGGTGGCCGGCGTGGTCGTGGCGCTGACCACCACGCGTAACCCCTGGTTTGTGGGTACCGTGCTTGTGCTCATCGGTCTCGTCCTCGTGCAGCAGCGCCGGATTGCGGCATTGCGCACCGATGTGCCAGTGCCGGCCGTCGAGATCAGCGTCGTGCGCTTTGGGCTTGTGGTCGTGGCGACGTCCGCCATTTTCAACATGCTGATGGTGCACGTCGGCGAGCACGTGCTGTTCACGCTGCCGCCCGCCATACCGCTCATTGGCGGCCCCATCACGCTGGAAGCGCTTGTCTACGGCGTGCTCAACGGCCTGGTGCTGGCCGGCTTGTTTGCTGCCTTCAGCGTGCTCAACCGCGTGTTGCCGATACGGTCGCTCCTGCGTCTCGTGCCGCGAGCCTATTATCCCGTCGCCGTGGTGATGTCGATCGCCGTTACCTTTGCCCCCTCTGCGCTCCAGCAGATCCAGCAGGTGCGCGAGGCGCAGGCTGTGCGTGGGCACCGGATGGCGGGCGTGCGCAGTTGGCTGCCGCTGCTGGTGCCGCTGCTCGAGGGCAGCCTGGAGCGTTCGATGCAGTTGGCCGAGGCCATGATGGCGCGCGGCTTTGCGGTCGGTGAGGCCGTGATAGACCGGCGGCCGCAGTTGCTGATGCTGAGCGGCATGGCGGCGTTCCTGGGGGGCTGGCTGCTGCGGCTGGGCTGGCTCCAGGAGGCAGCCGGCTGGTCGCTGCTGTTCGGCGGTATGGTCCTGCTGCTGGCAGGGTTGTGGCTAGCCGGCCGCCGTCATCCCCATACGGTCTACCGCCCCGACACCTGGCACTGGCGCGACGGAGTCGTGATCGGCGCGGCAGTAGTCGCCGCTTCCGCCTATATGATACCGTGGCCGGGCCTTGACCGGGCACCCTTGTTTTACTATCCGTATCCGGCACTGGTGTGGCCAGAGCTGAGCGTGCCGATCCTCCTGGCCACGCTTGGGTTGGGCGCACCGCTGCTGACAGGAGTCCCATGATCCATTTTGAGCATCTGACCTATACGTATCCCGGGGCCACCGTGCCGGCGCTTAAGGATGTGAGCCTCGAACTGCCCGAAGGCGAGCTGATCCTTGTGATCGGCCCTTCCGGCTCGGGGAAGTCCACGCTGCTGCGCTGCATCAACGGGCTGGTGCCGCACTTTAGCGGCGGCGCCCTGGCGGGCAACGTGCGGGTGGAGGGAATGGACCCCGTTGTGGCCACCCCTAAGGTGCTCAGCCGTCACGTCGGGTTTGTCTTCCAAGATCCCGAGGCGCAGTTCGTGATGGACAGGGTGGAAGACGAGATTGCCTTTGCGCTGGAAAACGCCGCCATGTCGCCCCAGGAGATGCGGGTGCGTGTCGAGGAAACACTCGACCTGCTTGACCTGGAGCCGCTGCGCGACCGACCGCTCAAGACACTTTCCGGCGGTGAGCGTCAGCGCGTGGCCATCGGCGCCGCCCTTGCCCTGCGGCCGCAAATCCTAGTGCTGGACGAGCCGACGTCGCAGCTCGATCCCAAGTCGGCCGAGGATGTGCTCAACGCATTGGTACGCCTCAATACCGACCTGGGGTTGACGATTCTGCTGGCCGAACATCGTTTGGAGCGCGTGCTGCCGTATGTAGACCGGGTGGTCTATCTGCCGGACGACGGCAGCCCCGTGCTGAGCGATGAGCCGCGCCAGGTGCTGGCGCAGATCGAGCTCGGGCCGCCGCTCGTGCGATTGGGCAAAGCGCTGGCGTGGAAACCGATGCCGCTCACGATCAAGGACGGCCTGCGCTTCAGCCGCGCCCACCTTGCCAAGCTGCAGCGGCCGGCCACTTCGCTGGCGCTGGCCATGCCGCGCCAGGTGGTACACGCGCAGAGTGCGCCTTACATCAAGGCGTCAAAGATCAGCGTCCAGTACGGCGGACGTACAGCCGTCCGTGGCGTAGACTTCGCAGCGTGGCCGGGTGAGATTGTGGCGCTGATGGGCCGCAACGGGGCAGGTAAGACCACGCTGATCAAAACCCTGGTCGGCTTGATCGAGCCGCAGGGCGGCGAAGTGCGCATCGATGGCGTCTCCAACGCAAAACGATCTGTGGCTGAGATCTGTCGCAAGATCGGCTACCTGCCGCAGGACCCTAACACGCTGCTCTTTGCCGAGACGGTACAGGACGAGATGATGGTCACCCTGCGCAACCACGGTCTCGCACAGCGTGTGGACGGCGAATGGCGCGTGCAGGCGGGCGCCCGAGTGGCAGATCCCGCCGAGCTCCTGCGCCGGCTGCGGCTTGGCGGTAAGGCGCAGGCCTATCCGCGCGACCTCAGCGTAGGCGAGCGGCAGCGCGTGGCGCTTGCTGCAGTTACTGTGACGCTGCCCGGTGCGCTGCTGCTCGACGAGCCTACACGGGGGCTGGACTACCTGGCCAAGCAGGAGTTGGTGATGCTGCTCAAGCAGTGGCGTGCGGACGGCATGGCCATCGTACTGGTGACGCACGATGTTGAACTGGCCGCAGCGCTGGCCGACCGCGTGGTGCTCATGAGCCAGGGCGAAGTCATCGCCGACGGCGCACCGTCCGAAGTGCTCGGGTCGTCGCCGCTCTTTGCTCCGCAGGTCGCACGCCTGTTTCCCAACACCGGCTGGCTCACCGCCGAAGACGTGCTCGCAGCTGAACCCAATCTCGTTTAGTCCGTACGCCGCATACGGACCTCATGCAACAAAAGAAGGAACTAACGCCAACATGCCACGACTGACCAAGATCTACACCAAGAAAGGCGACGCCGGCGAAACTGCCCTCGGCGGCGGCCAGCGCGTGCCCAAGGATAACCTGCGTGTCCAGGCCTACGGCACCGTCGACGAACTCAACTCCCAGATCGGGCTGGCGCTCGCCGTGGGGTTGTGCGACCGGCTGGCGCAGGTGCTGCCTGAAATTCAGAACGAGCTGTTCGACGTGGGGTCGGACCTCTGCTTTCCCGAAGAAGACAAGCATCGTTTCAAGCTGCCGGAGATCGAGGAACGCCACATAGCACGCTTGGAGGCGCTGATCGACGAGATGACCGCCGTCGTCGGTCCGCTGGAGAACTTCATCCTGCCCGGAGGCTCGATTGGCTCCGCACAGCTCCACGTGGCGCGCACGGTCTGTCGCCGCGCCGAGCGGGTAGTCACGACGCTGGCGCACGACGAAGCGATTGGCGCCAACGTGCTGCCATATTTGAACCGGCTCTCCGACGCGCTGTTCGTGATGGCGCGCTACGAGAACCACATGCGCCACGTACCCGAGCCGCTGTGGAAGCCGGGGGCGTGAGCGGATTCTGGCTGGCGCTCGGCTTTCTAACCACTCTGCCGGCCCGCCCCGTGCCCTACATGCCGGGCGGGTTGGGCAGGGCTGCCGCCTGGTTTCCTGCGATCGGCCTGCTGATCGGCGTGCTGCTGCTTCTCGTGCAGACCGCCACTGCTCTGCTCCTTGGGCCGACTGTAGCCGCCGTGCTGGTGGTCGTACTGTGGGCTGTGCTGACCGGCGGTCTGCACCTCGACGGCCTGGCAGACTGCTGCGATGGCCTGTTGGTGAGCGCGCCGCGCGAGCGCCGGCTGGAGATTATGCGCGACCCGCGCGTGGGTTCATTCGCCGTCACCGGCCTGGTGCTGGTGCTGCTCCTCAAGGTTGCCGCCGTCTTTTCGCTGCCCGCAGGATCCAGCGTCGCGCCGGCCTTGCTCCTGGCTCCTGTGTGGGCGCGCTGGTGGATCCTGTTGGCGGCACGCCGGCCCCCGGCTCGGGCGGATGGCCTCGGGAGCAGCTTTGGGACGGCGCTGACGCCCCAGCTCTTGGGCGCAGCCCTCGTGCTGCCACTTGTACTGCTCGGCGTCGCGACCTGGTTTGACTGGCGCAGCCTCGTGAGCGTAGCGCTCTCAGGCCTTGCCTGCCTGGGTGTGCTGCGCCTGGCGCAGGCGCGCATCGGCGGTATGACCGGGGACGTCCTGGGTGCGGTGGTCGAGTTGACCGAAGTTGCCCTTTTGCTGGGCATGGTGCGCCCGTGATCGACGTCCGCACCTGGCGCCTGCCATTCCGTGTCGGTACGACCTCCTATATCGTTCCCGATGATCTGCTGCCCAATGCGGAGTTCTTGGCACCCCAGGTTCAGGACATGCAGTTGGTGTTATTTGACGTGCCCGGGGGGCCCAGCAACTTGCCGTCGGCCGCAGTGGTCGCCGCGCTGGCGGCGCTGGGCAGGGCACGTGACCTGACCTATACGGTACACCTGATTCATGACGTGCGGCTGCGCGACGAGGATGGTATGCCGTCCGTTGCGCTCGCCAAGGCCCAGCAGGTGATCGACCTGACGTGGCCGCTCGACCCGCTGGCCTGGGTGTGCCATCTGGACGGCCGCAGCGTACGCCATATGCACTCTGGCTCGCAGCAGTGGACGACCTGGTTAACGCAGACTGTCACCGCGCTCGAACAGGTATGTGCGTGGGCAGGAGATGGCGGCCGCGTGGCGGTTGAAAACCTCGAAGGCTATCCACCGGATTTCGTGGCGCCTGTGGTGGCGCGCACGCCTGCCGGCCGCTGCCTCGACGTGGGGCACCTGTGGCTTGACGGCGCCGATCCGCTGCCGTACCTGGAGGCCGCCCTGCCGCGGCTGCGTGTACTGCATCTGCACGGTGTGGAGCCCCGGTCCGGGACCGATCACCGTTCGCTGGCGTATGCTGATCCGGCGCAGCTTGACGCGATCGTGGGCCGGTTAGTGGCGGCAGGTTACAGCGGCGTGGTGTGCCTGGAAATCTTCGAGGAGGACGACTTCCACTCCTCGCTCGCAGCGCTGGAGGCGGCCGTATGCCGCGTGCGTGGGGAAAGGATGGGATCTTGGACAAGCATTTAACCCTCGTGCTTGGCGGTGCACGCAGCGGCAAGAGCAGCTACGCCGAAGCATTGGCCGCAGAACAGGGTGGCGATGTGTTGTACGTGGCGACGGCCGAGGCCTGGGACGACGAAATGCGCCGGCGCATCGCCGCACACAAGGCGCAGCGACCCGTGCACTGGCATACCGTGGAGGCGCCGCACCATCCGGGGGCTGCCATACTGGCTGCCCTGGATGAAGTGGACGACCCGCCAAACATCGTCTTGGTGGACTGCCTCACGCTGCTGGCAAACAATGTGCTGATCACTCTGCCGGAAGGTGCGACCGAGGCCGCCGCCACGGACGCGCTGATGGAGGAAGTGGACGAACTGCTGGCTGCCTGGGATACATGCGGGGGCGAATGGATCGTAGTATCCAACGAAGTGGGGCTTGGCATCGTGCCCGCCTATCCTCTCGGCCGCCTCTACCGTGACGCCCTTGGGCGCGCCAATCAACACCTCGCCGCTATGGCAGACACAGTGATTTTTATGGTCGCTGGCATTCCCATGCGTATCAAAGGTTGAGAGGCCAAGAGGGTGAGTGGGTGGATTTGCGACTGCCACCACATGTGGTAAATTCACCTCACGAACATATCCATCGCCCACCCATCCACCTTATTACGCAACTTTAGTTGTCCTCACCCATACACGTATCGAGGTTTCCCATGTCTATCAAGCCCGACCATTGGATCCGCCGCATGGCGCTCGAGCACCACATGATTGAGCCGTTTGTCGAAAACCAAGTGCGCGAGGGTGTCGTCTCGTATGGCCTGAGCAGCTACGGCTATGATATCCGGGTGGCGGACGAGTTCCGCATCTTTACGCCGGCGACAGGACAGCTCACGGTGGTCGATCCCAAGCAGATCGACAGCCGCGCCATGGCCCCCTATCAGGGCGAAGTGTGCATCATTCCACCCAACAGCTTTGCCCTGGCGCGTACGGTCGAATACTTCCGCATCCCGCGCAACGTGCTGACCATTTGTCTAGGAAAAAGCACGTATGCACGATGCGGTATAATAGTAAACGTTACTCCCTTTGAACCTGAGTGGGAAGGGCATGTGACGATCGAGATCTCTAACACGACGCCGCTGCCCGCCAAGATCTACGCCAATGAAGGCATCGCCCAGGTGCTCTTCTTCGAAGGGGAACAGCCGGAAGTCTCGTACGCCGACCGGAAGGGGAAGTACCAGGCGCAGCGCGGGATTACTTTGCCGCGGTTGTAACAGGGTTAGGGAAGCGGAAGCGGCAACTCGCCTATATGAGGTGGGCGCGTACCGTGCCTGGCGTGCACTGAAAGAGAAGGTCGTTATCAGTGCGCACGTATGGCTGATCGAGACGCTCATGCGCCGACCAGGAGATGGCATCGTTTAGCAGGAACTGCTCGCCCTCGATCTCCAGCCGGAAGGGATAGCCCCATACTGCGGTGCCGCGCATGAAGTTGTAGACGCGGCGTGCGTTCCACTCAGTCGACACCATGAAGTCTGATTCGCGCGGGTAAGGCTGGTACTGGCCGCCCGGCGGTTGCTTGCGGTAGGGAATCTCGCCTGAGGCGACATGGTCCAACACCTCTACCAGCAGGCGTGCGCCAGCGCGCGCCATCAAGCCGGTGGCATCCGTTTCGCTGATGCCGTCGGCCAGCGGCACGATGCGCTGATCGGCCAACGGGCCGGTGTCAAACTCGGCGTCCATCCAGTGGACAGACACACCTGTGCGGATTTCGCCAGCCTGCAGCTGCCAGAACAGCGGAGCTGGCCCCTTATACTCGGGCAGCAGTGATGGGTGCAGGTTGAGAAAGCCACGCCGTGGCACGTGCAGCAGGCTGGGCGGTATGCGGCGCGGGAAGCAGGCGACGCAGGCGACGTCGGCGCGCACCATGCTGATCGTCCCTGCGGTCTCGGGGCTGGCGATGTTACGCACGGCAAATAGCGAGATGCCTTTTTCCCAGGCAATATTAAGGATGCTGCGCTGCACGAACGGCGAGATAACGGGCAGCGCATGCGCATCATATTCAAGCACCTTGGCGCTCTCGGGCAGCAGCGCCTGGATTGGCCGGTCGACATGCCCACCCGGCAGCCCGGTGGCAGGCACAATCACTGCCGCAACTTTATGCGGCGAGTGCAGCAGCATCTGCAGCACGGTCTCGGAAAAGAGGCAGTCTGAACCAAAAAAGGCGAGGCGTAGGGTCACGATGCTTGATTCATGGTAAACTACTGGTTAAAGAAGACTTTTGTGTGCATAGTATAGCATGAAGGAGCCGATTATGGCACGTGTAGTTCATTGCGTAAAACTGGGCCTCGATCTTCCGGGACTCGAACGCAAGCCCTATCCTGGCGAACTGGGTGACCGTATTTATGAGAACATCTCGCAGCAGGCATGGGACTTGTGGGTGCAGCAGGCGACGCTGCTGATCAATCACTATGGCCTGACCCTGGCCGACCCACAGGCTGCCGAGTTCCTACGCCAGCAGATGGAAGAGTTCTTTTTTGGCGAAGAAGCCGCCATGCCCGAGGGCTGGACGCCAGAACTGCAGCCGACCAAGGGCGGCAGCCGCAAGAAGTAGCTTGCGCCCTTAGTGACGTGGCATGGCCCACAGCGGGCGCCACATCTGCACTGTGCACTGGCTCCGGTAATCGACCCACCAATCTTTGCAGGCACGTGGGTCCATAAAGGTACCTGTATCGCGGACGGCAACCTTAAGCGAAGCTGTTGCCGCTGTCCCCCATGCTTCGCCGTTCTTGAGCGCCGGGAGCTCTTTGCGCCCTGCAGCATCCAACTGCCGGTAGAGCGCCACAAGTTCGGGAGCTACTGCTACATCCTCAAAGTGCAGCATGTAACCGTAAATCGGGCTGTCATCGCGAGTGTATGTAACTGTAAGCCGGGTCTCCTCCGCATACAGCACCATGGCAACATAGCCGCTGCCGATGCTGTTCGACCGGCTGGCGACCGCAAGTGGTTCACCTGGCGCAGCAGCCATTTGGAGCAGCGTTACCGGATAGGGGAAGGACAACGGATTGCCGCGACAGCCCGGAGGCGGACTGCAGTTCCAATCCCAATCATATACCTGGTAGGCGCCGGTAAAACCGGGCAGGCGGGCAGGTGTGAAGATCGCCCCCATCTGCGGGGCCGCCGTGTCGGTATCACCGTTGTAGTTGACCAGACCGAGGTAGGCTGTGGTGGTGATGTAGCCACGCAGCGCAAGATTGACGTCGGGGCTGTTAGCTGCCGGCCAACCGAGGGAGCCTCCCAGCACACTCACCTTGCCGTATGCACGCGGCGGCAGGGTGGGCACCGGCGTCGGGTTGGCGGCCACCAGCGGCAGATACATGGGCGTGCCCTCTGGTGGGGGTGGAATCGTCTGGCCTGGCGCAGTAGGCGCATCCTGCGCTGCAGCAGGCTGCCCCAGTCCCCAGAACAGGACCACGCCCAGCAGCGTAATGCCGAGTACGGCAGCCGCCCGGACGTGTGCGCTCCCAAAGTGCGTAGAATTGGGATGTCTGAACATATGACTCGCGAATCACCTTCCTAAGCTTTTTTCAACCGTCCGCTGCCGGTACGTTCAACACCGAGCCGCCCAACTCGAGCAGCGCGGCCCCGATCTGACGCAGACAGCCCGGCAGATCCTGCTCGATCTGATCGGCCGCCAGGTTGAGCAGTGACCAGCGGTGCGGCTGCAGTGGCAGAGGGCGCTCCTGCGTCGTAGCGTCCTCCACACAGTTGATCCCAAGATAGCCACCACGGGCGCGCAAGGTAATATCGACCACGCTGTCGCCCACCAGCCGGTTCTTAAGCGGTCGCAGGTTGTGCTCTCTTAGGGCGCCCCACAGCTGTTCAAAGGGGTCGATGCGGCGGAACAGGTCGAGAATGTCCTCGGCCGTAAGCAGCCGCGCCATGGTTGTATGGATAAACGTCACGCGGTGATAGCTGCGGGCTGGGACTGGCTGCTCCAACTGCTCCAAGGGCCCGATGGCAATGCGATAGTAGTAATCCTGAGCGCGGGGGTGACTGCATTCAGCCGGCAGCAGTTCGGCGCGCGTCAGCAGCTGGTAGCGCCGGGTAGGGGCAAAGTAGGGAATCGTGTATGCCATGCCGGAAACGCCGGAGCCGGCAGTAAGATAAAAAGCCAGGAAGTCGGCCCCGATGCGGCGTGGCGCGCGGCGTTGGGGGATGCGGTACCAGCCTTCTTCGGCGGCGCGGCGCAGGTCTAGCGCGTTGTTGATCACTGCCACCAGCACTGTGCGCCGTGCGGCCTCGGCGTCGGGATAGTGCGCTGTCATCGATATTGCTCATTTCTCAGCCGCGGGCTGCTCGTGTGCCGATTATAGCACGGATTGGGTTTGCGCAGTAGAGCGTAAGGGAAATCGTAGAGTTTTGCTGTAGCTTCTGACTGCCTTCCGTGCCCTCTGATTGGCCGGATCGACAGCTCCGGCGTACAATCGGACAAGCGCCGGCAGTGTGGCCGGTTATCATACATACGACGGGTGTTACACTATGCAACAGTTTCGCATCGAATCCTTACTTTCTGCACGGCAGTTCGTACAGCCCCAGATCGCTGGCGAGCGGCTCTACTTTGTCAGCAACCTCTCTGGCCGGCTCAGCTTGTATGCGATGAACATCGGTGGGAGCGTGCCGGAACCCTTGGTGCCTCCGGACCTGGCGCTGCCCAACCCCCACCATCTCGACCACACGGTCGCCTTCCAGGTACTGCCCAAGCTCGGCAAAATCCTGCTGATGCTGGACCATAATGGTGACGAGAATTACCAGCCCATGTTTGTACCAATCGATGGCGGCATACCCGAGCCGATCTTTGGCGACCGTTTTGCAAAGCAGCAAGTTATGTGCGCCGCCTGTGACCCAGAGCGCAACCTGGCGCTGCTGGCCGTAGACCCGCGGCGCGACCCGATGCAGCATACCTACCTTGCCAACCTGGCGACGGGCGAGCTGACCGAGATCGCCGCCAGCCTCTATGGCGCCATGCCGATTGCCTACAGCCCCGATTACGCTGCCGTGGTGCTGATGGACCAGTACACGTTTGGTGACTCGGCCTACTATCTGTGGCGCAACGGTGAAGGGGAGCGCAAGCTGCTCTTCGGCACGCCGCTCGACCAGCGCGTACCAGGCGAGACGGTCAAGCCCAACGGGATTAGCTGGGCGCACCTCACGGAGAATGGGCTGCTCTTCATCTCCGCCCTCCATTCTGACGGTTATGGCTTGACGTATTTTTCGCTGGAAAATCCTGCTGCATTCCAGCCGGTGGCGATGCATGGACTGGTGCATACAGGGCAGGGGGAACTGACAGATGTCAAGCACCACCGCGGCATTCTTTACACGGTGACCTACAACATCGACGGCGCGAGCTGGGTGTACGAAGGTACCTTCGACGAAGCGGCGACGCGTTTCGACGTCCGGCGTGTGCTGGTGGGCGAGTACGAGTTGGCAGGCGGCGTGCTCGAGTCACTCGCGTATGACAAACATGGCGACCGCTATGCACTCTCGTTTTCCACGGCTACCTCGCCGTCGCAGCTCTATATCATCGTTCATCAAGGGGACGTCCTCCGGCAGACCAATGAGCGCATCTTGGGGATTGCACCGCAGCTGCTGTCTCCTGGCGAAGATGCCTCCTACACCGCGCACGACGGCCTGCGTATCTCGGCGCGGCTGTATATGCCCGCGCCTGAGTTGGGTTTTGAGGGCAAACGCCCGGTGATCTTCTACATTCACGGTGGGCCCCAAAGCCAGGAACGGCCGGACTTTACCTGGTTCTCGATGCCTCTAATCCAGTTCTTCACACTCAACGGCTTTGCCGTGTGGGTGCCGAACGTCCGCGGGAGCAGCGGGTACGGGCTCTCTTATATGAAGCGAGTGGACAACGACTGGGGCGGGCTCGACCGCCTCGACCATGTGGCTGCCTTTGATCTGCTGCGATCCGACCCGCGCCTGGATCTCGACCGGGCGGGCGTGATGGGGCGCTCGTATGGCGGCTACATGACGCTAACCCTGGCCGGGCGGCATCCGGAGCTGTGGCAGGCGGCGGTTGACATGTTTGGCCCCTATAACCTCTTTACCTTTATTGACCGGCTGCCTGAGGCATGGAAAACGTACTTCCACCAGGCCGTGGGCCATCCAGAGCGGGACCACGACGTCCTGGTGGACCGTTCACCAAGCACATACCTGCACAACCTGGCATGCCCCATGCTCGTTATTCAGGGCGCTAACGACCCGCGCGTCGTAGAGCGCGAATCGCGCGATGTCGTGGAAACGCTGCAGGGACAGGGCAAGACGGTCGACTATGTCGTCTACGCCGACGAAGGGCACGACGTAATCACGTTCGCCAATAAAGTCGACTGCTACACACGCATTACCGAGTTCTTCAAGCAAAACCTTCGTCCCTAACTCGACATCAACCGCCGGCCAGACCGCCGATGAACTGGAGTCACAGGCGATGCCATTCACAACCTTGATCTCGACCGCCGAACTTGCGGAGCACCTCGCCGACCCCGATTGGGCCATCGTCGACGTGCGCTCTTCCCTGACCGACCACACCATCGGCGAGCGCAATTACCTGGCCGCGCACATCCCGGGGGCCGTGTACGCCCATCTCGAGCGCGACTTGTCGAGCCCGCAGATCGTGGGCAAGACGGGCCGTCACCCGCTGCCGCAGGCAGAGACGATCGCACAGACGCTCTCCCAATGGGGAATTGACAGCCACACGCAGGTAGTGGTGTACGACGACAACAGCGGCGTCTATGCCGGCCGGCTGTGGTGGATGCTGCGCTGGCTGGGGCATGACGCCGTGGCCGTGCTCGACGGCGACTGGCGCCAATGGCAGCGCGAAGGCCGGCCCACACGGGCGGGGGTCGAAACGCGCTCGGCGCGCAGCTTTGTCGCCCACGTACGGCCCGAACTGGTCGTCACGGCTGCGGAGATCGAGGCGCGGCTTGGCGACCCCACGCTGCACCTGTACGACGCACGCGGCGCCGATCGCTTCCGCGGTGAGAACGAGACGCTTGATCCCGTGGCCGGCCACATTCCCGGCGCCCGTTCTGCCCCTTACGTGGACAACTTGGATGCGAAGGGGCGAATGCTGCCGCCGGCAGCGCTGCGCGCCCGGTTCGAGGAACTGCTCGGCGATACGCCGGCCGAGGATGCAATCTTCTACTGTGGCTCGGGCGTCAGCGTCGCCAACGATGTGCTGGCGGTGCAGCATGCAGGCTTGGGTATGCCGCGTGTATACGTGGGATCGTGGAGTGACTGGATCAGCAACGGACAAAGACCGGTGGAGCGATAAACGATGGAACGCACTTTCTTTTTGATCGCGAGCCTGCTTGGCAGCTTGTCGGTGGCGTTGGGCGCCTTTGGCGCACATGCGCTGCGTGACCGAATCGAGGCGAGCATGCTGGCCAACTACCAGACTGGCGTCAGCTACATGTTCTACCACACGCTGGCGCTGTTTATCGTCGTGCTGGCGTTGACACGCTGGCCGGGCAGCAGCCAGGCAGTCTGGGCGGGCTGGCTGTTTGTGATCGGCATCGTCTTCTTCTCGGGCAGCCTGTTCTTGATGGCGTTTACCGGCATGCGCTGGCTCGGTGCCATCACGCCAATTGGCGGCGTGGCGTTTATCGCAGGTTGGCTGCTGCTGGCGTGGACGGCCTGGCAGGCCAAGTAGTATTCGGGCGAGGCTCGCCCCGCTGACGGCGCTTACCCTCGTGTTTGGCGGGGCGAGCCTCGCACGAGATCCTTCGCTGTCCCCTTCTCTGCCAAATCCGCCGCCACCAGCCCCGGATGCACCGTCGGCCCATATATGCGGATCAGGGCGCCGTGACGTAGGCCCAGTTTGCCGCTGGTAACGTCACGCGGCGACCACTGGAAGCGATAACGCAGGAAACCGGCGATCTCCCAGGCATAGAGGACGGGGACGCCTAGGAGCCGCGGAAGCCAGAAGCCGACAAAGACGAAGGCCATGTAGTGGCGCGCCGGGTTGCTGTCGTCGACGTGGTCGGGCGAGAAACCCTCGGTGCCAAACTGGAAGATCGGCGCGCCTGCCATCTGGCGCAGGAAGCGCCGCGGCTGCCACATGTCCTGCAAGCGAATGTAGGCACAGTCTTCACTCACGCGGAGAACATACCACGCAGTACCGGCAAATCCAGGCGGCGCCGCCTGTGCCTGGGTACACAGGTAGCCGATAAATCCATCGAACCCGCTGCCAGCAGCCGTATCACCTGCCATGTTCACCTGCTGCCTTCGCTTGCTGCCGCCAATAAAAACGCGCAGCGCGATTGTACCCTGCGCTGCGCGTAGATAAAAGCAAAGATGTGAACGACGGTGACCTATGCCTTGTGGTGTTCGCCGTGCTCGAGCAGGAATCTTGCTCAGGGCGCGCCAGCGGTCGGCCGCGCCGTGGCGGAACAGGCCGGGATCAAAGGCAGCGAGGAACTCCCATCCCTCGATTGAGAGGCCTTCCTGCAACTCGTCGGTCAAGTCAAATTCCAGCGTGCGGCCATCGGTGCGCACCACGAAGTGCAGCAAGTCGTCATTGCCGTCGTCGACGATGTCGACGATGCAGGGGCGATCGGTGCCCATAGGCTTGCGAAAGAAGGCTGCCGAACAGCGTGAACAGAAGTTCAAGGTCGCATCACAGTAGCCCCGGTCCATGACGATTTTCATGGCAACCCTCCCTTGAGGAATCAAAGAATATCCAAAAAACTCGGGATGGCGGACCCCGATGGATGTAGTATGCTCCTACACGGCTCCGGGCGCAAAGGACTTATGTCACAAATTGCGTGGGACAGCATCGCGACCGACACGTGCCGGGGACGTCCAAACGTCCCCGGCACGTTCGCGCGTCACTAGTGCTTAAAATGCCGCGTGCCCGTAAAGCACATCACCAACCCCAACCGGTCGACGGCTTCGATGATCTCCCCATCACGCATCGAGCCGCCGGGCTGCACGACGGCTGTGATGCCATACTTAGCAGCCTCCTCGATGCCGTCGGGGAACGGGAAGAAGGCATCCGAGGCCATGACGGCACCGCGCGATCTGTCCCCCGCCTTGTGGCCGGCCATCATCACCGAATCGACCCGGCTCATCTGGCCGGCGCCGACCCCTATCGTGGCGCGGTCGCGGACAAAGACGATGGCGTTGCTCTTGACGTGCCGGGCAACTCGCCACGCAAACGCCAGGTCGGCCAGCTGTTCGGGGCTGGGCTGCCGCTGGCTCACGATCTGCCATGCCGCCGGATCCATATCCTCTTGGCTGCGATCGAGCTCCTGCATCAACACCCCGCCGACAATGCTGCGCAGACTCAACGGGCGCTGCGGCGCGCCGCTGTGGACGAGCAGGCGCAGATTCTTCTTGCGCTGGAGAATCGCCAGTGCCTCGTCTTCGTAAGCCGGGGCGGCGAGCACCTCGAGAAAGAGACTCCCAATCCGGTTGACGGTATCGACGTCGAGCGTGCGGTTGACGGCCAGGATCCCACCATAGGCACTCGCCGCATCGCACGCATACGCCTTGTCGTACGCCTCGGCCAGCGTAGCAGCACTCGCCAGGCCGCAGGGGTTACCATGTTTGATGATTGCAGCAGTTGGTTCTGCAAAATCTTGTGCTGCCGTCCAGGCACCGTCGAGGTCCAGCCAGTTGTTGTAGCTCATCTCCTTGCCGTGCAGCACCTCAAAGGCCGGTGCGTCGCCGACGTAGCCGTAAATGCCGCCCTTTTGATGCGGGTTCTCCCCATAGCGGTTGAGCTGGATCTGATGGAGGTCGAGGTGGAGATGGGTGGCCAGCGGCGCGGGGCTCTCCTCGACCGCCTCGGCCGCCTCGTCATTGCCGTCGACACCGATCTTCTCCGCCAGGTACGCGGCGATGGCCGTGTCGTAGGCAGCCGTGTGGCGGAAGGCCTTGATCGCCAGCTGCTTGCGCTGCTGAAGGCTGGTGCCGCCGGTGGCAACGGCCGTCGCAACGGCCGCGTAGTCGTCGGGGCTGCAGACCACAGTTACCGACTCATGATTCTTGGCGGCAGCGCGGAGCAGGGCGACACCGCCGATATCGATTTCCTCCACTGCTGTTGAGAGGGTCACATTAGGCTGGGTGACAGTCTCCTCAAATGGATAGAGGTTGACGACGACGAGATCGATTGGCGTGATCTTGTGCGCCGCCAGCTCGTCGAGGTGCTGCGGCGTGCGCCGCGCCAGGATGCCGCCGTGAATGGCAGGGTGGAGTGTCTTGACGCGGCCGCCGAGGATCTCGGGAAAACCCGTCACATCTTCCACCTGGAGCACGGAAATGCCGGCCGCCGCAATCGCACGGCCCGTGCCACCGCTGGCAACCAGCTCGACGCCGGCTTCGTGCAGACTGCGGGCAAAGTCGACGAGGCCTGTTTTATCGGATACGGAAAGCAAAGCACGCAAGGAAGGCATATGAGGACCCCTGTTCGCCGGCAAACGCCGGCAAGTAATGGAGGCTTTATGAAGACTAGCTCAAGAGTATATCACTGTCCACCGGCATCAAGGGCGCGCTCAATCACAAACATAGTGATATCGTCCTCCGGCTGGAGCCCTTCGCCCGTGAATCCCCAGACCTCGTCGCACACGGCCTCGGTCAGCTTCTGCTGCGGAGGAAGGGAGGCGATGAAGGCAGATAGGCGCCGGTCCCCAAACAGCTCGCGGCGCTGGTTGCGGGCCTCGACGATGCCGTCGCTGTAAAGCATCAGCAGCTCGCCGGGAGCGATGACGTCTTCGTTCTCTTCGTACTCCATGCCCGCCATCAGCCCCAGTGGCATCCCACGGGCGTGCAGGGTGCGTACGCCGCCGGTGCCCCGCACATAGGGCAGGTTATGGCCGGCATTGGCAAACCGTATCTTGCCGGTAGACGGTTCCAACACCACAATCATGCACGTGACAAACATCTTCTCGGGAATGTCGGCCACTACGCGACCGTTGATGCGGGCGAGCATGGCGCCGGGCGTCTGGAGCTGCTCGCCGACAAAGCGTACGAGGCTGACAGTCGTGGCCATGACCAGCGATGCCGGGATGCCCTTGCCGGTTACGTCGCCAATGATGAAAGCGATATGGCCGTTGTCGACATAAAAACAGTCGTAGAAATCGCCGCCGACCGAGCGGGCTGGATGCCAGCAGCTTGTGAGCGTCCAACCTTGCACGTCGGGGAGGGCCTTAGGGAGGATGCGTTCCTGGACGCGGCGGGCCGTGCGCAGCTCGTACTCCATTCGCTCTTGCTCGATCAGCCGGGCCTGGGCCGCTTGCAGCTCGCTGTAGGCGGCGACCAGCTCGCGGTTGTTAGCGCGCAGCTCGGCAATGACGGCGTTTTCGGTGAGACGCATGCGCTCTACTACCTTGCGCAGGATCTCGACGGCCAGGCCGGGTTGGCGGCGGAGAAGCGCGTTAAAGTGATTGCGGTCGATCTCCAGCAGCTGAACCTCGCCGCGCGCCCTGCCGCTGGCGGAGCGCATGCTGCCGGGAAAGAGCAGGCTCACCTCGCCATAGTAGTCGCCGGGCCGCAGTGTCTGCAATACACGTTCGGTGGTGTCGTCCACAAGGCGCGTGATTTCGATCTCTCCCTGCGTGACGATCGAGAAGCGTTCGTTGGGCTCACCCTCCTGGAAGATTCGCGCACCCGCCGGATGGACGACCTGGTCCCATCCCTGGCTGAGCACATGCAGCTCTTCGTCCGGAAGGGCCGCGAATAACGGGATGCTGCGCAGCAATCCCTGGTACATGAAAACTCCTTGCTTGCCGGCATCACCTGGCGGTGTGACCAACCCGGCTTGGTGTTTGGCTAAACTACGGATGTCTGTCGCTCCTGCCAGGCACGCATCAACGCGGCGTGGCTGGGAATGTTCTCTATGAACTGGCGGCGCAGGATGTCGTCTTCGAAACGCGCCATGTGCTCCTCGAGCCAGGTATGGGCTCTCTCCAGGATCGCGCCAGCCCTGTCATCGCCTGCCGCAAGCAGCACGCGGCTGCAGGCGAGAAAGATATCGGCAGGCGCAAAATAGATGGTTCCTTCCTCAAACTGATGGAGAGTGGTCAGCACCACCTCGACCCGTTCCAGGGCGCCAGGTAGATCGCCCAGTGCCAGCAACGCGTTGGCCTGGTGAGCGATCGCCGCCGCCGCGTAATCAGGCAGGTTTGCTGTGTGTGCCTGAGCTTCTTCCTGGCGGTGCAGAACCAACGCCTCCTGTGGGCTGCCGCACGCAATGAGCGCACTGCCCCACGCGTTAAGCGCGTTAATTCTGTCGCGCGGTGCGTCCAATTCTTGGGCAATGGCATGCGCGGCCTGCGCGTGCGGCAGTGCCGCGGCAGGATCGCCTGCTTGAAGATAGACCAGCGCCAGGTGCGTTTCGACCGTCCCTTCGATGGCACGGTTACCGTCTGCGCGGGTGAGTTCAAGTGCCTGCAGCAGGTAGCTACGGGCGGCAGCAGTGTCGCCCATATCGGCGGCGACGATCCCAAGGTTGCCGAGAATATTGGTCTCGGTCTGCCGGTCGCCGATGCGCCGGATGATCTCGAGTGCATCTTGCTTGTACTGCAGGGCTTTGACGTAGTAACCGCTTCCCCAAGCTCCGTTGCCGAGATTATCAAGCACTGCCCCCTCGCCGGCGGGGTCGCCCAGTTGCCGGTAGAGCTCAAGCGCCTGCTGGGAATAGGCATCCCCGCGTGTGAAGTCGGCGAGCTGAATATAAGCGTTGCCCAGGTTCGTGAGGGCATTCGCTTCGGTCATGCGGTCGCCGATCTCGCGGCTGAGGGCCAGTGCCTGCTCGGAATAGCGGGCAGCAAGCATGAAGTCGTTGCGGCTGGTGGGTACCCAGGAAAGGCGGTTGAGGAGAACACACTCGAGCCGGCGGTTGCCGGCGGCGATCGCCTCGGCGAGAGCAGCCTCAAACGATGGCTGCGCGGCATCGAGTTCACCCAGGAAAACTTGGGCCATAGCCTGGCCGTGGAGCGCATCGGCCTGCAGCGAACGATCGCCCGCCTGCTGTGCCAGCGCCCTTGCCTCTTGCATCTGGCGCAGCGACAGCGCGAATTCGCCTTGGCGCAACGAAACCTGCCCCAGTTGGAGCAAGGCAGCTGCTTCGACCTGCGTCGACCCCATCCCGTGTGCCACGCCGGCTGCACGTTCGGCGGCGGCAACGGATTCGTGGTATTCGCCTTGGTCGAGCGCAAACTGGCTGCGCCGCAGCAGCGTCTCGGCTTCAGCCGCCTGGCTGCCAAGCTGTGCACACAACTGTTCCATCTCAGCCAGGTCTGTGCCCTGGTCATCGCGCCGGCCCAGCAGGTCGTACACGCGCTCGCGCTCGGCCAGTACGGCATAACGTTGGGCGGGAGCGGCATTTTGGAGCAGCTCGAGCGCCCGGCCCAACGCCCGCAGCGCCTCGACGTTGGCAAAGGTGCGGGCGGCCTGCCTGCCCGCCTGCAAATACCAGTGGGCCGCCTGTTCGGACTCTTCGGCGCTGTCGTAATGGCCGGCGATGAGCGCAGCGAACTCGGCACTGCGGCGGCTGCGCAGGGTCATCTCCTCAAGCCACTGGGCGGCAAGCCGGTGATAGATGCGGCGATTGCGCTTGAGCACGCTGCCGTAGGCCACGTCGCGCATCAGGGCGTGCTTGAAGAGAAACTCCTGTGCGCGCTCAAAGCTCGACACGCTGCGCGTAAAGACGAGCTCGCGGTCGTTCAGTCGCGAGAGCGCCTGGTTGATATTGGCAGTTGGCGCTTCAGCCGTATTGGTCTGGAGGTAGGCGACTGCCTGGTCCCAGAAGACACGACCAATCACGGCGGCGCGCTGCAGCGTCACGCGCGCCTCACCCTGCAGCCCGTCGAGACGTGCCTGCAGCACGCCGGTAAGCGTCTGCGGCAGGCGCACCTGCGCCAGGCGGGCTTCGTTCACCACCCAAGGCTGGACTGTGGCGTCGATCGCGCCATCCTCGATCAGTACTTTGACAAGCTCCTCGACAAAGTAAGGATTGCCGTCGGCGGCAGTCGTGACCTGCTCCACCAGCCGCTGCGGCACGACGGCCATCGGCTTGAGCAGCTCCCGCAGGAGTCGGCCGCTGTCCGCCGCCGTGAGCTGATCCAGCTCAATCCAGTTGATACCGGTGCTCCCGTCGCGCCACTGCGGTCGGCGTTCGGTCAGCTCGGGCCGCGCAGTGGCGACGATCAGGATGCGCCGGTCGTTCGAGCGTGGTGTTGAGACGGTCGAGCAGGTCGAGCGAGCTGTCGTCCACCCAGTGGAGATCTTCGATCAACGCAACCACGGGGCGGTCCGCGGCGAGCGCAGTGTAATAATCGTCAAGCCGGGCGAGCGCCAGATTTTGCAGCACCTCTGGGTCCTCGACTTGGTCGGAGCTGCCGCTGCCGCCGGTAAAACCCAGAAGGCGGCCGACGAGGCCCGCGGCATCCGGCTGATCCGGCAGCAGCGGCAGAAAGGCGGTCTGGAGCTTGCGTTCGACGACCTCGGGCTCATCGCTATCCTGGATGCTGAGCTGCTGTCCAAAGAGGTCGCGCAGCAGGCCGTACGGCACACCGCGCAGCGAGGGCAGGCTGCGGCCGACGAGCAGGAACATGGGCGTGCTCTGGCTGCGCAGGTGGCGCTCAAACTCGAGCAGGAGTCGGCTCTTGCCGAGCCCGGGCTCGCTGACGATGGCGATCATGCTTCCGCGCTGCTGCTCAATCATCCGGCGCCAGGCTGCGTCAAGGGCGGCAAAGACGTCGTCGCGACCGACGAGCGGCGCCAGGGCACTGGCACTGTCGGGGGCAAGCGCTACGTGCGAGCGTTCGCTTACAACGGTGTAGTAGGCAATCGGCTTTTCAAATCCTTTGACGTACGTCGCGGGATGGGCCTGGAGTTCGAACTGGCGGCCGACGTGATGATAGGTATCGTGGGAGACGACGATGCCGTTGACCGGGGCGAGCGCCTGGAGGCGGCTTGCCAGGTTGACGCTGTCGCCCACGATGACAAAGTCCTGGCCGCGACGCTCGCGCAGCGTGCTCACGATCGCATGGCCGGTGTGAATGCCGGTGCGCATCTGCAGGCGGATGCCGTACAGCGGCTCAAGCCGGGTGTTGAGCAGGTCCAGTTCGCGCCCCATGGCCAGAGCAGCGCGCACTGCCTGAATTGGATCGAGATCGGTGGATTGCAGCAGGCCGAAAACGGCCATCACGGCATCGCCGGCAAACTTCTCCACCACACCGCCATGGCGCTCGATGGCGGATGTCCAGCGGGCGAAGTACTCGTTGACCACCTCGCGCACATCTTCGGCGTCAAGGCGGCGCGTCAGGACGGTAAAGTCGACCAGGTCGGCGAACAGGATGGTAACCAGGCGGCGTTGTTCGGTTGCCGTTTGCGCTTGGAGTTCGCGCAGCCGGTCGCGCATGGGTGCGAGGGCGGCGTTGACGACAGCATCGCCCAGCAGGGCGCGCTGGGCCTCCAGGGTCTCAATCGCGTGCTGGAGCTCGCTGATTTCTTGCATAGCAGGTATGGTTAAGGTGGGGCATATACGCCGCTGCGTCCTAGGTGTATCCTGGGGACGCTGATTGACACTCCGATTGCATGGATAGGGGACACGTAGCGGCGAGCACCCGGTTCATTGTCGGCTAGTCTAGCAGACAACCGCCGATCTGTCGATTGATCTACGCTGCGAGGACACGAATGTGCGGGGACCCCTCCCCCTTCTAACGCCGGTCTTCCCGGAAGCCTCGGTTGGACAAGAACCCTGCGGGCCGCATACTATTACGGGCAATGCAGCCAGATCGAACGCATTCCCCTGTGCTAACCTGATCGTTGCGCACTGGCGTGCTCTGGCTTATCAATGTCCTCGGGCTGTGGTTGAGCAGCCTTCTCCTGCCCGGCGTCACCGTGACGCAGTGGACATCGGCTTTCGTGTTTATGGCC
Source organism: uncultured Chloroflexia bacterium (assembly GCA_963701415.1). Classification (GTDB taxonomy): domain Bacteria; phylum Chloroflexota; class Anaerolineae; order Caldilineales; family Caldilineaceae; genus Fredericiella. The sequence continues at coordinate 143,803 of CAVPAH010000005.1, forward strand.
GTCATCGCCGCTGTTCAACGTGCTGCTGTGGCCGCTGGTTGACGCGCTTGACGCTGCGCTTTGTCGTCTTTTCGCTCGGCTTTTTCACCTTCCTGCTTAACGGTCTCTTCTTCTATCTGGCAGGTTTCTTTGTAACGGGCGTTGACGTTTGGCAATTTGTTTGTTGCGATCATTTCGGCCGTGCTGGTGGGCGTGTTCAACACGCTGGTGGCAGCCTGCTGTCGATCGACGACGACGCCGCCTTCTATCGCAGCACGGTCGAGCGCACGATGCGGCGGCTGCGCCGGCAGCAAGCCCGCGCAGCGCTACCCCGGGGTGCTCTTCCTGGAGATCGACGGGTGCTCCGAGGCGATCTTCCGACGCGCAATCGACGGACGGGTGTCATGCCCAATCTGGCGCGCTGGCTGCACAGTGGCTCGCATCGCATCGTCGGGTGGGAGACGGACCTGTCATGCCAGACTGGCGCCGCCCAGGCCGGCATCCTCCACGGCAACAACCACAACATCCCCGCCTTTCGCTGGGTGGAGAAGGCCGACAACAACCGGGTGATCAGCTGCGAACGGCCCCAAGGACTCGCCGCTGATCGAGCAGCGCATCTCCGACGGCAACGGGCTGCTGGCGCGGGCCGGGGCCGCCCGGGCCAACCTCTTCAGCGGCAACGCCGAGGACGACCTGATGGTCTACAGCACGCTGACGTCGCTGTCCCGCTTCTACCGGCCGTCGTACTATGTGTTTTTCTCCAACCCGTACAACTTCCTGCGCACGATGACGCTGGTCGTGGGCGAGGTGCTGCACGAACTGTGGGAGTGCCAGCGCCAGATCCGGCACAATATCCTGCCGCGCATTCCCGAACACCGGCGCGGCGTCTACCCGTGGGTGCGGGCGATCGCCACGATCCTGCTCCGCGATATGTCGGTCTATACGCTGATCGACGATATCTTCCAGGGCAAGGCCGACGCCATCTATGCCACCTTCTACGCCTACGACGAGGTGGCGCACCATTCGGGCGTCGAGGACCAGGACGCCTTCTCCGTGCTGCACCAGCTTGACAAGGCCTTTGCCCGCATCGAGCGGGCGACCCACGAGGCGGAGCGCGCCTACCAGATCGTGGTGCTGGCCGACCACGGCCAGAGCAAGGGAGCAACCTTCAAGCAGCGCTACGGCATCACGCTCAAGGACTTGGTGGTGTCGCTGCTGCCGGCGGCGATCAAGACGCACCACGAGCTGGACACGCACGAAGGCTGGGGCCACTTCGGCGCGCTGGTGACCGAGGTCGCGCACAGCCAGGGCGACAGGCAAGGTCATGAGCCGGGCCGTGGAGCGAGTAACGCGCAAGCGCACGCTCGACGGCGAGGTGCTGGTGGGGCCGGAGTACCAGCTGGAGCGCGACGAGCGGGCAGGCAAGCAGCGTGGCGCCCGAGGACGCCGAGCTGATCGTGCTTGCCTCGGGCAACCTAGGGCTGATCTACTTTACGGCCTGGCAGGAGCGGATGACGCTGGAGGAGATCGACGCCGCCTTCCCCAACCTGATCCCCGGGCTCATCACGCACCCCGGCATCGGCTTTATCATGGTGCGGTCGGAGGAGTACGGCCCGCTGGCCCTGGGCGCCGAGGGTGTCTATCACCTCAACAGCGGGCATATCGAAGGCGAGAACCCGCTGGCGGTCTTCAGCCCGCACCTGCCGCAGCACCTGTGCCGCACCGACAGCTTTGAGCACGTGCCCGACATCCTGGTCAACAGCTTTTACGATCCCGCAGCAGGACGAGGGCGCGGCCTTCGAGGAGCTGATCGGCTTTCACGGCGGCGCCGGCGGCAACCAGTCGCGGCCCTTCCTCTTTGTCCCCAGCCACTGGACGATCGACGCCGAAGGGCCGATCGTCGGCGCTGAGGAAGTCCACCGCCGCCTCAAGCGCCAGCTGGCCGCCCTGCGCGATGGCAGCGCCGATCTGTAGAGCAGTGTTTGGGGCGCCTAGTCGGCCGCCAAGCCGTGGTTCGGCGCCGCTGCTGCCCGCAGCCGTTCCACGTCGCGCATGGGCGGCGAGCCGAAGAGCCGCTTGTACTCGCGGTTGAAGTGGGCGGCGTCTTCGTAGCCCACACGGTACGCCGTCGTCGCCGCGTCGAGGTGCTCGCCCAGCATGAGCCGCCGCGCCTCCTGGAGCCGCTGCCGCTTCTGGTACTGTAAGGGGCTCATCCCGGTCACGGCCTTGAAATGGTGGTGAAAGCCCGAGACGCTCATCCCGCTCGTCCGGGCGAGATCGTCGACGCGCAGCGGCCGGTCGTACTCGTCCCGCAGCCGCTCGATGGCCTTGACGATCAGGTTCGTGTGGCCGCCCTCGACTGCGATGCGCCGCAGCAGGTCGCCCTGTTCACCCATCAACAGCCGGTACAGGATCTCCCGCGTGATCAGCGGGGCCAGGAAACTCGCCTCGGCCGGCGACGTCTACGAGCCTGACGAGCCGCACCACCGCGTCCAGCAGCCCGCGCGTCCAGGGTCGCTTACCGCGATCGCCCGTTCGCCGCCGCCGGCGGCGCGGCGCCGAAGCCGCCCGCCTCGACCATCACTGAGCCGAGCAGGGAGAGATCGAGGTCCAGGCGCAGGCTGAGGTACGGTCGATCCGGCGATGCCTCGACGACCTGGCCCGTGATGGGCAGCCCGACCGTGACGAGCAGGTAGTGGGCAGGGTCGTACTGGTAGCGGGTCTCGCCCAGGTAGATATCCTTGCTGCCCTGGGCAATCACGCACAAGGCAGGGTTCAGGACGCTGTGGATCGGCTCTGTGGGCGCCTCCCGGCGGATGAGGTGCAGGCCCGGCAGCGGCTCGACCGCGCCGTCCTCCGCGAACGCAGGCGGCAATGCGCTGGACCAGCTCGTCGCGGCTGGCCTGCGCCAGGTACGCCTGCCGTTCGACTTGTTGTATCAGATACCTGCGTCCATCTTCAACCCCTACCTACGAACTATGCCGCTATGCTGCTGCTTTGCAGGATCGTACAATGATTTTCGAGAATTGTCATACCTCTTCCGCCGTCGAGAATGCTAGGATCCAGGCAGCGTTACTTATTCAAGGAGAGAAAACGATGCAAACACGCAAACTTGGCAACAGCGGACTGGAAGTTTCGGCGCTCGGACTCGGCTGCATGCGCATGAGCTTTGGCGACAGCCCCGTCGGCACCAAGGAAGATATGATCGCCCTCCTGCACGCTGCCGTCGATCGCGGCATCACCTTCTTCGACACGGCGGAGGTCTACGGCCCCTTCACCAATGAAGAGCTGGTGGGCGAGGCGCTGGCACCGTTTCGCGACCCGCGTGGTGATTGCCACGAAGTTCGGCTTCAAACACGACCCGCAAAAGGGGCCGCATCCTACGGTCGGTCTCGACAGCCGGCCCGAGCAGATCAAGCGCGTCGCCGACGCCTCACTCAAGCGCCTGCGCGTGGAGGCCATCGACCTCTTCTACCAGCACCGCCCCGACCCCGACGTGCCCATCGAAGATGTGGCCGGTGCAGTGCAGGACCTGATCCGCGCGGGTAAGGTCAAGCACTTCGGCCTGTCTGAAGCCGATGCCCCCACCATCCGCCGTGCCCACGCGGTTCAACCCGTCGCCGCCCTGCAGAGCGAATATTCGATCTGGTGGCGCGCCGTCGAGGCGTCGGTCCTGCTCACCTGCGAGGAACTTGGCATCGGCCTGGTGCCCTACAGCCCCCTCGGCCGCGGCTACCTGACCGGCAAGATCGACGAGACCACCACCTTCGACAGCTCCGACATCCGCAGCCGCAATCCCCGCTTCACGCAGGAAGCCATCAAGGCCAACCGGGCGGTGATCGACCTGCTCGAGAAGCATCGCCCAGGAGAAGGGCGCCACCCCTGCCCAGATCGCTTTGGCCTGGCTGCTGGCGCAAAAGCCCTGGATCGTGCCCATCCCCGGCTCGCGCAAGCTCAATCGCCTGGAGGAAAACATCGGCGCCGTAAACGTACAATTGACGTCGGGGGATCTCGGCGAAATCGATACTGCCATGGCACAGATCAAGGTGATCGGCGACCGGTATTAGGGTCATGCAGGGGGCTAAGACAGAATGTAACGGAAAAGCAAAGGAGAGGGAAAGGATACTATCATGCAATTTACGGTATTAAACAATGGGGTAGAAATGCCCCTGTTGGGCTTCGGCGTCTTTCAAGTCACCGATCTCGAGGAATGCGAACGCAGCGTCTCCGCGGCGCTGCAGGCCGGCTATCGGCTGATCGACACGGCGGCGGCGTATGGCAATGAGGCGGCGGTTGGCGCCGCCATCAAGCGCAGCGGCGTGGCCAGAGAAGATCTGTTTGTCACCACCAAGCTCTGGGTGCAGGATGCGGGGTACGAAAATACCAAGCGCGCCTTTGAGCGGTCGCTCAAGCGGCTGCAGCTGGACTACCTCGACCTGTACCTGATCCACCAGCCCTATGGCGATGTCTACGGCGCCTGGCGGGCGATGGAAGAGCTGAACCATGCCGGCGTCATCCGGGCCATCGGCGTCAGCAACTTCCATCCGGACCGGGTGATGGACCTGATCGTCCACAACCAGGTCGCGCCGGCAGTAAACCAGATCGAGACGCATCCGTTCTGCCAGCAGGTGGAAACCCAGAAGTTCCTTGAGGAAAATAAGGTCCAGATCGAATCCTGGGGGCCCTTTGCCGAAGGCAGAAACAACATCTTCTCCAACGATCTGCTGCTTTCGCTCGCGGCCAAACACGGCAAAAGTGTGGCCCAGGTAATTTTGCGCTGGCTGCTGCAGAGAGGCGTTGTGGCCATTCCCAAGTCCGTGCGCCAGGAGCGCATCGTCGAGAACTTCGACATCTTCGATTTCGCACTTAGCGCCGACGATATGGCTGCAATCGCCACGCTGGACACGAAGACCAGCAGCTTCTTCGACCACCGCGACCCGGCAATCGTGAAGATGCTCGGGCAGGCAAAGCGCAATACATAGTCTGCGCGGCGCAGCCACAGGCGCTCACTTGTTCAAGAGGAGGAATTCGGCAATGGACATCAAGAGAGTTGGTTCGCAGCCTTCCGGCAAGGGGCCGGCCGACTGGTTCACCGGTACAGTGCGTGTCGATCCGCTGTTCGAACCGCCTGCGCCGGCCCGCGCCGTACGGCGCGAGCGTCACCTTCGAACCCGGCGCCCGCACCGCGTGGCACACCCACCCGCTGGGCCAGACGCTGATCGTCACGGCCGGCTGCGGCTGGGCGCAGCGCGAGGGCGGTTCCGGTCGAAGAGATCCACCCCGGCGACGTGGTCTGGTTTGCCCCGGGTGAAAAGCACTGGCACGGCGCTGCACCGGCCACAGCCATGACGCATATCGCCATCCAGGAAAAGCTCGACGGCAAAGCAGTCGACTGGCTGGAGAAGGTCAGCGACGAGCAGTACCGCAGAGAATAGGGAGCACAGCAATGGAATACGCACGGCTCGGTTCAACCGGCATGAAGGTGTCGCGCATCTGCCTCGGCTGCATGGGGTTTGGCGACGCCGAGCGCTGGGTGCACAAGTGGGTGCTGGACGAAGAGGCCAGCCGGCCGGTCATCAAGCACGCCCTCGAACTGGGGATCAATTTCTTCGACACCGCCAATGTCTACTCGATCGGCCGCAGCGAGGAGATCCTCGGCCGCGCCCTGAAGGACTTTGCCAACCGCGACGAGGTCGTCATCGCCACCAAGGTGCACGGCAAGATGCGGGAGGGGCCGAACGGCTCCGGCCTGTCGCGCAAGGCGATCCTGAGCGAGATCGACAACAGCCTGCGCCGGCTGGGGGTGGACTACGTGGACCTCTACCAGATCCACCGCTGGGATTACGAGACGCCCATCGAGGAGACGATGGAAGCGCTGCACGATGTCGTCAAGGCCGGCAAGGCCCGCTACATCGGCGCCTCCGCCATGTGGGCCTGGCAGTTCCAGAAGGCACTGCATGTGGCCGAGCAGCATGGGTGGACCCGCTTCGTCTCGATGCAGGATCACCTGAACCTCATCTACCGTGAAGAAGAGCGCGAGATGCTGCCGCTCTGCCGCGCCGAGGAGATCGGCGTGATCCCCTACAGCCCGCTCGCCGCCGGACGTCTGACGCGCGACTGGTCGGCCGACAGCTCGCTGCGGGCCGAGACCGATCAAGTCGCCAAGATGAAATACGACACGACGGCCGACACCGACCGCCAGGTCGTCGAGCGGGTGGCCGAACTCGCCGCCAGGTACGGCGTCCCCCGCGTCCATATCGCCCTGGCCTGGCTGCTGCAGAAGGAGCCGGTCGACCGCCCCGATCATCGGTGCCACCAAGCTCGCGCACCTGGACGACGCCGCCGGCGCCCTCGCCGTCAAGCTGACCCCCGAAGACGTCGCCTACCTCGAAGAACCCTACGTCCCGCACCGCATCGTCGGCCACCAATAACCCCTTCCGGGAAGACCCCCCTCTTCCCGGAAGAGGGGGCTCTTCCCGGAAGGGTCAGGTGGGGCTGAGCACGTAGATGTAGGCTTCGACTGTGCCACCCTCGGCAAGGGCGGCCTCTACCGGGACGCGTGCATACTGCTCGCCTTCAAATTCGTCCAGCTCGGGCCAGAACTCCGCCAGCTTCTCGGAAGAGAAGACCAGCCCCTGGACCTCTTGCCCCGCGGGGTCGAGCACGAGCCCCGGAAAGCCCAAGGTTGGCGCCCCACCCCTCCATCTTGAGCCGGCCCTTCACCGTCGCCGGCTGCCAGGTTCCGCCCAAGGGTGCAAGAATATGCTCGTTCTGCCGTCCCGGCGCCAGCGAGCCGTAAACAAATAGCCTCTGTGTCATGTCGCTTTCACTTCAAGAGTTCAGTCGGCGTGTGTCGCTCAATTTGTTACAAGCGCCCGGGTATGTGTGAAAATAGGATTATCCTACCGATCACCTACAGGAGAAAACCATGGCCGACCTCACCCGCACCGAACTCCTGGCCGCCTTGAACGACGGCTGGGCCACCTATGTCGCCCGTTACCGCGCGCTCTCACCCGGCGAGCAGGAGCAGTGGCTCGCTGCCCAGGGGTATGTGCGTTTTAGCGACCTGCTGGCCCACGTCGTCGCCTGGTGGGTCGACGGCCAGCAGGTCATCGCCCACGTGGCCGCCGACCCCGGCTATCCGCTGCGTGACTACGACGTGGATACCTTCAACGCCGAAGCCGTGGCGCAGTACGCAGCCATGGACGAAGCTGCCATGATCGCCGCCTACGAACAGGCGCGGAGAGCATGGATCTCGCTCATCACCGGCCTTTCCGAGGCGGCCTACCGGAATCCCAAGATCGTCGACCGCCTCTACCCCGAGATTATCGGCCACCTGGGCGAGCACGCTCTGCCGGACGAGACAAAAGGCTAAGCCTCCTGGGCGTCTGTGACTGTGATCCCTGCCATGGATTCTGCTGCGGGCTCTGCAGAGATCTCGGCTGACATCTCTGCAGGGTTCTTTGCTGTGGACTGTGCTGTGGGCCCTGCCGCCGGTGCCTGCATCATGCTGCCCTGTAGTCCCCAGCCAGAACAGGCTCGCCAGCTCCATGACGACGACGACGGCGCCCAGGCCGAACAGCAGCATGCGCATGTGGCCGATGGCGTCGCCGGTGCCGCCCGCCAGCATCGTCAAGATGGCCATCAGCAGGTAGCTCGCGGCGACGACGATAGGAACGCCGCTGCCGATGCTGCGCAGCCCAGTCTCAATCGGCGGCGAACCCAGCGTGATCACCGGCGGTGTCAGGTAGGTCGACCAGTGCTTCCACGTTGTGCCTTTCTGGAGCCGCATGCCTGAGGGCAGCTATGCTGGGTGCGCCGCAAGCCAAGCCTGGGCAGCATCCCAAGCCTGCTCCTCAGCATACAACACGCGCGCCGCAGCGGGAAACACGTTTTCAGCCCCCAGCACCTCCAGGGCCCCGCTGCGGCGCAGCGTTTCCTGCACCTCGGGGTTGATGTCGGCCAGCAGCAGGACGCTGCCGCCGGCTTGGAGGACCTTGGCATAGTGCAGGAGCCAATTGATCGCCGTGCTGCTAACGGCAGTCATATCGCGCAAGATGAGCACGACCACGGCTCCCTGCACGTCACGCGCGGGCGGCATCTGTTCGTCGAGCGCCGGTACCTCGGCGAAGAAGTCCAGCCCTTGGACGACGATGACCGTGGCGGCGTGCGGAGGCAGCACTTTGGGCATATCCTGCACCAGCCAGCCGCCGTCGGGCTGGCGAACAGCCTCGCGCAGCCGGAGTTTGTGGGAGGAGGCCCCGACGTAGAGCAACAGCGACAGCAGCGCGCCCAGGAAGATAGTGTCCTGCAGCGGGACGAACAGGGCCGTCACGAAGGTGACCACCAGCGCGGCGATCGGCCCCCACGCGGCCGGTGCGAAAGACCAGGCGGGCATTGGGCAGCCGGCCCAAGATCAGCTCGACGCCGATGACGACCAGCATCCCGCCGATCACCGCCAACGGGACCTTTTCGACATAGCTCCCGAAGAGCAGCACGATCAGCGCCATCCACAGCGCGGCAAAGACGCCGCTCAGCCGGCCGGTGGCGCCTGCCTCGGCGTTGACGGCGCTCTGGGAGAGCGCGCCGCCCGTACCCATGCACTGGAAGAAGCTGCCGCAGAGGTTGCCCAGGCCTTCGCCCACGAAGTCGCGCGAGGAGTCGGCCTTGCTGCCGTCGGGGTTGGGGAGCGCCACGCTCACGGCGGCGCCCTGGGCCAGGGCCACAAAGGCGACGGCCAGCGCCCCTTGTGCGAGCTGCGGCACCAGGCTGAAGTCCGGGAGCGTGAACCCGGGCAGCCCACGCGGAATGGCGGCAATACCGCCGACCAGCTCCGTCGGCAGGTTGAGGAGGTCAACCGCTACGGTCGCCGCTATCAGGGTCAGGATCGAGGCATAGTGGGCGATGGGCTTGATGCGCTGCAGCACGACCATGAGGACGATGACGGCAACGCCGATGCCCAGCGTCGTCAGGTCCCATTGGGCGAAGTTTTGCAGCCAGTCTACCGTCTTTTGCACCTGGTTGGCGCCGGCCGGGCTGTAGCCGGTCAGGTGTTCCTCCTGGCCCAGGACTATGAGGAGCGCCATCCCGCCGACAAAGCCGGTCATGACGGCGTTCGAGATGAAGTTGACGATGCTCCCCAGGCGCAGCAGGCCCAGGGCCAGCATGATCGCACCGGCGAGAAAGGTGAGCGTGAAGAGCGCTTGCGGCAGCTGGCTGTTCTGGATGCCGGCCACCTGGAGCACACTGCCTGTCGCCAGGGCGATGGCGCTTGTGATCGTGCTGATCATCAAGACCGTGCCGGTGCTCAGCGCCGCCACCAAGGTCGCCACGATGCCTGAATAGAGGCCGTAGATCGGGTTGACACCCGCCAACTGGGCATAGGCCAGACCCGACGGCACGTTGAATAGACCTGTCGCCAGGCCGGACAGGACCTGGGAGGCCAGCCCTCGGGCGCGTGGTTTGCTGTTTTCTGCCATAGTTAGGCCGATCCCTAGCACCCCGCACTAACGGCGTGCGCCTGCACTTTGGTGGCCGCTGCCCATGGGCAGCGGCCGCTTCGTTGTATGGTTCTACCGCCTACTTCACGCGCCGGATCGCCGGCAGCAGGTAACTGCCGTCAAGGATTTCCTGCTTTGGCTGGTACATGCGCATGATGGGCCGGAATGCGCCGTCCTGCGGCGACGGCAGCCAGTTTGATTCCTTGTCAGCGCCCGGCGAATCCTTTTGCAGGTAGATCGTCAGCGAGCCGTCCGCGCCATACTTCAGACCCGGCGTGCGGTCGCCGATCGAGTACCGATCGATCGGGTTGGCGACGAGGTAAAACTCGCGCGCGTCGTACATCGTCAGCGACCAGAAGGCGTCGACGGGCGGCAGCTCGGTCAAGTGCAGCTCGTAGCAGTGGTCGCTGGTCAGCGGCTGATTATCGGCGTCTACATAGACCATCCGGTAGTTGGCTTCATAGCCATGGTTGCCCCACAGCCCCGCCCGCGCCGCCAAGGCGCGCGTGATAGTAGGCGATCTTGCGGTCGGCGATCTGCCACTCGGGCTCATTCTCGGTGCCAAGCTCGAAATAGTCCAGGTTGTAGTCAAAGACGTGGATCGAGTTCTGCCACCCGTTTACCGGCTTAGCCATATTGTGGATCAGTTCTTCGATCTTGGCTTCGGCCGCTTTCTGTCCCGCTACCAGCATCTCGGCCAGCTGCGCGTCCGGGTTGATGTAGGGCGAGGCTGGCGCGGTTAGCCCGCACTGCGCGCAGAGGGCAAGAAACGGCGCATCGGCGGCGGGCGGCGGAAATGCGGCCAGCGCCACGCGGAAGCGCTCCCACCACTCGAGTTCCGGCCAGCACGCCGGCGGCGGGCTGGGGCACGCCCGCTGCGCCGGCGTGCACTACGCTTAACGGCGCGAGGGTGAACTGGTCTTGCAGGGCATGGACGGCGGGAAGGTCGGCTGCGCCGTCGACGGCGAGGCGTCCCACGATGGCAAAAACGCCCGACGGCACCCGCACTACGGTCATCCCTGCCGGCACGTCGCCTTGATAGTCGTGGGGCGCCAGCAGGTAGCTCGCCTCAGCGGTGCCCGTCGCACGGCGGCCGATATAGGCAAAGTTGTTGGTCCAGGCGTCGACGAACTGGAGCACGTAGTAGCGGTCGTGCGTGTCCGGCACATGCAGCACCAAGGGGACGCTGCGCACATCGCATACGGCAAGCGAGTAACAGGTATCGTTGTTGGGCGAGACGAACTTCATCCCCGGTCCGGCGACTGCCGGATCGCCGGCTGCAGGTGAACTGCCGTCAGTGATTTCGTGCGTTGTCTGGGGCGTGAGGTACGATGCCGCAGGATGGGCCGGCGCGTGAGTCTACGCTCATCACATAGATGATAGCAGGCTGCCACAACAGGCGCTACTGCAGTTTTAGGGTAGAAACTGTGTACATTCGGAGGATGAGCGGTGCAGGAGGCGAACGCATCTGGCCGAGCAGACGCAGCGGGGGATGGCGACCGGCAGCTGGCGCCGTCCCGCATGGGTACTGCAGGCGGGAATCGATGACGCCCTGTTCAGTGCAGAGATTGTCTAGCCAGGTTAACAGTGGAGTACACGAGCAGCCGAAGCAGAATGGATTATACTGAACAGGAAGAGAACCGAAACGAAATCAGGCAGGGGCACAAGGTCCAAGCTGAAATGCACCGGCAGAATCACCGGGTATACGGTCAAACAGCAAGAGAAAGGCCGAAGTATGGCAAGCGCAATCCAGCTAAAACGCAGCAGCCCGGAGGCCGTGGGCATCCCCGCGGCGGCTGTAGCGGCGTTCGTAACGGCACTGGAGGAACACACGCATCCCCTCGACGCGGTGCAGGGCTTTATGCTGCTGCGCCATGGGCAGGTGGCGGCCGAGGGGTGGTGGGCGCCCTATGGGCCGCAGTCGCCGCACACGATGTACTCGTTGAGCAAGAGCTTCACCTCGACCGCCATCGGCCTGGCCGTGGCCGAGGGGCTGCTCACGGTGAACGACCCCGTGCTCAAGTTCTTTCCCGCCGACGCGCCGGCCAATCCCAGCGCTAATCTGCAGGCGATGCAGGTGCGGCACCTGCTGGCCATGAACACCGGCCACCAGGAGGACACCACGGAGCGCGTCTTCTGGGGCCGCAGCAGCCTCCCGGCCGAAAACAATGTGGAGCCCAACTGGCCGCGCGCGTTCCTGGCGCCTGCCGGTCGAACGAGAGCCCGGCTCGTGGTTTGTCTACAACACCGCCGCCACCTACATGCTCTCGGCCATCATCACCCAGCTGACCGGCGCAACGCTGCTCGACTACCTGCGCCCCCGCCTCTTTGACCCGCTGGGGATCGAGAACCCCACCTGGGAGAGCGACCCGCGTGGCATCAACCTCGGCGGCACCGGCCTGCACATCAAGCTCGAGGACATCGCCCGCTTTGGCCAGATGTACCTGCAGGGCGGCGTCTGGGAGGGTAAGCAGGTGGTGCCCGCGGCGTGGGTCGCCGAGGCTACGTCCGCGCACTCGGACAACAGCAACACGCAGAGCACCCCCGACTGGAGCGTGGGCTACGGCTACCAGTTCTGGCGCTGCCGGCACAACGCCTACCGCGGCGACGGCGCCTTTGGCCAGTACTGTATCGTCATGCCCGAGCAGGACGCCGTGCTGGCCATGATCAGCGGCGTGCGCGACATGCAGGTGGTGCTCGACAAGGTCTGGGCGCACCTGCTGCCCGCCATGGGGGCCCAGCCGCTGCCCGCCGACGCCGCGGCCCACAATGCGCTGCGCACCCGACTGGCCAACCTCGCGCTGCCGCTGGTGCCGGGCGTGCCCACCCGTCCGGCTGCCGCACAGTGGTCCGGTAAGGTGTACAAGCTGGCCGACAACCCGCTGGGGCTGCAAATCGTGGCGCTCGACTTCGCCGCCGACGGCAGCACGCTGACCGTCGGCGACGCCCGCGGCACTGCGCACCATCGCCGTAGGCTGCTGCGACTGGCAACGGGGCACCGGCGCCCGGCTGGGAGCCTACGATCCGCACGGCGTCGAGCCTGAGGCCGAGCCGCTCGCGGCCTGCGGCGACTGGACCACAGCAGATATGTATGAGGTGCGCATCTGCTACTACGAAAGCGAACTCGCCCACGTCTTGCGCTTCCACTTCGCCGGCGACGACCTGCGGCTGGAGATCGAGCCCAATGTAGCGTGGGAGGAGCCGAAAGTTACAACGCTCACCGGCCGTGCCGATTGCGTAGGTTAGTGCAAATGTGTACAAAGATATGACAAAGTATAGACGACTACATAACACGCGCGCTTCGCTGGCTATAGTCATGGCACTGCTCTACCGGAGCCCGGCTACACTTTTCCGATAAATTCCATACCGGAAGCGTTCATACCAAGGAGAATGCCATGCAACGTCGCACGTCGTTTGTACTCAGCCTGACCTTTGTGTTTGCCCTGCTGTTCGGGGCCGTCGCCCTGCCGCAGCCCGCCGCCGCGCAGTCCAAGCCGCCGACCATCGTCGAGATTGCCGCCGGCAACCCCAACTTCACGACGCTGGTTGCGGCTGTGCAGGCTGCCGGCCTGGTTGACTTACTCAACGGCAACCGGCAGTTCACGGTCTTTGCCCCGACCAATGATGCCTTTGCCAAGCTCGGCTTCAACGCCGGCAACATTGGCTCGCTGCCCAAGGATCAGTTGACCGCCATCCTGCTCTACCACGTTGCGCCGGGCGAGCGCTCTGCCAACAGCGTCGTCAACGCCAAGCAGATCCGGATGATGAACAAGCAGTTCACCCAGGTGACTGTGAACAGCAGTGGGGCATTCATCAACTCCTCACGGATCATTGCCACCGACATCGATGCCAGCAACGGCGTGATCCACGTGATCGACACAGTGCTGCTTCCCAAGTAAACAATCGACTCAGTGCCGGAGAATGAGGAAGGTCCGGTGCAGAGCGGTTGGCTGCACCGGACCTTCCTCATTGTTGTACGTCGCGACCCCCTACAACCGTAGGGGGTCGCTTGTCCCCCGAGAATCAGCCGGCTGTCGCTTGCGCCGTATGGGAAAGCGGCTATGCTCATCTTAGCGGCCGTTTGTCGTTTGCTTTGTGCTGCGTGTTCCCGTTACCGGAAACTAATGAATTCAACCAAGGAAAAAAAGCTATGAAGTTACGCGTAATGGCTGCGCTGGTGTTCGGCCTCCTTACCTTGACAGCGTGCCGGCCTGTCGAGCAGCCAACTGCTCAGACTGCGACAACCGCTGCCGCAACCGCTGCGCCCAGTGCCGCGGCGCCGGCGGACGCACTCGATATCCCGCGCGACGTGCGCTTTGCCTACCCGGCAGGGACGCGCAGCGCCGACGGTAACCCAGGTCCCAAGTACTGGCAGAACCACGCCGTCCATACCATGGACATCACCGTCGAGCCGCCCAGCCGCACGATCTCGGCGACGCAGGATATCACGTATACTAACAACAGCCCCTACCCGATGACCGCCGTCATCTTCAAGCTGCTGCAGAACGTGCGCCGGCCCGATGCCATACGCGAAAGGCTCTTCCCGGAAGAGTTCTTCACCTCGGGGATCCATATTGACGAACTGCACGTGAATGGCGTGGAGCAGGACTGGGGCCCGGACGGCAGCTTCGTGGGCGTGCATATCCTTCCCATCAGCCCAACGCTGCAAACCGGCGAGTCGGCCACCTTCTCGATCCGCTGGCACTTTGACCTCGGCGACCATGTCAGTAACACCAAGGAAGGCGCCGTCGACCCCACCACCTTCTTCCTTGCCTACTTCTTCCCGCGCATCGCCGTTGCCGACGACGTCAACCCCAGCGTCTGGGATGGCCGGGAGTTTACCTACGGCAGCGTCGAGCAGTACAACGATTTTGCCGATTTTAACGTGACGGTGCACGCACCCAAGGACTATGTTGTCTGGGCGACCGGCGACCTGCAGAACCCCGACGAGGTCCTGCAGCCTGAATACGCCCAGCGGCTGCGCGACTCGCTGACCAGCGACGAGGTGATCAAGGTGGCGACGCCCGCCGAACTGCAGGCGGGCAAGGTCACCGCCCAGGACGACACCGTCAGCTGGCAGTGGCAGGCGTCCAACGTGCCTGACTTCGTGTTCGCCCTCAGCGACCATTACAACTGGGATGCAGGCAGCGTCGTGGTCGACCCCGCCACTGGCCGCCGTGCGAGCGTCCAGGCTGCGTACGACGACGCTGCCGAGGACTTTCAGCAGATGGTCGAATATGGCAAGAGCGCGCTCGACTTTGGCTCGACGGAGTGGCCGGGCGTGCCCTATCCCTACAGCAAGACCACGATCTTCCGCGGCATCGCCGACGAAGAGTACCCCATGTTCGCCAACGACGACAGCAACGATGATCCGGCCAACACGCGCTTTGTCGCCGCGCACGAACTGCTCCACAGCTGGTTCCCCTTCTACATGGGCATCAACGAGCAGCGCTATGGCTTTATGGACGAAGGCTGGACGACGGCCTTCGAATATCTGATCAACGTGCGCGACATGGGGCCGGAAAACGCCACCGAACTCTTCAAAAAGTTCCGCACCAAGAACCTGGTCCCGCCCTTCAACGGCGCCGACATTCCGATCATCACACCCAGCGATTCGCTCTCCGGCAATGTGATCGGCCGCAACAATTACGAGAAGGCCGCGCTCGGCTACCTGGCGCTCAAGGAACTCATCGGCGATGCGCCCTTCAAGCAGGGGCTGCACGAGTTCATCGCGCGCTGGAACGGCAAACACCCGATCCCGTGGGACATGTTCAACACGTTTAACGAAGCCACCGGCCAGGACCTCAACTGGTTCTTCGACCGCTGGTTCTTTGAGCCCAACTACATCGACCTCGCCGTGAGCGGCGTGCAGAAGACGGACGGCGGCTACATCGTGCAGGTCGCCAACCCCGGCGGCATGCCGATTCCGTTCGACGTGACGGTCACCTATGCCGACGGCACGCAGGGATCGTTCCGCCAGAACCCGGCGCTCTGGCAGAATTCGCCGCACGCGGCCACGCTTGCCCTGGCGGCGGACCAGGAGATCACCAGTCTCGTGCTGGACGGCGGTATCTTCATGGATACCACGCCCGCCGACAATACCTGGCAGGGGGCGCAGTAAGGCCCAAGGACCCGGTGGATTACCCAAGAAACCGAGTTTCTACGAGAAACTCGGTTTCTGCCCCGCCGGCCCTTGTGCCCCTACGATCCAGGCCTTGATTTGCGCGTACACCTCGCTGCTGCCGAGCAGATCAAGGTGGCCCGTACCGTAACCGACCCAGCGACGGTCCTCCCCAAGTGGGAGGCTGCGGCTGGGGTCTTCATGGATCCCCAGCGCGCTGTTCATGGATACGAGGCCGTCGCCCAGCAGGTGGCCATTCGTGGCGCCGCGAAGCGTCCCCGCCGCGCCTAGCGACCCAGCGATCACGCAGCATGGCACATCCTCCGGCAGCGGCACGTGCGCCCGGAGGTCGGGGCCACACGCAAAGCGGTCACCTCCCGCCCAGTCTTCGTCCAGGAGGCTGCCGTAGCGCAGGTCAGTAATGCCTGCGCTGCGCATCCGTGCGAGCCGGCCAAAAGGCGCCGCATAGCGCGACAGGCTGGGGACCTTACCCACCCATGCCCCGATCTGCTCCCAGGGGGAGCCGTGGTGCGGCGTGCCCAGAAAGATGATCCTGCGCAGCCGCGTGGGCCATACGTGCCCCGCCTGCAAGCCGTAATGCACGGCGCTGCGCGTGACTAGCCCACCCATGCTGTGGCCGATGATCACGAGTTCGTCCAGCGGCCCCGGCCACTGGTCCACCAGCCGCTCCAGCAAATCTGCGCAGGCACGCCCGTTGGTCGAGATGTGGGCGCCGCTGTTGTAGTGCAGGTAGACCGGCGTGTACCCGAGGTCGCGGGCAAGCGCGGCGCCGTGATCGTGCCCTCCACGCCGCCACTGCAGGTCGTTCATGCACAGTCCGTGGATCAGCACCACCACCCCGCCGCCTGCCGCTGGGAATGCTGCTGCCAGCGCGTCTTTCTCCAATTTTAGGGACCGGCCGCCGCTGCGGAGCGACATCTCGATCGCCAGGGGATTCTGCGTAGCGGCGAGGAAGTCGCCGTGGGCGCCGTTGACGGCCGCCAGCAGGGCCTCACGTTTGGGCGTGGAGTGGCTCGGATCGGAAGGCGCGACCAAGCTCGTGGCGTGTTCCAGCCCGGAGCCGGCCAAGGTGTAGCCCGCATGAATGCTGCGGTAGACGAGGTCCGTAATGCCGCCCCTGAGCCCGCCTGTGCCACCGGCTGTGCACCCAGTATGGGCCACGCCGGGTGGGTCAAACGGCGCGGCAATCGTCTTGTGCATCTCCTCGACCAGCTCCGTCACCTGCCCGGCGCCGTGGAGCGCCAGCCGGGCGATGCCAAATAGATCGGCTGGGTGCAGATGACTCAACGCAGCCGCCGGTCGGTGGAACAGCGTACGCCAGGAACGCTCATGTTTGTCACTATTTCTCCGCACTTGCGTGCACGGATAATCGCAAGATCAAGACACGAGCGACAGTGTACTATCCCTTGCGCCGTTCACCCAACAGGTGATCTGCCGGTGATCTGCCGGCGATCTGCTCGCACGAGTTCGTGCAGCAATCTTGACCGGCACGAACCTATGTGGATGCAGGTAAGTTTTCTCGCTGCTCTGCGGCGCGGCGGGCCGCATACAGGGCAAACAGGCTTCAGGTATTGGCCGGGTCTCGCTTGTGGGTCAATCATGTTCGCTTCTCCCCGTGGCTGCCAAACAATTGCCAGCCTGCCCTAAATCGAATAATCACCAGTCTCGACCGCGACCCACTCTGCGGTCGCCAGAGGTTGCTGCGGCTGCAGCCAGCTCTGCGCGGCAAGCAAGGCGGCGCGCGTGCCTGCACCGAGTGAGTTCGTGCTGACGAAGACATTTTCCGCGCCGAGGATGTCGGCCGTGGTCTCCGTGCGATCCAGCTGTCCCTTTACCCTGGGGCTGACACCGGCGAGCATGAGCTTACCCCCATGTGCCTTGAGCTGCTGCGAGTAGCGTTCCAGCACACTGATGAAGCTGCTGCCGATACCTTCCTGCGCCCGCAGCCGGAAGATGACCACCGGGCGCTCGGCGTTGTTGACGGGCGGCAGCTTCGTCTCAACGGTCTCGGCGCCCGCAACCGTCATGTTGCCGTAGATCTGCAGCACTGTCACTGCGTTGCTCGGCAGCTCGGCGGGAACCGGCCCTTCGTCCACACTGCCGTCGGGATTGAGCGTGAACTGTGTCAGCCGCACCTCTTGGGAGGAGGTAATGAAAAAGTGGAAGAGGATGGAGAGCAAGACGCCAAAGAAGACGGCGCGCTGCAGTGGAATCGCCAGTGTGAGCACCAACGTAGCCAACATCACGATGCGCGGCCCCCACCCGGTATCCCAAATGTCCTGGATGCGCTCGCTCTTGATCGACTGGAAGCCGGCCACGATCAGCAGCGCGGCCATGGCCGGCATCGCCACCATGCTCACCGCCTGGCTGAAGAGCAGCACGGCCAGGACCACGAGCAGTCCGGAGAAGACGTTGGCCCAGCGCGATTTGGCGCCGGAACTGACGTTGAGCGCCGTCGTGGACACAGAGCCGCCGATCGGCATGCCCTGGAACAGGCCGGCCCCGATGTTGGCCGCACCCTGGCCGATAAAATCGCGCGAGCTGTTGGGGTAGCGACCGTCTGGATTTGGATAAGCCTTACTCACCCCCGAGCCCTGCACCAAGGCAATGATGGCCAGGGCGACGGCGTCGAGCAGCAGGGCAGGCATCATCGTAAAGTCAGGCAGCTTTGGCATCGGCAGCGAGGTCGGGATGACCGCGATGTCGTTGACCTGCTGCACCGTCGCAAGGCCCAGCAAGATGACCAGGGCCGAGCCCAGCACCATCCCAATCAACATCGAGAAGTTGCGCAGCCGGGTGCGGTTCACTACCAGGATCACTGCCACCGTCAGCAGGCCGATGACCGTCGTGGGGACGTCGACCTGGTCGAGATGGAGCAGCGTATCGATGGCCTTGACCACCTTGTTGCTGTAGGAACTGGAGTAGCCGGTAAAGTCGCCCAACTGTGAAAGGATGACGTTGATCGATACGCCGGTTAGAAAGCCGATCACGACCGAGTTGGCGACAAAGCGCAGCAAGCGCCCCATCTTTAGCAAGCCGGCGGCGGCCATAATCAGGCCCGTGAGTACCGCCAGGGTGGCGATGGCCGTGGCATGGGCGTCGCCAGAATAGCTTTCCAGGGCCATGCCCGCTGTGATCGCCAGCGCGCTGGTGGCGGCGACATTCATAAATGCCGAGCTGCCGAAGAGGGCGCCCAAGGGTGTGCCAATCATGATGGCATAAAGCCCTTGGACAGGGTTGGCGCCCGCCAGAATCGCCGACGCCATGGCGTCGGGAATGTTGGCGACACCGGTGGTCATACCGGCGATCACATCGCCAACCAGGTTGCCACGCGATTTTCCAGCATTAGCACTCATGGGCGCAAATCCTTTCCTGGTAGCCCGCGAACCTCAAACTGCCTGGCAAATTCTCATACCGGCACATGCACTTCAGCCACGTATGCTGTTGTGTTTGCAGTACGCCGGCGGACTGTGATACGCAGCACGGTTTCCGGGCAGCGCAGATCTTATGACAGCAGTGTACTGCACCTTGCCGGGGAGTGATACCGCCAAAGGGTGGCAAAAGGTGATTGCGATCAACCAGGTGGAAAGGGGGAGATCAGGCACGCGGAAGAATGCCGAGCGTCTCGGTTTTGATCACGGCATTCCGGCGCTTGCCAACGCCGAGCTTGCCATAGATGTGGACGGCATAGGGTTTCACGGTTGCGGCGGAGGGGCCTAAGCGCCGGGCAATTTCCTTGTCACTCAAACGCCTGCGCAGAAGCGCCAAGATTTCCAGCTCGCGGCCGGTGAGCGGCTCGACGATCGTGTGGCTGCCGGATGTTCCGTCCGCCGGTGCCGGCTGCGCTTTGGGCCGGGGGAATGCGGCGAGGATGGGGCGCACCTTAGCAGTGCCAAGACGCAGCAGCATGGCTAGCATGGGCGGCCCCAGGTCGACGAAGACCCGTAGAAAGCCGCCAGGCTGCGCCAGGTTCACCAAGAGGCGCAGGGCTTCGTCACGGGCGCAAGTGAGATTTTTGGGGGCTGGAAGGTGAAGGGGGGGTGCGGCTGTAGTGCTTGGCCCGTGGGTGGAAATACCCCACAGCCGCTTGGCTGACAGGATAGGGGATAGCGTCAGCAGTGTCAACCGGGAAAAATCCCAAGTGCTATTGTTCAGTGATAGTGTCATTGGCGGAGGCCATCGTATGGCTGTGTGCGCAGCACGAATCGGAAACGCACCTCTTCACGGTGTGGTGCTGGCTGGTGCCCAGACCGCTCGCGCCTGCGTATAGCGCAGCATCAAGCAGCGCCACAGCGCAAAGGATCAGCTCCGACACCACCTCGGATGCCCAGATGCCGTCGAGCCCAAACAGCCGCGCCCCCAGCAGCAGCACCGGCAGCTTGACGAGCAGCATGCCGCCCAGGGTCAGCAGCAGCGCGTCCTTGGCCCTGCCCAGCGACTGGAAATAGGCCGCCACCATCACCGCCACGCCGCTCAGCGGGTAGGCCAGCGACAGTACGCGCAGCGCCTTCTGCCCTGCGGCGATAATGGCGGGCTCATGCGAGAGCATGCCGATCAGGATGCCGGGGATCAGCAGGCAGATGGCGCAGACCACGACACCGTAGCCGACCGTTGCCCACAGGGAAAGCGTGATCGTCCGCTTGACGCGGCGCAAAGCGTTTCTGCCCGAAGTTAAACCCGACCAGCGGCTGCATGGCCTGCACGATGCCAGTCTGGGGAATGCCCATAGCGGCATAGAGCCGGCTGACGATGGCAAAGACGCCCAGCGCACTGTCGCCGCCGAGCACCTTGAGCAGGTTGTTGGTAATGATGACCACGAGGCTGGCGCTGATGCTCTTGAGTAACGAAGGCAGCCCGATCATCAGCACCTCGCCCATGATGGGCCAGTCGGGTCTGAAATAGGCGGCCCTGATGCGGTAAGGGCGTACTTTGCGGAAGAAAAAGAAATAGATGCTCATCCCGGCCGAGACGGACTGCCCCAGCACCGTCGCCAGCGCCGCGCCGCCCGCACCCATGTGCAGCACCATGATAAAGAGCCAGCACAACACGATGTTGGTGGTGACCGGGATGACCCACATAGCGGTCGAGAAGTTGACGCTGCCGTCGGCGCGGACGATCGCCGAGAAGCCGGTGGCAGTGATGGCGCCCAGAAAGATGATGCGGCCGTACTCGATCGCATAAGGGGCGATGCTGTCGGTAGCGCCAAACAGGTAGACGAGCGGCTCGATCAGGAGTGTGCCGGCGATCGTGATGGCGATCGCCACCGTCCAGAAGATCAGGAAGGTGTTGGCCACCGTGCGCGACGCGCGCGGCACATTCTCGCTGCCCAGCGCACGCGACACCACCGAGGCGCCGCCGACACCCACGATCGTGGTCACGCCGCCCAGCGCGATCAGCACGGGCGAGATGATCGACGCCCCGGCCGCCGCCAGCGAGTTAACGCCGACGGAGAGGAAGTAGGTGTCGGTGATGCTGTAGATGGCGTACACCAGCAGCGAGAAGGTCGTCTGCGCCGACATCTCCAGCAGCAGCTTCCCGATGCGTTCGGTGCCCAGGCGTTCGACCTTGCCTATCCCCGCCATACGTCCTCAGTTGGCCTGCAGCCATGCCATGGTGCCCCCGATAAACTGCCGTGACATGTTGAAGATGTCGTCGGTATCGTAGTGGCGGTAATAGCACTCGATATTCATCGTCAGGGCGAGGTGCAGCGTGTACAGCTGATTGCGCTCTTCCTCCGCGAAGGTGAAGGTGGTCTTGCCGTAGCCGCGCATGGCGTCGCTGATATCCTCGCTGCCGAAGCGGCGGAACTGCGCCTCCATCAGCGGCTCGGCCCACAGCGCCCGTTCGAAGTCGATGATGCCGGTGACTTTGCCATCGCGCACGAAGAAGTTGAGGGGCCACGCATCCCAATGGACCAGGCAGGGCGTGGTGATCTCCTCGAGCGCGGGGGCGTGCTTGAGGATCGCGGCGCGCAGCTCATCGTAGCCGTAGTCAAACACCACCTCCTTGCGGGCGGCGTCCTCCAGCAGCGTCTCCATCAGCTTGAGGAAGGTCTCCCGCCACGTCTGGCCGCGCAGGTCGGGATTCCCGTCGTAGCCGAAGTAGGTGCCGGGGAACGCATTGATCTCCCGGATGATCGCCCCGATCTGCCGATCAACTGCTGCCTGCATCTCCGGGGGAAGGCCGGCCTTCACGTGTTCGAGGTTGTCGCCGTCGATCTTCTCCATAAAGAAATAGGGGGCGTCGCAGAGGTCGAGGGCGTCGTCGTAGCAGTAAATCACGGGCACGGGAATGGCAGGGTTCTGCCGCACCAGGCGCATAGCTGCCACCTCGGTCGTCATAATGTTCTTTTCGTACTGCATCACCTCCGCGCCTACCGGCGGTGCGATCTTGAGGATCACCTCCCGTCCGTCCGCCAGCCGTGACGCTGTAGGCGGCGTTAAACCAGCCCTCCTTCAGCTCGGCTATGGCGTCGTCGCCCGGTGCCAGCCCCAGCCCGTCAAACGCCCGGGCCGCCATGCGTGCAATTTGTTCGCGCGTCTTTTTGTTTTTCGTTTTGCTTTCCACAAGCCGCCTCGTTTTGTCTGTCAATTTGTGGCTTCCGCGGAGGGCCAAGCGACCACGTCGCCGTCTTCCTAGAAGGGGGTACTTCCTTATATGGTGATCTCGACGCAGTTGCCGTCCGGGTCGAGGATGAGGGTTTCGTAGTAGCCGTCGCCGGTCATGCGGGGGCCGTCGAGCACAGGTACGCCGGCCTGCTGGAGCGCGGCTGCGATGTCGTCAACGGCCTGCTTGGAGCCGACCGAGATGGCGATGTGGGCGTAGCCTACTAAGGGGGCGCCGCTGCCCTGGGGCGGATCGGCCAGGCCGGGCATCCGCATGATCTCCAAGCGGGCGCCCCCGTCTGGAAAGGTCAAAAAGTACGATTCAAACTGGCGCTTGGGGTTGACGTACTTCGGTGCCGCCGCCTGCGCTGAGAAATGGGTTGCATAGAACTCTTTCAGCGCCTCAAGCTGTGTGGTCCAGATGGCAAGGTGCTCTATTTTCATTGCGTGTCTTTACAGATCTCTGGTGGTGAGTGCGCCGGCCCGCGCGTAGGTGACGACGATGACGCCGCTGGGGGTGACCTGGCCTTCGGTCACCTTAAACGCCGCTGGGATGGTGCCCTCGGCAAACAGCCGTTTGCCACTGCCCACCGTTACCGGAAAGATCATCAGCCAGAACTCATCCACCAGGTCGTGCTTGAGCAGCGTCTGCAGGAGATTGGAACTGCCCCAGACGTGCAGATCCGGCCCTTGCTGCCGCTTGATTTTGGCAACTTCTTCTGCGACATCGCCGTTTAAAAACACGGAAGGCTGCCATGTGTGCGAAGTCATGGTGCGCGAGGCAACGTACTTGGTCGCCGGGTTGACGCGGGGCCAGATGTCCCCATGCTGCGGCCAATACGTGCGACCACATTTCAAAGGTTTTGCGCCCTAGCAGCAGGTCGACTGGCTGGTCCAACTGCCTTTTCACGAGCGCGTCCAGAATCGGGTCGGAATAGGACGATGCCCACCCGCCATAGGCAAAGCCGCCGCTGGGATCTTCGTCTTTCCCGCTGGGGGCTTGGATGACGCCGTCCAGGGAGATATGTTCGAGCACAGTGAGTTTTCGCATGGCTGGGTTCCTCCTAATCTATGCTGTCGCGCATGTAAACGGGAGAGGCTGAAGGAATGGCGGAAACATGATTGTAATGGAAGACCGACCCTTCGGCGGAAGGGGTAGGGAGTCGTGTGCGACAAATGACGTCTCTTTTGCCCGCGCGGCGTACCGCGGGTATCAGGCGTCCTGGCTGCTGCGTCCTATAATATGGGAAAGGCTTCCGGGAAGAGGGGGTCTTCCCGGAAGGGGTATGGGCAAAATCGCTTGATTTGAGGACTTGAGATTATTTATGGCGCACCGACCACTGATTTTGATTACGAACGAC
Source organism: uncultured Chloroflexia bacterium (assembly GCA_963701415.1). GTDB lineage: Bacteria > Chloroflexota > Anaerolineae > Caldilineales > Caldilineaceae > Fredericiella. The sequence continues at coordinate 167,390 of CAVPAH010000005.1, forward strand.
GATGGGATTCACTCGCGGGGGCTGCAGGCGGCGGTTGCGGCTTGCGCACCGTTTGGCGAACTGCTGGTGGTGGCGCCGGCACGGCAGCAGACGGCGGCGGGGCGCTCGAAGCCGCATACGAGCACCGGACGGCTGGAACAGGTCGTCTTCGAGGTGCCGGGCGGCCAGCATCGTCGGGCTGGGTGTCGACGGCTCGCCGGCCCAGGCTGTCGAACACGGCATCTTTGAGTTCGCCACCCGCCCGGTCGACCTCACAGTTTCGGGCATCAACTTTGGCGAGAACCTGGGCGAGAGCATCACGACCTCGGGCACCTTCTCGGCCGCGCTCGAGGCTGCCTCCTACGGCGTGCCCGCCATCGCCGCCTCGCGCCAGACCGACCCGATCCACTACCTCGACCACACGGCCAACCTGGATTTCAGCACTGCCGCCCACTTTCTGGCCGGTTGGTGGAGATCGTGCTGGCGAAGGGGATGCCGCAGGGGGTGGATGTGCTCAAGCTCGACGTGCCGGAGTGCGCAACGCCCGCCACACCCTGGCGCTGGACCCGGCTGAGCCGCCAGCGCTATTACTTCCCCGTGAAGCCCACGCGCCCGTCCTACGACCACGCCGTGCCGATGGGCTTTGTGATCCGCGCCGACCCCGCCACGGTCGAGCCCGACAGCGACATCCGCGCCGTGGCCATCGACGGCGTCGTGTCGCTGTGCCCGTTGAGCAGCGACATGACGGCACGGACGGCTCAGACGGAATTGGCGGCGTGGGGGTAAGGGAAATGTCCCGGGGACGTCCAAACGTCCCCGGGACATGTGTGTGCGTGTGTGCGGGCGAGGCATTAGCACATCAGGGCGGCCATGGCCTGGAAGATCTCCAGGTCCTGGCGGTAGTCGGCGATGCTGGTCTTGGGGGTGCGCTTCTTGTTGACGTTGTTGTAAAAGGCCTCCCACTCGGCGACGAAGGCGTCGCCCCAGGCGGGATGCACCACCTGCTCGGCGACGCCGTGCTTGCCGACGGACTCGCTCACGTACAGCCGGATCGGCAGGTTGAGCACGTAGGGCGTGTCGTACTGCACCCGCACGTACTTCTTCTCGCCAAAGACCTCGAGGTTGGCGTCGAAGCGGGCCAGCGTGTCTACCCCCGTGTCGAACTGGCAGACGTAGTCGCCGTAGTCAAAAGTGGCGGTCAGGTACATGCCGCCGCTGCGCTGCGTGGCGTGGAGCACCTTCTTTGGCATCCCCAACAGCTCGCGCATGGCCGAGAGGTCGTGCGAGCTGAGCCCCAGCATCAGCGAATAGGCCCGCTGCATCTCTTTGCTCGCCTTGCCGATCGCCACGGCCACGCCCTCGGCCTCGATCTTCTTGGCCTCGGCGATCATCTCCTTCGTGATGTCTTTCTTGCCGCGGATGACGCGCGAAGTGGGCTCGATGATCTGCGGGTTGTGCCCGATCACGTCGTGGACGCGCGCCAGCCGGATGTCGCGCTTGGCCTGCATCTTGGCCACGATCTGGCATGCCTGCTCAAACGCCGGCGCATAGCGCCGCATGTAGCCCACCTGGACGACCACGCCGGCCCGCTCCTGCGCCGCCTGCATGGCGTCGGCCTCGGGCAGGTTGAGGGCGGCCGGTTTCTCCACCAGCACGTGCTTGCCCGCCGCACACGCTGCGATCACCACTTCGGCATGGTAAATGTGCGGATTGGCCACCAGCACGGCGTCTACATTGGGGTCCGCCAGCAGGTCCTGGTAGTGCACGTAACGCCTGGCCACGTTCCACTTGGTCCCCACGCCTTCGAGCACGGTCGGGCTGACGTCGCAGATGGCGGTCACGGTGAACTGGTCGGACAGGCGATAGAGGCTGGGCAGGTGGATGATCTGGGTAACCTCGCCACAGCCGACAATACCCACACGAATTTGGTCCATAAGTTCCTCAATTTTGATAACAGGTACTAGCCCTTCACTGCGCCGCCGACGGCCGTGTAGAGCATGTACTTTTGAACGAACAAGAACATGATAAAGGTTGGGATCATGGCGAGCGTAGCCGCGGCCATGAGGTTGCCGATGTCGGTGCCGTACTGCTGCATAAACATCTGGATGCCGACCGGAACCGTCATGGTGTTCTCGGCGCGCAGGAAGATGTTGGCGATCAGGTATTCGTTGTAGTTGAACAGGAAGGCAAAGATGGTGACGGCCGCAAAGGCCGCCGCACACAACGGCAGCACGACGTGGCGAAAGGCCTGCAGCCGCGAGCAGCCGTCGATCTGTGCCGCCTCCTCCAGGTCGATCGGGATCGAGTCAAAGAAGGAGCGGAACATCCAGGTCGCAAAGGGCAGTTGGGCCACGGTGTAGATGATGATGACCGAGAAGTAGGTGTTGATCAGCTGCAGGTTCTTGAACAGGATAAAGAGCGGGATCAGCGCCAGGATGATCGGGAACATCTGCATCATCAGCAGCAGCCGCGAGTAGCCGGTGGTCAGCCCGATGCGGAAGCGCGAAAGCGCATAGCCGGCCAGCGAGGCGGCCACCATGCAGACGGCCGTGCCCGTGAACGCTACGATCACGCTGTTGCGGAAGAAGGTCCAGAACTGCGTGCGCTGGCTCACATACTGGTAGTTGATCAGCGACGGGTGCGAGGGCAGGATGCTGCGCTCGGCCATGATCTGGTCCGTAGTGCGCAGCGAGTTGAGCGCCATCGTGATGATCGGCAGGTTGACGACGATGACGATGGCCAGGGTCAGGGCGAAGAGACCCCAGCGCGTGAGCTGCTTGCGCGTTTGCTGGCTCATCCGTTTCTTGCGGCGGACGCGCGGCGCCATGAGTGTCCGGCAGGGCTTGTACGTTATTCATCTGCCTCTCCCCGTGCTTCCTGTTCCGAGCCCTGCCGCCGCAGCAGCAGGAGCGCCAGGATCATCAACAAAATGAGCGTGACAAAGGCGACGGCCGTGCCGCTGCCCACCTCGTTGCTGCGGAAGGTGTAGCGGTAGGCCAGCACGATCAGATTCTCGGTGGCATTGGAGGGGCCGCCGCCGGTGAGCAGGTAGGGCGTCTCGAAGTCGTTGACGCTCCAGATCGTCATCAGGATCCAGAGCACGATCGAGAGGTCGCGCAAGTGGGGGAAGGTGATAAAGCGGAATGACTGCCAGCGGCCGGCGCCGTCGATCTGCGCCGCCTCGTAGAGCGTGAGGTCGATCGTCTGCAGCGCCGCCAGCAGCGACAGCATCATAAAGGGGAAGCTGCGCCAGATTTTGACGACGATCACCGCAAACATGGCCTGGCGCTCGGTGCTGAGCAGGTAGACCGGGTCAAAGCCAAAGGTAGTCAGTCCCAGGTTGAGCAGCCCCGAGTCGGTGTTGATCATCCAGCGCCAGGAGATGATGGAGACCACCGACGGGATGATCCACGGCACCAGCAGCGCCACGCGGAAGAAGCCGCGGAAGGGGATGTCCTTGTTGAGCAGCAGCGCCAGGGCGAGCCCGATCACGTAGCTGCCAAAGACGGCGCCCAGCGAGAAGAGCACGCTGAACAACAGCGAGTGGTGGAAGTTGCTATCGGTGATCAGCGCCGCATAGTTGGCCAGCCCGACGAAGTCGCCTTCCTTGAGCATCGTCCCGTCGCGCAGGCTGTACATAAAGCCGGTGGCAAACGGGTACAGGTTGATCATCAGGATCAGCAGCAGCGAGGGCACCACCAGCCAATAGGGCAGCCACTCCGTGCGCCGCCGGCGCCGCCGCTTCGGCGCGACCCGTTCTTCTTCCAGTTGCGTTGTGGTAACCGCCATATGCCTCTCCTGTCTGGACCTTGATTCGTGGGATCAAAGGATTACCTTGATTTTGTGCACGCGAGTCGCGTGCCGAATCAAGGTAATCCTATAAATCCTACGAATCGTGGTTCAGACTACTGCTTCATGATGCCTTTGAGGGCCGTATCTACCTTCGCCAGCGACTCGTTGACGTCCTTGCCCTGGAGCAGGTCGGTCAGGAGGGTGAACATGAAGGTGTCGCCTTCGACCGTCTGCAGTTCGGGGAAGATGGTCGGGTAGCGGTAGCCGGAGGGCTTGCCGATCGGGATCCATTGATCGAGCACCTGCTTGACATGCGGGCGGTCGGCAAAGTACGGATCCTCATAGAACGACGTGCGGGTCGGGAAGCTGTCGCAGTGGCCCTCGGTGAAGAGCGCCTTGTCGTTGTCGAACATCCACTTCATGAAGTCCTTGGCGCCTTCCTTCTGCTTGGACTGGTCGTAGATCATGCGGTTGTTGATCCACGAGATCGTATTGGTGTCGCCATGGGGACCCTTGAGCGGCACGCCCACCGCGCCCTGCTCGTCCGGGACGCGCGTCGAGACGTTTGGCCCGGCGACATAGTAGGCGGCGCCGCCTTCGCTAAAGACCTTGAGCGCATCGTCGCCCGTAAAGCCGGCGCTGCCCGGGTGGACGACGCCGCTCTTGACGATGTCCGAGAAGAACTGGAGCGCCTCGACATTGCGGTCGTAGTAGGTGTCGACCTTGCGGTCGGGGTCAAACCAGCCGCCCTCGTTGTTGAACATCAACATAAACAGGATGTGCGTGCCGCCGGTTTCGTTGCCCTGGACCACCCAGCCGTACTGGTTGTCCTTGGTGAGCGCCTTGAGCTGGTCCTGAAACTCCGCCCAGCTGGTGGCGGGGCCGCTGATGCCCGCATCCGCCAGCTTGTCCTTGCGATAGATTACCGTGCGGATGTCGGTGTTCCAGGGGATCGAGACGTAGTGGCCGTCCCACTGGAGCGTTTCGACCGACCCGGGGATGCTGTCGTCGATCTTGCCGGCGGCTTTCAGCTCGTCGATGACGTCGTCGATCGGGGCGATGGCGCCCTGGTCGTAGAAGAAGACCGACTGGTAGCCGGCGCCGGTGCTGATGTCGGGGGCGGTGCCCGATCCGATGGCGGTTAGGAAGGTCTGGTACCAGTTTGACCACGGGGTGGACTGGTAGGTGACCTTGTACTTGCCCTGCGAGCCGTTATAGTTTTCCGCCAGCTTCTTGGCCGTGTCGACGTATTCGGGCGGGCCCCAGACCATATCCCAATAGGCGACGTCGGCGACGGCAGTGCTTGGGGCGGCGGCTTCGCCGGCCGCGGCCTGGCCGCCGGTAGCAGGCGCGGCCGCAGGGGCAGTGCAGGCGGCCAGGATCGGTGTGGCAATGCCGATGGCGGCGGCGGCCTTCAAAAATTGCCGGCGTGAAAGGGACGATGGGGTGCGCTGGGTTTCTTCCTGCTGAGACATCAGTTTTCCTCCGAGAATGCGGCATGTTCCGGGTCGAAATAGTGACCTGCGCCGCGCGACGGCCCGGCTGGCGCGCGGCAGGTATAGTAACTGCGGCTGCTAAGGCCGCGTAGGGAGCATATTCGGCTAGCGGATCCTCCTGGGCCCAGCAGCGGGCGGCGCGGTGGACTTGCGGACCTTGAGTTCGCCGTGGACAAGCACCTGCTGGCGTCCTGGGGGCAGTAGCCCGTCGATGCGGTCGCAGAGCAGCCGGCACAACCGCTCGCCCACCTCGGGGATGGGGGTGGCGTAGGTGGTCAGCAGGGGCGATGAGAAGCGGGCCATGGTGATGTCGTCAAAGCCGACCACCGACACCTGTTGTGGCACGCTGACCCCCTGGTCGTGCAGGCAGGCCATGGCACCGATTGCCATCAGGTCGTTGGCAGCAAAAATCGCGGTGGGGGGATCGGGCAGCTGCAAAAAGTAGGCGGCGGCCTGCCATCCGCTGGGCAGTGACCAGTCGCCTTGGCAGAGGAGGGTGGGGTCGACGGCGAGGCCGGCTTCGGCCAGCGCCTCTTCGTAGCCCGTGCGACGGTATTGGCTCTTGCCGCTCGGTACCCATATGCAGGCGATGCGGCGGTGGCCGAGGTCGAGCAGGTGCTTGGTGGCGAGGTAGGCGCCGCGCTCGTTCTCGATCAGCACGGTGTCGATGCGCAGGCTCGTATCGGGGTAGTCGCGGTCAAAGGTGGCTACGGGGATACCGTGGGCCAGCAGCGGTTCCAGGTAAGGATCCTGCTGGTTCGTCGTCATGTGCAGCACGCCGTCCACGCGCTTGGAGACCAGCATATCCATGTAAGCGCGTTCCTTGTTGGGGTTGCGTTCCGACTGGCAGAGCATGATGTTATAGCCGGCAGCGAAGGCATAGGCTTCGACCGAGCAGGCCAGCTCCGAGAAGAACGGGTGCAGGTTATCGGGGACGATGAGGGCGATCGTCTTCGTTTCCTGGCGCACCATGGCGCGGGCCAGCGAACTGGGCTGGTAGTTCAGCTGCGCCATGGCGCTGTTGACGCGTGCCTTCGTATCCTCGTTGACGTGGCGGGTGCCGTTGAGGACATGCGAAACCGTCGTCGTCGAGACGCCGGCCAGGCGGGCGACGTCATAGATATTAGCCATATGGCGAAATCGGTTCAGGTTGAGATCGGGAGCAGGTGCGCAGAAAATGTGACGCAAGCGCTTGCGCAAGCGCTTGCGTGATCAGGTTAGACCCAGCGCATGGACTTGTATGTAAGCGAGATTACATAACTTGCGGGGGATTTGCACTGAGTGCCGCGACGGATAGTTGTGTGCTGGTGGACGGGTGGGTCGACCATGACGGTGATAGTCTGCTGCCGCGCGGCCGCCTTGCGCTGCTGGGAGGTGGCGCAAATGGCGAGCAGGCTGGCCAGTTCGCAGGGCCCGGCATCCAGCGAGACCTTGCCAGAGAGCAGGTGGGTGTAGCCAAGGATGCTGTTGACGACGTTGAGCAGCCGCTCGCCGCTTTCGACGATACCCTTCACGTAGTAGGCCTGGCGGTCGTTGAGGGTGCCGGCAACCTGCTCTTCAAGCAGCTCGGCCATGCTGAGGACGCCGGTAAGCGGCGTGCGCAGGGCAACTAAGCAAAATGGAAGACAAAACCCTACGAGCAGTTTAGCACAGATCTGGTCCAAGTGTAGGGGGAAGCGCCTGCCAATGTGCGGCCAGAACTATATTTCGCTGCTTTTTATGATAAACTAGCGAACAAGCGTCGTGCCGGCTCATACTTGCTGACACTCGCTAACTCCGTGTTCGTGCCACTATACAGGAGACGCTATGATCACACCACCAGCCGCCGGTGTGCGCTGTCAAGCTGTCTTGGGAGACCTCATCAAGTCTCTGCCTAACGGCCTTTTCATCGGTTTTGACGACCACCTGCAGATCGTGGCGACCGGGGGCCGCGGGCTTGCCGTTGTTACGCGTGATCCCAGCCAACTGATCGGCCAGCCGCTGGAGGCCATCCTGCCGCCTGCGCTGGTCGAGGCCATCGCACCGCGCCTGCAGGCCGCCATCGAGGGCACTGGGAGCAGCTTTGAGGTCCCAGTGCCGGGGGATGGGCGCCTGCGGCTGGCGGCGACAGCGGCAGGCGGTGAAGAAGGTGGGGCCACGGTCGAGCTGCACGGCGCCTGGCTCAGTGACGCGACGGACGACGAGCGTGCGCCGGACGAGCCGGGCGAGAGGTTGAAACTGGCCGTGCGCGCAGGCAAGGTGGGGCTGTGGCATTGGGACCTGCGCACCAACAAGGTGCGTTATTCGCCCGAGTGGAAGCAGCAGATCGGGTACGCAGACGACGAGATTGGGGACGATTTCGCCGAGTGGGAGAGCCGCGTACACCCGGACGATATCGCCGAGACCAAGGCCTTGGTCGCGCGCTATATTGCCCAACCGTGGCCCGACTACCAATCGGAATTTCGTTTCCGTCACAAGGACGGCAGCTACCGGCACATCCTGACGCAGGCAACGCTCGAGTATGACGAAGGCGGGCAGCCGGTACACATGCATGGATCGCACATCGATATCACGCAACTCAAGCACAATGAGGAGGCGCTGCACGCAAGCGAGGCGCGCTACCGCACGCTGTTTGAGGACGATCGCAGCGTGAAAGTGCTGTTTGACCCCACAAGCGGCGCGATCGTCGACGTCAACGACGCGGCCGCGGACTTCTACGGCTGGCCGCGCGCCCAGATGCGGAAGATGACAGTCCTGGACATTCACGCCCTGCCGCCGAACGAGGTATGGGCCGAGATCGCGTGCGCCCAGGCAGAAGGGCGGAGTTACTATCGCTTCAAGCACCGGCGAGCCGATGGCACGGTCCGTGACGTGGAAGCGTACAATACGCCCATCGAGATCGATGGCCGCCAGCTGCGCTATGCCATCGTGCACGACGTCACCGAACGCAAGCTGGCGGAGGAAGCCTTGCGCCGCAGCGAGGCGGCCTTGCAGCGATCGCAGGCGATCGCACATATCGGGCATTGGATGTGGGATGCGCACAGCAACACGATCACGTGGTCAGACGAGATGAAGCGCATCTTTGGACTGGACCCGGAGCTGTTTGCGGGCGATCTGAACGAGGTCATTGCGCGCGCGATTCATCCGGACGACGCCGAGCGGGTGCGGGCGATGAATGCGGGGGTGCTCGAAGAGCAGCAGCCGGCCGAAGCCGAGTACCGCGTCGTGTGGCCGGACGGCAGCGTCCACTATGTGCAGGCAACACCCGGCGACAGCGTGCGCGACGCGGCCGGCGACATCTTGCAGCTTGCAGGCGTCGTGCAGGATGTGACCGAGCGCAAGCTGCGCGATCTGGAGCGCGAGCTGCTGCTGCTCCAGCTGCAGGACAAGGCGGGGCAGCTGATCCAGGTGATGCGCAGCGTGCCCGAAGGTGTGCTGCTGCTGGACAACCTGGGCAGCGTGCTGCTGACGAACCCGCGTGCAGAGGAGATGCTGGGGCTGCTGGCAGCGTACGACGGTGGGTACGCCGATGAACGCCGGATTCTGCAGTTAGGCGATACGGTGCTGGGAAACCTGCTCACCTCGCCGCCGCTGGGCCAGTGGCACACGCTGCACGCTGGGCGGCAGATCTTTGAACTGATCGCCAGCCCGGTGGAGACGGGGCCGGTGCCGGCGCGGTGGGTGCTGGTGCTGCGCGAGGTGACGGCGGAGCGGGCGGTGCAGGAGCAACTGCAGCGGCAGGAGCGGCTGGCGGCCGTGGGGCAGCTGGCGGCGGGGATCGCGCATGACTTCAACAACATCATGTCGGTGATTTCGATATACGCAGAAATGACCAGCGAGGCGCCGGGGCTCACGGACAAGGAGCGGGCGCGCACACTGACGATTATGGAGCAGGCGCAGCGGGCGACGCGCATGATTCGCCAGATCCTCGACTTCAGCCGGCGATCGGTGCTGGAGCGGCAGGCGCTGGACCTGCTGCCGCTGCTTAAGGAAGAGGAGAAACTCTTGCGGCAGACGCTGCCCGAGAGTATCGACATAGAGTCTTATTGCACGCCCGGCGAGTATATCCTGATGGGCGATCCCACGCGCCTGCAGCAGCTGGTCATGAACCTGGCCGTGAACGCGCGCGATGCGATGCCGCAGGGCGGGCAGCTGCGGATCGCGCTGGAGAGACTCCTTGTCACCTCGGCCAAGCGCCCGCCGGCACCGGGCATGCGCGAAGGCGACTGGCTGTGCCTGACGGTGCAGGACACCGGCACGGGGATCGCACCCGAACACCTGGCGCACATCTTCGAGCCGTTCTTCACGACCAAGGAACCGGGGAAGGGCACGGGGCTCGGCCTGGCGCAGGCACACGGAATTGTGGCGCAGCACAACGGGCATATTGTCGTAACCAGCGAACAAGGCGTTGGCACGACCTTCAGCATCTACTTGCCGGCCCTGTCCTTGGGGGTTGCTGGCGCAGATGAGGCGCTGCCCACGGACCTGCTGCGTGGGAGCGGCCAGACCCTCTTGATCGTGGAAGATGAGGCAAGTCTGCGTGCTTCGCTCGTCGAACTGCTGGCCAACCTGGGGTACCGGGTGGAGGAGGCGTCCAATGGCGCCGAGGCGCTTGTGCGGCTGACCGATCCGGCGCGGCGGGCAGCGGCGCCTGTGGCTCTCATCCTGAGCGACGTGGTGATGCCGCAGATGGGCGGCGTCGCCTTACTCAAGATGCTGCGCCAGCGGGGTATCCAGACTCCCCTTATCCTCATGAGCGGGCATCCGCTGGGGGAGGATCTTACGGCGCTCGAGCAACTGGGCATGGCAGCCTGGCTCAGCAAACCGCCAAGCCGATTCCAGGTGGCGCAGGCGATTGCGAACGCGCTGGCAGGCGGGCACCAGAGTTTTCGTTCCGCCTGACCTATGGCCGGGAATGAGGATAAAAATGGCTTATGCAGAGGAACTTGCCAACCGTGTACGGGCGATTGTGAGAGCGCGGCCTACAGCGACCGAGAAGAAGATGTTCGGCGGGCTGGCTTTTATGCTCAACGGCCACATGGTTTGCGGTGTGTCACAGAGTTCGTTGATGGCGCGGGTCGGCCCGGACAACTACGAGAGGTCGCTCGCCAAACCGCACGTGCGCCTCATGGACTTTACCGGCCGCCCCATGAAGGGATATGTCTATGTCGATCCGGCCGGTATCGCAGCAGATCAGGAGCTGCAGTACTGGGTCGACCTGTGCGCCGACTATGTGCTGACACTGCCGCCGAAGTAGGACACGCGGCAGCCAGGATCGGTGACCGTACAATCACTCAGCCGGGGAACCCTGCCCTGGTACTATTTGCGCCAAACGTGGGCTTCGTCGGCGGCAAACTGCCGAAAGGTGATTGGTCGTCGCCGCAGCAGTTCGGCCAGCTGCGGATAGACTGTGGCAGCCAGCCCTAAGCGCGTGGTCATATAGATGGCCGACAGCACGCCAATATAGCTCCACGCGGCGCCGCGTTGCCGCAGCCGGCGGGCAAAAGCGAGGGGGGAGGGGTCGCTGTAGGTTATGCGCCGGCCCAACACGTCGCTAAGTGCAGCCGCCACCGCGTCGTAGTCGAGGGCCTGGCTGCCGGTGAGCGGGTAGGCCTTGTTCTCATGGCCCGGTTGGGTCAGCGCCAGCGCGGCCACGGCCGCCAGGTCGCGCGTGTCGACAAATGCGGTCTTGCCCTTGCCGGCCGGGATGAAGATGTCGTCGTGATCGACGATGTCTTGACGGTGCGTCGTGCTCAGGTTCTGCATGAAGAAGCCGGCCCGCAGCAGCGTATAGTCGCGGGGCCTGCCTGGAGCAGGGCCTCGATCTTGGCGTGGGGCACGACCTTATTCTTTTCGGCGCCTAGCAGCGAGAGAAAGACGATATGGCGGACGCCGGCGCTCCCAGCGTAGTCAATCAAGGGCCGGATCGATTTCTCGACGTTGGCCATCTGTGGAGGGCGCATGAGAAAGAGCTTGTCCACGCCGCTCAGGGCCGCGGCGTAAGTCGCTGGATCTTCAAAGTCAAGCACGGCCCAGGGCATGGCCGGTTGCGGCAGCCGCGCAACGGACTGGGGCGAACTCACAGCCGCACGCACGGGTTGCCCCTGTGCGTACAGCAGCGCCGCCAACGGCCCACCCACATTCCCTGTTGCGCCCGTGATCAAAATCATTGTGCCTGCGGCGGCGAAGAACCGCGCATACCCGTCGTTGTAATGACTGCAAGCTGAAGGTGTACTCATGCTATCATCATGCGAGTCCAGCACCCAAAAACAGCATAGCTAGCCGGCAGGACTGTCAAGGGTGTCGTCGATCAATACAACGTGTGTAGGCCGCTTCAATACGCCACGGGTGATCGTCTTGTTGCTGTTGGTTGCTTCCAGCGTCACCCGAAACCCTTCTATCCTTAGGAAGCGGCAATTGGAAGCCCTACTATCGAGCCATACAGGCAGCATTTTCGTCACCACACGCAACGGGGACAGAAATGATGATGGCTCGATCGCAAAGTGTCCTATCCAGTTCTGTACTTGCGTAGCCTGCGCGCAGTTCACTACCCCCACGGCATACCACAGCGATCCACAAGCATGCCGTAGCCAGTGTCACGCTTGCGTCGGGTCGTCGACAGTGGATAGTGGTAACTGCCACTCTAACACCGATTCGGTCTCCGGCATGGATTCTGATGTCGACTTGGGTATAGTCGTAATCGTGACTTCATGCCCGCAAGACTTACAGTGCCATTGTATTGACCGCTTGCTATGGCTTCCCAAATAGCCAAATTCCCCAAAGCCGCAATTCTCACAGCGCCAACCCGTTGGTAGTCTGTTCATGCCTGCTCCTGTCACAGCATAGATATAGTCTGCTGCAACGATACAGCGGTCGGCGATCCCGCGGCGTGACCGGCAGCGATCCCTGCCAACGATTTTGCCCCAAAAACACGCAGCGGGCTGCCATGCTGATGATCAGGTCTACCCGATCATGCCCGCGCACAAACCAATGCAACGCCTCTGCGCCATTGATGGCTTGAGTAACTCGATAGTTCCACTGTTCGAGCAGATCCACGACCGACGCGCGCACGGCGGCGGCGTCCTCTACGACCAGCACACGCTCACCGTGCCCTTGGGGCAGCAGGGCGTGGGTGGCGGCCGCTGCAGCTGCCGCTTCCGCTTACACCAGTGCGGGCAGATAGATCGCAATGGTTGTGCCGCTGCCCAGTTCACTCTCCACCGTGATGTGCCCGTTGTGCAGTGCCACGATACCATGCACCTGTGCCAGACCCAGGCCCGTGCCTTTGCCAGGCTCCTTGGTTGTAAAGTAGGGATCAAAGATGTGGGCCAAGTGGGCGGGAGCAATACCAGTGCCGGTGTCAGCTACGAGCAGCCTCAGCCAGCCGCCTGGAGTCATGGCGGGAACCGGCAGCTTATCCTGCGGACCCAGCTGCTGGCGTGCCAGCTCAAAGCGAAGCTGGCCGCCTGCCGGCATTGCGTCGCGCGCGTTGACGGCCAGGTTCATCACAAGCTGCTGTACGCGGGTTGGATCGGCGAGCACGTGGTATTCGTCCGGCGCAGCGACGAGGGCAAGTTCGACGTTCTCGGGCAGCGTCTGGCGCAGCAGCTTCACTTCCTCATTTAGGAGCGGCAGCAGGTCCAACTGCTGCCGCTCCGACGCCGACTGGCGGCTGAAGTCGAGGAGCTGGCGGATCATGTGCGTGGCGCGCTGCGCCTGTTCCAAAATCGTCTGTGTGCGGGCGCGGTCCTTCTCGCCCGATCCCGGCGCGTCGCCTAAGAGCTCGGCATAGATGGAGATCACCGTCATAATGTTGTTAATGTCATGGGCGATGCCCGCTGCCAACCGGCCAACCGTTGCCAGCCTCGCCACTTCCGACCATACCTCGACCGGCTCACAGTAATGCAGCTGGACCTGGCTCTCGTCCGAATGCTCACTGCTCATGGCTCAGCCTTGCATAGGTGTGGCAGCGTAAAATGTGTACCGATATTGGCGGAATATCCAGTAGATCAATTTTCTTCTTCCTATGTGGTAACGAATCAAACGGTGGTTATTTGTTGCAGATTGTATTTGAGAGAGCGATCCGGCAGCGATCCCCCAAGCGATCCCCTTAAGCGAATCCAAGGGCGTCCCAAGATTTAGGAAGGGGGTGTAGAATAGGCGGTAAGGGAAAGGAGCGAGGGGATGGGGACAACGAAGAGTGAGGCACGGCGACAGGCGGAGTTCGTAGCGGCGGCGGAAGCGATGTATGTGCGGTTACGAGCATGGCGAGCGGCGCACCTGGCGGCGAGCTTCGATGAGGTAGGGGATGAGGTGACGCGGGAGCGGCGAGCAGCTGATGGGACTGCTGCTGGGGGAGTTGGCGGCGCAACCGGAAGAAGCGCTGGTGGCGGTGGTGGTGTGTAGCAGCTGCGGGCGGGAGCTGACGCCGAAAGGTAAGCAGCCGCGGGGGGTAAGCCACCTGGAAGGCGAAGTGCCGGTTGAGCGGGAGTATCACTACTGTGACGCGTGTCAGAGTGGTCTTTTTCCCCCTCGACCGCCAATTGAAGCTGCCGGCGCATGCGTGGAGTCGGCGCACGATTGAAGATGCGCTGCGGCTTGGGGTCGAAATCGCCTCGTATGCGCGTGCGGCGGAGAGCTTCACGGCGCTGACGCGCATCCCGCTGTCCAAGAGCAGTCTGCACCGTTTGGTGGACGAATACGGCAAGCGGCTGGTGGCGGCGCAAGCGGCCGAAGCACGGGCGATGGTGGCGGTACCGCAAGCAGAAGATGGCGAAGACGCGGTGGTGTGGCGGGAGCGCATCCGCCCCGACAGCGAGATCATGGCTGTCTCGTCGGACGGTGTGCTTGCTCAATGTGATTGATGAAGGCTGGAAGGAAGTGAAAGCGGTAAGCGTCTCGGCGGTAACGCACACGGTCGATGCGACGACCGGCGAGCGTGCAGTGGCTTTGACGCAGCACAGCTATCGGGCGGGACTGTGGGATGCCGCCACCTTTGCGCCGCACCACTGGGCGGAAGCTTGCCGCCGTGGTGTGGACAACGCCAAGGCCGTCGTCTGTGTCAGCGACGGTGCCGCCTGGATCTGGGCATCGTCTTCATGTGTTTTGCCGTGCGCATCGAGATTCTGGACTGGTGGCATGCGTGCAACGACTCTGGACGATTGCAACGATCCCATGGAAACCATCACTGCGACCTGCTATAATGCTGGCATGCAGCTCAATCGAGACTACCGTCCTATCCGCCGGCGAGGCTTTTGGGGCCGTCTTTGGCCGGCGCTGCTGATTGTGGCAGCGATCGGCCTTTACCAACTCCGGTCGGGTCAGCAGGTGCCAAGCGGCGTGGTTTCTGCCCCGGCACCCACGCCCGATGCTAGGGGTGCTGCCGCCAACTTTACTGCCAGCGCGCAGCGTGCCATGTTGCGCGGCGACTATGCTGCTGCGCTGGCCGACTATCAGAGCCTCGCAACTCTGCAGCCGGCAAATCCTGAGCCTCTCGTGCTGCAGGCCCAGCTGTACCTGATCGTTCAGGATGTAGATGCAGCGTATGCCGCCGCGAGCGAAGCGGTCGGCATAGCTCCGCATAACGCGGCAGCGTTAACCATCCTTGCGCGGACCGAAGATTGGCGCGGCGAACTGCATGTCGCGCTGCGCGATGCACTTGCTGCATTGGAGATTGACAAGGACAATGTTGAGACCCTGGCGGTGCTGGGCGAGATCTATGCCGATTTGGGTGACTGGGAGCGTGCGGAAGAGAATATCCGCAAGGCGTTAACACTTGCCCCGAACAATGTTCTTGCCTTGCGGAATCAAGCGTACCTGTACGAGAGGCAAGGAAACTACCAGCAGGCAGTCGACATGCTTGGGCAGGCATTGATCCAGTACCCGCGGCGCTATGATCTGTTGCTCGAAAAGGCACGCATCTATCGCAGCGGGCTCGACGACTATGCTCAAGCCCTTAATGCCTACCAGTCAGCGGTGGATGTACACAGGAGCGCCGTGACCCTTGACGCACTGGGCGAAGCGCTTTACAGCGGGGGGGAACATGCGCTGGCCGTGCGCACACTGCGGGAAGCGGTCGACCTCGATTCGCAATACGGCTTAGCGCTGATCCATCTGGGGATGGCCTTGTACGCCCGCAACAACTTTGAAGAAGCTGCGGCCAACCTGGAGCGGGGTCTAGCCCTTATCGACCACCAGGCAGGTGAAAAATACTACGATGAACTAGGCTTGGCCTATATCTATCAAGAGCCGCGTGCATGCGATCGCGCCGTGCCATGGCTGCAAAAGGCGCTCGAGCACGATGTCCAAAACGTTGCTGCGCAAAAGGGGATGAGTATCTGCGCAGCTGAACAGGCTACTGCGCAAGTCACGTCATAAGCCAACCTAAAACGGCCTGTACAATCTGGTCGCCGGGTTCGTAGCGTCAGTTTTGCAGGGTGCACAACCACTGCTGCGCTAGCTGCGTGTCGGGATGGTTGGCGCCAAATGCGGCAGCACACGCCCAGACCGCACGCTGCAGCATTGCTTTTGCGACATCTGGTTGTCCCGCGCGCAGCAAAATGGAACCCAACCAGAGCAGGCTTTGCGCTGTGTCCGGGTGCAGGGCGCCAAAGGCTTGCTCGTAAATGGCGAGACTTTGCTCCAGGTATGGCATGGCGCCGGCCACGTCGCCCATGTTGTAAAGCACCATACCAAGGTTGTTAAGGATCGACGCTGAGTTAGGATGCATATCGCCGAGCATCTGTCTGTAAATAGCAAGACTGCGCTCGAAGCACGACTTAGCGCCGAACAAGTCGCCCATGGCACACAGCAGCAGACCCAAATTGTTAAGGCCGGTGGCCGTGTCCGGATGCGTAGC
This sequence comes from uncultured Chloroflexia bacterium, assembly GCA_963701415.1. Classification (GTDB taxonomy): domain Bacteria; phylum Chloroflexota; class Anaerolineae; order Caldilineales; family Caldilineaceae; genus Fredericiella. Next base: position 183,494 of record CAVPAH010000005.1, read on the forward strand.
ACCAAGCGTCTGCTCCCAGATGGCGAGACTGCGCTCGAAACAGGGTTTGGCCCCGTTGAGGTCGCCTGCTTCTTGGAGCAGTAGGCCCAGATTGTTGAGGCTGGTGGCAGTATTCGGGTGCACAGCGCCAAGTACTTGTTCGTACATGGCAACGCTGCGCTCCAAGTATGATTTTGCCACAGACAGTTCGCCTCTACTTTTTAACAACATTCCGTAATTGTTGAATCTGGCGGCCGTTTGTACGTTGCAGGTGGTGCTCGTAATGTCCATTGTTACTCACCCATATTCCCCGCCCGCTGAGCTGCTAAGAGATGGGATTACCTTGGTTGGTGACGCCAGCCACACAACGCAAGGTAACCCCCACCCTACGCATCACAGGGCAAATACTTACTCTCTGTCCGCCACCGGGAGCATCAGATGTTCGTAGTCCGTGCCGTCCCACATGATGTAGGGATAGCCTGAAGCATGGTCGGTGGTGAAGTTGGCGGCATCAAAGCCGCCGGGCGCCACCAGCATCACATGTGGCGGCGTCGTGACCCACTCCTCGCCTTCCGCCGGGCCCGTGGCCAGGGGATCGGTGTTGCTCTCGTCGCTGCCGCCGGCCAGCATGTAGCCCATGCCCAGGTGCGTTACCTCGCGCGCTGTGCCAGTGGTGAGTGTCTCCTCAAAGATGGCATCGTTGCAGGAGGGGTCGTTGCCGGGCGACACCAAGCGGTCCGGGTAGCAGATCCAGCCGTTAGTGCCATCCTGCAGCACCACCATGTCGCCGCCTTCCGTGGCGGGATAGCCCATGAGCGTGGCATTGTCCACGACCACGGCCGGCGCTGCGCTGCGTATGTTCTCGATCTGCTCCTCAGGCGATGCATCGGCCGTCAACGGGCCGTTTGAAAGTGTCACGGCCGGCACGACTGGCATCATGACGTGCTCAAAAGAGCTGCCTTCCCACATGATGTACGGATAACCCGAGTGATGGTCGGTCGTGATCAGGTTCGGGTCGAGGTCACTGGGGACGAGGATCATGATGTGGGGCGGGGTGAGGACCCAGTCCTCACCCTCGGCGGGTGCCATTGTCCAGGTTTCCGTGTTGCTTGGGTCAGCCCCGCCAAGCAACATGTAGGAGAGGCCCACACCTGTTGCCCTAAACTCCGTCCCTGCCGCGCCGCGTCGTTCCACGCAGTAAACACAGGATCAATGCACCATGGATCGTTGACGGGCGAATCCGCCCAGTCGGTGATGCAGGTCCAATCGTTCGTTCCTTCCCTCAGCACCACCATGGCACCACCTGCTTCGGTGGGATAGCCAAGCAGCGTTGCGTCTTGCGCCACCACACGCGGCGCCGCCGCCATGGCATTGGCGATCTGCATCTCGACCGGGTCAGTCGCCAGCACCACATGGGTCCCCGGCTGTGTGGCCAGCATTACTTTCGGCTCCACTGCGCCCTCGGCCGCCTCACGCGTTACGGGCCTGCACGCTGCCAACAGGGCAGTTATGCTGACCAGCAGCAAGATCACTCGCAAAGATCGGGCACACATAAGTTTCTCCTTCTTGTAATTCCACTAAATGTCACTGCCGAATACCAATTCGTATACAATCTTTGCCGGCAAGCCAACGAATATGGACAGGACTGCAGCGTTCCGCAACACCGAGCAGAGTGTATTTGAGAGGACGATCCCGCGGCGATCCCAAAAGCGATCCCTCATTGATTTCCAATTTTCCATATTGACATTCCGCGCCGTGCGCAGTATCTTCGTGCACAGCCGTTATTCGCCATCCAAGAGCACAATGGACTTGATTCGTTTGGCCGCCATTTGTGAGGTTCAGGACGGGCTCGACAATGGCAAACCCACGTATTCAGCTTTTCGGCGCGTTTCATTTGATTTACGACGGCGAAGCGGCCGGCCAGCCGCTGCAGGCGCGACCGCAGTCGCTCCTGGCGTACTTGATTCTCAACCGCCAGGCACCGCAGCCCCGCCAGCATGTGGCTTTTTCGCTGTGGCCCGATTCAAGCGAAGAACAAGCCTTTAACAACCTGCGCAAGGCGCTCTCGCAACTACGCGCTATCCTGCCCGATGCCGAGCGCCTTTTCCACACGGATACGCGCACAGTGCAGTGGCTGCCGGATGCGCCATGCGCCGTCGACGTGATCGAGTTCGAGCAGCACGTTGCCGTCGCAGCGGCGGCACAGCAGCGGCAGGATGCTGCTGCCATACAAGTTCACCTGGCGGCGGCGGCGGCGCTCTACACCGGCGATCTCCTTCCGCCCTGCTACGACGACTGGATCGTGCCGCACCGCGAGCGGCTGCGCGAACAGTACCTCACTGTGCTGCAGCAGCTTATCGACCATCTGGAACAGGCGCACGACTACCCCGGATCCATTCACCAAGCCAACTGCCTGCTGCGCGCCGACCCGCTGCACGAGGAGACGTACCGCCGCCTCATGCGCTTGCACGCCCTGCACGGCGATCGCGCGGCCGCGCTGCGCACCTATCACACCTGTGCCACGACGCTGCTGCGCGAGCTCGGCGTCGACCCCAGCCCACTCACGCAAGAAGCGTACGCCCACCTGCTCCGTCTGGATCTGCCCGGCTCCCCGTCTGCTGCGCCCCCAGCGTCGCACCCAACTGTTCGGGGGCAGGACGTCCTGGTCGGCCGCAAGGCAGAATGGCGGGCGCTGCTAGCCGCCTGGCAGCAGTGCGTGGACGGGCGTGCCGGCCTGTTCGTCATTGCGGGCGAAGCCGGCGCCGGCAAGACGCGCTTGGCGCAGGAGTTTGCCCGCTGGGCCGACCGGCAGGGCATCAACGTCGTGCGGACGCGCGCCTACGCCGGCGAGCAAGGTCTCGCCTATGCACCGGTCAGCGACTGGCTGCGCAGCGACATCGTGCGCGCCGGCCTGGATAGCCTGGATCGCGTCTGGCTGGCCGAGCTTGCGCGACTTGTGCCAGACTTGGTGCCGTCGCAAGTGCCGGCGCCTTATTCGGCGGATGGCGCCGGTGAACGCTGGCAGCGGCAGCGGCTGCTGGCGGCGCTCGATCGCGCCTTCCTGGCCACGCAACCGCCCCTCATCCTCATGCTGGATGACCTGCAGTGGTGCGACCAGGAGACATTGGAATGGCTGCACCATCTGCTCCGTTCTGCGCCGGCGACGTGCCTGCTGGTGCTGGGCACGGTCAGATCGGATGAGGTTGACGGCGAGCATCCCCTTTCGGGACTGCTGCTGCAGCTGCGCAGCGCGGGCCAGATCAATGAGATCGAGTTGGGGCCGTTAAGCGAGGCTGAGACTGCCGAGTTGGCAGCGCATATGGCTCAGCGACCCTTGCCCGACGATGTGGCCACCCGCTTATACCGGATGAGCGAGGGCAACCCCCTATTTATTACCGAGTCGGTGCGTGCACTGCTGTCCGAAACCGCTGCCGGTGGTGCCAGCTCGGTGGCACCCATGCTGCCGGCCAAGGTGCACGCCATCATCCTACAGCGGCTGGCGCGCCTGTCGCCCGCTGCCCGTGACTTGGCCAACGTGGCGGCCGTAATCGGCCGCTCTTTCACGCTGCCTGTGCTCCAACAGGCATACGGCGCCGACGAAGATACGCTGGTGCGCAGTCTTGACGAGTTGTGGCAGCGGCGAATCGTGCGCGAGCAAGGAGCAGACGGTTACGACTTCAGCCACGACCTGATCCGTGAGACCGCCTATGTTTCCGTCAGCTCGGCGCGACGCCGCTTGCTGCACCGTCGCGTGGCGGAGGCGCTGGCGCGGGCGCCGGTGGGCAAGGGTTCGTATTCTGCCCAGATCGCCTGGCATTACGAGCAGGCAGGGTTGGTGGAACCGGCAATCAGGCACTACGCCGCGGCGGCGGCAGCGGCCCACCAGATGTATGCGTTTCAGGACGCCATCGGCTACCTCCAGCGGGCGCTTGACCTGCTCGAGACACTGCCCACTACCGAGGATCGCATCGAGCAGGAGATGGACTTGTTGTCCACGTTGGGCGCGGCGTGGTCGGTCGTCAAGACCTGTGCTGCGTTTGAGGCCAAGCAGGCGTATGACCGCGCTTTTGCTCTCAAACGGCACCTGGCCAACTCGCCGCGCCTGTTTGCGGCCTTGTGGGGTCTACACGAGTTTCACCTGGTGCGCTCCGAGTATGAACGCTCGTTGTATATCTCGCAGGAGTGCCTGGCGATCGCCGAAGGCAGCGGCGAGCCTATTCTGCTGCTGCAAGCGCACCACGCCTTATGGGGCGTTTACGCCTTCTTGAATCGTTATGATGCTGCCCTTGAGCAAGTGCACCAAGCCCTGCGCATCTACGATCCCGTGGAACACCATCGTCTTACCCTCCAGTATGCCGGCCACGATCCCGGCCACTGCGGCATGTCGATTGCTGCTATCTCCCTGGCGCTGACCGGCTATCCGGACCAGGCACAGCAGTGGCTGCATAGAGCTATTGAGCTTTCTGAGCGCCTGTCGATTCCCTCGAGCCTAGCCGATGCCGCGTATAACCATGCCATGGTCTACCAACTGCTGGGTGACGCGACGGCGGCGCTTCACTGGGCCGAGATCACAGTGCGGCTGTCGCACGAACATGCCTATCGGCTTGGCCAGGCCATGGGTATGGCGCTGACAGGCTGGGCCAAGGCCCGGCTGGGCGACTGCACGGCGGGTCTTACGCTGTTGGGGCAGGCCATTGCGCAATTGCAGCAGGAAGGCATCCGCAACATGCTGACTTATCTCTATGCACTGTGGTTAGATGCCTGCTGTGCCGCGCGGCATATCAAGGAAGGTATTACGAGCGCGCAGGCCGCGCACGACTTTCTCATCGAATCTGAGGAGCACTTCTACGCGCCTGAGATTTATCGCTTGCACGGCGACCTGCTGCTGCTTTTGGGACAGACGCCGGAAGCAGGAGTGCAGTACCAGCAGGCTGTGACACTGGCGCACCAGCAGGGCGCAAAGCCGCTGGAACTGCGTGCTGCCATCTGCCTGGCCCGCGTGTGGCAGGCTCAGGGCAGGCAAGTCGAAGCTCATGACCTGCTTGCGCCGCTTTACGGTTGGTATCGTGAGGGCCTCCACACGCCAGATCTGCAGGCAGCCCACTCGCTGCTGGCCGAGCTTGCCGCCTAGGCACCCCGGCTTGCTGCCCAACGCAAATCTCCTATCTCGCAACTGAGTGGCCCAACCAGCCGCTATGAACTGCGGCTTGGGATCGCTGCACGGTTCTGTTTTCGGCAAAATCGGCGGCAGGGATCGCTGCAGGTCACGCTGCGGGATCGCTTGCTGCCTTATCATGGCGACAACAGCAAGCGAGTCTAGTCAGCGGTGCCGACACATTCGTCCAGCCGCAATGACCAGCAGCAGGGGTGTCACCTATGCGCAACGAACAATACAGCACCGGGTCAGGTTCCACACTATTTATGCTGCGGCTCTGGCGCGAAGCGATGGGTGGCGACCAGGTGGAACTGCGTGCCGAGGTGCGGCACGTGCAGAGCGGCGAGGTCCGCTACTTCCGCGAGTGGAGTGCATTGACGGCCTTTCTTAGCGAGAAGGTCGAGGAATCCGCGTGCCAACCAAGTGAACTCCAGCCGATCAACGGCTGAAGCAATTGTGATGAGATTTCAGGTTAGGAAAGACCAAAGGAGCGTATTATGTCTCGCATCTATGCCTTGTTGTGCCTCGTCATTCTGTCAGTCCTTGTCAGCGGTGCGTTCTCGCCCGTCTACGCCGAACCCGAGCAGCCCCTGCCGACCGGTCCTGCGGTAGTGGTGGACGCCACCCGCACTGTTTCGGGTGTGGATCCTGCCCAAGCCAAGGCAGAAGCGGAGTTCCGGAAGGTAGTGCTCAGGCGCGAGCGCGCCTACTATGCCGGCAACATCGATCGCTTCCTCTCATTCTATGCTGACGATGTAGTCTCGATTCAGCCCGGCATGCCCGATATTGTGGGCAAGCAGGCGCTAGCCGACAGCCTGCGGCCTTTCTTCGCCGGAAACCATGTCTCGGGCAAGTTCACGCTCAAAGAGATCACTGTGTCCGGCGACTTTGCCACCCGGCAGGCTCAGTGGGACGAGGTGTGGCGGGCCAACGACGGTTCGACCGCTTTCCACCAGGTGGGGCGCTGCCTGGTCGTCTGGCGCAAGATCGACGGTCAGTGGAAGGTGGTCAAGGAGTTCGCGAACTTCCTTGTGCCGCCCACAGACATCGCGGTGGAGTAGCGCCGGGCGCAAGCTGCCGGCCGCACAGCGAGCGGCACCTTGCATAAGCTCCCCAATCTGCCTGCACGTTGCCCCCGAGCGTGTAGGCGGCTGCTGCGCAGGCAGGAATTCAGCTGTGGGCAGTCAGCAGCAGAACCTTTCCAACTCCCTTAACCACAGTGGTCATATAGATGGCCGACAGCACGCCGCTGTAGCCCCATCCGGCGCCGCGTCTGCCGCAGGCGACGGGCAAAAGCGAGGCGGGAGGGGTCGCTGTAGGTTATGCGCCGGCCCAACACGTCGCTAAGTGCCGCCGCCGCCGCGTCGTAGTCGAGGGCCTGCCTGCCGGTGAGCGGGTAGGCCTTGTTCTCATGGCCCGGTTGGGTCAGCGCCAGCGCGGCTACAGCCGCCAGGTCGCGCGTGTCGACAAATGCTGTCTTGCCCTTGCCGGCCGGGATGAAGATGTCGTCGTGATCGACGATGTCTTGACGGTGCGTCGCAGCGAGAGAAAGACGATATGGCGGACGCCGGCGCTCCCAGCGTAGTCAAGCAAGGGCCGGATCGATTTCTCGACGTTGGCCATCTGTGGAGGACGCATGAGAAAGAGCTTGTCCACGCCGCTTAGGGCCGCGGCGAATGTCGCTGGATCTTCAAAGTCAAGCACGGCCCAGGCCATGGCCGGATGCGGCAGCCGCGCGACGGACTGCGGCGAACTCACAGCGGGTAATATGGCAGTGGACGCGTCCTAGCATCATGCTAATCCAGCATCCCAATCAGGCGTGAAGCATGGCCGGGCCAGCACGCTGCCGCGGTCGTCCGGCATGGCACGCTCTTTCTTGCTATATGCCAGACATATGCTAAAATCGTCGTAAGCGCTTGCGATAATCTGTAGCAACCTGGGTAAGGGAATGCCAGATGGCGCTGCCTGTTGCTCCGATTACTTTCCCCGCACAGTTCTCGCCAGCAGCAGTGTCCCGGCAGTGCGTTCACAAAAAGCAACGGCGCCTCGGACGAAGTGATCTATGGGTCCCACTGGGAGCCCCGTCTCACGAGGAATAGCGGATGTTCGCTGATCGGCCAGCCGCAGGCTACGACGAATCTGAACACGAAAAAGCTGAACACTACCGCCTGGCGCTCAGGAATTCGCCCATAGTATTTGCCCGGGTTGACGCAGCTTTGCGCTACGAGTGGATCTTCAACCCACACCCCGATTTCGACCCCATCGCAGTCGTCGGCAAGCGCGATGATGAGCTAGACAGCGGACCAGGAATCGACGCCATGGTCGCTTTGAAGCGCCGTGCGTTTGCAGAAGGGGTGCAACTGCGCGGGAAATCACGTTTGAGCGCTCCGACGGCCCGCATACCTATGACGTCACGGCCACGCCCATTCAAGATGCGGCCGGCCGGTTTACCCACCTCGTTACCGCAGCGATCGATATCACCGACCGCGTGCGGACCGAGGTGGCACTGCGTGACAGCGAAGTGCGCTATCGCACCTTGTTTGAAGAAAACCAGAGCATCATGCTCTTGGTCAATACGGAAAGCGGCGCCATCGTGGACGCCAACGCAGCGGCGGCTGCGTACTACGCGCGTACACGCCCCGAGCTGCGCACGCTGCACCTCACCGACGTCGTGTCGTTGACAGTACCGCAGATTCGAGCGGAATTCCTGCGGGCACAGGCGGAAGAGCGCCACCATGTGCTGCTCCAGCACAGGCACGCTGACGGCACACTGCGCGAAATGGAGGTGTTTGTCAGCTATGCCAGCTTGGGCGGCCACAACCTGGCCTATGTCATCGTACACGATGTGACCCAGCGCAAGCAGGCAGAGGAAGCCTTGCGGCAGAGCGAGGCAGCGCTAAAAAGATCGCAGGCGGTGGCGCACGTCGGTCACTGGACGTGGGACACACGCAGCAGCACGGGCATGTGGTCCGATGAGATGAAGCGCCTGATTGCTCTCGACCCTAATGAATGTGGCGGCGACCTGGAGCAGATGATCCGGCGTGTTATCCACAAAGATGATGTCGAGCGTGTGCGTGCGCTCGGTATGACTGCCGCCATCGAGCGGCGGTCAGTCGATGCCGAATTCCGCGTGGTGTGGCCGGACGGCAGCGTGCGCTACGTACGGGCCATCGCCGGCGACAGCACGCTTGATGCGCAGGGCAGCGTCATACAGCTTTCAGGCACTGTGCAGGACGTTACTGACCGCAAGCTGCACGATCTTGAGCGCGAGCAACTTTTGCGCCAGCTGCAGGACAAGGCGGAGCAGCTGACACAAGTAATGCGCAGTGTGCCCGAAGGCGTGCTGCTACTTGATAACATGATGCGCACACTGGTGACGAATCCGCGCGCGGAGCAGATGCTTGCGATGCTGGCTGATTATGATGCAGACCAGTGCCTCATGCGGCTGGGCGGAATCGCCGTGGCAACCTTGCTCACTTCACCGCCGCCCGGCCAGTGGCACACCGTACAGGCGGAGAAGCAAAGCTTTGAACTCATTGCCCGTCCGGTGGAGACGGGACCGGTGCCGGCCGGCTGGGTGCTGGTGCTGCGCGACATAACAACGGAACGGGCGGTGCAGGAGCAACTGCAGCGGCAGGAGCGGCTGGCGGCGGTCGGCCACTTGGCGGCGGGGATTGCGCATGACTTTAACAACATTCTATCGACCATATCGATCTACGCCGGAACTGACCAGCGAAGCGCCGGGGCTGACCGACAAGGAGCGGGTACGCACACAGACGATCATTGACCAGACACAGCGCGCAACGCGCATGATCCGGCAAATCCTCGACTTCAGCCGACAGGCGGTGTACGAACGCAAGTTGCTGGACCTGCTGCCGCTGCTCAAGGAGGAAGTGAAACTGCTGCGGCAGACGCTGCCGGAGAACATCGCCATCGAGTTAGCGGCTCCCGACCGGGCGAGTACTTTGTGAAGGCAGATGCCACGCGGTGCAGCAGCTGATCGTCAACCTAGCGGTGAACGCCCGCGATGCAATGCCTGACGGTGGCCGGCTGCGGATTGAACTCGCCCACCGCGCACGTAGCTGTGCCGGACAGGGTTATCGTGTCCCAGCCATGGAACCTGGCGGGTGGGTGCAGCTGGTGGTGCGGCGACACGGGCAGCGGCATTGCGCCGGCGCATATGTCGCAGATTTTTGAGCCGTTCTTTACCACCAAGGAACCGGGCAAGGGGACGGGGCTTGGCTTGGCCCAGGTGCAAGGGATCGTGGCCCAGCATGAGGGCTACATCACCGCAACTAGTGAGGCCGGCGCCGGCACCGTCTTTACGATCTATCTGCCGGCGCAGCCCGAGACTGTCGGCGGGCGCGCCGGCGTGACGGCGGAGCGGATGCATACCGCAGGGGCACGGCGAGCTTGTGCTGATCGTCGAGGACGATACGGCGCTGCGCACCTCGCTGGTAGATCTGTTGGAGCTGTGGAACTACCGTGTGGACGCAAGCCGCGGACGGCGAAGAGGCACTGATTTATCTGGCGCAGGGGCGCGAGGCGGCGGTGATCCTCAGTGACGTGGTCATGCCGCGGCTAGGCGGGATCGGGCTAGTGAAGGCGCTACGCAGCAACGGTTGGGCGATGCCGGTAGTCCTGATGAGCGGTCATACTACCGGACGAGGACCGGCCGGGGCTGAAGGAAGCCGGAGTGGTGGCCTGGCTAGACAAGCCGCCGAGCCCGCGGCTGCTGGCGCGGTGCGCTGGCGGCCGCGGTGGCGAGAGCGGTGAGCGGACCTACGCGGGCAGCGTCATGGTGAAACGGCTGCCCTGGCCAGGCGTGCTTTCCAAATGGAGGGTGCCCCCTAGCAGGCGCACCATCTGGTCGACGTAGGCTAGGCCGATGCCGATGCCTTCATGGGTGCGCGGCAAGCTGCCGTCGGCTTGGGTGAAGGCGTGGAAGACGCGGTCGAACTCATCGGCAGCGATGCCGATGCCGGTGTCCCAAACGACGAGGTCGACGATGTTGAGAGCGGCGCCGGGGTGGGCTTCCAGGCCGATCTGCCCACCGTCGGGCGTGAACTTGATTGCATTGTCAAGGAGACGCTTGAGCACTTCGGCGAGGGCGGTGGCATCGGCGTTGATGGCGAGGTCGGGCGGCTCGACCTGCAAGGCGATGGTTTGCTGCCGCGCGTGGCCTTGCGCTGCTGGGAGGTGGCGCAAATAGCGAGCAGGCTGGCCAACTCGCAGGGCTCAGCGTCGAGCCGAACCTTGCCGGAGAGAAGGTGCGTGTAGCCAAGGATGCTGTTGACGACGTTGAGCAGCCGTTCGCCGCTTTCGATGATGCCCTTCACGTAGTATGCTTGGCGGTCGTTAAGGGGACCGGCGACCTGCTCCTCGAGTATTTCCGACAGGCTGATGACGCCGGTGAGCGGGGTGCGCAGCTCGTGGCTGATCATAGCCAGGAATTCGTCCTTAAGTTGGTCGGCCCGCTGAAGGTTGACGATTGCCGCCTGCAGGTCGGCCGTGCGCGCCGGTGATGCGGTCCTCCAGTTCGGCGTTGAGCGCCTGCAGCGCCTGCTCGAGCCGCTTGCGTTCCGTGATGTCGACGACGAGGGTAAGATAGCAGAGCTCGCCATTAAATTCTATCTGCTCGGACGAGTAGAAGATGTCAATAGGCTCGCCGCGAGCGTTGGTGAGCTGCAGGTCGAGCCCACGCAGATAGCCCTGCTCCTGGAAAGCAGCCATGACCCTGGCGCGGCTCTCCGACGGCAGGATGCCCAGTTCGACGATGGTACGGCCGATAAGCTCTTTGCGCGTATAGCCGACCGTGGCAAGGTAGGCGTCGTTTGCCTCGAGGAAGCAGTCGTCGGACTGGCGGGTGATGGTGATGCCGCCCGGGTTGGCACGGAAGATCTTGGCGATTTGTTCCTGGGATCGGTGGAGCGCCGCTTCGGCCGCATGGCGGAGACTGATATCGCGTGTCGAGCCGCACAATCCGATCGGGCGGCTGGCGTCGTCATATAGAGCATTGAACACCGTTTCCGTCCAGATGGTCGAGCCGTCCTTGCACTTATAAGCCACAACGAACGGTCCTCCATGCACCGGTTCGCCACTGGTGAGGGCGGACAACGCAGCCTCGACGGCCTCCGTGACGAGAGTGACGTAGGGGGGAGCCAACTGCTGCTCCCACGACATCTGCAAGATTTCTTCCGGCGCAATGCCCGCCATCTTTGTAGCAGCAGGGCTGACATAGGTCATGCGGCCGTGGAGATCGAATGCCCACACTAGATCTCTGCTGTTCTGGGTCAGAAGGCGGTAGCGTTGTTCGCTGGTTCCCAACTCCGCGGTGCGAGCCTTGACTAGTTCGTCCAGTTCCTGCTCGCGGCGCGCCAACTGCTTCTGCATCCGCTGGCGCTGGGCCAGCAGCCAGGCTGCAGCCCAGAGGATGGCGATGGGCAGCACGTGGTTGGTCACAAGATCGTCGAGGGTATTGACGTCGTCGTTCCAATACGTGGCAACTACCAACACGCTGGCGAGGGCGGTGACAATGTAGATGTCGCGGGGTCGACCCCAGAGGAAGACCAGCACGATCGGCAGGAGAAAACGCCCCCAGAAATGGCCACCGGGACCGGCGACACCTAGGAGAAAGAGCACGATCGCAAGTAGGCAGGCAAGGATCAGGACGAGTGTGGGGCAAAGCGAATATGTGCGCATATGTGCTAATTCGAAGTACGCCAAGCGTCCGGCAACTGGCAGCAATTGACGCAAAAGAACGCAAACGACTCACAGGGGAAGCATACAAAGAATAACACATAAAGAGTGAGGTGTACTATCGTAAGGAGACTGGACTGTGGGTAAGGATGGTGGCGGGCGGAAAATGACACGGTGTAGGTTACATTCTACACCATAGACAAGGGGGTGCGCGGCCGGCTGGCAGTGTCGTAAGCTGGTAGACACCTGCCGGGCAGCGCTCCGAGCCCGTGCCACTGCTCGTTCCATGGCTCTTACGTCATTAAGTAGCCAGCCTGTGGGCATGCGAACGAAACGGCGACTTTTGAAAGAGGCTAGGCGGGGAGGGTGAGCGCAAAGCGGCTGCCCTGGCCGGGGGTGCTTTCGATTTCGAGACGGCCGCCCAGCAGGCCGTACCATCTCGTCGACGTAGGCAAGGCCCAGGCCGATACCTTCGTGCTGGCGGGCAAGACCTGCATCCAGCTGGGTGAAGGGCCGGCGAATCCGCGCTAGCTGGTCGGGGGCAATGCCGAGGCCGGTGTCGCAGACGGCGATCGTAACGGTATCCTGGGCCGGATCCTGAGCTGGGCCGGCGTAGGCCTCAAGACAAATGCGGCCGCCGTCGGGCGTGAACTTGCTGGCGTTGTCGAGCAGCCGCTTGAGCACGTCGGCGATGGCGATGGGGTCGCTTTCGATCGTGAGGCCGGGCGGCACGACCTCGATCTCCACTACCTGGCTGCCGCAGGGCGGTCTTGCTGTGCTGGGCGGCGGCCGCGGCGGCGAGCAGTCCGGTCGAGGGCTGCAGGGCGTGCCGCAGTTGTACTTGGCCACCGATCAGATGGGTGTAGCTCAAGGATGCTGTTGACGACCTCGAGCAGGCGATCGCCGCTCTCCCGGATGCTCTGCACGTACACGCCTGGCGTGGGCTCAGCGGACCTGCGAGCCGGTCCTCCAGCAGCTCTACCATGCTCAACACGCCGGCGAGCGGGGTGCGCAGCTCGTGGCTGATCATCGCCATGAACTCGTCCTTGAGCTGGTTGGCCCGCTGCAGGTCACCGAGCGCTGCCTGCAGGTCGGCCGTGCGCGTCCGCGACGCGCGCCTCGAGCGCGGCGTTGGTGTCCTTGAGCAGCAGCTCGTAGCGCTTGCGGGCGGTGATATCGAAGATGAGCAGCAGGAAGCAGGGCTGGCCGTCGAACTCGATCTGCTCGAGGCCAACCAGGATGTCGAGCGTCCGGCCGCCGGCGGTGACACACTGTGTCTCGGCGTCGCGCACGTAGGTCTGCGCCAGCGCGGCGGCGGCGAGCATGGCGCGGGTGTTCGACCGGCAGGATGCCCAGCTCGGCGGCGGTGCGGCCGAGCAGCTGATCGCGGGGGTAGCCGATCAGGTCTACGTAGGCCTGGTTGACGTCGACGAAGACGCCGTCGGCGATGCGGGTGATCGCGATGGCGCCGGGGCTGGAGCGGAAGATCTTGGCAAGGCGGTCTTCCGATCGCTCGAAGGGCTTCTTCCGCCAGGTGCCGGCGGGTGACGTTGCGCGAAGTGCCGCTCAGGCCGACGAGGCGACCGACAGCGTCATAGAGCGGCCCGACCGAGTTTTCAACCCAGACGGGTTCCCCGTTTTTGTGGCGGTGCTCCAGGATGTAGGGCCCGGTGGCGAGCGGTTCGCCCGCCTGCAGCGCAGCCAGTGCCGCCTGCAACTGCACCACACTCGCGGGGTTGAAGCCCGACGCCACGCGTTCGTCCCACGGCATGCGCAGCTCTTCTTCGGCAGAAAAGCCTCGCAGCTGCACAACGGAGGGGCTGAAATAGGTGGGATTGCCCTGCAGGTCGACGGCCCAGACGACGTCGATGGCGTTTTCGGATAGCAGGCGGTAGCGTTCTTCGCTTGCCTGCAGCTCCGCCGTACGCGCTCGCACTTGCTGCTCCAGCCGCGCCTGCGTTTGCAGTCGCGTCGCGGCCAGCCAGGCCAGCACCCAAAGCACGGCCAGCGTTACCAGATGGAAGTTGGCGATATGGGCCGGCGACGGGGCGGGTTCAAACCCTAACGTGGCTATGACCAACAGGCTCACCAAGGCGCTGATGGCGTAGATCTCGCGGCGCGCGCCCCAGAGGGCCACGACCGTAAAGGGGAGTAAGTAGTAGGCCCAGACGTGCGCACCTGCGACCTTGGGGTCAAATGCAAACAGTAGCAGGCTGGCGATGACTGCCAGCACCAGGGCAATCGTGGGACGGTACGGACGCTGCGCCATGCGCTGCCTCGAATCGGGCAAAAGCAGACTCGGCCGCGGCCGCGAAGGGATGAGGAATTCGTCTCTACGCCCGGCGGCTGACTTAAGTATAGTACACCTCTTGCCAAAAGCGGAAGGCTCATGCGCCGATCATCTGGTAGAGTATGGATACACCTCCCGGCACTACGCATGAATGAACTAAGGAGAAACCCCGGCCATGCTGCAGCTGCGCCGCACCAATACGATTCTATACTGCCAAAATTGGGAGGCGGCGGCCGCATTTTACCGCGACACGCTGGGACTGCGGGCCAGTTTTGCCAACGACTGGTTTGTCGAGTTCGTCCTGCATGATGGCGCACACTTGAGCATCGCCGATGCGGCGCGCGCGTCGATCGCAGCGGTGGGGGGGCAGGGAATCACGCTGGCGTGGCAGGTAGAGGATCTCCCGGCGATGCGCGCCGAAATGGAGGCAGTGGGGGTAGCAGTGACGCCAATCAAGCGGCGCTGGGGAGCATGGGTGTGCTACTGTTACGATCCGGAGGGGCACCGGATCGAGCTGTGGGAAAAGGAGACATCGTGAGGCGTACCGGCATGTGGTATATTGGGTGCAGCGATCGCACGGATGTTCGATAGGAGCGTGCCTCAAGGAGGACTACCATGGCCGAGTTGAAGACCAAGCCGAATGACGGCGATGTGGAGGCGTTCCTGGCGGCGGTGCCGGACGCCGAGAAGCGCAGCGACAGCCTTGTGCTGCTCGACCTGTTTCGTACGGTGACGGGGAAGGCGCCTAAGATGTGGGGCAGCGCCATCGTGGGGTTTGGCGACTATCGTTACGCCTACGCCAGCGGGCGGGAGGGTGACTGGTTTGTCACCGGCTTTTCGCCGCGCAAGCAGAATCTTACGCTCTACTGCATGGGTGGGTACGAGCCCCATGGTGAGGTGCTGGCGCGCTTGGGCAAGCATAAGCTGGGCAAGGGCTGTCTCTACATCAATCGGTTGCGAGACGTAAATCTTGACGTGCTGCGCGAGTTGCTTGCGGTTACGGTGGCGGCAGCGCAGGATGATTCGGCGAGTTAACGGGGCACTTCCTGGAGGTACCCCCACCTCCTGGATGTATACCCGAAGATGCGCGCCGTGAATTCGGAGACTGACCCTCGGCAGGCCCCATTTCCTACTGACGACGCTCTAACCCCTCAACTGCTTCGGGCTGCCAGGAATGTGGTGATGCTGTCACGCACCACATTCAGCACTTCCACGAGCAGCATGCCGATTGCGTCGGCCACAGCCCGCGCCTCTTTCGGCGCGATCTGTACCAAAATTACTACCGCGGCCACCAGGAACAACAGCCGCAGAGAGGTGAGCCGGCGACGGTACTCTCGATCCGCTTGCAGCAAGTTGCCCGGATTTTGCGCCGCTTCGACACGCGCCTCGGCGTTCCAGCGCAGTGGGTCTCTGCCCCCGAACCAGAACACAAACAAGCTAAGCAAAGAAAGGACGATGACGACGCCCATTACGATAAGCACAACGGTGACTAAGTTGAAGGAGGGGTCATTGATATTCATGAGTCTTTCGGGGCTCCGCGATATTAAAGACTATGCGACTCACTCTTGACTGCTGAAACGAACTGCAAAGTGCTTGACTACCGACGGTAACTCGTATATAGTCAATCAGAACATATGTTCTGATTGGTCTAATAGGAGCAAACCATGGCCATTCCTAATGTCGACATCCTCAGCCCGATTGACGAGCTGGTTGCCCGGGCAAAATACGGCAGGATGCACCGTTTCACGTTCTATGCAACCTCCGGCTTCAATGGTTACAAAGTTGAAAAGCTGCTGCGCCGCTACGGCGTACGCATCTGGGGCCGCAAGGTCGTGGAGGGTGCCATGCGGTCATTTCTCGTTAGAGAACGGCAAGCCGTGTGGGCGGAATATGTGATGTGCCGCGCTCGGTGTCCCATTAGCGGGCGAACTGCTTGATCCACGCAATGCCGAATACCCCGACCGCCACCCGGACTCGTCGATGCCGGAACCTTGGACAGAAAAGGGAATCTCGGCAATCTCCTTTATCGATCACCTGGGCGAACTATCGGCCAGGCTTGTCCAATAAGCGCGCTGATGTTTGGTCCATTGGCAGGTGTTCTGAACGTGCCGAAAGGTGCCGTGTGCGCCTGGCGAACACAAACCCGCGAGATCCGGGCGACAGTCCACTGCGCTGCTGCCGCCGGTTTTGCCGCTGCACGCAACCCAGGGGAGGCGGGCAGCGGCGTTAGGTATTCATGCATGCTGATTTCGAGCTAGACGAATTCTACTGTAGCAGATCTGAGTGTAGGCTTCAAGCGACAGAACGAGTATTTTGCCAAGCTGGCACCTATCCACTGACACGATCGCCAAGTAATGGCCGGGCTGCATGAAAAGCTTGACAATCGCTTGGTGTACATGCTACACTTGCGCGTACAATTTGTCTGATGCGTTGATGGAGACGAGTAGCCGGCGGTGCGCACGGCAGCGAGCCTGGGATGGTGGGAGCCAGGTGAAGCGGCCCTCGGCGAAGATCCCTCCGGAGCAGCGACCCGAACAGGTTGCCTTAGTAGACGTCGCCGGCCTTGTGACCCGTTATCGTCGCAGCAGATTCGGACCATTGCGCGTCCGGCTTTGCACTGAGGTGCTCGCCTGTGGTTGAGGGCGGGAACCGGGGTGGTAACGCGAGCTTTCGAGCCCGTCCCCGTTTTGGGGACGGGTTTTTGTATTGGCGGCGCAAGTGACGATCCGCCGGAAGGAAGGTGGCCATGAACACGCAGATACGCGCACTGCACGAAGCGGATGCTGCGGCGTATCAGTCAATTCGCCGCCGGGCCCTGGTGGAGCATCCGGAGGCCTATGGGGCCACGGTGGCAGAGTTCGATCGGCGTACGCTCGACGAGATTGCCGCCAGCCTGGCGCCGCAGCCGGGGCTGCGCTGCATGTTCGGGGCGTTTGCCGAGGACGAACTGGCCGGCCTGGCCAGCTTCTACCGCAGCGAGAGCGAAAAGCTGCGCCACCGCGCGGGGCTGTACCAGATGTACACCGTCCCAGCCTACCGCCGTCTCGGCCTCGGCCGGCAGCTGGTGGACGCGGTGATTGAGTACGCGGAAGGCGTCAGGCGGGCCTGGAAGAGCTGCTCCTGGCCGTCACAATCGGCAACACGGCCGCCGAGCGCCTGTATCTGCAAACCGGTTTTCGGCCAAAGTATGTAGAGGCAGGCTATATGAAGATCGGCAGCACCTATTATGACATCTTGTGGATGAGCCGCACGCTCCAGCAGCGTGAAGGGTAAGGATAAGGGGAATGACGATGAGCGAACAGACGAAACTGGCGCAGTTCAAGGACGTGAAGACGTCCGTCAGCTACCCGGAGATGGAGGAGCAGGTGCTCCAGCTCTGGCGCAAGCGCAACGTCTTCCAGCGCAGCATGAGCGAGCGCTGGGGCGGCCCGGAATATGTCTTCTATGAAGGGCCGCCGACGGCCAACGGCCGGCCGGGCATTCATCACGTGCTGGCGCGCGCCTTTAAGGACATCTTCCCGCGCTACAAGACGATGCAGGGCTACTATGTCCAGCGCCGCGGCGGCTGGGATACGCACGGACTGCCCGTCGAGATCGAGGTGGAGAAGCGGCTGGGGCTCAGCGGCAAGAAGCAGATCGAGGAATACGGCATCGCCAAGTTCAACGAGCTGTGCCGCGAGTCGACGATGGAGTACATCGCCGAGTGGGAGCAGCTCACCGAGCGCATGGCCTTCTGGGTGGATCTTGAAACGGCCTACGTGACCTTCCACAACGAGTACGTCGAGTCGCTGTGGTGGATCATGAAGCAGTTCTGGGACAAGAACCTGCTCTTCCAGGGCTACAAGGTTGTGCCCTACTGCCCGCGCTGCGGCACGCCGCTGAGCAGCCACGAGCTGTCGCTGGGCTACAAGGAAGGCACCATCGACCCCAGCGTCTTCGTCAAGTTCCGGGTCACGGAGGGCAACGGCCGCTCGCCGGTGCAGGCAGGCCCAACGAGTACCTGCTGGCCTGGACGACGACGCCGTGGACGCTGCCCGGCAACGTGGCGCTGGCCGTCGGCGCCGACATCGACTACGTGCGGGTCCGCGACGTGAGCGGCGACGTGCTGACGCTGGCCGCCGAGCTGGCCGAGCGCGTGCTCAAGCCCGGGCTTCGAGGTGCTCGATCGCATGCAGGGCAAGGACCTGACGGGGATCCACTACGAGCCGCTCTACCGCTTCTACCCGGTGGAGCAGGACTACTGCTACGTGGTCACCGGCGACTTTGTCAGCACCGAGGACGGCACCGGCATCGTCCATATCGCGCCGGCCTTTGGCCCCGACGACATGGAGGTCGGCAAGAAGTACAACCTGCCGGTGATCCTCACGATCCAAGGCGACGGCAGGTTCCGGCCCGAGGTGACCCCGTGGGCGGGCGTCTTTGTCAAGGAGGCCGATCCGCTGATCGAGGACGAGCTGGCGAGCCGTGGGCTGCTGTACAAGTCGGGCACGTACGAGCACACGTATCCGTTCTGCTGGCGCTGCGATTCGCCGCTGCTCTACTATGCCCGGGAGACCTGGTACATCCGCACGTCGGCCTATCGCGACCGGCTGGTGGCGAACAACAACCAGATCAACTGGGTGCCCGAGCATATCAAGGAAGGGCGCTTTGGCAACTGGCTGGAGAACAACGTCGACTGGGCGCTGGGACGCGACCGCTACTGGGGCACGCCGCTGCCGATCTGGCGGAGCGATGCGCCCGGCAGCACCTACATGGAGTGCGTCGGCAGCGTGGCCGAACTGGAGGAGAAGGTCGGGCGCAAGCTCAAGGACCTGGATCTGCACCGGCCCTACGTGGACGAGCTGACCTGGACCGCGCCCGACGGCGGCACGATGCGCCGCGTCACCGAGGTGGCCGACTGCTGGTTCGACAGCGGGTCGATGCCCGTGGCGCAGTGGCACTACCCGTTTGAGAACCAGGAGGTGTGGCAGCGGCAGCAGCAGGCCGACTACATCTGCGAGGCGATCGACCAGACGCGCGGCTGGTTCTACACGCTGCACGCCGTTTCGACGCTGCTCTTTGACCGGCCGGCGTACAAGAACGTCATCTGCCTGGGCCACATCCTGGCCGAGGACGGCAGCAAGATGAGCAAGAGCCGCGGCAACGTGGTGAGCCCGTGGGAGGTCATGAACACGCACGGTGCCGACGCCACGCGCTGGTACATGTACACGGCCAGCCCGCCGGGCAACAGCCGGCGCTTCTCGGTCACCCTGGTGGGCGAGACGGTGCGCAAGTTCCTCAACACGTTGTGGAACACGTACTCGTTCTTCGTCACCTACGCCAACCTGAGCGAGTGGCGGGCCGGCGCAGCGCAGGTGGAGTCCGGATAACCTGCTCGACCGCTGGGTGTTGAGCGAACTGAACCTGCTCGTGCGGACGGTCACGCAGGCGATGGAGGAGTACGACGTGCTCGGGGCGACCCGGCCGATCGGCGACTTTGTGGACAACGTCAGCAACTGGTACGTGCGGCTGAGCCGCCGCCGCTTCTGGGACGGCGATCCTGCGGCGCTGCAGACGCTGTACGAGGTGCTGGTGACGGTGGCCAAGCTGCTGGCGCCGGCGACGCCGTTCGTGGCCGAGGAGCTGTACCAGAACCTGGTGGCCAACGCGCAGAAGGGCGAGCCCGACAGCGTGCACCTGGCACGCTGGCCGCAGGTCAAGCAGGCGCAGGTGGACGAGCAGCTGAGCGCCGACATGGCGATGGTGCAGCGGGTGACCATCGCTGGGGCATGCGGCGCGGCAGAACGCCAATCTCAAGGTGCGCCAGCCGCTGGCGCAGGTGGTGGTGCGGACGCGCACGAGCGAGGAAGAGGCAGCGCTGCGGCGGCTGCAGCAGTTCGTGCTCGACGAGCTCAACGTCAAGACGCTGGGCTTCACGCATGCCAGCGGCGACCTGGTGGATGTGGCGGTCTTCCCCTATCCCAAGCAGTTGGGGCAGAAGTACGGCAAGGGCTATCCGAAGATCCGCGCGGCGATGGCGGGCATGGACCAGCTGGAGCTGGCGGGCAAGCTGCAGGCGGGCGAGACGGTCGAGGTCGAGGCCGAGGGCGAGACGTACGTGGTCGGGCCGGAGGATGTCGAGGTGCGGCTGACGCCGCGTGCCGGGTACAGCGTGGCGCAGACGGCCGGCTACCTGGTGGCGATCACCACGGAGCTGGACCAGGCGCTGCTGCAGGAGGGCTATGCCCGTGAACTGGTGCGCCGCATCCAGCAGCTGCGCAAGGATGCCAACCTGGCGATCAGCGACCGGATCGTCACCTACATCGCCGATTCAGACCTCATGCACGAAGTCGTGGCGCATTTCGGCGACTACGTGCGTGATGAGACGTTGAGCGTCGACCTGGTGCAGGTCCATCCCGGCGACGGCAATGCCATCCCCGCGCACCTGCCGAGTGCAACGTTCGAGTTAGGCGATCGCACGGTAACGGTAGCGATCGGCAAGAAATAGTAGGAGGCTTCCGGGAAGACCCCCCCTTCCGCGGAAGCCCGACCCTTCCCGGAAGGGGTGCTATTCGGATGCCTCCAAGGTCGGATAGGTAGTTCGCGAAGCGGATCGGGCAGGCGCCTGCGCTCTGTCCAGCCGGCAACAAAGCGTGCGATATCGGTCAACCGAGCCAAAGAACTTGTTCACGAAGCTGCGATCAATCTCTCGACCGTGGGCGCTGACTGATCCAAGTCGGCATAGTTCGAGTATGGCCAGAGTTCCGGCTGCAGCGCAAAGCCGTCTTTTACCGGATTGGTGTGGATGTAGCGGCACAGATGGCGCAGGTACTCGTCGCTGATTGACGAGAATGGATTGGTAGCGTCCTTGAAACAGCGTGCCGCTGTGCTGCGGCGACGATTGAATGCCTGCGCATAGCCGTTGCACGTGCACTGCACCATCAAGCCCGCGCACTTGTCTGCTCGTCCTGGCGGACGAGCAATGTGAAAGTGGTTGGGCATAAGGCAGTAAGCAATCACCGTAGCAGTCAAGGCGAGCGGCGTTCGTGCGCAGCCGGTAGAGGAAGTCCAAGAAATCGTCTGTCGCAGGTGAAGATACGTGGTGCGGTTGGCGCCTCGATTGTACACGTGATAGTAAGACCGCCTGGGCGAACTGAACGTGGCGACCCGGCATGGCAGCAGCCTCCTTTCATCGCTACTCGTATGCTGTTGATACCAGCAGCTTGTAGACGCTATCTTCTCACAACAATAGCACCATACTCTCGGATTTCGAACTCCAACGAACCTCTATACGTTGGAGGTCTTCCGGGAAGACCCCCCTCTTCCCGGAAGACCGACCCTTCCCGGAAGAAGGAAGCCGGAAGAAGTCGGAACACCTGGTTGGCTGAGCTCGTCTATGAAAAACATCGAACAAGATTTACAGGACTCACAAGCTGCCAATGATCGCAAGCCGTTGACGCTCGGCTTGCTGCTGGAAGAGGTCTGTCATGAGAAGCTCCATGCCGAGATCGATACAGGAACTCCGGTGGGCGCGGAGACTTGGCGCGGACAGTCGGTGGACGCCGGCGACGGTCCTTCTGGTCTGGATCAGCTGCTGCCTGCCTCAACCTGGCTACGCAAGCACCACGGCAGACACCCCTATCTACACCGACACCCTGGCCGCCGGCTGGGACGATTGGTCGTGGGCTACCACGCGCAATCTTACCGTTGCCACACCCGTGCACGGCGGCACTGCAGCGATTTCCGTACATTACGACCAGCCGTGGGCAGGACTCTACCTCCACGCCGATCCGGCCATCTCCCTGGCGGGCTACACGCACCTGCACTTCTGGCTGCATGGCGGCAGCAGCGGCGGGCAGCGGATCACGATCATGGCCAACCAGAACGACGCCGCCACGGTCGCAGTGACCGCCACCGCCAACCAGTGGACGGAGCAGTCGGTGGCCGCTCGCCGACCTGGGCAGCCCGGCCACGTTGAGCGACATCTTCTGGCAGGATGCCACGGGCGGCGCCCAGCCGACCTTTTACCTGGACGATATCGGCCTGACCGGCAGCGCCGAACCTCCCCCTCCGGCCGGTGACATCACGCTGACGGTGGATGCGGCGGCCGGGCGCCAGGCCATCAGCCCGTACATTTACGGCATGAACTTTGCCCCCGAAGCGCTGGCCGCGGAGCTGCAGCTGCCGGTCAACCGCTGGGGCGGCAACGCCACCACCCGCTACAACTACCAGACCGACGTCGCCAACCACGCCTCCGACTGGTACTTTGAGAACATCAAGGAGAGCGACGCCACGAGCATGCCGGACGACTCGGCGGCGAACCGCTTTATCGACCAGAACCGGCGCACCGGCACCGAGTCGCTGCTGACGCTGCCCATGACCGGCTACGTGTCCAACGGCGTCGAGCACGCGTGCGGCTTTGCCGTGGCCAAGTACGGGCCGCAGCAGGAGGTGGAACCGTACCGGGGGCTGTGCGGCAACGGCGTGCACACCGACGGGAGCCTCGTCACCGGCAACGACAAGCTGGACGCCAGCGTAGCGGCGCCGCCCGCCTTTGGCGCCGGCTGGATCAACTTCCTCAAGGCAAAGTACGGCGCGGCGGGGGATGGCGGCGTGCGTTTCTACAATCTCGATAACGAGCCGGACATCTGGTTTGAGACGCACCGGGACGTGCGCCCGACCGGGTGGAAGTACCAGGAGTTCCGCGACGCCACGATCGCCTACGCCGCTGCGGCCAAGGCCGCGGACCCGCAGGTGCAGCTGCTGGGCCCCGTAGTGAACGGGCTGGACCTACTACTGGTTCGGGGCCTACGACGGCCAGCGTGAGGACTGGAGTACCCCCGACGATCGCCTGGCTAACGGCGACATGCCCTTTGTGCCGTGGTACCTGCAGCAGCTCAAGCAGTACGAAGACACCCACGGCGTGCGGCTGCTCGACTATCTCGACCTGCACTACTATCCGCAGTCGCCCGGTGTTGCGCTCGCGCCCGCCGGCAGCGCAGCCACGCAGGCGCTGCGCCTGCGCTCGACCCGCTCGCTGTGGGACCCGACCTATGTGGACGAGAGCTGGATCAAGGATGCGGGCCCCGACGGCGGCATCATCCAGCTGATCCCACGCATGCGCACGTGGGTGAACCAGTACTATCCCGGCACCAAGCTGGCAGTCACCGAGTACAACTGGGGCGCGCTCGACCACATCAACGGCGCGCTGGCCCAGGCCGACGTGCTCGGCATCTTTGGCCGTGAGGGGCTCGACCTCGCCACGCTGTGGGCACCGCCGGACGGCGACCGATCCAGGCGCCTTCGCCTTCCGCATGTACCGCAACTACGACGGGGCGGGCGGCAAGTTCGGCGACACCGGCGTCCAGGCCGCCAGCAGCGACCAGGGCAAGCTGGCGATTTACGCTGCCCAGCGCACCAGCGACAACGCGCTGACGCTAGTGATCGTCAACAAGGCGACGGAGCCGCTGACCGGCCGGCTGACCATCGCCAACGCCGCGGTGGGAAGTGCCGCCGTCTACCGCTACAGCGCCGCGGACCTGACACGCATCGTGCGTCAGTCTGCTGACATCGCGCTGGCGGCGGGGGTCAACGAGATTGCCTTCCCCGCACAGTCGATCACGTTGTTGGTGGCCGGTTCCGGGCCACCGGTGACGTATGTGGAGCACGTGTACCTGCCGGCGCTGCGGCGGCAATAGGCGCTACTGGGGCACCCACGTAAAGGCCTGGGCCCGACCGTGGAGCGGCAGAAGCGTGTTGCCGTGGAAGGTATCGACCAGTTCGACTGCCCAGACAAAGTCGCCGCCGAACTGCTGGCCGGGTGGGAAGTCCTTGGTCATATCGATTGCAGCCTCGTAGCCGTCGGGCGTGGCGGTGACATGGCTCGCAGCCGTGGCTGACAGCGCGATCAGCCTGCCATCGGCGCGCCAGAGCTTGAGTCGATATTGACAGCCCTCGGGAAGCTGCGGGCTGCCCAACCAGGAGAAGGTTGCCACGCTGCCCTGCACCGTATCGTGTGGCGCCTCAAGGTAGACTTCGCCGTCTATAGGGCACTCGACTGCCGGCAGCGGGCTGACGGGGGCGTTCTGGGCGGCAAAGCTTGGGTAGGCGCTGGGGACTGGCGCGGCGTATTCCCATCTGGCCCCAAAGGGCGGTGTGTGGGCAAGGGTGTGGGCAAGTGACGTCACGCTCGGCAGTACCCAGCCAATCGCCACAATCAGAAATATGATGCGGGCGCCACGGCCGTTCAGGAGGGGGTCACGCAGCACAAGCTGGGGGTTCTGAATGGCGATCTGGTAGTCGGAAGGTTCCGGATATTTGCGCATGTCGTTTCCTGTCACTGGAAGGCCGTGATCAACTGTGGCACAGCACCGTGACTGTTATATGGTACAGCGGTTACGGTGGGAGAATGTGACGATAAGACAGACGGCTTGCTGACATTGGCCGCCCCACCCTGGGTGTCTTGAATCCTGGGCCGGTCAAGACTGGGCCGGAACCTGACCGCAAGGTAGTACCGCCGATAGGCGGAATCCTGCTATAATCGAGCACACCACCTGGCAATCCATCTGAAGAGGTAATCATGACTTCCTGGTCTCCATCCGAAGCGCGAGTGGAAGCCCACTCGCTCTGGTACAGCGACCCTGCCACCTATTGGACCGAAGCCCTGCCGATCGGCAACGGCCGTCTCGGCGCGATGGTTTTCGGCGGCGCGCAGACGGAACATCTGCAGTTCAACGAAGAGTCGCTGTGGTCTGGCTACCCGCGCGACCATACCAACCCTGACGCCCTGCCCTACCTGCCCGCCGTCCGGGAAGCCGTTTTTAGGGGTGAGTATGACGGGGCCGACCAGTTGGTCAAGCACATGCAGGGTCCTTTTACGCAGAGCTACCTGCCGTTTGGCGACCTGTATCTTGCGTTCGAAGGTGCGGGGGCAGCTGGTACGCCCGGTACATATCGGCGCGAGCTGGATCTCACGACGGCCGTGCACCGAATCGACTATGGCCACGGCGAATACAGGTACAGCCGGGAGGCATTCGTCTCTACCCCTGCCAATGCCCTGGTGCTGCGGCTCACGAGCGCGCAGCCGGGCGGCCTGACCTTCACCGTGCGCATGGAAAGCCCGCTGCAATCGGAGGTGACGGCACAGGACAGGCAGCTGCTGCTGCAGGGCAAGGCGCCGCAGCAGGTCGATCCCAACTATCTGCGCAGCGATAACCCCATCATCTACGGCGACGAGGGGATGACGTTTGCCGCTCGTCTGGAGGTGCGCCATGTAGGAGGCAGCTTGGAGGCTGCCGGCAGCACGCTGCGCGTGGCCGGGGCCGACGAGGTGGTGCTGATCCTGTGCGCCGCGACCAGTTTTAATGGGTTCGACCACTCTCCGGCCAAGGAGGGGAAGGACCCGCTCGCCAGCACTGCGCAGATCCTGGCGCACGTGCAGGGGCGCACGTATCGACGAACTGCTCCAGGAGCACCTCGCCGAGTACCAACCGCTCTATGCGCGAACAGTCCTTGACCTGGGGCCGTCTGGTGCTACCGCGGCTGCCTTGCCCACCGGCGAGCGAATCGCTGCGTTTCGGCCGGAAGCAGACCCGGCGCTGCTGGCGCTGCTCTTTCACTATGGGCGCTACCTGCTGATCGCCAGCTCGCGGCCGCACACGCTGCCGGCCAACCTGCAGGGTATCTGGAACGACCAGGTCCGGCCGCCGTGGAGCAGCAACTTCACCATCAACATCAACACGCAGATGAATTACTGGCCCGCCGAGACCGCCAACCTCGCCGAGTGCGCCACCGCGCTGTTTGATTTTCTGCAGGGATTAAGCGAGAACGGCGCCAAGATGGCGGCGGTCAACTATGGTGTGGGCGGCTGGTGCTCGCATCACAACAGCGATGTCTGGTGCCAGGCGGCGCCTGTCGGCAACTATGGCGGCGGCGAGCCGTGCTGGGCCAACTTCCCGCTGTCGGGGGCGTGGCTCTGCACCCACCTGTGGGAGCACTATGCCTTTGGCGGGGATCTTGCGTTCCTGCGTGACACTGCCTATCCCATCATGAAGGGCGCAGCCGAGTTCTGCCTGGACTGGCTGATCGAGGATGGCGAGGGCCATCTTGTCACCTGCCCCTCGACGTCGGCCGAAAACGTCTTCATCATGGCGAACGGCGTCAGGGCCGCGACCAGTATGGCCACGGCCTTTGACCTGGCGATCATCTCGCAGCACCTGGCGAACTGCATCGCCGCCGCCGAAGCCCTGGGCGTGGACGCCGAGTTTGCGGAGCAGATGCGCACGGCGCGCGCCCGCCTGTATCCCTTCCAGATCGGCAAGCGCGGCGACGTGCAGGAGTGGTACAAGGATTTTGACGCCGTCGATCCGCATCACCGCCACTTCTCGCATCTCATGGGGCTGCATCCGTTCAGCCTGTTCACCGAGAGCGGCACGCCCGAACTCTTCGCCGCCTGCCGTCGCTCGCTCGAACTGCGCGGCGACGAGAGCACCGGCTGGTCGATGGGCTGGAAGGTCAACTCGTGGGCGCGGCTCAAAGACGGCGACCGGGCGCTCAAGATTCTCAGCGCGCTCTTCAACCTGATCGACCCTGCCAGCTTTAACTACATGCGCGGCGGGCTCTATCCGAACCTGTTTGACGCGCACCCGCCCTTCCAGATCGACGGCAACTTTGGCGCCGCCGCGGGCATGATCGAGATGCTGCTGCAGAGTCACGAGGGGCGGCTCAACCTGCTGCCGGCGCTGCCGCGCGTGTGGCAGGAGGGCCAGGTTGCGGGCCTGCGGGCGCGCGGCGGTTTCGAGGTGGACCTGCGCTGGGCGGCCGGCCGGTTGGCTGCGGCGCGTATCCGCTCCACGCTTGGTGGGCCGTGCCGGGTCGAAAGTGCTGGCGGCATCATGGTTACTGCGCAGGGCGCGGCGGTGCCGACCACACCCCTTCAACCGCACGTGGTAGAGTTCGCAACAGAAGCAGGCGCCGAGTATCTTGTGCTGCCGCAAGGGCGCTCAGAAAATCCGCGACGAGTGAACCCTTGTCGGTTAGCTCCCTCTCTCCGTGCGGTGTACACTACACGGAGAGAGGAGAGTGGACGAGGGTGTTCAAGCGGTTGTGGGCCATCATACGACAGCGCTGTCCCGTGTGCCTGGAGGGACAGGTGTTTCATTCGCTCCTGGGGATGAACAGCCACTGCCCGGTGTGCGGCATCAAGTATGACCGCGAGACGGGCTACTTTCTCAACTCCATGTTCATTGCCTACACGCTGGGTTTTCTCATCCTCGTCCCCAGCGCCGTCCTGCTCTACCTGTGGGACGCATCGATCCTCCTCTTTACCATCATCATCATCGTCGAGTGCATCATCATGTGGCCGCTGCTGTTCCGCTACTCGCGTGTCATCTGGATGCACGCTGACCAGGTGCTCGACCCGCGTAAGCCTGAGATCTCTGACACTTAGTCACGTATCGTTTCGGAGGGCAAAATATGTTCTCCAAGCTCCTGATCGCCAACCGTGGCGAGATTGCCGTTCGCATCATCCGTGCCTGCCAGGAGATGGGTATCGCCACCGTCGCCGTCTATTCGGAGGCTGACGCCGGCAGCCTGCATGTGGCGCTGGCCGATGCAGCCGTGCCGATCGGCCCGCCGGCGCCGGCGGAGTCGTATCTGCGCGGCGACCGGATTCTGCGGGCAGCACTCGACCATGGGTGCGAGGCGATCCATCCGGGCTACGGTTTTCTGTCGGAGAACGCCGCCTTTGCCGATGCAGTGGTGGCGGCCGGGCTCACCTTTGTCGGCCCCAGCGGGGATGCCATGCGTGCGCTCGGCTCCAAGACGGCGGGGCGCACGTTGATGCAGCGGGCGGGCGTGCCGGTGGTGCCCGGCTACCAGGAGAGCCAGGCCGACGCCGACCTGGCTGCTGCGGCCGAGGGCATCGGCTATCCCCTGCTCGTCAAGGCCACGGCCGGCGGCGGCGGGAAGGGCATGCGGGTGGTGCGCAGCGCGCGCGACCTGCTGCCGAGTCTCGAATCTGCCCGGCGCGAGGCGATGAACGCCTTTGGCGACGACCGCATCTACCTGGAGAAGCTGATCGAGCACCCGCACCATGTCGAGTTCCAGGTGTTTGGCGACATGTACGGGAATGCCGTGCACCTCTTCGAGCGCGAGTGCTCGGTGCAGCGCCGGCACCAGAAGATCGTAGAGGAGACGCCCTCGCCGCTGCTCGACGATGACCTGCGCCGCCGCATGGGCGAGGCGGCCGTGGCGGCGGTCAAGGCTGCGGGCTACGTCAATGCCGGCACGCTCGAGTTCCTGGTGGACAAGGAGCGCAACTTCTACTTCCTCGAGATGAACACGCGGCTGCAGGTCGAGCACCCGATCACCGAGCTGGTCACCGGCGTCGACCTGGTCAAGCTGCAGCTGCGCGTGGCGGCGGGCGAGCCGCTGCCCTTTACGCAGGCCGACCTGCGGCAGCGCGGCCATGCGATCGAGTGCCGCATTTACGCCGAGGATCCGGCCAACCAGTTTCTGCCGGCGATCGGCAAGGTGGCGCTGGCCGTCGAGCCGGTGGGGCCGGGCGTGCGCGTCGATGCCGGCGTGACCACCGGCGACGAGGTCACGCTCCATTACGACCCCATGATTGCCAAGCTGATCGTGTTGGGCGAAAACCGCGCCGACGCGATCGGGCGTATGCAGTGGGCGCTCGGCCACTATGTCGTGCTGGGCGACGTCATCACCAACATTCCTTTCCTGCGCGACGTGCTGGCCCATCCCCGTTTTGCCGCCGGCGACACCACGACGGATTTTGTGGACACCGAATTCGGGGACTGGAAGCCTGCTGCCGGCGAACCGCCGGACCTCGTTCTGGCCGCTGCCGCCCTGGCCGAGGTGCTGGTGGAACCCGGGGTTCAGGCTGGTGTACCTGCGGCGGCTGGAGCAGGCAGTGATCAGTTCAGCCCGTGGAACAGCGCCAACGGGTTCCGCCTCGGAGGCTAACCAACGCGATGAACTGGCTTCTATTGTCCTGTTTGCTCATTCCCATCGTGGCAGCAACCGTGCTCTATATGACACGCCAACGCTGGCTGGCGAGCTTTGCCCGACTGCCTAAGGCACAGTACCGCATCGCCGTGGACCGCAGCCTCCCAGTGCCGATGCACGACGGCACAATCTTGCTTGCCGACCACTACTATCCTAAGGTGGAGGGTACGTTTCCCACCGTTCTGATTCGCTCACCTTGGGGCCGCGGCTGGGAGAAAATGCCGCTTAGCCTTGCCTATCTCTTCGTCGCCGGCCGCTTTGCCGAACGCGGCTACCATGTCGTCGTCCATAGCACCCGCACCCGGCCTGACCCGGCCGACGCGTATTACCCGGTGCATGAAGGGGACGACGGGTTGGCCGTACTTGCCTGGATCGCGGAGCAGCCCTGGTGCAGCGGCGCAGTTGGCTGGTGGGGAGCCAGCTACCTTGGTTATGTCCAATGGGCAAGCGCCGTGCATGCTCCTTCGCTGCTCAAGGCGCTGGTCCCTATCTCCACCACTACCTGCTGGAGCGCATTCTTCTATCAGGATGGCGCCCTGGCACTGGAGCGGCTGCTCAACATCGTAGATACGACCAGCTTGGCGCGGCTTTCGCCTATTGGCATCTTTGGGCGGCTGGTCAGCCAGCCGCGCCGTGTCGCCGCTGCCGCCATGCATTTGCCGCTGATCGAAGCAGACGCTGTACTGCTGGGAGCGGAGAATCATGGCTATCGGGCCGTGCTGGCTCACCCGCCAAGCGCAGAGAGTTACTGGCGCCCGGTCGATCTTGACCACCAACTCGGCCAGGTCACCGCTAACGTTCACCTCATTGCTGGCTGGTACGATATTTTCCTGCGTCAGCAGCTGGCTGACTACGCCGCGTTGGTTGCGGCCGGGCGCGACCCGTACCTCACGATTGGGCCGTGGCGCCACACCGACTCGGAGCTGAGCGGTGCCGGCATTCGCGAAGGATTGGCATGGTTCGACGCCCATTTGGCGGGGCGTACACTTGCGCTGCGTTCCAAGCCCGTGCGTGTCTTTGTGAGAGGCGCCAACAGCTGGCTTGACTTACGTGCCTGGCCGCCTCGCAGTCATGCCATCAGTTACTACCTCGGGACTTCTCAACAGCTGCTGAGGGATGAGGCGAGCGAGCCAGGTCAGGACACCTTTTGCTACGATCCAGCCGACCCGACACCGGCTCTTGGCGGTGCGCAGTTGAGCGCAGGCGCCAGCGTTATCGATAACGCCGTCTTGGAAACGCGCAAGGACGTGCTCGTCTACACCTCAGCACCCCTGACTGCCGACGTCCTGGTGATCGGAACTCCGGCAGTAACCCTATACGTGCATGCCAACGCAAAGAGTGCCGACTATTTTGTGCGTCTCTGTTGCGTAGACAGCAGCGGTCGTTCGACCAACGTGTGCGACGGCTTTGCGCACGTTGACAACTTGGGCCAGTCACCGGAGCGAGCTGTTGTGCAACCCAACTTGGAGCCAACAGCGATGCGTTTCCGCGCCGGTGAGCGGCTGCGCGTACTAATTGCCGGCGGCGCACATCCTCGTTGGAACCGCAATTCCGGCGCGCCGGGGGACTTTGGCAGGACGACGATGGCAGCGGTAAACCAGACCGTACATTATGGTCCGGCGCAACAATCTATGATCGACCTGCCGGTAGTAGATAGCGAGGAGGCAATTCATGCCGCGTGAATTTCGCTACCAGGTGGGTGACGAAGTACGCGTTGTCACCGTCACGCCGAATGACGGCGGCTACGAAGTACGCGTCGGTGATCATGTCCTGCAGTTATCGGCGCGCCTGGCGGCGAGAGGACGGCTCGATCTCGAACTCGACGGCCGCCGCCTGAGTGCCTACGTCGCCCGCAGCGGGCAGCGCCGCTATGTAGGCCTCGCGGGGGACACCTGGGCGCTCCAGCCGCCGGAGCCGCGCCGCAGCGGTCGCGGTGAGGGCCGCTCTGATGGCGGCAGTCTCACTGCCACAATGCCGGGCCGCGTGCTCGACGTGCTGGTCGCCGAAGGAGACAACGTGCAGAAGGGGGACACGCTGGTGCTGCTGGAAGCGATGAAGATGGAGCTGCGGGTCCAGGCGCCGGGGGACGGGCAGGTCGCGCGGGTGCTTTGTGCGGCTGGTCAGGTGGTGGAGCGCGGGCAAAAGTTGGTGGAGCTGCGAGCTTGCTAATTGACCGGATACTTGATTGCTGATATTATTCCACTAGATTCTAGTGGTTCTAGTGGAAAGGAGCTCCCATGACGATTTCAACGTGGGATAGCAATGATGCGCGGATCAAGTGGCGCGAAGTGGTTGATACTGCTGCCGCTGGCGTTGCGGACGTAGTGATTACCCGTTACGGCAAGCCAGTAGTCGCGGTTATCGACTATGAGGATTTTCTTGCTCTGCAGGAGGAACTCGACGATCTGCGCGCCGCGCGGCGCGCAGATGCAGCTTTTGAGAGCTACTTGCATGATCCTTCAACGGCCACACCGTGGGAAACGATTCGTGACGCCTTAATTGCTGAAGGCAAGTTGGATGCCAACTTCCGATCAACCCCACTATAGAGTAGAAGTCCAGAAATCCGCTCACAAAGTTCTAAAACGACTACCGCGCGATTTACTGAATCGGCTGGCTTCTGCGATCGAAGGATTGGCCGTTGAACCAAGGCCTCCAGGCTGTAAAAAGCTGGCAGGCTTCCATGATCACTACCGTGTACGTGTTGGCGATTGGCGGATCATTTATACGATTCAAGATGACGTGCTAGTGGTTTTGGTAGTGGAAATCGCGCCTCGAGGCGGTGCCTACAAGAATCTGTAGGGTCCAAGCCTGCAACTCAAATAACCTCAGCTTGTCGCTGCCCGCGCCAATACCTTCCTTGCCGCCACCAGCATGGGCATGTCCACCATCTTGCCGTCAAACGTGAATGCCCCGGCGCCGGCGGCTTGCTGCTCGTCAAAGGCGGCGACCAGGCGGCGGGCGCGCTCGACTTCTTCGGGTGACGGCGAGAAGGCGCGGTTGACGATCGGGGTCTGGTTGGGGTGAATGCAGGTCTTGCCCGTGAAGCCGAGCTGGCGCGCAAAGCGGCTTTCTTCCTCGAGCCCCGCCGGGTCGTTGAAGTCGGCGTAGATCATGTCGAACGACTGCAGCCGGAAGGCGGCGGCCGCCGTCACCACGGCGCTGCGGGCGTAGAAGACCTCCCACGCCGCCTTGGTGCGCACGCTGCCGATGTCGCCGGCCAGGTCCTCGGCGCCAAAGATCAGCCCTTCCAAGCGCGGCGTGGCGCCGGCGATCTCGCGCAGGTTCATCACGCCTCGTGCGGTCTCGATCATCACAAACAGGCGCAGGCTCTGCGGCGGCAGCCCTTGGTCGCGCTCGGCGACGCTGAGCATGACGTCCACCGTGTGCAGGTCCTGGGCGATCTCGGCCTTGGGCATGATATAGCCGTCCGGAGGACGGCCGCCGTCGGGGCGGCCGCCGACGGTGGCCGCAATCTCGTCCGCTACCATGCCGGTGCTGATGTGGTTGAGCCGCACCAGGCGCTCGCGCCGGCCAAACTGGAACTTGCCCAGCGCCTCCGCCACGGTGGCGCGCGCCTCCAGCTTGCGGTTCTGCGCCACGCCATCCTCCAGGTCCATGATGAGCGTGTCCACCTCCCAGCTCGCCGCCTTCTCGATCTTGCGCAGCGAGTCGCCGGGCATAAAGAGCAGGGAGCGGCGGGCAAAGCTCGTGTTTTCGGCAGCCATAGGATCGCCTCGCGTTTAGACTTCTTGTGAATTGGGAAGATCGACGGGCCGCTTCAGCAGCAGCGCCGTGCGTTCGAATTCGAGCACCACCACGCCGTCCTGGTTGCGCCCCGTGTGGCGAAAGCGCACGATGCCCTGGTCCGGGCCGTGAGCGGGATGCGCGCACCTCGACCACCTCTGTCTCGACATAAAGTGTGTCGCCGTGATACATCGGGTGGGGATGGCGCACGTTGTCGTAGCCCAGGTTGGCGACCAGCGTCCCCTCCGTCAGCTCGGGCACGCTGATGCCCACGGCCAGGCCCAGGGTGAAGATGCCGTTGACGATGCGGCGGCCAAAGGCAGAGTGCTTCTGGGCGTAGTCCTCGTTGATGTGGAGCGGCTGCGTGTTCATCGTCAGGGCCGAGAACAGCACGTTGTCCATCTCCGTGATCGTGCGCCCCAGGCTGTGGCGGATCACCATCCCCGGCGCATATTCCTCAAAATAGCGGCCAGCCATCGTGGAACTTCCTTGTGCAGATGATTGTTACCTCTATTGCATTTAGTATACCATTACCAAAAAATTCGTTCCCATCCATACTCCCCTATCGTATTAAGGAGCGTTCTATGCCACGACCCACGCAGCTTCTGCGCCTGGCCTTGACCTTGGCGCTGCTCTGTTCGCTTGTGCTTCCAGCCGCCCGACCCGTCTTTGCCCAGGACGAGCCCCAAGGCGAGCCCCAAGCGACTCGCACCGGAGTCAGTCTCCTTCCCCGGCAGCTACGCCAACCTGCTGGGCGGCACGGACTGGGAGCCTGCCGACCCCACGGTGCAGGCCGCCGACGCAGAAGGCGACGGCATCTGGACGCTGACGGTCACGCTGCCCGGCGGCGACTACGAGTACAAGGTCGCCGTCAACGGCACGTGGGACGAGAACTATGGCCGCGAGGGCGCGCAGGGCGGCGAAAACATCCCCTTTACCGTGCCCGATGAGGGCGGCGACGTTACCTTTAGCTACAACCGCAACACGGGCGAGATCAGCATCCAAATTGCCCCGCCGACACAGGTCGCAGGAGCCGCCGCCCGCGCGTGGCGACGGCCAGTTTGTGCGCAGCGCCGTCCTGCACGACAGCCGCAGCGATCTCTACCGCACTCCCTTTGGGGCGCAGCCGGTCGACACGGATGTCACCCTGCGCCTGCGCACGGCGGCCAACGACGTCGAGAGCGTCACGCTCGTCACCAATAACCTGGGCGACGGCTCGGGCAGCAGCCATGCCATGACCAAGGTGGTCAGCGACGGCCAGTTCGACTGGTGGGAGACAACGCTCAACACCGGCCCCGACGTCACGGTCCACAACTACTACTTCAGCTTGACGGACGGCGGCGCCACGGCCTATTACGCCGACGATCCCATGCTCAACGGCGGCACCGGCCAGTTCACCGCGGCCGCTCCCGGCGCCGACCAGGGCTGGGACATCTATACCTATGCGGCAGACTTTGACGCTCCCGAGTGGGCCAAGAACGCCACCATCTACCAGATCTTCCCCGACCGCTTCCGCAACGGCGAACCGGCCAACGACCCCACGGCCGCAGACTGGTTCTATCCCGAGGAGCGCGGCCACGCCTTTCCGGTCACGCCCTGGAACAGGCCCGTGCCCGGATCCCGTGCCCCTGGACCCGGCCCAGAACCCCGAATGGTACAACACCTTCAGCTCGACCTTCTACGGCGGCGACCTGCAGGGCGTGCAGGAGAAGCTCGACTACCTGCAGGAACTCGGCGTGACGACGATCTACTTCAACCCGATCTTCGACTCGCCGTCCAACCACCGCTACGACGGCCGCGACTACCGCCAGGTGGACGAAAACCTGGCGGTGGCCGGCGACCCGGAAGCCTCAAACGAGCTGTTCCGGCAGCTGGCCGCCGAGGTGCAGAAGCGCGGCATGCATCTCATCCTCGACGGCGTGCCCAACCACACCTCGTCGGACAGCCCCTTCTTTGACCGCTTCGCACGCCACGACCTCGAAGGCGCCTGCGAGAGCGAGACGAGCCCGTACCGTGAGTGGTACATCTTCACGCCGGCACGGCCCGCCGGCAGCGGGGTCTGCGCCGGCGATACCAACTATGCCGCCTGGGCCGGCGTGGCCACGCTGCCGCAGGTGGACACCGCCGACGAGGCAGTGATCGACAACTGGCTGGGGCCAGACGGCATCGCCACCACCTGGCTGCAGACGCCCGGGCGTGGACGGCTGGCGCATCGACGTGGTGCCCGACGTGGTGAACGTCAACCCTGACTTCTTCGAGCTGATGCGCACGGCGGCCAAGGAGGCGAACCCCGACAGCGCTGCTCATTTCCGAAACCTGGCCGGAGAACCAGGCCCGGCTGCGCGTGCTGGGCGACGAGTTCGACAGCACGCATGAACTACCGCTTCCGCCAGGCCGTGCTCGGCTTTCTGCGCGACGGCGACTACACCGACAACGACCCCACCGATTCCGGCGCTCTCGGCCGCGCGAGTTTGACGCAGCGCTGCGCGCCATCCAGGAGGACTACCCAGCCGCCGCCTTTGCCACGGCCATGAACCTCATCTCGTCGCACGACGTCAACCGTGCCGTCAACGTGCTCGACAAGGACGGCGTCAACGCCGCGCGCACCGCGCCGGTAAACGACTTTGTCGACGGCCGCCACCGCCTGGCGCTGGCGGCTGCGCTGCAGTTCACGCTGCCCGGCGCACCCACAATCTACTATGGCGACGAGGTGGGCCTGGCCGGCTTTGGCAGCGACCCGCAGCGTGACGACCCCTACAACCGCCAGCCCTATCCCTGGTCGGATGCGCCGGGCTACGAGGATCTGCCCGCCTGGCGCCAGGCCGACACGGAGCTCCTGGCGCTCTACCAGCAGCTCGGCCAACTGCGCAGCGAGCACTCGTTCCTGCGCACCGGCTCCTGGGACACGCTGGCCGTCGACGACGACTCGGGCCTCTACGCCTACGGCCGCAAGGACGATACCGGCGCCGCAGTCGCGGTATTCAACCGCGGCAGCAACCCGATCACTGCTTCACTGGACCTGGCAGGCTATGTCCCTGCCAATGCTGCGCTCAGCCTGGCGCCGCTTGCCACCGGTCCTGGCGGCACTGCCGGCGAAGCGGTGACGCTCGGCGAGGACGGCAGCGTCCAGGTAGTTGTGCCGCCGCTCGACTTCCGCATCCTGCTCACCGGCGCAGACGCCGACATGCAGGCGCCCAATCCCCCCACCGTCACCGCCACCGAGGGCAACCGCGAGCTGGTGCTGGCGCCGGCGGTCAGCGCGACCGAGACGGTGACCGTCACCGAGTTCGCCATCTTGCGCTCGCTGGTCAACGGCGGCTTCACCGAGATCGGCCGCATGCCCAACGAACCTGGCGCAATCTTCGCCGATCCGGACGTCGCCAACGGCACGACCTACTATTACCAGGTCCAGGCCGTCGGCGAGAATGGGCTGCTAAGCGCAGCCGGCGAGCACCGGCGCACTGATCCCCCATGCGCCGATCCTCTCCATCGTGATCGACGAGCCGCTGGTGCTGCACCACAACCTCAGCGCCGTCGAGCGTTCGCCCCAGAGCACCGCCGCCGTGATGGCGCCCGGTATCACCGAAATTGCCGGTGCCGGCGCCGGGCTGCGCGCGGAGATCGGGTGGGCGCCGGCCGGCACCGAGGAGTTCACCTGGGCCGACGGCACCTATGTGACCGACAACCAGGGCGGCGCCAATGTCTACGCCGGGACCATGCTGCCCGAAACTGCCGGCGACTATGACTTCGCCTGGCGTGCCACCACGACCGGCGGCCGGGACTGGACGCTGAGCGAGAACCGCGGCAAGCTGACGGTCTACCCGGCCGCCGATGCCGAGGCGCCCAAGCCGCCGTTCCGTCTCGACCCGGTTGCCCGCTCCGGCAGCCAGGTTTCCTTTGCCTGGCGGGTCGCGCGACCTCCCGACCTCTACAACTTCCGCATCTGCCGCGCCGACCTCACCGCCGGCGAGAATGGGTGCGCGACCCGCATCGACGTGCCCAAGGAAAGCAGCGTTTACACCGACACGGCCGTCACCGCCGGGAGCACCTACACCTACACCGTCCAGGCGGTGGACACCAGCTTCAACGTCTCGGAGCCGTCCGACCCCATCACGCTGACCGCCGAGTTGAGCATGGTGGACGTCACCTGGCGCGTGCTCGTGCCGGCGGCAACCCCGCCCGACGACCTGATCTTCATCGCCGGCGACAACGCCGACGTCTTTGGCGCCTCCTACAACCCCGGCCTGCAGCAGATGACGCCGGTGGGCGACAACCTGTGGGAGTACAAGGCCAAGGTGCAGGAGGGCACCAGGCTGCAGTACAAGTACACGCGCGGCGCCTGGGAGTCGGTCGAACAGTGGGGAACGATCAGCGGAATGAACAACCGCCAGCTGCAGATTGTCAACGGCCCGGACAATACGATGCTGGTGGACGACACCGCCACCGACTGGGGCGCCGAAGGCTCCGACGACCGCCGCGCCGTTCAGACATGGCGCGATCCGCTGGTGGCAGTGGTCGAGCCGCCGGCGAACAGCACCGGGCCGGTCACGACCGTGCGTGCCGAGTTCGCCACGCTGGTATCCGCGGGTGCGCCCGAGCAGGTGCTGTCTGTAACCGATGCTTCCGGCAGTCCCGTTGCCGGCACTGTCGCACAAGCGGGAGGCCGAGCCTTTGTCTTTACGCCCGACCAGCCGCTTGCGCCCGGCGACTACACGGCCACGGCCGCGAACGTCACCACCGACACGCCCATGCTCACGCCGTATCAGTGGCAGTTTACGGTAAGTCAATAGACCCGAGGATAACGTCCCGGGGACCTCCAAGGTCCCCGGGACGTGCTGGCGCTCCCCGCGTCATTCCAACTTTTCGACTACCTACTTCCCTGTATTCTACAGCGAATGACCGTTGTGCGACCCTTCCCTCTGGCGCATAATACTACGCATGTCAACCATGTTCGCCCCCGCCGCGCGGGCAGATGCGGCCCAGCTTGCAGCCGATGTCGCACACTTCCAAGGCCAGCAACTGCTCCAGGACTTCTTTGCGGCCGTCCCCGAGATGTTTGTCGTCCTCAACGAGCAGCGCGAGATCGTGTTCGCCAACCGCGCACTGCTGGATGTGCTGCACTGCCAGACGATTGACGAGGTCGCCGGCCAGCGCTTGGGCGAAGCATTGAGCTGCGCACACGCATTTGATGAAGCCGACTCACATATCGGCGTTTGCGGAACAACCGAGTTTTGCCGTGAGTGCGGCGCCGTGCAGGCGATGCTGCATGCGTTAGGTGGCAAGCCGGATGTCCAGGAATGTCGCATTACGCTCGCAGACGGCGGCGCGCTTGACTTGCGCGTGACCGCACGGCCGCTTGAGCAGGATGGCCACCACTATGTCCTCTTTGCCGTCGTCGACATCAGCCACGAGAAGCGCCGCCATGTGCTCGAACGCATCTTTTTCCATGACATTCTCAACACCGCCGGCGGCATGCTGGGCGTAGCGGAACTGCTGCGCACTGGCACGGCTGCTGAAGTGGCCGACTTTAAAGACACAGTATCACTGCTGGCCAACAGCCTGGTGGACGAGATTCGCGCCCAGCAGATGCTGCTGGCTGCCGAGCGCGGGGAGCTAAAGCTCCAGCCTGAACGAATTCAATCGCTGACACTGTTGTTCGAAATCCGCAACACGTATATCAACCACGATGTCTGTATCGGTCGCCTGGTTGAGGTGGATCCGACCTCTGACCTCGTGGTCTTTGAGAGTGACGCACGACTCATACGGCGCGTGCTCGGCAATATGGTCAAGAACGCCCTGGAGAGCTGCCGTCCAGGGGAAACGGCTACCCTGTCCTGTCGCTCGACTTGCGACGGCATCGAGTTCACCGTGCACAATCCCGGGGTGATGCCGCGCAGGGTTCAACTGCAGGTCTTCCAGCGCTCCTTCTCGTCCAAGGGTGACGGTCGCGGTCTCGGTACCTACAGCATGAAGCTGCTGACCGAGCAGTATCTGCAAGGCCGCGTTTCGTTCGAATCAACGCCAGATCACGGCACTATCTTCCGGGCTCACTACCCGCTGCAGTTCTGCGATGGGTAAGCCAGCTGCGTTAACTGCACGCGGCCCAACCACTTCGCCCGCCACAAAGACGTCCAACAGGCCGTTCGCGACGACGTAGGCGCCGTTGTCGCCCAGATCGCGCGCAGCAGTGCGCAGATCCAGGGCAATGACCGCTTCCTCTCCGATTACCTCGGCTCCCCGCTCTGTAACGACAAGCGCCGTATTCGCCCCCAACCCAAAGGCCGGCTGCTCGTGGTGCTCGTAGGCCAGTGCGAACAGCCTCCCCCACGCACCATTTTCAACCACACGTGGTTCAAAGTTAGCCGCCAACAGGCCCAATCCGTCCTGCAGCACGACATTCCCTGGGAGCAGCGCTCGCCGCGCCGCGATCTCTGCCGCTTCTTGTGCGCTGAGATCCTCCGGATCGCGGGTCGTCTGTGGCGCTGTTCCGGCACAAACGTGCGCGCCGGCCGCCGCCGTATAGGCGCCTTCCAGCCACAGGGGCGCACCGTGAAGCCAGGCCTCGCGTGCAACCGCCAGTTTCTGGTAGTCAATATCCTGTGGATCAGCGGGCACGCAAGGTGATTACGGCCCCCAAGGCGATGTCAGCGTCGCTCGCCTTGCCATCGTCCATTCCTCCACACAGGAACAACGGGCCGGCTCCCGGAGGAAGTGCCAGCCCTTCGAAGCGGCGCGTCTCCGGCAGGTGGAGGTTTGGCGGCCAGGGAATGGCTGCGTGTCTGCAGGTCGTAGCATGAGCCGCCGGGTGCCAGCAGGTGCACCAGCACATTGCGGAGGCTGATCGAGTCACTGAGGCCTTGCCGGCCTGTGTTGTCCGCTGCGCCATAGCTTTCCGCGTCCAGTACTGCCACTGAGTAGCAGCCAAACACATCGTCCATGTGCCCGTCCCCGTGCACGTGCAGCCCCGTGTAGGCGTCGATTCCAACACCGATGCCTGGCGCACCTGGCGCACTTATGGCTTCCAGCAGCCGGCCCAGGCGGCCGCGTTGAAAGAAGTGCTGGTCAAAGATGACGCCGCCGGCGCCGCAGGCCAGGCCGCGCTCCTCGCCGGAATTCCATACGGCAGTGGCACCTGCATGCAGGGAGTTTTGCATGTTGTAACCGGGCTGGAAGCCTGCCAGCATGACCTGCGTCTGCATCCCCGCACCTGCGCTGGTCCCCCCAATGATTCCGCCGCGGCAGTAGATGGCAGCAAGTGCCGCTTCCGACCGGCGTGCCGTGCAGCACGCGCATCGCCACGGCCTGGTCGCCGCCCAGCAGGAAGACGGCGTCGACCTCGGGGCCAAAGTAACGGAGGTTTGTCTCGTCTTCGGCATCATCCCGCACGAAGATGGGCGCCAGCGCCACGTCACAGGTCACGCCTCCGGGCGCTGCCGCACGCAGCGCCAGCTCAATCATCTGCCGGCGGCGCTCGGCGCATACCAGGTGCTGTTCACGCTCCCATGACGAAATGGCAATGGCATTGCTGCCGAACGAAGCCGGAACAATCGTCACGCATGCGCATGTGCTTTGCGCCCGGGCAAACAGCGCCCGCGCAAACCCGGGCAGAACCTCTGCATAGCCGCCGCCCATCGGCATCAGC
This sequence comes from uncultured Chloroflexia bacterium, assembly GCA_963701415.1. Lineage (GTDB taxonomy): Bacteria > Chloroflexota > Anaerolineae > Caldilineales > Caldilineaceae > Fredericiella. Next base: position 224,006 of record CAVPAH010000005.1, read on the forward strand.
AGCCCGGCACCTGGCCTCTGAACTGCTGCGGCAGGGTGCGTCCGGACAAAAGCGACGAAAACAACCTCGAGCGCGTTGAGAACGATTTTGCAGCGGGCTTGACGGCAGAGGCAGTGGCAGAGGTAGCGGCAGTGACAGCAGTAGTGACAAAGTCAGCAGGCAATTGGGAACTAGACACGGAGATAGACACGAATGGCACAGAGCCTCTTTCTTCTTAAGGATTTAGTAAGGATAGCACAATCCGAACTGTTTGACAATCCACAATTCCGGTGCTACCGTTGCAGCCATGCCGCACCTCCGTCGCGGCGCTGTTTTTTCCTCAACAATAACAAGAATTGCTCAAAGGAGAGGCAGTATGTCCCGAAAAGTCGTGTTAGCACTTCTGTTGATCGCGGCGATGATCGTCACCGCCTGCGCACCCGCCACTGCACCTGGTGCCGCCGCACCTGCACCGGCCGCGGGCGAACAGGCCACCGCCACTGCCGAAGCTGCCGGGGAAGCGGCGGCGCCGTCCGGCGAAACCGTCACCCTCACCATCGAGTCGTGGCGCAACGATGACCTGTCCATCTGGCAGGACACCATCATCCCGGCCTTCGAAGCCAAGAACCCCGGCATCAAGGTCGTCTTCTCGCCCGCCGCAGCCGGCGGAATACAACGCCGCCCTCAACACCAAGCTCGAAGGCGGCACGGCCGGCGACCTGATCACCTGCCGCCCCTTCGACGCCTCGCTGGCGCTGTTCGAGAAGGGCTACCTGGCCGACCTGACCGACCTGCCCGGCATGGAGAACTTCAGCGACGTGGCCAAGAGCGCCTGGATGACGGACGACGGCAAGCAGACCTTCTGCGTGCCGATGGCCTCGGTCATCCACGGCTTCATCTACAACAAGGACATCTTCGACAAGCTGGGCCTCGACCGAGCCCAAGACCGAAGCCGAGTTCTTCGCCGCTGCTCGACAAGATCAAGGCCGACGGCACGATGACTCCCGCTCGACATGGGCACCGCCGACCAGTGGGAAGTCCGCCACCATGGGCTTCCAGAACATCGGCCCCAACTACTGGAAGGGCGAGGAAGGCCGCAAGGCGCTGATCGCCGGGACCGAGAAGTTCACCGACCCGCAGTACGTGGCCGTGTGGGACCAGCTCGCCAAGTGGGCGCCCTATCTGGCCGACGGCTATCGAGGCCCAGACCTATCCCGACTCGCCAGAACCTCTTCACGCTCGGCCAGGCCGCCATCTATCCGGCCGGCTCGTGGGATATCAGCCTCTTCAACCAGCAGGCCGACTTCGAGATGGGCGCCTTCCCGCCGCCGCTGCCCGAGGGCGCCGAGAAGTGCTACATCAGCGACCACACCGACATCGCCCTGGGCATGAACGCCGCCACCAAGAATGCCGACGCCGCCAAGACCTTCCTGACCTGGGTGGCCAGCAGCGAGTTCGCCGATCTGTACAGCAACGCGCTGCCCGGCTTCTTCTCGCTCTCCAACGAGCCCGTGACGGTCAAGGACCCGCTGGCGCCGAGTTCGTCTCCTGGCGCAACGACTGTGAAGCCGACGATCCGCAACTCCTACCAGATCCTGTCGCGCGGCGACGCCGAACCTGGAGAACGAGCTGTGGCGCGTCACCGCCGAGGTGATGAACACGACGCTCGCCCCGGCTGACGCCGCCAAGCAGATCCAGGACGGCCTGGACAAGTGGTACAAGCCCGCCGGCCAGTAAATTCATGAACGCCGAATGTCGCCGGGCGACGTCTACGGACGCTTGCGTTCGCAACGTCCCCGGGACATGTATCTAACCTCTCATCCGAGCATCCTGTGAAACGCACCAAGCCATTCCCCTTTCACATCCTCGTCTTCCTGCTGCCGGCGACGCTCATCTACACGCTCTTCATGATCTATCCGCTTGCGGATTCGCTTCGCCTCAGCTTTTTCGCGCGGATCGCCAGCGGCCACGAAGCGTTTGTCGGGCTGCAGAACTATGTGACGCTGCTGACGGACGACCTGTGGTCGCCGCGTTTCTGGGGCGCGCTCGGACACAACTTTGTCTTCTTCTTGATCCACATGCTGCGTGCAGAACCCGATCGGCCTGCTGCTGGCGGCGCTGCTCACGCAGCCGACCCTCCGCGGGCGCGGCTTCTTCCGCACCGCCTATTTTCTGCCGACGATGCTCTCGTTCGTCATCGTCGGCTTCATCTGGCAGCTGATCCTGAGCCCGATCTGGGGCATCAGCAAGGGCTTTCTCGATCTGTTGGGCCTGGGGTTTCTCTTCCAGCCCTGGCTGGGCAAGCCGGAGACGGCGCTCGTCACGCTCGGGCTGATCTCGGTCTGGCAGTTCGTCGGCATCCCGATGATGCTGTTCTACGCCGCGCTGATCGGCATCCCGGACGAGCTGATCGAGGCCGCCCGCGTCGACGGCGCCTCCTACTTCACTGCGTTCTGGCGCATCAAGTTCCCGCTGATCCTGCCCACCATCGGCATCGTCACGATTCTGACCTTTGTCGGCAATTTCAACGCCTTCGACCTGATCTACACGACTCAAGGGCGCGCTGGCCGGCCCCAACTACGCGACCGACATCCTGGGCACCTTCTTCTATCGCACCTTCTTTGGCTTCCAGCTGCAGCTCGGCAACCCCACCATGGGCGCGACCATCGCCACGATGATGTTCCTCATCATCCTGACCGGCGTGCTGCTCTACCTGTTCCTGTGGCAGCGACGGGTGCAGCCCTATGAAGTCTAGAGTCAGGTCCAGGCCGCTGGCTCGGCAATCTCGCCGTCTACGTGGTGATGGTCTTCTTCGCCTGCCTGGCACTCTTCCCGGTCGCGCTGACCTTCATCAACTCCTTCAAGACGCGGCGCGCCATTTTTACGGCGCCGCTCATGCCGCCCACGCCGGAGACCTTCAGCCTGGTCGGCTTCCAGACCGTCTTTGAGCGCACGAACTTCGGCTATTACATGATCAACAGCCTGGTCGTCACCCTGGTCGCCATGGCGCTGATCCTGCTGCTCGGCGCCATGGCGGCGTGGGCGCTGTCGGAGTACCACTTCCGCGGCAACACGCTGCTGGGCCTCTACCTGGCCTGGGCATCATGATCCCGATCCGTCTGGGCACGGTGAGCATCCTGCGGCTGATGGTGGCGTTGGGCCTGATCAACACGCTGACCGGCGCTGATCCTGGTCTACACGGCCATGGGGCTGCCGCTCACCATCTTCATCCTGCCGCAGTTCATGCGCCAGGTGCCCAGCGACCTCAAGGCCGCCGCGCGCATCGACGGCGCCAGCGAGTACCGCATCTTCTGGCTCGTCCTGCCGCTGGTCGCGCCCGCCGTGGCGACGGTGGCCGTCTTCACCATGATCCCGATCTGGAACGACCTCTGGTTCCCGCTGATCCTGGCGCCGGGCGAGTCGACCAAGACCGTCACCCTGGGTGCGCAGCAGTTTCTCGGCCAGTTCGTCAGCGACTGGAACGCCGTGCTCTCGTCGCTCAGCCTGGCGATGCTGCCGATCCTCATCCTCTACCTGATCTTCTCGCGGCAGCTGATTCGCGGGTTGACGGCGGGGGCGGTGAAGTAGGGGCGCTGCGGAAGCACAGGTGCCGGGGAGGTGAAACGTGCCGGGGACGTCCAAACGTCCCCGGCACATTTCACCTCGCCGGCACATTGTGCTGGTCTACCCCACGTCCTGCGAATAGATCAGCACGCTGTACGGCCCAATCCCCACCACGCCGCGGCACGGCAGCCCATCCTGGCCTTCCTCGACGGCGGTCACATCGCCGCTGGGGAAGTCGGTGAATTCGGGGTCGTAGACCTTGGCGTCGCTGTTAAAGCGCAGCTTCCACTCGCCCGCAGCCGGGAAGCCGATAGCGTAGTTCTCGACCGGCTGGCCGGTGAAGTTGGCTACCACCACGCATGCCTCCTGCGCCGGGCCTTCGGCAAAGCGGTGGTAGGCGATCAGGCGGCTGTCCGGGTCGACGTGGTGGACGTTGACATACTGGCCCAGCAGCCCCTTGGTCGTGCCAAAGGCGTTGCGGCGCAGCCGGAACAGCTCCTTGTACAGCTCGACGATGCCCGGGAACTTTTCGACCTTGCTCCAGTCCAGCGGCTTGCTGTCGTCAAACCAGCCGTCTTCCAGGAACTCCTGCCCCTGAAAGATCATCGGGATGCCCGGCGAGGTGAAGACGATGCCGGCCCCCAGCGTCGAGCGCTTCTTGGCAAACGAGCTGTCGGCGTTCTGCGGCCAGATTTCCTCGGGCACGCGGCCTTGCCGTTCGCCACTTCGTCGTGCGACTCGGTGTAGATGACGCGGCGGAAGGCGTCGCCGTTGTAGCGGTTGCAGATCGCCCCCGCCACGGCCAGCATGTTGCGGTGAATATCGTCGGCCGCAATCAGCGCCTCGCGCACGGGGTGCACAAAGCCAGCATCCCACTGCGCAGCGAAACCGGCGCCGCCTTCGTTGGTCGCCGCCGTGATCGCCTCGTTGTTGCGCAGGTCCTCGGCGATCGTGATCTTCCACGGCGCGCTGCGCGTTGATCTCGTCGTTGATCCAGTGCAGCAGGTTCCAGCCGTCGGGCAGGTCGTCGCCCGGGTTGTCGTTGCCCTTGACGTTGCGGATATAGGCCGTCATGTCGAAGCGCAGGCCGTCGACGTGATATTCGTCCAGCCACATCAGCGCGTTGTCGCGGATGAACTGGCGGACTTCCTCGCGGCCGTAGTCGGGCCGGGTGTCGCCCCACGGCGTGTTGGCATGCCAGTCGTTGTAGAAGTAGATGCCGCCCATGCCGTTCTCGCTCCAGCCGTCAAACTGCCAGAGATCGAGGTCGGCCGGGCCGAAGTGGTTGTAGACCACGTCGAGCAGCACGGCGATCCCGTGCTGATGCGCCGCCCGCACAAACCGCTTGAACGCCAGCGGACCGCCATAGCTGCTCTCGACGGCAAAGACGTGCGAAGGGTTGTATCCCCACGAAAAGTCGCCGGGGAACTCGCTCGGCGGCATCACCAGGATCGTGTTGACGCCCAGGTCGGCCAGGTGCGCGAGCTTCTCGGCCGCCAGGTCAAAGTCGCCGGGCTCGCCGTTCGGGCCGGCCGTAAAGGTGCCGATGTGCATCTCGTAGATGGTCATGGCGTTCCAGGCCGGCGCGCGGAAATCGTCGTCACCCCAGTCAAATGCCGGGTCCAGCACGACCGCCTCGCCGACGGAGTTCGTCACCTGCCGCGCATAGGGGTCGATGCGCCACAGCTCCTGCTCGCCGTTCACGATGCGGAACTTGTAGCCGTCGCCGGGCTTGGCGCCGGGCACGTCGGCGGACCAGAAGCCGTTGCGCTCGTTCACCAGCGGCGTGGCGTCGGGGGCCCAGCCGTTAAAGGTGCCGCAGACAAAGACGCGGCCGGCGTTGGGCGCCCAGACACGAAAGGCGACGCCGCTGGAATAGGGAATGGCCCCCATTCCGGCATGCTTCGAGCGGGCTGTGCTGCGCTTGCGCGGTGCTGCTGTTTCCTGCAGTCGGCGTCCCATTACCCTGATGGTTGGGCTGCTTTGCCATCGCCTGCGAAGGCGTTGGTCCTGTCGGCAAAGATGGCTTGCGGGCACTGCCGGCCTCGTTGCGGCCGGATTTCTGCGTCACTGCCTCTTGCTTGGTCGTCATTCCTGTTTCCTCTGTTTTCAATGGCCGGTGCGAATCTCACCCATGTACAAAACCGGGCAACAAAAGCCGTGACCGGGCGCCCTAGAGACGATCGCCGATCACGGTCTGTACGATTTTAGCCTCCCATTCGACAGAGGAACATAGATCCCGATACAGCGAGCACGGCACAAAGTTTTGACAAGGAGTGGACGAAACGTGCCCGCCCCTGTGCAGCGCCCTACCCGCACCTTGATCCCACAGGCCGCGCGCTTCTTCCTTCGCCCACTCCGGGATCGGCGTCGGCGCCGCCATCGACGGCAGCGACGCCAGCACGTCGCCCGACAGGTCCACGTGCAGCTCGCGGGCAAAGCGTTCCACCACCGTCTTGAGCACCTCGACGCGTGCAAAGTACTTGTCGTTGGCGGGAATGATCGTCCACGGCGCCTGGGCCGTCGTCGTGCGGATCAGCATCTCCTCCACCGCCGCCTCGTACTGGTCCCACTTCTCGCGGTTGCGCCAGTCTTCCTCGGTCAGCTTCCATGCCTTCTGCGGCGCCGCCTCGCGCTCCTGGAAGCGGCGCAGCTGCTCGTCCTTGCTGACGTGGAGCCAGAACTTGATCACGATCGTGCCAAAGCCGACGAGCTGCGCCTCAAAGTCCTTGATCTCCTGGTAGGCGCGCTGCCACTCGGCCGGCGTGCAGAAGCCCTCCACCCGCTCGACCATCACGCGGCCGTACCAGCTGCGGTCGAAGATGGCGATGTTGCCGCGCTCGGGCAGCCGCCGCCAGAAGCGCCACAGGTAGTGCTTCTCGGCGTCGTCGCCGCGCGGGGCGCCGATCGGGTGGACGACAAACTCGCGCGGGTCCAGCCGTTCGGTCAGCCGGTTGATGGCGCCGCCCTTGCCGGCGGCGTCCCAGCCTTCAAAGACGATCACCGCCGGCCGCTTCTCGTAATAGAGGCGGTAGCCGAGCATGCGCATCCACGTCTGGTAGCGGTCCACCTCGCGGCGGTAGGTTTCCTTGTCCAGCGCCTGGGACAGGTCGATGATCTCAAGCATAGGTGCCTCCCCGCTCGCCGCTTCCCGCTGCCGTCTCATGCCGCCGCTGTCCACGACTTCGTCCGCGCCGATATCGCTCGTCGCCGAAACCATCGTCACTAACCGCAGAAGTCGCCAGTCGCGTCCGGCTGCAGGTGCTTCTTCTTTTTGTCCTTGTCCTTCTTTTTCTTCTTCTTGCTCGTCCACATCCTTGGCCGCATCGTCGGCCTCGGCACCGGCCTTCGGCGCAGCCGCTTTGTCCTTGTCTTTATGCTTTTCCTGCTTCTCCGCTTTGGCTGGTTTAGGCTGCTTGGGCGCCTTCCCCACTGCCTCCGCGCCCGACGCCAGCTCCTCGAGGCTGGGCCAGGCCGTGGCGGGAACGTCCAGCGCCTGTTCCAGCCGGTCGATCACTGCCCGGCACACGCTGTACATCCGTACTCGCGGTCGGTGGCGTCCACCACCGCCCACGGCGCACAGGGCTTGTTGGTGCTGGCCAGCATGTCGCGCACCGCCGCCACATACTCGTCGTACAGGCGGTGGTTTTCCCAATCTTCCGCCGTCACCTGCCAGGCCGTCGCCGGCTCCTGTGTCAGCAGCATAAAGCGGCGCAGCTGTTCACGCCGCGAGATGTGGAGCCAGAACTTGAGAAAGATCGTGCCGTCGTCCGCCAGCGTGCGCTCGAACTGGTTGATCTCCTCGTACGCTGCGATCCACTCCGGCATCGGCGTCAGCCCGCGCACGCGCTCGACCAGCACGCGGCCATACCAGCTGCGGTCGAAGATGGCGATCTGGCCGTAGCGGGGCAGGTTCATCCAGAAGCGCCACAGCCACGGCTTCTGCATTTCGTGCGTGCGCGGCGCCTGCGTCGCCAGCACCTTGTACCCGCGCGCGTCCAAGCTGATCGGTCAGGGCGCGGATCGTCGTGCCCTTGCCGCTGGCGTCCCAGCCCTCAAACACGACAATGGCGGCCCGTTTCTGCTCGTAGACCAGCTCGGCAAGGCCGGCAATGCGTTCGAGCATGTCGCGTTGGACACTCTTGAACGCCTGCTTCGAAATGTTGCGTGTTTCGTCCAACACGCCCAAGCGCATCCGAGCATCGTCTAGCTCCTTGTCTCATACCCTTCGCTCATACCCTTCCGGGAGAGGGGAGCCTTCCCGGAAGCCTTTGGCCGGGGAAGCCCTTATCCGGGCGCCGCGGTGCTGTCGATCACGACCTCGCGCTCGTAAGCCCGTTCCATCAGGTCCACAGCGTTGCGCTGTGTCTGCCAGATCTCGACGGCCGGGTAGACGTCGGCGATCAGCGTCAGCCGCAGCACCTTGCGGCCGTCGGCCTCCTCGATACAGCGATACCGCCACGTCGTCTACCGCACTCGTGCGGCCCCGCTCCAGGTACTCGGCCAGGCGCAGGATCGCCGCCAGCCGCATCAGCAGCAGGTCGTCGCCTGCGCGCAGCACGCTGGCGTACGCACTGGTCGACGGCATCCCCTTGCGGTGATAGCGCGCCAGCAGGGCGATCAGCGCGATCTCGCGCGGGCTGAAAGCCGGGCAGCCCGGCGTTGGCGATCAGCGTCTGCGAATGCACGTCGTGGGCGTCATAGCCGATGGCCGTGCCCAGGTCGTGCAGCAGCGCCGCCGCCGCCAGCAGCTCGCGTTCGCGGCGCGCCATACCCGTGCAGCGGCGCCAGCTGGTCAAACATGCGCCCGGCCAGAAAGCGCACGTGGTTGGCATGCGTTTTCTGATAGTGGTAGGTGCGCGCCAGGTTGAGCACGCCAAAGCTGCGGATGTCGGAGATGACGGGGTCGACCAGGTGGCCCCAGAAGTACTCGTAGAAGAGCCCCTCGCGCAGGCCGTTGACCGCCACCGTCAGCCGATCCACCTTGAGCCGCGCCATGATCGCCTCGATCACCAGCGCGCCGGCCAGGATGATGTCGGCGCGGTCGTTGCGCAGCCCCGGCACCTTGAGCCGCTTGTTGAGCGGCAGCGTGCGAAACTGGTCGAATGCTCTCTTCGACCGACGCCTGCGTCAGCTCGAAGCCGTGCAAGGTCGAGAGCGGATAATCCTGGCGTTCGGCCTCGATGCGCGCCATGCTGCGGATCGTGCCGCCAAGCCCCACCAGCTGGCCGCGGCACGCTGTCCAGCCAGTCAAACTTGATCCAGCTGGCGCTCGATCTCGGCGCGCACGGCCTTGAGCTCGCCGTCGCTGATCGGGTCGTGCTTGATCAGCCGGTCGGTCAGCGCCAGCGCGCCGATCGGCGCCGACTGCCCGCGCACGTAGCGCCGCCCGCGCACCAGGCTGATCTGGGCGCTGCCGCCGCCGATGTCCAGCACGGCGCCGTCGCTGAGCGCCACGTCGTTGAGCGCGCCGATGGTGCCGTAATAGGCCTCGCGCTCGCCGTCCAGCACGCGCAGTTCAAGCCCCAGCTCCGCCTGCACCCGCTCGACAAACTGCGCCCCGTTGGCCGCATCGCGCACCGCACTCGTGGCCGTGGCAATGATCGGGTCGGCGCCAACGCCGTCGCAAAAGCGCTTGAACAGCCGCAGCGTCGCAAACCCGCGCCGCATCGGCGTCCTCCGCCAGCCCCTCGTCCGTCATCCCCTGGCGCAGGCGCACGACCTCGCGGATCTCGTCCTCCAGCCGGTAGCTGTACCCCGGCGTCGCGCTCATCACCACCACGCGCGCCGTGTTCGACCCCAGGTCAATAATGGCGACATGCTGTTGTTCGGGCATGCCCCCATTGTACACCTAAATGGTGCGTTACGTCACCTGGCGCCCACTCCGCTTCCGGGAAGACCGCCCTCTTCCCGGAAGAGGGGGGTCTTCCCGGAAGCCTACGCCAGCTGCTGTCTTGATGCTGTCCGCCGCCCACAGCGCCAGCGCCGCCAGCGTCAGCGTCGGGTTGGCCGTGCCGGTGGTGACGAAGTTGCCGCTGCCGAGCATGAACAGGTTCTTGTGGTCCCAGGACCGCTGCTCCTTGTCGACGACCGAGGTCTTGGGGTCGCTGCCCATGCGCGTGGTGCCCATGATGTGGCCGGCCCCGTAGAAGCCCTCGCCGTGCTGCCGGAACGTGGCCTTGAGCGCATCAAAGACCTGGTCGTGCCGCTTCTTGGCCTCGGCCATGCCGTCCAGCGTGTACTGGTCCACCTTGTAGTGGATGCGCGGGCGGGGGATGCCGATCGGGTCCAGCACGTCGTAGGCCGGCTCGATGCGGTTGTCGGGGTTGGGCAGCTGCTCGTTGAGGCTGGCCAGCGCAAAGTCACGCTCGCCGCGCGCCTGCACCGCGTCGCGCAGCGCCTGGCCACGCAGCCCCTGCTTCGTGAAGTCCGCAATGCTCTGGTAGGGCTGCTGGCCGGGGAACTCCCAGCCGTCGTTGTGCATCTCGATGCGAAAGGCCGCCCGTGTGGCGCGGAAGGCGCCGTCGCGCAGGTTTTCGATCCCCGAGGTGGACAGCGGCCCGCGGTAGCCAAAGATCGGGTCGCCCGTCACGCACCAGCTCAGCTGGATCGGGTGGTCCATCAGGTGGCGCCCCACCAGCCCGCTGCTGTTGGCCACGCCGTTGGGCAGCGCGTCCGTGCGCGACATCTGCAGGAGCTTCGGGCCCTCGATCGCATGCGCCGCCAGCACGAAGATCTTGCCCGTCGCCGTGCCCTCGCTCTGGTCCGGCCGCTTGAAGCGCACCTGGGTGACGTTCCCGTTGGCATCCACGTCGATCGCGTAGACCACGGCGTTCTCCACCACCTGCGCCGGCGTGGGCGCCCCCTCCGCCTTGGCCACGTGCACCGTGGCGTCATACTTGGCCTGGATCGGGCAGACCGGAATGCAGATGTGGTTGCCGCAGCAGGCGGGGCGGTTGTCGTTGACGACCGAGTTGCGCGCCTGCGGCGTCGGCGCCACCACCATGTCCGTCTTGCTCAGCGCCGTGCCGATGTACTTGTCGGCGTAGGAAACCGGGATCACGGGCAGCGGATAGTCGCCCGTGCGCGGCGCGCCGAGATCGGCCGCCGCATCGCCGGACTACCCCCAGCGCCGCCTCCGCCTTGTCGTACCAGGGGGCCAGTTCCTCGTAGGTAATGGGCCAGTCGTCGCCCACGCCGTAGGTCGTCTTGGTCTTGAAATCGTTGGGCAGCAGCCGCAGCGAGGTGCCGAGCCAGTGCCAGGTCGTGCCGCCCACCACCCGTTCGTAGGTGCTGGAGAAGTTGTCCGGCCCCTCCTGGACGTAGTAGTCCTTGATCGCCGTCACCGTCGGGCGCTGCGCGTGGTCCGGATTGGGATAGCAGGTCTCGGGCGCCTTGTAGATGTCGGCGTAGAAGTTGTTGACGATCGTGCCGCGCTCGATGCCGCGGGCCCGCCTCCAGCACGAGGACCTTGATGCCCGCCTGTGCCAGCTCGTTGGCGACCAGCGCCCCGGCCACGCCGGAGCCGATGATGACGACATCCCCGCTAAAAGACTCAGCCATGGTGCGGTATCCCTTTGTCTGTAAATGGAGTCGATGCTGTCGACGGTGCGTCGCAAGTGCGCGCTGCGTTCAGGCCGTAGTGGCGGCCGCGTCCGGTGCTGCCCGCCGGGGCACCGCCCCAGATTCCCGTTTCGCCCTCGCAGTAGGCCGGCGCCATCGTGTAGCCCAGCGCCTGCCAGCCCAGCGCGTGCAGCCAGGCCACCGTCTGGCTGGCTGCCGCCGGAGGACTGCACGAGCCCGGAATACCAGCCCTCGATGATCCCGTTGGCCATCGACGCATAGGGCTCCGTCGGTAGAAAACACCGCGCCGCTCGATGTCGGCGAGCGTCTGCGGTGGGTTGAGCGACAGGTAGCCGGCCTTGCGCAGGAGATCCTCCAGTGTGGCGGAGGTCGCAGAGGTCGCGCACTCGCTGCCACCAACGTCGCGACAGGTGTACCGCCCGCCGTGCCGGCTGTTGCTCCAGTCACAGCTGTCGCCGTCGTTATGGCCAGCGTGCTGGTTACATGCACCGGTGACGACGCCGTCACTGCGCCCGCTCGCGCCGCTGCTGCCGCTGGCATCGTTGGCTGCACTCGTGCCGCCGGTCGCCGCGCTGGCTGCCTCCGGGCTCGTACCCTATCGGTGGGGTCTGTTGATAGGTCGTGTACAGCGCCTGTGCCGTCTGGGCTATCCAGTTCGCTCACGTCAAAGCCGGTCACCAGCGCCGAAAAGTGGGTGAAGTTCTCCAGCGTCGAAGCCGTGCCCGCCTGGCCCAGCCCACGGTACCCCTGCTGCTGCTGGTTCAGGCTGAACCCTGTCAGCAGCCCGCCGACCACCAGCACGCCGCCGCCGATCAACAGGGTGCGGCGCGAAAGCGTAAAGCCGCTGGCTGGGCCTTCCTCCCACTCCGGGATATGCGCTGCCGGCTGCTCGCCTTGGGTTGGGGTATCGTCTTGCATAAAGGTCCCTTTCGTAGCTATGCCTCTGCGGGAGGGCTAAGTTTCGCCTATGTGGCGGCCTTCGCGTCAAGTAGGGGTAAAAGGGGCCGGGAAGGGCAGAACGTCTCCGGGACCTCGCGAGGTGCCCGGGGACATGTGGCAGGGGCCTGCTGCCCTCACAAAATCCGCTTGCCCAACGCCGACGCGATCAACTCCACCGCCAGCTCGGCCGTCCGGTTGCCCTCGTCGAGGATCGGGTTGATCTCCACCACGTCCATCGCCGCGATCTTGTGCGACTCGCCGACGATCTCCATCAGCAGGTGGGCCTCGCGAAAGGTGAGGCCGCCAGGGACTGGGCGTGCCTACGCCGGGGGCGACGCCGGGCTCGATGGAGTCCATGTCAAGGCTGAGGTGGATGTGTGGCACGTGCCCGAGCCGCGCCAGCGCCCGGCGGGCGACGGTGGCCATGCCCAGCTCGTCGACGTCACGCATGGTGTAGACGGTGATGCCGCTGTTGGCGAGCGCCGTGCGCTCCGCGGGATCCAGGTCGCGGATGCCAATCATCACCACGTCGTGGGGGCGCAGCTTGGGGCCGGCGTGGCCGAGGTCTACCAACTCGGGCACGCCCGCGTCCAATCAGCGTTGCCACCGGCATGCCGTGGATGTTGCCGCTGGGCGAGGTCTCGGGCGTGTTGAAGTCGCCGTGCGCATCCACCCACAGCAGGCCAAGCGGCCCGCCGCAGGCCATGCCCGCCACCGTGCCGACGGCGATCGAATGGTCGCCGCCGAGAAACAGCGGCAGTACGTTGGCGCCGGCGCACTTCTTCGCCTCTTCATAGATGGCCTGGCAGGCAGCGATGACCTCGGGCAGGTGGCGCAGCCCGCCGCCGTTTGCCTCCACCCAGCTGTGGGCCCGCACGCTGCGCTCCTCGCGCACCGGCACATCCAGGTTGCCCAGGTCGTCCACCGTGTGGCCTTCCTTGGTCAGCCGGTCGTAGAGGCCGGCATAGCGTAGGGCGCTGGGGCCCATATCGACGCCGCGGCGCTGCTGGCCGAGGTCCATCGGGATGCCGAGGATGCGAATTGACTGTGCGTGCGGGTGCGTCATCTTGCTGCCTTTGGGTATCTGTGCCTGCTATGAGGGGAAGTCTACCATATGGGGCCGAAAGTGATATGCAATCTCCATATTACCAGGTTTGACGACGGTTGCGGTCAGCGCTATACTGGCTGACCGAACGGTCGTTCGGCTAGCAGAAGGAGCAGAGATGATGACCCAGGACGTTGGTCAGGGTGGGGCACCAACCGGAACGAAGGATGCAAATCAGGAGGCCGCAGAGACAACTGTTTCGCCCCAGAAGCTGGCAATTCTCGATGCCGCCCAGCTCCTGTTTATCCAGCGCGGCTATGACGGCCTCTCCATTCGCGACCTCGCCCAGGAATGCGGCCTGGCCAAGGCTACCATCTATCACCACTTCCGCGATAAGGAAGATCTCTTCTTCAGCGTGCTCGAACACGACCTGCTGACGCTCCATGCCGAAGTGATGCAGGGCCTCGACGGCACGGAACCGCCGCTGGCCCGGCTGCACGCCTCAATCGAGGCCTACTTTCGCATGCTGCGTGATCGGCGCACAGGCGTAATGTGGAGCGTGCACGAGAATACGCAGCTCAAGGCCCATCTCCAACACTTTTTTCGCCGCAATATCCGCCTCATCCTCGACCCCTGGATTCAGATCCTCAACCAGGGCCGGGAGGAAGGTGTTTTTCGCGAGCTCGACCCGCAGCTCAGCGCTTTGAGTCTGCTGTCCATGCTCAACTCGACGGTGCTCTACCAGATGCACTTCCGCAGCGATGTCCAGGACACCGAGCTTGTCGAACATGTCTACAACTTGTTTGTGCAAGGCGTGCGCCAAATGTAGCCGCTTGCTCGTATAGCTATTTGTCAAACTTAGTGTCAAACTTCAAAATTATCGAATTAGGAATGCAACATGCGCAGTTCGGCCAATCGTGTGCGTAACGGTATAGAACGAAACCGCAGTTGGTGGGGAATCTGGGGTGTTGTACTCCTGGTTCTGTCGTTGGCATTTATCGTGACCGCCTGTTCTCTGCCCGGGTCGGCACCCGGCGGCGCTACCCCGACTGCCGCGCCCGCGCTGCCGACCTATGCCCCACCCAATGAGGCGGCGGGCAATACCACCGAGGCTGTGCCGGCAGCTGGGACCGACAGCACGGCGCCGCAAGCGGCCGGCGAGGCCGGGGCCTCCTCTGCTGCACAGGCAGATCAGCCTGCAGCCGCTGATGCCGCGAATACGCAGGCCAACACGGCTCCGGCCGCACCCAGCGGCAGCTACGCCGCCGAGATCGCCGCCGACCAGCAGGTGGCCGTTTCTGCCCAGGTCGCCGGCCAGGTGCTCGACGTGCTGGTCGACGTGGGCGACCAGGTGCAAGAGGGCGACGTGCTCGCCCGGCTCGACAGCGCAGCGCTCGAGGCCCAGCGCGCCCAGGCACTTGCCAGCCTGGAAGCTGCCAAGTCGCAGCTTGAGCTGCTGCAGGACCCGGCGAAGGCACAGGATGTTGCGGCGGCCAATGCCGGGATCGAGGCCGCTTCGGCCGCCTACGACCGCGCCGCCAACGGCCCCACCAACGAGGAGCAGCGCATGGCCGAGGCCCAGCTTCGCTCGGCCCAGGCCGCAGTCACCGTTGCCCAGGCTGGCTACAACCGCGTCAAGGGCGACCCCAATATCGGTATGATGCCGCAAAGCCTCCAGCTCCAGCAGGCGACACTTGCCGCGGAGGGGGCCCAGGCACAGTACGACAAGCTGATGAAGGGCGCCACACCCGACCAGGTGGCCGCGGCCGCCGCCCAGCTCGCCAACGCCCGCGCCGGGCTGCAGAAGCTGCTCGACGGCGCCAAGCCGGCCCAGATCGAGGCGGCTACGGCGCAGATGCATGCGGCCGAGAACGCGCTCTACCTGGCCACGCTCCAGGTGGAAAAGGCGACGATCACCGCACCGATGGACGGCGTGGTCTCCAAAATGCAGACGGCTGCCGGTGCGATGGCTGCCCCCGGCACACCGCTGCTGACGCTGCTCTCGAACGACGTGCGCGTCACCGCCCAGGTCGAAGAGACGCTCCTGCCCGTGCTGGCGCCGGGGCAGCCTGCCACGATCCGCGTGGAGGCTTATCCCGACCGTGCGTTCAAAGGCACGATCGCCTTTATCGCCCCCGAACTGGACCCGTCCACGCGCACGGTGGCAGTGACCGTGCGGCCCGCCACTACGCCCGACAACGGCCGAGGGACTGCTACGCCCGGGTATGTCGGCAACCGTCGAGTTTGGCGATCAGTAAGCGGCCGAATCAGGCTTGGCAACAGCGGAGAGTAAGCGATGAAACTTTGGGATATTGCCATTCGCCAGCCGGTCTTTATGACCATGGTGCTGGCCGCCGGCATCGTGATGGGTGTCTTTTCCTATTTCCGGATGTCCGTCGACGTTTTCCCCAACGTCGAATTTCCTGTGGCGGTGGTCACCACCATCTACCCGGGCGCCAGCCCCACCGAGGTCGAGGACCAGGTGACGCGCAAGCTGGAGGACGAGCTGGCGACCATCAGCGGCATCGACACCGTGCAGTCCAACTCGTCCGAGGGGGTGAGCAACATCATCCTCCAGTTCAAGCTCGACATTCCGTCCGACAAGGCGGTCGAACAGGTGCGTGAGAAGGTCGGGCTGCTGCGCAACAGCCTGCCCAGCGGCATCCAGGAGCCGCTTATCCGCCGCTACAACCCGTCCGACACGCCGATCATGCAAATGAGCGTGGCCGATACGACGGGCCAACTCACGCCCGTCGAGCTGCGGACGCTGGTGGAGAACACGGTCCAGGCGCCGCTGCAGCGCGTCGCCAATGTCGCCGCCGCCGACGTGACCGGCGGCCAGGAGCGCGAGATCCGCATCCTGCTCGACGCCGCGGCCATGCAGGCACGCCACATCTCCCCGCAGCAGGTGGTCGCCGCGCTGCAGGCGGAAAATCTCAACATACCGGGCGGCTCGCTGGTTTCCGGCGGGCAGGAGCTGTCGCTGCGCACGCCCGGCAACTTCACCTCGCTCGACGATATTCGCAAGGTCGTCATCCAGGACCGCGGCACGCCCGTCTACCTCAGCGACGTTGCCACGGTCGAGGACGGCTACAAGGAGCGCGAGGTCATCACGCGCCTCAACGGCGTCGAGTCGGTGGTGATCAGCGTGCGCAAGCAGAGCGGTTCCAACACCGTCACCGTCGTCGACGACGTCAAGCAGGCGCTCGAACCCATCCTCGCCGCCAACCCCAACCTCCAGCTCACCATCGCCAGCGACCAGTCGATCCAGGTGCGCAGCTCGGTCGACGGCGCCATCGAAGATCTGCTGTGGGGCGCCCTGCTGGCGTCGCTCGTCGTCTTTGCCTTCTTTCGGCGACCTGCGCAGCACGATCGTGACCATCGCCGGCCTGCCCGTTATCATGATCTCCACGCTCTTCTTTATGAACCTGATGGGGATCGGGCTCAACAACATTTCGCTGCTTGCCCTCGCCCTGGTCGTCGGCCTCGTCATCGACGACGCCATCGTGGTGCGCGAGAACATCCTGCGCTGGGTGCACATGGGCACGCCGCCGCGCGAGGCCGCCAGCGTCGGCACGGCCGAGGTCTTCCTGCCCGTGCTCGCCACGACGGCGACCGTCATGGCCGTCTTTCTGCCCGTGGCCTTTGCCGAAGGCATCATCGGCCGCTTCTTTGTCGCCTTTGGTCTCACCGTCGCCATCGCCATGGCCATCTCGTTCTTCGAGTCGCTGACGATGGCGCCCATGCTCAGCGCCTACTTCATCGGCAAACCCAAGAAGAAAAAGGCGCAAGAGCAAAAGGAAGCGCACTACGAAGAGGGCGAGGCCATGAACTGGCTCGACCGCTTCTACGGCCGCATACTGCGCGTCGTGCTGCGCATGAAGTGGGTGACGCTGCTGCTGACCATTCTGATCTTCGCCGGCAGCGTCTATGCCGCCACCTTCCTTACCTTCAGCTTCGTGCCCACCATCGACCAGCACCAGTTCACGATGCAGGTCAAGCTGCCCGCCGGCACGCCGCTGGCTGCCTCGCAGGCAGAGGCCACGCGCATGGAGGAGATCCTGCGCCAGCATCCCTCCGTCACCGACATCCTCACGACGGTCGGCAGCACCGGCGCGCCCGAGAACCTCAGCTTCTTTGTCAAGCTGCAGGACAAGACCGACTCGCGCGCCGTCATGAATGAGATGCGCCAGGCCTTCTCGCAGGCGCCCGGTCTCACCTTCAGCCAGGCCGCCGGTCTGACCGGCGCCACCAGTGACGTCGTGGTCGAGGTGCGCGGGCTTTCCAGCACCAAGTATGCCGACCTGGGGGCGGAGGCGGCCAAGGTGATGGAGCAGGTCAAAACCGTACCGGGGCTCGCGGACCTCAACACCACCTTCACGAGCGGCCGGCCCGAGCTCCGCTTCGTGGTCGACCGGCAGAAGGCGGCCGAGCTGGGCCTCAGCACGGCGCAGATCGGCTCGACCATCCGCACGCTGGTCAACGGCCAGGTCGTCACCACCTACCGCGGCGACGACGACGAGGCCGACATCCGCGTGCTGCTCGACGACCGCAGCGGCGCCGGCGTCGACGAGATCCTCAACCTCAGCCTGCTCACTCCCACCGGCAAGCTGATCCCGCTGCGCCAGGTGGCGAAGCCCGAGGAGGCGGCCGGTCCCGGCCAGATCCTGCGCGTGGACAAGCAGCCGACCATCCGCATCAGCGCCAACGTGGCCGGCCGCCCGGTGCCCGGCTGGCGTCGGCGAGGTAACGGCCATGGTGGAGAAGATGCAGCTGCCGAACGGCATGATCGCCCAGATGGGCGGCACGACCGAGCAGCAGGCCGAGGGCTTCCGCAGCCTCGGGCTGGCGATGCTGCTCTCCGTCCTCTTCATCTACATGGTGCTGGCGTCGCAGTTCAACAGCTTCACCCAGCCGCTGCTGATCATGCTCGCCCTGCCGCTCGCCATCGTCGGCGCGCTGCTGGCGCTCGTCGCCACCGGCCGCGCCCTCGACATGACGGCCTTCATCGGCTTCATCATGCTGATGGGTCTCGTCACCAAGAACTCGATTCTGCTGGTGGATTTCGCCAACCGCGAGCGTGCCAGGGGTCTCAACGCCCAGGAGGCCATGCAGCGCGCCGGCCCCATCCGCCTGCGCCCCATCCTCATGACCTCGCTCTCGATGATCCTGGCCATGATCCCGCTCGTGCTCGGCCTCAGCGCCGGCGGCGAGTTCCGCCAGGGCATGTCGATCGCCATCATGGGCGGTCTCATCACCAGCACGCTGCTCACGCTGCTGATCGTCCCCGTCGCCTACGCGCTCGTCGTGGGCTGGCAGGACCGCTGGAACGAGCGCCGCCGTGCCCGCAAGGCCGCCAAGGAAGCCCTGGAAGCCGCCGCCGAGGCTGCGGACGCCGGCCTCGTCGAAGGCGCCGTCGCCGCCCCCGGAGATTAACCCCTTCCGGGAAGAGGGGGGTCTTCCCGGAAGACCCCCCTCTTCCCGGAAGCCTCTCTAAGCGTGCGCAGGAGCTGCTGGCCACCAGGTGCAGCGACGACGCGGCGGCCCAGGCGAACGTTGGAGGATTCAATGTCGAAGACATGGCGGCGCCTTCGCGCATACCGGTGTGCGGCTCCCCAAACTCCTTGAGACTGACGCGGCTTCGCCGGATCTGGTTTTGCCTATTTGCCTATATCCCCATTTACAGCTAAGTTATTTTCTGGTAATATCCGATATTGTTCTTGCTTATCATCCAAGGACTCCATCCTTCGCTGGAGAAAACGTTATGCTCGCACAAACCCGAGCGTGCTGGCGGAGAATTCTGCTGTGGATGCTCCTCATCATCGTCGTGGCCATAGGAAGCCCCGCTCTCTGCCTGCACTGGCGGCAGACTTTGCTCCCCGTGCCGCGCAGGGTCTGGCGTCCGCTTCGCCACCCGCCCCGCCACTTGACGGCATCGTCGCCGTGACGGGCGGCATGTACCACACCTGTGCGCTCACCCTGCGCGGCGGCGTGCTCTGCTGGGGCGATAACTTTGGCGGCCAACTGGGCGACGGGACCAAGGTGTCGCGGCTGGCCCCCACGCCGGTGGTTGGGCTCTCAACCGGCGTGCGCGAGCTGGCGGCCGGCGCTATGCATACATGTGCCCTGACCACAGGCGGCGCCGTATTCTGTTGGGGCAGCAACGGCTTCGGTCAGCTGGGCACGGGGGCGCCTGCGCCGGAAAGCCTGGTCCCGACCGTCGTCGCCGGTTTCGCCGCCGGCGTGCGGGCGCTTGCCGCCAACGCCAGCCACACCTGCGCCCTGACCGCCGACGGCGCCGTGTTCTGCTGGGGCAACAACGAGGCCGGCCAACTGGGCGATGGCACCACCACCAATCGCTTTACACCTGTCCCGGTGGCCGGGCTAACCCGCGGCGTGCAGGCAGTCACGGCCGGCGTCGAACACGCCTGCGCCTTACTGGAGCACGGCGGGATCAAGTGCTGGGGCAACAACGCCTACGGCCAGCTGGGCGATGGCAGCGGCAGTGACCGTAAGACGCCCGTCGATGTTATCCATCTGGGCGGCCCGGCCCAGCAGCTGCACGCGGCGGCGTATCACACCTGTGCCCTGGTGGGGGGCGCTGCCCTCTGCTGGGGCTCCAACAATGTCGGCCAGCTGGGTGACGGAACGACGGCGGGCAAGCTGGCGCCGGTGCCGGTGCACGGGCCGGACAGTGCCGCGTTGGCCGGTGTGCTGAGCATTGTTGGCGGCGAAACACATACCTGTGCGCTGCTCGCCGGTGGGGGCGTCAGCTGCTGGGGCGACAACTACTACGGCCAGCTGGGTGACAACACGGCCGACGACCACCTGCTGCCCAACCCCGTGAGCACACTTGCCGGCGGCGTTCAGTCTATCAGCGCGGGCCTGCGCCACACCTGTGCCGTGACGGCAGGCGGCGGTATAGCGTGCTGGGGTTGGGATCTCGACGGCCAACTTGGCGACGGCCAAGGCAGCGACCGGCTGGTGCCGGCGCCGGTCTACGAGATCCACACCGCGCAGGCACTGGCCGCCGGCGACCACCACACCTGCGCCCTCCTGGCTGGGGGTGCGGTCAAGTGCTGGGGCTGGAATTACTTCGGCCAGCTCGGCGATACCACCGCCCTCAATCGCTTTGTCCCCGCGGACGTCTACGGCCTGGCCGGCGGCGTGCAGGCGATCGCCGCCGGTCGCAGCCACACCTGTGCCCTGATCGACGACGGTGGTATCAAATGCTGGGGCGCCAATGACACCGGCCAGCTGGGCGACGGCACATTCAGCACCAGGTACAAGCCTGTAAATGTCGCCGGCCTGGGCGGCACCGCCCAAAATCTGGCGGCAGGCTCGTCGCACACCTGTGCCGCGCTGGCAGACGGCAGCGCCGCGTGCTGGGGGTGGAACACCTTTGGCCAGTTGGGCGACGGTACCGTGTCATCTAGCGACTGGCCGGAGCCTGTAGCGGGGCTGGCCGGCGTGGTGGCGTTGAGCGGTGGCTATGCCCACAGCTGCGCCCTGCGCGGGGACGGCAGCGTCAGCTGCTGGGGCTGGAACGTTTACGGCCAGGACGGCGACGGCACCACGGACGAGCACCTGGTGCCTGTGGACGCGATTGTGGCCCCCAGTGGCGTCCAGGCCGTGGCGGCCGGCAACGACTATACGTGCGTGGTCGCGGCCAACGGCGCGGCGCAGTGCTGGGGCAACAACTACTTTGGCCAGCTTGGCAGCGGTATCGGCGGCCAGCAGTTGACGGCCCAGACGGTGGTGGGGCTCGCCAGCGGTGTGCAGGCCATCAGCGCCGGCGCCGACCACGCCTGTGCCTTGACGGTGACCGGCGGCGTCAAGTGCTGGGGCCGCAACGCGCACGGCGCCCTAGGTGACGGTACGACCGTCGACCGCCCGACCCCGGTGGACGTCGTTGGTCTGGACCGCGGCGTGCAAGCCATCACTGCCGGCGAGAACCACACCTGTGCGCTGCTGCAGGACGGCACGATCCAATGTTGGGGCGCCAACGACCAGGGCCAGCTCGGCATCGCCCTCAATCGGACACCCGCCCCTGTCATCGGCTCGACCATCCGTGCACTCTTCCTGCCCGCAGTTGCCGCCGCCCGGTAAAAATGGGCGGCCGGCTGCCCCTTCCGGGAAGGGTGGGTCTTCCTTGGACCGCAGGCGTCCCCGCCTGCCCTCCCCCGGACCGTGCGCCGCCACGGCATGACTTTCTGGCACGGTTGATCTATAGTAGTAGGCAGCACCCGCTACCCTACTACATTCCAGATCACCTACACCGACCGGAAAGGCCAGGCGTCCCTATGCCTAAAATCACCGTTCACATGATCGGCCAGGCCCATCTCGACCCTGTCTGGCTCTGGCGCTGGACCGAAGGCCGCGCCGAGGCGCTCGGCACCAGCCAGTCGGCCGTCGACCGGCTGGCCGAATATCCCGACTTCCACTTTACACGCGGCGAGTCGCAGGTCTACGCCTGGATCGAGGCGGAGAACCCCGCGCTCTTTGCGCAGATCAAGCAGGCGATCGCCGCCGGCCGCTGGCACGTGGTCAACGGCATGGTCATCCAGCCCGACATGAACCTGCCCGCCGGCGAGTCGTTTGTGCGCCAGGTGCTGCTCGGCAAGCGCTACATGCGCGCGCACCTGGGCGTCGAACCCACCGTCGCCTACTGCGTCGACTCCTTTGGCCATGCCGGCACGCTGCCGCAGATCCTGCGCCGCTGCGGCTTTGACGCCTACGTCTTTATGCGCCCCGGCCCGCACGAAAAGGAGCTGCCTGCCAGCGTCTTCTGGTGGCAGGCGCCCGACGGCAGCCGCATCCTCACCTTCCGCATCGCCGGCGCCTACACCACCTGGGAGGTCGACCAGGAGCAGCACATCCTGCAGGCCGTGGCCGCCAAGCCCCCCGAACTCGACGCCACCATGTGCTTCTTTGGCGTGGGCAACCACGGCGGCGGCCCCACCAAGGCGCAGATCGAAAACGTGCTGGCGCTGGCGGAAAAGTACCACACGCACGCGGACGCTGCCCCCGACGCTGACGCCCCGACGCTGACTCCAACTCCGGCCCCGATCTTGAGATCCGCTTCAGCTGGCCCGACGCCTTTTTTGCCGCCATCCGCCCGCAGGCAGACGCGCTGCCGATCGTGGCCGACGAGCTGCAGTTTCATGCCGTCGGCTGCTATTCCGTCAACAGCGCGCTCAAGGCCGCGCACCGGCTGGCCGAAAACCGTCTGCTGGCGGCCGAGCGGCTTGGCGGTCATGGCCGCGCTGTGGGCCGGCAAGCCCGTGCCGCATGCACGCCTGGACGAACTCTGGCATATCCTCGCCTTCAACCAGTTTCACGACACCCTGGGCGGCTCCTCGATCAAGGTGGCCGAGGACGACGCCATCGCCGAACTGACCGGCCTCGCCGCCACCGCCGCCACGCTGGCCGACGACGCGGCACGGGCCGTCGCCAACCGCATCGACACCGGCGGCCCCGGCGCCACCGTCGTCCTCTTCAACCCGGCCGCCGCTGCAGCATCCACCTACGTCGAATACGAACCGTGGACCGGCTGGCAGAACTGGGACGAGTACGGCTGGGGCCTCGTCGACGAAGCCGGCGCAGCCTGTGCCCTACCAGAACATCGACCCCATGGAGGCGCTCAGCGAGCCCAACGGCCGCATTCGCCGCCTGCTCTTCCCCGCCACCCTTCCCGCCGGCGGCTACCGCACCTTCCGCTTTGCGCCGGGCCTGCCGCGGGCGCAAGACACCGAGTTTCTCACAGCAACTCGGTTTCTGTCCTCGCCCCTACGTGTAATCGTGGGCGATATCGGCGCCGAACTGGAGAACGACCTCCTCCATATCCGTCTCGACCCCGTCACCGGCAATATCGTCTCGTGCATCGACAAGGCGTCGGGCTGCGAACTCGTCGGCCCCGGCGGCTGGAACGTCGGCGAGGTGATCGACGACCACAGCGACACCTGGTCGCACGGCGTCCAGCGCTACGGCGCGGCCATGGGCACCTTTGGCGACGCCGAGATCCGCCTCGGCGACCGCGGCCCCCTGCAGGTCTCGCTCCTGGTCGAGCGCAGCTACGGCCCCAACACCTGGCAGCAGCAGATCATCCTGCGCCGGGGCGAGCCGGCGATCCTCGTGCGCAACTGGCTCACGTGGCTCGAACCCTGGCGTATGGTCAAGCTCGCCTGCGATGTCAACACCGCCGCACCCCGTGGCCACGCACGACATCCCCTTTGGCTCCCTCGAGCGCCCTTGCGACGGCCACGAGTACCCCACGCACATGTGGCTGGACGTCTCCGGCCCGGCTGCAAGACGGCCAGACGATCGGCCTCGCCCTGCTCAACGACGGCAAGTACGGCTGCGACGTCACCGGCAGCACGCTGCGCCTCACCATCCTGCGCTGCGTCCCCTACGCCTACCACGACCCGCACCCCTTCGGCACACGCCAGCGCTACGACTGGGTGGATCTGGGCAGCCAGTCCTTCACCTTCGTCCTGCGCCCGCACGTCGGCGACTGGCGCGACACCGACATCGTCGCCCGTGCCCGCGCCCTCAACCAGCCGCCCCTGCCCGTCACCATGCACGCCCATCCCGGCGACCTGCCGCCGTCCGGCAGCCTCTACGCCGTGGACAACCCCGACGTCGAAGTCACCGCCTGCAAGCGGGCCGAAGATGGCGATGGCTACATCGTGCGCCTGGCCGACGTCCACGGCCGCGGCAGCCGCACCACGCTCACGTGGCTCGGCCAGCCGTTTGCCGTCGAGGTGAGTCCGTTTGAGGTTGTGACCGTGCGCCTGGAGGAAAAAGAAGGAGCGTGGGCGCTGTCGCACTGCGACATGCTGGAGCGCCCATCCTAATTATGGGAATCCGAGAATCCTAATTCACGTCGAAGACGATCATGTCCGCCCTTCGTTCTTCGCTTTGTCCAGCCACTCGTCGCTGAGCGGAAACACGCCGGTGAAGGGTGAGGGCGGCTGCGCGCCGGTTGCGCGAGCGCAGCGCGCATCTTCAGCCTGGCATGTGCTTCCGGCGGCAGATGGCGAATCAAAAGGGTGGACACAACACCTCCTCGTTCATGTCGATTTCGACACGATATCAGGAGGGCGCTACATGGTCAAGTAGGAGCTGAGGTCCGGTAGAAGGGCGGACGAGGGATGCCTGTCCTCCTTGCCGGACCAGATGCCCCTATAGTTAGGAACCTATTGCACGATGTCAGCCCCGCACCGTGAAGTTAATCTATCACTTCGCAATCAAAGTGAGCTTTCCCGGTGCACTGTAACTTGCACTGGCCGCCGCCTGCACCGCTGTCCCGCGCGGCAGCTTGATCTGCCCGATCAGATTGCTCTGCTGCTGGGTGAACCACAGGTTGCCGTCAGGGCCGGCGACAATGTGATAGGGTACGGCGGCATAGGTGGGGACGCTCAGCTTGGTGACTACGCCATCTGGTGTGAGCCGCCCGATTTCGCCCGATTGATAGCTGGTAAACCAGATCGCACCGTCTGGGCCCGCGGCGATCCCCACCGGCTGCATGCCTGGGACAGGAAATTCCGTGATCTCACCGGCGAGGCTGATGCGGCCGATCTTGTTGGCGCGGTAGAGGGTGAACCAGAGGGCATTGTCCGGACCGATCGTGATACGCAGGGGGACACTGCCCTGCCGTGGGCAAGGGATATTCCGTGATGGCTCGCCGTCAAGCGTGATGCGCCCGATTTGATTGGCGCCGAATCTCGATAAACCAGAACGCGCCGTCCGGCCCGCCACCATGCCGACGGGGTTGCTGCCGGCCTTGGGCAGCAGATACTCTGCCAGCACTTCGCCGTCTGTGCTGAGCTTGACAATCTTGCTTGCGTCCGCCGCCGTCACCCACAGCGTGTTATCTGGCCCGGCGACCATTTCGCGCACCGGCGCGATACCCGACGGCAGATCATATTCCGTTATCTCGCCGTCGGGCGAGATGCGTCCCAGCTTGTTGGCCCGATCCTCATTGAACCAGATGGCGCCATCTGGGCCCAGGCCCACAAAGCCTTGGTGGTCGTCAAGCGCGTCCTCGGTCGGCACTGGGTACTCGGTGACTTCGCCGTCGACGGTGATGCGTCCGATCTGGTTCGCTCCCGACTCGGAAAACCAGAGTGCACCGTCGGACCCTACCTTGATGCCGCTGGCGTGCGCGGAATGCGTGGGAATCTTGTGTTCGACGAGGGTGGGCCGGCTGGTCACGGGTTGG
Source organism: uncultured Chloroflexia bacterium (assembly GCA_963701415.1). Taxonomy (GTDB): domain Bacteria; phylum Chloroflexota; class Anaerolineae; order Caldilineales; family Caldilineaceae; genus Fredericiella. The sequence goes on from CAVPAH010000005.1 coordinate 249,340, forward strand.
CAGGCAACCAGGGCAAACAACGAACCAGTGAAGAGCAATGTGGACAAATGGAAGTGCTTCATCTCGATCTCCTTTCTAGATCTCGGGAATCCTCGCAGACAGAACAGCTTCTGCCTGCCTTCTGTGCGCCACCATAGCACTCCGGCGTGCCCGCAATACGACATTTCTTGCCAAAGGGAAACAGTGCGATCGAGACGCCGCGTGTGCTAACGGCCACGAGCTGACATTTCTTGCCAAAACGCGAACATGCTGCACAAAACACTTGCTTTTGCGCGCGATCAGCACTAAAGTAGAGGCACTTCTGATGCACCGGAAACTTGACATTTCCAGACCCCGGGAGGCGCCATGGTTACCCAGCCTTTAACGCCCGACGCTTTTGTCACGTTTGGCGACCTGCTCAAATACCTGCGCCGTCGCGAACGGCTTACGCAGCTGGAGCTCTCCATCGCGGTCGGCTACAGCGAAGCGCAGATCAGCCGGCTCGAGAAGAACCAGCGCCTGCCCGATCTGGCTGCCGTCAATGCCTTGTTCATCCCCGCCCTCCATCTCGAAGAGGAACCCGCGCTGGCCGCGCAGCTGCTGGCGCTAGCGCAATCCGCGCGGCAAGAGGATGCACCCCTGCCGGGTGTTGCGCCCTACAAAGGCCTACTATATTTCGACGAGACCGACACCGACCTCTTCTTTGGCCGTGAAGTCCTCACCACTCACCTGGCGGATCGGGTCACTGCCCTCGCGCAGGATTCGGCCGCGCACATGCTGGCGGTCGTGGGGGCATCGGGCAGCGGCAAGTCCTCGCTCGTGCGTGCCGGGCTGGCGGTGGCGCTCAAGCGCCGGGGCTGGACCGCGCATATCATGACACCGACGGCCGAACCCCTGGGCAGGCTCGAGGCGGAACTCAATCCGCAACTCCATGCCGGCGACGCCGATGCCAGCGCCAATGGTGCACCTGCCCTCCTGCTTGTGGATCAGTTCGAGGAAGTGTTTACCCTGTGCCACAACGAGAGCCACGCGCGTTGCCTTTATTGACAAGCTGCTTGCCCTGAACTCGTCAAACATAACCACAGTCATCGCCCTGCGCGCTGATTTCTATGCCCATTGCGCACAGTATCCACCGCTGCGCCAGGCAGTGGCCGCCCAACAGGAATACATCGGCCAGATGACCACCGCGGAACTGCGCTGCGCCATCGAAGAACCGGCCAGGCGTGGCAGGCTGGGAGTTCGAACCTGGCCTGGTGGATCTGCTGCTCCACGACATCGGCGCCTACGAGGGCGGCACACCGGAACCCGGCGCCCTGCCGCTGCTCTCCCACGCTCTGCTGGCCACCTGGGAGCGCCGGCGCAAGCGCACGCTGACGCTGGACGGGTATCACGCCGCCGGCGGCGTGCGCGGTGCCATTGCCGAGACGGCCGAAAGCGTCTTTACGGACCAGCTGGACGGGCACCAACAGCAGCTGGCGCGCGATGTCTTCTTGCGCCTGACTGAGTTGGGCGAAGGTACCGAGGACACCCGCCGCCGGGCTGCCTTGAACGAACTGGAGCACCAGCCGGAGGAAGCAGCCCAGCTGCGCGGCGTGCTCAACACGCTGGCCGGTGCGCGCCTGATCACTTTGAACGAGGACAGCGCCGAGGTGGCGCATGAAGCGCTGATCCGTGAGTGGCAGCGTCTGCACGAGTGGCTGATGCAGGATCGGGAGGGACTGCGAGTTCATCGCCATCTCACCGAGGCCGCGCGCGAATGGGTAGGCTTGGGCGGCGACGCCGGCGCGTTGTATCGCGGCGCACGTCTGGCGCAGGCACGCGAATGGGCGGCAGCCAACAACGAGCACTTGAACGCAGCGGAGAGGGCATTTCTGGCGGCATCGGTTGAACAGGAGCAGCACGAGGCCTTGGAGCGCGAGGCGCAGCGCCAGCGCGAGCTCGAAGTGGCCCAAAAGCTGGCGGCGGAGCAAGCGCAGCGCGCCGAGGAGCAAGCCCGTGCTACCCGGAAGTTGCGCCGGCGCGCGCTCCTGCTCGGCGCCGCGCTGCTGCTGGTCGTGATGTTGGCCGGCGTCGCGCTCGCGCTCGGCAGGCAGGCTGCGGCTAACGCCACCACCGCCGATGCGGAGCGGCAGGTGGCGCTGGCGCGCGAGGTCGCGGCCTCGGCCATCAACAACCTGCCTACCGATCCCGAGCGCAGCATCCTGCTGGCGCTGCAGGCGGTCAGGATCAGCACGGAAGGTGAGAAACCATTGCTGGTGGAAGCGGAAGACGCACTCCACCGTGCGGTGCAAACTTCGCGTCTACGCACTACCTTGCGTGGGCACGATGGCGGACTGTGGGCACTGGCCCTGAGCCGCGATGGGACGCGGCTGGCCACGGTCAGCGTGGACGGCACGGCCAAGGTCTGGGACCTGGCGACGAACCAGCTCTTGCTGACGCTACCCACCAATGTGACGGGTAACCTCGCCGGCACCGGCGCGGCCTTCAGCCCCGACGGCAGGCGGCTGCTGACCATCAGCAGCGAAAACACCGCAACGTTGTGGGACCTTGCCACCGGTAAAGCGCTGTTCTTGCTGCGCGGCCACACTGGGCTGGTGAATTCGATTGCGATCAGTCCTGATGGCAAGCTATTGGCCACCGCGAGCGACGACAAGACCGTCAAGCTGTGGGCTGCGGCGAACGGTACGATAATCAACACCCTAACCGGGCTTGAAGGTGTCACCTTGGGCTGGGGACCTTTATGTGGCTTTTAGTCCCGACGGTAAGCGTGTCTTTGCCGGCAGCTATGAGACGGGGATCGCGATCGCTTGGGACGTTGCCAGCGGCAGGAACTGTTCCGTTTTAGTGGGCAAGGCACTGTCCTGGGCGTCGACCGCGATCGCAGCCAGCCCCGACGGCACGCGGCTCGCCACGGGCGAGTTAGATACCTCGGTAAAGCTCTGGGATGCAGCCACCGGCAAGCTCCTGCTCACACTCTTCGGCCACTCGAGCCAGGTTGAGGGCTTGGCGTACAGCGCCGACGGCAGCTACCTGGCCACCGCCAGTGAAGACGGGACGGTCAAGCTCTGGGATGCGCTGACCGGCAGACAGCTGCTTACGCTGGGCGGCCATTCGAACGGCGTCATGGGCGTGGCCTTCAGCGCCGATGGCAACCACCTGTACAGCGCCAGCCGGGACGGCACCGCTAGAATTTGGGACATCTCGCCCGCTGCTGGGCGAGATTGGCTGAACCTGGTTGGCCACAGCGACCGCCTGTTTGGTGTTGCTTATCGCCCTGACGGCACGCAGCTGGCGACCTGGAGCCAAGACGGCACGGTCAAGGCTTGGGACGCGCAGGACGGCGAGCTCCTGCGCACGGTCAACCACGCAGCCACACCCGAGCTCAGCGAAGTGGCCTATAGTCCGGATGGGAAACAAGCTGGCGTTTGACAGCGGCAACCATGTCGAGGTGGTGGATGCGGCCAGCGGGAAGGCGCTGTTGACCCTCGCCCCCTTTGCAGACGCTGCTCGTAGTTGTCACGTTCTCAGCCCGATGGCCGGCGCATAGCTGCAGGCTCGCGTGCTGGTGTGCTGCGCATCTACGACAGCAACAATGGCAGCCTGCTGCTCGAATTCTCAACTACCCACGGCGGTAGTGACAAGCAGCATCTTTGGCAGGTGGCCTTCAGCCCGGACGGGCAGCGGCTTGCCACCGCCCAAGTTGACGGCGCCTATGTGTGGGACGCCGCCACCGGCAAGCAGCTGCTTGCCTTCAGCGGACATGGCGAGGGCACCCGTACCAGTGGGATCGCCTTCAGCCCAGATGGCAAATGGGTCGCCACCGCCGGGAACGATGGTTCCGTCCAAGTCTGGGACGCCGCAACCGGAGAGGTGATATTCAAGCTGACGGGCCATACGGGCGCCACCTTTGGGGTCGCCTTTAGCCCGGATGGCAAGATCGCTGGCCAGCTCCAGTGTGGATCGCACGGTCAAGGTCTGGCAGTTGCCTCTTGCCGGCGGGCAAGTGCCGGAGCCGCTTACGCTCTACGGCCACACCGGTGCCGTCTATCGCGTTGCCTTCAGCCCTGACGGCACCCGCCTCGTTTCCGCCGGGCGCAACCCGACTGCTCGTGTCTATACGCTGAAAATTGCGGACCTGATTGCCATGGCCCAGTCCCAAGTCACGCGTGCATTGACCACGGAAGAATGCCAGAAGTTCCTGCATACTGATGTCTGTCCCGCCGACGCAGGGACAGAGTAGCCCGAAGGCGAAAAGACGACCGTCCGCTCAATACAACTTCTCCACATCCAGCACATTCCGCAGCGGCTCCCCCGCCAGGTACCGCCGCAGGTTGTCACAGAACAGCTCCGTAATCCGCGCGTTCTCCCGGTCGCTGGTGCTCGCCGAGTGCGGGCAGATCAACACGTTGGGCATGTCCCACAGCGGGCTGGACGTCGGGCAGCGGCTCCTCCTCAAACACGTCGAGCGCCGCCCCACCCACCTTCCCGCTCTGCAATGCAGCAATCAGCGCCGCCTCGTCCACCGTCGAGCCGCGCCCGATGTTGATAAAGAGGGCGCCGTCCTTCATCAGGGCGAACTCCTCGGCGCCGATCATCTTCTCGCTGTGCGGCGTGTGCGGGACGATCATCACGATCACGTCCGCCTGCGGCAGCATGGCGCGCAGCTCGCCCGGCGCGTACACCTGGTCGACGTGGGCGACGGGCGCCGGCGTGTTCTTGACCCCGATCACGCGCATCCCAAAGGCCGCGCACAGCCGCGCCGTCTCGGCCCCAATCTTCCCCAGCCCGATAATCCCCACCGTCTTGCCCTGCAGGTCCGTCGTGGCAAAGCGCTCCCAGTGATGCGCACGCTGGCACGCCTGCAGGTGCGCCAGCCCGCGGAAGTGGTTGAGGATGCTCATCAGGCAGAACTCGGCCAGCGGCGCCGCATGCACCCCGCTCGCCGTCGTGAAGATCGTATGGGGCATGCGCACGTCATACCCCATGCGCTTGACAAACTGGCCGATGCCCGCGCTGGTCGCCTGCACCCAGCGCACGTTCGGCGCAACCTCGGGCAGGTCCTCCCGGTGCGTCTGGTCAAAGTCAAAGAGAATATCCGCCTCCGCCAGCAGCTCACGCCAGCGCGCCTCCTGCTCCGCGCTGCGCGGCAGGGGCGTCCCCGTGTGGTCGGCCGCATACCGCGGCGGCCGCAGCAGCTCGGGTTCGTTCACAACCTTCAGCCGCGGATCCACCTGCCGGATCTGCTCGACATATTCCTCTTCCAGATAACTGGCAATCAAAAGCGTATAGCTGCCATCGCTGCCGGGCATAAATCCTTCCTATCGCCCCACCTCCAGGAGTCCCACCTCCAGGAGGTGCCGGTGGATAATTGGCGTACCACTTCTGGCGCGCCACAAAATCGTCGACGTACAGTGTGACCTTCTCGGGCGCAAAGGCAAAATCAAACCCCTCGGCCGCAATCGTGTCGACGATCGGCCCCGCGTCGAAACCGCAGCCCGCTGTACGTGCCCGGGTCCTGCGCCGCCAGCCACGCAAACGCCTCCCCCAGCTCCACCGGGTCGGCCCAGCCCGCCTTCTGCTCCGCCGGCAGCGCATCGAACTCGCGCCAGGTGATGCGCGTCGGCTTGATCGTCCGCCCCGGCCCCATGCTGTTGAGCGCGATCCGGTAGGGCGCCGCCTCCAGCGCCAGCGCCTTCATAAACCCTTCCTGCGCATGCTTGGCCGTGCAGTAGGCCACCTCGTCCTTGTACCCGCGCACGCTCGACCCGCTGGCGACGCCGATGATGTGCCCGCCGCCCTGCACCTTCATCAGCTCCCACGCCGCATAGGTCGCGTTGTACAGCCCGCCCAGGCTCACGTCGATCTGCCGCTGCCACAGCTCCGGCGTCATCTCCTCAAACCGCACCAGCGGCATGAAGATGGCGCAGTGCACGAGCAATGTCCAGCTGCCCCCACGCCGCCGCCACACGGGCCACCATCGCCTCAAACGCGTCCCGGTCGGCGACGTCCAGCACCCGCGCCACCACCTCGCTGCCGTCCGCCACCATGTCGGCGCGCGCCCGTTCGAGTTCGCTGCCGTTGATATCCGTGATGCACACCTTGGCGCCCTGCCGGCCGAGCGCCCGGGCGATCGCCCCACCCCAGCCCCCGCCCGGCGCCGGTGACCAGCGCTACCTTCCCCTGCAAACGCCCCATTCTCTTCTTCCTCTTAGCGCGTCATGCGCGGCTCGAGCGCGTCCCGCAGGCCGTCGCCCAGCAGGTTGATGGCCAGCACGGTCACCATGATCGCCAGCCCGGGGAAGGTCGTCGTCCACCAGGCGTGGCGCAGATAGTTGCGGCCCTCGCTCAAGATCAGCCCCCATTCGGGCGTCGGCGGCTTGGCGCCCAGGCCCGAGAAAGCTGAGCGCCGCCCCGGCAATGATGGCCCCGGCAATGCCCAGCGTCGCCACCACCACGAGCGAGCCCAGGATGTTGGGCATGATGTGCCGCAGCATCACGCGGTGCGGCGGGCTGCCCACGCAGATGGCCGCCTCGATAAACGGTTCGGCCCGCACCTTGAGCACCATGGCGCGCGACACCCGCGCATAGGTCGGCGCCGCCGCAATGCCGACCGCAATCATGGCGTTGAGCAGGCTCGTGCCCATGATCGCAATCACGACGAGCGCCAGCAGGATGCCGGGAAAGGCCAGGGTGATGTCGGCCGTGCGCATGATCACCGAGTCGGTAAACCCGCCAAAGTACCCGGCCAGCACCCCGCCCGTCACGCCCAACAGCGTGGCGATCGCCACCGAAATAATGCCGACGCGCAGCGAAATCCGCGCCCCGTAGACGACGCGCGTGTAGATGTCCCGGCCAAAGGCGTCGGTGCCAAACCAGTACTCCGCGCTCGGCGGCTTGAGCCGCTGGCTGGGCACCATCGCCTCGGGATCAAAGTGCGTGATCAGCGGCGCACCCAGCGCGGCCAGGATCACCAGCACCAGCAGCACCAGCCCCGCCATGGCCCCGGGATTGCGCCGCACCCGCCGCAGCGCATCCCCCCACAGCGAACGCGGCTTGGTCTTGTATTCGTCAGGCGCCAGCAGCCGGGGGCCGGACGCCGCGGCAGCATGATCACTCATAGCGGATTCTCGGGTCCAGTGCAGCGTACGAGATGTCGACCAGGATGTTGATCAGCATGATGATAAAGGCCAGCATCAGCGTCAGCCCCTGGATCATGGTGATGTCCTTGTTGAGGATCGATTCGACATACATGCGGCCCAGCCCGATGCGCGCAAAGATCGTCTCGGTGATGACCGCGCCGCTGATCAGCCCGCCAAACTGCAGCCCCATCAGCGTGACCGCCGGGATCAGCGCGTTGCGCAGCGCATGGCGCACGACGATCGTGTTCTTGCGCAGCCCCTTCGCCTTGGCCGTGCGGATGTAGTCGTCGCTCAGCACGTCCAGCATGTTGCTGCGCACCACGCGCGCCAGCGTCGCCGAGCTGAGCAGCCCCAGCGTCAGCGCCGGCAGCACCAGCCGGTCCAGGCTGCCCTGCCCCATCGGCGGGAACCACTTCAGCGTCACCGAGAAGATCAGGATCAGCAGCAGCCCCAGCCAGAAGACCGGCATCGAGACCCCCAGCAGCGCCACCACCATCGCCGAGGTGTCGATCCAGGAGTTGTGGTTGAGCGCCGAGATGATCCCCAGCCCGACCCCCAGGATGGTGCTGATAAAGAGCGCGCTCAGCGCCAGCGTGAGCGTGTAGGGCATCGCCGGTCAGGATCTGGTCCAGCACCGGCTGGTTGTTAAAGAGCGACTCGCCCATGATTGCCCCGCAGCAGGTTGCCCATATACGTGAGATACTGCACGTACAGCGGCTGATCGAGCCCCATCTCGTGGCGCACCCGCGCCAGCAGCTCCGGCGAGCTGCGCTTTTCGCCCAGGAAGATCTCCGCCGGGTCGCCCGGTACCAGCTGGACCATCAGGAATACCAGGACCGTCAAGATGAGGAGGGTGGGGATCATGGCGATCAAGCGGTTGACCGCATACCTGGTGATAGACATGATGTGTCACCTGCGCAAACCGCTGCCAGGCGGTCTACCCGCCTGGCAGCGTCCAAACAGCCTATTGCGTAATCTTGGCGCCAAAGAAGTACGGCGTGTTCCCACCTAGGTAGTAGAGCACGTCGGAGAGCTTGTTGCTGTGGGAGTACAGGATCTCCGGGTCGGACCAGAACTCCATGATCGCCTCGTCCTTCACCTTCTTCTGGATCTCGCTGTACAGCGTACAGCGCGCGGCCGGATCCGGCTGGGCGGCCGCATCGTCGATCAGCTTGTCCATCTCCGGGTTGACGTAGTTGTTGCGGTTGGTGCCGCCCCCGGCATTGACTGCTGTGGAAGAAGATGCGCACGATGTCGGGGTCGGTGCCCGTGTCCCACCAGCCCTGCGTGTTGTGCTGGCCGGAGCGGACGGCGTCGAAGTAGCCGCTGCGGCTCAGGCCGTTCAGCTCGACGTTGATGCCGGCCTTGGCCATGTTGTCCTTGATGAACGCCGCTTCGGCATTGGCGTTGCTGGCGTCGGAGCGGAAGTAATGCTGGACGACCAGCGGCTGCCCATCCTTCTCGCGGATGCCGTCGCCGTCCGCATCCACCCAGCCGGCGTCTTCCAGTGTCTTGTTGGCCTCGTCCAGGTTCGTCGGATACATGTCGCACGCCGCCGCATCGTAGCAGAAGACGGCGCTGGTCAGCGGGCTGCAGGCCGGGGTGCCAAAGCCGTTGTACACCGTGTCGATGTAGCCCTGGCGGTCCATTGCCAGCTGCATCGCCCGCCGCACCGGCAGCTCGCTGGTGGGGAACTTCTGGTGGTTGAACATCAGCGCATAGCCCGAGCCCGGCTGCGGCAGCTTGACCGTGACCATGTCCGGGTTCGCCTCGAGGTTGGCGAAGTCGATCTCCGGCGTCTGGTCCATGAAGTCGATCTCGCCGGTCTCCAGCGCGGCCGTGCGCGTGGCAGGCTCTTCGATAAACTTGTAGATCAGCTTTTCGACGTTGGCCGGCCCCGTCTGCCCCAGGAACTCCGGACCCCACTTGTAGTCGGGGTTGCGCGTGAGGACGATCTCGTCGTTGAGCACCATCGACTCAAACTTGAACGGCCCGGTGCCCACAAACTCGGTGATGCCCCAATCCTCGTTGCCGACCCGCTCCAGCGCCGTCGGCGAGACGGGCACCAGGTTGGGGCCGGAGAGGCTGTCCAGGAAGGGCGCAAAGCCGGAGTTGAAGCGCACGATAATCTCGTGGTCGTTGACGACTTCCGACTCCTTGTAGGGGCCGATGGCGCTCAGCGCCGACTGCGCCTGGGTGTCGGGATTGACGATGCGGTCAAAGGTGTACTTGACCGCCTCGGCGTTGAAGGGCGTGCCGTCGTGGAACGTCACATCGTCGCGCAGCTTGAAGGTATATTCTGTTGCATCCTCGTTGACCGTCCACTCGGTGGCCAGGCCCGGGACAAAGACGCCCGGCTCCTCCTGCCAGACCAGCGGATCCGTCATGTGCAGCGTGATGTTGCCGACACGGGAAAACGTCGTGACGTTGGGGTCCAGGCGGTCAAAGCCGGCCGGAATGCCGACCGTGATCTCCGTCCCCATCGCCGCCTCTGCCGCCGCCCCGCCCGACCCGGTATCAGTCGCGCTGTCAGTCGCCTCTGCTGCGCCCGTCTCAGTCCCACCCGCGGAGGGTGCCGCTGCCGGCGCCGTGCACGCGGACAGGCTAAGACCAAGAACGAGCAGCAGTCCTATAAAAATGGTCAGTCGTCGAGCCGTGAACTTCCTCATGCGGTTTTCTCCTTAACCAGCGTACAGCAACTAGCCCAATGTGCTTCCTCATTCGTCCCGCGTAGCCCGCACGCCCACGTGCGGGTCTCGGCGGCGCACGCGGCGCACGTGCCCGCTGCTTGCACTTGCGCCATCCTCCCCCCGCACCACCCCCTTCCCGTGTCCCACTTGCACTCACTCCCAGATCTCAACAATGTCGGCGTCGGCCAAGATGTAAACGGTATCGCCCGCCGCACGCCAGGCCGGTCCGCACGCCGCCGCCAGCATCAACGTGCGGGCAAACGGCGTCGTGTACGTCTCGCGCACGGTCAGGTCGTAGGGGTTCAACAACTGCGCGAGGTACGGTACGTCCGCAATGGGCTCCCCGTCAAAGGAAGCCCGCGGGTTGACCGCGGGGTGCGGCATCAGCAGCCCACCCTCCTTCTGCCGCAGCAGCAGCAGGTTGCGGTGGTGCCCGTGCGTGTTGTCGACCACATACTGCCGCGGCGGCGGGACAACCTCGCCCGGCAGCATCCCCAACCGGCGCAGCACGTTAAAGACGCCGTTCACGCCGCGGTCAAACCACTCGCCGTACAGCAGCCCGCCCCCGCCGACCTCGGCCACGATCACCTTGGCGCCCAGCCGTGCCGACGCCCCCCAGAACTGGTTGGCACCCCACTCGTCGCGCAGCAGGATCGGCATGTTAAACGCCCGCGCCATCGCCGTCGACTCGGGGTCGTCGGTAAACTCGATCATGTGCACCGCCAGCCCGTCGTCCCCCGCGTGAAAATCGATGTGATAGTCCAGGTGCGGCAGAAACGACGCCACCAGCACCTCGCCGATCTGCTCGGACACGGTGCGCACCGGGATAAGGGTGGAATCTTCCGGGGCCACGCCAAACACGGCATTCAAGTTGGCGCCGTCCAGCGGCGAGTTGCGTCCCCCCACGCCCGCCGCCACCGGGTTGCACACCGGCACCGCCATCACCGTGCCCGACAGCTCGGCCGGGTCGATCGTCTCCAGGACGTGCTTGATGATCGGCACCGTCGGCAGCGGCTCGTCGCCGTGGATCAGCGCCGTCAGCCCCAGCGTCGGCCCGGGCTTGCTCCCCTTCACCACGTGCAGCGGCAGCCGCAGCTCGGACCCGTCGGAGAGGGTCGTTACCGGCAGCCAGGAAAATTCGCTTTTGCTCATACTGTTGCCTCCAGAACTGGACTCAACGCCTCTTTGTGGATGACGCCCCCCTGCATGACCAGCCGCAGCCGCGCCGGCGTCACGCAGGATCGTGATATCTTGCAGCGGGTCGCCGTCGACCAGCAGCAGGTCCGCCAGCATGCCCTGCCCGCAGGACGCCTACCTGGCCGCCGAGCCCCATGCACTCGGCCCCCCGCCGCGTGGCGGCCACGATGGCCTCCATCGGCGTCATGCCCCCCGCCACCATGTACGCCAGTTCGCCCGCGTTCTCGCCGCGGCCAAAGCTGCCCAGGTCGGTCCCCATGGCGATGCGCACGCCCGCCGCCAGCACCTTGGGAAAGCTCTCGGCCTGTGCCGCCATCAGGGTGCGCGCCTTGAGCGGGCATGTACGCCGGCACCGGGCAGGGATCGAGCTCGCCCAGCGCCGCAATCTTGCGCAGCACCGTAAAGGTCGGCACCAGCCAGGTGTTCTGCCGCACCATCTGCTCGATCAGCGCGTCGTCCAGCGCCGCCCCGTGCTCGATGCTGTCCACGCCCGCGTCGAGGCAGATCTTGACCCCTTCGCCGCCGTAGGCGTGGCTCATCACCGGCTTGCCCGCCGCATGCGCCGCGTCGACGATGGCGCGCACCTCCTCCAGCGAAAACTGCCGCAGCAGCGGGCCGCCCGTCGGCGTGCCGACGCCCCCCGTGGTGGCGATCTTGATCCAGTCTGCCCCCGCCCGCACCATCTCGCGCACCTTGTGGCGGCAGGCGTCCACCCCGTCGCAGACGCCGTCGGGAATGGTCTGCAGCTTGGGATAGGTCGAGTCGACGCCCGCCGGCTCCGTGTGGTCGTTGTGCCCGCCAAACTGGCAGATGATGTTGACGCTGATCTTGAGCCGCGGCCCGGGGATCAGCCCGCGCTCCACGGCCATCTTCATCCCCAGGTCCACGCCCGACGCATCCCGCACGGCCGTGATCCCCGCCTGCAGCGTCTGCCGGAACGACTCCGCCGCCAGAAACACCGCCAGGCTCGGCGGGATCGCCGCCCGCGCCACCATGCCGCCGCCAAGGTTGGCCAGGTGGTCGTGACAGTCGATCAGCCCCGGCATCACGGTCATCCCCCCGGCGTCGATCACCCGCGCGCCCGGCGGCGGCGGCAGCTCTGCCTGCGGCGCCACGGCCGTGATGCGCTCGCCTTCGACCAGCAGCGCCTGCGGACCACCCGGGGGCGGCTCCCCGCTGCCCGTCGATCAGCCGTGCCCCGCCGATGTAGATAGCGCCTGTGCTCACGCCGGCACCTTGGCGCCCGCCGCGTCCGCATGCCCGTCCAGCATCACGAAATCGTGGTTGCCCTGGAACGAGTAGTGGCCGGCCATCAGCCCGCCGTCGACGAGGTAGAGCTGTCCCGTAACCCAGTTGGCCGCGTCCGAGCAGAGGAAAAGGATCATCTCGCGCGATGTCGCTGGTCTGCCCCATCCGCTGCAGCGGCACCTCCTCAAGATAGCGCGTCTTGTAGGCCGTGGAGATGTTCTCTTCCGCCCGCTGCGACGGCACGTCGATCAGCCCCGGCGCCACCGCGTTGACGTTGACGCCGTACGCCGCCAGCTCCATCGCCGCCACCTTGGTCAGCATGGTCAGCCCGCCCTTGGCCGCACAGTGCGGCCCGCCCTTGACCCGGCCCATCAGCGCCGACACCGACGAGATGTTGGCGATCTTCCCGCCTGCGTCGCCCGCCTCCGCCCGCTCCATCATGTGCCGCCCCACGTGCTTGATGGTGAGAAACGGCCCGGTCAGCTGCACGTCGAGCTGCCGCTGCCACGCCTCCAGCTCGAGGTCGACCAGCAGCTTGTGCACCACCACCCCGGCGTTGTTGACGAGGATGTCGATGCGCCCCAGCTGGTCCACCACCGCCGCGGTCATCGCCGCCACCTGTCCCTCGTCGCTCACGTCGGTGGGCACCGAGATCGCCTGCCCGCCGCCGGCCTTGATCTCGGCCGCCGCCACCGCTCCGGCCGCCGCGTTGATGTCGGCAATCACGACCTGCGCGCCCTCGGCGGCAAACGCCCGGGCAATGCTCAAGCCAATCCCGTTGCCCGCCCCCGTGACAATCGCAACCTTTTCCTGAAACCGCATACGCCCCCTCCCCCTTCGCTATCCTTCGCCGTGCCTGGCTCGCCCCCATCACCTCGCCTACCTCGTACCTCGTGGGGCGAGCCTCGCACGATCTTCCCTCGCCGCCGCCTCCCGGCGCATCGTCTCCGCCACCAGCGCAACCGGCACCGAACCAAACGACAAAAACCGATCGTGAAACTGCCGCAGGCTAAACCTGCTCCCCAGCTGCCGCTGCAGATCCGCCCGCAGGTCAAGAATCGTGTCGCGCCCCATCAAGTACATCAGCGCCGCCCCCGGGAACATGCTGTTCTTGACCGCCTCCCCCTGCGCCGCCGCGCTGCTCATCGCCGTGCGCGCGGCGTAGAACTGCGCCGCCTCGTCGACCGTGATCTCGCCCCGGTGCAGCCGCACGTCCACCACGGCCCGCGCCGCCATCCGCAGGTCGGCGTGCGCCTCGCCGTACTCCTCCAGCGGCGTCAGAAATCCCTGCTCGGCCATCAGCTGCGTGGCGTAGCACGCCCACCCCTCGGCCATCGTCCCGCCGCAGAACATCGCGATGCGCGCGGCACAGTCCACCGCCGCCACCCGCCCGATCTGCGAGGCGCCGTGATAGGCGTTGTAGTTCTGCACGTGGTGCCCCACGCCGCCGTGATGCACGACGTGGTTGAGCTTGATCACGCTGTCGTTGGTCGCCTGCAGCCGGCGCCGCTGCTCGTCCTGGCGGCATGTCCGGCTCGATCGGCGTCACCAGGTAGCGGTGCACCGGCGGCCGGTTGAACGCGGCCGGCGCCCGGTAGAACAGGAAGTAGAGGTGCGGCGCCGCCTCCCGCGCCCAGCGCGGCTGCGGCACATACTCGATCGGAAAGTCGGGCCAGGTGACCAGCTCCTTTGCCCGCACCAGCTCCCGGCTGCTCTCCCACAGCTCCCCATAGCGGCCGAGATATCCCTCCACCGTGGGATGGATCTCCGCCAGCCCGCCCAGCGCCTCGCGCCAGTCGGCGGCGCCAAAGTCAGCGGCGTGCGCCGCCAGGTACGCCTCGGCCTCCTCCATCTTCGCCAGCGCATAGGCCAGGATCTCGTCCGCCGTCTGCGGGCAGGCAGTGCCCCTCGCGCAGCAGCAGATCCAGCGCCTCGGGGCCGCAGGCCGGCGCCGCGATCGGCGCCGCGCTCAGCTCGTCCTTCAGGTAGCGTTCGTGGCGCGCAAACGCCGCCAGCGCCGCATCGGCCGCCCGCCGCAGCTCCGCCTTCAGCGCCGCTCCCGCCGTGGGCTGCTCGGCGGCGAGGCTGTCGATCCCCGCCCCGAAAAATGCCCTGGCGCCCGCGCACTCGCGCAGCGCCCGCTGCGTCCACGCCGCCGGCGCCCGCCGCACGTTTGTCACGCCCCTGCGCCAGCAGCCCCTCGATCGCGTGCATGCGTGCACACGCCGCCTCCGCCCGCTCGGCAAAGGGCGCATAGTCCGTCAAAAAGAGCCCGATGACGCCAAAGATCGCCTCGCCCGTGTACAGCGCCGGGTTGCCGCGCTGGAAGTGATCCGAGCCAAACTCCCACTGCTGGATGCGCAGAAAGCCCTCCGCCAGCCGCTTGTCGATCCGCTCGACCGGCGCCAGCGCCGCCCTCGTCGATCTGCCCTGCCTCGCGCAGCAGCGTTTCCGCATCCGCCAGCGCCGCCGCCACGCCCTCAGGCCGAGAAGTCCGGCAGCAGCGGGTCGTAGTCGTGCTCGCCGATAAAGGTGGCGTTGACCGGCCGGTGGCGGTAGTACGACGCAAAGAAGCGCCCCAGCCACGCCCCGAACTCGCCGTCGTCGTCACTCCGGCACTCACCCCGCACTCACTTGGCTTCCCCATCCAGCGGCAGCCGTACCCACCGCTCCTCGTGGAACGAGCGCTCGACCGCGTTGATCGTCTCCTGCACCCACGCGCCGTCGTCAAAGTTGCCCTGGTTGCGGTCGCCCCCGTCCAAGATCTCGTCGATAAAGTCGCGGATCAGGTTGGCGTAGAAGAGCGAACGCCACGACTCGCGCGCGTGCCCGCCCGGCGGATAGAAGTGCTGCGGGATCTCCATCTGCTTGAACTCCACGCCGTCGGGCGTGGCGATCTTGATCGTCTCGGCCACGCCAAACTCCTCGACCAGCCGGCAGATGATCGCCCCCTTCTCGCCATACAGCCGGGCCTCGATGCCGGGATAGTTGCCGATCGTGACAAAGCTGGTCTGGATCGAGGTCAGCACGCCGTTGGCAAACTCGCCGATGTAGATGTCGCCGTCGTCGATGTTCATGCGCATCACCTGGCCGGTCTCGCGCACCATGCGTTCGGGGATAAAGTTGCGCATCGTGCCCACCACGCGCTGCAGATCCGCGCCCACCCACCAGTGGCTGATGTCGATCACCGGCGCGCCGTAGCCCTCGAGCGACGAGGTCTGGATCACCGACTGGTCGGCGTGGATATCCACCTGGCGCAGCGGCGTCATCGGGTCGAGCCACTGCGAGTTCTGCTCGTACCCGTTAAAGATCAGCGGCCGGCCGGTAAAGCCCTCGTCGATCAGCGACTTGGCATACTGCACGCCCGGGCTGTAGCGAAAGGTAAAGCCCAGCTTGGTCTTCAGCCCCTTCGCCCGCGCCAGCGCCGCCAGCCGCCGCGTCTCGCGGTAGTCGTACGCCACCGGCTTCTCGCACAGCACGTGCTTGCCCGCCTCCAGCCCCGCCGTCGCCAGCATAAAGTGCGTAGCCGAAGGCGTGCACACGTCGATCACGTCGATCGCGGGATCGCCCACCACCTGCTGCCAGTCGTCCGTCGCCAGCGGGATGTTGAACTTGTCCGCAAACTCGCGCGCCCGCTCCTCGACCGGGTCACAGATCGCCACCACCTCGCACCGTGGATCCCGCTGCCAGCCCGGAATATGGGCAAAATTGGCCCAGGCCCCCGCGCCCAGGACCGCAACCCGCAACTTGCTCTCCTGCATACTGTGCCCCCGTCTCAGTGCCAATCTCTATGCCAATAGTTGACCGCTGCAGACGTCTCGCTAGCCGCACGCCGTCCGGCTCGCCCACAGATCACCTGCGCCAACCCGCGTGCCTACGTGAGGCGGGTCTTGCACGACTACCTCGCCGGACCTCGTGCCCGTCCCGCAACGACCGCTACGACCGCCCCGGCCGCCGCGACCATCGCCGCCGTCTGCTCCTCTTCGTCCGTCTGCCCCCGGATGTAATGCCGAATGATCGCCCGCCGCCCGATCTCCACATCCCGCGTCGCCAGCGCCTCCACCACCTCGGCGTGATACCGCACCAGGTCCGCCCCCTTGAGCTGCTTCTGTTCCATGCTGCGCAAAATCAAGGCGCCGATCCTCCCGTTCAGCCGCGCCCACGTCTCCAGCAGCATCTCCGATCCGCCCAGCGCCGCGATCAGCTGGTGAAACACCAGGTCACACTGGATCAACTGTGGCAGGTCATGGGGCAGCACGCACCGGTCCATCGCCGCCACCTGGCCGCGCAGTGCGTCGAGCGTGCCGTCGGGAATATCCCGGCCGCCGATCGTAATCGTATAAGCTTCCAGCAGGGCGCGCATCCGGCAGAGGTCGACGGCCTCCTGCTCGGACAAACGGGTAACAAACGTGCCGTGACGGGGATTCGTGCTGACCAGGCCGCGCTGCCCCAGCATCAGCAGCGCCTCGCGCATCGTCGACTGGCTGACGCCAAACTCCTGTGCCAGCGGCACCACCGTCAGCCGGTCGCCCGGCCGCAGCTCGCCCGCCAGGATGGTGCTGGCGATTCTGCGTACCACCTCGTCGACGAGGCGGGAGTGTTTGGTGTCCAGCGGAGCAGCACGTGTCATCGCTACGGGTCTCCACCTACCAAGCCGGGCAAAAGTCGATTATCGATAATTTACTTTAGTTGTTCCAGGTTGTCAAGCACCATTTTCCCGTCACCACCGTGCCGGGGACGTCCGGCGGAAGTTCATCTTCCGCCCGTCCCCGGCACATACGCGCCACCAACTTGCCTCGACCCTGGCACGGCGCAAACTCACTTTCTCTACGACGATCGGTTTGCGCCGGGCCAGGGACGTTCCACCCCATAGTTTCGACATACCTCCCCAACCTTGACACGCTCCCCCAGGTAGGCGATCATCCCCATACTCACTCTGCACGTCACGCGAGGTAGCTCATGCACATCATCCCACTCACCACCACCCACCTCCCCGCCGCGGCATCACTCTTCACCGCCAACCTGCGCCGCCAGCGCACCCTGACCCCCGCCCTCCCCACCCTCCTCGCGGACGACACCCTGGTGACAGAAAAGCTGTCGTGGCTGCTAACCGCCGGCCCCGCCTTTGCCGCCCTGGAATCCGGCGAACTCATCGGCTTTCTCGGCACCATTCTCGTCCCGCATTTCCGCAACACCGCCCGCAAGGGCGCCTACGTCCCCGAATGGGGCCACGGCGCCGCCGGCGAACGTGCCGCCGCCGTCTACCCTGCCCTCTACCGTGCAGCCGCTGCACAGTGGGCGGACGCCGGCTGCCAGGTGCACGCCATCTCGATCCTCGCCCACGACCGCGCCGCGATCGATCAGTGGTTCTGGCACGGCTTTGGCCTGACCGTCGTCGATGCCGTCCGCCCCGTGCAGCCGCTTGCCACATCCCTCCCCGTCCCCCTCACCATCCGCAAAGCCACGCCGGCCGACGCCGCCACTCCTGGCCGCGCTCGACGCCGAACACTGCCGCCACTACACGGCCTCCCCGATCTTTATGGCACCTCCCCACCAGAACGATGCAGCCGAGTTCGCCGCCTTCCTCGCCCGCCCCCGCAACGCCGCCTGGCTGGCCCTCGACGGTGACACTCCCGCCGGCTTTCTCCGCTTTGACGGCTACGAAGTCGAAGGTGTCGGGATCTTAGAAGGAGATCACACCGTCTTCATCAACGGCGCCTGGCTGCGCCCCGCCTACCGCGGCCAACGCCTCACGCCGGCCATGCTCGACGCCGCCCTGCGTGACTACGCCGACCAGGGGTTCACCTGCTGCGCCGTCAACTTCGAGTCCTTCAACCCCGAAGCCGCCCTCTTCTGGCCGCGCTACTTTGACCCCGTCTGCTTGTCCCTCACCCGCATTCCCGAAACAGCCTGAGCCGCCGCGCCACCCCCTTCCAGGAAGGGCCCCTTCCAGGAAGGGTGCCCTCCAGGAAGGGTGTCCTCCAGGAAGGGTGCCCTCCAGGAAGGGTGTGATCTACCGCACACCCCCACCGTTGCCAAGCGCATTGACCCGCCGCCCCTCTTCCGCTATCCTGCTGCCACTTGCGCCCACGCGCGCAAGCCAGGTAGAAGTTGCCGTGCCCCCCGGCCGGCGCACATCCCACAAGTGTGCGCCTGGATTGCTGCCGGAAGGCAGGAGGTCTCCAATGGCATACAGTTTTGTCTTCTTCCGCGACCGCATCGTCCTCAACAACGATCTCAAGCAGCGCATCAAGCTCGACTCCACCCCCCTAGGCTCGCAGATCCTGCTCGCCGCCCGCGAGTTCGTCGTCGACGGCCCCTTTACCCTCGACGGCCGCGACCTGGTGATCCTGGCCGACCGCTTCGACGGCGCCCAGGGCACCCTCGCGCTGCATGGCCTCATCCCCGGCACCGCCGGCCCCAAGGTGACGATCGCCTGCCGCACAATCGCCGGCCTCACCATCACCTCCACCGGCGCCGAAGGCGACCAAGGTGCCGAGGGCGGCCCCGGCGCCGAGGGCAAACCCGGTCGCCCCGCCTCCCTCCCCTTCAAACCCGGCGGCCCCGGCGGCCCCGGCGGCCGCGGCAAGACCGGCGGCCGGGGCAAGATCGGCGGCCCCGGCGGCGACATCACGATCGTCTTTATCGACGACCAGGTGCCGGGCGGCCTCGCCGCCGCCAACATCCAGGTCCCCGGCGGCCCCGGCGGCCCCGGCGGACCCGGCGGTCCCGGCGGCCCGGGCGGCGAAGGTGGCCCGGGCGAACCCGACGGCCCCAACGGTCCCGACGGCCCCCAGGGCTTTACCGGCCCCCAAGGCCCCGTCGGCGTGCCCGGCACCGTGCAGCAATCGGCAGGTGGACGAAGAGGGCTACTTCCAGGTGCTCCAGTCCCTCGCCGACCAGTGGGCCGCCTACCGGCTGCGCGTGGCGGAATACTACTACCGCGCCTTCAACCCCAGCGGCCCACCCACGTCGACCTATCTCGACCTCGCCTTTGCGGAGCTGCGCGCCGTGCTGCAACTGGACCCGCAGAACGCGCAGGCGGCCGTCTACGTCAACCAGATCCTCAACAACCAGAATGTGCTCGGCCTGGCCCGCGAGCTCGACATCATCCCGGACTTTCCCTACTACGAGCAGGTGCTGGCCGACTACGGCCCCCTGGTCCTCAGCCTCTTCCAGTCGGCCAACAGCTTCCTGCTGGGCAACTTGACGCTCGACCAGCTGCGCCAGACCCTCACCCGTGAGGTCGCCCACCTCGAAGGCCTCAAGCTCGCCCTCGAAGCGGAGCAGTCCGCCGCCATCCGCGGCAAGCAGGTCGCCGAAACCGAGCAGCAGTTCGCCCGCACGCGCGTCCTCGATATCCAAGACCGCATCCAGGCGCGGCGCGAGGAGCTGGAGAACCGGCGCATCGACTGGGGCGGCGTCCTGACCTTTGGCGTCTTCGCCGTCGGCGCCGGCATCGTTGCCCTGGCCACCGGCGGCGCCGGCGCGGGCATGCTCCTCGCCTATCTCCCCGACTTCATGGCCCTGGCCGGCGCCGACTTCGGGCCGATCCCCGGCAAGGACCAGGCCGACATCCTGGCCAAGGCCCGCGGCCTCAAGGACTACACCGCCGCCAAGAACAACCTGCCCAACACGGTCATGCCCCTCGTGGTCAGCTTTGCCAAGATGCTCTCCGACCTCAGCGAGGCCCAGGGCGATGGGGAGATGATCCAGCTCCTGCGCGAGGCCACCGAGCTGACGCACGCCCAGCTGCTCTCCCAGCTGCGCAACGACCAGGCCGGCTTCGCCCTCGACGCGGCGACGGCCCACCTGGCGCAGGCGGTGCAGGACCTGGATCTGGCCCGCACCCAGCTCGGGAGCCTCTCCAACGACATCGACTTTCTCGAGGGGGTCGCGCTGACGTTGATCCGCAGCGCCCAGCGCTACATGGACGTGCTCATCAAGTACGCCTTCTTCGCCGCCCGCGCCCTGGAGATCTACACCCTGACCGACATGTCCGACGCGATCCACACGGACTACGGCTACATCCACCCGGACGTCGAGCAAAACTACGCCGACGGCCTCCTGCCTCTCGCCCAACTCATCGGCGAATACACCACCTCGTGGAGCCGCTTCGTCGACATCATCAACTACCGCAACGCCTTCGACAGCTACTTTGGCAGCAGCGACAAGGTCGACGACAAGGTCTTTCTCAGCATCGCCGATCCCATCGTCCTGGCGCAGTTCCGCCAGAGCCAGAACCTGCTGTTGACCGTCGACCTGGCCGACCTGCCCCCCACACGCTTCGAGGCCAAGGTGACCTACGTCCTGCTCTCCCTCACCGGCGCCACGGCCAACGTCCCTGCGATCAGCTGTCTCGTGACGCACGGCGGCCAGTACACGATGCGCAAGCGCGACGGTTCCGTCGCCGGGCTGATCCTCAAGCCGCGCGCCACCGTCGTCCAAACGGCAAAGTCCGGCATCACCTTTACCGGCGTCCGCATCGGCGCCAATCCCGACGACCTCAGCTTCTGGGGCCGCGGCGTCGCGGCCACCTGGACCATTGCGATCGAACCCGACGAGATGGCGCGCCGGGAGATCGACCTCTCCGGCCTGTCCGCCATCGAAGTCGAGATCGGGTACGAGGCGTTCTTATAAGCGGGGCACGCCGCCAGGAGCGAACCAATGCAAATTGTGACCTATGATGAGCGCCTGCTGGTGCAGCAGCATCGCGGCACGCTGCCGGTGATCTTGACGGCGCCGCACGGCGGGTCGGCCAGGCCGGAGCAGGTATCAGTACGCAAGGAAGCCGAGACGCCCGGCGGGTGTGACTTTCAGGCGAGCCGCGACAACGAAACTGCCTCCATGACGGAGGCTGTCGCCCAGCAGATCCTGGACCTGACCGGCCTCTCCCCCTACGTCGTGATAGCGCAGTTTCATCGCAAATACATCGACGCCAACCGCAGCGAAGCCTGTGCCTTCACCGATCCCGATGCCCGGCCCTTCTACCTGGAATACCACGCCCGCGTTGCCGAAGCCGTGACCGAGGTTCTCCGCCAGAACCAGGGTCGCGGCTTCTTGTTCGACCTCCACGGCACCCAGGTGATCGCCGGCGACCCGGCCGACCTCTACCTCGGTACGGCCAACGGCGCGTCCCTCCCGCCCGGCTTCGACCGCCGCAGTCTCTTCCTCCAGCACGGGCTGCACGGCTTGTTCCGGGCAGCCCGCCATCCCACCGGCGCCGGCGGCCAGGGTCCGATCTTCAGCTATCGAGTATCGCCGGCCGATGACAGCGTGCCCGAAACCAGCGCCGTCAGCGGCGGCTTCACCATTCGACAGTACGGCGCCACCATCAACTGCATCCAGGTCGAAGTCGCCAACACCGTGCGTGACGATCCGGATCTGCGTGGCTTCTTCGTCGCCGATCTGGCTTCGGCAATCGTCAATTTTGTACGGCGTTACGCACCCTTCTAGGCTGCGCCACGCCACTAGCAGATTATCCTGAGCCTGTGATGCAAAATCTGGACGTACCCAACGTCCTGGCGTTCTTATGTATCCTTGCTCATTGCTGGTGTTCCTGATTCGCTGTAGGCTGAAAGCCTGATGCTATAGATGGGTGACGCACGTCCGCATCGATCTGTTTTGCATGTCTGGCACTTGCACTTGTCCGATGCCCCGGCGTATTTCTCGTTACACAGGAACCCATCTCATGGCTATGCTTCCCACCTTCATCGTTTTTCAGTGGCTCCTTGGTTTATTCTCAGTTGGCATGATTGCCGGTGGCATCTATTCACTTTGGGAATGGTATCAGCGCGTCTGGGTGTACAACTCGGCACTCGAACGCTATGTCTTTAACCCTGATTGGGGCTTTAATGGCCAAACTGCGCTCCTGGCACTGGGGCTGGGTCTGTTGATTTGGTCGATTGCCGGCCGCCTGCTTCTGCAGCTGGTGATCGGCAGCACGGCAAAGGGCCGGTCCGGCGCAGACAAGCCCGTCGCTGTTCTCCCGGCGGCAACCCAGCGTATTACGCGGCCCGATGGCTCGGAACTGCATGTCGAGTTCTATGGGTCGCCGGAAAGTCCCCCCATCATCCTCACGCACGGCTGGAGTCTCAACACCAGTGAGTGGAATTACCTGAAGCGAAATCTGAGCGACCGCTTCCAGCTCATCGCCTGGGACTTGCCGGGATTGGGCCGATCTACCCAGCCAAAAAACCATGACTATGCCTTGGAAAATCTCGCCGGCGATCTAGAAGCGGTTTTGGATCTCGCCGGCGGTCGCCCGGCGATTCTCATGGGCCACAGCATCGGCGGGATGATTATCCTGACGTTTTGTCGTCTCTTTCCCAAAGCGCTCGGCACGCGGGTGCAAGGCCTGATTCTGGTGCATACTACGTACACCAATCCGGTGCGTACAGCGATCATGGCAGGTTTCTTCACAGCAATAGAACGTCTGGTGCTCGTTCCCTTGTTGCACCTGATGATCTGGCTGTTCCCGTTGGTCTGGCTGATGAACTGGCTGGGCTACTTTAACGGCACGGCCCACCTGGCGACAATGTTGACCGGCTTTGCCGGGCAGGGTACCTGGGACCAGATCGAACTGTCGACCCGGCCGCAGCCGCACGACTCGCCGGCGGTCCTGGCCCGCGGCATGCTGGGGATGCTTCAGTATGATGCCACGAAGACCCTGCACAAGATTCGCATTCCCACCCTGGTCATCTCGGGTGATCGCGACCCGTTGTGCAAGCCCCAAGCGAGCGAGTTTATCCAACAACATGTGCCGTCGGCGCAGCTCAGCCCGCTCGTACCGGCCAGGCATATGGGACTCATCGAGCACCACACGCGTTTCGAACAGCTCATCAGTGACTTTGTTGATAGCAACTTGCCGAGCCAGAAAGAGGACGCTAAATTGCGCCCCGTGCTGGATCCGCTGTAGAGGTAGCTCCACGCGCGTCGCGCGCCGCTGGCGGAGCTTGCCAATCCGCCCCTGGGCGACCCTTTCCCCGGCTTCTACCAGCAATCACCTTCACGCGCCAGGTCGCCATCCCCGAGACTTACTACTTCATCAACCCGGCTAGCTGCGCTCTCACCGCCGATCCCAATCGCATCGGTCAAATCCCCGTGAATCCGTAACACCCCCGGTCTCGGGAAGTGCATGGCACGATTTTTGGCATGCCAGCACGGACCTCCCGCGTAGCCCGCACGCCCCGTGCGGGGTGGCCGTCAGGCCACACGCGTGGGACCCAGCTGCATCCCTTGTCCTCGCTCGCGCCCCGTTGTATACTGGGAACTGTCCTTTGCTCACCATCTCAGAGGCTGCCCCGATGGACATTTCCGACTTACTTGCGCAGTTGCCGGTGATACTGATGCTGGTCGCCGTTGGTATGGCGACCTACCTTCGCTACATCACTAGCCGGCAGCGTACCCGCTACCGCACCGAGCGCGCCGCCACCGGAAAGGAGAATAAAACCCTCCGCAAACGCACCAGAGAATTGGAACTTTCCGTGCAAGGTCTCCAACTCGATAAGGACACCCTGACCGGCCGCGCCACAGGCTGTGAACAGGAGCGCACGGACCTGCAGCGCCGGGTCAGACAGCTCACATCGGAAAGAAACGATCTGCGCTATGAACGCAATTCGGCCCTTACTGCCTTATACGCCGCCGATGCCGCCTATGAGCAGCGCTATCTCGATCGTCAGCGCCAGGCCTGGTTCGCGCACGTTCGCCGCCTGCATGCCAACCACAGCTTCCGCCGCCGCGCCGACATCGGTGTCAACGTCTTCTACCCGCTGCTTCGGTTTCTAGGCTATCCACAGGACGCCTTTGATGTCGATCATGCGCTTCCGCAGCGTGGCCGTCCGCAGGCAAAACTAGTTCACGTGTCCTGTTATGTGTTTGAGATGCTCGGCGGCGGGCAAGCCCGGCCACTGTTTGTGCTCCAGGCTGTTGAACCAGACACTGGCATCAATGAGCTTGTCCGTGACGAAGTCGATATGAATGCGTATGCGGTCGGCGCAACCAGTTATGTACTGGTGGACGGGGAGTACTTTGAGTTGTACCGGGTCGGACCCGACAAGTCGCCGTCCGTTCGCTGCCGCCTCAGCGAGTTAGGTGGCGCATGGGACGACATCTACGCCGCGCTAGCGTGTCGCCCGTCTCCTCGTACTCCCGCCGCGCCCTGACCAAAGCCCGCTCCCATCGCTCGTGCTCTACTGATCCCCGTCTGCCTGATGCCACGTGTGCTCCCCAATCCCAAAATCCTCTTCCACAAACCCCTAGACTTCCAGGTGCGATTTCGACTTCTGGCTGTGACCTATTCTTCCGGTAGGATCGGTGCAAAGTGAATCTGCTCGAGGAACTGCTCGATATCTGCATCAGGGATGAAACGCGAGTACGTCACTAGGTCTTTACCATCCTGCCGCTCGCGTGCAGCCCGCCGCCAGTTGGCGTGCAGCGCTTCGCTGGTGATTGGCCGGCGCACCTCTTTCTGACGGATAAGCGCAACAATGTCAGGAAGGTGGCAATGGTACTGTTCGAAGATGAGATACAGGTCATAGAAATCGCGATAGCGAGACCGCTGGCTGGCGGCACGAATCTTCTCAGCGCAGATTTCCCGGATGTCCATCACGGCCAGGCGCACCGGAATATCCCAATCGTTGTGGTAGACGCGCTCCTGGGGTGGCAGTACGACATTTTGCAGTTGGTCAATTTCAACCTTTATCGCTCCAGGCTGGTCAAGTATACCTGGATACCAAAGCCGCTCGATCTTGATCGTTGCCTCCGAAACGTACTCCTTGCGTACCTGGAATATTCCTTCCTGCTCCAGCGCAGCTTTCACAATTGCCAAGGTCAATTTGCCCGGTTCGCGGCTCGAGAAATCGATGTCCTCAGAAAAGCGATAGTGGTCAAGGTAGCAGTGGTGAAGAGCGGTGCCGCCCTTGAATACCAGGATGTCCTGCAGTGGTGAAGCGACCATCACCGCCAGGGCGAGCGTAATGTAGTAATCTTTCTCGGCTGTATCAAGTGTATACTTGCGTGACCGCCTGTTGATTGCTTGGAGCTGTTGGCGAGTGATGGGGGTGGGTATGCTCATGCCTGCGTCAGTTCCGCAACGAAGAATGGGTCGTAGTAAAGCCGCCAGGTGCTGCTGTACTGGCTGCTCTCTGCTGTGAGCTTTGTAATGCTCTTGCTCAGCTGCGCCGTCCTTGCCAGCGCTGCAGCGTCAAGCCCCAATGTGTCGAGTAGAAACCCCACCGCCCGCTGTACGGCAAGCGGCGCACGCAACGCCCAGTCGGCAAGCTGTTCCATCTGTAGGTGCTGGTGTCTGTCGCGCAGGATCTCCACTACCAGGTCAACGGTGGTGCCATTGCGCGCAAATTGCATGAGGTCAATGATAGCCTTCTCCGCCTCTGCAATTTGCACGCGCCGTCCATTCATCGTGTGTGACCTGAAACCATAATAGTATTCCGCCTTTGTCTTCACAAAGCGGTATGTCGTGCCCTCCACGCGCACAGCGGACTTTTGTCTGAGACCTACCGAGCTGATACTGTTGATGGCCTGGTCAAAAAAACCGTGAAATTGCAGTGCCGCATGCAGGGAAATGTAGGAGTCAGGTAGCAGTAACTGGGCAACCGTGTAACGCGACAATGATAGCGTACCCAGCGAACCTAATTCTGCGATTTGATAAAGACCATTTTTGATGCGCACCAACCAGCCGGCTTGCTGCAGCTGGCTCACAAATCGATGCTTGCTCTCAATGGTCTCAAAGTCAAGCTTCTCGGCGATATCTTGCGTTGAAACGATTTGACCCCGCTCGGCAAGCAATTCTTCCAGCACTTCCCGCTGCGCGTTTGTCAATGACGATCCTTTCATATGCAGAATATACCACAAATTGGTTAGTTTCGCTATAAGAAAAGATCGAGCGAGGACTACCGACCTCAACCCTGACCCGGCGCAAGCTCACCTAAGCCCGCGCTGCCGCCATGACCTCCATCATTCACCCTCTGTGCGCGTCGTTGTTGCGGACCCGGCAGCGCCACAATGTCCGGTAGCGCAGCAGGCATGTCAGCCGGCAACGCTGGAATCGCCTGTGCCAACCACGGCTTGACTCCGGCACCGCGCCCCTCTCGCGCGCCGATGTAATCTACGCCGCGCCGTCGCCCGCCCCATTCCTATGCCACGTGTGCTCGCGGATCCCAAAATCCTCTTCCACAAACCCCAGCCGCTCGTACACGCCCTTCCCCGCATCGGAGGCCCAGATCCACGCCAGCGGATACCCGCACCCGATCGCCTCGCGCATCATGTGCGCCGTGATGGCGCTGCCATACCCGTCGCCGCCGCAGCGCCGGCGGCGTCGCCACGTTGTAGATGCTGGCAATCCCGTCGCTCATCAGCAGCGTGCCTGACGTCACCGCCTGCTCGTCCTGAAACCCCACATAGTGCCGCGCCGCTGCCTGCGTCCCATACCCGTCCTGCGCATAGGCGTCGTAGTAAAGCTGCGCGTTTTCCCCAAACCCGGCATCCTGCGCCAGCTTCCACACCCACAGCTCCGCGTCGTTCTGCACCCACCGGATGGTAAATCCCGGGGGCACGGCCGGTGCGTCCGGCAGCTGCGCAAGGTCGGCCGTCATCCACGTGCCGGCCCGATGTCCCGCCATCCCGCGCACGTCGAGCCGCTTCCCCAGGTCCGCCGGCCGGCAGGTGGGAAACACCAGCCAATCCATATGCTCCGTCATCCCCCCGATGCGCGCCAGCAGCCGGTCGATCTCCTCGTCCGCCGTGTCGCTGGCCAGCTGCGTGCGCAAAATATAGTTGCTCGGCTCGCCGCCCGACTTGTTGCAAAACCAGGTCACATCCCCTTCGACAAACGTAACCCCCGGCAGCCCGGCAAAGAGCCGGAAGTAGCTGACAAAGTTATTCTGGATCTGCTCGATCAATTGCGTGTCTGTTTCAACCAAGTCTCTTCTCCTGTTCAAGCATCATCTCCTCTGCTTCTCCCATCTCAATCGCCTCCCGACGTCCAAAAATCATATCACATTATTTGAAATTTTCGACGCCCAATTCGATCCTCCCCGCGGGCCAATTCGATCCCAAACCACAGCACCCATTCCCGTATTAAGATCGGTCTATTCAATCCCCCCTCCCGCAGCGTACGCTCTTCCCTGTAACCAAAACCAAGGCGCGCGCCCACAGGCGCGCCCCAACCCAAGAAAGGATTTCTCCTATGTCGTGTGCCACCTACCGTCTCCAGCCCGCCTCCCGCAAAGGCCCCCGGCGCACCAACCCGCGCCCCGGCCCCATCGCCCGCGCACCCCTGCCCCCTCGCGCCTCGTCCCTCCCCCCGGTCGAAGCGTGGTTCCAAACCCCCGAACCCACCTGGGGCGAGGCCTGTGACCGCCGCGCCCGTGCCGCCATCCGCAGCCTGCTGGCCGGCCGCCCCCGCCTCCAGCCCATCCGCTTCGACACCTACGCCGAATGGACGTCCGTGATCACCATCATGGCCGCCGCCTACAGCTCCTACGGTGACGAAGGCGCCCGCTTCATCTTCACCACCCTCGCCGCCAATCACCCGCAGCTCGCCGCCCTCCAGGCTGGGGGCCCGGGCGACCAGCCCACCCTGCCGCGCAGCCCCGGCGCCCCCAGCCCGCGCTGCGCCAACGGCGGCGAGCTGCTCTACGGCATCCTCCCCATCGGCGTCACCCTGCTCACCGGCCGCCCGGACGCCGGCACCACCTGGCTGGCGCTCCAATGGGCGCTCGCCATCGCCCGCGCCCACACGCTGCCCGACACCACTACCGCCACCACCGCCACCACCACCGCCCCCCGCAGCGTCCTCTACCTCGCGCTCGACGACGGCGCCGGCGCGATCGCACGCCGCCTCGCCCTGCTCCAGCCGCCCGCCGGCCTCCGCCTCGCCGTCGTCGACCGGCCCCCCGCTTCGCTGCGCGCCGGCCTCATGGATCTGTGCGCCCAGATGCCCACGCTCGACCTCGTCGTGATCGACAGCCTCACCACCTTCCTCGGCCCCGACCCCTCCGCCGCCGCCGTCCACGACGCCCTCGCCCGCCTCCACCTCCTCGCCATGGCCGGCCGCAGCGCCATCCTGCTCGTCGACCACCACACCTACCCGCTTGGCCTGGACGTACCCACGGTCGCGGACCTTGACGCCACCCTCGCTGCCTCACCCAATCTTGACGCCAATCCTGACACCCGTCTTGACGGCGCTCTCGACAACATCGTCGCCGGCCTGCACGCCGCCGACGCCGCCTGCCAGATCGAAACCGTCTACCGCCTCTCCCGCCCCCCAGGCGCTGACGGCACGCGCCAACGGCCCCCAGGCCGTCCTCACCGCCCTCGACTCGCCCATCCCCCTCATCCTCCCCCGCCACCCCGACCTCAACGTCGGCCCCGACCTCAAGGTCGGCCCTGACCTCAAGGTCGGCCCCGACCAAGGGGCTATCGACCAACCAGGGGCCGCCGTATGAGTGCCATTCCCCAACTCGCCCAGCACGCTGCCTGTGTCGCCGCCCCTGCCGACGACCGCACCCTCGCTTCTGCCATCCGCGCCCTCCTCCAGGGCGCGGACCCCGGCACCCTCCCGCCACCTTCACCCGCCGTCTATGGCCCCTGGGCCGAAACCATGGCCGTCCTCTTTGAGGCGCACGCCCGCGGCGGCACCCCCGCCCTCCGGGAAGCCCACCTCGCCCTCGCCCGCCTCAACCCGCAGCTCACCACCCTTCTCTCCGCCGACCCCGCCCCCAAGCGCACCGCCTGGACCCTGGCCGAGCTGGTCCACACCGACTTCCTCCCGCCCGAGTTCGTCGTCTACGGCCTGCTCCCCGTCGGCCTCTCCAACCTGGCCGGCCGCCCCAAGGTCGGCAAATCCCTCCTCGCCAACCAGATCGCCGTCGCCGTCGACGCCGGCTGCGAGGTGCTCGGCCGCGGCGTCCGCCAGTGCCGCGTCTTCTATCTCGCCCTCGAGGACTCCCCCAGCCGCCTCTCCGCCCGCCTCAAAAAGCTCATCGCCGCCCGCGGCCTCCACATCCCGCCGCCGTCAGGGCTTACCACTGCGATCGACGCCCCCATCGGCGACCAGACCTGCGGCATCGGCTATGAGATCGGCACCGGCCCAGGAAGCAGTACCGTCAGCAGTACCGGTACCGGCAGCATTGGCAGCAGCAAGTTCGTCATCACCTGCCGCCTGCTCGGCGAGGGCGGCCTCGAGCAGATCGACGCCATCCTCGCCGAAGGCTACGGCGTGGTCGTCATCGACACCTTCAGCCGCGCCTGCGGCCGTGCCGACCAGAACGACAGCGCCGACATGACCATGATCATGGGCGCCCTCCAGCGCATGGCCCTCGACCACCACGCCGCCATCCTCCTCGTCGACCACCACCGCAAAAGCGCCCGCACCTCGCCCGACACCGACCCCATCGACGACATCATGGGCAGCACCGCCAAGGCCGGCGTCGTCGACTGCGCCCTCGGCCTCTACCGCCGCCACAACGAAAGCGAAGGCCTCCTCAAGCTCAGCGGCCGCGACTTCGGCGACGCCGAGATCCCCCTCACCTGGGACGCCGAATCCTTCACCTGGCAGCTCCGTGCAGGAAGTGCGGAAGGCGACGCGACTAACACGCCGCGCCGCCGCTCACTTCACCGAGCGCGACTACGTCACCCTCACCGCCGTCGAAGACCTCGGCTCCGCCACCCTCACCCAGCTCGTGGCCGCCACCGGCGAAGCCAAGGGCAACCTCTACAACCGCCTCGCCGCCCTCTGCCGCCGCGAGGCCCTCATCCGCCGCGGCTACGGCAAAGGCACCCTCTACTGCCTCCCCCACCACGCGCCCGGCCCGGCTTCCGATCCCGACACCGATCCCGCCTGCGATCCCGAGGTTATAGAGGTTATGGACGTTATAGACACTTGCGAGGCATACGAAACCGCCGATGACTGACATAACCACCATAACCACCATAACCACGTTCGCCCCCACCGCCCCTGGCGGCGTCGACCTCTACGCCCTCATCTCCCGCGACACCCCCCTCCGCCGCACCGCCGCCACCAACGGCGGCGAATACTCCGGCCCCTGCCCCCTCTGCCGCCGCGGCACCGATCACTTCAAATACTGGCGCGGCGCCCACGGCCGCGGCGAACGCTGGGCCTGCCTCGGCCCCAAAGCCGGCCGCAGCGGCTGCGACAAAGGCGGCGACGCCATCCAATACCTCCGCGACCGCGACCACCTCACCTACCCCGAAGCCCGCGCCCGCCTGGGGCTAACGCCGCCCGGAGGCGTCAATCGTAGGGGCACAAGGTCCGGCGGGAATAATCTCCTTGTCGCGCCGATCGCCCCTTCCGCCGGACCTTGTGCCCCACCCCCTCTCACGCCGCCCAATCCCGCCTGGCAGACCCGCGCCACCCAATTCGCCGCCCGCTGCGCCCTCCTCCTCTGGGAAGACGAAGGCCGGCGAGCGCTCGACTATCTCCACCGCCGCGGCATCGCCGACACCACCCTCCGCGCCTTCCACATCGGCTACAACCCCGAAGACCTCCACGACGACCACGCCGCCTGGGGCCTCCCGCCGCCGGCACCACCAAACGGCGTGCGCCGCCGCATCTGGCTCCCCCGCGGCATCACCTTCCCCTGGTATATCGACGCTGCACCCGGCGCCGCGCCCGCCATCTGGCGTCTCAACATCCGCCGCCCCCTCACCCCCGCCCAGATCGCCCGCGGGGAGCCCAAGTACCTCGGCCCGCCGGGCTTCGCCAACGCCCTCTACAACGCCGGGGCCCTGGGCGCCGACCCCGCCACCGCCCTCCCCGCCGTCCTCGTCGAAGGCGAACTCGACGCCCTCACCATCGTCCAGGCCGCCGGCGATCTCGTCGTCGCCGTCGCCACCGGTTCCACCGCCGGCGCCCGCCGCCTGCAGTGGCTCGCCCGCCTCGCCCAGGCCCCACGCGTCCTCGTCGCCTTTGACGTCGATGACCAACGGCGCCGGCGACGCCGCTGCCGCCTGGTGGCTCGACGCCCTCCCCCGTGCCCTCCGCTGGCGCCCCCTCCTCCACGACGTCAACTCCGCCCCCGCCCCCGAAGACGTCCGCGCCTGGATCCAGTGCGGCCTAAGCCGCTAACCGATCGGAGCCACTCACCATGCCCGCCAAATCCCGCAAATCATCCACAAAATCCTCGTGCAAATCCGCGCGCTACGTCCGCCGCGACGGCACCATCGACAGCCTCCACCTGCGCGCCCCCCGCATGCCGCGCTTCCCCCTCATGAACCAGCTCAGCGCCCGCCAGGTCGCGCAGTTCCAATCCCTCGCCGGCGTCTACCGCGCCGACCTCCTCGACCCCGCCGCCTGGGAGGCCCTCCTGCTCCTCCTCGAGATCTGCAACATCCTCGACCTCGTCCCCACCGTCGTCGAGCACATCTTCGGCGCGGGCATGCGCGAGCGCGTCGAAACCTGGAGCGGCGAGATCCACCCGCGCCACCCCCAATCGCCGGCCCCCACCCCAATCCGCCGCGCCTGGGTCTGGCTGCCCCGACGAACCCCGCCCGCGCCTCTACCCCATCGACCCCGCCGGCATCATCTGGCTCCACGACCTCGACCAGCCAGCCCACGAATAGTGTCGCCGTGCCAGAGCGGGTATGCGCCCTGCTGCAGTTGGGCGACGGCGAGCGTACGCTGGTGTACTTGCGGCAAGATCTCGCCTTGTGCCGGTGCCAACACGATCGCCCTGGAAAACTGGTATCCACATCACGATGGGCAAGATCTTCTTCGACCTGGGCCACAACCAGCGTGTGCTCGACCACTGGCAGCACACCTTGGACCTCTATCGCCAGCTTGACGACCGTCGCATGCATGCCCTTTCCCTGCACAACCTGGGTGCCGCCCATCACGCATTAGGCCGCCGCGATCGAGCTGTCGCCAGCTACACCAAGTAGATGGCCATTGCCGAGGAACTAGGCGACTGGCCGCTGACGAATCTGGCGCGCCCAATCGCCCGACGATATGGCGCCGGGCGGGCTTAGACCGATGCAGGTGCTTATCGGCAACTTCACCACTTTCTTATGGCTGAGTCTCCCATTCGCCCTTAATCTACACTGTATTATTACGACCTTTGTTGTTCCCGATACCTGCATCTGAAATTGCAAGGGCGAGGACACCATGTCAATACGTACTGGCCAATAACCACTGGCGGCAACAGACTATGGATCCTTGCGGCCTCTTACAATCCTTGGTCGTGATCGCCGTTTGAGTACATCACAAACGTCAAATCATTGTCTTTTAAGTGATAGTGCAATCTTACGGGAGGGTTCATTTTCTTCACGTAGAGTCTGCGCATGCCCGACTGAGACTTTATAGTCTCATCTCCATCCTGTGGACGTAACCTGTTAAATGCTCTGCGCGGAATTACCTCAACAACCTGGGATCTAGTCTGCGAGTTGTTCTCGCGACGCAGCGCTCGTCTGCATGGCTCCTCTACGTAGATGTTTGGATGCTGAGATATGCGGTTCACCTCTATACCCAAACTGCAACGTGCACATTGCTCAACCAGCACACTTATGTGCTCGGTCCAGTCCCCTGATCTGGCTAACATAGCCTTCCAACTCAGTTCATCCGCAACTAACGGGAGGAGCCAAGATGACGTAGATATACCAAGACATTCACCAATACTATTACTAGTCACCGCAACCTCGAACGAGAGGTCTGATACCGATGAGACAGCAATCATTACTGTTTGTTCTGCACTTGGGTTTCCGCTAGTAATCTGATCCACCAAGCCAGCTGCAAGACAGTCTATCCACTGTTTTCGAATATCTTCGTGAACCCAGTCACTACAGATTTCCCGATCAAGCGCCACATCATTCAAGCCCGTCGGAATAAATAGAGGCCTCACTGCGCGCCCAAGGAAGTCGACAATTAATTCGCGGATAGGACGCTGAATGGGAGGGCTGCTGATCGAGATTGCGTCCAAATCG
The DNA here is from genome assembly GCA_963701415.1 of uncultured Chloroflexia bacterium. Classification (GTDB taxonomy): domain Bacteria; phylum Chloroflexota; class Anaerolineae; order Caldilineales; family Caldilineaceae; genus Fredericiella. The sequence goes on from CAVPAH010000005.1 coordinate 282,551, forward strand.
TTGAGGATAGCGTTAATGTACTCCCCAGTCGCCGGCATCTTAGGTCTGTCGCTGTTGGCCAGTCCTCTTTCGAAGAATGCCTTGTGTGTGACAAGCGCACTTAGCACGCGCAATGCGTCTGTTGTTCGTTCTGACTGTAAACCGCGCAGGTTTAGCAATCCTGGTTCCAAACTGCAGTAAATCATCGCTGCATCCTCGCATGCCGATTCATCATTGCCCTAAGGATACGTTCGTTGATATTTCCATACTCTGGGAAGAAATCGACTGGCCAGTTAACAATCTGGCCGTATGTATCTAGTTGGAGATTACTAAGTACTGAACCTTTCCTCGGGGTCGAATCATTTGTAACGCTAGTATCATCACTTGTCGTACTAAGTGCTTGAACAAACAGAATTGCAATTCGATCTTGGAGCATTCCACTTTCATCTTCGACAATCCTAAGACGTAGCATATTTATGAGATGCTCACTGTGGGTTTCGACAATAACCCGTTTGTCCAACTCTGTAATACAAATGAGGAAGTCAGCAAGCTTTGCCTGTAATTTCGGGTGGAGGTGAATCTCAGGTTGCTCGAAGATTAGTGTGGACTTCTTTGGTGCGCGCATTCCTGCAACGATTACTGGAAGCAATTGACTAACCCCAAAACCCACATCAGCAATTGTTACTCTTGTACTAGAGGTAGGAGGACCATCGAGCTCAGCTTGGTAAATTGCGCGTGTCGGTCTCGTAATATGTAGTGAATGGGCAATCCCAAATTCCTCAAACCACTCCTTTACTGCCACGTCGAGACGTTTAGATGTCGGTAGTTGGCCAGGTTTTGTTTTGCATTCCACTTTTTCTGACTGATCAAGCCAGAGAATAGGCACCGCATTTTCCCCAGACGTTCCGATGTCTGGGGGTGTCCCTGTTGCTACATAAACACGCTCTGGTTTTGCCCTAAGAGGTCCGACGTACTCAATACCTAGCAGAAACTGCCTAATTTCGTGCAGAAAACCAGAAAACACATCACGAACGTTGTCAATGTAATTTTCAAGATCTACATTGACGCCGAAGCGATTGCCTGTTGAACCCGGGAGAAATCCTACAAATGGAGGCGCAATAGTCATTGCACTTGATGGTTGCGATGTTTCCAGTAGCAAAATTAAGTCTACTAGTAGTGCTATGAGCTCTCGCTTAATTCTTGCATCCCAGAAGCGAACGTAAGGAAGTCGAATGCCATCAATTTCGCGAAGAATAGGAACAAGGGCGTCTACTGGTTTTGACAACCTCATGCCGTAAAATCTTAGAATGGGATCGAAGAGGTAGTATATTTCTGAGCGTATCCCCTTTGGGACTGTTCCAGTATTCGTAGACGCGAACTCTGCCAGGACTTGCATTCGTGTTGATATGCGGTTTCTAATAAGCTGATCGAGGTCGGCCAAAGTCTCTGCACTGTCATCAGTTTCATTCGTATGAACATACCTAACCGAGACACGATATTTGTTCTTTGATCTCTCAAGCTCATGTCTGATCTTAACATGGTCTGTCAGCCTCTCTCGAACATTGCGGAACGCACAATCGGTTTCCCATCGCGGAGTACCCCGAATGTCACTCGGTACTTGCCTCTACGAGTTCTAGATGGCCATGCACCTCTAGCCGTGCTGACAGATCTGCGCACGGTTGAGCTTGTCAGAAATTCATAGAAACTGGAAACGGACTCATCATCTGTACTTTGTAACTGTGCTTGCATAAGGTATAGGGGGTCGGCTTCGTTTCTCTCGAGATCGAAAGTTACAGTGAACACTGCATCAGGGATTTTCGGTCGACCAAACACCGCGTCTTTGAACTCAGTGAACTGTACGTATGCACCTCCGAGATCAAGCGCCAAATCTGGCCTAGGGGACTCCAGAGTCTGCCGCGAGCAGTAACAAAGCCTGAATCAAGGATGACTTGCCGCAGCTATTAGGTCCAACAATGGCTGTTAGGTCACCCAAGAATGCTGTAACCGGCTCGCTAAACGCCTTGAAATTTTCGATAGTGATGTGGGTAATCATGATTTGCTAGCCGACGCCCTTTGTATGTTGACCTATCAAATGGATTTTGTACTCAACATGCGCGCTATGGTGTGGTCATAGTGAACCTGACAATACGATTGCGGTGTGCTTCAACTGCCTAAAACGCCACGGTCATAATTGTACGCTTGCTTGATAAGGCTCAGCGCATACTCGAGCCCATCCTCACTCATGAGCATAATCTCGAAATTGCCGTTGCCCCAGTGCCCCACTTGAGATACATCGCGGGCCATATTGAGCGGATCGTGTAACCGGTCCGGCGGTATGTTGATCCATAGTTTGATGCTGCCCTTTTGAATATGGGCATCACAGAAGTTTCCATTGCCAACAAATCCAATGTAAAGCTTGGTTGGGCGCACTTGAACGTCACCCAATTCAACTATCCTATTCCGCAGCTGGTTATAAAGCTCAATGATCGCCTCTGGCTTGGCCGCCAAGTGCTCTTCTTCGTCATAAACTTTGATCTCTTTGGTAACCGTCTCGATAGCTGGCGTTGTGGCGGACAGCGTCTTGATACTCTCTGTCGATTTGGTATTTTGAATTCGATTAAAGCTAATAAGCCCATCGACAAAGCGCTTGATCTCCCAAAGTTCGATTGGCAGGTCTCGGAAGTTGATTGATTCTCGCTGGTAGGGAGTGTAGGACGGTGAGACAAAGATCACCCGCGATTGCGTCCAGTCGACGTCAGCTTTGCGCATACCTGCGTTTTTATTTTCGTTGTACTCAAGGACGAAGTCAGCCTTATTGTTGAGGAGCAAAGACAGGTAGGTATATCCCTGGTCGATAACGCTAAAGTTCTTATCTTTTTTGTACTCTACGATGACAAAAGCCTTCGCCTGCGGGTCAAACGCAAGAGTGTCTATTCTGAAGCTGCCTATGACATGTTCTCGTTTCACATATTGTAGATCCAGCAAAGGCCCGATATTTTGTTCGACCAAGTTTTGAATATCGCGCTCCAGGGCGAACGGCTCCTCGGCTACAGGCACCAAGTGCTCATTGCGCAACCGATATAACGGCATGGTAGGTTCTGCCTTTCTCGTTTCTCTATGGTTTTTGGAAATATGTACTACTTAAAAACGGTATCCTTACTGCGTTCGAGTCAAGTAACCTATCTTTCCTCCACCCACTCCTCCGACAACACCTCCGCCTGCTCCAGCACCGTCTGCGTCGCCTTCTCCTGCTTGTCCGGCGGGTAGCCGTACTTGCGCAGGATCGCTTGACGAGCACCCGCAGCTGCGCCCGCACGTTCTCCCGCACGGTCCAGTCGATGGTGACGTTCGTCGCGCACCGTCTCGACCAGCTCGCGGGCGATCGGCCGCAGCGTCTCGTCGCCCAGCACCTTCACGGCGCTGTCGTTGACCTCCAGCGCGTCGTAGAAGGCGAGCTCGTCGTCGGTCAGGCCCAGCTCCTCGCCGCGCGGCGTCGGCCTCGCGCATCTCCTTGGCCAGCGCGATCAGCTCCTCGATGACCTGCGCCGTCTCGATCGCCCGGTTCTGGTAGCGGCGGATCGCCTGCTCCAGCATCTCGGCGAACGAGCGCGCCTGGACGACGTTGCTTGCGCGCCGCGCGTCTTGATCTCGCCCGTCAGCAGCTTGCGCAGCAGCTCGACGGCCAGGTTGCGCTGCGGCATGCCGCGCACTTCGGCCAGGAACTCGTCGGAGAGGATCGAGATGTCCGGCTTCTTCAGGCCGGCCGCGGCGAAGATGTCGACGACCTCGTCCGACGCCACCGCCCTGCGAGACGATCTGCCGGATCGCGTGGTCGAGCTCCTCGTCGGTCTTGCGCTCGCCCGGCGTCGCTCTTGGCCAGCACCGCCCGCACGGCCTGGAAGAAGGCGACATCGTCGCGGATGCGCAAGCGCCTCGTCGTGCGGCACCGCCAGCGCGAACGCCTGCGACAGCTCGCGTGCACGGCCGCGCAGCAGCCGGCTCTTGCCGTCCTCCTGCGCCAGGATGTGCTCCTGCGCCGCCGGCAGCAGCGCCAGCCGCTCCGCCGGCGTGCCGGTCGTCCAGCTGCGACCAGTCGAAGCCGTGGAACAGGCCGCAGCAGACCTCGTACTTCTCCAGCATCACCGCGACCGCCTCGTCCTGGTCGATGCGCCGTCTCGCCCGTGCCGCCGCTCTCGGTGTAGGTCGCCAGCGCCTGCTTGCAGCTCGTCGGCCAGCCCGAGGTAGTCCACGACCAGCCCGCCCGGCTTGTCCCGGAACACGCGGTTGACCCGCGCGATGGCCTGCATCAGCCCGTGCCCGCGCATCGGCTTGTCCACGTACATCGTGTGCAGGCACGGCGCGTCGAAGCCGGTCAGCCACATGTCGCGCACGATCACGATCTTGAACGGGTCCTCCGGGTCCTTGAACCGCTTGGCCAGCGCCTCGCGCCGCGGCTTGTTGCGGATGTGCGGCTGCCAGTCGAGCGGGTCGGAGGCCGAGCCGGTCATCACGATCTTGATCGCGCCCTGCGTCGTCGTCGTCGCTCGTGCCAGCTCGGGCCGCAGCGCTGACGATCTCGCTGGTACAGGTCCACGCAGATGCGCCGGCTCATGCAGACGACCATCGCCTTGCCGTCCATCGCCTCCAGCCGCTTCTCGAAGTGCTCGACCAGGTCCGCGGCGATCAGCTCGATGCCGCTTCTCGGCGCCGACCACCGCCTCCAGCTGCGCCCACTTGCGTCTTGAGCTTCTCCTTGCGCTCGACCTCCTCGCCCTCGGTCACCTCCTCGAACTCGGGGTCGATCTGCGGCCGCTCGCGCCTCGTCCAGCTCCAGCTTCGCCAGCCGGCTCTCGTAGTAGATCGGCACCGTGGCGCCGTCCTCGCACCGCCCGCTGGATGTCGTAGACGCTGATGTAGTCGCCGAACACCGCGCGCGTGTTCGCGTCGGTCAGCTCGATCGGCGTGCCGGTGAAGCCGATGAACGAGGCGTTGGGCAGCGCGTCGCGCATGTGCCGGGCGAAGCCGTCGATGAAGTCGTACTGGCTGCGGTGCGCCTCGTCGGCGATGACCACGATGTTGCGCCGGTCCGAGAGCACCGGGTGCCGGTCGCCCTTCTCCTCGGGCAAGAACTTCTGGATCGTGGTGAAGACCACGCCGCCCGCGGCCGACCTGCAGCAGCTCGCGCAGGTCGCGCCCGGCTCTCGGCCTGCACCGGCGGCTGGCGCAGCAGGTCCTGGCAGCGGCGCGAACGTGCCGAAGAGCTGGTCGTCGAGGTCGTTGCGGTCGGTGAGCACGACGATGGTCGGGTTCTCCATCGCCGGCTCGCAGGATGACCCGCCCCGCGTAGAAGGCCATCGTCAGGCTCTTGCCCGAGCCCTGCGTGTGCCAGACCACGCCGACGCGCCGGTCGCCCGGCTCGCCGCCCGGCTGCCGACCGGCCTCGTAGCCGCCCGCGCCGCCTCGCAGCTCGTCGGCTCTGCGCAGCTGCGCCGCGCGCAGCGTCTCCTCGACGCGCCACGTTGACCGCGTGGAACTGGTGGTAGCCGGCCATCTTCTTGACGAGCTTGCCGCCGCCCGCGTCCTCGAAGACGATGAAGTGGCGCACGAGGTCGAGGAAGCCGGCGCCGCTCGAAGACGCCCTCGAGCACCACCTGCAGCTCCGGCAGGTGCGGCCGGCGCAGTCGCCTCGCCCGTCGATCGTCCGCCAGGGCTTGAACCACTCCCGGCCGGCGCGTCAGCGTGCCGATGCGCGCCTCGCACGCCGTCGGAGACGACCAGCAGCCTCGTTGTAGGCGAACAGCGCCGGGATCTGCGCCTTGTAGGTCTGGAGCTGGTGGAAGGCCGTCCAGATCGTGGCGTTCTCGTCCGCCGGCGTTCTTCAGCTCGATCACCGCCAGCGGCAGGCCGTTGACGAACAGCACGACGTCCGGCCGGCGCTTGTGCTGGCCCTCGATCGACGGTGAACTGGTTGACCGCCAGCCAGTCGTTGTTCTCGGGCTCGTCGAAGTCGATCACCCGCGCCTGCGCGCCGGCGATCGAGCCGTCCGGCCGGCGGTACTCGACCGTCACGCCGTCCACCAGCAGCCGGTGCACCGTGCGGTTGTTCGCCACCAGCGACGGCCGGTCGGGGTGGGCGAGCTTGCGGAGCGCCTCCTCCCGCGCCGTCGGCGGCAGCCCCGGATTCAGCCGCTCCAGCGCCGCCTCCAGCCGTCCCCGCAACAGCACCTCGTTCGGCGCCGTCCGTTCGGCCAACGCTTCGCCGGGTGCGATATTCGGCCCAAATACGACGTTGTACCCTAGCCCATGCAGCCACGCCAAAGTGGCTTCTTCAACGATGGATTCTGTAAAGGTCGTCATGGGAGCATATCATTGCCTGAAATGGCTAAGGAAAACACAAGCGTGCTGGTGATGGCCTCTACTGATGAGCGGAATTCCCTTATTCTGGATTTGCCAGGCGACTAAACATCACTGCAAGTTCATCGAGAGCTGGTTGCATTGAGGTTTGCGGATCGGCATAGCGTTTAGGCCGATCGATGGCATCAAGTTCAAGGCGTGCTGCAAATTCGGGTAGCTCACGAGCTATGTCAATGTCTAGTGCTTCGGCCACGTCCCGAATTGCATAGATATCGACTCCAAACAAGCGATCGTGTTCAATATGCTGTTCTACCCACGAAATAAATTCTGCTTGGATCTTCCATAGAGCCATATATTCAACTCGGTTCGGAGCAAGGTGGTAGTATTGGGAGACCATCTTAAAGTCTTCTAGGTCATCAAGATCGTTTAGGAAAACTTCTACCGTTGCCGTCAACAAACTATCTCTCGCCTGAAGTATTCGAACTAGGTCAAACCCTGACTTTTTAGCCGTGTTGTTTCTATGTTGGTAAGTTCCAATTTCGGAAACGATATCAAGGACATCTTGTTTTCGATAGGTGGTTTTGCTTGCTTCCCCGAGTGTACTGACCAACTGGACTACTTTCTCTTCCGCCAATTTGTACGCTTCGTGCGTGCCCAGAATGTTTGCTACGTGTACAACAAAATAGCAGCGATGCAACATAGGCTCGTCTTTGGGCGTAAAGCCGAACACGGTGTTCTCGACCTGTACGCATGGGCTTTGGTACGTCCGACGGAGCGCCTCTACATACTCTTGTGCATTGTCAATAAGCCATTGAGTCCGCCAATTATCTAAATCAGTACTCCATATAGCGGGTTCTGACCAAAGCCGCTTGCATTGGTCAAAGTACAAGGTGCTATTTAGTAACTCAAACAAAACGCCTTCAAACTTTTGGTAGTAATGCTCAATGAAGTCACGGACTGAAGGATTGTGAAAGCGGACCAAAGTAAGTTGTTTGGGCATTTCTCGAACCGGCCAATATTTGATCAATACCTCAGACACGGCTCTTGTTTCAGCATTAATAAATGAATCCTGCATGTGCCTAAGTGCTGCTCGAAACTTGTCCATCCCAAACTGTGTGTTTGGGATGGACTGAGAGTGGTTTCCAAAGCTTTGACAGGCTAGTCGAAGATGGTTTGCGTCTACGAAGGTAGGGAGTGTCCCAAGTACAAGCAACAGAACTCGCTGCTCATCGGCGAGTACGTTAAATGCGTGACTCCAGACAATCTGTGGATTATCCAGTAGATGTAGGAAATACTTCGGAAAGTTTTTTGCACTAGTTACTCCACCTGGAAGCTCGGCGCTATGCGTCACGTGCTCGATAATCCTGGGGCTAAAATTAGGGTGGTGGATTATTTGCCGATAGATATTCCCCGAAACGATTGCCCTTTTATGAGCTTCAGATAGGCTCGAGAAGTGCAGGTGATTGAACAGGATCTTGCCTTTATCTGAATCTGAATAGTCAGAAAGGCTAATAATGCAACGTGACAAATCCAATGGCAACGCATTGAATTTTTCTGAAAAGTTGCGAGCGTCAGCGAGGATATAATCCCTAGTTGTTAGTATCAGCTTCTTAGTCGGGTCGCGTTGTACTGCAGAAACAAACCTTCCCAGATCTGCCGCCTCGTTTTTCGCTAGCTGCAATCTAGTATCTCCAAGGAAGTCATCATAATAAAAGGCCATCCGTTCTACAGGGCGATAAACACTGGTGCCTTCCGTAATACTCTCTGTAAGAACTGCAATGTCATATCCGTCGCGCAACAGATCCATTAACAGCATCTCTGCAAGTGTACTCTTGCCGATGCCTGGTAATCCGGTGATGATACAGATATTGCGTTCGTCAAGTATGTTGCGGGCCCTCTGAAATGCGGTATTCTCAACATAGAGCTGACTTCGTCTTCTGATTTCCTCTAGCATCCAAGTGGTGAGATTAGCGCTTTTGCTGTGAATGATCTGGTCTAGCACCTCAGTGCTGTTGAGCCACAGCTTAAAATGTCTCCGTTCAACATTAGGATACCGTCCAAGCAAATTGTTAATATCCTGGCGACCGTAGATGTCAGAACTGGTCACGCAATAGGGATATAGCAGGCTTAGGAGTTTATCCTTTTGTTCTGGTGAGAGGTCTACAGAGGTTACCAATAAGTATCGCCCGGGTGACAGAAGCTTAATCTTGGACAGTTCTTCTAAGCCCAATTGGCTACGCAATCGCCCAAAACCAGACTTCTCATAGTGCTTGCACTGCACAATAATGTCATTCCCTGACAGTCCGGCATACCGAAAATCTATTCCCGTATCTGCACCCACTGAAAAGCTTTCTAGGTGAATACCGAGCTCTTCTTGAAGTAGATCGCGACCTAGCAATTCAAAATCTATAGGTGACAGCGCTTCAAAACTATAGTTGTAGGACACAACTCGCCTCAATTCTTACGGATTGAAGTCCGAACTTTTCACTCTGCGCTTTCCAGATAATAACTCCGGGATCAACGTATTGCGGACCGCAGTGAGATATAGACTCTCGTGATATCCATTCTCGATTCGGGCATCAATTGGGCTTACCACTGCCTCAAATTATAGTGGACCCAGGAATTTGGACAGTGAAAACGGCTGAAATAAAGTCCTGAACTACCATGCGCAAACAGTACAGTGCCACCTACAAGGCCGAAGTCGTAAAAGAACTGCTGAAAGAAGAGAAGACGGTGAACCAACTGGCGTCGGAGACGGGCATCCACCCGACGCAGCTCAAAGATTGGAAGCGGATTGCGTTGACGCGGCTGCCGGAACTGTTCAGCCGGAACGACCGGGCGTTGGACGAAGCGCGCGATCACGAACAACAGGTAACCGAACTCTATGCCGAAATCGGGCGCCTGACGACCCAGGTGAACTGGCTGAAAAAAAAATCTGGTCTCCAACTTGAGTCGAGCTGAGCGCCTGGCGCTGGTGGAACGGGAGGTGCCGGGCGAGCCCGGCGGCGTTGCCGCTGCGTGTGCAGGCGGAGCTGCTGAGCCTGAGTCGCTCCAGTCTCTATTATCAGCCGGCGCTCCCATCGGCACAGGAGGTGGCCATCAAGCATCGCATCGACGAGCTCTATACGGCCTATCCTTTCTACGGCTCGCGGCGCATCACGGCCCAACTGGTAAAGGAGGGCACGACCATCAACCGCAAGACAGTCCAGCGCCACATGCGCGAGATGGGGATTGCGGGCATCGCCCGGGCCCAATCTGAGCCAACGGCATAAGGACCATACGGTCTATCCCTATCTGCTGCGAATGGGGTCAGCAGCTACCCCAATCATGTCTGGGGCATCGACATCACCTATATCCGGCTGCAGAACCACTGGATGTATCTGGTGGCCATCTTGGACTGGTACTCGCGCTACGTGGTCAGTTGGCAACTTGACCAGACTTTGGACATCGATTTCGTGTTGGACACGGTGGATGATGGCGCTGGCGCAGGCCAAACCGCTCGATTTGGAACAGTGACCAGGGCAGCCATTTCACCAGCCCGCAGTACACCCAACGGCTGCTGGCGCCGACGTGCAGATCAGCATGGATGGCAAGGGGCGTGCCTTGGACAACATCTTCACGAGCGTTTGTGGCGCACGGTCAAATATGAGGAGGTCTATCTGCACGACTATGTCACACCCAAAGATGCCTTCCAGGGTCTGACCAGCTATTTCCACTTCTACAACCAGCAACGGCTGCACCAGGCCATCGGTTATCGGACGCCGGCAGCGGTCTATCGGGCTTGTTAATGTACACACTGCTCTGGCTCAGGATTCAAGAAGCAGGGGGGCTACCATCCTCCCTCGCCGTCTCGCACGGGCAACGTAGCATAAGTGGCGGCCTGGTCAAGGGTCGAGATGAACTGGTTTGTGCTGGACGGGAAAAGCTCCGATCCACCACAAACCAGCCCTTGACCAGCCCGCCACTTACGCTGACTTTGGTGCAGCGACGAGGCGAGGGGAGGACGGAAGCAGGGCACCGAGCGCCATCATGCGTTTGCGATCTCCCAGTCGACATCTACCCAGTATTATGACAATCACTTTCGACTTTCTCACAACTCACACAGCGTCTCACATGAAAGGAGATTGGACTTTATTTTTGACCCAATCAGTGTCTTGACAAACGGGTCCACCATAAATGCTTCAATTACCCGCTCATCAGGCAATATGTACGGCAAGTTCGCAAACTGTGTTTTGGTGATAGCTCCAAATACTGTCCCGCCCGCTTCAAACTTCTCGAACAGATGCCTTAACCCCCGCATCGAATAAAAGGCTAACGCTTTACCACCATACCTAGAGCGCACAGCAGCAAGGCCTCGACCTATTGCACAGCGCTCTATGGCGATGTTGACGTCACCCACAGGAGCACGTACGCTGACCAGCGTATCCCCATCCTCGGCAATACGAGTGGGAGCAGTGCAATATACTCGTCTTGTTGGGAACCGTAACGTGAAATCTGCGCGACCCTGAAAAAACGGAAGACCCTGATGAGATTCGTTGTAAGTATGACCAGGTGGGGATTGACCCATCGTGACATCAAACGCTTCACTGACGACTCCAACGCGCCACCCCCTTGGAATCTTTCGCAACTCCGACTCCACAAACCCATCCGGAAACAGCGCCGCAATCTCCGCCGGTAGCCCTGTCTCCCGCCCCTCAGCCTTGGCGCGCACCGGGTCAAAGTCTACAAACCAGGCCTGGAAGATGGCGTGGGCCATGGCCTCCAGGGTGGCGTTCATGCGACGGTTGAGTTCGATCTTGTCGTCGAGGGCGCCGAGGAGGGAAGCGATGGCACGTTGTTCGGCAAGTGGAGGCAGAGGAAGTTGAAACGACTCAATATGTCCCTTGGTGATTGCGCGTCTAGAGCCCCCGGCATTGAATGATTCAATATACGACTTGACGTCCGGAAGCGTTAGGAATGACAGAACATAACCTGGGTCAGCAAGTTCGGGGTTAACGCGGATAATCGCTACATGTTGGTTCACACATGCCGGAAGAATGTCAGGAGGTACGATACATGAACGGGCAAATGTGATCCCATCGCCGGTAATGTTAAGAAGGATGTCTCCTTCTTGCAGCCATACACCTCTTAAGCGTTCCGCTTGCTCGTCCGATATGAACGCCAGACCTGTCGCGTCAAGATGTCGATCAAAGACGTTTTGGCTTCGTACAAGTGCGAAGTTTGTGCGGTGTGGAAAATAGGAAGCACTACCACCTGTAGGTGTCGCTCCAGATCCAATCTTCAACGAGATGTCTCGAAGCTTAACTGTTCGCCAAGTAGGTGGGTGTCGAATCGGACTTGACTTAGCTGATGGCTGCATGTTACGGTCGACTAGGTACGAGAATGCTATAGCTCTTGATTAGGTGGCTCTCGGGCCTGCCTTTGTCGCCCGAATTTACCATGTTGGTCATGTCCCGGACGTGCGCGCCAAGACTGGTGTTGACTGACTGTGGGCCCCGTTCGTTGATGAGGCGATTGTACTCGGCCAGCCAATCAGGGCGTCGCTCAATTGCGAGACACACCTGGTCCGTCACGTTGGACGGATAGGGTTGCTCTATCGTGCGCAAGGCTCGTGCCACCAAGTCATACAAGTCACCGCCTCTGCCGTGGTAGTCATGGGGACTGTTATCGATATCTACGTCTTCGGCGCCATAAAGCTCTTCTTCCTTCATTTGCTTCAGAATGTATGCCTGCATCCGCATATCCAGCGTTTGCGTCTGGCCATCCGGGTAGAGGACGACCATATTTGGCCCATCTACGCTCTGTACTTTGTATCTGCCCTTTCGGTTACGATATATTTTGCCAACCTGAAAGTTCATATCGTTTCGCCCCATATCCCCAACGCGCGCCAACTGCCGCCGGATCGTCTCCTCCAGCCGCGCCGACTCCGCAAACTGCGCCGCCAGATCGGCGGTCAGCCGCGCCATCTTCTCCTCAAACGGCTCGCCGTCGTCCTCGACCTCCGCCGCCCCCACATACCGCCCCGGCGTCAGCACGTGCCCGTGGCCGCGGATCTCGTCCAGCGTCGCCGCCTTGCAGAACCCCGGGACGTCGCACGTACGTCTGCTCGCCGTCCCCGCGCCAGGCGTGATAGGTCGCCGCGATCTGCGCCACTTCCTCGTCGCTCAGCTCGCGGTGCGTCCGGTCCACCAGCCGGCCCAGCTTGCGCGCGTCGATAAACAGCACCTCGCCGCGCCGGTCCCGCTGCCCTCGCCGCTCCGCACTGGCCGTCCGCCCTGCCTTGCTGCGCGTCAGGAACCACAGGCACACCGGGATCTGCGTCGAGTAGAAGAGCTGCCCGGGCAGCGCCACCATGCAGTCCACCAGGTCCGCCTCGACGATGTTCTTGCGGATCTCCCCCTCGCCCGACTGGTTGGACGACATCGACCCGTTGGCCAGCACAAAGCCCGCCGTCCCGGTCGGCGCCAGGTGATAGAGGAAGTGCTGCACCCAGGCAAAGTTGGCGTTGCCCGCCGGCGGCGCGCCGTACTCCCAGCGCTTGTCGTCGCGCAGCAGGTCCCCGCGCCAGTCGCTGTCGTTGAAGGGCGGGTTGGCCAGCACGTAGTCGGCCTTGAGGTCCGGGTGCTGGTCGTGGTGAAAGGTGTCGCCGTGCTTGATCTGCGCGTCGATGCCCCGGATCGCCAGGTTCATCACGCACAGCCGCCACGTGGTGTGGTTGGACTCCTGCCCGTAGATCGAGACGTCGCCGATCCGCCCCCGGTGCTCCTCGACGAACTTCTCGCTCTGCACGAACATCCCGCCCGACCCGCAGCACGGGTCGTAGACGCGCCCCTTGTACGGCGCCAGCATCTCGACCAGCACGCGCACGACATGCGCGTGGCGTGTAGAACTGGCCGCCCTGTCTTGCCTTCGGCGCTCGGCGAACTGCGCCAGGAAGTACTCGTACACGCGCCCCAGCACGTCCTTCGCCCGGTTCTCTGCATCGCCCAGCCCGATGTTCGAGACCAGGTCGATCAGCTGCCCCAGCCGCTGCTTGTCCAGCCCGGCTCGTGCGTAGTCCTTCGGCAGCACGCCCTTGAGCGGCGGGTTCTCGCGCTCGATCGCCAGCATGGCGTCGTCCACCAGCTGCCCGATCGTCGGCTGCCTGGCGCTGGCCTTGAGCTGCGCCCAGCGCGCCTCCGGCGGCACCCAGAAGATGTTGAGGCTCACGTACTCGTCGCGGTCCTCCGGGTCGGCCCCGTCGGCTCGCTGCGCCTCCAGCCGGGCGTACTGTTCCTCAAACGCGTCGGAGATGTACTTCAGAAAGATCAGCCCGAGCACCACGTGCTTGTACTCGGCCGCGTCCATGTTCGAACGCAGGGCGTCGGCGGCGCTCCATAACTTGGCCTCAAACCCGACCAGGTTGGCGCCGTTGGGGGCAGCTGGCATGCGGAATCCTAACTGTTGAAAAGGCCGCGCGTGGGTCGCAGCGACTGCGCAGAATTGTAAGGGCGCTTCCAGATTACTTCATTGCGGCGGCGTTGTCAAGCGCAAGCATGTAGGTTTTTTGTCAGGACCTTACGTGCGATGATCTGTGCGGTTTAAGTCTGAAGCCCCCTCCTCACACTCAAGTATTTTCCCGCTTCTTTACCTGCTCTTAAATAGTGTACGCCAGCAGCGCATCGGCGGCGTTTTGTCGATCGTCCGCCCAGGCGTACACAACAGCCACCCGAGTTTCAGTGCACTAACCAATCTCCCGGGGTTATATGGGCAGTCGCCGCGATCACCCGTCGAATCGTGTGCATGTTCGATTCAAGCATAAATGTTGGACACCATGCCGGTCGCCATGGCCGCGCAGTGCCTGCTGCCAGGTACGCCTATCCTGTCAGGCTGCCATGCTTTCCTCGCTGACTTCTCCCTTGTTTATTACCGGCAAAGACCGGTGCACCCATCATTCCCTTCCAAAACCCCAAAATCCGCGCGCCCCCTGGCGCCAGGAGGATGTATGCTCTCCCGCTCCTCAGCCCTGCGCACAGTCACTGTGCTCGTCATCGTCGCCCTGCTGCTCAACACCCTGGCGCCCATCGCCTCGGCTCAGGACGGCGGCGGTAACGTCTATCTGCCGGCCGTGTCGGGCGGCCAGTCCGCCTCTGTACGGCGATCCCGTCCCGCCCGGACGGCTGCAGTATTACCGCACCTCGGTGGAGGTCAACACCGCCGCCCAGTGGCAGAGCCTGGCGCGCATCGATCCCGTCATCGTCGAGCGCGGCGACAACTGGGCGCTGCTGCTCGTCGACGACCAGCAGCTGGCCGACCTCGCCCGCCTCCGCTTCAACCCGGCCAACACCAATGCTCTGACCACGCTCGACGCTGCAGTTCGCAGCCAGGGTGCGCAGCTGCCCTCCGCCCTCGCGGCCCTTGCCGGGCAGGTGCACACGGCGGCGCAGGCTGGCTGCAGCCGATCAGCAGGCTGTGGCTGCCCAGCGCGCCGCTCTGCGCAGCCAGGCGAAAGCGCTTGACCAGCGCCGATCTGTCCGCTCTGGCCGCAGTCGCCAGCGTGGATACCGACGCCGACGGACTGACCGACGACCAGGAGGCGTTCTGGTGCACGGATCCCGCACGCGCCAGACAGCGATGGCGATGCCACCAAGGATGGCGCCGAGGTCGGCGAAGCTGAAGGATTGGCTCAACAACAAGACTTTCGCAGGCGCCCAGCACCGGCAAACCGTTTGCCGGCTGGCCCAACCAGACGACTTGTCTTGACGATGACTACGACTCTATTCCCGATCTGGCGGAATGGAACGAACTCGGCCTGCGTCGGAGACACGCGAGTCGACGGATTTGACAAGTTCGACGATGGTGAGGAACTGTTTGGCGTGACAAAGTGTCCGGCGGCAGCAACAACTGTAGCTATGGCGACCTGCCGCGCAGTGCTGATGCCGGCTTTGTATGGCGCCGATATGCCCGCTGGGTTAAGGCACCAGGCAATCACCCTTGGTGGCTGCTTTTCCTGTACCGGAAATAGATGTTGTTGAGTCTTCTCTACACATTGAGACGGTCACTACTGTTACGACAGACCATGTGATCGCCAGCTGGGACGCAGAAGTCGTACAGCACGGCCAAGACGGAGGGCACAAGTACGAGTGTTGCAGACACGGAGACGTGGAATGATTGGCAGGAAGCCGCCAGAACTGATCCAGACAGGCGCTTCAGCAGCTAGAGACGGATATCAATCGCAGCTAGGAGTCAGTACCTGCAGGCAACTAACTCTTGGAGGGTCTATTGCAGCCTGAGTATGGCGTGAGCAACCTTAGCTGTCGTGAGCCGCTAAATGTGCGTAGCGTGCAGTCGCTACGGCCGGGCAAGTCTGGGTGTGGCACGTGATATGCGGCAGAGGATACATTCGGCGTCTGGCGTGGCTGTTAACAGTCCGATGCAGGGACGAATGCCCAACTACCAAGAGGACACACAAGTGCCAGTCGATGCGATCCCACTGCAGCCTCATGTGTCGCCCAAGTGCGCAGACGATCGCACCGACTGATCAATCAAAAGCGACAAAGGCATCAGACCAGGCCCAATACAGTGGAAACTCAAGCTCAATCGAGGTGGAAGCGGTACGCAATCGCATATTCATACCATCCACGAATAACAGTCAACGTGCAGCCCAGTTCTTCAGAGCTATCGATATCCATCGCTGCCCGTCCGACGACGACAAGCACCAGTGGCTAGTTCTGGGGCGGATGCCCAGACCACGACACACACGACATACGAAGAACATACTGTTACCAACGGCGAGTCGTTCTCGAGTGAAGAGTCTTGGGGCAATGCTAGTCGCTGTGGACTCAGCTCATGCCGCCGACCTCTGGTTTACCTACAAGGTGCGCAATACCGGGACGGAGTATGCCCGAGAGATCGCTAATCTTGCGTTTCAACATCTATATTGGCGACGACCCAGAATCCGGCCTACACCTACTTTGTTGCGCCGGATATCGGCGGCGATCGGCAAATTCGTCAACTTCAAGCCCGACGAAGAACACACCTATACTTCACGCCGCATCCCGCTTAGCCTCGAGCAGATGAAGACGATTGATCTCGGTGGACCTATCCGCGTCGTGGTTGAGGATTTCTCCTATGGAGCGACGAGTTCTTCTACCAGCGTGCAGCTCAACGCTGGTGTGCTTGTTGCCATCGAGGATGGCAGTACGACGGCGATGAAGCAATTGACACCTACCTGATTCCGACCTGGCAGTCAGGCGAGACCGTTCTTGACGTTCTTGCCCGCTACTTCCCGCACGAAACTGATCTCGCTGGCAACCTGATGGCTATCTGGACACCAGAGTACCGCAGCGATAATCCAACCTGGTGCCAGGCCAGTTGGCGACCAACAGATTATCCGTCCAAAGTACGTCTGGTGCAAGCACACGCTCTCTACGGCCGAGTGGTGGAATGTTTACACGGACGGTCTTGGCGACGGTTCAGAGGGCTTTCAGGACACTCCTGCCGTACCAGGGGCCACGGCGCTCTTTCCGCTTTAACCAGGACACTGATCTCGACGGCTTCTCCGACCGCACGGAAAACGACCTGGGCACTGATGCCAGCGATGCTTCGTCCTACCCGCAGCCCGAACTGCTGGCTGGCGTGCACAGGATTCGTGTCTGGCAGCAAGGTAACCAGCACGCTATCGCTGCTCAATACTGGCATGTACGATGCCTACGGCGTCGAGGCAGTGATGGTTGCGCCGACGACTCGATCACGATCAACAACAACACGGTCGGCGGCTCCGGGCGCGTGCGTGCGTTCAAGCAGGTGATTGTCGGCAGCCGCATTCTGCTGCAGTCCCCTCTGCCTGCACCCTGGCAGCAGGCTAATCACGCCGTGCCCGCCGCCGGCGGCTATTACACTGGCAACCACAGATGCCACCTACACCTTCACTGTCGCCAATTGCCCTGCCGGCGGCTGCAAGGTGGGCGAGGGCACCTGGACGCTTAACTGGAGTGGCGGCGGCGCAGCGGCAGTCTCAACTTCGCCGGCGGTTACCAGTCGCCCATCTTCCTGCCTGTCGCGCAGGGTGTGACACTTGCTCTCTACAGCGGCACTGTGCAGAACGGCGAGACCTTCACCGTCAACGCCCTTACCCCACGCGACACCTTCCAGTACACGATCAATCGCGAGCCCTACACGCCGCCCCTCGTCATCGTCTCCTACAACGACCCGCAGGGCAACCATCGCTTCGTCGTGCCGTCGCAGGCCATGAATCTGGCTGCCCCCACCGACGACCTGCGCACCTACGCCGGCCAGATGCTCGACGGTGTCGGCGTCGACCTGGTCACCAGTGCACCGTTCGCACCGGGCGCCAACAGCCTGCAAACTGCTGGTCAACAATCCGTCCAGCAGCAGCCTGCAGAACGCTCACCTCTTCCTCGAGTTCATCAATATGACAGGCACGGTCGTCTCCGAGGTGCCGACACAGGTCAACCTGCCGCCGGGACCCACCTACACGACCGTGAACTGGAACAGCAGCAGCTTCAACCCGCCCTACAATCCGCAGGAAGACTACATCGTCATGGCCTTCCTCACCGACTACCAGGGCAACATCCTCGACACTGCCGGCCGGCCGTTGTCCAGCTTCCAGGCCGACCCGCTGCCCAAGCTGGCCTATGACCCTGCCGCACTCACCTGGAACTTCGGCACGGTGCCGCAGGGCACGCTGATCAAGCGCCCCTTGGCCTTGGCCAACACCGGCTTTGGTGCGCTCTCCATCTACCTTGGCTCTGCACCCGGCTTGACTCTCTCCCGCCGCGCCGAGCAGGTGGGTGGCGCCGATCTGTCCAACTACGAACTGCAGCTGAGCACCGGCTCTCTCCCGGTGGGCGCCTACGACCAGTCCGTCACTATCGCCACCAGCGATCCCACGCAGCCGCTGCTGACACTGCGCGTGCTGGGCAATGTGACCGCTGCGTCCGGCGACAGCGCTGGCGGCACAGTCCAGCGTCCACTCGACGTCTCTCGTCAGCGTTCCCGGCAGTCACAGCATGGGCGAGTGGTACGACTACACCCACACGCTTGGGCCAGATCCGCAGACGCTGCATCCGGTCAAGGTGTACAGCCAGAACTACGCTACGCTGTTATGGCGTCGGCAAGTACGCCACTGACTTTCGGCCAGGGGACGGCATCGTATGACATGTTTGGCGATGGCCGCGATGGCGTCATGCCGAGCAGCGGCAACCTGGACAATGATCAACGGCTTTGGTATCGGCAGTCGTCAATAGCGGCAGCTGCTGGTTCAACCAGCATCAATCGTGACCGATCGCCTATGCAGGCTGGCGCATCAATCCGGGCGATGCTGTGCTGATTCACCAGACACAGGGAAGCGGCGCAGGTTGCTGGGAGACTGAACAAGGCAGCGTCTGATTATGCAGGTGGCACAGCAACGATTCAACTCGGCAAAGCCGCTCAAGTGCAACTACGCCAGCGGTGGCAACAACCATGCGCAGATCTTGCGTGTTCCGCAATATTCGACTTGCAATGTGACTGGCACCGTCACGCCCTGTACCGCTGGAATGGCAGTACAGGCGGAATATTGGCCGTAATGTGTAGTCGAGCAGCAATGACTGTCACTGGAGCTGTCAATGCTGCCGGATCAAGGTTTTCGAGGGGGTAGCTGGCGAGCTCGACGACAATCAGCTGGATGGATACGGTGGAAGGCGAATGATACCGGCCTGGCAGCATACAGGTCAACTGGCCCTGCCAATGGCAATGGTGGTGGCGGTGGACAATCGGCCACAGTGGCGGTCAAGGCGCGCGGTGGAGGCGGATATGGCACTGCAGGACGGCAAGTGGCTCGGACTATATCTGGTGCGCGGCGCAGGGGCAACACTGCTCGGTGATGTCGCACTGACTGTCGTGCCATCGGGTGGTGGCGGTGGTGGTGGCGCACGTGATCGGTCGACGAGTAATGCATCCGGGTGGCAGCGGCGGCACAGGCGGTGGCATCGTGTTGTCATTGCCGGCAATCGCTGAAGATCAATGGGAGCGCTGAGTCTGCGAAATGGGTTGCACGGACATGGGCGCAAGTATCAGCTGATTGTCGCAGGCGGATGCGTGGCGCAGGTGGCTCAGTATTATCGTAGAGCGAGAATCGGTAGCTTAGGCGGCAGTCTGTACAGCGTCAGGCGCAGCAGGTGCCACAGGTGGCGTACGCGATGGAGATACGGTACGGTGGCCGCGGCGGTGCACGGTCGTATCCGCATTGAATACTGTGAGTCCATCGTTACAGGCACTACCAATCCAGCCGCTAGCTACGCAGAAACTCGACTGCTACATCGCCGAACAAGTTGAGTCCACTCCCTATACCAGCTGGCCGTCTCAACCTGCCGGAAACCTTCACCGGCGGCCGCACCTACGTCGTCCAGTACGGCCGCAAGCTGGACTTCGCCGCTGCCGGACAACAGGTGCCATCTCTGCGCATCCCCGCCGGCCTGCAAAGCAGCACCAATCTGCAGCTCCTGGCCAGCGGCCTCTCCGGCAGCACCGCCGCCAGCATCGACGTCGGCAACGACGGCAGCGTCGAGTGGAGCGGCACGGTTGCCAACAACTCGACGACGGACCTGCCGGATCTCTCCGCCGCCTTCAACGCCTACTGGGCGGCCTCGGGTGCCCCTGCCACCGGCACCATCGACGTGCCGGTCAAGGTCACCAGCGGCGGCGCAGGCCAGTTCCTGCTCACCAACCTGCGCACGACCGAGCGCCGCCAGCCGGCTGCGCCATCTCTACCTGCCGGCGCAGTCCTATACCAAGTTCCTGCTCGACCTCAGCGTGGGCGACGCCGGCCAGTCCGGCGTGACGGCGGCGGTCGACCTCGGCGACAACGGCTCGATCGACTGGCATACCCCCGCCGCCGGCCCCGGCCCCGCCCGCTGGACGACCGGCGACCTGGCCGCAGCCCTCAATGCCTACCTGGCCGGCAAGAGCGGCACGGTGGATGTGCCGCTGCGCGTCTATGTCTCGCCCTCCGGCAGCGCCACGTCCTCAACGGCTATACCGCGGCCGCTGCCCCGCTGGCCGACCTGGCCGCCTCTACACCCACGCGTTGGCGTGCGGCGGCCAGCGCCGTCGCCAGCGCCGGTACGTCGGCGGCGTCGGTAAATGAAGGCGACACGGTGCGCGTGGCCACGACCCTGCGCAATAACGGCAGCGGCGCCAGCGGGCCCCTGACCGCCGCCTTCTTCGCCGCCGTCCCCAACTGGGGCGACTGGTACCTGGGCAGCGTCTACGTCGCCAACCTGGCCGCCGGCGCCAGCGCGCCCGCCGCGCTCGACTGGAATACGCTGAACTTCGGCGGCGTCACGGCCGTCAAGGTCGTCGTCAATCCGTACGGCACGACCGGCGAAACCAACCTGGCCAACAACACGGTCACGCTGCCTGTCACGGTCGTGCCGCTGCACCCGGCCCCCGTGGTGGACTTCAGCGCCACGCCCGTCACCGGCGGCGCGCCGCTCAGCGTGAGCTTTACGGACCTCACGACCGGCGACGTCACGTCCCGCAGCTGGCAGTTTGGCGACGGCGCGACTGCCACGGTCGCCAACCCGTCGCACACCTACACGTCCATGGGCGTCTATACCGTGACCCTCAGCGCCGAAGGCCCCGGCGGCAGCGACTGGGAGCGCAAGACCGCCTACATCACGGTCACCGACCAGCCGGTACCGCCCACGGCAGCGTTCAGCGCCTCGCCTACCTCGGGCACCGTGCCCCTGACGGTCCAGTTCACCGACCAGTCGAGCGGCACCATCACCAGCCGCCAGTGGGACTTTGGCGACGGGCAGACGAGCACGCCGCAAAGCCCCGCCACACCTATACTGCTGCCGGTCTCTACAGTGTCTCGCTCTGCAGTCACAGGCCCCGGCGGCACCATCACGGAGACCAAGACATCTTACATCACGGTTTCTACACCGACTGTGACTCCGACATCGACGCCCACTGCGACACCAAGTTCGACGCCAACTTTGACGCCGACCTCAACACCAACTTCAACGCCGACCTCGACACCGACCTCGACGCCAGCCGGACCTACTGGAACACCGACCCCAACACCGACTGCAACGTCAACCGTGACACCGGTACCACCGGCCAATTCCACCATCATGCCCCCATCCGGTGGTACCTTGCTGGGCAACCTGGGCTCGGTCACCACCATATTGACCTTCCCGCCCGGTGCTGTAGATGTACCTGTCCAAGTGGCCATCGGTGTCGTGGATATTGCCACCTTCCACAGGTGGACTCAAGCTAGCGGGCAAGGTCTTTGCCATTACGGCGCAGACACAGAACGGCGCCGCCGTCACGCAGTTCAAGCGGTCCTATATGCTCGTGATCGAGTACAGCGACGCGGATGTCGCTGGGATCGACGAGAGCCAACTGGCGCTGCACTACTGGAGCGACGCTCAGCAGGATTGGATCGCCGTGCCCGGTACCATCGATGCCGCCAACAACACCTTCACCGTCGTCCTCGATCATCTGACAGTCTTTGCGCTGTTGGAACGGGCAGCGACGCGTGAGGAGCACCTGTATTTGCCCTCGCTGAAGCGTTAATCACAATTGCCGCCGCCTGCTGGGTACCCGGCAGGCGGCGGCAATTCCCTTCGTTTTTTCTGTTCAATTCATGTCCGGGGCACGCACGATCCGTAGGGGCATATGCCCCTGCCGCCCCGAACTTGAAATAACCCGCTGGATTTTGCCTATTGCGGCTGCATCCAGATTATGGTATTATGCCTCCCGCCCCCTCTGGATCCTTGGAGACGGCATGCCATGGCAACGACTTACCTCTACGGCCCCTACTACGTCATTGAAGGACCCGACACACCATTTCGCCCCGGCGAAGTCCGTAGCTATGGCTTCGGCCCCTGGCGCCCGTTTCGCGACGGGACCGTCACCATTTCCGCCAATATCCAGGACTTCGGCCGCTTTGTGGAGGGGACAACGCGCGCGATTACGATTGAGAACGTCGAGTACTTTATACAGGATTCGGGCACGCGCGATCCCTTTATCCGCTTCACCTACCGCAACAGCGGCTCGGAGCCGATCCAGGCCTGGTACTTCAACCTGAGTGTGGTCCTGCCGTAATCGCTCGGCTTTGGAGGGTTCGCCGATGAGATTGACCGCGATTCACGACCTTGAGGGTAGAATTTCCACGCTGTTCACCCAGCCCCCGGATGCGCCGCCGGGCTACGTCGAAATCGAGGGCGAACAGCTGAAGACGGAGCTGGCAGGCACCGAGCAGAACTACGATCTGCGCGACCTCCAGCTGCCGGACAGTCTGGCCGCATTCGTTCAGCAGTACCTTGTCAAAACAGGAGGACAGCCTATGGCTATCAGTCGTCGTCTACTCGCCCTGATCGGGCGGCGCTATCCGGCAGTGTACGATGTCATACCGCACGGCCCGCTGCTGGGGCAGGTCTGGGGCAACTGGGGGTCAGAGGTCGCCCTCAACCCGCAGCCGCTGCCGCCCCGTGAGCTGGGGGCAGCCATGGCCGTGGAGTTTATGCGGACCGTCTGGTTTGCCGACCGCTTCGGCCTCGATCAAGGGATCGTGTTTAACGAACTCGAGGATTGGTGCCCGACCGTACCCCGCAGGCCCAAACTGCCGCCGTGGTGGCCGCCCGTCCCCGAACCGGACCCGCCCCCGGACTGGCTGCTCGACTTCCACCTGGGCTTCGCGGCCCGCCTGGCCGCCGCTGCCACCGAATTGGAAGGTACGCAGGTCGGCGAGCTGGTGAACAGGGCGGTCGAACGGTCGCTGGAAGTGATTGAGGCCGGGTAGACCCCTGTCAACCTCGTGCCGGGCTCGCCCGGGCAGATCTGAGATAAAAGAGCGGCGCCAGGCTGTAGCGGCGCCGCTCTTTTATTGGTGCTGGCCGGCTTTGTCCCTGCCCCCGTTTCACGCCCTTATCCTCACTCGTAATACGCCGGCAGCTTCTTCAGCCCTTCCCATTGCTCCACATCATGGCCAAAAATCACCAGATCAACCTTCTCCCGTTCCACCAGGTCAAGCAGCTTGTTCGTGCTGGCGCGAATCGCGGGGGCGTCCGGGTCGCTCCCATCATCCTCGCGGTCACGCACAAACCACTCGCGGAAGGACACCGCGTCAACCGTCAGCAGCACCGTCCCCGTCTTCGGCAGCCGCAGCAGCACCGATTGGTGCCCGGGCACATGCCCGCTGGTCTCGATCAACTGCAATCCCGGCAATAGGTCCGTGTCGCCGTCCACCAGCCGTATCCGCGCCATCGGCTGATCCCATTGCTCACGGATGTCTGCATAGCGGGGGTTCCCCGGCGCATCTTCATGATGGGCGCGCTGGACGACAAATTGCGCCTCCGTAAACGCCCCGTGATTGCCCGCATGATCGAAGTCATAATGCGTCGAAATGACCGTGTCAATGTCCTGGGGCTGCAGACCAATCTTGGCGAGCTGCTCAATGACCATTTCCCCGTTCGCAAATTCCTGCTGCGCTTCCGGAATGATCGGGGGCAGGCCGCTGTCAATCAGGATATTGCTGCCGTCCTCCGTCTGCACTAAATAGCACACAATCGGAATCTGGTACTCCGGCATGTCCCCCACCTGCATCAGGTAAAGACGCTTCACACCATTCTGGCTCATAATCCCCTCCCCCGAATTGCCACCTATAGATAACCATTGCTTTCCAAATTATGGAACAAGTGTTCTCTTGTGTCAAAGGGAGTGCCGGACAAGGGGTGCGTATTGAACTAGCGTTTCCCACCCGCTGGTGCGGCCATATCACTCACACGTGCATGCTGTAACAGCGTGAACATGGGAATCGCAGTGATTGCTCCGCCTACTGCCCCACCCACGCCTCGAGACACGGCACCAGTCACAGCACCGTACATGATGCCCTCGAATGAGGCATGGATCGGGTCAAGGTTTAGGCTGTAGCCTACGGCAACGCCCACAGCCATGCCGACAACGCTGGCCAACACCCACCAATATGCGTCAGAAAAGTGCCGCCGCAGAATAATCCACTGGCTGGCCCCGGCCGCCGCCCAACGACGGCCCCAATAACGGCCCCCGCTTGCAGCGGGACCTGATAGGCCACAGCAGAGGCGGCGGCAGAGCCCACAGCCATGCCTGCAACGCTAACCAACACCCACCAATACGCGTCAGAAAAGTGCCGCCGCAGAATAATCCACTGGCTGGCTCCGGCCGTGGCTCCAAGGACGGCCCCCGCCAGAACCACAGCCATGAGCCCCGTCTGGGCCGCGACCAGGCCCCGGTCACGGCCACGGCCACGGCCTCCGTGACGGCCCCACCCACAGCAAAGCCTGCACAATTCAGGGCCGTCCAGATTGCCACGAATT
The DNA here is from genome assembly GCA_963701415.1 of uncultured Chloroflexia bacterium. Lineage (GTDB taxonomy): Bacteria > Chloroflexota > Anaerolineae > Caldilineales > Caldilineaceae > Fredericiella. The sequence continues at coordinate 307,228 of CAVPAH010000005.1, forward strand.
GGAGCCTCTGCGTGGCAGCGCTTCGTGAAGAGGGTTCCCTCCTTGCGCGGAATGTCCTCTTTGGCTGGGGCAATTGGCACGCTCGTGGTTGGTATAGGTGAAGAGTTCTGGCCGCGTAACAATGGTAGCAGCGTATACAATACGGCATCGCGCAAGTGCTCCCGGCCGTCCAACCATTGGGCATTGATAAGGTCAATTGGCACCGCCGACTTGCTATCCCCCGCCACCAGAACCGGAAAAATGCGCTTGTCGAACGTCCGCGCATAGCTGGTCTCATTATTGACCCATACAGATTCCCTTGCGTAGGGGGACAACAAGACGACGAATGCCTGCGCTTGCCCCACCGCTTCCGAGATGGCATTTTTCCAGTTCGGCGTGCCTGGCTCCAAACCCTCATCTGTCCACACGGAGAGGCCGGACTCACGCAAGCTGTCGCGTACGACGCGCATCGCATCGAGATCTTTCCGGCTGTAGCTCAGAAAAACATCTATGCTAACCGGCGCTGCTGGCTCCGCAGCCTCAGTACGTAAGCTCGGTTGCGTTGGTAGTGCGTCGGGCGGTGAATTTACGCGCCATGCTTGCGCTAGGGCTTGTAGTGCCGCATTGCCTGAATTATGACGCCAGGCGCCTTCGACGAGGTCATTGACACGACCCGTTCGCTCCGCCCAAGTTGTGAGGTTGAAGATGACAACACGCAGGTTATCGCCGCTGGCGATTGCCTCTAGTTTCTCGTTCAACTCGAAGCGCACCATGATGCGCAAGTCATCCGGCGACTGGTACGCGTCAATCAGAGCGGAACATATGTCCTGCAGCTGTCTTCCTGTAAGTGCCATGGCAGTATTGGTCCGATTCTTGCGGGCCGGACAGCGGATCTGCCGAGGTGGATGCGCTTGTGGGGAGCTTGTTGAAGAATAAGATCAAGTCCGCCTCTGCCACCACAGCAGGCGTTAAGCCGGGAGCAGGCTAGCCGCCTCCCGGCTTATCTGTACCGGTGATTATAGTCGCTGCCCATCGCGGCGTCAATCACTATTTTCTAGAAGGGATGCATCCCAGGTTCGGGGCGCGCACCATCGTAGGGGCACAAGGTCCGGCGCACTCACCCCCCAATCGCGGCGATCCTTCCTTCGCCGGACCTTGTGCCCCCCGCTTCCAGGTAGAGGCCCCGCCTCCAATCGCGGCGATCCTCCCTTCGCCGGACCTTGTGCCCCGCCTCTTGCCGGGGTCTTCGGCGTGCGCCGCAAGACGAATGTCATGGATCTTTCGCCTCCCCTGCGTAAGGACACGCGCCACTTCGTGTGTTTCCTTACGTATGAAAAACGTATAATTTAAGTCCATTTCAGACGCCCCCTTCAGTATTACAATGTTTCTACGCACGTTTATTTCAAAGAAAGTTGTGAACAAAATGCTTGCTTGTAACACCGAATGTGAGTCGCCTCTTTGGCGCGACGGCATGACCGAAGCCCTGAACGAATGCATCGAACTGGCCGGCAAGTGCCGCAAAGACGAGGATTGCCTGTCCCGCATGTTGTGGCGCAGGATTGTGAAGGTGGCGCCGGAGCCCTACCGCCGCTACATGCACGCCTATTATCGCCAGACCTTCTACCCGGGCATCGACACGCAGCTGCTCAGCCACTGGCAGTGGCGTACCTATGCCGCAGAACTAGCCGAATTGGCCGGACTGGCAGAACTGCTCGGGGCCGCCGCCCCCGGCGACCAGGAAGAGGCCCTGCGCAGCGCCCTCGTCCTTGCCCCCGGCGAGGCGAGCACCGCGCCCTATCAAGCCCTGCTTGCCGCCGGCGAATCCGTCGATCCCGCACCCCAAGCCCGCGATGGCCGCATCGACGCCGCCATCTACTGCTCTGCCCTGGTGGACGAATACGCTCTCTCCCTCCACGAATATACTCAGGATGCCTCGCGGCTGATGTATTGGCTCTGGCCGCAGGACTATTTGCGCTACACTCTGCGCTATTTCGCCTACTACCGCGCACACTGCAGCAAGGGGCCCTGCCTCCGCATTTTCCCCTGGCCCTGCGACCTGGCGCATTGGCGCCGCAACGTGGCGGCACTGGGAGCCGAGATGGCACGTTGTGATGCCGCCGGCGAAGGCCCCAGCCCTCAGTGGCGGTGGCTGTCGGAGTGGCTGCTGCTCGAGCCCCAAGATGGTCTCCCCAGCCTCGATTGGCACATGCCGTCCACCATGGCAGACGAACCGGGCTGGCTCGAAGCGATGTCACGCCTGGCCCGATGATTTCACCCTGCTGCCCGGGGCTCACCAACCCACTTTAGTGGGTTTCGCCTCGGGTAGCACCGAATTCATTCGGTGCGGCTCCTGCCGAATTCATTCGGTGCGCCGCCCCCCTTTACCAATGCCGCACCACCAGCTCCCCCACCGCCGGCGGGCAGTACGCTAGCGCCTCCTCCAGCGCTAGCCCTGGCTCCCTGCCCAACCCAATGTTGTGCCAGAAGTGCTGGGTCAGCACGGCCCCATCTTCGGGGCTGATCTCCTCGCCCAGCGTCACCACGTGGGGGACGACGGCCAGCCACTCGCCTAGCTCGTCCCCCGCACAACCCGCCAGCAGCAGCACCCGCACCCCCTGCAGCCGCTCGCTCAGCCAGTTCCCGTCCACCCACCCGTCCGCAAACTGGATCCCCTCCCCCACCACCGGCAGCGCCAGGTGCAGATACTCGATCGGCCGCCCCAGGTTGCGCTCGCGCCGCAGCTGCTGCGCAAAGTTGTGCCGCGTCGCATTCAACAGCCGCGAAAACCGCAGCCCCGTCGCCGCCCGCACCCCCCGCAGCACCGCCAGGTCCAACAGCTGCGGGCTGTCCGCCGCCGCACACACAAACAACACCGGCGGCATTTGACACGGTGTAAGCCCAGCCGGCGCCGGCCCCGCACATGCCTCCGCCGCCTTGCCCTCTGCGGTTTGGGCCTTGGCAGCTTGGCCCTCTGTGGCTTGCGCCCTTGCGGCTTGCGCCGCCGCCGCGGCTTGCGCCGCCGCCGCCCGCTCCTTGTCCTCCCGCTCCATCTCCCGCTGCGCCGCCCGCATGTCGTCCGCCGTCACCAGCGGCCCGCTCTCCTCCGCGCTGCCATTCGCACCCCCTGCCACCTTCTCATACTCCTGCCGCTCCGCTGCCAGCAGGTCGCACAAAAACACCCGCATCTGCGGCAGCCACGCCCGCGCCTGCTTCTCGTCCGCCTCCTCCAAGTGCGCGTTGCGCAGCACCTCGCGCACCACCTCCAGGTTCTCCTCCATCACCGCCACCCGCCGCGCCCGCATGGCCAGCATCGTCGCCCGCTCGCTCGCCGCCCACGCGTAGGGGCATATGGTCCGGCGGGGGCAGAAACCGAGTTTCTCGCAGAAACTCGGTTTCTTGCGCCGTTCCGCCGGACCTCGTCCCTCACCCAATCACAAAATTCTGCATCATCCCCGTATCTTCATGCGGCAGGATGTGACAGTGATAGACGGCCTTCCCCTTGAAATCCTTGTACTTCGTCCGGATCACGACCTCGGTCGCCTTGGGGATCCAGATCGTGTCCTGGATGGTGCCGGGCGGCTGGGCGACGCCGCCGATCGAGATCACCTCGAAGTGGTTGACGTGGATGTGGAACGGATGCCCCTCCGTCCCCCCATGATCCATGTCGCCCACCTTGAGGATCCACTCCTCGGCATCCCCCAGCGCCACTTCCTGCGCCACCGTCCCCTCGTCATACAGCACGCCGTTGATCGTAAAGTCCCCACCCACATACGGGTTGAGCGTGGCCGGGAACATCCCGGCAAACTCCAGCGTGCGCTGCTTGCTCACCTTGTCGATCAAGGGGTAGTAGCGCGTGGGCAGCGGCAGCTCAGTGGGCAGCGCCATCTTCTTCGCGGGCCCTCGCCACCACGATCTCCGCGATGACCTTGCCCGAACTCGAGAGAAACTGCTGGTCCTGCGGAAGCTCGCGGATCGCATAGGTCCCGGGCTGCCCCGCCTGGATCAGAAACTCCGCCCGGTTGGCCGGCGCCAGCAGCAGCTGCCCGTTCCCCGTCGTCCCCTCATATACCGGGATGGTGCGCGGCGCCCCAAAGTTGATGCCGTCGAGCGCCAGCAGGTGCACTTCGTGCCCGTCCACCACGATCGGCATCAGGTTGTCCGAACAGCCGTTGAGCACCCGGAACCGCACCACCTCGCCCGGCGCCAGCTCGATCTGCTGCACCCCCAGCTGCGTGGGCGTGGGCACCGGCGGCTTGCCGCCCACCGAGTTGGCGTGCGTCTCCTGGAAGAACGGCTCGCCGTTCAGCAGGTAGAACCGCTCGGCATAGTCGCCCGTGCTAAAACCGCCTTTGAGATCCGGCTGCACCACCGCCTGCTTGGTCTGTGGGTCGTAGATCGTGACCTCGCCGCTAAACGACTGCCACATCGCATTCTGCTTTGGCTCGTACGTCCAGATCCCGGGCTCCGTGTCGCTCGGGAACAGCCCGATGTCCTGGATCGCCAGCAGGATGTCGCGCGCCGCCTTGATCTCGGGCACCTCGTCGATGGCCCCCTTGACGATGATCGGCCCGGCCATCCCGCTCACCGCCTGCACCACCGTGGAGCCGTGATGGTGCGGGTGGTACCAATAGAGCCCCGGCGGATGGTCTTCGGGCAGCGCAAACACATAGTTGAAGCTCTCCCCCGGCATGATGTGGATCATCTCGGCCTTTGGGTCGCTCGTGCCCAGCGGCACAAACAGGTGCGGCGCCACGTCGAGCCCGTGTGTGTGCAGGTTGGTGGTGTTGAGATCGTGCGGCACGTTGTGGTCGCCCGTCCAGCCGCTCGCATCGTAGGGCGTCAGCGAGTTCTGTACGCGGATGCGCAGCGCCTCGCCCGGCCGCGCATAGATCAGGGGTCCCGGCACCTGCCCGTTGTAGCTGCGCAGCTTCGCCTGCAGCCCGTTCAGCTCCTTCTGGAGCCACTGCACTTCCAAGACCTGGTAGGCCTCGGCCGTGCCGGCTCCCCCCTGTACCGGCTGCTTCACCAGCCCGGTGCAGCCTGCGGCGAGCGTCGTCGCCATGGCCGCCGCGCCCAGGGCGAGCACCTGGCGCCGTGTTACTTTGGTCATCGTTTCCACCTTTCTGAATTCCACGCGCCACCGAATGAATTCGGTGCTAACCGATGCGAAACCCACTAAAGTGGGTTGATGTACCCGAGTACGCAGGTGCTCCAACCGGCTTTAGCCGGTTTTGCGTTGCCTAGCGCCGAATTCATTCGGCGTGGCTGGCCGTCTAGCCGTCGTGCCCACTGCCACGCGCCACCGAATTCATTCGGCGTGGCTGGCTGCCACGCGCCACCGAATTCATTCGGCGTGGATGCTTCCCCTACTTGCTGCCCGCAGTCGGGCAGGTGGCCGGCAGCGCGTGGGGGTTCATAAAGGTCGCATACTGGGCAAACGCCACCGCCAGCTGCAGCGACGAGTCGAGCGGGATCGCCTGGCTGTAGTTCCCATCCGGATAGGTGTCCGGGTACTTGTAGTCCGAGAAGTAGGCGGCGTTGGCCGGGTTGTTGACCGTACACATGCCGTCAAAGTTGAAGATCGCCGGGATCGTCTCGCCCTGCAGGTTGAGATAGGGCGGCTTGGCGGCAAAGGCCCCCATGTGGCACGACACGCAGCTCGAGTTAGCCTGGTCTACCGTGCCCGCCAGCCGCTGCCCGCAGCCGTAGTGCTCTGGTAGATCTATCGGTGCCAGCACCGTCTCGCGCAGCGGCTTGCTCTCGGCCGCGGGCACGGCCGGGAAGCTCTGCCCGTCGCTGCCAAACTGCACGCCCAGCGGCGTGAGCCGGTCCATAACGGTGGCGCCCGGCAGGTTGCCGTCGTAGGCCAGCGTGCTGTACACCCAGCGCGTCGGCGAGCGCTCGTCCACGACCGCAATGTCGACCTGCACGAGATGCACGGTGCGCACCTCCCGCTCGCAGGTGGCATACTCGCGCGGCCCCAGCTGCTTGTGCCCGTTGGCCTGCCAGTCGGTCGAACCCTTCAAATAAGGCACGGTCGTCGCATCGGCCGTGGTGTTGAGCACCTTGATCACCACCGTGCCGTTCGCAAACGGCATGCCCCGCGCAAAGTTCTTGCCCCCCTCGCTGTAGGTGGCCGGCGCCCCCGCGGGCGGAAATACCTGCCCGACCGACCAGGCGCCGCAGGGGTTGTACATCCCCACCGACCAGGTCTCGTACACGGGCGGGTTGGCAGGGTCGCCCGGGAAGTCGTTCAGGATCGCCTTCCCGCTGCCCCGGCCGTCGTCGCGAAACGTGGGCAGCGCCGTCGACAGCTCGTTGGTCAGCCCATGCACAAACTCGCGCCCGCGCTCGCCGTCATAGGCCATCCACGGCACGTGATACCAGCGTGTCTGCCCGTTCACCTGCGTCTTCCAACCCGTCTCGTCGGGCAGGTTCGGATCCTGGCCTGCTTTGACATAATCCACGATGTCCTGGATGTACGGCGCCCACTCCTCCCACGTGGGGTTCGGGTCGTCAAAGTTCACGTCCCGCTTGAGCCACGGCGCATCGCAGTTGGGCCTGGTCTTGGGATAGTTGGCGTTGAGCTTGAAGACGGGGCCCTTCCAGCCCTTCGGCGGCGTATCGACGCTGCTCCGGAACGCAGCCGCGGCCGCCCCCCCTGTGCCCATCTCGCCCGGTTGGAACGTCGTGCAGCCTGCCAGCAGCAAGACCGCCGGCAGGATAGCTAGGAGGGCAGTGAACACTGCCGACCGTGCGCGAGGGCGTGCATTCAGATGGTGCATCATGGTTGTCTCCTCTTCCTAGTTCTCGCCTAGATCCCGCTCGCTGACGTCGCACGCCCGCCGCACTTCCTGCACGGTGGCCGGCGCATCAAAGCGGAAAAGCGGGTCGCGGCCGCGTCGACGTGCTGCTGGCGCGGATGGCCGCCTTGACGGCAAAGAAAACGCTGTTGGCCAGCACGAGCGGCGGTTCGCCCACTTCCTTCGCCGAGAAGATCTCGTTCGCATCCGGCGGAACCTCCGGCGCCTGCTGGTCCCGGGGGAACAGGTAGGTGTTCATCTCCAGCGGGATGGTCGTCACCGCCGGGATCTTGTAGCGCCAGGTGTTGTCGCTGTTGAGCCGCCCCTTGTTCTCGCCCTCGGGTTCAAACACCAGCTGTTCGGTCAGCAGGTAGCCGACGCCCTGGATGAATGCGCCTTCGACCTGCCCGATGTCGATCGCCGGGTTCATGCTCGACCCCATGTCGTAGACGATGTCGGCGCTGAGGATCTTGACCTCGCCCGTGAGCACGTCCACCTCTGTCACCGCACACGCCGCCGAATAGGTAAAGCCGACAAAGGAGTCGACGCCCCCGCCCAGCTGCGTATCCGTGTTCACCTCGATCCCCGGGATCTGCGGCTGCTGATCCCAGGGTTTGAAGGTCATCGCCGGCGTCGGCACCTCGCCGCCGCGGATCTTGGCCGTAAACGCCGTGAGGAGGTTGACCCGTTGGGCGTACGCCATCTGCACCAGGAACTGCCAGATCAGCCCCTTGCGCCCGCCCGCGAGCTCGACCTGCGTGGCCCACCCCTGTCCCTCTCCGGCTCCCCCGTTAGCGAACCCATAGTTCCAGAAGTCGATGCCGTTGCTCTTGCACCAGTCGTCGCCGTTGTCCTTCAGCTGCTGGTAGCCAAACTCCATCAGCCGCGCCCGCAGCTGTTCGCACGTCTGCTTCACCGCCTCGGCCGCATAGGGCGTGCCGGTCGACCCGCCCGTGCTGGTCGGGTTGGGCGTGATCCCGGTGTCGACGTTGTCGATGTAGATCAGGCTCATCGGCACCCCCAGCACGTAGGCCGCCACCTGCCGCGCCTGCGTGGCGAGCCCCTGCCCGATCTCGACGCCCGACTGGTGGATGACGATCGTGCCGTCTGCCTGGTTGACGACGGCCACGGCCCCCGCCTGCTCGAGCTGCGCCAGGTTGTAGCCCGACCCGTACTTCACGGGCAGGATGGCGATCCCGCGCTTGACCCACTTGTTCTGCCGGTTGAATTCGTCGACCGCCGCCCGCTTCTCCGCATAGCCGGCCACCTGCTTCACATAGTCCCACACCTGCTTCATGTAGCAGTAGGAAAGTGCCTGGCCAAAGGGTGTGGCGTCGCCGCGGTCGTAGAGGTTTTTCTCGCGCAGCTCCTCGGGCAGCATCCCCAGCGCCACGGCCGCGTCGTCGATCGCATTCTCGACGATGTTCGTGCCCTGCACGTCGCCAAACGACCGCATCGCCGTGCTCGGCGCCGTGTTCGTCCGGCAGACGTCGATCCGGCTCTCAAAATTCGCGATGCGGTAGGCGTTGTCCGTGCGCAGCTGGACGCAGTTGGAGACGATAAACGAGCAGTCGTAGAACGCGCCCCCGTCGCCCCACATCTTCACCTGGAGCCCCTGGATGATGCCCCGGTCCTGCGGCCGCACCGCCCCGGTGTCGACCGCGATCTGTGTCTGCCCGTAATAGCCGTGCCGCTTGCCGATCATGGCCGTGTCCTCGGCCCGCGGGACCGCCACGCGCACCGGCAGCTTGGTGGCCTTGGCCGCCACGGCCGTCGCCCCCACCACAAAGCGCGCCTGCTCGGTCTTGCCCCCAAACCCGCCGCCGACCGGCGCCACGTTGACCTCCACCTGGTGATACTGCAGCCCCAGCGCCATGGCCGTCGTCTGGTGCATCTCCATGGGGCTCTGCGTCGACGGCCGCAGGAGGATCCGCCCCTCGTCGCTGGGAATGGCCACGCAGGCCTGCGGCTCCATGTAGAAATGGACCTGTCCCCCCGTGAGCTGCGACGACTCGACGACCAGGCACGGCGCCGAGCGTACCGTCGCCCGCCGCGGGCGGCGGACCGCCCGATCCAGCGGGTCCTTCTCCCGCGCCCAGTCCAGCTCGCTCCCCGGCCGGATGACCTTCCAGATGTGCTGGACATAGGTGGCCGCCGCCGGCGCATCCGGGTAAACGCTGCCCTTGGCGATCGCGTCCAGCAGCCCGACGATCGGCTCGCTCCACTTCCCCGTCCAGGGTGCGCCGGGCTCTGTATAGGCGACGCAGCTCTCCGTCACATACGCCGCAATCCGGATCGCCTCCTGCTCGCTGGTGGCCAGCACCAGCGCAATGGACTGGCCGACATAGCTGACGAGGTCCACGGCAAAGATCGGCTGGTCCAGCCCCATCCCCTGCAGGTTGATCCCGCCGTTCTTGATGTTCTCGTGCGTAATAAGGTCGATAAACGACCCCGGCGCATACCGGCTCAGGTGGCCGCGCAGCGCCGTCGCCGAGACCCCTAAGCGCCCGTAGCCGCCGTCCGCGCCGTTGCCATCGCCGGCGCCTGGGATCACGAAGTGATAGTTGGCCAGCGCGCGCCGGCTCTGCACAAAGGCCCCGTTGGCGGTGCGCGGCGGCACGGGCAGCTCGTGCGTGTAATGAATCTGCCCCGAGGTCTGGTACATGGCCGTGCTCTTGATATAGGGCTGCGCCACGGGCGCCTTGAACGCCTGCGTCGCGTACTGCTGCCGGCCCGTGCTCACCGGCCAGTTCCCCCACTTTACCTCCCCGCTCGACCGGACGTTGGGCGGCACCACGCCGCCCCGGGCGACGATCGCGTTGACGATCGCCTTGTAGAGCATGCCCACGGCCAGTTGCACGCGGTATTCCTCGCGAAAACCCTCGTCCGGCACCTCCGCCATCCGCTTCCGCCACCGCCGCAGCTCGTCGCGCACCTCGCCCGCCAGGATGTTTGCCAGCGGACGCCGCGCCGGCGAGCGTCAGCTCCCGGCCCACCATGGCGGCTTGGGTCTTGGCGGCATGCCACGGATACGGCGCGATGCCGCCAAACACGAGCGCCGCCGCCGTGACGTGGCGCTCGTCTGCAAACGTGATCCGCGTCGTGGCGTTGACGATGCTGTGCGCGTTGACCTCGCGCAGCGCCACCTTTTGCGCCAGCACGACGTCGTGGGCGGCGCCGTGACCGGTGCCCGCCCCGTCCCCCAGCGGCAGGCTGTAGGCGGCAATCACGATGCGGTCGGCCAGGCTGGCGTTCCGCCGCACCGCCGCCACCAGCTCGCCGGCCGTCGCCGTGATCGGCTGCAAGCTGTTACGCGCAGGCACGAGATAGGTGATCTTGGCGTCGACCGCCACCAGGGCGGTAAACAAGTCCGACGGGAACGGCGCACCGCTGCCCGCCGCGATATGTTTCAGCACCAGCATCGTGTTGCCGCCCAGCGACGCAGCGTTGCGCACGATCCGCCCCGCCGTGCGCCGTGCCATATAGTCGAGCGCCGCCAGCGTGCTTGTCTGCCGCGTCTGCATCTGCGCCTCAAGCAAGTCGATGAGGTCGCCGTAGCTCGTACCCGCCCCGACGACCAGCGCCTGCTCGCTCACAACGCTCCGGCGCATGCAGCTCGGGGATCAGCCGGATGTCGATAAACAGCTTTGTCGCGGGGAACTCGTTCTTATAGACGCCAAACGACGTGTTGCCGTGGACGAGCCGGAACGTCTCGCCCCGGCTGCGGGCCATCAGCTGCGCCAGCTCGGCCAGCGACGTCGGCGTGCGCCAGATCTGCCGCGCGCCTGCACTCGTCACCGGGACGACCGGGAGCCGCGGCGCCGGCGGAAACGGGATCACCAGGTCGGCCGGCAGCTGCGCCGCGCCGCTGGCGTCCTCCAGGCACTTCATCCGCTCCGCCTCGTCTTCGGCCGTCCAGTCCGCGGCAAACGTCTTCATCCCCGTCAGGATCGCCCGATACCCGGTGCAGCGGCAGAGGTTGCCGTCAAAAGCCTCCTCGATCTCCTTCTTCGTGGCCTGGGGGTGGTTGGCGATGAATTCCGACATATTCATCACAAACCCCACGCTGCAGTACCCGCACTGGCTCCCATTGTTCAGCGCCAGCCGGTACGCCACCGGGTTCACCCCCGCATGCGTCTCCTCCGAAGGGTACTCGGCAGCCCCGGCCGCTCCGGCCAGCCTCGCCAGCCCCGGCAGCCCCGTCGTCCAACTGCACCGCCGCCGCCCTGCCGGGTCCAGCCGTCCGCGCATCGATCGCGTCGTGCGCCGCCGCCGGCACGTGCCGCCGCCCTGTCTGCTTCTGCCGGCTGCGCATCGCTCGCATCCTGCACGGCAGCCGTCCCCGCCGCTGCTCTGTCCGGTCCTGCCGGCTGCGCATCGATTGCCTCTTGCACGGCTGCCAGCACCGCCGCACGTTTTGTCGCGGCGGCCGCAGCCGCCTGCTGCAGCACGGGCGAAACCTGTGTGCCCAGCGGCGCCGCCGTGCGCGACGCCGTCAGCGTATGCAGCAAAAACTCCGGATCAGGTTTGCGGACCGCCCCCGTCCCCTCGACCGTCGTCACCACCAGCCCGCTCAGCGCGCACACCGGCCGCAGGCAGGCGTTGATCGCCCGGTGCTCAGGCCTCTGCTGCGCCTCGTTCCAGGACGAAAGAATCACCGTGCACCCGCCGCACCCGCCCTCCCCACAAGGCTTCTTCGGCCCCGCCAGCGCCACCTCCGGGCCGCGCAAGTAATCGATCAGCAGCAGATCCGGCGGCGGCTTCTCAATCGTCACCGCCTTGCCGTTGAGGTAGAAGGAAACCGAGTCGGTGCTGGCCATGGTGCGTTCCCCCTGAATCTGGTTTTGAAGCTGATGCTGAAGCCGCTGCTGCTGGATTAGAGCCGGTATGGCATAGGCGCAGCAGTAGGAGAGTCATGCACCACCGCGCCGCAAAGCTGGGCGCCCGCGATGTTACATGACTCCCCCCACGAAGTCAACCGCCCGCAAAACGAACCGTGCCGGGGACGTCATGCGGAAGTTCACCTTCCGGCGTCCCCAGCACGTTCACGCCAATCGCTCGTCTCTGCCTAGGCGTCTGCCGCCGGCGCACCTCGGCGCAGCATCACTACGGCTACCCGCTGCTGTGCCGGGGACGTCATGCGGAAGTTCACCTTCCGTCGTCCCCGGCACATTCGCTACGATCGCTCGCCTCGACCCTGGCACGGCGCAGCATCACTCCGCCCACGCCGATCGGTTTGCGCCGAGCCAGGGACGTTCCCCCATCAAAAAACCATCACCGCACAAAACTAAAGTACGCGATGTGGTCGTACCCGTCGATCAGCCGCAGCGTAAACTGGCGGCAGGTGCCCGCCCAGCTCTTCTCCGTCTTCCAGATATACACGTACTGCTTCTTGCCTTGGTCATACGTCAACGTGCTCTTGCCCGACGTCGACGTCTCCTCGGCCGGCGCGATCGTGGCGCTGGTGGGGCAGGCGATCTGCTGCGACTGCGGATACCCCGGTGCCAGGATGTTGAGCCCGAGGTTGCCGCCCAGCGAGAACTTGATCGGGACCGCACGGCCGGCCTTCATCTGGTTGACGGCAGGCGGATTGTCCACCGGCTGGAAGAAGCCCGTAAACGGTATCGGCGTCTTCGTCGGCGTGGCAGTCGGCGGCACCGGCGTGTTCGTGGGCGTATTCGTCGGCGTGTTGGTCGGCGGCACCGGCGTGTTCGTGGGCGTATTCGTCGGCGTGTTGGTCGGCGCTATCGGCGTATTCGTGGGCGTGTCGGTCGCCGTCGCCGTTGGCGCAATCGGTGTGTTGGTTGGTGTATCGGTCGGCGTCGCCGTCGGTGCTATCGGCGTGTTGGTGGGTGTATCAGTTGGTGTGTTCGTCGGCACCACAGGTGTGTTGGTCGGCGTATCGGTAGCTGTCGCCGTCGGGGCCACCGGCGTGTCGGTCGGCGTATCGGTAGCTGTCGGCGTGGGTGGATCTACCTGGGCGGGGTGTGCAGCGCCGCCGGCGCTGGAAGCGCTCGCTTGCGAGGTCTGCCAGGCCACCGCCAGGCTGACCAGTATGTACACTGCCAATACTGACAATGCCCAGCGAAATGTTCTGTTCATGCGTTTCTCCGTCTTCGAAAATGCGAACGATTCCAGACAATGACTTGTGCAATTGCGCGACCAGCGGGGGGTGCGGCAGGTGAATGCCGTACTATAGCATAAGATGAGTGGTGCTGAACCCTACGATTTGAGGTGAAAAACTGAGGAAATGTAAGGAGCTTACTAAACGGTTACCGGCACCGGGAACTCCACCGCCTCGCGGTATGACTCCAGCAGGTCGAGGAGCTTCCCCGTGTTGCTCGCGAGTTCCGACTTGAGCATATAGCCGGCGACGACCTGCTCGTACGCCGCCCGCTTGTCGGCCTCGGCGTCGGAGTCGGTCAAGACAAACACGATGCAGGATGCGCAGGCGCGCATCCTTCCTCAGCAGGCGCAGAAACTCCAGCCCACTCATGCCGGGCAGCTTCAGGTCGAGCAGGATCAGCGCCGGGAAGTAAGGCTGGTGGCCATTCTGCGGCTGCAGCAGTTCCAATGCTGCAGGGCAGTCGCGGGCGATGGTCAGCGCGTAAAAGGGCGCCGCGCCCCGCAGCGTGCGCTCGATCAGCTCGCAGTCCAGGTCATCGTCTTCAATGAGAAGCAAGGGGAGCGGCGTGCTCAGCATCTTGCTATCGTCTCACACTGCCGCGTCGCTGTCTACCGGTAAGCTTCCTGAGTGTACCCGGGGTTTCCCCGGGTCTGCACCTAGTCCGGCTCCTGGTCCGACCGCAGCCAACCCTGCGCCAGCGCATAGCGCACGATATCCGTCCGGCTGTGCAGCTGCAGCTTTTCGGTCGCCTGCGCCTTGTAGTACTCCACCGTTTTAATGCTGATGCCAAACTGCGTCGCAATTTCCTTGTTGCTCCGCCCCCATGCAATCAAGCGCAGGACGTCGCGCTCGCGGCTTGTCAGCTCCACCAGGACCTGCGGCGTCGCACCTGGCGTTACGCCGCGGTTAATCACGGTTTCGACCAGGCTGCCTGCGAGCACCGGGTCGATGTAAGCCCCACCGGCCGCCACCACGCGGATTGCCTGCAGCAGGGCGCCGGCGTCGGCGTTCTTCAACATGTAGCCGCTGGCGCCTGCCTGCAGCATGCGGCGCAGATAGCTGGGGTCGCCGTGCCGGGTGAACGCCACCACGCGTGCGGCAGGCAGTTCATGGCGGATCAGCTCGGTCACCTCCGCGCCGCCCACGTCCGGCAGCGAGATATCCATCAACACCACGTCGGGCAGACAGGACTGGGCCAGGCCAATGGCCTCGCTCCCGCTGCTCGCGTGCCCGACAACTTCCATGTCGGATTGGCTGTTTACCGCCATTTGGAGTCCTGCCCGCAGCATAGCGTGATCGTCAACCAGCATCACACGTATCTTGCTCATGCGTCCTCCTCCCTTACCTCAGCTGCGCCCAACAATGTGCAGCCCACCCTCATTGTAGCACAGCCCACAGCCACTGCGCGCCCCGCACGCACCTCCCGCGTACCCCTTCACCCTGCCTTCTGCATAAACATCCAGCGGTGGCCCTCCAAATCTTCTACCCGGTACCGCCGCGCCGGAAAGCCATCCTCCAGTTCCGACAGGATCACGGCCCCCGCCGCCACTGCCCGGGCATAGTGCGCGTCGACATCTTCCACGTACACCAGCACCCCGTCGATGATCCACGGCACCTCCGACCAGGCGCGTGCCTGTGCACAGTGCTCCCGGTGATGCTTGGGGCTCTCGTACAGTAGAGTCGCCGTGCCCAACATGATGCGCCCCTGCTGACTGCCGTCCACCGCCATCTCGCCGTGCGCCAGCAGCCCATCGTCGCCGATCATGCGCACGAGCTCGCGAAACCCAAAAGCCCGCGCCAGCCAATCCATAGCCGCCGGCCCGTCCTCGTAGTCCAGCATCGGAATGACCTGGGGATAATCCTTATCTGCCATCTGCACTCCTCCTAACGCAAATCAGGTCGTGCCCCCTTCCGGGAGCCCCCCTTCCGGGAAGACCCCCCTCTTCCGGGAAGACCCCCCTCTTCCGGGAAGCCTACCCTTTCACCCCCGCCACGCAGAACAGCCGCGCCTCCGCCGTAGCCGGCGTAAAAGAAAACCCGTCGTACACCCGCACGTCGTCAAACCCAGCCGCACGATACAGCGCCACCGCCTCCTCCTGCGAATACCAGCGCCCCTCCGGCGCCTGCCGCTGCTCTTCGATGGCCACGATCTTGCCGTCCACCTCCACCTCATAGCGGCTCTCGGCATTCCACAGCTGCTGATCGGGATCGCGCGTCTCCCGCGTCCAGCGGCGCACGATCGCGCCATCCTCCGGCCGGACTTTCTCAAATACCAGCCCCCAGCCGCTGTCCAGCGGCTCGCCCGGCTGCCAGTCAAACGAGAACGACGCCACGAAAACGCCCCCGGCCTCCAGGTGATCGCAGCAGCGCGTCAACATCTCCAGCGCTGTCCCCGGCGCCGTCATCAGCTGCACCACGCTCGAGGGCCCCAGGATCGTACGATACTGCCGCGGCAGCGCATCGCGCAGGATGTCAAGCTGGTAGATCCCGGCCGTCACACCCATCTTCTGGGCCTTCGCCCGGCAGATTTCCAGCATCTCCGGCGAATTGTCGATCCCGTCGACGTCGATCCCGAGGTTGGCGTAATCCAGCAGCAGCCGCCCGGTTCCGCAGCCGATATCCAGCACCGGCTCCCCATATTGCCGCACAACGTCAAGATAAAAGTGGCGGTCGTCCCAATCCGCCGTGTTGTCGCGCCACAAGTCCCATGTGGACGCCAGCATACCGTAATAGTCATAGCCGGGATTGGTCATAAATCTCCGCCTCGCGAGTCAGCGCCTGTAGTGCCGGTGAAAAAGAGAACGCCATCATACGGGATCGGCCGCCTCCCGCCAAATACGGCCCCGGTGTGTTATGATGGCCGCTATCTATCGCCCGCCGCCACCGCTCCACTTCAGCGCGTTCACGCCATGAAGAACTATCGCATTCTGCTCGTCGCCAACAGCCTCTTCTTTGGTGCCGTTGGCGTCATGATGCCGCTCCTCTCCCTCTACCTGCAGGAGCTGGGCGCCGACCTGGCCTTGATTTCCATCATCCTGACCAGCGCTGTCGTCGTGGCACTGGCGGGCAACTTCTTCTGGGGCTGGCTGGCCGATCGCACGGGGCGGCGCAAGCCGTACTACATCGCGGGGCTTATCGGAATGGCGGTGGGTTACCTCTGGCTGAGCCAGGCCAACACCATCGCCATGGCCTGGCCGGCCCGCCTGCTCGACGGGCTGGGCATGGCCGCCGTCTACACGCTGGGGCTGACCCTGGCGGGCGATACCCTCGACACCTCCAGCACCAAGGGCCGCAGCATCGGCCTCTTCCGTGGGCTGGGCTCGCTTGCCTGGGCCGTAGGGGCGTTCACGGGCGGCCGCCTTGCCGATCTGTTCTCAGTCTCCGCCGCCTTCATGCTCTGCAGCGTGCTGATGGTCGCCGCCGCGCTGATCGCCCTGCTGCTCGACGACGTCAAGCCCCCAATCAAGTCACCCGCCCAGTCATCGATCCCGTCACCAATCCCGTCACCGCTCCCGTCACTCGCCCAACTGCCGGCCGGCACGAACCCTGCGGTGGCGCAGCCGCTTGCACCGCCCAAGGCCGGGCGCCTGGCCGGGCTGCCGCTCTCCTATCTGGCGGGCGTGATGCTCTGGACCGCCGTCGACTACGCCTCCAGCACGATGTGGCCAAACTACATGGCGTCGGTTGGCTACAGCAAGACGGCGATCAGCAGCCTGTGGTCGTTAGCCGCGTTCTTTGAGATGCCGGCGCTGATCATCTTTGGCGGCCTGTCGGACGTCGTGGGCCGCACCATCATGCTCATCGCCGGCGGCTTTGGCATCGCCGCCGTCCAGGTCGGCTACGTCCTCTTTGTGCAGAGCCTGCCCATCCTGCTCGGCATCCAGGTCGCCCGTGGGCTCGGCCTCGGCAGCTACACGTCGGCGGCCATGACCTTTGCGGCGGAGAGCGGCACGCAGGAGACCCGCGGCAGCAGCAGCGGCGTCTTCTACGCCACCAGCAGCGCCGGCCAGCTCGCCGGCACCCTCCTCGCCGGCACCATGGCGCAGGCCTACGGCTTCACCGCGCTCTACCTCACCTGCGCCGCCCTCGCCACCGCCTCCGGCATCTGCTTCCTCGCCCTGCGTTACCAGACGCGCTCGCCCACAAGTGCCGGTGGAAGCCTAGTGCCTGGCCAAAAGGGCGTGCATTTCATGTCCGGGGCACGCGCGCGATCCCTACTGCCCGCACCTTGAAATGGAGCCGTCAAAAGGCGCCGTGTAGTTCGCGCGCCCACATGGGACGCACGACTTCCTGGCCGGATCTCTCCACAAATGATCCGGCCGGGAAGTGGCCCGCAGGCAGGTTACCGGTCGACGACGACGACGGAGAAGCTCTGACCTGGGAGTTCCAGCAGCACAGTGCCGTTCACAAGGGCAACCTCTTCCGTTTGGGGGCACACGTGCTCGATCGGCGCATCCCAAAACCCCAATTCGTTTGCCGCCTGCAGGTCGTCCGCTTGCAGGCGCTCGACGATCGCGCGGCTGCCGCTGACACCCGCCAGGTGCAGCGTGGCCCCCAAGGGCTCGACATTCGCATTCACCAACTTCAAGATCAGTTGGTCGTCGCTGGCGGTGGCGCTGGCGTACACCTTGCCCGGAAGCTCCGCCTCGAGGGCGACTACCGCAGTGCCGATCTTGGTCGCATACATCTGCTGCACGTAATAGTTGGCCGTCTTGAGCACATGTCTTGGGCTGTACTTGATCAGGCAGTGCTCCCACTGGCTGCCGTCGGCCAAGGCGAAGAGCGGCGCGTAGCAGGTCAGCGCCACGATATCGGCGTTGCGTTCGATGCCGGTTAGAAACGCTGCTTCCGCCAGTGCCGTGACAAAGCAGTTCGGTTTCAGATAACCCATGGGGAGCCCCGGCAACCGGAGTGACGGTGCGTTCGCCGCATATTCGCCCAGAAAAACCTTGGCGCCATCCCGCGGGAAGTTGTCATAAAATCCTGTGTTGGCCAGCACCCAGTCCGGCAGCTCGTAGAAATGCTCGTCCAGGAGCACATCGCCAAACTGCGCCTGCGCCCGCTTGAGTGCCAGGTCCCGGCCGGTGTTTGCCAGCTCGACCCCCGGCATCATGGTGATCACATCGCGCACGCTGGTACCGGTCGTCATCACGCAGGTAATACCGGGATAGGCGGCGTCGACTGCCTGCTTGACCGCTGCAAATGCCGCAAGATATTCCTCGCCGATGTTCTCGTTGCCGATCTCGAGATAGCGCAGGTTGAATGGGGCGGGGTGTCCGGCCTCGGCGCGCAGCCTGGCCCAGGGGTTCGTGGCCGGGTCGCCGTTGGCGTAGGCAATAAGGTCCAGGGCGTTCTGGATCACCTGCTCCGCAAACTCCGGGCTGCCGGCCCCCACGACCACATTGGGCGGTCCACCCGGAACCTGGACCTGTAGCCCCGCCCACACGCACGGCAGCGGTTCGGCGCCGAGATCCTCGCTCAGCAGAAAATACTCGTAGAATCCTATCTGCAGCGACTGGCTGTAGCCGCCGTCCGGCAGTGACATGCCCCACATGCTGTAGTTGGGCGTGCGGCTGATGATCGGGCCGATGCTGCCTTTCCAGCGATAGTGATTGCCGGGCGCAATCCCATCCACGATGCTGCCGCCTGGAAAGCGCAGGAATCCCGGCTTCAGATCGCGCAGCACCTCGACCAGGTCGCGCCGCAGCTTGCCTTGGCTCCATTTGGGGTCCTGCCTGTTCCAGGTATCGACGTCGTAGAAACTGACGCAGTCCAGGTCGACCACGCCCGTGCCCTCGCAGGTGATGACGAGCTTCCCATAGCCGGTCTTGCTGCCCGCGATCCGGATCTGCTGCTCCTTCCAGCGCGCAGACGGAACGAGCGTGCCTGCCGGCGTGAGTGGTTGCCCGGCGTTGTCCACGATCGAGATCGAGATCTGTCCTTCGAAGTCAAGGGTGCGGAGCCAACAGGAGAAGGCGTACTCCTTCTCCGCCAAAATCGAGATGGCGGGCGCACCCGCCTGCTCCATCCCGCCGTTGTACCCCAGGTTCTCCAGCCGTGCTTGCCCCTTGCTGTGCACCCGGCCATACCGGCTCTTGGGCGCAGCCGGCTCCACCTGCGAACTCTCAAGCGTTCCGCCGCTGATCTGCCAATAGCGCAGGGGATCGGATACGGGAGTAAGTGGAGGACCCCCACCCATCAGCGCGGCGAATGCCGCCTGCGGGTCAAGGTACACGCCGTCAAAGCTGTGATTGTTCACCAGGTTGGCGTTCAAGCCCCCTTCACAGGCAAAGTTGATATCCTCCAGAAAGAGGCCGAACAGCAGCGGATTCACCGGGTGCAGCGCCTGGTTGGCGTCTGCTTTGATGGCGACAGTTGGCTGTGGCACGCGCATAAACCGATCTCCTTGTCTATTGATAGATTTGTGGCGCCACGCGCAGGCGGGCGCCCTGATCGTTACTCCTGTGCGAGAAGGTGCTCGATGTAGACGGTGGCGATCTCTTCCAAGATGGCGAGGTGTTCCGCCACGGGTATCCCCTGTACGCTCCCGGCCCCGTCGTCGCGGAGCGCCACCTTTTCGAGAAACCAGGTCACGGCACTCAACACGACGATGGCGCGCTGCTCCTGGGGGTTCGTGGTCCAGTTCTCCTGGAGCCACGGCATGTCGCTGAGCCGCCGGGTAGCCCACTGGATCTTGTCTGCCGGCGGTCGGTGGTCCAGGTACAGGGTATCGAACACCCCAAAAAAACGATAGACGTTGCGCAGCGTGGCGAAATGACGGATCATCGCTTGGGCGAGCTGCCTGGCATTTGTCAGCGATAGCGTGGGTTCGGTCGTGTTGAGCAGGGCGGTGATTTTCGCGAGCATCCGCGGATAGACTGCAAGGGCGATCTCGTCGCGGTTTGGGAAATAGCGATAGAGCGTGACCTTGGTGATCCCGGCTGCCGCGGCAATATCTACCATCGTAGTGTCTTCCAAACCCTGCTGCAGGAAGAGTGCCTGTGCCGCCTCAAGGATGGTCTCCCGCTGCTCTTCTACTTGGTGGCTGCCGTTCTGCCGGCCGGTTGCAAGTTTAGACTGGTTCATGTCTGGATCCCTTGGTGCATGTAACGTGTGGTTACATATCTATGTAACCACACGTTACATGCTTTGTCAAGAGCCAGGACGACGTGCGCCCAAAGTCCTGCAATCCTTCCACTTCTGCCAATTCCCACCCGCATGGTATCCTCCCTCCATCACCCCATTCCAAAACGTGCCAGTTCAGAGGAGCAGCTGCCATGCGGCTCTCCGAATGGATTTAACTCGATCTTGCCGAAGTCAACGCCTTCCTTGCCCAGCTCGAGCGAAGCCGAAGCCGCCGCCCTCGTGCATCCGATCCTCGACGCCCGCCGCAGACGCCCACACGCACGCAACGCCCCAGGGATGTCGCAGCGAACCATCGGTTCGCCCGGCCCGGGGACATGATCCCTCCGCCCCACGTGTTCTCTCCCCATTGCCGATTGCCGCCCACCAGCTTTCCCTGCCTCCCGGCAACACGTGATAGCATAGTCGGAATTAGTGGCAGAAGCTTTGTTCAAATAGGAGCAGCGAGATGACAGCAGAGAAATCTAACCTGAAGAGGATGGATAACGTCGGCATCGTGGTGGAATCTCTCGAGGATGCCATCGCTTTTTTCGCCGAGCTTGGCCTGACGCTCGAAGGGCGAGGCCATGATCGAAGGAGAATGGGCCGGGCGCGTCACCGGACTGGGCACACAGCGCGTCGAGATCGCCATGATGGTCACCCCCGACGGCCACAGCCGCCTCGAGCTTTCGCGCTTTCTCGCCCCGCCTGTAATCGCCGATCATCGCAACGCCCCGGTGAACGCCCTCGGCTACCTACGCGTCATGTTCGCTGTGGAAGACGTCGACGATACGCTCGCCAGGCTCCGCAAACACGGCGCGCAGCTCGTCGGTGAAGTGGTGCAGTACGAGGACTCATATCGCCTCTGCTATATCCGCGGCCCCGAAGGAATTCTCATCGGCCTGGCCCAAGAGACCTCAAATCCTTAACACCTCCAGGAAGTACCCCCACCTCCAGGAAGTGTTCCGCCGCCGCCCGCGCAGCCGCCCGCGTGGCCGCCGCCGTAGCCCCGTCCTGCGCCACCCGCTCGAACAGCGCCTGTGCCTGGGCAGGATCGCCCTGCGCCAGGCAGACTTGCGCCAGGCCATACCACGCATCCTGGACTTCCCAGGCCGGGCAGCCCGGCGCTTGCTGCAGCGCCTGCCGGTGGTACTGGGCTGCCAGCGACCAGTCTCCCCGCGCCTGCGCCGCCAGCCCCAGGCTGTTGAGCACCGTGGCCAGGTGCAAGTAGGGGACACCGCCGTTGCGGGTGGCAGCGTCGAACGCCTCCTCAAAATGCACCTGCGCCGCCGCGGTGTCGCTCCCGGCGAGCAGCACGCGGCCCAGGTGCACGGCCGAGTACACATGCAGGAACCGGTGGCCGCTCTGCCGCCCCATGGCGAGGCTCTGCTGCAGATACGTGGCGGCCACGGCCCACTGGCCCTGCGCTGCCATTGCCATGCCGAGGGTC
The DNA here is from genome assembly GCA_963701415.1 of uncultured Chloroflexia bacterium. Lineage (GTDB taxonomy): Bacteria > Chloroflexota > Anaerolineae > Caldilineales > Caldilineaceae > Fredericiella. The sequence goes on from CAVPAH010000005.1 coordinate 328,709, forward strand.
AGCCGGCCAAAGGCAGCTCCGATTTGGTCGCCAAATGCCTCGCTGAGCGCAAGGCCACGCCGCGCCAGGTCGACCGCCGCCGCCACCTTGCCCTGTGTAATACACATTCGACCATACTCGTCGAGATTAAAGGCGCAGAAACGCTGCTCGCCCATCTCTTCACGCAGGGCGATGGCTCGCTGCCACAGCGTCTCGGCTTCGGCGTAGTTCGCTTGGTGCCAGTGGTCGCGGGCAAGGTCGGCATAGCTGTGCGCCAGCCAGAACTTACGCCCGACTTCATTCCCATAGAGCGTGAAATCCGCAGGTGTAGACGCCAATTTACCCATGAACCTCTCGGTGCCCTGCCTGGCTTCCTCAAGCGCACCGGTTGCGAAGAGTGCGTATATCATCAGCCGGTCGCTCAGCAGCAGCAGTTCGGTGCGGTCATTGCCTGCCTCGAGGCTGCCGGCGACAGCACGGCAGCGCTGAGCTGCCGCCTTCGACTGTTCTACCAGGCCCAGATCGATGAAATGGCCGCATTGTGCGAATTCGAGCCAAAAGAGGACGACGCGTGCGCCGTTGCGTACGGCAGGCGGCGTCGCAGGCGCAGCGACGATCCTGGTAAGCGAGGCAATGATCGGAGCGTACGCCTGCATGGCAAAATGATACCAACCCAGCATTTCGCTGATGAAGAAGAGGCTGAGCGCCATGTCGCGCGCCATCTCCATCTGCCCGTGCTCGACGCCCCACTGCCAGGCTGCCTGCAAGTTGCCGAAGTCAGCCATCAGTACGGCAACGATTTCTTTGTGGTAATTCATGCGCCGCGACTGCACCTTCAGAAACTCGCCAAACCAGGTGCAGTGCCGCCGCCGCACCACATCCTCATCGTTGGCGTTCCCACTCTGGGTGTCTTCTGCCAGGCGCGCTGCGCAATACTGGCGGACGAGTTCGTGGATCTCATAGCGGCCATCTCTCCCGAGGCGCAGCCATGAGGCATCGATCAGCCGGCCGAGGTCTTCCGGCGCTGCGCCCGTCACCTCGGCCGCGGCTGCCTGCGTCGCCCCACCGCGAAATACCGACAGCCCGCGCAGGATCGCCCGCTCGCGGTCCGACAGCAGCCGCCACGACCGGTCGAATACGGCCGCCATGCTGCGGTGGCGCGGCGGCACGTTGCGCAGCGAGGTTTCCAGCCGCTGCAGCCCCCGCGTCACTTCGGCCGCCAGGGCGCGCAGCGACAGGCTGCGGATCCACGATGCCGCCAGCTCGATGGCCAACGGCATGCCTTCCAGGTGGCGGCAGATCTCCGCAACGAGCTGCGCCTCCTCTGGGCTGGGGGCAAAGCCGGGCTGCAGGCGGCGCACGCAGGCGAGAAAGAGGCGGGTAGCGTCATAGGCAGCGAGGTCGACCGGCAGATCGGGCAAGTGACCGATCGGTACGTCCACACCTTGCTCCGGCTGCGCTCGCTGCTCTGTGTTCACAGCTTGCAGCGCGGCGGGAATTGCACCGTGGGTCGGGGGCAGGCCCATGCCGTCCAGCGGGTGCAGCCATTCCTCGCTGAGGTTGAGCCGGGCGCGTGAGGTGACCACTATCTGCAGTGCCGGCGCGGCGGCCGCCATCTCCGCCACCAGGTCCGCTCCTTCCAGGAGATGCTCGAAGTTGTCCAGCACCAGCAGCATATGCTTGGGCGCCAGATACGCTATGAGCCGCTGGCGCAGCATCGGCCGCGCCTGACGCGGGGGCGTCGAGGCGTTTCAACAGCACGGTTGGCAGCCCGGCCGCGCCATCGGCCGGCGCCAGATCCACAAACCAGGCGCCGTCCGGGAAGCTGGGGCGCCTGGCGCCGGGCGGTTTCCACTGCCAGGCGCGTCTTGCCGATGCCGCCCGGGCCGATGATGGTGAGCAGCCGGCAGCCGGGCGCGGCGAGTGTCTGCGCGATCTCTTCCAGTTCGCGCGTGCGGCCGACGAGGGGCGTCGCCGCCACGGGCAGGTTGTGTGCGCCGCGGCCGGCATCTCCGGCGCCGTTCCCACCTACGCCGGGCAGCCGCTGTGCGCCCGAACTGCCGGCGGGAATGACGCCAGGCTGCCCGTCAGGATTGCCGCTAGCGCCGGGGAACGCCCCGAGGTCGCCTGCGCCCGCACGGATGCGGTAGGCCAGGATCAGGGTGGCGGGCTGTGGCTCCACGGCGAATTCGGTCGCAAGCATGTGTACGCAGGCGTCGTACTGGCGCAGGGCGGCTGCGCGCTCCCCGCCTGCCGCCAGCAGCCACATCAACTGCCGGTGCACGTCCTCGTTCCACGGATCCAGTTCGAGCAGCCGCTGCGTCCAGTGTGCGCCGTGCGCATAGTCACCCTGGGCGGTGGCATGCTGCACAAGCCGCGCGAGCGCTTGGGTTGCCAGGTGGTCGCAGCGCTCGCGCCGCAGCACGAGCCACGCCTCGAACTCCGGGCAGCCGTCCAGGGTAAACCCTTGCAGGAACTGGCCGCTGTAGAGGGCCATAGCCTCATCACAGGCCGCGAGCGTGGCGCCCGCGCCGGACGCCAGGAGCGCCTCAAAGCGTGCGACATCTACCAAGGCGTCGCCGGACGCCAGGCTGCCCGGGTCAAATTGCAGGGTCTGGTGGGCAACGAGCAGGCAGGGTTGCGCTGCGTCGTGGTCGCCAATGTTCGTGCGCAGATCGGTCAGCGTGTGGCGCAGGTTGGCGAGTGCCACCCCCTGCGCCCGCTCCGGCCACAGCAGTTCTGCCAGGACCTCGCGGCTGTGCGGCCGGCCGTTCTCCGCTGCGAGATACGCCAGCAGCGCCCGTGTCTTATTGGACTCAAAGCCGGTGATCGGCTTGCCGGCGAGCAGAGCCTGGAACGGACCGAGGAGACAAAGTCGCAAGCGTTCCATCTTGGCTCCCACAGGGGTGCCATTGCCACTAAGTGTTGTGTCCATTATATGACGAACCCCCCTCGTTTACAATCCCCAACTCCGCGTTGGGTGTGTTTCACGATTTTGGGCGCGCCGGAACACCCTTCCCGCGTAGCCCGCACGCCCCGTGCGGGGTGGCCGTCAGGCCACGCTGCCCCATGCCTTCCACGCGATTTCCACGCGCCTCGCGGCTATGCTGCATACGAAAGGAGTCACACCAATGGCCGAAGAGCGTAACTATCGAGCTTTCCTGGTCCGATTGTGGACCGTCGCGCAGGATGGCGGGTACGTCTGGCGCGCTTCGGCCCAAGATGCGCACACCGGCGGTTGCAGGGCGTTTGCGGACTTGGCGGGGCTATACGCCTTCCTTGTGGCAGTGACCGAATCCCCTCCGGGCCGGCCGGCCGACCAGTCGAACGCGGCGGTTTCTGGCGACCGCTAAGACGTGGCGGCGCAACCACCTCTTTGCGTCCTTGTGGGTACAGTGAGTGACGGTCGATGACGGCCGCAGGAGAACCAATCATGCCACGCGCAAATCGAACATTTATCTTGTTGCTGCTGGTAGCGCTACTTCTCAGCGTGTGCCAGCCAATCACACGTCCAGTTCAGCCTGAAGCGCAGCCGCCGCAGGGGTTGCGCTTCGACGCACCCGAGTATGCTATAGATGGTCCCTACACCGTCGGCGTGGACTACTTCACGATTCCAGCCCGCACGGAGCAGGACCGAGAACTCACGGCCACGGTCTGGTATCCGGCCCAGAAACCCGCTGCAGCGAGTGCCAAGATGGTCTATGAGCAGCAGTTTGCAGCGGGTGAAATTCCGTCGTTCACTGTGTTCGGGAAAGCGGTGCTAGACGCACCTCCCGATGCTAGTGCCGCACCGTATCCTTTAGTGGTCTATACCCACGCCCATTGGTCCTATGGTCAAGAGCTGCCTTACTTAGCCGAGCATCTGGCTTCCCGCGGCTTTGTTGTGATATCAGTCGATCATGAGGACAACTGGAGCACGGCCTTTGGCCCCATGGCCTATCAGGCCATGATTCACCGGCCACAGGAAGTCACGCGTGAGATCGATTTTGCCGAAGGCCTTGCGGCACCTGGTGGGGATCTGACGGGCATGATCGACACAGCCAATGTTGGTATCACTGGCTGGTCGATGGGCGGCGAGACATCGCTGGCTGTTGCCGGTGCGCGTTGGGATCTCAACAACGCGCGCACCTGGTGCGCGGAAAACCCGAGCGGTGCGGAGTTAAACACCTGGGTCTGTGTCGACATGCTTGACCATGAGGCGGAGATGGCAGCCTTCGCAGGTCTGGAAGAAACACCACAGGGCCTGTGGCCATCTCGGCTTGACCCTCGTATCCGCGCAGCCGCTCCATTGGCTGGGCCTACGATTACCTTTGGCAGCGACGGCATGAAATCTGTCGACGTGCCGGTCATGTTCTTGGTTGGATCGGGCGAAACCGCTGTCGACCCCGCATTTGAGATGGCTGCTCCCTATGAAAGCGTTAACGCCGAGCGCAAGGCCAAGGTCGTCTTCGATCACGGAGAGCACTTGCTCTTCTTCAGCAGTTGCGCCGACTCGCCCAGCATTGCGGCCATAGGCTTCCCAGTGTTCTGTACCGATCCGGTCTGGGACATGGATCGCGCCCACGACCTGGTCAATCACTTTGTGACTGCCTTCCTGCAGGCCGAACTCAAGGGCGACGCCGCGGCGGGCGCCGCACTAGCGCCGGAGAACGTCACTTTCTCCGGTATCCAGTATGAGGCAGCCGGCTACGGCAGCACGGCTGCTGCCCCCGCAGTGCTGGGGGCAACCACAACTGCCAAGATCGCAGCCGCCGGTGCCGGGCAGAACATCGGCTTCCAACTCGCCCCTGACGACAGGCTAGGCGTCATCGTGCTGGCCAACTGGGGCACCGAGACTATCGCCTATCCCGCCTGGACTGCCGCTGCGGATGCGCTGTATGCCATGCTTGGAATCGGCCCACAGTAGGGGCACAAGGTCCGGCGCAATCACGCCCCAATCGCCCCGAACTTCGCTTCGCCGGACCTTGTGCCCCCGCTCATAAAGACCGAACGCGCCGGCACGGCCTGATGCCTCGCAGGCTGTGCCGGCGACAGAATGCATTACACGTTCGGGGCACGCACGTATCGTAGGGGCACAAGGTCCGGCGCACTCAACCCCGATCGCGCCGATCTTCCCATCGCCGGACCTTGTGCCCCCGCCCTTGCAGACGGCCCCGCCAGCGTCGCCCGCTAGCCTTGCGGGTCCCCGTCTGTTCCGAGCGCTTGAATCTCTTCCTCACGCAGCCAACTCAACACACGCTCTCGATTGCGGGCGTCCAGAAATTCGAACCAGCGATCTCTCTCCTCCGGGTACCTTGTCAGGGTATCTTTGAAGCGCCGAAAGGCGCCTTTACCTTGGATGGCAGCCAGCAGACGCGTCTGCGCGTGCTCATCAGAAACCGTCTCGATAAAGGCTTCCATGTCCTGGTAACCTTCCCATGAAGTGATTCTGGGAATTTCGAGAAAACGGTCGTCATCTGACCATTCGACGGCGGCAGCCACGTACAAGCCATCCAGCTCCCATTCGGGAATATCGGCGCTGCGGAGGGCTTCAAGAACAGCTTCGAGCGTCTCAGCCTGCTTCGCCTCTGGGAGCTCCGCGAGCAGCTGGCGGCTTTCCTCAGTAATTGTCACAACGTCACCCGTATCGAGATCGAGATAATACACGATCTCGTCAAACCCGTTCTCAAAAGCGTCTGCCAAGTCCCTGAGGTTGACCTTTAACTCGCGCATATTCATACCTCACTTTCCTGGGATCTAACTGCGGCCCCCCACGCTCCGCTTCCAACAAATTCGTTCGCGTGGTATCTTTCCCCCGTCCCCATTTTACACCGCGCCAGTTCAGAGGAGCAGCTGCCATGCGTCTCTCCGAATGGATCCAACTCGATCTCGCCGAAGTCAACGCCATCCTTGCCCAAGTGTCCGACGGCGAATCCGCGGCCCTGGTCCAGGCGATCCTCGACGCCCGCCGGGTCTACGTGATGGGGCTGGGCCGCAGCGGCTTCCTGCTGCGTATGTTCGCCATGCGCCTCATGCAGATCGGGCTGCAGGCCCACGTCGTCGGCGACGCCACGACGCCCGCCATCGAAACCGGCGACCTCCTGATCGCCCTGTCCGGCAGCGGGCGCACCGAGTCCGTCCTGCTGATGGCGCGCAAGGCCAAGTATTATGGCGCCCGCGTGCTGGCCATCACCTCCGGCGCCGCGACGCCGCTGGCGGAAATGGCCGACCTGGTGGTGATCGTCCCCTCCGGGTCGATCAAGACCGACATCACCACCCCCACGCGCCTTCCCCTCGCCAATGCGCTGGAGCAGGCCATGGCCATCTATCTCGACTGCATCGGCGCCATGCTGGCCGAGCAGCGCGGCGAAAACAACGTCGCCATGCTGCGCCGCCACGCCAACCTGGAGTGACGGCCCAGCCGTTTTGCCGCTGCCATTCTGGCGCTACAGTCTCACCGTCGTTACCGCTCCATCACCGGCAGATAGATGAACTCTGCCCCCTGCGGCAGCCCCGGCGGTGTCGGCGACGGTGTCGCCGCGCCGGTGGCGGTGGTCATCGTTGCGTCGTCCACGAACATGCTGCTGACGAGCGACTCATCGGTTTTTGCGACAAACGTCAGCCGCACAGTCTCGTTGGCAAACTCGCTGAGGTCGATCGTGGCCTGTTGCCACGTGCCGGTCGTGTTGCTCTGGCAAAGGTCGAAGTCAACACTCTTGACGGCCACGCTATGCGCGGAGCCCGGACGCCGCCCGCTCGGGCAGCGCTTCGACGCTTACCGTGGCGGTGTCGAAGCCGCACTCATCCTTTGAGCCGATCTGATAATAGAAAGTCAAGGCGATCCCCTGCCCATTTAGCACCACATCCTGGGTCAAGGTCGACTCTTCGTTGTTGTTGCCGCCAAGCCAGGCCGCCCAATCGCCTGCGTGCGGGGATGTCCCCCCAAGATCGTTGCGCGGCAGGATGATGCCGTACCCGTTCGTGGACGTTCGCCCCAGTCGCCGTTGCTGCCATCCTCAAACGTGCCGTTGCGGACCTGGTTGCCGCCGGGGTTCGGGTTCGCAGTCGGTACCGGCGTGCTGGTGGGGCTTGGAGTTACCATTCGGGGTCCCGGTCGGGGTCGGCGTCGCAGTTGGTGTCGCAGTCGTCGTTGCAGTTCGGCGTCGCCGTTGGGTTTGCGCCGGTCACATAGCCCGCGATCCACTGCGCGTACCGCGAGACGCGCGTGTAGACGCCGATAGTAGCCCGGCTGCGCGCAGCCGGTGCCAAAGCTGACCACGCCCGCCAGCCGCCAGCCGGCCCCGTCGGGCACGACCAGCGGGCCGCCGCTGTCGCCCTGGCAGGAGTCCTTCCCGCCTGCGACCAGCCCTGCGCATACCATGTTATTCGGTAATCGTGTTGCCGTAGGCGCTGTTGCAGGTGGCGTTGCTCACGATCGGCACCCGCACCTTCTGGAGGATGTCCGCCACGGCGCCCCCTTCGGTTAGCGCGCCCCAGCCCGAAACCAGCGCCTCCACGCCGGGTGTCACCAGGCCGTCGTTCGCCGGGCTTTCGACGCGTGCAATTGCGGTCACGCTGGGTCCCAATGTCACCGGTGCGCTCAAGTGCAGCAGGCCGATGTCGTTGTCGGACGTATTGGCGTTGTAGTCCGGGTGCACATAGACCTGCGCAACGCCGCGCTCTTGTTCGGTGTTGTCGTTGCTCGCCAGCCGGTACTCGCCGGCGATGACCTGTACGGTTCCCGGACTTATCGGTTGACGCCGTTGTCGTCCACGAGGCAGTGCGCCGCCGTCAACACCCAGCTTGCGTCGATCAAGCGTGCCGCCGCACAGGTAGGGACCCGGATAGACGACGACCTGCCAGGGCAGCTCACCGACGGCCGCGTTCCCACCCCCGACGATCTGCGCCTGGCTGGGCGAAATCTTGCCCGCCGCGTCCTCGGACGGGCAGCACCACGCCCGGCCGCACATACGGCGGCCGCTGCTCCCCCGTGCCTGACTGCGCTTGTGCCGGCGCCGCCGAGGTTGCCCACCACGCAACCAGTGCCAGCCCTGCCACTGCTGCTACCCCTGTTGTCAATTTGAAAAGCGACGCGTACTTCGCTGTAAGACTGCGGAAACGTGCCTTTGCGGCCTGCATAAATGCTTGTTCCTTTTCGCCTGGTGCTGTCACATCACATGTACACTGCCACGGATCCGGGGTGGATCTTGTTGATATACCTAAACCTAATGAGTACTTAGACCGGCCACTTGATACAAATTGCGTGGATCAACTTCTACTTTCTGCCTCATCGCGTCGCATTTGCCGCATTTCATGCGGCTTGCCGGCCGTTCGGCCGGCAAAATAGCGCACGTTTCACGAATTTGGCCGCGTAGCCTGCACGCCCCGTGCAGGGTGGCCGTCAGGCCACTCGCGTGGGCGGCAACACGGGCTTCGCGGGAGGTCCGTCCCGTCATGCCCAAAATCGTGATCCACACGGGGCAAGCTAGGGGCCACAATCCAGCGTTTTGTCCGATGCTCACACACAGTCCCGATGGTATGATCAAGGGGCGCAACCCCGCCGGTTGCACAAGGAGCACCGCATGCACCATCCGATTCCCGCAAACCCGCCGTCCCGTCGTACGTTTGTGTGGTCCATACTCATCGTCCCCGTCCTCACCGCCGTACTCGCCGCCGTCCTCACCGCCGCGCTCTGCCTCGCATCCACGCCGGCCTCCGCCGCCCCCCTTCCGGGAAGCCCGCCCCTTCGAAGCCCGCCCCTTCCGGGAAGCCCGCCCCTTCCGGGAAGCCCGCCTCTTCCGGGAAGCACCGTTACCGGCTTCCCCGCGCTGGACGAAGCCTGGCAGGCGGCCCTGGCGGACGTCGTCGCCGCCGATGCGGCGTACCTGCCTTCGCCGGCTCCCTATACCGTCACCGCCTTCGACACCTACCACGCCGCCACCGGCGACTGGGCGCTGGCCGTGATCGTGCCGTCCGCCGTCGTCGACGCGGGCTGGGAGGATCTGGACCTTGCCCAGCTGGTGGACGTGCTGCTGGTGCGTGCCCCGGACGGCACCGTCACCGGCCACGTGCGCCCGCACCCAGCCTTTCTCGACCTCGCCCGCCACGTCCCCCGGCAGTTGGTCGATTATTCACCGCTCCTGGCCGCTGCCGCCATCGGCCCGGCCGCGCAGCAGGAGAGGCTGCCGACTACCGCTTCCCCTGGACGGCCGGCCAGACCTGGTGGCTCGGCAGCGGCTGGCATTCCGGCTACGGCAGCGACGCGCTCGACTTTGGCCCGTACACCGCCGAAGATCCCTCCATCAACTCGGCCGTCCTGGCCGCGGCCGGCGGCACGCTGCGCATGGCCTGCCAGAACGACCAGGAGCAGCGCCTGCTCTGGATCGACCACCCCAACGGCGAGCGCACCGGCTACCTGCACATCGACCGTCTCAGCGTCGCCGAAGCCGTGGAAAGCCAGCACCTCGTCGGCCAGGTCGTGCCGCAGGGCACGTACCTGGGCCAGATCTATCGCGGCGAGGCCAAGCTCAACGGCCAATGCCCGGCCAATTTCCCAAGCTGCACCTTTAACACGATCTGCGGCTACGGCAGCGCGCCGCACCTGCACTTCATCGCCCCCAACCGCACCATCACCATCGACGGTTTCAACGTCGGCGCCATCGGCGACGGCTCGGCCGGCAGCCGTTTCACCTCCACCAATGTGCGCGGCGGCGTCCTCCCCGACACGCAGCCGCCCGTTGCCTGGCTGACCGCACCGATTTCCGGCACCGCGCATCTCTCCCAACGAGGATCACCTGTACCTGACCATTGCCGCCACCGACACCGTACCTGCTGCGGGTAGTATGGCGCCCTCGTCGGCCACCGGCACCGTCCCCACCGGCGTTGCCACCGTCTCCGCCCAGCTCGCCTGGCAGGATGGGGGCGGCGCGTGGCATTCGTCTACTTGGGTAGACGCCGCGCCTGCCGGCCAGGATATGTACAAGCTGAGCTTCAACACCTGCAGCCCCAACCTGCGTGTGCCGCACAACGGCCCCGTTCGCATCAGCCTGCGCGCCGCCGACAAGGCCGGCAACGCCGCCGAGTTCCCCAGCGCCGGCCTTTACCAGTTCGACCACCCCGACGTCGACGCCGACTGCACCGTCGGCCTGCGCGACCTGCTCGACGTCAACGCCGCCCTCGCCGGCCGCCTCCCCTTCCAGCCCGACTACGACATCGACAACGACGGCGCCCTCACCCCCGCCGACGCCACCCTGCTAGAGTCCAGGCTTCCGGGAAGACCCCCCTCTTCCGGGAAGACCCCCCTCTTCCCGGAAGCCTCCCGTCTTCCCGGAAGCCTAACCGTAACCTTTACGCCGCTCGCCGCGCTGGGCAGCCTGGCCTTTGCCCAATCCGCCGCCGTTACCGGCACAACTGCGTATATCGCCGACTGGACCAGCGGCGACCTGGCCGCCGCCTCCACGCTTTCCCGCCACGATCGACGGCCGCCTCCCTCTCGGCCGCCGCATCTACGGTGTCACCGCGCAAGGCGGCCAGCTCTACGTCGCCGACCCAGATGACGACGGCAGTCGCCTGTGGATTCTCGCCGCATCGCCTTCAATCACCCCCACGCTGGTCACCAGCCTGACCGTGCCCGGCGAGGCCATGCAGCCTGTGACCCAATCCGGCACCATTAGCAACCTGCTCTACCTGGCCGCCGGCACAGGGGGCCTCCACGTGATCGACGTTACCGATCCGCAGACCCCTACGCTGCTGGCGACCGTGGACACTGGAGGCAGCGCCACGGCGGCCGCCGTCCTCGGCGACTTCGTCTATGTCGCCGACCGCAGCGGAAGCCTCTCCATAGTCGACATAAGTGATCCTGCCCAGCCCCAGCGCACGGCCACACTGCCGCTCGCCGGTACGCCCCTGGGGGTGACGGTCGCAGTCACCGGCAGCCAGGCTCTTGCCTACGTGGCCGCCGGCCTTGGCGGGTTGGCAGTCGTAGACGTGACCGATCCGGCCGCGCCGCAGCTGCTGAGCACCTACGCCACCGCATCCGCCGCCAACAGCGTGCTCCTGGACGGCACCGTTCTTTACGTGGCTGCGGGCTGGCAGGGTGTCCTCGCCCTCGACGTGTCACATCCGGACGCGCCCTACCTGCTCGGCAGCTTCGACACGCCCGGCTATGCCTATGGCCTGCAGCTTTCCGGCGACCTCCTGCTCGTGGCCGACGGCGCGGCCGGGCTGCAGCGGCTCCAGGTGGCACGCATCCAGGGCCCGCCCTACGGCGTCCTGCTCCCCGTCGCAGGCAAGGAGATCGCCCCTTAACGGTTGAGCAGCACGACGGCCGTATGCGGCGGCAGCGTGACCTCGTTGACGGCCGTGTACACCAGCGACCCGGGCGCCGTGCCGTCCACTGGCACCTCCCCTCCACCCGCTGGCTCGACCCGGTTGTACGTCCCCCCGAGCGAGACGGTCACGGGCGCGCCGCTGTCGGCAGGGTTAACTAGCACGAAGCCGTTGCTGTAGCTGCGCCGGTAAAGGCTGCCCTGTGCCAGCACCCCAATGGTGGCCGGCGTGGGCTGCAGCGGCGTGCCGATCGCAATCCCATATTCAGGCCACCACTCGGGCGGCGCGTCCAGCTCGAGGTTCAAGAAGGAGTGGCTCCCCTTGGTGAGCAGGTAGCTGCCCAGCGCAAACATCCGGTCTTCCGGCGCCGTGACATAGCTCTGCGCGATAATGATCTTCCCCTGCGTCGCCAGCCCCAGCACGCGGTTCATCTGCAGCTCCCAGTCCTCACGTGCGAACGCCGAACCGTCGCCCCACGCCGCAAAGTCCTCGATCATCACGCCGTCGGCCGCCGCATAGGTTGTGGGGTCGCGGGTGGTGATCCATGCGCCGGCGTTGGGGAGGATCGCATAGCTGCCCAGCGGCTGGGTCTGCAGCCACGCCAACCAGTTGTCGATGCGCTGTGCCCAGGCCGTCTCAAATGCTGCGTCGACATCCGGCAGAGGGGGTACATAGTGGTCGGCGCCCAGGTAATTCGGCACGCTGAGGCTGTCGAGAAAGATGCCGTCGTCGTCGTTCTCCCCCATCTGCCGCAGCGCCTCGCCCTGCCAGAAGGCTGCGCCAGGCGCTGTTGGCGAGGTCCATCAGGTACCAGCCCCAGTCACAGTTGAGCACCCGCGGCTGGCCGCTGCCGGGCAGCGTATAGAACCACTCGTCGCGCAGGGCACCCGACGCCGGCCATTCCTGGACCCAGGTGTCGCCCTCGACGATGTGCAGATAGTCGCCGGTTGGGCTGCATGCGCCCTGGATTGTACGGTAGCCGAGGCCCGGCCCCAGCCGGTAATGGAGGATCAGGAAGGCCGGGTTGATCGCCCGCAGCCGATCGGCGTCGCTGCGCACCATCTTCTGTGTGCCCGCATAGTGCGTAGCCGCAAAGTGCCATTGCGCATCGCTCAGGTTGGACGCCAACTGGTCGTTAAAAACATGGATGCCGTTCGTGGTGTCCGGCCAGGCCCTGGCTCCCGGCGTGCCGGTGAGGGTCGGCACCGGTGTCGCCGTTGGCGTGGGTGTGGGGATTGAAGTAGCGATCGCTGTCGCAGTCGGCGTCGGCGTTGCCGGCGGTACGTTCGACTTCAGCGTATGCGGCAGGTAGACGGGATGCTCTCCCGGCGTTGGCCCAGTCGTTGGCACTATCGTGGGCGTGGCAGTCGGTGTAGCCGTCGGCGTCACCGTGAGCGGATTGCGTGGGCGCAGGATCAGCCGATTGCCGCCCGGCGCCTCCAGCTGGAAGGCCGGCACGGTCAGCCGCCGGCTGCCGTTCGCCGTGACGACGCCCGACGCCACCAGGCCGCCGCCGGCCACGCGCCGGTTCTCCCACGTGTACTCGGCGCCGGCCACCAGCGGAAACTGCTGCACGCGCCGCGGCGTGATGTCCACCGTCAGCGGCGTGCCCGTCCCGCAGGCGGTTGCATAGGGGTCCGGGTCCTTATAGCAGAAGCTCATCGCCCACTGCGCCACCGTGTCGACCGGCGCGCCGTCCCAGGCATCCCAGGAAGCCGACCAGCGCACGTTCTGGTTGTAGCCGCCGGCTGCCGTGGGCGGGAGGGGGAGGCTGCCGCTGTTGTTGCTCAGCCCCGGCACCGTCTCGTTGCGCACGACGGTAAAGCTGTAAAAGGGGCGCAGGCTGCTGTCGGACCCCAGGGTGGGGGGCAGCCCGCCAAAGTTCAGCCAGGTATGGTCGGCGTCGACGACGGCACCGCCCCACGCCCCCGCCGCGCTGTTGAGCGCGGCATACACCGGCTGCCCCTGTGTGCTCCACTCGATGACGGTGTCATTGAGTCCGTGGCCGATGCCGAGGGGCACAAAGCCGTCGTCCGCACGCGCCGTGAGATTGGCCTGGTGGTTCTGCCAGCTGTACACGCCTGTCCCCTGGTAGGCCGCCAGCGGCGCCGCCCAGTTGCCTGGTGCCCGCAGGATGACGGGCAGGTTCTGGCCCACGCTCCCCCACTTGGGGGCATAATCCCCACGCCAGTCGGTGCCGCCGCCGTCGCCCGACGTGGCATAGTTGGTCATCGGCTCGCTGGCATAGGCGGCGGCAAAGACGTTGGGATAGCGGAGCGCAAGTGCCAGCGTGCCGCTGCCGCCCATCGAGTGGCCGTAGACATAGACGCGGTTGGCGTCGGCGGGGGGACCGGGCGGCTGGCGCAGCAGGTCGTACACCATACGCAGGACGCGCTGCTCAGTAAAGTTGGCGACGTGTTCGTTGTTGGCGACCGGAGCGTTGGTGCGGTAGTCATGCTCCTGGGCAAAACCAAAGTACCAGGTCTGGCTGACGTCGATCGGGTAGATGCGATAGACGCACCAGCCATAGGGATCGGGGTCGTCCAGCTGCGGGCCATAGCTGTTACCTCCCCAGCCGTGGAGCGCGACATAGACCGGCAGGCTGGGGGGCAGCGTGCCGCCGCAGTCCGCCGCCGTCGGCATGTAGACCGCGTAGTCATACATATACTGCGCACCGTCGGCCACGCCCGGATCGGCTGGGTCGAGACCATAGTAGCCGTTGACGGTGTTGGGCGCGTGAAACGTGGTGTTCCACGTATGCAGGTCCATGTACTGGATGTAGATATGGCCGTTGCGTGCCAGCCCCGGCGGTGCGATCTCCACCGGCAGCGGGTCGGCTACCGCTTCGGTGATGGGACCGGTCGTATTGGCGGCGGTAAAGCTGCTCCGATCCTCGACGCCGCCTGTTACCGTCGTCACCGCATAGTACGCCTGCCCTCCACTGCCGCCCCCGAAGTCGTCCGCCGCCGGCGTCCAGACCAGCAGGCCGGTGCCGGCCGCCAGGGGTGCGCCCCGGTTGGCGATCACGAGCGTGTCGTAGTAGCGCGGCGCCCACGTCCCCGAGCCGCCCACGTTGTAGCGGTTGGCATAGAAGCGGCCGCTGCCCGTCGCCACCTCCGCCAGCTGGCGCGCCTGTGCAAGGTTCGCCGCCGTGATCGGCTGCGTGTAGCGATAGACCCGGTAGTGCGGCGCGCCGCGCCGGCCTGCCACCCGTGCCTCGGTCCAGGTAATAAACGTCTGCCCGCTGCGGTAGACGGCGGACAGGTTGGTGGGCTGGGCAAGTTCGGCACCCTGCACGCCGCCGCCGGGTGCCAGCGGGCCAATCAGCAGCAAGACAGACCAACAGAGTGCCAGTATCAGCCGGCCACGCCGCACTTGCCGCGGCTGGGACTGGAATCTTCCCCTGAATCGCTGCATTGTGACTGCCTCCTGGCGGTGACACAGTACAAGAGCGCGCACGAACCGTAGGAGCACAAGATCCGGCGGAACGGCTCAAGAAACCGAGTTTCTCGCAGAAACTCGGTTTCTGCCCCCGCCGAATCTTGTGCCCCTGGCTAGCTCTTTTTCTTCTTCTTGCCGGCCTTGTCGCTGTTTTCAATGGTGCTGGCCGGCGGCGGCACCGCCGCAACCCCAGTGGCCTGCCCGTTTTTCGCAGCCTTTTGCTTCTTGTGCTTGCCGCCACCGTCCGCCGTCACAATAGTCACGAGTGTGCTTCTCACCGCCGCCAGCTCTGCTGCTTTTGCCGCGGCTTCAGCCTCTGCCTTCGCCTCTGCCTTGAGCGGCCTTCTTCGCCGCTTTCTTGGCGGATTTCTCACTCTTCTCCGCCGGCGCCTTGGCCGCATCGGGCTCGCTCTCGAGCAGCCGCTTCGCCTCTTCGATCTCGGCGCGCATGGCGTCGGTCACAGTCGGATACTGCGGGTCCATCTCTACCAGCTTGTTCGCCACGATCGCCGCCGTGACGACGCGCGTGAACCACTTGTGGTCGGCCGGCACCACGTACCACGGCGCGCAGTCGGTGCTGGTGCGGCTAAAGATGTCGTTGAAGCACTCCTGATACTTGTCCCAGTACTGCCGCTCCTTGGCATCGCCCGACGAGACCTT
Organism: uncultured Chloroflexia bacterium; assembly: GCA_963701415.1. GTDB lineage: Bacteria > Chloroflexota > Anaerolineae > Caldilineales > Caldilineaceae > Fredericiella. The sequence goes on from CAVPAH010000005.1 coordinate 344,096, forward strand.
CCAGTTCTTCTCGGGCGTATCGATGCGCGCCAGCAGCCGCTGCCGCTGCTCTTCCTTGGAGACGTTGAGGAAGATCTTGATCACCTCGATCCCGTTGTTGACGAGGTACCGCTCAAAGTTGTTCATCTCCTCAAAGCGCCGGTGCCAGATGTCGTCGCCCATCAGATCTGCGGGCAGGCTCTGGCCTTGGAGGATCGATGGGTGCACGCGCACGACCAGCGTTTCCTCATAATACGACCGGTTGAAGATGCCGATGCGCCCCCGCTCGGGCAGCGCCTTGAAGTTGCGCCACATATAGTCGTGGTCCATCTCCTCGGGCGAAGGGGCCTTGAAGCTGTAGACCTGGACGCCCTGGGGGTTGATCCCAGTCATCACGTGCTTGATCACGCCGTCCTTGCCCGCGGCATCCATCGCCTGCAGGATGATCAGCAGCCCGCGCTTGTTCTCGGCGTACAGCTTGTCCTGGTACTCGGCCATAAACTCGGTCGCCCGGTTCAGCACGGCGTCGACGTTCTCCGGCTTGCTCAGCCCCGCCGTATAGCCCGGGTCATAATCCTTCTTCAGCTCTACCTTGCGCCCTGGTTCGACGCGAAACCGTTCGACAAACGCCTTTAATCCTGCCGCATCCTGAGAATTCATGCGTCTTCTCCTTTTGTGCCCTTAGTGTCCTGCGCTGCCTCCGTGATAATGTCACACGAACCTCACAGGTCACGTCACCGACGTGACGTCTCGGGCATCTACTCTGTATTGGAAATTCAACTGGCTGCGAACGCTGCGGTTGCCTTCTCGCCACCGGGGGCTTTCCCCTTGAACTGGCTCATATACAGAGTATAGTAGAAACCCTCCTTCTTCATCAACTCGTCATGCGTGCCCTGCTCCACGATCTCGCCGGCGTTGATGACCAGGATCTTGTCCGAGTCGCGGATCGTGCTCAGGCGGTGGGCGATAACGAATGACGTCTTGCCCTTCATCAGCCGTGCGAGCCCTTCCTGGATCAGCTGCTCGGTGCGCGTGTCAACGTTCGATGTCGCCTCGTCGAGCACCAGGATCTTGGGGTTTGCCACCATCGCGCGGGCGATCGTCAGCATCTGCCGCTGCCCCTGGCTGAGGTTGGCGCCGCGCTCGGTCATGACCGTGTCGTAGCCCTGCGGCAGGTTCGTGATGAACTCGTGGGCGTTGGCCTCTTTGGCCGCCGCAATGCACTCCTCGTCGGTCGCGCCCGCGCGCGCGTACTTGAGGTTGTTCATCACCGTGTCGGTAAAGAGGAACGCCTCCTGCAGCACGACGCCGATCTGCTGGCGCAGGCTGTCCTGCGTGGCCAGGGTGATATTCTGGCCGTCGATGCTGATCTGGCCCGCGTCGATGTCGTAGTAGCGCGTCAGCAGGTTGATGATCGTGCTCTTGCCCGCGCCCGTCGGCCCGCAGAGGCCGATCTTCTGCCCGGCCTGCGCCTCAAACGTGTTGTGCTTGAGGATCTTGCGCCCCTTCACATAGCTGAAGTCGACGTCGCTAAACTGGACGTAGCCGCCCTTGAACGCAAACGGCCGCGCGGTCGGGGCGTCGAGCACGGTCGGCTTTTCGTCGACGATGGCAAAGACGCGGCGCCCGCCGGCGCTCGCGTTCTGGACCGTGTCGGCAAGGCTGGCCAGGTCCGACAGCGCGTTGGCCAGCAGCCCGGCGTAGCCGGTAAAGGCGATCACTTCGCCGAGCGTCGCGCTGCCGTTGACTACCAGGAGTGCCCCCACGACCAGCACGATCACGGTCTGCACGACGTTGAGCGAGATCGTCAGCGGCGTCTGCATGAGGGTCGTAAATGTGGCCTTGGAGCCGACGTCAAAGACGCTCCCTGCCAGCGCCTGGTTCTGCGCGTTGGCCCAGTCGCCGCGGCGGCTGTTGATAATCGTCTTGTGGCCTGAGATCGTCTCTTCCTGGAAGGAAGTGAGCGCACCAAGCTCCTCCTGCATCTTGGCATAGGCCGGCGTGGCGATGCGCTGGATGATGTTGACGGCCAGCAGCAGCACCGGCACGGTCAGCAGCGCCGCGATCGCCAGCACCCAGTTCATCCAGAAGATGATAATGGTGACCAGCAGGATCTGCACCACCGAGCGGATCACCTGCGACACGGCGCTCTCGTAAAAGGCGGCCACCGCTTCCGAGTCGTTCGACACGCGGCTGATCAGGTCGCCCACCGGGTTGCGGTCAAAGAAGCTGATCGACAGCGTCTGCATATTGCCAAAGAGGTCCTTCTGCAGCCGGTTGAGCGCCTTGGTCGCCAGGTCGGCAAACAGCCGATTGGAGAAGAACGCGAGCCCCAGCGCGGCGATGCCCGCCAGAATGCCCGCCACCGACCACCAGGCCAGTGCCGCCGGCGAGCCGCCCGGCGTCGAAACCACATTGAGCGCGTTGGCGCTGAGGTAGGGGATCAGGATCAGCGCCAGCTGTGCCACGACCTCGATCACGATGGCCCAGGTAAACTTACCCGTCGACTCCGCCCGGACCATGTACCCCAGCAGCCGTCCCAACACGCCGCGATCGCGCTCAGTCTGGGGTGCCGCAACCTGCCCCACCTTCTTGCCGGCCGCTGCGCCGGGCGACTTCATCGTACTGGTACTGGCACTCATCGTCCTCTCCCCCATCCTACACCCGTCACGCCCCCAGCCTCCATCATCCTCTCACCGGCGTGCGTCACGACTTCGTTCCCCATCATCCTCGCCCCGGTGTGCGTCACCACTTCATTCCCGCGTAGCCCGCACGCCTTCGTGCGGGTTCGACGGCACGCCCACGTGCCCGCGCTGCCGCCCGTCACGACTTCGTTCCCGCGTAGCCCGCACGCCTTCGTGCGGGTCGGACGGCACGCCCACGTGCCCGCGCTGCCGCCCGCTTGCCTCACCGTACTGGTACTGGCGGTCATTGTCCTGCCCCCTCCGCTGCGGCCCCGGCGGCCGGAAGTTTGCCCAACTGCGACTCATAAATCCCCTGGTACAGCGGGCTGCGCGCCAGCAGTTCCTCGTGTTTTCCTACATCCACGATCTTCCCGTTCTCCATCAGCACGATCTTGTCCAGGTCGATCACGGCGCTGATACGCTGTGCCACATAAATCGTCGTCACGTTCTTGCTGTACTGCGGAATCGCCGCTTGCACCCGGCTCTCCGTCGCCACGTCCAGCGCACTCGTGCTGTCGTCGAGCACCAGGATGCGCGGCGCAGGCGTCAGCGCCCGGGTCATCGAAAGCCGCTGCCGCTGCCCGCCCGAGAAGTTGTACCCGCGCCGTGCCACCGGTGCGTCGTACTTCTCCGGCAGGTTGTCGATAAAGCCGGCCGCGTCCGCCGCCCGGGCCGCGGCGATCATCACGTCGTCGTCGACGTCCGCGGCGCCAAACTTGAGGTTGAAGCGCACGTCGCCCCCGAACAGCACTGCTTCCTGCAAGGCGATGCCCACCACCTGGCGCAGGTTCTCCTGGCGGAAGTCGCGCACGTCGGTGCCGTCGATCGTGATGCGCCCCTCGGTCACGTCGTAGAAACGCGGCAGCAGGTTGACCAGCGCCGACTTGCCCGCGCCCGTCGCTCCCAGGATGCCGACCCGCTCGCCTGGTTCGATCTGGAGGTTGATGTTCTTGATCGCCGGCGGATCAAACTGCCCGTCCGGCCGCTGGAAGGCAAAGCTGACGTTGTCGAACACAACCCTGCCCTTGATGCCGGCAGGATCGATCGGCTGCGCATCGAGGCTTGTCGACCACCAGCGGCTCGGCGTCATACACCTCCGCCAGCCGTGCCGCCGACGCCTCGCCGCGCAGGATAAACGGCACCACGATCGCCATCATCGCCAGCGGCGTCACCACCATCGCCAAGTACTGGGTAAACGCCACCAGCTCGCCGAGATTGAGCCCGTCTCCCGCCAGCACCTGGTTGCCGCCAAACCAGATGGCAAAGGCCCGCCCCAGCTGCATGATCGTCTGCAGCAGCGGGCCGAGGAAGGCGACCAGGAAGGCAGCCTTGAAGGCCATCTCCTGCATGGCGTCGGCCCGCGCGCCAAACTTGGCTTTCTCCAGGTCCTCGCGCACAAACGCCTTGACCACGCGAATCCCGGCCAGGTTCTCCTGCATCGTGTTGTTGAGGTCGTCAAGCCGCGCCTGGCGCTTGTCATAGGCATCGTACACGCGGGGGACGATCCACCACGCCAGCCCGACGACCACCAGCGCCGTGACCACCAGCAGCCACACCAGGTCCGGCGAGTTGATGATGGCCAGCACAAAGGCGATCACCAGCATAAAGGGGGCAAAGAGGAGCAGGAAGACGGCGTAGAGCACGGCCCGCGCCACATTCTGTGTGTCGGCGCTCAGCCTTACTAACAGCTCACCCGTACGCAGCTGGTCAAAGTTGGCAAAGGAAAACGTCTGGATCTTCTCATACAGCATGCTGCGGACGATGTAGGCCGCACCCTGCGAGAAGAATACGGCAATATACGCCGCGCCGATCATCGCCGCCCCTGCCACGACGGCGGCGATCAGCATCCAGAAGCCGACCACGATGATCGTCTCGCTGTCGTTATTGGCGATCCCCTGGTTGACCAGCACCTGCGACAGCCAGGCCGTCGCGATCGACGCGCATGCCGCTATCAGCAGCAGCACCTGCGAAACAATCAACCGCCCTCGATACGGCCGGGCGGCAAACGAGAGACGTCGCAAGTTTTTGAACATAGGCGCACCCTCAAGCGAATCGGACAGTAGTAGCAGAGTAGGATGGCAGCAGGCTGGCAAAGCTGGCAGTAGGATAGCCGCGCAGCAACCTGCACCATCCTGCACCTATTAACCCTACCAGTTCCCCGCCCTGCGCGCATGCGCCAAAACGACACTCCCTCTCATACATTTAGCTGGTAAACAAGGCACAAACAAAGAGGGGGGGGCAGGGCCACGCCATCCGTGGCCCTGCCCCCCTCTTCCGGGAAGCCCCCCTCTTCCGGGAAGCCCCCCTCTTCCGGGAAGCCCCCCTCTTCCGGGAAGCCCCCCCTCTTCCGGGAAGCCCCCCTCTTCCGGGAAGACTACGCGTCAAGGTTCAGACAACAGCTCCTTCAGCCGCCGCCGCGCCTCCGCCACCGCAGCATCCACCGCCAGCGCCACCGCCTCGGCATCACCGCTCGCCGGCAGCGTCTCCAGGGCACCCTCGTAGATAACGCCAAGCCGCACCAGCCACCGCAGCGAATCCTGCAGATTCCGCGTCGGCCGCACAGTGGAGGCGCCCGTACCTGTACCGGACCCAGCATGGCCGCCCGTGTGCGCGGTAACAGGTGCACCCCCCGCCATCGGCAGCCACTGTCCGTCCCTGGGGAACGCGGCCCCCGCCGGTACCGGCACCACGTTGATAATCGTCCACACCCGCTGGCCAAAAAGCTGGCCCTGCGCATTAGCCGGCTGCCAGACGCTGGTATACCGCCCAGGTTCGGCCGGCGCCACGTGTGCGACCGCCACCGCCGTTTCCTGGCCCGGCGCGCAGGCCGGCAGCGTCACCCGCTCAGGCGCACCAATGCGGTCGCCGCCGACGCACACAAGCGAATAGCCCGGCCCCCAGGTGGTCGTCCCGTCGTTGGCCAGGAACCAGACCTGCTGGAACGCCACGCCCGGCGCGAACGGGGTCTCGTCGGCCACGGCATCCTTGCCGGCGACATAGCGGGCGCTGTCGTAGATCGGCGGCCGCTCGCTGGTCGGCACCAGGTTGGGGCTGGCCGCCACGGCGCGCAGCGCATCGTAGGCCGGCTTGCGGTTCTGCACCCCCAGGTCGCCTGCACGGTAGATGCCATAGAACTTCCCGTCGTTCGGCCCGCCAAAGTCCTGCAGGCAGAAGGCGAAGACCAGCGCCACGGCAGGCTCCGCCAGCAGCCGGTTGATGCCCAGCTGCAGGCTCCCCGCCTGGAAGCGCTCGCAGAACTCGCGGTTGCCGCCGTTGGAGAACCAGCCCGCCTCCGACACGTACAGCGGCTTGTCCACCCCTTCCTGCCGGCGGACCACATCCAGCATCTGCGCGAGATAGGCGCGGTACGTGTTGTCCAGGTCAAGCGCCTGCTGGTCCATGTTGTCGGTGGCGTTCTCGTGGACGTAGAGATGGTAGCCGACGCCGTCAAACGGGAACGGCCGCCCATCGCGCCCCCAGCCAAACATCCCAATCCCCGCTTGGTAGACCCGGTCCAGGTAATCCGCCGCGCCATTGCTCTTGCCCTCGCCCTGCAGCCCCTGCAGCGGCCCCGAGACGATGCGCAGGTGCGCGAGCCCAGCGTCGCTTCGTACGGCGCGGTAGACCGCCTCAAGCATCGCCGCCAGCCAGCCGGGATGGATCCAGTTGCGGTCGCGTCCATGCCAGTCGTCCGGCTCGTTAAAGGTCTCGATCACCTCGATCAGCTCGCGGAACAGCTGGGCGATCGCCAGCACATTGCCGGCATACTGCTGCACCCAGGGGTCCGCCAGCGGATCGGCGCCGGGCGCATCGCGGAAGCGGTCGCCCGGGTCCTCGGCCACCGCCTCGTGCCCCAGCAATGCGTAGATCCGCAGCCCCCGGCTGCGGAAGCCGTCGAGGATAAAGCGGTAAGTCTCGGCCCAGGTCATCCCCTGCGGCCGCTTGTCGTCCAGCGGATGGCGCCACTGCTGGCCGAGGATCATATTGATCCGCACCCAGCCCACGCCGGTCTCAGCTGCAATCGCTGGGTCACTCACCTGCGACGCCACGAGCCCGCTGGCAGAATCAATGGGCGCGTTGACGTCGAGCCCCAGCTTGGCAAACGGCCGCACCATCTGCGCCGGCAGGCTGGTCGCCACCGTGCCTTCCGGCACCCCGTCGAACGCCGGCGCCTGCGCCGGCCGGAGGCCGGTCTGGACGTTAGGCAGGTAGATCATCCGCTCCGCCACAAAGACGGTCACCCAGACCGGGTCGCCAAAGCGCGTGCCCTCGGCGTCGGCCGGCTGCCAGGTGCTCGTGTAGCTGCCGGCCACCAGGGGTGCGACAAAGGGCACCGACACGCTGGCCTGTTCGCCCGGATCCGTAGGCGGCAGCGCGACCGCCGCCGGCGATCCCATCACCTCGCCGCCGGTTCGCACCAACGCACCCCCCTCGGGCCAACGCTGCGTGCCGCGGTTCTCCAGCGTCCACGTCTGCACAAACGGCTGCGCCGGCCGCACCATCGTCAAATCAACGATCGCCTCCCCCACATAGCGGGCATCCAGCCACTTGCGCTCGCCATCACCGCCACCAGCGTCACCACCACCAGCGTCACCTCCACCAGCGTCACCTTCGCCAACAGTGCTGCGCTGAAAGACCAAATCAAACGAGTGGTGGCCGATTGAATTCCACAGCTCGCCATGCGGGCCCGGCTCGTCCGGATGGTGCGTGTGCAGGTTCTCGGCGCGATCGCTGGCTAACCCATCCCCCATAATCCAAACCGCCAGGTGCATGCCGCCATAGATATCCACGTTCCCCGCCGGCTCATTGTCGGGCTTATCGAGCCGCTTTGGCTCAACCGGCTCATCTTCCTTCCTGCCCTCCCACGTCCAGCCAATGCGCAGCCCATCGTCGTGTACCCGCTGCCCGTTCTCGTCCATGGCCGTCACATAGGCGTTATGCTTGCCCTGGTTTTCCTCAGGCGTGCGGTGCCGCACATACACCAGCCGCCAATACTTCCCCCCAGGTGCCACCTTCCCCTCATCCGGCGCCGTCACCACGCGCACATCATACCCCTCCGCCTGGTTGACGGGTTCGTCCGCAGCCGCTGCCATGGCTGCCTTAGACCGCGCCGGCCCCCGCTCAGCGCGCGCTGCGCCTTCCGCCTGCCCTGCGACGCCGCGCCGTTCGCCGCTCCTTTGGGGGTCTTGCCCTTGGCTGGTGACATATCTCCTCCGCTTCCTTTTTCTGCTGATCACGCCCGCGCTGCAACTGTCGTGCTGTACGGTAATCGCTTGTCCGGCAGCGCTAGTTCCCACCGGTTGCCTGCGTGCCGGTTGCCTGCGTACTGCCTGCATGCCCTGACCATTGCAATGCTGCTGCGACGCCGATTTCCTGCCATCGTCCGCCGGTTTGCTGCGCCGGGACCGATGTATCTGCCGCAATGCCCCAACGTTCGAACTGGTTGCTTGCGCGCAGCCAGCCGTTCAACTCCTCGACCCGCTGCTGCGCCTCGTCGCTCTTGCCTGCCGCCACCAGGTCACCTGCCTGCCTGTCGACTTGCGGCGACCACATCCGGCGGGATCAGCCTGCCCGGGCAGGTCGGCACATAGAGATCATTTGGCCGCACGCGCACCCACTCTTCCCAGCTCAAGTTGCGCTGCGCCTGTGCACACGCCGCATCCACCATCTTGGCTGGGTCAGTAGGCACGATCGCCACTGTTCCGTCGTCGATAATCAACAGCCGCTGCCAGTTGTCGTAGTCGTCCGGCACCACATTGATGTTGTCGATACGGAGGATCTCCTGGTTGGTGTCCACATCCCAGAATGTATATGCCAGTGTATAGTCTGTGGTGCTCATCAGATCACCACACTGCCTGTCTCGTTCAGCGAGGGATACGCATCCGTCAGCAATGGGACTGGGGTACGTCTGGATCAGGTTCGCCGCTATCCGTATCCCACACACGCAGAATCCTGTCGCCGTCACGCGTCAGCAGCCTGCGCCCATCGCCTACTCCACTGGATGTCGAACCCCAACATTTGCGTGGTGTCTGGTGGCATGTCCCGGCAGCAGCAAACGTTTGCCGGCTTGCGATGTCCCACATGTGTACGATACCTTCTGCGTCTGCGATGGCAATACGTTCGCCCTCGGGACTCCATGCCGCACCTGCGCCTGCTGGAAAGCTTTCGAGGAGGTGACCGTCACTCGCCTCGCGCACCTCAACTGCGTCTGGGGCGCGCACCACAACGTGTGCCTCCGTTGCACTCAAGCTCGTGTCTGGCGCAATCTGGTTGCCTCCCATGCTGTGAATTCTCCTGGCGCATGATTTCGGCTCCACTCAGCGCATCCATTAGTACTGCTTCGCTCTGGCCGCTAAGCAGCAGCTGCGTGCCGCTGCGGTTCCACGTCCCATAGTAAAATATCCTGTATCACGCTACCGGCTATGGCCAGTTCCGCGCCGGTCCGGCCATCGACGATGCGTACTGGCGCCCTGTTTGCCCAGACGGCAAGCCTGTTGCTGTGTTCCTCCCATGTACAATCGGTACTTCAGGCAGCGTGCGCAGTTCCTTGCCGGTTCCACTCTCGAAGATGTGCAACACCCTGTCCTCGCTCACGAGACCAACCAGGCCGCTGCTGCTTAACCATGATTCGTTACCCCAGCACCGGGACACGATACCGGCCACTCTTAGTACCTGCTGGCCGCTGGCTGCATCCCAGATGCTTGTCGCATCTGTACCTGCTACGAGTATCTGCGTACCATCTGTGCTGAGTGTCGCATAGTCTATACGATTGTCGAGCGTCCTCAGTTCGAGCATCTGCCTGCCTGAGGCAGCATCCCACAGACCAACCACGCCATCGCGACCCCATGTGAGCACGCGTTCCTGCTGTTGGTCCCAGCTCCGCACCAACCACGTTGCGGACTGGTTCGCAGCGTAGGCGGCTCTAAGGACGTGTTCCAGAACCGCACCGCGCCCGCTTCGTCAGCCGTTACGATGCGGCTGCCGTCACTACTCTGCAGCACCGATGGGTAGCTGCCTTTCCCTTCTGCCAGCCTGGCCAGCAGTTTCCCGCTGGTGCCATTCCAAATTTGCAGTGAGCCATCGTTGTGGTAGGTCAGAAGGTTGTTGCTGCCTTCCAACCAGTGGACGGCAAAGGCGTCACGACGATCGATGGGTAGTAACACTATTTCCTTCCGGCTTGCCGTGTCGTACACGCTGTACGCTGCCGCCCTCTACTGCTGCCCATCGCGCGTTCCTCGTGCGTCAATAGCTGCCGTATCGATGCGTTTGTCGGTTAACAGCTGCTCACCAGTCGTGATATCCCAGACGGTGGTCGGCCATCGTCGGCGGCATGATGCTAGGAGCCACTTGCCGTCGCTGCTGAGGTCATACCACGCCACACCGGCAACGTTGCGCACAAGCTTGCCGGTGCGTGTGTCCCAGATTTGCAGGCTGCCATTCTCGCCGAGTGTGATGAGGCGGAGCCCGTTCTTCGTCCACGCTGGGTCCCATTCGAGAGCACCCCCGCTGTCAAACTGCTGTACCATCTTACCGGTCCAGGCATCCCACAGCGTTACCACGCCACTGCGGTCGGCCGTGAACAGGCGGTGGTCGTCCGCACTCCAGCCTGTGTAGGCATAGCCGTCGCTGGCTTCAGGCAGAGCGCAGTTCCTCTTTACCTCCGTCCGCACGCCACACCTGCACCTGCCCGGTGTTGCTGATGGTCAAGATGCGATCGCCTGCGAAATTCCAGGTTGCAGATACGAAGTCCTGGCCTGCCGTACCGATCTGCCCTACCTGAGCTCCTGTCGCAGCGTCCCATACGATTGCGGGGCCGCTCGTGGCTGCGGCAAGTCACGCGTGAGTCGTCATCATTCCAAGCCAGCGAGAGAATCTCCATGTCCTGGTTGGCAAACTCGACCAGCTCTTTCCCGTTAGCTGCATCCCACAGGCGGATCCGGCCCTCGTCGTCAGCAGTCAGCAGCTTAGTTTTCGCCCCATTCCATTGGGCAAAATGCATGGACGGCAGTTGCAGCAGCAGTGTGCCGTTATTTGCATCGAATAGATCGAAATCGTATGTCTGACTTTCCCAATCTGTGACGCTCGTGACTAGCACGCGGCTCTGATCGCCATTCCATTCCAACGAAGGAGTCCCACCTGCTGCCACCGGCACGTAGCTGATGCTGTGCGGGATCATAGGCGCCCGCAGCGCCAGGTTGAGGACCGTGGCGGCATCCATACTGCGTGTGATGTCGTTGGATGCCGCGGCCATCAAGAGCGCGGCCTCGTACTTGCCATCGTCAAGCTGCCGCCCCGCCTCCGTCGCCAACTGGCGTGCTTGGGCTGATGTGGCCAAGGCTTCCGCCTTCTGTCTGGAATTCTCGGCATCATCCCTCGCCCGCTGTGCCCAGACGGCGGTCAGGATTGCTAACACGCTCAGAACAACTGCTGCCAAGGCCAGCCAGCGAATGCGCTCTGCTTGCTTAAGTGCACGCTCATGCCGCCTGTTCTCGGTAAGTGACGCCTGTAGTAATTCCTGCTCGATCTGCTTGACTTCCTTCGGATTCGCCGCCGCCCACTGCTCTGCCTCGCTCAGCGCTTCTCCCTGCAGCAGCAGCCCTGCCTCGCGCCCCTCGTCCTGCCACAAGGCTGCCTGGCGCTGCAGCGCACTCAAGTGCTGCGGGAACCAAACCGCATTGTCTTCGCGAATTGGCTTGACAAATCGATCGTGCACAAGCTCAACCCAAGATCCGCCCGCTCGCAGCTCTGCGCGCAAGAGATAGCGCTCCAGTAGCCGGTCCACCGCCATGTTGGGCAGGCTGCCTGTATGCCCGGTCTGTTCGTTGCGCAGCACGCTGTTACGGATATCACCTTGTGTTACGATCTCCTTGTCAAACCACGTGCGCAGTTGTCGCTCGTCCACGCCCGCCGCGGCGACCTTCTCGTCGGCCAGCGTATTCGCCAGCGCGGCCTGGTAGAAACGCGTCAGGGCCTGGTCGATGTAATCCAGTTCCAGGTCTGTTTCGTCGATGATGCAGTCCTGGCTGCCTGCTGGCTTTGTTTGCGCTACCCGCCGAGTCACCTGTTCCCACAGCTCATAGCAGACGACCTGCAGCTGCACCGGTTCGATGATATTGGCCTAGTTCAGGTTCGCCGGCAAACTGCACCCGCACCCGCCGCAGGTTGTCTACCAGCTTCTCGGCCACGCCCGGTGCAAATGGGCGGTGAAATTTCTCCGCCGGCTTTCGCACTGCGTCCAGCGCCGCCTCTACCCCCATGCGCTGCATGTAATAGCGCGCCCGCAGCCGGTTGGGCATCAGCTCGGCGTAAGGCTCCAGCGCCGCCACGTAATCCTCGCGCAGCGTCAACACCACCCATAGCCGCGGCAGCCGCGCCATCGTGGCGCGCAGCTCCTCAAAAAATGCCCGCCGCTCTTGCCAGCGGTTGGGATAGACGGTGACGATCTCCTCAAATTGGTCGATCACCAGCGCGGTCGGCGCCATGACCTCGCCGGCATCACTCGCACTGCCGGCAGGTTCTCCCGCCATACCACCGGCAGACATCGCCCCGTTGGCAGTCGCCATCACCAACGGTTCAACCGCATGTGCAGCCCCTGCACCGATGGCGGCAGGTTCTTCCGCCTCTTCTCCGCCCAAAAACTCGCTCAGCGACGCGTGCAGCAATGCTGCCGGCGTCGCCCTGACGTCCGCCGGCAGCCCCTCGTTGAGGCTCAAGATCACGTTATAGATAAATGGGTTCGTGCCTTCGCCCGCCGTCGTTGCTTCTGCTTCACCTGCCGGGCGCGCACCGCTCACGCGTGCAATGGGCAGCACGTCAAATCCCAGCTCGCGCAGCCCCGGCAGCAGGCTCGCACGCAGCAGCGACGACTTGCCTGCACCGGACTGCGAGTAGAACAGGACCAGCCGCTCGCGGCTGACCAGCGCCAACAGGTCGCGCGCCTCATGCTCACGGCCGTGGTAACGCCCGCGCGCGGCATCCTTCTCGTCGAACGGCCGTGGCCCCACGTAGGGGTTTTCGTTCGCCTCGCTCATGCTCCGCCTCCCTTCCACAGCCGGTAGAGGTCGCCCATGCAGTTCTCCACCTCGCCCCAATACACGGCAAAGTGCGACTGGTCGAAGTAGCTCGCTACGTAGTCGCAGATCTCTTGCCTGCGCTCCTCTTGCCCGGGCGCTACTTGCATGGCCACGCTGCGCGGGGTGCGCCGCACGCGGCTTTCTCCCGTTGCCTGCACCAGCCCCTTAAACAGCACGCGGAACTCCCAGCCGGCGACGTAATACCCCAGCAGCAGCAGCGCCGTCCCCGTCAACGCCAGCGTCACCGCCGCCGGGATGTCCAGCATCGTTTCGCTGTGCTTGACCTCATAGCTCAGCGTGGCCAGCTTGACCAGGTAGTCCAAGTAGTCGTCCTCGGTCAACACCAGCGATTCGGGATTGTCGTCCACGCCAAACAGGTGATAGACCAGCGGGCGCTCCCGGCTCGGTACATAGTCCGGCTCCTTGTCAAAGATCGACGGGATCAGCCGCAGCCCGTCGTGCCAATAAAAGAGCGCCGTCTGGGGCTCGCGATTGCCTGTCTTGGCCAGCTCCAACTCCAGAAAGCGATGCGGGCTGGTCGTCAGGTAGACCGGCAGCGGCAGCTCCGCCAGCAGCCGCAGCGGATTCTGCATCGGATCAGCGGTACGCGGGTACCCAAGCTGCGCCGCCAGTGCCGTGAAACTCACCTGCTGCCGTTTCTGCGCGTCCAAAAACTCGTCGACCACATCGGCGTCCACCAGGCCGGGACTCTTGTTCGCGTCGTCCTTGGCCATCGCCACCAGGTAGCCTTTGATTGCCTCCAGGTAACGCCGTTTGGCTTCCACCGGATCTTTTATCCGAATGGCCAGGTACTGCGCCACCCGTGCCAGGTCGCTGTTCTCCGTTTCCGTCAGCGGCGATTGAATATCCTCCGCCCACGCCCTGGCGATCTCTTCCAACTGCACGCCAAACAGTTTCCCTACCATGTGGTTGCTAAGGATGGGTGTAATTGCCCCACTCTCGATCCGGGCGCGTGTATCCGCCCAGAACGGCCCGCCCTGGAGGGTTTCCGCGGTTTGTACACTCGTCGGCAGTTTACGTATTACCCCTAGCAAGCGTCGCCTCCCTATCCGATTTCCAATACCACCCGAAATCCGCGGCTGCGCACCCGGCTGTCCGCCAGCTGCCGGCCCCGCGCACTCCCTGTCACCCGCTCGGCCTTGTCGCGAAAACTTCCCCCGCGGCAGATCCGGTACTCGCGCAGCGGCCCCACCACTGGGCTGGGATCCTCCCGCCCATCATCCGCGGCGTACGGATACCCATATTCTGCCGCTGCTGCGTCACGGCCCCACGCCGTGGATGTCCACTCCCACACGTTGCCCGCCATATCTACCAGCCCCTCCGGCGTGTCCCCCGCCGGCGAAAACGCTCCTACTGCCGTCACGTCGCCCACCCCCGTGGGCTCCGCATTGCAGCGCTGCTGGTCAAACGCCTCACCCCACGGATAGATCCGCCCCTCCACCCCGCGCGCTGCCCGTTCCCACTCGGCCTCGGTAGGCAGCCGGTAGCGCCGTGTGCTGCGTTCGCTCAGCCACCGGCAGTAGGCGACGGCGTCATCCCAGGTCACGCCCACGATAGGGTGCTGCTCACGCCCCGGCCGCGGCATCTGTCCTACCGCCGCCAGCTGCCAGCCGTTCTCCGGCGCCACCGCCCGCCGCGTCTCGCGCACAAACTGCGCATACTCGGCGTTCGTCACCGGTGTGCGGCCGATCCGGTACGCCTGCAGCTCCACCGTGTGCCGCGGCGACTCGCCTGTACCCACGCCGTCGCCCGGATCCCTCCCCATTACAAAGCGCCCTGCCCGTATCAATACCGTTTCCGGTTCAAAAGGCTTCCGTTCAATGTCCGGCGACGCCAGCAGATCTGCCGGCTCTGGTTGCGCCGGCGTCGGCGCTGCCAGCGGGCCTGCTACCTCGGTCCGTGTCGAGGGCGGCGCCGTCATCAGCACGTTGTCATTCGAGCGGCTGAAGAGCACGGGCAGCGCCCAGTCACAGCCATGCGCTGGGTCGCCCGTGCCGCCGCCGCGCAGCGAACCAGCGAGCCACGCCGCCTTGCGCGCCTCCCCCAACGCAGCATCCACGGGCAGGTACCCGGCGATACCGCCATAGAAGGCCCGCGCCAGCACTTGTGCCGCCTCCATTCCCACTGCATCCTGCATCGCAATCACCGCCGGCAGCCCTGCACCGACGATGTGCTGCGCCACCCCGGCTGCCGCACTTCCGCTTGCCGTTCCTGCGCCATGGCATGCGCTCAAGTACGCCAACCGCAAGCTGGCCTGTCCCTGCACCAGCAGTGCCAGCTGCTGGGCGGCAGCAAGTTGGGCGTTGCCGTGCTCGTCGCACAGCACTAACGCCCCCTCGCCCATCCGCTCGTCCATGATCCCATGCGCCACGACGTGCAGCACGTGAAAGCCGCCGGTACTAAGCTGCGTCTGCAGCCCCTGAAGGCTTGGTACCGCTGCGCGCACCAGCTGCAGCACTCCCCGTTCCGCCAGCGGCGCCAGTGCCGAACACAAATTGGTCCACTCTCCATCGGCGTCGATCGGCGCCAGGCCCGCCAGGTCTGCCGGTGCTGCCAGCACGATGAGCACCCGCAGCGGCAGCCCGCTCAACAGCGGCTGCTCGGCGCTATCCAAATCGACATAACGTACAATCGGCGTCAGCGGGTCTAGGGCCAGAAACCGCCGGTTGTGCGCCCGCACATGGCCTCCGCCGCCGTTTGCCGCCAGCACAGCCGGGTGTGGGAGCAGCTCCCAGGGCAGGCTGGATGCCTCTGAACGTGAATCCAGGTGCAGGCGCACCCGCAGCCCCGTCACAGTGTCGGTGTTAGCGCCGACCGTATCCAGGCTGCGCCGCAGCAGCTCGCCGGCCGCGCTGGCCAACAGCGGCGCAAACAACGCCTGGGCAGTGGCCATGATGTCGCCGCCCTGCGCAGCGCCATCTGCTGCCAGCAAGGCGCGCACGCCCTGCCGCGCACCCTGTGCCGCAGGCAGGACAAACTCATCCGTCTCCTGTCCGCGCGGTGAAGCCGTCACGCGGGCACGGTAGCGGTCGTCACTCAGGGCATCAATGTAGAGATCGAAGTTCTGATACGTTATCGGGTGCAAGGAATTGCTCACAGTCGGCGTGGGGGCCACCGGCAGGGGCCGGACTACGTGTGCTGCACGGCATTATAAATGGTTCATTGTCACACCGCAATCAACCAAAATTATGCATATTTCCGGAATACCCGCTGTGTCCTAGCGCACATCGAGCCCTTATAGCGCAGCGCCCACACTTCTGCCTGTTCTTCTATACTGCTGCTCTGCAGCCGCAATTTCGCATTCGCAGTCGCCAAGCCGCAGTGCTTGATCACTATCTGGTATAATTCCCCCCAATCGATTCGTACGTTTTGGAGATTGATCATGCAAACACAAGTCCTGGCCCCGGCCCCAGATGCAAACAGCGCCGCCAAGCCCTATTCCGCTCACTTCCGCTGCTTCCGCGGCTGCCCCGGCGAGTACTCGGTCTACGAGGTGATGTATACCTGCCCCAAGTGCGGCGGCCTGCTCGAGGTGCACCACGACGTGGACGCCCTGCGCGACCGCACCGCCGGCGAGTGGAAGACCTTGCTTGAAAAGCGCGCCGGCACCAGCAAGTGGCCCTACGGCAGCGGCGTCTGGGGCATGCGCGAGTGGGTGATGCCCACCCTGGCCGACGAGAACGTGGTCAGCATGTACGAGGGCAACACCAACCTCTTCTGGGCCGACCGCCTGGGCAAGCAGATCGGCGTGCCCGACCTCTGGATCAAGCTCTGCGGCAACAGCCACACCGGCTCGTTCAAGGACCTGGGCATGACGGTGCTGGTGTCGGTGGTCAAGCAGATGATGGCCAACGGCAGCCCCGTGCGCGCCGTGGCCGCCGCCAGCACGGGCGACACCTCGGCGGCGCTGGCGGCCTACGCCGCCTACGCCGGCATCCCCGCCATCATCTTCCTGCCCTCGGGCAAGGTCTCGACGGCGCAGCTGATCCAGCCGGTCGCCAACGGCGCGCACGTGCTGGCGCTCGACACCGACTTTGACGGCTGCATGCGCATCGTCAAGGAAGTAACGCAGGACAACTCCATCTATCTGGCCAACTCGATGAACAGCATCCGCATCGAGGGGCAGAAGACGGTCGGCATCGAGATCGTGCGCCAGTTTGACTGGGAAGTGCCCGACTGGATCATCATCCCGGTCGGCAACCTGGGCAACATCAGCGCGCTCTACAAGGGCTTCAAGCTGATGATGGATCTGGGGCTGATCGACCAAGATGCCGCGGCTGGTGGCGGCGCAGGCGGGCAAGGCCAACCCGTTCTACCTGAGCTACCGCAACGGCTTCCAGGGCAAGGTCTCGATCCCGGCGCAGAAGACGCTGGCCTCGGCCATCCAGATCGGCGACCCGGTGTCGCTACGAGAAGGCCGTGCAGGCGGTGGTGGAAACCAACGGCATCGTCGAGGCGGTGAGCGAGCACGAGCTGGCGAACGCCGCCGCGCGGGCCGACCTGACCGGCATGTACACCTGCCCGCACACGGGGGTGGCGTTGGCGGCGCTCTTCAAGCTGGTCAAGCGGGGCGAGATTCGCTCCTCCGAGCGCGTGGTGGTGATCAGCACGGCGCACGGGCTCAAGTTCACCGGCTTCAAGGTCGGCTATCACGAAGGCAAGCTGGACGAGGTGGAGAGCGAACTGGCCAATCCGCCGGTCTACTTGCCGGCCGACGCGCAAGTGGTCAAAGACGCCATCGCCCGCAAGCTGCAGCTGTAACGGCCTGCTAAATGCCTGAACTGACGCCAGATTCGCCCGCGCCGCTGCTTTATAACTTGACCTCCTTTTCCCAAGGGCGGATGAACTTTGCCTGGGAAGAGCTGAGCGAAGAAGATCGCCGCCAGGCCTATGCCGACTGGGAAGCCGGCAGGGGACTGATCGGCGGTGACCCGCGCCAGCGGCCCAGTTCGCATCTGCTGCCCGAATGGGGCATCAACCAGCCTTTCTTCCGGACGTTGGCAATGGCGGATACGCGCCAGGACAACGGCGCGCGCTTGGCCGCCCTGCTGGCTGGGGACAAGCCGCTGGAGATCGAGATCGGGTATGGCCGCGGCGACTTTCTGCTCGACCGCGCCCTGCGCCATCCGGGTCGCCTGCTGATCGGCTACGAGACTAAGACCAAGGCCACGCGCCTCATGCTGCACCGCATTGAGCAGGCGCGGCCGGGGCAGCCATGGCGGACCTCTGGGTAAGCGATGACGATGCTCGTTTCAGCCTGCCGCGTGTCATCGGTGACGCGCGCGTAGATACCTTCCACATCCTCTTCCCGGATCCCTGGTGGAAGTCGCAGTACATCGTCAAACGGCTTTTCTCGCCGCCGTTTGTGGATCTGTTGGCAGCCAAGCTGCGGCCAGGCGGGCTGCTGCACTTCAAGAGCGACGTGCAGGAGTACGGCGAACTGGTGCGCTACCTGGTGGAAGGCCACGGCGCATTTGGGACAAACGACCCGGCTCTGGCCGAACGCATCGGCCCATCCGCCGCCACGCATCGCGAGCACTGGTGCCAGGTACACGGCAAGCCCGTGTTCGCGTATTACTTCATACGTAAGTAAGACGGTGCGATGCGTACATGAGCGCTACGCCGCAAGTTTTTCTCACCTGGGCCAACAAGCATATGCCCGCCCCGCCCGCCCCAGCGGCGGTGAATCTGCGCGAGACGTTTGCTCCATTAGGTAGTGCGTTGCATGAAGGTGCACCGGGCAGTGCGCTGTACCACGGCGACAACCTCGGCGTGCTGGCCCACCTGCTTTCCACCGGCTGGGCAGGCCGCTTCCGGCTGATCTATGCGGACCCACCCTACAACAGCGGCGTGGGTTGGACGCGGCGAGTGCGGCGACGTGGGCCGAATGCCTCGAGTGCCGACGCGGTACTCGAACAGCAGCCGCAGTATGCCGATGCCTGGGACGAGAGCGCCTACCTGCAGTTTCTGTACGCGCGGCTGCCGCTGCTGCGCGACCTGCTGGCGGATGACGGCAGCCTCTGGCTGCACTGCGACCACCGGCACGCCCACCATCTGCGCTGTCTGCTCGAAGAGGTGTTTGGCGCCAAGAACTACCTCAACACGATCACCTGGCGCAGCCAGACGCCCCGCGGCGCCAAGGTCAATGCCTTCTACTTTGCCAACAGCGCCCACACCATCCACGTTTTTGCCAAGGACCGCACCGCGCCCACCTGCTGGACGCCGGCCAAGAAGACGCTGATCCTGAGCGAGGCGCAGGCCGCGGCCGAGTTCATGCGTGACGAGCACGGCTTCTTCCGCACCTCCGACCCCGGCACCTTCTCGTTCGAGAGCCTGCAGCGGCTGCTACGCCGAGGGCCGGCTCTATGCACCCTACGGCGGCGAGGTGATGCTGGACACGGCCGCCCGCCGCGCCTGGTGCAGCAACGGCGGCAACATCGGCGTCAAGTACTACTTGGTCGACCTCGGCGACGGCCGTCACGCCGTCGAGCGCGGCGTTGACAACATCTGGGACGACATCCCCGGCCTGGGGACGACACCCTACGAGGATCTTGGCTACCCCACGCAGAAGACCGAGGCGCTGCTCACCCGCGTGCTCAAGACGGCCACGCAGCCCGGCGACTGGGTGCTCGACCCCTTCATGGGCTCCGGCACGACGCTAGCCGTGGCGCAGAAACTCGGCCGGCACTGGGTCGGCTGCGACGTAGGCCTCGGCGCCGTCCAGACCGCCCGCCGCCGTCTCCAAGCCGTAATCCAGGCGCAAGCAGCCCCGCCCTTCCAGGAACCCCCCCTTCCAGGAAGCCCGTCCTCCAGGAAGAGCCCCTTCCGGGAAGGGTATGCCGAGGAAGGAGGCCGCCAAGCGGGCTTTCATGTGTACGCTGCTGCGCCCGGAACGCGCCCCCTCACCACTCCAAGTGGACCTCACGATTGCACCGATCGACGACGAAGGGACTAGAATACGGGTGACCATCACCGGCGTGACATGGACCCGCAGTGATGAGACTAAGGATGGCCCCACCGGCGAGGATTGGCGCAGCGCAGTCGACTGCATCGCCATCGACCCCAATTATGACGGGGCTATCCTGCGCGTGGCCATGGCCGACGCGCCGCTCAAGCGCACGCAGTTGGTGGCGGGCGAGTATGAACTGCCGGCCGCGGCCGTGGGCGCTCGAATTGCCGTGCGTATAACCGATATCTGGGGCCAGGAGGCGCTGGTCGTCCACGATCGATAGGAAACTTATGGCTACACCGGTTTTGACCGTACTCGAAGAAGACAAGCATGCCTGGTTCGCCGGGCGCACCCGGGCGATTCTCAAGTACCTCGACGCCGAGGTCGGCCCGCCCGTGCCCGGGCAGGTGCGCAAGATCCTCGATATCGGCAGCGGCGCCGGCAACATGGCGCACCACCTGGCCCAGTACGGCCAGGTCTTTGGCCTCGACTACAACCCGCGCCCCCTGCCCGTAGCCCAGCAGCGCGGCCTGCCTGTCATGCAGGGGAGCGGCAACGAGCTGCCTTTCTCCACCAACACCTTCGACCTTGTGGCGCTGCTGGATACCGTCGAGCACATCCCCGACGAGTTGGGCGTGCTCTACGAATGCACCCGCGTGCTCAAGCCCGGCGGCAAGCTGATCGTCACCGTGCCGGCCTTTATGTGGCTGTGGAGCTACAACGACGAGATCAACGCCCACCAGCGCCGCTACACGGCGCCCGAGCTGCAGCAGAAGCTGGAGCTGTGCGGACTGCACGTCAAGCGCATCTCGTACAACAACTTCTTCCTCTTTCCGGCCATCGCCGGCATCCGCGTGCTCCGCCCCTACAACCCGGGCCTCAAGAGCCCGCACCTGGACCAAGAGCCGGACGTCTACCAGGTGGACATGGAGCCGATCCCCGAACCTGCGAACACGGTGCTGCACGGCGTCGGCTGGCTGGAGGCGGAGATCCTCGAACGCGGCCACCTGCCGTTTGGCACCAGCGTGATCGCCATCGCCGAAAAGGCCGCATAGCCCATGCCCGACCGCACCAACCGCCGAGGCTGGCGCGGCGCGCGCCTCCACCTGGGCGTGCTCGGCTTGTACCTGCTGCTGGCGCTCGGGCTCACCTGGCCGCTGGTAACGCACATCACCACCCACGTCCCGGGTGTGCCACAGTGGGCGTTCGACGAGTCGACCTTTGTCTGGAACATCTGGTACTTCAAGCACGCCCTGGTCGACAACCTGGCCTCGCCGCTGCATTCCGAGCTGATCTACTACCCGCTCGGGATCGACCTGGTGCTCTATACCTACAACTTCTACCATGTGCTGGCGGCACTGCCGTTGGCGCTGGCCGTCAGCCTGCCCTTCGCCAGCAACGTCACGCTGCTGGCGAGCACGGTGCTCAGCGGCTACGGCACATTCCTGCTCGTGCGCGACCAGGCCGGGCGGCGCACGCGCTTCGAGCCTGGGCTCGCCTACGGCCGTGGCGCTGGCCGCGTTTGTGGCGGGCGCGCTGTTCGCCTTTGCCTCCAACCGCGCCGTCTACGCTGCGCTCGGCCACTACGACATGGTGACGACGCAGTGGATTCCCTTCTACGCGCTCATGCTGCTGCGGAGCCTCGACGGCGCGCTGTCCCCGCGCATGCGCCGGCGCGCCGCCGTGCTGGCCGGCGTCTTCTTTGCGTTCACCGGGCTGGCCGAGATGATCAGCGCCCTCTTCCTGGGCATCTTCACGCTCATCGTCTTGCTCATCGCCGTGATCCGAGGGCGCAAACAGCCCGACCGCTGGGCGAAGCTCACGAGCGGGCTGGCGTCGCTGGCCATTATGGGTGCCGTGGCCTTCGTGCTGTGGGCGCCAGCGCTGATCCCGATCCTGAACGCCTTCGCCCACGCCGACTACGATCTGAAGGGCTGGGGCGACGCCTTGATCCTGAGCGCCGACTTGCGGGGCTGGTTCACGCCCACCGTCTTCCACCCCCTCTTTGGCGGCGACATCGTGCGCGAACTGCACCTCGTCCAGCAGCGCGCCCTCAATCCCGATCTGCCCGGTTTCCGTGACCTCAACACGGTCTTCCTTGGCTGGATGAGCCTGGGCTTGGCGGTCGTCGGCGCCGTCGCCTATCGCCGCAAGCTGGAGGCCTGGATCTGGACAACAGTGCTCTTTGGCCTGTTTACGTTAGGCCCGCTGCTCCAGGTCAATGGGCGCACGCAGTTCGACCTGGACGGCATCACCACCACGGTACCGCTGCCGTTTGCGCTGCTGCACTACCTGCCGGTCATTAAGGCCAATCGCGCCCCAAATCGCAACAGCGTGGTATTGATGTTGGGGCTTGCCGTGCTGGCGGGCTACGGCGTGCTGTGGCTGCTGGGCAGGCTCGAACGATGGCAGGCAGAGCGCGCGCAGCCCAGAAACCGAGTTTCTCAAAGAAACTCGGTTTCTTTCCTTCCGGCTTTGCCCCCCTTGCCGCGGTCGCCGTTGCCTGCCTGGCTCTCATCCTCTTCGAACACCTGGCGCTCCCGTACCCGCTTTCCGATGCGCGCATCCCTCGCCGTGTACGACCAGATCGCCGCCGACCCCACACCGGGCAGCGTGCTGCAGCTGCCGCTGGGCTGGCGCAACAGCTTTGGCGTCTTTGGCCCGGAGCAGACGCTGCTGCAGTACTACCAGACGGCACATGGCCGGCCAATGCTAGGCGGCAACATCTCGCGTGCGCCCGACTTCAAGATGGATTACTTTAAGCGCCTCCCCTACTTCCAGGCGCTGACGGAGACCGAGTTTGGCCGGCCCATCACGCCGGAACTGCGGGACGCAGCCGCGGCCCAGGCGGCCGAGTTGGCCTATCTCTACGACACCGAGTTCGTGGTGCTGACGCCGCCGATCGCCGACCGCCTGCCCTATTCCGACACGTGGCAGGCCTCCTGGGATTTCGTCAAGTCGACCTGGCCGCTCGAGGAGCAGCCCTTCTACGCGCAGGACGGCATCGAGGCCTACCGCGTGCGCCGGCAGGAAGGCAGCGATTCCTTCCGCATCGACCTTGGCGCAGCCGGCACCTTTCCCTACCGGGGCGAAGGCTGGGACGCGGCGGAGACCGACACCCCCTACGAGGCCAGCGCCACGTGGGCCACGGCGCCGCAGAGCCGGCTGTTTGTCCCGCTGCGAGAGGTAGACCCGGCGGCCACCTACAACGTGCGCGTGCGCGTCCATCCCTTTGCCTTCCCCGGCAGCCGCCAGCAGACGGTGGCCCTGGTGGCCAACGGTATGCAGTCAGGCGCCGCGCAGCCCCTAAGCGACGGCTGGCAGGAGATCACCTGGCAGGTCCCCGGCAGCGCGCTTGTTGACGGGCTCAACCGGCTCGACCTGGCGTGGGGCTATACGGCCGCACCGCGCACCGTCACGCCCGGAAGCCGGCAGATCGGGAGCACCGGGGTGGAACTGCCGATCGACGCCGACGTCAAGGCGTTTGCCGACGGTGGCTTTATTGCGCTGTTTGACGAGGCAGGCGAGCAGATCGACGCCTCGGCCGGCCGCCGCGGCGTGAATGTCACGGTTCTCGATCCCAAGACGCGGCAAGGTGCTGGACAAAGCCGGCTTTGACACGACGGCCAACGAGGGCGAGAGCGCCAGGCTGGCCGCCTACCTGCAGCAGATTCCGGCGGGATCACCGGTGCTGGTGGCCTCCTACGGCGATGCCTGGGCGCACCTCACGCAAGACGCCGTCACTGCCCTTCAGGGCATTGGGGCAGATGTCAGCCTCGACGGGCTGCAGAACCAATACTTTGCCATCATCGGCGCAGCCGGCGCCCAGCCCGGCAGCGCCGTGCAGACGGTCGACCCGGCCGACGCCTTTGCCCGCGTCAGCCTCAACCGGGACCGGCGCACGTTGGCGGGAGCGGTGGATCTGGGTGGAGATTGAACGGAATTGAGCGAAAGAGTGGGAGGGTAAGACTTCACTCTTACTGTTCGCGCCGCTGCATCGCCGCATCCCAGCGATCCCACGGCAGCGCCGCGGTGCGCAGGCGCAGGAGGGTGTAAAACGCCTTGTAGATCTCGAGGCGGTTGATCTTGCTGGTGCCCTCGGTGCGGTTGACAAAGGTGATCGGCACTTCGCCGATGCGAAAGCCGGCCCGCTGGCAGTGGAACGCCATCTCGATCAGAAAGCTGTAGCCGCTGCTAAAGATGCTGTCGAGGATCGATGGTCTCCAGCACCTGGCGGCGGTAGCAGCGGAAGCCCGCCGTGCAGTCGCGTGCCTCAACGCCCAAGATCGTGTGCGCCAGCCAGTTGGCCGAATAGGAGATGAGTTTGCGCGGGCCCGAAGAACCGACTACCGCACCGCCACGCACATAGCGGCTGCCGATGACCAGGTCGTAGCCGGAGGCTGCCTTGTCGAGCAGCGCCGGCAGGCTTTCGGGGCTGTGGCTGAAGTCGGCGTCCATGGTGCAGATGTACTGGAAGCCCTGTTCGAGCGCATAGTGGAAGCCGGCCCGGTACGCCGTACCCAGCCCTAACTTGCCCTCGCGGTGCAATACGTGTACGCTCTCATCACTGGCGGCAATGGCGTCGGCAATGGCGCCGGTGCCGTCGGGTGAGTTGTCGTCGACGACCAGGACATGTACGTCGCCGGGCAGGCTGCGTAGGCGACCGACCAACTTGGCCAGGTTTTCCCGCTCATTATAGGTGGGCACAATCATGATGGCCTGGCTTTGCCAGCTTGCCATGCAGCTAACTCCTTACCATTCAAATTCCACCATTATCGGATGACTGCAGCGCAATGGCCAAATTGAAAAGCCCGGCTCGCCATGAGAATCGCAGCACGCGTGAGGGCGGCGGGCACCTGGACCGCCAGATCGCTTTCCTGATCGCCGCCGTGACACTCGGCCTGCTGCTGCGCAGCGTGGTGCGCGACGTGCTGCCGAGCGACGCCGGCGAGTTTCACTTTGCCGCCTGGAACTGGGGCCTCGCCCATCCCACCGGCTATCCGCTCTACCTGCTGGTGGGTGGGATGTGGCAGCATCTCTGGAACCTTGTGGGCATCTCGCCCGCTTTCTCGCTCAACGCGCTCAGCGCCGTCTTCACCGCCACAGCGGCCGGCCTCTTCTATCTGCTGCTGCGCCGCTGGCTCCCCGGTCCCCTGGTCGTCACACGGCTGGCGGCGGCCCTCGGTGTCGCCTTCCTCGTCGCCAACCCAACCCTGCGCACGCAGAGCATCCAGGCCGAAGTCTACAGCCTTCACCTGCTATTCCTCGTCGCCATCCTGCTCGCCGCCGACCGGCTGGCTAGAATGAGTCACCCACTCTCCCCTTCACCTTCTCACCCGTTGGTCGTGCTCGCCTTTGTTTCCGGCCTGGCCCTCACCCACCACGCCACCACGCTCCTGCTGTTGCCGCCGCTGCTGCTTTACCTGTTCTTGGCCAACCGCTCCTGGTGGAAGCCCTGGCAGGCTTGGCTGTGGGCGGTGCCGGCCTTTCTGCTGCCGCTGCTGCTCTACCTCTACATCCCACTGCGCAGCGGGCCGGACGCCTCCCCCTGGTATCACCAACGCCTCGGCGATAGCGTGCTGTCGCTCTACACGCCCGGGTGGGCATCGTTCTGGCAGTTCATCACCGGTCGCTCGATCTCGGTCGGCTACTATGGGCTGGGCGCGGCGCTGGCCAATGTTGGGACGGCTTCAATTCTCTGGCTGCGCCACTACGAATGGCCGGGCCTGTTGCTGGCGGCGGTCGGCATCTTTGTACTCGTCCGCCTGCGCAATTGGCCGCTGCTGGCGCTGACCCTGAGCTACTTCATGATCCAGCAGGTGTTCAACCTATTCTATGCCATCGGCGATATCTTTGTCTACTATATCCCGCTCTATCTTATTGGGTGCATCTGGATCGGATTCGCAGGGGCAGGCATCGGCGCCGCGTTCCGGTTTCGCGCAAGCGAGGACCAGCGACAGCAAGTTGCGGCCGGCACAGAGTCTAGTGCGGAGTCCGGCCCCGACGCTGTAACGTCCGCGCAGACGGCGCAGCGCCTGGGCACCATCGTGCTCCTCGCTCTGTTTGTGCTGCCGTTCCAACTCTGGACACGCTATACGACGTTGGTGGAACAGCTGCAGGACGAAAGCACCGCTGCCCGCACCATGTGGGAGGGGATTCTGGCGGCTGACCCGCCGTCCGATGCCATCCTCGTCAGCAACGACCGCAACGAGATCGTGCCGCTCTTCTACCTGCAGGCGGTCGAGAACCGGGCCCAGGGCAACACCGGCCTGTTCCCGCTGATCGCACCCGACGCACGCTTTGCCGACATCGGGACGACGGTGCAGACGGCCCTCGATGCCGGTGCAGCGGTGCAGCCCAACCAGCCCGTGTACCTGATCAAGCCGATGGATGGCTTGGAAGCACGCTTTGCACTCGAACCTGCGACCCCGCCCGCTGGTGAACGTGACAGGCGGGGCCGCCGCCGCGAAACCTGCCATCGCAAGCGACGCCGTCTATGGGCCGCTGCGCCTCCTGGGGTATGATATGGAGCCTGCTGCGGCCTTCACGGGCACCGTGACAGGTACGATGACGGATACTATCACGCTGCACTGGCAGGTCGTCGACCCGCTCCCCGGCGATTACACCACGACGGTGCAGCTGTTTGACGCCGTGGGCAACAAGCTGGCCCAGGACGACCGCCGTGCCGGCGGCGACTACTACCCGACGACGCTGTGGAAGCCCGGCGAGGTCATTCTCGACCGCCATGCACTGGCGCTGCCGCAAGGCACACAGGCGGCTCGGCTGCTCGTAGGGTTGTATAGCGGGCCGGACGCGACACTGCTGGCGCCGCCACTAGAAATTGACTGGGAGTGAGATGGTGAGCGTCGCAACTGCTTTCACGCCCTCACCCCTTCATCATGTACAATAGCCCTATGCTGAAGAGTGAATTCGCCGTCTCCCTCCCCTGGACCACCGACACCCGCGGCCCGCTGCGCTGGGTCTTTTCGCACGTGCGCCGCAACTGGCTGCTCGTGCTGCTGATGCTCGTAGGCGCCATCGGCAACGCCGCGCTGGCTGCCGCCATCCCGATCTTTACCGGGCAGGCTTTCGACGCCGTGACCGGGGCCAATCCCAACCTGCAAGTGCTGATCACCGCCACGGTGCTGATGGTCGTCAGCCAGGCGATCCGCTCTGGCCTGCAGCTGGCGCGCAACTTCGGCAGCGAGGTGCTGGGCCAGCGCGTCGAGCGCGACGCCCGCCAGGAACTCTACGGCTCGCTGCTGGGCAAGAGCATGGGCTTCCACGACCTGCGCCCCACCGGCGAGATCATGGCGCGCGCCACCAACGACGTGCGCGAACTGGCCCTGATGATGGCCCCCGGCTTCAACCTGGTGATCGGATCGGGCATCTTCCTGCTCATGCCCATCTTTGTGGCCCCGCGCTACAACCCCACGCTGGTGCTCACGCCGCTGTCTTTGCCATCACCTACCTGGTGTCGATGGTCTTCTACCTGCGCGACCTGCAGCCGGTGACGGCCGAGGTGCGCCGCACCTTCGGCATCATGAACGGCGGCCTGACCGAGGCGATCGACGGCGTTGCCACCGTCAAGGGCGCGGCGCAGGAAGAGGCCGAGGTCCAGCGCTTCGTGCGCAGCGCCACCGACGTGCGCGACGCCCTCATTGCCCAGGGCCGCGTGGAGGCCCGCTTCCTGCCGCTGCTGCTGCTCGGGCTCGCGGCCGGCTTTGCGCTCTGGCACGCTCTGTCCTCTACAGCCAAGGGCTCATCACGGTCGGCGATGTGGTCGCCTACATGGGGCTGATCGCCCTGTTCGACTTCCCCGTCTTTACGTCGCTCTTTGCCTACTCGCAGGTCGCTCGGGTGTCTCCAGCGCCCGCCGCATCCTCGAGCTGATCCGCCACACGCCCGACCTCGACGAGAACGAGGGCGGCCGTGACGCCCCCATGCAAGGGGCAATTCGGTTCGAACATGTCACCTTCGCGTACGATACGAGTGGCGAACCAGGCGACAGCAAGAACGGCGGCGTAGGCGCCAACGCCGCTCACCGACATCACGTTTGACCTGGCCGCCGGGCAGACGCTGGCCCTCGTCGGCCAGACCGGCACCGGCAAGAGCACGATCACCAAGCTGCTCAACCGCATCTACGACGTCAACAGCGGGCGCATCCGCGTCGATGGCGTCGACGTGCGCGACTGGAATCTTGCCGCGCTGCGCCGCCAGATCTCGATCATCGAGCAGGACATCTTCCTCTTCAGCCGCTCGATCGCCGACAACATCGCCTTTGGCAAACCCGGCGCCACGCAGGAAGAGATCGAGGCCGCCGCCCAGGCCGCCCAGGCGCACGACTTCATCATGAGCTTCCCCGAAGGCTACGCCACCGTCGTCGGCGAGCGCGGCGTCACGCTCTCGGGCGGCCAGCGCCAGCGCATCGCCCTCGCCCGCGCCTTTCTCACCGACCCGGCGATCCTCATCCTCGACGACTCGACCAGCGCCATCGACAGCGCCACCGAAGACCAGATCCAGCGTGCCATCGAGCGCGCCAGCGAAGGCCGCACCACCATCCTGATCACCCACCGCCTCTCGCAGATCCGCTGGGCCGACAAGATCGTCGTGCTGCGCAAAGGCCGTGTCGCCGCCGTGGGCACGCACGAAGAGTTGATGGAGCAGTCGCCGGCGTACCGCGATATCTTCGCCCGCTTATGACATGTGCCGGGGACGTCAGGCGAAGGCTTGCGTTCGCACCGTCCCCGGCACATCGCCTACTACCTATGCGCCAGATCGATCTGCAGCCGCAGTTCCTCCCGCGCCATCGTCAAATTCTCTTTTGCCCTGAAGTAGACGGCCTCGCTGAAGTCCATGCTGCCGTTGTTGAGCAGTTCCAGCAAGGCCTCGACCACGCGCAGGACCTTGGCGTCGAGCAGTTCCATCGTCGTGCCGTACAGCGACTCGGGCAGGAAGAACATGACGACAAAGGTGCCCATCGCGCCGACGAGCATGGCCGCCGTGAGGCCGCGGTCGGCACGGCCGGGCAGGGCAAACCACAGGATCACCCACAGCACGCCCAGCAGCACCATGATCTGCCAGCGCGCAATGGGGCGGGCCGGGGCGAGGGTACGCAGCGGCGTGTTTAGCTTGTCATAACGCTTGACCTGGGTCAGCCAGGTGTTGAAGCGGTTGCACTCCTTGAGGTTGACGCGGTGCTGGTCGAAGCGCGCCAGGTCGGCGGCGTAGGTGCGGCAGTAGACGGTGAGTTCGTAGAACTCCTTACGCGTCAGGGAAACGGGGGAGGGGGCTGCGCTGCCATAGCGTAGGCGAGCACGTGATCCTGGGTGGACCACGAAAGCTAAAAGCCGTTAGCTGACGCGGCTGATCCACAGGGCAACGCAGAGCAGAAAGCCGGTCCAGATGGTGGCCTTGGCGACGGTGTCGCGCAGGCGATAGCCATCCTCCGGCCGCAGATCGTTGCGGCGCATATCCGCATAGGTGCCTAAAGCAAGCGGCAGGGTACCCAAGCCGATCAGCGACCAAAGCGGCAGCCGCGAGAGGATGGTAACCAGCAGCAGCGCGAGATAGGCACCCCAGGTCAGGCCGCCGGCGAGGTCAAACGCACGCGGTGCGCCCAACTGCACCGCCAGCGTCCTCTTGCCCATGCGCCAGTCACGCCGCCAGGCTCCTAGGTTGTTGGTGAAGACGATGAGGAAGATGAGCACGGTCAGGGGCAAAACGCCCGCCAACGGAAGCGCTGCGAGTGACGCACCTGCCAGCAGGTAGTAGCCGGCGAGAAACGGCAGGACGCCAAAAGCAATCGCAATGCCTGCTTCGCCAAAGCCCCAGCCGCGCATGCCGCATACCGCAGGGGCGGCAGAAAGGATCCCAACATCAGCAGAACGCTCAGGCCGCTAAAGAAGAGCATCGGCCACCCGGACAGCAGCGTCAGCCAGAGCGCGCTGACGGCACCAAGTGTCAGGAACAGCCAGCCGGCGCTCAACATCAAGCCGGGCGGAAGCGCGCCGCCCGCCAGCCAGGCAAACGGCGTGGTGGGCAGGTCTTCTGTGGGCGCCACGTCCGGTTCAAGGCTGCGGCGATAGTCGTAGACGGTAGAGAGAACCTGGTAAGCAATGGCCGAGGAGAAGACGCCGACCACCAGAAACGCAAACAGGAGCCACGAGAACTGGCCCGTCTGCCACCAACCAAGGGCAGCACCATAAATGGCAGGCGCCGTAAACGCTAGAGCCAGGTCTGGCCGCAATGCTACGGCCACACGCTGCAGCAAGCTTTGCGGCATCTCGACCGGCTGCGCCTGCCCCAATAACCCCACGCCGGCAAGCGGTGAGTTTATCGGAGATTCAGCAGCAGAATCGTTCAATGCATCCATAAGCTATTGCGCATAGTGTAGCATCCTCGTCAAGTGACGTCAATCACAAATTGACGTAGGTGCAGATTACCGAAATCGCAAAAAGTTTTGCCGCCGCTACTTCGGGTCCACGCACGGCTGCGGTTCGCCATAGGTGTTGTACTGCCCAAACTGTGCAAACGCCACCTGCATCTGCAGTGACGTATCCAGGTTCATGGCATTCGGGAACTGGCCGCCATGATACGCCTGCGGCGGCATCGAATTCTGGAAGTAGTTGACGTTGTCCTGCGAATAGCGGTCGCACATGCCGTCGAAGCCGAAGATATTGGGTGCGTTGCTGCCCATGCTGACCGGCGCACCCCCTGGCGCGGCGTAGGCACCGGCATGGCACGAGATACACGACGCCTTTGCATTGTCCACCGGGCCGGCCAGCCGCTCGTTGCAGCCTTCGTGTTCGTACAGGTCCTTGCGGATGGTCAGGTTCAGGACGCTCTGCCGCGCCGGCGTGCTCTCCGCCTTTGGCACAGCCGGGTACGTCCAAGGATCTGACCCCCACTGCAGGCCCACCGGCACGAGACGCTGCCAGACGCGAGTCGGCCTCGACTGTGCCGTCATACGCAAAGGTGCCGTACACCCAGCGTGTGGGCGAGCGGGGATCCACGACGGCGACGTCCATCTGGATCAGGCGTACGGTCTGGACGTCGCGCTCGCACAGGTAGCGGTTGGAGGCTTCGTCGATCTGGTGCCGGTTGACCTGCCATTCGGGCGCACCCTGCAAGAACGGCGCACACTCGACCGGCGCCGTGGTAAACAGCAGCTTGGCCACGACCGTCCCGGCCGGGAAAGGCAGCCCGGCGGGCATGGGGCTGCCCATGTAGTCGACGACCTGCGGCTTGCCGGATTGGGGCCAGGCCTGGCCCAGCGCGTAGCCGCCCCACGGGTTGTACATCCCTACCGCCCAGGTCTCAAACCCCTGCTTGTTGAGCGCCTCGCACTCCGGCGGCACGTGCTGCAGTGAGTGCAGGCCAAAACCGCGTGGATCGCCAAAAAGGTCGCTGAGATGAGCGGTGCGCTCGTTGGTCGTGCCGTGCACATACTCACGCCCCACCTGGGGGTTGTACGCCATCCAAGGCACATGGTACCAGCGCGTTTCGCCGTCGACCTCCGTCTGAAAGCCGGCTTCGTCGGCGAGATTGGCGATCCTGGCCCTCTGCGACATAGTCCAGGATGTCCTGGATGTACTGGTTCCAGATGGGATCTTCCCACGTCGGGCGCGGGGCCGTGAAGTCGACAGAAAAATCGACGTCGCGGCCGAGCCAGGTGCAGAGATCGGTGGCACAGGTGCCGGGATCGGCCGCGGGGTAGTCATGGCTGAGGGCAAACACCGGCCCAGTCCAACCGGCCGGCGCCTCATCGACCGAGCTGCGAAAGGCGAACTTCGCCGCATCGCCCCCGGCAGCCTGCGCCCGATCAGCGCCATGCGCCGGCGCGCTGCACGCGCTCAGCAGCAGCAGTGCCGCCGCCAACACGCAGTAACTGGCCAGGACCGACCACCCTCGAGCTGCGCTCATCTTGCGTTCTCCTTATACACCACCCGGTACGCGCTGTGTGGGGGGCTATAAGATAAGTGACCAGCGGCCACGTGTCAAACACTTCTTTTTGACTGACCTTTCGGGCTGTCAGTGAGCCAGCGTCCCACTGTCAGCATCGTGTCACCAAATTTCGGGCGAATCAAGTTATAATGCGATACGTATCATTGGTTACGCGCACAAACACAGCGCATTCCCGATTCGCATAGGAGGAAACTGCGATGGCATCTCTTTTGGAAAAAGTCTCGACCTTGATCTCGGCCAACCTGCATTACATGGTAGACCAGGCGCTCAAGTCGAATAGCTTAGCGGTAATCGACCAGTATATTCGCCAGGTCGAAGATAACTTGGAAGACCTCGAAGACGCGGCCGCTACGGTCGGCGGCGAGGTCAAGGGCCTCCAGCGCAAGCTGGTGGAGTACCAGCACAAGCAGGACGAACTGGACCGTGCGATCAACGCCTTCCTGGTGGAGGGCAACGAAAGTGCCGCTCTGGCCGCCCAAAGCAAGCTCAACAGCACCCAGCGCCTGGTCGAGACCTACAAGTCCCAAGTCGAGCGTCAGGATGCCGAGTTTAGGAAGCTGCTCGACGCCAAGGTCAAGCTGGAAGCCCGCCTGGCCACCATGCGCCAGGAGCGTGAAGAACTGCAGGCCCTGCTCAACCTGGCCAAGAGCAAGGAAGTCTCCGTCAAGGCCATGAAGAGCCTCGACGACCTGATGGGCTCGGGCGACGCCGATATCTCCGGCATCGCACAGAGCATCTATGCCCGCCTCGACAAGGCGAGCACGGCCAGCGAAATGCGCGCCGCCAGCCTGGACGCGCAGATGGACGAAGTCCTCGGCCGCTCGGAACTCAACGCCCAGCTCGCCGAGCGCAAGCAGAAGCTTGGCCTGAAATAAACTCCAAAGCCGGCGAGACGTACCGTGCCTCGCTCGCGGCCACGCAATGCAAGAAACCGAGTTTCTGCCAGAAACTCGGTTTCTGCTACCGCCGCGTGCACGCAGTCAATCCCGTCTCGCCGCCTGGGAGCATCCTTCTGAGGAAATCCCATGACTCGTACGCGCTGGATATTTGTAGGTATCATTGTCGCTGCCCTGGCCATCGCCGGCATCGGCATCGTTCTCTCGCAACGCGGCGGCGGAACACCAGATGGCGGCCTGACGGTGGCCAAACCCGACGCCGTCAAGGTGCGCATCGTCTCTTCCCTGCCCATCGAGCCCTGGGTGCGCTCGGCCGCCGCCGACTTTAACGCCGGCGACCACAGCGTCGACGGCGTGCCCATCGAGGTCGAAGTCGTCGCCATGGACGGTCTTACCGCCCTGGGCCGCTGGGACCGCAACGAGTTTGGCTCGCTGCCGGCCGAAACGCGGCCCGAAGACCTCACCGCCGAACAGAAGGCCGAGCTCGCCGACTTCCCGACCGCCTGGATTCCCGACAGCCGCTACCTGGTGGAGCTGGCCAATGCCGCCTACAAGGAGCGGCTCGGCCGCGACGTCTTCCTGACGGACGGCGAATACCGCGCCCGCCCGATCGCCATCAGCCTCTTCACCTGGGGCCTCTACAACAGCCGCGCCAAGGTGCTCGAAGAGAAATTCGGCAACATCGACTGGTCCACGATCCACGATGCCGCCATCACCACCGGCGGCTGGCCCGAACTGGGCGGCGATCCGGCCTGGGGCTTCTTTAAGCTGGTCGTCCCCAACCCCAACAAGAACATTGGCGGCCTGGCAGCCATGATCGCCATGGCCGGCGAATACTACGGCCGCACCAACATCGGCGTCGAAGACGTCACCAACCCCGAGTTCCAGAAGTGGCTCAAGGAGCTGATGGGCGCCGTGACCGACTTCAGCAGCGCCTCCGCCTATACGGCCGAGGACTTTGCCCTCTTTGGCTACAGCGTGGGCGACGGCGGCCAGATGCTGGAAAGCGACCTGCTGCAAAACATGCAGGGCATTCTCAACCGCTGGGAAGACCCGCTCAAGATCTACTATCCTGACTACGTGACCTGGTTCGACTTCCCCTTCGCCATCTGGGTGGGGCCGGAGACGACGGCGCTGCAGAAGAACGCCGCGCTCGAGTTCCAGAAGTTCCTGCTCAGCCCCGAACAGCAGCAGAAGGCGCTTGCCTACGGCCTGCGCCCGGCCAACTCCGACGTCCCGGTAGACGCCACGGCCGACAGCCTGTTCGTCAAGTGGAAGGACCAGGGCGTGCAGACGGTCGTGCCGCGCACCTCCGCCATGCGCAGCCCCGATCGCGACGTGCTGCTGGCGCTCCTGCGCTGGTTCGAGCTCAACGTAGGGAAATGAGGGGCAGCCCACGGGGGACCCAGTAGGGGATAGCTATGAGCAAGCGCAATCGTATGTCCAGTAACCACAGCACGCGCAACTTCCTGATCGTCCTCGCTGTCATGATGGGCGGCATCTTTCTCTGTGTCGGCTCGATCATCTTCGGCAGCTTCTGGATGACCGCCTTTCGCAGCCCCGGTGGCGATTCGAATGTCAGCGACCAGGCGGCGCCATCCTGGGCTGCCGACAGCGCCGAACTGACGGTCGCCGTCTCGCCGGTGATGGCCCCGGTGCTGGCACAACTGGCCGAGCAGTTTAACGCCCAGAACAACAAGACGCCCGACGGCAAGACGATGACCGTGCATACGGTCGTCTACGAACCCGAGAAGATGGTCAGCGCTGCCCTCAGCCGGCCCGAGTTCCAGGCCATGTCGCCCGACAGCAGCCTCTGGCTCGACCGCCTCGAGACTGCCTGGAGCGGCCGCGCCGCCGAGCAGGCCACTGCCGCCGCCGACGGGTTCAGCCAGAATACGGAAGACCAGTCGGCACAGGCGTCCACATCGCAGATTCCCATCGGCCAGCGCCGCGTGGCGGAGCAGACCCGCTATGCCGTCAGCCCGATCGTGATCGCCGCCTGGGAGAGTGCCGCCCGCGAGCTGGGTTGGCCCGACAAGCCGATCGGCTGGCAGGATATCCAGCGCCAGGCCACGGCCAACCCAGACTTCAAGTGGAACCATCCCAGCACCAACAACGCCTCGGGCCTGCTGGCCACGCTGGCCGAGTTCTACGCCGGCGCCGGGCTGACACGCGGGCTGACCGAGGAGGCGGCGACCGCCCAGTCGACGCTCGACTATGTGCGCGATGTCGAGTCGACCGTGCGCTTCTACGGCGAAGGCGAACAGGTGATCGTCGAGCGCCTGGCCGAGGAAGGGCGCAGCTTCCTCGACGCCTTTGTCGGCCAGGAACAGGTCGTCATCGACTGGAACAAGAACAAGCGCGGCGAACCGCTGGTCGCCATCTATCCCGCCGAAGGCACGCTGTGGACCGACCACCCGCTGGCGCTGCTCGAACTGGGCGGCGCAGATGAGCAGGCGGTCACCGAGAATCAACGGCTGACCTACGGGGCGCTGGCCTCCTTCCTGACCAGCCCCGAGGCGCAAAAGCAGCTGCTCGACGCCGGCTACCGGCCTGCCGACCTCAGCCTGCGCCTCGACACCGAAGGCAGCCCCTTCGCCGGCTCCACCTACGTGGACTGGCGCCAGCCGCAGACGACCCTGCAGATGCCCTCGCCCGCCGTGGTGGACGTGGTGCAGAACGTCTGGGTCTACACCAAGCGCCCGACCAACGTCTTCCTGGTGGCCGACACCAGCGGCAGCATGGAAGGGCAGCAAGATCGACCGCGCGCGCGAGGCGCTCGCTGCCTTTGTCAGCGCGATCCGCGGCGAGCGTGACCAGGTCGGCCTGGTCGAGTTTGGCAGCGGCATCAAGAGCTACGTGCCGCTTGAGACGATGAGCGCACCCAATCGCGACCGCCTGCTCGAACACGATCGGCAGCCTCGAAGCCAGCGGCGGCACCGCCCTGATCGACGCGACCTACGCCGCCGTGGCGCAGCTGATGGCCGAGAACGACACCCAGGCGATCAACGCCGTGGTGGTCATGACCGACGGCCAGGAAAACGAGAGCCAACGCGGGCTGGGCGAGCTGCAGTCGCTGCTCGCCCAGAGCGATAACCCGCCCATCATCTTTACCATCGGCTTCGGCGACGACGCCGACGAGAACGTGCTGGGCGTGATGGCCGAGATCGGCGGCGGACAGTTCCGCCGTGCCAGCGAAACCGACATCGCCGAGCTGTATCAGATTATTTCGACCTACTTCTAGGGACACTATGACTTCAACAGGCACAGGGCCGGTCCAAGCATCGACCCAGGCATCGGCTCCGAGAGTGGATCTGAGACACGTTCCGACATCCAGAAGCGGGCGCAGAGCGCCGTGCTCCAGTACGCCTTCTTCCGTTGGGAGAGCGCGCTGGTCATCGGCCTGACGATTGTGCTCTTCTTTCTGCTGCCGCGCCCCTTTCCCTGGTGGCCGCGCTACGGCTGGCTGGTGCTTGGGGTCTGCGGCCTGGCCGCCCTGGTCTACTCCAGCCTGACCGATGCCGAAACCAATGCCAAGGTGCTGCTGCGTCTCTTCCAGGAGCAGTTCGACACCAAGCGCATCCGCGACAAGGAGCTGCGCGCAGACCTGGAGACGGCGCTCGAGTACCAGCGGCGCATCGAGGTGCAGGTGCGCCAGCAGGATCGCACGCTCCTGCGCGACCGCCTGAACGAGACGGCCAACCAGATCACGCAGTGGATCGCCAACATGTACGCCCTGGCGCTGCGGCTTGACTCTTACCGCCGCGACGACCTGCTGGCGAAGCAGCGCGGTACGCTGCCGCAGGAGCTCAAGGATCTCACCGAGCAGCGCAAGCGCACGACCAACGCGGCCACCCAGGCCCAGCTCGACCAGGTGATCGACACCAAAGGCAAGCAGTGGCAGGCGCTGCGCGACCTGGACGACCGCATGAAGCAGGCCGAGCTGCAGCTGCAGCAAAGCCTTGCCGCCCTGGCCACCATCTACAGCCAGGTCCAGCTCGTCGACGCCCAGAGCGTCGAAAGCGGCCGTGCCGAACGCCTGCAGTCCGACATCCGCGACCAGGTCAACCGTCTCGGCGACCTGGTCGACAGCATCAACGAGGTCTACGACTACAAGGCGATCTGACCCTTCCGGGAAGAGGGGGTCTTCCCGGAAGACCCCCCTCTTCCCGGAAGCCTAGCATGGATAGTTCTAGACTAGGTGAATGTGATGAAGCAGCGCTATCGATCACTTCTGATTCTTCTTGTGCTTGCCCTCGTCCTGGCCGCCTGTGGCGGCGGCGGCAGCAGCGAGCCCACGCGGGGCGACGTCGTCGTCTACGTGGCCGTGCCCCTCAGCGGCTTCCAGGCCAACGGCGGGCAGACCGTCCTCGGCGGCGCACGCCTGGCCGCCGAGGAGATCAACCGCAAGGGCGGCCTGCGCGGCTACCGCGTCGTCGTGCGCCCGCTCGACGACGAATCCAGCGACGACGTGGCCGTCGAACGTGTCGGCACATCCAGGCCGCGCTTGGACGGCGGCGAAACCGTGCTGGGCGTCATCGGCCATCTCAACAGCGGCCAGACGTCGGCGGCGATGGAGCTCTACAAGGACATGCCGCTGCTGGTCGTCACGCCGACTGCCTCGGAGCAGAGCCTGACCGACCGCGGCTACACCAACTTCTTCCGCGTCAACGCCAACGACGCCGTCCAGGCCGCCGTCGACGCCCAGTTCCTGGTCGGCAAGCTGCAAGCCAAGCGGATCGCCGTCATCCACAACGACACCGACTATGGCAAGGGGCTGGCGCGCCTCGCTGGCTCGCGAGTTTGAGAAGCAGGGCGGGCAGGTCGCGCTGACGCTGGAGGTCAAAGAAGGCCAGGCCCGCTATCCCGACGAAGTGGCCGCCGTCAAGCAGGCCGCGCCCGACGCCATCTTCTACGCCGGCTACGAGATCGAGACGCCCTACCTGCGTGCCGAGCTGGTCGAGGCCGGCGTCACGGCGCCCATGCTGGCCAGCGACGGCGCCTTCCTCGCCGCCACGATCGACGAATCAAACGGCACGGCCGAGGGCATGTACGTCAGCGCCTTTGCCCCCAGCCCGCGCAGCGTAACCGACGCCAAGTGGTTTGAGGCCTACCAGGCCGTCGAATACCGCAACCCCGACACCTACTCGGTCAACGGCTACGTCGGCATGCAGGCCATGGCCGAAGGCGCCGCCAAAGCCGACTCGTTCGACCGCAACAAGGTCGCCGACGCCCTGCGCAACGACACCATCCCCACCCTGCTCAGCAACCTGCGCTTCGAGCCCAACGGCGACCTGGTCGAACCCAAGATCTGGATCTACCAGGTCAAAGACGGCGAGTTCCAGCAGGTGGAGTAGCGCTTACCGTACCATCGCCTCCTGCGCCACCAGCCGGCCGTTCTCGGTCAGGCGCAGGAGGCCGCTTTCGTTGTGCGACGATCCCCTTGCGCTCGGCATAACGCACCACCTTCTCGGCAAATTCCGGCGCCCAGTGCACGTGCTGCGACAGGTGCTCGGCCCGGTTCTCCGCACTGGCCTCCGGCCGCCCCTCGTGCTGCAGCAGGTGGATCGCCAGCATCGCCTGCGCAAACTCCAGCTTCTGCCGCTGCCGGCGCGCCGCCACCGCCGCAATCCCCCGCCGCGGGGCCAGCAAAAAGACCACCAGAAAGATAAGCCCGGTCACCGTCGCCATCGCCCCCGCAATGTTGGCGTTCGAGCCCGCGCGCCAGCCAGTACCCGCCCAACGCGCTTGCAACGGCAATCACCACACTCAGCACCAGCATCTTGCGCAGATCGTCGGTCAGCAGGTAGGCCGCCGCTGCCGGCGTCACCATCAGCGCCACCACCAGCACGGCCCCGACGGCGTCAAAGGCTCCCACCGCCGTCACCGACACCATCGCCATCAGCCCATAGTGCAGCAGCCCCGGCGCAAACCCCAGCGTCGCCGCCAGCCCGGCATCAAACGTGGACAGCTTGAGTTCCTTGTAGAACAACGCGATCAGCCCCGCATTGAGCACCAGGATCACGCCCATCGTCACCAGCGCGTGCGGCAGGTCCAGCCCCAACACCTGGATGCGGTCAAACGGCGCAAACGCCAGTTCGCCCAGCAGCACGGCGTCCACGTCCAGGTGCACCCCGCGCGCAAAGCGCGAGATCAGGATCACCGCCAGGCTGAACAGCGCCGGAAAGACCAGGCCGATGGCGGCATCCTGCTTGACCAGCTGCGTGCGGTTGAGCAGCTCGACCAGGCTCACCGTCAGCACGCCCACCGCCGCCGCCCCCAGCAGCAGCCAGGGCGACTGCAGGTCCGCCACCACAAAAAACGCCAGCACGATCCCCAGCAGCACCGTGTGGCTGATCGCATCCGCCATCATCGACATGCTGCGCAGCACCAGGAACACCCCCGGCAGCGCACACGCCGCCGCCACCACCACCGCAATCAGCTGTATTTCAACCGAAGCGCTCATCGTTCCCCTCAACAGTCACCCGAATACCCGGCCCTACGCCAGCGCATCGCCCAATGCCTGGCGGTTGCGCCATCTGCGCAGCCAGGCCCACACGATCCCCCGGCTCGCGCCAAAGAGCAGCGAGAAGGCCGCAATGGCGCTGATGCACAGCACGATCACCGGCCCGGTGGACAACCCGCTGGCCAGACTGCTGATCGCCGTGCCCGCAACCCCGGCCGCCGCCCCAAACAGCCCCGACAGCACCACCATCAGCCCCAGCCGGTCGGTCCACTGCCGCGCCGCCGCCGCCGGCGCCACGATCATCGCACTCATCAGCACCACGCCCACCGCCTGCAGCCCGATGACGATCGCCACCACCAGCAGCAGCGTGATCCCGACCTCCAGCAGCGGGCATCGGGAAGCCCAGGCTGGCGCCAAAATCGCGGTCAAAGCTGAGCAGCTTGAACTCCTTCCAGAAGAGCGCCAGCAGCACCAGCGCCGCGCCGCCAAAGATCGCCATCATCAGCACGTCGCCGCCCAACAGCGTCGCCGCCTGGCCAAACAGGAAGTGGTTCAGCCCCGCCTGCCGGGCATTGGGGTCGCGCTGCAAAAAGGTGAGCAGCATCAGCCCAAAGCCAAAAAAGACCGACAGAATGATGCCCAGCGCCGCATCCTGCTTGATGCGCGTGTTGCGCGTGACCGCAATCACCAGCAGCACGCCGGCGATCCCGGCCACCGCCGCCCCCGCCATCAGCACGGCCGGCCCCTTGATGCCCGTGAGCATAAAGGCCAGCACCACGCCCGGCAGCGCCGCGTGCGAGATGGCGTCGCCGATCAGGCTCTGGCGGCGCAGAAAGGCAAACGCCCCCAGCGTCCCGCTCACCAGCCCCAACACCGCCGTCCCCAGCGCCACGGTGCGCAGCGTGTAGTCAAACAGCAGCCCATGCAAAATCTGTCCGAAGTCCATCACTCACCTCCACCCTTCGTCACCTGTCAATCCACGCTGCCCCGCATGCGCCATTGCCGCCCTCTGCCGGCACACCGACGCATCTGCCGCTCCGGCCCGTCTCGCTGCTGCGCTGTGACAAAGGCAATGCGCCCGCCATAGGTCAGGCGCAGATTCTCCTCGGTGAACACCTCGTCCACCGGCCCGCTGGCGATCCGCCGCACGTTGAGCAGCGTCACCCAGTCAAAGTACTCGGGCACGGTCTGCAGGTCATGGTGCACCACCAGCACGGTCTTGCCGGCCGCCCGCAGCTCCTTGAGCAGGCCGACGATCGCCCGCTCGGTGGTGGCGTCCACGCCCTGGAACGGCTCGTCCATAAAGTAGACGTCGGCATCCTGCACCAGCGCCCGCGCCAGGAAGACGCGCTGCTGCTGCCCGCCCGAAAGCTGCGAGATCTGCCGCTGCGCAAAGTCGGCCATGCCCACCTTCTCCAGCGCCGCCAGCGCCGCCTCCCGCTCGGTCTTCCCCGGCCGCCGGAACCAGCCCAGCGCCCCATAGCGGCCCATCATCACCACGTCCAGCACGCTGGTCGGGAAATCCCAGTCCACGCTGCCGCGCTGCGGCACATAGCCCACCCGCCGCCGCTGCTCGCGATAGGGCTTGCCGTCGATCAGCACCTGCCCCGCTGCCACCGGCGCCAGCCCCAGGATCGCCTTCATCAGCGTCGTCTTGCCCGCCCCATTCGGCCCCACAATCGCCATCAGCACCCCGCGCGGCACCGTCAGATCCACATCCCACAGCACCGGCTTCTCGTGATACGCCACCGTCAAATCGGTAACCTCAACTGCTGCCTGCATCTATTCTATCCTCCTCCTACAGTCTATTATCTTCATCCTCGATCCTTCAGTCTCGCCCTTCGTGGATCCTCTCATCCCCGCAGCGCCTTCACGATCGTATCGATGTTGTGCCGCACCATGCCCACGTAGGTGCCCGCATCGCCGTCCGGGCTGCCCAGGGCGTCGGAATAGAGCTGCCCGCCGATCACCACCTCGCCGCCACGGTCGCGCACCGCCGCCTGGAGCGCCTCGACATTGCGCACCGGCACCGACGTCTCAACAAAAATGGCAGGAATTTTGTGTTCTGCAATGAAATCGGCGAGCTCGCGCACGTCCGCTGTGCCCGCTTCCGACGCCGTGCTGATACCCTGCAGTCCCTTGACGTCGAACCCGTACGCCCGCCCAAAGTAATGGAACGCGTCGTGCGCCGTCACCAGCACCCGCTGCTCTGGGGGCACCGTCGCCGCCTGCTGCTTGACGTAGGCATCCAACTCCGCCAGTTCCTTCAGGTAGGCGTCGGCATTGGCCTTGTACGTGGCGGCATGGTCCGGGTCTGCGTCCGCCAACGCATCGCGCACCGCCTCCACCGCCTTCATCCACAGCGTGACGTCAAACCAGACGTGCGGGTCATACTCGTCGGCATAGTTCGCCCACGGCAGCAGCCGGGCCGGGTCGATGCGCTCGGCGACCGGGATGGCCGGCTTGCGCTCGCCGATCTGCCGCAGCACGTCCGCCATCTGCGCTTCCAGGAACAGCCCGTTGTAGAGAATGACATCGGCCTTGCACCAGCCGGTCGACATCCCCCTCGCTGGCCACGTAAAGGTGCGGGTCTACGCCCGGCCCCATCAATGCCGTCACTTCCACAAACTCGCCGCCGACATGGCGGGCAATGTCGCCGATCTGCCCGGTCGTCGTCACGACCTGCAGCTTTTCCTCTCCACCGCTGGTCAGATGCCTCTGCTGCCCCCCCGCAAGCTGCCATGACCAGCTACAGAAGCCGCCAGCAGCGCAATGACCACTGCCGTCTGCCTTATTCGTCTTAGCCTTCCTTCTCTCATCTTATACACCTCGAAAATATACTTTATTACTATCAGCTAATAAAATTTTAGCTATAGCTAAAATATCATTTTGCATTCCACTTGTCAACCCTGTTACCCCGTTTCCAACGCGACTGAATCCTTCCCCAGTGTACCGGCCAATTGTGCGCGCGCTTACATTGCGCTACAATGGCAACCGACGATGTACCTTAATTCTCAAACTTTAGGAGGCTGCTCATGCCGATGCGCACGCTGTCGGTCATGCAGGCAAAACGGTTTGGCGTGTGGACAACTCGCCAGCACGGCGACACTGCTCGAAGTGGCGCCGTGAGATGGTCGATCGCAACATCAGCGGTCTGGTGGTGGTGGATGCCGAAGGCTACCTGGAAGGGCTGATCACCCGCACCGACCTGGTGCGCGCTGCCCACGACCGCCGCGACTGGATGAACCTGACGGCCAATGACTACATGGTGCGCAACGTTGTCACCGTCGGCCTGGAAGACACACTCGAACATGTCATGGATCTACTGATCGAGCACCACGTCCACCGCGTGGTCGCCGTCGAACCCGAAAACGACAAACTGCGCCCCATCGCCGTCCTCTCGGCCGCCGACGTGGTCTATCACATGGCCCAAGAAAACTACGCAAAGTAACTATGCAACGATTGTCCCTGTTCGCGCTCTGGCGGCGCGAGTTCAGCCATTATTCCGCGGGCAAGTTCCGCCAGGACCTTCTTGCCGGCTTGACGGTTGCCGCCGTGGCGCTGCCCCTGGCCCTCGCCTTTGGTGTGGCCTCCGGCGCCACGCGCCGCCGCCGGCCTCGTCACCGCCATTCTCAGCGGCTTCATCATCGGCGCTCTCTCCGGCGCTCCATACCAGATTTCCGGCCCCACCGGCGCTATGAGCGCCGTGCTCATCGTCATCGCCCAGCGCGTCGGGATCGAAGGCATCTGGATCACCGGCCTCCTGGCCGGCATCATCATCCTGGTCATCGGCCTGCTGCGCATGGGGCGCTTTGTCGCCTTCATCCCCTCATCGGTGATCACCGGCTTCACCTCGGGCATCGCCTTTATCATCTTTGTCGGCCAGATCGATAACCTGCTGGGTGTCCAGACGCCGGCGCCGAGTCCTCGGCGCTCAAGTTTCTCGGCTACTTCCACGGCGGTTGGTCGCCCGCAGTGGGCGACTCTGGCCATCGGCCTGCTGGTGATCGCGATCATGGTCTTCTGGCCCAAGGCGTGGGCGCGCTACGTGCCCGGCTCGCTGGTCGGCATCGTGGTGGCCACACTGGTCGCAGTCGTCACCGGCTGGCCCGTCGCCGACCATCGGCGCCATCCCGCGCACGATCCTGCTCGACCAGCGCCTGACCTTGGACGCCATTCCCTGGGGCAACATGAGCGACCTGATTGCGCCTGCCTTCTCGATCGCCGCCCTCGGCGCGGTCGAGTCGCTGTTGTGCGGCGCCGTCGCCTCGAAGATGACCGGCATCCGCCTGCAGGCCAACCAGGAACTGGTGGCGCAGGGCATCGGCAACATCATCATCCCCTTCTTTGGCGGCGTCCCCGCCACGGCCGCCATCGCCCGCACGCTCGGTCGGCATCAAGTCGGGCGGGCAGACACGCCTGGTCTCGATCATCCACTCGCTGGCCCTGCTGGCCGCCGCCTTGCTCCTGGCACCCGTCATTGCGCTGATCCCGATGACCGCGCTGGCCGGCGTGTTGATGGTCACGGCGGTGCGCATGAACGAGTGGCATGCCATTCACTTCATGTTCAGCCAAGCGCTTCAAGACGGGCATCGTTACCTTCCTGGTCACCTTCCTGGCCACCATCACGCTTGACCTGACCCAAGCCATCATCATCGGCGGTATCCTGTCGGCCGGCATCTTTATCAACCAGGTCGCCAATATGGAGGTCGAGGTGCGCACGGTCGACGTCGAGCGCATGCGTCATGCGCGGCATGGATATCAAGACCGAGGCCAAGAATATCCGCGTCGCCTATATGACCGGCCCGCTCTTCTTTGCCGCCACCAACACCTTCAACGAGGCCTTTGCCCACGAGGAGGATGTGGACTTCCTGATCCTCTCCATGCGCGCCGTCCCGCTGATCGACCTCTCCGGCATCGAAGCCCTGACCGGCCTGGCCGAGACGCTGCACACACCAGGGCAAGACGCTCATGCTGGCAGGCGTCAACCCCAAGGTGATGTACATGCTGCAGCGTGCCGGGGCCGACCTGCTGATCGGCAAAGACAACTTCTTCTGGAGCGCCGATCGCGCCATCCTGGTGGCCGAACAGCGCCACCTGCACCTGACGCATGTCGAAACCGAAGGCGAGATCGAGGTGTCCACGGAGCCGGCAATGACGGCGATGCCCTATTTAGCGCCGATCGAGGTACAAAGCTTACTGACAGCGGGCAGGAAGCCGCTAACATGCATGCTGCAACACCATCCATCGCGTGTCTTCACGAAGGAGCAGTACATGCGTATCCTGCCGGAACTGTTCGAAAACAACGCCCGCTGGGTCGCCGCCCGTACGGCGCAAGATCCCGACTTCTTTGCCCGCCTCGCCCGCCAGCAGGCCCCTGACTATCTCTGGATCGGCTGTGCCGACAGCCGGGTGCCTGCCAACGAGATCATCGGCCTCGATCCGGGTGAGG
The DNA here is from genome assembly GCA_963701415.1 of uncultured Chloroflexia bacterium. Taxonomy (GTDB): domain Bacteria; phylum Chloroflexota; class Anaerolineae; order Caldilineales; family Caldilineaceae; genus Fredericiella. The sequence goes on from CAVPAH010000005.1 coordinate 388,583, forward strand.
TCTTCGTGCATCGCAACATCGCCAATGTTGTCGTGCACACCGACATGAACTGCCTCTCCGTGCTCCAGTATGCCGTCGAGGTGCTCAAGGTCAAGCACGTCATCGTCTGCGGCCACTACGGCTGCGGCGGCGTGCTGGCCGCCATGCACCAGCAGTCCTACGGCCTGATCGACAACTGGCTGCGCAATATCAAGGACATCTACACCCGCCATGCTGGCGAACTCGACGCCATCAAGGACGAGACCGTGCGCGGCGATCGCCTGTGCGAGCTCAACGTGCTGCACCAGGTCGCCAATGTCTGTTACACGACCATCGTCCAGGGTGCCTGGCAGCGCGGCCAACCACTGGCCGTGCACGGCTGGATCTACGGCCTCAAGGACGGCATCCTGCAGGACCTCCGCTTTACTGTCGAGCGACCTGACCAGATCCCAAATCTCTACCGCATGAACCAGATCGGGTAGAATAGGCAAAAACCATTCACAAACGAGGCCAATCATGAGCGACGAAATCGAAGTCACCCCCGAGTCCACCGTGTCCCTGCGCCCGGTCACCGCCGAAAACGTCTATGACGTCATGCGCCTGCGCGTGACCAAGGAGCAGGAGCAGTTTGTGGCCGACAACGCTCGCTCGCTCGCCGAGGCCGCCTACAACCAGTTTGCCTGGCCGCGCGCCATCTATGCCGACGAGACGCCGGTCGGCTTTGTCATGCTCTACGACGACCCGCACACGCCGGAGTACTTTCTCTGGCGCCTGATGGTCGACCATCGCTACCAGCGCATGGGCTTTGCCCGTCACGCCATCGAGCAGGTGGTCGACTATGTCGCCGGCCGCCCCAACGCCGCCACGCTGGGCGTCAGCTATGTGCCCGGCGAAGGCAGCCCGCAGCCCTTCTATGCCGCCCTGGGCTTTGCCGAAACGGGCGAGGTCGTCGACGAGGAGAAGGTCATGCGCCTGGACATCAGCGAGCGCGCCGCCATCACCCCGCCTTCGGAGCGCCCACTCACCCATGTCGTCATGTTCAAGTTCAAGAAACCGACGCCGGCCATGCTCGCCGAAGCCGCCGCCAGGCTGCGCGCGCTGCAGGGCGTCGTCCCCACCCTGATCAGCATGGAAGTGGGGCAGGACGTGCTGCACGAGGGCCGCTCATACGACCTGGTCATCATCAACCGCTTCGCCGGCCAGTCCGACCTCGTCGCCTACCAGGAGCATCCCGAGCACCGGCAGGTCCTCGACTACCTGCGGCCGATCGTCAGCTGCTCCGTCTCGGTGGACTTCGAGCGCGAATAACCCTGCTGGCGCAGTCTCGATATCAATCCCTATAGGCAAAAGCGGCACCCGGTCTGTCGGGCGCCGCTTTCTTGAGTTCCACGTCGTATTCAATTGAGGCGCTCATCGTCGTTGGCGATCTAGAAGATCACGCCGCTGCCAAGGACGAGCCCCAGCAGAAAGGTGAGCAACGCACAGCAGGAGGGCGAGCGTCAGCACCACTCCCGGCATGCCGCCACCTGGCGAGTTATCATACCCTTGCATAGTGATTTCTCCTATCGCTGCACACTAGTACTCGCGGCACCGACTGCTGTTCACAAACCAGGCACGGCACACGCTGGCTTGACTGCCCGAGCCACTGGTCGAAATAGGATTCGATCGTTGGGTCAAAGAGAGACTGATACTGTTTCTTCACGAACCGCTGCAACTGCTTGTGTTGGGCCGGCGTCTGGTTGCTGCACTGTTTTGGACATCGTTGTCTCCTTTTGTATGAATCCTGGGTGAACATTGTGCTGTCCTGATCGTACAGGACGCACCTGTCACGATCACCCGGTCAACCGGGCGCCGCAGCAGACATGGGCGGTGCGGCGTGCCGACAGCGCAACACAAAACAGGGGGCAGACAAGGCTGAAACCCTGTCTGCCCCCTGTCGTGCGACTGTCAAACGACCAACACGAAACGATCAGATGGCCAAGTTCGGCGTTACCCGCTACTGAAGCAGGTGGTTGCTCCGTAACAAATAGAGCCCGGAGAGACGCACGAGGTCCGGCGCCAGGCTGCGATAGATGCCGCAGTTGGGGCTCTGCACGTCCCAGCGTCCCGTGGCACGATACGTCTCGATGGGGCAGCCCCCCTGCACACCGGTGGCGGATGGCGCACGTAGAACACTGGGACTTGGCCGCCAGCGGGATCACCGGAATCGGCCCGCTTGCGACCAGCGGCAGCAGGTCGGTGTGGTCGTCAAGCCCTTGCCCGCCACCCATGTGCATCTGGCATGCGCTCACCTCGCCGGTGTGCCCGACGACGATATAGCTCTGGCCCACGCCGCATGTGTGTGTATGCGCCTGCATGTTCAGCCGGTCCAGCATGCCGCCGAGGAACGCCGTATCAGGCATGTTGCGTTCGATTACGGCAAAGGCATCACGCAGCCCCTGCACGATCGTCTGTTCCTCGAGCTGGAGGTCGTGGCGGGTAGCGCCCACGAGCGGGGTTCGATACAGGTTGAAATTCAGGGGCAGCCCGCGTTCGACCACGGCCCACTGCGCCACGCTTGCCGCCGCCTGTGCATTGGCGCCGCTGATGGTCGTGGTGATGTCCGGACGGATACCCTGCGGCAGCAGCACGTGATCGACGGTATGCTCGACGCCGGCAAAGGAGCCGCCGCCGCCCCGCCGGACGCGCAGCCGGTCGTGGCTTTCGCCTACCCCGTCCACCGACACCATCAACTTAACGCCCGCCGCAGCACACCAGGCGGCATCGCGTCTCTCGAATGTGCACCCCATTGCTGAGGAGCACCTCCTGCAGCCCTACGCCGCTGTCCGCCGCCAGCTGTTTTGCGAGTTCATGCAGCCGCCGCACGAGCTTGAAGTGCAGCGATGCTTCGCCGCCGGCATACTTCAGCTTCACCGTTGTGAACCCGTGCTTCTGCGCCGTACTGAAGAGGGCACGCAGCGCCCGCGCGCCGATCTCCTCGGTCATCCACTGCGAGGACTTGCGTACATAGCAGTAGGGACAGTCCAGGTTGCAGGCGTTGGTGATGTGCAGCCACGCGGTCAGCGTGCCAGTCGCCTGGCTTTGAGGCTGCACCTCTACGCCAAGGGGTTCCAGCAGCCGCTGTTCGGCCAACGCCCGGTCGAAGGCCGTCGCAAGCGGCTGTGGGCGCGCAAACTGCTGCCAGCGCGCAAAGCCGCTGGCGTTGACTACACCGGGTCCCAATGGGGTGAGCGGCCCCAGCAGGGCACGATACCCTTGCGGCAGCTCGCAGATCAGGGCGTCCACGGCCGCTCGATAGGCCTGCTGCGGCGCACCCACGGCGGGCTGCGCCAGGTTGAACGGCCAATCGGGGCATGCACAGTCCACGTCGAGCTGCGCAGCCTCCGTCGCGGTCAGCAGCAGCGGAGCTGCATCACGTCGATGCAGCATGCGGATTACAGGTCCAAAGACTCGCTCAAGTGTTTTCATGGTGCTGCCTGCTGCTTGTGTGCCTTTCTCGGGGCGTGCCGTCTTCTATTCATGCAGTTCTGTGCCGTCATATCCAAACGACTGCTCCATCCAGTCGACCGGCGAATCGGAGCCCTTGCGCTTGATGGCTGACAGGTGCAATACGTCGTAGGTGGTGCGGACCTCCTGGGCAATTTTGGCCATCATCGTGCCGCTCAGTCCCTTGATGCGCTTGTACACGTCGTCATAGATGTCTGAGACGATTCGGCTCCGTGACGAATACAGGAAGGAATAGCCGATCGCTTCCATGTAGTAATCGATCGCCTCGTGTAAGCTGTTTGCGGCTTCCTTGTCTTCCATGATGGCCTGCTGTACAGCACTCCGCTGTGCCTCCAGCATTCGCTCGACATAGGGAATTTCAAGGTACTTAGCGGCACGAACCGCGTGGGCGCGGCGTTCAAAGCGCAGGAAGTGGATCCGGGCCAGCAGTTCGTACACGTGACTCAGCAGGCGCAGTACGGTCGGCTCGGTTGCCCCCGCTGCAGGCGCCGCGTTGCCCTTGCCAATCACACTTTCCGGCGCCAGCAGCTTCAGCCGCGCCGCGTCGCCGCGCATCTGTAGGCAGGCGGCGATCGCCGCCTCTTCCAGCTCATGGTCGCCGCGGACACGATAGCGTGTATAGGCCACCTTGGCGCTGCCCCACAGGGCGTCCAGCTCCTGAATGCCGTGTTCCTTCTCCTTTGCCAGCTGCAGCGCCTGCGTAAAGCAGGTGCTCGCCTCGTTGAGCAGCCGCTCCACACGCCTGCGATCAGTTCCGCCGCGCGGCGATCAGGGCCTTGCGCCTGCAGCCAATTGGCAAGATAGTGGCACTGTTCCCGCAGCGAAGAGCCCAGTTCGTTGTAGGCCTCCATCTGCCGGAGCACCTCGCTGCTGACGCCCGCCTCATCGGTGAAGATCGCCAAGGCATCGCGCAGGTAGGTTTCCGACAGCTTGTAAACCTCCAGAATCGTTTCGTGCGTGCGGCTGTGCGGTGGATTCTGGTAGACGCCCCCTAACCGGCGTAAGGCTTCCCCGATCTGCAGCTTTGCCAGGCCAAGGTCGCGCTTGTCGTTAACGCGTTCAAAGCAGGCGTGCGCCACCGCCGCCTCGCGCCAGGAGACCGTGGGCTCGTGGCCTCGGTTGTAGACCAACGCCAGGGTGTTCTGCGCCAGGCCATATGGCCGCGTGCCGCCGCGGCCGCGCTCGTCCAGCATGGTCATGGCGTCGTTGCAGATCACGGGCCGCACGCAGCGTGTGCCCCCGTTCGGCCAGCACGCGCGCCATGCTGTACATACATATCGCCTGCATGGGCGCAAAGCGGGCAGCGCGCAGGTGCGGCAGCGCCGCCGCATAAGCTTCGAGCGCGTCGCCAAACCGGCCGCGCGAGGCATAGGCATAGCCAAGGTACAGGTAGGCGATGCCCGCCAGCCGCAGAATCCGGACACGAGCCGGGTGGTTTTCGCGAAATGGTTCTTCCGACTTGGTTTCGTCCCGCTTTAGCAGCGCTCGTTCCAGCTCTTTCGCCGCCTGCTTGAGGTCCTCGGTCGCTTCCTCAGCCTCCTTGCCGCCGAAGTAGATGCGGGCATAGCTCTCGTAGATGCAGATCTCGCTGCGGGTGACCGTGTGGTTCCAGCTGTGGACCGCGCGCTCGTCGCCCTGCATATTCTCAGCATGTTTGCGAATGATGCCCGCATAGGCCAGCACGCCGGCATAGTCGCCGCGCATGTGGAGCCGCTTGAGCACGCGAATCGCTGTATCCTGCCGTGCCAGCCGGCTCAGCAGCACACGAATGGTCTCGCCGCCTTGCAGCACAAATGGCTGCTCCTCGACGCTGAACTGCCAGGCCAAATCGTCCTCCAAAAAGCGCCGCAGCTGAATCTGAAGCTGCATCATGAAGTCGTCGTCGTACTCTACCCATGCCGTATCCGCCATCTCGTGGTAGTCGTTATTAAAGGCGAGCAGCGGGTTAAGGCGGAGGCGGAAGTAAAGCGAATCGAGCAGCAGGCTTTCCAACGCATTGCGGGCATTGACGCGCAGTTCGCCTTCTTCAGGTTCCAACCGGTGCGAGGCGTAAACCGGATCATTTCGATCTGCAGCGGCGAAAGGTCGCCCTGCCGTGCGGCCTCATGCCCGGCTTCCATCAGCAGCTGGCGGCGATCCTGGCGCCAGAAGTCCAGCAGCTGCCCCTCGTATTTACGAATTTCGCCGTCCAGATACTGGATCACCTTGTCGTAGACCCGTTTGCGCTCGCGGATCTCCGCCGCGCTGGCCCCGCCATGGCCGTGGCGGCGATCGTAGAGGTCATAGATTTCATCTTGCAGCCAATACTCGCCCGAGGGTGAGAACTTGATAAACGACAGGGTGCGCATCTCTTCCATCGCCTTGCCGATTTCCTGCACCCTGCCTTCGTCGGTCTGCCAGTCGTCGATTGTTTCTTTGGGCCTGCTGTAGAGCAAAAACGTGAGGCAGGCCGCATTCATGGGGCGCTGGGCGCGCACAAGTACGGCCAAAATCTGTGACCGAAGGCTGTCCGTCTGCGTGAACAGGATATCCAGAAAGTTTGCCTCCAGCCGCCGCTGCTCCTCTGCCAGCCGCTCGGGATCGGCCTTCTTGCCGTCCCACCTCAACACCCCGCGGGCATCATCTGCGCTGACATAGAGCTGCGCCGGCGCATACTGGCCTTCCAGCATAACGTCGGTGAAAAGCGCCAGCCGCACAGGCTGCCCGCCCGTGTACAGCCAGAGCACTTCAGCGCGGTCGACCTCAGTTAATTCCTCAAACACGTCGACGAACGGCGAATCCGGCAGCTTTTGTTTCCACTCCGACGCCAATTGCCCGAAGTAGGCGCGGGTCGTCGGCAAGTCAAACGGTGTGAGTGGAATGTCAAAAATTCGCGCTGCGTCGGTTTTAAACAGGTGCCGGCCAGTCGTACTTGTCGCGCCCCGCAATCAGGATCGTCGTATTGCGGAGCCAATCTGAGCGGACGATGTCCCGCAGCCAGTCGGCCGTGCGCGTTTGATACATCAGACTGCCCCGCATGTTCCGGCGGCAAGGGCAGCGCCCAATCGTCTCCCGGCCATGCGAACTTCTCGGCTGTGTCAAGCACCCAAACCATGCGGCGCTGTTTGCTCAGAATCTGGTAGTCTTTGCGAAACGCGAGCTCCGCCTCCTGCAGCGCCTTATCCATCTGTTCGGGATTGGATTGGTAGGTGAGCTGGTCGCGATAGTGCAGGAAACAGCGGTTGAAGTTGAAAAAGCCGCTGCCCTCCGCGCTCAATGCAGTTTGCAGCTGGTGCTGGAAATGAATGGTGGTTGCGAGGCGCACCCAGGTCAAATCGACAAGGTCGGAGATGTGCAGTCCTCCGCCGTGGGAAGCGTACCAGTCTTTGGCCGGGCCCGGTCCGCCCTGGGTCTGGCGTTCGCCTTGGTGCCCAGCCCGCCGCATGACCTCGCGCAGCATGCGTGTTTTGCCGTAGCCGCCGGGCCCGCGCACCAATACGACCCGCAAATCGTCGCCTGGATCATACAGCGCCGCATAGATCGCTTGCATGTCGGTCTCGCGCCCGATCAGCTCGCCTGGCACGCGCGTGCCGGAAAACAATTCGCTCATATTATGCCTCGCAAATGGTTGTCCATGCGCAGCAAGCTGCGCCAGCTTGACTTGATGATATAGACGCTGCCGTCGTTCTTGTCGGGCTGTTCAATGAGGTTGAGGTCAATGAGACTGCGGATTAATCCGCCCGCGTCGATGCGGCTGAGCTTCAGTTCATCCTCCAGCGTGCCTTGCGTCCAAGGCGTTTCTTCCCAGGTTCCCATTTCAAGAATCCACGCCAACTGCTGTGCGGGATCGACGTTTTTCGCCGGTTTCCTTTTCAGCCAATCTTCAACGCAGGCGTGCACGTGAGCCGATATAGGACGAGGCAAAGGACCCGCAAGAAGGGGCGGCAGGTGTTTCGCCCATAGCCCCTGGTTGATGGCGGGAACGCCCTAGGTTATACCGGAACTCCGGCGCAACGCACTCAATCAGATCGATCAAGGCATCCCCAGCCACGGTCGGGCGCCCCTGCGCCTTTTCATGCGCCGCCAGGCGGCGAAATTGCTCGGCGGCATCCGTGGGCCCAAACTCTGCCAGGTCGAGCATCTCGTGAGTAGGTTGCGTTCCGCAGTTCGGCGGTGAAGAAGCTGCGGTTGTAGCGCAACCCGACGACCAAACTGCACGTCGCGGCGGGTTCAAGGCGCCAGCACTTCCCGTTCGACCTTTGGTCGGTCGGGCGCCTGGTCAAGTTCATCGACAATCAGCACCGGATGCGCCTGGGCTCTAGCGTGCACACTCCTGCGCAGGTGGGCAACGTTGCTGCTCAAGGAGGCATCGGTGCTAAAGCCAATGGCGCCAAGCCTGGCTTCGACAGGGTTAAGGAATTTCTTCTCATACCATGTGAAATTGATGATGTCGGACAGGTCGAGAGAAAGAACCTGCTACGGAAGCCGGGTTGCTTTTTCTCTTGGGCACTGCTTGCGGCCCGGTGTAATGACCATGTCTTGCCGTAGCCGGGCGGTCCTAATAGCAGCAGCACCTTTTTATCAACTTGACTTGCTGCTCGCTGCTCCATCCATTGGTGCAGGCGCGCCTGTTCGTCAACCAGGCTGCGTGTTACAAATAAGTCCGGATCGAAAGGATCGGAGGTTGGATTCTGGTGGCACAGCGTTATCCCAATTGCACATGGCAAGCACAGGACGACCTACTCCTTTGCCGTGCCTGCGACCAAGCGTAAGAAGCGTTGGGGCAGGCTGGTTTAGGCCAGTCGAGTTCCGTGCAGGTGTGTTGGTTAGATGGGCGGCATGGTATTCCCTTCGACTGTTGATTTACCCGTCAAGCAGTTCGCTGGCGGCTGCCAGCAGGGTGCGCGGCAGGTTGTGCGGCGCCTCTCTGCTGAGTGCAAGCGAGTCGCCGGTCCGGGGGCGCCAGGTCGCTAAGTGTGCGCAGGTCGGGCCGTGCCGCAGCGCGCGGAAGCGCTGCGCCAGGCGCTTGTGCCAGCGCCTCACTGCTCCAGTGCAGTTCGACGGAGATATCGCCCTGGAAGAACGCTCCCCGGCCAACTGTTTTACGCTCGGCCACACCACGGTGCGTGTGGATGTGGGCAAGAACGCCTTCGAGGATCGCGAACTCTTCCCGATGCTCGCCTGTTGCCTCGACTAGCGCCGCCAGCAGTTCCGCCATGGCGTTCTCCTGCTGGCTGCCGGCGTCAAATCCGTCGGCCAGCACCTGGATCGACGCGAACCCCAGATCCATGGGCGGCGGCAATGCAGCCCTCCAAGCCCCCTGCGTTGCCCGGCGCTGCCGGCGCATCCAAGAGCTTCTGCAAAAAGTCGCGTATGGCAAGCAATTGCTTCATATACTCGCTGGACTCGCGGCCGCGTCCCGCCAGCATCCGGTCGATTCTTTCGCCGGGGCTGCTGCCCGCTACACGTGCCAGGGTGTCGGCGCAGGCTCCCGTACAGCAGGCTGCTCAACAGCGCCACTGTTCGCGTGTCGCGCGCCTCATCGGCGACGACCGTATCAAGCCGTTCGAGTGTCTGGATAAACGTGTCCTTGGCGATTTGCTGCGCCAGAAAGGTACGTATGTTTGCAGGTGCCTTGCCACTGAAGTCGCAGGTGACCACCAGTGTCGGTGGGGTTGTACGCCGCAGTTGGTACGCTACGTTCAGCCGCAGCGTTGTCTTGCCGCTGCCGTGCGCGCCAAAGATTACCAGGTGCTCAGCCCCCAGCAATCGCCGCCACAGCCCAGCATCGGGCACTACGAAATAAGCCAGAAAGTCGTCCGGATACGCCTGAACCTCGTTCTCGGCCGCCTCGAACAGGAAAGGATCATGCGTAAGGCCAAGGTAGTCGGTGATGAACTGGTGCTGTGGGTTCTTGCCGCCTGCGTGGTGTGGGGGCGGACTGAAATGCAGTTGTTGTGAGCGGTCGGTGCGGAGTCCCCTGCCTTGCTCATACGCCCAGTCCTGTGCATTGGCATGCAGCTCGTCTGTGGATAACCGTTATTAGTATATTCCAATCTTCTTTCGTCCTCCTGTCATCGTCCAGGCGTTGTTCTGACAACGGCATGACACGGCCATGACAAACTTACGTGTCGTTTAGTCTCAGAGTTTAGCTTGCGGTGTTTTCCAGTCGATAGGCATCTCCACTTTCTTTGCAGATATACAATGGCTCGCCGTCCGGCAGCGGTTCTACCGCTTTGCCGCACGCGCTTGACTAAGGTGTGGACGTTTTGCTTGCTGCCGGCCACATCAAGCAGCAGCTTTGTGCTGTCGCCCTTGCGGGCACGCCAGAGCGCATCGAGCGCCAGGTAGGGCTGGTCGTTCAGCGGAATGAATCGCTCGCCGCGCCAGACGCCCGGTGCTGCGTTCCGTCCGAACGAGAGCGCCGCGCAGCGGCGATAGAGCTCCCGCTTGCAGGCGACAGGCAGTTCTGCTGCCTCTATCGGTCGTGACGCGGCCAAGTCCAGCACTCCCCGGGGGGCGCTTCGCCCAGCGCTTCTACGGCGCGGCCGGTGGTGGCTGCGAGATATCGTCGAAACGTTTCCAGCAGCTACCCGGTATCCCCCGGCAGCGATTAATCATCGGCTTACTCCGCCCCGCCCCAGTAGTGCAGGTGGCGGCGAGAATTTCCCGCATGCTGCACGTCGCTCCACACCAGGTTTCGCAAGACAATGCTGCCACACGCGCCTCGCACAGCCGGTCTGCGTCAAGAGCGTTTCCGAAAAGCGCGATTTTCAAGGTGAAACTGGGAATTCTGCCAAATTCCAGGCCCCCGAAGATCTCCTCCAGGAGATTGCGGCCCAGATGCGTGGGTTCTTCCTGCACGTCGCGTAGGAGCATGATGCGGTGGTGCGGCCTGGAAGCTGTCGCCAGGTGGACCAGTTTTCGAGCTGCCCGCGACGAAACCCGGGGCTCGACGCGCGTCGGCAGCACAAGGTCCGGCGGACGTTGCCAAAGAATTCGGTGGCCGACCGGTAGTTCATGCGGTCCAGCCAGAGGTCGATGCCCGCCGGCGCATGTAGGTGTGCATTACCGACCAGCAACTGGCTTGCGCAGGTTGGACAGGTTCTCGATCACGGGGAGGACTAACTGGAGCTTGCCGCTGAAGCGCGTGCTGCACGAAAGCGCGGATCAAGACCTGGTAGTAGCGTCGGGCGTTCGCGCTGTCCTCCTTCTGGCGGCGGCCGTACGAACACGCCGGCCTGGGCATCCAATCTGGTGCGGATCAAGCCGCCACGCGGTCAGATCGCTGTCGCATGCTGCTGCCAATGCCCTGCAGACTCGCCGATGCTCTTGCGCGCAAACATGGTCAAACGACCTGTTTGGTGCTGCATATTTCTGTTGGAAACACTTGCAGACCCCGCCGGTTACGTAACATGCCTGCCACCAGGATCTTCCGCCTCTTCTCTGGCAGCCACGGCCCGCGGGTCGGTCGGCAAAGAACTTCGGCCTCTCCTCCATGCCTCAGCCGAGCCTTTCCACAGCCCCGCGATGTCGCCGGCCCCAATTCGTTGGTCAGCGGCGTCGGGTTCCTGAATCAACGGCACGAGCCGCGACAAGCGCGTGATGTTGCGCGGCGTTTTGAGCTGTTTCAGATCCCTCAGCAGCAGCCCAACCATCCCAGTAACGCCTGCTGCACAGCTTTGTGATTGATCGAGGATGCTAGATCACCACTAGATGAGCTTTCAGTGCCTGAAATATGTCGCTGGTGCCGCCCTCCGGACATCCACCCGGCAGTATCCGGGGGCGGGTTGGTAAACTGCGCTAGGCAATGGAAAGCCATTTTCCAGAGTTCCTGTCTGTTCCATGTGAGTGTGACTGTGCGCACACCGTTTTGCCGCTGCCACCGCTGCAATATTATCACGCTCCGTAAGCAGAATGATGTCGATCTGTACATCACGCCAGCGCGAAGATATCGTGTCGATGTCCTTCGCGCTGGGCATGCTCGCCAGGTCGTCTACAAAGATGCGCAGTTTTTCACAGCCGACTATTCGAGCGGCGGTTATGAGCACGCTGGGCCAGATCATGTGGATGCAGCATGTAAGGTGGCATGGCGCTTGCATGCTGCACTCCTCTGATAACCGCCTGTAGCGCCGCCGTATAGCGTTTATCAGACTGCGCCAAAGGGTCTGCCGACGCTATGTCCGTCGTGGTGCGCACCACATCGTACGGAATAAGCGCCAGCCAGATATGCGCAAGGCACTCCTGCTGTGCGGGCTGTGTGGGTCAGAAGCATGGATATTTCACCACGAAATCCAGCAGTTCCCGTGCCGCCACTGTCGCCACTGAAGCACTGTCCCAAGCATCGCGGGAGATACCACAGTCCCGTTAGCCGGTCCCGTTCGTCGTACAGCCGGGCGCCGATCGGCACGCGCAGTGCCGACTTGCCGCTGCCAGCTGCGCCAAAGACGACGGTCGCGCCGGAGCCTTGCACCGCCAAGTTTGCGCTGTGTTGGTCCAGTATGCGGTGAGATCGCACCAGTATGCTGAAGTTCTCACGTTCGGCTTTATCGTAGCGAAATGGATTTGTGCCGCCCAGTTGAGCAGCAAAACGCCGCACATTTTCGTCGAGATAGCTCCGCACGTCGGGCACGGCATATTCAAACTGCTCACACCCTGAAACGACGGACAAGCGATTGACTTGGCTCAACAGTTCCTGGGTAACCAGATCGGCCCAGTAGTCGGGGCTCTGAATGCGTTGTTCGATCAGTGCATTGATCAGCTCTGCGCCGTTAATCCGTTCTGCAATCTGCTTACCTTCCAGCGGTGCGCACGCCAATGCCTTGGCAGTCGGTTGCGGGTACTGTCTGGCGAGTTCCAGCAGCCGCCTCTTTGCTCGGCATCTGTGTTTCCGCCGCAAGCGCCAGGAGATCGCGGACTGTGGCTTGGATGCGCTCGTGGTCGGCGAGCCGGCCCACGATACAGTCGTCGTCAAGCTGGTTTCGCAGGGCTTGTGGCTCGGCTATCTTTCCCTGTGCCAGGTACTGCTGAAACTGCTGCCAGCGTTTTAACGCCTCCAATTTCTTCTCCTGTTCTTCGTGGGCCAACTTAAGTTTATGGGCATCCAGCCGCTGTGCTTGCTCTCTCTCTTCGTCACCACGTTCCTTTTCCTCTTCGGCGCATCGCTTGCTCAAATGGCTCTGCACGGCTGGAATGAGGCTCACCTGCACGACATCTGCATAGTCGCTCCGGATGTCCAGATACTGCACATCTAGCAAGCTGAACAGAATAGCTTCTTTGCGTTCCGCAGCCGCCAACAGGGGGACAATTGGCCGATCAAGCTCCTGTGCTTGGCTCACTTCAATCCGTACCCATTTCGACTTCTTGGCTTGCGGCGTCATAACCACAACCATACACCGACAGTTCTCGATCGCCGTTTCGATGGCGTCCTGCCAGTTCTGTGTGCCAGGTGCAAGGTGCCCATCGGTCCAGACGGTAAAACCAGCCGTTTCCAAGTCCGAACACAGCCGCTTGGCAAGTGCCATGTCATGGTGACTGAAGCTCAGGAATACGTCGCTGGTCGCCACCGAGCGCGGCACTACACCCGCGGACTCCAGGCGCAAACTCCAGCCACAGTACGTGCAGCGCCTCGTTTGTGCGGTTGTTCTCATCGCGCAGCGCAGCAGGTCAACGGCGCGGCTCTGCCGGTTTGCCCATTGGACAAGCTCGAACACTTGCCGCGGCAAACGGCCTGTCGGAAACCGATCGAGTCGAAGTCTTCATCCATACAGGCAGCGCGCGACGCGCCGCAGTCCGTCCCGATCGATCAGGCAGCGCTGTATGGCCCCAGCCACACTGTTCAATCTGCGAGCCCGTCAGGGTCATAATCGCTCCTTTGCTCGGCGTGGCCTATCTGACGCAATCCGAACATGGTTTGCGCCTGGCGCGATCCCGATCAACTGACGCAGTCCGCCACCGGTGTATGTTCGATCCGATCGGGTCTGAAGTTGGCAGTATTTCTGCAGTTGCAGGGGCATGGCAGAACACATGTTTGGGACAGGCGAATATCGATTTATATTACCTTGTGCAGTCAAGTGTAGCAGATTTGAGGAAGATTGTCAGCTTAAGTCTGGGACTCAGACACAAAGGGTGGTGCCTGCAAAAGAACAACGCATTCAGGCAGCCATCCTGCAATTCATAGTGCTGATTGTTGCCACGCTTTTGGTTGTCCGGCACCCTCACAACCCGCCGTTGCCATCTCATAAATGCTGTGTACATGGCTCACTTCCCTCCTCATCATCTTGCCCCCAAGTATTGTCCACGTTCTCGCCGCCGTTGCCATCCTCCCCTCTCCGCTCAAATCCCAGCACACCCGCAGATACCGTCGATGTTAGTGATAATTTAATTGCTAAAGTAAGTACTTCAAATTTACTTGATGCCGTACCTGCCGAGTTTGATCTACCCCGGCAGATTGACGCAAACCCCCAAAACTGGTAAGTTGTTCCTGTGATTCGCGCCTCATTGCATGTGAGCGCGCAACAGCGTGTTACCGGGTTACATTAGGGAAAATCAAAGAGTAGGAAGGACTGCAACCGTGCGATCGTTGCGAGTATTGATGGCAGCTGTGGCCCTGTTCGTGGGCTGGACGCTCCTCTCTGTCCAGGCGGCGCAGGCGCAGGACGGCAACGGCATCACCTCCCCGGCGGCCGATGCCGAAGTGTCAGGCGTCGTGAGCGTGCAGGGTGTGGCGGTGCACCCCACGTTTCGCAAGTGGCAGCTCGACCTGCTGATGGGCGGCGACGAGCGGCAGGCGCATTTTCTGGCGGTGGGCGAAAAGCCCGTCTCCGCCGGCGGGGGAGCTGGCGGCGTTTGACAGCACGCGCTTTCCCGACGGCCCCAGCACCCTGCGCCTGCGCGTCGTCTACCTGGGCCTCAACTACGACGAGTACCTGACGCCGATCCGCATCAATAACAGCGGCACGGCCGCTTCCCCGTGCGTGCCGCGGCCGGCGACCAGGCCAAGGAAGAAGCCGCCAAGCCCCCGGAACCGGCCCCGGTCGCCTTCCGCACCGATGCGCCGGCGGACGGCAAAAAGTGGATCGAGATCGACATCTCCGACCAGCATCTCACGGCGTGGCAGGGCGATGTGCCCGTCTTTGAGACGACCGTCTCCACCGGCAAGCCCGGCTATCGCACGCTGCCCGGCGTCTTCAACGTCTACAGCAAATACGAGCAGACCCGCATGCGGGGCGTCGACTACGACACGCCCGACGTCCCGTGGACGATGTACTACTCCGGCGGCTTCGCCATCCACGGCGCCTACTGGCACAACAACTTCGGCACCCCCGTCAGCCACGGCTGCGTCAACCTGCGCGTCCCCGAGGCCAAGGCCCTCTACGAGTGGGCACCCATGGGCACCGAAGTCGTCGTGAACCCCTGACCCTCCTTCCGGGAAGACCCCCTTCCCGGAAGGGTGGGTCTTCCCGGAAGCCACTCCCTAGAATCACTCCCACATGACCGAAGAGACGCCACTGCCGTCATTGGAAGATGTAGTTGCCGAGGTCGAGGATACCTCGATCCTCGTCACCCGCGTGACGTACCAGATCTTTATCGTCTTCGTGACGCTGCTTTCGCTCACGCTCATGGCCATTTTCTACCTTGCGCCGATGTCTAAGCACACGCGCGAGGTGCTCTATATCGTCGATTTCATTAACAGCCTCATTCTGCTGTTCGATTTTGGCGTGCGTCTGTTCCACGCACCGAACAAGCGCGCATACCTGGTGCCGCTGGGCATCTGCGATCTCATCGGCAGCTTTCCCTTTGCGCCCTTCCTGCGTCTGTTCCGCATCCCTGCGCTGGTCATTGCCGTCAGGCAGCTGCGCCATACCACCCCGCGGCGAGGTGCTGGCATTGGCGCGCGAACGGCTGGCCGAAAGTACCTTGCTCTCAGGTATCATCATCGTTTTTCTCGTCGTCACCATCGGCGGTGCCGCCATGGTCGCCGTCGAGGAGCCCGTGCCGGGGTCCAATATCAAGAATGGCGGCGATGCCCTATGGTTTGCCATCGTCACTATCTCCACCGTCGGCTACGGCGACCTTTTTCCCGTCACTGCCGCCGGCCGGGTGATCGGCGGTATCATGATCGTCGTCGGCGTCGGCATCTTCTCCGTGCTGACCGGCTACATCTCCACGCAGTTCCTGTCCCGGCGCCGGCACAGCAACCGCACCGACATCGACCTGCTGCGCGAGCACGTGGACGCCCTGTTCGCAGAACAGCGCCGCCAGGCCACTGCCGACCGCGCCGCCCTTGAAGCCCAACTGGCCGAACTGCGCAAGCAGCTAGAAAACTCGAAATAGCTTCCCCGCCAAATGTCTGACCATCGCTAAGTCGTTCGGCTGTCTATTTTGGACCCAGACGGTGCTATAGTCGATCGCACAGGCCACCCGCTCCCTTAGGGGAACCCGTCGCCTGCCCGCACCCGGCGCTCCTATGTCCCGCGAGCATTTCACCCGTCTTACGCCCCGCACATTCCTATTCTAGAAAATACGCATTTCTTGAAAGGACGCACTCAAGATGTACATCCACCTCAGATCCCTGTTGCTCTTTCTCTTTGTCACTCTCGTAATGTTCTGCAGCCGGCCCTTCACCAACCCGACATTTGCCCAAGAACAAGCCCCGCACCCTATAAGCGCTGAACGCCAGGCCTCCCTGCCTGCCATGACCTCCGTGCCGCCGAGCAGCCTATTCAAGCTGGACAACGCCGCGCTGGGCCAGGCAGTCGCAATCAGCGGCAACTGGCTCGCCAGCAGCGTGCCCAATCACAGCTTCTACAGCGACGTCCTCCTGTACCGGCGGGCTGCCGCCGATGCCCCCTGGGAATACCACTCGAAGATCGTTGCCACCAATGATCCCACGGAGGTGCTGCCATACATGGGCTTCGGCGCGCACATCGCCCTGGACGGCGATACGCTGGCCATCAGTGCCTCGGCCGCCCAACTCACGACCTATCGCCAGGGCATTGTCTATGTGTACCGGCTCGTGGGCGACACTTGGCAGCAGGAGGCAACCTTGCTGCCAGTAGATGTACCCTTTGGCGGCGAAGTCGGCGACAGCATCGCCGTTGACGGCGACACCATCGTCGCCGGTGCCTATGACGGGGCGTACGCTGCCTACGTCTTCCAGCGCACCGGGTCGTCACCTGCCACCTGGAGCCAGGTGGCCGCACTCGGTACCCCAGACGCCGGCGGCCTATCCCCACAGCAAGGCAGTCGCCATCCATGGCGATACGGTCGCCGTGAGCACACCCCGCTTTGCCAGCGTCTATCTCTTCGCACGTGACCAGGGCGGGGCCAATCAGTGGGGCCAGACAGCCGCCCTTGCAGGCACCGAAGGCTCCGCCTTTGGCAAAGCCATCAGCCTGTACGGCGATATCTTGGCCGTGGGCGAACCATCGGAAACTGCCAACGGGACTGTCCATGTCTTTCAGCACGACGCGGCCGCGTCTCCCGCCTGGCAGGAGGCCGCCATCCTGGCGCCTGCCGCCGATAGTTGGGGGTTCGGGTCCCAGGTGGTGGCAGGGGACGGCATCGTTCTCACGAACGGCCAGGCCCCCGACGGCAATCCCACGCCTCTACCGGCCTTCGTCCGAAATTTTGGCGGCCCCAACGCCTGGGGCCAGGCGCTGCAGCTGCTGCCCGGCGACATCTCTGCCCCCACGTTGACCCTTTTCGGCGCGAGCCTCGCCCTTGACGGCCCGACTGCCGTGATCGGAGCCCCCGGGGCCAACAGCTTTGAGACCTACGCAGGCGTTGCACCGCAGCTATTCTTTACCGTTCTTCCCAGTCCGCCCGCTCCCCGTCCGGGTGAGCGGCTGGTGTGGAATCTGCAGTTGTACAACGCAACCAACAGCACAATTGCCAATGGAGGCATTGCGGCCACGCTGCCTGCCTTGCTTCCCCTCGCCGCACCGGTAGACCTGGCGCCCGCCCAGCCCGCTGCCCAACTCGCCCAGACCAACGCCGACCTGCCCGGTCTTGCCGGGGGCCTGGTGATCAGCCCCGGCGTGGCGATAACCCTCGCCGCCGCCGTTCACCTCCCGTCAGACGTCCCCACCGATCTCGTGCTGACGGCAGGTTTTACGCTGACCGGTGAGATTCCCTCCGGCACTGTCGCACAGGCCGTAACCGCTGGCGTCACTACGCGCCAGCACGCGAGCTACATACCCCTGCTCGTCAGGCCGTATCCCGTCTATCTGTCGCCCGGCTACTACCCTGTCAGCCGCTGTGCGTCACAGCGCTTCATCGTGGATGGCGTCGATGTCGGCAAGCTCACCGAGTGCGTCAACGGCGTCACCGTGCGCGCCGACGGCTACATGAAGTTCAACTTCATATGGTTAGCCGACTTCGTCGCAGGGCGCGATTCCGTGGTGAAATACTCTGACGCTTCGAACACCAATATGTACCTGACCGATAACTACGGCAGCCGGTACGATCACGTGGCGGTTGGCGGCGCTGCCAACGGCGGCACACTCTATGACAACCGGGGGCTGATTGGGTGGTTCCTGTTCCCTCCGGCTCAGAAAGGCGCGACGATCTTCGCCTTCCATGACGACGACCAAGGCCTGCTAATGGGTAAGCTCGTCCTTCCCCAATAGCAGCCGCAGCACAGACGCCCTAGAGCGGCCACAAGGGCCGGCAATTCGGACCGCAGGCGTCCCCGCCTGCTCCCCCGTCTTCTCCCCCCGCCGGCCCTTGTGCCCCCTGTCTTGCAGGGGCCATCCGGGCCGGTAGGGTCTGAAACCCACCCACCATCGCCAGCCTTGGTGGCGGACCGGCCTCTCAGTGGTACAATCGCACCATCGACAGCACCCACCATGCCACACTGAGCCAAGGCCAAAGGTCACGCCACCTATGCGCATCCGCCCAGCCCTCATCCTGCTCGTCTTCCTGCTCGCCCTGCTGCCGCGCCCCACTCTCGCCGCCGACATTCATCCCTTTGCCCTCCCCGACGGTTTCACCCAGGACATCCTCGCCAAGGATCTCGGCCCCGCCACCTCCTTTGCCTTCCGCCCCGACGGCTCGATCCTGATCGCCCGCAAGCACGGCTCGGTCAAGGTCTATCGTGACGGCAAGATCCTCGAGGCGCCCTTTATCGACATCAGCGGCGAACTCAGCAACTACGGCGACCGCGGCCTGATGGGCATCGCCGTTCATCCCGACTACCCGGCCAGGCCCTATGTCTACCTCGCCTACGCCTACGAACCCGGCGCGGCGCAAAGGCCACGCCGAAAGCGGCGCCCGCACGGCCCGCGTGATCCGCGTCGAGGCCGACCCGCGCAACCCCGACAAGGCGCGTGACGGCAGCACGGTCGTCCTCCTCGGTGCCAACGGCACCCCCGAGCACATGGGCGATCTCGATCGCGGCGACCGCCCACCCTACAGCTGCATGGCAGACGGGGAGCCCGTCGCCGACTGTCTCCCCGTCGACGGCCCGTCCCACACGGTGGACGGCCTCGTCTTTGGCCCCGACGGCGCCCTCTACGTCTCCGCCGGCGACGGCACGCTCCAGCCGGACCTCAACGTGCGCGCCCAGAACGTCGACAGCCTCGCCGGCAAGATCCTGCGCGTCAACCCGCTGACCGGCGCCGGCTATGCCGACAATCCCTTCTACGACGGCGATCCCAACAGCAACCGCTCCAAGGTCTACGCCCTCGGCCTGCGCAATCCCTACCGCTTCACCTTCGACCCTGCCGGCCAGCTGGTCGTCGGCGACGTCGGCGGCGAGCGCTGGGAGGAGATCAACCGCGGCGACCCCGGCGCCAACTTCGGCTGGCCCTGTCTCGAGGGCGCCCTGCCCAACAGCGGCGACCCTGCCTGTGCCGCCGTGCTCTCCGGCGCCGCGCCGACCACACCGGCCTGGCACAGCTACGCGCACGCCGACGGCTACAGCGCCGCCATCGGCGGTGACTTCTACACCGGCGACAAGTATCCGGCCGCCTACCAGGGCGCCTACTTCTTCGCCGACCACAACCACGCCGCCCTGCTCTATCTGCCCGCCGGCGCCGGCGGCAACGAAGCAGGCGCAGGAGTTCGCCACCAACGTCATCGCCCCCGTGCAGATCAGCATGGGTCCCGACGGGAGCCTCTATGTCCTTTCCTTCGTCGACGGCACGCTGTCGCGCATCCGCTACACCGGCGACGGCAGCGAACCAGCCCCGGTGCCCGCCCCTGCTGCCGCCATGATACGCCGACCGTGCACCGGCCGACACTGACTGCTGCCGACAGCCCCACCGTCCGCATTCTCGCGCCGGAGGACGGGAGCAAGTGGGCCGAAAACGCGGACGTCGAACTGCACGGCGAGGCGGCCGACGTAGACGGCAATCCCATCGACGGCGAGGGCCTGCAGTGGACGGCCACGCTCCACCACAACGACCACGTCCACCCCGACTTCTTCCACGGCGCCGGCGCGCACCAGACCTTCCGTTTCGAGCCGCACGCCCCCAACATCTACTACGAACTCTGCCTCACCGCCACCGATGCCGAGGATCGTTCCGCCACGAGCTGTGTCAACGTCTACCAGGCCAAGGACGGCGAGACGGCACCCGCGCCAGCTGCCGATGCCTCCAGCTGGATGAGCACTGCAACCAGTCGCACTACCGTTGAGGCCGGCACGTCGGCGTCCGACTCTTCCGCAGCCAAGCCAGAGGCCGCTGACAGTTCGCCTGCCGCCTCCGTCCTCGGACAGCTCCACCGTACACGGCGTGCAGCGCGAGCGCTGGCTCGACGTCGGCGGCTCCAAAATCGCCGATCTCACGCAGCCACGAGGGCTATCCCGACAAACCCGACAAGGTGGAAGTGCTGCCCACGCTCGAAACCGGTGGCGACGGCAAGGACTACGGCGAGCGCCTCTGGGGCTATCTCACCCCGCCCGAGGACGGCGACTATCTCTTCTGGATCGCCGCCGACGACAGCGGCGAGCTGTGGCTGAGCACCGACGCGGACCCCGCCAACGCCGTGCAGATCGCCGCCACCGGCACCTGGACCCCCAAGCGCGACTGGGACAAGTCCCCCACGCAGGCATCCGCTCCCATCCCGCTCAAGGGCGGCCGTCGCTACTACATCGAGGCCCGCCACAAGCAGGCCGACCAGAAGGACAATTTGTCGGTCGCCTGGCAGCCGCCCGGCGGCGAACGCATGGTGATTGACACGCAGTATCTCTCGCCAGAATGAGAACCTGACCATGATGCTCATCCGCCACGCCACCCCAGCTGACGTCCCCGCCATCGCCCGCATCCATGTGGACAGCTGGCGCGCCACCTACCGCGGCATCGTCCCCGACGCCGTGCTGGATGAGCTCTCCTACGCCGAACACGAAGAGCGCTGGCAGCTGCGCGTCCAGCCGGACGCCGAGTCGATTACCCTCGTCGCCGAAGATGATGACGGCGCGCTCGCCGGCTTTGTGATCGGCGGCAAAGAACGCACCGGCGACCCCGTCTACGACGCCGAACTCTACGCCATCTACCTGGATCCATCCCACATGCGCCACGGCACAGGCACCCTACTCACGCGTGGCTTGGCCCGCGCCCTGCAGGCCGAGGGCTTCAATTCCCTCCTCGTCTGGGTCCTGGCCGCCAACCCCGCCCGCCACTTCTACGCCGCACTCGGCGCCCAGTACGTGCGCGCAGCCACCATCACCATCGGCGGCGCCGAACTCTCCGAATGCGCCTACGGCTGGCCCACCCTCGCCCCGCTCATTGCCTGAGCCCGCGGCGCGGACATGTGTGCCTGGCGCTGCCCCCTTCACCTTGCCCGCGCCAAACCTCGTGGGCAGCGGCTCGCACGCTTCTGATCAACCCCGTGTTACAATCCAATCCATCGAGATCGTGCAACAGCAGCAACAGCCGCCCCAGGCCCAAGGTCACGCCGGCAGTGCGCATCCACCCAGCCCTCCTCCTGATACCTTCCTGCCCGCCCTGTTGCCTCTAACCACGGCGTCTCTCTTACCCAATTCGCTGTAAATTGGCCCCACGCTTCCGTGTGGCCCCCTTTTGCCAACTAAATACTTTATCGAAGGGATTGCACTATGTTGCGCAAAGAAAACAACCGTCTGATCCGCGAGTTCGACTCCGAACAGATCTGGATCGAACCCTGGGGCGCCAACAGCCTGCGCGTCCGCGTCACCAAGGCGAGCCGCATGCCCATGCCCGAGGAAGAATGGGCCCTCCTCCCGCCCGCACCGCAGGCCCCGGCCATCACCGTCCAGGACGGCGAGGCCAGCATCACCAACGGCAAGATCACTGCCAGGCTGACGGCAGCCGGCAAAATCGTCTTCCTCAACCAGCGCGGCGAGGTGCTGCTGGAAGAATTCCACCGCAACCGCCGCGAGGCAGAGGAGGCGTTTCGCGGCACAAAGCGCCAGTTCTAGCGCACCTGAAAAGAAGCCGGATTACCTTCGGGCATTGGTCAGCGCCCTGGGCATAGACGCCCGCGAGTTCACCCCCATCCTGGGCGGCGACTACCAGCTGACGGCCCGCTTCGAGTCGGACCCCGCCGAAAAGCTCTTCGGCATGGGCCAGTACCAGCAGCCGTACCTCAACATCAAGGGCTGCACGCTCGAACTGGCCCACCGCAATTCGCAGGCCAGCGTCCCCTTCGTGCTCTCCAGCCTGGGCTACGGCTTCCTGTGGCACAACCCGGCCATCGGCAAGGCGACCTTTGGCACGAATGTCACCGAGTGGTACGCCCAGTCGACCGACATCCTGGATTACTGGATCACCGCCGGCGACACCCCGGCCGAGATCGAAGAGGCCTATGCCCGCGCCACCGGCACCGTGCCGATGATGCCCGAGTTCGCCATGGGCTTCTGGCAGTGCAAGCTGCGCTACCGCACCCAGGACGAGCTGCTGGAGGTCGCCCGCGAATACAAGCGCCGCGACCTGCCCATCTCGGTGATCGTGGCCGACTTCTTCCACTGGCCCAACCAGGGCGACTGGAAGTTCGACCTCGAGTACTGGCCGGACCCCAAGGCGATGATCGACGAGCTGAAGAGCATGGGCATCGAACTCATGGTGTCGATCTGGCCGACGGTGGAAGAGAGCAGCGAGAACTACCGGGAGATGGAGGAGAAGGGCTACCTGATCCGCGCCGACCGCGGCAACCGCATCATGCTCTCGGGTGCCTCGATCTTTGACGCCACCCACCCCGGCGCGCGCGAGTTTGTGTGGTCAAAGGTGCGCCAGAACTACTACGACGACGGCATCAAGATCTTCTGGCTGGACGAAGCGGAGCCGGAATACACGCACTACCACTACGATATCTACCGCTATCACCTGGGCCCCGACGTGCAGATCGGCAATATCTACCCCGTGGTCTATGCCCGTGCCTTCTTCGAGGGGATGAGCGCCGCCGGGCAGGAGAACGTGATCAACCTGCTGCGCTGCGCCTGGGCCGGCAGCCAGAAGTACGGCGCGCTGGTCTGGTCAGGCGACATCGACACCACCTTCCGCTCGATGCGCAACCAGTTCGCCGCCGGCCTCAACATGGGCATTGCGGGCATCCCCTGGTGGACAACCGATATCGGCGGCTTCCACGGCGGCAACCCCGACGACCCGGCCTACCGCGAGGTGCTGGCGCGCTGGTTCCAGTGGGGCGCCTTCTGCCCGGTCTTCCGCCTGCACGGCTTCCGTGACCCGCACAAGGCCCCCCTGAGCAACCACGGCGGCGGCAAAATGCTGAGCGGCGCGGCCAACGAGGTGTGGAGCTACGGCGACGAGGTCTACGCCATCTGCACCAAGTACATGTCCCTGCGCGAGCGCATGAAACCCTATATCACCGGCCTGATGCAGGCCGCACACGAGCACGGCACCCCCGTGATGCGCACCCTGTTCTACGAATTCCCGGCCGATGCCAAGAGCTGGGACGTGAGCGACGAGTACATGTTCGGGCCCGACCTGCTGGTCGCCCCGGTGATGGATGCCGGCGTGACGGCAGCGCCCGGTCTATCTCCCGGCCGGCGCCCAGTGGACCAACGCCTGGACCGGCGAAGTGCTGGCCGGCGGCCAGACCGTCACCGTCGCCGCGCCGCTGGACACGATCCCGCTCTTCCTCCGCAACGGCGCCGCCCTGCCCATCAAATAGCCTGCACCGTGCCTGGCGCTGTCCACAAGCAGCAAGAAACCGAGTTTCTCGCAGAAACTCGGTTTCTGTATCAACCACGAGGGCAACGCCTCGCACGGATTTTTCCTCGCCTACATCCCCGCCAGCAGCTTCCCCGCCGCCGTATACGGGTCCGTCTCACGCGCCCGGATCGCCTCCACCATCCCGTGCATGCCCGCCTCGGGCAGCCGCGCCAGGATGCGCCGGTTCAACTCCGCCCGCACGATGTTCTCCAGCGTGTTCGCAATCCGCAGCTGCTCGCGGATCGCCATCTCGCCCGACTCCTGCAGCCAGCGCCGGTGCGCCTCGATCCGCTCGCGCAGCTCAAAAATGCCGGTGCCGTCCGTGGCCACGGTCTTCATGACGATCACCTTCCAGCGGTTCTCGTCGTCCCAATCCGCCGCCATCGCCGCCGGCGTCTCCACCCGCAGCAGCTGCCCGTGATGCCGGATCAGGCGCGGCGCCGCCGTTCTCGATCTCCAGCATCATCTCCAGCGCCCGGATCGTCTTGTCCACGCCCGGCCGGTCCGCCTTGTTGACGACCAGCACGTCGGCGATCTCCAGGATGCCCGCCTTGATCGCCTGCACCTCGTCGCCCAGCCCCGGCGCTTCCACCACCAGCGTCGTGTGCGCCGTGCTGGCGATCTCCACCTCTGCCTGGCCCACGCCCACCGTCTCGACGATGACCCGGTCGTATCCTGCCGCGTCCAGCACCGTCACCACGTCGCCCGGTCGTCTTGCTCAACCCGCCCAGGCTGCCGCGCGTGGCCATGCTGCGCACAAAGACGCCCGGGTCGCCGGCCAACGCCCGCATGCGCACGCGGTCGCCCAGCAGCGCGCCGCCGGTAAAGGGGCTGGTCGGGTCGATCGCCACCATGCCCACCGTCATGCCTGCCTGCCGGTAGCTCTGCGCCAGGTTCGTCACCAGGGTGGACTTGCCCGTCCCCGGCGCGCCCGTGACGCCGACAATATGCGCCTTGCCGGTGTGGGGATAGAGGGCCGCCAGCAGCTCCGCCGCGTCGGCCTCCTGGTTTTCGACGCGCGTAATGGCGCGCGCCAACAGGAGGCGGTCGCCGCCCAATACACCCTGCACCAGCCCGGCGGCTTCGAGGCGCGGTTGCGCCGTCGCCTTGCTCATCTAAGTCGCCTCGTCTAGCTTATATCGAACGGTCACAGCCTCAATCAGGCCGCAATCTTCACGTTCTGGTTGATAAAGTCGGCGATCGCCTGCGTCGACGTGCCGGGGCCAAATACGCCCTCGACCCCCGCCGCCTTGAGCTTCTCGACGTCCTCGTCGGGCACGATGCCGCCCACGAGCACCAGCACATTCTGCTGGCCCTGCGCCCGCAGCAGCTCCACCACCTTGGGGCAGAGCGTCAGATGCGCGCCGGACAAGATGCTCAGCCCGACCACATCCACGTCTTCCTGCAGGGCCGCCTCGGCGATCATCTGCGGCGTCTGGCGGATCCCCGTATAAATCACCTCGAACCCCGCATCGCGCAGCGACCGTGCCACCACCTTGGCCCCGCGATCGTGCCCGTCCAACCCCGGCTTTGCCACCAACACCCGAATTTTCCGCTCACTCATTTGAATGGCTCCATTCATTTCAATTTGCCACAATTACCATCCACACCCCGGACCGCAGGCGTCGCCGACGCTTGCGTCGGAGCCTGCCCCGGCACGCCCACGTGCCCAAGCTGCGCGTGCCTCGTTCAGTCTAACACGCCCCCACGAACCTGTACACCCCCCACGGTTCAGGCCCCACCCTGGTTAACTGGCTAGGTCCTCCCACCTCCTGTGCTACAATACCCCCGCTCTATCGCGCCGCGCCCATGCCTCGCCTCGACCCTAGGCGCCGGCGGCGCACCACGGCGCAGCATCACTCCGCCCGCGCCGATTGCTCTGCGCCGAGCCAGGGACGTTACTCGCAACGATACTTGCCTACCGGGCTAGATTCGGAACACCCGCGTGAACGCGATTCACCTTCTCTACGTCGAAAACACCATCTCGCGCAAGCGCGGTGCTGCCCAGCAGGCCCTCACCTTCTGCTTCTACGTCCAGAACCGCACCTACGACAAGCAGGTCGAAGTCCACTGGGCCGGCGAGGACGGCGCCTGGCAGATCCTGCCCGCCGCCTACCTGGCCCCCAGTGGCAGCTGGGCAGCGGGCGGCGACGGCGGCGAGCTCTGGCTTGCCCGTACCTGGCGTCAGTCCTCCCCCACCGCTTCTCTCCCCGGCAACATCGAATTCACCGCCGTCTATCGCGCCGGCGGCGCCGAATCCTGGTGCAAACCTACGCCCGGCAGCCCGTACGCCAACGCCCGCGGCCACTTCGCCTGCCAGGCCGACGCCGGTCTGCGCCTGGGCGCAGGCATCGACCTGCTCCACGTAGCCTATCAGCCGCGCCTCCAGGTTGACCAGAAGACACTGACCGTCGACGTCGCCGTCAGTTCGAGCCTGGCGCCGCAGGATGTCTTTGTCGAATGGAGCGACGACGGCTGGCGCACCAAGCAGCGCACCCCCTGCTTCTACGCCCGCGACCACTGGGACAAGGCCCAGCAGAGCGTCGCCCGCAACCCGAACCAGTACGGCGTGGAGATCTGGACCGCCCGCCTGCGCATCCGCGATGCCTACCGCGTCGAGTATGCCGTGGGCTGCACCACCGCCGTCGGCGAACGCTGGGACAACAACCGCGGCCGCAACTACAGCGCCCGCCATGCCGACCTCAAGGTGCTCACCCTCAACCTGCACACCTACCAGGAATCCAACCAGGACTACAAGTTTTCCCAGGTCGCCCGCGCCATCAACGAGCTCGATATCGACCTGATCTGCCTCCAGGAAGTAGGCGAAAACTGGAACGACGGCCAGGGCGACTGGAACTCCAATGCCGCCAAAATCATCTGCGAACGCCTCGACCGCAAGTACCATCTGCACACCGACTGGGCCCACCTGGGCTTTGACCGCTACCGTGAGGGCGTGGCGATCCTCAGCCGTTTCCCGTTTCGCCTCACCGAGAGCCGCTACGTCTCCTGGAGCCAGGACATCTACAACATCCACGCCCGCAAGGCCGTGCTGGGCCAGGTGGATGTCCCTTACTTTGGCCTGGTCAACGTCTTCTCGACCCACCTGAGCTGGTGGAACGACGGCTTTGCGCAGCAGTTTGATGCACTCGCCGGCCTGGGCCAACGCCAGCCACAGCGCCGACATCGCCGCCACCATCATCTGCGGCGACTTCAACGTCAAGGCCGGCGCCGAGGGCTATGCCCACGTCATCCACACCACCGACTACGAGGACCAGTTCCTCAAGCAGACCGACCGCAAGACCTTTGAAGGTGTTTTCCGCAAACGCAAAGCCAACTGGGCCGACCGCCTGCGCGACGACGGCCGCATCGACTACATCTGGGCCAAGCGCGGCAGCCGTCTAAAGGCCACCGCCGCCCGCCGCCTTTTCTTGGACCACGACTACGGCCGTGTGTCCGACCACGAAGGCTTTCTGGTCACGTTCGAAGTCGCCTAGGAGCACCGCCATGCCATTCGCCGAACAATACGCCACCCCCATCGAAGGCCAGCTTGGCACAACCTTCCCGCGCCAGAACGATTTCAAAGAGGTCTTCTTTCTGCGCTGGGGCAAGATCCGCTTCGCCGTCCAGTGGGGGCAGGAGCTGAACGTCAAGGTTCTGCTCAAGGTCTACCGCAGCGACGGCGTCGTCGAGCGCTTTATCGTCGACACCGAACCGCGCAATGTCGCCTGGAACTATCACCAGCGCGTGACGCGCGACTTCTTCGTCCATCCTTTCCCCAAGGGCCTCGGCCGTGTGACCGCCGTCAAGTTCGCCTACATCGTCCATCTCGACGAACACTCCATCCCCTCGGAGCATGAGTACATCTGGATGGACGGCCATCACTTTGACAACGACAGCCACCAGCGCCGCGCGCTCAACGCCGAACACGCCACGCCCAACACCTGGCGTACGGTCGAGGCCGACACGGGCGATGCTCCAGCGCGATGTCGACTGGATCAACGGCCACTTCGACTCGCTCAACCTCGTTCCCAAGTTCACCAAGGGCGTGCCCTACCATCCCTACCACCCCAAGCGCTACATCCACGACCAGATCGACGCCGTGATCCGCAGGCGCTGGGCACAGCCCGACCGCATGCACACCATCAAGGTCTGCGTGGACTGCATCGACGACACCGACTTCACCAACCACCTGCTCCATGCTGCCGGCCAGCGGCGTGCTCGTCCAGGTCCAGGTCGACTGGCGCAAGATGACGCTCACCAACAGCCCCAACTATCTCAACCTCAAGCGGTCGGGCATCGAGCTGGTCGGCGTCTTCTGCACGCCCAAGCACCCGAAGATCGAAGTCGCGCCCGACATGCACAACAAGTTCATCATCTTCGGCGACCGTGACTCGATCCTCGGCTCGTTCAACATCACCTTCGACCGCTGGGGCGCCAACTGGGAATCGGGGATGAGCTTTCACTCCAAGGGCATGGCGCGCCTGCTCGACAACATCTTCCAGAGCATCCGCGGCGGCGTCATCCAGAAGTACACGATCGACCCGCTCAGCCACTTCAACCTGCTCTACACCTACGGCCGCCAGCTGCTGTCCAACGGCCACCGCTACCGCCCGCACCAGGCCATTCTCTCCGAGATCCACCGCGCCCAGCGTTCGATCAAGCTCTGCCTCTTCCTCATCGGCGAGATGACCGGCGAGCACGACGACAGCGTGATCGATGCCCTCATCTGGGCGCAGGGCCGCGGCGTCGACGTCCAGGTCGTCCTCAACGGCCATCTCGCCCGCAAGGGCGACCCCGGCCGCGAGTACACTATGGCCGAGGAGCTGGCCCGCCCGCTGCTGCCCGCCGTCTACCGTCTCAAGCGTGCCGGCGTTCCCGTCCTGCTCGCCTACGGCCGGCACGACCAGCCCGTCCCCTACTGCCCGATCCACAGCAAATACTGCATCATCGACGACTACAAAGTCCTCGAAGGCTCCTTCAACTGGTACAACACCTCCACCTACTCGCACGACCTCTACGTCGTCGCCGCCAACCAAGGCGTCGCCAACATCTATCTCAACGAGTTCCACCAAACCCTCCGCGACTTCCGCATGTTCGCCTGACCCCGTGCCTGGCGCCAGCTACCCAGCCTCCCCTACCCACAACCTCGCTGTCGGCGGGGTGTGGTTCACGATTCTGGCCGCGCCGGAACATACCTCCCGCGTAGCCCGCACGCCCCGTGCGGGGTGGCCGTCAGGCCACACGCGTGGGCGGCAACACGGGGCAAATTCGTGAAACGGGCCCGGCCGGCGCCTCGCACGGATTCCCTGTGCTATACTAACCTCCTCGAAGCGCCCAAAAACCCAATCTACCCAGCCTATAGCAATCTCGCGCATCACCGCCGAGAACGTCTTGCTGTGTGGCTGCGGGTAAGATCTAACGCCAGAGGAGAGTTGATGATCACCCAGCAGACACTGCAGAAGCTGCAGAAATTCGACACGCCTACCATCTGCAACCTGATCGAGCTGTTCGACGTGCGCCCGCGCAACAGGGGCTATATGGACGCCCGCATCATGGCGGCCTTCCCCGACATGCCGCCGATCGTCGGCTTCGCCGCCACCGCCACCTTCCGCTCGGATGCCGCCCCGCGCCAGGGCGACGCCTACGGCAGCATCGTCCAGCAGGTCGAACACTTCGCGCAGCCTGTCCGGGCCGCCGATCGTCGTCTTCCAGGACCTCGACGACCCGCCCGCCGCCGCCGTCTTTGGCGAGGTGATGTGTACGACCTACCAGGCGTTTGGCGCCGTGGGCCTGATCACCAGCGGCGCCGGCCGCGACCTCGACCAGGTGCGCGCCATCGATTTCCCCGTCTTTACCAACGGCACGATCTGCTCGCACGGCTACAACCACATCCCCCAGGTCCATGTCCCCGTGCGCGTCGGTGGCCTGGTCGTCTTCCCCGACGATCTCCTCCACGCCGACCGCAACGGCGTCACCAACATCCCCCCCGACATCGCCGCCGAGGTAGCCGATATCGGCGACGAGTTCGTCGCCGCCGAAGCAGTCGTCCTCGAGGCCATGCGGCGCGGTACGCCCGACGCCGGCACTATTAACCGAAGCGCGCGCCGAGATGGCCGCCCGCGTCCGCCAGCTCTCGGAGCGTGTCAGCCGCGCCGGCAAAACCGGCTGAGGAATCATCCCCATGCAAAACAGCAATCGTTTCCGGCTGAATGGCCTGCTGCCCGCCACGTTCACCCCACTCCACGCCGACGGCAGCCTGAACCTCGCCGTGGTCGAGCCGATGGTCGAACACCTCATCCGTGATGGCGTCACCGGCCTATACGTCTGCGGCAGCACGGGCGAGGGCGTCTCGCTGGCCCGCGAAGAGCGCATGGCCGCCGCCGAAGCCTTTATCACGGCCGCGCGCGGCCGCGTTCCCGTCGTCGTCCAGATTGGTCACAACAGCATTGCCGAAGCGCGCCTGCTGGCGGCCCACGCCCAGTCCGCCGGCGCCGCCGCCATTTCGGCCACGCCGCCCTCCTACTTCAAGCCGCCGACCCTGGCCGCGCTCGTCGACAGCATGGCCGAGATCGCCGCTGCCGCGCCCAACCTGCCCTTCTACTACTACCACATTCCGCTCATGACCGGGGTAACCACCAACGTCGCGGCGCTGCTGCGCGCTGGCGGCGAGCAGATCCCCACGCTGGCGGGCGTAAAGTTCAGCTATTCGGCCGTCTTCGACCTGCAGGCCGCCGCCGCCGTGGAGGACGGGCGCTACAACCTGCTCTTCGGCAGCGACGAGATGCTGCTCAGCGGCCTCTGCGCCGGCGCCCACGGCGCCGTCGGCACCACCTACAACTTCGCCGCGCCCCTCTTCAACCGCATCGTCGCCGCCTATGCCGCCTGCGATCTGCCCACCGCCCAGCGGCTCCAGGCCCACGCCGTCGAGATGATCAACCTGATCCTCGGCTACGGCGGTGTTGGGGCGTTCAAGGCCGTCATGTCCTTCTTCGACCTCGACTGCGGCCCCGTGCGCCTCCCCCTGGTCGCTCTCACCCCCGCCCAGCAGCAATCCCTGCGCCAGGACCTCGCCGCCATCGGCTTCTTCGACTGGGCCCGCAGCACCGAGTAGCCGCCCCTCCCGTGCCTGGCGCCGGCTCCGCCACCTCCCTTGCCCAACCCCAGCAGCCGGTGCCTCGCACGAATTCGCGTGTGTTACAGGATTTCTACATACCCCTCCGTCCCATTCACACGGATCCTCTGCCCATCCTCGTATCCGCTTCGTCGCATCATCCACCCCGACAACCCCTGGAATCCCGTATTCACGTGCGATCACCGCGCCATGCGTCATCGGCCCACCAACTTCGGTGACCAGGCCGCTGATAGATACAAATAACGGCGTCCAGCTTGGGTCGGTAAAGGCGGTGACCAATATATCGCCATCCTCCAGCTCAGCATCTTCCATCTTCCGGATGACACGCGCCCGTCCCTCGATCACCCCGGTGGAAACAGGCATACCTGCAAGTGCTCCGGCAGGCATATTCTCTCGTTTGTACCCACCCGCAACGATTTCCCCTTCCGACGTGATCACCCGTGGTGGGGTCAGCTTTTCATAGAACGCGTACTCGCCCTTTCGCTGGCTGATGAGCTGGTAATCCAGTTGTCTTGTGCTTACGGCGTCGCGCAGCTCTTCATACGTGAGATAGTAGATGTCTTCCTTTTCACGAATGACGCCCGCTTGCACGAGCTGCTCGGCTTCTCTCAGCAAAGCCTGCTTGTAGACGAAGTAGTAGCAGATGATGCTGTACTTGGGATATTCCCGGTAGCCGGCAAGGTTCCGGACCAGGTCGATCATTCGCTTTGTCTCTTCGGCCTTCTGTTGGCCATCCGGCAGCTGGCGCAACCGGTCCAGCAGCTCTTGTTCCTTTTTCAAAGCTTCCTGTCGCCCCTGCTCAAATCTCCGCTTGCCGGCGCCGGGCTCAAAGTTCTTGATGTTGCCTAGAATCAAGGGGAGCAGTGTCGTTGGTTTTTCGCTCCAGCGCGGTTTCGTGATGTCGATCTCCCCGGCACAGCGCATTCCATAGCGGTCAAGATAGGCGCAGATGGCGTCGTGAGCTTCTCGGCCGCCCTCAAGCTCCACCAGCCCGGCCAAGAAGTCATCGTCTTCTGCCTGCTGCAAATACGCTATCACTTCTGGATAGGGGCGAATCACATCCGCGACATCCAATAGGTCCAGCCCCATCTCCGCCGTAATGTTGTTTGGCACCGATTGAGAAAGCGTGTCCGCTGCGTTTTGTTCGCCCAGCCACTCCTTCATCTTCTCATTGATCCATGCCGCAGCATTCATCGCCGCCATGATCACCGCCATGCTCTGCGGATCGGAAATATTCTTCTGCAGTAGGCGTATGTGATCCTGGATTAAATCAAGTAGTTCCGTGCCCGATTTCGTTTGGATGCTTTGCTTTAACGCTTCCAGCTCTGCCTGGCTCCTCGCAATCAAACCCGAAACCGTTTCCGGCCCGTTCAGGGCCTGCGCCTGGATATCCGCCGCCGTCATACCCTTGTGAGTTTTGATGGGCCTTAGCTGTTTCCCATCATCCGGCAGCGACTTGATAAAATCTCCGCGCTCTATGATGGCCACCAGTGCGTCTCTTGTGGGCGGAATGGATTGCCCGACGAGATCTAACAGGTTTTCCCTGCTGGCAGGGGAAGCGAGGACGTTGGTGACGTCGACATACAGCCTGCCGCCGGCTCTGCGCATGGGTGCCGGGGTCGTCATTAGGAAAAAAGACAACCCCAACGGTTTGATGGGATCGGTCATCATCTGTTGATGGGCGACCGAGATGTAGACCCGGTTCTCCTGGTCACTTGCCTCCGGGATGGGATACAAGGTGGTGATTGGCCGGCTCTGCACAATGTAGAACGTACCCTCGGCCAGGCACCACTCGATGTCCTGCGGCTGGCCAAAGTGTTTCTCGATCGTTCTGCCGATCTGTTCAAGCTGCAGAACCTGCTCGTCCGTCAGCGCCTGCCTGGTCTGCCGCTCCGCCTCAATCTCCTCTTCCTGCGTGCCGCCACCTTTTACGGCCTCTATCGCCAGCTTCTTGGCCGACACCTTCTTGTCGATAATCTTCCCGTCGCGCACCCGGTAGCTGTCGGCATTCACCAGCCCGGCGACCAAGGCCTCCCCCAGCCCGAAGCTGGCATCGATCGATACCACCTTCCGATTGGAGGTGACGGGATCGGCGGTAAACAAGATCCCTGCCACTTGCGGGAAGATCATCTTCTGCACGACCACCGCCAGGTACACCTTCCGGTGGTCAAAGCCGTTTTGCAGCCGGTATGTGACAGCCCGCTCGGTAAACAGCGAGGCCCAGCACCTGCTGACTGCCTTGAGGATTTCCTCCTCGCCGATGACGTTCAAAAAGGTATCCTGCTGCCCGGCAAAGGAGGCCGTCGGCAGATCCTCTGCCGTGGCGCTGGACCGTACGGCATAGGCATCGTTCTCCCCCAGCTTCCTGAGGAAGCGGACAATCTCTTGACGTATGTCCTGCGGGATGGCCATTTCTTCGATCGCCCTGCGTACTTCACCGCTGAGTTCGCCGATTCTGTCCCGCTCCTTTACAGTCAAACGCGCCAGCCGATCGAGCAGCCCGTGAATCGCCGGCGTTTCCCCAAGAATTCTCTGAAAGGCAGCCGTGGCAATACAGAAGCCCGGGGGCACGCGTATCCCTTCAATCTTGGCGAGTTCCCCGAGGTTCGCACCCTTGCCCCCGGCCACCATGCGCTGTGTTTTGTCGATATCCTGGAAACCAAGCACGTAGGAACTCATAAGCTTCCCTCCCTAGCAGCCCTTCTATGCAAATTCCGAAGCCATTCTCCCCGCCGCCGTGTGTCGTGCCAGCGGCGGGGAGCCTACCATTCTAACACGGCACCGCAAGCTCTCTGCACGCCGGCACGCGGGGGCGTGTCGCGTTATTGGTCGCGCCGGAACGGACCTCCCGCGTAGCCAGCACGCCCTCGTGCTGGTCCAGCATGCGTCGCTTGCGACGCACCACGCCCTCGTGCCCGTGTTCTCCGCCCACGCATGCGGCCTGACTCTCACCCTCTCGTGCTATACTGCTTCCCTCGAAAGGACCCACGCCCATGCTGACCGAAGCCACCCTCCTCCATGCCGTCGAACACCTCAGCCAAACCGACCCCGATCTCGCTCAGATCGTCGCCCGCTTTGGCCCGCCGCCCCTCTGGGCGCGTGAACCCGGTTTCCCCACCCTCGTCCTGATGATCCTCGAACAGCAGGTCTCGCTGGCCTCCGCTCGCGCCGCCTACGACCGCCTGGTCGCTGCCGTCGGCGAGATCACCCCGGCAAGCGTGCTGCAACTCGACGATGCTACGCTGCGTACCATCGGCTTCAGCCGCCAGAAGACGTCCTACACCCGTTACCTGGCCGCTGCCATCGAGGAAGGTCGCTTCGACCCGCAGGCCCTGGGCGCCATGGACGACGACGACGTGCGCCACGCCCTGGTTGCCCTCAAAGGCATCGGCCCTTGGACCGCCGAGGTCTACCTGCTGATGGCCCTGGGCCGCCCCGACGCCTGGCCGCATTACGACCTGGGCCTGATCGTCGCCGCCCAGGAGATCAAGGCCCTGCCCCAGCGCCCCAGCCCACAGGAGCTGGAGTCGCTGGCCGAACCCTGGCGCCCCTACCGCGCCGTCGCCGCCCGCATCCTATGGCATCACTACCTGTCGACAAGAGCACGCAAATCATGACCAGTACACCCGCCCCCGCCAGTCAGCAGGCGGCCAGCCAGCAGGCGGCCAGCCAGCAGGCGGCACAGAACCCCCTGCGCGAGGTCGCCGCAAACATCTACCAGCTGCGCCAGCCGCTGCCCTTCGCCCTCAACCACGTCAACTGCTACCTGCTGCGCGACGGAAATGGTGGCAGTGACCATGACAGTTGGACGATCGTCGACGCCGGCCTCAACCGGCCCGAACTGCGTGCGCGCTGGCAGGCCGCCTGGCACGAACTCTCGATCGACCCGCACGCCGTTCGCCGCATCGTGCTCACCCACATGCACCCGGATCACTTCGGTCTCGCCGGCTGGCTGCAGGAACAGACCGGCGCACAGGTCTTGCTCTCTCCACGCGAGATCGACATCGCCCGCGTCACCTGGCTGGAAGACATCACCCCCGACCGCACTGATGCCGTCGCCCGCTACATGCATGCGGCCGGCGTTGGGCCCGATGTCGCCACAGTGATTACGACGCAGCAGGACTACCTGCGCTCGCTTACCTACCCGCACCCACGATCGATCGCCGCTCTCCATCCCGGCACCATCATTGACATGGGAGGCCGCCATTTCACCGCCATCCACGCGCCCGGCCACGCCGACGGCCAGCTGATCTTCTACAGCGCCGCCGACTGCCTGCTGCTCTGCGGCGACCAGGTCCTCCAGCGCATCACGCCCAACATCGGCGTCTGGCCCACCACCGAGCCCGACCCGCTGGCCCGCTACCTCCACTCGCTGGCGCAGCTGGCCCAGCTCGAGGTCGATCTCGCCCTGACTGGCCACTACGCCCCCATCGTCGAATGGCAGGCCCGCATCGCACAGCTCCAGGCGCACCACGCCGAGCGCATCGAAGCCGTCTACGCCGCGGCGCAAGCTGGCGCCACCGCCTTAGAGGTCTCCTACGCCATCTTTGACTACGACCGCTTCAGCCAGCACGAAGTCCGCTTCGCCGTCGCCGAAGCCCTCGCCCATCTCGAATATCTCGCCGAACAAGGCCGCCTCCGCCGCTACGAAACACCCGAAGCGCGCATCTATGCCCCCTAATCACCACCTCACCCCGGTCTGCATTCTATGCACGGACCGCAGACGTCCTCGTCTGCCTCCTTCGCCGATCGTTGTGCCCCGTCGTCCAGGAGGCCTAACGCTCCATCCGTCTGCCACCCGCCAATAAAGGACTCACATGCCCACCACCCGCAAGCCCAGCCCCATCGACACCTACCGAACCCACCTGCAGCAACTCGCCGATTGGGACGACTACCTGCGCCGGGAATCACGCCTCCCCGGCCCACGCGCCAATCTCGAACTGCTCGAGGCCGTGATCCAGGCCGGCGACGGCTGCCGCTTTGCCCACCTGCTCGCCCTCGACAGCACGTTCCCCGGTGGCGCCCCACCCAACACACCCGACGAGTTCCTCACCGTCTGTGCCGTCGCGGGCCTGGGCAAGCTCGTCGCCGCAGGCGATTGCGCCTGGCTCTCCGTCCTGCGCCGCCGCGCTGCCGACCCACGCTGGCGTGTGCGCGAAGCCGTCGCCATCGCCCTCCAGCACTGGGGCGACCACGACATGCGCGGCCTGGTCAACGAAATGGAGAACTGGAGCACCGGCGCCTGGCTCGAACAGCGCGCCGCCGTTGCCGCCCTCGCCGAACCGCGCCTGCTGCGCCCCGCCAGCGTCATCGATCCAGTCGACGCCGTCATTCCGATTTTCGATACTATCACCGAATCCATCGTGGCTGCCGGTACCGCGGCACGCCGGGACGCCGACTACCAGGTCCTCCGCCAGGCACTCGGCTATGCCTGGAGCGTCCTCGTCGCCGCCAACCCCGCCACCTGCCGCCCCGCCTTCGAGCGCTGGCTCCTCCAAGCCGAGGCCACCCACGACAAAGACCTACTCTGGATCACCCGCCAGAACCTCAAAAAGAACCGCCTGCTCGTCCTCGACGCTCCCTGGGCGAACTCCTGGGCGACGCGTCTCGGCTAGGGTGTGCGATAATTCGTCACAATGCTCACGTCTCTCCGCCGGCGCGCCCGTACCATCAAGCGCGACACCCTCGCCCTCTATCTCGCGGCCCGCCACCCGGACACCCCTTGGTACGCTAAGGCCCTGGCCGTCCTTATCGTAGGCTATGCCCTCAGCCCTATCGACCTCATCCCCGACTTCATCCCCGTCCTCGGCTATCTCGACGACGTCATCCTGCTGCCCGCCGGGATCTTCCTCTGCATCCGCCTCATCCCGGCCCACGTGCTCGACGACTGCCGCGCGGAGGCCGCCACGCGCTTCGCCGCCGGCAAACCCACCAGCCGCATCGCCGCCGTGGTGATCGCCCTCATCTGGCTGGCAATGCTCGTGCTGGCGTCCGCCTGGATCTGGCGCACTTTCTTCTCTGCCCCGCAACCGGCGTAAGCGGGCAGCCTGAGCCAGATCGCGCCGGCCAAACACCACGCACAGCCCCCACGATCCCGCCTGCCGCCCACGCCAGCAGCACCCCAACTCCCACCGGGTCAAGCTCCCCGCCGGCGACCACCGCCTGCGGAAAATAGTGGTGCCAGGGATTGAGCCATCCCACGGGCGAGCTTGCCACGATCGGGATCACGTCAAGCACAAAGGCGACCAGCGTCCACGCCGTCCCCAGGCCGGCACTCGGCCCCGTGCGGCTGAACCACGCGGCAATAAAGAACGCACCCCCGCCCAATGCCGCAAAGATCAGCCAGGCCGCCAACGCCGCCAGTAAGTAGCTGCCAGGCGGCAGGCTGTAGGGCAGCGCCTGCACGCCGATCGCCAGCCCAACCCACGCCGCACTCGCGACGACACCGGCTCCCAGCACCATCTCCAGCGCTTTGCCCACCACAAAGGTCCAGCGCCGCACCGGCCGGCTCAGAACCAGGTAGATCGAGCCGCGTTCGATCTCGCCCGCCAGCCCGTCCGTCGCGCGGGACACGACAAACGCCGCGCCCAGGCCGATAAAGAGCGGGTGCATCCACGTAAAGGCCAGGTAGTCCTGCACGCCAAACCCCGCCTGCACGTTGGGCGCCAGCTTGAGCAGCGACCGCAGCCCGGTCGGGAACGTGCGCACGACGCTGGTCACCGCCTCGGTCCCGCCGATCGCCGGAAA
The DNA here is from genome assembly GCA_963701415.1 of uncultured Chloroflexia bacterium. Lineage (GTDB taxonomy): Bacteria > Chloroflexota > Anaerolineae > Caldilineales > Caldilineaceae > Fredericiella. The sequence goes on from CAVPAH010000005.1 coordinate 426,083, forward strand.
GCTCACCGCTACCAGCCAGTGAAACGCCCCCGCCGCCAGGGCAAACCAGAACAGCGAGATCCGCTTGCGCCGCAGCGTGCCCCAGAAGATCAGCGCCATATCGCCCAGGTCATGCCCCATGCTGCCTCACCGCGCTGCATCCTCGGGCCGATAGTACTGCAAAAAGACATCCTCCAGCGACGGCGGCTCGATCGCCACATCGGTGACCGGCAGCGTCGCCAGCAGCCGCAGGGCCGCGAGCGGATCTCCAGTCAAGAACTGCCAGCGCCCGTCCCGCTGCGCCAGCCCGCTGACCGCCGGCAGCTCTGCCAGTTGGCGTGCAGCGGCGGCCTGGTCCCCGGCGATCTGCACCGTCACCCGCCGCTGCAGGTGCGCCCGCAGGTCGTCGATGCGCGCCACCGTCACCAACCGGCCGCTCCGAATCAGGGCGACCCGGTCGCACAGCTCCTCCACCTCGGCCAGGACGTGCGAGGAGAAAAAGATTGTCGCCCCGCGCTGGTGCGCCATCCGCAGCAGGTCAAACAGGGCGCGCTTTGCCAGCGGGTCCAGCCCCTCCGTCGGCTCATCCAGGATGATCAGATCCGGCCTGTGCTGCAGCCCCTGCACGATGTTGATCTTCTGGCGCGTCCCGCGCGAGAGCCTCCCCATCGGGCGCTTCAGGTCCTGTGCCCGCAGCTCAAGGCGATCGATCAGCTGCTGCCGGTCCACCGGCGGCCTGCCCTGCAGTCGCGCCAGCTCGTCGAGCAGCCAGATCCCCGTTGCCGCCGGGTCCAGCCCGGCCACGTCGGGGACAAAACCCAACTCCTTGCGCGCCTGTCGCGCGGCCTGGGGTACGGCCATATCCTGGCCGAGCAGCTGCACCGACCCGGCACTTGGGCGCAAAAATCCAAGCAGCAGCCGGATCGTTGTCGTCTTGCCCGCGCCGTTTGGCCCCAGAAAGCCAATCACCTCACCCGTGGCGACAATCAGGTTGAGATCGGCGACGGCTGCGTACGCACCATATTGTTTGGAGACGTTGGTCAGCTGAATCGCAGGCACAGCCGCATTATACCTGTTTCTCCCGCCGGCAGCTCAACTGTGGCAGAAAACGGCAGGCAGCGGGCCAGCGGGCAACTCATTGACATCACCCGGTTAACCATGCTATACTACTTCTCGCAATCGTTTGCGCAATCGTTTGCGATTTGGATCGACCCAAAAGGACGATCATGGTCACTATTCGTGATGTCGCAGCGTTAGCCGGCGTCTCTTCAACTACCGTCTCCCATGTTATTAACGACACGCGCCCCGTCAGTGCCGAGCTGCGCGCGCGTGTCGAGGCCGCCATGGCCGAGCTGGGCTTCCAGCCGAACGCCCTAGCCCGCTCGCTGCGCCGCAAACGTACCCACACCCTGGGCATGATTGTCCCCGACAGCGCCAACCCCTTCTTTGCGGAGGTCGGCCGCGGGATCGAGGACACCAGCTTCGCCTCTGGCTACAGCGTCATCCTCTGTAACTCGGATGGCGACCCTGCCCGCGAGCTGCTCTACATGGACCTGCTCGTCCAGAAACAGGTCGATGGCGTCCTGCTTGTTCCCACCGGCGACCAGGCTGAACTGGCCGCCAAACTGCGTACCCGCAATATCCCGGTTGTCGTCATCGACCGCGACGTGCCCGCTGCACCCATCGACCGTGTCCACATCGACAACGTTGCCGGCGGCTATCTGGCCACGCGTCATCTGCTCGACCTTGGCCACCGCCGCATCGGCTACATCGGCGGCCCCCCGCATCTCAGTCCCGTGCCCGACCGCAGCGCCGGCTACCGTCACGCGCTGCAGGAGGCCGGCCTGCCTGTCGACGAACAACTTGTCGTCGCCGCTAACTTTCGTGATGTAGGTGGCTACAACGGCGCCCAGGCCCTGCTCGCCCTGCCCAATCCCCCCACTGCTATCTTTACCGGCAACGACCTCATGGCAATTGGCGCCCTCGCCGCCGCACGCGACGCCGGCATTGTCGTGCCCACCGATCTGTCCATTGTCGGCTTCGACGACATTCACCTGGCGGGCTATATCAACCCGCCGCTGACCACTGTTGCCCAGCCAAAATACGAACTCGGCGTCATCGCCGCCCAGTTGCTATTCGCCCGCCTGGCGCAGCCCGACCTGTCCCCGCAGTGTCGCCTGCTTCAAGCCCAGCTGATCGTCCGCCAGTCGACCGCCGTGGTGCACGGCGCACCCGCAAGCGTGCGTTCGCCGTAGATCACGTTAGAATTCCTATGCTTGTCAGGCTATCGTGCCCGGCGCCGGCCGTGATTACTCACAGCCCTCAGAATCCGTAGTCGGCGTTTTGCACGGGTCGTATCGTCTGAGTTGTTCCGTGTTCACAAGGAGGTGATTGCCCTAATCTCGGCCGGATGGACAGCAGGCGCGCTCTTGCCTCACCCGACCCCCATAATCGCCAGCGCAGCGCGCAGTTGTAGGACGTTACCTGCAAACGGTATCCCTGTCAGTCTTAGCTCAAAGAGGAGACAAGATGAAAAAGTTCTACGCGCTTTTTGCTCTTTTGCTCGTCGCCAGCATGGTCCTCGCTGCCTGTACGGCTGTCGCACCGACCACTGCGCCAGCGGCGCAGCAGGAGGCCACTGCCACCGCTGCGGCTGAAGCAGCACCTGCCGCCGCCGCCGGCGCCGAAGCAGCAGTTCCTGCACCGGCCGGAAAGAACGGCAAACCCGTAGTTGGCCTCGTGATGAAGTCCCTCGCCAATGAATTCTTCAAGACAATGGAAGAAGGGGCCGTCAAGTTCGCCAAAGATCGCGGCGACTTCGAGCTGGTCCCTGTCGGCATGAACTCCGAAACCGACATCGACACCCAGATCAACGCCGTCGACAACTTTGTCACGCAAGGTGTCGACCTGATCTGCCTCGCCCCGGCCGACTCGGTCGGACTCGTCGCCCCCGCCAAGCGCGCCATCGATGCCGGCATCACCGTCGTCAACTTTGACGTCAAGCTCGACGACAAGGCCCTGGCCGACGCCGGGCTCGCCGACTTCCTCTTCGTCGGTCCCGACAACGAGGAAGGCGCCTACCTGGCCGGCAAAGCCCTGGCCGACAAGCTGGGCACGGGCGGCAAGGTAGTCATCATCGAGGGCAATCCCGGCGCCGACAATGCCAAGATGCGTCAGGCCGGCTTTGCGCGTGCCGCGCAGGAAGGCGGCCTCGAGCTGCTGGAGTCCACCACGGCCCACTGGGAAACCGAGGAAGCCAACACGTTGATGACCAATCTCATCACCAAGTACCCTGACATGCAGGGCGTGATGGCTGCCAACGATTCCATGGCGCTGGGCGTGGTCAAGGCCATCGATGCTGCCGGACTCACCGGCAAGATCGACGTCGTCGGCTTCGACAACATCCCGGCGGTACAGGACCTCGTCAAGCAGGGCAAGGTCCTGGCCACCATCGACCAGTTCGGCCCCGATATGGCCAAGAACTGCATCGAGACCGGCTTCCGCAAGATGAATGGCGAAGACCTCAAGGGCTGGATCAAGACCCCAGTCAAGCTGGTCACCGCCGCCGACCTGAAATAACCAATACCTCCAGGAGGACAGTCTTCCAGGAAGCCCCCCTTCCAGGAGGACTGCCTTCCTGGAGGCTTGTCCTCCTGGAAGACCGCCTATGCCCAACATCCTTGAACTCCACGCCCTCACCAAGCACTTCCCCGGCGTCGTCGCCATCGACCACGTCGATCTCAACGTGCGCCAGGGCGAGGTCCACATCCTCGTCGGCGAAAACGGCGCCGGCAAGTCCAGCTTGATCAAAATGGTCTGCGGCATTTATATGCCCGACGGCGGCGAGATGCTCTACCAGGGCGCACCCTATGCACCCCAGTCCCCGCTCGACGCTATCCATGCCGGCATCCGCGTCGTCTACCAGGAGTTCAATCTGCTGCCCTATCTTTCGGTGGCCGAAAACATCTTCTTCGAGCGCCTCCCCCAGCACGCCGGCATGGTCGATTTCCGCACGCTCTATCGCCAGGCCCAGTCTGTGCTCGATGAAGTTGGCCTTGACGTCTCCCCCCGCACCCCCGTCGAACTGCTCGGCGTCGCCCAAACGCAGCTCATCGAGATCGCCAAGGCCATCTCCAACGAGAGCAAGGTCCTCATTCTCGACGAACCCACCGCCACACTCACGCCCAAGGAAATCGACCGCCTGTTTCAGATCGTCGCCCGCCTCAAGAGCCGCGGCGTGACCATCATCTATATCTCGCATCGTCTCCAGGAAACCTTTGAGATTGGCGATCGCGTCACGGTTCTGCGCAACGGCCGCAAAGTCGACACGCTGCCTATGACCGACGTGACGGTGCACGACATCGTGCGCATGATGGTCGGCAAGGAGATGGGCGAAGAGTACCCGTTCGACGCCGGCGTGACCCCTGGCGCGGAGATCTTCCGCGTCGAGGACTTGCGCCCGAAAGGCGCCCGTGCGCCGATGGATTTCTCGCTGCGCCAAGGCGAACTGCTTGGCATCGCCGGCCTCGTCGGCTCTGGCCGCACCGAGACCATGCGCGCCATCTTCGGCGCCGACCCCAAACTCTCCGGTCGCATCTATCTGCGCAACCGCGAACTGCAAATCAACCGGCCCCAGGACGCGGTGCACAACGGCATCAGCCTGCTCACCGAGGACCGCAAGCGCCAGGGTCTCATCCTCGATATGCCCTGCTACGTCAACATCACGCTCACCGATCTGGCCCAGGTCTCGTCATCAGGCCTGCTGCAGAAGCGCGCCGAAACCGCCGCCGCCACCGCCCTCGTCGACGATCTCGCCATCAAGACGCCGTCCATCAACAAGTGGGTGCGCTATCTATCCGGCGGCAACCAGCAGAAGGTTGTCCTCGCCAAGTGGCTCTTCCGCCAACCCGAGGTCCTCATCTTTGACGAGCCGACGCGCGGCATTGACGTCGGCGCCAAGTACGAAATCTACACGCTGCTGTGGAAGCTGGCCGCCGCGGGCAAGGGCATCATCATCGTCTCCTCCGACCTGCCCGAGCTGCTCGGCATCTGCCACCGCATCGTCGTCTTCTCCAACTGGAAGATCGCCGGCGAGGTCCAACGCGCCGATTTCAGCCAGGAACGCATCCTCGCCCTGGCCTACCAGGACTACGTAAATCACACGAGCATTCGCACGTTAACGGCAAAGGAAGCTTAACCATGCGGGCAAAGAACATCGCCTATTTCATGCTGCGCGAAGCCGGTATCGGCCTGGCCTTGGTGCTGCTCTGCATCTTCTTTTCGATCTTTGCCCCGCGCTTTGCCAGCATGGCCAATCTCACCAACATCTTTACCCAGATCAGCATCAATACCGTGATCGCCGTGGGCATGACCTTTGTCATTCTCCTCGGCGGCATCGACCTTTCGGTCGGTTCGGTCCTCGCCCTCTGCACCGTCGTCGCCGGTCTTGTCATCACCAACCCGGCTTTCCCCATGCCCGTCGCCATCTTTCTGGCCGTACTTGCCAGCCTGCTTGTCGGCGGCGCCTGCGGCCTCTTCAACGGTTTTGTCACCGAGCGCTGGAAGATTCACTCCTTCATCGTCACGCTGGGCATGCTCAACATCGCCCGCGGCGCCGCGCTGCAGATCAGCGGCTCGCGCACCATCTTCAGCTTTCCCCCGTCTTCAACGCATTCGGCGCCGCCACTGTCCTAGGGATCTTTCCGGTCATCTTCATCATCGCTATCGTGCTCGTCCTCGTCGGCCGCTTCATCCTCAATCGCACCGTCTACGGCCGCCTCATCTACGCCATCGGCAACAACGAAGAGGCCGTGCGCCTCTCCGGCCACAACCCCTCGCGCATGAAGGTCATCGCCTTCACGCTCACCGGCCTCTGCGTCGGCCTGGCCAGCATCATGTACATGCTGCGGCTCAACATCTCCAGCCCCATCCTCGGCGTCGGCTTCGAGCTCAACGCCATCGCCGCCGTCGTCATCGGCGGCACCAGCATGAGCGGCGGCAAGGGCTCCATGGTCGGCACCTTCCTCGGCGCCTGCATCATCGGCGTCCTCAACAACGGTCTCCTCCTCCTTGGCATGGGCGACTTCGCCCGCCAGATGGTCACCGGCGCCATCATCATCATCGCCGTCATCATCGACACGTACCGCGCCAAGTTCCTCATCCAAGTCGCCGCCTGACAGCGACCATCCCCGCAGTCGTGCCTGGCGCCGGCTAAGCCGCCTCGCCCTCCCTCGAGCCTGGCAGCCGGCGCCTCGCACGAATTCACCTGTTGTCGTTTAATTCCATGCTGGCTATAATCGCCTCATGTCTATCACCATCACCCAAGAACCCCCCGACGCTCCTGATGCCGTCGCCCTGATCGCCGAGCTCGACGCCTCGGTTGCCCATCTCTATCCGAGTCGCAGCCGGCACGGCTACAGCGTAGACAAGCTCCTGGCCGAGAACATCCCCTTCTTCATCGTCCGCGCCAACGGCACCCCCGCCGCCTGCGCCGGTATCAAGCTGGTTGAAGGCGAATATGGCGAGGTCAAGCGCATGTACGTGCGCCTCGCCTTCCGCCGCCTGGGCTTTGCCACCCGCCTGCTCGACCATCTCGCCGCCTACACCGCCGCCCACGGCATCGCCACCCTCCGTCTCGAAACCGGCATCCACCAGCACGAGGCCATCGTCCTTTACGAGCGCTACGGCTTCTACCGCATCCCGCCCTTTCCGCCTTACTTTGACGACCCCGTCAGCCTCTGCTACGAAAAGCGGATCTGAACAAAAAATGTCCCCGGGACCTCGCAGGTCCCGGGGACATGAAATCACCTCTCGCACAGGCCGACCCTACGTCGCCTGCACCCCCAACACCGTCGCCAGCTGCGACAGCGCGTCCTTCTCCGCCTGGTTTACCTTCACGCCGCCGATCCCCATGAAGTCGCCTTCCTTGGCCGCCTCTGCCGTATCGTTGGCCACCTTGTAGAGCCACATCTTGAAGTCCTTGGCCTCGTTGGCCTCCGCCTTGCCGTCGATCACCGCCACCTGCTTGGTGACGTCGTCGAGGATCATCGTGCGCAGCCCCGGCATGTCCTTGGCCCCCTCATACTTCGGCTGTGATGCCTTGGCGCTGCTCGAGTCGGTGAACTCGTCCAGCACCGCCTTCAGCAGCCCCGCCGCGCTCGCCTTCTGCGCGGGGTCAGCCAGGTTCTTCGCCAGCGCAAACGACTCCTTCATCGAGTCCCCAATCGCCGGGCTCGCCGTGATGATGTACATCGCCACCGCCCCCGGCAGCGTCTTGATCCCCGCCCACTCCTCCGGGCTAAAAGCCGTCTTGTCCGTCATGCGCTTTGCTCCTTATTGTTCTTTACATCACTCTATATGAACTAACATAAAGTATATCCAAATCAAGGTCATCCCCTAAATCCCACGAATCAAGGTTCAACCAACTTCTCCAATCTCTCCACATACTCCGCCAGGATCCCAAACGCAATCTCCACCGGCTCCGGCGAGCGCAAATCCACCCCCGCCGCCGCCAGCGCATCCAGCGGATAGCGCGACCCTCCCGCCCGCAAAAAGCCCAGGTAGCGGTCCACCGCCCCCTCCTTGCTTGTCCAGGATCCCCCGCGCCAGCGCATGCGCCCCGGCAATCCCCGTCGCATACTGGTACACGTAGAAGTTCGAATACAGGTGCGTCGAGAACTGCGCCCACGTCGAACCCGTGCGCAGCCGGTCCATTTCGAGGTCACTGCCATAGCCCTCGGCAAACAGGTCCGCCATCAAGCCGTTAAAGCTGTCGGCCGTCAGCGGCTGCCCCCGCTCCGCCCGCTCGTGCAGCTCCAGCTCAAAGCGCGCCAGCGTCGGCATGATAAAGAAGTAGCGGTGGAAGTTCGACATCGCCTCCTCGATCACCCCGATCTGGAACGCCCGATCGGGCTGCGTCCGCAGCAGGTAGTCGCGCACCATCGCCTGGTTGAAGTTCGACGCCACCTCGGCTGCAAACAGCGTGTAGCGCGCATAGATCAGCGGCTGCGTCTGCCAGCTCAAGTACGAGTGCAGCGAATGCCCCAGCTCGTGCGCCAGCGTCGACGCGCTGAAGAGGTCGTCGTTGTAGCTCATCATGACAAACGGGTGCGTGCCCGGCCCGCCGTACGAAAACGCCCCGAGCCGCTTGCCCTTGTTGGGGTAGATGTCTACCCACCGCTCCTCCAGGCAGCCGCGCCGCAGCACCGCCACATACTCCTCGCCCAACGGTGCCATGCCCTCGCAGATCCAGTCCACCGCCTGGCTGTACGGCACGTTGACCTTCCCGCTCGCCAGCGGCGCCTTGATGTCCCACTCGTGCAGCGTCTCGACGCCCAGCGCCTTGCGCCGCAGCCGCCAGTAGCGCTGCCACGTCGGCAGGTTGCGCTTGAACACGTCGATCAGGTTGTGAAACACGGCCAGTGGAATGTTGTCCGGGAAAGAGCGCTGCCTCCAGCGACGAGTCGTAGCGCCGCACGCGCGCCCGCAGCACGTCCTGCTTGATCCCCGCCGCCAGGTTGTTGGCCATCGTGTTCTTAAACGCCAGGTGCGCGTCGGCATAGTTCTCCCACGCCGTGCGCCGCACCTCGCGGTCGCCGTCGCTCAGCAGCGCCCCCAGCGAGCCGTGCGTCACCTCGTACGTCTGCGACCCATCGCCGTTCTTGGCCGGTGCAAACTGCAGCTCGCTGTTGGCGAGGATCCCGTGCGTCGCGTTGGACGTGCGGAAGGGATCCTCTACCTGTCCCAGCACCTCCTCCACCTCGCCCGAACGAATATGCGCGCTCATCCGCTCGAGATCGTCGAAGTACTGGGCATAGATCGCCAGCCGCGGCTCTTCCGCCATCCAGCGCCGCAGCGTATCAAACCCTATCCCCATCAGTTCCGGCTCGGCAAAGGCGATCGCCGCCTGCACCTCGGCCCCCAGGCTGGTGGCCTGCCCCACCCGTGCCGTCGCCGTCTGGTCACTCGCGTCCGTCGCCGAGCCCAGAAACGCATACATCGCCAGCCGCTGCGAGTCCCGCATCAGCGCCTGGTACTCGTCCATCCAAGCCGCCACCATGCCCGGCCCCTCGCGCAGCCGGCCGGCATACGACCGCACGTGCGGCAGCCGCGCCTTGACCTCCGCCACCGTCGCTTCCCATGCGGCGGGCGACGCATAGATACTCTCTAAGTCCCACGTATACTCGACCGGGATCTCCGACCGCAGTGCCACCTTTGTTGTAGACATAACTCTTTTTCCGATCTATCTTATCAGGATGCGTCCGGCCCGGACGCTCACGGCTGTATGGGATCAGTCTATCACAGCCCATTCGCCGCACGCACGATTCATAGGGCCACAAGGTCCGGCGCAATGGCTCAAGAAACCGAGTTTCTCGCAGAAACTCGGTTTCTGCCCATCTGCCAGACTTTGTGCCACTGGCGGATTGCCCGCCCACTGCCCGCGAACTGTAAGTCAACTGAAGACGTTATGATGCTATACTCGCGTGTAGCCGCAACACTCGCCGCATCTACTTTTCCACCCTCCATGCTTCACGTGCCAGCCGGCTGCGCGAAGTGGCCAGGCATTCTCTCGAAAGCTGCTTGGCCAAGAATTCACTTGTAGAAGGATGAATGTTATGCGCAAACCCATCATTACCCAGCCCTACTTCCTGCTTGCCGTGATGGTCCCGATTACCTTGGCGCTCTTTGTCGCATTGGCCCCCACCGCCTCTGCCGCACCCGGCGCACCGGCGCCGCTCACGATCGTAGCGCCGCTCGTGTTGACGCCCGCGGCTCCCGAAGGAGGCATGGACGTAGTCACCGCCACCTTTGCCGTGCGCAACGACGGCGCACAGCCCCTCTTCCTCTATCATCTGGGCGCCGGTGGGCGGGGACCAACTTGTACGGATTTCAAATGTGGGGAGATCGAGAACTTCGATTTGGCTGCAAACGTCACGTTGGCTCCCGGGGAAACCTATACGTATACGCAGCCGCGGATCTTTGTGAACGAGGGGCCGTACTTCTTCCAGATCGTCTACGAAACCGTGCCGGCCGAGTGGCAGTTCATCGGCGACCGCGTCGACATGACCGTTCAGCCTGGCCTGCGCCTTACGCAGCCGCTGACCTTTACCCCCAACAACCCTGCCCGCAGCGCCACCGTCCTGGCCCAATTCCAGCTGACCAATAGTGGCACGGAGCCGTTCACCACCACAACCCTCGTGGTCGGCGCTCGTGGCCCCAACTGTGTCCCCGCCGACTGGAGCTGCCCCAGCCGCCCCGATTTCGCGCCGGTGGACAACTTCACGCTGGCGCCGGGCGCAGTCTACGACTACAGCGCCAGCCGCACCTTTGACGAGAACGGCAACTACTACTTCCAGGTCTTCTTCATCAACGCCCTGGGCCAGTGGGAAACCATCGGCAACCGCCTCCGCTTCACCGTCTCGGACATCGGCGGCGTCGGCACCGCAAGCCTCTACCTCCCGCTCGTCAAACCCTGACCCGGCGGAACAGCCCAAGAAACCGAGTTTCTCGCAGAAACTCGGTTTCTACCTTCGCGTTCCCCCAACTACGTCGCGCTGGGGCTTGTCCCACCCGTCTTCGCCGTCTTCGGCATCAGCCGGCGGTAGTGGTACCAGATGCCCAGCCCCGTCAGCACCAGGATGAGCAAGCCGCCCATCGTGCCCTGCAGCATCGGCAGCGCGGCGTCCAGTGCGCCGCGGACGACCAGCACCGAGCCGAGCAGGCTGGCCAGGATGATCAGCGCCCAGTTAAAGAAGCGGGCAAACAGAAACGCGCCAATGGCGCCGCCGATCAGCGCAAGGAACCAATCCATCATGCCCATGCTGAGACCGAGCGTCTCCAGCAGCGCCATCACGATCGCACCGCCGGCGATAAAACCAACCACCAGGGCAATGATCTTGGTAAACGCCTTGCCGATAAAGGCCAGGACACCCAGCGCAACCGCCAGGCCCGCCACGATCAAGAATCCCAAGAACCCGCCGGCCAAAAAGGGGAACCAGGTCAGCAGCACGATGCCCAGCAGTGCACCGGCCCCTGCGCCCATCAACCACAGCCGGTTGCCAAAAAACCAAACCACCACGCCCAGAATAAGCAGCGTCAATCCAGTCCAAGCAGTTATCGACATAGTGTTTTGCTCCTTAATTTTACTGCAACTGCGCCGTATGGCGCTTGAGAGGCTCGGGGACCGTGAGGCCTAAATACGATTATCGTACGCTACCAGCGCGTACTTGCGGCCCGAAATCCACTGCACGTAGGCGCCCGCTGCTGCCATGACGATAAAGACGAGCGCCAACAGCGGCGACCCCTGCAGCATCGTGCGGATTGGATCTGTCGTGGCCGCTGCCGTCGATACACCGTTGACGCCCAACACCAATGTGCCGATGGCCAACCCGGCCCCACCCAGCGCCGTGGCAATGATGATGACATACTTCGCCAGGTTGTACCGGATCGTGACCCAGGCAAAGATGACGCCGACCACGATGCCCAGCACCCACGTGATCACGCCGAAGTTGAAGCCGATGGCTCCCATGATCGCCACAACAAGTCCGTAACCCAGTGAGCCTGCGATCAGCGCAACTGCGACAATGTAGAAAAGGTAGGACAGGACGGCAAAAGCCACCGCCAGCACAAAGCCTACCACCCAGCTGGTAACGGTGGCAAAGAAAGCGTCACCCAATAGCGCCTGTACGGTTTGTGCGCCAAGGCCGAAGCCAAAGAAAAAGCCCCAGAACGGCAGGAGGATCAGGAAAAAGCGGTAGCCTCCAAAACAGATGATCGCGCCGAACAGCAGGCCTACCATTGTCGCGCACAACAGCTCAAAGCTCATGATGGTGCCCCTTCTTAATGAATTCAGGTGGAAGTATGAAATATAGTACGCGGTGATAATCCAGATTATAGATGACCGCGCCCTGAATCTAAAATGTGCCAGCCCCCCTGTCCCAGCGCCCCAGAACGCACGGCTACGGTACGCTTCCCCATCTCGTGCCATCTTTCACAATGTTGACAGCGAGATCAAAGCAGCCTATAGTTTGCGCATGCCCACTGACCAGGTACTGCATCCCTCGTTGCACCGGCCGCATTACCGTTCTCTGTCCGCCAGCGGTTGAACTATGGCCGTAGAGGAACCACAATCCAAGCCTGAGCCCACGCCCTCAACAACAACGAACACCGGTGCAATCAACACCGGTGGCGGCGCTTACGTGGCCGGCAATGTCGACACGCGCGGCGGTGCCTTTATCGGCCGCGACCTTGTCGTCAAGATCGGCATCCCCCTCGCCCTGACCCTGGTGATCGGCATCGCCATGTTCGTCGTGGCCGTCAACCAGGGCTGGATTTTTGCGTCCCAGATCAGGCCGCTCGTCGACCCCTATTCGATTGAGCAGGCGCAGATGCCCGCCGGTCACTTCAACATCGCCGTCGCCCCCTTTGACGTCAGCACCGCCCAGGGCGACCAGGGGCAGCTCCAGGAATTGAGCAGCGAGGTGAGCGGTTGGATGGCTGAACGGCTGAACAAGGGCCTCCAGGCCGAGCAGGTCACCGACAGCTTGCAGGGAGCCGTGGTCTGGGCCAACAAGCTGCAGGAGACGCCCGCCATCAAGCCTCCCATTGCCCCAATCAAGACTCAGGAGGAAGCCGAATTCTGGCAGAAACGGCTGGGCGCACGGCTCGTCATCTATGGCACGCTCAGCGGCACTCCGGAGAGACACGGAGTTCAACCCCTCCTTCTACTATCGCAGCGACCGCGTCAGCGAACTGCCCGACCTCGACAGCGGCCATCACCCCTTCGGCGCACCGCTCAAGATCGAGTTCGCCGACGATGTGGATACGGCCCTCGAACATCTGCAGCAGAAATCGGACCTCAGCCAGCGTGCCGAGGCCTTCGTCTGGCTGATCTCGGCCCTGACCCAGGTCAGCGCCAATGCCCCAGACGCCGCGCTGGCCACCCTCCGCGCGGCGGAGCAGCGCGTGGAAGGCTGGAATAACCCGCAGCTGGCGGCGATCCTCCACTACTATATGGGCTCGGCGGCACTGCAGGTGCCCGACCTGGCCGAGGCGAAGCGCGCCTTTACCGAGGTGCGCGCATCCGAGACCCCGATCGCCGATCCCCTGGCCGCCATGGCCACGATCGGGCTTGGCAACTACCACTTCCTGGCAGCACAGGGCTTCTTTGCACCGCAGCAGGCGCAGGTCCCCGGGCTGGCGCAGTGCGCCGCCGACTTCTCGGGCGGCCAATCCACCGCTGGGGGTGACGGCGAAGTCCCCACCGATCTGGCCGGCGTCTTCGCCGCCCTCCAGGAGGCCCAGGGCCTGTATGGGGACGCTGTGCAGTGGCTGGAGCAGCAGGACCCTCAGCAGAAAGACCCGGAGCTGCAGCATATCAAGGCCGTGGCGGAGGTCATGTCCGCCAATGCGCAGCGCCTGGCAGGCGAAAGCGCCATCTACGGCCTTGCCGCGCCTGACCTGGACGCGGCCGGCCAGGCTGCCCTGCTCGACCAGGCCAAGCACGATCTCGATACCGCCATCGCCAACTATCAGCGGGTTGCTGCCCGCCTTGCGCAGATGGAGCGCTACAGCGTGCAGGCCTATGCGCTCCACGGCCTCGGCCTGGCGCAAAAGGCGCGTGCCGCCCTCGATCTGGACTACCTGGACGATCCCGCGCAGGCGACCACGCTTTTCAAACAGGCCGGCGGCAGCCTGCAGCAGTGCATCGACCTCGGCGATCGTCCCGACAAGGACGGTTATGCCAGCCTGCAGCAAAGGATGCGCTGCTTCTGCCAGATCGAGAAGCAGGCGGTAGATGACACCTTGAGTGAACTGCAGTAAGGGGAGTAGTAGAAGGACCAAGAAGGAGCGCTGCCATGAGATACTGCATCCGAGTCAGTTTGTTCTGTGTCGCCACCATGCTGGCACTCGTGGGCGCCCTGCCTGCGCAACCGGCGCTGGCGCAAGGGGTCACCTGCACCGTCAACCAGGCGTCAAAGCTGCGTGATTTCCCCAGCGCCACCGCCAACGGCACCGGCGACGTCGCCAAGAACAAGAAGGTTACTGCCATGAGCCGTTACCGGGGTGGCGGCGCCGACTGGCTGCGGGTGGATGCCGGCAGCAGTGGGGGCTGGCTTAACGCCAGGCGTGTAAGCGCCTGTGACTGGAAGAAGCTGCCCACCGAGAACCCTCAGCGCCAGGCGCGCGTCCCCGGCTACACGCCGGCGCTGGATCAGACGGGCCCCGACGGCAACACGGTCTTCGTGCCCAAGGACGTCGGCACCAGCATCGACGGCTTCAACCTGTTCCGCGATTATCTCGTGATCAAGGTGGACCCGGCTGCCTACGCCGCCGAAAATGGTCTCACCGTCAGCAGCGTCGAGTTTCAGATCCAGGACGACCAAGGCAACGACGTCTATAGGCACATTGAGGAGAATGCGCCCTATTGTCTCTGGGGCGACAGCGGCGGCGACTGCGACGTTCTCTGGACCTTAAGTGACACCAACTACTATTGGCCGGTGGAAGGCAGTGATGCCCGTGGGCCCTCGGACATTCCCATCGACCCCAGCGTACTGTACGGCGTCACCATTAATGTACACTACGACACAGGCAGCAACGATCGCTGGCAGTTCAGCATGCGTCTCATCCCGCGCGGCGTACCCGATCACGAAGTCTACTATGTTCCGCCGCTGGACTACAGCTCCGGCACCCTCAACTTCGACGACGGCGAGGTGCGTGTCCAGATGAACACACTGGCCCCCTTCCAGGGCTTCCCCAACTTCCGTGACGGTATGCTCTTTAGTCTCGCCCTGCGCGACGGCGAGAACACTGGTCCCGGCGTGGGCAGCGTCGTGTTCGAGATCAGGGATGAGGACACCGGTGCCACGGTCTACCAGCACCGTGAGAACGCCAGCCCCTACTGTGTCTTTGGCAACAGCTCAGGCAAGTCCTATTGCGACACCGTCTGGCGCTTCGACGACACCGGCTACGCCTGGCCCGATTCCGACGAGGAATTCGGCATCCCCGGCGGCGAGCCCCTGCAGGCCGACCACACCTACTACGCCACCGCCACCGTCTACGACACCAACGGCGACTTCGGCGCCCAATGGGGCTTCTACTTCGACATCGTGCAATAACTTGTGCCTGGCTCGCCCCACCCTCCCCCTCGCCACCCACTAGCCTGGTGGGGCGAGCCTCCCACGAAGCTTCAACCGCTCAACGCATCGGCGCCTACTTATCTCGATCCTTATCGCCGGAAACAATCTGATCGCGCCCCACGAATGCGCCCCCGCCCGTCGACACGCTCCCGCCAATAAAAGCGCCACCCCCCGTATCGATCGTCTGACTCGGCCGGCTCGCCTCGCTGGGGCTCCCTGCGTTAGTACCTGCCATCCCCGCTTGTCCGCCAACGTTCGCCAGGTACTGCGCCGCAAACGCCTTTAGCAGTGCGTTCTGCGGGTTACTCGCCGACGCGCCCACCACCAGTTCCTCCGTGCGGCCCGTCCGTTCCGCCCACAGGATCAGGTTAAACACCACCTCGCTCAAATTTCCCCCACCCGCCACCGCTGCCAAGTCCTCGTCCAGCCGGATCCGCACCATCTGTGCCAGCCCCGGCCCATCATACGCGCTCAGCAGCGCCTCCTGAAACTGCAGAATCTGTGCACCACGAAGCGCCATAGTCGTCAGCTCCCTTCTGCCAACAATATTCCAAGTACCGGCCACAGGCCGGCAGTAGATGCGCAGAGGGTATCACAAACGCAAGCATATGGAAATCGTTCACTTGGCACACCAATCGCACTTTACATATAATGCAATCGACAGCAATTGAGGATCGCCTATGCATCACATTCTGTATGACGTCACAGCGTTTGAGGCTGTGAAACCCTATACGCTGCGCATTCACTTCAGCGATCGGGCCGAACAGGTCATCGACTTTCAGCCAGTATCGCATGGTGAGATGTACGAGCCGCTGCGCAATTTGGATTACTTTGATCAAGTGCGACTGGACGCGGAAACGAAGGCCCTTTTGTGGCCCAACGGTGCCGACTTCGACCCGTATGTTCTGCACGAATGGCCGCGCGTCGCCGGTCAGCTCTCACGCCGCCTCCAAGCAGCAGCACTAGCTCCTGCTAGCTAAGGGTGACGTATAACTACATGCCCTGAGGGTAGCCCGTACCGACCCAACCACACTTTTCATAATGTGGACCCCATGGCCGCAAGATACTGCCTGCCTAAGCCAAATATCCTTGGCACATCGTGGCGTTCTCTTCCTGGACAAATTACCGGAATTTGGCACATGGAGTCCAGCGATGATGCGGTAACCACCTGAAGCTCACGCGAATACCATTGACCTTGCCGCAGGTTCGTTCACATATCCGGCCAATTTCGTGCTTGTTGCGGCAATGAATCCCTGTCCCTGCGGCTGCTGCGGCGACAAGTTGTATGTCAGAGCCTGGCAGCACCATGTCCACTGCCCTCAACCCTACGCTATCACCGCCACCCAACACCCCCGTCGCTGCGATTCTAATGCCGCATCAATGACCGCCTGTACCTTCAGCCCATCCTCGAAGTTCGGCGCAACCGGTTGATCATGCAGTATCGCGTCGATAAATTGGCGATCGCCAATCGACTGGGTCTGCAGCACCATGGAAAGTTGGTCCCAAAGCGGGAGAGCGCTGTCCACCCCCATCCTATACTCATCAGGCACCGTCAAGGTTTCAAACCGGCCTTGCCCCTCCCGTACCCCGCGCATCTTCGCTTCGATAGAGGACATGTTCAGTTCCAGCGTGCCGTCTTCACCGTATAGGCTGACCTCGTGAAACTGTTCACGCTCGGCCATGTGGGCCATCGCACTGACCACGATGGCGCCGCACGCGCCGTTCGCAAACTCGACGGTCAGCAGCGCTGAATCATTCGCTGGGGTGCTCAATGGTCGTCCATCTGCGCCCATGCGCTCGACCAATGTGGTTAAATGCGCGCTCACGCGGGTAATGTCTCCCACCAGCCAGTGGGCCATGTCAATCATGTGCGAGCCAAGATCGCCCAGGATCCCGTTGCCGTGCCGGCTGTCAAAGCGCCAGGCGTACTGTCCGTCACGCCCATAGCCGCCTACCTGGCGAAACTGGCACAGATACGGCCGGCCAATATAGCTCTCGCCGATCAGTTGGTGCAGGTAACGATGGTAGGGCTCGAACCGCCACGCAAAGAACGTCATGTGTTTGACGCCCATCGCTTGCGCTTTTTCCGTCATCGCCAGCGCCTGCTGCGCGTTCAAGGCCATCGGCTTCTCGCAGAGCACATGCAGACCGGCGGCCAAAGCGTCCATCGTCATCGGATAATGGAGATCATCCGTCACCGCAATGACGACGGCATCAAGGCCGGCCTGCTCAAGCATCTGGCGGTAATCGGTGAATACCATTGGAATGGCATACTTATCGGCCATTTCCTGCGCCCGCGCACGGTTGCGGCCGCAGATGGCGGCAATTTGGGCACCGGCATGGCTCTTCAGGTTGGGCAAGTGAATGTAGTCCGCATACGGACTCGTCCCGATCACCCCGACGCGAACTCGGTCACTCATGACCCCCTCCAATTAGCTGTCATCACCTATCCAACGATCGTAGCCATCTTCGAGCATATGGTAACGGCCGTGCGCCCACTCATAGAACCCCTGCCATGTCTGAATCCGTGGCCCGTCTTCAACCTGCACAACAACGCCTGCCTCCACCGCACGCCGTAGCTCTCGCAGGTCCTCGACCAGGATTCCCCAACTATCCGGTCGTCCACTTGGAGACCGTTTCACATACAACGAATCAAGCTCTTCTAGCCTTGCAACCGAGAGGGTGTACTCTTGCTGGGGGATCTGAATCTCGATGCCGCTTTCGTTGATGGCTTGGGTGAAGTTCATGGGGCTTTCAAACATCTTGGCGAGGAATGCTGTCTCGTAATCAAACCACGGTGTCGGCCACCCTTGCAGCTTGGTCCAATGGCGCAGCGCCTTGCGATCAGGCCACTTGATTTGCATTGTGCCTCGGCTATGCGCGTCTTGCACAATGCCATAATCTTCCGCCTTGGCTGTTCTCATCGCCCATGCGGGGATATCACTTTTCATCTCAAGCGCCTTCTCTTCTACGAGTAGCCGAACTTGTCATTATTGAGCGCACGCTAGCTGATTTCTCCTCATTGGGATCATACCATGTTCATCGAACGATAGAATCCGCCACATGGCCGCGCATGAATTTTGGAGCACACCATGAACACATTCCACGCCAGTGAGCCCTACGCCAGCGGCCACCTGGACGCCGGCGCCGGCCACCAGGTCTACTGGGAATGCCACGGCAATCCCACAGGCCGCCCGGCTGTCTATTTCCACGGTGGACCGGGCAGCGGCTTTACCCGCCGGATTCTACAGTTGTTCGATCTCCGCACCTACCGCGTCCTGCTCTTCGATCAGCGCGGCTGTGGGCGCAGCCGTCCCCTGGCAAATGCCGCCACTGCCGACCTGAACGCCAACACCACCCACCACCTGATCGCCGATGCCGAACTGCTGCGCCACCACCTCGGCGTCGAGCAGTGGACGCTCCTAGGGCTTTCCTGGGGCACGACCTTGGGCCTGGCCTATGCGCAGCTGCACCCCCAGCGCGTCGCCGCTGCGGTCTTTGGCGCGGTAACGACAACCTCCCGCCGCGAAGTCGCCTGGATCACCGAAGGCGTCGGCCGCATTTTCCCCCGCGAGTGGGAGCGCTTCGCCGCCGCCGTACCCCAACACCTGCGCGATCGCCCCTTGGTCGACGCCTACGCCGAACTGCTCTTTGACCCCGATCCGGCAGCACAGGCGCACGCGGCCGCGGAGTGGTGCGCCTGGGAAGACACCCACGTCTCGCTTGCTCCCGGCCATCAGCCAGATCCCCGCTACCAGGATCCGGCATTCCGCCTGCTCTTTGCCCGGCTCGTCACCCACTACTGGCGCCACGCCGCCTTTCTCGAACCAGACCAGCTCCTGCGCGATGCACACCTCCTAAACGGCATCCGGGGCATCCTGATTCATGGACGATTCGACGTGAGTTCCCCCATGGAGACTGCTTGGCACCTCTCTCAACGCTGGGCGACGAGCCGCCTCCGAGTCCTCGACGATGTCGGTCATGGCGGAGGCGGGCTCGATGCCGCCCTCAGCGCCGCGCTCGTCGAGGTCGCAGCCTGAGGCTTGTCATCGCACTATGAGCCCGGCTCCTCCGCCAGCGCCATCACGAACTGCGTCAGCGCAGCTCCCTGCCCCATGATGGCATCGATCGAGTGGCCATAGATGTGCTCCACCACTTCGATGGGAAAGTCACTGTTAATTCCCCGCAGACCGAGCCAGGTGTGCTCTAGAAAGACCAAGAGCGTCGCCGCCCAATCGTTTCGCCGCACGCGTGACGCTTCACCCGTCCAGCCCGCCGCCCGCAGCCCTGCCAGATAACTGTTGTACACAGTCTCATACAGCGCTCGCATATCCGATGCTGGTCGCTCCAGGTAGATGAGGCTGGTTATCACCATTTTAGCGATCTCCTCGCCTACGGCGCTCTCTCCCGCAAACGCCCAGTCGATTGCCACGAACTCCATGCCGCTTCTTGTTCGGCGCAGCAGCAGGTTGCGGCGGAATGCATCGTTGTGGCAGAAGCAGACGCGGTTCCTCTCGCAGTTCATCCGCTAACTGCGACCTGCGTTCCCACAACCCTACGAACTGCGGAACCATCTCGTCCGGAATCATTTGCTGCGCCAATGGGTGGCGACGATAGGCCGGGAGGTCATCAAAAAGCTCTTCGCCTCCTTGTAACCGTGCGCGCCAGTCTCCCCGGTTCAGCCACGGCTGCCGCGTCGGCTTCCTTCCCGCCAGGTACGCGCCGTTGTACAGCCCCAGCCGTTCCGCCGCCATCCCAAACTGCGCCAACCGCCACCTGCCCGCCGCATCGGTATCGGCAGCTTCCCGGACATCCTCCATCCAGATCCACGCCTGATCCTCCGCCGGTTCCGCCACCCCATAGCACTTCGGTGCTGCCAGTCCCTCCGCCAGCCCGTCCTCCAAATCGTCCAGCAGGCCCGATTGATAGAGCAGCGCTTCTCGCTTCCAAAAGTCCCAGGCACCCGGTTCACTGCTTCCGTCCATCGCGCTCAGCACCTTGAGAATCATCGACCACGGGCGCAGCCCTCCTTGCGTGTAGGCTGTGCCGCGCACACGATAGAGGCGGTGCGCCTCATTGATTCCGCCGCCAAACCCTCCAAAGACCGGCTCATACTGCCACTTCTCAAAGCCAATTCCCGTCTCCCCCAGCACTCGGCTCACCAGCGGCCGCAGCGCCGCCGAACCGAGTTCCTCCAGGCGCGCACTCGTAGTTTGGCTCATAAATTCTCCTCGCTCATTACTGCACCCTCTGCCCCATTTCAGTGCCCCATGGTGTCAGGCTAACGGCAGCACTCTACTGCCGGCTGCTGGCACAACACAGGGGCCTATCCGTCTGCATAACTGGGAGAAATCGTGAAATTCACTGCGCCCCCGCGGGGCAGGCACTTGGCGGACAAAGCCAAAAAACAATAGTATATTTTCTAGTTGAAGTCAATACTGTGAATTGTGGTGGAAACGGTGCGCCGGCGCAGCGCACCGCCCCCTCGCCTTTGACAAACCCCCACCACCCCGCATATCCTAACCTCTGCACAAAAGCTACAACCAATCACGTTTGTGCACGGCCCACCCGCATCACCGCTTGTTATGAAGGACTGCCCATGTCATATCTCACCCTCCCCGCCCAGCACGAACCGGCGCTTATGCTCGACCGCGACCGCCTCCTCCACCTGCTCCGGCAGATGCTCCTGATTCGTGCCTTCGAGGAGTCCGCCTTTCACCAGTTCTCGCTCGGCAAGGTCCACGGCACCATGCACCTGGCCGTCGGCCAGGAAGCCGTCGCCGTCGGCGCCATCGCCGCCCTCAATCCCGACGACAACATCGTCTCCACCCACCGCGGCCACGGCCACGCCATCGCCAAGGGCCAGGATATCCGCCTGATGATGGCCGAGCTGCTCGCCAAGGAAACCGGCGTCTGCCGCGGCCGCGGCGGCTCCATGCATATGGCCGACCTCACCCTCGGCAGCCTCGGCGCCAACGGCGTCGTCGCCGGCGGTATCCCCCTCTCCGTCGGCGCCGGCCTCACCAACCATCTGCTCGCCAACGGCCGCGTCGTCATGGGCTTCTTTGGCGACGGCGCCTCCAACGAGGGCAACTTCCACGAAAGCCTCAACATGGCCGCCGTCTGGAAGCTGCCCGTCGTCTTTGTCTGCGAAAACAACCAGTACGGCATGTCGATGTCGGTCAAGAAGGGCAACAGCGCCGCCGCCATCGCCGACCGCGCCGTCGCCTACGGCATCCCCGGCGAACGCGTCGACGGCATGGACCTGCTCGCCGTCTACCGCGCCGCCGCCCGCGCCGTCGAGCACGCCCGCTCCGGCCAGGGCCCCGTCCTGCTCGAGCTGGTCACCTACCGCTACCTCGGCCACTCCAAGAGCGACAAGCAGCTCTACCGCACCAAGGAAGAGGTCGCCGAGTGGAAGCAGCGCGACCCCATCGCCACCTTCGGGGCCTGGCTGCTGGCCAACGCTGACATCGTCCCGCGCGTCACGCAGTCCGACCTCGACCGCCTCCAGGCGGAGGCCGACGCCACGATCGCCGACGCCATCACCTTTGCCGACGCCGGCGACGAGCCGTCGATCGAACACCTGACCGACGACGTCTACTTCGTCGACCCGCGCGTGGCCGCCGACCCCGACCACGTCCTGCCTGCCTGGGCTGCCGAACACTTCGGCCCCAATACGCCCATCAACCCCGACCCCGGCACCCGCGAGCTGACCTACTCCGAGGCCCTGCGCGAGGCGATGGCCCAGGCGCTGGCCGCCGACCCCAACGTCTACATGCTCGGCGAGGACATCGGCATCTACGGCGGCGCCTTTGGCGTGACCCAGGGCCTGGTCGAGCGCTTTGGCCCCGAGCGCGTGCGCGACACCCCCATCTCCGAAAACTGCATCGTCGGCACCGCCGTCGGCTCGGCCGTCACCGGCCTGCGCCCCATCGCCGAGATGCAGTTCCAGGACTTCATCACGCTCGGCATGGAGCAGCTCGTCCTCCAGGGCGCCAAGATCCGCTACATGTTTGGCGGCAAGGCCACCGTCCCCATGGTCCTGCGCATGCCCGCCGGCTCCGGCACCGGCGCCGCCGCCCAGCACTCCGAGAGCCTCGAATCCTGGTTCGTCAACGTGCCCGGCCTCAAGGTCGTCGCCCCCACCACCCCCTACGACGCCAAGGGCCTCCTGCTCGCCGCCATCGCCGACAACAACCCGATCATGTTTGTCGAGAACAAGCTGCTCTACAAGACCAAGGGCCCCGTCCCCGAGCAGCCCTACCTCGTTCCCCTTGCCCGCGCCGAGATCCGCCGCACCGTCGCCGGTCGCCGACGCAAGCCGTGCCGTCACCGTCGTCGCCACCTCGATCATGGTCCCCCGCGCCCTCGAAGCCGCCGCTATCCTGGCGCGCCGCACCACGTCCTGGCGAACTCACCGCTCTCACCCTCCCCCATCGAACTCGAAGTCATCGACCTGCGCACGCTCAAACCCTACGACGCCGCGACCATCATCGCCTCCGTCAAGAAAACCGGCCGGCTCATCGTCGTCCACGAGGCCCCCCTGATCGGCGGCTTCGGCGGCGAAATCGCCGCCATGATCGCCGAGAGCGAGGCCTTCGCCTACCTGGAGGCGCCCATCGTCCGCCTGGGCGGCGCCGACGTGCCCATCCCCTACAACCGCAATCTCGAGCGCGCCGCCGTCCCCCAGGTCGAAGACATCGTCGCCGCCGCCCGCAAGCTGGCCAACTACCAGATCTAGGGAGCCGACCATGCCTACCGCCGTCATCATGCCCAAATTCGAAATGGCCCAGGAAACCGGCACCGTCGGCCGCTGGCTCGTCGAGGAAGGTGCCGCCGTCGCCAAGGGCGACCCCATCCTCGAAGTCGAAACCGACAAGGTCACCATGGACGTCGAGGCCCCCGCCGGGGGCATCCTCCGTGGCATCACCGCCGCCCCCGGCCAGGTCATCCCCATCGGCCAGACCATCGCCTACATCCTCCAGCCCGACGAACCCCTTCCAGGAGGACCGTCCTCCAGGAAGACCGTCCTCCAGGAAGACCGTCCTCCTGGAAGCCCCACCCCCGTCGCCGCCCGGGTCGCCGCCGCCCATAATCTCGACCTCGCCGGCGTCCCCGGCACCGGCCCCGCCGGCCGCATCACCCGCACCGACGTCGAGGCCCATCTTGCATGCACCACGTGCCGGGGACGTCCAACGTCCCCGGCACGTTCCCGCGGCGCCACTCCCAAATCAGACCCCCAAGCCCATCGCCGTCCCCGCCGCCCGCCGCCTGGCCCGCGAACTCGGCATCGATCTCGCCACCGTCACCGGCACCGGCCCCGCCGGCCGCATCCAATCCGCCGACATCCACCGCGCCGCCCAAAAACCGGCCGTGGAAACTACCGCCGACTCACCCTGCTCCCCAAGCGACGCCAATCGCCATCGCGCGCACCATCCCCCTCACCGCGATCCGCCGCACCACGGCCGAGCGCATGACCGCCAGCGTCCGCGAGATCCCCCAATTCACCCTCGCCGTCGACGCCGACATGACCCGCGCCCAATCCGTCCTCGACGACCTGCGCGCCACGGGCAGCACCAGGGCGCACGCCGCCGCCCAAGGTCACCCTGACCGCCCTCCTCGTCAAGGCCTGCGCCTACGCCCTCGCCCGCCACCCCGGCGTCAACGCCTCCTTTGAGGGCGACCACATCACCGAGTGGGCGGACGTCAACATCGGCATCGCCACCAGCGTCGACCAGGGCCTCGTCGTCCCCGTCATCCACCACGCCGATCGTCACGGCCTCCACGAACTCGCCCGCCAACTCGCCGACCTGGGCGAGCGCGCCCGCAGCGGCCGCCTGCGCCTGCCCGACCTCCAGGGCGGCACCTTTACGCTCTCCAACCTGGGCATGTACGGCATCGACCACTTCACCGCCATCGTCAACCCGCCCCAGGCCGCCATCCTGGCCGTCGGCCGGGTTGCCCAGCGCCCGGTGGTCGCCGCCGCCGGCACCTTTGTCGCCCGCCCGCTGGCCGCGCTCACCCTCACCGCCGACCACCGCGTGCTCGACGGCGCCGCTGCCGCGGAGTTTCTCAATACCGTCCAGGCCGCCCTCGAACACCCTGGTCTGCTGCTTGCGTAGATCGCCTAGTTCATGGAGCCCTACCACCATGTCGTCACCCACTTCATCTGACAGCAGCGCCATCCTCAGTCCCTTCCATCGCCCCGTCGGCCTCTACGAAAAAGCCATGCCCGCCGACTGGTCCTGGCCGCAGCGCATGGCCGCCGCCGCCGAGGCTGGCTACGATTACGTGGAGATCTGTGTCGACGAGAGCGACGAACGCCTCGCCCGCCTCCATTGGTCCTCCGCCGAGTGCGCCGAAGTGCGCCACGCCACCAGCTGTGCCGGCCTGCGCAGCCTGACGCTCTGCCTCAGCGCCCACCGCAAGTACCCGCTGGGCAGCCACTCGCTCGACACGCGCCGCCGCTCGCTCGACATCATGCGCCGCGGCCTCGATCTCGCCGCCGAACTCGACGCCAAGATCATCCTGATGGAAGGCTACGACGTCTTCTACGAGGAGCACGACGAAGGCACCGTCGCCCGCTTTGTCGACGGCCTCCGGCAGTGCGCCGCCTGGGCCGCGCCGGCCGCCATCATGCTCGGCCTCGAAAACGTCGACGTTCCTGTCACCGCCACCATGGGGGGCCTGCTCCAACTGATCGACGCCGTCAACTCCCCCTGGCTCCAGGTCTACGCCGATATGGCCAACCTCGTCGCCATGGCCCCCGAACCGCTGCCCTCTCCCCTGGATGATCCTGCGCACTCGCCTACCGTCCTGGGCCTCCAGCAGGCACGCGGCCGCCTCGTCGCCGTCCATGTCAAGGATGGCACGCCCGGCGTCGTGCGCGGGGTTCGCTTCGGCCAGGGACAAGTCCCCTTTGCCGCCGCCTTCGCCACCTTGAACGCGATCGACTTCCACGGCCCGCTCACCGTCGAGATGTGGGCCCACCTCGACCCGACCGGCGACCCCCTGGCCGCTATCCGCCAGGCTCGCCAATTCGTTGCCCTATATGAGGACGCCTGACCAAAGAGAGGATCGCACCATGCCCAATCAGCCAGACCCCAGTCAGCCAGACACTGCCGGCCCGCATGTCATGGGTATCGATTTCGGCACTGAAAGTGTCCGTGTCGGCATCTTTACCTTAGCCGGCCAACCCGTCACCTTCGCCACCCATCCCTACCCGACCACCTTCCCCCGCTCAGGCTGGGCCGAACAAAGCCCCCACGACTGGTGGGCCGCCCTCACCCACGCCGCCCGCCAGGCCGTGGCCCAGAGCGGCCTGCCCAAGGAGGCCATCGTCGGCGTCGGCGCCGACTGCACCAGCTGCACTGTCGTCAGCCTCGACGCCAACTTCCGCCCGCTGCGTCCTGCCCTGCTCTGGATGGACGTGCGCTCCGCCGCGCAGGCCCGCGCCATCGCCGCCTCCGGCCACCCCGCCCTCAAGTACAACGGCTACGGCAACGTCTCCGCCGAGTGGTTTCCCTGCAAGGCGCTCTGGCTCAAGCAAAACGAACCCGAGACCTACGCCCGCGCCGCCTACATGGGCGAGTGCATCGACTGGCTGACGCAGCGCCTCACCGGCCGCTGGGTGGGCAGCATCGACACCGCCTGCCATCCGCGCCTACTACGACCGCGACGCCGGCGGCTGGCCGGCCGATTTCTACGCCGCCATCGGCCTCGACGACCTCCTGGCCAAGCTGCCGTCCGAGGTCCTCGACATGGGCACGGTCGTCGGCCCGCTCCTCCCCGCCGTCGCCGCCGAGCTGGGCCTGCCCGCCGGCATTCCCGTCGCCGCCGGCGGGGCCGACGCCTTTGTCGCCATGATCGGCCTCAACGTCGTCGCCCCCGGCAAGATGGCCTTTATCACCGGCTCGTCCCACCTGCTGCTCGGCCAGAGCGCCAAGCCCTTCCACGGCAAGGGCATCTTCGGCACCTACACCGACGCCGTCGTCCCGGGCCAATACACGGTCGAGGGCGGCCAGGTCTCCACCGGCTCGATCGTCAAGTGGCTGCGCGACAACTTCTGCGCCAACGAAGCCGCAACTCGCCGCCGCCCGCGGCGTCGACACCTACACGGTGCTCAACGAAATGGCCGCCGCAGATTCCGCCCGGCTCGGAGGGGCTCGATCGTCGTCGACTACTTCCAGGGCAACCGCACCCCCTACGTCGACCCCGAAGCCCGCGGCATCATCTTTGGCCTCTCGCTGCGCCACGGCGCCGGCCACCTCTTCCGCGCCGTGATCGAAGGTATCGCCTACGGCACCGAGCACATCCTCCAGGCCCTGCGCAGCCACGGCTACAGCGTGGAGGAAGTCGTCGCCTGCGGCGGCCCCACCAAGAGCAAGCTCTGGATGCAGATCCACGCCGACGTCTCCAACATCCCGATCACGCTCACCGCCGTGCCCGGATGCCCCCACCCTGGGCTCCGCCATCCTGGCCGCGGTCGGCGCCGGCTGCTATCCGGACGTCGCCACCGCCGCCGGCAACATGGTGCAGGTCACCGGCCGCATCACGCCCAATGCGGCCAACCACGAGGCTTATCGCTTCTACGTGGACAAGTACATCCAGGCCTACCCCCGCCTCCAGGACCTCATCCACGCCACCGTCCGCCACGAGGCGCAGGCCGCGAATTGACGCTGGCGGTCGCTGCAATTCTGGTGTACAGTATTGCTGCCATCGCCAGCAGGGATATGCACAGCGTTGTGAGTAGAGAAGGGCATGCTCATGGATACGGTCGTCCTGCGTATCGATGCACCGCCCCCGGGCGGCAACCGATACCCTGTCGCTTTGATCAAGCTGCCCGGAAACGAGATCCTCGGCGAGTGCGATTTTCCGGTGGATCTCGCACTCCCGGGCGCGCCTGCCGGGTTCACTGCCAAGCAGATCCAGACGACCTTCTCCACGACCACGACCGATAGCGCCGACCTGCCCAAGATCGGCGCCCAGCTTTATGGCCTCGTCGGCCAGGGCCAGATCGGCGTCGAACTTGACCACAGCGGCTCCGCCGCGCCGTCTTCTGCTCGATATTCGGCCGCCGGATTTGCGCAGCCTGCCCTGGGAGCTGATGACGCGCAACGGCACGCAGCTCATGTGCGTCGAGGGCCGCCCTATTGCGCGCGGCAGCTCCCAAGGCGGCGGCCTGCCGGAGCCGGAATGGCCTTTACGCGTGCTGATCGTCGACGGTGGCGAACCGGCCGGCGAGGATATCGTCCAGGCCGGCCAGGAGATCGCCGACATCGTCAAGGTGCGTCAGCACGAGCGACTATGAAACCGATATCGACCTCCTCGTGCTCCGGCGGCCGACACGCGCCACGATCCTGGAAGCCTTTGAAGACCCGGTCAACGACCCTCAGAGGCTCCATCACCAGGGCTTTCAGCCGCATGTCCTGCACTTCATCGGGCACGGCAGCGCCGTCGGGGCGCAGTCTTTTCTCCAGCTCTTTGACGCCGCCGGGCAGAACAGCGCGCGTTGGACGGCCGGCGACATTCCTACCGACTTCAGCACGCGCAGCAGGCCGCGGCTGGTCATTCTCAACGCCTGCGATACGGCGGCCGCCGCCAGCGGCCTGTGGTCGTTGACCGATGCCTTCCGCGACGCCGGCATCCCCGCGGTTGTCGGTATGCGGGCCAAGGTGACCGGCGCCCACGCCCGGCTGTTCTCGCGCAGCCTGTACCAGGCCCTGGCGGAGAACAAGCCCTTGGACCAGGCGGTGACCTGGGCGCGCCGCAAGGTTTATGGGGCCATGGAGAATCCCACCCAGCGCCTGGAATGGGCGGCCCCTACGCTCGAAATAAGTGCTGACCCTGACACGATCATCACCTTGGGGCGCCGTATCGCCGGGAATGTGCGTTCGCACGTGCGGCAGATCGAGGATCTGATGCTGGTGCGCAGCATGGTGGACCGCCGTGAAAGCCGCTGGGGTGCCTGGCGGGGCGTCTCTACGCAGGCGCTCAAGGTCGTCGTCGTGCGCGGGGATCCCGAAGTCGGCAAGACCGAATTTGTGCGCATGCTGATGGAGCGCTGCGCCCTCTGCCAGCACCAGCTCCGCTACGTGGACATGAAAGGCGTGCGCCGGGCCGACGCGTTGGCCGTGCTGCGCCGCATCTGCGACGGCGACGGTATGGCTGCCGACGATTTCTCGCTGCACGGCCCGCTGCCTGCGGCCGCCTTTGCCACCTTTAAGGATACGGTGCAGCAGGTCTTGGGTGTCCCACTCGCGCAGGCAGCCGGCCTGACCAACGTCATGGATGTGGACGCCCGGCGCATCTTTCAAGCATTTCAAGCCGGGCTGGAACAGGCGATCGCCACGCCGCCGCTCGTGATTGTGCTCGACCACCTGCGTGACGTCGACGAGGAGCAGTTTCGCTCGTTCTTGACTCCCCACCTGATCACCTGGTGCGCCAACCGTCCGGATCGCAACATTCTCCTCGTCCTGCTCCTGCGCAGGGACGAATACGACCGCTTTGAGATGGCCAAGATCCGCAGCCGTTTCAACCTTGTCGACATCGAGGGCTTTGCGCGTGACCAGTGGGAGGACCTGGCGTGGGAGTATGTGTGGCGCAACCTGACGCCGCCCACGCCACCTCCCGGCGTGGACCCGGTCCAGGAGCTAAGAGAGCAAATCCGCCACGGCCCGAAAACGGAAAAGTGGCAGCCGGGCATCTTGACTACGTTCAGAAAGTTCGTGCAGGACTTTTACGGCTGGTCCGACCGCACCTGAGGGGCACAGCATGGCACGGTCTCAACCGTCCTTTGACTTCGCCGACCTGACAAATCCGCTCCTCCTGTTTTCACCGGTGGACCAGGAACTGCTGCGCCGCTGCGCTACGGTGCATGTTTGCGAGCCCAAGGTGTTTGACGCAGTGCTGCGCCGCGGCCTGGAGGGCGCCATGTCCTTCGAGACGCTGGCCGGCCTGCACTTTGTCGAAAGGCTCCCAGGGCCTGAGTACCGCTGGCAGCTGCGCGATTCTGCCCGGGCGGAGATTTTCGAGACCTGGTGGACCGGCGGCACTGCACAAGATGAAGCCGGGCAGGACAGTGATGGGCAGGACGGTGGCGAGCAGGACGGTGGCGAGCAGGACGGTGGCGGGCAGGACGGTGGCGGGCAGGACGGTGGCGGACAGAGACTAACGTCCTCTGACGCTATCCCGCCGGCGCTGGTGGAACTCAGCAAACGCCTGGCTGACTTCTATGCCGACGCAAAAGACTCGTTGGAGCAGCTTTATCACCTGGCCGTGGTCAACCCGCCTGCGGCCGCCGAGCTCCTCGACGACCTCTACACCCCCGCCGACAAGCAGTTTGATCTTCCGCAGTGCTCGGCCATCCTGCGCACGCTCGAAGAGCGGCCGCCGCGCCTGTCGGCCCCCGAACTGCTGGGGCCGGAACTGCGCGAGGTTATGGCCGTTAAGCGAGTCCGGCTCGACACCCGCGTCCTGTGGGCACAGGAATACCGTGCGACGATCCCCTATGTCGAACGCAACGAGACGCGGCCCTTGCTAGGCGCGCTGCTGGCGGACGCGCAGCACTGGCTGCTCAACCTCAGTGCGCCCGGCGGCATGGGCAAGAGCATGTACATCCGTGCCGTCGTCGCCCGCCACTCCGCGATGGACGGCATTCCTTGTGCCAAGATCGACTTTGATTTTGTCCCGCACCTGGCCAACGTTGCCGCCGAGCCCTGGCGCCTCCTGCTGCGCACGGCCGAGCAGCTTAACCGCCAGCTGCGTGACAGCCCATTCCAGGAACTGCTGACGTCGTACGGCCAGTTCAGTGCCGAGGCCGATTCGACCGTGATTATTTCGCCCGCCGCGAGTTTGTGGGCTCCGACCTGTCCCCGGCCGACAAGACCGCGCTGCCGCGCCACCGTCCTCAGCCGCTTTACTGCCGTCCTGCGCGCAGTGGGGGCGCGCCGGTACTCCTCATCTTTGACACACTGGAGAACCTGCAGCACGGCAACCTGGATCTGGAGGCCCTCTACGACCTGCTGCTGGAGGTACACGCGCTGCGACAATGTGCGTGTGATCCTCTCGGGCCGGCTCGACCTCGCCCGACCACTGCCACAGGCCAACGGTCTCGCCGCACCTGAGGGCGAGACCGGTTTTGTGCGTCGCTTTGCGGGCCAGAACACCGCCGTCACGCTGCGGGGGTTTGACGACGACGAAGCGCACAGCTACCTGGACGGCCGCGGACTGCACGGCGACCCGCGTGGCGACGTGATGATCGCCAAGGCGCGCATTGAGGACGGAGATCGTGGCGAGCGCGGCGAGCAGCTTGATCACGGCTGGGCCGGCATTAGCCCTTTTAAGCTCGCCCTGCTGGCCGATATCGTGCGCGTGCATCCCACCATCACGGCCGCCGACTTCGAACGGTATGAGGATGTGGACCTGGCCTACCTTATCGACCGCGTGGTCGACCGGATCCACGACGACCAGGTCAAATGGCTGGTCCGTTACGGCGTCGTGCCGCGGCTGCTGACCCGTGCGATCGTCACGGATGTGCTGATCCCCTTCATGCTCGCCGGCATGCGCGGCCAGGCCTCCCAGGACGATGCCACCCAGGATCCGGCGGTCGAACCACAGCTCAATCGTCCGCCGTTCCCGCTGGTCACGGCGGGCAGTCTGACCGTAGACCCCGAGGCGCTCTGGCAGACGCTGTATCGCTACACCGCCGAGTATTCATGGGTGGCGGCCGACGAAGCGGCCGATGCCCTCCGCTTTCACCAGGACGTGATCGAGCCCATGCGCCGGCTGCTACGCAAGCATCTTGCTGCCGGCCGGCGCATCCTGCCCGAGCTGCACGCCGCCTGCGCCGCCTATTATGCGGAGGTACGGGCCACCGCCGAGCCCGAAAACGCGCGCCCAGTGGCTGCGCGAGGCTGTCTATCACAAGCTCCAGACCGGCGATCCGGACGCCGATGCGTACTGGCTGGGCCTGGTGCGGGGGGCAGAGGGTGATGCGGGTGGTGATGGCGGTGGTGATAGCGGCACAGTGGCTGCGCTGGCAGAGGAAGCCGTGCCGCGAACCTCTGGTCTTTGACGATGCGTCGCGCCGCGAGGCCGAGGCGATGCTGCGTTTCGGTCCCGGCGTGCGGATGCAGGCTCATTTCCTGCTTGCCTCGCTCCGGGCTCACGGCGCCCAGCCAACGACCGACGACTGGCTGGCCGTACAGCAGCACGCTGCTGCCGCCGAAGGCCTGCGTGCCGCGGCCGAGACAGAACCCACCGTGGCGCCGCCGGTGGCGCCCGGCGAACTGGCCTATCTGCGCGCCCGCGCTGCCCTGAGCCTGGGTGACCCTGAGCAGGCACGTGCCGTCTGCGAACAGGCGATGCAGCGCCCTGCCAGCTCCACCAACGCCTTGGAGTTGAAGATCCTCTATGCCGATATCATCTACGCCCTAAATCCCGTCGATGCGCCTGGCCAGTTTGCCCGTGCTGCTGCGTTTGCGGCCGAGCTGCGGCAGGCGCGCCTGGATGACATTGCCCCCAACTGGATTGCTGCCCTCGCCGCCCTCGAGCGCTTCGAGGAGGCCGCCGGCGTCTGTGTGCGCTGGCGTGCCGAGGCCCGCTGGCGCGGTACCCCTGACGAGGTGGGCGGGCGGTTGCTCCTGCACATGCGGCAGTACCTGTTCATGGGCCAGGAACGCCGCGCGGCGGCAGTGGGCCGTGAAGGCCTGGCCGCCTGGCTGGCGGCCAGCGGCGGCCAGGCGAGTGCGCTGGGGGACTGGCCTGCCTATCTGGAAGCCAGCATCCTCCTTGCCAGCCAGCAGCCGGCCGATGCCCTGGTGCACTTGCTGCGTGAAATCGCCCCAGCGGCCGGGACAACAGCGGCCGGTACGCCAGCCGGCACAGCGACCGGCGTGCTCGCGCGTGTGCTGTCGCCCGCTGATACCGACCTGCTGGCGCGCATCTACCTCGATCTGACCGACGCGCTGCGTGCCCGGCCCCAGGTCGAAGCGCTGGCTTTCACGAACTATGGTCCCCAGACCGCTGCGGGTTTCGGCTGGCTGGTCGACTACTGCCGCTTTCACATCGACGTGACCGGTGACCTACGTGCTGCCGCCGAATACCTGGCGTATGCCCAGAAGGGTGCCGGCGATCCGGTGGCAGAACTCCGCTGCAGCCTGCTGCAGGCCCGGCTGTTTGCCTGCCAGGGCCGGCAGGACAGGGCGCGGGAGTTGGCTTCAGCGCTTGCAGCGCCGAGCGGTGTCGCAACCCTGCCAAGCGTGGCGCTGCAGATTGCCCTCGAGCGTTTAGTCCAGCGCTGCGACACGGGTTCGTGGCCGTCGCTCGTGGAGGCGGCCGCGGCGGTTACGCCGGCCAGCCGTCGCCTGCTGCTGCTTGCCGATCTGCGCCGGCTGGCCGCGCCGGTCACCATACCCCCAATTCGGCGCGGGCGCTGACGGCCCTGCTGCCCGGCGCGGCGGTCGCCACGCAGCGACGACCTGGATCCTGCGCTCGGTGCGCTGCGCCTGGCCGAAATCCATGGGGTGCTGGGGGACGCCGACGCCCGTTCGCTGCTGGCGCAGGCGGAGGCCGCCTGCCGCGAGCCGCTGCGGCTGGGGGTGCTGCGCCAGGTCTATCTCGCCCGCGTGACCGCTTTGGCTGGGAGGCGGACGAGCTGCGTGCCTGCCCGCTGCCTGAGCTGCTGGCCAATCTTATCGACCCTGCTGCGGCTGTGAGTTCCGAACTGGCGGGCCTGGCCCTGCTGGAACATGCCGAACGCACCGTACGCAATTTGCCCGATCCGCAGGGCGCGGCCGCGCTGCTCGACCGTGCCGAGGTGCTCTTGAAGGGGGGCGCGGGGCTCTGGACGGCGCGCATCCTTGCCTGCGCGCCCGCATTGCTGCGGTACAGGGTGATCCCCAGGCTGAGAACCTTGTCGAGCAGGCCGCCCGAGCCTTTCATGCCCTGGACGACGATGCCGCCGCCGACAGTCTCCGCACAGACATCCGTGAGATGCCGGCCGGCCCCGCTGCCAGCTTCACTCCTGACGCCTTGGGCTTTGGCCTGGAGGCCTTAGCGCCAGCCGAGGCCGCTGCCCCAGCGGAGGCCGAAGCCAAGGGCATAGACGCCGCGCCGCAATCGGCCCCGCAGCTCAATATCCGGCTGGAGCAGGAGGGCGACTTGTGGCAGGTCGAGTTCCAGCACAGCGACGGGCGCCGGTGGAGGATCACTGTGCCTGTGCAGGAGGATTTCGCCGCGCTGCTGCGTCTTGACCCGCAGGAGATTATCAGCAGCGCATTCCTGGAGGCGTTCCAGTCTGACTGGCAGGGGATCACCCTGCGCATGGGCCAAGATCCTTTCCCCGATGCTGCACCCGAGGTGCGCGCCTTTTTGGCGAGCAGCGAGCCATCTGGCCACCGGCTCGCGGTGCGGCTCGACGTCGTGGCGCGTGAACTGCAGTGGCTGCCGTGGGAGCTTGCCCGTCTCGACGACGCCGGCGCCGCCGCTGCCGGCCCTGCCGGCAGTCAGCGTATTCTACCGGAGTTTCCGCCGGGCACGCCCGGTGGAAGCCGGCGACAGCGAGCCGCGCCCCATTTTGCTCGTACAGATGGCCGGCGCGCAATCCGAGTCCGGCACTCGGGGCTCCGAGCAGACCGGCACCGGCGACGTCCAGCGCTATTACCGCCGCCAGGGTGTGGAATGCGAACTGCTTGTCCAGCCCACACCGGATGCGCTCCAGGGAGCCCTGCTGGAGCTGCGGCCCACCGTGGTCCACCTTGTGTCCAATCTGGTCGAGGCTGGGTCCAGGGCCGCCCTGGCCTTTGGCCGCCGCCGCGGCGCCGCCAATGCGCCGGCCGCCAAGTCCGTAACCCGGTCGGGCAGCATGTATGGCGAGGAACCGCCCACGGCGCTTCCGCGGGCGAACTGGGCTCGCTTTTCGCCGCGCTGCAGCCGGCGCCGCTGCTGGTGCTTGACGTGCCCGCGCCACCGGTGCCCGCGGAGCGGCTGCGGCAGTTCTGCCTGCGCACCGCCTTCAGCTCCGACTGGGGCACGCACACGCTAGGAGCCGCGCTGCTGGGCGTGGGCCTGGGCACCGGCGACCCGCAGGACCACCAGACCACGCATTTGGCCGAACTGCTGGCCGCCGGCACGCCGCTCCGGCGCGATTGCCCAGGCACTGCGCACGCTGCCCGCCCTGCGCAGCGACGGCCGGGGCTACGTGCGCAGTTCGGCCCGCGACAGCGACTTCAGCCCAACCTTGCTGCCCTTTTGCCGGGGTTTCGCTGCATACGGAGAACCCCGAACAGGTGTTTCGGGTCACGAGGACGAGGACGCGTTAGCGGCACGGTGGTTGAAGGACCGACAGGCGGGTACGCCTGCGGTCCAAGGGGGACAGGCGGCAGGGTGTACGGTGGACCTTGCACAACGACGCGCAGTCGAGCTGCGCGATCGAACATGCGCTCCAGCAGGAGCTGGCTGCATGGCGCCGCGCACAGATGAAGGGCAAGAAGCTCGAAAAGCATTACACGCAGGTGCCGCCATCACGGCGAAGCTGGACGGCTTTCTGGGCAAGATCCAGGAACCCAACCGCCAGGCCGCCGACGCCTCTGTCGCCTATGACAAGACTCCACCGGCCTGCTGCTGGGGGCCACGCATCTGGCCTACTTTCGCAGCAAGCTGGCGCTGCGCGATGTGGACTGGCTGGCGGATGATCTGAAGTGCGCGGACGAAACTGGCGTGGAAACGCCACCGGCCGGCGCGCGAGGCGGCGGCCGTGCAAACTATCGCCCAGCGGCTGCAAGGTAGCTCAGCCGTGGCCTCGAGCAACGATGTTCGCCTGTTCGCCCAGGTGTGCACACTCACCTCTGTCCCGAACATGTCGACGACCCGGGCGACGTGCGGGACCTCGGCGCCGCTATCTCACGCCGCCGATTTCGTCATCGGCATTCCTGTTCGAACTCCACCACCTGCCGATGGCGGTTGTTTCGTTGCGCACGAGGTCGGCCACGTGGTCGAGCACGACTTCGGCCTGGAAGCGGGACCTCGCCGCCGTGTTCGCCGCTGGTGTCGATGCGGAGGCGGCCGGTCCGCATGGAGCGGTCAGCTTCTGCCGATGTGGACGGCGTGCTCGTCTGGCCCTGCTGGATGTAGAGGCGCTCATGGAGCTTTCCTGTGCCGGCGGCTCCGGCGGCGATCGAGGAACGGCAAGTGGCGCCGGATCGGCGTCTACCGAATCCGCGACCTGCGCATCATCACCAGCTTCAACGTGATAACGTGGCTGGGCTCTGGCCCGGAACCTGGGGCTTCGAACAGGGGCCGCGGGGGCACCACCAGTTCGACCTGATGCAGCTGTTCGACGCCGATGTTCGCTGTTCGCCGCTGGCACCGCCATACGCCGTTCCTGGCTTTCGGCGGTGCGATGCTCAGGAAGTCGTGGTGTTCGACGCGGGGATTGCGGCAGCCGAGGACCTGGCGCAGTTTATCAACGAGGGACTCAACCTGCGCAAGAAGATTTCGACCTGCTGTACGCCGCGACCCGGCTGACGATGCCTCTATCCGCACCCACGCCAAGCGCAACGCCGATCGTGCCAATCGCGAAGAGAATGCTGGCTTCGATTCCGCCTGGTGTACGCAGCGCAGTGAAGGCGATGCCTGCCACCGAGGGCGACAGAGATGACGGACCTTTACAATCAGCGCGACGGGCGGGGAACTGATCGATCTTCGCCTCCTATCAGCAGTCCGATCGTTCGCATTGCAAGGAGAGCAGCGACCCATGCCGAGCCGACGAAAAGCGCGCACCGGATTTTTGCCGAACTGCACGGGACAGGAAGAAGTTCACAATCGACGGCGTCGAGTATTACATCGTCGAGGGCGATCTGCCCTGGACGAGGATCAACTCCTGGCCTGATGCCTTCGACTGGCGGTCCGGCGCCCAGGGCGCGGGCCAAGCCGCCAACGCTGGAACGGCAGCGGCGGGGGCCGAGCAGCGGGAGCCGCTCGTCGGCATGACAGACGTGCGGGTCGGCTGCGTGCGCTGGAAGAAGGGGCTGTGCTCACCGTACAGTGTGGTCAAAGCAGCTTTGCCACTGAGGCCCAGTACCAGGCCGTCGTCGACGCGATGCGGCTCGCCACCGCCGACTGGGAAGGGCTACCTGCGGCGTCAACTTCAGCACCTGAGCCAGTTCGACGCTGCGTCTGATCCCGTGGCCGGTGCTCACACCGCGCCGCTTTTCAAGGTCAGGGGGCTTCATCCGGCGGCAAGTAGATCGCCGTCGCCTTCTTTCCCGATGCGTCAGTTGGAACGCCGTGAAGTGTTGATCGATCCGTCGTTTTTCGGTGCCAACTGGGGTTGATCCGCGGGTGGTGCTGCGTCACATGGGGCATGTGCTGGGGTTCGCCGACGACATATTACTTCGGAGGCGCCGGCGCTGTGCCTGGACGAGCCGCTGGGGAATACGATCGGACCTGACCGATTACGACCCGCAGTCGGTGATGCATTATTTCTGCGGGGGCGTGGGGATGTGGAGTTCAGGATCACGGAGAAGGGGCATCGGGCAGCGGCGCGGGGGGTTGGGGTATGGGCCGCCGGATCGGGAGGTGCATTATTACGGGTAGGGGTGCACGATCGCGGGGACGAGATGTAACTCGGCCCAGCACGGCCGATAGGAAATGCCCTACAGCCGAGCCATTCAATCGGATGCACGCTGTGGGAATTATTTGACGTAGGTGCCTTTGGATGGACTCTCCGTTATGCGCAACAATGGTGCCTGGCCCGGGTTGGTGAGTGTGCTGCTCGCCGGGGTTATCTGGGGGTCGCCATTACCCGACCCTTGATCGAGCGGTTGGGGGCGACGGCGCGCCGTCGCCAAGTCGAGGGTGGCGCCGCTGCCGCGCAGCGGCGCTCGGGCCGTGGTCCGCGCCATCCCCAGCGCAAGCGCCTTGACGGCCGCCTTGCACAGCAGCGAGACGCTTCCGTCCTGTCGTCGAGAATTCGCCCGACCCGATCCTGATCTGGTCGGAGACCGGCGCCGTCCTCTATGCCAGCCGCCGGTCGCCACCGATGCTAGGACATTCGCGAGAAGGCCGTGGGGGGCATTTCCGCATTCAACGAGTCTGCCAACGGTTCCCAGAAGCTCGACGCGGCTGAGGTTACACCGCTTCGGGTGGCCCAAATGGGCGCGGCCAAGCTGGCGATGTCTGATCGCTGGTTCGAAGCGGTCGAAGGCATCGAGCACTGTAGCCGGCAATCGGAGATGTTCTGGCGCGTCCAACGCCAACCAGCACAAATACCTGGGGGCGATCCTGGAGAGTGCCCACCGGCTGGTGACCGCCGTCAACAGCATCTTGCTCTACACCAATCTTGTTGCCGGCAGGATATCGCTGGAGATGGAACCCTGCCGGCTGCACGAGCTGTGCGCCATCGCCGTCCGTTCGCTCATGCGCAAGGCCGATAACAAGCACCAGCATATCACGCAGAGATCAGCCCCTTTGGGCTGGAGATCGAGAGCAACCCTAAGGGCGTGCTGCAGGTGCTCAAGGAGCTGTTGGAAAACGCCATCAAGTTCACGCCCGAAGAGGGCAGCATCGAGCTGTGTGTCACGGCCCTGCCGGACCGGGAGGCCGTGTCGATCGTCGTCGCCGACAACGGCATCGGCATGAGTGCGGAGCAGCTCGGCGTCCATTTTCCGTCCCTTTGCGCAAGGGGACCAGAGCCTGGCCCGGCGTTTTGAGGGGCTCGGCCTGGGTCTCGCCTACGTACACGAGATGGTGACCCGGCTGGGGGGGGACAATTGCAGTCACTAGTGCTGTGGGGCAGGGGAGCCGATTTACCATCACGCTGCCTGCGGCCGGTCTGAACCTTGATTCGTCAAGATTGTGAGGATTGTGAGGATTGGCTTGATTTTTGGGACGTCTTCCTGACCCCACTGCCTGGAGGTGTCAGCGGGTGAGGTGGGATAGGAAGGTCCAGCGGCCTATGCCCGGCGGCTCCCAGGTCGGTCATGGCGCCGTGCGGGCTACGCGGGATGTTCGTGCATATACGAGCAGGAACAGGACATGCATGCAGGGGGATACAATCTCTCGCAGCGTGCGTTATACTGTGTAGAGACGGGTTGGCAATTTGCCCACGCGGGGAGGTGGTTATCAGACGTGGGCTCCTCGCGGGGGCTTGTGTTTGGCCTGCTGGTTCCGCTGCTGGCGCTTGGTTTTTGGCTGGCGGTGGGCGCGCTGGCGCCGCGCGCGGCTGCCGCCAGATCAGGCCGATCCTGCCGCTACCCGGACGGCTGCAGATCCTGCCAAGCGGCATTACTACGTTTACGGCCACGGCGGGCGACGTGCGCGGGGAGGTGGACCTGGGCTGGAATTATGGCGGGAGGCTTTCCGCCGGCACGTTTCTTGTGGAACGCTCGACAAACCGCACGACCTGGACGCCGGTCACGGAGGTCTGCGGCCTCTCCTATTCGACTCGCAGGACGGCTACAGCTGCACTGACAGCAAGCTGACGAGCAGGCGTGCCTATTTTTACCGCGTCTGTATCCCTGCGACGGGGGGCAGAAGCGTGCACGACTCAACACGGCCGTGCCGCGGCGCACGCCGGTGATTGCGCCGTAAGGCGAAGGGACGAGGCTAATTGCACCCAACGCCGACAAAGACCAGGCTTGTCGCGGCACCAGTAGCTCAGATTGGGCACCGTGTATGGATCCGTGATCTGATACCAACTTGTGTTCCTATGGTCCACAATCCGCTGCGTGACCACGTGACCTCAGCGCCGGATACATATCCCTTTACCAGTCCATTTGGATATTCGTATACAGCCGCATTCTGTGCGAGCCGAACCTGGCATTGGCCCGGCGCATAGAATACGACATTACCTCCCTGACTGCCGCCACCGCCCGTCACCGGCGTCGGAGTGACTCGATACTCAACAATCACTGCTGCTCTGACCGCGGCGCCCGGCGCCGTCACCTCGATCATCCCCGGGCTGTTGCTGGGGACAGACACGTTTAGCGGTGCATACCACGTGCCTTCGCGCCCTGGAGTTGAGTCGGGGACCGCCAGGGTGACCGTCACCTGCGCCAGTGGATTGCCAGCAGCGTCGAGCGCCTTTACCATGACCAGGCCCTGCGGAAGAGCGGCGCCAGTTCCCGTTACGATGAAGGTGCTGCCCAACGGGTCTCCCGGTTTTGGGGTCTTAATCGCGAGAGAAGGTTGTGCGACCGGATTGGTCGGCTGGGTGACCGGATTGGTCGGCTGTGGCGTTGCGCACCCATTGCGCACAGTCAGCCGCATTCCTGGACGCACAAAGTTCGGATTGTCTCCGATCACGCTACGATTCATGCTGAATATTTCGTGTGCTGTCGTGCAGTATTTGCGAGCGATGACGAATAGCCATTCTCCCGGTTGCACGGTATGCATTACATACGCTTGCTGGGCCTGTACGGTCGTCGTCAGCACGACCAGCAGAAAAGCGGCGATTGAGGCTGCGATCGAGATCATCACTGCGTATTTCGTCAAAGTAAGCGGCATCGTGATTCCTCTTCATGGTGCTATGCCTATTCTGGCCAGTGCCTGAGGGATTTATGAAGTTTAACGGATAATATTAATTGTAACAAGCGGGGAGCAGGGGTCGGTGGACGTGGGGGCGGCGGGCTGGCGGGGCAGATAGAGCTTGCGCTCTGCGGAGGTGAGCGAACGGCCGGCGCCGCGGCAGGCGGTGTCGACGAGCGCATCGACGGCCAGGATCCAGCGCTGGATCGCGCCGTCGTCGCCGGCGGAGAGCAGGTAGGTGCCGTCCGCTTCGACGACCAGGTCGTTGACACGGCCGCTGTGCCCGGCCAGCTGGATTGGCGGCGTGTCCAGCGCATCGACAAACCACAGCGAGATGGTGCCGTCGTCGTGCGCGGCGATGACGTGGCGGCGGTCGTAGGCCAGCGCGGTGACCGGCCTGCCCGTGGGCGGTGTCGAGTCGACGGTACGCCGGGCGAGGTCCCAGATGGAGATGCTGCCGTCGTCGCGGGACGCCGCGAGGTGGCTGCCGTCCTCGCTGAACGCCAGGCTGGTGAAGTTTGCCGGCGCGGTGCCGTCCTCCGCGACCGGTGCTGGCCTGGGGGGGCTCCCGGTGCAGACGCAGCTGCAGCGGCGGCAGCTCCGTGCTGCTGGCGACGTCCCATAGGTGGACCAGGCCGTCGGGGCCGACGGCGGCGACGAGGCTGCCGCCGGGCTCCAGGGCCACATCGGTGAGCAGCGTCGGCGTCACGGGCAGCAGCGCGGCCAGCAGGGTGCCGTCCTGCAGATTCCAGATGCGCACGCTGCCGTCGTCGCCGGCCGTCGCGGCGCGGCCCTGGGCGCGCAGGACGGCAATATCGTTGATGCGGGCCGTGTGCGCTGCCTGCGTCCAGCGCGGGGCCCGCTGCTGTATCCTGCCGCGATGTTCCAGGCGCTCAGCTTGCCCTTGTCGGTGCTCACCAGGAGCAGATCGTCGCCGCCAAAGGCGGCCGCCGTGGCATAGCCATCGTTTCGCCGCCTACCGGCTGCCGGCGCGCGCTGCCCGCCAGGTCGACGAGCTGTGCCTGCGGCTCGCCATCGTAGACGACGGCCGCCAGGCCGCCGGCGGGCGCAAGCGCCACGTTCATGATCGGCTGCAGCCCGGCGGCGAGCGTCTGGGGCTCGTAGGCCAGGCTGCGGCCGTCCCACAGCCGCAGCTCGCCGCCGTCCGGGCACACCGCCCCAACCATCGCCAGCGTATCCTCCGGCCCCGCGGCCAGCTGCCGGATCTCGCCGGCATGGCCGCGCAGCAGTCTGGTTGGCCGTGGACCCAGCCGTGGGCCCCGCGGGATCCCACAAGTAGACCCGGCTGTCACCCGCATAGGTGGCGGCGAGACGCAGCCCGCCGGGCGTGGGCAAGAATGCCAGCGACGTCACCTGCTGCTGAGGCTCCACGCAGCACGGTCCCGGCGTCCAGCCCCGGCAGATCGTACAGCGTGATGGTGCCGTCGGCACGGCCGGCGGCGACCTGGTCGCCCTCGGGCGACGCCGCCAGGCTGCCGACCATTTCGCCGCCTGCAGTCGCCACCGGCGTGATGCGCGGCCGTGCCGGTTAGTGGTGCCGCTCCGGCGAGGTCCCACAGGCGCAGGCTGCCCTGGTCGTAGTCGTTGCCGGCGGTCACCAGGTAGCGCCCGTCGCGGCTGAAGACGGCGAAGGAGGCCAGACCCTTGGGATCCACCCAGGCGCGCAGCGGCTGTTCGCCCGGCGCCAGGCGTGCGGATCCGCACGCCCCCATCGGCGTCGGTGGTCGCCAGCGTGTCCGAGAACAGCGCCATGGCCCACACCACTTCGCCCTCCTGCGTTGAGCACGGTCGCAGTGGGTGCCCCGACTGCCCCGGTCGCCACTGCCGTCAGATCCCAGGCGCGCAGCGTGCCGGCGTCGTCGAGGCTGACAAGCGTCTGCCCATCCGGCGTAAACGCCAGCCCACGGACGGCGCCCTCGTGACCTTCCAGCCGGAGCGGCGGGCTTGCCGGATCTGCTCGGGATTCCATACCTGCACGACGCCGGGTTCGGCGTCGACGGCCAGCCGGCCGTCACCGCTCATTGCCACGGCATAGGGGCCGTCACCCGCCTGGGGCAGCGGCACGACCGTGCCGCCGGTAGCACCCAGCACGCGGTGCAGCGCACCCTCGACCGAGGGCGCCACCTCCTCGCCGGCCGCGCGCTGAAAGGCCGACGCCTGCGCCGCCAGCAGCAGCGCGACCTGCGGCTGGTCCAGCAGCGAGCTGGACTTGGCCGCCAGGCCATCGGCCTGGAGCCAGCGCTCGCTCATACGGCTGTCCCCCAGGGCGGCCTCGGCGGTCGCCTTGGCACTCTCGGCCGTCGCCTGGCGCTGTCGGCCGTGGCCTTGGCGCTAGGTCGCCTCGGCCTCTCCGTCGCCACGGCCGAGGCATCGGCCTCCCGCCGGCTTGCGCGCTCGTTGTGACCACATGCACGAACATGACGGCGACGATCGTGAGCAGGGCCAGCACGCTGGCAGTAAGAACCGCGATCAACGACGCGCCGGCGCTGCTCCGCCTGCTTGCGCGCCATCTCCTCGCTGGCTTCGATAAACTCCTGTTCCAGCGGCAGAAATTCCTTGGGATGCTCCTTGAGCCGCGCCGCTGCCTCGGCCAGCTTGTCGCCCGTCAGGAGCAGGGCGGGATCCTTGCCCGCATTGAGCCAGAGCTGTGCCCACGCCAGCGTCGGGCTTGGCTCGCGGGCAAACCACTGCCGGTTGGCGCGGCGGATCGGTTCGACGAAACGATCGTGTGCCAGCTCGATCCAGCGGCGGTCCCCGCGGGTCTCGCGCCGGAGGATAAAGCGGTCGACGAGCGCCTTGACCACCTCGTTGGGCATGCCCTCGGTGTCGCCTTCGGCCTGGTGGAGGAGGTTGCGTTTGCCTTCGGGGGTGATCACGACCTGGTCGAACCAGTTGCGCAGGCTGCGTTCGCTGACATCTGCGTGGGCGTGCTCCAGTGCGACCGCCAGCGACTGCTCGTAGTAGACGCGCAGCGCGTCGTTGACGAACTCTTCGGGGCCGGCGCCGCCGGCCAGCTTCTGGAGGTCTTCCATCCCGATCGGCGTGCCCGGCGGCGAGG
The DNA here is from genome assembly GCA_963701415.1 of uncultured Chloroflexia bacterium. Classification (GTDB taxonomy): domain Bacteria; phylum Chloroflexota; class Anaerolineae; order Caldilineales; family Caldilineaceae; genus Fredericiella. Next base: position 468,809 of record CAVPAH010000005.1, read on the forward strand.
TGATGCTCTCCCACAGTTGGCGGCAGACCACCTGCAGCTGCACGGGCTCGACGAACTGCCCCAGGCGCGGCGCAGCAGTCTCTCTCTCCCCCTCTGCGTGGGCCGGGAGCGGTACTTCCTGTTCCTTTACCGAGTCTCCTATGTTGCGCGGGCTTCGCTGCCCCCCTCCTGGTTTTCAATCTGCCGGAGGTTGCGGATCAGCAGCTCCGCCACGCCGGGGGCAAATTCGTGCCCATATAGCGCGGCCGGCTGCTTGACGGCTGCCAGCGCCGCCTTTTCGTCCATGGGCTGCATGTAATAGCGCACGCGCAGGCCGTCGGGGAGCAGGTGCGCGTACGGCGAAAGCGCGCCGACAAAGTCCTCACGCATGCTGAAGAGCACCCACAGGTACGGGTCCTCATCCAGCGCCTGGCGCACCTGGACGAAGAAGTCGGTGCGCTGCTCCCAGGCTTCGGGATGTGCCGTGAGGATCTCTTCAAACTGGTCCACGATCAAGATGCGCGGCTGGATCGCCAGGTCGGCATCCCCCAGCGACGTTTCGATGGCAGTACCCTCCGGCGGACCGCCGGCCGGCGGTAGCTTCCCGCGCGGGCGCAGGTGTGTACACCCACTTACCGTCTACGTGCCCCAGGTGGACGAGGAAGTCGGAGAGCGGGAGCTGCGCCAGGATGTCGTCGTCCCATAGGCGATTCGCCGGCAGGACCCTGGTTCAGGTAGGCCATGAGGTTGAAGACAAAGATGTTGGCGACGGCGAATTTGCCCGGCAGCTCGCCGCTGACGCGGCCGGTCGGCAGCACCTCGAACCCCTTGCCCTGCAGCTCGGGGATCAGCCGGGCGTTGATCAACGAGGTCTTACCGGCGCCCGACTGGGCAAAAAAGAGCACGACCCGGTTGGCGATGACAAGCGCCAGCAGCTCGCTCGCCTCGCGCTCGCGCCCAAAGAACAGGTGGCTCTGCTCAGGCTGGAAAGGGTGGGGACCGACGTATGGGTTCTTATCTGGGGCAGGTGCGCTCATATCTCACCCTTCCTTCTGCGGTCCCAGTAGTCCCACATCGACTGGATGAACTTGTCAGTGCTCATCCAGATTACCTGGAAGCGAGATTTCTCGAAGTACTGCTTCAGGTACTGGAGGGCGGCGGCCTCGTCGGCGACCGGTTCCTGGTAGCGCGGGTTGAGCTGGATGGCGATGCTGTAGCTCTTGGTCGCCTCGCGCAGCCCGCCGTGGAGCAGGTTGATCAGTCCGCGAAAGAGCACGCGGAACTCCCAGTCGGCGAGGCGGAAGCCCATCAGCAGCAGCGAACTCTCTTCGAGTCCCCGGCGCAGCTGGAGCGGCAGCAGGTGTTTCTCGGTATCGAAATCCTTGGCCAGCGCCAGCAGAAAGTCAAGATAGTCGTCTTCGCTCAAAACCAGCGACTGCGGGTAGCGCTCGAGCCCAAAGAGGTGGTAGACCAGCGGCTCCTCGCGGGTGGGGATGTAATCGGGGTCGGGGCGCAGCTCGGGCGCAACCTGGCTCTCCTCCATGTTCCACAGGCAGAACTGCGTGCGCACGTTGCCCGCGCCTTCGGCTTTCAGAGCGCGCTCGATAAAGTCGAAGCAGCTGGTGGTCACGTAGATCGGCAGCCGGAAGCGCGCCAGGATGCGGAGCGGATCCGGTTGGTCGCTGTAGCGGGGGTAGTCGAGCTCGGTCACGATGTCGGCAAAGCTCAGGTCGTTGCTGCGATACTCCTGCCGCAGCTGTGGCACTCCCTCCTGGACGCTCGGGTCGTATTTCTCGGCGAGGTCGAGGATCGACTCCTTGAGAAAGGTGAGGAAGCGCATCTTCTCCTGCAGGGAGTCCTGGGACATGACCTTGTTGTACTGCGCCACGCGGGCCAGGTTGCGGGACTCCTGGAGCGGGAAGGAGAGTTCGGCGGCCCACAACTCGGAGAGGTCCATCAGGATCTGCGACTCAGGTTCGAGAAATGGCTCCTCTTCGGCGGCTGCCGCATCTGCACCCGCCGCCGGATCTGCTTCTGGCGGGGTTTCGGTATGTTCGAGCCCGAAGATGCGCTTGAGCCGCACGGCACCGCCGAGGATCGGCAGCACGTTCCCGCTGCGGATGCGCTGGTACATGTCGTCCCACAGCTCCTCGCCTGATTTCGCTTCGGGCGTGGTCGTGGCGCGGCGCTTGAGTGCGTCCAGTCTGGCCTTGCGTGACAGTACGGTCATCGGAAAGTCCTCCGGTCAGGCGTTCTGCCGTGCACGGCAGCGCAGCTGCGCTACGGTGCTGCCGCCACACGCAACCCCATCCGCAGCTGGGGGGCGCCGGTGCGGGTGGGAATCAGCGCGCCGCGGAACGCGCAGCGCAGTTGTTCCTTGGCGTCGGCATACGATCCGCCACGCCACATGCGGCGGATAATCTCGCTGGCACTTGCCAGCTCGGCATTTCCACGCGCCGTGTTGGTAAGGACGGGGTCCTGCTGCCACGGGTAGCGATACTCTTCATCCGGCGCCTGCAGCCGTTCGCCCCACGGACTGGCGACCCACTGCCGCACGTTCCCGACCAGGTCGCAGCAGCCATAAGGACTTTGTGGCCCAAAGGCATCCACGGCGGCAGTGTCGCCGGCACCCTGGTTGCAGCGCCCGTCTTCCCACTCCTCGCCCCAAGGATAGCGGCGGCCGTCCGTCCCGCGCGCCGCCTTTTCCCACTGCGCCTCGGTGGGCAGCGAGCAGAGGCAGCCAGTTTTCTCGGTCAACCAGGCGCAGTAGGCCAGCGCCTCGTACCAGGTCACGCCGCTCACCGGCCGGCGGCGGTGGGCGGCGGGCACCTTTTGCCCGTCCCACTCCAATTCCGGTCCTGCCAGGCGGCCCGTCGCCGCGCACGAACTCCTGGTACTCGGCGTTGGTGACTGGGTATTTCGCAATGCGGTACGGTCCCAGGACAAGTTCGAACTGGGGTGTCTCGCAAGCAGGAATGCCCGGTCCGGGCGCACTCCCCATCAGGAAGGGGCCCGCCGGGATAGTGACGGTCTCAAACGGCAGCGCGATCGTGGCGGAAGGAGGCCTCAGAATCCCGCCGTCTGCCGGCAGTGGTAGCACGTCAAATGTGCTGTGCGCATAGCTGGCGGCAAACGCCTGCAGGTCGGGGTTGGTGGGATTGGCTGCCAGCGCAGTGCCGGCCAGGCGCAGAAAGCCGCCTTCCTGTGCGGCCGCCCACCGCACGGTGCTGTAGACGATCTGGGTAAAGTTGCGGTCGATCAGGGGGACAAGCTCCTCCAAGTCCACGTCCAAGCCGATCCGCAGCATCGTGCGGAAGTCGTCAAAATTGTAGGCTTGGAGCAGCGCGCGTTGAAGCTGCTCGATGTCTTCGCCGGTGGGCTGCATTGCCGCTCCTATCGGCGGTGGCACGTAACCCGCTGCCATTTCGGGCCGTCACGCCGGTGTGTGACGTACATGCATCCAGTATAGCACAGCCGGTCGCTGCGCGGAGCAGGCTTTGGGGCACGCTTTCGAGCACGCCTTCCGCAAGACCCACACTTCCGGTCAATTCGCGTTCAGTGCCGAGTATAGCGTGGTGTTGGCCCAGAGCAGCCACTCCTCGGCAACTTTCCCGTCGGCGAGACGATAGACGGCGATCCCGGGCAGCTCGAGCCCATTGCCCGCCAGCGTGAAGCGTAAGCCGGCCTTGTCGTTCTCAGCTATGATCGGGCCCTCAATTTTGAACTTGAGGTCCGGAAACGCGGCTTGCAGCTGTGCCATGAGCTGGGCGCGGTCGGCATAGGTGCGCGCCGCCCCGCCCAGGGATTGTGGTAGGTGAAATCCGGCGCCGCCAATGCCTCCTGCGCGGCCGCGTCCCCCTCCCACCACCGCCGGACAATCTCCTTGTTCAGCACCAGGTCGCCGCCACCGGCGGAGGGCTTTCTCGCCCCATCCTGCCAGCCAAAGTTCGCGTTCTCCCGATCGTTCGGAATGTCGCCGAGGAACTTGCGTACGGCAAGCTCGTCGCTGATCTCGTACAGATCGACAATCTTCCCGTCTTTCAGCGCCACCAGCAGCATGCCGGTGTAGGTGAACGACGTGGGACCGACCTTCCCCGTGAACGTCTCGCGGGCGAGCACCTGATCGCCTTCCGTCAATACTTCGTCGTAGGCCAGCTGGTAGTTAGGGATGACCGCATGGATAGTTCTGGCGCGCTCGACATAACTATTGCCGTCGTGCAGATCGGGCAGCCCAGGATTGTTGATCGCCGCGCCTTCGCCCAGCATGGCACCGATACCGGCGTAATCCTGCTTGTTCCACGCCGTGGCAAGCCGCTCCAGTACCAGTTTGTTCGCCATCTGCTCGATCGCCGCCAATGGTGCGGGGGCAGGAGCAGCCGTAGCCGTGGACGCGGCTGCTCCTGCAGGGGCAACTGGGCTTGCGAGCATCCTGCAGCCCCCGAGCAGTGACGCCGCCACTGCCATAAGACTCACCATGAAAATCCATCGCACAGGTACCATAATATCGAATCACCTTCTTGCCTGCTTGTCCCAGGTTAACACATCCCCCTTCGGCAAATCCGGCACGTTGAGCTTGCCCAGCATGTGCAGGATCTCGCCGCGGTGATGCATGTTGTGGGTGATGACATGGGCGATGGCGCTGCCATACGTCACGGGGGTGGGCGGGTCGTCACGCGTGTCGAGAAAGAACTGCTCCAGCCGCCCCTCGTCGCGACACTCGCGCGCACAGCTCGCGAATTCCGCATACAACACGTGGAAGAGAATGGGCAGCGCATCGGGGCCGGCGATTTCCACGGCATCCGGCGATGCCACAGGCCGGCGGCACATGAGATCGGTCCACACCTGCACGCTGCGGATCATGTGGCGCAGCGTGGTGTCGATCGTCGCATGGCCGACCCCAAAATGCGTGTGCAGCCGCCACTGCGGCAGCTCACGGCACGTGGCCAGGATACGGTCCGTCGTCCAGCGGTCGTGTTCAAGCATGCGGTCGAGCAGATCCATGCGTGCGGCTCCTCGTGGGACGGTTGGTCGCGCTGACTGCCATTGTAGCACGGTTTGCCCGCCTGCGACACCAATGTGCTGGATACCCGACCGTGCCAGGCGGCTTCCCGGAAACCTCGCTTTGTTGCTTTGCGCACACGCAGGCGATCGGGGAAAATGGGGCACTTGCTCGCACGCACCCTACCCGTATCAAGGAGTCGACGATGTTTCATGCCCCGTTTGGCCACAGGGTTCTCCCGTCCGTAGGCCGCGGCGGCCTGTTCTCGGCGATCGCCGCACTCTGCCTCCTCGCCGCCCTTGGCTTCGGCGGTCTTACCCCTAAGCCAGCCGCCGCTGCCCCCGTCGGTCACGTCGGCCCCGTCGGCCCCGTCGGTCACGTCGCCCCTGTCGCTCCGCCCGAACCTGCCGGTGCCAGCGCCGTGCCAGCGCTGCGGCCGCCCTCCTGCAGCTCCAAACCACCGGCACCGGCAGCGTCACCGTCAGCCGCCACCCCACCACCGGCGCCGTCCACTTTGTCCAGGTGGGCCCCGCCGGCGACCTCTATCCCGCCCTCACCTACGCCCAACCGCCGACGACCGCCCAGCTCGCCGCCAAGTCCGATCGCTTTTTCGCCGACTACGGTGCCCTCTTCGGCCTCTCCTCCACCGGCGAACTGCGCCTTGCGGGCGTGCATACAGACGCGTACGCCTCCACCCACCTCACCTACCAGCAGTACGGCGGCTCCCTGGGCTGCGCGCGTCCCCGTCTTTGGCGGCATCCTGCGCACCCATTTCGACGCCGCCGGCCGCATGACGGCCGCCAACGGCGTGGGCGTGCCCGTGGACGCTGTCGACACCACTCCCCGTGTCTCCGCCGTCACCGCCCAAGCAATCGCCGCTCAAGCAATCGCCGCCATCCAAGCCACTGGCGCCGCCGACCCCACCCTCCACGCCGCCGCCACGGATCTCTTCATCTTCGAGCCCGCTCTCCTCAAGAGCAGCACCGGCCCGGTCTACCTCGCCTGGCAGGTGGAAGTGGTGAACGACGGGGGCACCGTCCGCAGCTTTGTCTTCGTCGACGCCCACACCGGCAAGATCCTCCTGACCCTCGACGGCATCCAAGAACTGGAACGCGAGGTCTCCGAAGGCACGCTCGCCAACAAGATCTGGGACGAGGGCAGCGGCAGCCCCGAGCCAATTCCGGACGGCTGGGCCGGCGGCAGTGCCACCCAGGTCACCGCCTGGAACGCCTTTATCGCCGGCGCCAAGGAAACCTACAACCTGTTCGGCAGCCTGACCAACGGCGCCTGGCTCTCCTACAACGGCGCCAACGCCACCATGCGCACGGTCAACAACGACCTGCTTATCAACTGCCCCAATGCCAACTGGAACAGCACCTCGACCAACTACTGCAACGGCGTCATCGCCGACGACACCGTCGCCCACGAATGGGCCCACGCCTACACCGAATACACCAGCAGCCTGGTCTACGCCTGGCAGGCCGGCGCGCTCAACGAATCCTATTCCGACATCTGGGGCGAGGTGGTGGACCTCCTCAACGGCCGCGGCCTCGACAGCCCCGACACCCCCCGCACCGCGGGCAGCTGCTCGACCCTCGGCATTGGCAATCCCAGCGTCGACAACTCCTACCGCTGGCTGGCCGGCGAAGACAACCCGGCCTTTGGCGGCGCCATCCGCGACATGTGGAACCCCACCTGCTACGGCAACCCCGGCAAGGTGACGGACGCCGACTACACCTGCGACACCAATCTCCTGGATGCCGGCGGTGTCCACACCAACTCCGGCGTCCCCAATCACCTCTTCGCCCTCCTCGTGGACGGCGGCACCTACAACAACGTCACAATCCCCGCCCTCGGCCTGACCCGGGCCGCCCACATCCACTGGGGCGCCCAAAGCACCTACCTGACTCCCATCGGCGATTTCTACGACGACAGCATCGCCCTGCAAGCCGCCTGCACCGACCTGATCGGCAAGCCCCTCTACGCACTGACTACCGGCGGCCCCGGCACTTGGGGCACCGTCGCCCCCGAGACGATCTCGGCGGCGGACTGCGCCGCCGTGGCCAACGCCATCGCCGCCGTGGAGATGGCGACACCCCCCACGCAGTGCGACCTGACGCCCATCCTCGACCCCAACGCGCCGGCCCTCTGCGCCGGCGGCCAGGCGGGGGCCGAGATCTATCACCAGGACTGGGAAACAAGCCTGGGCGGCTGGACGGCCGCCCGCCGCAGCGAGGCCCAGCCCGCCCAGTTCAGCATCCCTAACTGGACGCTGACAACCGCCCTGCCGGCTGGACGCACGGGCCAGGCGGTCTTTGGCGCCGACCCCGCCAACAACGGCGATAACTGCCAGGCGTCGGACCAGTCGGGCATCAACTACCTGCAAAGCCCGCCCATCACCATCCCCGCCGCTGCCCCCGCGCCGCGCCTCGCCTTCGACCACTGGGTGGCGACCGAGGCGGGCTGGGACGGCGGTAACGTCAAGATCCGCGTCAATAACGGCCCCTCCTGGATCCTACTTGCCCCCGCCGCCATCCTCTTCAACGGCTACAACGCCGACCTGACCGAGACCAACAGCACCAACCCCATGGCCGGCGAACCGGCCTTTACCGGCAGCAACAACAGCAGCGTGCACGGCAGCTGGGGCCAGACACAGATAGACCTCAGCAGCTATGCCGGGCCGGGCGACACCGTCGAACTGCGCCTCGAGCTTGGCTACGACGCCTGCAGCGGCCTCCACGGCTGGTACGTCGACGACGTGGAGCTCTACTCCTGCAGTGCGGCCGTGGATGTGGCGCTGGCTCAGCAGGTCACCCCCGCCACAGCCCTCCCCGGCCAGGAGGTTACCTTCCAGCTGACGATCACAAACCCATCACCCCTGCCCGCTGCCAACGTGGTTCTGACCGAAACGCTGCCCCCCAGCGTCACCGTCAGCAGCTTCAGCCCCAGTGCCACCTCGCTCGCCGGCCCGGCCGTGCGCTGGACGCTGGCAACCCTCGCCCGCCGGCGGTCAGCACATCTACACCGTCACCGCCACGGTCGACCCGGTAATCGCCGCCGACCTGACGCTCACGGCCACGGCCACTCTCACCACCGACAACGACGTCCTGGCCGCCAACAACACCGCCGCCGGTGCCATCGCCGTCGTGCGGCCAAGCGTAGGCGTCATCTCCGCCACCGTGCGCGTGCCCGAAAGCGGGGGCCAGATCCTCCTCCCGATCGCCCTCTCCCCCGCCAATCCCTATGCCCCGGTCACTGTCACCTACGCAGCAGTAGACGGCACCGCCACCCAAGGCAGTGACTACACAATCGCCGACAACGACACCCTGACCGTCACCATCACCACGGGCACCACACGTGCCGCGCATTCCTATCACGATCGTAGACGACGCCGGCGTCGAAGGCGCCGAGCAGTTCCAGGTCCACCTCACCGCCGCCCCCGGCGCCAAGATCGGCCAGGACACCATCACCGTCCAAATCGACGACAACGACCCGCAGGGCGCCGACACCGACAACATCTACCTTCCGCTCGTCAAGCCCTAGCTACCCCTTCCGGGAAGAGTCACCCTTCCGGGAAGGCTAGTGGCAGCGTCACCGTAAAGCGGCTGCCGCGTCCCACCTCGCTTGTCACGCTGACCGTGCCGCCAAGCCGCACCGCCATCTCCCGCACGTAGGCCAGCCCGAGCCCCAGCCCTTCAAAGCGCCGCGCCAGCGTCAGGTCACTCTGTATAAAGGCGCTAAAGATGTCCTCCATCTCCGCCGGGCTCATGCCAATCCCCGTGTCTGCGACCACCAGGGCCACCCGCGCAGATTCGCCCCCCGGGCCGGCCGGCAAGCACGTCCCGCTGACGTCGATCTTGCCCTCGCGCGGCGTAAATTTGATGGCGTTGTCCAGCAGCATGCGCAGGATGTTGGCTACCCCACGCGCGTCGCTTTCGATTTCCAGATCGGGCGGGTTCACCGTCTGCGTGATGGTCTGCTCCTTTGCCGCCGCCGCTGCCTGTACGGCGTTCACCGCTTGCCCACACAAGGCCGCCACGCTGCAGGGGCCCGGCTCGATCGGTGTGGCCCCTGCCATCAATTGCGTGTAGAGCATGATGTTGTTGACGACCGCTAACAGGCGCTGGCCGCTGCTGTTGACGGCGGCGACGTAGCGCGCCTGGTCACGGTTGAGCGGGCCGCGCACCTCTCCCTCGAGAAGTTCAGCCATGGTCAAGATCGCCGTGAGCGGCGTGCGCAGCTCGTGGCTGACCGCCGCCATAAACGCGTCCTTCCCGGCATTGGCCCGCCGCAGCTCGGCCAACGTTTCTTCCAACCGCGTCACGCTGGCCGCCAGTGCCAGCGTGCGTTCGGTGACCTGCTGCTCCAGCGCTGCGTTCGTCTGCTGGAGCAGCCGCTCGAGCGCCACGCGCGCCGTAATGTCGTGGACGATCGTGACGACCTCGCTGCCCGCCGAACTGCGCCGGAAGCCTTGATAGGTCAGCAGCAAGCTGCGCTCCTCCCCAGCTGCATTGGGCAGTTGCTCTTCGACCTGCAGCTTCTCGCCCGGATAGACCCCGCACTGTTTGACCACCTCCAGCGCCCGCAGCCAGGCGCCCATGTACGCGGTGCTGGACCCCATGTGGTCTGCCAGGCAGCCTGCCGTGCGCTCGCCTGGGGGCAGCGCCGCCGCCTCGGCCTGCAGGACCGCCGCCTGCTCTACCATCATCGCCGGCGCCAGGCCAAGGGTCGTCTCCATCGTCGGGCTCACATACTCAATTGCCCCCTGCTCGTCCCAGATAATGATCGCGCTGGGCGAGTTCTCCACCACGAGGCGGAAGCGTTCCTCGCTGTCGCGCAGCTGCTGCTCCGCCCGCTTGCGGGCGGTGATGTCGACAAGGCTGATGAGCAGGTGCGGCCCGCCCGGCAGCTCAATGGACTCGGCGTAGCCCAGGCACTCCCGTACTTCGCCGCCTCTACAGGTAACTTGCAGCTCGACGTTGGCCAGCCGGCCCTCCTGCCGCAGCCGCTCAAACAGCCCGGCGCGTTTTCCGGGTGCGACGATGCCGTGGTCAAGGGTGCCGCGGCCGATCAGTTCGGCGCGGGGGTAGCCAAACTGGGCGACCACTGCCGCGTTGACGTCCACCAGTTGGCCGTTGTCCCGCCGCGTGACGATCAGCGGGATGGGAGAGGCTTCAAACAGCCGAACAAACTTGGCCTCCGACTGCCGCAGCGCCGTCTCCATCCGCCGCTGCTCCTCACGGTCGCGCACGATCGCCACCACCTGGCCCCTACGCAGGCCGGACGCCGTCACCTCCACCGTGACTTGCGACCCGTCCGTCCGTCGCTGCTGGTAATCAGAGGTCACCTTGCCCTGGGCCTTGATCGCCTGGGCGAGGCCGTTGCTCCACTCAGGGGCCCGGCTCCCGACAACCTCAGCGCGTGTGCACCCGACGATGGCGCAGTAGGCGGGGTTAACGTCGACAAAGCGGCCGTCGCGACCGATCACGACGATACCTTCGCCCGCGCTGGCGAAAAGGGTGTGGTAGCGCTCCTCAGTGTGGCGCAGCCGATAGTAAAACAGGCTAAAGCCAACGCCGGTGGCCAGAAAGACGAGCGGCGCAAGTTCATTGCGTAGATCCTGCTGCGGCCGCGCCGGGATGGGGGTTGGCAAGAAGAACACGAAGACGAGCACGAGTGAGAGGATCGATGCACCTACGCCGCCCGGCAGCTCGCCGATCAGCGCCGCCGCAATCACGGCGGGATAAAACAGGATCCAAGGCCAGGGCGCCAGGGTAGGCCACAGCAGCCACTGCAGCAGCGCGGCCGCAAAGGGCAGCAGCCAGGCCAAGGCGATGCGGGCACTCTTCCGGTGAAATAGCGCAGGTAGCTTCATCAAGAACGCGCCTTTGGGCCGTGGTGCCCAACTGGTAGCTGGCGTGTTACGGCACACGCCGGTACAGTCTACATAATAACACGACCGCGGCCCCTCGCCAAGGGGTACGCATCCTTGTCAAAAAAAGGCGATTGACTTTTTGAGGCGGGCGCCGTATGATGGAGCCCTTCCCTATAGCGCGATTTATCTGTTGAAGACCAAAGGAGAACCCGACCATGGCCAAAGTGTACGGCATCCACGAAATCGAATTGCACCCCGGCGCCGACCCCGCTGCGTTTGAACAGCTTTTCGCCGCCGGCGCCGAGCTCGACGCCGCCTACGAGGGGTGGACCCCCTACCTCCTAAAGGGCGAACGCGGTGAGCGCAAAGGCAAATACATGATGCTCGTCGAGATCGAGAGCCTGGCTGCACGCGACCGCTACATCCCGGATTCTGGCCCAACTGCCGAAGGGCTGGATGTCGAGCAGCGCGCCGCCGACTACTGGGCCCGCTGGCAGCAGCTGGCCACAGTCCCCGGCACAGACACCGTCTTTACCGACTATGTGGTGATCCAGTAAGCAACCGCAGCCTGCCCCTCATCCACCCATGCTCACAAAATCCGAAATCGACCCCACCGAACTCCTCGCCGTCGCCCGCCGGGCCACGGACGACCCAACCTTCGAACTGCTCGACTGGGACCTCCACATCCTATCGAACGGCGGCTCGGTCAATCCCGACGGCCTCCTGCGCGTCGACGGCCACGGCTGCGGCGCCAACGGCAACCGCGCCTGGACGGTCGCCCTCAAGGTGATCGCCCTGGCCCCACCCGAGGTGCCGCCCACCGATATCGGCTACTTCCAGCGCGAGAGTCGCGCCTATGCCGAAGGCGCGCTGGCCGCCCTCCCCGGCCCCATCCGTGCCGCCAATTGCTATGGCGCCGCCGAGGAGAACGGCAGCGCCCGCATCTGGCTCGAACTGCTTGAGGGCCGCACCGGCCAAGACTGGGATCTCGCCGACTATGCCTTTGCCGCCGACCAGCTGGGCCGCTTCCACGCCGCCTGCACCGCGACGAAACCCCTGGCCGACGTACCCTGGCTTGGACGCGACCTGGCGCGCAGCTGGCTGTCCATTCTGAACTTCGAGACGGCCTGGGCCGATCCCAACGTACGGGCGGTATTCGCTCCCTCCCTGCAGCGGCGCCTCGCACAGTTCTGGGCGGAGCACGATCGCTTCCTGGTCGCCTCAGAACGCCTGCCGCAGGTCTTTTCGCACAACGACTACAAAAGTCGCAACCTCTTCATCCGTCCCGGCGCTCAACAAGCAGCAGAGATCGCCGCGGTGGACTGGGGCAACTGCGGCCTGGGACCCCTCGGCGGCGACCTGGCAATGCTCGTGAGCGGCACGGCCTTCGTCCTCGACTGGGACCCCGCACGCGCAGCCGACCTTGAGGCTGTCGCCTGGGATGCGTACGCCGCGGGCTTAGTCGCAGGCGGGCGAGGCGCGGAGGTGGCGCAGGCCCGCCTGGGTTATCTCCTGTGGAGCGTGCTCTTCTACGGGCCACCCCTGGCCGGGATCGTCGCGATCATACGCCGGGAGGAAGAGCGTGATTTTGTGCAGCGGGTCTTTGGCTGCTCGCCCGAAGCCTATGGGGAAGCGCTGGTGACGCTCGCCGAGTTCACGCTGGACTGTGCGGACGCGGCGCGCGGGTTGCTGGCGGAGTTGGACTTTTAGGGTATGGAACTGCACGAATGCACCTTCGCCACCGGCGCCGTCATCCTGAACTACGCCGCAGTCCCTTCACCCACACTGCCGCTGGTTCTCCTGCATGGCGGCAATGCGCGCTGGCAATTGTTCGAGTCCATCCTGCCCGACCTGGCCGCAAGCTGGCATCTGTACGCGCTTGAATTCCGCGGCCACGGGAGGTCGGGCTGGGTTAAGGGCAGCTTCCGTTTGATCAGCTTGTCGAGGCAATCAAGGCGGCTCCGATCGAGGTCCGGGGCAGGCAAGCACCGCTAGCCATGCGCGAGGTCATGGGCGAACACTCGCCCGTATATGCCTGGCTTGCCACCAATCTGTATCAAAGCGACCCAGATGTGCTTGCCGCAGCTTCACTGTCCCGCGTTACTGCTCCAGGCGGACCCGACTGGCGGCGGCCTCATGACAAATACCGAGGTCGAGCAAGCCCTAAATCTGTTGGCGCTGCCGAGCCATGTCCAGTTGAAAGGCGTAGACCATGCCCTTCACCACATGGCTGCGCGAGAGTTGCGCCTACGGGTCCGGGGCCCTCGCCGCCCTGCCCGGCCCGATCCGTGCCGCCCGCTGCTATGGCACCGCCGAAGATGCCGGCGGCACCCGGATCTGGCTCGAACTGCTGACCGATCCCAGCGGCCGGGCCTGGGAACTCTCCGACTACGCCTTTGCCGCCGACCAGGTAGCCCGCTTCAACGTGGCCTGCGCCGCCTGCGCCCCGGCCGCGGAAGCCCCCTGGCTGACACGCAACCATGCGCACAGCTGGCACACTATCATGAACTTCGAGCAGGCCTGGACCGTGCCCCAGGTGCGGGCCGCCTTCTCCGCGCCCATGCAGCGGCGCTTGAAGCAGTTCTGGCAAGAGCGCGAACGCTGCTACGCCGCCCTCGACCGCCTGCCGCAGGTCTTCTCGCACTTCGACTACAAGAGCCGCAATCTCTTTCTGCGCCAACACCCGCACGGCGGACGCGAGGTGATCGCGGTGGATTGGGGCGACTGCGGCATCGGCACGCTCGGCGGCGATCTAGCACTGCTCGTAAGCGGCAGCGCCTACTTTCTCGATTGGAAACCCGAGCGCCTGGCCGAGCTCGAGGCCGCTGCCTGGTACGCCTATCTCGACGCGCTCTATGACCCCGGTTGGCAAGGCGACGAAAGGCAGGTGCGCCTGGCTTATCTGCTCTGGAGCGCCCTGTATTTTGGCACGCCGCTGGCCCCTTCGGTCGAGTACGCGCTGCAGCCGGATAGTGAGGATTGTATGCAGCGAGTCTTGGGCTGCTCGCCCGCGCGCTTTGTGGCGGCCGCAGTTGCGCTTGCCGACTTCACGCTTGGCTGCGCTGACGAAGCACGCAGTCTCATGGCACAGCTCGACTAGGGTACAAGGTCCGGCGGAATGACGCGCTATCACTGTACCTGGGGCTCAGCAAGAGACTCCTCTTCCGGCCCCACCTTTAGCTCCTCAAACGTTGCCCCGGAAAACCGCAGCAAAATATCCTCGTTCGTCTGTGCCAGGCTCGACCCGGACACCTTCTGAAACACCTTGTTGCGCAGCTTCACCACCGGCCCGCCGATCGTGTTCGTAAACAGCAGGCTCAACACCCACCCCAACCCTACACACGTCACCGCACCCCAAAAGCCGATCTTGAACTCAAACTGCACGATCCCAATCAGGATCAGCACGCTCCAAACGCTGAGCACCTTGCTGATAAACGTCCCCATCCACGGGATCAACACCAGGCAGCCAAATACCAGCGGCGCCGTGCTCAACCCCACCATCCGCACCACCTCGCCCCACGGCGGATTGACCTGGAAGATCACCCGCCCGACGATCGAGATCGTGAAGCCCCCACACGGCATAGCTGATCATAAAGACGATCCCGTTGGTGATCAGGCTCAAAAAGAAGCGCCCCCTCCGCACCCGGTTGATAAACAGGATCGCACTCTCGCCCAGCAGCGTCGACGCCCCCGCCAGAAAAACAATGCCCCCCACCACCCAGGCTGACTCCGGATTCTGTTCGACCAGCTCCAGCACGCGCGGGTTGAGCCACAGCGTGTTGATGATCGCCGCCCACACCAGCATCAGGTAAACAAGGATCGCTTCAAAGAAAAGCACAATCATGACCGGCTCCAGGTTCGTTTCAATCTTTGCGCAGCACCTCGCCCATCCGGTAAGATGCTGCCAGGCAATCATACTCCCTCGCTTGCCCTGGGAACCAAAATCGCGCCGCCGCTAGAGGCGCCACCTGGAGATCCTCCACGATGACCCGCTCCATCCGCACCGCCGCCGGCTACCTCGTGCGCTTCGCCATCCTCTGGTTTGTCGACGCCCTCTCCCTGCTCTTCACCAGCTGGATCCTGCCCGGCGTCAACCTCGCCGCCGTCACGCTGGCCAACGGCACCGCGGCCGGCCCGCTGACGGTCGCCGTCGCCGCCGCCCTCCTGCTCACGATCGTCAACTTCCTGATCCGCCCCGTCGTCTTCGCCGTCGCCCGCCCCCTCGGCTGGATCGCCCTCTTTGTCGTCGGCTTCGTCGTCAACGCCGCCGCCCTCTGGCTGACCGCCTGGCTGATGCCCGGCTTTACCGTCGACCTGGTCGGCAGCCTCGTGGGCGGCATCTTCCTTGCCTTCTTTAACTCGATCATCACCGGCATCCTCGACGTCGGCGCAGGAGGGCTCCTGGTACCAGAACCGCATCGAACAGCACGCCCGCGCCGAACCCTACGCCGGCGCCGGCGAGACGGGCCGCGGCCTGATGCTGCTCGAGATCGACGGCCTCAGCTACTGGCACATCAAGCAGGCGATCGACCGCGGCCTCCTCCCCACCCTCGCCAAGATGATCAAAGAGGACGGCTACGTCCTCTCGCGCGTCGACTGCGGCCTGCCCTCGATGACCTCCTCCTGCCAGGCCGGCATCATGTTTGGCGAGAACGACGACATCCCCGCCTACCGCTGGTACGATAAGAGCAAGCAGCAAGCTCTACGTCTCCGCCCCCGACGCCACCGAGCTCAACGCCCGCTACGCCCACGGCCAGGGCCTCATGCGCGGGGGCTCGAGCATCATGAACATGATGGCCGGCGACGCCGAGAAGTCCCTCTTTACCATGGCCAACATGTGGGGCGGCAGCGACGCGGAGAAAGACCGCCGCGCCGCCGACGTGGGGCTGCTGATGCTCAACCCCTACTTCCTGGCCAACATCATCGTCCTCTTCGTGGGCGAAACCGTGCGCGAGCTGTGGGAGGCGCTGCTGCAGACGGTCAGGCGCGTCAACCCGCGCCTCAACCGCCTCGAACACTGGTACCCCTTCGTGCGCGCCGCCATGTGCGGCCCCATGCGCGATATGTCGGCCAACGTCGCCATCCTCGACCTGCTGCGCGGCGCCCCCGCCATCTACATGCTCTATCTCGGCTACGACGAGGTCGCCCACCACTCAGGCCCCTGGACGGGCGACGCCTTTGGCGACCTCAAGCGGCTCGACAAGACCTTCGCCCGCCTCCGCCGCACGATCGCCACCAAGGCCCCGCGCCCCTACAGCCTGATCGTCCTCTCCGACCACGGCCAGTCCTTCGGCGCCACCTTCAAACAGCGCTACGGCGTGACCATCAAGGAGTTTATCGAGCAGCAGCTCCCCCACGGCACCACCGTCGCCCAGGCCATCGGCGGCGACACCGGCGCCATGGGCCTCCAGGGCGTCGCCGGCGAACTCGCCAACGTCCAGCAGCACGGCAAAGGCCGCAAACTCACCCGCGGCCTGGCCCGCAGCGTCGCCAAAGGCGGCGAGAAGCTCGCCGCCAAAGCCGCCGGCGCGCAGGCCTCCTCGCCTGCTCCCTCCGTTCCCCCCACCGACGCGCAGGCATCCCCGACGCACGCGTCGGATTCGCTTGCTCCCACCGTCTCCCCCGCTTCCGTCACCGCCTACGGCAGCGGCAACGCCGCCCAGGTCTACTTCGACCTCTACCCGCGCAAGATCACGCTCGACGAACTCGACGCCGCCTACCCCGGCATGGTCGACGCCCTCGTCGCCCACGAAGGGCTGGGCATGGTCATCGGCTACGCCGACGACATGACCGCCGTGGTGCTCGGCAAGGGCGGCAGCCGCAACCTCCACACCGGCGAGGTCGAGGGCGAGGACCCCGTCGCCCCCTACGCCCCCGCCGAGGGACCCGGCGCCGCGACGCTCGAAGCCCGCATCTGGCAGCTCCGCCGCGTCATGGACTTCCCCAGCGCCGGCGATCTCTGGCTGATCAGCACCGTCTACCCCGACGGCACCGTCGCCGCGCTCGAGGAACTGGTCGGCAGCCACGGCGGCGTCGGCGGCGAGCAGACCGACGCCTTCCTCTTCCACCCGGCCGACCTCGTCGTGCCGGCGACCCGCTGCTCGACCGACGTCTTCCACATCCTCGACGGCCACCGCAACACCCCCGTGCCTCCCTCGCCCACCGGCGGCGCAGGTGCCCCGGCAACCGAGGAGTCCGGCTGGTCCCCGCGCACCCTCCTGCGCGGTCTCGCCCGCCTGCGCACCTGGCTCCCGCTCGCCCTGCGCTGCTTCATCCTCGACCACACCGCCTACGCCCATGTCGCCAGGGACGCCTACATGACCGGGCCGGCCCTGCTCATCTTGCTGCTCGCCACCGCGGCCGCCGTGATCGTCCCGCCTACCGCCCCGTCACTCGGGGGGATCCTGTTCAGCGCCGCGATGTACCTCATCTTCCTGCTGGTCGAGTTCGCCATGATCTACGCCGCCGGCCGCGTCCTGGCCCGCGCCGGCCGCTTCACGCATACCTTCCGTGCGCTGGCCTTCGCCCAGGTCGTCTCGCTCGTCAACCTGGTTGCCCTCTACCCGCCGCTGGCCGGCCCCGCCCGGCTCGTCGCCTTCGTGCTGGGCCTGTTGTCCATCTGGGTCGGCGCCTCCGCCGCCCACAAGCTGCAGGGCTGGCGCGCCGCTCCTCTTCCCCCTCATCGCCCTGCTGTTCTACGCCTTTGGCACCGTCCTCGTCTTCTCCCTCCTCGGCGGCGCCCAATTCACCGTGCAAGCCCTCCTCGCCACCTTCGGCCTCGCCCCCCAATAGCCTGCCCACGCCCACCCATCCGTCCCGGGGACGTCCGGCGGAAGTTCACCTTCCGCCCGTCCCCGGGCATCACCGTCGCGACGACCCGCCTCTCCCCAAGCACGGCAGCTCACAGCCCCGTTCCCGGCCGCGTGGCGCCCGCTGATTACACGGCGAACGGCAGGCATTTTCCATACGGCACTTGAAACGTGCATATAGTGGGGTATATACTGGACAGCACCGCACCCAATCCTCCTGCACCCAGCGTACTTGCGCTAGGTTCACGCTGTCATCCCCGTTTCGAGTTGTAGTTTTGCGTTGCAGTTTAGAAGGAGGTACGTACGATGAAGCTCTTTGGCGGTAACAAATATCCCGACGACCAGCTTGCCAGCCAGGCCACAACTGCCGTTACGCACGACCCACTGATCACTGATCCCGGCAGCGTGGTAGTCACCAGCAAAAATGGCGTGGTGACCATCAGCGGTACGGTACGCCAGCAGCAGGAGAAGGAGCGGATCGAAGGAGTGGTTCGCAACGCGATCACGACCATGGGCCTCAAGCACGAGCAGATCGTCAACGAGCTCCGCGTGCCGCAGACGATCGGCTAGCCCCCTGGGATTGCGCAGCAGGGCAAACGCTCCCGTCGGCGCGGGACGCTCCCCACCCTTGACAACGCCACCCCCGCCATGCTACGCTACCCCCACAAAGGCAATGAAGGGGACATGCTGCAGCGCCCCCGTGACGCCCAGAGAGCCGGCCACCACCTACGCAGTAGGCGACGCTGTGAGGCCGGCCGCCACGCCGCTGCAACGACACCCCCGAGCCGGCCCGCGAACGATCGGCCCCCCGATCCAGTAGAAGGCCCCGGGTGCGCCCGTTACCGCGCCGTGGTTTATGGCCAGCAGCAGCGCCGCTGCCACGCCCCGAACCGCACCGAGGCTCCCGCCCCCAAGGGCCGGAGCGAACCGTGGTGGCACCACGAAGGCCAATCACCCCAGGTGACAACGCCCTCGTCCACATTGTGGACGGGGGCTTTTCATTTCCAACCGGCTTAAGCCGGTTTTGCCCTGCTAGCACTGAATTCATTCGGTCGCGGAAAGGATCACGTATGCCCGACGACGACGACAATCCCAACGAGGACAACGACCGACGCGTGTGCGCACACTGACACCGGTACTTTAACCGGACGCCTGGGGCACCGCACACCGTCCCATCTGCCCCCAGGCGCAATCTACCACCGGTCAAAGGAACCACGCACATGACCATACTCGCACACTCACGCGCACCCGCACCACCGAACTGCTCGCCCACGCCGGCGAACCCGTCCTCCTCCAGGGCTGGCTCCACGCCGTCCGCCGCCTCGGCGCCCTCACCTTCGCCATCCTCCGCGACGGCTGGGGCACCGCCCAGATCGTCTACGACCAACCCGTCGACACTCCCCGAGCTCGAGTCGATCATCGCAGGTCACCGGCATCGCCACCGCCTCCCCCCAGGCCCCCGGCGGCGTCGAGATCCACGCCCCCACGCTCACGATCCTCGAGCCCGTCGCCGAACGGCCGCCCGTCCTCCTCTCCAAGCGCGAGGTCAAGGCCGCCCTCGTCACCCAGCTCGACCACGCCGTCACCGTCAACCGCCACCCCACCCGCCGCGCCGTCTACCGCCTCGCCGCGCGGCGTGATGGGCGCCTTCCGCGGCTATCTCACC
The DNA here is from genome assembly GCA_963701415.1 of uncultured Chloroflexia bacterium. GTDB lineage: Bacteria > Chloroflexota > Anaerolineae > Caldilineales > Caldilineaceae > Fredericiella. The sequence continues at coordinate 488,137 of CAVPAH010000005.1, forward strand.
GGCCAGGGCTTTACCGAGATCCAGACGCCCAAGTTCGTCGCCTCCGCCACCGAGAGCGGCGCCAACGTCTTCGCCGTCGACTACTTCGGCCGCCCGGCCTACCTGGCCCAAAGCCCCCAGTTCTACAAACAGATCATGGTCGGCGTCTTCGAACGCGTCTTCGAAGTCGGCCCCGTCTTCCGCGCCGAGCCCCACGACACCATCCGCCACCTCAGCGAATACGTCAGCCTCGACGTCGAGCTGGGCTTTATCGACAACCACTTCACCGTCATGGCGCGTCCTGCGCGACCTGCTCGCCCACATCTTCGCAGACCCTGGCCGCGCACCACGCCGCCGACCTCGAACTCGCCGGCGCCACCCTGCCCGCCGTCCCGGCCACCATCCCCCACATCCACTTCGCCGACGCGCAGGAGTGGATCTACCGCACCCACGGCGTCGACGTGCGCGGCGAGCCCGACCTCTCGCCCCAGGACGAGCGCTGGCTCGGCGCCTGGGCGCAGACGGAGCACGGCAGCGACTTCCTCTTCGTCTCGGGCTACCCGCATGGCCAAGCGCCCCTTCTACACCCACCCGGACCCGGCGCGCCCGGTCTACAGCAACTCGTTCGACCTGCTCTTCCGCGGCATCGAGCTGGTCACCGGCGGCCAGCGCCTACACCGCTACGCCGACTATCTCGCCGCCCTGGCAGCCCGCGGCCTCTCCCCCGCGCCCTTCGAGAGCTATCTCGAAGCCTTCCGCTACGGCATGCCCCCCCACGGCGGCTTCGCCATCGGCCTCGAGCGCCTCCTCATGCAGCTCACCGGCGCCCCCAACCTGCGCCTGACCACCCTCTTCCCGCGCGACCTCAACCGCCTCACCCCTTAAGCGGCGGCCTGCAACGTCCCGGGGACGTCCGGCGGAAGTTCATCTTCCGCCCGTCCCCGGGACATAGCGCGCAGCTACTGGTCCAATGACTTGTTTACAAACGGCATGTACAGCTTCCTCTCCTCCTCCGGTGCACCGGCGACCACCTGGATCGTCACGACGGCAATGTTCGAGTTGCCTTGCCCATCGCTCACCTGGAAGCTCAGTTGATCTTCGCCCACATACCCGGGGTCAGGCGTGTAGGTCAGCACCGGCGCGGTACCCTGCAGGGTGCCATGTTGCGGCGCCGCCACCACGCTATAGGTCAACGAGTCGCCCTCGACGTCACTGGCTGTCAGCGTAATGGTGATCGGCAGATCGGCCGTCGTCGTCACCGCCTGATCGCTCGCCACCGGTGCATTCGAGGGCAGGCTCCAGGTGACGCTGTTGTCCATACTCGTCGAGGCCGTGTTCCCGTTGCCCCCGCTGTCCGTTGCCACATCGGCCGGCACGGAGACCACCACGGTCCCGCTGCTCGTCATCCCGCTGACCGCCACGTCATAGGTGGTCCCATTGTTAGGGGCCACCTCGGTCACCGTGGCCGTGATCGCCCCCGCCGAGCCGCTCAGCACGACATCGCCGCCGTCAAAGCCCGTGACCGTTTCACTAAAGGTCACCGTGAAGTGGATGGGGCTGCCGTTGGTCGGGTCGGTCTGCCCGGCTGCCTGCTCGACGGTCACGCCCGGGGGCGGGTCGTCCACCAGGCGCGCCAGCTTCAGATCGCTGTTGGTGACGTCATAGTAGCTGATCACCGGCAGGCCCCCACCGTCCAGCGCCAGCGAGGTGAACTGCCCGACATCGTCGCTCCCGTCGACGGTCAGGACGCTCACATGGCCGGGCGTGCAGTTGGCATCGCTGCACTGCGCCAGCTTGAGGTCGAGATTGGCCAGGGTGGCGTCACGGTAGCTGATGACGGGGTTGCCGGCGGCGTCCAGCGCCAGCGAGCTGTAGCTCCCGTTCGCCCCCACGCTGTCGACCGTCTGGGTGCTCACATTGCCTGGCGTGCAGTTGGCATCGCTGCAGTGTGCGAGCTTGAGGTTGGTGTTGGTGACGTCATAGTAGCTGATCGACCGGGTTGCCGGCGCCGTCCAGCGCCAGCGAAGTGAACTGCCCCACATTGCCGGTGCTGTCGACCATCTGGATGCTCTCGTCGCCCGCCTGCGCAGTTGGCATCGTTGCAGTGCGCCAGCTTGAGGTTGCCCGTGTGCCGGGGTTGGCTGCGTCATTGGCCTCATAGTAGCTGATGACCGGGTTGCCCGCGCCGTCCAGCGCCAGCGCCGTGTACTGCCCGACCACCCCGGTGCTGTCGACAGTCTGGATGCTCTCGTTGCCCCCCGTGCAGTTGGCATCGTTGCAGTGCACCACCTTGAGATCGCCGTTCGTGGCGTCATAGTAGCTGATGACGGGGTTGCCGCTGCCGTCCAGCACCAGCGAATTGTACTGCCCGACGCTCCCCACGCTGTCAAGAACCTGCATGCTCTCGTCGCCGCCGGCGCAGTTGGCATCGTTGCAGTGCGCCAGCTTGAGGTCATTGCTGCCGTTTTGGTAGCTGATCACCGGGTTGCCCGCCGCGTCCAGCGCCAGCGACGTGAACTGCCCGACGATTCCATTGCTGTCGACAGTCTGGATACTCACATCGGCGGGCGTGCAGGTAGCATCCCCGCAGCGCGCCAGCTTGAGGTTGCCGGTAGTGCCGGGGTTGGCGATGTCATAGGCCTCATAGTAACTGATAACCGGCAGGCCTGCGCCGTCCAGCACCAGCGAACTGTACTGTCCTACATTCACACCCCCGGTGCCGTCCACCGTTGTGATCTGCCAGGCAGCCACAGCCTGTGCGCTCTGGTAAACTACCACGGTGATCGCCGCCACCACCAGCGCGGCGCTGAGTACGACCATCGTCCGCAGGCGCAGCCGCCCCCATGGGAAAATACATCGCGTAACTTGCATCTTATATATCTCCTAATCTAAGGATCGTATCGGCGGAATGCCCGTCGGGCGTAAACTGTTGGGTCCACCATCAACTATGGCTCATCCCTGGCCCCACTCCAATCAATAAGGTCACCTCCCAAGGATCTGTATCCGGATCCTAGATCCCGCCCAAAGCTCCCCCACCCTCGCCCCCTTACATCCCCCTTACTTACGAAAAAAGATACGTCATAAGTCCTATATTCCTCGCCCCCACTTAGCGCGAAACTGGGTGAGCCGCGATGCAGATCTGGCCAAAACGCCGGTCCACTTAGCTATGCCCTGCATCGGTCCCAGTCCCACCACACACTCGGGCGCTGCTGATCACCCTCTCGCGCAGCGCGACAGCATCCGCAGCCGTGCTGCCCGGTGTAATGCCCGCTTTGCCCGCTGCACCCGCTGCACCGATTGCCGTATCTGCCGCGCCAGGCGCCCTACCGGACAATGTACCGCATCCTGTACCCGGCGCCGGCGAGGCCTCGGAACCTGCCGCCGATCTCCTGGCGAGCCTGCTGGCCCAAGCACGCCAGGAGCGGCGGCTGCTCAGCGTCCACTGGGAACTGACCCACCGCTGCAACGAACGCTGCCGCCACTGCTTCCTGCCCGTCTCCGGCCCCCACGATCGCTCCGCCGCCCACGCCGAACTCACCACCGGCGCAGCGCTCGCCCTGATCGACCAGGTGGCCGCCCTCGGCGCCCTCTCCATCACCTTTTCCGGCGGTGAACCGCTGCTCCGCCCCGATTTCTTGACGCTGGCCGGCCACGCCCGCCGGCGCCGCCTGGGCCTGCGCATCTATACCAACGGCACCCTGCTGGCCGACCCCGCCCACGCCGGCTGGATCGCCGCCCTGGCCGCCCTCCACCCGCTCGCCGTCGAGATCAGCCTCTACGCCGCCACACCCGCCGTCCACAACGCCATCACCGGCGTCACCGGCTCCTGGGCCGCCACCGTGCAGGCCCTCATCGGCCTCCACGCCGCCGGCGTCCACACCGTCTGCAAGATGCCGCTCATGCGCGCCAACGCCGCCGAACTGCGCGCCGTCCGCACCCTCGCCGGGATCCTCGGCGCCCGCTTCCAGCCCGACCTCCTGATCACCGCCGGCATCGGCCCCACGTGCGCCGACCGTCGCGCCCCCCTCGCCGAACGCATGACGCCCGCCCAGCTCGCCATCGCCCTGCGCACGCTCGCCGAAAGCAGTAGTTCCGGCCGCCGTCTCGGCGCTAACCCAGCGGGCCGCCCAGCCGAGAGCCCAGCCGAGATCGCAGCCGGGCCCCAGCTCTGCACCATCGGCCGCAGCGCCCTGGCCGTCGACCCGGCCGGCACGGTCTTCCCCTGCGTCGAAGTCCGCCGCCGCCTCGGCAGCATCCGGGAGACCCCCCTCGCCGCCATCTGGCACGACACCGGCGCCTGGGCTCCCTACCTGCGCCTCTCTGCCCCGGCCCCCAGCTGCTCTTTCTGCCGGCCTTCCCACCGGCCTATCTGCCCTGCCCGTCTGCCGCACCTGCCGCCTCGGCGCCTGGTGCATCCGCTGCCACGGCGCCGCCGCCAACGAAACCGGCAACCTCTACGGTCCCTCCCCCGCGCACTGCGCCGCCGCCCGCGCCCGCTGCGCCCTCGCCGCCGAGGCATTGCTCGACCCACCACCCGACAGTGGCTGATCCCCGCGCCCTGAGAACTCCGCCGCCCGCTCTCGAGGCTGCGCTCCGGCCGTCGTGCAAAAGCTATCGGTATCAACCCAAATCACACAAGGCACCAACCATGAACGACAGCACGTACACCGATCGCCAACCTGCAAAAAATCCAGCAGCAAATCCAGCCGCGAACTTGCCCCAAAATTTACCCAGTACACCCGCCTCCTCCGTGGCCTCTGGCGGCCTGGGTCCTTACGCCGCCCCCGCCATCATCTTCCGCACCCCCCTCGAAGCCGTAGCCGCCAGCTGCTACAGCGCCCCGGGCAAGGCGGACCTGATCAGCTGTCTCGTCGGCAACAGCTAACCGTCAACTCTCTCGCCCGCCGGCCCGCATGTCACCGGGAAGCGCAGCCGCAGGTGCCCCGGTAAGTGCACAACGTTGCGCCGAGCACCTCGGGTCGGCCCAAGTAGTTGCCAGTCACAAACCCAGTAACAAATACAGTAATAAACACCGGGCAATACACCGGGCAACCGAGTCACAGAGTCACCAAAACAAGGGATCTGCGGCAGACGCAGAAGGAGATCAGGCAGCATGACCTATGCGGCGGGCGATCAGGAAGGTCACGCACACCAGGAGCGTGGCCCCGCACCATATCCTCTCGGGGCAACCCCAGGCAGGCTTCCCACGCAGGATCCCGGCGCGGCCTCACCCCCACGCCCTGGCCCCTCCGCCGCTCCTTGGGGCCGCGCCAACGAGCCCCCCGTCACCGCCCGCCTGCGCCGCCAGCTCGCCGCCATTCTCCGCTACGGCGCCCCGCCCCGGCCCCCAACGCTCCCGCCGGGCGGATGCCCCGGCAATTTCACGCAGCCCGCGCCCCCCCGCCGGCCCGCCGCCCCGCTGCCCCCGCCGCTCGACCCCAGCCCCACGGGCGCCGAGCACGTCGACCCGGAAGGCCGCGACTGGGCGCAGCTCGACTGGCCCGCGCTCCTCGCCCTTGCCCAGGCCGAGCGCCTTGACTCCCTGCTCTACACCGCCCTCCTCGGCGCCCACGCCGCCGCCAGCAGCCCCTGGCTCGTGCGCGCCGCGCTCGAGGCCGCCTACTGGCGCACCAAGGTCGCCAACCTCGTCGCCTTTGACGCCGTCGACCAGCTCACCGGCGCCCTCGCCGCCGTCGACGTCCCCTCGATCGTCCTCAAGGGCGCCGCGCTCGCCTTTACGCTCTATCCCGACCCCGCCCGCCGCCCCATCGGCGACATCGACATCCTCGTCCATCCGGAACATGCCGCCCTGGCGTTGCGCGTGTTGGCCCTGCTCGGCTATGTCCCTGCCCCCAGCGGTCCCGCCCTGGGCATCGTCGCCCGCATCGCCGCGGGCGACACCCGCACGCTTGCGCGCCGCAGCCAGGTCACTCTGTTGCGCGGCGCCCGCAGCGCCCAGCAGCTCCCCATGCAGGTCGACCTCCACTGGAGCCTCAACGGCCGTGCCCTCCTCCGCCGCACCATGGACGCCGCCTGGTTTTGGGAACACACGCGGCCTGCCACCCTCGGCAGATCAGCCCTGGCAGCCGCGGCTGCCGCTGGCTCGACCGGCGCTTCTGCCGCTGGGGTCGCCGGCCGCAGCGGCTTCCCGGGCGGCCTGCGCGTCTTAAGCGACGAGGCGCAGCTGCTCCATCTTTGTGCCCACACGCTCCAGCACGGCATTCCGCGCCTCCGCTGGACCTACGACATGGCGCTGCTGCTCGCCCGCCGCCCGCTCGCCTGGGAAGTCGTCCTGGCCGGCGCCGAGCGCTGTGGGTTAGGCCTTGCCGTGCAGAGCAGCCTCGCCGCCGTGGCGCTCGTTTGGGGCGTTGCTCCGCCCGCCTGGGTCGACGACCGCCTCGCCGCGCTCCCCGTCAGTGGCGCCGAGCTGCGGCTGCGTCGTGCCACCTGGTCCGGCGACGACCGCGCCGTCGCCGCCTTTGACCTCCTCAGCCAGCCCGACCTGGCCAGTGCGCTCGACCTCTGGCTCGCGGCCGTCCTCCCCCCCGCCGCCTATCTCCAGGCGCGCTACCGCATCGCCGACCCGCATCTCCTCCCCGCCTACTATCTGCTCCACGCCGTGCGCGGCACCGTCCTAGGCGGTCTCGGCGCCCTCCGCCTGCTCAGCCGCGACCCCAGCGCGCCGGGCGCGGCCGTTCCGCCGCCTGCGGAGGCCCCTCCGCCTGCGGAGGCCGATGCCTGAGTCTGTTCGCTCCTGGCGGGCATCCTCGTGCGTGCGGCGGCTGCGGTGGGAGCAGGCGCCGTACGCACGAGGATGTTGGCAGCATTGCTGCTCCGCCGTGCTGCCGGCCGGCCCGGCGTGAGGGTCCGTCATGACCCCTAACGCCCCCCGGCAAAGCGGGCGGCCTGCCTGTGGCCAGTGTCTCCACACAGGCAGGTCTGCCCAGCAGCGGCAGCGGAGATTAACCAGGCATGACCAAGCCGGCCCTCCTTGGCATCACGGTGACGCTGTTCGTCGCCTAAACAGTAGAGCTTTATCAGAGATCCTGCTCGCCCGGTCAGTGCTATACTCGCGAGAGTGTAATCGCTCGATCCCAGGGGAGTCTCATGCGATTTGTGCAACTCCAGCCGAACCGTGTCCTATGTCTAAACTCGTTCGCCCCTGGCCGCGCATCCGTCTGAGTCTGGCGGCTGCCGTGCTGACAGGTGCCATTCTCTGCTTCGTGCCCGACGCCGCGCTGCTCGCCCGTACCGCAGGTGGGGAAGGATCCGTGTCGGCGCCGGCAGGTCTTGTCGTTCTGGCTCCCACTGCCGGCGATCGCCGCTGGAAAATCCGTGTCACGCGCGAGGGTCTCTATCGGATCGGCTGCGATCAACTGGCCGGGAGCTTGGGAATCGCGGTTCCCGACTTGGCGCAGCTGCAGCTAGCCCGGGGCAGCACGGGCACAGAACCGGCACGTGAAGTCGCACTGCGTGAGGTCGACGCCGACGTCGACAGGCGCTGTGACGCCGGTGATGGCGACGCGATCGAATTCTGGGGCGAGCCCGGCCGCGGCCGCTACGACGCCGGCGCCTACTACTGGCTGGCTGTGGGCGAAGCACCCGGCCGGCGCATGGCGCAGCTGCCCAGTGCCTCTGGCGCCCTGCCGGACCCGCCGCTCTGGCATACGGAGCGCTTCGAGCAGAACCAATACTACCGCTCCACCGTGGGCGGCCAGGGCCCGGACGGTGCGCCGCATGATCACTGGTTCTGGACCTTCCTGGCCTTTGGCTCCAGTACCTTTGGCCCTGCTCGCGAGTTCCCCTTCACCGTGGGTGCGATCGCCGGTGCCAGCACCGGGCCGGCCGCCTCTGCCTTCGTGAGCGTCACGCTGGCGTCACTGGCGGGAAGTCACCACGTCCAGGTCAGCCTCAACGGTGTGGGGCTCGGCGACCTGATCTGGCAGGGAAGTGATGCCTATGAGGGTGTGCTGCCCGTTCCGCCTGGCGTCCTACAGGGCAGGGAGAATCGCCTCTCCCTGGCGCTGATCGCCGTGCAGGCCCCAGTCGCGCCGGTATTGGTTGACCACTACGCCGTCACGTACCGCCTGCCGCAGCCGGTGCAGCTTGAGCCCAAGACCGACTTGGAGGGGCGCCCACTCGTATTCCGCACGGCGCCTGGCAGCTGGCAGCTGCAATTCAACTCGGTGGCAGGCCCCGCCACAATGCTGGACATAAGCGACCCGCTGCTCCCCGTCGAAGTGCTCCCCACCAGTGCTGGGGGCGGCGGCCTCTGGGCCATCGCCGGCACGCAGGAGGGGATCTATGCCGCCGTGGCAGAAGGCGCGCGTTTGGCAGTCGACTCGATCGAAGAGGACGTCCCTTCGCAGTGGCGTGCGCCGGCCAACGGTGCCGACTACATCCTGATCGCCCATCGCAGCCTTTGGCGGGCTGCACAGCGCCTGGCCGATCATCGGCGCCGCCAGGGCCTCCGCGTCGCCCTCGTCGACGTGCAGGACATCTATGACGAGTTCAGCGGCGGGCAGGTCGATGCCGAGGCCACCCGTTCCTTCCTGGCCTACGCTTACTCGCATTGGCTGCCCCCCGCTCCCACGTACGTCCTCCTCCTTGGCGACGGCACTTTCGACCCGCGCAGCTACTGTGCCTCCTCGGGCGCCTGTCCGGAACTCGTCACGCCGCCTGGCAGCACCTTGATCCCACCCTACCTGGCCGCAGTCGATCCGTGGCTGGGCGAGACGGCAGCCGACAACCGTTTTGTCGCCTTGGATCCGGGCAGCAGCCTGCCTTGGCTGGCCATCGGCCGCTTGCCGGCGAATGATGCGGTCGAAGCCGAGGCTATGGTGGACAAGATCCTGGCCTATGAAGGCAATCTGCCCGCCGGCGCTGCTGCCCGCACCGTCGACATTGCGCTCGTCAGCGACAATGCGTATGCCGCCACCGGTGCCTTGGACCCCGCAGGTAATTTCTGGCACGCGTCTGACGCCGCTTTGGCCGCCGTTCGCCAAACGGCCGCGGCCAATGGCGTGCAGTTGGCCGCGCGGCACTTCTATCTCAATGGTTGCGATGCGGCTCGCTATCCTCAGTGCCTGCTGCCGGATCCACCCTTCCCTCCTTACGCGGATGCGGAGTCTCTCACTGCAGCATTGGCAGGATGGCTCAACTCGGGGCTGCGGACGAACACGACAAGCCTGCTGCTCCATTATGTGGGCCACGGTGCGATCACGGGTTGGGCCGGCCAACCTGTTCTGCTGCAGAGTGGCGACACCGCAGGCCTGGGTCTTGCTCCGCACCTGCCCATCGTCGTGGACATGTCCTGCTACACCGGCTACTTTCAGTTTCCTGGGCTGCAATCGATGGCGGAAGCCTGGCTTTCGTTTCCCCAGCATGGCGCTGTGGCGGTCATCGCCTCCAGCGGCCTCGATCTCGTCGAGGCGCACGCTGCCTTTGACGCCGTGCTGCTTTCGGAATTTGCCGGTCAGGCCTCCACGACCATCGGCCAGGCATTCTTGTCGGCAAAGCTGGCTGCTGGCGCCGGTCTGCCGCAAGATGTCGATACGTTTCATCTGTTCGGCGATCCCGCTATGCCGCTTTGGTTGGCCGGCCCCGCTCCCATCAGTTCTCCCGCTCCCACAGCAACGGCACCTTTGCCGACGAGCCAGGCACCTGCGCCGACGCCTATTCCGTCGCCGACTTCGCCTGTGCCGGATCCATCATCAGGCTCCAACTTTTTTCTCTATCTGCCTTGGATACCAGGCGAGAGGGCGCGCTAGATGGCTGCCAAACTTGGCTGGGATTCTCTGGCCTATGCGGTAATGGCGCAACGACTCGCTTCTGGCGGCTGTGTTCTCCTCACCATCACTGCCGCGAGCATGGTACCCTTTTTGCGGCCTGGCGACCGCGTGCGACTTGCCAAGGTGCCGGTAGCATCACTCGGCGTCGGAGATATCGTGGCGTTGGCGGCACTGCCATGCCCAATTGTTCATAGACTGGTGGCCGCTCCCAACGGGTGTGGGAAGCAGCCGTTCATCACGAAAGGTGATGCCGGTACAGCATACGATCGGCAGTTGCCACTGCAAGCTGTACTGGGCCGCGTCGTATCCGTGCAGCGCAACGATAGGTTGCTTATGTTGACGACACACATGGCGCATTACGGAGCAAGGATCCTGGCGGGACTGTCTTGCCACTGCGCCAGCACTGCATCTATGCCCTCCGCCTTTTTACGCCGCGCTATATTCTTTATGGTGCGCCGGACAATGTACATTGTTGCCGCCGCGCTTTGGCAAACAGGTCAGCGGCCGCCCGGCTGCTGACAAAACACTCCAAGAAATACCGAGCAAGCTTTAACCATGATAGCAACAAAAATGCCCTGTGTGATTGTCCTGTCCGTTGCCGGGCTCCGCCTTGCGTTGGACGTCGCAGCCTTGCCGCCAGACCTCCTGGGCGGTCTGCTGTATGACTATTCACCTTTCTTGTTGGCAGACGCGCAGGGCGGCAGCACTTCGGTCAACAACGTGGATGTCGAACTCATCGTGCATCTGACCGTTGCGGAGGGTCCGCACTTCGTGGATCCTGTACCGGGATGCGCCTGGCGCATCGATACACGGTATGAAGGCGGACGATTGCGCTATGAGTCCTACTATGAGCAAGGCTGGCTCGACCTTGCCGCGGGTTGCGGGCACCTGCTGCTGCGGCCGCAGGCTCAGCCGGAAAACTTCCTGCGCGTCGTATTTGCATACCTGGCGTTAGCACACTGTGGTCTACTGCTCCATGCCAGTGGCTTAATTCACCACGGCCACGGGTACGTCTTTTTTGGCCATTCAGGTGCAGGGAAGAGTACAGTGGCTAGCCTCGCACCTTGTGGCAGCACGCTGCTCAGCGACGACTTAGTGCTGCTGCGGCTCCACCAGGATCGGGCCTGTGCGGATCCCCAGCTGTGGCTGTATGGAGTCCCGTTCCGGGGTGAAGCGCTGCCGGCGCCGAGGCCCAACGCAGCTGCGCCGGTAGCCGGGCTGTTTGCCCTGCGCCAGGCGCCCAGCCATTCGCTATGCGCCCTGCCCACCCCCCAAGCTGCTGCCCACCTGCTGGCCTGCACCCCCTTCCTTGACGGTGATTCGGGGGCCTGTCTTCAGGCCTTGTCAGTTTGCATGGCCATCGCCCGGGCCATGCCCGTTCACATGCTGGGGTTTGCCCGCAACCCTGAGTTTTGGCAACTTTTTTCGGGCGAGGAGTCCCGTTTCGATGACGACCATGAATAAGTCCTTGACTACAATAGACGAAACCGTACAAACGGCTGCGGCGATCCACCCCCAAGTGGCTGCTGCTTCCTTGCAGGATTGCGAATTGATACTCCTTGCGGACAGCGGCGAAGCGTTGGTGCTCAACGAATCTGCAGCGCTGATCTGGCACGGGATCGAGGACGGCGATGATGTAGCTGCACTCGCCGACCGCCTGACCTCGCACTACGCCGTGGCGCCTGAGATCGCGTGCGAAGATGTCACTGCCTTTCTGAGCACGCTGGCTGACGCGGGTGCAATTGTGATGGGTTAAGTCTGCGCCTCCCCCAATGGCCCGCCGGCGGCTTAGTCGCCGGCGGCTGCCGCCGGGCTGATCGCACAAACGCACACTTGTCTCTCCAACCCTGCACCTGCCGCCGCAAGACCTCTTGCGACCGCTGGGCCGCGCTGCGGGGTGCTGCACGGCCGGCGCCGCCCCTCTACCGTCGGGGGTCCCACCCGCACGCTTCCATCGCGACTCCCGCAGATTGTCGGTCGGCGCCTGCGGTTGAGTACTTGGCGGTGTTGCGCTACAATACGGCCTGCATCCGGCAGCCATCTTCCCTGCCCTGTTCCACTGCTTGCAGCCCGCATGACCCCGGCCCGGTCTACCCCCCATCCCATTGGAGATTTGCATGCTTTATACCCGCTTCTGCGCTATCCTCAATATCGACCACCCCATCCTCAATGCGCCCATGAGCGGTACCGCCACCGGGACGTTGGCCGCCGCCGTCTCCAACGCCGGCGGCCTTGGCATGATCGGCGGCACCACCGCCCGTGGTCCCGATTGGCTGCGCACGCAGATCGCCACCGCACGCGCCAGGACCGCCCGGCCCTTTGGCGTGGGCTTCATCTCCTCATTTCCCAATGTCGATGACCTCGTCCAGGTCGCCCTCGACGCACGCGTGGCCGCCATCAACCACTCCTTTGCCGACCCCACACCCTATGTGGCCGCGGCCAAGGCGCGGGGCGTGCTGGTCTTCGCCCAGGTGCAGACGGTCGCCCAGGCGCAGCGCGCCGCCGAGGCCGGCGTCGATGCCATCATCGCCCAGGGGACGGAGGCGGGCGGCCACACGGGCGTGGCCGGTACCCTCGCCCTGCTGCCGGCCGTGGTGGATGCCGTGGGCGACATCCCCGTGCTGGCCGCCGGTGGCATCGCCGATGGCCGGGGGCTGGCCGCCGTGCTGTTGCTGGGCGCCGCCGGTGCCTCGCTGGGCACTCGCTTCGTCGCCAGTGACGAATGGGGCGGCGGTGCCTGGGAACAGGGGGCCGTCTTGGCCGCCACTGCCGACGACACGATCCGTACCACCCTCTATGACCAGCTGCGCGGCGCCCCCTTCCCCCGGGCATCGCCGACCGCGTGCTGCGCAACCACTTTAACACGACCTGGGATGGCCGCACGCCGGAGATCGACGCACGCCGGGCCGATCTCCAGCGTGAGCTGGAGGCCGGCGCCCAAGCCGAGGATCCGGGCGTGGTCGACATCAGCGCCGGTGTCGCCGCTGGCCTGATCCACTCGCTCGAGCCGGCCGCTGACATCGTCCGCCGCATCGTGGCTGAAGCAGAACACTTGCTGCGCCACCGCCCTGCCGCGCTGGTGCGCTAGCCATCACCCTGTGTCTGATCGATACGCCTGAGGGGTAGACCATGGCCGGCGAGACTGAACATCATACCCTTCGTGGCCATCCCGACCGGGTGAACGCCGTCGCCGTGACTGCCGATGGGCAGTGGGCCGTCTCGGCGTCGGAGGACGGCACCCTCAAGCTGTGGGACCTGGCCAGCGGTGCGGAACTTTACTCTCTGCGTGGCCATACCGACCGGGTGAATACCGTGGCGGTGACTCCGGATGGCCGGCTCGCCGTCTCTGCCTCGGAAGACGGCACCCTCAAAGTGTGGGACCTGGCAAGCGGTGCGCTACTGCGCACCTTGCGTGGCCATACCGACCGGGTGAACGCCGTGGCCGTGACCGCCGATGGCCGGCTCGCCGTCTCTGCCTCGGAAGACGGCACCCTCAAAGTGTGGGACCTGGCAAGCGGTGCGCAGCTCCGTACTCTCCGTGGCCATACCGGCTGGGTGCTCGCCGTGGCGGTGACTGCGGATGGCCGGCAGGCCGTCTCTGCGTCGGAGGACGGCACCCTCAAGCTGTGGGACCTGGCAAGCGGTGCGCAGCTCCACACCGCTGAACTGCGCACCCTCCGTGGCCATACCGACCGGGTCAACGCCGTAGCCGTCACTGCCGATGGGCAGCAGGCCATCTCGGCCTCCGCTGACGGCACGCTCAAGGTATGGGACCTGGCCAGCGGGGCTGAGCTGCACACCCTCCGCGGCCATACCGACAGCGTGAATACCGTGGCGGTAACTGCCGGCGGCCAACGGGCAGTCTCGGCGTCAGAGGACCACACCCTCAAAGTCTGGGACCTGCCCCACGCCGCTGAAGTGCGCACCCTCCGTGGCCATACCGACCGCGTAAACGCCGTAGCGATAACGGCCGATGGCCGGCTCGCCGTCTCCGCGTCGGATGATGGCACGCTCAAGCTCTGGCCCCTCTCCTCCAACGATCCCAAACAACCGCCTGGCTAGGCCTGTTCTCCAGCGTTCTCGCCTGTTTCAGCACTGCTATCTTGCCCCTGTGCCGGCGTCGCTAGGGTTAGGCCGCGGCGTCGCCATCTGCGCCGCCGATCGGGGCAGCTGGCACTGTCTCTGGATCCGCTGCCGCGGCAGATCAGAGCTGCCGCGGCAGCTCAGACCGCTCGAACTTCGGCGAGCCGCTTGTCTGAGTGCTCGTCGTCCCAGCAGACGGCGGCTTCCCATGCGGCAAACGCTTGCGCGGCGATGTCGTACGCCTCGTCGTCGAGACCGGCCAGCGTTGTGGGGCATCACCAGGTCGAGGTCGGGGACGTCGACGTGCGCCTCGTCCCAGTCAATCAGCGCGACCCGCTCTGCGGTGATGCGGATGTTGCGCGGGTTGGGGTCGCCGTGCACGACGCAGGTCTGACGCCCGACGAGCCGCGCCCACGCTGCTCGGCATCGCGCAACGCCCTCAGGCGGCATCGCGCCGAGGTCGATCTTCGTCCCGCTCTCGGCGTGCAGGAGGTCGGTCGACGATCGCCAGCCCGGCCGCTGCGGCCACCCCGGCGTCAACCGATGCAGCTGGCGGAGCGTGTCGGCCACGCGACGCCAGTCGGCCTCCGTCTCGGGCGGTCCGCCCTCGACGTAGGTCATCACCACCACACCGTCGGCGAACAGCCGGCCGTCCGTCGTCGGGATCGGCACCGGCACGGTCAGCCCTTCACGGTCGAGGCGTACGAGGAGCTCGGTCTCCCACGCGAGATCAGCGTCGCTCCTGACACCCGAGACGACCGACCGCGAGGTGCCCGTTGACGCGCACGGTCCACACGTCGTTCGCCACGCCGCCAGCGAGCGGTTCGATGCGAGCGACGTCGTCACCCCACTGCGTGAGTGCCTCCCATCCCATCGGCGCCATCATCCCCTTCACGCATCGCAAGATCACGCCCTATCGACACAAACGAAATGCTTTCCATTCGTCGGCATAACTCTCATTGTCCCGCGAGGACAGCAAGCGTGCCACTTTACCGTATTTGCCGTAGCTCGGCAATCCCAATCGCAACGATCCTCCCCTCGCCGGACCCTGTGCCCCCCCCTGTCCTGCAGGCGGCCCCGCCTGTCCTGCAGGCGGCCCCGCCCGGCACCCTCCCCAACCGGCTGAAGCCGCTTTCGTCTCCGCTTGCCGCCGAATTCATTCGGCGGCAAGCGCCACCATCGCCAGCGTCGGCTCAAACGCCCTCCCATTCAACTCCCCCAGCGGTAACCCCGCCAACTGGGGCGCAAACACCTCCACCGCCCACGGCCCCTCGTACCCCGCCGCCCGCACACTCTCGACAAACCCTCCAATATCAAACTCCCCCTCCCCACAAAACCGCCGCGCCCCAGGATCGTACCCCGCACTCCCCCGCCGCAGCCCGTCGTTCAGCTCCACACTCACGATATATCGCCCCGGCAGTTCCCGGATCTCCTCGTACGCGACCCCACAGTCCACCACGTGCGCAATGTCGATCGCCAATCCCCCGTTCGCCGCCCCCGCTTGCTCGACCAGCGCCCGCGCCTCCCGCAGGCTTCCAATCATCGCCGATGCCATAAACTCAAACGCCACCAGCGCCCCACACTCCGCCGCCTCGGCACACAGCGCCCCGTACGCCGCCACGATCTGCTCGAACGGCGCCGGCGTTCGGTCAAAGTCCCCCACTTTCAAATGCACCCGCCCGCTCCCCGCCAAGGCCTCCGCCGCCCCGAGCAGCAGCCGCTTCCTCCGGTCGGACGCCGCCTTGCGCTCCCCACCTACAAACCAGTCGGTGAGAAACTCCAGCTCGACGTTCCGCATCCCATTCCCCGCCAAGATCGCCCGGACCTCCGCGAGGCTCATCCCCTCCAGCGTGTGCTCGAGGTCCGCATGCCAAATCCCGATCCCCGTAAACCCCGCCTCAGCCGCCGCCTCCACCCTGTCGCGAAAGCCAAACCTGCTGATCTCCACCCCACCCGGGTAGATCCCCGCACAACTCCAATAAAGGTTCGTCAGTTCTACCTTGCCCGGCATTGCCGTCACTCTTTCACTTTCGCATAGGCAGCCAAGATCGTGTCCATCTCCTCATTCACCGCGTTATCCACCCGCCGCCGCTTCTCATCCTCCCCAAACCACGCCAGCGTCCTCCGGATCCCCTCCCGGAACGGTATCACCGCCTGCCACCCCGGCACCCACGCCTTGATCTTGCTGTTGTCAAACACCGCACTCCACGTTTTGTCCCCCAACAGCCCCCCGGCCATCTGCGGCGCCACCCCTGCAATAAAGTCGGACGCAATGTGCACGATTTTTGCCTCCACCCCCAACGCCTCCGCAATCGTCCGGTAAATCTGGTCCCACGTCAGCACCTCGTCCGACGTAATGTGAAACGCATGCCCCAGCGCCCGCTCATTCCCCAACAACCCCAAAAAGCCGCGCCCAAAATCCTCCGCATGCGTCACCACCCACAGCGACGACCCATCCCCATGCACGATGATCGGCTGCCCCTTTAACAGCCGGTCCGCCAGCGTGTAACACCCCCACCCCCCGATCGCAATCGGAAAGTTCGGGTCGTACGTCAGCGACGGCCGCACGATCGTCACCGGGAACCCCTCCTCCCGCCACGCCTGTCAACAGCCGCTCCTCACACGCAATCTTGTCCCGCGAATACTGCCAATGCGGATTCGCCAGCGGCGTCGACTCCGTAATCAAATAGTGCCCCGGCGGCTTCTGATACGCCGACGCCGAGCTGATAAACACAAACTGCTTCGTCCGCCCCCCAAACACCGCAATGTCCCGCTCAATATCCTCAGGCGTATACGCGATCCAATCCACCACCACATCAAAGTCCATCCCCTCAATCGCCCGCCGCAGCCCCGCCTCATCCTTTACATCCGCCACCAAACCCCTGCTCCCCGCCGGCGCCGCAAACCCGCTCTCAGGCCCCCGCCGCCCCCGGTTCAGCAGATACAACTCCATTCCCCGCTCCACCGCCATCCGGCTCACCGCCGTGCTAATAAACCCCGTCCCCCCAATAAACAACACCCGCATCTTCATCTCCTCCCATCACACGTTGCCCCGCCGCACACGCACCGCCGGGGTCAGAAACCGAGTTTCTCACAGAAACTCGGTTTCTTGCGCCGTATCACCAGACCTTGTGTCCCCGCGCTCGCCGCGCTACAATACCTCCATCAACCAGAAAGGCTCATCGCCCATGCCCGACAGCTACGTCCACGGCTACACCACCCGCGAACAGGCACGCCTGCTCGACCAGGCCAACACCCTCGCCGACCTCCTCCACCATGACACGCACTACCCCCCCGGCAGCCGCGTCCTCGAGGCCGGCTGCGGCGTCGGCGCCCAGACCGTAATCCTGGCCGCCAACAGCCCCGCCGCCCACATCACCTCCATCGACATCTCCCTGGCATCCCTGGAATCCGCCCGCGCCGCCGCCGGCGACCTGCCCAACGTGGCCTTCCGCCAGGCCGATATCTTCCACCTGCCCTTCGCCCCGCACACCTTCGACCACGTCTTCGTCTGTTTCGTGCTCGAACACCTGCCGGACCCGCTCTCCGTCCTGCAGCACCTGCGGGCGGTCCTCAAACCGGGCGGCACCCTCACCGTGATCGAAGGCGACCACGGCTCCGCCTACTACTCCCCGCGCAGCCCCTACGCCCAGCAGGCGATCGACTGCCTGGTCGAACTCCAGGCCCGCACCGGCGGCAATGCCCTGATCGGCCGCGAACTCTACCCCCTGCTCCAGGCCGGGGGCTTTCGACGATATCCGCGTCACCCCCCGCGTGGTCTACGCCGATGCCGCCCGCCCGGCCTGGGTCAGCGGCTTTACCGTCAACACCTTCAACGCCATGATCGCCGGCGCCAAAGACGGCGCCCTCGCCGCCGGCCTCATCACCCCCGCCGCCTGGGACCGAGGCCTGGCCGATCTCGCCGCCACCGCCGGCCCCGACGGGCACCTTCAGCTACACCTTCTTCAAAGGCGTCGCTGTCTCCTGAACGTCTCCCTCGCGCATGATCCAGATATCTGCGCCAGGAACAGCTTCGTCCGCTCCTCCTGCGGCGCATGAAAAATGGCCTCCGGCGTCCCTTCCTCGACCACGCTCCCCCCGTCAAAGAAGAACATGCGGTTCGCCACCGCCCGCGCAAACCCCATCTCGTGCGTGACCACCACCATCGTCATCCCGCTGGCCGCCAGCTCCACCATGACGTCCAGTACCTCCTTGATCATCTCGGGGTCCAGCGCCGACGTCGGCTCGTCAAATAAGAGGATCTTGGGCTGCATCGCCAGCGCCCGCGCGATCGCCACCCGCTGCTGCTGCCCACCCGACAGCTGCCCCGGATACTTGCGCGCCTGCTCGGGCATCCCCACCCGCTCCAACAGCTGCAGCGCCTGCGCCTCGGCTTCCTTCCGGCTCCCGGTGCCGCACCCAGATCGGCGCCAGCGTGATGTTGTCCAGCACGGTCAGGTGCGGAAACAACGCAAACGACTGAAACACCATCCCCGCCTCCGCCCGCACTCGCTCGATGTTGCGCAGGTCGTGCGTCAGCTCCACCCCGTCCACGACGATCTGCCCCCGCTGGTGCTCCTCCAGCCGGTTCAGCGTCCGGATAAACGTCGACTTCCCCGACCCCGACGGCCCAAAGATGACGACGACTTCCCCCCGCCGCACCTCCAGCGAGATCCCGCGCAGCACGTGAAACTGCCCATACCACTTGTGCACGTCCCTGCAGACGATGATCGAATCCGCCTCCGTCACCATAGCAACCCTCACTTCTTATCCGGGCTCACGCCCATCCGCTCCTCGATCATCAGCCCCACATACGAGATCCCATAGCTGATAAACCAATACACCGCCGCCAGGAACGAGTACACTTCGATGTGCCGCCCCAAAAATTCCGGCTGCGCTAACGTCGCCTTGGCAATCCCCAACAGGTCCAGCAGCCCCAAAATCAACACCAGCGAGGTGTCGCGAAACCCCGCAATGACCGACGCCGTCAAGATCGGGATGATCGACCGCAGCGCCTGCGGCAGGATGATCAGCCGCATGCTCTGATACCCTCCTAACCCCACCGCCGCCGCCGCCTCATACTGCCCCTTCGGCACCGCCTGCAAGCCCCCACGCACGTTCTCCGCCATGTACGCCGCGCTAAACACCGTAAACGCAATGATCGCCCGCGCCACCCGGTCGATGCTGATCGTGTCCGGCAAAAAGAGCGGGATCATCGTCTGCGCCATAAACAACACCGTGATCAGCGGCACCGACCGGATCAGCTCGATGTAGACGATGCACGCCGCCCGGATCACCGGGTACTTCGACCGCCGCCCCACCGCCAGCACCACCCCGATCGGAAACGACACCGTCAGCCCGATCCCCGCAATGATCAGCGTCAGCAGCAGCCCGCCCCAGATGTTGGTGGCCACGGTCGGCAGCACCGTGTCGTCCCCCAACCCATAGATCAACACCATCGCCACCGGCAAAAACGCCAGCCACCCCACCAGCGCCGCCCGCCGCAGCTGCGTGGGGAACCGGCTCCCCAACAGGTAGGCCCCCAGCGTCACCATCCCCAGCACGGCCCACAACACCCGCGTCAGCGTGTCGTACGGCAGCAGCGCCAGCAAAAAGGGCATCCCTACCACCAGCGCCGTCGCCCCCTTGCGCTCATACTTTACCCACACGCCCCACGACAGCCCCGCCACTGCCCCCATCACCATCAGCACCAGCCACAGCCGCCAGACCTGGTCGCGCGGATACTGCCCGATCAGCAGCAGCTGCAGGTTCGTGACGATGACCCCCCAGTCGGCCCCCGTCACCACCCACTGCACCATCCCGCGCACCACCCAAACCCCCAGCGCCGCCATGACCACCGTCGCCAGCGTCGAGGCCCAATTCTGAAACAGGTTCTTCCGCAGCCATCCCAGCACGCTGTACCGCTCGACCGGCGGCGGCAGGATCTCCGGCGGCCGCCGCCCACCCGGTACGGTGCCCGGTGAAAGTTCCGGTGTGATCTGTGGTGTGAAATTTGCGCTCATCTCAGCGCTCCACGATCTTCACGCGCTCGTTAAACCAGTTCATAAACAGCGACGTCAACAGGCTCAGCGTGGCGTAGATGACCATCAACACAAACATCATCTCCACCGCCCGCCCCGTCTGGCTCGTGATCGTGCTCGAAATGTGCACCACCTCCGGGAACACGATCACCGACGCCAGCGACGAGTTCTTGATCAGGCTCAAATAGCTGCTCGTCATCGGCGGCACGATCACCCGCATCGCCTGCGGAAAGATCACCAGCCGCAGCGTCAGGTACCCGCTCAACCCCAGCGCATGCGCCGCCCGGATCTGCTCGGTCGACACCGACTGCAGCCCCGCCCGCACCGTGTCCGCCGTAAACGGCGCGCTCCCCAGCGTGAGCCCCATGACGATCGCCACAAACTCGGGCGGGAACGAGATCCCCCCCGTATAGTTCAGCCCCGTCTTCACCGGCGCCTCAAACACGATCGGCGCCAGGGGCAGCGCCAGCCACGCCCCCGCCGCCAGCGCCGCCCACACCCCCAGCCCGACCAGCGTGCCCAGAAAGCTGTCCAGCCGGTACCGCCGCATCGCCACCCGCGCGGCGCCGATGCCAACCGCCAAAAACACCACCAACAGCGCCAGATACAGGGGCGTCGTCGCCGTCGTCTGCGGCAGCGGTATATACAGCCCCCGGTTGCTCAGGTACGACGGCCCCGGCAGCACGATCGCCTGCTTGACGTTCGGCAGGTTAAAAATGATGACCGCATACGAGGCGATGATGACCAGCAGCAGCGGAATGTTGCGGAAGATCTCGATATACAGCCACGCCACCCGGTTCACCAGGTAGTTGGGTGAGATCCGCATCACCCCCACGATCACCCCCAAAATAGTCGACAGGATGATCGACAGGATCGACGCCACCAGCGTGTTGATCAGCCCCACCTGGATCGCCGTCAAATTCGAGCTGGCGCGCGTCTGCGGGATAAACTTAATGCTGATATCAAACCCCGACACCTGGTTCAGAAACCCAAACCCCAGCTGCAGCCCCTGCTTCGCCAGTGCGTTCGCCATATTCTGAAACAGCAGGTATCCGATCCAGATCAGCAGCGCCACAAACCCCAGCTGCACCAGCACCTGGATCACCCGCTCGTCCCGCAGCAGCGCCCCCACCCCCCGCGCCGGCGCGGCGGCCGCGCCGCCCTATCATGCCTCATCGCCATCCCTCATGCCCCCTAGCCATCCCACCTCCAGGAGGTACCCCCACCTCCAGGAAGCACCCTTTCCGGGAAGACCAAGCAACCGCACTGGTGATGCCGTGCCGTCTTCCCGGAAGGTGCTCAGCTACCACCCACTTTAGGGGTTTTGCCCCCGCTACACCGAATTCATTCTACCGCCCACCGCCTACCGGAACGGCGGCGAATACAGCAGCCCACCGTTCGTCCACAGCGCATTGATGCCGCGCGGGATCGCCGTCTTGGTCTCCGGGCCGAGATTGCGGTCGTAGATCTCGCCAAAGTTGCCCCCGGCCTTGATCATGTTGACGACCCACTCGTTCGCCAGCCCCAGCTTCTTGCCCTGCTCGTCCTCCACCCCCAGCAGCCGCCGCACCTCGGCGTCCTGCGAGTTGGCCTTCATGTCGTCCACGTTGGCCTGGGTGATCCCCTTCTCCTCCGCCGTCCACAGCGCATACATCACCCAGTTGAGGATGTCCAGCCACTGGTCGTCGCCATGCCGCACGACCGGCGCCAGCGGCTCCTTGGACAGCGTCACGTCCAGGATCACGTAGTCGTCAGGATTGGCAAAGGTCGTGCGCGAAGACGAAAGCCCCGACTTGTCGTTGCTCATCGCATCGCAGCGCCCCTGCTCAAAGGTCGAGTTGACGTCGTTGGGGTCGTCAAACAGGCTCGGCGTGTAGGTCAGGTTCTTCGCCGCCATCGCATCGGCAATGTTCAGCTCGGTCGTGGCCCCACGGCCCATGCAGATGGTCGCCCCATTCAGGTCCTCAAGCTTGGTGATGCCCGCGTCCTTGCGCACCATCAGCCCCTGGCCGTCATAGAAGTAGGTCGGCCCAAAGTTGAGCGCCAGGTCCGTATCGACGCGTATACGTATGCGTCGTCGACCGCACGAGCACGTCGATGTCGCCGTTCTGCAGCAGCGTAAAGCGCGTCTCCCCCGTCGTCGGCACAAACTCCACGGCGTCGGGATCGTTAAAAATCGCCGTGGCAATCGCCCGGCACAGGTCGATGTCCAGGCCAGAGTATTTACCGTCCGCGTCCACCATCGAGAACCCAGGGTTGGCTGGGTTCATCCCGCACTTCACCGTCCCCCGTGCCTGTACCTCCTTGAGCACCTCGCCAAACCCCGCCGCCGCCGGTGCTGCAGCAGGTGCTGCCGCCGCTCCTGCCGCGGCTGAACCTGCCGCAGCCCCCGCCGCCGCAGCAGCCCCCGCCGCCGCCGGTGGCGGCGCCGTGCACCCACTCAACACCATCGCCAACACCAACAACGGCACCACTGCCACCAACAAAAGCCTTTGCATGAGATTCTCTCCTTAGGGCACTACGTCTGACAAACCTATGGATAAACGCAACCACAACTGCGCACCAACCAAACCCTTCCGGGCACAAGGTCCGCCACCCCTTGGACCGCAGGCGTCCTCGCCTGCCTCCCCCGTCTTCTCACCCGCCCAAGCGAATTACCCACCCACCACACACACCAACTCCGGCGCCAGCCAGAACGGCGGCAAGTACGCCGTCGCATCCGTCAGCGGCAGCATCTCCTCCGGGGGCCGGATCCCCAACGCCTCCACCATCACCTGCCGCCGCGCCTCCACCCGCGCCCACAGCGCCGGATAGTTCGCCCGCAGCTCCGCCCGCAGCCCCTCGTCCGCCACCGCCACCGTGTCCTCACAGTTCGTCAGCTGCCCCGGGGGCATCGGCGTCGGAATAATGTCACACTGGAACACCATCCCCGACCGCACCTTCTCGCTGCTCTCCGCCCGGATCGGCGAGTGCACCCACTCGTCGTATGAGATCAGATGCCCCGGGTTGAGCGCCGGCCGCAAGGGGCTCGCCCCAAACGCCCCGTCGATCGCCCCAAACACCTCCCCACCCGTGACCCCGATCCGCATCGTCTGGTGCCATGTGGCGATCGCCCGGTAGTACGGCGTCACCACCTGCTCAAAATACCCCGCATCGGGCGCGCCCAGCATCATTCCCGCCCGGCACACGAGGCTGCCCCAATACCCGAGCCCCACCGACACCCCGTCGCCATACTCGATGCGCTTGGCGCTTGGACTGCGCAGCCCGTTAATCGCCCCCTTCCCCGACACCAGGATCGGGTGCATCGACAGCGCATCCCCCGCATACCGCATGTAGCTCAATGCCTTGCGCTCGCTCATCCCCGGCCGCGCGTGGTGCAGCACGTGAAACACCGCCGCCGCCGCCATCCGCGCCCCCCACTCAAACGCTGCAATCTGCGCCGCCGCCCCCGCCTGCGTCCCCCCGTTCAGCGACCGCAGCCCGTGCGCCGGGTGCATCAGCAGCGCCGTCCCATCCACCAGCCGCCCGCCGCTCCCGATCACACTCCGCAGCGCGTCCAGCAGAAAGGCCGGCACAAACGCCGGCGCCTGCGTGTCGTCGATTTCATTCTCCTCGAGATACTTCCACCCCACCACGCACACGCTCGCCCCCGCCGCGATCCCCACGTGCGCCAGCACATCACGCACCCGCGGCGCCGTCCCGCGCGGCTGCCCGCCCAGGCTCAGGCTCTGGCACAGCACGGCCTCGACCGGCACCGTCAGCACCGGCGTATACCCCATGTCCTCGTTGCCCAACAGCAGCACCCGCCGCCCCCGCGGCCCCAACAGCAGCACCGCCTCCTCAAAGCGTGGGTCAAAGTTGACCAGGAACACCAGGTTGGCGTAGTGCTCGCGATCGGCATATACCGCCACCCAATCCGCCCCCGCCATCTCGTAAAGCGTCTCCAGCCGCCGTTCATACTCGTCCGCAGGGATCGCCGGCGCATCTTCCTCCACAAACGCCATGGGTGGGGTAGGAATCGTCTTCAGCTCGATATTCATAGTGCCTTCCCTTGTGATTTTGCCCTGTGATCATGGATGTCGCGATTGTGTGACGCCCGACGATCGCGTCCCGTGCCCGCGTCCCGTGCCCCGTGCCCGCGTCTTGTGCCCGCGTGCTCGCAAAGCGGATGCATCAACGCAGGCCGCGCAGCAGCACACTGCGCACAGGCGTCTGTTCGTATGTGGTGAAATCTGGGTGTGCTTACTCCGGGTTACGATACATGAAGCCCGCCCTTTTGGCAAAAGCCCCTCGCCCCCCTTCCGGGAAGCCTCACCCTCGAATCCGTTCCCGCGTAGTCCGCACGCCCTCGTGCCCGGGAACTCACCCCCTCCAATACAAATGGCCACGAGCCGCACATATCCTCCGCGCGACCCGTGGCCACCACTCCCTATTCAGCTGTCACCAGCGCCCGCACCGGGCGCCCTACTACTTCGACATAAACGGCAGATGCAAGAACACCGTCGTCTGCACCGCCTCGCCGATCACGAACACTTCCGTGTCGCTGCTGGGCAGATAGTTCGCACTCACCCGCATAGCTAGGCACTGGCCGAGGCCGTCCCCACATGCGACATTGTTGCTGTACACCACCGCCAGCGCCTGGCTCAACCCGCCCGGCCCCGTCACCACCGCCGTGCACGGCTCGATCGCCGACCCGGTGTACCGTGAACGGCCCCGGCGCACAGGTTACCACCGTCGTGGTCGCCGCCTTGGCGATGGTAAAGCTGCCAGCCGCGCTGGAGGGCAGGTAGTTGGCACCGCCCGCATAGTTGGCCCCCGCCGCCGCCGTCCCCACGTTCACATTGCTCGCTGTAGCTGACCGTCACCGCCTGCGCTCAATCCACCCGGCCCGGTCACCGTCGCCGAGCAGGGCGTGATGCGCCGCGCCCGTGTAGGGGTACGGTCCCTACCCCGCAGTCGATCGCCGTCGTCGTCGCCGCCCGACCGATGGTAAAGCTGCCGGCCGCTGCCCCCGTGATGCTGTCGTAGTTGACCGTGTCGTTCGGCACGAAGTCGGCCGTGATGACATAGCTCCCCGCACCCGACGGCACCGTCGCCGACCCGTCATAGCGGATGTTGCAGACCGTCCCCGGCACCGAACCCACCACGACCGCCGCCTGCGCCGCACCCGTGAAGACCAGCGGCGAGTTGCTCACCGACAGCGTCGGCGTGCCCGCCTTCTGGATGACGAAGTTGCCCGGCATTGGCGCCGCTGAGCGTGTTGTAGTTGGTCGTGTCGTCGGGCACGAAGTCCGCCGTGATGGCATAGGTGCCTGCATCGACCGGCGCATTCGCCGAGCCGTTATACCGGATGTTGCTCACCGTCCCCGCCACCGAGCTCCACCACGTTGGCCGTCTTGGGCGTCCCGTCATAGGTGACCGGCGAGTTGGTCACCGCGAGCGTCGGGTCGCCTTGTCGATCGTGAAGGTCGTGGCTGTTGCTGCTCGGCAGATAGTTCGTGTCCCCCGCATACGCTGCGCTGGCCGAGGCCGTGCCCGCGTTGATGTTGCCGGCGTAGACCACCGTCAGCACCTGGTTGAGCCCGCCCGGCCCGCTTACCGCCGCCGTGCACGGCGTGATCGCCGCCCCGGTGTAGGTGAACGGCCCCGCCGCACAGGTGACCGCCGTCGTGGTCGCCGCCTGCTGGATCACCAGCGTCCCCGCCGTCGCGCCCACGAGGCGTGTCATAGTTGACCGTGTCGACCGGCGTGAAGTCGGCCGTGATGACATAGCTGCCCGGCATCCGTCGGCACGGTCGCCGACCCGTTGTAGAGCACGTTGCTGACCGTCCCCGGCACCGAACCGACCACGACCGCCGCCTGCGGGCGCCCGTTGAAGATCAGCGGCGAGTTGCTCACCGACAGCGTCGGCACGCCCGCCTTCTGGATGACGAAGTTGCCGGCCGCTGCCCCCGTGAGGCTGTTGTAGTTGGCCGTGTCCCGCGGCGTGAAGTCGGCGTTGACCGCATAGGTGCCCGGCATCGGTCGGCGCCGTGCCCGACCCGTTATAGGTGAGATTGGCGGCCGTGCCCGCCACCGACCCCACGACGTTGGCCGTCTTGGGCGTCCCGTCATAGTCGGCCGGCGAGTTGGTGATCGACAGCGTCGGGTCGGCCTTGTTGATCACAAAGCTGCCGGCCGCCGCGTTGATAAGGGCGTTGTAGTTGGCAGCGTCGGCAGGCACGAAGTCGGCCGTGACCGCATAGGCTGCCCGCATTGGTCGGTTCGGTAGCCGACCCGTCGTACTGTGATGTTGCTCACCGTACCCGCGACCGAACCGCTCACGGCCGCCGCCTTGGCCGTCCCATCATAGGTGGCCGGCGAGTTGGTGATCGCAAGCGTCGGGTCGGCCTTGTCGATCGGGAAGGTCGTGTCTGCCGCTGCTGGGGAAGTAGTTGGCTGCCCCCGCATAGTTGGCGTCGGCCGTCGCCGTGCCCGCATTGGTGTTGTCGATGTAGATCACCGCCACCGCCAGGTTGAGCCCGGCCGGACCGGTCGCCACCGCCGTGCACGGCTCGACCGCCGCACCCGTGTAGACGAATGGCCCGGCGTTGCAGGTCACCGTCGTCGTGGTCGCCGCCGGCTGGATTACGAAGCTGCCGGCACTCCCACCGGTCACGCCGTTGTAGTTGGTCGTGTCGCCGGGCGCGAAGTCGGCCAGGACCGCATATGTCCCCGCGTCGGTGGGCTCGACGGCGGACGAGTCGTACGAAATGCTGCTGGCCGTCCCCGCCACGGCCCCTGCCGGCCCGGTGGCGACGATGCTCGCCGCCTGCTGGCTGCCGTTGAAGGTAGCCGGCGAGTTCCCCACCGAGAGCGTGAGGTCCGCCTTGCCGATGGCGAAGGTCGTGGCGTCGCTGCTGGCAAGGTAGTTGACCGTACCGGCATAGTTGGCACTGGCCGAGGCCGTGCCGGCGTTGGTGTTGTTGGCGTAGATGACCGTCACCGCCTGGCTCAACCCCGGCCCGGTGACCGTCGCCGAGCAGGGCGTCGATCGCCGACCCGTGTAGGTGAACGGCCCGGGCGCGACAGGTCAACGCCGTCGTCGTCGCGGCCTTGTCGATGGTGAAGTTCTTGCTGTCGCTGCTGGCCAGGTAATTCGTCGTGGTCGCAAAGCTGAAGCTGGCCGTGGCCGTGCCGGCGTTGACGTTGTTGCTGTAGACTACCGTCGGGCGTCTGGCTCAGCCCCGGCCCGGTGACCGTCGCCGAGCAGGGCGTGACCGGCGTTCCCGTCGTAGGTGAACGGCCCGGCCGTGCAGGTGACCGTCGTCGTGGTCGCCGCCTTGTTGATGATGAAGTTGCCGGCCGACGCGTCGGTCAGGCTGTTGTAGTTGGTCGTGTCGCCGGGCGCGAAGTCCGCCGTGACTACATAGGTGCCGGCGTCGGTCGGCGCCGTGGGCAACCCACCGTACAGGATGTTGTTCGTCGCCCCGGCACCGACCGGTGACCGTGGCTGCCTGCTGCCTCCCATCGTACGTGACTGGGCCGTTGACAGACAGCGTCGGCGTCGCCTTGTTGATCACAAAGGTGCCGACTGCCACGTTGGTGACGTTGTTGTAGTTTGCCGTGTCCGTCGGTGTGAAGTCGGCGACGATCGGGTACTGACCCAGCATTGGTCGGTATGGTCGCCAGACCCATCGTATATTGACGTTGCTGAACGCCCCCGCCACCGGCGTCACGCCGGCCGCAGCGGTCAAAACTACCGCCTGCGGCGACCCGTTATAGGTGACCGGCGAGTTCGTGATCGACAGCGAAGGCGTCGTCTTGTAGGTGATGACGATCTTGCCGGCAAAACCTGCACCGCCGCTATAGGGGGTACCGCTACCGGGCCACCTGCATATTCACCACCGCCGCCGCCGCCGCCGGGGCCGCTAGCGGGCGCAGCGCCAACGTTGCTGTTGCGCGCCGTTGCCGCCCGGCCCACCGCCGACTCACGGCGTTCGCACCGCTGGTGGTGCCAGTGCTGCCGTTGGCGGCTGTGCCGGCCGAACCGCCGCCGCCGCCGCCGTACGAACTGCCGCCACCACCACCACTAGTACCACCTGCAGCGCCGTTTCCGCCGCCATATTTGGTGGTGCCGGTGGAATTGGCGGCTGTACCGCCGCGCCGCCGTTGCCGGCGCTGCCGGCGCCATTGCCGCCGGCGCCGCCTCCGGCCGCAATACAACTGCCGCCGTGGAACGACGATACGCCGCCGGCGGTCGCCGCGCCACCAACAGTGGTGCCGCCATTGCCGCCTGCGCCGACCGTGTACGTATAGACTGTTGCCGGGGACGACCGTATAGGTGGTCTTGGCGTAGGCGCCGCCACCGCCGCCGCCGCCGCCGCCGTTGTTACTGCTCGTGTCGCTGCCGCCGCCGCCGCCGCCGCCCCAGCACTCGACCGTGATCGAGGTGACGCCGGCCGGTGCGGTCCAGTTGCCGTTTCCAGGTGTCGTAAATGGGTCCGAACCTGCGTGGGCCGGCTGCGCAGCGGCCGTCACCATGAGCAGGCAGGCGATGAGTAATGCAGAAACCGGGCGTGCGGCTGACTTCAGCCGCCACAGATGATGCGACATAGTAACCTCCATGCGACCAACTCAGGAATAAACAAAAAATAGCTTGCCCAAAGCATGGCAAAGATCAAGCACACGGCCGATGCCATGCGCGATCGACCGCCGTCCCACACACAAAAAAACTGCTGTTGGCCTTGAAATCCTGTTGTGATGAAGCTGCCAGAAGGCTGCAGAGGCTGCAAACAGGCCGGTCAGAGCATAACACTCCGACCGTCCACTTTTCCTTACACGATTCTTACAAACAAAAGGGCACTCGCAGTAAGCCTGTTAGTGCCCCTTCCCTCCACCTATTTCTTGCCATCACCCTCGCTGCGGTGCCAAAGTAAGTGCATGGCTGTGGCGGCCTACCTGGCCCGCATCCGATTGTTCTTCGGATTGTGCTCCAACTCGACCAGGCCCAACTCCTCCATAAGCGGCGGGATATAGACGCCAAATCGCCCCCGATAGCCGTTCTTTAGTCCATACCAGCCGTGAACGGGGTTGTCCGGCGACCGGCCCCAAGCTTCCACCGTGCCTTCCTTGGCCGGTTTCTGCTCATCCGCACCCCCTAATTCGACCCAATCGCCCGCTTCTTTAAGCATTGCCAGCAGATCGTCGATGCAGCGCGCGTCATACAGCAGCACCGTCTTCCCGACCGTGCAGACCAAAATTTCCCGACTATCCCGCTCGTCTACGTGCATCGTGTATTCTGCCGTACCTGGCGGCGTCTTGAGGACCCAAGGGTTTTCTTTGCTGCGGTCAAGCTTCGTCATAGTTCCCCCCGTATAAGCTCAGTCTGGCACTGGCGGCGCTTTCCTGCGGTCCCTATTCTGCCCGAACCACCCCACACGGGCAAACGTCTCTTCGCCGGCGCCCTCTCCCCTCACTCCACCCAATCCAACCCCTGCTCCAGCCAATTCGTCACCGCGCCCAGGTCCCCCACCACCGACACGGCCTTCCCACTCTCGATCGCCACCCGCCAGATCCCCCACTGGTTCCCGCGGTTGGAGACAAACACGATCTCGCTCCCATCGGGGCTGATCGCCGGCAGGCCGTCGCTCGCCGCGTTAAACGTGATCCGCGTGACCTCGCCCCCACTGTAGTCGGCGTTCACCGCCACGCTGTACACGTCAAAGTTCCCGTCGCGGCCGTCGCTCATGAACACCACCCGGCTACCGTCGGACGACCAGCGCGGCCGGCTGTCGTTCGCATTGTCCGTCAACTGCCGCCGATCGCTGCCACCCCCGTCCGTCGGCGCCATCGTCCACAGGCCACAGTTGCTCCCGCTTGCGTCGCACCCCTTGTACACGATGCGCGTTCCGTCGGGGCTCCAGTCGGGGTCACTTCCCTCACCCTGGTCCACGGGCTCCTCTGAGCCAAACCCTGCCACCTGTGGCCACGCCGTATACACCCGGCTGCGCCCGTCGCCGAAGCGCGTGCTGCTAAAGGCCAGCTTGCTCCCGTCGGGACTCCAGCGCGGCAGGCTGTCCTCGGCGTTCGTCGTGAAGTTGAACCGTTCAGTCCCGCCGTCCAGGTCATAGCCGCCCAACCCCAGCATATCCGGCCGCGTGCTCTGAAACGCCAGCCGCACGCCCCCCGGCTGCAGCGCGGGCTGCCGTGCCTGCCCCAGCACCTCGGTCAAGGTGGCATTGGCCGCTCCAAACTCGAGCAGGTAGATGCGGTCCTCGCCATCCTGGACCGTCGAGTACAGCAGCCGCCCCTGCCCGCCGGCAGTCGATGTCGTGAGCGAAGCGGTGGGTGTGACGGTGGCCGTTCCCGAGACAGGCTCGGTCCCCGAAACCGGTTCAGTACCGGTCGACGTCTCCGTCCCGCTGATCCCGACCGTCCCTGTGATCGTCCCCATATCCGTCAGGCCGCCGCTCGACCCGCTCCCGGCCGTGCTCGGCACCGCGACCTCTTCCCCCGTCAGCAGCCCGATCGCCGCCGCATAGTACGCTGCCTGCTCCAGATCCGGCGACAGCTCCAGTGCCTTGCGCATGTCCGCCACTGCCGCATCCAGTGTCTCCTGGTCGATTGCCAAGGCCGCGGGCGTGCCCACAATGGGTGTCGCATCCGGCGCAACGTCGCCCGTGGTCGCGGCCGTAATCCCACCCAGCCACTCGCCAAACCCACGTGCAAAATACGCCGCCGCCAGCCGGTCGTTGACTCCGATCGCCGACGACGCCGTGGTGGTCAGCTGGCCTGCCAGCGCACCCCCCCAGCCCGCCGCCACCGAGCCCGAGATGAGCGCCGAGGGCTGCGCAAATACCTCGCTGACGGTGTACACCCGCATCACGTCTACCGCCGCCGGATAGTCTCCGTAATACACCTGCGCCAGCAGCGGATAGGGATGCTCGGCCGCCTCCGCATCTGCCTTGCGTGCGTCGCCTACCAGCTGCACCAGCGCCACGTTCGTGTTGTATACGCCGCTCGGATCGCCGGTGGGGGTAATCGCCTGCGTGGCCGAGAGGGCGCCCGTAGCTGCCACAGTCTCTGTCAGGGTACCAGTTGCTGCTCCAGTGTCCGTCACAGCCGCCGTGCCGCTCAGCTCGCCCGTCGCCGTGATGGCCGCACTCGTCCCATTCGGCGCTGCCACCAGCTCCAGCGCCGCCTTCCACAGCCCGCCCTGCACCAGCCGCAGCAACTCGTCGTTCTTTGCTACCAACCCTTGGGGCGCCGCCGCCGGCAGCGGCTGCAGTTCGAGCCTGTCAAAGCCCGTCCCGTTCCACCGCTGCACCGTATAGTCGTACTTGCGCACGCCGCACGCATAACAGAATACGTAGTAGTCGGTGGCGTCCAGCACGACCTCGTTGGCACCGTCCCCGTCGATGTCCATCACCTGGCACGCGCCCCCGCTCGAGCTGAAGCTATCCAGCTCCTCGCTCAGGACGTCACCCGCCAGCCGCACGATGTTGCACACGCCTCCGTGTGCGCCTGCGCCGCCTTCGACCTGCAGCCACAACTGCGTCCCGTCGCTCGTGGTGCCGCCCCCAGTCCCGCCGGACCCAATCTCCACCGGCAGCACGCTGTTCTCATTCAGATAGTCGGGCCCCGCCGTTGTCCCGTCCTGTGTCCCTCCCAACTCAAGGAGGCTCAACTGCTGCCATTGACCGTCTGACTGCGTGTACACGCCAATGGTGTGCGGCTTGTCCGGATTAAACGACCGCGTCCCCGTGGTGTATGCCACCCAGTATGTGTTGCCGTTGACGTCCACCGGGAAGGCCGCCGATGGCCCAAATGGCGCTGGATCTTGCCCGGCCCGTGCCGCCTCGAGGTCGATCGCCTGCTCAAACTGCGCTACGACCTCCTGCTCCTGTGCCGGCGCGCTGCCAAAATCGTTGGAGCCCCAGCGCGGCGCCCGTCCGTACGCGACATAGGAGAGCCCTTCGTTGCTCCCCTCGCCGCTCGCTGGCGCCCATTGCAGCGAGCCGACCGGACCGTTCACCGGCCCCGCCATCGACAACCCACCAGAATTCTGCACGTCTGTCAGCAGCAGCGCCCCGCTGTCGTCTGTCGCCCACAGCACCGACGCAGGCGCCGGATATGCGACCTCGTTCAGCGGCGTCCTGTCGCCCGTCGCCGGGTCGATTTCCTCCAGGCTGTACGGCGCCGGCACTTCGGCGGCCGCCTGCTCGGACACATACGCCCGCAGCGCGCCTCCAGTCGTCCAGTACGGCCCGCGTACCGCCAGCAGCGGCGTCTCCTCCGAAACCCCCATCTGTGGCGAGGTCAGGATCCCCGTCGCCACCCCTGACCCAGCATCCACTACGGACAGCCCCGGCGCGCCGTAGTAGATCATGGCGCTGCCGATAAAGAAGCTCGTGCTGTCCGGCTTCCACGCTACGTCGCCAAACAGCGGGATCGCCATGGGATCGGCGGCGTTGGGGTCCGGCGTCAGTTCGACCAAAATGTTCGAGTCCGGCGCCAGGATCGCCAGCCCACCGCCTTCGGGGTAGTAGGTGTAATCCACCAGCAGGTGCACCCCATCCGGCGACCAGCTGTTTGGCCGGTAAATGCGTGCCGCCGCCCGGTCCGGGGCCGAGTCCGACGACGCACGGTCCGCTCCGGCCGGCAGCAGGTCGTTCTGCAGGACCAGCGTCACCGCCTCCGCCCCCACTGCGTCAGCCCCCGAGGCGATCAGGTTGATCCCTCCCTGCGCAAACGCGATCCGGCTCCCATCGGGCGAATACAACGGCGCATCAATCCGCTCACTCGTTATCTGCGCTCCCGCAACCCCCGCTGCGGCCCCTGCCGAGCCGACCGCGCCCCCATCCAGCTTTACCACGCGACCAGACCCATCCGCCTGTGCTTCGATCAGCCGGTTCCCCGCCACATACACCAGCTTCGATCCATCCGGCGCCACATCAAACGAGGTCACCGGCGCCAGCTCATGCGTCACCGTCCGCTGCGTCACCCCATCATTCGCCACCCGCACGATCTGTCCGCTTGCCGCGTCCAGCAGATACACCGGCGCCGGCAGGGCAATCGGCGTCTGCGCTAGCGCCGGTCGCACCGCTCCCGCCCCGGCCGCCAGCCCCATCACCACCGCCATCACGACGGCTACGATCCCCAGCCGTACTCCCCCAGCCTTCGAACCGCAGGCGTCCTCGCCTGCCCCTTCCCCAGACCTTGTGCTCGCCTTCGTCCACATCCTGAATGGAGCAGTATTCATAATGGTATCTCCTTGGCGCTGTATCTGTATGGCGTGAAGATTCGCGGCAGTTGCCGTATGACCCGGCCTATAGCCAGGGCACAAAATAGTACAATACTCACCTATTTCCCCTCTTTTGCTGCAAACGCACGAAACGCCTGCCAATGTTCCCTCGTTCCACCAGTGCACATCCCCCAAAGATGGGCAAGACAACCCAAAGCGGTCAGGCATCCCTTCCCGGAAGGGATGCCTGACCGCCGGGTAATCTAGTATTGACGCAGGAAGGAAATACGATGAACAAAAAGACATACTGGCTGGCCCTTGGCACTCCTTATAGGGGCCCTTGCGCTGGCAGCATGCGGCAGCAGCGGCAGCGCTACCAGCTCCGGCGACGTCACCAACCCACCCCCCACTACCGATGCGACCAGCAGCGCAGCCAACGGTGCCGGCGGCACTGACACCCAGGGCGGCGACGTCGTGACTGAAGGCGCCAACGGCAGCAACAATCTCGGCGGCCCCGGCGATGCCTCCGGCGGCAATGCCGGCAACGATGCAGGCAATGCCACCGACGTCGGCTCCGGCAGCGACGGCGCCCAGGGCAGCGGCGGCAGCGACCAGGCCGGCGGCAGCCAAGCCCCCAACCAGCCCAACGGCGCCGTTACCCAGGGGGACGCCACCGGCAATTCCGCCAGCGGCACCGGCGATACCGGCTCCAGCCAGGGCACTGTGACCGATACTCAGGGCAGTGTGAATGCCGGGGCCGCCGTTACCGGCACAACTGGCACAACCGGCACCCAGGCAGGCCCAGCCGGAGCCGCCGCCGGGGGCTACACCCCCATCGCTGACGCTGAATGCACCGAGGTCCAGAACCAACTGACCCAGGCCCTCGGCATCGACGTCAGCCGCAACACCGCCCCCGCCGCCTTCCAGGATCTCAGCGGCGGCACTGGCCAGAGCTGCCAGCTCACCATCGCCGCCACCGGCGCCCAGTTCCCCAACATGGTCGACGCCGGCCAGCGCATTGCTGGTGCCCTGACTCCCAACGGCTGGACGCTCGACCCGCAGTATGCCGCCGACTCGCCCACCGGCACGATGCACGGCCTGCGCCGCAACAATCAGCTCGCCGTCTACAACGTCCAGTGGGCCCCCGCCGCCGGCGTCACCTGCCCGGCCGACCAGCCCATCGCCACCTGCGCGGAGTCGCTCACGCCCGACCAGATGACCTACACCATCACCGTCGACCTGGCGCAGCAGTAGCATCTGCTAGATCCCCTTCCGGGAAGAGCTTCGGAAGGGGAGTCTTCCCGGAAGCCTCTCTCAAGCCGGGGCGGCAGCAAGCACCTCTTGCTGCCGCCCCGGCTCTATCTCACCCCGGCTATCTCCCTAACGCCGGCAGGAACACCCGCTTGTCCCCGATCGGCTCGGCGATCGGCTCCAGCCCCGTCGGCGTCACCCGCACGCTGACAACCCCCGCCGCCCGCGCCGCTACCTGCACCTGCGGGGCGATCGCTATCCCGCCGAACTCGGTCAGCACCGCCGTCGACGTGATCGCCGCTGCGTTGGTGATCGTGCCCGTCACCGTGATCGGCCCCAGCCCGCTCACGAGGCTGTGCGTGATCGCCACGCTCGCCCCCGGCGGCAGCGCATAGCTGACGGGCACGTTCGTGATCCCCAACAGCGGGTCGCTCACCAGGTGATCGGTCAGTGTGACATTCCCGGTGTTCGTCACCTGCAGGCAGTAGTACACCTGCGAACCGGCCGTCGCCGTGATCGCACCGATCGGCGCACACACATTCGGATCGAGGCCGACGCTCTTCGTGACGCTGGTGCTGGGCACCACCACAGGGAATACCCCGGAGGCTGTCAGCCCGCATGGCCCCGTGACCGTCACGTTCGCCGTGCCTCCCACCACCGGCGCCAGCGTAACCGTCAGCGCCTGGCCTGCCCCGATCGCCGCTCGCGCTGTGCTCCCGCTGCCAAAGGTCGAGGTCAGAACGCCATTGTTCGTCGTCGCCGTAAACAGGGGGCCGCCGTTCGGGTCGCCCGGTCCCGAGCGCCAGCGCCGCCGCCGGCCCTGCCTTGAAGACAACGCTCACGACCTGCGTCTGCCCTAGCACACCAACGGCCGGCGATGCTCGTGCTGCTGGCGCTGTCCACCCAGGGCGCAAACACCACGTCGCCGTTGGCATTTTCGAACGCGCCGAGGTTGGCGCTGTCCACCACGGAGTTCCCCGTACCGCTGGGATTCTTGCTGCTGTGGAACGGCCCACTGTAGCTGCCCCAGTAGTTGAAGCCTGCGTCATACGTGTGCGAGATGTAACCCGTCGCAGCCAGCCCCGCAGCTCGTGTTGTCACAGATAATGCTGCCCGTCACCGTCCCCACCGCACCTGCGACGGCACCGGCCACGTACTGCGACCCAGCCGGGATCCCGTTGGGCGTGTCGTCGTTGAACTCGATGCCCACCCCGTTGCCCATCGCCAGCACGCCGGTGATGTAGCCCGTCATCACTGGCCCCAGGGCCGCCGCCGCCAGTTCCTGCTGGACTTGTTCGACATAAGGCAAGCGGATGCCGTCCATGACGTTGCCGATGGCGCTCACATGCGTAATGGTGACAAAGTCCACCGCACCCACGTTGATGCCGTGGTTAGTAGTTGCTGTACGCCGACGTGTTCGAGATCTCCACCGTCCACGGCAGCGTGGCGCCGCCCGCCGGCCCGATACTTGCGCATATCCTGTGCACCCGGCTTTCCTTTGCGCCAGCAGTGCCCTGCGCCACCCGCGTGACCCCGTCGGTGGCATTGCCCGTAGCCGACGTGTCGTGCATCGTCAGGTGATTCGCCTCGATGTGGAAAGCCCGAACCGTTTCCCTGCTGGCGGATCGCCGTTTTCGTCGGCGCTGCTGCCGGTGACGATCACCCCGCTGTTTGATTCAGACGAACTCAGCAGAAATCCATCTGACCCGTTATCGTCTGCCGTCGAATTGGTCGACGACGATATTGCCGCAGCGTGTGCTCGCCCAGATCCCTTCATCGGTGTTGCCGCTCGCCTCCACGCCGTACAGGCTGATCGCCAGGGGAATGTCGTCCGGAATCGCACAGTCTGCGTTTGTGCGCTCGCTCATTATATCGGCCCCCGCCCACTCGTTGTCCTCAAACACCGTATTGGTGATCCAGACCTGCTCCCGTAATTGAACTCACGTACAGGCCCGAAAAGCTCGCACCTGAGACGCTGCTCCCGCTGATGACCAGGTTGCCGGCAATTCCGGAAGCAAACTGCAGTGCAAATGAATCTGACTGATCTGGCATCGAGGTTGATCAACGTAATGTTTCCCGCATATGGCCCATTGTCGGCAAAGATCGCTGCGCCGGTAGTAGGCGAGATCACCACCATGCCTACTCCTTCAAGCGTAATGTCGCGCCCTACATCGGGCAGGTCGACACTCTCGTTGTACGTGCCCGCACAGATTTGGATGACGTCGCCTGCCGCCGCTGCGTCCACCGCCGCCTGGATCGTCGTGTACGTCCCGGTACCCGGGCAGACGTCCAGCGTAGCGGCGCGTGCCGGCGCAACCTGCGCCAGCAGCCCAAAGGTGATCGCCAGCAGCAGCGCCGGCAACGTCACCGCCGGTCCCCACCGCTTCAGGCTCCGCCGTCTCGTTCCCACTGACTGCGTGCGTTCTGCTAACTCAGTTACTTGGGATGCCATAGTGCCTCCTAGCTCATGGCTGACGATATGCAATTTTTCCTGAAAGATGGATGGGTCACGGTATCAAGATTTGCCGATAAGCCACAATCGCCGTCCGTACCTTACACCGCGCAAGCACGCCAAGTCGCTACCCACTCAGGCGCTCGTCCAAATATCAGTATAGAGCAATCTACTATTCAGGCAAATTGTAAGGTATTGTGATAAGCCGCTCCTCCGGATTCTCACGTGTCCCCGGATCCCGCCCCGCCCGTTCCCTCATGTCCAAAGCGTGATACAATGTGCGCGAGATATCGCCGCCTGTGTCCGGTACTCACGCCAGGCAGCACTATGCTATGGCCAAAGGAGGCTCTATGCGACCCGATCTGACTGAAATTGCCTTTGTCCTCGATCGCTCCGGCTCGATGAACACGATCGCCGGCGACGCCATGGGCGGTTTCAACACCTTTCTCGCCCAGCAGCAGGCCCAGCCGGGTGAGGCGCGCCTCACGCTGGTGCTCTTCGACCACGAATACCTGGTCGCCCACGACAACGTCGACATCCACAGCGTCCCGCCCCTCGACGCGCGCACCTTCGTCCCGCGCGGCATGACGGCCCTGCTCGACGCCATCGGCCGCACCATCGACGCCATCGGTGCCCGCCTGGCCACCACGCCCGAGGATCAGCGTCCCGGCAAGGTCATCGTCGCCATCCTCACCGACGGCATGGAAAACGCCAGCCGCGACTACAACAACCGCCGCGTGGCCGACATGATCAGCCACCAGCAGGAAAAGTACGCCTGGGAGTTCATCTTCCTCGCCGCCAACCAGGACGCCATCGCCACGGCCCAAACGCTCTCGATTCAGGCCAAGGACGCTATCGCCTTTGACGCCACGGGCCAAGGCGTCCGCATGGCCATGGCCCGCGTCAGCGAAGAAACCACCAAGCGCCGCAGTGCTCACTAACTCGCCACCCCTATTCGCACGCTAACTCCAATGTCCTCGGGACGGGCGAACGCGGCGTTCGCACCACGTCCCGGGGACACTCCGCGCTCGCCCCAGTAAAATTCGCCAATTTGGGGTCTTGCAATTGACGTTACGTCATGCCTTATACTCCTCTTGACTGTCGACAACACAGGAGTACTTATGTGACACACGCAACCTACCATACCGGCGAGTTCGCCACGCGCGCAGCCGTGACGCACGCGCACCCTGCGCTACTACGACCGCATCGGTCTACTGTCGCCGGCACAGCTCTCCGAGGCCGGTCAGCGGCTCTACACCGATGCCGAGCTGGTCAAGCTGCAGCAGATCCTGGCGCTTAAGCTTCTGGGCTTCTCGCTCGCCGAGATTCGCGCCTGCCTGGCCGCCGGCCCGCAGGACTTCGTCGAGGCGCTCGCCGCTCAGAAGGCCATGCTCGCCGAAAAGCGCCGCCAGCTCGACGCCATCATCGCCGTGATCGACGAGCTGGAGCAGCTGCCGCTCGTTGGCCCGGAGCGGGCGTTGCAGCAAAACGGCAGTGAGGCGCCGCCCGCAAGTTGGAATTCAGAATCCGTCACCAACCTGGTGGCCAAGCTAATGGAGATGATGCAGATGGAACAGAAAAACGACTGGGTCAACCAGTACCTTACGCCCGAGCAGCAGGCCGCCATGGCCGAGCTGAGCCGGACCTCCTACTCGGAGTCCGCCCAGGCCAAGGTGGCCGCCTGGGGCGCCAACTGGACTGAAGAGGACCAGCGCCGCGTCAACGCCCAATACGCGCAGCTCGCCGAAGGCCTCAAGCAAGCCGTCGCCCAGGGCAAGCCCGCCGCGAGCCCCGAAGTCCAGGCCCTGGCCACGACCTTCCTTGGCCTGATCGCCCAATTTACCCGCAGCGACGCCGAAGTCGAACAGGGCCTCGCCACCTACTGGCAGCAGCATGCCAACCTCCCTGCCGCGCAAAAACCCCCACTACCCTGGGGCGCGGCAGAGCAGGCCCTGCTAGAACAGGCCGTTGCGCTGCAGAAGAAGTAGGGTTTATCGTTTCGCCTGTGCGACAAACGCCCGAAACAGCGGCAGCCCCAACCGGTCGTTCCGGCGCAAGGGATTCTGGATCGACGTTACATGGTCCTCTGGATGCGGCATCAGCCCTAACACATTGCCGGCGTCGTTGCAGATGCCGGCAATGTCCCCCGCCGACCCGTTCGGGTTGAGCGGATAGCGCCCCGCTGCCGGCGCCCCGCAGTCGTCCACATACCGAAATGCCACCAGCCCGCGCTCATCTAGATCCGCGAGCGACTGGGGCCCTGCCACCTGGAAATTCCCCTCTCCATGCGCGATGGGGCAGAAGATCAGTTCGTCCAGGTCGCTCAGCAGCAGCGACTTGGCAGTGCGGTTCGGCGCTAGGTGCACCCACCGGCATTCAAAATGTCCACCCGCATTTTCCGTCAGCGTCACCCGCCGCCGCGCCATCTCCCCGCATCATCGCACTTCCAGGAGGTACTCCCACCTCCTGGAGGTCCTCTCTCTTCCCGGAAGCCGGTCCTGGTAGCACGCCCGCCTTGACCAACGTTTGAAAGCCGTTGCAGATGCCGAGCACCGGCCGGCCGCTCTCCACAAACGCGTGCAGCTGGTCATGAAAATAGACCTGCAGGTCGAGTGCCAACCGTGCCCCGGCGCCCAATGCATCGCCGTACGAAAAGCCGCCCGGCAGCAGCAGCCCGGCGTACTCCTCCATCCGCCGCTCGCCCCGCCGCAGTTGGTTGATGTGAACGATTTCGGCCGCACCGCCGGCCAGCTCCACGGCCCGTGCTGCCTCCCCGTCGCGGTTGGAGCCCGATGCGTGCAGAATCAAGATAGTGTTGGCTGCCATTATGCGACCTCCCTCTTCCACGCTGCCACGAGTTCCTCGACCGCCACCGAGAGCACGGTCTTTTGTTCTCCCTCACTTTGGACCGTAATCGCCAACTCAGCCGTCGCCTCTACCGTGCCGATTCGCGCCACCGGTGTCCCTGCCATTACGGCCTCAAACGCCGCCGCCTCACTTTCCGCTATCTCGACCAGCAGCCGCCCATTGCTCTCGGCAAACAGCACCTCGACCACCGTCAGCTCGGCCCCCTGCAGCGGATCAAGCTCCACCCTCGCTCCTAGCCGCCCTGCAAGGCACATCTCCGCCACCGCCACGGCCAAACCACCCTCGCTGAGGTCGTGTGCCGCCTGAACGAGGCCCTGGCGGATGGCAGCATGCAGTGCCCGATAGCGCGCCGGGGATTGGGCGGCATAGCAGGCGCCGTCCCTCCGCTGCCTCCCTCCAACTGCTGCAGCAGCGATCCACCCAGCTCGGCCCGCGTCTCGCCCACCAGGTACAGCCGGCTGCCCGGGGCCTTCAGGTCCGACGTGACGGTCCGTTCGATGTCGGGTACGATGCCGATGGCAGAAATCAGCAGCGTCCCGGGGATGGGGCTGCCGTTGAACTCATTAAAAAGGCTGTCCTTACCCGAGATAAAGGGCGTGCCATAGGCCAGCGCAGCGTCGTAGCACCCCTGGCAGGTGCGCACGAGGCTGCCCAGCCGGTCAGGGAAGGTCGGATTGCCCCAGCAAAAGTTGTCCAGGATCGCCAGCCGGTCTGGGTCGGCCCCCACCGCCACGGCATTGCGCACCGCCTCGTCCACGGCGCTGACGGCCATTGCGTACGGGTCCGCACGTCCCAGCTGCGGGTTAACGCCCGCCGACAGCACAAATCCCTTGGTGTGTTCCCAAGTCCCCAGCGGCTTGATCACCGCCGCATCCGCCGGCCCATCCATCTGCGGCCCCACAAACGGCCGCACAATCGACCCCCCACGCACCTCGTGGTCATACCGCCGCACGATCGGCTCCTTCGACGCCACCGTCGGATGCCCCAGCATCGCCAGCAGAGTCTCCCCCGCCGTGAGTCCTCCTGGAAGCCTGTCCTCCTGGAGGTGGGGGTACTTCCTGGAGGTGGGGGTACTTCCTGGAGGTGGGTCTTGGTAGACGGCCTGCATGCGGCGGCGAGGAAGGCCCTCGTGGAGGAACGCCATTGGGAGCTCGGCTACGACCCGCTTGTCGAAGCGGACGCGCAGGGTGCAGTCGCCGCTAAATTTACCAAGAACGCTCAGCTCGACATCCCACAGGTCGGCCAGTTCCTGCAGCTCGGCGAGCTTGCCGGGCGGCACCGCCACCACCATCCGCTCCTGCGCCTCGGAGATCCAAATCTCCCACGGCGCCAGCCCCGGATACTTGAGCGGCACGTTGGCCAGGTCCACGTCGACTCCCAGCTTTTCGCCCATCTCGCCCACCGCCGAAGAGAACCCGCCGGCGCCGCAGTCGGTGATCGCCGTGTACAGCCCCCGGTCCCGCGCCAGCTCGATGACCTCGATCAGCCCCTTCTCGGTGATGGGATCGCCGATCTGGACCGCGCTGCCCGCCGTGTCCGCCGTCTCGTGCGTCAGCTCGGCCGACGAGAAGGTCGCCCCGTGAATCCCGTCGCGCCCCGTCCGCCCGCCGAGCGCCACTACAAGGTCGCCCACCTGCGCATCGCGCGGGTGCTTGCCGATCGGCAGCAGCCCGGCGCAGCCGCAGAACACGAGCGGGTTGCCCAGGTACCCCTCGTCATAGAGCACGGCCCCGTTGACCGTCGGGATCCCCAGCTTGTTGCCATAGTCGCCAATCCCCGCCACAACTCCACCGGCAATCCGCTGCGGGTGGAGCACACCCTCCGGCAACTGCTCGTATGGGAAGTCCTGCGGTCCAAAGCAGAGCACGTTCGTGTTGGCGATGGGTCGCGCCGACACGCCGATGATATCGCGCACCACGCCGCCCACGCCGGTGTTGGCCCCGCCAAACGGCTCGAGCGCCGATGGGTGATTGTGGGTCTCGACCTTGAACGCTAGGTCAAACTTGTCGTCAAAGGCGATGATACCGGCATTATCCACAAAAGCCGACTTCAACCACGACGGCCGCAGCTGATTTGTAGCCGCAGCCAGATACTGGTAGATCAACCCATCAATCAACTCCTGCTGCCGCACATTTCCCGCCGCATCCAGCCAGGTAAAGTCCACTTGGGCCTTAAAAGTCTTGTGGACGCAATGCTCGGACCAACTCTGGGCCAGCGTCTCCAACTCCACATCGGTGGGATCACGCCCCAGGTCCGCATAATAATGCTGGATGGTCCGCATCTCGGTCAGGTCGAGCGAGAGCAGGCGGCGTTTCGAGAGCGTCAGCAGTTCTTCCGAACCCAGGTGCCGGATCGGCACCGTCTCCACGCGATCGGCCGCTGCGGCGTCCTGGCCGAAGTGCACGGCAATCGGCCCCAGGCTGAAGTGCTGGACCGTCGAATTGCACAGCAGCCCTCGCGCCAGCCGACGCAGGTCGTCGACTCGCAGCGTCACCGGTAAGTTCGTAGCGGGTGCCCGTCGCCACCTCGCAGGCAGGCAGCCCAATCTCCACCATGCCGCGGGCAAGTTCGCGGGCGGCCACGTCGGTGACGCCG
The DNA here is from genome assembly GCA_963701415.1 of uncultured Chloroflexia bacterium. Lineage (GTDB taxonomy): Bacteria > Chloroflexota > Anaerolineae > Caldilineales > Caldilineaceae > Fredericiella. The sequence continues at coordinate 530,422 of CAVPAH010000005.1, forward strand.
GGCCGGTAGGCAACTTCGACGACGTGTGCATCCGCCGTGCCGCTGCCAACCTCTGCCTCCCGGTCGATCGGCCCCCAAGCCGCACGCTCGAGTACCGGATCGGCGAGCAGAAACGCACACAGACGCTGCAGCGCTTCGGGACCAGGATCATGTTCAAGAAAGTAGAGGCGGACGATGCGGCATTCCTGGAGAGCGGAAATGCCAAGGGCGGCGGCGCTGCGGACGATGGCCTGGCCGGCGGAAGAAGGAACAGCGGGGGCGAGGCTGCGAATTTCGATGCGTATGGACATGGGCGGGTCCTTTCTGGCAGGAACGCGCAATGATGATGGGGGAACGATACCATTGGGAAGGTGTGGGCGGAAACCCCGCAGCGAATTGGAGAACAGTTCAGCAAAACGGGATCCCCGCTCGATCACCGCCAGCGCGGACACCCAGTGGTCAGGATGGAATGGTCAGCCGGGGTTGGGCAGGTTAAGCTCAGCCTGTGCCTTGGCGGTGGTGGCTTCGTCGTTGACCTGTTGGGCTATGGCAAGGGCTTCAAGCAAGTGCTGCCGGGCAAGGCCTGAGTCGCCAAGGTAACGGTAAACCTGGCCAAGACCGAACAGGCGCTCGCTCTCGTAGTAACGGTCGCCCTGAGCACGGGCAGCTGATCTATGGATACCGGCGTGTTCGTGGCGTTCGCAGGCGCCAAGCAGGCGTGTGAACTCTGCGACGTCAAGCGGTGTAGGCAGCAGCCGGATTGAACTGGACTTTGGTAGGGGTGACCTGCTTCCGCAATATCTTCGATTTCTACTTTTGGCAGCGTGATCATTCAGGTAGTGCCGGGACTGGCTGAGGCAAACGTCGTGGGATTTGTGTATGATGATGCCAACCGCAATGGACAGCCCGACGCCGGGGAAACTGGTGCAGGCGGTGTACGGGTAAGGCTGGTCCCGGCAGTGGCGGCCGTTGCAATTGCGGCAGGCAGCATGGCAGACGACCCTTAGACGTCACCATTGCAGGTCGACAAGCGTGGGTTTGTGGCAGGCTCGATCGCCGGCGTGACGGTCACGCAGCGGTCAGTGTACCTGCCGGGGCTGGCCAAATAAGCGCTCAAGCAGCCATGGAACTGGTAAGCAGGTAGGCCGCGGGCCAGCCGAGCGAGACAAAGTCGGCTGGCCCGCGGCGCCATAGGCCGGTAGTTTCGGCCAACAGATACGCAGGCAGGCGCGTGCGGCGAACAAAGACCTGGGTGAGCGGAAAATCGGAGGCCTGGTAGTGACACCAGACGGCATGGCCGTCGAGCAGGTCGAGGCCATGCATGTCGGTGACCCCCACGTCGTTGTGGTCCATGTGGGCGCAGGTGGAGATGTTGGCGCCCAGCACAATCGCACCGGCGCTCCCCCCGTAGACGACGCCACCCCCGAGCGCAAAGCGGCGGATGGCGTCGTCAAAGCCGCCGGCCCGCAGCTGGTGGAGGAGCCAATAGGTGTTGCCCCCGCCAATAAAGATGCCGGCGAAGCCCCCAAGTTCGGCGGGCTGGTGCCCGGCGAGGGTGGTCCACATGTCGATGTGGCGCACGCCCAACGGCGTAAGTACCGAGGTCACCCACGCCAGGTGGGCAGACCCCGGCTGCTCGGCGGCGAGCGGCAGATAGAGCACGCGGCCGCTCCCGACCCACGCCGCAAAGCGTTCAAAGATCGGACGCTCGTCTTCGGCGGAGCCGCCGCCGCCAAGCAGGATGCGGGTGGGGACTGGTGCAGAACTGGACACAGGGTCTGGCATAGGTTTCCTTCCGGAGGGCGGATGCCGTCGCTCATTGGCATTGGGTGCGCAGATTAGACGGCATATCCCCCCTGATCTACAATCACCTATCGCCATTATACGTCCCCTTTGACCGTACACTATAACCCACTAAATTTTCGGAAATCTGAAAAAAGGAGTTCTCTTATGATCACCCAAACCCCAGCGACGGCGAAAGGATCTGCCGCAACGCAGGCCGCATTCGGCGCGCTCGAGACCAGTGCAAGCCTCAGCTCCGAGCAGATCGAAGCCAGGGCAAAAGAACTGCTGGCCCAACTGACGCTCGATGAAAAGGTCAACCTGATGTCGGCCGACCCACCCTTCTGGCCGGGCCTGGGCGATATGTTTAACGGCGGCTATAACGCACATATCTGGCCGGCCGGCGCAACGCCGCGGCTGGGAATCCCGGGCATTCGCTTCAGCGACGGGCCGCGTGGAATCGTGATGAAGGGGGCGACGACGTTTCCGGTGTCGATGGCACGCGGGGCGGCCTGGGATGTCGACCTGGAGGAGCGCATCGGCGATGTGATCGGCCGCGAGCTGCGGGCGCTGGGCGGCAACTTCTTTGGCGGTGTCTGCATCAACCTGCTGCGCCATCCCGCCTGGGGCCGGGCACAGGAGACCTACGGCGAGGACACGCACCTGCTTGGTGAAATGGGCGCGGCGCTGGTGCGCGGCGTGCAGCGCCACGTGATGGCCTGTGCCAAGCACTACGCCCTTAATTCGATGGAGAACGCCCGCTTCAAGGTGGACGTTACGATCGACGAGCGGGCGCTGCACGAGGTCTATCTGCCACACTTCAAGCGCACGGTGGAGGCCGGCGTGGCGTCGATCATGAGCGCCTACAACAGCGTAAACGGCGAATGGTGCGGGCAGAACGCCGTGCTGCTCCGCGACATTCTCAAGCAGACATGGGGCTTTGAGGGCTTCGTGCTGACCGATTTCATCTTTGGCATGCGCGATGCCAAGAAGGCAGCGCTCGCAGGCCAGGACCTCGAAATGCCGTTCCGGCTGCATTTTGACCGGTCTTTGAAGGAACTGGTCGAAGACGGCGAGGTGCCGATCGAGCGCATCGACGACGCCTGCCTGCGGCTGCTGCGGCAGCAGGTGCGCTTCGGCCAGGGACGCAACCCCGGCAACTACGGCCCGGAAACCGTCGGCAGCGAAGCAAGCCGCATGCTGGCGCGCGAGGCCGCCCAGAAAGGCATCGTACTGCTCAAAAACGAAGGCGGCCTGCTGCCGCTGAAGGGCGTCAAGCGCCTGGCCGTGGTTGGACGCCTGGCGGATACGCCCAACATCGGCGATGCCGGCTCGAGCAACACGCTGCCCGCCTACGTGGTCACGCCACTGCAGGGTCTGCGTGACGCGCTCAGGCGGTGACGTGGAGATCGTCTATGACGACGGCAGCGACGTCGCAGCGCGCGGCGGCTGCCGTGCGCGGGGCAGATGCCGTCCTGTGCGTGGTGGGCTACACGCATCTGGATGAGGGCGAGCTGGTGTCGGCCGATACGATGCCCGCCTTTGCGCCCTACTTCCCGGAGCCGACGCCGGAGGAAGAGCCGATCGTGGCTGCGCTGATGCAGGGGATGGCAGACGCGCCCGTCAAGCAGGATGTGGAGAACGGCGCCTTTGGCATGGGCGGCGATCGTTCCGTGCTGACACTCCATCCGGAGGAAGAAAAGCTGATCCTGGCCGTGGCGGCCGCCAACCCCAAGACGGTCGTGGCCATCATGGGGGGCAGCGCCGTGATTACCGAGGCGTGGCGGCAGGAGGTGCCGGCGATGCTGATGCTGTGGTACCCGGGCATGGAAGGCGGCCATGCGCTGGCCGACGTGCTGCTGGGCAAGGTGAGCCCCTCGGGCAAGCTGCCCTGCACCTTTGCCAGGCGCGCCGAGGACCTGCCGTTCTATGACAAGGATGCGACGGCGATCACCTATGACCTGTGGCACGGCTATCGCAAGCTGGAGCGCGACGGCGTCGAGCCGGCCTTCCCGTTTGGCTTTGGGCTCAGCTACACGACGTTTGCCTACTCGAATCTGAAGCTGGACCAGGCAGCGGCTGCGCAGCGGGGATACGCTGGCCGCGACGGTGGACGTAACCAACACCGGCAGCGTGGCGGGCGACGAGGTCGTGCAGCTCTACGTGGCAGCGCACGGCTCGGCGGTGGAGCGGGCCAAGAAGGAACTCAAGGCCTTTGCCCGCGTCTCGCTGCTGCCGGGCGAGACGAAGACGGTGCAGCTGGCGGTGCCGGTCGCGGACCTGGCGTACTACGATGCGGCGGCCGGCTGGGTGGTCGAGCCGATCGAGTACGCCGTGATCGTCGGGCGGCATGCGCTGGATGCGGAGGCGCTGCAGGCGCCGGTGAAAGTAGAGGGATAATGCACAGAGAACCACAGCGGATCGAACTGCGGGGGACGCTCACCTCGGCGGACATGCAGCAGATGCGGCCGACATATGTCGACGTGCCCCAAGGGGTGACGGACATTCACTTCACCTTCCGCCACAGCCCGCACTGGGGACCGGGCCAGCAGCTGCCGCACCAGATCAGCATCATGATCTTCGACACCAACGGGCCGCGCTTCGAGATCTCGCAGCCGGACGACGAAGGAATCTCGATCAACACGGTGCGGACGTCGCCGGGCGGGATCAACGGGCTGATCCCTGCCGGGCGCTGGATGGTGTTTGTGCAGGTCTTTCGCCTGCTGTCGGAGGAGCCGGTCAACTATTCGCTGACGGTGGATATGTCGTTTGATCCGATCGAGGGGGAAGCAGCCACGTGGCCCCAGACCGGTGACCGGCGGGCGCGGCCCAGGCTGGTACCGCGGCGACCTCCACGCGCACACGTTCCACTCGGACGGCCGCTGGGATATCCCGGACCTGGTGACCTTCTGGCGCGGCCAGGGCGTCGACTTCATGACGCTCAGCGACCACAACACGATCTCCGGGCTGGCGCAGGCACGCAGCATGGCGGACCCACGGCTTTCTGGTTATGGGCGGGATCGAGCTGTCGACCTTCTTCGGCCATGCCCTGGCCCTGGGTGCCCGGGAGTGGCTGGACTGGCGCCGGCTGGACGGCAGCGAGATCACGATGCCCCAACTGGCGCAGCGCGTGCTCGACGCCGGCTGTCTATTTGTCATCGCCCACGTGATGCACCCCGGCGACCCCGACTGCTGCGGCTGCCGCTGGGAGCGCTACGACATGATGCCTGGCAATGCCACGGCCGTGGAGGTCTGGAATGGGCCGTGGGCGACCTTCAACCAGGAGTCGCTGCTGCTCTTCTACCGCTGGCTCAACGAAGGTCACCGGCTGACGGCGACGACGGGGACGGATCTGCACGGTCCACCCCCGCCGGACGTGCGCGGGGCAGTGAACGTCGTCTACGCCGAAGACCTGACCGAGGATGCGATCCTGGCCGCCATCAAGGCGGGCCGATCGTATATCAGTGCCGGACCCGAACTGCTGCTCAATGTGCGGACGGAGTCCGGGCGTGAAGGGATGATCGGCGACACGCTGCCGCCTGAGGCGGCGACGGTGATCATCCCTTGGCGAGGTGCCCACCCCGGCGACTTCCTGCGCTTGAACCTCGACGGTCGGGCCTACCACGACAAGACCGTGGACGAGGCAGGCGAAGTGCGCTGGCCGCTGGCAGCCGGTCAGGCGCGCTGGTGCAACGTCGAGCTGCGCGACGCCGACGGCGGGCTGTGGGCCGTCACAAATCCGGTGTTCTTCGGGTAAGCTCCAGGATGGCGCCACCTCTGGCTTCCGGGAAGACCCACCCTTCCCGGAAGAGGGGGTCTTCCCGGAAGGGTCTCAGGTGATGCGCAGGCGTGGATTGCTTACCTCGTCCAGGCCGATGTGGATGAGGTAGAGTGCCAGGAAAAGTACGGTCAGCGTGACGACGGGCGCCAGCCACCACCACCAGAGATTTTGAAAGATGGCGCTGTAGCTGAGCGACCAGTAGATCATCATACCCAGCGTCATCTGCCGCTGCGGGCCGAGACCCAGGATCGAGAGGCCGGATTCGGCGAGTACAGCGGCGATGAAGGCGTTGACGAAGTTTGCGCCCAGCCACTGGGCCATGTGGGGGATCAGCTCGCGTACGACGATCTCCATGCCGCCCATGCCCGAGATGAGCGCCAGCTGGACAAAACCGCGCTCTTTGAGGCTGAGAACCTGGGCGCGCACCTGGCGTGCCGGGGACGGCCAGGCAAACGCGCCGATAATAAGCGCCATAGTGACCACGTTGACGTTGCGCACCAGCGCCGAGATCAGGATCAGAAAGAGCAGCGACGGCACCGAGAGGAAGACGTCGATCAGGAGGCGCAGCACGTTGTCGATCCAGCCGCCGAAGTAGCCGGCGGTGAAGCCGATCAGGGCGCCGAGGACAGTGCCGACCGTGGCGGCGATCAGGCCGACCAGGATCGAGTTGGGAATCGCCTCGGTGAGCTGGATGGCGACGCTCTGGCCGAGGGCCGTGGTGCCGAGCAGCGTGTCCTGCAGCGGCGGCTGGCGCGGCGGGAAGCTGCCGGCCCGTTTCAGCTCGGGCGGGACAAAGAAGCCAGCGACCAGGGAGACCAGCAGCATGGTCAGAAAGACGGTGGTCCCGGTCGTGAAGCTGCGGTTGCGCAGCAGATCCCAGACGAGGCCGCGGCGGCCTTCCGTCAACTGTTCTTGCAGCGGTACGACGGCCATACGTTACTTGCCTCCTGGCCCGGCGAAACGGATGCGTGGGTCGATCAACGGGTAGGCCACGTCGATGATGAAGTTGGCCAGCGCTACCGACAGGATGATGAGGAGAACGCCGCCCTGGATCAGCGGGTAGTCGAGGCTCTTGATGCCGTTGTAGATCTGGTAGCCGACGCCGGGATAAGCAAAGATAACCTCGGTGATGAGGGCGCCGCCAACGATGTGACCCATGGCGATGGCAAAGCCCGTGGCTTGCGGCAGCAGGGCGTTGCGAAAAGCATAGCCCCACAAGATGCGCTTGTCGCGCAGCCCCATGGCATCGGCGTTGAGAATGTAGTCTTCGCCTTTGAGCGCGATAATCAGGCTGCGCATGCTGAGAAACCACCAGCCCAGCGATACGAGCAGAATGCTCAGGGCCGGTAGCATCGCATGGTGCAGCACGTCCAGCGCAAAGTCTACCGTCAGCGCAGGCCGCAGGCCGACCGAGTACGCGCCCGAGAGCGGGAAGAGCGGCCACTGGAAGGCAAAGAGAAAGGTCAGGATCAGGGCGAGGATATAGTAGGGTGTCGTGTAGAGCAGCAGGGCGACCGGCACGACAAAGCGCAGGGCGCCGGCCTTGCGGCCGCGCCAGCCGACGACGGCGCCGACGACCGAACCGAGCAGCCAGCTCAGAACAGTTGTCACCGTCAGCAGCCCGATCGTCCAGGGCAGGGCGCGCCAGAGCAGCTCGGATACGGGGGCGGGGAAGTTACTGATCGAGATGCCCAGGTTGCCGCGCAGGAGCTCGCGCCAAAAGCTGACATACTGGATCCAGAGCGGGTCGTCGAGACCAAAGCGCGTGCGGTACTCGGCGATCATGGCCTGCGCGTTCATGCTGCCGCCGACTGAGGCCATGTTGGCAAAGATGGCGGCCATCGGCTCGCCCGGCACCAGGCGCGGGACGAAGAAGACAACGGTCATCGAGACGAAGACCGTGATGAGCAGAAGCAGGAATCGCCGGCCGATATAGCGGGAATAGGCAGTCATGGGCAGGCTCGCAATAGGTAGAATGTGGGGGCACGAGGTCCGGAGAAGAGGAGCAGGCGGGGACGCCTGCGCTCCGAACATCGCCGGACCTTGTGCCCCTATGTTACGGCTGCGATTATTGGCCGGCGGCCTTGATGCCGGGCACCCATTCGCCGGTGCTTGGCGACTGGTAGCCGGTGAGCAGCAGGTTCATTGTCGCCCACCAGTTGACGGGCATCATCCACGGGTTCTCGGCGGTGGGCCAGCCCTGCCAGTAGGTGGTGTCGAAGGGCACCAGCGCCGGCGCCTGCGTCAGCGGCGTCACCGGCAGGTCGTTGTACCAAATCTCCATGCCGCGCGTGAAGATGTCGAGCAGCGTGGCCTCGTCGGCGTTTTCGCCCAGGGCGGCGAGCATCTCGTCGACCACGGCGTCGTACTCCGGGTTCTGGTAGCGGAACGAGTTGCGCTCGTACCAGGGGGCCGCTTCGCCCAGGGGCACATAGAACTTGCTGTGGAACAGCTCCATGTTCTCGTAGATCGTGCCGGGGCAGAACGGCTGCGGCGCGTAGAGATCCCAGTTTCCGGCCAGTTGGGCCGAGCTCTGCACGGCGCCGGCCAGCGGCTGCAGCTGGACGGCGAGCCCGCCGGTCGTCAGCTGGTCGGCGACGACCTGGGCCACCTTCATGTTCTCGGCCGAGTCCGAGTTGGTCAGCAGCACGGGCGAGAGGCGCTGGCCATCCTTGGCCCAGAAGCCTTCGCCATCTTTGGCGTATCCTGCCGCGGCAAAGAGCTCTTCGGCCTTGGCGGCATCAAACGCGACCGCGCTGTTGGCGATGACGTCCTGGATCGCGTCCATGTAGGGCTGGAGACCAGAGTAGGCGGGATAGATCGTGTCGGACGTGCTGGTGGCGCCTTCATAGGCAAGGGCGACCAGCTGGTCGCGGTCAATCAGATAAGAGACCGCCTTGCGCATGTTCGGATCGTTCCACGGCTCATGATCGTTCTGGAACAGGAGCGCGCGCGGACACGGGTCGTACCAGGCGTACGGCGAATCTTTGAGCCAGCCTTCGACATTCGGATTGCGCTCCTTGACTGACAGAAAGGCGCCGGGCGAGAGAATACCGATGGCAGGCGTGTCGATTTCGTTGGCCGCCAGAGCGATAGCAACGCTGGTTTCGGGCCCGACATAGACAAAGTTCACCTTTTCGGGGGCAGGCGTGACGCCGAATGCCTCGGTGCCCCACCAGTCGTCACGGCGCTCGTACGAGAAGGCCGATTCCGTGGCGTTGACCAGGCGATAGGGGCCGGTGCCAACCGGCGGATCGTTGTTAAACGTGACCGGGTCCGCGACATCCTTCCAGATGTGCTCCGGCTCGATCGTGATGCCACTCCAGACCGGGACGGCTGGGAACGCCTCGCGCACCAGGTGGAGGCGGGGGTTGGGCGCTGTAAGGATAAACTTGACTGTCAAGTCGTCCACCTTTTCGACATTGGCGACGGCCTGGTTGGCCTCGTTGGCCCACGTCATGCCGGGGTTGTCACGCAGCATGGCATAGGTGAAGACCACGTCGTCCGCCGTAAAGTCCTCGCCGTCGCTCCACTTCACTCCCGGGCGCAACTTCACTGTGATTTCGCTGAAGTCGTCGTTGTATGCGTAGCTTTCGGCCAACCACGGTATGAAGTCGCCGGTTTCCAGGTTCAGATAAAAGAGGTACTCATGCACCATGGCGCCCAGCCCAGTGCGTGAGCGATCGAAGCCCGGCGCATAGATGTTGTAGTTGTTCGTGCTGGCAAAGGGCTTGGATACGGCGATGTTGAGCGTTGATGCGCGTTCCTGGTCGACCGGCACGCCGGCAGCCGGCGCACCGGGACCCCCAGGTGGCACGGCGGCGGTGCAGGCCGTCATGAGCAGGATTGCGGCAAGCAGGAGCAGGGAAATAGTTGTGCGGTTTAGCAGCTTAGCCATGATGTTCTCTCCTCGGTGCTAGATAGGACAGGATGAACCGATCTGCGTATTGCGAACTGTAGGGTTGGGTGGTGCAGCCTCCTTTCGTAGCGCATCTAGGCCGGCGTGGGGGCCGGCGCGGCGGAAGTACTGACAAGCAGTTCACTCATCCGGTCAAACGCCAAGGTCGGCGCGTCCTGATGCAAATAGCACGCCGCAGCGCGGCGTGGGCTGACCTGGAAGAAGGGCGGCGCGTTCTCCAGGCAGCGTGCCATCGTGTGCGGGCAGCGGGCAGCAAATGGGCAGCCGCGCTCGCCCCGGGCGGCAGCAGCGAGCTGCGCCGGCGCCGGTTCCGCTGCCCAGAGCCGATCGGGATCGGGCAGAGGGATTGAGCTGACCAGCAGCTGGGTATAGGGATGCTGCGGGTCCTTGACGACCTCCGCGGCGTCGCCGGCCTCGGCGACACAGCCGCGGTAGAGGACGATGACGTCGTCACAGATCTGGTACGCGGTGGTAAGATCGTGCGTGATGTAGACCAGCGAAATGCCGTACTCATCGCGCAGCTGGCGCAGGTTCGCCAGCACGCCGGCGCGCAGCGAGGCGTCGATCATCGACACCGGTTCGTCGGCGATGATCAGCTTGGGGTTGAGCATCAGGGCGCGAGCGACCATGATGCGCTGGCGCTGTCCGCCGCTCAGTTGGTGCGGATAGCGGCCCAGCGTCTCTTCTGGCCGCAGTCCAACGGCTAGCAGGGCCGCGGCCATCATCTGCCGGGCTTCCTCCTTCGAGCGGGCCAGGCCGAACTTAGCGAGCGGCACCTCGAGGACGTGGTCTACCTTGTAGAGCGAGTTGAAGGACTCGAACGGATCCTGGAAGATTGCCTGGACATTCTGGCGGTAGCGTTTGCGGCCGGCGCCGCGCAGGCGCCGCAGATCGTGGCCTTCGTAGAGCACGCTGCCCATGGTGGGCGTCTCCAACCCCAGGAGCAGGCGCGCCATCGTGCTCTTGCCGCTGCCGCTTTCGCCGACCACGCCCGTGATCGAGGGCCGAACGGCGTCGACGGCAAAGGTAAAATGGCGCAGGGCAACCGTATCCGTGCGTGCGCCGACACCGCCGCTGAAAATCTTGGTCACGTCCTTGGCTTCGAGGAGGGCAGTCATGGCAGTTCCTTCAAAGGTGAGGCCGGCAGCTTCGACTGTTCCAAGCGGAGGTCGTGTAGGTGACAGGCAGCCCACTGGTCATGCGCGACCTGGCGATACACCGGCGGCGTGGCCACGCACTCCGGCAGGACGTGGGGGCAGCGCGGATGAAAGACGCAGCCGGTGGGGCGCTGCGCCGCGTCCGGGGGCAAACTCGCCGTGGCCGCCGCCAAGACCTGCCGCTCGCCCAGGGACGGCAGGCTCTCCATCAGCAGCTGGGTATAGGGGTGCGCCGGCCGGCGGAAGATGGCGCGCACCGGGCCTTCTTCGACCAGCTTGCCTGCGTACATCACGCCGATGCGGCCGGCAAACTGCGCCATGAGCCCCATGTCGTGGCCGATGAGAATGACGGCGGCGTCGAGATCCTCCTGCGCCTGGGCCAGCGTCTGCATGACCTGGCGCTGCACCACGACGTCCAGCGCGCTGGTGGGCTCGTCGGCAATGATGAGGCTGGGCTCCAGGCTCATGGCGAGGGCGATGCAGACGCGCTGCTTCATGCCGCCGCTCAACTGGTGGGGGTACATGTTGGCGACATCGGGCTGCAAGCCCACACGCCGCAGGAGCATCGCCAGGCGCGCGGCGACCTCATTCTTGGACAGGACGACATCGTGGCTCGTGAGGCCGTCGGCAAACTGCTGGCGAATCCGGATCACCGGGTTGAGCGAGTTCATGGCCCCCTGGGTGACCATGGCCACGCGCGCCAGGCGGCGCTGGCGGATCTCCTCCGGGGTGAGCGACAACAGGTTCTCGCCGTCCAAACAGATCGCGCCGGACTCGACGATCCCGGGCGGGCGGATCAGGCGCATGATGGCCAGCGCGATCGTAGACTTGCCAGAGCCGGACTCGCCGATCAGGCCAAAGCGTTCGCCCGCGGCGACGTCAAACGATACGTCGTCGACCGCTTTTACTGTGCCGCGCGCCGTATGGTAATAGACGCGCAGGTTTTCGACATGTAGGGTTGGTGTCATGTGCTACCCGCGACAGCCGTGAGAGCTGGCGGGCGCTCGTGACAGTTTGAATCTAGACGAGTGAGAAAATGGTCTGCGTCTGGTGCGGAAGGTGTACGGCAATAGGATGGGAGCTTTTGCTGCTGGACCAGTATACACGGGTCCGGGCCGTTTGCAAATAGCAATTTTGCGTGCCCGGACCCGCGGCTTTAGCCCGCTACCTCACAGCCTGCTCGATCAGCGCCACCGCCGTCGACACCCCATCTTCTGCCCGGATGCGTGCGCCGAGTGCGGCGGCGCGCTGGCGCAGCGCAGCATCTGAGACCGCAGCCTCGATCGCTGCCGCCAGGTTTTCTGCTGTGAGCTTGCGGCGCGGGACAGGTTGCGGGCCGGCACCGAGCTCATAGACTCGCTGCGCCCAGAAGGGCTGGTCGGCAAAGAAGGGCGTGACCACTGACGGGACACCCGCGGCAAGCCCTGCCGCCGTGGTGCCGGCGCCCCCGTGGTGGACGACGGCAGCCATGCGCGGGAAGAGCCAGCTGTGCGGGGTCGAGCCGACCATGAACACGTTGTCCGGCAGGTCTTCCTTGTGGAGGCCGCCCCAGCCAGCGTACAATACGCCGCGCTGCCCGGTCCGGCGCAGCGCCTCCAACGCCATGTCGGCCGTCTCACGCGGTTCACGGCTGGCCATGCTGCCAAAGCCGATGTAGACAGGCGGGGGGCCCTCGGCGAGGAAGTCGAGCAGCTCGGGCTGCGGCTGCCAATCTACGGCGGGATCGAGAAACCAATACCCTGTCACATGGCTGCGCGTGTCCCAATCCGCCGGCGCAGGCAGCACGGCCGGGCTGTAGCCATAGAGCACAAGCGGGCTGTGCTGCTCCAGCCAGCCGAACGGCCCCCACAGTGGCGCGCGCGGCATATCCAGCACCTCCGTGCGCGCCTTATTGTCGGCGCCCCGGAAGCTCTGCCACATCATCTGCCGGGCCAGCTGGTGCGTGAGCCCGTTAGCCCAGGAGGTGAGCGGGGTCTGCGGCAGCGGCGTTAGGACGCTGGGAAACTCGCGCGTGGGGGCAAACGGGTAGAGATAGGCCTCGACAAACGGGATGCCGAGCTTCTCGGCGATGGCCGCCCCCGTGAAGATGCCGCCCAGCCCGCCGAGGATGAGGTCGGCGTCACGGCAGGCGGCCAGCCCTGCGGCGGCAGCGCGCCGTGCCAACTCCTGCGCAGCCTTGGCCTGGGCCGCGAGGATCTTGACCATATTGCCGCCCTCCACCTGCAACTGCTGGGCAAATGCCTCGAGGCTCTCACTTGTGGCAATAAAGTCCAGCCCGTGGTCTATTACCAGGCGCTCGAAGTCGGAGGCCCCCAACACGGTCACGTGATGCCCGACCACCTGCAGCCCCCGACCCAGGGCAACGTACGGCTGTACATCGCCCCGGCTGCCGGACGCAAAGATCTTGATGTTCATGATGAGTTTCTTGCGTGCCTCGCTCGCAGCTTGTTCAGGCCGGTTTGCTCACAACCTCGTGACGCAAACGGGGCGCAGCGTTTGCCGTCGCGCGCTGTTCAACGCTGCGGTACCACGCCACCTCGTCCCGCAGCGTCTCGGCCAGAGGGCGGAAGGTGACGCCCAACTCCGCCACGGCCTTGGACGAATTATAGCCTGGATTGTGCTGGAGTGTGCGGATACCGTTGATGGTCATGAGCGTGGTCTGGTTGCGGAGGCGGGCGGCGGTCTCGGCGATCCAGGCGGCGGAGAGCGCAATGGGGTACGGCATGTAAAGGCGCGGCGCGGGTACCCCGCTCACCTCCTCCAAGCAGCCGATGATCTCCGCCAGCGTGTGCGACCGGCCGCCTATGAGATAGCGCTCGCCGCTGCGCCCGTGCGTAATCGCAGCGATCATGCCCTGCGCCACGTCGCGCGCATCCACGACCGAACCGGCGCCCGGGATGATGGCCGGCAGCTTGCGATGGAGGAAGTCGAGCACGATCTGCCCGCTGCTGGTCGGCGCGGCGTCGTAGGGGCCGTACATCCAGCCTGGCAGGATCGTCACGACCTCAAGCCTGCGCCCCGGCAGCCACGCAGCGACTGCTTCATCGGCCAGGACTTTGCTGCGAAAGTAGAGGTTGTCGGCGGCGATGGCGGGCGGCGGGGCAGTCTCATCGCCGGGCGCGCCGTTGGGACCTTCGCCAACGGTGCCGGACGAGCCGACAAAGATGGCGCGGCGCACCCCGCGGGCCTCAGCCGCCTCGAAGATCTCGATCACCGCGTCGACGTTGATGCGCTTGAGTGTCGCCCAGTGGTCGCCGGGTTGGTAGTATTCGCGAAAGAAAGCGGCACCGTGAAAGAGCACATCGCAGCCTGCCAGTTCATCGGCAAAGGCCGCCACGTCGTCCATATCACCCACGACGATATGGGCGCCGGTATCACCCAGCAGCTGTTCCGCCTTGCGCTGCGAGCGGGCGAGTGCCTTGACTTCATGTCCCTGCGCCAACAGCGCGCGGACGAGATTGGTGCCTGAATAAGCCTGTGCTGCCCGTGACAAATGCCTTCATGCTGCTGCCTCCTGTGGTAGAATCCTTATTGTTGGAATCGAATTCACTTTCAATGCCTTAAATGTGAACAATAATCACATTATACGAATATTTTTCAGTTTTGGGTAATTTCTCTCCCAATTGATGTGAGCAACATGCAACAAGAAGATGCAGGCATGCGCAAGGCGCCCCAACAGGCGCGCAGCCAACAGCGGGTAGACGCCATCCTGGCTGCCGCCGCCGAGATGATCGGCGAAATGGGCTATGAGGGCGTCACCACATCCAAGCTGGCGAAACGGGCAGGCATTTCGGTGGGGTCGTTCTACCAGTATTTCGCCGACAAGGAAGCGGTCTTCCAGGCCCTGGGCGACCGCTACCTGGTCGAGATGCGGCGAAAGATTGACGCCATGTTTCCACCCGATGCGCAGTACGCACCGCTAGAGGTGCTGGTGGGGCGATCGGTCGACATGCTGGTGCTGCACGCGGCCGAGCACCAGCAGCTCCACGAACTTATGGAGAGCGGGTGGGTATCGCCAGAGATGCGGGCGCTGACCGTGGCTATGAACGAGGAGATTGAGCGCAAGATCGGCGAGATCCTCGCGCACCGTACGCCGCACCTAGAGTATTGGGAGCGGCGCATTGCGGCCGTGGTGATGATGAACCTGGTCAAGGCCGTGCTGCCGGCAATTGAAGGGTGGGGCGAGCCCGAGCGTTCGGCCATCATCGAAGAGTTTAAGCGGTTGGGCGCGTTTTATATGCAAAGTGTGATCGAACAACACCGGAGGCCGTAAGCATTATGAGCACAGAAACCCAGCGCCGAGAATGGCGCGGCGCACTGACGTCGGCAGACATGAGCAAGATGATTCCTGTCGACTTCGCAGTACCGGAGGGCGTGACGAACCTGCACATCACCTTTCTCTACAGCCCCCAGGTAGGACCGGAGCAGAAGCTGCCGCACCAGGTCAGCGTCTCGATTTTTGATCCCAACGGCCCACGCTGCGAGATGTCGCGGCCCAAGGAGGAGGGGATCGATATCGGCCGGCTCCGATCGTCGCCGGGCGGCATTAGCGGCCTGATTCCGACCGGCCGTTGGACTGCGCTCATCCACGTGCATCGTGTGCTCACGGAGCAGCCGGTCGAGTATGTGCTCAGCGTCGAGTTGTCCTTTGCGTCTGCCGTGGGTGAGGCTACGGCCTGGCCCACCCCGGCGACAGGCGGGCGGGGCCCAGGCTGGTATCGCGGCGATCTGCATGCGCACACGTTCCATTCGGACGGCCACTGGGATGTGCCGGACCTGGTCGCATTCTGGCGCCGGCAGGGCGTCGACTTCATGACGTTGAGCGATCACAACACGGTTTCGGGATTGGTGCAGGCGCGCAGCATGGGGGATCCCAGTTTCCTAGTCATGGGCGGCATCGAGCTATCCACCTTCCGGGGCCATGCGCTGGCGATCGGCACACGGCAGTGGCTCGACTGGCGCCGCAGCGACGGCAGCGAACTCCCGATGCCTGAGATGGCCCGGCAGGTGATGGAGGCCGGCTGCCTGTACATCATTGCGCACCCCATGGATCCGGGCGATCCCGGCTGCTGCGGCTGCCGCTGGGAGCACTATGACATGATGCCGGGCAATGCGCTCGTCGTCGAAATCTGGAACGGCATCTGGTCGGCAAGCAACCAGGAGGCGCTGACGTGGTTTTACCACTGGCTCAATGAAGGCCGCCGCTTGACGGCCACGTCGGGCACTGACCTGCACGAGGAGCCGCCTTTGGGCGTGCGCGGTGCCGTGAATGTCGTGTATGCCGAGGACCTGACCGAGGATGCCATCATTGCGGCAATCAAGGCCGGCAGGTCCTACGTCAGCGGCGGGCCTACGCTGCTGCTGACCATCGTGACGGAATCCGGGCGCGAGGCCATGCTTGGCGATACGGCGACGCCTGAGGCGGCGACGGCGGTCATCTGCTGGAGTGGGGCACATCCCGGCGATATCGTGCGCTTCAACGTTAACGGCCGGGCGTACCGGGAGAAGTTCGTGGGCGACGCCGGCGAGTTGCGATGGCCGCTAGCGCCGGGCAGGCCAGGTGGTGCAATGTCGAACTGCGCGACGCCGACGACGGCTTGTGGGCGGTGACCAACCCGATATATTTTGAGTGCGAAACGTAGGGGCACAAGGTCCGGCGAAACGGCTCAAGAAACCGAGTTTCTCGCAGAAACTCGGTTTCTGCCCCAGCGCCGTACCTTGTGCCCCTTACAAGTTTGCGTCTGCGGCACCTGCAACCACGGCAGCGACAAAGGGGCCTTTGCGGTCGGTGTAGGCGCCACGTCCTTCCGGTACCTGTGCGATCGCCTGCTCCTTGACGGCCTGGTATTGCGCGGCCAGCACTGGGTCAGCGCGCAGGGCATTGCGAAAGGCGAGGCTGTCGCGCCAGGTCGTGCTTCCATACTCGACCACGTGCACGAGATGGGTGCGCTCGCTGCGATCTCGTCCTGCGCCCGAAGATGAAGTGGTCGGGAACGCCGGCGTGCTCGGCGTAGTCGTAGCCAAGCGCCTCCAGCGGCGCCTTACACTTGGTCCACTCCGTCTGCGTGCGGATGCCGACCAGGATATCGATGATGGGCTTGGCGCGTAGGCCGGGGATGGAGGTCGAGCCATAGTGTTCGATCGCCACCACGAGGTCACCCAACGCAGCCAGGATGCGCTCCTTTTCAGCCGCATAGGCAGCCGGCCAGCGTGGGTCATAGTCGACGAGGAGGTTCAGGCCGTGTTTGAGGCCAAGTGTAGCGCTGCCATGCTGTGACGACGCCACATACGCCCCGTCATAGAGGATGGGTGCACTGTCGCTCACGTCTAGGCGGGCGGCCAATGCAACGTCAGGCGCAAAACCGGCCTCGACCAGCTCTTTCCCCGAACTGCATCGGTGCAGGAGTTCAGCCAGATTGGGGGCCGCCGCTTCATAGGCGGCGAGCGCCGCCTGGGCTTCAGGCGAACGTGTACCCGGCAGGTGGCGGATGATCGCGCCGGCCCCCACCAAGTCTTCATACGCCGGCCGCAGGCTGAAGTCGTGCCACCAGCGTTCACCGGCGGGGATGATTGCAACCTTGCCGCCGTGGCGCAGGGCGGCTGCGGCGACGGCCTGGGCATTGCGCAGGCAGCCGGTCAGGATAATGGGGGCCAGCGGATGCGGGCTCGGCGCCGTGCTGTGGCATGTGGCAGCCGCGGCGGTGAGGCTTGATCCGTTGGGCGAGGGCAGCACGATCCGTGCGCCGGGAGACAACTGCGCAAGGGATGTGGGCGATAGGGATAGGGCAGTAAGGGAACGCCGGGGACTGACCAGCTCCGCACCCACGCCGGCAGCAAACGCCGCCGCACGTTCATCCTTCCAATGGCAGGGGTAAACCAGGGCCCCTCGACCGGCGGCGATGTCCACGCAGGTTGAAAAGGAAAGGACGTCGACAATCACCACGACGTCGCTGGATGCAGCCAGGGCGGCGACGCCTTGCTCTCCCCACTCGCAGCGAATGTCGAATTCTTGTTGATCGTAGTACATCTGGGGTCCCCTTCGGGCAGCTCGTCTGCGGTGAGCCGCCCAATCCACCATTATACACAGGCAGCGTGTTCCAGCGCGCGCGTATTCGATTTGTGCGAGGCTCGCCCCTACGGGTATGGGGTTGGTGAGGTGATGGGGGGCGAGCCAGGCACGGTGCGGTGTGACATGTCCCCGGGCCAGTGAAATTTTTCACAATGTTGACAACAAAAAATATATAATGTAATTTTGTAGTTTCCCGGCGCAGTTCTTGCTCCTTGAACTCCCGACTTGTTTGGAGGGAACTATGTCTGACTACTTGCAAACCCTTCGCTTGTTCAGCCCCAAATTGCGGCTGTTTTTGCTTGCCATGGGGGTGATGGCGATGGTGCCCTTTGGCATCATTGCCGTGTTGTTCAACCTCTACCTCCTGCGCCTCGGCTTTGACGCTCGTTACATCGGGCTGCTGGCAGGATTGGGCCAGCTGGTGTGGGCCGCAGCGGCCCTGCCGGCCGGGCTGCTCGGCAACCGCATCGGGCTGCGCAACAGCATGGAGGCCGGCATATTTGTGTTTGGCATTGCGCTGGCGCTGATCCTGCTGGTCGAGCTGCTGCCGCAGGCGTACTGGCAGGCCTGGCTGCTCGGCAGCCAGATGCTGCTTAACGTCGGGGTAGCTATCATCACCGTCACCATCCCCGCGTACCTGATGGCCCTGACCGGCGAGCGCGAGCGCAAACATGCTTTTGGCTTGTTCGCTGCGTTGATTCCAACTGCGGCTTTCCTGGGCAGCCTGCTTGCAGGGATGCTGCCCGACTTCTGGGCGCGGCAGTTGGGTGTGACGCTTGATGCGGCCGCACCCTACAAGCTGGCGTTGTGGGCTGGGCCAATCTTGTGCGGACTGGCGATGCTGCCGCTGCTCCGTACTGATCCGGGGCGCGTGACGGGCCAAGCCGGCAGTGGGGGCGTAGATGAGCGAGCTCCCATCCGGCTGCTCGTCTTCTGGGGCGTGATGGTATTCCTGGCCGCCGTCGGCGAGGGCGCCATGCGCACCTTCTATAATGTTTTTCTGGATGCACAGCTTGCCGTGCCGCCGACGACGATTGGTCTTGTGATGGGGGTCGGCCAACTGCTGCCGATCGCGGCGGCACTGGCGCTGCCGCTGCTGCTGACGCGTTGGGGAACGGGCAACACGCTGCTCGTGATGATGCTGGCGTCAGGCGTCTTCTTGATTCCGCTTGCCTTGACCGGCCAGCTGTGGATAGCGGCCGGCGCTTACATGGCCATTATGGCCGCCATTGCCTGCCTGGGCACATCCCGCGATCTGTTTGGCCAGGAGCTGGTGATCCCGCGCTGGCGGACCAGCAGCCAGGGCGTCGCCATGATCGGCATGTCGCTCGGCTGGGCGGCAGCTGGCGTGATCGGCGGGGTGCTTATCGAAGCTGCAGGATTTTCCACCCTTTTCCTCGCCGGAGCACTGGCTGCCTTTTTGGCGGCAGGCTTGCTGTTCGGTTACCTGCGGCGCGCCCGCAAGCATCACGCCGCGGCAGCGCTGCCTGAAGCAGACCCCGCAATCGTGACGGCCGAGAGCATCGTCATGCTCCCTGAACCCTGAATAGAAGGAGCCGGTGTCAGCGCTGGCTGATCCCTCGACCGCTGGACCAGGTATTTGTCACCAGGTCGAGCCAATAGGTCTTGCGATTCTGCCGGCGTGTGCGCTTGCCCTCGAAACGCAGCAGGACCTTGCCGCCCCGGACCCGGATGGCGTTATGCTCGGGCACGTAGATGGCCTTGTGCTCATATATCCACCCGGGCAGGTCGCCCGCGGTCGGAATCGCTGCGATGGCAAACGTCTTGAGGTCCAGCCGGAGGACGGGGGTCGTGCCGAGCGGCTGCGTGCCCCAGTAGCCCAGGCCGCCGACGATGTAAATGGCGTCACCGACCAACGTTGCCGAGTGGAAGTCTGTCGGGCGAAAGACCTCGCGCGGATAGCCGTAGATCTCGATCTCCCCACTGGCGCGGATGACGACCACATCGTTGTAGATGTGAAAATCCGGATCATACCAATCTTCGTGCTCACCGGCGATGAGGACTCGGCTGCCGTCGGGCAGGACCGTTTCCGACTGGCCGAAACGGGAAAAGCACCAGGTCGGCCCGTTGTACTTATAGCGTGGAATGCGGGCACTGGTGGCTGCCTGCTCGTCAGCGCTCATCTTTTCCAGCTCTTCAACGGACGGCAGCGCCTCGCTCACGGCCGCCATGTATTCCTGGCAGGCGCGATCGAAGTGCATGCGTGCGGACCAGGCTGACCATCCGCTGCGAACCATGAACTGCCAGAACGGGAGGTCCATACGTTCGGGGTTGGCTTCGCCAAAGCGCGGCTCCCGTTGGGCGAAGTACTCTTCGGGGGTAAGGTCGGTTTCTACCGTGGGCTCATCGGCGAACTCAGCCATTTTTACCTCCGGGCCAGTACACGCAGCGCAACATCGGGTGCGAAGAGGCGGCTGGCGGGTTTGACGAGCTGGTTGACCTCGTTGAACGCCGTGCGCACCTTATCGTCTTCAAGCGCCGCGAGCAGCCGGTCGAGATACCAGCGTGCCAGGCGGTCGCCCGGGCCGTTGGCGGCTTGCCCTACAGTGCCGGGCCACTCGAGATCTGCACCCGTGGCGAGCAGCCAGGCGCCCGCTGTGATCTTGGCGATGGCCTGCTCCGAGGACTTGGCAACGTCGTCGAGCCGGCCGCCTGCCCGCGTGAGCTCTTCCCCCAGGGCCACGGCTGAGAGGGCCGCCACGGTCATGCCCTGGCCGTAGACAGGATTAAAGCCGCAAAAGGCATCGCCCAGCACGACATAACGTTGGGGCCAGCGTTCTAGCTTTTCGTAATGACGCCAGCGGCTCTCCGTGCCGCGATAGCCCAGCGGCTTGCCGATCGGTTCCGCAGCCGCGACTGCAGCAGAATATTCCGGATCGATACTGTGCACGAACGCGTTGAACCCCTCTTCGTCCGTGGGCGGATAGTCCTTATTGGTGCCGGACATCATCACGACCCACGTATTGTTTTCTTCGGGGAAGATGATACCGCCGCGCCGCTGGTCCGGCGGCGTGGATGTGACCATCAGCATGCGCCAGCCCGGGTGGAAGTCCGCGGGCTGGCGGTAGTGGCGCGTGACGTAGCCGAGGAAGGCATCGACCACCGTCTCTTCGGGCGGCGCATACCCCAGTTCGGCCAGCCATGTGGGTGTGGGCGAGCGGCGGCCGAGGGCATCGACGACGAGGTCGCCCGCCAGGATCTCGTCATTGGCTCTCATCCCCTGCACGGCGGCGGAAGCGGACGCCGGTCACTCGCGCAGCCCCTTGGTCGGCAATCAGCCCCTTGACCTCGACACCTTCGACAAAGCGAATGCGCGGGTTCTGGCGCAGCCGCCGGCGCAGCGTGGCTTCCAGCAGGATGCGGCTGCAGCTCAGCAGACACATGCCGGAAGGAAACTGGCGCAGCCAGCGGCCGCGCGAACGTACCCTGACGTCGTCGGTCACATCAAAAGGCACGGCCCCGGCGGCAATCAGCTCCTCTTCGATTCCCGGGAATAGGTCGCGGAGGATCTGCAGACCGCGCAGGAGCAAGATGTGGTACTGCCGTGCCTGCGGCACGCCCGGACGCGGGTCGGGCTCCTCGGGCAATATGTCACGGTCGAGGATCAGCACCTGGTCGAAGTGATCGGCAAGGACGCGGGCGGTCCACAGGCCGGCGATGCTGGCGCCGAGGACCAGGGCTGTGCTCAGGTTGGGCTGAATGGGTTGAGTCGTCAAGATGCCTCCTTTTTCGGTGGTATAGTGTAGGGGGCAGGGTTGGGCCTGTCAATTAACGGCAATTGAGTATTCCCGGAAAGGATAATTGTATGGAGTATCGGCAGTTGGGCGGCTCGGGCATGATGGTCCCGGTGCTGGCGTTGGGCACGGCGACATTTGGCGGATCAACCCCCTTCTTTCGCAACTGGGGTACGACTCAATTGGAAGAGGCGACACGCCTCGTCGACATCGCCCTGGCAGCGGGTGTCACCTTCTTTGACACATCTGACACCTACTCGGATGGATTAGCCGAAGAGATCCTGGGCCGGGCGATCGGCCGGCGGCGCGATCGGGTCATCCTGGCGACCAAGGCGACATTCCGCAGCGAGCCGGGTCCTAACGGCCGCGGTTCGTCGCGCTACCACCTGCTGCGGGCATGTGAGGCCAGCCTACGCCGGCTCGGCACCGACTATATTGACCTCTACCAGATGCACGGTTTTGACACGCTCACGCCGGTCGAGGAGACGCTGCGTACCTTGGAAGACCTGGTGCGGAGCGGCAAGGTGCGCTACGTCGGCTGCTCGAACTTCTCGGGCTGGCACTTGATGAAGTCCCTGGCGATTTCCGAGAAATACGGCGTGCCGCGCTACGTCGTTCACCAAGCCTATTATTCGCTGCTCGACCGCGAGTACGAGTGGGAGCTGCTGCCGCTCGCCGTCGACCAGAAGGTAGGCAGCATTCGTGTGGAGCCCGCTGTCCGGCGGCAAGCTGGCAGGCAAGGTGCGCCGCGGCCAGCCACTGCCCGAGGTGACGCGGCTGCGTGCCGAGGCGCAGGGCGACCAGATTCAAGATGATCGCCTGTATGCCATCGTCGAGGTCCTCGACGCCGTCGCCGCCGAGACAGGCAAGACCGTCTCGCAGGTGGCCATCAACTGGCTGCTCCAGCGTCCGACCGTAGTAAGCATCATCCTCGGTGCGCGCACCGAGGACCAGCTGCGCGAGAACCTGGGCGCTATCGGCTGGAATCTCACCCCTGAGCAGGTTGCAAGGCTCGAGGCCGCGAGCGACCGCACACCCATCTACCCCTACTGGCACCAGCGCGGCACAATCGGCACCCGCGGCCCCGTCGAGATCGTATAGAGCTGAAGGGTGGGCGGCGTCGCCGCCCACCCTTCCCGGAAGACCCACCCTTCCCGGAAGACCGGTCTGGAAAAATGTGGGCGGGGTATTGACAAGCTATGGGCGCTGATCTATGCTGGACTCGCAGTGTGATCGATCACATGACCGATCACACTGCGTGCTCCCATTCGTTCCAGTGCTAATTCAGGTGCCTATCATGCAAGTGCCCTCTCGCCCGACAAGGCGGCGGCGTGGCGCAACCATGCAGGATGTCGCTAACCTAAGCAGCGTCTCCAAGCAGACGGTGTCGGCCGTGATCAACGGCAAACCCGGCATCACGGAGGAGACACGCGTGCGCGTGCTGGCTGCCATCGAGCAGATCAACTATCGCATGGACCTCACGGCGCGCAGCCTGCGCACCGGCCGCACGCATACGGTGGCTCTCCTCATCACCGACATCTCCAGCCCCGTCCTGAGCACGATGGCCAGCGCCGCCGAAGAGCGGCTCTACGCCCAGAATTACAACCTGGTTCTCTACAACACCCACGACGACCTCGAACGTGAACGCTTTTACGTCGATTCGATCCTCCAGCGCTCAGTAGACGGCGTCCTCTTCGTGTCCGCCTGGGACGAGAGCACGGCCCTCGCCAAGCTCCAGGCGGCCGGCATTCCTATCGTCGTCGTCGACCGTGTGCCGCAGAATTACGCGGGGCCGGCCATCGTGCTCGACAACATGCTCGCCGGACGATTGGCGGCTCAACACCTGCTGGCCCTCGGCCACCAGCGTATGGCCCACATCGGCGGGCCGGCCGAGGTTCACATCGCACGCGAGCGGCTGAACGGCTTCCAGTCTACCCTGGCCGAGCACGGGATCGATTCCTTGACGGTCGAGCGGGCCGACGACTGGCATGTGGAGTCGGGCTGCGCCGCCATGCAGCGCCTGCTGGCGTGCAATGCCGGCTTCACCGCCGTCCTCTGCGCCGGCGACCTGCTGGCCATCGGCGCCATGCACGCTCTCCGCAGCGCCGGCTGTGCGATCCCCACCGACGTGTCGATCATGGGGATCGACGATATCGAGCTGGCGGCCTACCTGTGGCCGCCGCTGACGACCATCAGCCAGTCGATCAGCCAGATGGCCGTCTTGGGCGTGGACATGCTTTTGGCGCAACTGGCAGGCACACCCCCCGAGCCGCCGCGCGTGCAGATCACACCGGAATTGGTGGTGCGCCAGTCCACCGCACCATGCAAGCGAGGATAGACTGGGGATAGATGATGGCGACACTGCTGGCCATGGAAGGGATTGCGAAGGCATTCTACGGGGTAAGCGTCCTCAAGGGCGTGGACTTCGACCTTGCCCACGGCGAGGTGCACGTGCTCCTGGGCGAAAACGGGGCCGGCAAGTCGACGCTGATGAAGATCCTCTCAGGCGCCTATCGCCTCGACGCCGGCGCTATCGCGCTCGATGGCCAGCCGCTCGACCTGGCGGACTACAATCCCAAGCGGGCTGAAGACCTGGGCATCGTCACCGTCTACCAGAACTTTCACCTGATTCCACACCTAAGCGTGGCCGAGAACCTGGCCATGACCCGCTTTACCCACGAGCGCGGGTTCATCCGCTGGAAAGAGGTCTACGCCCACGCCGCCGCCGTGCTCAGCAAGATCGACTTTGCCATCGATCTCAAGACCAAAGTGCGCGACCTGCCAGTGTCGCAGAAGCAGATGCTGGAGATCGCGATTGCACTGTCCAAGAACGCCAAGGTTCTCATCATGGATGAGCCGACGGCCGCGCTCAGCCGCAAAGAAACGGAGATCCTTTTTAAGATCCTCACCGACATCAAGGCCCAGGGCATCGGCATTATCTACATCTCGCACAAGCTGGAAGAGGTCAAGCAGATCGGTGACCGTATCACCGTGCTGCGCGACGGGCTGACGGTGGCGACGGTGCCGGCACGCGCTGCGGACTTGCAGCAGATCATCGGGCTGATGATCGGCAAAGAACTGGTGCAGGGACGCCAGCAGCAGGCCAATGTCACCGGTGGCACAGGCGACACGCTGCTGCGGGTGGAGGGCTTGATCAGCCGCCGCTTCCCTACGGCTTGAGCCTAGCCGTGCGCAAGGGTGAGATCCTGGGCATCACCGGTCTGGTCGGCGCCGGCAAGACCGAACTGGCGCACGCGATCTTTGGCGTCGACCGGGTCCGCGAGGGCACGTTGCAGCTGCAGGGCAGAAGCGTGAAGGTCGACTCGCCCCGACAGGCAATCGGGCTGGGGATCGGCTACCTGCCCGAAGACCGCGACGCCGATGGGCTTTGCCTCAACATGGGTGTCAAGGAAAACGTCTCGATGGTCACCTTGGCCAAGCTGAAAAGCATCGTGTTCAGCACCGCCAATGAGAAGCGCAGCGTGGCGGACTTGGTGAAGTCGATCGGGATCAAGACTGCCGGCTTGTCGCAGCAGGTCAAGTACCTGAGCGGCGGCAACAAGCAGAAGGTCGTCTTTGGCAAATGGCTCAGCGCCGGGTGCAACCTGCTGATCCTCGACGAACCGACCATCGGCATCGACGTGGGCGCACGCGGCGACATCTACGAGCTGATCCGGCGCTTTGTCGCCGAAGGCGACCGAGGGGTCATCTTCATTTCCAGCGACGTCGACGAGATCCTGCAGGTGGCCGACCGCATCCTGGTGATGGCGGCGGGCAACATTGTCGCCGAACTGGACCCGAAGCACACGACCAAGCAGGAGATCATGCAGTACAGTCTGCGTGCAGTGTCAGGCGCAGAATCAGCAGAGTCAGTAGTAGAGTCAATAGCAGGGTCAGCGACAAGTGCACAGCCAAAGTTAGGGACGGAAGAACAACTATGAGTCAGCTCGAAGCCGGCCAGCCCTCACAAACAAGCGGCGGGACATCCGCCGTGCGCGCCCTCTTGCGCAACCAAGGGGTCTCGATGCTCCTGATCCTGGGCGTCATGTGGGTGGTGCTGGCCTTTCTGTCGCCCTACTTCTTCACGGTCAGCAACCTCTTCGAGATCACCCTGCAGACGGCGGTCATCGCCATCATCGCCGCGGGCGAGACCTTTGTCATCATCTCGGGCGGCATCGACCTGTCGGTGGGCTCGGTCTTTGCCTGCGCGGCGGTGGTCGGCGGCCTGGTCTTCACGTCCACCGGCAGCCTCGTGCTGTCGCTGGCGACCACGCTGGGCGTCGGCGCCCTGCTGGGGCCTGACCAACGGCCTGCTGATCACCCGGGTGCGCGTCCCGCCGTTTATCGCCACGCTGGGCATGATGGGGATCGCCCGCGGGCTGGCGCTGATCATCTCGGGCGGCATCCCCATCTACGGGCTGGACGACCGCTACAAGTTTATCGGCCAGGGCAAGTTTTTCGACGTCATCCCGGTGCCGACCGTGATCGTGCTGGTGGTGTACGTCCTCAGCTATCGTCGTGATGAACTACACGCGCTTTGGCCGCTTTATCTACGCCATCGGCAGCAACGCCGAGGCGGCGCGCCTCTCGGGCATCAACGTGGCGGCGGTCACGGTCGGCATCTATACGACTTTCGGGGTTGTTGGCGGCCTGGCCTCGATCATCGAGGCGGGGCGTCTGGCGACGGTGCAGCCGGCCGGCGGCAACGGCTATGAACTGCTGGCGATCGGCGCCGTGTTGATCGGCGGCGCCAGCACCTTTGGCGGCGAGGGCAGCATCCTCGCCACGCTTGATCGGCGCGCTGCTGGTGACGACGATCCGCAACGGGCTCAACATCCTCGGGGTGAATGCATTCTGGCAGTACGTCGTCAACGGCATGGTCATCATCGGCGCCGTCGCCGTCGACCAATATCGCCGGCGCCGCTAAAAGGAGGTGGGATAAAGCAAGAAAACGCAGCTGCGGCTGTACCTGCCGCGCCAATCGTTGTGCCACCTACGAACCCTGATTCAAACGTTCAGTGAGGAGGAATGAGATGTTTCGGAAGCTTTCTCGGATTCTAGCCGTCCTGCTGGTGATCGCGGTTGCTGGCCGCTTGTACTGCACCGCCGCCTGCTGCCCAGCCTGCCGCTCAGTCGGCAGCCGCGCAGGCCACGACCGAACAGGCCGCCGCTGCGCCGGCCGAAGGCAGCAAGGGCGAGATCGTCTTCATCCCCAAGTCCACTTCGGCCACCTTCTATCTCTTCCTGGTGAAGGGCGCGCAGGACAAGGCCAAGGAACTTGGCTACACCATCGACTACCAGGGCCCGGCCACCGAGGCCGACATTGCCGCCCAGGTCGACCTGGTGCGCAACATCACCGCCAAGAAGCCGGCCGGCATCCTGCTGGCCGCGCTCGATTCGAAGGCGCTGATTCCGCCCGTCGAAGAGGCGATGGCAGCCGGCGTGCCGGTGGCCATGGCCGACTCGGGCATCGACAGCGACGTGCCGGTGGCGAGCATCATCACCGACCAGTACAAGGGCGGCTTCATGGCCGGCGAGGAGATGGCCAGGCTGCTCGACAAGAAGGGCACGGTGGCCAACCTCGGCATCCAGGCCGGCTCCGTCAGCGCCGGGCGCAGCAAGGGCTTTGCCGAGGCCATCGCCCAGTACCCGGACATGAAGGTGCTGGAGACGCAGTGGACCGACGCCGATGCGGCCAAGTCGCTGAACATCGCGACCGACATCATCACCGCCAACCCGGACATCGCCGGCTTCTTCTCGGCCGCGGCCCCGATCGCCGCCGGCATCGCCCAGGCGGCCAAGGCCAAGGGGATCGACAAGAAGGTCAAGATCATCACCTTCGACCCCAGCCCCGAGATCCTGCCGCTCTTTGACGACGGCACCATCCAGGCCATCATCGCCCAGGATCCGTACCAGATGGGCTACCAGGGCGTGGCCGCCATCGACGCCTTCATCAACGGCCAGACGATCGAGAATCCGAAGATCGAGCTGGCGCCCGTGCTGATCACGCCGGAGAACGTCAAGTCGGAAGCAGTCCAGGCGCTGCTCCAGACGCCGGATAAGTTCCAGAAGTAAGCGCGAGGGTTAAGGTAGGGGCATGAGGTCCGGCGAGCAGCGCACGAAACCGAGTTTCTCGCAGAAACTCGGTTTCTGCCCTCGCCGGACTTCATGCCCCTATGTATTGCACGTTCCAACAGACGAATGTTCAGGAGTCACCCATGCAGACGCTTAACATCGGCCTGATCGGCACCGGGTTTATGGGGCGGACCCACTCGAACGCCTACAGCCAGGTCGGCAGGTTTTTCCCGCACACGATTCTGCCCGTGCGCAAGGCCGTCTGTGCTCGCAACCCGCAGACTACGACGGCGTTTGCGGAGAATTGGGGGTGGGAGGAGGTCGTGCCCGATTGGCAGGCGCTGGTCGCACGTGACGACATCGACGTGATCGACATCGCCACGCCCAACAACACGCACTGTGAGATTGCACTGGCGGCCGCGGCGGCGGGCAAGATGATCGTCTGCGAAAAGCCGCTGGCCATGAATGCAGAGGAAGCGCGTGCCATGGTCGCGGCGGTGGAGCGCAGCGGCAAGCCTTCCATGGTCTTCTTCAACTACCGCCGCATTCCCGCCGTCACCTTGGCCAGGCAGCTGATCGACGAGGGCCACCTCGGCCGCATCTTCCATTACCGCGCCAAGTACCTGCAGGACTGGACCATCAGCCCCAAGCTCCCGCAGGGCGGCAACACGCTCTGGCGGCTGGATGCCGACGCCGCGGGCAGTGGCGTGACCGGCGACCTGCTGGCGCACTCGATCGACCTGGCGCTCTGGCTGGCCGGTCCCATCCGGCGAGGTCACGGCCATGACCGAGACCTTTATCAAGGAGCGGCGCGCTGCAGGATGACCCGGCACACGGTCAAGCCCGTCAAGATCGACGACGCCTGCGCCTTCCTGGCGCGCTTCGCCAACGGGGCGCTGGGCACCTTTGAGTCCACCCGCTACGCCTGCGGGCGCAAGAACCAGAATACCTTTGAGATCAACGGCGAAAAGGGCTCAATCGCCTTCGACCTGGAAGATGCGCACCAGCTCGAATACTACAGCCATGGCGACAGCTCGCTGACGCGCGGCTTCCGCACCATCCAGGTCTGGGATGGCGACCACCCCTACATGAAGAACTGGTGGGTTCCCGGCTGTGCCATCGGCTACGAGCACACCTTCACTCACGCCGTATCCGATTTTCTATATGGGCTAGAGCGGGGTGAAACCCTTGTCCCCGACTTCCGCGATGGTCTGGCCACGCAGCTTGTCTGCGATGCTGTGTTAGCCTCTGCACGCAGCGGGGAGTGGGTGGAAGTAGAGCGAACGTAGCATTGCCAGACACTGTCCACTGCCACCGGCAGAAACTGAGTTTCTCAAAGAAACTCAGTTTCTTGACGTTGTGGACAGCGTCTGGCACGTTTTTCTAAGTGCCTAGCGGTACACTTCCGCCGTCCCGCGCACCATCTCGGCGTAGCTTTCCACCTTGAGCGCGGCGCCGCCGATCAGGGCGCCGTCAATGTCGGGCTGCGCCATGATCTCGCGGATGTTCT
This sequence comes from uncultured Chloroflexia bacterium, assembly GCA_963701415.1. Lineage (GTDB taxonomy): Bacteria > Chloroflexota > Anaerolineae > Caldilineales > Caldilineaceae > Fredericiella. Next base: position 559,449 of record CAVPAH010000005.1, read on the forward strand.
TGTCGTTGGTGCTGCCGCCGTAAAGGATGCGGGTATCATCCGCAACCTTGTGCCCGTACAGCTCGGCGACTGTGGCGCGCACGACGCCGCCGCAGATGTCGTTGGCCTGCTGTGCCGTGGCCGCACGGCCCGTGCCGATGGCCCAGATGGGCTCGTAGGCGATGATCAGGCTCTCCACCTGTCCCGCATCCAGCCCCGCCAGTGCGCCGCGTACCTGGCCGCTGACAAACGACTTCGTCTCGCCGGCCTCGTTCTGCTCCAGCGACTCGCCGACGCAGACGATGGGAGTCAGGTTCGCTTCGAGAGCGGCCTTGATCTTCTTGTTGACGCCCTCGTCGGTTTCGGCAAAAAACTGCCGGCGTTCGCTGTGGCCGAGGATCACGTACTGCGCCAGCCCAACCAGCATCGACGGCGCTCACCTCGCCGGTGTAGGCGCCGCTGGCCGCCCAGTGCATGTTCTGGGCGCCGACCTCGATGTTGCTGTCGTCCAGAGCCTTGGCCACCGCCGGCAGATCGACAAACGGCGGGCACACGACGCAGTCCACGCCGTCCTCGTCGTTCACCGCCGCGCGGATCGCCTTGGCCAGTGCCACTGCCTCGTCGACGTTCTTGTTCATCTTCCAGTTGCCCGCCATCATCGGCTTGCGCATAAAAGTCTACTCCTTAAAGCAAGAGATGCCTGCGGTTCACCAGCCATCTCGTCGGATGAATCACTGCGTACGCGCACTAGCTGCCCGTACAAATCAAATAAATCCAAAAAATCCAACAATTAAGGCTCAGGCGACTCGCGTTCCGCTTGCTCGCGTGCTTCCTGCTCGCGCGCTTCGGCTTCCGCTACCTCGGTTTCATACTCCGCCGCAGTGAGCCAGCGTCCCCCATGCACCTCCTGGCGCACGATGCGCTTCTTGCTGTCCAGCCAGAGCTCAAATTCTACTTCACCAAAGCAGCGTCCCTTGCCCGAGGTGTGCAGCACCTTGCGCACGTAATAGCCGCCCTGGTTCTCGTCGTCCAGGCTGGTCTCGTTCATCAAGTCAACCTGTCCTGCAATTGGCTCGCGGCAGCGGTTGCTGAACGCATAGATCGGCAGATAGCGATCTGACCCGGACGGCCCCTTGCCCATAAAGGGGGCAAAGAGTTTGGAGAGGAAGCTCATCGTCGTTGCCCTTTTGTTACACACACATCATGTCCCGGGGACGGCGACCGCTTGCGTTCGCCCGTCCTCGGGACATTGCTTCCGGCTACAGGTTACTTGTTGTTCAACGCCGCCACGCCGGGCAGCTCGATGCCTTCGAGGAACTCGAGCGAGGCGCCGCCGCCGGTGGAGACGTGCGACATCTTGTCCTCGAGACCTGCTTCGCGGATCGCCGCCGCGCTGTCGCCGCCGCCGATGATCGTGGTAGCATCCTTGAGCCCGCCGAGGATCTCGGCGATGGCCACGGTGCCGCGCGCAAAGGCCGGGAACTCAAACACGCCCATCGGCCCGTTCCACACGACCGTGTGGGCGCCCGCCAGGTTGTTCGAGTAGTGGGCGATAGTTGCTGGGCCGATGTCGAGCGCTCTCCACTCGGCTGGGACCTCGTTGACCGGCACGACCTTGCTCTCGGCGTCGGCCGCAAAGGCGCTGGCCACGCGCAGGTCGACTGGCAGCTCGATCTTGTCGGCGCCCGACGCAATCAGCTCCTTGGCCTTCTCAAGCGCTTCGGTCTCGACCAGGCTCTGGCCCATGTTGTAGCCCTGGGCTGCCAGGAAGGTATTGGCCATGCCGCCGCCGATCAGGATGCGGTCGACCTTGGTCAGCAGGTTGGAGATCACGCCGATCTTGTCGGAGATCTTGGCGCCGCCGAGGATGGCGACAAAGGGCCGGCGCGGGTTTTCGAGGGCGCCGCCCAGGTACTCCAGTTCCTTCTCCATCAGGAAGCCGGCGACGGCGGGCAGGTAGTGGGCCACGCCTTCGGTCGAGGCATGGGCGCGGTGGGCGCTGCCAAAGGCGTCCATCACGTAGACGTCGCCCAGCTTGGCGAACTCCTTCGCCATGCCTTCGTCATTCTTGGTCTCGCGCTTATCAAAGCGGGTATTCTCCAGGACCAGGATCTCGCCAGGCTTGAGTGCCTTGGCGGCGGCTTCGGCCTCGGGGCCGGTGGTGGCGCCCACGAAGTTGACCTTGACGCCCGGCAGCAGGGTGGCCAGGTGGTCGGCCGTCACCTTCATGCTGTACTTGGGGTCCGGGCCATCCTTGGGGCGGCCAAGGTGGCTCATCAGCACGACGGCGGCGCCGTGGTCGAGCAGGTACTGGATGGTGGGCAGGGCGGCGCGGATGCGGGCGTCGTCGGTGATGGCGCCGGTCGTCTTATCCTGCGGCACGTTGAAGTCGACGCGGACCAGGGCGCGCTTGCCCTGCCACTCCACGTTCTTGATGGTCTTCTTGTTCATGGTGGTCTCCTGAAGGAAAACGAGCGTGGCACGCACCGCGCACCACGCTCGTAAAAAGACTCACTAGGGAAGCAGGGCTCCTTAGATGCCCTTCTTTTCCATGTAGGCGATCAGGTCGCCGACGCGGCTGCTGTAGCCCCACTCGTTGTCGTACCAGGTCACGATCTTGACCATGGTGCCGTAGACGTTGGTGAACTCGTAGTCCACCGAGCTGCTCAGGGGGCTGCCCTTGAAGTCGATGCTGACCAGCGGGTCGCGCACGACCTGGAGGATGCCCTTCATGCGGCCGGCGGCGGCTGCGTCGTAGGCGGCGAACAGCTCGTCCTTGGTGATGGGGCGCTCGACAATGGCGGTCAGGTCCACCACGGAGACCGTGGAGGTCGGGACGCGCATGGCATAGCCGTCAAACTTGCCCTTGAGTTCGGGGATGACCAGCGAGACGGCCTTGGCGGCGCCGGTGGTCGTCGGGATGATGCTCATGGCAGCGGCACGCGCGCGGCGCAGATCGCTGTGGACGAGGTCCAGGATGCGCTGGTCGTTGGTGTAGGCGTGCACGGTCGTCATCAGCGCCTGCTTGATGCCGGCGAGGTCGTTGAGGACCTTGGCAGCCGGGGCCAGGCAGTTCGTGGTGCAGGAAGCGTTGCTCAGGATCACGTGCTTGGCCGGGTCGTACTTGTCTTCGTTGACGCCCATGACCACCGTCAGGTCTTCGCCCTTGGCCGGGGCGGAGATGATCACCTTCTTGGCGCCGGCGGCAATGTGCAGTTCAGCCTTGGCGCGGTCGGTGAAGATACCGGTGCTCTCGACGACGATATCGACGCCCAGGTCGCCCCAGGGCAGCTTGCTCGGGTCCTTCTCGGCCAGCACCTTGATGCGGTCGCCGTCGATGCACCAGGTCGCCGTCGGAGACTTCGACCGTGCCGGGGAAGACGCCGTAGTTGCTGTCGTACTTGAAGAGATGGGCATTGGTGGCGGTGTTGCTCAGGTCGTTGACGGCGACCAGGTCAAACTGCCCGCGGTAATTCTCGAACATGGACTTGGTCACCTGGCGGCCAATGCGGCCAAATCCATTGATACCAATCCTTAGCTTTGCCATTTTACTCTCCTTAAATATGTGAAATACAAAGAATTGTTTTCCGTGTCCATATTACACCAAGTCCCCTGCGAATGCCATATTTTGGGGGTATGGTGATTTTGGGGCCAGACATGGTGACTCCTTTCACCCTCTCACAGGCAATCTTGGTTGCCCTCTCCCCTCACAGCACCACTTCACGCTTGCCCGCGGCCGAGCGGAGGATTGCGTCGATGATCTGCACGCTCGTTAGCGCCTGTTCGCGGGTGGGAATGTCGGCCGTCTTGTCGCCGTCCAGGGCGCGCACGAAGTTTTCGATCAGCTGGAAGTACGAGCCGATCCTGGCCTCGTGGAGCGGGGTCTGGATGCTCACTTCCTGCTTATTTAGCATGGTGTACAGCTCGACCTTATCGCGACCGCCGATGTAGCCGCCACCCTCGGTGCCAAAGACCTCAGTCATGAAAGTCTCAGGATAGTTGGATGCCCACGACACCTGCAGGTTGAGCACGGCCCCGTTCTCAAAGCGGACGAAGGCCCAGGCAAAGTCGTCCACATCATAGCGGGCGCCGGCGGCCGGCATGAAAATGTCGGAGCCCCAGCCGCCAAGGCCCAGGCCGCGCGGACCAAACTCGGCGAAGGTGGCGCCGCTGACGGCCACGGGTTTGGGGTAGCTCATCAGGTAGAGGGCGCGGTCCAGGGCGTGAATGCCGATGTCGAGCAGTGCGCCGCCGCCCGCCAGGTCGCGGTTGGTAAACCAGCTGCCGTAGCCAGGGATGCCGTTGCGGCGCTGCCATACGGTGCGGGCGGCATAGATCTTGCCAAAGAACCCTGCGTCCGCCTGCTGTTTGGCCACCTGCATGGGCGGGGTGAAGCGGAAATGAGTGCCTGCGGTGAGCGTGCGGTTGTGGGCGGCGGCGATGTCGAACATCTCCTGGGCGTCGGCGTAGGTCAACGCCAGCGGCTTTTCGCACAGGACATTGGCGCCCGCCTCGAGGGCGGCGATTGCCATCGGCTTGTGGAAGGTGTTAGGCGTGGCCACGACGACGATGTCGGGCCGCACTTCGGCCAGCATCGTCGTGTAGTCGCTGTAAGTGCGCGGCACTTTGAGCGCGTCGGCCAGCTCCCGCGCGCGCGCTTCGTTTACGTCGCAGATGGCGACCACTTCGCAGTTCGGGAGGCGTTGAAAGCCGGGGACATGGCTGTACTTGGCGATACTGCCGGCGCCGATAACGGCGACACGGTAGGATTTAGCTGTAGACATGAATTGCACACCTTTGCTTGGAATAAAGACATCAGTCAATAGATGATTGAGTCAGTGTAAGGCAGTGCCGGGAAGCGTGTCAAAAGAATAGAAGGTTGGCCCATGTGCTAGAATCCATCCCATGTCTAACTCACAACAGTCGATCCAAACTGCCGAGGAACAGGGCCTGATGCGCGGCTTTCCGCCACACCCTGCAGGCTTGGTCACCCACGCCAATCAACTCTACGGCCCCTACAACCGCTGGAGCTTCCAAAACGAGCTGCCGCTGAACCACGTCGTCGACGTCTGGCGCGGGGACGGGCCAGTGGCACCGCTGCCGTACGCGCTGCGTGACCTGAGCGCCGTGACCTATCGCAACCGCGCCGGCACCGAGTTCAGCTTTGACGATATGGTCGAGCTGAGCTACACCGACGGCATCGTCGTGCTGCAGCGCGGCCGCATTATCTACGAGCGCTATCTGAACGGCATGCAGCCGCACACGCTCCACGCCTGGGCTTCGGGCTCCAAGTCCGTTGACAGGCGTGCTGGCCGCGCTCCTGGCCCATGAGGGGCTGTTCGACCCCCATGCCACTGTGGCCACGTACCTGCCCGAGCTGGCGCACAGCGGTTTTGGCGACGCCACGCTGCAGCAGGTCATGGACATGACCGCCAACGTCCGCTTCTCTGGAAGACGAGATCGACCCAGTCTCGGAGAATCTCAACTACAGCATCGCGCTCGGCTGGCGCGCACAGCCCCTGGACTACACCGGCCCGTCGTCGGTATACGAGGTGCTGCCGACGATGCGGAAGGGCGGCGAGCACGGCGTTCGCTTCGCCTACCTGACGCCGAATACCGACGTGCTGGCCTGGCTGCTGAAGCGCCTGCTCAACCGGTCGCTGGCGCAGATCATGCACGAGCGCATCTGGTCGCAGCTGGGCGCCGAGCGCGATGCCTTCTGGATCGTGGGTCCCACGGCCGCCGAAACCGCCGGCTCGGGCCTGCTGACCACGCTGCGTGACATGGCCCGCTTTGGCCAGCTGCTGCTCCAGCATGGCGAGTTCAACGGCCGCCGGATCTTGCCCGCGGCCGTGGTGGAGGACCTCGAACGTGGGGGCGACCCGGTGGCCTTTGCCCGCGGACCCGGCCGCCGGCCCCGGCAACCAGGGCTGGTCCTACCATCACCAGTGGTGGCACACCCACAACGCCAACCGTGCTTATCTTGCCATTGGATACGGCGGGCAGATCCTGTACGTCGACCCCGCTGGCCGAGATGGTCGTGGCCAAGTTCAGCTCCTATCCCACGCCTACCCCGGCCGGCAACGAGTTCTACAGCGCCTTCGCCGCCTTGCCGGCGCTGGGCGGCTGGCTGGCCGCTGAGGGCGGGCAGGACTCTCCATGACGACCTGGATGCAGAAGGCCATCGTGCTGCCGGCCAAGCCGCGCGGCTTTCATGTGATCACGCGTGAGGTCGTAGCACAGCTGCCAGAGCTGCAGCGGCTGCGCGTGGGTGTGTGCCATCTCTTCCTGCAGCACACCTCCGCCTCCCTGGCGCTCAACGAGCGCGTGGAGCCGGAGGTGCGCGCCGACATGGAGACCTTCTTCAACCGTGTCGTGCCCGAGCAAGCCGCCTACACGCACGTCTACGAAGGTCCGGACGATATGCCGGCCCACATCAAGGCCCTGCTCATCGGTGCCAGCCTCACCATCCCGGTGACCGGCGGCCGCCTCAACCTGGGCACCTGGCAGGGCATCTACCTGTGCGAGCACCGCAACCACGGCGGCCCCCGCACCCTCATCGCCACCGCCTGGGGCGACGAGTAGCCCCATTTCGCATAGGACCCCTTCCGGGAAGACCCACCCTTCCCGGAAGGGTGGGTCTTCCCGGAAGCCTGATTTTACTCCGCCGCCGTCGTGGGCACCGCCTGGCGCCAGAGCTGCGGTATGTAGGAGAGGCCGATGGGCACGATCACGTTGACGGGCAGCAGCGACTGGCTGCCGATCGTGAAGTTGCCCAGCTGGCCGGCGGCGTTGCGGCCCCAGCACTTTGCGCCGCCCTCTTCGGTCACGGCGCAGGTGTGTGCGCCGCCCGCGGCGATGGCGTTAACGCCGCCGGTGAACCCGCCAACTTGCACCGGCGTCGGATAGGACTCGGTCGAGCCCGACGCCCAGCTGCCCGTAGCGGTTCTGTCCCCAGCACTTGACGCCCGCCGTCCCCGCGGCAACATCGCCGATCAGGGCGCAGGTGTGCTTGTCGCCGGCGGCGACATCCTGGGCGCCGCTGGCGATGCCGGTCACGTTCACCGGCGCCAGGCGGTTGACGGTGGTGCCGTCGCCCAGCTGCCCTTCGTCGTTCCAGCCCCAGCACTTGACGGCACCGGCCGTCGTCACGGCGCAGCTGTGGCCGCCGGCCGTAAAGCGATCCACCGGCGCACCGCCGGCCGAGATGGCCTTGACGCCGCTGTCCAGCCCCTGGACGGCCACCGGCGTGCTGCTGGCGGTCGTCGTGCCGTTGCCCAGCTGCCCGGTGTCGTTGGCGCCCCAGCACTGGACTGCGCCGCCGGCAGCTGCATCGCCGACGATGGCGCAGGTATGCATGAAGCCGGCGGCGATGGCACTCACGCCGCTGGTCAGGCCGGGTACATCTTCGGGTGTCGCCGTCAGGTCGCCCCAGCACTTGACGCCGCCCGCCGCCGTCAGGGCGCAGGTGTGGGTGCCGCCGGCGGCGATCTGCTGTACGCCGCTGATCAGCCCCGTTACGGTGACCGGGGTCAGCTGCGAGACTGTCGTGCCGTCGCCGAGCTGGCCGTAGGCGTTGGAGCCCCAGCACATCACCCAGCCGTCGGTCGTGAGGGCGCAGGTGTGGGTGTCGCCGGCAGCGACGGCCTTGGCGCCGGTTAATCCGCCGACGCTGCGGGGATAGGGATTGCTGGTTCCCAGCGTGCGCGTGCCAGTTGCCGAGCTGCCCGTAGGTGTTGTCGCCCCAGCAGAGGACGCTGCCGGCGGCGTTGACGGCGCACGTGTGCGAGAGGCCGGCCGTCACCGCCACGATATCCGGCAGGATGGCCGCCGCCTCGATTTCGGATTCAGGCTGCGCCTCTGTTGGCGCCTCAGTTGGCGCCTCTGCCGGCGCCGGGACCGTGGGTTCGGGGGATGGCTCCGGTGGGGCGGCGGATACGGCGGCCGGTAGCAGCAGTGCCGCCCAGCAGGCGAAGACGAGGGCGCCGGCAAGCACCGGCCAGCGCCGGCGCTGTCTGCCTGCCGCGAAGATTATGGACTTGTATACCTGGTGAATGGCAGGGGGAGTGGTTGTCATGGTTGCCTCCTGGCAGAAATGCCGAACAAACGAGCACCTCGCCGGCGCGACGAGACTGCGGTGTGAGAGAAGGCGAGGAGGCACAACGAACTGCAGCGTCGATAGTGGCACAGAACAGCGCGCGGCGCATTGTTCCTACGCACACAACTTGTACATAGCTGCAGTATAGATTATGGCAAGGAAATCGCGCTACTCTTCCCAATGCACCTGGTGCGCAAACGCGGGCAGCGACTCCTCCCGCAGCCGGCGGTAGAGCGGGGACTTGGCGAACTTGAGCATGTCCTCGAAGCGCCCCATCGGCGTGCTGTCAAAGGGGCTGGCAAACCAGAGGATAGCCTCTTCGTGCCGGCGGCCGTCCTGGTCGCGCACCTGTTCGGCCAGTGCGCCGTGGTCGATGCGGTCGTAGAGGGCGGGGCCGATCACCAGCTTGACCAGCGTGCTGTAGACGTGGTTGAGATCGTGCACCACGAGCAGCCCGGCCCGGTCCGCCGTGTGCGTGGCGGCACGCAGCCAGCCGGAAAAGATGAAGTTGACGATGCCGCCCACAAATGGCACGCGGCCCAGTTCGCCGCCTAACGTGTCAATGATCGTCATGATTGGCACGTGGCCATAGCGGACATGGCCGTACTCGCGGCCGAGCAAAAACCGCAGTTCGTCCGGCGTGCGCGTGTTCACCTGAAGCGCGGTGATAATGAGGTAATAAGGCGGCGGCCACACGCCGCGCGTGCCTACAGTGCGGTGAGCCGGACGGAACCGAGTCCACGACGTACACGTCCACTGGTTTGGTTACGCCAAGCTCCTTGCGGCATTGCTCGCTGATGGCATACAGCTCAGGAAACTGGTGTTCGCTGGCGCGAATGCCTGAACGCTGCAATCGGTGCAGCTTGGCACGAGCGCGCCAGGCAATCAGGACGATGGAACCCAGCAGCAGGAACAGCCCGACCAGCATGGTGATGCCGAAGTCTTCAAGCGTCGCCACCCAGTTCGTGTCGGTGTCGATGATGATTTCGCCCACGAGTCCAAAGACCCACATGGAGCCGTAAAACATCAGGACCAGCGAGAAGATCAGCGCGGGGATTTCCCACTTGTAGCGATACGATGGCGAACGGCGCGTCAAAGGCACTGGCAGATCTCCCAGTTACCCTTCCGGGAAGACCAAGCCTTCCCGGAAGAGGGGGGCTTCCCGGAAGGGTCAGTCGGCAAAGAGGATGGCGTGGACAAACTTGGGGCCGTGCACGCCCAGCGTCAGGTTCAACTCGATGTCGGCGGATTTCGAGGGGCCGGTGATCATGTGCCAGGCGGCGCGCTCGCGCAGCAGTTCGGCCAGGCTGCCTGCCTCGCGCTTCTCCGCCAGCCACTCCTCAAAGTTGCGGTAGAGCCGGCTGAACGGGATGAGCGCAATGTGGCGCAGCGGCAGCAGGCTGGCGCTGCGGCTCTGCCCCTTGGTGGACGCAACGCAGCATCGAACCGGTGGCGGCAAAGGCGGCATCCACCCCCGTCAGCCCAAAGCGGATAAAGCGGACCGCATCCCGGCTTTCGGGCGTCGCCAGGTCGGCGGGCACGACCAGCTGCCAGCCAACATCCGCCAGCGTCTCGGCGATGCCGTCGACCGGCAGCCGTTCGGGCGCCCACGCCAGCACCATGCGCTCCTGGCCGGTGTCCAGTGCCGGACCCTTGCGCGCCGCTTCCTCTTCGGCCTTCCATTCGCCCAGCCGGTTCACCAGCGCCAGGCGCGCCTCCACCTCGGAGTCGAGGATCTCGAACGTCCCATATAGGTTCGCCAGCTCGGCGCCAAAGCGCACTGCCAGGTCGCGCTGATCGCCCTCGGCGCTCGTCACCGTCATGCGCTCCTCGGCGCTCAAGCGGCGGCGCCTCGGCCGGCGGAAACGGCAGATCCGGCCGCGAAAGGATGATGCGGATCCGGCTCAAAATTTCATCACGCGTACTCATCCTGGCCTTACTCCGCTACTCGTCTCGCTTGATCTTCTTCCGCCGTGCCTGCCGCTCGCGCCATTGGTCGCGAAAGCTGTGCTTGGCAAACGGCGGGAAGTTGCGGGTATCGGTCCACGCCGCAAACGGCCCCGGCATGGCCTTGATGCTGCCGCCGCTAAACCAGGCCAGCAGGTTTGAGCCGCCGCTGGCCATCTTGCCGGCGGATTCGTACAGCGTGCGGTTGCCCATCATCCAGGCAAAGTTCTGCATCGCCAGCTTCTCCAGCCGCGCCGTACTCGCCCTCCTCGACGACGTCCGACCGCAGGTCGAGCAGCAGGCGAGGAAGGTCGATCTTGACCGGGCAGGCGTCGCGGCAGGCGCCGCACAGGGTCGAGGCATAGGGCAGCTTCTTCACGTCGGTCACGCTGTTGTGCAGCAGCCCGCTGATGACTGCCCCGATCGGCCCGCTGTAGGTCGAGCCATAGGCATGGCCGCCGATCTCGCGGTAGACGGGGCAGACGTTGAGACAGGCGCCGCAGCGCACGCAGCAGAGCGCCTCGCCGTAGCCGTGCGCCAGCATGTCCACGCGGCCGTTGTCCAGCAGGATCACGTGCATCTCGTCCGGCCCGTCGGCGTCGCCTGGCCGGCGCGGGCCCGAGGTCATCGACATGTAGACGCTGCACTGCTGTCCGGTCGCCGAACGCGAGAGCGCCTGGTACTGGAGGAACGCATCCTCCACGGTCGGCACGATCTTCTCGATGCCCATGATGACGACGTAGACGCGCGGCAGCGACGACGACATGCGGCCGTTGCCCTCGTTGGTCACGATGCAGATCGTGCCCGTCTCGGCAATGGCAAAGTTGCAGCCGCTGATGCCCATGTCGGCGCCAAGAAACTCGCGGCGCAGCCGGGTGCGCGCCACGCCGCAGATCACCTGCGGGTCGAGCGTCGGCGGCATGTCCAGCTCTTTTTGGAACAGCTCGGCGATGTCCTCGGCGCGGCGGTGGATGACCGGGGCCAGGATGTGCGAGGGCGGTTCGCCGGCCAGCTGGATGATGAACTCGCCGAGGTCGGTCTCGACCGCAGTGATGCCGGCCTGTGCCAGCGCGTCGTTGACGTGCACCTCTTCGGAGACCATCGACTTGACCTTGACCACCTTCTGCACGTTGGCCTTGCGGGCAATCTGGATCAGCGTGCGGTTGACGTCGTCCGCCTCCTTGGCCCAGTAGACCTGCGCGCCGTTGGCGGTGAGGTTGGTCTCCAGCTGTTCGAGCAGGTCGGGCAGGTTGCGCAGGGCGTGCTCTTTCATCTGTCGCATCTGGTCGCGCAGGCGCTCGCCGTCGACGGCCCCCATGGCGTCGCGGCGCTGGCCGGCCATGCGTCCGGTGGCGCGTTCGAGCGCGGTACGCAGGTGGCGATTGTTGAGCGCCTTGTCCACGCGCTCGTCATAGGGAAGATGCAGATCGATGGTCGATGTTGCCATAGTTTCTTTGCCGGGTGTCGCTTACCACCTACTCATTTATTGTCTTGCCAGCGCCGCGAGGGCGCTTCCTTCTGCTCCGGCTGCTTGGGCGCCTGTGGGCGCTCTGCTACGTCAACCTCGTTGACCAGCAGCTGGGCGATGTGCACGGCCCGGCAGTGCTGGCCCTGGCGGGTGAGCAGGCCGTTGATGTGGGTCATGCAGCTCACGTCGCAGAGGGCGACGACGTCGGCGTCGGAAGTCGCCAGGTTCTGCGTCTTGCGCCGGCCCATGGCGCTGCTGATCGGCGCGTTCTTGACGGAGAAGAGGCCGCCAAAGCCGCAGCACTCGTCGGCGCCGGTGAGCGGCACCTGCTCGGCGCCCGCGATGTTGTCCAGCAGCACGTGCGGCTGGCGGTCGACGCCCAGCTCGCGGTTCAGATGGCACGAGGCGTGGTAGGTCAGCTTGCCCTCGAAGTGGGCGCCGACGTCGGTCACGCCGAGCACGTCGACCAGGAACTCGGTCAGCTCAAAGGTGACGGAGGCCAGGATGGCGGCGCGGGCGCGGTAGGCCGGGTCGCGCTCAAAGAGCACGTCGTAGAAGTGGGCCGTCATCGCCACGCAGCTGCCCGAGGGCGCGACCAGCGCGTCCACCTGGCCGCTGCGCACCAGCGGCTCAAAGATGTCCACAAAGCGGTGGGCCAGCTCGCGGGACTCGTCGCGGTAGCCGGCGTTAAAGGCCGGCTGGCCGCAGCAGGTCTGCTCGCTGGGAAACATCACCTCGACCCCCTGCCGTTCGAGCAGCTCGACGGTGGCCATGCCCACCTCGGGGTAGAGCATGTCCACCATGCAGGTGACGAAGAGCGCAACGCGTCGGGGTGGGACCAGGAATTCTTTCTTTTGCATGCTACATCAACGTCACGATCTCTTTTTGCAGCGGCAGCGTGGTGACCTCGACGCGATCGGGCAGCACGAGGCAGTTGATCTCCGTGCGCAGGCCGATCCCCTTGGGCGTGGCGCTGTCGTCGAAGTTGAACTGCGGCAGGTAGATGCCCGGCTCGACGGTAAACATCACGCCGGGGATCAGGCTGCGCCGGTCGCGTGTCTCCAGGTTGTCGATGTTGACGCCGTTGTAGTGGCCCGTCACGCCCAGGCTGTGGCCTGTGCGGTGGAAAAACGCGTCGCCGTAGCCGGCGTCGGCGATTACCTCGCGGCAGACGTCGTCCACCTCGTAGCCGTGCACCGGGTTGCCGGCGCCAAGGCGTTCGTTGCAGAAGGTCACGGCCGCGTCGCGCCCTGTGGCGAGCACGTCAAACAGGTGCTTGGCCGCCGGCGGCACTTCAGAGCCGGCGTAGGCCACCCAGGTGATGTCGGCATAGCAGTCCTGCGGCGTGCGCCGTTCGCGCGCCCAGAGGTCGATCAGCACGATGTCGCCGGGGCGGATCTCCGTCGGCTGCGCCGCGCTCGGGGCATAGTGCGGGTTGGCGGCGTGGGCGTTGACGGCGACGATGGGCGGGTGGTCGCAGTCGAGGTTGTTGGCCTCAAAGTAGTCCACGATCGCCTGCTGCACCTCGTGCTCCATCACCGGCGTACCGGTGGCGAGGCAGGCGCGGATCATGGCAAAGGCCGTGTCCTTCGCCGCCAGGCAGTGGACGGCCGCGCGCGCGGTGCGAGGCAATCTGCTCCTCGCTCAGCACGGCCTGCACCAGCTGCACCAGGTCGGCGCTGGAGACGATTTCGGCGCCGCGTGACCCGCTCGACCATTTCCTTGGTGCCGGCGTCGACATAGGCCACGTAGGGGATGGCGTTGTCGGGGCTGTACTCCATGGCGATGCGCGTGGCAGGGCCTTGGGGCGTGCGGACCAGCTTCTGCAACCGCATGTTCCAGGTCACGCCACCCGACGTACTGGCGCACTTCGCCGGCCATGACGGGGTTGATATGGGCGAAGGTCGAGCTCTCGATGGCGTGGATCAGCCAGACCGGCTGCCCCTCGGCCGGAATCCACAGGAACCAGCGCCGCGAGCCACTGCGGGTGAGCCCCGCCACGTGCAGGGCGATCGGGTTCAGCCCACGGAAGTCATAGAGCAGCCAGCCGTCGATCCGGCTCGTGCGTAGGTAATCTTGAATCGTTGAGAGGTTCATAAGGAATAGAGCTTTATCAGAGGCGCACACGGCGCAATTGCGGATAGAATGAATGACCAGATCCGTATTATGGCACGAAAGCGAACTCGATGCGAAACCGTGCGCAGCGCCATGTCCTTGCTCATGTCCCACATCACGTCCCGGGGACCTGCGAGGTCCCCGGGACATTCGCCTTCGGTGAACGAACGAATGTTCTAAAATGGGTGCTTGTTTTTGACAGGTACAGGGCACCAGAGGTATAATTCACGGGCAAGACAAGCCCGTTGTCGTGCAAACGATACACTTTTCGAGCCGTATAAGATTATGAGGAGACCGTAACATGTATCAGCAGATAACCCTTATCGGCAACCTGGGCAACGATCCGGAAATGCGCTATACGCCCATCGGGCTGCCAGTGACAAGTTTCAGCCTGGCCGTCAGCCGCAGCTGGACAGGCCAGGATGGCCAGCGCCAGGAAAAGACCATTTGGTTTCGCGTCAACGCGTGGCGACAAGCTGGCCGAGACTGCCAGCCAGTATCTGACCAAGGGCCGCCAGGTGTTTGTTGTCGGCGAACTGGAAGATCCCGAACGCTTCACCGACCGTGACGGCAAGCCGCGTGTTTCGCTGGAGGTACGGCCACTGACGATCACGTTCCTTGGTCGACGCGGCCGACGGCAGGGCGCCTGTTACGGCCAGACGTCCGGGGGCGGCTCAGCCGGCTGCCGCCGGTCACGAAATCCATGACGAGGACATTCCGTTCTAGAGCGTTGTCGCTACCCTGTATCGAGCGCACCGAGCGAGTCCGACATGTTTGGCACTCGCTCGGTGCGATTTACTTTGTAGAGCACGGTGGACGGTCGATCCCTGCGGTTGGGCGATCCCTCTCTTCTCTCCTGTATAATCCCCGCAGCCTTCGTGTCGTACGAAGGACTCGTGTGGCGGTATGCCACCCCCGGAAGAGGAACTGCTCGTGCTGACTCTACCCGATATTGTCGAAGTGATTCGCGGCGAGATGACGACGCTCAACGCGCTGCGCGACGCTACCCTTGCACGCAGCCGCTCGCTGACGCGCGCCTGCGCCAACGCCATCCGCGCCATTCACCGCCATGATTGGGCAGAGGCCGATGCCCTGCTCGCCCAGGCGCGCGAAGAAGCAAAGGCGATGGTCGACGCCATTGCCGACCAGCCCACGCTCTACCATGCCGGCTATACCCAGGATGCCTTGAAGGAACTGGTCGAGGCGCACCTGGTGGCAGCCGTGGTGCGCGGGACCGCTTACCCTACCCCTGCCGAGCTCTACGTGACCGGTGCCACTTACCTGCGCGGAATGAGCGAGGCCGGCAGCGAGATGCGCCGCTTCGTGCTCGACCTGGTGCGCCGCGGCGAAGTGACGGCCGCCGAACCCTACCTCGAGTTTATGGACGAGGTCTACAGCCAGTTGATCACCGTCGACTTCCCCGACGCCGTCACCGACGGCCTGCGCCGCAGCACGGATGTCCTGCGCTCGGTGCTCGAACGCACACGCGGCGACCTGACCCTCGCCATTCGCCAGGACCAGATGCGCCAGGCGCTGGTCTCCTTTGAAGCCAACCTCGACCGCCACCTCGGCACCGAGTTTACTCGTGACGGGCTGGCAGATGGCGCGCTCCTCGACGTGTCCGGCGACGGTGACGAGGCGCTCTAGCATGCACGTGCCCGTTTAGGTGCGGTCTTGGTGCTGTTGATGGGTGAGCCACTGTATGCGTGAGGATCGCTCCCTGGTGCGTGCCAGCGACATCGGGCTTTGGGCGCAGTGCCATCGTGCCTGGTGGCTGGCCAAGGTCAAGCATGCCCCGCACCGCAACCCGGCCGTACTTGTCAGCCGGGATCACGGCCCACGCCGCGCACGGTGCCCAGGTGCAGCGCGCGGCGTTGCTGCGCCGTTGGGGCATGGTGCTCGTGGCCGTGGCGCTGCTCCTGGCGGGCTTGCTGCTGTTGATGCAGGTGCTGCCATGACGGCGCGCACGGTGCCTTCTTCGGTGCCGGCAGAAGTGTCGGCAGAACGCCGGCAGTAATGCCGTCGTTGACGGGCGGGCCGAGCAACGGCCAGGGACCGGTTTTTAGGCCGCCAGCGGGTTTGGTCGATCCGGCCACGCAGCCGTTGGCAGATGCTGCTATCAACGCGTTGACCGCCGCGGCACAGGCGCAGAGCCCTGACAGTGTGGTCGTGGATGAACGCGCCGTCTTTCGCCCGGATACGTGGCTGCTCCAGTGCTGCTGGCAGAACCTGGCCGACGCCGGCGAGTTTACCCAGGCGCTGCGCGTAGCCCGCCTTGCTGCCCCGCGCCAGCCCCTGGCGCCTATCCACTGCCTGTACCGTCTCTCCAAGCGGATCGACCAACATTGGGGGCTGGCAAACGCCGTGGCGGCCGAATCTGGCCGGCATGGCACCGGTGCTGTTTGGCCGCTCATCCGGCGCGGCCAGCAGCGTGGTGGCCGAGCGCCTGCTCTATGCCGCGGCTACGGCCGCCAATATCGGCGAGCGCCAGTTGGCCTTCGCCTGTCTCGAACGTCTTGACCAGCTGCTCAAGCCCTGGGATAGCATTCTCGCCCACCCCGACCAGCGCGGCATGCTTGCCGAAACCATCCTGCGCGTTGGACCGCACCCGCTTACGCTCGGGCTGCTGGCCAATGCCCTGCGCCGCTTTGGCGATGCCGGCGCCCACTTCGTGCTGGACGTCACTGCCGGCGCCGCCGAACGGCTGCGGCGCGCAGCCCCGCGTTCAGGCGTCCCCACGAGCTCGACACCGGCGAGTTCAGTTTCGACGGGCAAGATGGGGCGTTTGTTGGCGGTGGGCGTTGATACCTTTCGCAATGCTTCCCTCACCAGCCTGCACAGCCGGCGCCTCACCGCCACGGTCTTTGGCCAGGCCGGCCTGGTGGACGAGGTGCTGGCGCAGCTTACGACGATCGCCAATGTCCAGGCTGCCCGCCGTGAAGGGGGCCTTTCGCTGCGCCAGGGCGACCCCACGCTGCTGCGCCAGGTAAAGCGGCCCACGGCCGACGCCGACGTGGACTTCCAGGTCTATACGCTGCGTGAGGCGATCCGTGCCCTCCCCGTGCGCGGGCTGTCGCGCGATGCGCGCCTGGAACTGGCCAATCGGCTCGCTGCCCTGGGCAATCGCAGCGATGGCTGGACTGCGGCCGGCGCTGCGGCCACGCTGGTGGAACTCGGCGCCGTTAAGTATGGCATCGACGTCGTCAGCAAGATTCCGGACAACGACCCGACGCGTTCCGAAGGTGTGATCTCGCTCGTGCGTGCCCTGCTGGCGGCCGGCGAAGCCGAGTTGGCAGAGGAACAGGCGCAGAAGGGCCTGATCTGGGCGCGCGCGTACCACGGTCGCAACCCTGAGCGTGCGCTCACCTGGGGGCTGTCGGAGGTCTACCTAGAACGCCGGCAGTCCGACCGTGCCCTGACACTGCTGGATCAGTGGGAGCAGCCTGGCGGCTTCATGCAGCGTATGCGTGGCCTGTTCGGGCGCAAGCTGGACGACGACGAGCTGCGCAACAATGGGCTGCGGCTGCGCGCCCTCCTCCAGCGCGAACGCACGAACGCAAATGATATCCAGCGGCTGGTCGGCCAGCTGCTGAACGCGGCGCCGCAGCTGCTGGACGGCGAGGCGCTGGTCAGCTACCTGCTCGACGACCTGCTGCGCCCGCTGCTGGCGTCGGGGCGCACCAAGCTGGCGCTGTCGGTGCTGCCCGTGCTCGGCAATGCCTTGCGCAGCGGCACGGGCGAGAAGCACGCGGCACGCGTCGGCCATGTCGCGGGCATCCTGGCGGCAGAACTGGTCCCGCCGGAGCCCGAACGTCTTGATCCCTCGCGTGACGCGGATCCCACCCTTACCACGCTTACGCCTGAAGCACGCACTGCCATCCAGCAGTTCCTAACCGAACTCTGGCGCAGCAACGCCCAGCGCGGCCTGTGGCAGACCGTCCACGGCATTCACGGCGGCCTCGACCCTCGTGCAGCTGTTGGAGGGCCCACAGTCGGTCGAAGCCATCGCCAACTTCGCCGCCGCCGCTGGTTCCGCATGGAGCTAACTTAGGAGACTTCCTGGAAGTGGGCGCCGACCTTGCGAACTCGGAGCACTTCCAGGAAGTGGGTAGAAAAGGACTTCTCGCCCGGTTACTTGCCCAGGCGCTTCTTGAACTCGGCGTTGAGCGCCGGCAGCACTTCGTAGAGGTCGCCCACGATGCCGTAGGTGGCCTTCTCAAAGATCGGGGCCTCGGCGTCCTTGTTGATGGCGACGATGACCTTGCTGCTGCCCATGCCGGCCAGGTGCTGGATGGCGCCGCTGATGCCGGCGGCGATGTACAGGTCCGGCTTGACGGTCTTGCCCGTCTGGCCAACCTGGTACTTGTAGGGCACATAGCCCGCATCGACCGCGGCACGGCTGGCGCCGACGGCGGCACCCAGCGTGCTGGCCAGTTCGCCGACCAGCTGGAAGCCCTTGGCCGGGTCCTGCGACACGCCGCGGCCGCCCGACACGATCTTGCTGGCGTCGGTCAGGCTGACCTCGCCGCTGTCGGAGCTCTTGACCTCGACGACCTGCTCCTTGATGGTGCCGTCGCTGATGCCCGGATCCACGGCCTTGACCTCGCCCTTGGCGGCGCCGGCTTCCGGCATCGGGAACGAGCGGGCACGCACGCTGGCGACCTGCACGGGGCTCGAGAAGGTGACATCGGTCAGGATGTTGTTGGAGTAAATCGAGCGCACTGCCACCAGCTTGCCGCCTTCGACCCGCAGGTCGACGGCGTCGGGAGCCAGGCCGGCGCCCAGTTCACACGCCACGGTGGCGGTCACTTCACGGCCGCGCGTGGTGGCTGCTGCCAGGACGACGGTCGCGCCGGACTCGGCGACGGCCTTCTTCAGCGCTGCCGCATAGCCGCTCAGCCGGTAGTCGGCCAGCGCCGGGCTGCTCAGCGTCAGCACGGTGTCGGCGCCATAGGTGCGCGCCTCTGCAGCGGCAGCGGCGGTGTCACTGCCGATCACGGCCGCGACCAGCGAGGTGCCCAGCGCATCGGCCACCTTGCGGCCCGCGCCCAATACTTCCCAAGAGTTGGCGACGACGCCACTCTTCGATTGTTCGATCCAAACAAGAACGGACATGGGTGCTTTCTCCTTAGATGACCTTGTCTGCAATCAAGGCGTCGGCCAGCTTGGCGGCCTTCTCCTGGGCGGAGGCGCCGTCGATCATCGTGACTTTGCTCTTGCGCTCTTCGGGCTTGCGGACGTTTGTCCACTGCGTCTTGCCGCTGTTGGGGGCGATACCCGCCGGCGTGGCCGGGATGTTGGCCTTGCGATGGCCTTGCGGATGCCCATGAAGCTGGGGTAGCGCGGGTCGTTGATTTCCTTGCCCACGCTGAGGACGGCCGGCAGCGGCACGCTCAACGTTTCCTGCCCGCCTTCGACCAGGCGCTCGACCGTGACACGCCCGCCGGAGATGTCCACGATCTTGGACACGCCGGTGACCAGCGGCCAGCCCAGCGTGGCGGCGACGCCGGCGAACACGGCGCCGCTGTTGTCGTCGACGCTCTGCTTGCCGGTCAGCACCAGGTCTACCGACCCTTCTGCCTTGACGGCTTCGGCCAGTGCGGCGGCGGTCGTAAAGAGGTCGCCGCCGACGACGCCGGCCGAGTTGACGAGGGCGGCTGCGCCCACGCCCATGGCCAGCGTGTGCTTGAGGGCATCGGCTGCCTCGGGTACGCCCATGCTGATGGCGACCGAGTCGACATCAAAGCGGTCACCCAGCAGGATGGCTTCCTCGGCCGCGTATTCGTCCCACGGGTTGATCACCATCGTGGCCTTGACCTTGCCCGCGCGGACATCATCCGCCGACACCTTGGGCAGTTCGGCCGTGTCCGGGGTTTGTTTGACTAAAACAACAACTTTCACTTTTTGACCTCCTATTGGGTTGGGTCAGGCAATAGACTGGTTGCGAAAGATATAAATCACAACATTTCACGGGCATCATAGCAAATGCGGTGCAGAATACCAGGGACGATTGTCATTGATCCACACTCCACTTGTCACACTCAGGCAAGGCCAGGCAAGAGCAAGGGATGGACAATAAGGCTTCTTCGCAGCCCCGCCACTGTACGCTGCCCGCAGCGCATACCTTAGTATAGGCGAAAACGTTGTAACATTGTTCGCCAGGTGTTGTATGTGGTGGACTTTGCGTTCGTGTGGGCAATAAAAAAGGCAGGAACGCCATTGTTCCCGCCAATCGAGAGAAGCGTGTAGCTCCTCTAACTGGAACAAGTGTACCACATCCGGGAGCGCAAGGCAAACCGCAAGCTTAGGGCTAATTTTCATGCTTATACCGCGCTATATCCTTTTCGTCGTACTGACGCTGCTCCTCACCGGCTGGATCGGCTACAACACGTATGCCACCGCGCGGCTGCTGCGCACCTGGCGCCCACCGTCCAATCCTCTGCTGCATCCACTTGAGACGCTCGTCCGCCTTCTCTTGATCGCGGCCTGTATCGGCCTGGGCTGGCTCAGCGGTCTCGACTGGTCGGTGCTGGGCTGGACTGCTGCCAACGCTTGGGCGCAGGTCGTGCTGGGCGTACTTGGCGGCGCAGCCCTGGGCGCTGTATTTCTGTTCACAACCCGTTGGGTGGTCAAGCGCACGGGCGAACGCTACTATTCGCCGCTCGTGCTCGATTTGATCGTGCCCAAAGACCGCGCGCGAGTTTCTGCTCACCACCTTGGCGATGGTCACGGTCGTCCTGCTCGAGGAACTGCTCTTTCGCAGCCTGCTCGTCGGCGGCATGACGCCGCTGCTGCCGGGCCCGCTCCTTGTGCTGAGTGTTGGCATTGTCTTCGGCTTGCTCCACAGCCCGCAGGGCACCTGGGGCATGGCCGGCGCCGCACTTGCGGGAGTCATCCTTGGCGCGCTGTTCCTGCTGGCCGGCAGCCTTCTCCTGCCCAGCATTGCCCACTATGTGGCCAACATGGTCCAGGTAAGCGTTGCCTACCGCGCGCGCTGTCGCCACCGTGCCTGAACAATTACAAATGGGTGTGAGAACTGAATGAGGACGTTTGACAAGGTACGGAGGCTGGATTACCCCGAAACCTGCGGATGGCTGCCGAACTCGCCCGGCTCACTCGCAGCCGTCGGCGCCCCGCCGTCGTACATGCCCTGCCGCCCGTTGCGGCGGATTTTCAGCAGCTCGCGCACCATGTTGATGGTGTCCTGAATGGGACGCACCCGGCTGTCCGTCTGGTAGTACCAGCGAATGGGGATCTCGACCAGCCGCAGGTTGTGCCGCCGGGCGATGTAGAGCACCTCGACGTCAAAGCTCCACCCGTCGAGCTTCTGCAGTGGAAAGGTCAGGTGTGCGCTCTCGCGCGTGAACATCTTAAAGCCGCACTGCGTGTCCTGGATGCCCCGCACGGCCAGCACGCGCACCAGGAAGTTGAAGACGCGGCCCATCACGTGCCGGTAGACCGGCTCGTCGATGCGCTCGGCGCCCGGCGCCTCGCGGCTGGCAATGGCAATGTCGTAGGCGCCGCGCTTGAGGGCGGGCGGCAGAAACTTGGCGATCTCTTCGATCGGCATGGCCAGGTCCGCATCGCAGATGAAGAGGTACTCGCCCTGCCCCATCAGCATGCCGTGGCGCACGGCTGCCCCCTTGCCCGGCGTGCTGTGCGTGAGCACCACGGTAAAGGGATCTTCCGGCCGCACCTGCTCGGCGATAAAGCGCTCCGTCACGCCCGACGTGTCGTCGCGCGAGCCGTTCTCCACCACCAGGACTTCGCTCCGGTAGGGCTGACTGCGGAGAAATGTGGCAATTTTCTGCAACGTGGGCGGGAGCCGGCGCTCTTCGTTGTAGGCGGGGATGATGATGGTCAAAAAAACCGGTGATGCGGAATCGGTCACAACAACGTCCTGTCCACCGAAACTAAGTGCCGAATTATGCGCCGCGATTATGTGATCAGACTGACGAGCGCCAACAGTGAAAAGATCTGCACCACCAGGGCGCCGCTCCACAACATGTAGGCGGCAACCGCCTGGCGCCGCGCCATGAGATACAGGCCGGCAATGCCGTTGATCCCCCACGCCAGCAGCCCGATGATCGGCAGCCGGTACAGCGCTCCCTTTTCGCGAATCTCTTCTGGCAGGCCTGCGCTATTGTAGCGAACCGTCAAAACTTCCGGCAAATTGGGGAAGCTAATCATCAACACGCCAAAGAGGATGAGCACGCCCAACAGACCGCCTGCCAGCAGCCAGATGCCCAGGCGATCGGACGGCAGCAGCCGGTTGATGCGCCCGGCCCGCACGCGCGCCGGCGCCAGTACCTGGGAAGGCCCCATGGCGTACCGCTCCTGGACAACGGCGATCATGGCCTGCGGGTCGGCCGGCGTGAGCACATAGGTGCCGTCTGCGGTGTCAAACAGGACGCCCTCGCTGGGAGGGCGCGTGGCAAACAATTGGATGCTTTGGTCGTGGCCGACGCTGCGCAGATAGGGCAGCGGCCAGTTGAGCAGGCCGGGTTTGCCGATCGGCAGCTCCTGGTCGGCCGCAATGTGGGTGATGCTCGGCAGCGGAATGATCTGGCGCAGGTAGGCCCAGCGCACCGTGATCGCGTTGCGGTCCACCCAGTATTCGAGCGTAAAGGCTGCCCAGGTGCGCAGCAGCAGATGCGCAAGCACCGGCAGGCTGCCGACCACGACCACGACCAGCAAAAACTTGAGCATGTCGGCCGGCCGCCGGATCGCCCACACGATCAACAGCAGGTCGATCAGGACGATCCAGAACGACGCTGCCAGCCCCTCCCAGCGTGTGGGGCAGGGCGGCGGCTTAAAGACCATCGCCCCTCTCCGCCACTACATATGTCCCGGGGACATCGGCGAAGCTTGCGTTGCCGCCGACATTGCAAACCCCCACTCGTCCAGGTGGCGGAGGAAGCTGTAGTTGGTCAGGTCCAGGGCAATCGGGCTGACGCTGATGTAGCCGTGCTTGACGGCGCCCACGTCCGTCGCCAGGTCGTCTTCGTCGACGGCGTGCGCTTCGCCCAGCCAGTAATAGGGGCGATCGTAGGGGTCATGGCGCTCGATGACCTGGCCGATCTCATAGCGGCGGCCGCCCATGCGTGTGATGCGCACGCCCAGGATCTCCTCGGGCGGAATGCCGGGTACGTTGACGTTGATCAGCGTCTGCGCGGGGAGCCCATGCTTGATGCACGCGTTCGGTCACGTCGCGGGCTACATCGCCGGTGAAGCGTACAATTTCGGCGTAGTCGCCCCTAGCCTTTGAAGGGTGCGAGGTACTGACCGCCACGCCGGGCACGCCCAGGATCACGGCTTCCATGGCGCACGCCACGGTGCCGCTGTAGGTAATGTCGATGCCGATATTGTGGCCGGTGTTGATGCCGCTCACGACCAGGTCGGGCTTGGCACCCAGGGCGCCGCCCATCGCCATCGCCACGCAGTCAGTGGGGCTGCCGCTGCAGGTGTACCCCTGGCTGCCGTCGGCCAGCGACACCGCCGTAATGCGCATCGGCTTGTGCATCGTCTTGGCATGGCTCGTGGCGCTCCAGTTGCGCTCCGGCGCCAGCACCACCACTTCGCCGATCGGCTCCAACTGCTGCTTCAGCGCCAGCAGCCCAGGCGATGAAATCCCGTCGTCGTTCGTAACCAAAATCAGTGGCACAACACACCCCTTCTCTGCTGCCGTGCCTGGCGCCGCCCACATCCCTTGGCCTGCAAAAGGCCTGGTAGAGGCGCCTCGCACGATGTCTATTTTTTCTCGTGTCTCACATACACGCGAATCGGTTGGCTCTCAATCGCGTTCCCCGCCGCGTCATACGCCACGACCTTGATCTCGTGTCCTTCCAGGTAGACGCCGCCGTTGGTGACGATGGCCTGGAAGCCGTCGGGGTAGGTCGCCACCGTACCCGGCTGGATGTCGGGGTCGTCGCTGGTAAAGGCCGGCCATGCCGTGCCCCCGTCGGCCGAGTTGATGTCGCGCATGGTGATCTCCCAGCGCTGGTTGTACGGCGACACGGTGCTTTCGCCAAAGCCTTGACCGTCGATCATGAAGACGACACGGCCGATCGTCATGTTGTCGTTGGCCAGGGCGTTGACGTTGATCTGTTCGTCCTGTTCCATTACGTACAGCCGATCCGGCTTTGGCTCCGACACCACGATCGTGGGCGGCGTGTTGTCGATCGTCAACGGTGCGGTGGCAACCTTGGGCCCATCGCCGCGGTTCACGGTCAGCCGCAGGGTGTAGGGGCCTTCCGGGAAGACGGTTGTGTCCAGCCGCTGCAGCACGTTGTTCTGCACTTCGTCGCCGCGCTCGGCGCCGATCATGGTCCATTCGGTCGGGTCGAGCCCGGCGCCGATCTCCAGTTTGAAGGGACCGCCGCGGGCATTGCCGATCACGTCGAGCTGGCCCGAGATGTAGCTGCCGACAGTTGGCGAGATGATGGCGCTGTCCTGGTCGAAGTCTTCGGGTCGCGCCGCCGTGCTTTGGCTAGGCGGCTGCTCCAACCCGCTTTCGCGCACCCAGTCCGCCGCCTCGCTGGGCAGGATCTGGTAGACGCGCTTCTCGATGCGGTCGGGCGGCGTCGTCGGGCCGGCCAGCAGCCCCGTTTCCTTGTCGATGTCAAACGACTGCCAGATGTTGTCGGAGACGGTCGGCTCGGTGCCGGCCACAAAGATCTCCGAGCGCTGGTCCTGGCAGTTGTCCGTGGGCAGCAGGCCGCTGGGCTGGCAGATCACACGGTCCACGATGCCCGGCGGCCGGTCGTACCAGATAGCAGGCAGCCCCTCGTGATACTTGCTGCATCACGGCGTTCCAGATCGGGGCCGCGCCCGAAAGGCCGGTGACATTCTCCATCGACTCGTTGTCGGTGTTGCCCACCCACACGCCCACCGTGAGCTGGGGCGTGTAACCCATCGTGTAGTTGTCTTTGAAGCCGTTGGTCGTGCCGGTCTTGGCCGCCACCTTGCGGTCGGGCAGCGTCAGCGCCGTATTGGCGCCAAAGGCCGGGGCGCGGGCCACGTCGTCGCTCATGATGTCCTGCATCAGGTAGGCGACTTCCTGGCTGAAGATGCGCTCGGCCTCCGGCTGTTCGTACTTCTTGAGGATGTTGCCGTCGCTGTCGCGCACCTGCAGGATCGAGACCGGGTCGAGCGTGCGGTAGCCGCTCTGGAGTTCCTCGGCCGGCACCGGTTCGCCCACCATGTTGCCGCTGTTGGCAAAGACGCTGTAGGCATAGGTGTGGTCGAGCAGCGAGACTTCGCCGCCGCCCAGCACCAGGCTGAGCCCGTAGAAGTTGAGCCCGCGGTTGAGGCCGTTGATGCCCATGCGGTGGGCCGTGCGCAGCGCCGTGGCCACGCCGACCTGGTCCATCACCTTGATGGCCGGGATGTTGTACGAACGCGCCAGCGCATTGCGCAGCGAGACGGGGCCGTGATACTGGCGGTCGTAGTTTTCCGGCCGGTAGTAGGTGCCGTCGGCCTGGGGGAAGGCCGTCGGCACATCCAGGATCATCGTGGCCGGCGTCATGCCCTGCTGCAGTGCAGTCAGGTAGACATAGGGCTTAAAGCTCGATCCAGGCTGGCGCTCGGCCGTCGCCATGTTGACCTGGCCGTCGATATCATCGTTGTTGTAGTCGAGCGAGCCGACCATGGCCAGGATCTCGCCCGTGTCGTTCTTGATGGCGACCACGCTGGCGTTGCTGGCGTTCTTGCCCTGCTCGGCCAGGACCTTGACCTGTTCGCGCGCCACCTGCTCGGCGTACTTCTGCAGGTCTACATCCAGCGTCGTGTAGACCGTGAGACCCTTACGCCAGATATAGAAGGGATCCTCGGTCGTGTTGTATTCGCGCTTGAGCTGGTCCAGCACGTAGAGCGCAAAGTGCGGCGCGGTCATAACGTCAAAGCGTTCGGCCACCGACTGGCGCAGGTTGAGCTGCTCGGCAAAGGCGGCTTCTGCCTCGGCCGGCGTGATGTCGCCGGCCTCCACCATCGCCTGCAGCGCGAGCCCCTGGCGTTGCTTGGCATCCTCAGGGTTGTCGATGGGATTGAGGGCCGGGAACTGCGGGATCGGGGCGAGCATGGCCGCCTCGGCCAGCGTCAGGTCCTTGGCGCTCTTGCCAAAGTAGACCTGGCTGGCAGCCTCCACGCCATAGGCGAGGTTGCCGTAGAAGTTATAGTTGAGATACCACTCGAGCAGCTTTTCCTTGGGGTAGCGCCGCGTCAGCTCGAGCGAGAGCAGCACTTCCTTGATCTTGCGGGCGTACGACTGCTGTGTGCGATCCTCGACGGGGATGACCACGTTCTTGATCAACTGCTGGGTGATCGACGAACCGCCCTGCACGGTGCCGCCCTGGACATTGGACATAAAGGCGCGGAAGAGGCCGCGCACGTTGACGCCGGGGTTGGTCCAGAAGTTGCGGTCTTCGAGCGCCACGGCCGACTTGGCGACCCAGGGCGACATCTTGTCGAGCGTCAAGAAGCGGCGGTCGCCGCCAAAGGGGCGCGGGTCCACGCTCTCATAGAGCAGCTGGGTGCCGGTGCGGTCGTAGATGCGCACCGTCTGGAACTGGTCCTGCTGCTGTTCGATCACGCCGACGTCGGGCAATTGGGCGGCGTATTCGTTATAGACGCCCACCACGGTTGCGGCAACCACGCCGCTGATCGTAACGGTTGTAATCGTGGCGAAAAGCAGGAGGACGAGAAGGGCCTGGCCGATGCGCTTCCAAACCTGGGGCTTGTTGGCGGCGGCGCGCTGGCGCTTGCGGCGCGCCATCAAAATGTAGTCGTGACGGTCGAGTCGATTCATTGTTTTTGTCCGGTGCGCGGGCTACGGACGTTCACGCCCACGCGCAACGCAACCGATAGCCTATCATGTCGCTGAGACAACGCCAAAACCCGCGGCACTCGTTCCCAGAAAAGGATTAACGTTTGCTATGAGCTGCTACACCTTCTCCACCACCAGAAAATGGCTGAGCCCAAACGCCGTCAGCGGCGTGTTCTCCAGCCCATAGGTGATACGGCGGACCCACCGGCCTAGCTCAGGGCTGCGCGCGGCGATGTTGTCGTAGCCCGGGATAGATCTGCGTGTGGTGGAGGATGCGCACGGGCTGACCTAGAAAGAGATGGCGCAGCCCCTGCGCCGTGTACGCCCGCACGTGCGGGGCCAGCCGGTTGCGCAGCGGGTCGGGCAGGTAGTTGATCAGCGGGGTGTTGCCAAAGTGGTACTCGCCCCGCCAGTAGTGACCGTGCGTCTCAAAGGGATAGAGCCGGTTGGGCACAAAGATCACGGCACGGCCGCCCGGCCGCAGCACCCGCACCATTTCCGCCACCGCCTGGCGGTCGTCGTTTACGTGCTCGAGCACCTCGTGGCTGAGCACCAGGTCGAAGCTGTTCTGCGGGTAGGGCAGCGCCTCGCACGCCGCCAGCGTCAAGCTGCGCCTCGGGCACAGTTCCCGGCCGCAATCTCCAGGTGTTCCCACTCGATGTCGATGCCGGCCACCTCCTGCGCAAACGGCAGCAGCGCCTTGACATACATGCCGACGCCGCAGCCATCCACCAGCACCCGGCCAAGGCCCGGGCCGGCAATCGGCCTCTGCAGCGCGTTAGCTCCGTTTACCGCTCTGTTGGGCGTCCTGCCAGCTGCGCATGCCCCACTGGAGGATCATGTCGAGCCGGCGGTTTTGCCCCGCGCGCCAGACAAAGCTGGGGTTGCCGCGCAGGGCGGCGCGCTCGCCGTGCAGTTCGAGGTTTTCCATACGCGCCCCTACTTGAGCGGTGTTCTTGAGCTTCGTACCCACGTGGATGGCCACGGTGTTGATCATATACTCATTGTAGACGACATTGCTCAGCCCCGCCTGCTCCATCAGCCGCGCCAGCGCTTCTGGCGGTGGGAACTCGACCGTGCTGTGCGGCAGGTACGCGTACGCCTTGCGGTCGCCCGACACCAGCCCGCCGATCAGCGGCACGATGCGGAAGAAGTAGAAGCGGAAGAACGGCTCGAGCAGGGCGTTGGTCGGCGGCGCAATTTCCAGGCACGCCACGCGGCCGCCGGCCTTCGTCACGCGCGCCATCTCGCGGAAAGCTGCCACGCGGTCTACCACGTTGCGCACCAGGAAGCCTGACACCACCGCGTCAAACGTTTCGTCGGGAAAGGGCAGTGCAAACGTGTCCCCCTGTACAAACGGCACGACGATCCCCGGCATCTTCCCCACGCCCGCCGCCATCATCTCGTAGGTGAAATCGGAGCCGATCGCCTGCACGCCGGGGCTACTGCTGCATGGCGGCATAAGCAATATCACCTGTGCCTGTGCCGATATCTAGCAATTTTCCGTGCGGCGGCAGCGCGCCGCGTCGAGCAGCTTGCGCCGCCAGCCCTGGTCCTGGCCAAAGGTCATCAGCCGGTTCATCAGGTCGTATGTCGGCGCAATACGCGCAAACATGCGGTTGACAAACACCGGCCGCTCTTCCGCCGCCGGCACATACGGCTCCGTATTGCTTACAACAGTCTCTGTCACCCTCTCACCCTCTTACTGTATCTGCGCAATATTCTCCGCCAGCGTCACACTGTTCATCTCCCCCATCCATAGGCTCTGCACGACGCCGTTGCGGTCGATAAAGAAGGTGGTGGGCAGACCCTGCACGCCATAGTTATAGCCAATCGTGCCGTCGGCGTCCATCGGGATGGTGAAGGTGAGCCCCAGCTTGTCGACAAAAGACTGCACGACCTCGGCTTTTTCGCCCTGGTCGACGCCGACAAAGACGACATCGTCGCCAAAGTGCTCGGCAGCTTTCTGAATGGCCGGCAGTTCGTTCTGGCAGGGGCCGCACCAGGTGGCCCAGAAGTTGAGCACCACCGGTTTCCCGCGCTGCTCGCTCAGGCGAAAGGCGCTGCCGTCCAGCGCCTGCAGCGTAAAGTCGGGTGCAACACGCCCCACCCCTGCTCCCACCGCAGGATCAACATCCGCGGCTGCAACTGGCGACTTGGCGTCCAAGTCGCTGCAGCGTAAGCGGGCCCGCCGTCGCCACTTCGCCTCCGGGCCGCGACCACCATAGCCAGGCGCTGCCGAAAACGAGGATGGCGAGAAAGACAATGATCCAACGATTCATATGTTATGCCCACTCGGAGTGGAACGTGCCCTCCATGTCGGTGCGCTCATAGGTGTGTGCGCCAAAGTAGTCGCGCTGGGCCTGGATCAGGTTGGCCGGCAGCCGTGCGCTGCGGTAGCTGTCATAGTACGCCAGGCTGGCGCTAAAGGCCGGAGCCGGAATACCCATGCCCACGGCAGTACGCACGACGAAGCGCCAGGCCGGCAGCCGCTCCTGCACCGACTGGTTGAACGACTCGTCGAGCAGCAGGTTGGGCAGGTCGGGGTTGCGCGCAAACGCCTCGGTGATGCGGTTGAGGAAGCGGGCGCGAATGATGCAGCCGGCACGCCACAGCGAGGCCACCTCGCCCAGGTTAAGGCCGTAGCCATAGTCGTGGCTCGCAATGCGCAGCATGGCCATGCCCTGGGCATAGGCGCTGATCTTGGAGGCGTACAGCGCCTGCCGCACGGCGTCGATCAGGACCTGCTTGCTGCCTTCATAGGCAATGTCCGGCCCCGGCAGCACTGCCGAAGCCGCCACGCGTTCGCCCTTCATGCTCGAAATGATGCGCTCCACGACGGCCGTGTTGATCGTGGGCATGGGGGCGCCGATGTTGAACGAGTCCTGGCTGGTCCACTTGCCGGTGCCCTTCTGCTGCGCCGTATCGAGTACCAGGTCGACCAGCGGCTTGCCGGTCAGGTCGTCGATGCGGCGGAAGATTTGCGCCGTGATCGAAATGAGATAGCTGTCGAGTTCGCCCTTGTTCCATTCGTCAAAGATCGCGGCCAGTTCGGCAGCTTCGAGACCGAGCGCCTGCTTGAGAATGTTGTAGGCTTCGGCAATCAGCTGCATGTCGCCGTACTCGATGCCGTTGTGCACCATCTTGACATAGTGACCGGCGCTGCGCGGACCGAGATAGGCGACACAGGGCTTGCCATCTTCCGGCGCCTTGGCGGCGATGGCCTGCAAGAGTGTCGGCGACGAGCGACCATGCTTCGGGCGTGCCGCCGGGCATGATGCTCGGACCCCACAGCGCCCCTTCCTCGCCGCCCGAGACGCCGACGCCCATGTAGTTAAAGCCCTGCAGCGCCAGCGCCTGGCTGCGGCGGTCGGTGTCGGCGTAGAAGCTGTTGCCGCCGTCCATGATCAGGTCGCCCTTTTCGAGCAGGGGGACTAGCCCATCGATCACCGCGTCCACAGCGGCGCCGGCCTTAACCATGATCAGGATGCGGCGCGGCGTTTCGAGGCTGGCGACAAACTCTTCCAGCGTGCGAGCAGGCACCAGCTTCTTGCCTGGGTGGGCAGCGATAAACTCCTCCGTCACTGCCGTCGTGCGGTTAAACACGGCCACGGTATAGCCGTTGCGCTCCATATTGAGCACGAGATTCTGGCCCATCACGGCCAGCCCGATCAAACCAATTGTTGCAGTCGTCATGACGCGTCCCCGGCGAGAATGGTGGCGAGAATAGTTGCGAATCAGTCTCGACAGTATACCGCACTGCGCAGGATTGTCGGTGAGGTGGCTGACGAATTGTAGAGGAAAGGAGTAGTCCTTTATAAATCATCAAAATCACACCGCAAATACGACAAATGTCCGTTTGCGCTAATAATTTCAAGATTTAAGATACCTGTAAGCCGGTCCTAGACCGAGTGGCCTCAGCCAGAGCATAGCACCTACGCACTATTGTGCTGGCACGACCTCTTCAACAATCCCACGCCGCGGGCGGTCGCAAGATCCCCGCCACCTGGAAATGGTTATAGACCGAATTCCCACAGGCAGAGCATAGCTCCCGCGGCTGCTGCCTGGCGCACGACTTCCTCACCAGTCTTACGCAGCGGACTTCAGTATCCCTGGCGTCTGGAAGTCTACAAATACATCGTTTGTCCTGACTCGTTTGCAGCACCTGCACGGGGTCTATTCCCTATTGCAGTTTTCCGGTGATTGGTTGACCGCTATCAACACGCGGCCGCATAGGCGTGCGCGCCCACAAAGGAGAAAGTATGCGTAAGCTGGTTCCTGTTCTGTTGCTCTTAGCCCTTGTGTTGAGCTTGCTCCCGGCCGCACTGCTGGCCCAGGACGCCTCTGACCAAGGTGCTGGATCGCCGGACCCTGCGTCCATGCGGAATGTCTACCTCCCTGCGATTAACAGCAGCGCGCAAAGCCCCACCGCGGTGGATGCGCCGGCGCCCACGCCCGCTCCCGACGTCGATTGGCCGGGTGATCTGGGGTGGGGCAATCAGAAACACGGCAAGGTCACGCCCGCCGAACGGATGGCCGCCGCCCAGCGCGCTGCCGCATTGGGCAAGCAGCCGGCAACGGTGACAGGTGCCACGGCCGAGATTGCCGCCGCTGCGATGGGTGGTGGTTCGCCGCACTACTTTGGTCCCTTCCCCAACTTTGCCAACAGCCCACTGCCTACCGAGGCTGCGGGCGGCATTACCGGCGGCATCCGCAAGTTTGTCGACGGTCTGCCCGGCCTGGGCCCTGACGCAAAAAACAACCTGGGGCAATACATTCCGGTTGCCGTGCCCGATATGACGACCTACCCAGGCTCGGATTATTATGAGATCGCCGTGGTTGAGTACATGGAAAAGCTGCACACGGACCTGCCGCCAACCAAGCTGCGCGGCTACGTTCAGCTCGCCACCGCTGTTGTGCCCGGCAGCCAGGTACCGCTAACGACCACAACCGGCAGCCCGATTCTGCTGCCCAACGGCACCCAGGCAATCGGCGTCGAAGGCCCGCACTACCTCGGCCCGCTGATTATCGCCACCAAGGACAAGCCCGTCCGCATCCTGTTCCGCAATCTCCTGCCCACCGGCCAGGGGGGCAATCTATTTATCCCTGTTGACGTATCAGAGATGGGCTCGGGTATGGGGCCGGCCATGGGCGGGATGATGGAGATGGATCCGCAGAACCCCATGTGCGGCATGATCCCCAAGCCGATGGGCTGCTTTACCGAAAATCGCGCTACCATCCACCTCCATGGGGGCATCACCCCATGGATCAGCGACGGCACGGCGCACCAGTGGATCACCCCTGCCGGCGAGGATACCGTGTACCCTAAGGGTGTCAGCGTCCAGAATGTCCCTGACATGCCGGATCCCGGCCCCGGCGCTATGACCTTCTTCTACACCAACCAGCAAAGCGCCCGACTCCTGTTCTACCACGATCATTCGTGGGGCATAACGCGTCTCAACGTGTACGCCGGCGAAGCGGCCGGCTACCTGATTACGGACGATGCCGAGCAGAAGCTCATCGCCGACCAGGTCATCCCTGCCGACCAGATTCCCCTGATCATCCAGGATAAGACCTTTGTGCCGCCAATGGATCAGCGGATGCTGGAAGACCCGCTGTGGGACACCGCCCGCTGGGGCGATACGGGCAGCCTGTGGGTGCCGCATGTCTACATGCCGGCCCAGAATGCCGGCGACAGCTCGGGCGTCAACCAGTTCGGCCGCTGGGCCTATGGCCCATGGTTCTGGCCGCCGACGAACGATATCATGTACGGTCCCAAGGACAACCCTTATTACGATCCTGCCTGCAACCCTGACGTCAATTGGTGCGAGCCGCCGCAGGTCCCGGCAGCGCCCAACGTGTCAATGGGCATGGAAGCCTTCAACGATACGCCGTTAGTCAACGGAACGGCCTACCCGGTCTTAACTGTGGATCCCAAGACCTATCGCTTCCGCATCCTAAATGCGGCAGACGACCGCTTCTTCAACCTTTCGCTGTACAAGGTCGACGCGATCTCGGATACCGAAGTGACGCTTGATCCGGCAATGGTCGAGGCGGCCTTGACCGACCCGACGATCTTCCCGACTCCCGTGAATGGCAATGAGGGTCCCGACTGGATCCAGATCGGCACCGAGGGTGGTTTCTTGCCGACCCCTGTGGTCATTCCGCCGCAGTACATTACCTGGGTCACCGACCCGACCGTTTTCAATGCCGGCAACGTGGACCAGCACTCGCTGCTTCTGGGGCCGGCCGAACGCGCCGATGTCATCGTGGATTTTTCGGCATTTCGCCGGCCAGACGCTGATGCTTTATAACGATGCCCCTGCGGCCTTCCCAGCCCGCGATCCGCGCTACGACTACTACACCGGCAACCCTGACCTGCGCTCGACCGGCGGCGCACCCACTACACTGCCCGGCTATGGCCCCAACACGCGCACCGTCATGCAGATCAAGGTTAACAATGTTGCGCCGGCTCCCACCTTCGATCTGGCTAAGCTCAACACAGCCTTTACGCACAAGGCAGACGGCAGCGGCGTCTTCGAGTCGTCACAAGCGCCGATAGTGGTCGGCCAAGAGCCGTACAATGCTGCCTATGGCACCGCATTCCGGTCAAACGGCCCGCTGGCCGGTCTTGTGCGCATCTTTGATACCACGTTTACGTTCTTGACGCTCAATGGCGCGCAACTGACCATGCCGATGCAGCCAAAGACCATCCAGGATGAGATGGGCGAAGCGTACGAGAAGGAATACGGGCGCATGAGCGGTAACCTCGGCGTCGAGGCGCCGAAGCCTACTGCCGCTACGCAGAGTATGATCTTGTATCCTTACATCAACCCTGCGACTGAGGTCGTCAAGGCGATTAATGTTCCCTTTGGTGTGAAGCTGACGCCGATCGCCACGACTGACGACGGTACACAGCTCTGGAAGATCACGCACAACGGCGTAGACACGCACCCGATCCATTTCCATCTGTTCGACATTCAGCTAATCAACCGTGTGGGCTGGGACGGTATCATTCGTCGCCCAGATCCCAACGAACTGGGCTGGAAGGACACGGTGCGCGTCAGCCCGCTGGAAGACACCATCGTGGCGCTGCGGCCGCTGCTGCCCAAGGCGCCGTTTGGCGTGCCCGACAGCATCCGCCCGCTCAACCCGATGATGCCGATCGGTGACGCCACCGGCTTTAACAATGTAGATACTAACGGCGATCCGATCATACCGGGCATCACAAACGAGATCGTCAACTTCGGCTGGGAGTACATGTGGCACTGCCATATTCTCAGCCACGAAGAGATGGACATGATGCGCCCGATCATCCTGTCTGTGCTCAACCTCGTGCCCGGCAAGCCCAACCCGGTGTCTGGAGTATCGATGAGTCCGACGCCGGGCAGCGTTGCGGTGCAGCTTGGCTGGACCGACCCGACGCCGCCTGTGCTCGCAAACTGGGGCAACCTGGCCAACGAGATCGGTTTCAAGATCGAGCGGGCGACCGGCAACGGACCGTTTAAGCTCATCGCCACGGCGCTGGCTAACCAGACGGCTTACCTCGATCTCACGGTGGGTGCAAACTCTATCTACCGCTACCGGGTCACTGCCTACAATGCGATCGGCAGCGGTGTGTCCGATCCGGTGACGGTGTCGACGGGGGCGTCACTCAAGCCTGCAGCGCCGACTGGCTTGGCGGCTACGATCCAGAACGGCAACCGGGTTCGCCTGACCTGGAACCCGTCCGACCTGGCCACGGACTACATCGTGACCCGTACAGGCGGCAGCGTGGCCGTTCACGCCGGTCACATTGAATGGCAACACCAACACGCGCTACACCGACAGCACGAACATCGTGCTGGGCACCACCTACACCTACAATGTCGTGGCCGTCAACGGTACGGCGACCCCGCCGGCCAATTCTGACCCGGCCACAACCATCATCCAGGTGCCGTTCCCTGAGCCTACCAATTTCCGAGTGGCGAACCGGACCACGAACTCTCTGTCACTCTCTTGGAATGGAGTACAGGCCGGCCAGCCGGTACGCTACGAAATCTGGACGAGTTCTAACGGTACAACCTGGAGCCCGCTGGCAGGCGCCTCCGCGTTGAGCGCAACGAGCTTCACCGTGAACGGCCTGACCACGCGTAGGACCTACTGGTACGAGATCCGTGCCTTTACGACGACCACGCCGCGGGTCTATTCGGCCTGGACAACTCCAATAAGCGGTACGACACGTTAGTTGCAGCTAAAGCCAGGAGAGGCAAGGGTCTCTCCTGGTTCCATTTATTCCTCTCTAAGAAGGCTACATATGCGCACTGCACGGTTTCTCCTCGGGGTTTTCGCGATTCTCTGTCTGTTTGCGGTCGCGTCGACCATCCCTGCCTACGCTGACTCTCAACCCGTTCTCCATCCGACCGTCGTTGGGCAAGTGGGGGGTGTCACCAACGCGGTAGCCTATTATGACAACTACATATATTTCAATGTGGGGCCACGGCTGGCTAGTATGGCGATCTCGACTGCCCAGCCCGGACAACCTTTCAAGCCGGAACGCTACGGCTCGATCCTGCCCGGCGTGCCGCAGGATATCAAGGTTGCCAATGGCTACCTCTATCTGGCATTGGGGAACGCCGGCGTCGCGGTGGTAAACCCGAGTACGCATGGGGATCGTCGCTTACGGCGAGATGCCCGAAGCTGCCCAGGGCAGCGGCGACGATGCGGTGATGTCGGTGTCCAATATCGCCGTCGCGTCACGCTATCTCTACGGCGCCGCGGGGGCATCGGGCATCGTTGTCTACGACCTGGGTCCGAGCAAGAATGCCTTGACCTATGTAAAGACGACGACGTTTGCCAATCCAGTCCGGAATATCACCGATGTCGAGTATGCCCCCGGCGCCGACAGCGGCAGTGCAGGAACCCTATATGCTTCCGCCAACAACAACGCGGTTGATCCGGCACTGCGTGGGGGTGTCCTCAAGTTCGAGCTGTCAAGTTCGGCGACACTTAACCCGCCCGCCAAGATCCGCGGGCAGATTGACGTCAATGCCCTCCAAGTCGGGGCCGGCTATGTCTATGCGGCTGGCGACGCCGCCTTCTATGTACTGGACACGATGGAACTTGCCATCCAAAACGGTGATTTCCCGCTCGGCAATATCGCTGTGCGCCTGATGTTCGGTGCAGACGGCGACACGCTCTATATGATCAGCACGGGGGGCGTCGAGGTGCTCGACGTCAGCACACCTACTGCACCGGTTGCCTTGACGGCCGCCTCCTTCGTCACGCCCGGTGCCGCCTCTGATCTAGTGGCCCTTGCGTTCGGCCATGACATCTATCTTTATGTCGCCGACTTTGATGCCGGCTTGAGCATTGCGCGTTCTTCTGCTGCGGCCCCGGGCACCATTGAGTTGCTCAGCGGCAGCTATGTCGTCTCCGGCGCCCCAATCGTGCGTTCGGTAGGGGCCATACCGGGCCAGTCCTTCCTGTCCGGCAGTGCGCCGCTGCTCTGGACCGCCGACACGCGGCAACCGGCTGTGATGAGCCTGATCGGCCCAGGGGTAGCCATGTCGACCACCATCAGTGCCATGCAGGTCCATGAGGGCTGGCTATTTGGGACGGCCGGCACGGCGGGCGTGAAGCGTTACGTGATCCAGGAAGGCGCCGAGCCGGCTGAATTGGATTCCTACACGACCGGCGGCACTGCGGTTGCATTGGCTATGGCGTGGCCAAACATTGTCGTCGCCGACGGCACCAACGGCCTTGTCGTGGTCAACGGCGATGGCCCGTTGTCACTGACCGGTGAGGCCGTAGCCCCAGAGTTTAACAGCAACTTCATCAGCGTCGACGTCAGCGGTAACTACGCATATGTTGTCGACGGCAACGGCACTTTCCGCGTCTACGATCTCACCGATCCTACCGGCCCAGTCGCGTTGGGTACGCTGAAGCTGGCGGGCATGCTTGATGTCAAGGTGTCCGGCAACTATGCGTATCTCGCCTGCGGCGCGAGCGGCATGCGCGTGATCGATATCTCCGACCCAGATGCACCGGTCTTGGTCGGCACAGACTTTCTTGATCTGCCCGGTACAGCGCAGAACCTGCTCATCTATGATGGCTACCTGCTGGTGGCAGCCGGCGAAGCCGGTGCGCACATGTTGAGTATCGAGCCCGGCGGCCAGCTTGTGCCTTTCATGTCCTTCTACTTTGGCGGCTCCACGCTGCGCCTCATGAACGACAGCGACGGGTTCCTGTACGCTGCCAATGAAAATGGCGGTATGGCCATGTTCATGTTTGAGCAGTACCAGCTCTACCTGCCGAAGATCGCCCAGCGGATTCCCATGAAGGTGTATTTCCCTGTGATCAAGAAGCGGTAGCTCAGGGCAGCTCAGGTCTTTGGCCGTGGCGAGAAGACCGAACGCAGGTTGAAGCGTGGTTTGGCCGGGGCGGGCGGCGGCGGGCGCAGTATGAAGAGCTTGCCGTCCCGCACCCGGCTCACCAGCTGGGGCAGGCCCCAGCCGGCGCCGGCCTCCTCAAGCTGGACGGCACGCCGAGCTTCCGCCATGGCAACGTCGACCGCCCCCAGCTT
This sequence comes from uncultured Chloroflexia bacterium, assembly GCA_963701415.1. GTDB lineage: Bacteria > Chloroflexota > Anaerolineae > Caldilineales > Caldilineaceae > Fredericiella. The sequence goes on from CAVPAH010000005.1 coordinate 596,443, forward strand.
GGACAGGGCACTGTAGAAGTCGTGCACGAAGGCGAGCGAAGGGCGGTCAAGCAGCTTTGTGGGTTGAAACGCCGCGGCCGGTGTGCCGCGGCGTACGATTTCCTCGACCACGTGCGCCGCCGGGTCAATGCCCGGAATGCGGGCAGAGTTGCGCGCAGAGATCAGCGCCAGGCGCAGTGAGTAATGATCGCCCAGCAATGTGCCCAGATGCTGCCCGCTGACCGGGCGCCCGCGCCCCATCTCGTCCTCAAAGATCAGCACCCCCTCGCGCGTTTGCGCCTCGTAGATGCTGAAGCCGATAAAGTGCACAATATGATATTGGTGCTGGCGCAGGCGGCGCTGCAGGTCGAGCAGGGTTGGGCGGGGCAGCCGCTCGAAGAGTACCTGGCGGTTGGCAGCCAGGTAATCCACCGTGTCGACCAGGTCGCGCCACTCGCGCCCGATCGCCAGCGGCGGGTAGCCTTCGGGTCCGGCCATTACTACCAGCACGCGCAGCGGCAGGTCGACGGGGAACGGATCCACCTGGTGGGCGCGCTCGAAAAATCGTGAGAGCGGCGTGTGCACCGATAGCGCCAGGAACTCCTCGCGGGTGGGGTCGTACAGGTATTCCCAGGGCAAGGCGCGCAGCTCGGGCGCATCGCCCAGCCGCAGCCGGAGGTGCAGCGTCTTGCGTTCGGTGTAGGCACGGCGCCAGCTTTCCTGCCACAGCGGCAGCAGGGGCCCATGAAAGAGCGCGTCAAATAGCCGCCCCCCTACCTTGCGCGCCAGTAAAAACTGGTCGGCGCGCATCCGCTCGTCCGTGCCGGGGTCCGCCAGCAGCTGCTGCACGAAGGCGTGCTGCTCACGCGGCTGGAAGGGGAGTTCAAAGGCGGTCCATGCCTCGCCGGCCGGCGACTGCAGCACCCCGGCGCGATAGCCGTCCTCCGTCTTTTCCAACTGCAGGTCGAAGCCCCAGTCGTTTGTCGCATCCACACTCATAGGCGCACCCATAGCCGTACTCATAGGCTGCTGATTGTACATGCCGTACCCCAGTTGGCAAACCGCCGGCTCTTGTCGATAATGAGGGACGTCATAAACCGGCTACTCTCGAGAAGGGTCCTATGCATATTCTGATCACCGGCGGCGCCGGCTTTATCGGCACGCACCTGACACAAGCGTTACTGGAACGCGGCGACCGCGTTTCGATCCTGGACAATCTGAGCACGGGCAGCTTTGAAAACGTCAAGCTGTTTGCCCGCCATCCGCTCTACAGCTTTGCCATCGACGACCTGTCCAACGCCCTGGTGCTCGACCGGCTGGCCTCGCAGGCCGACGCTATCGTGCACCTGGCGGCCGCAGTCGGGGTACAGCTCGTCGTGGAACGGCCGACTGAGACAATTGAAACCAATGTGCTGGGCACGCACGCCGTGCTGGCTGCCGCCGAGCGCTACCGCTGCCGCACGCTGATTGCCAGCACCAGCGAGGTGTACGGCAAGGGCGTCAAGGTGCCGTTTGCCGAGGACGACGACCTGCTGTTGGGCCCTTCCAGCCGCAGCCGCTGGAGCTATGCGGCCAGCAAGCTGCTCGACGAGTTCCTTGGCCTGGCCGCGCACCGCGAGTATGGGCTGCCCGTGACCATCGTGCGCTTCTTCAACACGGTCGGCCCCGGCCAGACTGGCCGCTATGGGATGGTCGTGCCGCGTTTCGTCCGTGCCGCGCTGCAGGGTGAGCCGATTCCCGTCTATGGCGACGGGCTGCAGTCGCGCTGCTTCTGCCATGTGCGCGACTCGGTGCGCGCCGTCGTCCAGCTGCTCGACCTGGCCGACGACACTTCGGGCGAAATCTACAATATCGGCAGCGGCCACGAGGTGACGATCAATCAATTGGCGCAGACCGTGATTGATCGCACAGAAACCACCTCCGCGATCCAGTATATTCCCTACAGTGAGGCCTACGCTCCCGGATTTGAGGATATGCGCCGCCGCGTCCCCGACACGACCAAGATCCGCCAGGCAATCGGCTGGCAAGCAAAGTACGACCTCAATCAAATCCTAGACGACGTAATCGAGTACGAGCGCGCTCGTCTTTAGCAGCTGCATTTATTCTGTATCGTGTCCGTCATGTAATCTGTCATGTAAAGGTAAAAACCATGTCTCGACCTGTCCTGTCTCGACTCTTGGCTGCGATCTTGTTGTTGGCGACGGCAGTGGTACCGTTTGCCCCAGTGCACGCCCAGGATGAAATCCCGCCGGCCGAAATCCAAAACGACGAGGGCGGCCCGGTGATCCTCGAAGGTGTGATGAACTATACCAACCCGGAAACCTTCTCCAACGTCGCCCAGCCGCTGATCGTGTTGGAAGACCAGGCCGGCTTTGTGGATCGCAACCGCGGCTTCCTGATGCCGCCGCAGTCGCAGGTGCTTGGCGTGATCACGGGCGACTTCTTCACGCCGCCCTTTACCTGGACGCTGTCGCTGCCCGAGGTGCCGCAGGGCTACGCTGCGCGATGTGGACCATGACGGCCAGGAGGATGAGGGCGTCATGACCTATGCGGTGGCCTTCTGGAGCAACACCTTTGGCGACCCGTACCTGGAACGCCGCGACCTGATGGGCGGCGGCTGGTCCACGGCCTATGCCACGACGCGGGTCAAGACCAACCCCAGCGGCGGCGGCGAGGTGACGGGCGGCAAGTACATCGTGTGGGCCCCCGACGACCAGCAGGGCTTCCCCAGCGGCTTTGGCGCTGACGGCAAGCTCTTTACGGACGACGATCCGATCGTGCAGCTGCCGGCCGGGTACACCATCGTCAACATGGACACGGACCCCTTCACCTTTGACCGTTCGGCCCGCCCGCAGCTCGAGCTGATCGAGCCGGAAGATTCGGCGCTGGACGATTTCTCGGCACTCTCGTACACCGAAGCCTTTGACAAGATGGTGGCGATGTTCCGTGAGGAGTATGCCTTCACCGAACTCAAGGGTATCGACTGGGACGCCATGGTGGCTGCTTTCCGCCCGCGCTTTGCGGAGGCCGAGGCAAACAACGACGTGGAAGCCTATCGCCGGGCGCTGCGCGACTTCATGCTCAGCATCCCGGATGCCCATATCCAGGCGCCCTTTATCGCCGAGGACTTCCAACGCGACACCAGCGGCGGCCTGGGCATGGCGATCCGCGAGCTCGACGACGGCCGCACGGTCGTCAACTTCGTCACCCCGGATGGTCCCGCCGACAAGGCAGGCATCAAGGTGGATGCAGAAATCACCGAGCTAGGCGGCATGCCGGTAGGCGACTACGTGGCAACGATTCAGCCGTATTCGGCGCCCTTTGGCACACAGCACTTCCGGCGCCTGCAGCAGCTGCGCTATGCCACCCGTGCCCCGCTGGGTACGGAAGTGCCGGTGACGTTCAAGAATCCCGACAGCAGTGAGTCGCAGTCCGTGACGCTGACGGCCGAGGACGAAGATGCCAGCTTCCGCTTCTCGTCGTTTGCCAAGGGTCTGACGGGCGCCGAGCTGCCGGTCGAGTTCAGCATCCTGGACAATGGGTTGGGGTACGTCAAGGTCTACAGCTTCTTTGACAACGAGCTGCTCACCATCCAGCTTTGGGAGCAGATGATGAAGTCGCTCAACAGCCTGGGCGTGCCTGGCCTGATCATCGACCTGCGCCAGAACGGCGGCGGCAGCGGCTTCCTGGCCGACCAGATGGCTGCCTACTTCTACAACGAGGAGCTGGTGCTGGGCAACACCGAAACCTACGATCGGGACCTGGGCAAGTTCTACGCTGACCCCAACCTGGTGCAGCGTTACTTCCCGCCCGCCGAGGCGCTGCAGTATGGCGGGCCAGGTGGCGGTCATCGTCGGCCCCAACTGCGCCAGCGCCTGCGAGTTCTTTGCGCATGACATGACGCGCCAGGGCCGCGCCGACATCATCGGCCAGTATCCCACGGCCGGTGCCGGCGGTTCGCGCGTGCTCTTCCTGATGCCCGGACCCGAAGGCCTGCTGATCCCTGTCGGCCGCCCGCTGGACGCCGAGGGCAACATCATCATCGAGGGCACGGGTGTGGCCCCGACGATCCGCGTGCCGGTGAGCGAGGAGACGCTGTTTAGCGAGGACGACGTGCTGCTCAACACGGCCATCGCGCTCTTGAGCGACGAGGATCTGCCCTATGGCGCCGGCTCCAACACGGAGACGGGTAAGCCGATCATGTTCACCGCACCGGTGGGCGCCACTGAAGGAGCCGTCCCCGCGGCCAGCGAGGCGATGACGACCACCGAGGCGCCGGATGCAGAAGCCACTGCGACACCGGAGGCAACTGCTGAGACTACTGCGGTCACGGCTACCGAGGAACTCACGACCACAGACCGGGTAACCGTCACGCTTGGCACCCCTGGCTCGACCGAACCGGCGCCCGCTGCCGAAGCCATCACGGCCACGGAAGAAGTCACTGGGGGCGACGGAAGTCACCGCAACCGTGCCGGCCGCAGAGGCTACCGCTGAGCCGACGGCTGAAGCAACTTCCGAGGCGACTGCAGAAGCGCACCGGAAGCGACTGCCGAAGCCACAGCGGAAGCGACAGCTGCCGCGAGTGCGGAAGGCACGCCCGTGCGCATCACTTCCCAGGGCCCGCGCCTGATCGTCTACTCCCAACCCAGCGCCACCAGCCGCCCGCTCGGCTTTGTCGTCAATCCGGCAGCGAGTGGACGCAGTTGGAAACCAGCGCCGACGGTGCCTGGGTGCGCATCAACTACCGCGGCGAGCCCGGCGGTTGGGTCAGCGCAGGGAGTGTGACGGCACTCCCCTAACGACAATTCTTCGTGCGAGGCTCGCACCACAATGCCTGGGTTGTCCCAAAGCTTTGTGGAGCGAGCCTCGCACGGCTTCGCGCTAGCTCTTCTCTAGTACCCTAGCGACGGTAGATACACCCTGAACGCGCCGCTCGGCCTGTCGACCGGATCCACCCCTGTCCCGCTGCTTACCACCCGCGTATTGATCACGGCCGCGCTGGCCTGTCCGCCATCTACGGGGATTACCGCCGGCGCGCCGGTGATGACCGTCTCCCAGCCCTGGCCGGGATTGTCCTCCGTCACGCTGTAGGTGCCTGGGATCAGATCAATCCATGTCAGCACACCGCCGCCAGCACCGACACTTTGGCAGTTGCCATCGGTGTACGAAGGGCCGGCGATGCAGATCGTAAATGACTGGTTGGGGTCGGGTGTGACGCCGTTCCAGTTCACCGTCTTGGTGACATCCAGACTGCCCAGCTTGCGCGTGTTGAACACGGCCGCCCTGGCTTCGCCGCAGTCGCAGCCTGGAATAATGATCTCCCCATCCGGGACCTCCACGTCCCACATATTGCCGGGGTCGGTTTCGCTTATAATATAGGAACCCGGCAGTAGGTTACTCCAGAGCAACTTGCCGCCGCCGCTGCCCACGGTCTGGCAGTTACCGTCCGGATAGGATGGCCCGGTGATGCAGACCTGGAAAGTCTGGTTCGGATCCTCGGGCAAGCCGTTCCAGATGACGAACTTCGTCACCTCGAGACTGCCCTTGTGCGTGTTGGAGACCGTCGCCGTGGCCTTCCCATCGCCCGGAACAATGATCGGCGCATTCGGGACCCCCACCACCCACATGATGCCGGGGTCGGTTTCGCTGATGACATAGGGACCCGGGATCAGATGGTCCCAGAACATCGTGCCGCCGCTGGGGCCTACGGCTTGGCAGTCACCGCTCGGATAGGACGGCCCGGTGATGCAGATCTGGAAAGACTGGTTCGGATCCTCGGGTATGTGGAGCCAGTCGACGGTTTTGGTCACCTCGAGGCTGCCAAACTTGTGCGTGTTGACCACCATCGCCTGAGCGCCACTCCCGTCGCCTGGAACAGTGATCGCCCCAGCCGGGACCCCCACTTCCCACATACTGCCGGGGTCGGTTTCGTTTACGACATAGGAACCCGGGAGCAGGTTTTCCCAGAGCAACTTGCCGCCGCTGCTGCCCACGGTCTGGCAGTTACCGCTTGGATAGGACGGCCCGGTGATGCAGATCTGGAAAGACTGGTTCGGATCCTCGGGTGCGCCGTTCCAGTCGACGGTCTTGGTCACCTCGAGGCTGCCCAGCTTGCGCGTGTTGACTACCGTCGCTGCGGCCACCCCACCATCGCTGCCGATCGCGACGGGCGAGCCGTTGACGACTGTCGACCACAGCGGACCCGCGTCTGCCTCGCTTACGCTATAGGCACCTGGAAGGAGGTCGGGCCAACGCAGCACACCGCCGAGGTAACCGGTATTCTGGCAGCTGCCGTCCGGATAGGATGGCCCGGTAATGCAGATCGTGAACGACTGTCCAGGATCGGGCGTGAGCCCATTCCAGTCGGCCACTTTGGTGACTGTCAGGCCGTCGCGCTGCAGCGTGTTGGTAACGCTGGCCTGAGCGGGGGGGCTGCCACCGGGTACTGTGACTGGCGAGTTCGCCACCGTCACCAACCACTGGCTGCCGGGGTCAGATTCGGACACGACATAGCCGCCGGGAATCAGGTCCGGCCAGAGCAGCGTGCCGCCGTCAAAGTCAGCGTTTTGGCAGTTCGGCGCCGGATAAGACGGCCCGGTGATACAGATGGCGAAGGTCTTGGCTGGGTCCGGCGTGGTGCCGTTCCAGTTTACGAACTTCGTGACTTCCAGGCTGCCGCTCTGCAGCGTGTTGGTCACGGTCGCGCTGACCTCGCCGCCGCAGGGGACGGTCACCGGGCTGCTATCAATCACCACCGACCAGGCGCTCCCCGGGTCAGTTTCGACGACGTCATAGTCGCCCGTCTCTACGCCCGGCCATGTCAGCAGCCCGCCGTCATAGTCCGTGGTCTTGCAGTTGCCGTTCGGATATGAGATGCCATAGACACAAATCTCGAACGTCTGGCCCTGGTTTGGTGGGCTGCCCTTCCAGTCAACCACCTTCGTGACATAGATCGATGCCGGTCTGGCGCTCGTCCGTAATGGTGCAGACGATGTCACTGCCGTCCGGCACCATCAGCGAGAGCGGCGAGTTGTTGGCCTGTGACGCCACGACACTGCCCGTCCCGTTGGCGTCGCGGCACTCGACCGACGTGTTGTAGTCGGCAAGGCTGGTGTTGGGGATGGTTGTCACGCTGACGCTGTGCTGGCCGGCAGGTACGATCTGCTCGCCCGTCGTGCCGCCGTCGCCCACGGGCGACGCCTTAACGCTGCCGTCGATCAGCAGGTTGAAGCGGCCTGGATTGTAGCTGGGACTCAGCACATGCCGCACTTCGAGCCGGCCGGTGTTGTGTTGATAGATGACACAGTCGGATGGATCCGAGTTGGGCTGCTGCGACGGATACGAGCAGACGTCGATCAACTGCGCCGTCCCACTGCCGATGTCGGGAAGGTTGACACTGCAAGCGCCAACCGTATCGCGCGGATAGTCTCTGCCCGCTGGGAACGGGTCAGCGGGGGCTGCCGGCGTGCCTTGTACCCCGGCCGTGCAGATCGAGGTGCTTGGGCCGGGCGTGGCGCCCATGCACTTCTCCGGTCGCGTATCATTGCATTGGTAAAGCTGCTGGGCCTTGTAAGCGGCCGGCGTGCCGGACACGATCGTGCACAGCGCAGTAGTTGGCATTGCCGTCCCCGTCCGTGTCAAAGAGGGCGCAGGCACCGCCCGTGTTGCCTGACGACCAGCCAGTCTGATCCCACTGCCATTTGACGTTCAGCTTGGATGGCAGCCCGCCGGTGTCCGAACAAAGCCTGGTCAGGTCCCTTTGTCCGGATACATCGTTTGCGCCGGCCGTATCGGTCGTACAGATGTCGGCGGCTGCGGCAGGATGCGCCGTGAGCACGACCAGGGTCAAGGGGATCAGGAACAGCAAGAAACACAAGAACGACAAATAGCCGCGTCGCCTAGCGGCGGCTGTGGGCACGGCGACTGCCCGTGGTGGGGTGTACATTAGAACCTCCTCGGCCTATAAAAATAGCCCAACAATACGTAAGCAGTTAGGTGCAGGGCGGCGCTGCTCGGGCTTCACCTGGCAGGAGTCCCGTGCGGGATGGAGGAGGAGAGCGTCGACAGAAATTACATTGAGATTATATTACTGGTATTTACGCTAGCACAAATTTTTCGTTAGAAAGCTAGCGTAAAGCTGACAATTTGCTTGCGAAGCCCGAGGATTTTAGAGGAAATTGAGGATGTGACCCAACGATGAGTTAAACGGATAAGGACGCTCTTAAGCCAGCACCCTTATCCGTTTAACTCACTCGTCTCATTTTCTTGGTCCTATTTCATGGGGATGACGAGGTCGTACGGGTACTGCGTAAGCGTGACCAGCGTGCCGTCCTCCTCAAAGGCGACCGTATCCTCGACCCGCACGCCAAAGCCGCGTTCCGGGTAATACAGCCCAGGCTCCACGCTGACGACGTGCCCCGGCTGCAGCGTGCGCGTGTTGCCCGCCGCCACACCGAGGCTGGGCGCCTCATGGATGTCCAGCCCCAGCCCATGCCCAAGGCTGTGGACGTACCCATCCAGCCCGCCCGGGTGCGTGCGCATCGTCGGGTGCCCCTTGCTCTCGAAGTAGTCGAGCGTCATTGCTTGGAAGTCCCGGCATGGCTTCCCCACGGCCAGCGCCGCCACCGCCTGGTCGAAGATCTCCTTCGCCTGCCCATACGCCTCCGCCACCTCATCCGGCGCGTAGCCAAGACACCATGTCCGTGTCATGTCATGGTAGTACCCGCTGGCCGTCTTGGGGAAGATGTCAAAGACGATGCTCTGCCCCAGCCGCAGCGGCATCTCGGGCGTGCCATGTTGTGCGGCACGCCCGCATCGCGCCCCTGGGCAAAGATGTGGTGGTCCTGCGACATGCCATGGGCAAACACCCGGCTGTGCGTAAAGGCGTGCACCTCGCCGATCGTCAGCGGCTCGCCGTCCGCCTTGACGACCAGGTCGCCCCGCGTCCGGTGGCTCTGGATGAACTCCTGCGTCTCGCCCACGACGATGCCCGTCAAGCCGCCCCGCCTCGCGCATCTGGGCGATCTCCCAGTTGTCCTTGGTCTCGCGCGCCAGCGAGAAGAGCGTGTCGCCAAACTCGCCCACCAGTTCGCTGCCGGTCAGCCGATCCTGCACCTGGTTGAGCACGGCCATGGCCGCCCCGGCATCAAACATGCCGTAGACGCCGATGCGGCCCTTCAACTGGTTGCCTTCAATTACATCGGTCAGATACGCCACCTGTGCCGCCAGGCGGTCGCCGTCGACCTTTTGCAGGTAAGCCATCGCGTCGTACAGCTGGTCGCGGTTGAGCAGGCGCAGGCCGGTGGCGGCCGCGTTGTCGCGCTCCATGCCGCCATGGATCAGGGTCGTGGGTTCGTCCCGGCGCTTGAAGAGCAGCGCACGTTCGAGGCTGGCGCCGCCGGTCAGGTAGTTCATGATCGTGTTGCCGTGCGAGTCGCCAAGGACGAGGAAGGCGTCGAGGTTGCGCTCCGCCATCAGTCGGTCTAGGTCAGATTTCATCAGGTGTGCTCGCTTTCTGGATCGGGGGCAATAGGTTAAAGGTGTCTGGTCCGCATTATAAGTGGAAACGACAGGCTGGCCATTTCTCCGCCCATCTATTGTCGGATAGCCGACAGACTCTCGCATCCCATCTGTGCAAAATGGAACAAATCGAGAATAGCAGGGAAGCAGGTACAAGTATCGTGATGGCTGAACCAATGATGGCGCCGGCAGTGGCCGGCTCAACAGGCATAGAGGGTCCGGAAAGTAACGGCGGCAGCGGCCGAGCGCCGCTCGTTGATCCGCCTGGAAAAGCTGTGCAAGGCTTATACCGAGGCAGGGGTGACCCGCACGATCCTCAACGAGCTGGATCGCGAGTTCTATGCCGGGGAGTTTGTGGCGCTGCTGGGCAAGTCCGGCAGCGGCAAGAGCACGCTGCTTAACCTTATTTCGGGCATCGACGCTCCCACCACAGGGGACGTAGTGATAGTCGAGAACGGCCGTGAGGTACGGCTGACGGCACTCAGCGAGCACGAGCGCACGCTGTTCCGCCGGCGCAATATCGGCATTGTCTTCCAGTTCTTCAACCTGATTCCGACGTTGACGGTGCAGGAGAACGTGACGCTGCCGTTGGAACTGATGGGGCAAGGGCGGGAGGCGCGCAAGCGGGCACAGGAGCTGCTGGAGCGGGTGGGGCTGGGCAATCGGCTCAACACCTATCCGGATAAGCTGTCGGGCGGCGAGCAGCAGCGCGTGGCCATTGCCCGTGCCCTGGCGCACGACCCGCTGCTGATCCTGGCCGACGAGCCGACAGGCAACCTGGACGAGGACACCGGCGAGACGGTGCTGGGCCTGCTGCTGGAGCTGACGCGTGATGCCGGCAAGACGCTGTTTATGGCGACGCACGCCCCTGAGGTAGCGCAGCTGGCGACCCGTGTGCTGCACCTGGACCACGGCCACCTGGTGAGCGACCAGGCATGGCAGGAGACGCACGCAACAGGAGCCCCGGAAGGAGTCAACGGCTCGATGAGCCTTGCCCCAACCTGGCGGCTAGCCTGGCGCCATGCCTGGCGCCGGCCGCTGCAAAGCCTGTTCCTGATCGTCGGCGTGGCGATCGGCGTGGCGATGATTGTCGCCATCGACCTGGCCAACGGCTCGGCTGACCGCGCCTTTCAATTGGGCACCGAGACCGTTACGGGCAAGGCCACCCACCAGATCACCGGCGGGCCAAGCGGGCTGGACGAGTCGGTCTATACGGCGCTGCGCACGCAGGCAGCTTACCGCCAGAGCGCGCCGGTGGTGGAAAGCTACGTGGTGGCCGAGGAACTGGACACGCAGCCGATGCGTCTGCTTGGGCGTTGACCCTTTTGCCGAGCCTCCGTTTCCGAGCGTATCTGGGCCCGGGCGATCAATCACAGGCGCCCGCCGGCAGCTTCCTGGCCGAACTGATGACAACGCCTGACACGGTGCTGATGAGCAGCGACGTGGCGGCGCGCTATGGGTTAAAGGTAGGGGACACGATCACGATTCGTTCGGGCACCGCAACCAAGACGCTGAAGCTGGCCGGGCTGCTGGAGCCGAGCGACGACCTGAGCCGGCGGGCATTGGATGGGCTGCTGGTAGCCGACATCGCCACGGCCCAGGAGGTGCTGGGCATGGTGGGCAAGCTGAGCCGCATCGACCTGATCGTCCCCACGGGCGAGGCAGGTGCGGCGGCACTGGCCCGCATTCGGAGCGTGCTGCCGCCTGCGGCCGCGCGTCGACACCACGGCCGCCCGGGCGGGCACCGTGAGCGAGATGACTGCAGCGTTCACCCTCAACCTGACGGCCTTGAGCCTGCTGGCGCTGGTCGTGGGCATGTTCCTGATCTATAACACGGTGACGTTCAGCGTTATTCAGCGGCGACCGATGCTGGGCACGCTGCGCGCGCTGGGGATGACACGGCGCGAGATCTTCGTGCAGATCCTCAGCGAGGCGCTGATGCTGGGGCTGCTGGGTACGATTCTGGGCTTAGGACTAGGCGTGCTGCTGGGGCGTGCGGCGGTTCAGGCTGTAACGCAGACGGTCAACGACCTGTTCTTTGTCGTCGCCGTGCGCGACGTGCAGATCCCCGTGTGGACGCTGGCCAAGGGTGCAGCGATCGGCGTCTTGGCTGCCGTGATCGGCGCCGCCGTGCCTGCATGGGAAGCTACCAGCGTGCCGCCGGCCGGGGCGCTGCGGCGGTCAAACGTCGAGGAGCGTACACGCCGGCTGCTGCCGGCCATCTCGCTGGCGGCAGTGGGGTTCCTCGTGCTGGGTGCGCTGTTGATGATTCCCGAATGGAGCCTGGTTATCACCTTTGCCGGGTTGTTTGCGATCGTGATCGGCGCGGCGCTGCTCACGCCGATCTTGACGCTTTGGATCATGGATGGCGTGCAGTGGCTGCTGCGGCGCGCCGGGGTGATCGAGCGCATGGCCCCGCGGACGATCGTGCGCTCGTTGAGCCGCATGGCAGTGGCCGTGGCGGCGCTGATGGTGGCCGTGAGCGTGATCATCGGCGTCGGCGTCATGATCGGCAGCTTCCGCCAGACGGTCGTGCTGTGGCTGGACGACGTACTGCAGGCCGACATCTTTATCTCGCCGCCCGAAGTCAGCGGCAGCGCGACACAGACTTCTTTAGACCCGGCGCTGCTGGACGAACTCCTGGCCGTGCCGGGCATCAAGTCGGCGGCGACGACGCGCCAGGTGGACGTCACGGCGCAGTTGAGCGAATCCGGCGACCCGCTGCAGCTGCGTGTCGTCGCGCTGAGCCAGGATCTCGCGGGGCCAGACCGGCGTTATCGTTCGGCCGTTGGCGACTGGCGGCAGACTTGGCAGGCCATCGAACAGGGCAGCATCCTGATCAACGAGCCGATGGCGACCCGGCTGGGTCTCGGCGTGGGCGACCACGTGATCGTGCAGACTGACCGTGGGCCGCAGTCCTTCCCAGATCGCCGGCGTGACGGTGGACTTTGATGTGCGCAACGTGGCATTTATGACCGATGCGCGTGTATCGCCAGTTCTGGGAGGACACGGGCGTGACGGCAATCGCGCTGTTCGTGCAGCCCGGCGTGGATGTGGATGAGACCGTGGCCCAGATCCGGCAGGAGTTTGCCGGGCCGCGAGGAACTGCTGGTCAGCTCAAATCGGGGGCTGCGGCAGAATGCGCTCGAGGTATTTGACCGGACCTTCTCGATCACGGTGGCGCTGCAGCTGCTGGCCACGTGGTGGCCTTTATCGGCATCTTGAGTACGTTGATGAGCCTGCAGTTGGAACGGATGCGCGAGATCGGGGTGCTGCGTTCGACCGGCATGACGCGCGCGGCAGCTGTGGAAGCTGTCGCTGCTGGAAACGGGGCTGGTGGGTGCGACCGCCGGGCTGCTGGCGATGCCAACTGGCTTTGCGCTGGCGCTTGTGCTGATCTACATCATCAACCTGCGTTCGTTTGGCTGGACACTGGAGATGCGCCTGCAGCCCATGGAATTTGTGCAGGCGTTCCTGGTGGCGCTGGTGGCGGCACTGCTGGCGGGGCTCTATCCGGCATGGCGTATGGGCCAGACCCAACCGGCGGATGCGCTGCGGTCGGAGTAGGGCGCGCGAGAGCATGTCCCCGGGACCTCTAAGGCCCCGGGACACTACCTGGTCCCGGGGACATTTACGGCGGGCGCAAGTTCTGGTATTGTATTCCTCGTACGACTCTCTAGACTCTCCCGACCATCTACCGTGAACACCGGAGAAATGACAATGAAGAGATGGAGTTCTCTGCTGTCCCTGTTGTGTCTGCTGGCACTGTTGGCGGTTATGGCGCCGGCAGCTGTCGATGCAGCACCGGGCGCAGCAGCGCTGCCGCAGCCGCTGCAGCAGCAGCCGTTGGACAACAGCCAAGACTGGGCACGCGTGCGCGATGCCGGCAAGATTGTGGTCGGCACGTCGGCCGACTACGAGCCATTTGAGTTCTACAACAGTAACTTTGCGCTGGACGGCTTTGATATCGCCCTGATGCAAGAACTGGGCAAACGCATGGGTCTCGAAGTGGAGTTTAAGGACTTTGCCTTCGACGGCCTGCTCAATGCCTTGGAACTGGGGCAGGTGGATGCTGCCATCAGCGCGATCTCGGTCACGCCCGAGCGCCAGCAGCAGGTGGATTTCGGCAACCTCTATTATGTGGGCGACGACGTGGCGCTGGTTACGCAGTCCTTTACCGGCACTGTCACCGGGACGATCACCTCGGCTGCCGATTTGGCAGGGCTGCGTGTGGGTGTCGAGCGCGGCACAACCTACGAGGCCTGGGTGCAGCAGAACGTGGTGGACGCCGGCTTGAGCAACCAGGAAAACCTGGTTACCTATGGCGACACCAGCCAGATGATCCGCGATCTGCGCAACGGCACGGTCGACGTGGTGTTGATGGGTTCGCTGCCGGCGCGCCAGTTCCAGCGCCGTTTCCCCGAACTCAAGATCGCCGGCCAGAGCTTGAGTTCCGCAGGAGTTTGCCGTTGCGGCACGTAAGGGCTCTTCGCTCGTGCCGCAGCTGAATAAGGCACTGCTGGCCGTGCAGTCGGACGGCACGTTTGCCGGCCTCGTCGAGCAGTATCTGCAGGTCGAGCCCAAGGACGTGACGCCTAAAGGCCCCGACGCCGAGGTGGACAACGAGAATCCGCCGACGCCTGTGCCGACGGCAACGCCGGCCGCCAAGCAGCCAGAGGCGACCCCCGTCCCGCCTGCGCCGGCATGTATAGACGGCATGGCCTTCATCACCGACCTGAACTATGATGACTACAACATGACGGCGCCGCCGATCATGTCGCCGGGCCAGGCGTTTGTTAAGAGCTGGCGCGTGCAGAACACGGGCACGTGCACGTGGACGCCTGACTATGCCATCGCCTATGTCAACGGCAACCGCCCTGAAGCGCGCATGGGGGGCGGGGTAGTTCCCATCGGCCGCACCGTACAGCCCGGCGAACTGCTCGACATGTCGGTAAGCCTCGTGGCGCCACAGACGTATGGTACCTTCCAGGGTTTCTGGCAGATGCGCAACCCGGCAGGTACGGACTTTGGCCAGGTGATGTGGGTAGGCATCCAGGTGCCTGATCCGAACCCGCCGCCCCCGCCACCACCGCCGCCAGGCCCGCCTGCGCCGCCGGCTCCCCCGCCGCCTTCCAACGGCCAGCCGAACCTGCGGGCGGATTCGAACTATCTCACGTACGGCCAGTGCACGACGATTCGCTGGGATGTGGATGGTGTGCAGGCAGTGTACTTTATCGACGGCGGCAACCAGATCGGCGTCGGCGGCCACGATTCTCGCAACGTCTGCCCGAACGCAACCATCACCTATTATCTGCGCGTCGTCCAGACCAATGGGGCAAGCACCGACTACCCAATCACGATCAACGTGACAGGTGGCGGCGGCGGTTATTACGCTGACTTCTGGGCCGACCAGCGCGAGATCAACCGCGGCAGCTGCACCACGCTGCGTTGGGAGACGTCAGGTGTGCAGGCAGTCTATCTTGACGACAAGGGCGTCGTAGGCGTCGGTACCAAGCAGGTCTGCCCTGACAAGAGCAAGACCTATAAGCTGAAGGTCGTCCGCATGGACAACGGCGTGGATACCAAGGAGATCAAGATCAAGGTCTACTAGGAGAGTGATAAGACAAAAAAGGACCCCGGGCACCGTGCCCGGGGTCCTTTTATATTGGCTGGACGTTATGCCATCAGCATCTGTTCGAGGGTATCCGCCACCTGGGCGTAGACGGCAGAATCACCGCGGTTGAGGCGAATCTGGTTGGCAACGCGGCGCAAGAGGCCCGGGTTGACTTCGGCCAGGCGATTGGTCATGTCGTACCAAAGGCGGCAGAGATCCTGGTTTTCGTGCGTGGCGGCGCGCACGGCGATTTCGGCCGGCGTGGTAGCGCTCAGGCTGGGGTTGCCGGCGTTGAGCCCAAGCTCGCGCCAGGCATTGACCCAGTAATAGGAGAGCATCGGGTTGATGAGACCGCGCATGCGGCTCCACAACGGGTCGTCCTCCTGTACAAGGCTGAAGAAGGCCAGGTAGTAGGGGCGTGAGTTGGCATAGTCGCGGTGGATCTGCGACAGCTCGCCGGCCTTGACCGAGGCGTAGGAAGCCATGTACCAGCGCAGGTCTTCCAACGTGGCGCCCGGTTCGCCACCCTCCATCGACATCCCATTGCAGCCGGCACGCCATCAAGTAGGAACGCGCCGAGGCTGCAAAGTCCTGCGAGCGCTGCAACATGGCCGTCTTGGCCAGCGAGCGGGCTTTCTCAAAAGACCGCGTCACATTGTCGGGAATCCCCACGTTTTCGATGTCGTAGATCAACGGCTGCATGGCCGGGTCGTCGCGAAAAGGGATCGAGCTTTGGCCGGGCAGCATATAGCGGCCCTCTACCTCGATCACCAGGCCACGGCTGTCAAGGTCCGCCAGCAGGTCCTCGATATATTCGACATGTTCCTGGTCGTTGAGCAGGATCATTGCCAGTTCGTTCTTGTCGATGTCGAGGCCGGCGTTGACGACGGCGTAGACAAAGCCCGACTCGGCGCGCTGGACAAAGGCAGCTTCGCTGTCGATCTCCTCGGCCAGCCACACGGGCACATGGACCGACGCGACCTGGTCGCGATAGTCGAAGGCCCGCTGGCGAAAGCCCATCTGCCAGATCTGGCGCAGTGTCGTCTTGCTGCGGATCAGCCCCTGCGCCTCGTAGCGTTCGCACAGTTCTTCGAGCAGTTCGTCGGTCGTGCGCTCCCCAGGCCGATCCACCAACTCACGGTAGATGTCGCGCAGCACATCGCGGCGGGTGGCGAAGTCCACCGACGTCATCTTGAGCCGGGTGAAGATCTGGTTGTACTGCTGGCGCAGCGAAGGCTTGACGGCTGCCATATCCGCTGTTTGCACGCCGACACCTACGGCGCCGGCAGGTGGAAGGGGCACCTGGCCGTTGATGGTGAGCGAGCCTTCCCATGGGCGCATCTCCCAGTCGGCGGAAGGCATGTAGTCGGCCGGCGCTACGTAGAGCTGGTAGTCCTTGACAAAGAGCGTCAGCAGGTCGCTGTTCTTCTCCAGCCAACTCTTGAACTGGGCGAAGCCGTAGTTGGCTTCGTTAAAGGAGCCGTCAAGCATCAGCATGGTCTGCTTGAGCTTGGCGGCCAGCACAGGCAGCTCGTTGCGCTGGGTGTGCACGCGCAGCGCCTTGAGCAGGAGCTGCCGCGCGGCCTCGTTGTCAGGTTGGACGCCGTCGGCCAGCGCCGAGACGTCCTCGGTCAGCTCCCCCAGGGCGGTCTCGATAAAGACGAATTCGTCACACGCTTGCACCAGCAGCGGGTGGGTGACGTCGCGCGGGCCGATGCCAAGCGTGTGCTTGCCATACTCGCGCAGCTTGGCCATCAGCGGGCCAAAGTCGCTGTCACCCGAGACGATGACAAAGGTGTCGAGCTGCGGCCGCTGCAATGCCAGTTCAAAGGCATCGAGCGCCATGCGGATGTCCGCGCGATTCTTGCCGGCGCGCACGCTGAAGACCTGGAGCAGGTCCACGGCGTTGTTCATCAGGTCCTCGCGGTAACGGGAGAAGCGGCTCCAGTCACCATAGGCGCGGATGATGGCGATGTTGCCACGGGCTTCGAGATATTGGACGAGCGGCGTCAGTTCAAAGTCGAGGAATTCCTGTTCAGCCCATAAGGCAATGTTTTCAAAGTCAATAAATACGGCAATCTGGTTCCCCATAAAGGCTCCTGAATGGTGCGGCCTTAAGTTGTTAAAAAGGGAATGGTGCTGGGAGTGGCGAAGAAAGTGGCAGCTTTGCACGCAATGCGAGTAATGTGGTTTTGGCGTCGCCACCACTAGACCGTTGACCCAAATCTTTAGTTTTGATCATACCACATGTGACTGGAAAACCCACGATCATAGGAGACCCGGTGACGCCAAACGCAAACAAATCGCTAATGAAAACACAATGACTTACTGACGTACATCCGCTACACTGGAACTGTCTGAGAAAACGAACGAGTGCAAAACTCGCATATGGAGGATCATATACAAAATGGCTAAGATTATTGGTATTGACTTAGGAACAACCAACAGCGTGGTGGCCGTGATGGAAGGTGGCAACCCGACTGTGATTGCTAACGCGGAAGGCGCGCGCACCACGCCGTCGGTGGTGGCCTTTAATAAGAGCGGCGAGCGCCTGGTTGGCGTGACTGCCAAGCGCCAGGCCGTCGTGAACCCGGAAAACACCGTCTATTCGGTCAAGCGCCTCATGGGTCGCCGCAACGACGATCCGGAAACGCAGAAGGCGCGCAAGATGGTGTCGTACAACATCGCCGAGGGGCCGAACCACGACGCACGCGTGAGCATTCCGATCAAGAACAAGGTGTACACGCCGCAGGAAATCAGCGCCATGGTGCTCGGCAAGCTCAAGCGCGATGCCGAAGCGTACCTGGGCGAAGAGGTCAAGCAGGCGGTCATCACCGTGCCGGCCTACTTCAACGACAGCCAGCGCCAGGCGACCAAGGACGCCGGCCAGATCGCCGGCTTGGACGTGCTGCGCATCATCAACGAGCCGACGGCCGCTGCCGTGGCCTATGGGCTGGACAAGAAGAGCGACGAGACGATCCTGGTCTTTGACCTGGGTGGCGGTACGTTTGACGTCTCGGTGCTCGAAGTTGGCGACGGCGTCATCGAAGTGAAGTCGACCAACGGCGACACCCTGCTGGGTGGCGACGACTGGGACGAGCGCATCGTGCGCTGGCTGATCGACGAGTTCAAGCGCGACCAGGGTGTGGACCTGAGCGGCGACCGCCAGGCTCTCCAGCGCCTGCGCGAGGCGGCGGAGAAGGCCAAGATCGAGCTGTCCACCGTCACGCAGACGGAGATCAACCTGCCCTTTATCACGGCAGACAGCAGCGGCCCCAAGCACCTGGTGGTGACGTTGAGCCGCAGCAAGTTCGAGCAGCTCACGGCCGACCTGTTGGAGCGCTGCAAGCAGCCGTTCTTTAATGCGTTGAAGGATGCCGGGCTTTCGGCCAAGGACCTGGACGAAGTGGTGCTGGTCGGCGGTTCGACCCGCATGCCGATGGTGCAGGAACTGGTGCGCCAGCTGACCGGCAAGGAGCCGCACAAGGGTGTGAACCCGGACGAAGTCGTGGCAGTTGGCGCGGCCGTACAGGCCGGCGTGTTGGGCGGCGAGGTCAGCGACCTGCTGCTGCTCGACGTGACGCCGCTGAGCCTGGGCCTGGAGACGCTGGGTGGTGTGATGACGGTGCTGATCCCGCGCAACACCACGATCCCGACCAAGAAGACCGAGGTCTTCAGCACGGCGGCGGACAGCCAGACGGCGGTGGACATCCACATTCTGCAGGGTGAGCGCCCGATGGCAAGCGGCAACAAGACGCTGGGCAACTTCCGCCTGGACGGGATTCCGCCGGCACCGCGTGGCGTGCCGCAGATCGAGGTGACCTTTGACATCGACGCCAACGGCATTCTGCACGTGGTGGCGAAGGACAAGGCGACGAGCAAGGAGCAGAGCGTCAAGATTACGGCGTCGACCAACCTGTCGAACGACGAAGTGGAACGCCTGGTGCGCGAGGCCAAGGCCCATGAGGAAGACGACAAGCGGCAGCGTGAGGTGGCCGAGGCCCGCAACACGGCGGACAACCTGGTCTACGTGACCGAGAAGACGCTGCGTGACCTGGGCGACAAGGTGCCGACCAACGACCGGGCGACGGTCGAGGAACTGGTCGAGGAACTCAAGAGCGTGAAGGATACGAGCGATTTGGGCCGCATCCGCAGCGTGACCGAGCGGCTGCAGCAGGCGACGAATGCCCTGGCGCAGCAGATGTACTCGCAGCCGGGCGCCAACGGCGCCGGCCCGCAGGCTGGCCCCCAAGGCGGGCCGCAGGGCGGCCGACAGGGTGGGGCTGACGACGACGTCGTCGAGGGCGAATATCGCACCGTCTAACCGGCGGGCGTTGTTTGAGAAACAACTTCGGGCGGGGCGCAAGCCCCGCCCGTTTGCTAGAATAGAGGATGCGGGGGAAAGTGAAGCATGAGCTATATGTACAACCGGCCGCGGCGGCCTGCGCCGCCTAATCAGGCTCGCGGACAGCGGCCGATCACGCCTACCGATGTCGAGAACTTTGTGCGGGCCTATGAAGAGCAAACAAAGCGGCTTGAAGAACAGAGCAAGGCGCTTCAAACGATAAAGTCGGAACTCGAGATTACCAAGGAAGCGCTGCACAAGCAGAGCGATGAGTTCAAGAAGGTGGAAACCGAGCTGGTCTTTACCCGCGCAGCGCTAGAAGATGCGCAGAAGAAGCTCGAAGAACCGCAGGCGCCGAGCATCAGCCCGGAGGAGCAGTCCTGGCAGGAGAAGTATGTGCGGCTGCAGGCAGAAGTGGATAACCTGCGCAGGCGCTGGGAACAGCGGGCGGCGAGCGACACGGCGGAAGCAAAGCGCCGCATCTTGAACGACATGCTGCCGCTGGCCGACCACCTGGACCTGGCAATGCAGCATGCGCCGGAGAGTGAGGATTCGACGGTGAAGGGCTTTCTTGCCAATATCGAGGCCACGCGGCGGGCGTTTTTGGAGACACTGCGCCGCTATGGCGTCGAGCGGCTCGATCCGCAGGGCGAGCCGTTTGATCCCAACCTGCACGAGGCTATCGGCCATGCGCCGGTGCCGGGCATGCCGGCGGACCATGTGGCGCAGGTTGTGCAGGCGGGGTATGTCGAAGGCGATCGGGTGATTCGGCCGGCCAGAGTGCTGGTGAGTGCGGGGTAAGAGCCTGATGGAATACAAGGATTACTACAAGACACTCGGCGTTGCACGCAGCGCTGACGAGAAAGAAATCAAGAAAGCCTTCCGCAAGCTGGCGCAGCAGTATCACCCGGATAAGAACCCGGGCGACAAGACGGCCGAGGCGCGGTTTAAGGATATCAACGAGGCCTACACCGTACTGTCCGACCCGGACAAGCGGGCGAAGTACGACAAGTTCGGCGCCCAGTGGGAGCAGTATGAGCGCGCCGGTGGGCGGCCCGAGGACTTCAACTGGGGCGGCATGGGTGGCATGGGGGCATGGGCGGGCAGCCCGGCGGCGGCTACACGCGCACCATCACGCCTGAGGAGTTCGAGCAGATGTTTGGCGGGATGGGCGGGCATGGGTGGTGCCGGCGGCGCCGGCGGCTTCTCGTCCTTCTTTGAGTCGCTCTTTGGCGGCGCCGGTGCTGCAGGCATGGGCGGTCGCACCGGGCGCAGCACCCGGCCGCGCGGGATGGGCTTTGACACCGACACGATGGCGCGTCCCCAGCGTATGGAGGTTGATGCCGCCGTGACCTTGGAAGAGGCCTTTCACGGCACCACGCGTGTGCTGCAAATGGAAGACGGCACGCGGCTGGAGGTCAACATTCCACGCGGCGTCACTACCGGCTCCAAAGTGCGCATGAAGGGGGCAAGTGGCCAGGCAGACATCGTGCTCAACATCGAGGTGCAGCCCAACGAGCGCTACACGCGTGACGGCGACAACCTGCGCATCAAGGTGCCGGTGGATCTTTACAGTGCAGTTCTCGGTGGCGAGGCGCACGTGCCGGCGTTGGACAAGACCGTGGCGCTGACGATTCCGGCGGGCACGAAGAATGGCAAAGTCATCCGCCTGCGCGGGTTGGGCATGCCGCATCTCAAGAACCCCGACCAGCGCGGCGACCTGCTGGCCGAGGTGGATGTGCAGCTGCCGACCAACCTGAGTGCCAAGGAAAAGGCTCTCTTCGAAGAACTGCGCAGCCTGCGCGCTCACTAGCGGCCTACGCAAATTCGATATATGATCACGAGGTCCGGGCCAGGAGCGATGCTCCGCCGGGCCTCGTGTTGTTTCCAGTGCCAGGAAGTCCCCCTCAAGAAAATGGGAAGAGGATGACCCTATGCGGATTGATCTGACTGAGAATGCCTTTGGGGCCAAGGCCGCCATCCAGCTGCACCCGTCCGACTCGGTAGTCGTGGCGCTGCGCAACATCGCTGCCGGCGAGCCGCTTGACGAGACCTCCTTGCCCGGCCTATGTGCCCGGCAGCATGTGCCCCAGGGACACAAACTGGCACTGGTTGCGCTGGCGTCGGGTGACCCGGTGCGCAAGTTTGGCCAGGTGATCGGGCTCGCCTCGGCGCCGATCCTGCCTGGCGAGCACGTTCATCTCCACAACCTTGCCTATACACCCAGCCCAGCCGACCGCACCTACCGCGGCGGCGAGCGGCCGGCGTTGGATCTGCCGGTGGTAGACGAGGACACCTTTCTCGGCATCGTGCGTGAGGACGGCAGCGTCGCCACGCGCAACTACATCGGCGTGATGACCTCGGTGAACTGTGCCAGCACCGTGGCGCGCCTGATCGCCGACCAGTTCCGTGGACCTGGGGCGCTGGCGGACTTCCCCAACGTGGACGGTGTCGTTGCGCTGACCCACAAGGGCGGCTGCGGCGCGCGCGACGGCGGCGAAGCCATCGACGTGCTGCGCCGGACCATTGCCGGGTATGCCCGCCACGTGAACTTTGCCGCCGTGCTGCTGGTGGGACTCGGCTGTGAGGACAACCAGATCAGCCGCCTGCTGCAGGAGGAGCACCTGGCGACCGGCAGGCCGTATTCATACATTTACGCTCCAGGACACTGGCGGCACGCAGGCCACCATGCGAGCGGGTGCCGCCGCCATTCGTGACCTGCTGCCCAGCGCTAACGCCGTACAGCGGCAGCGCGTTTCGGTGACGCATCTGAAGGTCGGGCTGCAGTGCGGCGGCTCTGACGGCTTCTCGTCGCTGACGGCCAATCCGGCGCTTGGCGTAGCGTCGGATCTGTTAGTGCAGCATGGCGGCACCACGATCTTGAGCGAAACGCCGGAGATTTACGGTGCCGAGGACACGCTGCTGCGCCGCGCTGCCAGCCCGCAGGTGGCTGCCAACCTGGTGGGTTTGCTCGAGTGGTGGGAGGAGTACCTGGCCAAGAATGGCGAGACGATGGACAGCAACCCGGCGCCCGGCAACAAGGCAGGCGGAATCACCACCATCCTCGAGAAGTCGCTGGGTGCGACGGCCAAGGGTGGGTTGAGCGAACTGCGCGCAGTCTATCGCTATGCCGAGCCCGTAACAGAGCGGGGCTTTGTCTACATGGACACGCCGGGCTACGACCCCGTCTCAGTGACCGGCCAGGTGGCGGGCGGCGCCAACCTCATCTGTTTCACCACCGGCCGCGGCTCTTGCTTTGGCTGTAAGCCCACGCCGAGTCTCAAGCTGGCGACCAACACGCCCATGTACCGGCGCATGCAGGACGACATGGACCTCAACTGCGGGACCATCGCCGACGGCGAACAGACGATCGCCGAAGTGGGTGCGGAGATCTACCGCCTGCTCCTGGCCACGGCGTCCGGGCAGCGGACCAAGAGCGAGCTCTTCGGCTACGGCGAGGAAGAGTTCGCGCCCTGGCCGCTGGGGGCGACACTGTAGTTCAGGTCGGCAGTTTAGCTTCTGGTGATCAGCCGCCATCATTCACCGCAAACCGGAAGACATCCGGCCGCGCGTAGTGACCGGTGACGTCGAAGTCCAGCTTACTGCGCACGATCTCGCCCATATCCAGGTCAGCGTAGAGGATACCTTCTTGGTCGTACAGCGGACCGGCGATCACTTCGCCTAGCGGGGAAATGATCACGCTGCCGCCGCGGCACATGACATCCGGCTGCGCCGCCAGCTCACTTAGCGTGGGCAAATCGGTCGGGTACATGTCCTTCGTCACGTATTGATTGCAGCCGAGCACAAAGCAGCGGCCTTCGCAGGCGATGTGGCGCAGTGTCGCCTGCCAGGTGTCACGGCTGTCGGCGGTCGGCGCCAGGTAGAGCTCCACACCCTGCTGATAAAGCGCCATACGCGCCAGCGGCATGTAGTTCTCCCAGCAGATCAACCCGCCGATGCGCCCTACGGTCGTATCAAGCACGGAGAGCGTGCTGCCGTCACCCTCGCCCCAGATCAGGCGTTCGGCCCCTGTCGGCTTGAGCTTGCGGTGTTTGCCGAGCAGGCGGCCGTCGGGCCCAAAGTAGAGCAGCGTGCAGTAGAGCGTGCCGCGGCTGTAGGTGCTGTCGCGCTCGATCACGCCGATCGCCAGGTGCACGCCGGCCTCTTGCGCCGCCTGCCCCAGCTGTTCGGTCAAGCGGACCGGGCACGTCGACGCTGTTCTCCCAGTAGCGCTGCCAGAGCTTGCGCCCGTCGGGATGGCGGCTGCCGACCACCATGCCAAAGCTGAACCCGCGCGGGTAGGCCGGCACAAAGGCCTCGGGAAAGAGCACCAACTGCGCGCCGGCTGCCGGCCGCTTCCTGCGTCAAGCGGCAGGCCTTCGCCACGGAGGCAGCGGCATCAAAGAGTACGGAGGCCGCCTGCACGACGGCGACCTTGATCGTTGGCTGATTGCTCATTAAGAGTATCCAAGCTCTTGGGCTCCTGTTGGTTTGTAGGCTCATTTGTACTTGCGTGGGCGATAACCCAGGCATCGCTTTTTCTCGGCAGGAGCGCCGCGATTTAGCCATGCGACGATTTCTTCCTCTGTAAAGTCCGGATTGGCGCACATGATGCTGCGCAATTCGCCGACTTGCCGGGAGGCGACATGCAGAATCTGTCGCAATCGTTCGTCGCGTGTGATGATTGTCTTGTCTGACTTAAGAGCGGCGACCAAGAGATGAAAGTCTTTTGTCACGGCCTGACGCGCCGGCTCGGAGTCAATGCCAGCCTCTAACTTTGCCAGCAACTCCCGCATAGGCTTCGGTTCTGTTACCGCTGTAGCTTCTTTTTGGCCGTCATCGCCGCAAGCCAGCGAACGGAGAACAGCGACGCGTGGCTGCGCCACTCCTGCATTACGGCATCCGTAACTGCCGCCCTGTGGCAATAGTCCATAAGGGTTTGCAGGATCTCGCGGCTGTGAATCGAGGCTGGATTCTCTTTTGTTCCGGCGGAGCGGAGCACAGAGGCGTCGACAACTATAGCCTTGGACTTGCGCTGTTTCATGACTTAAGCGTAACGGCGTCCAGGTACGCTGCCTCAGTGTTGAGCATCACATCGTCAAAGTCTTCAGGCCATTGACCGAAAGCCCCGTTGTCGTCTAGATCTGCACTGGTGATTGCGGTAATCCCATCGTCGTCGCGCTGGAACCAGTGCAGCTTCACGCGATCCGGCGCAAGCTCGCTTTGGGCGACCAGAGTCTGGACTGCACGCAGCAGCAGCGCGCTGTGGGTTTCGACCACCACCTTGACGCCGCGTTCAGCTGCTCTCGCCAAGATAGGGGCAAGCGCAGTTTGAGCCTTAGGATGAAGGTGCAGTTCCGGTTGTTCGATGTAGACGAGCTGCCCAGGTCGGGCTACGAGCAGTGCAACTAGCACCGGCAGCGTCTGGGAGACGCCAAACCCGACGTCGGCAATATTCACTGTGTCTTGCGCTGAGCTACGCCCACTGCGCAGCAAACGACCTACATGCAGTTCGACTTGGGTATCGTCCAGACGCTTGGCTTCTACGCTGTTCGTGAGACCGAGCATCGTTAACGAACTGCCGAGCTCGCGCAGCCGATGGTCGGCGTTCCTCTGCCACTGATCGACGATACTTGCTACGTAGTTCTCGAATGTGCCAGGAAAATCTTCATTGACGGCGGATGTCTTGTATGCACGTTCCGGATTGCCGCGCAAGCCGGGTAAGTGAATAATACCCTGCAGATCGGCCGCCAACTGTTCCGTATATGGATAGCCAATCAGGCGCGGTGGCGCCGTGGATGTTGTCGATCGCAGCCCAACAGAGAGGAAGCAGCGATAGCGGACGACCTCCCACACAACGGTGCTTTTCTCCGTCTGTTCCATCACCGCTTCGATGCCATACAGGGCAGGCGGCGCGATTCCGCGTACTGCCGCGCCCGTCATGTCAGCCTGCAGAGTATGGACACCAAGTTGATCTGCGACACTCATCGTCGTAAGCCGTAGGCCATGGGAGTTCTTGTCGAACACCAAGGAAAATGTTGTGCCGCCATCTTCGTCACGAATCGGTAATGGCCACGGAAAAACGATCGGCTGCAGCTTTGGCCGACGTCCGGCTAAATATCTGCTGCCCCGACGTGAACTTGACATTGGGGCCGTATAACAAAAGCGGACCAGGATCGTAGGATGCTTCCAACGTCTGCTTGAGCAGCAGCAATGGCTGCATGATGCTGGACTTCCCTGAGCTGTTGGCACCCGCAAGCAGTGTCAGCGGCCGAATCTCGATCGATTGTTCGCTACCCAGCGACTTATAGCCGCCGACAGTGATTGCCTCAATGCCACTCATGTCAAATGGGTTCCTTTACGCCACCCTATCAGTATGCAGATTGTACCATCAAGTGCAATCCTTTTACATGCGTACGCCGACACGCAGTAGGGACGCTGTTTTCAAGCAAGGATGTCAGCCAGGGCTGCTGGTCGCGAGAACAGCATAATTTCCAGCCGGATGGTAGTATAGGCCGATGTAAGCAGCTGACAGGAGATTTTGACAAGTTCTGGCTTGAATGATAACGGAAGGGCATGCTACAATGACCTTACCGAGTGTAATCTGCATTCCATCTCCGCGTGAACGTGGTTGTTTCCCTTAGTTCTCTTTTTCCCTGAATGCCATTTACAGATTACCACGCCAAGTACTTCGCCTACGAGCTGACAAAGCGCTTTTCGTCTGATAGTCTAGAGAAGTTTGCCGGCGCGTTGGTTGATGCCCAGGTGGACCTCAATCCGCACCAGGTCGAGGCGGCCTTGTTCGCCTTCCAATCGCCCCTGTCAAAAGGCGCGCTGCTGGCAGATGAGGTGGGCTTGGGCAAGACCATCGAAGCCGGCCTGGTTCTCTCCCAGAAATGGGCGGAACGGAAACGACGCATCCTGGTCATCACGCCGGCCAACCTGCGCAAGCAGTGGCACCAGGAGATGCAGGAGAAGTTCTTCTTGCCTGCTGCGATCCTGGAAACGCGCTCCTACAATGAGGCGCGCAAGCACTCTGCGGCCAACCCGTTCACTAACGACCAATTCGATCCTGATCTGCTCTTACCAGTTCGCCCGAGCGAAGGCCAAGGATGTGCAGGCAGTACAGTGGGATCTGGTCGTCATGGACGAAGCGCACCGCCTGCGCAATGTGTACAAGTCCAGCAACATCATCGCCAACACGCTGAAGACGGCTCTGCAGAGTGCGCCTAAGCTGCTGCTGACGGCCACGCCGCTGCAGAACTCGCTGCTGGAGCTGTATGGGCTTGTCAGCTTCATCGACGAGCACGCCTTTGGCGACCTGCGCAGCTTTCGCGAGCAGTTCGCCAATCTAGGCGATCAGCGTACATTTGCTACGCTCAAAGCGCGACTCCAGCCGCTCTGCAAGCGCACGCTGCGCCGGCAGGTGACAGCCTTCGTCCGCTACACCAAGCGCCATCCGCTGGTGCAGCCCTTCACGCCGGAGGCCAGCGAAGACAAGCTCTACGACCTGGTTTCCGAGTACCTGCGCCGCGAGAATCTGCAGGCGCTGCCGGCCGGCCAGCGCACGCTGATGACGCTGGTGCTGCGCAAGCTGCTGGCGTCCTCGACGTTTGCCATCGCCGGGGCACTGGAGACCATTAGCAACCGTCTGCAGAAGCAGCTTGGAGAACTGGACCCGGACCACCCTGGCAGCCGAGCCAGAAATCACCGGGCGAAGACTACAGCTGACAATATCGCCGAAGACGAGATAGCGGCCGATTTCGAGGCGCTGGAGATGCTGCGCGAAGAATGGCCCGAGGAGTCCGCACCAGGTGAAATGACGCACCCTGCCGTCGTGCGCCAAGAAATCCGCGATCTGGAGTACTTCCGCGCACTGGCGGTATCGATCACACACAACGCCAAGGGGCGCGCCTTACTGCTTGCGCTCGATCGCGCCTTTGCCGAGGCCGCAGAAATTGGGGGCGCCGCGCAAGGCGATCATCTTCACCGAGTCACGCCGTACGCAGGACTACCTTCTGCGCGTGCTGTCACACAGCCCCTATGCCGACGGTATCGTGCTGTTCAACGGCTCCAACAACGACGACCGCTCGCGCCAGATCTACGCCGAGTGGGCAGCACGCCACGCAGGCACCGACCGCGTCACCGGTTCGCGCACGGCCGACATGCGCTCGGCCCTCGTCGACTACTTCCGCGAGCAAGGGCAGATCATGATCGCCACCGAGGCAGGCGCCGAAGGCATCAACCTCCAGTTCTGCTCCTGGTGGTCAACTACGACCTGCCTTGGAACCCGCAGCGCATCGAGCAGCGCATCGGCCGCTGCCATCGCTACGGCCAGAAGCACGACGTCGTCGTGGTCAACTTCCTCAACCAGAAGAACGAAGCCGACCAGCGCGTCTTCGAACTGCTGGCGGAGAAGTTCTCACTCTTTGAGGGCGTCTTTGGCGCCAGCGACGAAGTGCTGGGCGCCATCGAATCGGGCGTCGATTTCGAGAAGCGCATTGCCGAGATTTACCAGCGCTGCCGCACCAAGGAGGAGATCGAGGCCTCCTTCGATCAACTGCAGCAGGACTTGAGTGCAGAGATCGACGAAGCGATGACACGCACACGCCGGCAACTGCTGGAAAACTTCGACGACGAGGTGCAGGAGAAGCTCCGCGTGAGCTATGCCGACACGCAGGAGTATCTCAACCGGTACGAACGCATGTTGATGGATCTCACGCGCTACGAGCTGAACGGCCATGCGGAGTTTCACGACGGGGAGTCTTCGTTCGTGCTGCGCTCCTTGCCCTTTGCCGCGCCGGACATACCCTTGGGCCGCTACCTGCTGCCGCGGCGCACAGGCGAAGCGCACCTGTACCGTCTGAACCATCCTTTGGCGGAGCAGGTCCTCACGCGCGCCAGAGGACGCCGGCTGGCGCCGGCGGAGATCGTGTTTGACTTTTCCGGTCACCAGCCCAAGGTTGCTGCTCTATCCCCTTACGGGGGCAAGGCGGGCAGTCTGCTGCTTAACCAATTGCGGGTTGAGGCACTGGATCAAGCAGAGGATTACCTGCTCTTCGCAGCCGTCACGGACGACGGCACAGTGTTGGAGACGGAAGCGGCGCGGCGGATCTTTTCGCTGCCTGCGCTGTCGGTCCGGACGAGCAGCAACGGCATTGCCGGCGATCAGCGTCTGCTCGACATTGCGGCACGGCAGCAGGCAGATGTCCAGGCCGAGATCGCCCGGCGCAACCTGGCGTTCCTGGAGGCGGAATCGTCCAAGCTGGATGGGTGGGCCGACGACATGAAGTCGAGCCTGGAGCGCGACATCAAGGAACTGGACCGCCAGATTAAGGAGGCGCGACGCGCAGCCACCCTGGCCCTCACGTTAGAGGAGAAGCTGACGGGCCAGAAGCAAGTCAAGGCGCTGGAATCGCAGCGCAACAGCAAGCGGCGAGCCCTATTTGATGCCCAGGACGAGATCGACCGCCAGCGTGAGCAGCTGATCGAGGGCATTGAGGCCAAGATGCAGCAGACGGTGCAGAGTGAGCTTGTATTCGCCTGTCGCTGGTCGCTGCAGTAGGCAGAAACACTCGATCAAGTAGCGACCTAGTAACGGTTCAACCTTCAAACGCAGCCGACACGAGGAACGGTGAATTCGATGGACGGGCAACCCAGCAGCACACATGACCTCTCCCCCGATGGACAGGTCGCCCAACAGATCGTAGCCCAGTTTACCAGCGCGCGGCCTGATCAGCGCCGCGCAAGCGGCTGCGCTGGCGCGCGGCCTGGCGGATGGCACGCTAAAGGCGGCGGACTGGCGGTTGATTGCCGAGAATGCACTTAGAAGTGGAGGCTCGCCGTGGCGCCGCGCACTGAAAAGCTGACCTTCGTACAATTCCGCGGCGGCTGCCAGCCGGTCACCTTTGAATTCCAGCCGAACAAGAAGTTCGTCCTGATCTTTGGCGAGAACGGCACCGGCAAGTCATCCATCGCCGATGCGATTGATTTTGTTTGCAACAATGAGTTTGGCTCCCTGCGCGACCGCAGCGGCACGACACCCAGAACGCATGTCGTCTCACTCAACGGCCAGCCCAAGGACCTGGCGGTGACGCTGCAAGTACGCCGGCAAGACTTGGGAGGCCAGGCTGCAGGGAGGCAAGCCTGTCACCCAGCCTCCTAATCCGCCGCGTGCTTTCATTCTGCGGCGCACCGACATCACGCGTGTGATGGAGTCAACGCCGAGCGATCGCTATAAGGCGCTTCATGCCTACATCACGGTGCCAAAGGTGGAGCAAGCGGAGGGGGAATTGCGCAAGGCGCACAAGAGCATGCAGGACAACGTCGATCGTGCCGTACGCGACCGAACGCAAGCCGGCGACACGTTGGAACGGCTGTGGCTGGCAGAGGGCAGGCCCGATGCAGCGCGCTTGGCCTGGGCCATCGACAAGACAAGCGTCAGCGTGGATGTACAAAGCGCGGCGCTTGCCGCCAATCGCCGCCTCGAAGCAGGCATACGCCAGGCGCAAGAGCTGCTGGAAAGCGTGAAGAAAGCAGAGCAGAGCGTATGCTGCAGCTACGGGGCAGCTGGACCAGGCGGAGCAGGCCTTGCAAGTTGCTGCTGCTGAACAAGCAGGTCAGAACGCTGCCCTGGTAGATCTACTGTCGGATGCGCAGCGGTATCTGCGCGGGTTGCCGGCCGGCGAGCATCCGTGCCCGGTGTGCGGCAAGCCAGAGAACAGCGGCGTTCTGCTGCAGCGCATCAGCACACAATTGCAGCAGCTAACGAACCTGCAGCAGCTGCGCGAGGCACAGCAGCGCGCACAGAGTGCCGTGGTCCAAGCACAGGGCGTGCTGCGCTCTGCTGAAAACCAGTTTGTCACGCAGTGCCGCAGCCTGCCCGGCCTGGTGATGGATGCCAGTGCAGAGTACGCCGAGGCCGCAGATCTGGATGCGTTGGCTGCGGCCGCGAGCGAAACACAGCGGCTGGCCGCAGCAGTTGCGGCGGTAGCCGAACTCGCAGCAGTGCAGCCAGCCTTGGCGGCTGCGATTGAGGAAGATCAGAAGACCGTCAACCAGTGGACCTCGCTGCACACACTTCTGCAGACGATTCAGGAAGCGGAGCGCACCATGCGCGAGCAGCAGGCCGTAGCGGAACGGCTTAAGGCCATGCTGGACGTCGTGGAGGCCGAACGCAAGGCGTATGTAGATCAACTGGTGCGCGCCATCAGCAGCGACGTAAACGCACTGTACACGCGCATCCATCCCGCAGGAGTCGCTCGGCAGCTCGGCGCTGTATGTCAAGCCGAATGTAACGGGATCACTGGAGCTGCGCGCCGCATTCGGCGGCGTGGCCGACGTGGTGCCCGGGGCATACTACAGCGAGGCGCACCTCGATACCTTGGGCCTTTGCGTCTATCTGGCCCTGGCCAAGCAGGCAGGCACACAGGATCGAATCGTCGTCCTGGACGACGTGCTGACGTCGGTGGACGAGGCGCACCTCGGCCGCATCATCGAGCTGATCGACGAGGAGGCCGATGGCCTGGGCCACCTGATTATTACCACGCACTTCGCGGCCGTGGTTTGACAGAGTCCGCATGGCCACCGGCCCACAGCCAGACCTCATCGAACTGCACCGTTGGACCTTGACCAACGGTATTCGCCACAGCCGCAGTCCACTTGTTGGTCGAAGAACTGCGCCACGGTACTAGCCGCCGACCGACTGGATCGCCAGGCAGTGGCCTCCCGAGCAGGCGTGTTGCTTGAGCAACTGCTCGATGAGGTGACGCTTGAAGTACCACTGCAGAGCTCCCAAGGAAAAAGCTGTCTGACTATACGCTCAGCGAATTGGGCGATGCGATTGACAGCAAATTAGCAAAGGTGCTGGTTGCAGAACAACTTCAATCCGACGGTTCGTGGGATAGCAAACTGGTCAAGGAATTAGTGACGAAGTGCACGGAGTATGCCTGGATACGCAACCAGGTGGGCGCACACTTCAACAGCAATGCGTCCGGCATCCCTGACGGCATGATTTGCGAGTTCGGAGAGCGCGTTCTGAAGCTGGCCGATGCGATGATTTGCCCACACTGCCACCAGTTGCCCGATAAGAACAAGTCCGGTGAATATTGGGAGTGTGGAAGCGGCTGCGGCAAGTCGCGGCTGCGGCCACTGCAAGCACCGAGTTAGTGTCGGCAGCCTTTGGTGCTGGCGCCGATTTCTTCGTGGGTGATGTACGCGTCCGCACGCTCGCTTTTAGCCTGGATGGCGACCTCGACGTAGCGGGCGAGCAGTTTGTCTAAATTCTGCGGCGCGGGCGAATAGCCCAGAAAGCCAGAACCAAGCTGGTTTCTTGTTTCCCTCTAGCGCCTGTTCGCGGTATGATCCTCGTCACAGAAATGGCGCTGCATAACGAGCACCTGGCTGTACAATTGTCGTTCCCACTTGCCAGCTTCTATCTCAATAGAAGAACCCGCCATGCACCTTGACCCGGCCAGGACTGCGCTTGTGTTGATCGAATTTCAGAATGAGGATATTGCCTGAGTCGAGAGCGATTGGTATAAGGAGTCCGGCTATATGCAGCCGCTAAGCGATTTATTGACCGGGCTCCTGTCCGATGCTTTTGCACGGTGCGGGCTCGATCCCAAGTACGGTCAGGTGGTACCGTCACAACGACCCGATCTCTGCCAGTTTCAGTGCAATGGTGCGCTGGCGGCTGCACGCACGGCGCAGCAGAACCCGCGTACGGTGGCGCAGGCTGTGGTTGCCGCCATTGCGGAGCGCGACACGTACTTTGCCGGCGTCGAGGTAGCCGGCCCAGGTTATATCAACCTCACGCTGGCCGATGCCTTCCTGGCCGAGTATGCCGCTGCCATCGCCGCCGACGCGCGCCTGCTCTGCCCAGCTGTCGCTGCGCCTGCGCACGTCATGGTCGACTTCGGCGGGCTTAACATCGCAAAATCTATGCACGTCGGCCACCTGCGCTCCAGCGTGATCGGCGACAGCCTGCAGCGCCTCTTCCGCTTTGTCGGCGACTCGGTTGTCAGCGACATTCACCTGGGCGACTGGGGCACGCCGATGGGAATGCTCATCTGCGAGCTGCGGCGGCGCAGCCCTGACCTGGTCTACTTTGATGCAACCTATACGGGGCCTTACCCCGCCACCTCGCCCGTAAACATGGCGGACCTGGAACAGATGTATCCGGAGGTGGCGGCACGCTGTGCGGCCGATCCGCAGGAGATGCAGGCGGCGCTGGAGGCGACGACCGAACTGCAGGCCGGGCGGCCGGGCTATCGCGCCCTCTGGCAGCATTTTCACGACGTGTCGGTTGGCGCGATGCAGGAGGTCTTGGACCGCCTTGGCGTGCACTTCGACCTGTGGTACGGAGAGAGCGACGTGCATGACCGTATCCCGGCGCTCCTCCAGCGGCTGCAGGCGGCAGGCAGCGCAGTGCTGAGTGACGGCGCGCTCGTCGTACCGGTGGCCGAAGATGGCGAGAATATACCCCCGCTGCTGTTGGCAAAATCGGACGGCAGCTACCTTTACGCGACGACCGACCTGGCGACGATCGAAGAACGCGTCGAGGATCTGCATGCCCAACGAATTTTGTATGTCGTAGACAAGCGGCAGAGCCTGCATTTCGAGCAGCTCTTCCGCGCCGCCCGCCGCACAGGAATCGCGCAAGCTACAGTGCTCGAGCACATCGCGTTCGGCACCGTGAACGGGCCAGACGGGAAGCCGTTCAAGACGCGGCAGGGCGGTATCATGAAACTCGGCGACCTCGTGGAAATGGCGATTGAGCGAGGCGCGCCAGCGCATGAACGAGGCCGGCGTAGCCGAGGACTATGCGCCTGCAGAACAGCAAGCCGTAGCCGAGAAGGTGGCATTGGCGGCACTGAAGTTCGCCGACCTCGCCAACTACCGTACGAGCAACTACGTCTTTGACCTGGACAAGTTCACCCGCTTCGAGGGCCGCACCGGCCCCTACCTGCTCTACGCTGCCGTCCGCATCAAGTCTCTGCTGCGCAAGGCCGCCGAGCGAGGCTATTCCGCGGGACCACTCGTGGCGCCCACCGGCGCCGACCGTGACCTGATCCTGGAACTGGCAAAGTTCCCGTCTGCAGTCCAAGCGGCGTACGCAGACTGCGCGCCCAACCACCTCTGCGGGTATGCGTTTGACCTGGCGCAGGTGTTCAGCCGCTTCTACCAGAACTGCCCGATCCTGACGGAGCCCGACTCGGCGCGGCGGGAGTCTTGGCTGGCACTGGCCCAGTTGTGCCTGCGTGCGCTTGATGTGACGCTGGGCTTATTGGGAATCGAAGTGCCAGAGCGAATGTAACGCGCACACTTCATGGCAGGCGGGGTCTGGCCAACGGCGACAGGACTTCCGCCTGCTGCAGGTGCACGGGGGTACGCAATACGGCCGCGCTGCGCCGGATGAGACCGCTGCTCACGATCCTCGCCCGCAGGCCGCCGCGGCCGCGCAGGAACGTCTGTGCGCCGGGTGCCAGCATCGCAGTCCATCCAGGCGCAAGGCGCGCAGTGCTTGGCGCCGAGAAACTCAACCTGATGATCGCCAAAGTCGAGGGTGAAGGGCTGACCAATCAACTGGTTGAGCGGCACGCCCTCGATGACGATGTTGCGGCGCATGAGGATCGGTGACCAGTCATCCCGGCCATGTTCGGCCTTTAGGGTCTGAAACACCTCCCAGGCGACAAAGGTGACCTGGGCGTCGTAGTGCGCGGCAACGCCAAAGTAGCGGTCGCCGGCGAGACCTTGCCCGGCCACCGCCTCGACCTCTGCCACGTCGACGGTGGCATGGTCCCCTGGACCATCTTTGGGCCGGCCAAAGTAGTTGTGACCCGGCGAGATGAAGATGTGGTGTATGGTGACGGGATATTCGTACATGCTGTCCTATTCTAGCAGTGCCTGCCAGGCCGCCACGACTTCTGCCAAATCCAATGGTCGTATGTTGGTTGATTCGAAGCGACCGGCTTGCGCTGCCAATTTCTGTACCAGCCGCTGCGCCCGCACCCGGTAAGGGTACCAGCAAGAGGGATGCTCGATGACAACTTGCAGCGAGGACTGCGCCAGTTGGCTGCGCTCAAGCCATCGTTCAGGCGCATGGTCGTCTTGACGCGCCTGAATCAAACAGAGATCGGCCAGACCTATCAATGCGATTAACAGCGGTGGCAGGTGAGCGACTTCACTCGCAATCCGTAGCACAGACGTCAAGTGAAGTTGCGCTTGTGCTAACCTCCCGAGTCCCCCTTCGGCTTCCCCCAGACTGCACAGGTTGTAGGCCACAAATACGCGGCTGCCCACTTCCTCGGCCAGCGCCTTGCCTTCTTCGGCATAGCTGCGTGCCAGCCAATAGTCCCCCTGGTCCACGGCGATCTGGCTCAGGTACCACAGCCGGCTGGCGGCGTGGTGGCGATGCCCGATGCTGCGGCATATGTTGAGGCTCTCTGTCATGTAGCCGGCCGCCGGCAGCAGCCTGTCGCCGCCATGCGCCCACTCAACTGAGCCGATGCCACCCAACGCCAGCGCCGTGCCCAGCCGGTCACCGATCTCGCGGAACAAGCGCAGGCTGGCGTCGTAATATGCCCGGCAGGCGTCGTAATCGCCGAGACACAAGGTGGCCCAGCCCAGCACGTCGAGTGCATAGCCGATCCAGTCGGGGCGCCCCAGCCCGTGGCATATGTCGAGACTTTCCTCGGCCAAACGCCGCGCCTCGGCATAGTCGCCGATGCTGCCGTGTACTTGCGCCAGTTTGTGCAGCGTGTTGGCAATGCCTGCCTGGTCAGAAACCTCGCGGCTGATGCGCAGACTCTCCTCCAGGTACGCACTGGCACGTTCGCTGTCACCTTGCCAGCCTGCGATCTGGCCCCGCAGATTGAGTGCAAAGGCCATTGCGGAGCCTAGGCCAAGCCGGCGGGCTTCGGCATGACTCTGGTCCAAGAGGCGAGCGGCCTGGCTGTAGTCGCCCAGGAAATACGCAAAGGCGCCCTGCCTGGCCCGGACGTTTGCCCAGATGTGCAACAGCGCTTCCGGCAGTACTTCTGCCTGCATCACCGCCTGAAGTCGCCCGGCGGCAAGCGTGAAGAGCTCGTGACCCTCGAGGTAGGCGGAGCGCACCTTGAGGAGTTCGAAGAGTGCGTCCTGCGCTTGCCCAATCAATCCCCAATTCTGCGCTGCAACTGCCGACTGCCAGGCAAGGTGCAGATTCTCCTGTTCTTCGGCTAGGGCGACGAGTGCCTTCTGTTGTCCGGCACCGACCAGCTGTGCCTCATTCTGCTGCAATAAGCCCAAGTAATGCGCGCTGTGTCGGCGGGAGGCGTCTTCAATCTCACTCACGCGCCGCCAGTTGCTCCAGCACAAACTGGCGCAGCAACTCATGCATTTCATAGCGGCCCGTTTCGACCTGGCGCAGAAATGACTTCTCCACGAGCGTGGCGAGATCTAGGAGTGAAGCGGCGGCCAGCTCTTTGGCGGCTTCCATACGAAAACCGCCGCGGCAGAAGGCGAGCCTGCGCACCACCTGGCGCAGCGGCTCAGTGAGGAGCTGCCAGGATGATTCGCAGACCGCGCGCATGCTGCGGTGGCGGTCGGGCATGTTCTGGTGGCGCGCCGTAAGAATGTCTAGACTGCGCTCCAATTCGGCTGCCACCTGGTCAGCCGTCAGCACTTTGAGCCAGGCGGCGGCCAGCTCAATACCTAGTGGCGTACCATCGACCAGCCGGCAGATCCGCGTCACGGCGCCATAGGTCGTGGAGAGGGAGAAACCAACCCGTGCACGTCGAGCGCTTTGTACAAAAAGCTGCACGGCGTCTGATTCCTCCAACTCGCCAAAGAGATCAATGCCGTCCAGCGTATCCTGTCTGTTTGGCGGCAGCGATAGGCCTGCAATTGAATAAAACCAAGCCTCCTGCAGCCCCAACGCCTCGCGTGAGGTCACCAGCAGTTTGAGGTGCGGTGCAGCCGCAACCAGGGAACTGAGCCAATCCAGCATGGCGCCTGCGTCTTCTCCGGTTAGAAACTGCTCGAAGTTGTCCAATATCAGCAGCATGCGCTTGGAACGCAGGTAGGAGAGAAGCTGCTCTTGCGCCGAGGAACTGCTGTAGAACTGGAAATCGGTGGCTTGGGCGACAGCAGTGACGGCTGCTCCAGGAGTTTCGACCGCAGCCAGCGCAACATAATGGATGCCGTCTTGCAGCCATGCCTGCGCTGTGGGATCGTGCAGCAGTGTCAGCGCCGCCTGCTGCGCCAGGCGGGACTTGCCGATGCCTCCTGGGCCGACCAGAGTCAGCAACTGGCACATAGGGTCGGCCAGACACTGGAGAATTTCGGCCAGCTCACGTGCCCGGCCTACGAATGGTGTGGCCTGGCTCGGCAGATTGTGCGGCAAGTTACCCGCCGCATTCGTCCCGGAACTTGCCGTCGGCTTTTGCGCTTTCGCAAACCGAGGAGCATGCCTTGCTCGTTGGGGTGGCGCTGTCAAGGAAGCATCAGCAATGAAGCTGTCACCCGGAGCAAGCTCACCACTGCGGATGCGACGGTAGAGCCAGATCGGTTTCGTCGTCGGGCGCTACATCCAGGGCGGCAGCCAGGGCCTGCTTGCAGGCTGCATACTGGGCAAGAGCGGCGTCGCGATCGCCCTTTTGCGCCAGCAGCAGCATAAGCTGACGGTGTGCACTTTCGCGCCAGGGCTCGATGAGCAACAGTGAGCGCCATGCCTGCTCGGCACGTGGTGTGTCGCCGGCCTGCTCGCAGCGCCGGGCTGCCGTCTCCAGGACCGTTATGGCCGCATGGCGCAGCCGTTCACGTTCCGCCTGCAGCCAGATCTCGAACTCTGCAGCGTCGTGCACCTGGAAGCCTTCGAGCAATTCGCCGCGATAAAGTGCCGCAGCTGCAAACAGGGTAGCTACGTCCAGGTTTTGAGCCTTAGCGAGCCGCGTTTGCGAGTTGTTCGGTGTCCAGAAAGTAGGCCTGGCGGGGTTCAAACGTGGCTGTATGTCGCGTGACCTCGATCGCGTCTCCCATCACCTTGCGCAGATTGGAAAGCGTCTGATTGAGGTTAACGCGTGCCTGATCCTCTGCCTGGTCTGCCCAGAATAGACCGAGCAGCGTCGCCCGCGCTACCGGGCGGCCGACAACCGCTAGGTAGTAGAACAACGCCTTCGCCTTTGCCGAGCGGAAGCCTACCAGCGTCACTGCCGCTGCGGCGAATATCGGCGCTACCGAGCAGCCAAATTTGGAGGGCGGGGGCTTCGTCACATGTTGCGAGAGAATTGGTCACGATCTCGTCACATTTTTCCGGCCATCCGTCATGGTTCCGTCAGTTCCACTTGATAGGGTTCAAGCAGTGAAACATTATACGCTGGGGGCGCAGTTTCACACGAACATGAATAAATCAGGAGGAGAGGCTTTTGAACGGCAAAGATACTTCCTTCCCGCACGCCATCGTCATCAGTGGGAACATAGCCGGGTTATTGGCGGCGTGTGTTTTGAGCAAGCATTTTGGACGAGTGACTATCCTTGAACACGAGGTAGTGAACGACACCCCAGACTGGCCCATGGGAGAGACGGAAACGAGCGAGCAGCTTGTGCAAATCGCGCACGAATTGACGATGTTGGCGTACTATTTTCCTGAATTGCTTGAAGGAATACAGGAACATTTGGCGGTCGCAGAGGACACCGGCACAGGTACCCACCGGCACGCACATAATGACAACCATGTGGAAGTGAGGGCTGGCTGCGAGCGCGATTCACTCAGCCGGCCTCTGTTGGAGTGGCACATTCGGCGCCGGGTACTGGCACTCACCAACGTGCGCATGATCGACCAGTGTGACGTGGATGCACTACTTTTTGGTGGCGATAAGCAAAGTATCAGGGGTGTGCAGGTAACGCTACATGGGGTAGGAATCGCCGGGGGGAAGGGTTTGGCCAAGCAAACCTATCGTGCGGACTTGGTGGTAGATTGCAGCAACAGTGAGGTGTCCATACTCGAGTGGCTGCAGGCTGCCGGGTACGAATCTCCTAACAAGAGCGAGGTGAAGATCAACACGAGTTGGGTTACGCGCACCTACCACCGCCAGCACTTTGAGGAACTTCAAAGGTTCCCTGAAGACTTCTTGGTGATGGGCGGCGCCATCTGCAGCTATGACACGGTCTACAGCCTGGAGGTGTTCGCAGCCGTACTCGAAGCCCGAGTGCTAGACGAGCTGCTGACCCAGCGCCAGCAGGACAACATAGACTCCTTGGCACAAGTATTCTTCGCCAGGGTGGCTAAGCTTGTAGACCACCTATGGCAGAAGGCGATAGCATCTGACTTGCGCTCGCCTGGGCTCCAGACAAGCAAGCAATCGGCGTGGCCCTCAAGTCTCAGGGGGAAGCTGCGAATGTCAGGTTGTCAACGAAACAATGACCGGGCAATAACCAGGCGGTCAGGCGCCAGCTTCGAGAACCGAGCGCAGCGTCGCAAGGCTGATGTTGCCGCCGCAAAGCACCACGGCCACCTGCTTGCCCTGCCAGCGCTCCTGCGTCTTAAGCAGCGCGGCCACGGCTACGCCCGCCGCACCTTCGACCAGCAGGTGCTGGCCTTCCATGATCTCACGCATGGCGGCGGCGATTTCCGCCTCGCTCACCAGTACATACTCGTCTACCAGCGCCTGGCAGAGGGCAAAGGTGACGGCCCCTTCCTCGATGCCTCCGGCGGTGCCGTCGGAGAGCGTGGGCAGCGACGGCATGTCCACGATGGCACCGCGCTCGACTGAGACGGCCATCACCGGCGAGTTCTCGGGCAGGCAGCCGACGACGTGGATGGCCGGGTTGTGGGCCTTGAGCACCGACGGCAATGCCGCCGATCAACCCGCCGCCGCCGACGGAAACAAACACGACCTCGACACCCGGCAGCTGTTCGACGATCTCGACGCCGATGGTGCCCTGCCCGGCCACCACGTCCAGGTCGTTGTAGGGCGAAAGATACGCCAGGCCGTGCTCATCCGCATAGCGGCGCGCCTCCAGTTCGCTGAGCAGGCTGTCGTCGCCGTGCTGGCGCACCTCGATCCCATAGCGGCGCATGGCTTCCAGCTTCGTCGGCGAGGCATGCTCCGGCACGAAGACGGTGCCCTGTACGCCCAATGCCCGGCAGCCGTAGGCTACGGCCGCGCCGTGATTGCCCGAAGAGGCGGCAACCACCCCGCGCAGACACTGCTCGGGTGCAAGGATGAGCAGCTTGTTCATCGCACCGCGCAGCTTGAAGGAGCCGGTATACTGAAGATTTTCGAGCTTGAGATACACGTCGGCACCAGTGAGCTGGCTGAAACACAATGAGTGGTCCAACGGCGTTGCGCGGACATAGGGGCGAATACGGTCGGCAGCTTCGAATGCTGCCTGGGCCAGCGTGTGCGCCGGTGCGACACGGCGCCAGGCCCCACCGTCTTGTCCTGTGTCCACCGGCGTGGCGACGGCGACTCGGCTTCCATTCACCAGGTACTCGCCTACGATCCGGCTCATGCCGATATCCTGCGGCTCGAAACCCAGCCTGGCATAGAACTCCTGCGCATCATCGGTGGCGAGATAAACATGCTGGCCCGGCAGCTGTTCGAGCGCCAGCTCGATCATGCGCCGTGCGATGCCGCGCTTGCGGTACGTGCTGAGCGTCCAGACATCCACCATGTAGGCATTGCCCACGCCGTCCGACAAGACACGCACTGTGCCAATCACGCGGCCGGCCAGGAGGGCAAAGACATTGACGGCACTGTTGACGCAGGAAAGCCGCAGCTGCTCGGGCGCTGCGCCCGTTGTCGAAGTCGTCGGCGAGCAGCGTCTCCTTGAGCGCCGCCCAGTCGATGCCGGCACAGCCCAGTTGATAGGTGACCGCCAGTGGTTCGTTGTGCATGATCTCTACCTTCCTCTCAGCCGGGCCAGGATCGTTTCCAGCAGGAACAAGCCGGCGACGATAAACACGTCCAGAATGATAACAAAGAGCAGGGCGCCCACCAGCAGCTGGATGGCCGGGATCAGCCAGCCAAGCAGCG
The DNA here is from genome assembly GCA_963701415.1 of uncultured Chloroflexia bacterium. Classification (GTDB taxonomy): domain Bacteria; phylum Chloroflexota; class Anaerolineae; order Caldilineales; family Caldilineaceae; genus Fredericiella. The sequence goes on from CAVPAH010000005.1 coordinate 636,920, forward strand.
CCGTGACGGGATCGATCGGCAGGCCGACTACGATGTAGATCAGCGCTGCCAGGGCGACATAAATCAGCAGCAGCCGCAGCGGCTGGCGGTCGCTGCGGCTGGGCATCATGCTGTTGCCGATGACAAACAAGAAAGTAGGCCCAGACGAGGCCATCAGGCTTGGCCAGGGCATCAAAAAACGCGCCCAACTGTGTCAAGCAGCCGTCCTTGCGCCAGCTGTTCGACCAGCACAGTCCGATTGAAAGACTGCGGCGCCGACTAGCGCCAGCAGGATGCTGCCGGTGATCAGCGGTGCCATGCCGACGGCACTGTCGCGCCAGGTGCCGCCGCGCTCCACACTGACGCTGCCCAGTCCGATTCGATCCTTGTGCCGCTTGGGCCAGACGCGGAACTTGCTGGTGCGCAGACCGAGCAGCCTGGCCGCCACCCAATGCGACAGCTCGTGTACGAAGACACCCGGGCAGCAGGAGCAGGAAGATAGCCAGTGTCGCGAGGTCGAGAGAACCTGTGGCGAAATAGACGACCAACTGCGTGCGCACGCTCAACTGCCGGCTCAGCCACGCCAGGCACAGCATGGCGATCGCCAGGATAGAAAGGGTGGGAAGGGCGTCCTCGAGGGCCATGATGAAAATCCCAAGGCATTGCTGCGCACGTGTGCGTGCGAGTGTCTGCCGCTGCCGCAGCTGAAATCTACGGCTGTGGCTCCAGATTGTACGTCAGATTCTCCAGCAGCCAGCAGCTGCCCTGCTTTAGCAGCGTCCAGCGGTCGCCGGCGGGGGACACTTCGCTGCCGATATGCGTCGTGGCGATCACGGTGGCGTGCTCTCCGTCGCGCGTGATCTTCAGGTCGGCAGGCGACGCCTCCTTGGGTGCACCGGGGAAGACCATGCGCACATACCGGTGGCGAATTGCGTCCTTGTCGCGCCAATACTGGTCGTCATCCGCTGCGTCCGGCGTATTCTTGGCATTGGTGATCGACGCCCCATCCGTCCACAGCGCCATCAGTGCATCGATATTCTGCGTCCACTACCAGTTGGCCCTCGGCATGGATGACGGCACTGATGGCATCGTCGTCGGCAGTGCCAGAGGGCAGGTTGAGCGTGCAGGAGCCTCCAACGACTGGCGGAGGGCTGCTGCAGGCGGTAAGCGTCAGGGCAAGGAGCACACCGCATGAATTCTGTGCTAGCACACGCACCCACTGAAGTGGGTTGGTGCGCCGATCACCGGCTTGCTTAGTCCTCATGCGGCGGTGCGGCGACGAATGCAGTCGACGCTTCGGGTGTGGTCGTGGGCGTCTCGTCAGGTGTCGACGCCACGTTGAAGAAGTTGCGGGTAAAGTCCTCCAACATCGCCAGCGTCTCTTCGACAGTGCCGTACTTCGGAGCCGTTAGCTTGAACAGGACGATGCCGTCGTTCTGGTCGCGCGCGTTGTCGGGGAATAGATAGAAGTAGTACACCACGTGGTGCCACGGCTCCGCCTCACCCGGGACGTTCTTGGTGGCGTCCAGGTAGAGACCGTAGATGTCGCCGCCACCGGGCAGCGTGGTAGCCTGCGAGCCAAGATTGTACTGCCAGCCGTCGGCGTCATAGCAGATGTCCGGCGCATGGAACGGCTGCGAGCTGCGCCCGCCCACCATCGTCAACCAAATGTAGCGGCCGGCCGGATCCTGGTAAAGGCGCTGCACATACTGCTCCGGATCGAGCAGGATCATGACTTCTTGGTTCGTCTCCGGGGCATCCTGCCGATCCAGTCGCCTACATTGAGCGGGCACGTTGTTGAGATCATGATCGAGATCGAAGCGCGCCTTGGCGACGACGATGCGCTCGCGTGGGGTGCGCTGCCAGAAGTCCAGGTCCGTGACGTAGGTCAGTTCGTCCGATGCCGCCAAGGAGGGACGACCGCCCAACCAAGACAGGCAGCTGTGGCGTATAGATGGCAATCAGCCCAACGAAGAGGAGGGCAAATGCCAGGATAGCGGCGAGCGTGGATTTGTTGGGCATGGATCGCATCAAATCACTTCATACCGCAGGTGGCCAAAACGCAGCAACCGGGTCAACGGATAGACCAAGCAGCAGCACGCCGATAAAGAAGAAGATACCCGAGTAGTCATGGTAATAGGTAAATGCAGCTGCAGCGCCCCATTCGCGTGCGACGAAAAGCAGCGTGGCCACGCGCAGGATGTTGCCGATCATGGCCAGTGGAATCGCCAGCAGCACGAGGGCGATCCGTGACCAGAGCGGTCCATCCAGCAGGTAGGCCACCAGCACCATCAGCGAGGTAAGCGCAATCAGCGAGTTGACGCCGCTGCACTGGGCGCCGATCACGAGTTCGGCATTGGGCAGGCTGACGGCGTTGCCGACGATGATTACGTCCAGCCCCAGAAACTGAACCAGGTTCCCCGAACAGACGCCGGTAAACAGGGCGAGCGGCAGGGTAATACGATCCCAACTTGGCAGCGGGATCATAAAGACCAGGTAGGCAATGGGAAAGACAAGCTTGCGCACGACATTCGTGCCGCCCAGCGCCCACACCAGCCCTCCCAGCATGGCGACCATGGCGAAGGCCGCAAGATAGAGGGCGCGCGCCTGCAGGAAATAGATGATAAGCAGCCAGCGCTGCTGCCAGCAGAATGACGCCGTAGAGGTTGCCGCTGCCGGACGGGTAGACCAGGCTGTCGTCGTTGCGAAAGCGCTGCACCGCCAGGTAAAGCGCTACCGGCGCGATGAGGATGCCATGACTGTAATAGTCGTTGGACATCCATTCGCTCCAAAGCCAGCGCCAGATCGGTAGTGTAAGGGCAAGAAAACCCGCTCCTGCCAGCAGCGGCAGCCATATTCGCTGCCAGTTCGATTGGGATGGAGTCAGGCTCATGCGCGCAGAATACCAGATACGCACCAAACGGTCAACGTCACGGCTGTCGGTGTGGTCAGCTGTCGGCCACGTTCGGAACGCAGCTGACCGTACACTTCCAGCACGCGTGCGGCCAGCTTATCTGCGTCATGACGCCAGGGCCGGTTTTCGTCCACAATGTCACCGGTAAACAGGCGAAAATCCAGCTGCGTGTCTGGCGGCGGCAGGTGAACCCACTGCGCGTTGCCAGCAGGCTGGTTGATTGAGATCGTAATTGTCGTTGGCCAGCACGTTTGGAAAGGCGCCGTTGGCGTGTTCGCGCAGCTTGGCCATGTGTTCGCAGACTCCAAAATGGTCGGTTTCGCCTGTTTGCGTGGCTACATTGCAGATGTAGATACGCGGCGCGCTGCTGGCGCAGATGGCATCCACGATACCGGGTACAAGCAGATTGGGGATTACGCTGGTGTAGAAGCTGCCGGGTCCGGCAACGATCAAGTCGGCCTGTAAAATGGCGCGAATGGCTTCGGGATAGGGGCGGATCTGCTCTTGCTTGAGGAAGACACGATCGACCTGCCCTTGGGCCTTGGGCAGCATGCTCTCGCCTTCAACCATCAACGTTTCCATCTCGCCGTCAGGCCGCAGGCGGCGCACCTCGGCGCAAAGGGTAATGTCCTCCAGTGTGCCCGGCAGCACGCGGCCGCGCACCCGCAGCACCTTGGAGCTTTCGGCGATCCCTGCTTCAAAGCTGCCGGTGACTCCCGCCATGGTCGTAATGAATAGGTTGCCAAAGCTGTGACCGGCCAGTTCGTTGGCTGCCTCGGGGTCGCCCAGCTCGCGATCGGCAAAGCGGTACTGAAACAGCCGCGTCATCAGCCCTTCGACCTCGCTGAGGGCGGCGATGTTGTTGCGGAAATCGCCTGGCGGCAGGATACCCATGGTGCGGCGCAGGCGGCCGCTGGAGCCGCCGTCGTCTGCCACCGTAACGATCGCCGTGATGTTGTCGGTATACTTGCGCAGCCCGCGCAGCAGCTGCGGCATGCCGGTACCGCCGCCAATGGTGACGATGCGCGGGCCGCGGCTGCGGCGATAGCGGCGCACCACGGTGGCCAACAGCTCTTGGTTCTCAATCGCCACGCAGGCCGGGCCATACCTCGGCGTCGAGGATACGGTAGAAGTGTGTCCATCCCCAGGCGGCCAGCACTGCGCCCAGCGTCACCGGCAGCACAACGCGCGCCCAAGGCGGCAGGAAGCGCAGCGTCAGCGCACCGACAAAGGCCGACCACTGCGGGGCGCTGAGAAAATCGTGCAGCAGCATGACGAACCCGGCACCAATCAGCACGACGCCAACGATCAGCACTGCCAGCCAGCGCTTGAGGCCAAAGGCCGGCCTGAGCAGCATGCGCCAGGCGACTTCCTGTTCGGCGTCCATCGGCTTGGGGGTACTCGTAGCACGGGGTCGTGGCGTCATATGGGCTGGATTATATCCCGCCTGACAACGCTTTGGCGAACGTTCGCGGCTGCGCTAGAATGAACACCAAATGCAGCGACTTCTTGGAAGTCTTCCTATGCGCCCACCGTTCGACCAAACTCAACTGCTGGGAATACGCCGGCGTGTGCTGCACTCGCCGCTGATGGTTATCGTACTGCTGCTCTCCGTGCTGCTGTTAGCGGGCTGTCGCAATTCGCAGGAATCTACCAGCAATGGCCCGGAGGTCCTGTCCACTCTTCCGAGCGGCTGGACCCCATTGGTCATAAGCTCGAGCGGCTTATTCAATCGCAACACCAGCTATTGGACCGCGATCAATATCGATAATGATCTCACCACCGAATACCTGCTTTACTTTACCTATGACAATGGCCAGGTGGGCGCCATCATTTACGACCAGCAGACCGGCTCGACGGGCGTGGTGAACGCCACGCCTGTGCCGGCCCCGAATCAGCCCACGGGCGTGTACATACCGTATCAGGTCGAGCCGTCCTATTGGCGGCGCACTGATGCGCCGGACAAGGTCGGGTATATTGCTCCACCTGGTACCAGTGCCGAGTCGCTGAAGCTCGTGCAGGTCGAGCGTTACCCTGCGGGCCAACCCGATACGGCCGGAACGGCAAATCCCGATCCCGGCAGCGACGTGCCGGCCACCAACGAAGCCATCATCTATGGTGGCAATACGGTGATTACCGTCCTTTGGTGGCGCAATACCTTTAACGGCTACGGGATGACCCAGATGGAGGCGCAGAGTGGGCTGATTCCCGGGCCACCACCAGCCGGCAACGTAGAGCGGCCGCTGCAGACCGTCGACGGGCTGACACCGCTGACCGGGCTGCTGGCGCGCAGCGTCATGTGCCGCAAGACCCACTTCACCCGTGTGAACGCCAGCAATCCACCCGACGTCATCGAGCCGATCTACCAGAGCCCAGTCCGCTATGCTGAAAGTGATGGCGGCATCGTCTTCTGCCTGTCTGTGCCGGCCTACCCCTATTACCCGGAGGGCGTCGTACTTGCATACTTGAACCCCCCGCCTCCGGGTGAGCCGGCAAACGGGCAGCAGCCCGTTGACTTGTCTCAGCAGTATCTATGGACAGGTTTGAACGATGCCCAACGGGCGGCGATCAACTCCACGGTCATCCTGAGCGGGTCAGGCACCCCCTCAAGTTCGTCTGGAAGTGGCATGGTCGTACGTGAGCTCCGTGCTCCCGCCAGCGTAGCATTGCCCCCTGATGTGCGTACCGCTGACGGGCCGCCCATCACGACCAGCGTCTGCACCGAGGTGGTGAGCAGTGACGGTACGTGGTTCAAGCGGCTGCTCTTCAGCTTGCTGTATGAGCCCGTGCAAGAAAACGGCACGACTATCGTGCCTGAACGCTTTGCGATTACGGCAGTCACCGACGTCACAAATGTAGTGTTAGATTGTGCGTTGGTGATCCCGTGAACTTACGCCGGCGCACGAGCTTTTCTTCCGAAGACCTGAACGTACTGCTGGCGGCAGGGCAAGGCGAACGGGCGGTGTTTCTGCCGGCGCGCACGGCGCGCCAGCCCGTGGCGGAAAGCCTGGTTGCACTGGCCAATGCCGACGGCGGCACGCTTGTGCTGGGGGTGGCGCCGCGCGGTACGATGCAGGCGGGAACCGACGTCAAGGCACTGCGCGACCTGGCAGCTCGATGCCGCTCTGCAGACCGATCCGCCGTTGATCCTGCCCAGCCCGCAGATGATTGAAACCGCTGCTGGAGCCGTGGTTGTGGTCCAGGTGCCTGAGGGGCTGCCGCATGTCTACAGCCTCAAGGGCGTGTACTGGACGCGTACGGGCGCCAACAACCGGCCTTTGACCACGCCCGAACTGCGCCAGCTGCTGCTGGACCGCTCAGAGAGCGGCTATGAGAGCAAGCCGGCAGCCGACGCGCGCTTGGAAGATCTCGACGAGGGCCGTGTCAGCCGCTACCTGGACCAGGTGGGGCTCCCACCGGATGCCGACGCGCTGCAGGCGCTCTTGAGCCGTGGCTGCATCACCCGGCTGAACGGCGATGGGCTTACCTGCTGCCGAGCCAAGCCCTACCGTGGCCGGGCTGCTGCTGTTTGGCCGCGACCCGCAGCGTTTCCTGCGCAGCGCCGAAGTGATCTGCGTACGCTATGCCGGCGAAGTGATGGGCGACGAGTTCGTGCGCCAGGACATCGGCGGCACCTTGGCCGACCAGGCGCGGCAGGCAGAGGCGTTTGTGTCGAGCAACATGCGGCGCGGCATGCGCATCCGCGGACTGGCGCGCGAAGAGACGACTGAGTATCCGCTGCCCGTGGTGCGTGAGGCTATCGTCAATGCCATCGCCCATCGCGATTACAGCATCCGCGGCGAGGGCATCCGCGTGCTCATGTTCAGCGACCGGCTGGAGGTGTACAGCCCCGGGCGCCTGCCGGGGCACGTGACGCTCGCCAATCTCAAGGATGAGCGCTACAGCCGCAATGAGGCGATCGTGGCCGTGCTCAGCGACATGGGCTACATCGAACGCCTTGGCTACGGCATCGACCGCATGATCGCCACGATGCAGGAAGCCGGCCTGCCCGAGCCGCTGTTTGAGGAGACGTCGGCCGGTTTCAAGGTGACGCTGCGCTCGGCCTCGCCCGACATCGTCAGCACGGCGCCGCAGGCGCAGCAGTGGAGCCACAGCTTCCTCAACGAGCGGCAGGAAGCGGCCCTGGCGCACATCCGCCAGCACGGCCGCATCACCAACGGCGACCTGGCCGAGCTGTATCCCGACGTGCACGCCGAAACCATCCGCCGCGACCTGGCGGACCTGGTCGAGCGCAACATGCTGCTGCGGATCGGCACAAAACGCGCAACGTATTACATCTTGAAGTAGCAAATGGAAGTATACTAAGGGTGTAAATTATGTCCCCGGGACGGGCGAACGCTTGCGTTCGCATAACGTCCCGGGGACATTTTCGGTAGGCGCAAGGGAAACCTGATAGTTTTTGACGGGCTTCCCGTAGTATCAATGGCCTATAGTATCAGTGAACTGACTGCTGGTCAGCTCTAGCATTGAAGTCAAGATTTGAGGTGTAACTATGCGTTCTGTTTCCATTATTGGAATCGGGCAGACGCCGGTGGGAGAACTGTGGAACTTATCGGCACGCCAGCTGGCGTACCAGGCGATTTCCAGCGCCATGGCCGACGCCGGGGTGGACCGGGCCGATGCGCTGTTTGTGGGCAACATGTTGAGCGGCAACCTGCTCGACCAGGAGCACCTCGGCACGCTGGTGGCCGACGTGTGCGGGCTGCGCGGGATCGAGGCTGCCAAGGTGGAGGCGGCGTGCGCCAGCGGTTCGGCGGCGCTGCGCGTGGGCACGATGGCGGTCGCCAGCGGCTTTCACGACATCGTCATTGTGGCGGGGCTGGAAAAGATGACCGACACGGTGGGCAAGGATACGACGGCGGGCCTCGCCACGGCGGCCGACGCCGAGTATGAGGCGCTGCACGGCGTCAGCTTTGTCGGGTTGAACGCGCTGATCATGCAGCGCTACATGTACGAGTATGATGTGCCGCTGGATGCCTTTGCCGGCTTCAGCATCAACGCCCATCGCAACGGGGCCAACAATCCCAACGCCATGTTTCAGGAGCCGATCAGCCTCAAAGAGTATGTCAACGCGCCGCTGATCGCCACGCCCATCAACATGATGGACAGCAGCCCTGTGTGCGACGGCTCGGCGGCGCTTGTGCTTGTGCCGACCGAGTGGGCGCACGAGTTCACCACCGGCCATCACCGCGGGGCAGTGCAGATTCTGGCGAGCGCCAGCGCCAATGACACGCTGGCCGTGCACGACCGCCAGGATCCGCTGTTTCTTGCAGGCTGCGTATACGAGCAGCCAGAAGGCCTATCGCCAGGCCGGCGTGGGCCCAGACGACCTGGACCTCTTTGAACTGCACGACGCCTTTACCATCATGAGCGCGTTGAGCCTGGAAGCCAACGGCTTTGCCCGCCGCGGCGAGGGCTGGCGGCTGGCGCAGGACGACGAGATCGGCATTCACGGCCGACTACCCATCAGCACGATGGGAGGGCTGAAGAGCCGCGGCCACCCAGTGGGCGCGACCGGCGTCTACCAGATCGTCGAAGTCGTGCAGCAGCTGACCGGCACGGCCGGGAGCCAACCAGGTTGCCAATGCGCGCCTTGGCATGGCGCAGAACATTGGCGGCAGCGGCGCGACCATCGTGACGCATATTCTGGGGAGTTGAGAGCTGCCAAACCTCTCAGAAAAGCTCTCAAAACCTATCAGCTCTGCGTTGCGGCCGGTCAGATAGGAATTGAGAGCCCTAAGCTGTTATGGTGAACAGCGTACGATCGTTGTACAAGGTTGTTTGCGCCTCTGGCAGAAAGATACAATATTTAGCCGATGCGCAGCAGGTTTGTGTAAGGTATATTAGACGGGTCGTAGTGACTTCGACCTGACGTTAACGAGGTGAACAAATATGGCAGTTCCGAATCTGTGGCGGACCAAGAAGCAGCGCTATAGCTTGCAGGGTGACGTGTGTGTTCATTGTGAACGTGCCGTGTTTCCGCCGCGGGAAGTCTGCCCGCATTGCCACAAGCCGATGCAGGCCCAGGCACTGGAAATGAAGCAGCCGGAAAAGGTGCATTTTGCGTTTGCCGCTGCGCCGGTCCAGCCGGCAGTCGGTGGCAGTCGTTGGGGATGACTGATGACGGCAGGTCAAGGCCATCTTGGCAGCAGCCAACTCAGCAGCCATCGTGGCGCATTAAGCGGGCGGGGTGAGGTGTACAGCTTCAGCACCATGTACAACGCCCCGCAAGGCTATGAAGAGCAGAAGCCTTATACCATCGCCCTGGTCAAGCTGGACGAAGGGCCGATGGTAACGGCACAGTTGACCGACGTGGACAGCGGCGACGTACATATTGGGATGCGCGTGGAAATGGTAACGCGCAAGCTGCGCGAAGAAGGCGCCGAAGGGCAGATTATCTACGGCTACAAGTTCCGCCCGGTTTTGGGTGGGAGCAGCCGCCGCATTCATAGGCCACAGTTGGCTGATCGGTCATAGCCACTGCGTTGACGCAGTGGCTGTTCAGTGAATCTGCGGTCTGACGCTTGGGGCACAAGCCCAAACAGCAGTACCCACACAATCATCAATTCGGGCAGCGCGTAGCTGACGTCGATCAGCCCGTGCGCCAGGCCTGCGGCAATGGCTGCCAGCACGCCCAGTGCCAGTGCTGCGTTGAGGGCCAGCCCAGAGCCAGCGCCACACCGACCATGTGCCGAGCCCCAACCAGGTCAGGCCAAGCAGCAGACCGGGGATGCCAAGGCGCGTCCACCAGTCGAGCAGTAGGTTGTGCGGATGATTGAGATTTGGCTCCTGCCAGGCTGTGGGCAGCATGTAGGCGCTGCGGTAAGCATATAAGAAGTTATCGGGACCTACGCCAAGCAGGGGGTGGTCGAAGCCCATCTGCATGGCGCTGCGCCAAAGCTGCAGGCGCAGAAAACCGGTGCCTTGGCCGAAGTCGAACAGGCGCTGAAAGCGTTCGGCACCTAAGAATGGTGTGATCGCCACGATCGCCAGCAGGGCAATCGCCAGCAGGATCCACAGCGGGCGCCGCGATCGGCCCTCCTTGCGCAGCAGCCAACTGCCGCCGAACAGCAGCACGAGCGCCATGGCCGGGCCGGCCAGGACCAGGCTGCCTTTGCTAAAGGTTAGCAGCCAGGCAAGCGCCTGTGGCACGGTGAGCAGCGCCCACAGCAGGCGTTGGCGGCGCCCGCGCACAAAAAGCACCAAGGCGAGGCTGACTGCCAAGGTCCGGTCGAGATAGAGCGCCAGGTTGTTGGCCGAGTCGTAGAAGGCCTGTACGCGGCGGACGCCTTCCGCCTGTGAAACCCATTCGTTGCCCGCCGCGTAACCCCACAGGCCAAACAGCGAAATCAGGGCGGCTCCCGCCAGCCATGCTGCGACCAGCAGCCACCGATCTGCGTCCGGCTTAGGGGAAATTTGCAGTATGAACAGCAGTACCGCGGCGAAGACAAGGGCATTCAGAAACACTACCCGCCACTCGCGCAGCGCCAGACTCGGGTAGTAGGCGTCGACGGCGGCAACAAGTGCCCAGGAAGTAACGGCGCCGAGCGCGAGGAACACAGGCAACCCTGCATGCCTGATTCCTGCACGCGGCCTGTGAGTTGCTACCTGCAACAGCCTCGTCAACAGGACATGTCCAATTACAACAGCCAGCCCACCCCACACGCCAATGTCGATCAGGTCGAGGCTGCGCGCAGGAAGGACCGGCAGCTTCAACCCATAGGCAAAGGGCAGGCCAAACAGCAGGACGCTCAACCAGAGTGCCGGCCGAACAATGCCCGCGAACGCGACCAAGACAAGGCCAAGGGGGCACAGCAGCCAACTATGCAAGGCCAGTCCCGCTGCCATGAGCAGTGTACCTGCTCCCACCGCTGCTGAGGCAAAGGCATGCACCTTTCCCAACGCTGCCGGTGTCTGGTTGGTTTGCTCCTCACCGGTAGACGTTTTCGCCGCCTTGTTGGCGATCCAAACCCAGGCGCCGATGCCCACCATCCACAGTCCCAAGAGCATGACCAGTACGGCCGGCCAGCGCCGCACAGAGAGCTGAGCCAGCGGACGGTGCGTTCTGTTCCAGGCGCGCACCGGGGGGCAGATCGACTGCGACTCCGCGCAGCGGCATCTGGCCCCAGCCGCGCCAGAATTCCAGGAGAACATTTTGCGCCTTTCCTACGTCTCCTTGATGGACCAGCAGCCACTGGGGCACGATGCCGCCGTCTGCAGCACGCGGACGTTCAGGCGCCAGCAGCGGTTTGTAGCCGCCTGCCTGGCCTTGGCTGTCGACGTTGCTGGGGATCACGGGCAGGCGATTGGCGGGTTGGCCGTCAACTGTAGCATAGAGGTAGGCCCAGTAATCCCCAGGTGCCAGCAGCAGGTAAAGGTCGCCGCCCGGGTAAACAAATGCGACCGTGCCCGCGGGTTCGGCAATTGGATCGGCCGGTTCGGCGGGGTCAGCCCCCTGCGGGGTCACAGTCCAGCCCGGCGAGTAGGTAAAGAAGGGGCTGTCCATGGCTGCGGGGGTGTCGGGCACCAGGGTGTTGGCAGTTCGCAGGGGCAGCCAGGTGCAGTCCGAACAGTTCTGCGCAAGCGTGGTGGCCTGCCAGTACCAAAGCGATCCGAGTGAAAGGAGCAGGAAACCGGCGAGCAGCCAGGCCCACGGCCGGGCGAACCAACGATAGCGGTGCATACCGTCAAGTCTATCACAGCAGCAGTACCGGCGCCTTTTTGCCGCAGATTGGCGCGGAATGATGCAAGCTATGAAGTCAAGTAGGGTATACTATCATTTCCGACAAACTGATTCACTTCTACAGGAGAAGATGATGAAAATCGCAAAGGTATTGCTCCTCGCGACGGCGGTATTGGCCTTGGCCGCCTGCCGCCCTGTGACACGTGAAGGCGCAAGTGCTGCCGGTGGTGCAGCGGCTGGCGGCGGTGCTGAAGCGCCGGCGGCCGGCAGCACCGCAAGTAACCCTTTGGCCGGCACAGGCTGGATGCTGGCCACACTCAACGGTGAGGCCCCGCTGGCCGACACCGAGATTACCGTGAACTTTGGCGAAGATGGCCGGCTGTCCGGTTCAGATGGCTGTAACCGCTTCTCGACTTCCTACACGGTCGACGGCGACAGCATCACCATCGCTCCGAGCGGGGCGAGCACGATGATGGCATGCCCCGAACCAGTTATGAAGCAGGCGCAGGCATTCGTTACGGCCCTTGGCTCTGCTGCTACCTACGCCGTCGAGGGCGCCAGCCTGACCCTGAACGATAGCGCCGGAACGGCAGTGGCGACCTTCGACGCCGTCAGCACCGACCTGGCCGGCACGTCGTGGACCGTGACCAGCTACAACAATGGCAAGCAGGCTGTAGTCGGCGTGCTCGCCGATACGACGCCCACCATTCTGTTTGGTGAAAGCGGCCAAATCAGCGGTTCGGGCAGCTGCAACAACTACAGCGGCAGCTACAAGTCGGACGGCGTCGGCAGCATCGAGATTGGACCGCTCATTTCGACCATGATGGCGTGTGCCGACCCTGAAGGCGTCATGGACCAGGAGACACAGTTCCTGGCTGCACTGCAGGCTGCTACCGTCTACACGATCGACGGCAGTACGCTCGAAATGCGTGATGCAGATGGTGCGCTGCAGGTACAGGCGCAGCAGGGCGTAGCTGAGGCAGCCGGCGCAACCGATACGGCTGATGCAACTGGAGGCACAACCGAATCGAGTTCATCTGATGGGATGGCGGGCATGGCGACAGTCACTGGTACGGTCTATTATCTCCAGCGCTCTGCACTTCCGGCTGACGCAATGATCGAGGTGTCCATTCACAACAAGCAGATCGCGGATGCGCCGCCGGAGATGACACTGCTGGGGCAAACTGCGTTTCTCGCCGACGGCAAGCAGGTGCCGCTGCCCTATACGGTTGCCTACAGCACGGCAGATGTGATGGAAGGCGCGCTTTATTCCATCGGCGCCACCATCCGTGACGGCTCGGGCAAACTGTTGTTTGTCAGCACGACGGTGATCCCGGTCATTACCATGGGCAATCCCACCGAGAACGTCGAGATCCTGGTTTCGCCGGTGAAGTAGCGCCACCACGTGTATTGCGATAGTTTTCGCCCAACAGAGGCCGCCAAAATTGACTGGCGGCCTCTGTTGCATCTATACTAACGGACGCGCCTTTTTCGGGTGCCCGGTTTGTACTTGGCATTTGCCTATGGCGCGCCGCAGAAATCCTTTCCTGTTCAACCGGGAATTATTATTGAGCTTGCGTTAGGTATCGAAGTAGCGCAGAGGATGTAGAGGAGTAGCCTCATGGATGAGTTGAAATTGGTAGCCGACCGCCGCGAGTTGACCGGGCGCAAGGTTGGTCAACTGCGCCGGCAGGGCTTGGTGCCGGTTGTTGTTTATGGCAATGTGAAGCAGCCGGTCAACCTGCAGGTCGACATCAAGATGCTTGAGCGCATGCTGCATGCAGGCGGCGATACGCGTGTAGTCGAAGTGACGGTCAGCGATGGCGGCAAGCACAACGTGCTGGTCAAGAATGTACAGCGCGAGCCGGTTGGTCACCGCCTGCTGCATGCTGATTTCTATGCCGTCAACATGTCTGAAAAGCAGCGTGTGACTGTACCGCTCGTCGCCACCGGCAAGCCTGCGGGCATGGTGACAGGCGTGATGGTGCTCAAGCTGCACGAGGCGATCCACATTGAGGCGCTGCCTGCCGATATCCCTGGTGAAATCGAAGTGGATATTTCCCCCATGACGATGGAACGGCCGATCACGATCGCCGACCTGCCCAATGTGAAGGGCGTAAGCTATGTGGACGACCCCGAAGAAGTGCTCTTCAACCTGCAGTTGACGCGCGAGGAAGTGGCCGAAGAGGCCGCCGCCGCCGAGGCCGAGCCCGAAGTGGTCAAGAAGGGCAAGCAGACCGACGAAGACGACGATTAGTCGTCCCTCGTACTATCTCTCGCGAGACGAGATTGTAAACCGGGTTCTCAAGCGGCCGTCAGGCCGCCGAGAACCCGGTTTTTTGTGCGTTCGACAGCGTTGAATAGCCGGCTACTGGTACACCGGTTCGTCAAGGAACTGTGTCGGGATCGACTGCTACACCGTTGACCCGCATTTCCCAGTGTAAGTGGGCGCCCGTACTCAGACCTGTGTTGCCCACGATGCCGATTACGTCTCCCGCGGCTACTTGCTGGCCAACCTGCACCTTGATCTCGCTGAGGTGCCAATAGCCCGTAAAGATGCCGCGGCCATGGTCGAGGATGACGGCATTCCCACGTACCGTAACGCGCTCGGCCAGGACCACGGTGCCGGCCGCCGGCGCTGTTACCAGCACACCTTCTGGTGCTCCAAAGTCCTGCCCGGCATGAAAGTTGCCGATGTCGGCCACCGAATAGTCGCGCCGGGTTCCAAAGGGGCTTGTGGTCGGATATTGGGGATCGATCGGCCGCAGAAATGTCCCCTGCCACTGCAAGACGGGGCTGATCTGCGACCAGGCGGTCACGACCCTTCTCGCGTTCGGCGTTGATCGCATCCGGCGTCATCTCGGCTGCCTTATCGTCAGATACGACGATCTGCTGGCTTTCGTAATCGCCGGCTTCCACCTGGATCTGCCAGGTGCGGCTTACCTGTGCGCCGCGTGCGGTGGTATAGCTGAGCACCAGATCGTAGGTGCCCGGCTCCTGCAGCGCGTCGACGGGCAGGAGCGCAAACTGGCGCAGCCCGTCGGGGTGAATCGGCGAAAAGACGACCGGCTGTCCCATCCAGGTGGCGCTGACGGCAAGCGGCCGCGTCGTCTCTACATAAACATGCCCTGTACGTCCTTGGACGATGGAAGGCGACACCTGCGACCGCAGTGACAGCCCCAAAGTAGAGGGGCGTCTGAGCCGGCGCGACATCAGCGGGTACGTTGACCGGCTCACCGGGAAACAGCCGGCTCGCAGGTTCGACGCCGTTGAGAGTGGCAATGACAGCCGGGTCCTGTCCGTAGCGGGCAGCCAGGCGGGCAATCGTGTCGCCGGGACGCGCCAGGACGCTTCCGGTGGGCCCACTGTAGGTCGCAGCCGCTATGCCATCTCCCGTGCCTGCTCCTGCGCCCGACGCTGCAATCACGAGCCCTGTCCCGTTTGGGATCGCCAGCACCTGGCCGACGGCCAGAAGATTTGGATCGGCGATGCCGTTAACGGCCGCGAGGTCCTCGACCGTGACGCCAAAACGGTTGGCGATGGCGCCGAGTGTGTCGCCGGACGCGACGGTGTAGGTGCCCGCGTCCTGGGCGAACGTGCGTACCGGCACAAAAAATGCAACTGTAATCAGCAGGCACAGGCCAACGTTGAGGCTACGCCACATGAATAGTCTTGAGGCCCGCTGGTAGCTTATGCTTGTGCATGCAACGCGAACAGAGGCTGAACGTTATTCGCCACCGTAGACACTGGGCTTGAGCACGCCGATGTACGGCAGGTTGCGGTACAACTCGTTATAGTCCAGCCCGTAGCCGACGACAAACTCATTGGGGATCGAAAATCCCACCCAATCGACGTCGATGTGGACGGCGCGGCGTTCGGGCTTGTCGAGCAGGGTTACAATGCGCAAACTGGCCGGCTGGCGTTCGTTGAGCAGGCGCAGCAGGTAGGTGAGCGTATGGCCGCTGTCGATAATATCCTCGACCACCAGCACGTTGCGGCCCTGGATCGAGACATTGAGGTCCTTGAGGATGCGAACGACACCGCTGCTGCTGGTGGCAGCCCCGTAGCTGCTGGTCGCCATAAAGTCGATTTCATGCGGCACCGTGATCGAGCGCACAAGGTCCGCCATGAAGATAATGCTGCCCTTTAGCACAGAAACCAACACCAGGTCCTTGCCGGCGTAAGCCTGGCTGATGGCCGCGCCTAGCTCACACACCCGCTGCTGTATCGTTGCTTCGTCGACCAGGATAGTCGAGATATCGTCGTCTAGAACGCAGTGTGGACGCACCATCGGCTTGTCGAGCATGGCATCATCTCCAGTATGTGTCAGATGGTCGGTCGTAACACCAAGCCAACAGTGTCGCACATTCCCGGCGATTCTGGAACTTTTAGCGGCTACCGCGTGCAGGACGGAGGCTGAAGATGGATAGCGAAGAGGCGCTGTCCGCCACGTCTGGTGGGCTTGCGATCTCTGCACTTGCGGCAGCACTAGTGGCCGCACTTGCAGGGCTCGCGGGGCTTGCGGCAGCGCTGGCGGGTACGGTTTCCGCCGTGGGCTCGACAATAGGAACACCGTCTAGCGGCCCGGCGGCACGCACGTAGTCACCAAACAGCCAGGCTGGGCCTGCGGCGGTGTCCACCTGCCACCAGCGCTGGGAACTACTGTCTGCGCCGCTGTCACTGTCGGCAGTCGCGCCGATCTGGCCCAGGATCGGGAGCGCGTCGCCTTCGACTACCGCGCCTACGGAGGCAAATCCTGTCCCCGGCCCCGCGCGTAGATTGAGGATTGCGGCCGTTACGAACGCCATCGGAGTTGTGGGTTCGGCGGCAGCTGTGGGTGCAGCGACTGCTTCAGCGCCGGTCCCTGCGTCTGCAGGGGGAGACGCTGCGGATGTCCCGGCTGCCGCCGATGGTGCCATCAACGAGGCGCCGCCACCGGACTTGAACTGGCCGCTGTACTGGGCAGTCAGCCCGATGTACGCGTCGCCGTAGGCCGCGCTTGGCTCGATGTAGCTGCCTTCCGGCCACTCATTAAAGCTGGTGATGACCACCCAGTTGGGCGTGCTCGCCATCGCCGCCTGCCAGGACTGGGCATAGTAGGCGCCGCCATCGCGGCTGCGGGCAAAGCCACTGTTGGGCCGAATCGCCACATCATTATAGCCAGGCATCACGGTGGCCACCCACAGCTTGGGGGCGC
Source organism: uncultured Chloroflexia bacterium (assembly GCA_963701415.1). Taxonomy (GTDB): domain Bacteria; phylum Chloroflexota; class Anaerolineae; order Caldilineales; family Caldilineaceae; genus Fredericiella. Next base: position 653,714 of record CAVPAH010000005.1, read on the forward strand.
CGGTCGCCTCGCGCATGGCTGCCACCCGGCCGGCAAACTTCTGATCGGTGGCGGTCAGGTCCGCGGGAGGATTCCAAGTGTTGGAATAGAGGTAATGGCCGTCAAACACACTCAACTGGCTCGTGTCGACGCCTTCGCCGATCCACAGCGACCCGTTGCCCGGATCGACCTGGCTGCGGATGGCCGCCCACGTGCCGACGTCGTACATACTCGAGCGCCAGAAGAAGATGACCGGCTTGCCGTCGGCGCGCAGGTAGGCCGGCTGGTTGGCATGGACGCTCAACGCATGCTGCAGGGCAGCTACGACACTGTCATAGCCACCAAGAAAGGGCGAGTCGGTCTCGAACAGGATGCCAATGCGGAAATTGCGTGCGGCCGCCTCTTCGAGCAGCGCCGTCAGGTTCGCTTCAGTCTGGTTCGAGTCACCATTAGGGCCATACCAGGCCACGACGAAAGCCGTCGATTCCTGCTGCCTTGGCCTGGTCGATGTGGCGTCCCATGGCGCCGCGGTCAGCGCTGATGTAGCGTTCGGCCGGCAGGTCGCTCAACTGGCCCGAGTTCCACGTGTTGTCGTCGTACCAGGTGTAATAAAAGGCAAGCACCAGCGGATCTGAGATCGCCTGCGCCGCCGGCGCTGCGCTGGCCGTACGGCCAGACTGCAGGAGGATGCTGAACAGCGCAACCAAAAGCAACAGCAGGACCGTCAGCACGATGCGCCAGCCAAGATGTATGCGTTTTTCTTGCCAGTCGGCAGCGGCATCGCTCGGCACTGCAGTTAGAACTGCCGCAGGACCGCTGGGAATTGCGTTTAGTGCGATACTCGCAGAGGCAATCGGTGCTTTTGTGGCAAGCGCTTTCGCGCTCGATTTGCCGCCCGTCGACAAGGCAGGCGGATTCGTGGAAACAGATGTCATGTCAATTGTGAGATGTGAACCAAGCTCGGTTGTCGCCGCCGGGGAGGCTGGCGTTGCAGGCACGCTGTGGGCAGTGCGGACGGTTCAACCGGCTGTAAAATGAGTGCGCTGTCGTAATCATCGGCCCCTAACCACTTAACGGGTAGCCACTTTGACGGTAAGGTTAAGCATGTTGTTCCCTGCGCACGATGGTATCACGGACGCACGCAGCGCCAAAATGTGAAAGGGGTAAGACTTCATACCCGTGCGCCAGGCGCCACCTTCATGGCCGGCAGCGATAGTAGTTCACTTAACATCATGGCTGTTGCACCCCACACCGTCTGCCCCTGGATGGCAAAAAAGGGCACTTCTCCTGTTCGTCCACGCAGATCCCACGTCTCTACTCGGCGGTTCGCCGGGTTCAACAGGTCCAGCAGTGGCGTTTCGATGATCAGAGCCACCTCGTAAGGGTCAGGTCGAAATTCGGGGCGATAGTCGATCCATGCCACTGTCGGCTGCACGAGGTAGTTCGAAGCATAGACGTACAGCGGCGTCAGGTGCCCAAGCACTGTGACTTCGTTGGGATGGACGCCCACCTCTTCGTAGGCTTCCCGTAGGGCAGTCGCCGTCAAATCGGTGTCTAGCGGATCGAAGCCGCCGCCGGGAAAACCTACCTGGCCGCTGTGAACACCTGTATAGGTTGGACGCAGGATTAAGGGGATGTACAGCTGCTCGCGTTGAGGGTAGAAGAGCGCGAGCACGCCTCCCTGGCGTGCATCAGGCCGCACCGTGTCATACGACTCTCCGCTGCGGGCGCGAAACAGAGGCGCCATACCCATCTGGGCCTCCTTGCCCGGCAGAGTGCCCCCAAGGTCATGGCGGATCTGGCGGAAAAATGGCTCAAACAAGTCGCTCATAGGACGCGGCAGATGAGCCCCTTCAAGTACTCGCCTTCGGGAAAGGTGACTGGCGACAGGGTGGTCGGCGCTCTGCCGCAGCCATTCCAGGATTTGCACCGTGCGCCCTGCATCGACGGCTGCACCGAAGACTACCTTTTGAAACAGGGCAGCATCCACCAGCCCGCTGCAGCTAAAGGTGGCAAGAATGCCGCCGGGGTGTCAGCAGCTGCAAAGCCAGCAGGTTGATATCCTTGTAGCCGCGCAGGGCTCGTTCCATATGTTGCTGGCTCTGCACGAACTTGGGCGGGTCCAGCACGATCATATCGAAGCGTGGCCCACCAGAGTTTTCTCGCCAGTCACGTAGGATTTCAAAGACGTCACCCGCTACGCCTTCGGCGGCGCTATCCGGATCAAAGCCGTTGAGGCGTAGGTTCGTTTCGGCCAGTTCGAGCGCTTCGACGCTGCTGTCGATACTGATCACGTGGGCGGCACCCGCATTCAGCGCGTAGACGGCGAAGGCACCCGTATAGGCAAAGGCGTTGAGCACGTGTGGACCTCGACCTGCCCTGTGAGCGTACGTTCTACAGTATGCTGCGAAGTGGCGCCGGTTCTGCCGTTGGTCAGTGTAGAAGCCTGTCTTCTGGCCGTGCTCCAAGTCTACGGCAAAGTGCAGCCCGCTTTCCACCACCTCGACTGGCCCAGTCGGCCCTGTTCCGGCGAGCAATCCGGCCGTGGGGCCGAGTCCCTCCTGGCGGCGCAAGGCCATCTCCGAACGCTCGATCACGCCCCTGCATCCGGTCAGCTCGAGCATCAGGTCGGCCAGGAACTGCTTGCGTTGGTCGATGGCCAGTGTTCCTGCCTGCAGGACGAGGTAGTCGGCAAAGCGGTCTACGGTCAGTCCCGGAAGTCCGTCATTTTCGGCATTGACCAGGCGCAGCGCGTTGGTGTCGTCCATGTCTGGGATCGCCGCCCGTGCCGCAATGGCCGCTGCCAGGCGAGCACGCCAGAAGGATTCGTCGATTGGCTCCTGCACCCAGGTAAGCAGGCGTACCTGGATCTGGCTGCGCCGGTTTAGGTAGCCGCGTGCCAGCCAGCGTCCGTCGGCAGTCGCTACGTCGACAATGTCGCCGTCGGCGGCCGCAGGTGGAATGTGTTCAATGGCTCCGCTAAAGATCCACGGGTGGCCCTGCCGCACAGGCTTGTCGCGATTCGGTTTGAGTCGGACCACTGCGCTTGTCACTGCATACACCCGTGTGCGACTTCCCAACCGAACTCGTTGATGCGCACCTCTTCGTCCGCCAGCCTGACGAGGCGCTCTGCCGGTAAGTAGTCAAACGCCATTTCGATGCCCGCGGCATTCGTCAGCACCCCGGTCACGTGCTCCGGCGCACGGCTGCGAAAGCGCAGCTTGTAGCCCTTGTAAATTGCCCAATGAGTAAGCGGCTTGACGTTTGCACTCATTTTCGGTCCCTACCGACGTCTATCGTATCTGCCACTCGCAGCAGATAACGTCTCGTGTCTGCGCGTAGATTCGCAGCGACTCGGCGCTGCACAGCCCGCACACCCATAATACCCGTCCGTCGCGGCGATCGACAAGGAGCGGCCAGCCCGGTCGTACGCTGGGAGGAATCTTATGGCTGCTGAGCACGTCCACGACCCTGCGATGCCCTCCATCCATGCCGAACGGCGCAATGCGCTGTCCTGGCCGGGGCGTGGTAAGGGCCGGTTGGCGCAGCGCCTCGGCATTCGCATACAACTTCCACGGCGAGTGGCTCGTCGGCCATGCTGCCGGAAGCTCGGCAGTGGAAAGGCGAGTGGTGATCAGCCGCCAGGCGCCGATCGCGAGTTCGCCGGGCATCGGCACGGGACATTCCGTGTGCTCGGCGCGCCAGGCGGCGTCCAGGAATGGGTGGTCGACGGCCAGGGGCGTGGCACTCGCTGCGTGCAGACAAAGCCGCGCCGCTTGCACGGCCGTGGCCCCTACGACGGTCCAGGCGAGACCTTCCGGCAGCGGATGGGGGCCGCTGCTCTTACCTGGGCGGCGGATCTGGAGAATCCGGTCGATGTGTTCATAGCCAATCTGCCGGGCATGAGGAACCAATTGATTCAGTGCCAGACGCAGAACGCCGCGCCGTGCTGCAAGGGGCTGCTGCTGCCAGCGCAGGAGGTCCAAAACGATCCGTTCAGCTGCCGTAGGCTCCACAAGCAGCTGGCGAAGCGTGGCGGCATCGGCCTCCTCGGTGCGCTGCGCTTCGTCCGCCAGCAGACCGGCGGTGCGGGCTAGCGTGCCGACAATATTGGGGTTGAGGCTTGCCAGCGCCGGCATGACCACGTGGCGGAGGTGGTTGCGCGCAAAGCGAAGATCGGCGTTGGTCTCGTCCTCTACCCAGGTCAGCGTCGTGGCGACGCAGGTAGGCGATGATGTCCGTCGCGTTCCACTGCCAGCAGTGGGCGCACCAGCCTCACGGGCGGCTCGCTGCCCTCGCCTTGCACCGGTACATTTGCTACGGGGTGCAGGGCCCCCAACCCGCGCAGGCCGCTGCCCTGCACCAGGCGGAGCAGCAGCGTTTCCGCCTGGTCACCCACATGGTGTGCAGCGGCGACGCAGGCTGTGCCATGCAAGCCCCCCAGGGATTGTGCGACCTTGGCCAGAAATGCATAGCGGGCGGCGCGTGCGGCAGCTTCTAGACCATCCGCATCGGCATGCAGTAGGGCAGGGTCAAGCTTGGCCATATGAAATGGAAGCCCGCAGCGAGCAGCCAGCGCTGCCACAAAGTCGCCCTCAACTTCCGCAGCGGGACGCAGTCCGTGGTTCACGTGGGCCACGTGCAGGGCCAGTCCCCAGGGCGCCGCCAGCTGCCACAGAACATGCAGCAAGCAGACACTGTCGGCCCCGCCGCTGACCGCTACCACCACCGGGAGTGGGCGGTGAGTCTGCAGGTCAAACAATCCATGCTGTGCTTGGGCATGGATAACGGCCGACAGCAGCGGATCGGGTATAGTGGGCGCGGGATTTCTGTTCACGGCACGATTATAGCATGTGCGGCGTGAAGCGAGTCTGACCGGACCCTCTTCCCCTTTCACACCCCCATTGTTTGGGCCGGTTTGCGCCGCATGCTATAATCAGGTGTAATTTACCCGCAGTCTGCCTCGGGTAAGCGTAAACGAAAACAACCACGTGCAGCCTGTTTGGGGCTGCGCGGCTGATGGAGATAAGACCCGCGTGCAAAATCCACTGGACTGGCTGTTAGGCCTGTTTTCTCTGGACATTGGAATTGACCTGGGGACAGCGAATACCCTGGTGCACGTCAAAAATCGTGGCATTGTGATCAATGAGCCGTCGGTGGTGGCCATCGACAAGTCGTCGCGACGACGCAACAAGGTCAAGGCGATTGGCGCCGAAGCCAAGGAGATGGTGGGCCGTACCCCGGCCCATATCGTGGCCGTGCGCCCGCTGCAAGACGGCGTGATTTCCGACTTTGACGTCACGGAGCAGATGATCCAGTACTTCATCGGCAAGGTGCACGGCAACCGTGCAGTCGGTTCGGCACGGCCGCGTGTGGTGATCGGCATCCCTTCCGGCGTGACGGAAGTCGAAAAGCGCGCCGTGCGCGATGCCGCCATCAGCGCCGGTGCACGTGAAGCCGGCCTGGTTGAGGAGCCGATGGCGGCGGCGATCGGCGCCGGTCTGCCCGTGACCGAGTCGGTCGGCTCGATGATCGTCGACATCGGCGGCGGTACGACCGAGGTTGCCGTGATTTCGCTGGGCGGCATCGTCGTCTCGCGGTCGATCCGGGTGGCAGGCGACGAGATGAACGAGGACATCATCAACTACGCCCGCCAGAAGTATAACCTGCTGATCGGCGAGCGCATGGCCGAACGGGCCAAGATCGAGATCGGCTCCGCCTACCCGATGGAGCGCGAGCGCACGATGATCCTGCGCGGCCGCAACCTGATCACCGGCCTGCCCGAAGCGGTCGAAGTCAGTTCGGTTGAGATTCGCGAGGCGCTTTCGGGCTCGGTGCAGGTCATCGTCGACGCCGTCAAGGCGACGCTGGACGAGACGCCCCCCGAACTGGTGGCGGATCTCATGGAGTATGGGATTGTTTTGGCGGGCGGCGGCGCGCTGCTCCAGGGGCTGGCGCAGCGTTTGCAGGACGAGACGCGCATGCATGTGTATGTGGCCGACAACCCGCTGACGGCAGTGGTGATGGGCACGGGTATGATTCTGGAAAAACCGGAATTCTACCGCGAGACCCTGACGACGATGCAGCGCAAGTCTACCATCCGGTAGCCTGCGCCAGACTCTGCTATGCGCAACACCGATCGAAAACCGCGCAGTTTTGGCGACATGGGCGTTCGCCTCATTATTCTTGTGCTGGCAGCACTGCTGCTGCTGGCCATGCAGGTCTCGGGCAACCTGCGCCCGCTGACAGGCCTCGCCACGCAGCTCACGTCGCCTGCTCAGCTGAGCGCCACCGGCATCACCGAAGGCGTCACCAAGCGCTTGGGCGTCGCTGTTGAGCCTGCGCACGATCCAGCAGGAGGCGGCGTCGCTTGGCGTGCGCAACCTGCAGCTCCAGGCCGAGATCAACACCCTCAACGAAGTCGAAAAGGAAAACGAGCAGCTGCGCGGGCTGCTGGATTTTGCCCAGACACGCCCCCGCCTCGAACTGCGCGGCGCCCAGATCGTGGCCCGTACCATCGGCCAGGAGAGCACCAACTTTTTTGACTCGATCCTGATCGACCTGGGCCGCGAACACGGCATCCAAGTCGGCATGCCGGTGGTCACGGCCGAAGGCCTGGTCGGCCGTATCAGCCAGGTCAACGATGCTACCTCCAACGTGCTCCTGCTCAACGACCCGGCCAGCTCGGCCAGCGCGCTGCTGGGCACGAGCCGCCTGAACGGCGTCGTGCGCGGCAGCACGAGCGGCGAACTGCTCATGGACTTTATCCCGCAGGGACCGACGTTTTCGGTGGGCGAGGTGGTCCTGACCTCCGGCCTGGGCGCCCGTTTCCCCAAGGGCATCGTCATCGGTACGATCAAGTCGATCGAGACGCAGGCCAACGCCGTCTTCCAAAAGGCAGTGGTGGAGCCTTCGGTCGACTTTGGCAGCCTCGAACTGGTGCTGGTCATCACCAACTTCGACCCCAACGAAGCGCTGCCGGACTTCCAGGCGCCCGCCACGATAACGGAAACGATCCAGCTGGAAGGCGCGCCGGTTGTGGCACCCCAGACAGTCACCGGTACGGTACCGCTTGAGGCAGCACCGGCGGAGGATGCGGCAGGGCAGCCCGGTGAGCAGCCTGCAGGGACGACGCCATGAACCGTGGTGCGTTGTTTTACTTGATGATCCCATTGCTGCTGTTGCTGGCGCTGCTGCAGTCGACGGCAGCAGGCCGGATCCAGCTGGGCCAGGTGAAACCCGACCTGGTGCTGATCATGGTGATCGTGGGGACGCTCCTGTACGGCGGGCGCGCCGGCGTGCTGTGGGCCTTTGTCGGCGGGCTTGGGCTGGACCTGTTCAGCAACGGCCCACTTGGTGCTTCCAGCCTGGCATTGATGGCCGCGGCGCTGGTGGCCAGTGTGGGCCATCGACCGCTTTCTCGTTTCAACATGCTCGTCCCGCTCTCGGCGGCAGCGTTGGGCACCCTGGCTTATGCCTCGGTTTATCTGGGCATTCTGGCCCTGCTCAATTCGATGCAGTGGTTTCCGCGCAATCTACCGTTCCTGGAGGCGATGCGCTATATCGTGCTGCCGGCTACCTTGTATAATACGGCCATCATGTTGCTGCTGCTGCCGCTGCTCAACCGCATGCCGGAGAGCCAGGACCTTTAGTGGAGGGCCTCCAACGCTGCTTCTGCAGTGGTGGGGACTGCGAGGCTGTAATTACGCATGTTTGAGGAAAAGACAAGCCGCGATACATCTAAGCTGGCGATGCTGCTCTTCCGGGTAGGCATCGCGCCTGATCTTTGTGGTGATGGTCGCGCGCATGTTCCAACTGCAGGTCGTCAGCCGTGACGAGTATCGTACGCTGGCCGACGAGAATCGCCTGGTGCGCATCGAGACGGCGGCCCCACGCGGGGTTGTCTACGACCGCAACGGCACCATCTTGGTCCGCAACCAACCAAGCTTTGAAATTGCGTTGATTCCCGAATACCTGCCGCTTGACGCCGAAGAAACTGACGTCGACGAAGAAGCACAGGAAATCGAACGTGTGCTGCTGATTCTCGGCGCCGACAAGGATAAGGATGTCGCGCTGCGCGTCGGCGAGATGATGTTCAAGAAGCTGGGCTACGACGACTTCACCCGCACCGTGCAGAAGGCCGATGTCGAAATCAAGCTGCTGAATGAACCTGCCTTTGTCGCACCGCAGGTGGAGGATGGGCGCTTGGTGAAGGCTGAGCCGCGCAAGGTCTTTTTCCCCGACCTTGAACAGCAGCTGCCGCTGGCCGGCCTCGTGGCGCTGATCAAGCGCGCCGTTACCATCGAGCGCCAGGGCAGCGCCTCCGATCCGGTGCCGATCCTCGACGGCGTCGACCGTATCCGCGCGTTCGAGGTATCAGAGGAGAGCTTCCGCATCCCGGCGGTACGTGTCAACCAGGTGCCGATCCGGCAGTATATTTACGGTGAACTGCTCAGCCACGTGCTGGGCTTCATGGGCCCGATCCCTGCTGCCTTGGCGGCCGACTATAAGGAGAGCGGCTACAACGATCCCAATGAGAAGGTGGGGCTGAACGGGCTCGAGTACTCCTATCAGGATGAGATGCGCGGTACGCCGGGGCTGCGGTTTGTCGAGCGCGACATCTTGGGCACCGACGTGCGCGTGGTAGGGCCTGTGCGCGAGCCGGTGCCGGGCTGGAATCTCAACCTGAGCATCGATCTGCGCCTTCAACGCGTGATGTACGACGCGCTCAAGGAGGCCAAAGACTCGTCGACCATAGAAAAGGGCGTGCCCTGGGCAGTGGCGATCGCCATGAACCCACAAAATGGGCAGATCCTCGGCATGGTCAGCCTGCCTTCTTACGACAACAACATCTTCGCCAAGGAGATCGGCGATGATTATCTGAAGCTGGAGAAGGATGAGACGCCGCCCGCTCATCAACTACGCTATCGGCGGCCTGTATCCGCCGGGCTCGACGTTCAAGATGATCACGGCGGCGGCAGCGCTGTCTGAAGGTGTCATTGGACCCGATACGACCGTGACGGACGCCGGCCCGATTTTCCTGCCCAACCGCTACTTCCCCAATGACTTGAGCCAGGCGCAGAAGTTCGTCAGTTGGAACCATAAGTATGGTATCGTGCACGGCGCCATCAACGTGGTCAAGGCGCTGGCCTTGTCGAACGACATCTTCTTTTACTACATGGGCGGCGGGTTCCCCGACCAGTTTGCCGGGCTGGGGCAGAAGCGGCTGACGAAGTGGATGGAGCTGTTTGGCTACGGCAAGCCCACCGGCATCGACCTGCCCGGCGAAGTTGCCGCCCAGGTGCCGACCGACCAGTGGAAGCGCCAGTTGTTTGCCGAGACATGGACGACCGGCGACAGCTACAACATGTCGATCGGCCAGGGCTACGTGCTGGCCACGCCGCTGCAGGTGTTGAATGAGACGATGGCCGTGGCCAACGGCGGCACGATCTACGAGCCGCGCGTGGTGCATCACATGACCGATGCCAACGGCGGCGTGCAGAAGGATTTCGAACCGGTCGTGACGCGCAAGCTCCCCATCAGTGCGGAGAACATGGGCTACGTCCGCCAGGGCATGTGGGAAGTGATGAACACCGACTATGGCACGGGCAATGCCGCACGCGTGCCGGGCGTGGAAATGGGCGGCAAGACGGGGACGGCCGAGTTCTGCGAGTATATTCCGGAAAAGCAGGACTGCCGCCGCGACGAGAACGACAACCTGCCGACCCATGCCTGGTTTACGGCCTTTGCCCCCTATGAGAATCCTGAGATCGCCGTCGTCGTTTTCTTGTATAATGGCGGCGAAGGTTCGGCAGCGGCAGCGCCTGTAGCACAGAAGATCCTGCAGACCTATTTTACCGAGATCGCACCCCGACCCCAGGTCGAGCAGGTGGCGGCGCAGCAGCCTTAGAGGAGGCGTAATGGCGGGTGAAGGGCAATCCTATCAAAACCGAATTGCCGACTTACTAGACGACATAACAGTCGGTGCTGAGTCGGTTGCCGCCCGACCGGCCAGGTCAAGACGGCACGCCAAGGCTCACTCTGCGCGGTCCAGACGGCAGCGGCAGAAGCGCCTCCTCGCCGCCTGCTGCCATCGACTGCATCTCCTGCGCCGGCTTCACTGCCGCCAGCCGCGCCGCTGCCCGGTGGCGAGCAACACCGATTGCAAGTGCAAGCACACCAGCAAGAGATGATGGCCGGATCGCTGCCGCCATTTTTGCGCCAGCCGGCCGCCGATCCTGAGAAAGGCTCAACCCTCCCGGGCACGGCACTGTTCGCTTCTGCTGCCAAGGCAAGCACGCCGCGTGCAGAGCAGCCACCTGCGCAGCCGCCAGTCGCCGCCGGCCAATGGTGAACCCGCATCCAAGTCGACTCTGCCCCCGCTGCCAACTGGCGGCGGGAGAAGGCGCTCCGCCGGCTGCAACGCAAGCCGACGTACCCGCTGTGCCAGATGCCGCTGTCAGCAGCTGCCGAAACTACGGACGCCGCTACGGCTGACGTAGCTGCTGCTCTCGTTGAGGCTGCCCCTGTGGAGGCCGCTAGCACCTGCAGGCCCTCCGATCAGTATTAAGGGCCGGTCTGACGGCCTGGTGATCGAGATCGGCAAGGGCTCGTGGAGCGAGATTCTGGCCACGCTCGACGATCGCCTGCAGCAGTCTGCCAGCTTCTTCCGCAATGCGCGCGTCGCCGTCGACCTGGGTGCCCGCGCCACGACCGAGGCCGAGCTGAAGCCGTTGGCGGATCTGCTCAAGACGCACGGCCTGGTACTGGCGTCCGTGCGCACCAGCACCGAGCGCACCTTTCAGGCGGCGCTGGCCTTGGGCCTGACCACGACGCTGGAGTCCGCCGACGGCGTGCCCGTGGCGGACGCCGCTCCGGCATGCCACCAACACGACTGTCGGCGCCTACTTCGTCTATCGCGGCTATTTACGCTCCGGCCACCGCTTACAGCGCAAGGAAAGTGTCCTGGTGATCGGCGACGTAAATCCGGGCGCCGAAGTCAGCAGCGACGGCGACGTGCTGGTATGGGGACGGCTGCGCGGGGTCGTGCACGCCGGCGCCAAGGGCAATACACGCGCGATCGTGGCGGCGCTGGACCTGGAGCCGACGCAGCTGCGCATCGCCGACGTCATGACTATCGGCCCCGACCCGCGGCCGGGGCAGCCAGGCAAATGGTTTTGGAAGCGTTCGGCCAACAAGCGGCCTGAGATCGCCCGCATCAGCAACGAAACCATCTCGATCGAGGAGTGGGATGCGACCCGCCCGGGCGGGATCGTCAGCCTGCGCCGCGGCGGCTGAGAACGGCTAGCCATAATTGACAAATTTGCAAGGATTCGGTACAACACTTGTGCACCTCTTTTTGCGCGCTCGTCTTGAGTGCTGCAAAACAAACAGCAACCCAGCAAGGGCGCCCCTGACGATCCATGACCGGCACCGTAATCACTGTCACCTCCGGCAAGGGAGGAGTGGGCAAAACGACGACGACTGCTAACCTGAGCGCGGCGCTGGCGCAATTGGGTAAGCGTGTGATTGCCATGGACGCGGATATTGGCCTGCGCAACCTCGACCTGGTGATGGGCCTGGAAAACCGCATCATGTTTGACTCGATCGACGTGGCGGAGGGGCGGTGTACGCTGCAGCAGGCGCTTGTCAAGGATCAGCGGGCCGAGTATCTGTACCTGCTCCCGGCGGCGCAGACGCGTGACAAGCGCGATCTCACCATCGAGCAGATGAAGGCGATCTGCGCCAAGCTGGTGCAGGTAGCGGACTTCGTCTTTATCGACTCGCCCGCGGGCATTGAGGATGGTTTCAACAACGCCATTGCCCCGGCGGACCGGGTGCTGATCGTGACGACCTCCGACGTCAGCGCCCTGCGCGACGCCGACAAGGTGATCTACCTGCTGGAGCGCGATTGGCACAAGCAGCCGGGCCTGGTGATCAACCGCTACAACGAGCGGCTGGTCAGGGGAGGCGAAATGCGCGGGATCGACGACGTGCTCGACATCCTGGCGATCGACCTGATGGGCGTGGTGCCTGAGGACGAGATGCTGATGTTGACGACCGATCGCGGCACGCCGGCCGTTTTCGACAAGCGAATGGCCGTGCGCCGGGCATACATCAATATTGCCCGCCGCATACTCGGCAGTAATGTACCCTTGACCGACTATCGCAAACCGGGCTTCTTTGCCCGGTTGGGACGGATGTTTGGGCGAGGGTGAAGGGTAGTAGATGTTTCAGAACGCAAACTGGAAACAGTTCGACTGGGTGCTGCTTGGCATCGTGCTCCTGCTGTGCCTGTTGAGCTTTGCCATGATTTACAGCGCCACGATGAAAACGGAGCTCACCGACCTCTGGGTGCGCCAGGTCGGGTTTGCCGTTGCCGGTGTGCTGGCCGTCTTTATCGTGGCCGCCATCGACTATCGGCAGCTGTCGCTGCTGGCCGTACCTGCCTTCCTGCTCTTTATCGCCTCGCTGTTTGTCGTGCTGCTGTTCGGCGAGGCGCAGGGTGGTTCCAAGAGCTGGATCAACGTGGCAGGCACGCTGGTGCAGCCGACCGAGGCAGGCAAGTTCCTGGTCATCATTTTCCTCTCGTGGTACCTGAGCTGGTTTCAGGACCGCATGGGCCGCCTGCCTTACCTGCTGGCCATCCTCGTGCTGCTGGGGGCGCCGCTGGTGCTCGTCTTTATCCAGCCCGACTTTGGCATGACCATTACGTACGCATTTCTGGGCGGCGCGCTGATCCTGGTTTCGGGCGTGCGCTATCGTCACCTGGCCATGCTGATTGCCGTGGCGGTTCTGGCGCTGCCGCTGCTGGCTGCCTCGCTGCAGGGCTATATGCTGGCGCGCCTCTGCATCTTTATGCCCACCGATGCGGAGACCGGGCAGATTCAGCGCCCGATCCTCGAGTTCCTGCGTTCCAACTTTCGACACCCTGCCGGCCGAGTGCGTCACGCCAGAAGCCAACACTGCCGCCTCCTACAACGTCGACCAGGCGTTGATCGCCGTGGGCAACGGCGGCTTGACGGGGATGGGCTGGCTCAAGGGATCGCAGAATCAGCTGCACTTCCTGCGTGTGCGCCAGACCGACTTCATTTTTAGCGTTATTGCCGAGGAACTGGGGCTCGTCGGGGCAAGTATTACACTGCTGCTGCTGCTGCTTGTCGTCTGGCGTGTGCTGCGCATTGCCGACCGCGCACCGGATCAGTTTGGCAAGCTGCTTGCCACGGGCGTCGCCGCTCTCATCTTCTTCCAGGTGCTGATCAACGTCGGCTTCAACCTCAAGGTGATGCCCGTCACCGGCCTCACGCTCCCCTTTGTCAGCGCCGGCGGTAGTTCGCTCATCTCCATGATGTTCGCCATCGGCCTCGCCGAAAGCGTCGCCATGCGGCACAAGAAGACGGAATTCTATTGATTTGTGGAATGCCTTGAGGAAGCCAAACGGTAAAGCCCATTTAAGTTGGAGAAGCCGATGACCGAATCGTGGACCATTGCCCATGCCGATCTGCGCTGCCACGTGCGCTGGGATGGCACCAACCTGCTCTGGCAGCTGCAGCAGCCGCAGGCGCCGGGCGGCGCAACGGAATGGACGCCAATTGGCGATCTGCGCGTGGATTACCGGCCCGTGCGCTGGACACGCCTGGTCAGCGTGGTTACCGCACCCAGTGACGATGGCGTGCAGCAGCTGGACGTGGTGCTGGAGGACGAAACGAGCCGCCTGCGCCTCACCCGCTCTTTTCAGCTCTTTGGCCGCCATCCCTTCGCCCGCACATGGGCGGTGGTCGAGAATACTGGCGCCGGCGACGAGTCCGATCATCACCGATGCCGCCATCCTGCAGCTGGCTTGCCCAGGTCTGATCGACGGCCAGCCACTGACGCTGATGCACGTCGAGCAGTTCTGCTGGCGCTACCACAGGGACTTCTTCACACAGCACCAGTTCCCTTTTGTCGAGGGACTCACGCCTGCCGAACTGCGCATGGGCTCTTTCCCTGCCCATTACAGTGGCACCAGCAGCTGCGCTTGGGCGGCCGTGCGCAGTGGCGCCGCCCGACGTGCATGAACTCGCTCCGCGCACGGGTGACGGCCTGGTCGTCGGTATCGAGTTTAACGGCAAGAGCCGGCTGCGGGCGTGGATGTCCGGTCACGTCGCCCACCTCGACAGCCGCATGGACGACCTCAACCACGTGCTCAAGCCCGGCGCCGCCTTCGAGGTTGCTCCGTGCTTTGTCGGCTTCTTTCACGGCGACTGGGATGAGGCCGGGCTACGTCACGCAGCGCTTTGCCGAGGCCCATGTCCACCCGCCGATCCCCGATGACCGCTACCCGTGGGTGCAGTACAACTCGTGGAAGTACGGTAAGGAGATCGACGAGGCGCAGCAGCTGGCGGTCTTGGAACGCTGTGCCGAGCTGGGCATGGAAGTGGCTGTGCTCGACCTCGGCTGGTCGCGCGCCATCGGCGACTGGCACGCCGACCCCACCAAGTTCCCGCGCGGCCTCAAGCCGATTGCCGATCGCGCCCATGAACTGGGCATGAAGTTCGGCGTCCACCTGGCGATCGCCCAGTGCGACCCGCAGGCCCCGGTTGCGCTGGAGCATCCCGACTGGCTGATCCACACCGACGACGACTACTACGCCGCCGGCCCACTCTGCCTTGGCCATGCCCCCTGCCGCGAGTGGCTGACGGGCGAGATCATCCGCCTTGTCGCAGAGTACGACCTCGACTACATCATCCAGGATGGCGAGGACGTCGTGAAGCGCTGTATGCGCACCGACCATACGCACTCCCCTGGCGACAGCAACTATGCCTGCTCGACCGACGGCCTCGACCGTGTGATCGCCGACGTGCGCAAGGCGCACCCGCACCTGGTGTGGGAGAACTGCGAAGACGGCGGCTGCATGATGACCTACCGCATGGGCCGCCTTGCCCATACCTCGATCACCGTGGACAACATCGCCACGCTATGCCACGCGCCAGGGCATCTATGGGGCGTCCTATCCCTTCTCGCCGCGTTACAGCGTGCGCTATATGCAGGACGACCCAACACCGTACACCCTGCGCAGCGTCATCTTTGGCGGCCCGCTGATTATGATGCAGCGCGTGACCGATTGGGATGACGTGCAGATGGCCGATACGAAGGCCGCCATCCAGACCTACAAGCGGCTGCGCAAGCTCATCCGTGACGGCAAGGTCATTCACTTGATCCCGCCGCTGACCAATGTCGAGCATCACGGCCGCGGCTGGGACGCGATCCAATCCGTCAGTGCCGACCAGTCACAGAGCGTCGTCATGGTCTTCCGCGCCCATGGCGGCGCCCCCCAGCAGGCCATCCGCCTGCGCGGCCTGCAGGCGGATGCACAATACAAGGTGACCTTAGCCGACGCCGGCAGCACGAGCACATACACGGGCACCGAGTTGCATGAAGAAGGCGTGCTGGTCACGCTGCCCGAAGACGGCTCCGAGCTGATCGAGATAAGTAAAGTGTACGTACTGAGGGAGTCGCCCGTTGACCCAGACCGCGTCCGTATCGACGAACACTGGCACTACCGCAGCCTGCGCGCCCTGGTGGTGGAAAACAGCCAGCTGCGCCTCGTCATCCTCCCCGAACTGGGCGGCAAGCTGTGGTCGCTGGTCTACAAGCCCTACGACCGCGAGATCTTCTGGCACCACCCGCGTGTCGAACCGCGCCCCTCCCCCTATGGCGCAACGTACGACGACGCCTTCAGCGGCGGCTGGGATGAACTCTTTCCCAATGACGCCACGCTGACGGTGAACGGCGACGTCTATCCCGACCACGGCGAATGGTGGACCATGCCCTTTCAGCTGGGAGATCAGCACGCGTACCGACGAAGAGGTGACGATCCATCTATGGCGCACCGGCGTGGTAACCACGACCCGCGTCGATCGCTGGATCACCCTCCGCGCCGGCGAACCGCGCCTGCACCTGCGCTACCGCATCCACAATGACGGCCCGCGACCCTTGGACTTCCTATGGAAGCTGCATCCTGCGCTGGCCATCACGCCGTCGGCGCGCATCGAACTGCCTCCCAGCCACGTGCTGCCGGCCGGCTTCTTTACCGAGCGCCTGGACGGGCAGCCTTTTGCCTGGCCGCAGGCCCGCGGCGCCGGCGGCGAGCCGGTGGATATGCGCGTCGTGCCGCCGCCTGGGAGCCAGGCCACCGACTTCTACTACGCCACCCAACTGCAGGACGGCTGGTGCGCGCTGACCGACGGCGACAGCGGCACCGGCTTTGGCCTTGCCTTTGACCCGGCGGTCTTTCGCAGCGTCTGGGTCTTTGCCGCCTACGGCGGCTGGCGCGGCCTCTACATGACGCTGCTGGAACCCTGCACCGGCTATCCCTATCAGCTTGAAGAGGCCGTGGCCCAGGGCACCGCTACCCGGCTCGATGCCGGCGCGACACTGGAAACTGAAGTCACGGCTGTGCTCTATCAGGGCCGCGGCGCAATTCGGACAATCAGACGGGATGGAGAAATCGAGTATGAGTGAGCGCACCAAGGTAGCGATTGTAACCGGCGCTGCCCGCGGCATCGGCCGTGCCGTCGCCGAGACGCTGGCGCGCGACGGCGCCGCCGTCGTGATCGCCGACCTCCCAGCAAGTGACGGTGAAGCCACAGCCGCTGCACTGCGCAGCCAGGGGCAGCAGGCCGTTTTTGTCGCGGCCGACGTGCGCACTGGCGCCGACGCGATGGTGGCCGCGGCTTTGGACAGCTTTGGCGGCGTCGACATCCTGGTCAACAACGCCGGCATCTTCTATACGGTCGACGCGCTGAACACGCCTTTTGACGAGTGGATGCGCGCGGTCGAGGTGATCTACCACGGCGCCTTTCTCTGCAGTCGTGCCGCCGCCCGCGCCATGGTGGACCGCGGCACCGGCGGGCGCATCGTCAACGTCTCGTCGATCAACGCTTTCCTCGGCCTGCTGCAGTCCAGCCACTACAACACCGCCAAGGGCGCCGTCGACCAACTGACGCGCTGCCTGGCCGTCGAGTGGGCGCCCTACGGCATCCTTGTCAACGGTGTCGCACCCGGCTTCGTGGATACGCCCATGTCGATCGTCGACGGCGTCAACGAACTCGAAACCGAGGAGTTCCAGGAAATCTACGTGCGCCGCCGCCGCATCCCTCTCGCCCGCGCCGCCCAGCCCCAGGAGATCGCCGAGGTCGTCGCCTTTCTCGCCTCCGACCGCTGCACCTACATGACCGGCCACACCATCGTGGTGGATGGGGGATTGACGGTGACTTTCTGAACCACGAATCGTGGTTCAGACGCGAAATCTCTCCACCACTTCTTCGTCCAGATCCACGCCCAACCCAGGGGCGTCCGGCACAGCTACGTACCCGTCCACCAACGGGAAGGTCTGCCGGGTAAGCGTCTGGCGCAGAGCCGACTGTTCGACGCAGTATTCTAGGAGGCTGGCGTTGGGCAGCGCCGCCAGGAAGTGCAGCGAGGCGGCAATGCTGATCCCCGTCTTGTAGGAGTGGTTGACGCACAGCCGCCGGTGGCGGGCGGTGAGCCGGCCGATCTCGATGGCCCGGCTGATGCCGCCAACGCGCGCCACGTCGGGCTGGATGACGTCTAGACCGGCATCGATCAGCGCTTCAAAGCCCTGGAGCGTGGTCTCCTGCTCGCCGGCTGCGATGCGGATGGGCGAGTTCTGCACCAGGCGGCGGTAGCCTTCGATGTCGTCCGGATGCAGCGGCTCCTCCAGCCAGAAGGGGCGCTGTTCGGCAAACTGGTGGGCGCGGCGGATGGCCGTGCTGGCGTCATAGCAAAGCCCGGCGTCGATCATCAGGTCGACGCTATCTCCCAACCCGCGGCGCGCCTCGCGCACCAACGCCAGGTCTGTTGCCTCGCTCTGCCCCATCGGTCCCCAGCCAAACTTGGCCGCCGTGAAGCCCTGGTCTACCAGCCGCCGCGCCTGTGCGTAGGTTGCCTCTGGGGTGTCGCCAAAGAGGTTTGAAGCGTAAGCGCGCAGCCGCGTGTGGAAGGCTCCGCCCAGCAGCTTATAGACCGGCTGACCAAGGGCTTTCCCCATGATGTCCCACAACGCCATGTCCACGCCGCTGATCGCCTGCATGGCCGCCCCGCCGCGGCCGAAAAAGATGGTGCCCTGGTACATCCGCTCCCAGAGCAGTGCAATGTCGAGCGGGTCCTGGCCGATGACGCACTGGTTTAGCCCGCGGGCGATTGCGTGTGACAGGGGTGCCTCGACGATGGCCTTCGCTACCATCGGCGATGAGTCCACCTCGCCTACCCCCGTGATGCCGGCATCGGTGTGCACGCGCACGACCAAAGTGTCTTGTGTGCCGTCGCAGCGTTCGTCCACGACCGGCAGCTGCAGCCAGATTGCTTCGACTTGCGTGATCTTCATATGGGCCTTTCATAATAGCCAAGAATTTCGGAGAGATTGCGTGCGTTAGCCAGCACGAGCATGCGCAGTTCCTGCTGGCGTTTGGGCGTGAAGCGCACAGTGGGCACAGAGACGCTGATGGCTGCCACCGTGCTGCCGCCCTGGCCGAACACTGGGGCGGCGATGCAGCAGAGGCCGGGTGTGGACTCTTCGTAGTCGAGCGCATAGCCGCGGGCATGCGTCAGCGCTAGTTCGCTGCGAAAGGCCGCCGGGTCGGTGATCGTCTTCTCCGTGATCGGCGGCAGCAGCTTGTCGGGTGGATACAAAAGGTCCAGTTCTGGCGGCGGCAGGTTGGCAAGCAGCATCTTGCCTACCCCCGTGCCATAGGCCGGAAAGCGGCGGCCCACGGCCGAAACCATGCGCACCGTGTTGGTGCCTTCCTCCTTGGCCACGTAGACCACCTCGGCCCCGTCCAGGATGGCCAGGTGCACCGTTTCGTCGCAGGCGCGGGCCGTGGCGCGCACGACTTCCTGGCCGTCGGTGAGCAGGTCGCTGCTGGCGGCGTAGCCGCTGCCGATCTCAAAGAGGCGGGGGCCTAGGTGATATTTGCGGTCGTGCCAGCCTTCGCGCAGATAGTGCCGCGCCAGCAGCGTGTAGATCAAGCTGTGGGCGCTGCTTTTGGGAATCTTGAGTGCGGCGGCAATCTCGGAAAGGCTCAGCCCTCCCGGGTGTTGGGCCAACAGTTCAAAGATATCGAGCACGCGCAGCGCCGACTTGACGCCCGCTTGCGGATCCGGTTGGTTCACGTGTTTCTCTATATGAAAAGAGTTCAAAGGGAAGAACAGCGCGAGTATAACAACGCCGATGCCGGCATGTCAAACGCATTGTTCGCCAGTTCGTGCTTGGGATTAGGCTGTGGCGCTGCCGTGGATGCGCGCACGATCAGCTCCACCGGCAGCGTCACGGTCTGCGCCGGCAGATCCGGTTCCTGCACCAACTGCAGGATTGTGCGTGCCGCCAGCACTCCCATCTCTGTCTTCGGCGAGCGCACCGTTGTCAGCGGCGGCGCCAGGTAGGCTGCGGCAGTGATGTCGTCGTAGCCGACGATCGAGATATCTTGCGGTACGGCGAGGCCCGCGTCATAGATCGCCCGCATGGCTCCCAGCGCAATGATGTCGTTGTGGGTAAAGACCGCCGTCGGCCGCTGGTGCAGCGCCAGCAGCCGCTGCATCGCAACATAGCCATCCGCCTGCATGGATCCACTGGTAATCACCAGCTCAGGCCGATACTCGATGCCGGCCGCCGCCAGCGCCTTGCGATAGCCCTGGTGGCGTTGCACGCTGAGCGCCGTCGTTTCGTGGTGAATGACCCCGATCCGCCGGTGCCCCAGGTCGATCAGGTGCTGGGTAGCCAAACGCCCGCCTTCGAGATCGTCGATCCCAATACAGTGGATGCCCGGGAGCGAGTGCTCAAGGACGACGACGGGGATATGTGCCGCCAGCAGCGGCTGCAGGAGGGCACTGGCGTCGCCGTGCGGTGTGATCACGACGCCGTCGACCTGCTTGGCGCGCAGCATGAACACAAACCGCTGCTCGCGCTCGGGGTCGCGGTCGCTGTTGCACAGCAGCACGAGCAGCCCTTCTTCGGTGCAGGCGCGCTCCAACTCGCGCGCGATCTCGGCGTAGAAGGGGTTCGCCGAGTTGGGAATCACCAGGCCCACCGTTGAGCTCTGCTGCAGTCGCAGACTGCGCGCGACCTCGCTTGGATAATAACCAAGCTCGGCAATCGCCTCCTCCACTCTCACCCGCGTCTCATCGGCCACGTGGCGGGGGCCGTTGTTGATGACATACGACACCGTTGCCACCGACACCCCCGCCCGCGCCGCTACATCTTTATGCGTAACCCGCTTCTGTCGCAACAAAACAGCACATTGTCCTTTGTCGGCGCATCCTACCAGGAGGTCTACAGCCCAATACTCCGCAGATATTCCCGGTTGCGCTTAGCGCTTTCCTTGGGGCTGCCCATCCCGGGCAGGATGTCCTGTTCGACCACGATCCAGCCGCTGTATCCCAACTGTTGCAGCTTGGCCAGCACGGCCGGGAAGTCGATGTCGCCCTTGCCCAGTTCGCAGAAGATGCCCTGGCCCACCGCATCGACGCCGCCAAACTTCTCCCGGCGCGAACGCTCGGCGACCACCGGATTGTGATCCTTGAAGTGCACGTGCCAGATCCGATCGGCATGCCGTTCAAGTCCCTGGATCGGGTCGCCGCCGCCAAATCGGTAGTGGCCCGTGTCAAAACACAGCCCCAGCACCTCGGGGTCCGTCATGGCCAGCAGCCTGGCCGTCTCCTCCGGCGTCTCGATCCACGTGCCGATGTGGTGGTGGAAGACCGTGCGCAGGCCCGTCTCGCGCTTGACCGCCCGCGCCACGCGGTTGGCGCCGTCGGTGAACACCTTCCACTGCTCCTCGCTCATGCCCATCTCTGGCGTAATACGTCCCGCGTTGAGCGTGCGCATCGGATCGCCGTAGGGGTCATTGCCAAGCACGATCATGTTGGCCGGCCCGCCGACTGCCGCCAACAGCCTCGCCGTGCGCACCGCATCCGCCTCGCTCTGGGCGTGGCAAGCCGGGTCATGCAGGAACACGCTCACCCACGACGCCAGCAGTTTGAGCTCGCGCTTGTCCAGCTCCTTGGTCAACTCCGCCGGGTCGGTAGGCATAAAGCCCCAATCGCCCAGTTCGGTCCCTGCATAGCCGGCCTCGTGCATCTCGTCGATCACACGGGCGTAGCCGCCACGCTCACCTTCGACATTTTCGATCACACCCCAAGAACAGGGGGCATTTGCTACCTGAATTGTTGGCATAAATTCCTCTGCTTATTCTTTCTTCAACGAGGGGACACTTTCCCACCCGCCACTTTCCCACGACCGCATCATCGCCGTCTGCACCTCCGCCACGTGGAGCGCGTCGGCAAACGACGGCGCCCGCTGCTTGCCATCCACGATCGACTGCAGGAAGTTGTACGCCTCGATCGCCTTGAGGTCCTCGTACCCCATCCCGATGCCGTCGCCCGGGTTAAACCGGCCGTGGTCGCCAAACGCCGGCCCGCCCAGCAGCCGCGTCGTCCCGTCATGACCTACTTCGCCGTCGGGCAGGTAGAGGTCCAGCTCGTTCATGCGCTCGAAGTTCCAGCGCGTCGCCCCCTTGTTGCCGTTGACCTCAAAGGCCATCTCGCACTTGGGGCCGTAGATGGCGCGGCAGGCCTCGAACGTCCCTACTACGCCGTTCTTGAACTGCACCATCGCGCCCATGTAGTCCTCGTTCTCGACCGGGCCGGCCGGGTCGCCCGGCTTGCCCAGCGAGAAGTGCGTGCCCTGGCCGGGGATCGGCAGCGGGCGCTGCTTGATGAAGGTGTTGCGCTGGCCGGCAACGCGCTCAATCGGGCCCATCAGCATCAGCGCCATGTCGATCACGTGCGAGCCGAGGTCGCCCAGCACGCCGGTGCCGGCAAATTCGGTCTTGAACCGCCACGTGAGCAGCCCCATCGGGTTGCTGCCGTACATCGAGAAGAAGCGGCCGCGATAGTGGGTCAGGTCACCCAGCTTGCCCTCGTCGATCAGCTTCTTGGCGTACTGGACCATGGGCGCCCAGCGGTAGTTAAAGCCCACAAAGCTCATCACGCCTGCCTTGCGCGCCGCGTACTCGACCTCGACCGTCTCCTCAGGCGTGCGCCCTACCGGCTTCTCGCAAAAGACATGCTTGCCCGCTGCCGCCGCTTCCCGCACCATCTCCAGGTGCAGGTAGTTGGGCGAGGCAACGTTGACGACCTGCACCTCCGGATGGTTGATCACCGCATGCCAGTCCGTCGTGCACTCCTCAAAGCGCAGCGCCTCCTTGGCCCGCTCGGCCCGCGCCGCCACGTCGTCGGCGCAGATCACCAGCCGCGGCCGGATGCCGCTGTCGTAGTAACGATCGGCCATCTGGTTGTAGGCCCGGCTGTGCGCCTGCCCCATCCAGCCCATCCCAATCACGCCAATCCCAATGCTGTGTTTGGCCATAGTCGAACACTCCTCGTTCATCCGCACGTCCCCAGGGACCTGCATCGCTGCGGACGCGTGCGGCTGTTTCGCCTACAGGAAATAGCGTTCCTTGGCGCGCATCTCTTCCCACTCCTCGCGCGCCGCCTTCACCGTGTCCACCTCCGACACCTCGGCCACCGGCACGTCCCACCAGCTGTGGTATCCCGGCACACCCACATAGCGGTCGTTGTGGCAGTGGATCACGACGGTGCGGTCGATCTCCTTGGCCGTCTTGAGTGCGGCCAGCAATTCGTCATAGGTCTGGCAGTCGATCACCTCGGCCCCCAGGCTGCGCGCATTCATGGCCAGGTCCACCGGCAGCGGGTCCACGGTCGGGTCCTGGTCGCTCGGCAGCACTGCCGCTGCTTCACTCGCTCTTGCCACACCGGCCTGGCCCTGCTTGGGGAAGGCATAGCGGGTGCCAAAGCCCTGCGTGCCCAACGACCGGCTGAGTGCGCCGATGCTCTTGTAGCCGCGGTTGTCGATCAGCACGATCGTCAGCTTCATCCCTTCCTGGATCGAGGTGACGATCTCGTTCGCCAGCATCAGGTAGGAGCCGTCGCCTACCATCACGTAGACCTCGCGGCTCGGCTCGGCCATCTTCACGCCCAGCCCGCCGGCGATCTCGTAGCCCATGCAGGAATAGCCGTACTCCAGGTGATACTGCTTGGGGTGGCGTGTCCGCCACAGCTTGTGCAGGTCGCCCGGCAGGCTGCCGGCGGCGCACACCATGACCGCCTCAGGGTCACCCAAGTCGTTGACGGCGCCGATGATTTCGCCCTGGCTCATCAGGGGCTGGTTGCGGATGGCATAGATGCGGTCCACCTCGGCATCCCAGCCATCGTGCAGGTGCATGGCGTTGTTGCGATAGGCGTCGGACACCCGGTAGTCGCCCAGCAGCAGCTTCAGCTCTTCCAGCGTGGCGCGGGCGTCGCCCACCAGCGGCAGGGCCGCGTGCTTGTAGGCGTCAAACTCGGCCACGTTGATGTTGATAAAGCGGATGTTGGGGTCCTGGAACTGCGTCTTGCTGGCCGTGGTGAAGTCGCTGTAGCGCGTGCCGATGCCGATCACCAGGTCGGCCTCCTGGGCGATCAGGTTGGCGGCCGACGTGCCGGTCGCGCCCGACTGCGCCCAACGCCAACGGGTGGTCGTAGCGCATGCTGCCCTTGCCGGCCATCGTCTCGCCTACCGGAATCCCGGTGGCTTCGACAAAGGCGCGCAGCGCCTCGGTGGCCTCGCTGTACAGCACGCCGCCGCCGGCGATGATCAGCGGCCGTTTGGCCGCCCGGATCCAGTCGGCTGCCCGCCGCAGCGCCGCCACATCCGGCCGGTTGCGCGGCACGCGCCAGACGCGCTTTTCAAACAGCGCCGTCGGGTAATCCCATGCCTCTGCCTGCACGTCCTGCGGCATGGCGAGCGTCACTGCCCCTGTTTCGGCCGGGCTGGTCAGCACGCGCATGGCCTCGGGCAGCGACAGCAGGATCTGGTCGGGCCGGTTGATGCGGTCCCAGTAGCGGCTGACCGGCTTGAAGCAGTCGTTGACCGAGATATCCTGCGAGTGCTCCGATTCGAGCTGCTGGAGCACCGGGGCCACGTTGCGGCGGGCAAAGATGTCGCCCGGCAGCAGCAGCACCGGCAGCCGGTTGACCGTCGCCGTCGCCGCGCCCGTGATCATGTTGGTGGCGCCGGGCCCGATCGAGGTCGTGCAGACCAGCGTCTGCAGCCGGTTCTTGTGCTTGGCATAGGCCGCGGCAATATGCACCATCGCCTGCTCGTTGCGGGTCTGGTAATAGCGCATCTCGGGGTACTGCATCAGCGCCTGGCCGATGCCCGGCGACGTTGCCGTGGCCAAAAATGCCAAACACACCGGCAAAGAACGGCCGCTCCACGCCGTCGCGCTCGACATACTGGTGTTTCAAAAACTGGATCACCGCCTGGGCGGTGGTCAGCTTGCGCGTATTCGTCATCGTCCCCTCACTCCCTTTCTCCTACCCCTTCCGGGAAGACCCCCCTCTTCCCGGAAGGGGCGGTCTTCCCGGAAGCCTGATTTTCTAAAATCCACCTCGCGCTGCGGCGAAGGCGGTAACTTCTTCTAACGTGGGCATAAAGTTGGCGCAACCATGCTTCGTGACTACGATCGCACCACAGGCGTTCCCTAGCCGGGCCGACTTCTGCCAGCCCCAGCTGTTGACATACCCATACAGGAATCCTGCCCCAAAGGCGTCGCCCGCCCCCAGGATGTTGTACACTTCCACCGGATAGCCACCAGCCTCGATTACCTCTCCGTTCGCCAGATGCACGCGCGCCCCTTTTGCGCCTACCTTCTCGACCACCGCTCGCGGGCCCATCTCCAGGATGCGGCGGATGTTGCCCGCGGCGTCACCCGCGACCCGGGTGTCCGAAACCTGCGAATGCGTCAGCACCATCTGGCTGGGATCGGTGAGCATCGAGGCGTTGATCTCGTCCTCGGTCCCGATCACGATGGTCACGAAGGGCAGCACCGAGCGGATCGCCACGCCAAAGGCCCGCGGGTCATGCCACTGGTCCGGCCGGAAATCTACGTCCAGCACCACGTCGCGGCCGGCCTCGTGCGCCAGGTATGCGGCAAACTGCGTGGCGCTCCGGCAGGGGTCCTTGGCCAGGTTGGTCCCGGCAAACTGGAACACCTTCGCCGCCGTGACCGGCGCTGCCAGCACGTCGTCGATGTTGATCTCGATATCGGCACAGTTCTCGCGGTAGTAGACCAGCGGGAACTTGTCCGGCGGTTCGATCCCGAGCACGACTGCCGCCGTCCGGTAACCCGGTTTGCGCCGGCTGTAGGTGATATCCACTCCTTCATTGCGTAGGAAATGAAAGATGAAATCTCCTACCGGGTCCTCGCCCACTGCCGTCAGCAGGGCACTGTTCAGCCCCAGCCGCCGCGCACCCACGCTGATATTCGTGGGCGAACCGCCCACGTAGGCGGCAAAGCTCTTGATTTCCTCAAACGGCGCCCCGACGTCGTTGCTGTAGAGATCCAGCCCGGCCCGACCCATGTGTAGAGTGTCGTAGATTGGTGCGTCGCTCATGGTTCTTTGTGCCGTTCCTAGTACAGCGGCAGCCGCGGATCGATGCCCTTGTACTGGTGTTTTACCCACGAGTAGCGCGGGTCGTCCTGGTTGGCCAGGCTCTGCGCGCTGCCGGCCAGCACATTGAGGTAGTAGGTCGTGTACCCCGGCGCACTCACCACTGGGTGGTAGCCCTCAGGGATCAGCACGGCCGTATCGTTGTCTGCTCGCACCAGGGCATCGATCGGATACCCCGCCTGCTGCAGCGGCGAGTGCTCGTCCGTATAGACGCGCTGATAGGCATACCCGTCCGGGCGGTCGATCTTGTAGAAGTAGACCTCTTCCAGGTCCGACTCGATCAGCGTGCCGTCCGGCCCTGCGATGTGCACGTCGTGCTTGTGCGGCGGATAGCTGCTCCAGTTGCCGCTTGGCGTGTACACCTCCACCAGCACGAGCCGGTGCACCGGCGATCCCGGCGGCAGCAGGTCGTTGATCTGCCGGCTCACGTTGTCGCCCCCGCGGACCGAGATCGGCACCTCGTGCGGGGTGCGCAGAAAGGCATGCCCGGTCCTGGTCCGTCGGCGTCCAGGTGACGGCGAACTCGCAGTCGTCCAGTGCCGTGACGGTGAACGAACTCCGCCGCGGCAGGTAGAGCGCGTGGGCTGCCCCCTCGAAGACGCTCTTCCGTCCGCCGATCTTGGGCCACTCGCCCCGGTCGGACTTGACGGCAAAGCTGCCGGTCAGGTCGACGAGCGCCAGTTCGTTCTCGCCGCTTGCAAACGACCAGGACTCGCCTTGCTGCAGCCGGCGCACCTGGAACGAGATGTAGTCCCAGCCTGCCGACTCCGGCGTAACCTCCAACACGAGTCCAGGATCGTGTGGATACTGCTGCGGCCGCACCAACAGGTTTTCGGCCGTATAATGGCGTGGTGTTGCCATAGAACACACTCCTTTGCGTGCCGGCGGTTAGAACTGGCGGCTCCACGTCTGCGGCCAGCGCTCGACGACGACCTTGGTCTGCGTATAGAACTCCACCCCATGCCGCGCCTGTGCGTGCAGGTCGCCAAAGAAGCTGTTGTTCCACCCGCTGAAGGGGAAGAAGGCCATCGGCGCAGCCACGCCGATGTTGATGCCTACGTTGCCGGCATCGGCGTGGTGGCGGAAGTAACGGGCCGTTGCGCCGCTCTCGGTGAAGATGCACGCCATGTTGCCAAAGGCGCGGTCGTTGACCAGCGCGACCGCATCTTCCACAGTCGTGGCGTGCATGAGGCTCAGCACCGGCCCAAAGATCTCGGTGTGTGCGATCTCGCTCTTGGGGTCCACGTTGTCGAGAATGGTGGGGAAGACAAAATAGCCATCCTCATAGCCTTGGACTTTGCGGTTGCGCCCGTCCACCAGCACCTCGGCGCCCTGCTGCGCGCCCTTGCCGATCAGCCCCTCGATGCGCGTCTTGCTCTCGGCCGAGATGACCGGCCCCATCTGCACGCCCTGTTCGAGCCCATAGCCGACCTTGCGGTTGCTGGCGACATCGGCCATCATCTCGGTAAAGCTGCTGCGCGCCTCGCCCACGGTGATCGCCACCGAGGCGGCCAGGCAGCGCTGGCCCGCGCAGCCAAAGGCCGAGTCGGCCATGATGCGCGTGGTCATGTCCATGTCGGCATCGGGCATCACCACGACCGGGTTCTTTGCTCCGCCCTGGCACTGCGCCCGCTTGCCGTTGGCCGTCGCCCGGCTGTAGACGTACTGCGCCACCGGCGTCGAGCCCACAAAGCTGACGGCCCGCACCAGCGGGTGGTCGAGCAGCGCGTCGACCGTCTCCTTGCCGCCGTTGACCAACTGCACGACGCCCGGCGGGAAGCCCGCCTTCTCCAGCAGCGCGAAGATCTTCTGCGAGGTCATCGAGACCTTCTCGCTCGGCTTGAGGATGAAGCAGTTGCCCGTCGCCAGCGCATACGGCATAAACCACAGCGGGATCATGCCGGGGAAGTTGAACGGCGTGATCGCCGCCACCACGCCAAGCGGCTGGCGGAACATGTGCTCGTCGATGCCCTGGGCGATATCCTCGTTGTTGTAGCCCTGCATCAGGATCGGCGCACCGCACGCGACCTCGACGTTCTCGATGCCGCGCCGCATTTCGCCCACGCTCTCGGCGTAGATTTTGCCGCACTCGTTGGTAATCGTGCGGGCGATGTCGTCAAGGTTCTCTTCAAGCAGCGCCTTGAACTTAAAGAGGGGCTGGATGCGCTCGCCCACCGGCGTCTCTTTCCAGCTCTGGAATGCGGTGTGCGCGGCTTTCACCGCGGCCTCCACCTCGGCGCCTGGCGACAGCGGTACTTGCGTCAGCACAGAGGCCGTGGCCGGGTTCTTGATGTCGAGTGCATGCCCCGCGCTGGAACGTTCCCAGCGCCCGTTGACAAAGTTGAGCAGTTGTCCGTTGTCGGTCATGGTTGATAGCCCCATTTCTTCAGGTTATTTCTTTACGCTATTTCTTTACGTCCGGATTAGGCAGCATGAAGTCCCGCACCACGGCCAGCAGGTCGCGGTAGGAGCCGATAAAGGAGCGCAGCGTACGCGCGGTCGGCCCAAACTGGTCGAATTCCTTGGTGGTCATGCCGTCGGCATCGTAGGCGCGGCGGAAATCAGGGAACTTGGCATACAGTGTGTCCACGATCTCCTGCGGTACTGGATTCTGGAAGCGCGGCTTGACCTCAATCTCCGAGGCGTTGAAGAGCCGCTGCCATTCGTAGGGGATCGTCAGCACGATGTCGCCGCCGATCAGCTCGGACCAATGGAGGTGATGGCGGTACGCCGCTGCCAGCAGCCGTGCCCGATAGCCACGTTCCTGGTAGATGCCGTAGGCCTTCTTGATGGCGGCGATGCCGGCCCAGTCGCCGTAGCCCGGCGTGATAGCCACGCTGTCGCGCTTCTCCAGCACGTGGATCCAGTCGTCGAGGCGGCCGATCATGATCGTGCAGACGGGGCGCATGTGGTCCACCGGCTTGTGGGCGGCGGCGCGGCGGTTGAGCCCGCGCTCGATGGCCTCGGCCACGGCCAGCGACTGCGGCACCGAGAAGCAGACGGTGGCGTTGATCTCCACGCCCTCATAGGTCGCTTCCTCGATGGCAGCGACGCCGGCGTTGGTCACCGGGATCTTCACCATCATGTTGGGTGCCAGCTTGGAGAAGTGGACCGCCTGCCTGGCGATCGCCTCGGCGTTGCGGTAGAAGGTCGGGTTCGTCTGGATCGAGATGCGCCCCTTCAGCCCGTGCTCACGCTC
Organism: uncultured Chloroflexia bacterium; assembly: GCA_963701415.1. GTDB lineage: Bacteria > Chloroflexota > Anaerolineae > Caldilineales > Caldilineaceae > Fredericiella. Next base: position 682,464 of record CAVPAH010000005.1, read on the forward strand.
GTGCACCGGCTTGAGCAGCTCAGCCCCTTTTATCGCCATCTCTTCGATCAGCTGCCAGGTGATGTCATCCTCGGTGCCGGTCGGATTTTCGGCGATGATCTGGTAGATGCGGTCCTTCCACAGGGGCATCTCCTTCTTTAGCACACCCAGCACGATCGTCGGGTTCGTCGTTGCCCCCACCGCGCCGTTATCGATGGCGTACGTCAGCTCTTCGATCGAACAAGAATCGTTCCAGTAGTCAGTCTTCGTGGTCGAAACCGTCTCATGCAGCGGGCTCTTATATGCAGTTGCCAGCATTTTCTCTCCTCCTCAGCTCAACAAATCCACCAACGGTCCTCTAACAACTCCCGGCGAGGCGCGCGCCCGTTTGCCGGACCTTGTGCCCTTCTGGCCTCTTATGCGTACAAATCCGGCTTGGTCGGCGTGTGCACCGGCGTCGGCTGCCCGCTGTGCAGCGCCTCGATGCAGGCATCGGCCACGAGCACGGCTCGGAACCCATCCCACGCAGTCGCGCCCGCAAACGGCCGCCTCGCCACACAGCGAAGCCGACCCAGTTCTCCAACTCGGCGACGTAGGCCGTCTGGAACCGCTCCAGCCAATCCTGCTGGAAGGTGAAGCCGCTGCTGGCCTTGATAGCGCACCAACGCCACGTCGGGCTGGATAGTTTCGGCCACGCCACACTGGCCGACCACGGTCGCCTCGATGTCGTACCCATACTCTGCCGCCATGGCGATCTCGATGTCGGCAATGCAGGGCCCGCCCAACCCCATGCTGATGAGGATCAGATCGCGTGCTTCGGGCGCAAAGGTGTCGTGGGTGCGCACCGAACGTACGAAGACCTCCTGCACATCGTGCTCGAGGATCCAGAGCGCCGAGTCCAGGTCGTGAATGGCCGAGTTGGTCATCATCGTCGCCACCGGCAGATCGGCCGGCATCATGCCGGCGCGGCTCGTCCCCTTAAACAGAATCGGGCGCCCGATCTGCCCACTCTCGACGACACGCTTTGACGGCCAGGTGCGCCGGGTCAAAGCGGCGCATAAAACCAACCGAGATCAGGCGCCGGCCAATCGCCACTTCCTTCTCTACGATCTCCCTGGCCACCGCCGAGGTCGTCGCCAGCGGTTTCTCGCACAGCACAGGCTTTCGCTGCATGAGACAGGCTGCCGCCAGTTCGGCATGCGTCGGATCGGGTGAAGCGATCACCACCGCATCGACCCTTGGATCGCCGATCAGCTCCAGCGGATCCGCCACCACGCGTGCGCCGCCCACGGCTTTGGCCGCAGCGCCCGCTCGCTCAGGGTCCAGATCGTAGACCGCGGCGACCCGCGCACCCACCACATGCTGGTGCAGGTTGACCGCATGCCGCGTGCCCATGCCACCTGTGCCAATGACACCAATTGTCATGTCAGACATAAGAGGATGTTCCTTCATTTGATTTCTAATCGATTAGATTATCTAGTTAGATACTATAACGCGCTTTGCGGTGGCTGTCAATACCAACCGCTCAAGACGATCGGAGCAAGCGAGGACTGCTGAAGAGTTCGTGAAGGCGTGAGCCGGAGCGTTAGGGCAGGTGACCGTCATCTCTTGGGTAACGGTCACCTGCAAATATGAAGACTAAGCCGGAACGATCCGTACCAGGTCGTTGATCCAACGCACGTGCGTCTTGGGCACAGCAAAGCCCAGGCTGAAATCGCACGTGCGGCCGCGGCGAATCAGCTTGGCGACGATGCGGTTAGGACCGGGGTGCAGCGTCACGATAATGTCGTGGTTGTAGGGCATCCAGTACCAAGGGTCACGGCTCTCCGCCACCTGCTCGTCGTTGACCCAGATGCGGAAGGCATCGCTGTTGCCGATCATCAGCCGGACAGTGCGTTCGTCAGGCGAGACGACGTCCTGGATCAGGTAGAGGCAGGCAGGGCCTGCCGTGCCGATCCACTCGTCGATCGGCAGCTTGTGCTCGTCGGCATAGACGACACGCCCACCTTCGGGCAGGTGTGCAAACGACCGTTCCTCGCTGTATGCCCGATCGAAATTGACATAATTATTGAAGTTTTCCGCACCGCGTGGGCGAGCCTTGCGCCGTTCAACGGGATCCCAGAAAGATTCTGCGCCCTCGACCCGTGTGTCGTACAGGTCCCAGAATGGGCCGACCACGTAGTATGGCTGGCCCAAGGCAAGGCCAAATTCTGCGGCTGTCTCCGCTTGGCCCCCTTCCTGCCACACGGACGCACAGCGCGGTGGCCGTGGCAAACTCCCTGGTCTCGGGCAGCAGCGTCCACACTCACGGTATGCTTTGTACAGATCGTGCTGCCAGATGTAACTCGACACTTGCCGGGCTGACGACACAGCCCCGCGCCGACAGCTCCAAGCGGCCGCTGCGGCGCACATCGCTGTCATTGCGCACGGTTAGCGCTAGCTGCTTGCCAAGCTAGGGGATGGATCGCCGGCTTGCCGAGATAGTCGACCACAATCGTCACTGCCGACTCAGGCGGCGACACGGGAATACGCAGGGAGTCCAGGTCCGGCGGCACGTCCAGGATGCTGATACCATGGTTGGTGGCCCGTGCCATGGCCACGCCGACGCGACAGGTGTCAGTCGCCAGGTCGGAAATGCGGTCGCTGGGCCGCTGCACGTCGATGCCGACGACAAATGTATCCTCCGCCTGCCATTTCCACTGCTCGGGGATCGCGCCCGCCCCGCCGATGATACCCAGAATAGCCCCCGCCGTAGCGCAGGTGCAGTCGGTGTCGTAGCCGCAGTTGAGGGCGATCAGCTGCGTGCGGCCAAAGTCCCGCTCGCCATATAGCAGCGCCAACACGGTGAAACCCAGGTTCTGCACCGCCTTGGAGGCGTCCGGGTCGCCAAAGCGCATCAACACACGCGCGCGGGCTTCCTGCCAGGCGGTGCCTGCCGCGTACTCGCTGCGCACGAACTCGATGCACTGGTGCAGTGTACTCTCGGCGGGTATCTGCGCCAGCCCGAAGTCGAGCAGGCGGTTGATATCGGCCTCGAAAAAAGCCTCTGCCTCCATGGCAGCCAGCATCTGTTCGCCCCACACGGATTCGGTATCGTGATCAAGTGTGGCATCCATATAGGCATAACGCATGGCCAGGCCCGGATTTCCCACTGCGATCATGCCCCAGATCTCTGAGCGGATGGGCGAACCCATCGATTGGTGGAAAAACTGGTTGTTGTACCAACCCGAGACCGGTGGATCGATCTTGCGCTCAAAGTTGTGCAGGAAGTAGCCATACTCGTTAAACGGATACCAGCAGTACTGCTGCCAGGCTTCGGCCAGGTCATGGCTGGTCAGATGGATACCTTTGCGTTCGAGCACCTGGAGCCATAGCAGCTGCAGGTCCAAGTCGTCGTTGGGTGGAATCTGGTCGGGAAAGATTTCGTTCTCTTGCAGGTCCATCAGGTACTTATTGTTCTCTACCTCGGCGCCGATGTTGCCGCCGATGCATTTCCCGATCCACCCGCCGTAGACCTTGTCCCAATACTCTGCATACCGAATACTTCTCATGTTGCGTGCTGCTCCGATCCTTGCCCGGCCGTCAGGGCCAAACACTTTGCGAATTGCTTCTAGATAGCGCATGCCGTGCACGGTGTCCGGCTCCAGGTAGCTGCCTTCCGTCCATTCATTCCAGGCGTTGATGGTGAGAATGCGATCGTTGAGATCCCGCGGCGCAAGGAAAGTGCACGCGCCGCGCGCAGCGCCTCCTCAAAGGCTTCGGGGGTATTGCCCTCCAGCACTGGTGTATAGGGGTAGCCGGCGTCCACAAATGGGCCGTTCTGGTTAGTGCGCGGGCTGGCGTCCCAGCCCATCGTGACGTTGGGATAGTAGGGCAGCGTGAAATCACGCTCTGCCTGCTCCCAGAAGGTCTCCATCTCCGCTTGCACTCCCGCATAGGCCGCCTGTGGGAAGGGGCGCAGCGGCACATGGTGTACCCACACGTACGACGTTACACTTTGGAAGCCAAGCGCTGCCAGCAGGCTGTTGGGATCCTTGATCGTCTGCTCGCCGGGCAGGATCTGCACGCCCCAGACCACGGCATTGAGGTGGAGATCGGGGAACCCCGCGGCAATCGTGCGCTGCCGGAAATCCGCCAAGGCCTTGCGCGTGGCATCAATGCCACCTAGGCCCTCGATCAGCCGGTACAGCTCATAGATCGAGAAGTAGGGACACCCGTCAAGCGTCCAGTATTCGGGTTGGCGGAAGTAACGCTGAATCACATAATCGGTCAGCTGCTCGAATGTGGCCGGTGAGACTGTGCCGCGGTAGTGCAGGTCCGGCGTTTTGCCCGCCGTTGCGGGGAAGATATCCACCCAATCGTGGTTTGCCCACATCAAGGCAAAGCGCACCCGGTCACGGTTGGGTGCGCAGAGATAGCCCTCTTCCAGCGCACGCTGGAGGAACATCCCCTCTTCGTGCCAGTACCAGTCGAACAGGAAGCAATCGACGCCATGGTCCGCCGCCGCGTCGATCTTGCGGGCAAAGACCGCCGGGTCTGCCTCGTCCTCGTAGCCCCACAGCGGGATTTTGGGCTGCTGGTGGCCTGCATAGCGGGGCGTAGCCCCACGCACCAGCGCCCATTCATTCCAACCGGGGCCGTAGCGGGCAGCATTGCGCGGCTCCTGGTGATAGTTCGGAAAGTAATAGGCTGCAACCTGGTAGTCTCCTGGCACGCCGCTTTACTCCTTATCCCATGGCAGGCGCGTCCAGCCAACATCTACCAGGCCGTGGCGCAGGTCGTCGGCTGTTGCCGCAACCAGGTGCGCGCCAAACGGCGGCATGTCAGCCGTACGCACGTACTTGATCAGGAGTTCGTTCCAGCCCTCGATCAGCTCAACTTGGGCGTAGGCTTCGCCGTCGCCATTATAGTTGGGCCGTAAAGGCCGCCGGCTGAAGCAGTCCACGGCCAGCGCTCCGTTTACCCAGAGCTTGCGTGGCCCGCTCCCTGGAATGCCGATCGTAGCAGCACGCGCCTTGGGGCTCCACAAGAAGGTCTGAATGTAGAGCACGCCGCCGCCCGCCAACAGCTCCGTGACCGGCAGTTCATTGTCGAGCGCAAAGCCCTCCTGCCAATCGCCCCCGCGCCCACCCGGGTGTGGCACCATTCCCTGTTTCCGGGGCAAAGCTGCGGTCATACAGTTCGCGGTCAGTGGCGTTCCCAGCCGCATACGGGCCGGCACTACGGAAGCGGCGTGCGCCGATCAGCACGATCGGGGTGGCGGGCTGCGCCGAGCGCTGGTCCGCCTGCACCTGCAGATAGAGCGTGTTGGTATTCTGCAGGCGAGCCGGTGCCGGCGCTGTGATGGTCCATGTCAGCGCCACTGCCGTGTGCGGTGCAATGTTGACCGTGGCAGCTCTGCGGCTCGACTCGCCAGCCTTCTGGCGCTTCTAGCGTGCAGCGCACGTCGAGTGCCACCGCATGGCGGTTTGCCAGCCGTGTGGTAAGGACTCTTGTGCCGCCGGCGGCGATCGCCGGCGTGTCGCCATAGTCCACCGTGACGTCACAGGTTTGCGCCTGGTAGACCAGCCGCATGGTGTGCGCATTCCACAGCTCACGCACCTCGTCGTCCGCATATAGGTCAGCTGGATCTACCTCAAAGCTGGCGCCATTCCCCAGCAGCCCGTGCGCGCTGAGCACGCGCTCCGCCATCACGATGACGCGCTCGGTCAGTTCGTCCAGGGTGGTGGGCACCGGGTTGGGACCGGTAGAGACGGCACGGATGCCACCCCACGACTCGTTGGTCGAGATCCCCTCGCCCAATGGTTCCGTCCAGCGCTGGGGCAGCCCCTGGCGGGTGGCAAGGATACCTAGCACGCTGCCGATGGTGGCGCCGGTGCAGTCCGTGTCGTAGCCGCAGTTGACGGTTTTGCAGAGGGTGTCGCCAAAGTCTTCGCCGTAAAGCCAGCCGAGCACCTGGAAGCCGATGTTAATGGGAGAATATTGGGCATTGTAATGGGGCGCGGCCTCGAGCACACGCCGCCGCGCCGCTTTCCAGTCCAGCCCTTCGGCAAAGGCCTTGCGCGCAGCCTGGATTGCCTGGGCCGTCTTGCTTTGGGGATCGACGTACGACAGTCCCAATGTCGATCAGCTGCTCGCGGTCGGAGATTACAAAGGCCGCTGACTCGACGGCGGTGTTGAACAGCTCACCATAGACACTTTCGCCGCCGGCATGGTCGCAGATGGCGTCCTCGTAGGCATAACGTGCGGCAATGCGCGGTGCGCCTGGGGCGATACAGGCCCAGATCTCCGAGCGAATAGGACAACCCATGCAGTCTTTGAACCAGTTGTTGTAGGCGCCCGAAACGGGGGGCAGCAGCCCCAGCCGCAGGTTGGTCTTGCTCAGCCCATATTCATCCCAGTTATAGCCGATGTGGTCAAGCCAGTACTGGGCCAGGTCGGCCGCTTTCAGCTGCGGCCCAACCTCCTCCAGCGCCTTCAGCCAGATCAGCTGCATCTCCAGGTCGTCGTTCGGAATGCCGCCCTCTCGCAACTCAGGGTACCACCAGATATCGAAGGGTTCCGCCTCACCCCACGCCCGCTCCAAGGGCGCGCCGAGCGTGCCCCCACAGTTCTTGCCCATCCAGCATCCATATACCTGATCGCGAAAGCGAGGGCTGCGCAGATCGATCGTTGCCATGACGTTCTCTTGTTCTTTCTTGTGCTTAAACGAAAATAAGTCGACGGTAGGTTGACTGCCCCGGAGTTTCTGTCGGGGACCTACTTGAGTGCCCCTGAAGTCATGCCGCTCTCAAAATAGCGCTGGAGCGCCAGGTAGAGCACCATGATGGGGAGGCTGATCAGCACCAGCGTGGCGAAAATCTTGCCTGTGTCCTGCGTGTAGACGCCCACGAAGAATTGGGGTGCATGCGTCAGGGTCTTCATCTGGTCGTTCTGCATGAAGAGCAGCACCAGGAAGTACTCGTTCCAGGCGCTGAGAAAGGTCCACAGCACGACGACCACCGAGATCGGGCGGCTGAGCGGCATGACCACGCGCACAAGCGCCGTAAACGAGTTGCAGCCGTCGATGCGGGCTGCGTCGAGCAGCTCATTGGGCAGCCCATCAAAAAAGTTGCGCGCCAGCAGCGTCGTAAAGGGCAGGGCGAACGCAGCATAGGGCAGAATCAGCGCCAGATAATTGTTCATCAGCCCCATCGCGCGAATCGTGAAAAACAGCGGGACCATGATCGCCACTGCCGGCAGCAGCAAGCCAACCAGCAGCGCGCTAAAGAGCACGGTCTTGCCGCGGATCGGGAGCTTGGAAAACGCGTAGGCCGACAAGATCGTGATCACGTAGACCAGCACGATGGTGCAGATTGTGACCAGTGCGCTGTTGAGAAAAAAGCGCGGGATCATCGGGTGCTGCAGCACGGCCACGTAGTTGCCGATGCCTTCCCCGCGCAGCGAGACGGACACCATGACCAGCAGCGGGAAGAGAAAGATGGCGGCGAGCACGGTCAGGATTACCTGGAACATCATATTGTAGCGTTGGCCTACACCTGTAAACATGGCTACCTCCTACTGCTCACGATAGGCGCGCAGCTGGATTACGGTCAGCACCAGCGCCACCAACAGCATGACCACCGACAGCGCCGAGGCATAGCCGGCGTTGAACTCCTGGATCGCTTTCTTGTAGATATAGGTCGAAAGAAACTCGGTCGAACGCCCGGGTCCACCACCCGTAATCAGAAAGACGATGTCAAAGGTCTTGAGCGCGCCGATCACGCCCAGGATCAGCAGGGCAAAGCTGGTGGGGCGTACCAGCGGCACCGTGATGTGCCAGAGCAGCTGCAGAAAGTTGGCTCCATCCATGCGCGCGGCTTCATAGTAGCTGTCCTCGATCAACGTCAGCCCGGCGTAGTACATCAGAAAGCTGAGCCCCGTCCACTGCCAGATATTGACCGCCGCCAGCGAGAAGAGCGCAATCCTGGGGTCGGCCAGCCACGACTGCTCCAGGCCACCCAGGCCAACGGCCCGCAGGATCAAGTTGAACTCGCCGTCGTTGGCGTTGTAGAGGCGGCGAAAGACATAGGCCGTGACCGCCGGCGAGATCACGACGGGCAAAAAGAAGATAACCTTGTAAATGGCCTTGAGCCGCACCGGCGCATACATCATCACGGCCAGCACCAGCCCCAGCGCCATCTGGATGAAGATGACCAGGCAGCCGAACACGGCCGTGTTGCGCAGTGTGAGCCAGAAGATGGGATCGCTGAGGATCGCTTGATAGTGCTTGAGACCGACAAAGGTGCGGGTGGCGCTCATTCCGTTCCAGTCAAGCGTGCTGACATAGAACGTGTAGATGATGCCGTAGTAGATGAGCCCGCCGACAAACAGAAAAATTGGCACGATATAGAGATAGTTGGTCCAGCCGCGCCAGCGTGGCCGTGCGGGGGTGGCAGCCCGGGTGGTCAGGTTGGCTGTCTTGGATCGAAATTTCCATGGGCTGTTCTCCCCGCAGCCGGCACCCGCCGGGCCGCAACCGGGCACAAACAAGGACACCGGTCTATGCCCGGTCTGTACAAATGTTCACACCTGCACAGACCGGGCAGCTCCGAAAAACTCGAAAAAACTTAGCGCTGAATCCCCTGCGAAACCTGCTCGACAGCTTCCAGCGCCTGCTGCGACGTCTGCGAACCGGTGGCGACGTTCTGCAGCGCATCGCCGAGGGCGGTCTTGATCTCAGAATACGTGAACTCGCGTTTGCCGACCGCATTCTCGAGGTCTACCAGCTGTTGCTTGAGATTGGCCTTCTGCTCGTCGGTGGAAATGTCGCTGTCGTTGAGCGTCAGCCCCTTCATGGCCGGGATCGATACGTTGTCGACCATGATCTGCTGCCCGCCATCCTTGGACGCCACCCACTTGATAAACTCCCAAGTCGCGTCCTTCTGCTTGCTGCTGGCACTCATCGCCAGAACCACGTCGGGGCCGCCAAACAGCTGGCCGGGCTTGCCGTCGCCGTTGACATCCGGGAAGAGCACAGGCAGGAATTCAAAGGTGTCGCTGATGCCATACTGCTTCTTCATGGTCTCCAGCGCGGTCTTGGTCATGACGCTGTCGTTCCACATGCCAAACAGGATCATGGCAGCCTTGCCCTGGGCCCAAATGTCGTTTGCATCGGGGTACTGGGAGATGCCGAGCGCACCCTTCTGCATGATGCCGTTCTTGAACATCTCCCCCCAGAGATCCATGGCCTTGACCAGGTCGGGGTCGGTCCACGGGACCTTGCCGGCTTCGGCATCGTAGATCTTGCCGGGTGCCAGCTCATTGGCCAGGGCGATAAACATGTCAAAGTTGACCCACGCATCCTTGGCGCCTTGCACGAAGCAGGTCTCGCCGGCGTCATTCAGGGTCTTGCAGGCGGCGACCCACTCGTCAAGCGTGGTCGGTGGCTTGACGTTGTATTTGTCCAGGATCGTCTTGTTGTACCAGAGCTGGCCGGCCGCCGACAAGAAGATCGGGAAACCAGGCAGCTTGTCGCCAGTAGTTACTCCCTCGAAGCCGAGCGGGTAGTACTGGTCCTGCCAGTTCGCCCCCAGATCCTTGTCTGCATAGGGCTTGAGGTCTTCGGTGAACTCGTTGTACTCGTTGATCAGGGCGCCCGCCTGCAGGCCGAATACGTCAGGACCTTCACCCGATGCGACCGCCAGTTTCAGCGCGTTCAGGTAGTCCACATACTGGTAGAACTTCCAGTCTACCTGGATGTCGGGGTGGGTCTTGTTGAATTCGACGACCATGCGCAGGCGGGTCACCGGTCTGCGCACCCGGCACGGCCGGGCCGCCGTTCCAACTCCAGAAGGTGATCTTGACCGGCTCGCCGGCCGCGGTGCTGCCGGAAGTCACTGCCGCTGGCCGCCTCCGTGGCAGCGGCTCCGCCCGCATCGCTGGCGGCCGGCGCAGGGGCAGCTGCGCCTGCGCAGGCAGACAGCAGTAACGAGCTTATAACCAGAATCGAGAACAGCAGGGTCGGCCATCGGAACCGACGTACCGTATGGTAGTGCATGAATCTCTCCTTGCGTCTTGCCAGGGTAGCTACGTTTATAGCTACTGGGTCACAGTTGGGCAGCGTCTGTCGCCAGCCTGCTGCACCTGCAATCGGGTGAACCAATCAGTTGCATGTCGTTGTCTCGGCTCTACACCATAGGCGAACTCCTTGTCACAGAAAACACTTACAGAAAACAGTTGCCTGCAATGCGCCGGCAGCACTCACGGCGCGGGAGACACAAGTTTAGACCCCTGCCTGATGGCAGGTCCTGCCATCAGGCAGACTCGCGCACGACCAGCCGAAAGGGCATCGAAAGACGCCTGGCCGGCCCTTGATAAGCCCCGCTAATCCGGTCGAGCAGAAAACGTGCGGCGCTGCGCCCTTGCAACTCCTGGTCCTGGGCGATGGTCGTCAGCGCCGGGGAGACGAGACGTGCGGAGGAGATATCGTCAATGCCCATGATCGCCACATCGTCGCGGCACGTGCAGGCCGAGTTCGCGCGCAGCCTGGAGGGCGCCCAGCGCCAGCTGGTCGCTGGCGGCAAAGACAGCCGACGGCAGCGGACGCAGCGTGGCAACTTGTTCCATCCCTGCCGCGCCGGCCTTTTCGGTGAAGTCCTTGCACCAGATGATCAGCGCGTCGTCCAGTTCCAGCTTGTGCTGGGCAAGCGCCTGGCGAAATCCTGCCGCACGTGACAGGCCCGCTGTGGCCAGCGTGCTGGTGAGCATGGCGATCCGCCGATGGCCGCGGCTGACCAGGTAATCTGTCGCCAGCGCTGCCGAGCTGCAGGCGTCGGTGCCCACCGTGTCGAGATTGAAGCGTTCGTACTCACCCTGGTCGGCAAAGAGCACGACAGGCAGGCCGCGCGCCAGCAGAGCATCGACCTGCTGGCTGTCAAGGTGAAATGGGGCAAAGATCAGCCCATCCAGCCGCGCCTGCAGCACCACGTCCAAAACGCGGGCCTCTTTGCCGGCGTCGCCGTCGGTGTTGTAGGTGGCGACATGATAATCATGCGCCTCGGCCTCATCCTGCACACCGCGCACGAGCGCGGGGTAGAACGGATTGGTGATGTCGGGAATGACGACAGCGATAATGTGCGTTTTTCCCGTGCGCAGGCTGCGGGCAAGGCGATCGGGCACGTAGCCAAGGGCGCGCGCCGCCTCAAGCACGCGCTGTCGCGTTTCCTCGGGAATGTTGGGGGCTTCCGGGTTGCGCAGCACCTGCGAAACCGTCGTCTGCGAGACGCCGACCTGGCGGGCAATGTCGTACTGCGTCAGCCGGCGCGCGATTCTAGGCGGCTCTGGCATAAAGGCCTCTGGCCAAATGAACGAACGAAAGCAGCACCAAGAGCTTGTCCGGGCCGTGGGATAGGTCCAGACGGGGAGCAATTGAAGTACTTCGAATTACTAATTCGAAGTATAAGAACAAAAGGGCATCCTGTCAATAGCCAAATTTATAACTCCCCACCAGCCCGCGACGCGCGGCCCCGCGGGCGCCGTACTGCCGGGCAGCGCAAATTGACAAGAACAGCCGATGGTTTGATGATAAAATAGTTGTGGAACTAAATTAAACGAGATCTTCTTTCATTATGCAGGCCACAAGAAAACTCTGGCAGTACCTGCGCCCCTACTGGCGTTGGGCTCTTCTCGCTCCGCTGTTCATGGTCCTCGAAGTCTCGATGGACCTTCTGCAGCCGTGGCTGATGGAGCGCATCATCGACGACGGCGTCGCCACCGGCGATCTGAACTTCGTGCTGCGCACCGGCGCCATCATGATCGGAGTGGCCGTGATCGGCATGATCGGCGGCGTCGGCTGCACGATCTTCGCCGCGCTCGCTTCGCAGGGGATGGGCGCCGATGTGCGCCACGCCCTCTATGCCAAGATCCAGTCCCTCTCCTTCCCCGATCTCGACGTGCTCGACACCGGCGCTCTCATCACACGCCTGACCAACGACGTCACGCAGGTGCAGGAGCTGTGCATCGATGTCGCTGCGCATTATGGTGCGCGCACCGCTGCTGGTAGTGGGCGGCGTCGTGATGGCCGTGCTGACCAGCCCGCAGCTCGCCCTGATTTTTGTCGTGCTGATTCCCCTGGTCGTCGGCATGCTCACGTTCGTGATCATGCCGCGCTTTTCCGCTCTTTGCCGGCGTCCAGAAGCGGCTCGACGCGCTCAACATCGTCATACAGGAAAACCTGGCCGGCGTGCGTGTCGTCAAGGCCTTCGTCCGGGCAAACTATGAGAACGAGCGCTTCCGCAAAGCCAATCAGGCCCTCAAGGAGCAGACGCTGCGCGCCATCCGCACCATGGCGATGACTATGCCGTTCATGATGCTTGCGCTCAACTTCGGCATCGTGGCTGCACTCTGGTTCGGCGGTCTGCTTGTAAAGGCCGGCAGTATGCAAGTCGGCCAGATCGTGGCATTTACCAATTACCTGATGCAGGCGCTGATGTCGCTCATGATGTTCAGTATGCTGGTAACGCGCTTCTCCCGTTCCGAGGCCTCCGCTATCCGCATCCAGGAAGTCCTCGACACTGATCCTAAGGTACAGGCGCCTGCTTCACCCTCTCACCCTCTCACCGCCACGTCTCCAGCGGGTCGCGTCGTCTTCGACCGCGTCTCCTTCCGATATGATGGCCACGGCCATGAGGACGTGCTGCGCAATGTAAGCTTCGAGATCGAGCCCGGCCAGACTGTCGCTTTGCTCGGGGCCACGGGGTCTGGCAAATCCACGCTGGCCCACCTTGTTCCCCGTTTTTATGATGTGACCGGCGGCCGCATCACCGTCGACGGCGTGGACGTGCGCGCCATGGACGAGCAGGCGCTGCGCAAGACGATCGGCGTGGCCATGCAGGAATCGGTGCTCTTCCAAGGCACGATCCGCGACAACATTGCCTATGGCCGCCCCGATGCCACCGACGATGAGGTCATGGCTGCGGCGAAGCTGGCACAGGCGCACGACTTCATCCTGCAGCTGCCCGGCGGCTACGACGCCAAGGTCGAACAGCGTGGCGTCAACCTTTCCGGCGGCCAGAAGCAGCGGCTCGCCATCGCGCGCGCCCTGCTGCTCGACCCTGCCCTGCTGGTTCTTGACGACAGCACCAGCGCCGTCGACGTCGAGACCGAGGCGCGCATCCAGGCCGGGCTGGCGCAGACCCGCCGCGGCCGCAGCAACCTCGTGGTCGCGCAGCGCATCAGCAGCGTGCTGGGGGCCGACCGCATCTTGGTGCTAGAGGACGGCGGCATTGTCGCCAGCGGCACTCACGCCGAGCTGCTAGCCACCAGCCCGATCTACCAGGACATTTACCGCTCGCAGCTGGAGAAGGGGACGGTGCGCCATGCCTGATCGGCCATCTTCACCCCGCACGAATGGTACGGTGGCAGGTTCCGCCCAGGCCGGCGGCGCACTAGGCGCCCGGGCGCCGGGGCATGACCATGATGGGTCGCGGCGGCCCCAACATGGCTATGTATATGGGCAAGGCGCCGCGCGCCGAGGACACGCGCGGTACGCTGCTCAAACTGTGGCGTTACCTGGCCCACCACCGGCATAAGCCTCATCGTCACGGCGATCCTGGTGGTATGCTCCACCGGGCTCAACCTGCTGTGGCCCTACCTGATGGGCGTAGCCATCGACAGCAGCCTCCAGCGCGGCGATCTCGTCGAGCTTGCCCGCGTCTGCGGCGCCATGCTGGTCATCTTCATCTTGCTGTCGCTGCTGTCCTGGCTCCAGATCTACATCATGGCCGGTGTGGCGCAGGCGACCGTGGCCGAGATTCGCCGCGACCTTTTTGGCCGCGTTCAGCTTCTGCCGCTGCGTGTCTTTGACCAGCAGGCCCACGGCGACCTGATGAGCCGGCTGACGAACGATGTCGAAAATATCAACACCGTGCTGTCCGAGAGCATCACCCAGCTCTTTTGGGGTGTGCTCATGATTGTGGGCGTGACCATTGCAATGTTCTGGCTCAACTGGATGCTGGCGCTGGTGACCCTGCTGACGATGCCGCTCATGGTCTACCTGCTGCTGCGCCTGGTCGTGCCGCGCACCCGCGCCGGCTTCCGCGCCCGGCAGGAAACCCTGGGTGAACTCAACGGCTGGATTGAGGAATCCGTCTCCGGCCAGCGGGTGATCACTGCCTACGGCCGCCAGGCCGCCGCCCTGGCAACGTTCGACGCCGCCAACCAGTCGTTCCGGCAGGCGTCGACGCAGGCGCAGATCTATGCCGGCTTTCTCGGGCCGCTCAACAACTTCATCTACAACACCTCGTTGGCACTGATCGTCGCCGCCGGGGGCGCGCTGGCGGCGGTGGGGATGGCGACGGTTGGCGAGATTGCCACCTTTATCAACTACGGGCGCCAGTTTGGCCGCCCCCTCAACGAGTTGGCGACCCTCTACAACACCATCCAGGCCGCCATCGCCGGCGCCGAACGCGTCTTCGCGCTGATGGAAGAGCCGTCCGAGTTTGAGGAAACCGGACCGCAGGCGTCCCCGCCTGCATCTCCTGACGTGCCGCAGAAGATGGAGGCGAATTCGACGCAGGAGCAGGCGACGACGCCTGCGGTCCAAGAATCGTTCAAAGGCGATGTGGTTCTCGACGACGTGAGCTTCTCCTACGTCACCGGCACACCTGTGCTCAAGCACGTCAGCCTGCATGCGCTGCCAGGCCAGACCGTGGCCCTCGTCGGTCCTACCGGCGCCGGCAAGACCACCATCGTCAACCTGCTCATGCGCTTCTACGACGTCGACAGCGGCAGCATCCGCATCGACGGCATCGATATCCGGCATATCCCCAAGCAAGACCTGCGCCGCCAGCTTGGCATTGTCCTGCAGGATACCTACTTGTTCACCGGGACCGTGTTGGACAACATCCGTTACGGCCGCCTCGACGCCACCGAAGACGAGGTCAAGGCCGCCGCCCGACTGGCCAATGCCGACCAGTTCATCCATCGCCTGCCGCAGGGCTATGCGACACCGCTGTCCGAGCGCGGCGGCAACATCAGCCAGGGCCAGCGCCAGCTTCTCGCCATCGCGCGGGCCATCCTGGCCGACCCGGCCATCCTGGTCCTCGACGAGGCGACCAGCAGCGTCGACACGCGCACCGAGCAGCACATCCAGGAGGCGATGCTGCGGCTGATGGCTGGCCGCACCGCCTTCGTCATCGCCCATCGTCTCAGCACAATCCGCGAGGCCGACCAGATCCTGGTGCTGCGCCACGGCGAGATCGTCGAGCGCGGCCGCCACGACGAACTGCTGGAACTCCACGGCTTCTACGCCCAGCTCTACGCCAGCCAATTCGCTCACCAAGGCGGTGTTGTGGCAACTGCCGCCACCCCATAGGTTTATGTCGTCCCGCGTGCCCCTTCCGGGAAGGGTCGACTCTTCCCGGAAGCCTGGGCGTGCCGTTTACTCCAGCAGCTTGGCCATCGTGTAGTCGTCGACCCACTGCCCGTCGAGCAGTACGGCGTGGCGGTGGAAGCCCTCTACGTGGTAGCCGAGGCGGTGGTACAGGGCTACTGCGCGGTGGTTGTCCGCCTGCACGTGCAGGTAGATGCGGTGGATCTCCCGTGCCCGCGCCCACTCCTCCATCGCCGCAAAGAGGCGGCTGGCGATGCCCTGGCCGGCGTACGCCTGGCGCACGGCCACCATGGGCGAAATGGTGTGCCTGAGCCGCCGGCGGACCTCGCCGAGGACGAACAGCACGCCCGCCAGCTCGCCAGGCCTGGCATCATCTACGGTGTCATCCACTGCCACAAAGATCTCATTGTGATCTTCGCCGCGGATCTCCTCGATGCGCGTGCGCCAGCCATCCGGACCGCGCGTGCGCTCGCCCGGCTCGAACAGCAAGAACTTGGTCTCGTTGTCGACGGCCAGAAAGAACGCCGTGATTGCCTCCGCATCGTCAGGCACGACCGTGCGTATGGTGATGGACATGCGTGTTGCCCCTTCTATTCGTAGCGGATGCCGGCCGCGGGTGTCCATTCCTCGGGCGGCGGCGGAATCGGCTGCGGCCCTGCGCCGGCGACCGACTGGTCGAAGTCGATGATGCTGCCGGTCATCAGCCCTGACTCGTCCGAGGCCAGGTAGGCGATGGCGCGCGCCACCTCGTCGGGCTTGAGGAGGCGGCCAAACGGCTGGTTCGCCTCGCCTTGGCGAGCCAGTCGGGGTCGTCGGTGTGATAGCGCTGCTGAATCGTGGCCTCGCCGGGCGTGTCCATCCAGCCAAGCGCCAGCGCGTTGACCCGGATCCGCTTGCGCATCACCGTGTAAGCCACGTTCTTAGTCAGAATGTTGAGCGCAGCCTTGGAGGCGGCGTAGGGCGACAGCATGGGCACGCTGCCGTAGGCCGAGACACTCGAGATATTGATGATGGACCCGGCGATGCCCTCGCGCTGCATGATGTGGATCGCATCCTGCATGAGGAAGAAGGGGGCGCGCACGTTGACGGCCATCATGCGGTCAAACAGCTCGGGAGTAGTGTCCCAGATGGTGCCGCGTTCCGTCAGCGCGGCACAGTTGACCAGGACGTGCACCTTGCCGAACTTATCGTCGGCAGCGGCGATGACGCGGCGGCAGTCCTCCACGCGGTCCAACTCCGCCGGCACGAAATATGCCTGGCAGCCGTCACCCGAGAGGTCCGCCGCAACGGCTGCGCCGCGGTCCTGGTTGCGGCCAGTTATGATGAGGCCGCTGATCCCCCGTGTCTTGAACAGCCGTGCCGTCGTTTCGCCCAATCCTTGCGTGCTGCCCGTAATGACAGCGATCTTGCCCGCCAACGAGCTGAGGTCAGCCATGCCGAAACTCCCTATAGGTAAATGGTTATACAGAAGTGCGTAACAATATACACCAAAGCTGCGTTGACTATCACTTCCGGAACAGGAGTATACTGGTGAGTGCAGCTCTTGATTTCACAGCCATAGGAGGTGTCCCATGCCCTGGCAGCAGCGCCTGAACGGCGATTCTCTCACCTGGCTGCTTGAACCCGATGCGGCCAACCCTGCGATCCGTTATTATGCTCTACGTGACCTGCTCGACCGGGCTGCCGATGCCCCGGAAGTAGTGGCAGCGCAGGCGGCCGTGATGCAGAGCGGGCCTGTGCCCGCCATCCTGGACGCCCAGGAACCCGACGGCTACTGGCAGCAGCCCGGCGGCGGCTACGGCAAATATCGCGGCACGGCCTGGCAGATTATTCTGCTCGGAGACCTTGGCGCCGATCCCGCCAATGAGCGAGTGCACCGCGCCTGCGAGTACGTTCTCAGCCACGGCATTGCCGCCAACGGCGGGTATGCCTATAACCGCATGCCCCTACCGAGCGGGGTCATTCACTGTCTGAACGGCAACGTAGTTCACGCCTTGATCCGGCTTGGCCTGCTTGGCGACCCGCGGGTGCAGGGCGCCCTCGAGTGGCAGGCGCGCGCCATTACCGGCGAGGCGCCGATCCAGTACTATCAATCCACGACGAGCGGGCCGGGTTTCTGCTGTGCCGCCAATGCTAAGCAGCCGTGTGCCTGGGGAGCTACCAAGGCGTTGAAGGCGTTCGCTGCCGTGCCGCCGAGTGAACGCAGCCCGCTGGTGCAGCGCGCCGTCGCAGCAGGGTGCGGAATTTCTACTCGATCATGATCTGGCGGCGGCAGACTATCCCTACACCGAGAAGATCAGCAGTGCGTGGTTCAAGCTGGGCTTTCCACTCAGCTACTGGAGTGACCTGCTGGAGACACTGGCTGCTCTGGTTGCGCTCGGGTACGGTGGCGATGCGCGCCTGGCGGAGACATACCGCTGGCTGCTCGCAAAACAAGACGTGCAGGGACGCTGGAAGCTGGAGAACTCGCTCAACGGCAAGATGTGGGCCGACATCGAGAAGAAGGGCAAGCCCAGCAAGTGGATCACGCTGCGCGCCCTGCGAGTGATCAAGGCGATGGAGACGAACTGCTGAGCAGAGCAGGCCCGTTGGCACGCGCCTGGAGACTTGCCAGCCGATCAGGCTCGTGTTCTACCAGCCACGCATCCTGCGCCAGCTCGGCATAAGCCCGGCCGAAATACGGCCGCGCCTCATCCATGTGGCCAAGCGCGGCCAGGTTCTCCGCCATCTCCTCCCACACATAGCCGTCCGCGGTCCCTGCTGCTGCGTGCTCGGCGGCCAGAGACTCCTGGATTGCCAGCGCTTTCTCGCAGCGTCCAAGCGAGCGCAGGCAGCGCGCTACCGACCAGCGGGCGATCTGAATCTGTGCTGGCTTATCCCGGGCAGTCCACTCTGCCTGGGCTTCCTCAAAGAGGGCCAGCGCTTCATCATAGCGACCCAGCGCGTGTAGGTCCCAGGCACTGTTGTTGAGCATGGCCGGGATCAGTGCCCGCGCCTTCGCATCATCAGTGGCACGGGCCAGCGCCAACCCTCTCTGGTTCCACTCAACCGCCTCCGGCGCGCCGGCGTAGGTAATGGCCACCATGTGGGCGGCGTCGACCGCCAACCCGGCCACCTCGGCAGCTCCTGCTGCCTGCGCCTGCTCCCACGCAGCGACAAAGCGTGCCCGCGCCTGCTCCGGCGCGCCGCTCGAGTTGAAGGTGCGGCCGCGCTCGAGCAGGTACCGCAACTGCGGCCGCACACCTGCGCCGCCGAGCTGCTGCTCCACCTCATCCAGCACGGCGTGCGCCGCATCAAACTGCCCTCGCAGCGAATACGTCCGCGCAATTTGCGTGAGCAGTTCCAGGCGTTCGTCCCCCTCCGCCACCTCCAGGGCAGCGCGAAAGCGCGCTTCGCTGGCGTCGGGATCGCTGTATTCCCAAAATGCGTCGATGCCCATCTACTTCCTCATAAGGTGATAAGATGTGCACCAGTTTATCCCTGATCATTCTAGCAGCCAAGGAGGCACGCATATGCGCAGGGTTCCTTTTTCCGCCCGGCAGGGTGACGACTATATCGCCGAGCGGGCCGCCGCGCCCTGCTTCATTTGCGAGATCGTCGCCGGCGGGCAGCGGCGTAAGGCGCACGAGATCGTCTATGAGGACGATCAGGTGATCGCCTTTCTTACGTCAGGGCCTACTCACTATGGCCAGACGCTGGTTTGTCCCAAGCGGCATGTAGTCGACGTGGTAGGTGGGCTCGCACTGGACGAGTACCTCTACCTGCAGCGGATCGTGCACGCCGTCGGCCGCGCAGTCGAGCAGGTCGTGGTACCAGAGCGCATCTACATTGCCTCCTTTGGCAGCCACCAGGTCAACGCTCACGTCCATTTCCACATTCTTCCCCTACCGCACGGTGTTCCCGTGCGCCAGCAGCAGATGGTTTCCATGCTGTTGGAATCGGTCGGGCGCCTGGAACTGACGCAGGCGGAATGGGACGATCTCGGCCAGCGCATTCGCACTGCCGTGCAAATCGCCTGAAACTGGGCAGTGCCGCGCGCGTTACTCTGGATGGCTGTGCTCGTGATACATCCCTGCTTGGTGCAGCCGGTTGTGCAGCGTGCGATGCGCAGCCGTTAACACCAGCCGCATCCGCTTATACACTGCCTCGTCGGCGCGCGTGCCTACCATGTCCAGATAGGCCAGCGCCCCCTCGATCTGGTCCAAGATTGTCACCCCGTCGGCGGCCACCAGCAGCGGCGCCCCGGCCACGTCCACCATCACGGGTGACGAGTGTGCCGTGATGATTTCGGGCTTGTCCGCATAGTGTCCGCGCACCAGCAATGCGAGCCAGGCGCTGCCCTCTACTTTGATCGACCAGTGCCCCGCGGCCTCGCCGCCAGTATGCGCACCTGTTATGCGCTGGCTCGCGCGAATTTCCCCGTTGACGATCAAATCCACCTGCGTCATGGGAACGGTCACGCTGGCCACCTGCCACATCACGTCCAACGTACCACCACCCGTTCCTAGGACGATCCGGCTGCCCGGCGGCCGGCCATTCACGGCAAACTCCAGCAGCGGACCATACGTCACAAAGGTTTCGCCGCGGCGCACCGCATCCATCCACGCCCCATACGTGAACGGCTCGTCCGGCTTGAGATGCGCATACGTGCGCACGGTGCCGACGGCCATGCCCGCTGACATCTTGTCCGTTCCGCCCACCGCCGGCGCCATGTACCCGCAGTTAAGATAGCGATACCAGTCGGCCAGTGAGTAGGGGTCGATCCCGCGATAAAAGTCGCCCCACGACGTCATCTCGATTGCGTCGGCGTCGCCACACACCAGTGTGGCAGCATGTTCAGCGCGTGGGTTCGGGAAGTGCGGGATGACTACCAGCCCTCCCTGCTGTTTGCACTGCCGCGCCCACTCAGTGAGCAGCACGTCGACGGGGTCGCCCAGCGCTGCCTCATCCGTGCCCGCCGTCGTCAGCGGCGTGATCATAGGGCCGCCGTAGCCGATCAGCGAGATGTGGCCGAGCACGTGCTGCCGGTTCTCCGTCCCCACCCGCACCAGGTACTCGCCGTCGCCGCCTGCCTCCTGGCTCCCCCATGTCGTCCGACCATCGTAATCGCCGGCATTAGTTACCAACTCGCCCCACTGGCTGGCCAGCAGGTTGATCACGTTCACACCTTCCGCCGCTCCCTCGAGCAGCGCCGTCGCCGGCGACAGGAAGTGGACGTGCGTGTCGGCCGTCACCCACCCGCGCTCGCGCCACGGCAGCACCTTCTCCAACTCGACCACAAGCTCGCGCGTCTCTGCCGTCACCGTGAAGACCTGCCGCAACGGCCTCGTCTCAAACCCGCGCGATGCCTCGACATAGACCGGCCCCAACGGCAGGTCGATCGTGACCTCGCCCGCCACATACGTGCACGGGTGGAGGATGCCGCCCTGCTTGTACGGGTTGTCGCCCCGAAACTCCAGGCCCGCCGGCTGCACGTGGACAAACTCGGCGCCGTAGTCTTCAAACCAGGAGGGGTTGGTCTGGCGATGCCGCCCCAGCGGTGGGAGATATTCACCCGCTGCGCCGTGCACGTGCAGCCGCACCGCCACCGGCCGGCCGCTGCCCCGCTCGACTGCCTGGAGCTTGACCCGCTGGGTTGCGGCTGCTACGGGCTGCAACGGTCCGTTTTCCTCCCTGATGTCCAACTGGGCCACTGGCTGCGAGCGCCCGTCTCTTAGGTGGAAGCATGCATCGGGATGCGCCGTATACTCGATCAGCAGCGCCTGCGGCTCCGCAGGTGGTGTCGGCTGCGGCATCTGGTTGTCATACGTTTCGTCCCAGCGTTCGTTGGGATACACAAACCGCGGAGTCGCGGATATTACCTGTCCCATGTCCAACTGAATCTGGGCTAGCAGCCCCCTGTCGTCGAGGTCGGACGCAAACGTCGTCCCTGCCGGCAGCGTGAGACAAGCCTTACGCCGGGTCTGCCAGCGCAAGGGATGCGCAGTAGCGGCGCCGGCGGCCAGACCGGACAGGACGACCACCCCATCGCCGGGCACACAGCGCAGGGCGACGATCTCCTTGCCCGGGTGAGGATTCTCCCATGCCCACAGCCAGTTGACCCACGCCGCAAAGTCGGCGCCGTCAACGCGTGTCTGGCTGGCGCCCCACCAGTCACCAGGCTTTTCGTGTACAGGCGCCACGGGGTGCGGCTTGCTGTGCGCCACTGCCTCAAAGCAGTTCTCGCCCCAGCGGCGCTGAAACATCCCGATCTGGTAACGGCGGCGAATCGCGGCCTCTGCCTCCGTGCCATCTGCATAGATTAGGCAGTAAGACGCCGCCAGTTCACCGAGGCGGCCTTCTCCGCGCATCGGCGCGATAAACCCGTGGGTGTTGGGGGCTGCCGGTCGCAGATCGGAGGTATGCATAAAGACCAGCCACTGTGCGGTGGTTGGGGGCAGCTCCACCGTCACCGGTTGCCTGTCGATCACCAGCACCTGGTCGACGCTGAACGGGATTCCCCAACCTACGCATTCCCCCGTGGGCGCGGCGGCCAACGCCGCCGCCATTGCCGGCGAAACACCCGAGGTCGCCACTTCCGCCAGCGGCAGCGCGCCGTGCAGGGGCAGTGGCGCAAAGCGCGCCGACCGTGGGCCATCCTGTATCTGAGGCATGATCGCTTCTCCTTCCTAAGTGGGGTACTCGTGCAATCGCGCTGCACTACACAGCTATTATCGCGCTGCTGGCGGCCGCGCGGATCCGATTAATGTGGCCACCCTGGCAATCGTGACAAGGTGACCCAGGTGCTGACCGCTACTCGGTCACTGCGTCCGGCGGTGTCAAGTACCAGGCACGATAGGCTAAGAGCACCAGCAGCGTGGCCAGGTCGGAAAAGAATGCCGCCAGCGCGCCAAACTGGCTCACATAGAAGTTCACCAGGTTTACCATTGTAAACGCCAGCAGCGCGGCGAAGAGCGCCGTAGCTACCGCCCCTCGCTCGTGCCCCCGCCAGAAGCGGATCAGCGCCACTAGATAGAGCACACTGACAAGGAGCTGCAGCACCAGGCGCACGACAAACCAGATCGGGTGCTGGGTAGTGGTTTCATCGATAGTAATCTTCAGCGTCGGCATATCGGGATTAGGCGACATGACCGCCAGTGCCCCCAATACCAGCAGCACGGCCACGAGGAGAGCCGCTGCGCTGCCCAGCACCAGCAGGCATAGGACGAGGAGGCGGTGCCGCTTGCGACCCAATTTGTCGCCCCATGCGCGCAGCCAGTGTTGGCCGCGCACCCAATAGCTAGGACGGTACGGCACAAGCGGTATTCTCTCGTCCTGCAGGTAAGCTGCCAGCTGTGCAGCCAGATCCGCAACATGCGGATCTGGAGAGGTGCTGCCGTTCTTGAGCTCGGCCAGCAGGTGCGCCCGTTCCTGTGCGTCCAGGTTGCTGTCCAGCACCTCGCCAAAATCTGACAGTGCCGCGTACATGCTGCGCCGCGGGCTGGGTCCCCGCGCGCCACGCACCAGTAGGAAGAGCAGCACCATCAGCAAGAAGGCGGAATAGATGATGGGGGCCGCTGGCGGGAAGAAGTAATCATTCTTCTGCGTGATGAACTTGCCCACTTCGTCGATAAAGAGGCCGACGCCCACGCCGCTGAGCGCCGCGCTCAGCGTAAATGCCCAACGGTTTGCCAGGATCAGCGTTACCAGGGTCGCCAGAAAGAGGAGCAGCCCACCCCACAAGGCATGGGCAAAATGCAGGACGGAATTGCCGATCTGCGGATAGCCAGTCAGTTCCAGGTAGACGCGAGTCACAGCCACCGTAAGCCCAAAGCAGGTGAGCGAGATGAAGATATAGACTTCTGCGCCGGCGCGCTTGACCGGTGCGCGCGTACCGGACGTGCTGGTCCTTGCGATCGTCTGCTGCATATGTCACCACAAAGGTAGGTCTATGCTTTAAGTCTATTCGCGCCAGTATACCTGAGAGGTAGGCGAGATCCAAGGAAGTGTCAGCGGCTGACCTGGGAGGCTGCTCAGCGGTCGAACCAGGACGCCTGCAAAAAGCGCATACCAGACAAGATCTGCTCAACCCGCGCCTGGCTCAGTGCCCCGATGTATTCTCCCAGCTGCACCTTCTCGACGCTGGATACCTTCGAGACCTCGACTACACTCTGCCGGGGCAGATTACCTTCGCCCGGCTCCAGCAGTAGGTTGCCCGGAGTTTCGCTTGTGCGCCGGAGGTTGGACGTCAGGGCGCAGACTACCACAGTGTGAATACGGCTGTGGTTGAACACGTCGTCCTGCACCACGACATAAGGATGCGGAATGGCGGCCTCGGGACCGTCCCCGCCACCCAGCGTTACCCAGTAGATATTGCCGCGATCTATCACCCGCCTTGCTGAGTCGCACATTCATCACCTCCCTCTCAACTGCGGCGGGCGACGAAGACCATCTCTCCGCTGTCGCCACGCAGCGGCCCCTTGTGCCAGTCGCCGTACACGTGGTCCACTATGAATCCGGCGGCCTGCAAAGACTCAGTCAGTTCGTCACGGCTGCGAAAGCGCAGTTCGCTGTGGACCACTACTGCTTCACCTGTCGCTATGAAAGGCACCGTGCTGAAACTATCACATGAATCCATTGGGTGGAAATCGAATCGCCGGGATCATGTCACGCTGCAACTGAACCGGGTACCGTATGGGGCTTGCGCCGGGGGCGCCACAGCACCAGGCCGGTGATCAGCATCCCAAACAGGAAGTTGGAGGTGGATGTCTCGATGAAGTGCGACAGCCGCACCGTGGCGATCCGGTATGATCGGGTTGGGGATGGCATGGGCGATGTTCATGGGCAGTGCCAGCCACAATCCGACGACGACAGCTGTCTTCCACGCCGGCCCCCGGTCCATGGCAATCACCGGCAGCGCAAACAGCGCCCACAGCACGCCGCGCAGCAGCTGAAAGGGGATCAGCCGCCACCAGTCGAAGACGGCTTGATTGGCACCGTTGCCGTAGAGATCGCGCAGCGCCGGATTCTGCCAGGCCACGACAAAGCCAAAACCGAAGTAAAAAATGAGATAGGCGACGGCGATTACTGCCAGCTTCCATACCCACTGCAGGGCAGGCATCCGCAGGCGGGCGTACGCCGTGCGGGCGGCCTCGCTGACGCCGTTCCAGGGACGGGCATTGCCGAGCAGCCAGACGGCCAGGGGCACGAAGACGAACGCAATTGGCAGCGAACTAAGGAAGAGACCGGGAATGATCGACGCTGGTACGCCCATCGCCGGCCCAAACCAGATGACCTCGATTTGCGACATCACGGTCATCACGCCGTAGAGCGAGATGGCCACGCCGAGCATCAGCCGCCAGCCGCGCCAGAGCGACCGCCGTACGACCAGCATCACCATGCCCGCGTCGACGAGGCTGACAAGTATCAGCGCGGGGAACAGCATCCACTGCTGGTCGGCCGGCGTTTTGCCCAGCGCCGACGTATCGCCGCGCAGCAGGCCACCCAACATAAAGCACACAAGGTACAGCACGGTCAACAGCAAGAACTGGCCGGCACGTAGCAGAATCGTCTTTGCACTCATTGCACGCTCCTACATTGCACTGATCGGCTTGACATCAACATTCTACGGCTGAGGAAGTGAACGAGACACCTATCTCTAGACAAGCAGTGCCCGTCCGTTCGGCCAGTTGGTGCCGCCAGCTAATGAGCAGCTGCAACAAGTGATGCGATCACTGCGTCATCCCAGACTTGAGCCTCAATGTATCTTTCCGGGCCGTACCTGCCTTCCGGGTTCCATACCTGCGGCAAGCCATAAAGTTCGATCAGGTTCGGCAACTCGGCCAGTACATAGACTTTGCCGCGATAGGGTTTCCCGTCCTGGTAGCGCATGGCGGGAAAAGAGTCGCCGTAGGTAAAGCTGATGACTCGGGAATCCACGCCGTGCAGTGGGATCTGAAGGGCACGGCCCTCACGAAACCAGCTTTTTACCCAGTCGCAGTGGCCCAGGATGAAATAGTGCGGGTGCAGGCGCTTGGGCTGCCCGCCCTTGGCAATGAAAAGTTGGCGGACACGCTCTTCGAGCGTGCGACGGACACTGAAGTACTCTCCATTCCGCTTGCTGGCAAATACGACACCTTCGGCACGGATTTTTGCGAGTACGGCCTCTGCTTCTTCGCTACCCAGGTCTGACAGGCTGCGGAACGGGCCACCCTCCGCCTCGTAGTAATGGACAATATATTCGGGGCAGACCCCTGCTGCAATCAGCGCGTGACATTTGGCGTTCATCGGTAATGTATTATCCTTCAGCCAGCATGTGCCCGCCAACACATGGGAGATATCGTCGCTGAGTCCAACACAAAAGGAACAGTGTTATGCCGGTACGAGATGCCGAGGCTTTCTGGGAAGGTTCGCTGCGTGAGGGGCAGGGCAGGCTGCGCGTGGGGAGCGGAGCGTATGAAGGCGGGTACAGCTGGTCGTCACGGTTTGAAGACGGGAAGGGCACCAACCCGGAGGAACTGCTGGCTGCTGCCCATGCCGGCTGCTACTCGATGGCGCTGACTTCAAACCTGGGCAAGGCAGGCTTCAAGGCGGAGTCGATCCACACCAAGGTTCAGGTAAAGCTCGAGTTGGTGGAAGGGAAGAACCGCATTACGCACATCCACCTCGAGACGGAGGCCAAGGTGCCTGGGATCGACGACGCCAAGTTCCAGGAGATCGCCGAGATGGTCAAGCAGGGCTGCCCGGTGTCGGTGGCGCTGTCGGCAGTGCCGATGGATTTGGTGGCAAAGCTCGTGTGAGCAGGGATCGGTGGGTGCAGCCAGGAATGCCCTCGGCTGCATCCATTGGGTGGTGAAAAACGCTCACGCACTCGTAGCCGCAGGAGGGGGTGCGGCTTTGCGGGGTGCGATCGGTGCCCATTACCAGTCGGAGATGGTGCGACATACCTGGAAGATATCCCAAGTAACCCAAAAATGGGGCTGTACAAATAGCACAGTTGTGCTATAATGTTACATAAGGAGGGCGTGATGACTACTGCACGACCCAACAACGCTGGCTCCAGGCGGAAACAGGTGCTGTTCGATGTGGAGATAGACACGCTCGATCCCCACGTGCTCGGGGCCGAGAACAACGTTCTGCGAGCACTGGTCGAACGCCTGGAACTGCTGGCCCGTGCCCGCCAGCAGCCGGCCCATCCCCCTTCGCCCTTACCCAACCCAAAAGAAAGCCCAAAAGCAAGATAGTGAGCGCGTCTGGTAGTCAACGGCGCACAATAAATACGTATTCTCTGCTGTCGTCGCCAAATGGTTCACGTGCAAAGCCGCCGTAGAGCGCTTCCAACTGGAGCCCGGAGACGTCGATGAGGCCGAGCCATTCGTTCTTGGTTGCCCACCAAAGCGAACTCTTGGATCCGTCGTCGAGGATCAGATCGATCCGGTTGTCGCCCACGGAATAGCGGTTGACGTGTGAGACAGGAGCGTCCTGATGAATACCGTCGTAGTGGACGGCGAGCCGGTGGTCAAAGGCGAAGGCGTTCCAAGCAAAGCGCCCGCCGGGCTGCAGCGACGCTGCAACCCGCTCGAAGGTGCGGCGGCGATCGGCCCAGGTGGGGAGATGCAGAAGCGCACGAAACGGGCAGTAGATCAGTGCTGCCGGTTCGGCGAGCGTCAGATCCTGCATCTTGCCTTCAATCAGTTCGAGTTCTACCCCTGCTTCATCTGCCCGCCGGCGTGCCTGCTCCAACAACGCCGGCGAGGAGTCGATGCCGATTACCTTGCGGCCGGTCGCCTGGGCGACAGGGATGGCAACGCGCCCGCTGCCGATGGCCAACTCGACCAGTGGGCCGTTTGCCTCCAGGGCCAGTGCGACGTAGAACGGCACATCGGCTGTCATGTGCGCCGACCATTCCTCGTAACGGTAAGAGAATCCCTCATCCCAACTCATTGGCCGTGCTCCTCCTGTCTAGAAATAGTCAAGCTGACATGCAAAGTCTGCCCACTTCTCGGCTGTGACGGGTCGAACTGTGAATTCAGGCATAGGATGTTCGTTATCCGATTACGAGGTGCACAGCTACCTCGTCGCCTTCCTTGAGGTTTTCTGCTTTGCGGACGGTGGTCTTGATAGGCACGATGTAGCTGCCGTCCTTGGGCCACAAGGCAGTCACCCACTCGGTCTTGCCGATCCGGACCTTGGCCGGAATCATGCCCCAGCCATAGGTCACCGATCGTGATAATTCCTTGATGTCGTGGCACTGCGGCGCCGGCACGGTGACAAAATACCAGGGGGCAGGGCCGCGCCAGAACCATATCGTGCCCCTAAATTCGAACTTCATCGCCCCGCCTGTTGGCCTAGGAACAGGCTCAACTGCGCGGCGTGCTCCTGCACGTGACGCATGCTGTACAACTGCAGCTCGGCAAAGGGTACTTCGCCCCAGGGGAAGCGGCACAGCCGATAGGCTTCTTCGGTGGTAAGTTCTGTGATCGTCTTTTCGCATGCCTGGCGGCAGTATGCCAGATAGCCGAGCAGTTCTTCCCGTGTATAGGTACGCGGCAGGACTTCGTTTGCTTCCATCTCGACCAGGTCAAAAGGCGCCGGCGGCACAAACCCCTCTTCCGCGCCGGTCAAGTAGAGGTCCAGCCAGAAAAGCGCATGGTAGCCAAGATACCAGAACGCCCCGAAACCCTTTGCCACCCACTGGTTTGGTTCGTCTTCCCACAGCTGCCGTTCCCACAGTTCATCCGGACAAGCGCGCAGCGCAGCGCCCAACGCGTCGATGGCTACGGAAAACTGGCGCCATAACATGGCATTGTCAATGATGGTCATGAGTCTCCTCCTTCTCCCCAGTCGTGCGGCCCACCGGACGGCAGTCACCTGCCTAGTGTAGCCGAAGCGCCGCCAACGTCAAGGACCCAACGCAGCTTAGCGTCTATTTGGGAGGATAGCTAATATGTTCTATAATTGCCTGCGCTATGCTGACTATCGACATCGATATCGCCCGCCGTTTCATTCTCGGCAAGCAGGGCCTGTGGCCCGGCCGGCGCTGGCGCGGCACTGAGGGTACCGAGCAGGCGATGCGGCGAGATCGAGTATCTACAGCTTGACCCGCTCCAGATCATTGCCCGCAGCCACGACATTCAACTCTACAGCCGCGTGCTCGACTACACGCCCGGCCTGTGGGAAGACGTGACCTATCGCCAGCGCAAGTTCTTCGACGGGGGCGGCTGGCTGGCCGCCCGGCCGATGGACGAACTGCCGCACTGGCGTGTGGTCATGCGGCGCGAGCGCGACGGCAGCCCCGACCACGACTCGCGTATTCGCCTGATGGGCCAGGAACACGCCGAGGCCATCGCGGAAATGCGCACAATCCTGGCCGAGCGCGGCACCGTCAGCAACCGCGACTTCGAGATGGCGTCACGCAAGCGCACCCAGAGCTATCGCGGCCGCAAGGACAGCGCGCTCGCGCTGTACTACCTGTGGCGCACCGGCGAGGTGATGACGCACCACCGCGAGAACTTCGAACGCATCTACGCCCTCGCCGAGACAGTCGCGCCGGCGCACCTCATCCGTGAAAGCGACGAGGCCGAATCGGACCGCTTCCTGATCCGCAAAGAAGTCAGCTTTGGGGGCATTTCGCGGCTGAATCGCACGGCCGAGGCGTATCATCTCGGCGTGCCCTTTAGCCGAGTGGACGAGATCCGGAATTCACTGCTGGCGGACGGCGAACTCGTCGAGGTAAAGGTGGAAGGCTGGAAACCGGTGCACTACGTGCTCGGCAGCGATCTCCCGCTGCTGGCCGAACTGAGTGCCGGCCGTGTGCCCGCGGCCTGGGCGCCGCTGGCGACAAGCACCGACGGATGAGGTTGTCTTCCTCTCTCCGCTCGACCCTGTCAGCGCCCGCGGCCGGGCCAAGCTCCTCTTTGGCTTCGATTATGTCTGGGAGGTGTACAAGCCCGCGCCGCAACGCAAGCACGGCTACTACGTGCTGCCGGTGCTCTGGGGCGACCGTCTTGTCGCCCGCTTCGACAGCAAGTTCGACCGCACGACCAATACCTTCGTCGTGCTCGGCTTCTGGCTGGAGGATCCTCAGATGGGGAACGACGAGGCATTTGCAGAAGCGCTGGCCGGCGGATTTGTGCGTTTTGGCCAGTTCCTCGGCGCCGGCAGGTTGGATGTGGCGGCAATCGACGAACCGCTGCTGCGCCAACGCATCAGTCAGTCGGAGCCAGCCCGCAGAGGAGAGGTGAAGACCAGATGAACACCTATATTGCCCTGTTGCGCGGCATCAACGTCGGCGGTAACAACAAGCTGCCGATGCGTGAACTGGTGTCGCTGCTGGAAGGATTGGGCTTGCAGAATGTCAAGACCTATATCCAGAGCGGCAACGTTGTCTTTCAAAGCGAGCAAGCCGACCCTGCGCAGCTTTCAACAGGCGATCACCGCCGCCATCCGTCAAAGTCATGGCTTTGCGCCCTATGTCCTCATTCTAAACAGCCAGGCCCTGCAGGCGGCGCTGACGGCCAATCCTTTCCCCGAAGGGGAGGCGGAGCCAAAGTCGCTGCACCTCTTTTTCATGGATGCCAGCCCACGAGTCTTTGATACCGGCGCGCTTGACCGGCTAAAAGCCGCCAACGAACGCTACCAGCTAATCGATCAGGTCTTCTATCTCCACGCCCCCGATGGCATCGGCCGCTCCAAGCTGGCCGAAAACGCCGGCAAGGGTTGGGGCGTCAATATTACAGCGCGCAACTGGCGTACGGTGAACGAGGTAATGGCAATTGCCACGAGCCTGGCTGCGCCGCAGTAGTCCCGCAATCATGGCAGCTGAAGGCGCTTCCCCCTGGTTTTCCGTGCGCATACCACTTGTAAGTACTCGCCAACGCGCCTATACTGAGAAGTAGGCACAATCGGCACCTCCCTATAAGTTGCGTACTCGCACTTGGCCCCCTTTATCGCAAAACGCTGTTGTGATCTATCCAGTGGAGGAACTCCAAATGAAGTGGTTTGGTGGCGGGAATAAGTACAACGACGACCAACTCGTCAAACAGGCAACGGCCGCCATCGCAGCCGATCCCCTGATTACCGATCCGGGCGCCCTGGTTGTGACAAGTAAGAATGGCGTGCTGACAATTACCGGCGTCGTGCAAAGGCGACAAGAAAAAGAGCGGATTGAAGGGGTGGTCCGCACTGCGCTCACGACCATGGGCCTAAAGAACGAGCGGATCATCAACGATCTCAGACTGCCTGAATCCGCAGTATGAGTTAAGGCGTCACTGCTCTACCCTTGTATTCCCCATAGACTCTAATTCCTGTAAAGTGCCAAACTCATTCAGGGGGTATGGGCGCGTGTATCGCATCCTGGCGATTAGCACGTGCGGTTGCGGCCGTGCGTGAAGGTTGGCCGCGCATCCGGCACGACGCCAGACATATGGGCTATTTCTTTGGGCGGCTAACACGTGATATCTTGTGTGCCTCGTTTTTTAGGAATCGGCAATGGGAGGAAAGAGGGAGAATAGCCCAATGCGCAAGATTATCGTGTTGACATTTGTTACTCTTGACGGCGTCATGCAGGCGCCTGGTGGTCCTACTGAAGATACCAGCGGCAACTTTGCGTATGGCGGCTGGCTCGTGCCTTATTTTGACGAGGTGCTTGGCGCAACGATGGCTGAGCAGATGGGCAAGCCATTTGATCTGCTGCTGGGAAGAAAGACATTCGAAATCTTTGCTTCGTATTGGCCCTACCATGAGGAAGAAGGCCCAGGTATCAACCAGGCAACAAAGTATGTAGCTTCGCGCACGCTGACCGCGCACGACTGGAAGAAGTCGGTCTTCCTAAATGGCGACGTGGCGGACGAAATCAAGCGGCTCAAGCAGCAAGATGGCCCAGATATCCAGGTACATGGCTCCAGCAATCTTATTCAGACCTTGCTGGAGTATGATCTGATCGACGAACTTTGGCTCAAGATCTTTCCTGTGACACTCGGCACTGGCAAACGATTGTTTAGTAATGGTACGATTCCGGCTGCCTATACATTGGTGGAATCGAAATCTACGCCCAGCGGGGTGATGATTGCTACCCTTAAGCGCGCAGGCGAAGTCAAAACGGGAGCCATACCCGAATAATCGTGTCCTCGCCGGCGCGTTCCGCAACCTTCGCCAGTCGCCACGCACCATCCTGGTCGCCCTTATCCTGCTCCTGCTTCAGGCAGGATGTGTACCCGTCTCTCAACTCACTGCTCGCACCGCCGGCGGGCAGGCCGGCCATGTGGCTGCAAGCGCCGCTGAGCCGCGCCGATTTGAGATCGGCCGGTCGGTCGGCGGGCTTCCCGTCGAGGCGTATCGCTTTGGCCGCGGTCCCGTCCGGCTGGTCCTGGTCGGTGGGATCCATGGCGGCTATGAATGGAACACGATTCTGCTGGCTTACGCGGTAATTGACTACTATCGCGATCATGCAGCGGAGCTCCCTCTGTCCATTACACTCGACATCGTCCCCGTGGCCAACCCCGATGGTCAACTGCTGGCCACGGGCAAGACTGGCCGCTTTGCGCCTGCAGATGTCACCGCTGGGTCGGCCAACACGATAAACGGGCGGTTTAACCGCAATGGGGTGGATCTCAACCGCAACTGGGACTGCGACTGGACGCCCGCTGCATACTGGCGCGGCCGCAAGGTCAGCGGGGGAACAGCCCCCTTCTCGGAAGCAGAGACCACAGCATTGCGCCGGTTTCTGTCGGCCCCGATGCCGGGCGGTGTGATCATCTGGCACAGCGCAGCTGGGGGCGTGTTTGCCGGCGGCTGTGACGCCAGGTTCGCCAGCGCCGATGCGCTGGCTGCAGTCTTTGCCGATGGCTCGGGTTATCCCTTCCGCACTTCCTTCGACAGCTATCGGGTTACTGGCGATGCGGCCGACTGGCTGTCCTTACAAGAGGTTCCTGCAATTGCTGTCGAACTCTACAATCATGACGACACCGACATGGCACAAAACCTCAGCGGAATTAGGGCCGTGCTGACCTACCTCGGCGCTTCCCAGTAATCGACTGCTTAAATTTCGTACCATGGAGGCCACAGCCCATGCCAAAGCCACTAGCAAACAAGATTGCGCTGGTCGCCGGCGCGACCCGGGGTGCCGGCCGCGGCATTGCCGTCGAACTGGGCGCCGCCGGCGCCACCGTCTACGTCACCGGCCGCACCACGCGCACACAGCAGTCCGAATATGCACGCCCCGAGACGATTGAGGAGACGGCCGAGTTGGTCACGCAAGCCGGCGGGCAGGGCATTGCAGTCGCCGTCGACCACCTGGACCCCGGCCAGGTTGAGCAGCTTGTGGCGCGCATTGGCGCCGACCATCAGAAGCTCGACGTGCTGGTCAACGACATCTGGGGCGGCGAGCGCCTGTTCGCGTTCGACAAGACGGTGTGGCAGCACTCGCTCGACGACGGTCTGCGCCTGCTGCGGCTGGGGGTTGACACGCACCTCATCACCAGCCACTATGCCATGCCGCTGCTGATCCAACAGCCCGGCGGCCTCGTGGTCGAAATGACCGACGGCACGGCCGCCTATAACGCCACGCACTATCGCAACTCGATCTTCTACGATCTGGTCAAGACGGCGAACCTCCGTCTGGGGTGGGCGCTCGCCCAAGAATTGGCCCCACACGGTGCCACGGCCGTGACACTCACGCCCGGCTGGCTGCGTTCGGAGATGATGCTGGACGCCTTTGGCGTCACTGAGGCAAACTGGCGCGACGCTATCGCCTTAGTGCCGCACTTTGCTATCTCCGAGACGCCACGCTATGTCGGTCGCGCCGTCGCTGCATTGGCCGCTGATCTGGACGTGGCTCGCTGGAACGGGCAGTCGCTCTCCAGTGGGCAGCTCGCCCAAGTCTACGGCTTTACCGACGTGGACGGATCACAGCCCGACTGTTGGCGCTACTTGGTGGAAGTGCAGGAAGCAGGCTTGCCTGCCGACGCGACAGGCTATCGTTGACGCTGTTGATTGGCGTATCGCACGCGGGAGGCTATCATAGCAGGGTATTTGTTGCTTTGTGCCCCGATGTTCGAAAGTGCCAATCCCATGCCCGACGAAAAAATCCACCTCCCTGAGAACAAGACCACGTACCTTGCTACGCTTTACGGCAAGGCGCTGGACGCGCGCAACACCAGTCCCATCCTGGGGGACACATACGCCGACGCCGCCGTGCGCCGGATCGACTTCGATTTTGCCAGTCTCAAGCTGCCGGACGGTGGTGACATCACCTTGCCCGTGCGCGCCAAGCACCTCGACGGCTGGACACGCGACTTTATCGCCGCTCATCCCACGTCTACCGTTCTGCACCTGGGCTGTGGGCTCGACAGCCGTGTCTTTCGTATCGACCCGCCCGCCACGGTGGCATGGTACGACGTCGACTTTCCCGATGTGATCGACCTGCGCCGCCAGCTCTTTCCAGTGCGCGACCATTACACGATGCTCGGTGCGCCGATTGACGATCTGGCGTGGCTTGACGCCATTCCCACCGGCGCGCCTGTTCTCGTCATCGGCGAAGGTTTCTTCATGTACCTGGCCGAGGCGGAAGTGCTCGCCCTCTTCCGGCGCATCATCAGCACCTTTCCCGGGGGCGAGTTTATCTTTGATGCCTACAGCGCGCCGATGGTTTGGCTTGTCTCGCGTCTGTCCACCGTTCGAGGGGCAGCCGTCACCCTGCGGTGGGGCGTGGGCGATCCGCACAAGCTCGAGCAGCAGGTCGAGGGCCTCAAGTTAGTAGAGGAACAGTCATTTTTCTGCCTGCCAGATCTTGTACGGCTTGGCGCGCGCAGCCGGATCATGTGCGGCACACCGGGCTGCGCAATCTGGTCCGGCACGTGCGGTACCGTTTTTGACTCAGAGATATACAGGAGGATCTGTAATCAAGGATGACTCTTGCGCAGGTACCGCTCCAGCCGACGCCCGTCGTCGGCCGCAATCGCGAACTCGGCGAGATTTCCGCGCTGCTGAGTGAGCCCGCGTGCCGGCTGGTGACCTTGCTAGGCCCCGGTGGCATTGGCAAGACACGCCTTGCCCTCGAGGCTGCCTACCAACAGCGCCAGCAGGCTAGTTTTGCGGATGGAGTGGTGCTGGTCGATCTCGCCGGTACAGTGGCGCCGGACTTTGTGCCGGCGGCAATCGGCAGCGCATTTGAGATTTCCTTTTGGGGCCCCGAAGAGCCCCTTGTCCAGGTCATCAGCTACCTGCGCGACAAGCAAGTGTTGCTGGTTGTTGATAATCTTGAGCACCTGCTGGCAGGGAGTGACTTCCTGGCCGACCTTCTGAGTGCAGCCCCGGGCCTCAAAATTCTCGCTACCTCGCGCGAACGGCTGAACCTGCGTGAGGAATGGGTCTATCCTGTCAGCGGCCTGGCCTTTCCGCCAGGCCATGTCGGTATATCTGCAGTGAGTGAAGCCGAAGCCTACGGCGCCGTGCAGCTGTTCGTGCAGCGCGCCCGGCAGGTGCAGCATCATTTCTCGCTGGCGGACAATCTGCCGTCCGTGCTCTCTATCTGCCGCCAGGTCGAAGGACTGCCGTTGGGCCTGGAACTGGCTGCCAGTTGGCTGCACGCAATGTCATGCCCACAAGTCGCCGCGCGCATGGCCAGCAGCCTTGATTTCTTGACCACTCCGCTGCGCAATATGCCCGAGCGCCATCGCAGCCTGCGTACGCTCTTTGAAAGGTCGTGGAGCTTGCTTGCGGCGGGCGAGCAAGCTGTCTTCATGCGCCTTGCACTCTTCCAGGATGGCTTCGATTTGGAAGCTGCGGCAGCCGTCGCAGGCGCAGCGCTGTCGGTGTTGGCGGGACTTATCGATAAGTCTCTGGTGCGGATTGATGCTACCGGGCGCTACGACCTGCACGAACTGCTCCGCCAGTATGCCCAGGACAAGCTGGCCAATGCCGGTGAGTATGACAGCACCATGCGGCGCCACCTGGCCTACTACCTGCAGCTAGCGGAAGCGGGAGAAGCCCATGTTTACGGCCCCGAACAGTCCGGCTGGTACGACCGGCTGGAAGCTGAGATCGACAACCTGCGCGCGGCGCTTACCTGGTCGCTGGACCATGACGAAGGTGAGGTGGGACTGCGGATCGCAGCTGCGCTGCGCTGGGTCTGGGAAGCGCGCGGCTATCTTGAAGAAGGTTATGTGTGGTTTACCAGGCTGCTGGCGCAAAGCAGCGGTGCCGCGACTTCCGTACGTGCCAAGGCCCTAAGCCGGGCCAGCGAACTGGCAGGCCAGCTCGCACATGAGCCACAGGCAACGCTCTGGGCACAGGAAGCGCTGCAGCTGGCACGGGCGACAGATGATGAGTGGAATCTCGCCTGGTCGTTGTCCGCCGCGGCCTACTTTACAGAGCGCGACATCGGGCAAGCTGCAGCCATGCTCGAAGAGAGCCTGGCATTGTTCGGGGGGCTGCAAGAGCCTTTGGGACTTAGCCATGCCCGCCGGCGGCGCGCCGGGTGTGCCATCGACCAGCACGACTACACGTATGCCGCTGAACTGCTGCAGGGTGCGTTGGCAGCCGATCGGCAGGCCGGTGACCAGAGCGCCACAGCCTGGGATTTGTGCTTTATGGGGGTGGCCTTATGGCGACAGCACCGCCGCGCAGAACAGGTCATGCCTCTGTATCAAGAGAGCATTGCGCTTTTTCGCGGCTTGAAGGATGTCCGGGGCATGGCGCACCCGCTGATCATGCTGGCCGAGGCCGAACGGACACAGGGGGATGCGGCCCAGGCGCTCGGCCACTTTCACGCTACGCTACGCCTCGAACGTGAACTCGGCATCCACGACAATCTGGCACTCCTTGCACTGGCGGGAATCGCCAATTTAGCAGCTGCCGATGGGCAGCACGCGACGGCGGCACGGCTGCTGGGAGGCGTGGACGCAGCCCTGCAGTCAGGCGCTTACAACATGCGCATCGGCTTGCTGGTCGAGATCTTTGAGATGACGAGCGGCGGACGTGCGCGCACAACTGCCGGCCTCTGCCTTCGCCGCGGAGTGGATCGCCGGCAGTACCACGCCGCTCGACAAGGTTATGGTTGACGCGCTCGAGGTGGAACTTGCAGTGGCACATCCGGAGGCATCTGCCCCGCTGACTGCGCTACCCACGGTCGCTGGCCAACCGTTACGCGAGCCGTTAAGCCCGCGCGAACGCGAAGTACTGCAACTTCTAGGCCAGGGCCTGTCAAATGCGGAGATTGCCCAAAAGCTGGTCATTTCGACGGCTACGGTCAAGGTACATACCCGCAATCTCTATGACAAACTTGATGTAAGCAATCGGGCGCAGGCCATCATCCAGGCCCAAAAGCTGCATCTGCTCTAACCCAACCCTTGGCTTCCTCCTGTACCGTAGACCCACTACCACCTCCTACCACCCTGCATGATCGTTGGGCGGCTTTTACCACCCAGGGTGGATGACACTACCACCTCCCTTCTGCTAATGTGTTACCGACCGAAACATGCGGCATGGAGATAGAGAGGAAATAACATGCGTAAACTGATCGTGAGCAATCTCGTTACCCTGGACGGCTACTACGAGGGCAAAGACCGCAATCTCAACGCCCTTTTCGACTATTTTCATCCTGATTACGCTGGGGATGAGAACTTCGATTACTACAATACGGAACGGCTCCGTGCCGCCGATACCGTGCTGTTCAGCGGCCGCACATCGTTTCTGGGCAACAAGGATTACTGGTCGAGTGTACCCGCTGACCCTACCTCCACTGCGATCCGGCGTGAGTTCGCCGGGCTGCTGCAGGCAGTTGAGAAGATTGTCATTTCGGATTCGATCACTGGCGACGAACTAGCCCCCTGGAACGACACCCGCATCGTCAGGCGGGCGGCTCTCTACCAGGAGGTAGCTGCGCTCAAGCAGCAGCCGGGCCGCGACATTTTTCTCTATGCCGGGCGGCTGCTATGGAACGACCTGCTGCTTCACGGCCTGATCGACGAACTGCACTTCACCATCTTCCCATTGATTGCCGGCGAAGGTACGCCGATCTTTGCCGGTCGCCCGCCGGTCGCCCTCAAGCTGCTCAGCACCCGCACGTGGCAGGGATCGGGCAATATCCTGGCATGCTACCGGCCGGAGCGGGTGCAGGCTTAAATTGAACCAAAGGAGAAAAACCATGCGGAAAATTATTGTCTACAATGTCATCTCACTGGATGGGTATCATACAGGTTCAGGGAATGATGTTTCGGTCATGTTCCCCATGATGGGCGATGTCTTCAACTCGTATAATGCCGAACTGCTGCGTACTGCCGACGTGCACCTGATGGGCCGTGTTTCCTTCGAGCTGTTCCAAAGCTTCTGGCCCAGAGTCGCCGAGAATCCTACCTCGGAGGAGTGGATGGACTCAGAACGCGAGCTCTCGCAGGCGGGCAAGCACGTCAAGGGCATCGTCGTCTCAGATACGCTGACGGGTAACTGGCAGGGTGTCCGCATCATCAAGCGGCGCGACGCGTATCAGCAGCTTGCCGAACTCAAACGCCAGGACGGGCAAGGATATTTTGATCACCGGCAGCAGGACCCTCTGGAACGATCTGCTGGCACATGACCTGGTGGATGAGATCCATTTGCTGATTGGCAACCTCATCTTGGGGCAAGGCGTCCCTGTTTTCGTCGGACAGACTCCCCTCGCGCTGCGTCTCGTCGACACCCGCAGGTGGGAAGACTCCGACAACGTCCTCCTGCGCTACGAGGTCCCTCACAAAAGCGCATAACGTCGTCAACAGTAGCCGCCACAAGCTGTAAGCGCTTACAGCTTGTGGCGGCTGTGTGCGCTCCCTGTCTGGCAGCGATGCCACCGTTCTATTGAATCCGGTCGCTGAAAGGCGCATAATGGAACACGAAACTAATTTCCATGTGGGCCACCATCGCCGTTTGCACTGTCGCAGAGACCCATCTTCTGGCAAGGAGATGAACGATGCGCACACGTCCTCTTTTCCCCCTGCTTGGGGGCTGCATAGTTTTCGCTTTAAGCGCACTGCTGGCGGCCGGCTTGTTCGGCCCTACCTCTTCTCGGACCTGGGCAGACGGCCCTAGCTGGACTGACCTGCAAGGCCCGCGCGGCGGTTCTGCCCAAGCTTTGGCTGTCAACCCTCAGTATCCCAATGATCCAGTCGTTTTTGCCGGGGGCGGCCGCGAGTTCAGCTCGTCCACGTGGCTGGGCCTCGGCATCTTCCGCTCGAGAGATGGCGGGCTGACCTGGCCGGATCGTGGCGGACCGTCAAACGGGGCCGCGCTCGACATTGCATTTTCGCCGAGCTGGCAAAGTGACGGCTATGCCGCCGTCGCATTCTTCCAGGACGTCTGGTCCACCGGCGACCGCGGTGCCACCTGGCAGCAGCTGCCCAGCAGCGCCGGGGGCGGGCCAACCTACTTGCAGAC
The DNA here is from genome assembly GCA_963701415.1 of uncultured Chloroflexia bacterium. Taxonomy (GTDB): domain Bacteria; phylum Chloroflexota; class Anaerolineae; order Caldilineales; family Caldilineaceae; genus Fredericiella. Next base: position 721,201 of record CAVPAH010000005.1, read on the forward strand.
CGTGGCCGTCAGCTCCCCCACCAACGGCATGCACACACTGCTCGCCGCCGGTCTCTACGGCGGCATCCATCGCTCGCCCGACAATGGCACGACCTGGCACTTCGATGCCACCCCCGGCACAGTCCGCCGCGTGCGCTTCAGTCCCAGCGTTCCCGGCCTCGCGCTGGCAGCCGGCAGTGGCATCTGGCGCAGCACCGATGGCGGCATGACATGGGCGCAGGTTTTTCCCGACGGCATTGCGCTGGATGTGGCCTTTGCCGGCGATGGCGCAACCGCTTACGCCACCATCGACGGGGGGGTGTGGCGCAGCCTCGACGCCGGCCAGACCTGGCAGTTGGTCCCCGGTCCCAAGGTGGATGTCCTGGATTCGTTAGGTGTGAGCGCAGATGGGGCAGGGGTTTTCACTGCAGGCGGAACCACCCTCTACCGGTTCGACCTTGGTTCCGGTGCCTTTGTGACGCAGACGACCAACCTGCCCGCCACCATCCTGCGCCTGCAGCCCTCGCCTGCATTTGCCGGCGACCACATACTGCTCGCCGGCACGCCTGACGGTGTCTTTGTGTCCAACGATGGTGGAATCACCTTTACGCCTAGCGCGGGGTTTGCTGCCTTCCGCGTGACCGACATCGAGGGCTCGCCCGATTCTTTGGCCGGCGGCGACCTCTTCCTGGCGGGGGAATACGGCGTCTGGAAACGCGCGGGTGGCGCGTGGCAGCCGGCCAACAACGGCATGGCGAGCCGCCTGGCCCATATCGTCAATGACCTGGCCGTGAGTCCGGCTTACCAGGAGGATGGTACACTTTTTGCGGCGGCGAATCGCATCCACGGCATTGGCGGTCTTCTTTTCAAGTCCACCGACGGCGGCGCAAGCTGGCGCCAGGTCTACAGCTCAGCCAGCGTCGCCCAGGTCGTCGTTTCTCCCGCTTTCGCTACGGATCGTTTGGCGTTTATCAACGCGTACAACCGCGTCCAGCGTTCTAGCGACGGCGGTGAAACCTGGGCTGAGCTGCCTTTCTGGAGCGACTACCGGCATTCGGCCAGTATGCTGGCCATTTCGCCCAACTTCGCCGCCGATCACGCGCTCTATGCTGTGGGCAGCGAAATCTACTACTCGCACGACGCCGGCAGCACCTGGCAGGTTGCCGCCGTATCGCCCCCCCTCAACACCAACGATCCCTATCCGTGGTGGGCTGAGCACCTCACGGTCAGCCCGGCCAACCGTCTGTACCTGGTGGTCCGCCGCTATGACCCCGCGCCTCCTTATCGGCGGCACAGCCAGCTGTGGACCAGTGCTGACGGCGGCGTCACCTGGCAGCAGGCCACCGGCGCGCCGGACCTGCCCATCGCGGGCCTGGCTGCCGGTGCGCATGCTGGGGGCGGCGAAACCATCTACCTCAGCGTCTTCGACGACGACGATGGCGACGATCGCCCGATCGCACCCGATCTGCTGGTCAGCTACGATGGGGGCCAGAGCTGGCGCAATCTCGGCGCCATCCCACAGGGACCAACCGCCGTGCTGCGCCCACAGGCCGCGCCCGACCAGCTGTATGCCGGTACCCTTGGTGCATGGCTGCTGGCGGCGGCAGCGGCGCCAACCGCCACGCCCGACCCCTGCCAGGAACTGCTCCTGAACCGCAGCTTCGAATATGACGGTGCCTGGCGCGTTCCTCAAACGGCCTACCCTGCCGGCCGCCTCCAGGACAAGCACAGCCGCGGCTACTGGTCGATGCGCAGCGGCATCATCGATCCTGCTGCCAATGTGCGCAGCTACAGTGACTTCAGCCAGGATGTTGCCCTGCCTGCCGGCAAGACCATCACGCTGCGCTTCCAACGCTGGCCCATGGCCGCTGCCGCTTCCGCATCGAGCGTCACCGAAAAGGCCGCCAGCGCGCCCGATGGTACGGTCACCCTCGACGAGTTCTACCAACTGCTCGAGACCAGCGCCGGCGACCTGCAGTACGGTATGCTTATCGCTCCACCCGGCGGCAAAATCAAGTATCTCTATACTGGGCTTGCCGACGACCAGCGCTGGATCGACCAGATTTTCGACCTGTCCGCTTACGGCGGCCAGACCGTTCGGCTCCAGTTCGGGACCTACAACGACGGCGCCGGCCCCGTTGCGGCGCAGTACTTCGACAACTTCAGCCTCCAGGCCTGCAGCACTGTGATCCTCACGCCCACACCCCCCCACCGTGCCTGGATGCCTCTTATCAAGCGCCCGAGTGGAGGCGGCACCATCCCGCTAACGCCATAACCGTACAGTATGAGCCAGTACAGACCTGAGCAAATGCAGGCGTAAAGTCAGCGGCTTCCAGGAGGACTGTCTTCCTGGAAGCCGCCAGCAGTTCAAGGTGTCGTGTCGGCCCGGATCGTGCGGCCGGTTACCAGTATAGCAAGCGAGACACCATACTGCCGGGCGCGGACTAAGGATTTTTCTGAGGAGTTGCTGGTACTGCCTCGGGATATTGCGTCAGGTATGCTTTGAGCGCGGCGTCGACGGAGGGGAAGATCTTATCCTGCCCGATCTTGCTGTCCAGCCCCGCTTTGGTCAGGGTCTCCTGCAGCCGCCCGTTGGGCTCGGCTATGGCAAAGGTGACACCCTGCTCCTGTAGCAAGCTGCTCAACTCCTCGAGCATGGTCGTGGCAGTAAAGTCGGCGTCGCCCGTGGCCTCGGCGTCAAACACCAGCCACTTGGGCTTGGGCTGCCCCTGTGTCACCAGTTCCTTAACCTGCCGCTCGAATCCCTTGCTGTTGCCAAAGAAAATCCCCGACTCCCAGCGCACGACTGTCAGGCCCGGAACGATGTAGCCGTTGGGATAGCGCTTCACGTTGCGCCAGACGTTGCTCACGTCGCTGCGCGCCAGCACGACAAGCTGAGTGCGCGCCCCTTGCATCAACACATTCCACAGCGAGAGCAGCACGGCAATGACGATGCCCGGCAGCAGGCCGAGGATTACGGCGCCGAGGAAGGCAATGATGCCGATCCAGAAGTCGCTGCGGTTCTGCCGCCACGCCCGCCGCATGGTTTTGAAGTCGAACAGGGTGAGACCGGCGGCGATCACCACCGCACCCAGGGCGGCGCTCGGCAGCGGCGCCAGGATGCGCGCAAAGAACATGAGAACGAGCGCAATCACTGCCGCGCCTACAAGGTTCGCCACCTGTGACTTGCCGCCCGCAGTGTCGGCGACAGCCGTGCGCGAGTCGCTGGCCGACACGGCAAAGCCGCCAAACAGGCCGGACAGCAGGCTGGCTGCGCCCAGGCCAAAGAGGTCCTTGTCCGGGTCGACTTCATATTTGTTGCGGTCCGCAAACAGCTCTGAAGCCACGGCGGTGTCGGCAAAGCCCATCAGGGCAATGGCCAGCGCCGGCAGGAGGTAGGCGCCCAGCGACGACAGTTCAACCTGCGGGATTGCAAACGACGGCAGGCCTGAGGGGATCTCGCCGACCACTTTGAGCCCTTGCGCCGCCCAGCCGAACAGCGCCGAGGCCGCTGTCGCCACGACGACGGCCACGAGCGCGCCCGGAATCTTGGGGATCCAGCGCTTGAAGGCATAGATGATGATCAGGCAGCCCACCCCGATCAAGAGCGACAGCCAGACGGTCTGTTGCAGCTTGGTGAAAAGCTCCCACGCCGCCGGCAGCACGTCGTCAGCCACAACCTTGAAACCGAGGATTTTGGGCATCTGCTTGACGACGATGGTGAGCGCCAGCGCGTTCAGATAGCCTACCAGCACGGGCTTGGAGAGAAAGTTGGCGATGATGCCCGCCTTGAAGATGCCGCCCAGCAGCAGGACGATGCCGGCAATGACGGCCATCATGGCCGCACCGGCAATCACCTGTTCGGGGGCAGCCGCCACGCCCACAATCGAGACCAGCGCCGCCGCCACCAGCGTCGAGGTGGACGAGTCGGGACCGACCACCAACTGCCGCGAAGAACCGAGCAGTGCATAGCCGATGATGGCGGCCATGGTCGCATACAGCCCTGTGACTACGGGCATACCGGCCAACTCAGCATAGGCCATGCCCTGCGGGATCATGACGACACCCAAGGCGATTCCTGCGACAAGATCGCGCCCGATCCAGCCAGGCTGGAAGCCGGCCGTCCACGGCAGCAGCCAGCGGCGCAGACCCGCGCCGCGTGCGGGCCGCTTGGCAGCGGCAGTTGCTTGTGCCATGCTGCTACCTCCGCGGCCTTATCGGTTTGCCGTTGGTTGGTGCAGTCATCGTACGTGTGTCAGCAGGTACCTTTATCTGATCTCCTGCCCCCGCCTCCAGCCTCCCTTCCGCCACTGCTTGCTTAAAAGCTGCATAGTCGGCGTCGTTTTGGTCGGCATAGCGGAAGGCGAACTCGACCAGCGCTTTGTCAAAAGCGTTGGACTTGCCGAGGTAGCCTGCAATCTCGGCCGGGTCACCGCTGCGGGCGTGGGCACGGGCGAGCACAGCCCCACACAGAGCCGCATAGCGCACCAGGTAGGCGGCCGGAATCTTGTCCAGATCGGCGGAGCCTTTCATGTCGTAGAGCTGGCGCACAAAGTAGTCGTGGTCGCCCGAACGCGTGTAGCCCAAGAAGATATCGTTGGTCGCCTGCATCAGCCGCTGGCCGGTGACGACCCGCTGGCCAGGGTGGTCATATTCGCTGCGCCCCAGGTAGGGTTCCAGCAGCGAGGCATTGGCCTGCTTGATCTGGAGAAACAGCGGGTCATTCTCGTCGTTGCCCTGCCCAGTAAGAGATAAAGCAGCGCGTGCCCACACTGCCCACGCCAACCACTTTGTGGGCCAGGTCGACCAGCGGTAGCGGGAGAGCAGCCGTTTGCGGCTTTCCTCCAGCGACTCGTAGTAGATCTTGAACAGCTCTGTCACCCATTCACGCGTGGCAGACTCATGCTTCTCCAGCCGGTAGAGGAGCGGTGGGTTATGCACGAGGCGCCGCTCGCCATCCACCACTTCGGTAAGCTTGGCAAACGCGGCCAAACGGTCGCGCTGCTGGACGCGCGCCAGCTGTGCCGATGCGGTCTTACGATGCTTTTTCTCTACCATCTCTAGGAAAATGTCGGCTTCGGTGTGGCTGTACCAAGTGTCTAGATACCCGCGGTAGGCAAACTCGTGCATCTTCTCGCGATAGACGCGTAAGGCCAAGACGACAGCCTCCTGGGCATCATCTTTGTCAATTTCGGCGTTGCGCGCCGCCACCACAATCGACGCTGCCGTACGCTTGACATCCCATTCGAATGGCCCGGGCAGCGTCTCGTCAAAGTCGTTCAGGTCAAACACCAGCGCACGTTCAGGCGAAGCAAACATGCCGAAGTTGCTGATATGGCAGTCGCCGCACAGTTGGGCGACGATGCCGCTGCTGGGCGTGTGGGCGAGGTCGTAGGCCATAACGGCGGGTGCGCCCCGGTAGAAGGTAAAGGGCGAAGCAAGCATGCGGCTGTGGCGGATCGGCACAAGTTCCGCTACCCGCCCCTCATTCGACGCTGCCAGCAGGCCGAGCATATCTCGACCCTGCGGCGGTGACCACTCGGCATGAGCGGAGCGGCGTGTGGTCTTGCGCCGTTCGCGGCCCTGCTCATAACGCTGCTCGACGGAATCCCCCGAGGGCGCCGGCAGGCGGCTTACTTGCTGTATCGGTACATCTGGTTTCTTCTTCGTCATGCGGACTTTACCTCATCCTAGTATGCTGAACATGAATGCTGTCCATTCAGCATAGCAAAGACCAATGGGCTGCAGACCGTGCGTAGTGAGGATATTTCCGAGGATTAATGGGTTGACCAGCGGCGTTTTAGTTCATGCTGCCATGGCAGTTCATGCTGCCACGACAACCGGCGGGGCGTGGTAGGTGAAGTCGAGAATCGCCGCCTCCGGCTGGTAGGCCCGAAACGTTAGGTTGAACTTCCCCGCAGGTACGGGGAGCCAGTTGGTTTCCTTGTCGGGCCCGGGCGAGTCATGTTGGACGTAGAGCGTGAACCCGCCGTCAGCATCGCGCACGAGTTGATCGACCATGGCGGAGTTGACGACGTAGCGCTCGAGCGAGTTTGCATAGAGCAGCATGTGCGCGTCGTAGACGGTGATCGACCAGAACGCCTTCACCGGCGGCATAGCATCAGGGTCGAACTTGATCGTGTAGCGGTGGCTGCCGTCAAAGGGCCGGCCTTCGGCGTCGCCTTGGTAACCGATCCCCAGGAATTCCTCGGCGGAATTGCCCAGAATGCCCACCATCGCCCCCACCGCACGGCTGAGATAGTTGTGGCCCAGAAAAGCGCGGCTGCCAAACAACTCGCCCGAGGACTTGACCGTGCTCAGGTGTGCCGTCATCTCCTGGAGGGCTGCCTGCATGCCCTCTACGAGCGCCGTGCGTGTCTCGACGTCTGGCTCGGCAAAGTCTTGCGCGGGTTTGATTCCAATCGCAGAAAAGGTTGCGCGCAGCGTCTGCTCGTCCTCCAGCGGTGGCATATACTGGAGCATCCAGTTGAGCACCGCAAAGAAGCGCAGCGATGTGGGCTCCTTGCGCACATCGACCGGCACACACCATCTGGGTTCGGGCGCTGGCGCTGGTGCAGGCGTGCCGGCATACTGCGACAGCGGCTGCACCCGGAACTGGTCCTGAATCTTCCACACGGCCGGCAGGTCATCGGGGCCAAACAACTGCGTGCGGTAGAGCGCAAGGGCGAACTGCGTCGGGGCGCGCAGGACGCGCTTGATGCCCTGCGGCGTGCTCCCCTGCCAGTCGGGGCCGGCTACCAGGAAGTCGCCGCCCGCACTGCCGTTTGTGCGCGGGGTGACATATCCGACGATGTAGGTGTACAGGTCGACCAGCATGAGCGACACGTAGCGGTTGGGCTCAAACGGTGGGATCGAGAGCACAATGGGCTCGGCGCGCAGGTCCAGCCAGGCGTAGGAGTAGGGCGTGTCGCAGTTAGGAGCAACGATTGCCGTGTCCTGAGGCGTGGCGACATGGCGCGTGTTGTAGATCGTGTTGAGCGGCGCCTTGTACTCGGGCGAGGACGGATCGCCGGCGTACTTGTACAGGATATTGTAGAGATCCACGGTGGGATAGCCATAGATGAACGCGTCGTGGGCGATGGCGGCAGCAGTTGGCATGGTGCGGTGTTCTCCTTAACTTACGCGCACAATGGCAGGCGGGAACCATGTCACCATGCAACGATCGCATCCTGCGGCTGGTAGGTGCGCAGCGCGACGTTAAACGCGCCTTCCGGCGCGGGCAGCCAGTTGCCCAAGGGTGCGGCTTGGGGCTGCGTGTGCTGGAGATGCAAGGTCAAGCTGCCGTCGGCGGCATAGGTAAGCCCCGGCGTATCGGGCCGCAGGCAGTAGCGATCGAGTGGGTTTGTCGACCAGCAGCGAGTTCTCACCGTACATCGTCAGCGACCAGAAACCGTATTGGCGCAGCGGGGGCAGTTCGCCTGCCTTGAAGGTGATTGTGTAGCAGTTGCTGCCATGGAGCGCCTGGTCGTCGCCATCCCGGTAACCAAAGAAGTAGATCGCTTCCTCCAGCGGAAACAGGCCCATCTGCGTCGCCTGCACCGCCGCGCGCGTGAGCACCGGCCCACCGGCGATCCCCGAACTCGGGTCGGGCACGCGCCAGCCGCTGCGGAAGGGGCCGGCGGAGATGCGGGCATTCATGACGGCTTGGGCGTCTCCGGCGCCTTCAACAATGGCCTGGCGGGCAGCAGGCTCGGCAGGCAGCTGTGAACCTGGACCGACGCCGGCCGTCTGGAACAGCGCGGCCAGACCCGCGTCGCCTGCCGGCGGCAGGTTGACGCCGGTATAGGCATTTGTGTAGGCAAAGAACTGCAGCGGGTCGCGCAGCGCACGCAGCCCAGGGATGGCGTATTCTGCCAGGTCCAGGCATGGGAAAACCACTGGCGCCCTGCTGCCACCGCTCCAGCGGCGTGAGCCGGATCGCATCCTGGAGCGCGTGCAACGCTGCATACTCGCCTATGTTTCGCACATAAATGCGCTGCAGCAGGCAGATCGACGGCGTCGGCGCATGAAAGACGGCGCGGACGCCCGCCGGCGGTGTGCCGTCCCATCCCGGCGGCGCCAGCAGATAGGCGCCGCCGTCGTTGCCAAATGTACGCGGGCTGACGATGGCGAAGTTGTTGAAGTAGGCATCTAGGATGGCTACTGAATAGTAACGCTCTGGGATGGGCGGCACGCTCAGTACGACCGGCCCCTGCTTGTCCAGCAGCAGGTAGCTGGCGCCATAGACCGTATCGACGTTAGGCGATACAGTGGTTGTCGCCGGGGTTGCCAGCTCGCGCATCAAGACCCAACCACCCAGGGGACATTCCTGGGGGGCAAAGTACTGGCGCCCCTGGATGAACTCCGTGAGCTGGCGCAGATGCAGGAAGGCCGGGAACGCGTATAGGTATGCCTGCATGGCAATGGCGCGCGTATTCTGCGCCTCCGCCGCCTGGATCTGTTCGGGGCTGAAGTCTGAGTGAAAGTCCTCGATCCGAGGCAGTTGGGTCTCAACCGGTGTGGCGGTCATAAGCGAGTCTCCTCATCTGCCTACAGCAGGCACAGGTTTCCGGGCCGCGCCGGCAGGCGCCGGCGCTTGGACGTTGCGGAGCAGCAGGGTTACGACGAACACCACCAGGGTCACACCGGCACTGATCCAGGCCAGCACCCCCAGCGCGTTGGCCTGGGCGGCGGCCTCGCCGGCCGCAGCGTCGCGCGCCATCAGTGCACTCAAGCCGGCAGTCAGCAGCGCTACCCAGAAGGCCGTGCCGAACTGCCCGGCCAGCGGGAAGATGCCGGCCAGCATGCCGCGCTGCTCGAGCGGCGTCTGGCTGAGCGCCGCCATCTGCACCGGGTTGGTGAACGCAAAGCCGGCCCCACCGACGATGGTACCAAGCAGCACGAGCCAAATGTTCTGGGCAGGGAAGCCAATGGCCAGGATCACGAGACCTACGACGAGCAGCGCGACGCCTAACGACACCGGCCGGCGTGGCCCACCCTTGTCGAGCATCCTGCCGGCGATCGGCGCAACGACCACCTGGGCGAGGGTAGGCAGGATCATAAGCATACCCGTGATGGTGGGCGAGAGGTCCAGCACCTGCTGCGCATAACGGGCGACAAAGGCGCCCATCAGCACGTTGGGCAGAAAGCGCATCAGGGACACGAAGACGGCGATCGCTACGTTGCGGATCTTGAGCAGCCGGAACTGGATCAGCGGATACTGCTTGCGCAGCGAGACAAAAACCAGGATTGCTCCTACCACGAGGCCTGCGCCTACCAGCAGCAGGACCGATGTCGACAGCAGGCCGTCCACGCCTCCCTGCATGATACCGATCGTCAGCAGCGCAACTGACAGGAAGATCAGCACACCGCCGAGATAGTCAAAGGGTGTTGCCTGCGGCTTGGGCTGCGTATACTTGACTTTGCGGGCAATGAAAGAGCGTGATCAGCGCGGCGCCCACCGTCAGCAGGTAGGCAAAGGGCCAGGTAACGGCCTGGATGACAAAACCGATCACCGTCGGCGCAAAGGCTGTGATTAGCATGCTGATCATCATCATGCGCCCCTGCGCCCCGCCGCGCTCGGCCTGGGGGAAGACGTCAAGCAGCAGCGCCGTCGAAGCCGGAATGAAACAGGCGGCGCCCAGCCCTTCCACCGCGCGACCTACAATAACAATGACAAACTGGTTAATCAGGCCGCCGCCAAAGGTGATGGCGGCGCCGCCGATGATCAGCAGGATACCCAGGCGGAACATGCGCATCCGGCCTGCCCGGTCACCCAAGGCGCCGCCGACCGTCACAAAGCCGGCCAGGATCATCAGGGTGATGTTGAGGATCCACTGGCTGGCCGTCACCGAGATGCCCAGTGCTGCCTGCATGCTGGGCAAGCCCACCTGGGTGGCGGCCATGTCGATGGCCCAGGTGGACAGGCCGGCCGCGGCCGCCAGGACGGCCATGCGTTTGACGGCAGCATCGCTGGATGGTGCAGGAGCTGCCGCTGCGTTTGCCTGTTGTGCTGTCACTGATATTGCTCCTGCCTGTGGCCGCATGGTGGGGGTAACGGGTATGATAGCTGGTTCACTTACCGCTGTGGATGGCGATTACAGGCAATCGCAATCCACGGCGGCGGTAAGGTCGAGTTTGGCCGACGGCAAGACGGCTGCCGGTCAGGCGCTCTTCGCGGCAGTTTCCGCCGCCGGCGCTGTGTCGGCGGGCTTGGCTGCTTCGGCGGGCTTGGCTGCTTCGACGCTCTCGGCCACGTCTGCGTTCTCGCCTACCTGGATGGCATCGTACTGGGCAACTTCGCCGGAGATCTGGCTGCCCAAGGTGATGCTGACGACCTTAGCGTCGTACGGGCTGTACTCCTTGATCAGGTCCTGCTCCAGCTTGTCCTCGATAATGACGATGATCGCCGAGGTGTTGGGCAGCATGTCGGTGGTCAGCGCCTTGAGCTCACCGGCGTCAAACTGGTGGCCCATGTACTTGCCTGCCAGGCCGCCGAGCAGGGCGCCGCCCAGCGCCCAGACCAGCAGGCCGGCCGGGCCGCCAATCAGGCCAAGGAGCGCGCCGGTGCCCAGACCCACAGCTGTGCCAATGCCGCCATGGCCCGACTGCTTGACGTGGGTCTTGCCCTTTTCGTCTACCTCGACGACGGCCCAGGCCGAAACCTTGTAGTCGTTGGCGCGCCCGCCCTTGCGGACGAGGTCAGCAACCTGTAAGGCACGATCTTTGCCCTCGAACTCAAATGCTATGACACGATAAACCTGTGCGGTTGTCTCTGCTTGTGACATGTCTTTACTTCCTTTGCTTGTTCGGTTGATGTAGCGCAAACCAGCAGATCTCATTCACCCGAGTACCTGATCAGCCTGAACAAACCCAGGCTGCCCAACTCAGTACCGCTCCAAGTTGGACAGCCTTGATTAACGCAGGGTGCGCGTGCACTTGATGCATGAGCTTACCAGACAGCCGCCGACCAGAAAACGTGCAATCCGCGAGGTTCTGACCTAGACGATCCGCTAGGTGATGTTGGCTCGACCGTCTGCCGTCCTCACGCCGGTTCACAGCAGGCGCCATCACGAACGAGGATAACGAACAATCCTCAAAAATATCCTCATTGACCCCCTATCCCTCTCTGCCACTAACCAGGTAAGCTGGCGTCCATATGCCTGCGCCACCTGTTGACGGCGCGCCGGCTCAGGCAACTGCGAATTGATGAAGGGAGAATTATGATAGTAAAGTTTATCGGCTCCACGCGTTACCTGGCGATCATACCCATTATTGGTCTTGCCGTCGCCGCTGCTGTGATGTTTCTCTTTGGCGGCCTTGGTCTCGTGCTATTTGTCATCCGCAGCATCGGCGATATCCAGGCCGGCCATCCAACCGAGATCCTGCCTATTTTCGAGCTGCTTGAATTTGTCCACCAGTTTTTGATCGGTACGGTTCTCTACATCACTGCGATGGGCTTGTACCAGCTCTTTATCCAGGACGTCCCGCTGCCGATGTGGATGAAGACTGAAAGCTCCGAGGACCTGGAGACCAACCTGGTCGGCGTGACGGTCGTCGTGCTGGCCATCGAGTTCCTTGGCGTCGTCTTCAGCGGCAGGCAGGAGAACCTTCTGCAGTACGGCGCAGGCATCGCCCTGCCGATCGCGGCGTTGGGAGTCTTCATGGGCCTTAAGCACCGCTCACATGCCAAGAAGCGCTGACACCGCGGGCCATTCAGCCCGCTGAGTAATCCACTAAGCACAAAGATAAGGAGTAATTTCGATGTTCGGCACGCTGATCAGCATTCTTCTCTACTGGGTCGTGGCGGCCCTTGTCATTTTCATCGTCGGTAAGCTCAACCTGGGCTTACAGGTCAAAAGTTTTGGCGCTGCGCTGCTGGCTGCCATAGTGATTGCACTCGTCGCCGGGGTACTCGGCTGGGTCTTAGCCTGTTCGGGCTCACTTTGGGCACGGGGCTGCTTGCCGCACTGATTAACTTGCTCGTCGCAGCCATCGTTCTGATCATCAGCGACAAGTTTCTCTCCGGCATGGAGGTCCACGGCTTTATGGGTGCCATTGTCGCTGCCATTGCTATCGGTGCAGTGGGCTGGGTTATCACCTGGCTGCTGTCGCTGTTCGGCATCGTACTCTAGCGCTTGCGTCGTGCTCGCGCAGCACTGCTGCGGCATGTAGACGCCAGGTGTGCTGCACCTGGCTGTCTACAGCTTTCTGTCACGATGGCACACGTGTATACCGCCACTAGGGTGCTCAAATGGGATTTCTACAGCGCAATCTGCCTGTCATCGTTCTCGCCGTCGCCCTTGCCCTGTTGGTTCTGGGCGTTTTCGGCTTCGTGCAGACGCAGCGCGAACTGCCGCAACGTGATTTCACTATCCTCGTAGACGAGCAGGGCAGCGGCTACTATCGTGTCGCCGAAAGCTATCGCGAACTGCTCCAGCGGCGCGGCGTCGATCTGACCATTCGCCCGACGACCGGAGCTTCGGAGACACTGCAGCTGCTGCGCGAGGGCGCTGCCGGCAGCGCCCTCGTGCCGGGCTTTCTGACGCGCGAGGTCGATCCCCAATCGTTCTCGTCGCTCGGGGCCCTCTTTGACGAGCCCTTCTGGCTTTTCTATAACAAAGCGGCATTTGCCGGCGCGCCAGTAGAATACCTGGCGCAGCTCAAAGGCAAGCAAGTGGCCGTCGGACTGCCGGGCAGTGGTTCACAAGCATTGGCACTGCAGCTGCTGGCCGACAACGGCATTACGGCGGAGAATACGACACTGTTTGAACTGCCGCGCCAGGTCGAGACGGAGCAGTTGATTGGGGGTGACCTAGATGCCGTGCTGCTGCTGGACGCCTACCAGTCAGAGTCGGTACAGTCCCTGCTGCGGGCGCCTGGTGTTGGGCTGGCGAACCTGGCCCAGGCCGAGGCTTATGCCGCCCGCCAGCATGCACTTAAGGTCGTGGATCTGCCCGAAGGCGTGATCGACCTCGGCGCCAACATCCCAGCGAACGACGTCCGTCTGCTTTCGAGCGCGGCCAACCTGGTGATTCGCAACGACCTCAACCCGACGCTGGCGCGCAGCCTGATGACGGCCGCCGTGCTGATCCACTCTGCCGGCGACTACTTTGCCCGGCCTTACACCTATCCCGACCTCGCAGCCAGCGACCTGCCCGTGCACCGGGAATATGTCGACTTCTTCAATCAGCTCAAGAGCGGCAGTTTTGCGTTTACCAACAACCTGCCCTTCTGGACGGCCTTTGCCGTGGAGCGCTTTGTCTTCTTTCTCCTGCCCCTTGTCCTCCTGTTCGGGCTGCTGATCCTGTATTTCCCGATGCTGTGGCGCTTTTACATGCAGGGCAAGGTGCTCCCGGTCTACAAGCAGCTCCGCCAGGTAGAGATCGACTTGCCTACGATGGACGCTGCTGCTGCCGACGCTGCCATTCAAAGCCTGGTGGCGCTGGAAGCACACGTGACCCAGCGCGTACGCGTCTCCGCCGCCTATATGCCGGAAATCTTCCACCTGCGCGGTCACATTCGCAGCGTTATCGTCGACCTGCTGCGACACAAGGATAAGCTGCAAGCAGGGTCCGGTATAATCGACAATGATGAGGCGGATTCGCAGATCGATGACTAAGAGAATGCAGGAGCACAGCATGGCGGGGAATTCCAATCAGCAATCGACCGTGGTGACGCGCACGGTCTACCAGATGTTTATCGGGCTGGTAATGCTGCTGGCGCTTGCGATTACACTGCTGTACTACCTGGTGCCCTTACCTGAGACAGTGCGCCAGGTGCTGTACATCCTCGACAGCCTGCTCTCTCCGTTCCTGCTCTACGACTTTTGCGCCCGCCTTTACTATGCGCACAATCGCCTCAAGTATTTCGTCACCTACGGTTGGTTGGACCTGTTAGGGGCGCTGCCGGGGCTGCCGGCGCTGCGCCTGCTGCGGATCCCAGGTCTGATCAAGCTGCTGCGCCATTTGCAGGACGCCACACCCGCTGAGGCACGCCACGCTGCACGCCAGCGTCTGGCCGAGAGCACGCTGCTGGCCGTTGCGCTGATCGTCATCGTCGTGGTCACTGCCGGCAGCATCCTGATCGTGCTGATCGAGGCGCCGGTGGAGGGGGCCAACATCAAGACGGGGAGTGATGCCGTATGGTGGTCGATCGTCACCGTTTCGACGGTTGGTTACGGTGACCGCTATCCGGTGACGGATGCGGGCAGGCTTATCGGTACGACCATGATCGTGATGGGGGTCAGCCTCTTCTCGGTCCTCACGAGCTATATCGCCACGCAGTTCATGGCGCGCCGCAAGGGCTCTGGTCCCAGCGAAACCGAACTGCTGCGCCGTGACCTCTCGCAGCAGTTCGACGGCCTGCGCGGGCAGGCGGCCGACGAGAACGCGGCGCTGCGCGCCGAGGTGGCGCAGCTGCGCAGCCTGCTGGCGCAGCTGGCAGACGCTCAGTTGACCCGTGACTGCAAGGCAGTTTCCCTCTGAAGAGTTCCGGCGGAGCAGCTTTGTGGACTTCCATGAAACCAACTCGATTGCAGAGTTGGTTTCATGGAAGAAGAGATCCTAGAGCATTGCCGCGTACTGGTCGCGTACGGACTCAAAGAGCTTGGCGACCGGGAACTCGCCGGACACGGCGTGGGACTTGATCTTGCCGTCGGCGTCGCGATAGGCAACTTCCTTGCCCTGGGCGTTGTTGCGCGCCAGCAGGTACATGCCGTACAGGTCGGCCAGTGCCAGGTTGCGGTCAAGGCTGCCGTCGATCACATCGGCCGCACCGCTCGTGAGCAGCTTGTTGATCTGCGCCGCCAGCTCGGGATAGTTCCAGGCCGAAGAAAGGATCAGAAGCGCGACGTTCTCGGCATACTCGGGGTCGCCTTCGAGCTGGTACAGCATCTGGTCTACGGCGCCGGTATCCTTGGCGTTGCTCAGCAGATCGCTGTAGATTTCGTCGAGATCCTTGTCGCCCGCCCACGAGCGCACCAGGTCCACGCATAGGCTGGCGATCTTTTCGGGGCTGGGGCTGTAATGGTTCAGAAAATCGGCAAAGGCGGCGCTTGTCACTGGCTATCTCCTTATCGGCTCATCGGCCTGGCGGTCGGTGCAGCTGCGCTGTCAAAGGGCAGCGCCGGATGGTGCAGCCGTTGCCGCTGATGGATAGATATGTTCGACGAACAATTCGATGTTCTTGATAAAGAGAATAAACCACGAGCCGCCAATTGCAAAAGCCAGCAGTTCGACGCCTACGGTGTTGATCGAGCCAAGCAGATGCAGGGCAACGGCCACGATAAGCAGCACGATGGTAACCCAGGTGGTGGCGTAAAACTCCGGCGTCAGGCCCGGGAGAAAGCGGCGCGTTGTCAGCATGAAGGCCAGCAGGATGCCGGCAATAGAGTAGGCGCACAGATCATGTACTGTGTTAAAGAAGCCGTCGATACCGAAGGGGATGATCCCGATCATCGCCATCAGCACGCCCAACGCAACCAGGCCTGCACGTCCCCACCTTACCTTGCGCTCTGTCAGCAGGCCAAGATGGCGCAGGTAGACGAAGTCGTCCATAAAGAACTGCTGCAGGATGATCAGCAGGATGCCGGACACGATCAGGGTCGTGTTGAAAATGATGCGCGAGCGTGAATCGCTCTCGCCGAGGAAGCTGAACGATTTTTCCCACCACATGGCGTTGTTGACCGTAATGGCGCTGATCGCCACACCGCCCAGCAGCGTGATGATAAACAGGGCGAGCACGTTGCGCACGCGCACCTGCATACATTGGTTTGCCACGCTGTTGGCCACGGCCCCGCAGACGAGACCAACCAGCACAATGGCGTAGACTGACTGCAGCGCCAGCTCTGGGAAGACCATGCCGGCAAACTGGAGGCCGATGGCGGCGAACAGGCCAACGACTACGGCGTAGGTAAATGCGAGCGGCAGGACGCTCCATATCCAGGCGCGGCGCAGTTCCTCCGGCACCAGGCTGTTGCGGAAACGTACGCCCAGTATAAATCCGGCAGCGCTGCAAATAAGTGCCGTGAGAATAGTGAAGAAAAAGATGAGTACCCCGAAGCCATACACATCGTCGGCGAAGGGAATGGGATTGCGCCCCCAGTTGAGCAGCCACGTCGCCAGCCCGCCCAGCAGGGCAGCCGGCCCTGCGAACCGCAGCGTCATGCGGTCGGCGTAGCCGTCGAGCGTGTCGTAGAGTGCTTTGAGCGTATGCTGCGTCAATGCTTGCGGGGAAACCCGCCGCTCAGATGCAATGATGGAAGAAGTAGGTAGACTCATGTAAACTCATCATCATAAAGAAATCTAGGCTGCCCAACTCGGTACCGCTCCAAGTTGGGTCAGCCTCGATCAACAAGTAAAATGACGCCGGCGTGCCTGAATTAGCCGGCGCTGGCCTGGCTTCTCGGCTGCCGCCGCTGCCTCTGCCAGTGCGCTGGACTGCGGCTCTTCTGCGCGTTTCGGCGTTCTCGCCGAGGCTGACCGCCGCGTAGGTGGCCATCTCGCCGGACAGCTGGCTGCCCATGGTTACGGTGACGACCTTGGCGCCGTATTCGTCCAGAGCCTTTTCCATGTCCTCGATCTGCTTGTCCTCCACGACGACGATGATCGCCGAGGTGTTGGGGCCCATGTTCACCGTGAGCCCCTTGAGTTCGATTGGTGTCGAAATGGTGCCCCATGTACTTGCCGGCCAACCCGCCGATCAGCGCGCCGCCCAATGCCCAGACCAGCAGCCCAGCCGGACCACCGACCAAACCCAACAGCGCGCCCACGCCGGTGCCTACGGCCGTGCCGACGCCGCCGTGGCCCGACTGGCTTACGTGTGCTTTACCGTTGTCGTCCACCTCGATCACGGCCCAGGCCGGAACCTTGTAGTCGTTGGCGCGGCCGCCCTTGCGGATCAGATCGACAACTTCCTTTGGCCCGCTTGCGGCCGTCAAACTCATAGGCCACAATGTGATATGCCTGCGGTTTTTCCTGTGCCATGCCAATGTTCCCTTTTGCTCTTGAACTGCTTATGTCTTACTCAATTGTGCAATTGTGTTCTAACGATATCAGCCGAAGACACCGCTCGCTAGGGGGAAACTGAGGATTTTTTTGAGGATAACCCCTATACTCATGTCAGCAGCCCGTGCTCGCGAGCTCGGCTGACGATCGCGCGCCGGCCGTTGACTGACGAGCTTTGACGACAGGTTCTCGATGTGCGTACGCACGGTAAGCGGCGAGATGACAAGTGCCTCCGCGATCTCACGATCGGTGTGATGCTGCCCCAACAGGTTCAGAACCTCTCGTTCTCGCCGCGTCAGCGGCTCGGCGAGAGGGGCGATGGCATATGCGTGTTTTCCCGTAACGTGGTCCTGGCGGTCCATCCCCCCGTGGCGGCACGCAAGCGGTCTAGGTATTCCGAAGGCTGAATGCTTGCCAGCTGTGCCAGCAGTGGCTCGAGCTGCGGGCCGGCATCGGCAATACTGCGCACGAGGCCGCGCTCTTCGCCAAGTAGCACAGCTTGGCGCAAGACCTCTAGTGCTGCCACCGGCTGTTTGCGGCGGTGCAGCAAGACGGCATTGAGCGCCAGCAGCGCAGCCTGGTAGCCAGGCTTATGCAGTTCCACCGCAGTCGCCATCAACTTCTGGAGCGCAGCGTCCACCAGTGCCAGGTTACGACCTTGGCCGTGTACCGGCGCCTGGCCCGAGGCCAACGCCATGCGCACCTGGGTGATAGCAGGAACCTCCAGCCAGCCGTACCACATCCCTGTGCGCGCCGGTACGCCGCGGCGCAACACGTCTCTGGCGCTGAAGCCAGAGTTGAGGAGGCCGAGACGGCGCTGCAGCGAGATCGCTTCGGCGGTCAGGACGGTCGAGGCGACTTCGGCATGGTAGTCGGCCAACGTGGCCATGGTGGCGCGCACATCCTCACTGCGCCCCAGTGCCTGATAGGCCAGTGCCAGTCCGACAAGGCATTCGTGCCCTGCCCGTACGTTGCCTGTATGCCGGAGGGCGGCTCCCTGCCCAAAGGCATCAACGGCGGCCTCTAGGTCATTACTCTCATACACTGCTGCACCAATCGCAAGATAGGCCAGCTGTTGGTCGAAGAGCGACTTTGCTACTTGCGCCTTCTGCAGCAGGTTCCGGCTCGCTTGCGCAGCAGCGATCACGTTTCCCTCGCCGAAATAGACGCTGATCAGGCACAACAGCGGTCGCAGCGGGGCAGGGCTGCCAAAAGGTGCGAGTTCTGCCTGCGCTACTGCTGCCTCTAGCATCTGTTCTGCCAGTTCCACCTGGCCCGTGGACTGCAGAGCAAGCGTGAGTGCAAGCTGCAGCACACCGCGCACGTAATAGTGATCGATCGGGAGTTCTGGCATGGCCCGCCGCGCCGCCTCGATCGCCTTGTACGGCTCGGACGATGACCAGTGCACTGCCCACGGCACGTCCAGGTAGCAACGTAGGAGACGCGCCTTCGCCGGCGAGAGCTGGTATTCGCCCTCGGCGAGCCGTTGTTCGGCGTGTGTAAGCAGCGGCAGCAGGGCGTTCCATTTGTACTGCAGCAGCAGGAGTTGCGTCCTGGCCATCAACAACCAAGGATGCCGATCAAGAGTATCGAACGGCAGCAGGTTAAGCCGGTGCTCGATCCTGCGCCAGCCATCTTCTTCCAGCCAGTCCGTAAAGTGGTCGACTACGATCTGCACCGCCAGCAGCGTATCGTGCGCGGCCAGAGCATGTTGCATTGCTTCATCGTAGAACCCGCGGGCGCAGAACCAGGCACTCGCACGTCGATGCAGCAGCGCAACTTCGCTGGGTGACGCTGTCGCCTCCAACTGCTGGCGGAGCACAGTGCGAAAGATACGGTGCATTGTATACCACACGTCACTGCCGTCGACATCTTGGTCCGTCAGCTTGCAGGAACAGCCCTTTCTGCGTCAGTGCCTGGAGTGTGATGCCTGTAGATCTTCGGTCGCTGCCAACCACTGCTTCTGCCAGGTCAGGCGACAGGCGATCCAAAATTGAAGTCTTGAGCAGAAAGTCGCGGATAAGCGGCGGCTGCTGCAGCAGCACCTGCTCAAGCAGATAGTCTGCCGTGTAGGAATCGATGCTGCCTTCTGCCTCAAGCGACAAGGCCGCCAGGTGCAGCCCGGCGGCCCAGCCTTCAGTGCGTGCTACAAGACTTCGTGACTTCCTCGCTTGACAAGGCAAAGGGTGTACGCTGCGCCAGCAGCGCAGCAGCTTCTGCCTCCGAGAGCCGCAGGTCCTGCATGTGCAGTTCGCCGAGATGCCGGCTGCTGCGCATTCGTGAGAGTGCCAAGGCCGGTTGGCTGCGGCTGGTGAGCACGATGTGCATTTTGCGTGCGGGGTGGCGCAGGAATTCGTTGAGTACGCTCTGGATGTCGGGGTTAGTAATCCAGTGGTAATCTTCCAGCACGAGCGCTATGCGCTGCGGCAGGGCATCAACGTCATTGCTGAGCGTTACGACAAGGCGTTCGACGTCGGGTAGCGGTGAACGGTCCAACAGCCCGAGCAGGTGAGGGCAGGCATCTGGGAGAATTGCCTGGATCGCCGCTACCAGGTACGAAAGGAAACGCACGAGGTCGTTGTCGGATTCATCAATCGAAAACCATGCTACAGGGAGTTCGGCCTCGGCCGCCCATTGCGTGGCGAGCGTCGTCTTGCCATACCCGGCAGGGGCCACAATCAGTGTCACGTGCCCACGGGTACTGGCGTGGATGCGCTGGATAAGTTGGGAACGTTCGACCAGTAACTGGTCGGCGTGCGGCCTATGCAGTTTGGCGCGCATTAAAGTCTGCGGCATAGACTTCTCCCTCGCTTTCCAGGTCAGCGTGTGCGGTTCACACGCGAGAGAGCTTAGCAGAGCGTTGCCAAACATGGAACGTTCAAAACGCGAGGTAAGGACCTAGCAGATCCGCTAGGTTTGCGTTTGCATTTGTTACGTACTCGCCAATGAGCCTCTACCGATGAGTTGGTTACACGATAGTTAGCAGTTTTTCTTGCTCCAGATAGCAGCTCAATAATCTGGATTTGCGAGGCGAGAATTTCTCTCGTTCTGGTTCTCTGCTCTGGCTCGTCGTGGGCTGGCCAGAAACAAAACGTCCCCGGGACTTTCAAAGTCCCGGGGACGTGGCGGGCGTGGTTCGCCTTTACTTCATCGCCACCTGGGCCATCCCGCTGCTCAGGAAGTTGAACCACAGCATCGGGAAGATGCCGAGCAGGACGGTGAAGACCAGCGCAACGTACATGCCAAACGTCGCCGGGCCACTGCGCACGGGCGTAGTGACGGTCTCGTCGGTCGGGCTCGCCAAAGTACATGCTCACGGTGATGCGCAGATAGTAGTAGGCGCCGATGGCACTGTTGAGCATGGCGATCGCCGCCAGCCAGGCCATGCCGCCCTGCACGGCCGCCGAGAAGACGAAGAACTTGGCAAAGAAGCCGGCAAAGGGCGGCACACCCGCCAGGCTGAACATGAAGATCGCCATGATAAAGGCCAGCACCGGCTGCGCGCTTTGACAGCCCGCGCAGCCGCTCGCCGCTGGCATCCATCTCGCCCTGCTTCTCCAGCATGATCACCACGGCAAAGGCGCCGATGTTCATGAAGGCGTAGGAGATGAGATAGTACATGGCGGCTTCGGCTCCCGACGGCGTGCCCGCCGCCAGGCCGACCAGGATGTAGCCGGCGTGGGCAATGCTGGAGTAGGCCAGCAGGCGCTTGAGGCTTGTCTGCCGCAGCGCCGCCAGGTTGCCCAGCGTCATCGTCAGCACGGCCAGGATTCCCAGCGCCATGCCCCAGGCTGCCTGCTGCGAAGGCAGCGCATACAGGAAGGTGCGGTAGAAGGCCGCAAAGGCCGCGGCCTTGGTGCCCACGCTCATAAACGCGGTAAGCGGCGTCGGCGCACCTTGGTAGACATCCGGCGTCCACATGTGGAAAGGCACGAGGCTGACCTTGAAGCCAAAGCCCACGATGAGCAGGCCAATGGCGGGATAGATCAGGTTGGTGTCATAGGCGCCGTTGGTCAGCGCCGCCGCAATCTGCGAGAACTGCGTGCTGCCCGTGGCTCCGTAGAGCAGGGCCGCACCGTAGACAAAGAACGCGCTGGCGAAGGCACCCAGCAGGAAGTACTTCATCGCCGCTTCGCTGCTGCGCCGGTCGTTGCGGTTCAGCCCCGAGAGGATGTACAGCCCCAGCGAGAAGATCTCCAGCGAGATGAAGACGACGATCAGGTCCATCGCCGCGCCCATCGCCATCATGCCCGACGAGATCAGCAGCAGCAGGGCGTAATACTCGCCCGTCTGGGGGTTGATGTTCGGAATGTACTTGACGCTGAGCAGAATGCCCAACCCGACCGCCACCAGCACGACAAAGTCGATGCCGAGGGCAAACGGGTCGGAACTCATCATGCCCTGAAAGGCGGACATCGGCTGGCCGAGCAGCCAATAGCAGACGCCCGCCGTGACCACCACGCCCGCCAGTGCAATCCAGGGCAGGAACAGCGCGCGTGGCGCGTGCGGCCCTTGCGATTGGGGATGTCCGCCATCATCACGATCATGGCAAACACAACCATGATCAGTTGCCGGCAGTACGGCATTAAGATTCAGGTCCATATTACTTCCCCATCGTCTCGGCGATAAAGAGATTGGATAAGTGCTCGAGCGGATTCTCGACGATGCCCTGCTGCTCGATGCGTGCCTGCTGCTGTGCCACCATTGCCTCGACCGAAGGATTGATCTTGTCGAAGAAGAGGTTGGGGAACAGGCCGATGATAAAGAACAGGAACACCAGCGGCAGCATCAGGATCACTTCGTCGACCCGCAGGTCCTTGAGGTGTCCCTTGTCGTTCTCCGGCCTGGTGATCGTGCCCCTGCGCCATCTTGCGGAAGGCGGTCAGCAGGTACCAGGCGGCCAGGATGACGCCGACCGCCGCAATGACGGCGTACCAGGGCATCACCTGGAAGGCGCCCAGCATGATCGTGAACTCGCCGACAAAGCCGTTGAGCCCCGGCATGCCGGCGCTGCTCATGGCGACGACCAGGAAGAGGCCGCAGAAGACCGGGATGCTCTTCCACAGTCCGCCGAACTCGTCCAGCTGGCGGGTGTGGCGGCGCTCGTACAGGTAGCCGACCATGAGGAACAGGGCGCCCGTGCTCAGGCCGTGGTTGACCATCTGCAGGACGGAGCCGCCGATGCCGATGGCGTTAAAGGCCACCAGGCCCAGCATCACATAGCCCAGGTGGGCTACCGAGCTGTACGCAACCAGCGACTTGATGTCTTTCTGCGTCAGCGCCACCAGCGCGCCGTAGATGATGCCGATGACGGCCAGCGCCCCGACGAACGGCCCAAACTGCACCGCCGCCTGCGGGAAGATCGGCATGGCCAGGCGCAGGTAGCCGTAGGTGCCCATCTTCAGCAGCACGCCGGCCAGGATGATCGAACCGGCCGTCGGCGCCTGTACGTGGGCATCGGGCAGCCAGGTGTGGAAGGGGAAGAGCGGCGTCTTGATGGCAAAGGCCAGGGCAAAGGCGATAAACGCCCACGTCTGCACCGCCGGCGCAATGTGGGAGCTCTGCAGTTCCACGATGTTAAAGGTGCCGGTCGCGAAGTAGACAATCAGGATGGCGACCACCATCAGCGCCGAGCCGGCAAAGGTGTAGATAAAGAACTTGACGGCCGCATAGATCCGGTTCTGGCCGCCCCATTCGCCGATCAGGAAGTACATCGGGATCAGGCTGGCCTCGAAGAAGACAAAGAAGAGCACCAGGTCCAGCGACAGGAAGACGCCGAGCATGGCCGTTTCCAGCAGCAGCATCAGCGCCATGTAGGCGCCGATCCGCTTGTTGACATAAAGATTGCTGAAGTAGACGGCAATCGGCATCAGCAGCGTCGTCAGCAGCACCAGGAAGAGGCTGATCCCGTCCACGCCCAGCGCATAGTTGATGCTGAGCGGCGGGAACCAGGGCACACTTTCGACGAACTGCATCTCGGGCCCGTTCTGCCAGTTGGGCAGCAGCAGCAGGCTGACCAGAAAGGTCAGCAGCGTCATCAGCAGCGCCACGATCTTCTTGGCGCGGTCGCCGGGCACGACGAGCACCACAAGGGCGCCGACGAGCGGCAGGAAGGTGATAATTGAGAGCAGATAAGGTAGCGTAAAATTCATGACGCGCCTCTTGGCTAGTGTGCAAACACGAAATAAAGCACGACCGCCACTACGCCCAGCAGGATGCTGAAGGCGTAGGTAGGCACCGCACCGTTTTGCAGCTTGCGCACGGCTTCACCACCGTCGTTGGTCACCTCGCCCACGGCGTTGACGGCGCCGTCGATCACCTTCGGATCAAAGAAGCGGGCGAGCCAGCCGGATAGGGCCAGCAGCGGCTGCACAATCCAGTAGTTGTAGATGCGATCGATATACCACTTGTTGTCCAGCGCCGGCTTGAGCCAGTTGAAAGCAGTTGCCGATCGAAACCGTCCAGCCCTCACGCTTGATGTAGCGCGCCCAGGCGTAGAAGAAGCCGGTGAGGCTGAGAATCGTGCTGACCATGAGGACGAACAGCTCCAGTGCCACGCCAACCTCTTCGTGATGGCCCGTGGCCGGTTCAAGGTACTTCTCGATCGTCAGCGCCAACGGCGTATTGGCCAGGCCGATAAAGACCGAGAAGAACGCCAGCACCCACAGCGGGGCCGTCATAATGAAGGGGCTCTCGTGGGCGTGGTCGTAGACGTGCTGGTCACGCGGCTTGCCGTTAAAGGTCAGGAACACGGCCCGGAAGCTGTAGATGGCCGTCAGCAGGGCCGTGATATCGCCGATGATGTAGATGATCCAGCCGTCCTGGGCGGCAATGGTGGCCAGCACTGCGTCCTTGGCCCAGAAGCCGGAGAGCAGTGGGATGCCTGCCAGCGCCATGGCGCCGATCAGGAACTGGATGTAGGTCTGCGGCATCTTGTGGCGCAGACCGCCAAGGCGCCGGACGTCGATCACGCCGTCGGTGGCGTGCATTACGCTGCCGGCCGCAAGGAAGAGCAGCGCCTTGAAGAAGGCGTGGGCGACCAGGATGAAGATGGCGGCGGCCGGCGAGCCGACGGCCGCCGCTGCCACCATGTAGCCCAGCTGCGAGATCGTCGAGTAGGCCAGGATCTTCTTGAGGTCCGACCTGGACGAGCGCCAGCGTGGCCGCGAAGAAGGCGGTCAGGATGCCGATGTAACCCAGCAGCAGTGGCAACCTCGACTGCGAGGTCCCAGATGGTATAGGTACGCACCAGCAGGTAGACGCCGGCAGTGACCATGGTGGCGGCATGGATGAGCGCCGAGACCGGCGTGGGGCCGGCCATGGCATCGGGCAGCCAGACGTAGAGCGGGAACTGGGCGCTCTTGCCGCTCACCGCAAAGATCAGCAGCAGCGTAACCCCGACCAGCGCCCACTGCGGCATGCTGGCCGCCTGTACCTCGACCGTCTGGTAGGTCAGCGAGCCGACCTGCGTCCAGATGATGAACATGGCGATCAGGTAGGCGGCGTCGCCGATGCGGTTGACCAGGAACGCCTTTTTGCCGGCGTCCGCATACCAGCCGTACTGCTCGTCGCGCTGCTCAAACCAGAAGCCGATCAGCAGGAACGAGGCGAGACCCACGCCTTCCCAACCCACAAAGGTGGACAGGAAGTTGTTGCTCATCACCAGCACCAGCATGGCGAGGATGAAGAAGTTGAGGTAGAAGAAGAAGCGCTGGTAGCGCGCCTCGTGGCCCATGTAGCCGATCGAGTAGATGTGGATCAGCGTGCCCACGCCCGTGACCAGCATCGCCATCGTCGTGCTCAGCGGGATCCACCAGGATCGCCGCCGCCACGTTGAAGTTCCCCACCGTCATCCACTGCCAGTAGGTGATCGTGACCGCGCGCTGTTCTTCGGGCAGGCCGCTGATGCCAAAAAAGAGGCTGACGGCAACCACAAAGGCCCCCAGCACGGCCAGCGAGGCCACCCACCCTACCACCTTCAGCGGCAGGCGCGGGCCAAGCAGCAGGATGATCAGGGCGCCTGCTGCGGGAAATGCAAACAATAACCAGGCTAAATCAAACATGAGTGCACTCCGTTGCTAAGGGCGGAGAGATGGCTGCGACCATGCGAGCATGATCACCATTTCAGGATATTGATGTCGTCGATATTGGCCGTCTTGGTATGGTGGAAATGCGAGAGCAAAATGGCCAGGCCCACTGCCACTTCGGCGGCGGCTACGGCCATGATGATGAATACGAACATCTGCCCGTTCAGATTGTTCCACTGCCGGCTGAGCGCGATCAGCGTCAGGTTCACGCTGTTGAGCATCATCTCCACGCACATAAAGATGATCAGCGCGTTGCGGCGCGACAGGACGCCGATGGCCCCAATGATAAAGATGATTGCACCCAGAATCAGGTAAAAGTTAGTCGGCACCATGGTCGATTCTCCCTCGCCTTTGCGCAGCTATGCGCGTTCTTCTTTGGGACGGCGGGCCAGCAGCAGCGCGCCCAGCAGCGCTACCAGCAGCAGCACCGCGGTGAGTTCAACCAGGATGATCCCTTGGCTGTACAGGTACATGCCGACGACCTCGGGCACGCCGCCATCATTGGCCGGCAGCGTGGCGGGCACCAGCGGCGTCTGGAACATGGCAAAGCCCAGTGCAAGCGCCAGGATGGCGCCGAGGGCAATACCGGCATAGGGCACCCACGTGCGGTACGCCGCCCGCGTGTCCAGCCGCTCCGAGCCGACCAGCATCAGCACGAACAGGATCAGAATGACGATGCCGCCGGCGTAGACGATCACCTGCGCCGCGCCCAAGAACTGGGCGTCGAGCGTCACGTAGAGGAGCGCCAGCGTCACGAAGTGAGTAAGCAGGAACAGGGCGCTGTGCACCGCCACCCTGGCCGCCACCACCCCGACCGCCGCGCCGACGCTGAGAGCGCCGACGAGGATAAAGAAGATCATCGCAAAGTCCATATGCTTGCTCCGCATGCTCGCTTACTTCGTCTGGCCACCTTGACCAGCGCCCGCTTACTCGGGGCGGATGACGACGTTGGGCTCTCCTGGATTCAGGAGCTGTTCTTTGACAAGAATAAAATCGCGGCGGTTGTAGCTGGCCATCGCAAATTCCTGGCCAAGCACGATCGCCTCGGTCGGGCACGCTTCTTCGCAGTCGCCGCAGAAGACACAGCGCAGCAGGTTGACCTCGTAGATCTTCGCATACCGCTCGCCCGGCGACGTGCGATGGTTCGGGTCGTTCTCCGCTGCCTCGACATAGATGGCGCCGGTCGGGCAGGCCGCTTCGCAGAGCATGCAGCCGATGCAGCGTTCCATGCCGGTTTCGTAGCGGCGCAGTTCGTGCTTGCCGCGGAAACGGGGGTATAGCGGCACGGCCTCCTTGGGGTACTCGACCGTAACCGGCCCTTCGGCCAACGCCTTGAGCGTTATGCCCATTGCCTTGCCGATCTCGGTTGCACCCTTCAATAAGTCACGAATCGCCATGGTTTGTTTTGCCTTTCACTTACTTCCAGAACACCACCATCAGCGCAGTGATGATCATGTAGGCCAGGCTCACCGGCAGCAGGTAGCGCCAGTTGAAGCGCATCAGCTGGTCATACCGCGGCCGGCCGATGCTGGCGCGCACCCAGATGAACAGGAAGAGCAGGATGATGATCTTGGCTGCCAGCACAAACGGCCCAAGCCATACCACGTTACTCAGGATGCCAAAGGGCAGCCGGTAGCCGCCAAAGAACAGGGTCGCCATGATCGCGCTGGTCGTAATCATGTTGATGTATTCGGCCATGAAGAACAGCGCAAACTTGATGCCGCCGTACTCGGTCTGGAAACCGGCCACCAGCTCGTTTTCCGTTTCGGGCAGGTCAAAGGGACTGCGGTTGGTCTCCGCCAGGATGCAGATAAAGAAGAGCGGGAACATGGCCCACAGCCAGATCCATTCCCACCAGGCCCGCGGTGTCTCGACCAACTGTACGAGGCTGAAACTGCCTGCCAGCATCAGGATGCTGACCAGGAAGATGCCCATTGGCAGCTCATAGGAGATCATCTGCGCCGACGAGCGCAGCGCGCCCAGCAGCGAGTAGTTGTTGTTGCTGCTCCACCCGGCCAGGATGATGCCGTAGCTCTCGATGCCCGCGATCGCCAGGATCCACAAGAAGCCGATCGGCACGTCGGCAATCGCCGGTACGCCCTGGGCGACCGGGATCACTGCCCAGATCAGCAGGGCGGGGATCAACGCCAGCGCCGGGGCAATCACGTAGACCGGCCTTGTCCACATGGTTGGGGATGATCTCTTCCTTGAACATGGCCTTGACTGCATCCGCCACCGGCTGCAGCAGCCCCTTGGGGCCGGCACGGTTGGGGCCATAGCGCACGTGAAAGCGCGCCAGCAGCTTGCGCTCGTACCAGGTCAGGTAGGCGAAGCCCGTCAGCAGGACCAGGATCACCACCACGGACCGGATTACCGGGAAAATGATGGTGTTCAGCCACCAGTTGAAGTCCATAAATCGCACCCAAGTAGTGTGTGGGTGAGGGGGTGGGCGACCTTGGTCGCAGTCACCCCCTCATGTCGGCCGTTATTTCTCCACGCTCACGATTTCCAAACCACCATTCAGCAACGCACCTACCGGTGCGCCGGGCAAGCTGGCGGGAATCCAGACAGTGCCGGGCTTGACGGCGGGTTCGATCTTGACCGCCAGGCTGATCGAGCCGTGCTCGTTGCGCACCTGGACGGTGTCTTCGGGCGCCAGCCCCAACCGCTCGACATCCAGCGGGTGCAGGGCGGCATGCGTTCCAAACGCCATGCCGGCCATCTGCGTCGTCAGGCCGAACATGTTGCCGCCGTCGTAAAGCGCCGGGCTGTTGACCAGGCGCAGGCCACCGTCGACCGGCGGCAGTTCAGGCTGTTCGGCCACCCTGTACACGGGCTCGGGCCGCGTGTAGGGCGCATCCGCCACAAACCACTGCTGGCCCTGGTCGCCAATGCGTTCCCAGGTCATGCCGCTGTACAGCGGGTTGGCAACCGTGATCTCCTGCGTCACCGCCCGCGCCGCCGAGAAGGGCCACTGCACGTCAAAGTGAGTCGCCAGGTGAGAAAGAATCATCCAATCGGGTGCTGCCTTGCTGTGCGGGTTGCCCAGTGCCTTGGGCGCACGCTGCACGCGGCGCTCGAGGTTCGTGAACGTGCCATCCTGCTCAGCCCAACTCAGCCCCGGCAGTACTACGTCGGCGCGCTGGGCGGTCTCGGTCAGCATCAGCTCCTGGACGACCAGGAAATCCAAGTTGTCCAGGTTGGCGGCCCAGGTGGGGCGCTCCGAAGCAGGATCGGCGCCCATAACGAAGAGCGCCTTGATCTCCCCGCCGGCAGCGTCGAGCATCTGGTTGTAGGTCTTGCCCGGAGTCGCAGGCAGCGTGGCGCCCCACATCTGCTCGAGCAGGGGGCGGGCCACTTCGTCGTCGATCGCCACGTGACCCGGCAGCCGGTTGGGCAGCACGCCCATGTCGCGGCAGCCCTGGCTGTTGGCGTCGGTGCCGAGGTAGGCCAGCCGCTCATAGTGACCGGTGTAGAGCGCCAGGTTGGTGAGGCCGGCCGTCACAGCCTTGCCCTGTGCGCCGCGAGCGACCATCGGCCCATAGAGGATCAGCGCACTCTTGGCGTTGGCCAGCAGCCCGGCCGCGGCTGCAACTGCCTCCGGCGTGACGCCCGCTGCCTCGCGCAGCTGCTTGTCGCTGACCTTGCCGGCCGTTTTGGCGGCGTCGGACTTCTTTTCGTCCCGGGCGGACGCTGCTGCGGCCAGCAGGGCGTTGAGCAGCAGCACCTCGCTGCCCGGAGTGTACTGCAGGTGCGGTGCATCATAGCGCATCAGTTCCGTCTTGCGCGGGTGCGCCACGATCACCTTGAGCTTGCCGCGGCGGATCGCCCGCTTGAGGTGCAGGTCGAGCACCGGCAGCTCTTCGTTGGTGTCGATGCCAAAGAGCAGCACCACGTCGTGCTTGGGGTCTGGCCCGTACTGCGGCTTCATAATCTCGGCAATGGCCGGCAGGCCGGTGTCGATGGCGCTCACGTCGCCGCCGTCGCGGTGGTCGACATTGTTGGTGCCCACCAACTGGCGCATAAAGCGCTGCAGCAGGTAGTTGCTCTCGTTGGACAGCTTGGCGACTGCCGATGCCGCCGATGGCATCGGCACCGTACTGGCTCTTGATCCCCTGCAGCTTCTCGGCCACGAGGCTCAGCGCTTCCTGCCACGTGGCAGGTTCCAGCTTGCCGTTCTTGCGCACGAGCGGCATCGTCAGCCGGTTCTCGTGGTTGACCCAGCTGTGGGCAAAGCGGCCCTTGTCACAGAGCCACTGGTCGTTGACCTGCATGTTCTCGCGGCCGATGATGCGGCGCAGCGTGTGCGTGCGCGTGTCCATGCGGATGTTGCAGCCCACGGCACACTGGGTGCAGATGCTTGGCGTGCGCTCAATCTCCCAGGGGCGGAAGGCGAAGCGTGCCATGCGGTTGGTCAGCGCACCCACAGGGCAGATGTCGATAATGTTGCCGCTGGTCTTGGCGTCGACCGGCACGCCGTCCTGCACGTCGATGATCGTGGCGCCGCCGCGCTCAAAGAGCGCCAGCTGCGGGCGATCTTCCCACTCTTCCAGGTAGCGGATGCAGCGCCAGCACAGCACGCAGCGCTCCTGGTCGAGCACGATCGCGTCGGAGATCAGATAGTGCTTCTTCTTCTGCCGCTTCGGCTCGACCAACTGGCTGATGCCCGGGCCAAAGCGCATGGTCTGGTCCTGCAGCGGGCACTCGCCGCCCTTGTCGCAGATGGGGCAGTCCAGCGGGTGGTTGAGCAGCAGGAAGGCCAGGTTGGCTTCCTGCATGTCCTGCACCTGCTTGCTGTTGGTCTTGACGACCATATCCTGCGCCACCGGCACCGAGCAGGCCGTCTGCAGCATCATGCCGCGCGGGCCGGAGATCTCGACCAGGCACATGCGGCAGCAGGCCACCGGGTCCAGCTTGGGGTGGCTGCAGAAGATGGGAATTTCGATGCCGAGCTTCGCCGCGGCATCCACCACCAGGGTGCCCTTCGGCACCTCTACCTGGCGGTCGTCTATGGTTAGGGTAACAAGGTCGGCCATAAATGAATCGGTCCTCGTATCTTTCAATCTGCTTACTTCGCCAGCACCGGCGTGTCGCGGTTGAGCGGCGAATCACCTTCAGACTCGATGGACGCCTCGTGCAGCACACTTGGCTTGCCCGTGTCCGGCCGATAGATGGGGCGGATGGGGATGACCGGCGCCACCTCGTCTGGATTGGTCAGCTCGATATACGACTCAAACTCCGGCCGATACTTGGCCAGGTTGCTCTGCAGACCCCACACCGACGCTTCGCCAAACGGGCAGAAGCTCTTGCCGGCAATAAAGGTGGTGATGCGCGCCAGCAGGTCGATGTCCTTGTCGCGGCCGCCGCCATTCTCCATGCGGATAAGGATCTCTTCGAGCCAGGTCGTACCCTCGCGGCACGGGGTGCACTTGCCGCAGCTCTCCTCGCGGTAGAAGCTCAGCGTGCGCCGTGCGACCGCAACCATCGAGGTGCGGTCGTCGATGACGATGACGCCGGCTGAGCCAAGCGAGGACCCGGCTGCCGCTACCGCTTCATAGTCCATCGGCGTGTCGATCTGGTCCGGCGTCAGGATCTTCATCGAGAGCCCGCCGGGCACGATGGCCTTGATTGCCGCCGTGTCCTCCTGCGGGCCTCCGCCGTAGGTGTAAATGATCTCCCGCAGCGGGGTGGCGTGCGGCAGTTCGTAGAGGCCGGGCTTTTTCACGTTGCCGCTGAGGCAGAAGATACGCATGCCCGGCGACTTCTCCGTGCCAAACTGGCGGTACCAGTCCACGCCGTTGCGCATGACGTGCGTCACATTGGCGATCGACTCCACATTGTTGACGATGGTCGGCTTGGCATAGAGACCTTCGACCGCTGGGAAGGGCGGCTTCATGCGCGGGTGGCCGCGGAAGCCCTCAAGGCTGGTGAGCAGGGCCGTCTCTTCGCCGCACTCGTAGGCGCCGGCGCCGCGATGGACCACGATCTTCAGGTTGGTGTCGGTGCCAAAGATCTTCTCGCCGACAAACCCCTGGGCTGTGGCTTCCTTGATCGCTTCCACGAGCCGGGTGTAGGCAAAGTAGTACTCACCGCGGATGTAGATGAAAGCCAGTTCGGCCTTGATCGCGTACGAACTCAGGATGACACCCTCGATCAACTGGTGCGGGTCATACTCCATGATGATGCGATCTTTGAAGGTGCCCGGCTCCGATTCGTCGGCGTTGACCACGAGGTAACGCGGCATGGCCGGGGCCAGAAAGCTCCATTTTTGGCCTGTGGGAAAGCCGGCGCCGCCGCGGCCGCGGATGCCTGAGGCCTTGACCTGGTCCACGACCGCTTCGGGGGTCATCGAGGTCAGCACGCTGCGTGCCGTCTCGTAGCCGCCGTCGGCGATGTACGTGTCGATCTTGTGGCTGTTTTCCTTGAAGATGCGGGCCGTCAGCACCGGCTTTTCCATGCCGCCCACGCGGTAGGGGCCTGCCGCCTTGCCCGTGCTCTCGGGGTCACCTTCGGGCGTCCAGCGTTCGAGGGTCGAAAAGCCCTTGCCGGCAGCCAGCAGGTCGAGCGCCTTCTGCACGTCCTCGGCGCTGTCCATCTCTTCAAAGTAGCGCGCCTGGCCCGTCGCCCGCTCGGTGACCATCGCCATCGGCGCCGTGCCGCACGAGCCCAGGCATTCCATGTGGCCGAGCGAGAACTTGCCGTCCTCAGTCATCTCGCCGTGGTGAATGCCCAGCTTCTCTTCAAAGTGGTGCATGCACTGGCCGGCCCCGCGCAGCATGCAGGGTACGTTGGTGCACACCTCGACATGATATTCGCCCGTGGGCTCGGTTTTGAACATGTGGTAGAAGTCCACCACCGCGCCGACCTCGGCCGGCTCGATGTCGAACATCTCCGCTAACTCGTTCTGCGCATCCACGCGGCAGTAGCCAAACTCGCGCTGGATCACATACAGCGCCGGCAGCAGCGCCGAGCGCTCACGACCTGGGGGTATAAGTCCATCCACTTGCGTACTTCTGCACGAACTGCTTCGGATAAAACCATGGCGAGCACCCTTATCTATCTACATCACCCAGCACGATGTCGATCGACCCGATATTGGTCACAATGTCCGAGAGCATGCCGCCGCGGCTCATCTTGTCGACGGCATAGAGGTTGTTGAACGAAGGGCCGTGCACGTGCAGGCGATAGGGCCTGGCCGAGCCGTCGGCATAGACAAAGTAGCCGAGTTCGCCCTTGCTGCTCTCGATGGCGTGGTAGAGCATACCCGGCGGCACCAGCAGACCTTCGGTCATCAGCTTGAAGTGATGGATCAGCGCCTCCATGCTGACATCCAGCTCGGCGCGCGGCGGCAGGGCGACCTTGCGGTCATCTGTCTTGTACGGGCCATCCGGCAGGTTCTTGACCGCCTGCTCGATGATGCGCAGGCTCTGCCGCATCTCTTCCATGCGCACCACGTAGCGTGCATAGCAGTCGCCGTCGGTGGCGACGGGCACCTTGAAGTCGTAGTTTTCAAAGCCGCCATAGGGCATATCGCGGCGCAGATCCCAGTCGACACCCGAGCCGCGCAGCATGGGGCCGGTCAGCCCCATATTGATCACTTCGTCGCGGCTGAGCACGCCGACGCCCTTCAGGCGCACATCCCACAGCGGCGAGCCCGTCAGCATCTGTTCGTACTCGTCGATGCGCACGGGCATAGCCTTCAGGAAGTCGGCCAGGTTGGGCAGGAAGGCATCCGGCAGGTCGCGATAGACGCCGCCGAGGCGGATATAGCTGACTGTGAGGCGGGCGCCGCAGACCATCTCAAACAGGTCGAGGATGCGTTCGCGCTCGCGCGTGGCATACATCATCACGCTCATGCCGGTGCCCGACACGTCCATGACATGTGTACCCAGCCAGAAGAGGTGCGAGGCAATGCGCTGCAGTTCGGTCATGAGGATGCGAATGACCTGCGCCCGGGGCGGAATGTCCACCCCCAGCAGCTTCTCGACGGTCAGCACATAGCCAAAGTTGTTGAGCATGGCTGACAGATAGTCCATGCGGTCGCTGTAGTAGACAAAGTCCTTGTAGCGCTTGTTCTCGCCCGTCTTCTCAAAACCGCTGTGCAGGTAGCCGAGGTCGGGATCGATCCTGACAACAGTTTCGCCGTCCAGTTCCACCACCAGGCGCAGCACACCGTGCGTGGAGGGATGGTGCGGCCCCATGTTGATGATCATGTTTTCCCGGTTCATCCCCGGAGGCAGCGTCGGCGCCACGCTCGTGGCAGGCAGAATCTGCGTGCCGAGCGAGGCAAACTCGGGATCGCTCCAGGTCATGCTGAACGGCACCTCTTCGCCGCCCACCGGCACATTCTTCTGCAGCGGGTGGTTCGGCCAGCCTTCCGGCATCATGATGCGGCGCAGGTCGGGATGGCCCGTAAAGCGCACGCCCATCAGGTCGTAGGCCTCGCGCTCGGGCCATTCTGCACCCTTGTAGATGTTGGCCAGGCTGGGGACACTGGGCTCGTCGCTGTTGGGCAGCGGGCAGACAACTGTCAGGTGCTGCTTGCGCGAATAGGAGCGCAGCTGGTAGACCGTGTGGAAGCGTTCCCCGTTGCCGATCGGCAGTTCGGAGCGGTCGATTGCGGTGACGTCGGTCAGCGCCTCGTAGTGAAGTTTTTCATCCGTGCGCACGAACTCCGCAAACTCGAGCAAACGCTCGGGTTTTACATAAACCATCTGTGCGCCGCTGTGCAGGCCGGCGGCGAGGATGTCCTCGCCAAAGCGTTCCACAATGCGTGTGGTGTCGGCCGTCTCGCCCGTTGGGAGCGCAGCGACGGCGGGTATATCTAACCGGACGACGCCCGGTATGTTTTCATAATCTCGGACGCGGGGAGAGGGATTTAACATGACGTTCTCCTAATCTGCCGGGTTCTCCCAAGACACTAACCAGACCATTGAGCGGTCATTAAGCCGTCTGCTTGCTGTGCAGATTCTTCCAGCGACATGATGTCCGTCGGCGTCGTGACCTTGAGGGCAGCCTGGCTGTTCGCGATACTGGCGGAATGTTTCCTGCGCCTGCTTCTGCCGCAGCTTCTCAAGTGCAAAAAGCAGGCCCTCTGGCCGTGGCGGGCAGCCGGGCACATAGACGTCCACCGGAAAGATCTTGTCGACGCCCTGGATGATGGCGTAGTTATTGAAGGGGCCGCCGGCGCTGGCGCAGATGCCCATGGCGATCACCCACTTGGGCTCAGACATCTGGTCATAGATACGCTTGATGACAGGGGCCATCTTGTTTGATACACGGCCGGAGACGATCATCAGATCGGCCTGGCGGGGGCTGGCACGGAACAGCTCCGAGCCATAGCGGGAGATGTCATGCCGGGCGGTGCTGGCGGCGATCATCTCAATGGCGCAGCAGGCCAGCCCGAACAGCAGGGGCCACGTGCTGTTGGCCCGGCTCCAGTTTACCAGTGCTTCTAATTGTGTCGTGACTACGCCTTCCGGCAGTTTATCTTCAAGACCCATAGCAAGAACTCCTTAATCCCAGTCCAGCGCACCCTTGGACCACTCATACACCAGGCCGACAATCAGGATCAACAGGAAGATGCCCATCGGGACAAGGGTGATCCATACGCCGTACTGATCGCGCAGCGGGCGCAGCACGCCGGCCCAGGGATACATAAAGATGACTTCGATATCGAACAGGATGAAGAGCATAGCGACGAGATAATATTTGATGGGGAAGCGCCGCCGTGCATCTTGGAAGGGGATGATGCCGGATTCGTATGGTTCAAGTTTCTGACTGTTTTTTCGTCCGGGTCCGAGAACACTCGGCAGGCCGATGGCGATGAATGCAAATATGATCGACACGACTACGAAAATGAGCAGAGGAAAATACTGCTGCGCCAAGATGCACGTCCTTTCGCTGTCCCAAAACCAGTCAGAACCACTGCTGCCACTAAGAGACAAAAGGGACCCAACACACTTGCTCTTTTTGACTCAAGCAGTCAGGTCCCGGGAATCATCGACGCCGATGCAATTCCGATTGTCTGTTAGAGACAATCGATTGTTCATTCTATCACGAACGCGTGAGGGGTGCAACTTTTGTGCGAGTTTTCGGGGCTGATGGTGTGCCGGGGATGTGTATCGTAATCCAGGCGTGACCTGGCGGCCAGGGTGGCGTGCGCGCGCCGCCGCGCGTCAAGGCAAAGGCTAGAAATGCAAAGGCCGACTGTCACCGCCGCGAGTGACAGTCGGCCTTTGGCACAAAGGAAGGTGTGCTGGCGGGATCTGTCTTGCAGCCTGCGCAGTACACCTCTATAGCATAGATGGGGACTCCCGGCCGCGGCGACCATCGAATTGACGCAAAATGGTGTAACGCCGGCCGAACCTAACTGCAAACCGGAGATGATGAGTGTGCCTTGGTCCGCCGTAGCGGCTGTGCTACAATGCCTCGGATCTTAAGGGAAAGCGGTCAAGCAACGGCGCAATCGGTGTTCTCTCCACTCTCCTAGCACTGACTTAGATGTGTTTTTTGCCGTGCAAATTTTCCAATTTGCTCGAAAGGTATGCTACCATACGCAAGGATTTGTTATTTTCTACACAAATGCAGCCAGTTGATGTTGGCCGGCTGCAAGGGCGACATGCCCACGACTTGGAGCAAAGCGTCTCTCGTTTGTTGAACTACCCCATTTGCTCGCCTTGCCGTAATCGGTCGCCTGGCGCGCAGTTGGTTGGGGTGCGAGACCAGGAGCTATACTAAATGCTGAGTCAATACGGTTTTGTTCTCATCCTGAGTGCCATCGCCCTGATCATTCCTGTCGCCGCCACGCTCATCGGCCATTTCCTCGGCCCGCGGCGCCCAGACCCGATCAAAAATGAAACCTACGAATCCGGTGTAGAGACGATCGGCGACACCTGGGTGCAGTTTCGTGCCCAGTACTACCTGATCGGCCTGATCTTCTTGATCTTTGATGTGGAAGTGATTTTCTTGTTCCCCATCGCCATCGCCTACCAGAACCTGACGATGTTCTCGGTGCTGGCGGCTGTCACGTTTGTTTTGATTCTGATCCTTGGTTTGTTCCTCGAGTGGCGCAAGGGCGCACTTGAGTGGGACTAGCCGGCGAGCAGTTGTGCACTAATCCGCAGTGGATTTTGGGGGAGGACGCTAGATGAACTGGAGTGACGTCCTAATTGATTTGCAGATGCGGCTGGGCGCGCCGGAACAACTGCGCTGGCTCGTCGAAGCTATCACGTACTTTATTGGTGCATTCATTCTGGTCAACGCCTCACTTGTGCTGGCGTTGCTCTTGATCTGGATCACACGCAAGGTCGTGAGCCGCATCCAAGACCGCATCGGTCCCAACCGCCAGGGCCCCTATGGCCTCTTCCAGACGGTAGCCGACGCCCTCAAGCTGTTGTCCAAGGAAGATATCCGGCCTGAAAGCGCTGACTTCGCTGCTTATGCCTTGGCGCCTATCTTTGCCGTGTTTCCCGTGCTGATGTCGTTGGCTGTCATCACCTTCGGTCCCGCCCTCATCGGCGCTGACCTGAATATCGGCGTACTCTACCTGGTAGCGCTTGGTTCGATCGGCATCATGGCCGCTTTGATGGCCGGCTGGAGCAGCAACAACAAGTACGCCCTGCTCTCGGGCTTCCGCGTTGTGGCGCAGTTGCTCTCTTATGAAATTCCGATGGTGCTGGCGATGCTGACGTCGGTGCTCGTTGCCGGCACGATGCGGACGCAGCAGATCGCCGAGGCACAGTCGCTGTATATCGGGCCGATCAACCTGGGCATGGGCTGGTTTGTCTTCCTCCTGCCCGGCGCCTTCCTGATCTACTTTATCTCTGCGCTGGCCGAGGCCGAGCAGACACCGTTTGATCTGCTGGAAGCTGAATCGGAGTTGGTAGCAGGCTTCCACATCGAGTATTCCGGCATGCGCTTCGCCATGTTCTTCCTGGCGCAGTTCCTGAACGCCTTCTTTCTTGGCGCCATTGCCGTGATGCTCTTCTTGGGCGCCTGGCAGGGGCCTTTCGCCGACCAGATCCCTTTCCTTGGCTTTATTTACTTCATGGCCAAGACCTTTGCGGTCTACCTGGTTATCCAATGGGTGCGCGGTACCTTCCCGCGTGTCCGCATTGACCAGATGATGGCCTTTGCGTGGAAGGTGCTGGTGCCGCTGGTGCTGGCGCTGATTCTGCTGCAGATGATCGTCATGAAGCTGCCGATGCCTTCTTGGGGCGGCTGGATTCCGTACGTGTTGGTATTGGCAGCCAACCTGGGCGTGGTAGCAATCGTGCTCGTCCGTGCTGGCCCGGCACTTTACCAACCAGCCGGTTACCACAAAGCGCGCCTTTGAGCCAAAGTCCCTGATCGGCACGACGGTGCCGGTAAACCAGGCGGGAGACTAATCGACTATGCCTGACATTTCTTTTCTGCTGCCACCCCAGCTGCCGACAGCAGCCCAAGTCGTGTTCTTTGGCATCGCGCTGGTTACCATCGTCGGTGCACTCATGGTCGTGCTGGCGCGCAACCTGTTCCACAGCGCCTTGGGGCTGGTACTGTCCTTCTTTGGCGTTGCCGGCGTCTACTTTATTTCCGAGGCGGAATTCGTCGGCGTGAGCCAGATACTCGTCTATGTCGGCGCCATTTCGACGCTGATCACGTTCGCCATCATGCTGACCCGCGGCATGATGTTCGGCACCACGTCGCCGCGCAACCGCCAGTCCGGTACAGCTGCCATTATCACCGTGCTGGCGTTTGTCGTCTTGGCAGCGCTGATGCGGGCCGTGCCGTGGCCGCAGTTTGGCGAGGCAATCCCCGATGGCGAGGCAGTCATTGCTCGCATCGGCAGCATGTTTGTCAATGAGTACTTCGTGGCGTTTGAGCTTCTGGCCTTGCTGCTGCTGGTAGCCTTGGCCGGCGCCATCGTTCTCGCACGCGACCGCAAGCAGTCGGATTAGCGGTTGGGTTCGCAGTCATTGGATTCAGAGACTAAGTTTCTCTTGGGCAGTATCGCACTTATTTGTGTGGATCTGGGAGTTTCAGAGCAATGGTTCCACTAAGTTCATATCTCATTCTCTCGGCGTTTGTCTTTAGCTGCGGGTTGTTTGCCGCTCTCGGCCGGCGCAATGCGATTGCTGTCTTGATGGGGATTGAGCTGATGCTAAATGCGGCCAATATCAACCTGGTCGCATTCTGGCGCTACAGCGCTTCGCCGGCGGTGAACGTGGACGGCCAGGTGTTTGCGCTGTTTGTGATTGCCGTGGCGGCTGCCGAAGTAGCGGTGGGTCTGGCGTTGATCATCTCTATTTATCGCAACCGCAAGACGGTCAATCTTGATGAGTTGGACATGTTAAGAGGTTAGGCAGAGGAGCGATTCGGGTGCCATGCCCAAGCAGAAGCTGACCGGCACGCTCGACCAGCAGTGCGAATTCTTGTACGGGCTGGCGATTACCAAGATGGCGGAAGGCAACTATACGGGAGCCAAGCACGCCTTGGAGGAGATCGTCAAGTACAAGCCCGATTATCGGGACGCCCAGCAGCTCCTGGCGCAGGTAAGCCGGAAAAAATCCGACCAGACATTTTTGGTCGTAATGGCATTTGTCGGGGCGGCAGTTGCAGTGGCAGTCGGCTCGGTGGTGCAGCTAGGGAATGATCTGTTGCTGTTGGTGCTGGCGGGTATTGGTGCATTGCTCGGTTATGGGCTAGGAAACTATATCCGCAGCTTTCGAGCACGAGCGGAGAACAGCAGTGGCCAGTAGTCGAAATCGCGGCAGGAAATGTCAGCGAGTTATCAGCGGAAACATCGGTAGGACGGGTTCTAAGTTGGAAACCCGCAGCGTAGAAACACACGAGGTTGCGCAATGGAAGGATTTCTAAATCTAGCGTGGCTTTTGCCCGTACCACCCTTCCTGGCATTTGTTGCGATTATTCTTTTCCTCAATCGCAATAAGACTGTCAGCGCGCTGACGGCCGTTGGCGGCGTGGTTGTCAGCTTACTGATCGGTTGGCCGATCGCCTTCACAGTCTTCTTTAGCGAGCATTTTGGTGCCCACCCTCACTACGGTGAGCTGTACACCATCCCGACGGGGTTGACCAACTTCGTCATCGGCTACCAGGTGGACCCGGCGAACGCGCTCATGATCTTCATGGTCACGTTCCTGTTGGTGATGATCTTCATCTATGCCACTGGGTACATGACCTTCCCCGGCCACCTGCGCAAAGAGGACTATCCAGAAGCGTATGCGCAGGAGAAGGATCCGCGCTACAGCCGCTTTATGGCCTACATCAGCCTGTTTGCTACCGGTATGCTGGGCCTGGTGGTCTCAAACTCGCTGCTGACGTTCTTTGTCTTCTGGGAGATCATGGGTTTCTGCAGCTACGCGCTGATCAGCTTCTGGTATGAGAAGCCGACGGCCAAGCGCGCAGGCTTCAAGGCCTTTATGACCACCCGTGTCGGCGACACGATCATGTTCGTCGGCATGATTTTGCTCTACATTTGGAGCGTGCCGAGCACCCTGGTGTTCCGTGACATCCTGAGTCTTGAGAACCTGCACCAGCTGTCCGAACACATGGTTACGGTGCCGCTCCTGGGCATCACGGCACCGGCGGTTGCGATTGTTGCGGTGCTGATCTTCTTTGGCACCATCGGCAAGAGCGCCCAGTTCCCGCTGCACGTGTGGTTGCCCGACGCCATGGAAGGCCCTACGCCCGTCAGCGCCATGATTCATGCGGCGACGATGGTGTCGGCTGGTGTATTCCTGGTCGTGCGTATGTACCCCCTGTTCATGGCCGCCGGAGAGGTGTCCCCAGGCACGCTGACGTTTGTGGCCACAGTCGGCAGCTTCACAGCCCTTTTTGCCTCATTGATCGGCCTGACCCAATGGGACATCAAGCGCGTGCTGGCCTACTCGACGATCGCCCAGCTTGGCTTTATGATTGCCGCCCTGGGTGTCGGCGCCTACATGGCCGGCCTGTTCCACCTGATCACACACGCCTTCTTCAAGGCTCTGCTGTTCCTCGGTTCCGGTTCGGTCATCCATGGCGTCGAGCATGGCTTCCACCATGCCCACGCCCATGCTGCGGACGGCCATGACGAAGCGCTTGCCGAAGCAGTCGGCGGCGAAAGTGGCGGCGAGGAAGATGCACACGGCCATATCCACGGCCCAAGTGTCATTTCCCGCCCCGACGGCGATCTCGATCCGAACGATCCCCAGGACATGCGCAATATGGGCGGCCTGCTCAAGCGCATGCCCATTACCGGCTGGACGTTCATCATCGGCGGCCTGGCCCTGGCCGGCTTCCCCTTCCTGACCGCCGGCTTCTGGTCAAAGGATGAGATCTTGACCAGTTCCTGGTATGGCGGCCACATGGTCGTCTTCTGGGTGGAGGTCTTCTCTGCCTTCCTGACCGCCTTCTACGTAGCGCGCCAGATCTCCTTGACCTTCCTGGGCCAGCCGCGCAGCGCCGGCGCTGCCAATGCGCCGGAAAGCGTCAAGCGGATGACGGTGCCGCTGATCCTGATCACGCCGTTTGCGGTGGCCTTGGGGTGGTTTGGCATTCCGGCCAGCTTCCCCGTGTTTGGCGGCATCGCCCCCAACTTGCTGGAGCGCATCCTGGAGCCCTACGTCGAATACTACGAAATGCACGTGGTGCATCCGGAGTTTACGTGGCTGGTGCTCGGCGCTTCGCTGGTCGTGGCGCTGGGCGGCCTGGCCGCCGGCTGGTTTGTCTACCGGGGCTTCCACGAAGGCCAGATCGACCCGCTGCGCCGCTGGTTAGGGCCTGTCTGGTGGGTGATGCATCGCAAGTTCTATGTGGACGAGTTCTACGGCTATACGATTCTGCCGTTTACGCGTGCTCTTGCCAACTTCATGTACTGGATTGACGATCTGTGGATTATTGATCCAATCGTCAACGGCATCGGCCGCGTCACCATCTGGATCGCCCGCTTTGCGGCGGACTTTGATCGCTACGTGGTGGACGGCACGGTTGGTGGGTTTGCCTGGCTGGCCTCAAGGGCCGGCAATATCCTGCGCAATGCGCAGAACGGCCAGGTGCAGGTTTATCTCATGGTTGTCGTCGTGTCAGTAACAATTTGGCTGCTGCTTACGGCACTGCCAATGATTTTGACGCTAGTCTAAGGGAAATGGTGGAGGAAACAATCCATGGAATTCCTTAATCAATGGGCGCTCCCCATCCTGATCGTGTGGCCGCTGCTCTGTG
This sequence comes from uncultured Chloroflexia bacterium, assembly GCA_963701415.1. Lineage (GTDB taxonomy): Bacteria > Chloroflexota > Anaerolineae > Caldilineales > Caldilineaceae > Fredericiella. Next base: position 762,479 of record CAVPAH010000005.1, read on the forward strand.
CCGCGTTAGTGTTTATGAGCAAGAGCGACCGCCTGATCAAGTGGGGCGCGGTGGCAGCAAGCTTACTCCCGTTGGGTATCAGCATTTACATGCTGGCTTCCTACGACTACGAAACGGGAGGAATGGCATTTGAGGTGAACTGGCCGTGGATTCCGGCCATCAATGCCAGCATCCACCTAGGCGTCGACAATCTGAGCATTCCGTTCGTCTTCCTGACCGCCCTCTTGACGACGCTGAGCCTTTACTACAGCGTCTTCGTGATCAAGATGCGCGTCAAGGAATACTTCGGCCTGTTCCTGATTCTGGCCGTCAGTATGTTCGGCGTATTCATTTCCCTGGACTACGTGGTTTTCTACGTCTTCTGGGAATTGAGCCTGGTGCCCATGTACTTGTTGATAGGCATCTGGGGCGGCAAGAATCGCGACTATGCGTCGATGAAGTTCTTTGTCTACACATTGGTCGGCTCCGTCGCCATGCTGCTGGCAATCCTCGGCACATACCTGGCCGCCGGCACCTTCGATATCATCGGCGCAGCTGCGGCCCAGCCATTCGCCAATCTGCCGCCCGACCAGGCGCTCTTGCTTGGCAGCCTGGCGTTCTGGGGGCTGTTTCTGGGCTTTGCCTTCAAGGTGCCCAGCTTCCCCTTCCACACATGGCTGCCTGACGCCCATACCGAAGCGCCGACAGCCGGCAGTGTGATCCTGGCCGGTATCCTCCTCAAGCTGGGTGGATACGGCATGATGCGTATGATGATCCCCACCTATCCAAGCGCTGCGGCCTACTGGTCCAACTGGCTGGTTGCCTTGGGTGCCATTGCCATCGTCTACGGCGCGCTGGTGTGTATCGCTCAGACCGACCTCAAGCGCCTGATTGCGTACAGCTCGGTTTCGCACATGGGTTACGTCATCATGGGTATCGGTGCTGCTGCTGCTGCCTTCGGTACGCTGGACGATCAGAGCAAGTTTGACAGCGCGGCGATGGCCTTTAATGGGGCCACGATGCAGATGTTCAACCACGGCTTGATCACGGGTGCCCTGTTCTTCTTGGTCGGCGTGATCTACGAGCGTGCCCATACTCGTGACCTGGACCGCTTTGGCGGCCTCGGGACCAAGACGCCTTATTACTACGGCATCATGCTGGTGGCCCTGTTCGCCAGCCTTGGCCTGCCTGGCCTGAGCGGGTTCTGGGGCGAGTTCTTTACCTTCCGCGGCGCGCTGGCGCTGACGACGGGGTGGGCAATCTTCGCCGCTATCGGTATTGCTCTGGCGGCCGTCTACATTCTGTGGCGCATCCTCCAGAACGTCTTCCTGGGCAATTATGAGGAAAACAAGATTTCGCACTGGACTACGGTTACCGGACAGCATGCCGACGGACCGACTGACATGATCGGCTTTGAGAAGCTGACCCTGTGGCCGCTGGTGATATTCATCTTCATCCTGGGTGTATATCCGACGCCGCTGCTCAATTACCTGAACGGCGCCGCCGTCCAGATCTTGACCTTCGTAAAGGGCGTCCTGTAAGGGCGCGGGAGGCCACTCTTGGAAATCGGACTCTTTTCGCTGGTAAGCATCCTGCCCGAGATCATTCTGATCATCGGTGGGCTGCTGATCCTGCTGCTGGACGCAACGGCGGGAAAACGCAGGGACAGCGGCCAGGGTTATATGGTCATCAGCGTGCTGTTCCTGCTGATCGGGCTGATTGGCGTTGTCTTCCAGCTGGGCGCACAGCCGCAGGTCGCACTGTACATGGTGGCGATCGATCCGTTTGCGCTGTTCGTCAAGCTAATCATCTACGGCGCAATGGCACTGATTGCAGTGGCCGGCGGCGGGTACCTGAATAAACACATCAGCGCACGCGGTGAGTTTTGGGCATCCTACCTGCTTGTGACGGCGGCCATGAGCTTTGCCGTCAGCGCGATGAACCTGCTGCTGCTGTTTGTGGCCATTGAGTTTTTATCGATCACGAGTTATCTCCTCGTGGGCTTTGTGCGCGAGGATCTGCGCAGTTCAGAAGCTGGGCTTAAATACTTCCTGTACGGCTCGGTTGCCTCGGCTGTCATGCTTTACGGCATGAGCTTGCTGTATGGTGCCAGCGGCTCGTTGATGTTGATGGATATCGGCAAGACCATGAGCGAACATCCCGAACTCGCCACGGTACTGGTGCCGTCGGCGGTGCTCGTCATGGTAGGCCTTGGCTTCAAGGCCAGCCTGGCGCCCTTCTTCCAGTGGACGCCCGACACCTATGAAGGTGCGCCCACCCCTGTGACCGCCTATCTGTCGACTGCTTCCAAAGCTGTCGGCTTTGCGGTGATTGCACGTGTGATGCTGATTGCTTTTGCGCCGGCCAATGCGGTGTGGGTGCCCATCCTCGGCGGCCTCGCCGTGTTGACGATGTTCGCCGGTAACTTGATGGCACTGCGCCAGACCAACGTCAAGCGCATGCTGGCCTACAGCTCGATCGCGCAGGCCGGCTATATGCTGCTGGGCCTGGTAGCGGTCGTGAACACCAACTCGGCCGACGTTACGTCCCTGGCGATGAACGGCCTGAATGGCCTGCTGATCTACCTGTTCGGCTACCTGTTCACGAACATCGGCGCGTTCATGGTTGTGCTGGCGGTCGAGAACATGACAGGCGGCACCGACTATTCGAACTTCAGCAACCTGGTGAAGCGGGCTCCTGGCCTGGCCTTTGCCATGTTCATCTTCCTGCTCAGCCTGGTAGGTATCCCGCTGACTGCAGGCTTCGTGGGTAAGTTTTTTGTCTTCGGCGCCACGGTCCAGCACCAGTATTACTTCCTGGCAATTGTGGCCGCCATCAACGTGGCCATCTCTGCGTTCTACTACATGAACCTGGTGCGTATCATGTTCTTCAGCCAGGATGAGACGGAAGTCACCACGAGCGCTGCTGCTGGCGTCGGTGCGCAGGCTATCGTCTTCTTGTGTGTCCTGGCCGTGTTCTGGATTGGCTTGTATCCGCCCAACGTGATCGACTGGGCAAACAGCGCCTCTCAGTATCTGCTGCAGATGCTCTAGTCGTCTGGCAGGGCGATTGGAGGAGGCTGCCGGCAGCCGGTCTTGCTGCGTCTGACCACCGAGTGCTTGTCCTCGTGCAGGCACTCGGTGTTTTTCTGTCCGCAACCCGTGTGTTGGTTGCTGTTTTCGTCTCCCCGTCCCTTTCCGTATATACTCGTACTACATGAATGCGACCTGTCCGCCTCCGTCCCGCTATCATCGCCGCCGGCGCCCTGTGCTGCAGGGTGTGTTGGCCGTCATGGTAGTGCTCGGGCTGATCGTCGCCGCACTGGACCCCGCGCCTGCGCTGGCGCAGGCCACAGTGCCTACCCCCAATGCTGTGCTCTCGCTCGCAGTTGCCCCACGCTCCCCAGACCGGGTGCTTGCCGGTGTGCTGAATTCGCCGCAGCCGGCTGCGGTATGGCGCACGCAGGATGGTGGCCTCACGTGGGAGAATACGACGCCCGGTTTGTCACCCAATATCAGTATCGCCGCCATCACGTTTGACCCACGGAACCCCCGGATCGCATTTGCGGCCGACGGCGGCTCGGGTTTTCTCTACCGGTCCAATGACGGCGGCACCTCGTGGGTTGAGGTCCCGTCCGTGCGCGATTACGTCAGCAGCAACAGCGCCATCGGCGAACTGTACGCCACCAATGAAGGCGCCGGCCTTGTCTTGTATGCCGGAACTCGATTTGACGGGGTGCTGCGCACTGCTGACGCCGGCAATACGTGGCAGCGGCTGGATGCCGGTCTTGTTGGCGAGGCCCGGCGCATTCGTGAACTGCTGGACTATGGCGGCGCCCTGTACGCCGGCACGCACGATGGGCTGTATCGTCTTCCCACAGGCGGCACGACTTGGACGCGAGTCGAAAGCTTCCCCGATGGGGGCATCGTCTACAGCCTGGCCACACAAGGCAATACGTTGTATGCCGGCACCGATACAGCCCTTTATCGCAGCGACGACGGCGATACCTGGACGCGCGTGGCCAACACACCATCAACCATTTACTATGATGTCGTCGATACCGGACGGCTGCTCGTGTTGGGTACGGAGAACGGCCTCTTTGCCGGCAGCGGTGAAAGCTGGACACCTGCCAACGTCGACGGCGTGCCATACACAGCGCCTGTCTATGCCTTGGCCAATACGCCGCGCGCCCCGCGCACTATCTACGCCGGCACGGTCGACAACTGGGTGCTGCGCAGCGACGACGAGGGCCTGAACTTTGCATCTGCGGCGGCAATGGGCCCGCTAGACGTGCGCGCCGCAGTGGCGACCGCTACGCCAACCGCCACACCGACGGCCACGCCAACCAACACTGCCACGCCGACCAATACACCCACGGAAACTGCCACGGCGACCCCTACGGCGACGCCGACCAACTCGCCCACGCCGACCAATACTCCGCTGCCTACTGCCACGCGTACACCGCTGCCGACCGCTACACCCAGCAATACGCCTACCGGCACCTATACACCGGCGCCAACTGCGACTGCCACAAACACACCTGCGCCTACGACGACAGCGGCGGTAACAGCCACTGCTGCGCTGGCAGCTGTGACTCCGGCGACACAGACTGCCTCGCTTGGGTCTGGCACGACCGCCTCTATCACAATCGAACTGCCGTTGCCCCAAGCTGGGGTGATAACCGACACCGCGGGGCTGATCCGCCAGGCCATTGAGTCCGCCGGCCCCTTCTTGACGGGGGCCGAGGGCAGCACCCCTCAACCCGCAGGCGGCAACCAGGCTGAAACCCCAGCTGGGGCGCCGGCAGAGACGCCGGCAGAGACGCCAGTAGAGGCGGGGAGCGAGGTGCTGCTGCCGACAAACACAGCAGTACCTACTGACACGCCGGCAATCGTACCGGCGACCGCAACAGCGTCACCTACGGCAACAGAGCCACCCACTGCCACACCGCCGCCTACAGCGACGCCTACGATTACACCGACGCCGACGGCTACGCCGATCCCAATCGACGTAGCCGCCGAAGTGCGCACACGGCTGCCGCTGCTGTTTGCCGGCGCGTCCCTCGTCCTGCTCTGCGTAATTTTGGCCGCCGGTATCTCGATTGTGCGCGGCCCGCGCGATATCTAGTAGAACGCTTCCTGAAAGCATTGCGAAAAACTACATATGCCACACGCAACCATTACCTTGGCCCAACTGCTCCAACTGCTGCCCGATGCTCGTTATGGGGGAACTGTCGATCCCGGTATGCTGTTTGCACACCATGTGACCTTTGACAGCCGCGCCGTCAAACCTGGCAGCCTCTTTGTCGCCGTCGCCGGCGGGCGCAGCGACGGCCATCGCTTCCTTGCCCAGGCGGTTGGCGCCGGCGCCACCATTCTGCTCGGCACGACTCCGGCTTCGGCGCTGATCAGCCGCGGTTATCTACCACCGGACGCACCGTATGTACAGGTGGCCGACAGTCGCAAGTCCCTGGCCGTTGCTGCCGCTGCCCTGTACGACTTCCCCTCACGCAAGCTGCAGGTGTTGGGAATCACGGGCACCGATGGTAAGACCACGACCTGCACCCTACTCGAGTCGATCCTGGCCACTGCCACTGCCGGCGCCGATGCGCCAGGTGGGCGAGCCGGCGTGGTTACGACCGTGGGTGCGCGCATCCAGGGCCGCGAGAGTGATACGGGCCTGCATGTCACGACCCCCGACGCGCCGGACGTCCAACGGTTCCTTGGTGAGATGGTGGACGCCGGGTGTCGTTACGCCGTGATCGAGAGCACCAGCCATGGGCTGGCGCAAGCGCGCGTGGCAGCTGTAGATTTTGACGTGGCGGCCGTGACGAACATCACCCACGAGCATCTTGATTTCCACGGTACACGCGACGCCTACGTGGCGGCCAAAGCGCTGCTGTTCCGCAGCTTATATGCCTCGCCGTCCAAGCCTGGCATCCCGCGCTGCGCCGTGCTCAACGCGGACGACGGCGGCTCGTATGGGGCCCTGTTGGCCGCACTAAACGAAGAAGCCACTATCCACGACTACCACGTACCGGTACGTTCCTACGGCATTCCGGGCCACAGCAGCGTGCGCCTGGATGTCAGCGCACACGCCATCGACTATGCGCCGGCGCGCACCCGTTTTACCGTGCAGTGGTGGGGCGGCACATTCCCGATCGAGACCCAGCTTATCGGCGAGTTTAACGTCTACAATATACTCTGTGCCGTCACAGCGGCGTTGGCCAGCGGCATTTCCGTTGCCGCCATCCAAGAAGGTGTCGAGGGGTTAGAGGGCGTGTTGGGACGCATGCAGCGTATGGATGCAGGCCAGCCGTTTCTCGCCGTCGTCGACTTTGCCCACACTCCCATCAGTCTCGAAAATGCCCTGCGCACATTGCGCCCGCTGGTTGGGCAGGGGCGGCTGATTGCCGTCTTTGGCTCGGCGGGCCTGCGTGATCGCGAGAAGCGCTACTTGATGGGGCGAGTTGCGGGTGAACTGGCCGACTACACCGTCATCACTGCCGAGGATCCGCGTACGGAAGACCTCGCCGACATCTGCCGCTCGATCGAGCGTGGTGTCCGCGAGCATGCCGACAGCAGCCGGTACGCCATCGTGCCCGACCGCGCCGAGGCGATCCAGTATGCCGTGGACATGGCGCGCCCGGCGACGTCGTGGCCGCCTTTGGCAAGGGTCACGAGCGCAGCATGTGCTTTGGCGAAATCGAATATCCCTGGAGCGATCAGGATGCCATGCTGACAGCGCTCCAGCACCGCACTCACTAAGCCTGTTGGGGGAAGAACCGCCAATGTCCCGGGGACGTCCGAACGTCCCCGGGACATTCCGCGTGGGCTCATTTTGCCTCTTGACATCGTACCAAACCGGGCTTATAATCCGAACATTGTTCGGTATATTATCGGAGTTAGATTATGGAATCCAGCCCGCGTGAACGGCGGCATGAAAAGACACGGCAGGCAATCCTTGATGCGGCACGCAAGATCATTGCCACGGAAGGGACAGAGGCGCTATCGATGCGCGCCATTGCGCAGCGTATCGACTACAGCCCGGCCGGGCTGTACGAGTACTTCGACAGCAAGGAAGAAATTATCGGCGCCGTCTGTGCCCAAGGACACCGGCGCCTGACCGAATATATGCAGCGTGCCGACCCGGATCTGCCGCCCGGCGAACTGCTCCTGCAGTTGGGGCTTGCCTATGTCGACTTCGCCGTGCGCAACCCCGACTTTTTTCTGCTCATGTTCACGAACCTAAACACCGGCGTTGCCGCAGGAGCAACGCCCGACCAGGCGATAATGGACATGCAGCAGGAAGGCTCATCATTCCCACTCTTGCTGCGCGCAATTCAGCGCGGTGTGGAGGAGGGTGTCTTTAAGACCAGGTCCGGCTACGGCGTGTTTGAGATGGCGTTTACAACCTGGGCGATGGTGCATGGCATTGCAATGCTGCGCATTGGCCACCTGCGCCACTATCCTGGCGATTTCGACGCTATGGAACTGGAATCACTGCGCCGCATCGGCGCCGGCTTGATGGCTGAACTAGCCTAATTCCTGCAGTTTCGCTTGCTGCGCCTGTGCGCAGAGCGGCAGTCACTGACTGGTGGCTGCCTTTCTATTACACAAATCTGAACAAAGTTCGGTTTTCTAAAGATGTTTGAAAGGGGGACACAGATGGAGAGTATCTTTCAGCTGAGCAGCCTGCTCGTCATGCCATTCTGGCTGCTGATCATCTTCCTGCCGCACTGGCAGTGGACCAGGCGCATCATGGCGTCGCCATGGGTAGTTGCTCCGGCTGCGCTGCTCTACACACTGCTGGTGGTGCCAGCGCTGGCAAGCTTGCTGCCTCAGCTGGCAAACCCCCAGCTAGGCGTAATCTCCGCCTTGCTGGGCACGCCGGCGGGCGCCACCATCGCCTGGGTGCACTTCCTGGCCTTTGACCTGTTCGTCGGCCGCTGGGCTTACCTGGACAGCCGCCAGCGGGGCACTTCAGCGTGGATCGTTTCGCCGGTCCTGTTTCTCATCTTGATGGTAGGCCCACTGGGCCTGCTGCTCTATCTCTTTGTGCGCTTGCTACCTGCCCGTACCGGCCAGCCGGTGTCGGCCGTTACCACGCTGTGAACTCAGCGTTTGTTGCACTATCAACATTCAAGGGAGACTTCTCATGGCTACAGCTTCGCTTTCATCTGACCGTACATCCGTCCGGGACTCTGTTCGCTCCGGCAGCTTGCTGCGCCGTGCCTGGACTTTTAACTGGCCGCTGACGCTCACGGTTTTGATCAACCTGGCCCTCGTGCCCGTTGTCGTCGTGGCAATGCTGGTCGATCCCAAGGTTATCACCGGTGTCAACGGCTGGATTAAGCCTTTCAAGTTTACCGTCTCAGCCGCCGTCTACGCTGCCACCTTCCTTTGGCTGCTCACGCTGGTGCAGGGGCGCCGGCGCTGGGTTCAGGCGGCAGCTAACGTTACGGCTTTTGCGCTGATGGTCGAGATCGTACTGATCATCACGCAGGTGGTGCGCGGCACGACGAGCCACTTCAACATCGGTACACCGTTTGATGCCGCTGTGTTCACGACGATGGGGGTGTTCATCACGCTCGTAGCCGTCTTGAACCTGATGCTTGGCATCTGGCTGATCTTCCAGCGGATGCCCGATCCGGTATTGGCCTGGTCGGTACGCCTGGGCGTATTGATCTCGTTTGCGGGCATGTTGGTCGGTTACATCATGACCGCCGGACCTACGCCGGCGCAACTGGCCGCCGCCCAGGCCGGCCTGCCGCTGGCCATCGTGGGTGGGCATAGCGTAGGAGTTGCCGACGGCGGGCCAAGCCTGCCGCTTCTTGGCTGGAGCACAGTTGGTGGCGACCTACGCATCGGCCACTTCGTCGGCCTGCACGCCATGCAGGTGCTGCCGCTGCTTGGCTTTGCCCTCACCCGCGCCTGGGCAACTCGGCGCTGGAGCAGGCGCCAACGCACGCAGTTGGTGTGGCTTGTAGGTGGGGGTTATCTAGGTGCGACCATGCTCGTCACATGGCAGGCGCTGCGTGGACAGCCTCTGATTGCGCCTGATGCAGTCACACTGGGCGTGATCGGCATAGGCCTTGCTGCCGGCGTGGTTTTGGCGGCAGCGATCCTCAGGCCAGGCCGTGGCGTGACAGCTTCTGAGATCACCACAAGGTGATCACACGCTCCTTGCCCTCGCGCAGCTTCTCGCGGTTCGGGCGCAGAGCGATGAGGACCGCCGCCAGCACCATGACGCCGTAAACGACAAAAGGCCAGGGCGACATCTCCTGTACGCCGAGGATGAGGAACATGGCAAAGGCACAGACGCCGACCGTGAAACTGGCAACCGAGGCCATGCGCGTCCACCAGATGACGAAGGCCGCAATAATGATGGCCATGCCGCCGACCAGCGGCGAGATGGCAAGCGTGGTGGCTGCAGTGGTGATACCGCCGGCGCCGCCGTGGAAGTTGTTGAGGAACGACCAGTTGTGCCCGATGACGGCAAAACCGCCCGCCAGCGCGACGCTCAAGTTGAGCACCAACGCACGCATGGTTGCCTCGTCGACACTCATGGTGTCGGGATCGGGAAAGACCAGGTAGAAGAGCCAGCGCACCAGCAACACCGCGACGGCCCCCTTGATGGCATCGCCAATGATCGTGGGAATGGCTGCCTTCAACCCGGCGGCACGCCAGGCATTGGTACCACCCGTGCGTCCGCTGCCCACGGTACGAATATCGACGCCGTATAGCCGGCATACCCATAACCCGACCGGGACGGAGCCAAGTACATAGCCAATCAATGCTGCGATGGGTACGGATAGCCAGATCATAGTCGCTCCACTGGTGTTCTTGCGAGGCCGGAGAAACCGCACTTCTTCTGCCACCGGAGGTCGGAAACCGCTCTGGTCAACGATCTCCGGTGGCATGCAGCTCGATTTTCTTACTGTTCAAATGGCCAGATCACGCCGGCTGCAGCAGGCTGCGCACTGCTGCCAGTGCGGCGTCGTAGTCAGGGTGCTGTCCAAACACCGGCACATACTCGACATAACGAATGGTGTCTGCCGCATCGACCACAAACACCGAGCGCTGGTCTACGCCGACGTCGGGAATAGCGGTGCCGTAGGCGTTGCCAAAGTCCAAGTGCATATAGTCGGAGAGCATCACCACCCGTTCGACACCGGCGGCGCCACACCAGCGCTTCTGCGCCATCGGCAGGTCGACGCTGACGGTAATCACGACCACGTTTTCGCCGAGCTTGGATGCCTCTTCGTTCATGCGGCGGGTCTGCAGGTCACACACGCTGGTGTCGATGCTCGGCACGACGCTGATCAGCCGGATCTTGCCGGCCGTACTCTGGAGCATCGGGACGCCGGCCAAAAAGCCGGTGTATAGGGTCACCTCCGGCGCCTTATCGCCCGGCTTCAAATCTGTACCGTCTATCTTGAGCTGCTTGTCGCGGAACGAAACCGTGCGTTCGCTCATCTGTCCTGTTTCTCCTGATCTGTACCTGTTTTAGGGTTTTCGTTCTTCTGTGCTTTGCCCCGGCATGGCCGGCGCTTGCGTAACTGGAATGGCCGGCTGTTGGGGCGGCTGCGGGCGCTGTCCCGGCGTGGCGGCGTCGCCGCGTATATTGACCGCCGCCCGCAGCACAGCGCGCTCGTCCATATAGAAGCTGTTGACGTTTAGCACACCTTGTACCTGGCTGCCGTCCAGCATCTCGACGCGATCCGCTTGGATGACGCCGTTAAACTGGCCGCGAATGCTCACTGTCTTGGCGATAATATCGCACTGGACGTTGGACGTTTCGGTCAGTATGACGTTTGCCGGCGTGACGAGCCGGCCCTGGTCGATGGCGCCGTCGACGCGAATGGATGCGTCACACTGCAGCGTGCCGCTGAAAGTGGCGCGCGGGCCAAGAATTACCTCGATGGCGTCCGCTTCGGGACGCGTGGTGCGACGAAACAATGCATTCTCTCCTCACGCCGGCAGCTTACCGGCAGTTTATGCCAGCACCAACTGCTCAGAAATGCTCTGCCCCTTGTAGATGCGGTAGATGATATCGGCGAGCAGCGGGGCGGCAGACAGCACCACGACCTTGGGGTGGCGCTTCTCAGGCGGTATGCATACCGTATTGGTGACGACGAGACGCTCGATGCGGTCATCTTCGTCCAGCCGCTTGAGCGCAGAAGGCAGCAGCACCGGATGCGTGACGGCGAAGCAGGCCTTACCTGCGGCGCCGGCCTCGTAAAGCGCGTCCACTTGCTTGAGTACACTGCCGCCGGCCATCACGTCGTCGATAATGATCGGCCGCCGGCCTTCAATGTCACCCACGACGTGCGTTGTCTCCGTGGTCGTGAAGCTTGTGCGCCGCTTGTGCATGACTACCAATGGCAGGTTCAGCAGCTCGGCATACTTCCCGGCCATGCTGGCGCGGCCCACATCAGGGCTGACGATGGCAGCGTTGGCGAACTCTGGTGTTCGGAAATAGTTCGCCAGCAGCGGCAGGGCGCTCAAAGGATCGACCGGGATGTTGAAAAAACCCTGGATAGCGCGATTGTGAATGTCTACATAGACGACACGTTTCGCACCCTGCATTTCGATCATATTTGCCACGACACGCGCGCTGATGGCCTCGCGTCCCTTGGCCATGCGCTCCTGCCGCGCATAGGGGAAATAGGGCAGCAGGACACTGACGCTGTGGGCGCTGGCGCGGCGAAACGCATCAAGATAGAGCAGCAATTCTACCAGGTTATCGTTGACGGGTTCCGAACAGGGTTGGATCAAAAAGATATCTTGGTCGCGCACTACCTCGTCAAGCATGACATGGATTTCACTGTCAGGCATGCGCCGGGTGGTGGCTCTGCCGAGATCGACGTGTAGAATACCGGCGATCTCCTTGGCCAACTCCGGATGCGCAGACCCTGTAAAAATGCGCAGTGGATGATAGGATTCGACCATGGTCCGCCAGGCCCTTTCTGTAACAGCAGCGCACCTGGGGCGGACGGCGCGCCGCACGGTAAGTTAGCTACCAACGTCTGGCATTATATGATAGCATGCAAGGGGTAAGAAATCGGAGTGTAGAATAGATGCATACGCTGCTTGTTGCCACGCACAATCTGGGCAAAATTCGTGAGTATCGCTCCCTCTTGGCAGATCTGCCGCTGAACGTCACCTGGCTTGATCAGGAGGGCGTGACGTTGGAGGTGGACGAAACGGGCTCCACATTTGTCGAAAACGCCACGCTTAAGGCTGAGCAATACGCGAACTTGACCGGGCTGTGGACCTGGGCAGACGACAGCGGTCTTGAGGTAGATGCCCTGGGTGGCGAACCCGGCGTCTACTCGGCGCGCTATGGCGGACCGGGGCTCAGCGATCGCGATCGCTATCTGCGCCTCCTGGCGGCGTTGCGTGACCTTCCCGGGGCCCGACGTACGGCTCGTTTTCGCTGTGTTGTGGCGATTGCGGCACCTGGTGGCCCGATCTATACCGTAGAGGGCGTGGTAGAGGGCGAGATCGTAGACGAACCGCGCGGTGAGTTTGGCTTTGGCTACGACCCGGTATTCTTCATACCCGCCCACGGTGCCACAATGGCCGAACTGCCGCCGGCTGTCAAGAACCACATCAGCCACCGTGGCCAGGCATCGGCCAACGCCGCTAAGCTGCTGGCAGCACTGTTCGACCGTATGGGACGAGGCAGTGATGAAAAAACTGATTAACCGGCCGGAAAATGTGGTGGACGATGCCCTGCATGGTCTGCAGCGTGCCCATCCGCATCTGCTGAAAGTCAGGTTCGATCCCCTCCTTGTCATTCGTTCTGATGCTCCTGTCGCAGGCAAGGTAGGTATTGTCTCCGGCGGCGGCAGCGGTCACGAGCCTATGCACAGCGGGTTCGTCGGTCGCGGCATGCTGGATGCAGCCTGTCCCGGAGCCGTTTTCACCTCGCCGACACCGGATCAAATGTTGGCGGCCACGCGTGCCGTGGACGGCGGTGCGGGTGTGCTGCATATCGTGAAGAACTATACCGGCGACGTCATGAACTTCGATATCGCCGCCGAACTGGTGGCCGAAGAAGGCATCGAGGTGGCGCGCGTCGTCATCGACGACGACGTGGCGGTCGAAAACAGCATTTACACGGCGGGCCGGCGGGGCGTGGGCGCCACGGTGCTTGCGGAGAAGATCTGTGGGGCCGCCGCTGAAGAAGGCCAACCGCTGGCGCGTGTCGCCAACCTCTGCCGCCAGGTAAATGAGTGTGCGCGCAGCATGGGTACAGCGCTCACCTCCTGTATTGTTCCGGCTGTCGGCCGGCCGACCTTTGCCATCGGCGACGGCGACATGGAGGTCGGCATCGGTATTCACGGCGAACCGGGGCGTGAACGGGTGCCCCTGCAGAGCGCCGACGAGATCACGGATCTGCTATCCAGCGTGATTCTCAAGGATCTGCCCTTTGTCGCCGGCGACCGCGTAATCGTCATGGTCAACGGGATGGGTGGCACCCCACTGATCGAGCTGTATATTGTCTTTCGCCACCTTGCGACAGTTTGCGACCAACATCAAGTCATCATCGAACGAAATCTGATCGGCAACTACATCACCTCCCTGGAGATGGCCGGCTGCTCGATCACGCTGCTCAAAGTCGACGACGAATTGCTGCGCCTGTGGGATGCACCAGTACTGACGCCGGCGCTGCGCTGGTAAGGAGCGCACAGCTACATGACCCGTGATGATATCGTAGATTGGATCCGCCGCTACGCGGCGGCAGTTGCCGAACAAAAGCAGTACCTCACTGAACTGGATGCCGCCATCGGCGATGGCGACCACGGTATCAACATGGATCGCGGCATGTCCGAGGTGTGCGCCAAGCTGGATGGATTGGCCGAACGCGATATCGGCGCCATTCTCAATGCCGTGGGCATGACCCTGCTCTCCAAGGTAGGCGGCGCTGCCGGGCCTCTCTATGGCACCTTGTTCATGCGCTTCAGCAAGGAAACTGCCGGCAAGCTCGAGTTGACCGGCAGTGAATTCGCTGCCGCCCTCGAGGCTGGTCTCACCGGCATCCAGCAGCGTGGCAGCGCCCGGCGCGGCGAAAAGACCATGGTCGATTCCCTTGCCCCTGCGGTTGATGCCTTGCGCCAGGCGCTTGACGGCGGCTCGGCACTGCCCGTGGCGCTGCAGGCTGCCGCGACTGCAGCCCGCACGGGCGCCGAGATGACCATCCCCATGCAGGCAACGAAGGGGCGGGCCAGCTACCTGGGGCCACGCAGCGTGGGGCATAAGGACCCAGGTGCCACATCGGCGCAGCTCTTGATTGAAACGGCTGCTGCCGCTGCATCTGATACGTAAGATTACCATCCTCAAACCTGCCAACAAGCGCATCAAGTAGAGAGGTCTTGTCCTATGTCGAGATATGTTGCCGCCATTGACCAAGGGACCACAAGCACGCGCTGCATCCTGTTCAACCGCCGCGGCGAAACCGTAAGCGTGCATCAGTTGGAGCACACTCAGATCTTTCCTAAGCCCGGTTGGGTGGAGCACGATGCGCTGGAGATCTGGCAGCGGACACAGGAAGTGGTACGCAGCGCCCTCGACAAGGCCGACGCTGCGGCACGTGATATCGCTGCCGTAGGGATCACTAACCAGCGTGAAACCACGGTGGTCTGGAATCGGCGGACCGGTAAGCCATACGCCAATGCCATCGTCTGGCAGGATACGCGTACGGACAAGATATGTGCCGAGTTGGGCAAGGAAGGCGGCCAGGATCGTTTTCGCGCCCAGGCCGGCCTGCCCCTTGCCACCTACTTTTCCGGGCCGAAGGTGCGCTGGCTGCTGGACAACGTGCCCGGGCTGCGTGAGGATGCCGCGCGTGGCGATGCGCTGTTTGGCACTATCGATACCTGGTTGATCTGGAATCTCACCGGGGGCGTGCATGGCGGCACGCATGTCACCGACGTGAGCAATGCCTCGCGCACGCTGCTGATGAGCTTGGAAGGGACTGCCTGGAACGACGAAATCCTCGGGGCCATGGGAATTCCGAAGAGCATGCTGCCCGAAATCCGCTCTTCCAGTGACCCGGCCTATTACGGCTATACGATGGTGGACGGCCCCTTTGGTGGCCGTATCCCCGTTTGTGGCGATCTTGGTGACCAGCACGCTGCCATGGTGGGGCAGGCGTGTTTTGCACCCGGCGAAGCCAAGAACACGTATGGCACCGGCTGCTTCATGCTTGTCAATACGGGTACGCAGATCGTACCATCGAACTGCGGCCTGCTGACGACTGTCTGTTACCGCTTTGGCGACCAGCCGACCGTTTACGCACTGGAAGGGTCGATTGCAATTGCGGGCGCGCTTGTGCAGTGGCTGCGGGACAACCTGCGTATCATCGACCAATCCAATGAGGTTGAAAACCTGGCCCGCACGGTGGACGACAACGGCGGCGTCTATTTTGTGCCCGCCTTCTCCGGCTTGTTTGCACCGTACTGGCGCAGCGACGCGCGTGGCGTCATCGTCGGCATGACACGCTTTGTGCACCGCGGCCATATCGCCCGCGCCGCGCTCGAAGCCACTGCCTACCAGGTGCGTGAGGTGCTCGACGCGATGCGGGCCGATTCCGGCGTGGATCTGCAGTCGCTCAAGGTGGACGGAGGCATGGTCAACAACGAGCTCTTGATGCAGTTCCAGGCCGACGTCCTGGGCGTGCCGGTTGTGCGGCCAAAAGTAAGCGAGACGACTTCGCTTGGTGCTGCCTATGCCGCGGGTCTTGCAGTCGGTTTCTGGCAGAGCATCGACGAGATGCGCGCAAACTGGGGCCAGGACCGAGCGTGGCTGCCTGCTACCGACGATACGGCGCGCACACAGTTGTATGCCCAATGGAAGAAGGCGGTGACCCGCACCTTTGATTGGGTGGAATAACAGCTCGGAGATGTTGCGAGGAGCAGCTGCATTACATTGCCTGGGGCGAATGGTAGGGTATGGTCGGCATTGTACTCGTATCCCATAGCAAAGAGCTCTCCGAAGCGGTTAAGGCGCTGGCGGATCAGCAGATCCATGGGCGCGCCACGATCGTGGCGGTAGGCGGCAGCGATAATCCATTTCAGCCGTTTGGCACCGATCCCGTTGCCATTGCCGATGCCATCCGTGAGGTAGACAGCGAGGATGGCGTGCTGGTGCTCATGGATCTGGGCAGCGCCGTCATCAGCGGCAGAGTGGCGCTTGACTTGCTGGAGCCAGAACGCATAAAACGCGTGCATCTCAGCGTCGGTCCGTTTGTCGAAGGAGCCATGGCGGCCGCCGTGCAGGCCTCGATTGGCATGGACCTGGCGGCAGTAGCACGTGAGGCCGAAGAGGCCATGCAAACCAAGCGGGCGGTGCTGCTGCAGGAAGAAAACCAGGTGCCTGCGCTCGACGTACGAACAGCAGAGGCAGGCTATGCCACTGCAGAAGTGACCGTGCTCGATCCTGCCGGTTTGCATTTTGGTCCGGCTGCTCGTTTCGTGCAGAGTGTCGCCCAATTCAAGACGGCCGTGCATGTGAGCAACCTGTCTACCGGCGCCGGCCCTGCCAATGCCACCAGCTTTAACCAACTGCTGAGCTTGGGCGTGCAGCACGGCCACCGCATCCAGATTGTTGCCAATGGACCCGATGCCGAGGCGGTTGTGCAGGCGCTCGCCGAACAGGTTGCGCATCATGCGGACACCTATAAACAGGCCACCTCTGTGTTGATGGAATCGGCCTACGCACAGGTTTCTGGGCGCGGCGCCGAAGTGATGATCGGAATACCTGCGTCACCTGGCCTTGCGCTAGGGACTGCCCATCTGCTGGCCGACCCACGCGACCTGCTGCGCACCAACTTCGCCAGTCCTGCGGGGCCCGTTGACCCTGGCAGCGAACGCAAGCGCCTGGAGCTTGGTATTGCTGCGGCAATGATCGAGCTTGACGATCTGGCCGAACAAGTGGACGCTGCGTTTGGACAGCAGCAGGCCGACATCTTTCGCGCGGACAGCTTCCTGCTGCAAGACGCCGACATAGAACAAGAACTGCGCCGCTGCCTTGACGTAAACCGGATGGCATTGGAGGCGGCGATTCAGCAGACCTTCCTGCTGATAGCGCAGAGCTATCGCGAGCGGCCCGGCGGCATCTTTCAGCAGCGTGCCGAGGACGTTGAAGATGTGGGGCGGCGCCTCCTGCGGCTCGTATCAGGGGTAGGCGAGGAGTCGATCGATCTGCCTGCTGCCGCGATTGTCGTCGCACACGATCTGTCTCCTTCACAGACCGCCACTCTCGATCGCACCCGTTTAGCCGGCCTGTGCATTGCCAGCGGCGGTCCCCAATCGCATACTGCAATTCTGGCCCGTAGCATGGGAATACCGGCAATCGTAGGCTTAGGCCCCGATCTGCTGCTCGGCGTCGTCGATGGCGTGCAGTTGGCGATCGACGGCGCACACGGCCAGGTAATTGTCGCGCCCGATCCGAGCACTGTAAGTGCCTACCAGCATGCCCAGGCGACCCTGAACGAAGAGCGGATCGCTGCCTGGCGCGCGGCACAGCGCCCTTCCTGCACGCGTGATGGCCTGCGCGTCGAAGTGGTCGCCAATCTCAGCTATGCTGCCGATGCCGAACTGGCACTTGCCGCCGGTGCTGAAGGGGTTGGCCTGCTGCGCACCGAGTTCCTGTTCCAGGATCGCAGCACACCGCCAAGCGAGGAGGAGCAGCTTGCGCTGTATCGTCTTGTCGCCGAGCGCATGCAGGGGCGGCCCCTGGTCATTCGCACGCTGGACATCGGCGGTGACAAGCCTGCGCCTTATCTTTCCTTACCGCACGAAAATAACCCATTTCTTGGCTGGCGCGCCATTCGGGTTTCTCTAGCCTTGAGCGAATTCTTCAAGACGCAGCTGCGGGCACTGCTGCGCGCAGCGGTCTACGGCAACGTCCATATCCTGCTGCCCATGGTGAGTAACGTGAGCGAAGTGCAGCACACACAGACGCTGCTGTCTATGGCGATGGACGAGCTTGCAGCCGAAGATCTGCCGCACAGCAGCCGTGTCCCGCTTGGCATCATGGTGGAGGTGCCATCAGCTGTACTGTTAGTGGACCAACTGGCGCCCCTGGTAGATTTCTTCAGCATCGGCACCAATGACCTGACCCAGTACACATTTGCCGTCGACCGCACGAACGATCGTGTGGCTGCCCTGGCCGATCCGCTGCACCCGGCCATCCTGCGCCAGATCGACAGTGTTATTCGTGTAGCGCATGCACACGGCAAGTGGTGCGGCCTCTGTGGCGAGTTGGCCGGTCAAAGCGATGCTATCCCTGTGCTGCTGGGGCTTGGCCTCGACGAATTCAGCATGGCCCCTGCCAGCATACCGGCTGCCAAGCAGCTCATCAACCACCTGGCGATGCCCGTCGTGCGCCGCCTGGCGCAACGGGCGCTGAACGCCGCCAACGGCGACGCTGTCCGCGCACTCGTGCGCGAGGTCGTGCGGTAAGCAGCCGGCGATCACCACAATCCGGTTTGCTGGCCTGCACCGAGCAGCATGAGATACCATGATCCGGCCGCTATTGAGAGCAGCACGGCCAACCAGAACCATTCCATGGGCGCTACATCGCGCGAGCCTTCCTGCAGCTCGACCAATACTTGATCGGCTGCCCGCCGCAGGCCACCTCTTGCATCGTCCACTCTTGTTCGAATCCACTTGCCCATAAGACACCTTCTAGCCCGAAATGGTGACGCAATAACAGCGACCCCACGGTCGCTGTTATACCTACAGGGTGACATATAGGCACTGCCGCACCAATGAATCCGGATGCATGGCGGCTTCACAACGGGGGCACGGTTTGCCGCTTCTGCGCTAAAGTTGCCCTGGAACCTATCCCGTCGTACACTGAACCTATCCCGAAAATCCACCTCACGCTGTGGCACAACCAGAGGGGAAATGGTCCCATGACTGCAATTGAGACGGATATCCTCGTTATAGGCGGCGGCTCCACCGGCACGGGGGTTGCTTGGGATGCGGCTCTGCGCGGCTTTCGCGTGGTGCTCGTAGAGAAGCGCGATCTCACGCACGGCACAACCGGCCGCTATCACGGCTTGCTGCACTCGGGCGGGCGTTATGCCGTCAAGGACCCGCAGAGCGCCGTCGAGTGTATCGAGGAAAACCGCATTCTGCGACGCACGCATGCCCATTGTATCGAGGATACCGGCGGTATGTTTGTCGTCACGCCTGAAGATGAAGGTGACTACCCGGATCGCTTCAAGGCCGCTTGCCTCAAGGTTGGCATCCCGTGCGAGGAGCTGCCGCTCAAAGAAGCGTTCCGCCGTGAGCCGATGCTCAACCGGCGTATCAGCCGCGTCTTTGCCGTGCCTGATGGTTCAGCGGACAGCTTCCTCGCCACGCATGCCACCGTGCAGGCTGCCAGCCAGGCCGGTGCACGCGTCTTGATCTACCATGAAGTCGTCCAACTGCTGGTGGAAGGCGGTGAGGGCGACCGCCGGGTGGCCGGTGCCGTCGTGCGCAACATGGTCGACGGCCAGGAGACAACGATTCGCGCGGCCATGACCATCAATGCCTCCGGCGCCTGGGCCGGCCAGCTGGCTGCGCAAGCCGGGATCGAAGTCAGGGTGATCCCCGGAAAGGGCACGATGGTGGCCATGAACCACCGTATCGTCAACACGGTGATCAATCGCTGCAAGATGCCCGCCGACGGCGACATCATCGTGCCGGTGCATACGGTGGCTGTGATCGGGACAACCGACGAAAAGGTCACCAATCCCGAACTGCTGCGCATTGAACCGTGGGAAGTACAGCTGATGCTGGACGAAGGCGATAAGCTCGTGCCGGGCATCAGCAAGGCACGCGTGCTGCGCACGTGGGCCGGCGTGCGCCCGCTCTATCAGGAAGGCTTCAGCGGCCAGAGCCGCGATGCCACACGCGCCTTGACCCTGCTCGACCACCTCAAGCGCGATGGCGTGGCCGGTTTCCTCACCATCACCGGCGGCAAGTGGACGACCTTCCGCCTCATGGCCGAAACCACAATGGACATGGCCTGCCAACAGCTTGGCGTTGAGCGCCCCTGCAAGACGGCCGATACCGTTGTGCCCGGCGTCGAGCAGGGCCATTATTGGCTTGGCCATCGTCTGCACGAGGTCGAAGAGCACCACCTGCAGGGCGCGCTGGTCTGCGAGTGTGAACTGGTCACCCGCGCCATGCTCGAACAGGCGGCCGTGAAAAATCCGACTGTCACCCTTGACGACCTGCGCCGGGATGTACGCCTGGGGATGGGGCCCTGCCAGGGCGGCTTCTGCACCTATCGCGCTGCCGGCATCCTGCACGAATTGCAGCTGGCCGGTCAGAGCACGGGCGACCCTGGCAGTGCCGCAGTGCAGGACAGCCAAAGTGACGGCACTTCATCGGTGGCGGACGGCGCGCACTGGGACGTCGCCTACCTGCAGTCGCCGAGCCACAATCGCCTGGAAACCGGGGCTGTCGCCCCCACTGGGAGCCTGGCGCCGCCGCCTGCGTCGCCGGCCCTCCTGCTGCGCGACTTCCTGCAAGAACGCTGGCGCGGCTTGACGCCAATCCTTTGGGGGCAGCAGTTGAAACAGGAGCGATTGGACGAACTGATCTACCTGACCGTAATGAATGCCGACCACCTGCCCAATGGAGGCGACAGCAGCCCGCTCAGCGAATTCTGGGCGTTCGACACCACCCCCGGTGCGGCAGCTCCCACTGCCGAAGGTAAGGTGCAGCCATGATTGACCTGATTGTGATCGGCGCAGGGCTTTCCGGCCTCACCGCCGCCTTGACAGCGGCCGAAGCGGGTCTCCGGGTCAAGGTTGTGAGTAAGGGGCTCAACGCCCTGCACTGGAGCGCCGCTACGCTGGACCTGCTGGGCTATACGCCGCCCCGCTCGACCCCAATCCGCGAGCCCTGGGCCACACTGCCGCGCCTCTCGCTGGACCACCCCTACCAGGTCGCCGGCGCCGAACGTGTCGCCGCTGGCGTGCAGCGCTTCCTTGGCTGGACCACGGCAGCAGGACTCCCGTATGTCGGGGGTACAGTCGAGGGCGAAAACTTCATGCTGCCTTCGCCGGTGGGGGCGATGCGGCCGGTCTACCTGGCGCCGCAAGGACAGCGCGGCGGCGACCTCAGCAGCGAGCAGCCGCTGTTGATCGCCGGCTTCGACGGCGCACGCGATTTCTATCCTCACTTGCTGGCCGAGCACCTGGTACAGCAGGGGCACGCGGCGCGTGCCGTTGTGCTCCCCACGAGCCTGATCACGCAGCGCCGCGATGCGAATACCGTACAGTTGGCTGCAGAGCTGGACAAGGCCGAGAACCACAACCGGCTTGGCGCCGCACTCAAGGCCGCCGCAAAACCGGGTGAGCGCATCGGCCTGCCCGCCATACTCGGCCTCAACGATCATGCCCGTACGATGGCAGCACTTGCCAAGACGGCCGGTGCCCCGGTCTTCGAAATCCCCACACTCCCGCCTTCAGTACCCGGCCTGCGGCTTACTGCGGCGTTACGCCGGCTGCTTGACGGGCACAACGTGCGCGTCGAAGTGGGGATGGAGGTGATCGGCTTCCACGCCGAGAATGGTGCTGTCAAGTGGGTGGAAACCAGCACAAGTGCGCGGCCGTTAAGACATGCAGCCGCGGCGTTTGTGCTGGCGACCGGGGGCGTACTGGGTGGCGGATTCGAGAGCGACCACCACGGCCGTTTCTGGGAAACGATCTTCAACCTGCCTTTGACTGTGCCCCAAGACCGCAGCCAGTGGTTCCGACCGCTCTTCATGGATCCCGAAGGGCAGCCGGTTTTCCGCGGGGGCGTGATGGTAAACAGCCAATTCCAGCCCCTAGACGGCCGTGGCGGCGTCGTATACAGCAACCTGTGGGCGGCCGGCGGCCTGCTGGCCGGTGCCGATTCTCTGCAGGAGCACAGCCGCGAGGGCATTGCCCTGGCAACCGGTGTTGCTGCCGGCGAACTGGCAGCTGGGGCACTACGCACCGCTGCCACTGCCTCACAAACAGCCATGGCAAGCGAACTGGCGCCCAAGTAGAAAGAAGAGAGAAGCTATGGCTCCGATTTCATGGCACTCGGTAGACCACTCGCTCGACGAGTGCATCAAGTGCAATATCTGCACCAGCTACTGCCCGGTTTCGGCGGTGACCGACCTTTTCCCCGGGCCGAAGTATGTTGGGCCGCAAGCCCAGCGCTTTCGCGAAAACGGCCAGGCGCAGTCGCCCGACGCCTCAGTCGACTACTGCTCCGGCTGCCGCGTCTGCAACGAGGTTTGCCCCACCGGCGTCAAAATTGCCGAGATCAACGCCCGCGCCCGTGCCGAGATCGTCGCCAAGCGCGGCCTCCCGCTGCGCAACCGCATGCTCGGGCGCAATGAGCTTCTGGGCCGTCTAGGCAGTATTGCCCCCTCGCTCGCCAACTTTGCCCTGCACAACTCCTTCAGCCGTCTCATGGCGGATAAAGTGATGGGCGTGGCGCGCGAGGCGCCGCTGCCCACGTGGAGCACGAGCGGCACCTTCATGGATTGGTTCCGTGGGACCCATCCCCAGCGGCTGCGCTCGGAGAAGAAAGTCGTCTACTTCCATGGCTGCGCGACGATGTACTACGAGCCGTTTATCGGCATGGCAGCCGTGACTGTGATGGAACACCAGGGGTACGAAGTGATCGTGCCCTATCAGAACTGCTGCGGCTTGCCCCTCCTGTCGAACGGCGAGTTCAAGGCTGCACGCGGCTACCATAAGAACAACGTCGCCTATATGGGCAGCTATGCCCACGCCGGCTTCCCGATCATCGGCACCAGCACCAGCTGTACGCTCACGCTCAAGGAAGAGGCGCCCGAACTGCTGGACATGGACGACGAAAACACGACGGAGCTCAAGCTGGCAACCTGGGACATCTTCGAGTGGCTGCGTGAGCTGGCGGTCAAGGGCGAACTGGCCACCGACTTCCAGCCGCTCAACCTGAAGATCCCGTATCATGCGCCCTGCCAGCTGCGGGCGCACCGTGTCGGCAAGCCGGCGCTCGAGATCATGGAAATGATCCCGGGTCTTGACATGGCGGAGTCACACGCCCGCTGCTGCGGCATTGCCGGCACCTACGGCTACAAGACTGAGAAGTACCAGATCGCAATGGACGTGGGCGAGGAACTGTTCCGCTTTGTGCGCGAGCAGGGCGACGACGTGAAATATACCGCCTGTGACTCGGAGACGTGCCGCTGGCAGCTCGAGCATGGCACGCATCTGCCGAGCCGCCACCCCATCGAACTGGTTGCGGCCTCCTACGGCCTCTACGACCTCGACCGCCGGGTGGCGAAGTGAATGTTCTGATCGTCGGCGCGGGCGCGATTGGCTGCCTGATCGGCGGCAAGCTGGCCCGCGCCAACCAGCAGGTGACGCTCGCCGGCCGCCCCACGTTTGTCGACGCCGTGCGCAGCCGCGGGCTGATCCTGGCGGACGAGACCGGCCGCCACACGGTGCGCAACGTGCGTGCCGTTGCGAGCCCGCTGGAGGCACTGGCGCGCTCGGAAACAGCATTCGACCTGGCCGTCTTTACGGTCAAGAGCTACGACACGGCTGCCGCGATCGGCGAGCTGTGTGCGGCCCTGGATGCGACCGGCGCACCGCCGCCGGCGCTGCTCAGCGTCCAGAATGGTGTCGGCAACGAAGATGCCTTGGCCGGCAGCGCTGCCCACGGTCTCCGTGCTGGCAGGCAGCATCACCACCCCCGTCAGCGTCGAGGGGCCGGGTGCCATCCACGTCGACAAGCCGCGCTACGGCCTCGGCCTTGGCCTGTGGCGTGCCGGCGCCGGTGGAACGAACGTCTTCGACGGCACGTGTACCCTGTTGGAGAACGGCGGCTTTGCCCTCCAGCGCTACGCCAATGCGCAGGCGATGAAGTGGACCAAGCTGCTCATGAACATGATGGGCAACGCCACCTGTGCCATCCTCGACGAGCCGCCGCAGACGGCATTTGCCGACGGCAAGATCGTCGACCTGGAGATTGCAGCGTGGCGCGAGGCGCTGGCCGTGATGGCGGCTGCCAAGCATTCCTGCGCTCAACATGGACAAGTATCCCTTTGCCACGCTGGCCCCGCTGATCCGTTATGCCCCCAAGGCCTTGATTCGCCCCATCCTGCGCAGCCAGATCGGCGGCGCACGCGGCGGCAAGCTGCCCAGCCTGCACATCGACCTGCACAGCGGCAAGGGGCGCAGCGAAGTCGGCTGGCTCAACGGTGCCGTCGTGCGTAAGGGTGGTGAGGTTGGCGTAGCTACGCCGGTCAACCAGGTGCTGACTGAGGTGTTAAGCGAACTGGTGGCGCATCCCGACGAAATTCGTGCGTGGCGCGGCAATCACGCACGGCTGTTGGCGGCAGTGACAAAGCGATGAAATGCCAACCACACTTTATCTTCGTATGAGCCATGGCAAGATCTAGAAACCTGGCCACTTGACCAGGTCAAAACCATCCAAGTGGTCTGTCTCTTCTCCGCCATCCTGACCTATGATAGAGGAGTCCATACGAAAACGTTTGTCATAACAGCGTAACCATCCATAACCGTAAGGAGTCCCCCGTGTCCGCAACCTTGCAACGGCGCAAGCGTTTGGAGCGCGGCATGACCCTGTTGGTCATAGCCGCACTCCTGGTCAGCCTTCTGCCGGTTCCCGTCTCCGCGACGTCGAACGTACCCCAACCTGATCAACAAACCAATCAACTACCAGACGCGCCACCGGTGCCCGCGCCCCTGCCTGCGCCACAGTGGCCAGAGGCAGGCGAAGTGGCGCCGTACACGCCGGAGACGGCGAGTCTGCCGGCGCCTGTCGTATTGGAGCCTGCGTCCTTGGCGCCGGTGGCTAGCCCGGTCGAAACAGCCGTCGCTACTGCGCCTGCGTTGCCCGAACTCGTGCTGCCCGAAGGGCCGGTTGAGTTTACCTTGGGCGATAGTGTCGCAGCAGCAGGCACGACCGTTCTGCCGCTGACGCTGCAGGCAGCCGGCAGGACGCCCGGCGCGGCGATCACGGCACAAGTGCAGATGCTGGACAAGGCGCAGGCGGCAGGGCTGTCGCCGCTGGGGTTCGCCTTCGCCTTGCAGCTGTATGACGACTCGTCTGGTACGGCCGCGGTAGCGGCTGACCAGTTGCCGATAGGCAGCCGGGCGTTGACGCTCACCGTCGACTACGGACGCATACCCTTGGCGCAGGTA
This sequence comes from uncultured Chloroflexia bacterium, assembly GCA_963701415.1. Taxonomy (GTDB): domain Bacteria; phylum Chloroflexota; class Anaerolineae; order Caldilineales; family Caldilineaceae; genus Fredericiella. The sequence continues at coordinate 787,667 of CAVPAH010000005.1, forward strand.
GGCGATGTCGCAGGCCGCCTGGCACTCTACCGGGCGACTGGCTGCGGGCAGGCTCCTTCGGACTTACCCGCGAGCACAGTCTCTGATACAACAGAAGCTGAGGCGGCATTCGGCGTCACGTGTGCACAATGGGAGCAACTGCCTACGCAGAACGACTATGCCGGCCAACTGCTGACCGCCACCTTGCCCGACGTAGAGATCGTGGCCCCCGCCCCGGAACCGCCGCTGCCGTCGACGAACGAACCCGCATCAACTGTATCGACCTTACCCGGAACCGCGCCGGCTGCAAGCGCGCCCCCAGCAGCGCGGCAGTGCGCCTTTTTCTGCCGCGCATCGCTGTGCCAGACGCCAAACTAGACGCCCCCGCAACATCGCAAGACGCGAGCCACAGCGTGGCGCAACTGTACTTGCCGGCGATCAATCGCAACCAACCGCCTGCTCCTGTTGCGGACATTCCAAATACGCTCCTCGTGCTGGCCACCAGCACCAGCGGCCCGGACGGCGACTACAGCGCCACACCGCTCAGTGTTGTCAGCGACTATCAGACGGACCTGTTCACCGGTGCCTTCGCTACTGGCTACGACATTGCTCTACCTCCCGCGGCAGGCGGCGAAGCGCCCAGTCTGCACCTGGCGTACAACAGCGGTGGCGTGGATACAGTTGGTCCTGATACCAACAGCCAGCCCAGCAATGTTGGCTTGGGTTGGGAGTTTGATACGGGTTCGATTACACGCCTGCTGAAGTCCTGTGCGGGCACATTGCCATCGAATTATGGCGGTCTCTGCTCGTCTGGGGACAATTACGTCCTGTCGCTAAACGGGGTGACGAGCCGGCTGATACCGGAAGGCGGCAACCGTTATCGGCTGCAGCGCGACCCACTATGGATGGTTGAATACTATACAAGCACGATTTCAACCCACCCGGATCTCAACAAGCGCTACTGGCAGATCACAACGCCAGACGGCACCAAGTATCGCTTTGGCGGTGAGTACGAGCCCGAGACAGGCGCCGATCAGAATTCGGTGTTCTATGTGCCGCTGCATGTCAACGCGACGCCGCCAAATCACATCAAGCCGCCAAGCGCCTGGCGCTGGAATCTGGACCGTGTGGAAGATCCTGACGGCAACGCCATCAGTTACTTCTATGACCTGGAAACGCACTACTACTATAATAGCTTGCCTGGCCCCGCTTACTATGAATATGTGCGCGCCGGCAACCTCAGCCGCATTGAATACACCAAGCGCGCTGGACAGAACACGCAGCCCCATGCGCGCGTGCTGTTCAACATGGAGATGCGCTGCGACGATTCCACACGTGCCAATTTCTGCGACCAATGGTGGACATTTCGCGATGCACCAGCGGACCTGAACTGCCTTGTCAACAGCTGCCGCTACTTGACGCCCGCCTTCTGGAGTGAACGGCGCCTCGACAGCATCCAGACCCAAGTGTACGACCAGGCAAGCGGCCGCTGGCGTACCGCTAACTACTATGATTTACGCCATGAGTTTCCAGGTACGATCAATCGCAAGCTGTGGCTCGCAGGGATCAGCCAACGCGCCGGGGGCAATTACCAAACGTCGGCGTTTACGCAACTGGAAGCGGAAAAGCTCGATGCTTCTGCCAATGTCACAGTCACAGAAATGACGCGGACAACCCTTGACTGGGGGATGGGCAGCTACGTGCGCAGCGGCGGCGCCAACAGCTACTTCGTGCTGCGCGACGTTGATTTTGGCAGTGGGGCAGCCAGCGTAGTGCTGCGTTACCAGCAGGCAGTAAACGGCGCCCTATTCGAGTTTCGTCTCGACAGCCCCACGGGAACTCAGGTCGCCGCCCTGACCAGGGCAGTATATGCTTATGAGTTCAACAAGTGGTTTACATTCAGCACTGCGGTGACAGGGGCGAGCGGCGTACATGACCTGTACGTCATTTTCAAGCAGGGCTCGATAGCGCTCAACTGGCTGCTCTTTGTACCTGCGACCACCATATCGAGCTTGCCTGAGGCAACCTATGGCTACGCCATGCTTGACCATCGCCGGGTAGTTGCGGGTTCTGGCGCCACTCAGTTCAGCTTGCCCCGCATCAACCAGGTTACAACTGAACTGGGCGGCATTGTCCAGCTTACCTATGGCCAGTCGCACCCTTGTCCAACCACACGTATCAGCACCATCCGGATGCCCTACGATTGCTTCCCTGAATTTGATCCAAGCAACAATGTCTATCCAGACAGTAACGGCGAAATTGACTTTGCCTTGTGGAACAAATGGAAGGTGCTCAAGCTGGAGAAGCGGGATAGCTTTTCGCTGAACCCCAGCGAAGTATATACCTACACTTACTCCACACCGACCTGGCACTATTCTGACAACCCACTGCTGCCGGACCAATATTCGTCATATTGCGGTACTGGGCCGTGTAACGTTCGCCATTGGAACGAGTTTCGCGGCCACGAAATCGTCACCGTAACCGACACCAGCGGCGCCAAAACAGAGTTTCGCTTCTATCGTGGCATGAACGGTGACCGCATCGGCGTGGGCGGTGGTGCTTACACGGCTGCGATCACCTTGAGCGACGGCAGCACACGTCCTGACAGCAACTGGCTTGCTGGTCAGGTAGCCGAGGAACGACGACTCAAGCCGGATGGCAGTGTGGTTGCGCGCACCGTCAACTGGTACACGAGCACGCTTACGGCGGGCAGTGGCGATGGCGGCGCTTACTTTAATGCAGTCCAACAAGTGGAAGTCACCACCTACGGCGCGGGAACGGGCGCGGCCGGGACACACACCACGCGCACCAGCTACGAATACGACGCCTACGGCAACGTGACGCGCCAGGTGCTGCATGGCGACATCGCCACGCCGACTGACGACCGCAACGTCGAGACCGCCTACGCCTACAATACGACCGCCTACATCCTTGACAAGCCGCAGTGGCAGAAGCTGTGGGCGGGCACGACCAGCGGGAGCACCGGCGCCGAACAGGCGTTTAGCGAGTACTTGTACGACGACGCAACGGTGGTGGGTACGCCGCCGGTCAAGGGCAACCTGACCCGCACGCGCAGCTACTGGCAGGCCACCCCGAGCTACGCCTACATCACGAGCAGCACCAGCTATGACAGCCTCGGCCGGCCGCTCACCGTCAGCGACGGCCGCAGCAACAGCACCACGACGAGCTATGACCCCTTCTACGGCTACGCGGCCACCGTCACCAATGCCCTGGGTCACGTCACCAGCAACGTCGTCGATCCGCGCTGGGGTGTGCCCACGCAGACCACCGACGCCAACGGCCATACCACCACGCTGCAATACGACGGCTACGGCCGCCTGGCCGCGGTCTGGCTGCCTTCAGAACCCACGAGCGGACCCGCCACCTACCTGTTCAGCTATGACGCGGCGGCACGGCCGGGCCGCGTGCAGAGCCGCCGGCTCCAGGACGCGGGCAGTGGCGCGTATCGGGAGAGCTGGCAGTATGTTGACGGCTTTGGCCGTACGCTCCAGACGCAGCAGCCCACGGCCACCGGCGGCCGCGTCGTGACCAGCCAGCAGTACGACGGCCAGGGGCAGCTGCTGCACCAGAGCGCGGCCTACGAACTAGCCGGCGCGGCGGGCAGCGGCTACGTGGCGCCCGACTGGACTACCGTCGCCCCCTACCACCGCTTTGGCTACGACGAGCTGGGCAATCAGTGGCTGGACGAAACCAGGTCACAGAACAGCGTGCTGTGGTCGACCACGAGCATACACGACGGCTGGCAGCGGCGGCAGTACGACCCCAACGGCCGGCGCACCGACTACGACGCCGATGCCTTTGGCAACCTCCGCCAGGTGGTGGAGTACAACACCGGCGGCGCGGTCTACACCACCACCTACAGCTACAACCTGGCGGGGACGCTGGCGCAGGTGACGGATGCCGCGGGCAACGTCACGAGCATGGGCTACGACCTGCTGGGGCGCAAGACTGCCATGAGCGACCCTGACATTGGGCAGTGGCAGTACCAGTACGACGCCGCAGGCAACCTCACGGCACAGCGTGACGGCCGCGGCCTGTGGCTGTACCTGGGCTACGACGAGCTCAACCGGCTGACATCCAAGCGGCAGGACGACCCGGTCAGCGGCAGCCTCATCGCCGACTACAGCTATGATGCGCCGGGGCAGCTGGGTCTGCCAAGCCGCAGCCGCGCCTACAGCGCCGCGGGCGTGATCGAAGCGCAGGCGCTTGCCTACGACAGCCGCGGCCAGGTGACGCAGCAGCAGTGGCTGGTGCCGGGCAGCGGTGGCGGGACGTTCCGGCTCGACACGGCCTACAACGCGGCAGGGCAGAAGACGGCGTTGACCTATCCCGGCGGCAGCGGCGGGCAGCTGGGCGAGGTCGTGAGCTTTGCCTACGATGCCGTCGGCCAGCTGACCGGTGTCAGTGGCGCGGGCGTGCAGTATCTATCCGGCGCCACCTACAATGCGCAGGGGCAGCCGCTGGAGCAGGTCAACGACAGCGGCGCCAACGGCCTCCGGCGGCAGTATGGGTACGAGAGCAACACGCAGCGGCTGAGCGTGCTGCGCGCCGGCAAGACGAGTCCCTACGTCGGGTTACAGGAGCTGACCTACAGCTACGACAACGCCGGCAACGTGACGAGCATTGTGGACGGCCGCAACAGCAGCCAGCGCCAGTGCTTCCAGTACGACTGGCTCGACCGGCTGACCGGCGCCTTCACGGGCGATGCGGCGTGCAGCGCCTACAGTGCGGTGGGCGTGGGCGCCTACAGCCACAGCTACGCCTACGACGCCATCGGCAATCTCACCAGCTACGCCGGCAGCAGCTACACCTATGGCACGACCAACGACCAGCCGCATGCGGTAACCGGCGCTTATGGCAACAGCTACGGCTACGATGCCAACGGCAACCAGGTACGCCGCACCATCGCCGGCGTGGAGTACACGCTCGTCTACGACTACGAGAACCGGCTGGTGGCAGTCCAGCAGGGCGAGACGCTGATCGCGAGCTTCGTCTACGACGCCGCCGGGAGCCGCGTCAAGGGCACAGTGGCGGGCGTCAGCACCGTCTACATCGCCGGCCTCTACGAGCAGAGCGGGGCGGCGAGCACCAGCTACTACGAAGGTGGCGCCATGCGCCGCAGCGGCTACGCCGGCAGCAACGGCATCTTCTACCTGCTCACCGACCAGCTCAAGTCCACCAGCGTCATCGCCGACCAGGCCGGTGCAGAGGCCGCGCGGCAGTTCTTCTATCCCTATGGCGCCAACCGCGGCGGTGCGGCTTTCAGCGAGCTCACGACCAAGCGCTTCACCGGCCAGTATCACGAGCAGGGGCTGCCCGGTGCGGAAGGGCTCAGCTACTACAACGCCCGCTGGTACGACCCGCAGCTTGGCCGGTTCACCTCGCCTGATACGATTGTGCCAGGCCCGGCCAACCCGCAGAATCTGAACCGTTTTGCTTACGCCAACAATAACCCTGTGGTGTACGCCGATCCCAGCGGTCATGGTCCACAGACGCAACTTTGTGAATGCTTTGGCCGCAGCATCGTCGTACAAGTGACTCAGCAATGGCAAACTGTCAAGCAAAACCTGATCCGGTGGGGCGATTTCTTTGACGGTTTTCTCCAGCTCACCGCCTACACGAGAAATCCGAGCAGCTACACAAGTGATCGGATGGTCAAAGACGAGCTGCTATCAGGCGATGTGCAGGCGAGCAAATCGCGTTTGACGAAGGCATACCTTTACGCCGCTTATGGCCCGCCACATCTCAGTAATTCGCAACTCGACGCAGAGTTACTTAACTCAGACACTCTGGAGAGGTACCGTCAACAGCCCGAGATATCGAGCTTACAGGACATGGCTGCAACTGCTTTGGTTGCTGCAGTTGCCGGTGCTACACTCGGAAGCGACGGACCCGGAAGTTCAGCCCCTCCTTATAGTCCACGCAAATTTCGTTACAACCTTGGTCTTCAAACAGGTGTAGATCCAGCGAGCATGGTGGGGTTTGATGCTCATCATGTATTCCCGCAAACATTTTTCGGCAAATTTGATGCCCTTGGTATCGACATCAACGACCCCCGCTATGGTGTATGGATGGAGAGGAACTATCACCAAAAGATGAGTCATGAGTATAATGAGCTTTGGCGCGGGTTCTTGAATTCGCCCCACTCTCCTAAAGAAGCATTCGATTTTGCAGCTAATCTGGCGCCCAAATATGGATACGAATTCAACATCTCCAAACCCTGAGTTTCGTCGATTTCTTTACTTAACTGATCCTGGTGCAAGTAGGCCTCTGCGTGTGCAGACAGCGGATGAATATTCGTTTAAGTCGGACTGGCACGCGCTTGCCACAGGAAAGGCTTTGCCTTCACAAACATTGCAGCTTAAGGGATGTAGTGGTGCAGCACTAACAGACTTTATCTGGACCGACTCACCACCGCTGCTCTGTGTCAGCGAACGCGTACCGGCTATTCTGCGCGAGCATGATGTGAAAGGGTGGGGTACCTACGATGTTGACATCGTAGACCGCAAAAAGCAGCCCCTCCCAGGCTACTTCGGCTTCTCAGTGCTTTCCTCTGCGGGCAATCTTGACTTTTCCTGCAGCCAGATAGTGACCCGGCCGCCGATAATACCCATCGGGCAACCCATGGAAGTATACATCGGTTTCACGTTTGATATTGAGAAGTGGGATGGCAGTGACATTTTCTACGTCGGTGGCTTTAGAATCGTCACAGATAAGGTTAAGAACATCTTCAAGCGGAGCCGCATCACGAATGTACGCCTGACGCCCATACTTGATGTGCAGCTGGTCGCTCCTCTGGTGGAGACAATCAAGAAGAACCGGTCTGAGTAGTGGGTCACATTGTTACGCATCCGGCTCACTGCTACCGAAATGCTTCAGCCTCGCGCTGACAACGCGCGAGATGGCCGCCGGCTTTGAGTGTTGCGGCGGCGGTTTCCCCGGCGACGGCGGCAACCTGCTACTCGTCGCCCATGTAGGTCAGGAATTCTTCGACCATGCCCAACAGCTCGGCGTTGGCCGGCGTGCCATAGGTGGCGCAGAAGAGCTTGAGGCACCGGCTGCCGGCTTGGAGGTCGGCGGCGTGGTCATACAACTCTGTTTCTGCATTCTCGGTGGCGTACACTTCTACGAGAGGACGGTTCCCGTGAAGGTGCATTTGCACTGGCAACTGAGCTAGCGGAGCAATATGGATACAAACTCAACTTCCCCAGACCTTGACTTTCGTCGATTCTATGAATTGTTTGATCCAGTCGCCAAGAGTGCATTACGGCTAGAGATAACGCGTGATTCCGCGACCACACTGGATCTATGGGAACTTGTGCGTCAGAGACAAAGACCAGTGCGAGCAATACGGCTTCATCGCGCCATGGGAAAGTCTCTAGCTGATTTTCTTTGGTGTACCCCCATCCAGTTGATTTGTGTTTCGGAACGTGTACTAGATTTATTGCGTAGCCACAATCTAACTGGCTGGGGGACGTACCCAGTAGAAATCTTCGATCGCTCAGGCAACTCAGTACCTGGGTATTGGGGCCTGTCCATCTACGCAAATGCCGGTTACATGGACTTCAAACAAAGCAGAGTCGTGACTTTGCCTCCCCCCAGGCCGGAGGGGAAAGCAACACAAGCTCACATTGGATTCACGTTTGATCAGTCTAGATGGGATGGCAGTGACATCTTTTGGGTAGGCAATGCAATCGTCGTGGTGGAACGCGTCCACAAACTCTTCAAGAGTAATCGTGTAACGAACGTGCGTCTTACCCCTATACTTGAGGTCGAAAGCTCTCATCACTCGTGGCCATGATCGAACGCAAGCAAAAAAAGGACGAATGATATTCTGCCCCTAGCGTACATCTTTGTCCCCAAGTGGGATTAGATTCCCGGCGCAAAGATCACGATCAGCACCAGTGCCACTGCGCCAAAGACGGCAAACTCGATCAATACCCGGCGGGTCAGGCGCCCTTGCAGCCCCTGCTGCGCGATGCCGACGGCCAGGTAGAAGCTCAACAGCAGCAGCAGGCCGCCCGTCAATCCCGGCAGCAGCGGCCAGTAGTTGAGCGCCCAGGTGATCTGCCCAAGCAGCAGGCCGACGGTCGCGCCGTAGACCAGCACGAGGCTTGTCTTGGGCGTTGATGTGCGCAGAATCTCGATGGCTAACAAGGTGGCGGTTAGCGACACCAGTGTGCCTGAGAGCAGGCTGCGGGTGCGCGTCTGATAGACAAACAGGAAGAGCAGCAGCGCCGCGCCGTAAGAGAGCGCGTCGAGCACAAAGCGCGCCCGGCGAAAACCCGGCTGGCCGGGCTCGACTGTCGCATAGAGGCTGTAAAACGCGACGGCCAGCAGGCCACCTGCGACCAGCATGACGATCACTTGCAGCAGCCGCGTGGGCACCTGTGGCAGCAGCACGACGGTAATGCTGGCGATGGCCATGGGCAGCGCCCAGTAGGCCCAGGTGGCACTGCGATGGCGGCGCGGAAAGTGCGGGATGCAGCCGGACGATGCCCTCGGTCCCTGCCGCTGCGGCCACAGCCAGCAGCAGCGCCATCACGTTCCCAGCCGACAGCGACAGCGTGATCGGCGAGCCAAGCGCACGGAAGGTGATCTGGGTCGTGGGAATTTCCAGCAGCAGGCTGACGCCAAGACCAAATACGACGACCCAGGTCGCCACGCTGATGCGATCGCGATAATCTACACCTGGGTTCTCAGAAGGGGGCCGGCGCCAAAGACGGCTAAGAGTCAAGTTCATTTACAATCTATACACCTGTTGTGTGTACAATTATGTCCCAGGGACCTAAGTCGGACATCCATCGAGACATAACGTCAAGCCATTCTAAGGTGCTCAGCAAAGTCTGTCAAAAATATGCCTGATTGCCGTTTTACGAACTTTGACATCGCCGTTCACGGCCAGGCTGCACCTTACCTGGTGCATGCGCTCTACGCCGGCCACAGCGCCGAGGGCGAGTTGGCCATCGATCGCCATGCCGGCGATTGGGAGCAGCGGCTGGCCCGGCTCAGTGCCGCTGTCCGCCCGCCTGGCCGTGCGTTTCTGGAGGAGACAGGGTCTCTCCTGTATGCTGCCCTCTGGCGCGACCAGGTGCGTGACCTCTGGCTGCGCAGCCGCAGCGACCTGGAAAGCGGCGCAGTTGGCGGGCTGCGCGTCCGGCTGAGCCTTTCGCCGCCGGCCGTGGCCGCCCTGCCCTGGGAAGCGCTCTATGATGTCGACCGCGGCGCCGTGTTTGCTGCCGGCGCATCCGTAACCTTGGTGCGCGTCGTCAGCCTGCTGCGCTACGTGGGCACGGCGACGCCCCTGGCAACCCGCCTGCCGCTGCGGATCCTGGCCGTCATCCCCGAGGACCCCACCGGCGCCGTCGACGCCGAGGGCGAGTGGGCACGCCTGCAGGCATCGCTTGCTCCCCTGCAGGATGGCGGGATCCATCTGGTGCGGCTGGGTGGCCGCTGCGGCGTTTGGGAACTGCGCCGGCAGCTCGAACAGGTCCAGCCGGACGTGCTGCACATTGTCACCCATGGCCGGCCTGACGGCATTGTGCTGTGGCAGGAAGACGAGCCGCAGCTTGTGCCGGCCGGGGCCCTGCGTGTGGCGCTGGACGGCGCCGACTCTCTCCGGCTGCTGCTGCTGGCAGCCTGCTCTACGGCGCATGCTGTCGACTCGTCACCGCTGGCAAGTTTAGGCGCACAACTGCTGCAGACGGGGGTTCCCGCCGTCATCGCCATGCAGTACGACGTCCGCGCCGCTTCTGCCGCCGCCTTTGGCGAGCAGTTCTATCAACAACTGGTGGCGGGACGCTGTCCGGGACAGGTCGACGTGGCCGTCAATTATGGGCGCAGTGCGCTCTACGTCCACGACGCCGACACCTTTGCCTATGGCACACCGGTACTTTGGCTCAATGCCGGCGACGGCCGCATTTTCGTGCCAGACCGGCCGTTTGTCCTGCGGGCACCGGCGGCCTCCTATGCGGCTGCGAAACCGGCGCTGTCCGGCGCCGAGATTGACGCTGTGCTTGGCGGAATTGGCTGAGTTCGAAGCCTGGCTGGCAGCCGTACCCCAGTTCGAGCGGTCGGCCATACCTTCTGCACTGCGCAGCATCGAGACGCGCCGCCAGGAGCATCTCCAAGCCATCCGCGATCTGCTGGGTCTTGTTGCTGCCGAGGCTGATACAGCCGCACGTGCACGCTGCTTTATCCAGCGCCGTGCCGCGCTCGGTACCGAACGGGATCATGCGGTGCGGCTGACTGCGTTTCTGCAGGCCAATACTCCGGGGAGTGCTGCCCTCAGTTGAGCCTCTCTGTGTCGCGTCTTCGTTCGCCCATCTGGCAGCGCCAGGCATTGGCATTGCTGCGGCTCGTGTTGCTCTACGGCATCCTGTGCGGTGTGCTGCTGGCAGGCGGCCTGCTCCTCCGTTCACTGCAAGAAGAGGGCTGGCTGCTGCCGGACAAGACGACCGGGACCGGACTGCCTTTCGCCGGCATAAACGTCGATCCGCAAGCAGCCTCCGGCTCCCAACGCCCCGAAACGCCTGGCGGCCCTGCGTAGTGCGGGCTTTGAGTGGGTGCGGCTGCGCTTCGATTGGGCTGCGCTGGAGCCCCAGCCCGGCGTGTACGACTGGGCAACGGCCGACGCCTGGATCGGCGACGCCGTGCGTGCGGGCCTGGTTCCTCTGGTCGTACTTGACGGCAGCCCCAGCTGGGCGCGGGCCGAGCAGGACCGTACACCGGTGGACAACCCACTGGCGCCGCCTGCCGACCCCCACGACATGGCGCGTTTTGCCGCTGCCTTTGCCGCTCGCTATGCTGATCAGGTTCGCTACTACCAAGTGTGGGATGAGCCGAACATCGCGCCGCACTGGGGCAGCCGCTGGATTGAGCCGGTCGCCTATGCGCAGCTGCTAAAGACCGTTGCGCCTGCCATTCGTGCTGCCGACCCCGATGCGATCATCGCCGCTGCGGCACTGGCACCCACGGCCGACCGTGGGCATACGGCCATCGACGAGGTTTACTTCTTGCAGCGCATGGTTGCGGCAGGGGCAGCCGGCTCCTTTGACGCTGTGGCCATCGAGCCTTTTGGTTTTGGCTATGCACCGAGTCATGCGCGCCAGGCGCTGCCGGTGCTCGATTTCCAGCGGGCCGCCCTGATCCGCCGGGAAATGGCAGCGATGGGCCTTAGCGACAAGCCGCTGTGGGCTGTGCGCTTTGGCTGGAACCGCATGCTCAACGGCATGTGGGGGACGGTCACGCCTGAGAATCAGGCCGGCTATGCTGCGGCCGCAATGGATCTGGCCTGGCGCCGGTGGCCCTGGCTGGAGGCGCTGGGCTGGGCGATCGACGCGCCCAGCTGCAGCGCCTCAGGATCCACGTTGGGGCTTTGCGCTGTACGAACCCAGTGGCGCTCTGGCTCCTCTATTCCCGGCACTGCGCGCTTGGCTGACCTCACCGCAGCCTACCCTTCGTGGCGGGGCCCTGCCTGCCACGCCGGCCGCAACGTGGCCTACCGGGATGCTGCTGGCCCTCGGCCTGGCCGTTGTGACCTGGCGCAGCGTGGCAGCCGTCCACCTGCTGCCGTGGACGTCGTGGCTTGGGGGCTGGCGCCGACTGCCATGGCCTCTCCAGATGGCAGGTTGGGCGGGATTGCTGCTGCTCTACTACTTTGCCGTATGGCCGCCGCTGATTGGCTTGTGCTGGCTGATCTGGGTGCTGCTGTGCCTGGCGCAGCCGCGGGCCGGCCTGGCTCTCGCAGCTATGCTGCTGCCGTTTTACTTCCAGCATAAGGATCTCTACCTGGTCGACACCGTGATTGCCGTGCCTCCCGCTGCGGCCGCCGCCGCCTGCCTGCTGCCGGCCGTGATCCGGCATGCATGGCGGCGCCGAGGCTGGTTCGCCCCCGTCGATGCCGCCGCCCTCGGCCTGCTGGCCGTCAGCCTGCTCGCTGCCGCCCGTGTCTGGCAGTGGGATGCGTATCGCCAAGGTATGGTCGACCTTGTGCTTGTCCCGCTTGCCCTCTGGTTCGCCTTTCGCATCCTCGACGATGGGCGTTCGGGAGCGGAAGGCGCGGGCATTCCCCGTTGGATTCGCCTACAGCATTGCGTTGGCGCTCTTCGCCGGAGGCGTGCTGGCTGCTGCCTGGGGGCTGGCAGCCTGGTTTGGCGGGCCACGGTGTGGATGTGGATGGCGTGCGCCGGCTGGTGGGGCCGCACTTTTCGCCCAACCACACGGCGCTATATCTGCTGCGGACCTTCTTTCTCGGTGTCGGGCTGGCTGCTGCCTGCTACGCAGATCGCACGGCAGCCGCGCAGAAGTGGTACAGCGCAGGCGGGATCCTCCTGTGGGCGGCGACCGCGCTGGTTCTGCTGGCGTTGGTGTTGACCGGTTCGCGCGGTGCTCTGCTGTTGGGGCTGCCTGCGGGGCTGCTCGTGCTGGCTTGGGCCGCCGCTGCGCGGGCGTCCAGGGCTGCTGCGTGGGCTGGCGACCCATCCGGTCACGCGGTGGCTGTTGGCCGGGGCGCTGCTGGCCGGCGCGGCTGCCGTCGTGCTGCTGTGGGATCGCCTGCTCAATCAGCAGACGCTCAACCTGCGCATCGATCTCTGGGCGGCATCACTGCGCCTGTGGCGCGATCATTTGCTGCTGGGCGTAGGCCCGGGCGGCTTCTTCTGGACCTATCCGGCCTATCTGCTGCCGGGCGCCAGCGTCGAGCCAAACCAACTCCACCCGCACAATGTCTGGCTGGAGATTGCCACCACCTGGGGCCTGCTCGGCTTTGCCTGGCTAGGATTTCTGCTTGTGGTTCGTGACACAGTACGTTGCAGCCGCAGTGCAGCGGCAGCGTACTGTGTCACGTACGCTGCCGCTGCCGGTCGATTGGCTCAGCGTCGGTCTTGTCGCCGCACTGCTTGCTGCCTTTGCCCATGCCCAGATGGACGCGTTTTTCCTGCTGCCGGACCTGGCCGGCTGGAACGCCCTGGCATTGGCGCTTCTTATCAGCCGGTGCCAGCACCCCTATTCGGCCGGATAGATTCCCTGTGTACCGCGCAGTTCGCGCAGTGGCCAGCGGTAGAACCAGCGTTCGTTGCCTGTAGCTGTACGCTGCTTCTCCATCACCTCGGCCAGGGTTGTGCCAAACTGCGTTGCCTCTTCAAACGTCCGGTTATCCAGTTTCGTCGTGTCCAGATAGCGCCACTTGTTGCTTTCGGGGGCGGTTTCCCAGCCGACGATCACGTGGGATGGCAGCACGACGATCGCCGGGTTGAGCGACAGTGCCTCCAGAATCGAGGCAAATAACACGGTGCCGTCAACACAGTTGGCCTGCTTGTCGCCAAGGCTTTCGCGTGGCAGCCGCAGCCGCTGACTGCGCTCGCCGGTGTTCGGGTTGAACGTGTTCAGCGAATTGATGTACACGATTTTGGCGACGCTCTTGAGTGCATCAAACACGGCCTTTACCTGTGCGTCGACGTCGGCATTGTCCTGGTAGCCTACCAGGCGTGACCCTGCGTGCTGATCGGCAACGTCACGTAAGAACGTCATGACACTTGGATGGTTAGGCGTGACGAAGGCCCCCAAGTAGCGCGACATATCCTTCCATTCGCCGCTTGTGGGGTCGTATGTCGCCAATGGCGCCGTGGTGCGCGCCAGCAGCCAGATCGGCATGCTCTTGTGTACCTCCACCTTGCCCGTGTCCAGGTCTTCCGCCAGCACGTTCAGGCTGGCACGCGTCAGTTCGCTGATCGTGCGTACTTTCTCCAGGAACAGCGTCGGCTGCTGCGTCACAACCGGGGGTGGCGTCTGGTTGCGCCGCACCTCGATCGTGTCCACTGCCTGGGCGGAATAGCCTTCGATGTACGAGGTAATGCGCACCCGTTTGAAAGCAGCCGTCGTCGTCACGGTGCATTTGACGAGCGGATGTTCTTCGGCGTCCAGCAGGTGATAGAACGCCGTCGGTACGCTGGCCATCATCGGCTCGACGACGACGTTGAGCCCCGTGGTGGCCAGGCTGCGGGTGCGCGTCACTTCGCCGCTGCCGACGAGGGTTTCGGCGGTGGTTCCCGCCTGCTTTTTCGCTTCCGCCAGTTCTTGCTCGGCGGCGCCAGCCTTGGCCTGCGCCGCCGCCAGCTTGTCTACCAGTGTTTGCGCTGCCGCCGGGTCGCTCGGCGTCGGCCAACTGCCGCTCCAGGCCATGCACGACCTGCTGCAAGTCATAGACCTGGCGGCGCAGTTCCTCAACCCGTGTTGTGTTGTCAGGCATGGCAGGAGCCCTCCGCGCCTCAACCGGCAGGTGGATACATCTTGGCGATAAACGACTTATCCTGGTCGGACAGCGCCTTGTTGCTCCAGGGCACCTCGAAGCCGCCGAGCGTCAGTTCCTTCTGTACCGGATACAGCATGATCGAGTACTTGTCGAAGTCGGTCCCGTTGATTTCGGACACATCGTACTTCTTGAGCAGGTTCTCGCGCACCTGTGCCTCCGACCAGTTATTGGGCGGTCCCTCGTAGTAGCGCAGGACGGCCGGCACGTTCCATGGAATGCCCTTGAGCGGGTTCTGGTGTTCGTGGATGCAGCCGATGGCATGGCCAAACTCGTGCAGCACCACGCGCGAATACTCGTCGTCGGGGGTGGTGGGCGTCAGCCAGCCATAGTTCATCGTCGGCTGGTTGGGCGGGATCATCAGGCAGTCGGTGCCGATGTAGGACCAGGATCCTGGTTGGCGGAACGAAATCCGGATTTCGGCGTTTGGCGCATCGTCAAACGCAAAGTGAAGGTTGGCGTACTTGCTCCACTCTTGCGCTACGGCCGCAACCTTGGCCTTCACCTTGGGGTCGCCGTCCAGGAAACGCACGTGCAGCGTGCGCCCGGGCTTCCACAGCTTCTTCTTGAGCAGCGCGATCGCCCGCGCCTGGGGCGGCTGGTTCATTTCTTCGGGGCTGGCAAGATTGGCGGGGTTTTCCATGATGGCGGCCAGTTGTGCCTGGTCGGTCATTTCGGGTGGCAATACGCGGTCGATGCACATCTTGATCGGTTGTTCGCTAGCTTCGCTCATCGTTCTTCCTCCCATACTATGCCAAAACCGCACATGACGAGGACCTGAAAAAAGCAACACGTGGAACGCAGCCAGAAGAGCGTTCCACGTGTGACTTCACTATGTTGGTGCCGGTAAAGCCTGAGCCGCCCTACTCCAGCGTGATGGCGATCTTCAGGTCTGTGCCCGGCAGCAGCGGCAGGAACTGCTCTTCGATCAGCTTCTGCAGGCCGGGATCTGCCAGCGGGCCGTCTGCCAGCTGCGGCTTAGCCAGGTCCCAGGCCGACTTGAGCGATGCCTGATCGTATTCCATGCCCAGGACATCGGCGCCGTCCGCCGTGACGCGCAGCTTGTTGGGCTCGGTCACGATGTCGATCTGCTTGGCGCCCAGACCCTTCAGCGCGTCGGTCACGTTGGCCGGCAGCGTCGGCAGCGCAACACCCAGCGCAGCCAGCTGCTCGGCCGACAGGCCACCAATCGACGTGATCTGGCCGTCCTTCACGGTTGCCGCCACGCGCAGCGTCGGCGTCGGGACGTCGCCGAGATCCGGCGCCGCAAAGGTCGGCTCGGTTGGCGCCGGGGCCGCCTGTCCGCCCGGCAGGGCAATACTGGTCGACAGCCCGGCGCTCGTCACGGCCTGCAGGCCGCCCGTGATCATCTGCGGTGATACACCGGCCGCCGCGCCTGCCAGGTTGGCGAGCGTGTTCAGGCCCTGATCCGTGTAGGTAATCTTCGGCAGCGTCTGCCCGTTGGCGGCCAACAGGATGCCACCATCGGTAGCGGCGATCCCTATGCTCTGTATGCCCGCACTCTTGAGCTGATCCAGCGTGGCCGCCGGAATGGCTGCACCTGGGATGGCCATGCCGCCAAAGGTGATATTGCCGCTGTCCGAGATACCGACCGGCAGATCAGACAGCTTGGTTTCAACCGGCGTGCCGTTGAAGCCAACCGTCAGGTTCAGATTCTGGTTCGGCAGCATCGCAGCTACCTGCTCAATCGTCGCCAGCGTGTCGGGCGTGCTTTGCAGCATTGGCTTCAGCAAGGTCCACCAGCCGCTGCAGCGAGGCCGCATCGTACGCCAGGCTTGGGAATGGCTGGTTGTCGTTGGCCATGATCGTGATGGCAGTGGGTGTGGTGGAAATCTGCAGCTTGTTCAAGCCCATCGTGCTGAGCATCTGCAGCGTTGCCGGGTCCAGCTTGGGCAGCGCGCCCCCGGCGATTGCCGCCAGGGCTTCGGGCGACAGGCCCAGCGCCGACGGGTTGCCCTCGGCGTCAAAGCTGATGCCGAGGCTGATCGGCTCGCCCGCTGCTGCGCCGGCTGCCGGCGTGCAGCCGTCTCGCCGCGCCAGCGGGGCACGTCGAGCACCGGCTGGCCCTGTGCCGGCGGGATCTTGAGGTTCAACCCCAAGCCCACCGTGCGCAGCTGATTCATGTCCATCTGGGTGATCCCGGCAGCGCTCAGCGCCGCTCCCAGGTTCTTGGCGCTTTCGCTGTTCCAACTGATGAACGGCAGCTCCTGGCCATTGCTGTAGATGACGGATGCCGTTTGCGCCAATGCGCACTTGGAGCTGCTGCACGTCGGCGCTCTGCAACTGCTGCACGAGCGTGGGCGGCACAATTGCGCCCACGGGCAGCCCGATCCCGTACAGGCTCAGGGTGCCGTCAGGATTGACGTCGAGCGGTGCGGCCGGCAGGTTGAACCAGGTCTTTTCCTGGCCGGCTGCACCGCCGCCGCCGCAGGCAGTAACAATCAGGGCAGCGGCAATAAGCACCAGGAGGATCGGCAAAAGCTTGCGTTTCGCCTGCATACGCAGTCTCCTCAGGAATAGGTCAGCGGTTTTAATAAATTGCGTGGACTGGGAATCCGGCGGCTGCAGTGCAGCCAACCGGCCGAATACTACAAACTAGGGCAATGATACATCATCTCCCGCCAACGCACAAGCAATAGAAACGGCTTGATAACACCCGTGCTACAATGGCGCCATGTCGTCATTTGCCAGTTTTTCCGAACCGGGTTTCTGGCTCGTCATCGCCCTTGTCGCCGCCGTCGTGCTGCTGGTTGCTCGTCATTACGTGTCGGCGCCATGGCGAGCCTGGCTTGCACCGGCCTACTGGTGCTTCATTCCCTATCTCGCACTCCTTGTGGGCGCCGTCTCACCGCGCCTGATGGGCCTGTACTGGATTGACTGGCGCACCACGTTTCAAGTCGGGGCAGGTCTGCTGTTGGTCCTTGGTATGTTGGCGGTGCTGGCGTGGCTGTTTGTTCTTCCGCGTGCTGAATCCAACCCAAGGGGAAGTGGGTCGCAGCGCATGCTCTGGATCGGGTTGGCGGGGGCCGAAGAATGGTTTTGGTGTTTCTTACGCGCCGCGCTGTGGGAAATCGCCTGGGCGGCGCCGCAGGCCCGCGTTGCGCCCCTCTACCTGGCGGTTTGGGGCGCCGCGCTCCTGGCGCTGCCGCTCGTTCTTCTGCTCCAGGAGAACGGACGCCTGCGTCTCGTCAAGATGTCCATTCTCGTTGTTACGACAGTCGTCTTTCTTTTCACGCGCAATTTCTGGCTCTGTTGGCTTGTCCACGCCGCGTTGGCTGTGTTGTTTACGCCCGCCGTCGATCGCGTGCGGCCCCATCCTGCTACATCTCTGCCCCAATAAATAACGGGGCAGATCCACCGATCGGCAGATCTACCCCGTGATTGTCCCTCTGTTGGCGCGTGCTGTGCCTGACCGGCATCGCACGTCTGCTGCGCAGTGTACGCCTAAATAAAGAACCCGGCGATGATGATCAGTGCAAAAAGGATCACCGACACGATCAGCAGCTTGCGTAGATCGCCCTTGACATAATCGTAGTCGTGCGTCCAGTAATATGCACCCGTTGGTGTAACCTGCTCTGGTGCGGGCGGCTGGCCAGTCGTGGTCTTTGCGGCGCCGGCCGGCTGGCTCTGGCTCTTCGACGCCGTGGGCGTCACGTTCTTGTTTTTGCGGCCGGATTGGCGGCTAGTGGTCATTACAAAATCTCCTCGACACGTCGGACGCAGCTGCAGACTGCCAAAAAACGTCAAATGACACGACACCTGATTATACGCCGGTGGTCGGATATCGTGAAATCGTGGGTCACCTGCGTGTCCTATCGGCGTTCTATCTTTGCATGCATGCACGGCTAACGCGCCGCAATACGCTCGAAAATGGTCTTGATCTCGGCTTGCCCGCGCCAGAGGAGAAATGCGGCATACGCTGCCACACCGGCCCCGGCCGCGGCCCCGATCAGCACAAGCGCGCCCAGCAGGGTAGGCGGCAGCACGCCGCCCAGTAGCTGTACCACCCCCCAAGCTATTACGAACAGCAGCCCGGTTGCCAAAGCCACCTCCACCAAGCCGCGCAGCGTGCCGGCACCCAGGCGTCCGACGCGCCGCCACAGCAGGAATGCCATGATGGCCAGATGGCTGGCCTGCTTGGCCGTGTCGGCCCACACCAGCCCCAGGTAGCCAAGCGGCTGCACCAGAGTCAGCGCCACGACGGTGTACACCGCCACACTTGCCACACCCACGAGCGCCGGCAGCAGCGTGTTGTTGCGCGCATAGAAGGCAAAGTTGAGTGGATAGTCCAGTGCAGCGAAGAGCATGCCGATGAGATAGATGTTGAGGGCGGCCACCACCTGCATGGTGTCCTGTGCCGTAAAGGCGCCGCGCTGAAAGAGAACACGCGTGATTGGCGTACCCAGGAGCCACAGCAGGGCGGCCGACGGGGCAATCAGCAGCCACAGCATGCGCAGCCCACGCGCCAGCGTCGTGCGGTAGCTGTGTTCATCGCCTGCTGCATAGTACTGGCTGAGGCGTGGGAGCGCCGCCAGCGAAATCGCCACGCTGATCAGACCCAACGGCATCTGCTGTAGGGTCGTGGCGTTGGCCATCCAGGCAATACTGGACTCGCCGGTGCCGCTAGCCAGGCGTCGGTCGAGGCCGACCTGGAAGAGGCTGACTACCAATCCTGCCGCGATCGGCAGGTACAGCCATAAGATGCGGCGCAGGGCAGGGTGCTGCCAATTCGGCGTTGGCCGTACGCGTATCCCGCTGCGCCGAATCTCGACTGCCATCATCGCCAGCTGGGCAGCGCTGCCCAGCAGCAGGCCCACTACGAGGCTGTAAATGCCGTATGATGGCGCCAGCAGCGGGACGGCGATGACGACACCCAAGTTGAAGACCGCCGTCGCAAAGGCGGGGATGGTGAAACGCTGCAGCGCATACAGCACGGCGGCGGTCACCCCGCCCATGCTGAGCAGCCAGACCATGGGCGAGACCAGGCGAATGAGCTGGGCCGTGAGTTGCAGCAGGCCGGGATCCTGGGTGGCAAACCCGCCCGCCAGCAGCCAGGCCAACTGCGGCGCTGCTAGTTCGAGCAGCAGCACCAGGAGGGCAAGCACCAGGGCGAAGATCGTGGCCAGCGCGCTGACAACCTGGGCGAACTGCGCTTTGCCACGCCGTGCGTAGTCGCTCAAGACCGGCACCAACGCCGCGCTCAGCATGCCGCCGATCAGGAAGTCGTAGATCAGGATCGGCACCTGTGCCGCCACGCGATAGGCACTTACCTGCCCCGAGGCGCCAAAGTAGGCGGCGATGAGCATCTCGCGCACTAGCCCAAGGACACGGCTGACAAGATTGCCGGCAGCCAACACGCTCGCCGAGCGTGCCAGGCCAGGTGCGCCGGATTCGCCAGTAGATTCTATGGTAGGTTCGGCGGTCGGTGCTGCTTCCGTGCTGGATTCAGACGAACTGATGCCCATTCGACCTAGCATAAAGCCAAGCGCCGGACGGCTCCAAAGCCGTCCGGCGCTTGATTGCTTACCAAACCGAGTCCAAGCGAGACTACAATCCCTAGGCGGTGACGCGCACGCCCTCGCGCGGGTCTTCACCCAGCACGAGCACATGACCCGCCTCCAACTCTTCCAGGAAGCGTGTCGCCGACATGGCCGCACCGCACCCTTGGCCGACACTGGTCGCCACCTGCTTGAACACCTTGTCCTGAATCTCCCCCGCCGCAAATACGCCGGGCACGTTCGTGCGGTACTTGCGATCAGTGATCAGGTGGCCGTCCTCGTCCATCTCCAGCTTGCCCGGAAACAGGTCGTTGTTGGGCAGGTGGCCGACGAAGACAAAGACGCCATCGGTCGCCAGGTGCCCCTCTGCTCCGGTCACCGTGTCCTTGGTCCGTACGCCGGTGACGTGCCCGTTCTCGCCCTCGATCTCGGCGATGACCGTATTCCACACCATCTCGATCTTTTCGTTGCTGAAGACTCGCTCCTGCAGGACCTTGGAGGCGCGCAGCTTGTCACGGCGGTGCAGGATACGCACCCGTGACGCATAGCGGGTCAGGAAAATCGCTTCTTCAGCGGCGCTGTCGCCGCCACCCACCACCAGCACGTCCTTACCTCGGAAGAAGAAGCCGTCACAAGTGGCGCAGTATGAAATTCCTTTGCCGGTGTATTCCTTTTCGCCGGGCACTTCAAGGTAGCGCGGCCGGGCGCCCGTCGAGATGATGAGGGACTTGGCGTAGTACTCGGCGCCGTTGGTGGTACGCACGACAAACGGATGGCGGTCGACCTCGATCTCCGATACGTAGTCAAACTCGACCCGGGTACCGAACTTTTCCGCCTGGACCTTAAACTTCTCTACAAGCTCCGGGCCGCTCAGGCTCTCCGGAAAACCCGGATAGTTCTCGATGTCGTAGGTGATGCTGACCTGGCCGCCGTAATCGTTGCCTGTGATCAGCAGCGGGCTCAAGTTGGCGCGTGCAGCATACAGCCCGGCCGTAAATCCGGCCGGCCCGCTGCCGATGATGATGACGTTTTCGACCGTGTGGCCGGCGCCGTCGACATGGCCGTTTGTATGCACAGTGCTCATCGCAATCTCTCCTCAATTGAGTAACCCACTATAATTTTCATAGTGCATTGTACACCTGCTTGTCAGCCGCGTCAAGTTGGCCGGGCGGTGCTGCCACAGGGCAATCGCATGTCAGTTGAAAGAGGAAGGCCCAGGCCTACATTTTGTCGCGAATGGCTTGGTCATGAGATAGTCTGATGCACAGAACGAGCGCGCGATTTGCGCTTGCTGGAGCTCGCAATGCGATAGGAATTGCGGGCGAGGCCAGTTACCGCTACGCCGTTTGTGACACCGACGCGCTTTCCGTCCTCATCTGCCTGCCACAACTACCATGGACCGCAAAAATAATTGCAAATGTAGTTGCTATCTGCAATTCTTTATACCGTAATGTCAAAAAATGGGGATTACTTGACAAATGGCGCAATGATAGCGAGAATATGCTCACGACACGCCCACTTTTCTTTCGAATAAATGTACTTTGCTAGCGCCAAAGCGTCAACCGATCTGTTATCTGTTCCCATAACCCGGTCTCCAATGCCAAGGCTTCAGATTCAGCTGCTCGGTAACTTCCATCTGCTTTCCAACGGCGAACCCTTAAACGCGCTGAATCAAGGGCGCTTGCAGTCTTTGCTGGCGTATCTGATCTTGCACCGTGCCGCGCCCCAATCGCGCCAACATCTGGCCTTTCTCTTCTGGCCGGATTCGCTCGAAGCCCAGGCGCGTGCAAACCTACGCCAGATACTGCACCACCTGCGCCAGGCGCTGCCCGATGCCGAACACTTTTTGCAGATCAATACCAAAACGGTGCAATGGCTGCCTAACGGTCCGTTTCTGCTCGATGTGGCCAAGTTTGAGCGCCACATTGAGCAGGCAGACGCGGCAGCACAGGGTGGCGATGACGCCAGCGCGCGCGCCGCCTTGCAGACAGCAGTGGAGTATTATCGCGGTGATCTACTGCTTGGCTGCTACGATGAATGGATATTGCCCGAACGGGAACACTGGCAGAAGGCGTTTATCAAGGCGCTGGAACAGCTCGTCTTGCTGGCAGAGGTGCAGCGCGACTATGGGGCGGCCGTCGACTACGCCCAGCGTCTGTTGCGCTACGACCCTTTGCATGAAACGACCTATCGCCACCTCATGCGTCTGCACGCCTTGACCGGCGATCGCGCCAGTGCATTGCGCGTCTATCACACCTGTGCCACTATCTTGCAGCGCGAATTAGGCGTTGAACCCAGCCTGAAAACGCGTTCAGCCTATGAGCACCTGCTCAATCTTGAAGCGTCGCTTGAGTTACCCTCAGTACACGACGCGCAACACGTAACATGCAGCGCGCAAGACGGTGAACAGTTGATTGGCCGCCAGACGGAATGGCAAAAACTGCAGACTGCCTGGCGCTCAGCTGTCAATCGTCGTGCACGTTTTTTGGTGGTGGTTGGCGAAGCCGGCATCGGCAAGACGCGTCTTGCCGAAGAACTATCCACGTGGGTCAGCCGGCAGGGCATCCGCACCGCACACACGCGCGCCTATGCGGCCGAAGGGGCGCTGGCCTATGCACCCGTGGCGGAGTGGCTGCGGACAGATACATTGCGCGCCAGCTGGCACGGATTGGATGTCGTCTGGTTAACAGAACTTGCGCGTATTCTGCCGGAACTCCTGGTCGAACAGCCCCACCTGACCCGCCCGGAGCCGTTGAGTGAAAGCTGGCAGCGCAAACGTCTCTTCGAGGCGCTCGGTCGGGCGGTACTGACAGACAACCGTCCCCTGTTGCTGGTGCTCGACGACTTACAATGGTGTGACCGCGAGACGTTGGAGTGGCTGCACTATTTGCTGCGCTATGCCCCACATGCTCAGCTGCTGATCATCGGCACGGTACGCCCAGAGGAAGTCACCAGCGACCATCCGTTGACAACCCTCTTGCTTGATCTGCGCAGCACGGAGCAATTGACCGAACTGGAGCTTGGCCCGTTGAGCATGGACGAGACAACGGCGTTGGCGATGCAGGTGGCCGGGCAGCACCTCGCTCCCGACGTTGCCCGACGACTCTATGGCGAAACCGAAGGCAATCCCCTCTTTGTTGTCGAAAGCATGCGAGCGGAACTGAGTAGGGGGAAAGAGGAGGCGGGAAGTTCCCCCCGACTCCCCGACTCCCCGACACTTCTCCCTGCGAAGATTCACGCTGTCATCCATCGGCGCCTGGCCCAGCTCTCGCCTACGGCTAGAGAGCTGGCGAACCTGGCGTCTGTGATTGGCCGCTCGTTTACCTTTCCGGTGCTGCGGCAAGCGAGCGACCTGGCGGAAGATGTGCTGATGCGGGGGCTGGACGAACTGTGGCAGCGGCGCATCGTGCGCGAACTGGGCGCCGACGCCTACGACTTTAGCCATGATCGCATCCGCGAGGTGACGCAAGCAGCCATCAGCCAGGCGCAGCGCCGCCTGTTGCATCGGCGTGCCGCCCAGGCGCTGGAACAGGTGCATGCGTCCGATCTGGAGCCTGTTATTGGCCAGATCGCCGCTCACTATGAACGAGCAGGCATGGCCGAGCCGGCAATCTCCTCGTATCTCCGAGCAGCCGAGGTGGCACGACAGCTCTACGCGAACCAAGACGCTATCAGTTACTTTACCAGTGGACTGGAGCTGCTCAAATCCCTGCCAGACCCCATCCTGCCGCGTTCACCAGGAAATCGCGCTGCAGATCGGCCTGGGAAATGCCCTCATTGCTGTGGAGGGTATGGATTTTCCCGATGCCCGTCGGGCTTTTGCCCGCGGTCGGGATCTGTGCCAGCAGATGGGGGAGATGCCGGCCCAGCTTTTCCCGGCCCTGTGGGGATTGTGGTTGTCCTATGTCAGTAACGCAGAGCACCAGACGGCGTGGAGTCTGGGCGATCAACTCCTGCATTTGTCCCGGCGTGAAGACGAGCCGGATCTTCTCCTACAA
Source organism: uncultured Chloroflexia bacterium (assembly GCA_963701415.1). GTDB lineage: Bacteria > Chloroflexota > Anaerolineae > Caldilineales > Caldilineaceae > Fredericiella. The sequence continues at coordinate 811,492 of CAVPAH010000005.1, forward strand.
GCTCACCATACGCTTTGGGCTACCTCGTTCTTTCTTGGCGAGTTTAATGCCGTTCTGGGGCACTGCAAACAAGGAGCTGCTCTGTACGAGCCCCAGAAGCACCACAAACAGCTTCTTCGCTACGGTGAGCACGATGCTGGCGTCTGCGGCCTGTCCGTCGGCAGTCTCGCGTTCTGGGTGCTGGGTTATCCGGACCAGGCACTGCGCAGAGCACTGCAGGCATTGGCACTGGCCCAGGAGTTGGCCCATCCTATCACCCTAGCCCAATCCCTAACCTGGTTGGCAATTGTCCATCAGCTTCGCCGCGAGGACCAGGCTGTCCTGGAGCGTGCTCAGGCCGCCAGTCTCTTGGCAACCGAACGAAAAGTTGTCTTCTGGCGGGGTTGGGGACTTAGCTTACAAGGCTGGTCATTGGCCCAGCAGGGACGCTGGGAGGAGGGAATCGCCCAGATGCAGCAAGGATTGGCGATCCCAATGCTGATGAACCGGACTTACTATCTCGCGCTGCTGGCCGAGCTATACGGGCAGGCTGGAAAGGCTGAAGCTGGGTTGGCCGTACTTGTCGGGGCGTTGGCGGAGGTGAACAGAACCGGCGAACACTGGTATGAAGCCGAACTGGTTCGACTGTACGGAGAACTGTTGTCGACCACCGGACCGGTCGAGGATGAAGTTGAGTCCCATTTCCACCAGGCGCTTGCCATCGCCCATCGCCAGGGCGCCAGGTCATTGGAATTACGCTCGGCGGTGAGCCTGGGTCGCCTGTGGCAGCAACAGGGCAGAACTCAGGAAGCTCATGACCTGGTTGCCGAGATCTACAACTGGTTCACTGAAGGCTTCGACACCCGAGACTTGCAGGAAGCCAAAGCCCTGCTCGAACAATTGTCCTGACTACCACGCTGTAACATTTCGATCGCTTTTCCACCATTTTGATCCCTAATTCCTCTCCAATATAACGCTCTACCGATCGCTTTCGGATCGCCCCTCTTGCTATGCTGGTGGCAATGGACACCGAGAAGCCGCAGCTACTGCATCCCCAAACCCATCTATTCACTGTGCGCCTATGGGTGGAAGCAATAGGCCAGGGTCAGGGGGAAGTGCGCATGCAAGTCAGACACATCCTCAGTGGCGAGACGCGCTATTTCCGGGACGAGAGGTTACTGCTTACCTATCTTCTGGCGAAGGTGCAGGAAATTGAGCGTGAAAGCGGAGAGGGACGAGGCCGAGATGGATAAATGAGGTGAGGAGTAATGTCGATTCTGTTGTCTTTGATCATGTATCCGACCGTTTTTGAAAGGGCCGAAGGAGCAACCAAATGAAGACGATCATGAGTGTCTTGGTGATCTTGTTGATTTTCGTGGCGGGTTGTGTCCCCGCACCCGCAGCGCCGGTGGAACCCAATGCCGGTAGCTGGCAAACCTGGGTTGTGACCGATGTCGCTGCACTGCGTCCCCCAGCACCGCCAGACGCGGCGGCCACCCAGGCCGAACTGCAGGAAGTGCAGGCTGCGGTCGCCGCGGGGGATGAGGCTGCCTTGCAGCAGATCGCCTATTGGGATAGCGGCGCTCCTTCCTACCGCTGGATTGAGATGGCCTTTGCGCAAAACCGCATCACCCCTGCCCCAGGGCCGCGCGTCATCCGCATGATGTCCTTGCTCAACGTGGCAATCTATGATGCGATGGTAGCCGCCTGGGACGCCAAATATACCTACAACCGTCCACGCCCAGCAGTGTACGACCCGACTCTTGCTGTATCGGCCCAGCATACCAACAGCCCTTCCTACCCCTCGGAGCACGCCGTGGCGGCTGGGGCGGCTTCGACCATCCTAGCCTACATCTACCCCGATCTGGCCCAGGATTTTCAAGCTAAAGCGCAGGAGGCAGCCAATTCTCGTGTAGCAGCCGGCGCCAGCTTCCCCAGCGATGTCGAGGCTGGATTGGAGTTGGGCAAAGCCGTGGCCGAACAAGTGGTCACCCGTGCGCAGATCGATGATGCGCTGCCTGCTTGGGATGGCGTGATCCCGGCTGGACTGGGTCACTGGACCGGTGAGAAACCGGTAGAGCCAAACGCCGGCAAGTGGCAAACTTGGGTGTTGACCTCCGGGGCTGAAGTGCGCCCTGAGCCGCCGTTGGCCTACGATTCACCGGAACTGGCGGCTGAACTGCAAGAGGTGACGACCTTTACCCGCACCTGGCAGACCAATCAAACCGCAGCTGCCTGGCAGTTGCCCCTTGGCGCCTTTGAGAGTTGGTATAACTTTGCCAGTCTGCGTATGTTCGAGCAGGGGCTGGACGCCAATCCCCTGCGCGCCGCCCGCATCTATGCTTTGATGAGCGTGGCCCACTACGATGCCATCATTGCCTGTTGGAACGCCAAGTACACCTACTGGTTTTTCCGTCCCTCCCAGATGGATCTGACGCTGACAACTGTCTTTCCGACGCCCAACTATCCCAGCTATCCGTCGGGGCATGCCTGTGCTTCTGGGGCCATATCCGAAGTACTGGCCGACCAGTTCCCGGCCTACGCCGAGATGATCCGGGGTCGCACCACCGAAGCGCTTGACTCGCGCCTCTGGGCCGGCATTCACTTCCCCTTCGAGATGACGGTTGGGCGAGAGATGGGTAAGAAAGTAGCCGAGAAGGTGATTGAGTGGAATCAACAAGACGAGGGGGTGGCGAATCAATAAAAGACAGTAAGCACCGAGCGGGGAGCTTGAAATTGTGGGAGTTCAAGCTCCCCGCTCGGTGCTTTGATAAGGTTTTGCCAGGTACGAGACTCAAACAGGTTTTCCACCAGGGGGCTTCTTCCACTATGCAACCTGGGTCGAGTGCACCCCGTACTCGCCGGCGAGCTGGCTCACCGTCTTCACATTGCGCACTGCTTCCGGCGCTACCTGGAACTTGAACTCTGAACTGAACGGCCGGCGTTGCTTTGTCATGCCCCAAACCTCCCATGTGCTTTCCCGAGTATACTCTCTCACTTAGACTCATGGTCTAGTTTTCGGGTCCAATTATTCTCATCCGATTAATTATACCTCCGCCACGCCCGCCCACAACGAGACAGCCGCCACTGCTGCTGTTTCGGCGCGCAAAATCCTTGGGCCCAGGCTCACGGTCCGCCAGCCGTGCGCCAACGCCAGTTGCACCTCTTGCTCGTCGATGCCGCCTTCTGGTCCAATAACAATTGATACTTCGTTGCTATCCCGCATGCAGAATTGCAGCGCGGTGAACAGGGTGGGAACGCTCTGGGCTCCTTCCCACGGCAGCAGGCCGCAGCCTTGGAAGCAGGCAACAGCTGCCGGCCATGCGAGCGGCGGCGCAATCTGCGGCACGCGCGCGCGACCGCATTGCTCTGCCGCCTCGCGCACGATAGTTTGCCAGCGCGGGTATTTGCCAAGCAGTGCCGCCGCAGGACGTACGACGCTGCGTTCGCTGATGACGGGCACAAAGCGGCTGACACCCAACTCCGTGCCTTTCTGCAGCACCCACTCGAATTTATCTTGCTTGAGGCTGCATTGGTACAGCGTCAAATGGCTGTGTGGCTCGGCCAGGCACGGAGTGGCTGCCAACACTTCAGCGGCCGCAGCACGGCGGTCTAGGTACGCCAGGCGGCTGCGAAACTCCTCGCCACTGCCGTCCAGCAGCACGACTTCGTCGCCCACCTGCATGCGCAGCACCTGCGCCAGCTGTTGGGCCAAGGCGTCAATTCGGACTGTAGCGCCAACTGCCAGCGGCCCTGTGACAAAAAAGCGATGCATCGGCTACGCCTGGCGCACGATCAGCGTCACCCAGTCGCCTTCCTGCAGGCGTTCGACTACGGTATAGCCGTGCCGCTGCGCCGCCTCTTCTACGATATTGGCACGAAAATCGATGATGCCTGACAGCACCATCACGCCGCCTGGCGCCAGCGGCTCCGCCAGCGGAGGGTAGCCGTACTCGGCATCAAACAGCTTGGCCAGCACTTCGGCCAGTATATTGGCCACGATGACACGGAACTGCCCCGCCATGCCTTGGGGCACGCTGCCTAGCTGCACATCAAGCACGCCTCCTGCACCGGTGGACACACCGTTGCGCACCGCATTCTCCTGCGTGATCTCTACGGCAATCGGGTCGATGTCCGCTGCCAGGATGCGCGTCGCTCCCAGCTTGTGGGCCACGATTGCCAGCACCCCCGAGCCAGTGCCCAGGTCCAGAACGCTGTCGCCTGCTTGTATGATGTCCTCAAGCGCGGCAATACAGAGGCGCGTGGTGGGGTGCAGCCCCGTGCCGAACGCCATGCCGGGGTCAAGTTCGACCACGATGTCATCCGGCTGGGGGGTAAACTCTTCCCAGCTAGGCTTGAGGATCACGCGCCGTCCCACGCGCAGCGGCTTGTAGAATTTTTTCCAGGCATGCGCCCAGTCTTCTTCGCGCAGCGTGCGGATCTGCGGTTCAGGGATCGGGTAGAGCAGGCTCAAGCGCCAGAGCCCTTCCTCGATCTGCCGGCGGATCTGATCGCCGCGCGCGCCAGGTTTTACGTACGTCTTGACCCACATGCGGAATTGGCCGTCAATGGGCTTGCCCCAATCGTCAAAGCCGATGGACTCGACCACTGCCCCGCCGCCCGAAGCCTCGCCGGCCTCGCTGTCGTCGTCATAGTCCCCGCCGTTATAGCGATTGAACAACTCGCTGACTGCTTCGGCCGCTTCGGTGTCGCACTCGACAGAGATTTCGAGTATTTCCTGGTTTGACATTAGTCCTCACCATAGGCTAGAAACCGAGTTTCTCACAGAAACTCGGTTTCTTGGTGTTCACATCAGCTAGCTGCCAAAAATGCGGTCAAAAAAACCCTTTGGTTGCTCCGGCGGCCCATCGCCAAAGGTGCGCGCGAGCTGGCGGAACAGCTCTTTCTGCTCGGCATTCAGCTTTGCCGGCACCACTACGCGTACGTTGATCAGCAAGTCGCCGCGGCCGTTGCGCTGCAAATGCGGCACGCCCAAACCGCGCTTGCGGAACTGGGCGCCGTTCTGCGTGCCGGCCGGAATCTCCAACTCCTCCTGGCCGCCTTCGAGGGTGGGGATCTTGACTGTCGCACCGAGTGCGGCCTGGGCCACGTTGAGCGGAAATTCCAGGAGCAGATCGGATTGGTTGCGCACAAACACAGGGTGCGGGTCAACGCTGACAATCACATAGAGATTGCCGGGCGGCCCGCCCATTGCCCCTGCTTCGCCTTCGCCGACCAGGCGGATGCGCGTGCCCTCGTCGACGCCGGGCGGAATCTTGACGTTAAGCTTGCGCGTCGCGCGAATGTACTTGCGGCCCGCACATTTTGTACAGGGGGAAGGAATGACCTCGCCGGTGCCGTTGCAGGTGCTGCACGGCGTGGCAGTGATCACCGTGCCAAATAATGGGCTCTGCTGGCGGCGCTTGACCTCGCCGGTGCCGTTGCAGCTGTGGCAGGTGACCGGCTGTGTCGGCGGTTCGGCCCCTGAACCTTTGCAGCGATCGCAGGCCTCCATCCGCGGGATCTCCAGCTCGCGCTCGGCGCCAAAGGCCGCTTCCTCAAATGAAATGCGGATGTCGGCGCGCAGGTCGGCCCCACGCCGCGGCTGGCGTCGGTTCGCCGCGCCGGTGCCGGCCGTGCGGCCAAAGCCGCCAAACAGCTCTTCAAAAATGCTGCCAAGGTCGCCGAACCCGCCCATATCGTTGTAGCCGGCGGCAGCACCCTGGACGCCGGCATGGCCGTAGCGGTCATAGGCGGCGCGCTTCTGGTCGTCGCTCAACACCTGGTACGCTTCATTGATCTCTTTGAAGCGCGACTCGGCCTCTGGTGTCTTATTTACGTCGGGGTGATATTGCTGAGCCAGCTTGCGAAAGGCCTTCTTGAGCGCTTCCTTGTCCGCATTGCGCGGCACGCCCAGCACTTCGTAATAGTCGCGTTTGTCCATAGCGTCCATAATTCGGCGAATCGGGCAGCGAACCTCTTGGAAAGACCGCTGCCCCCTGCCTTACTCCCAGTTAATAATCCAAGCACACAAGCCGGCGAGCGCGATTGTGGCCCCAAACAGAGCCGCCCACTGCGTCATTTCAAACGGTATATGCCGAGCGCTAAAGTACAGAATGATCACCATGCCGACAGCCAGAATCAGCCAGTTCGACAACACAGGATGGTCGGTCCAAATCCGTTTGATTGAGTCCATTTTGCCGTTCAACCCTTCCCTGCTGTAGCGGCTGCCATACCAACCCTGCACCGTCACTGTGCCTCTGCCACTACGCAGTTGCAAACAATTCGTTCCACAGGCCATCCAACTGCCTGTACAATGCTTCAGGCGTACCGTTGTTGGTGATGACCCTGGTCGCGTGCTTGACCTTCTCTTCCTGCGCAGACTGCGCTGCCATCCGCTGGCGCGCTTCCGCTTCGGTCATGCCTCGCTGGCTTATCAGCCGGCGCAGCTGCACGTCAGGGTCGGCCGTTACCACCCAGACTTCACTGCATAGTGTAAGCAGCCGCTGCGACTCAAGCAGTTTGATTGCTTCCACTACCACAAGACTCGCATCAGTCCTTGCGCAGCTCTTCCTTCGCCAGGACGAACACGGCAGGATGGACGATCTCCTCTAGCTGGCGCAGCTTGCGGGGATCGCTAAACACGATGCGCCCCAACGCCGCCCGATCGACCGTCCCGTCCCCTTTGATGACTGTGGGCCCGAATGCCTCTATGATAGCGGCATAGGCCGGACCGTCAGGCTGCATCGCCTGGTGCGTCAGCTTATCGGCGTCGATCACGTAAGCACCCTTGGCGCGCAGGTACTGCAAGACTGTGCTCTTGCCCGTAGCGATATTGCCAGTCAAGCCCACAATAAGCCGATGCACGATCGTTAATCATACACATACCTGTGCGTTATCCTGGAACTGCGCACCCACCAAAATCAAGAACTTCTCTGTGATGCACGCATTGCCGCTTCATTTTGGCGACTCTTGCTCCTGTCTACTATAATGCGACGCGTCATCAGTCCGCTACACAACGGCGTGCAGCCCCAAATTGCTATTTCAACCATCTTCCAATAGTTTCCCAAATTGTATTTGTTCAAGGAGAATTGACGATGCGAGTACGTGCTCTGCTTCTGACAATCTTCGTGGTGTGCTGCCCTGGCATTAGCTGCCTGTGGTGGCGCTGCCACGACGGCACCGGCAGGGGAAGCCGCAGCGCCTGCTGGAACTGCAACTGAAGCTGCACCTGCTGAAGGTACGGCAACCGAGGCTGCAGCCGACGCAGCCGCCGAGGCCGCTGCACCCGCCGCCGGCGGCTGCTCTGACCCGCTTGGCTGCGTCACCATCGCCGCCGGCGAGCCGATCAAGATTGCCTATGCCATGGTCACCTCGGGCCCCAATGGCTCGCTGGGTATCGATTCTCAGCGTGGCATGGAGATCGCCGTCGAGGACATGGGCGGCGAAGTGCTCGGTCACCAGATCGAGATCGTTGGCGAGGACACCGGCTGCAGCCCCGAGGGCGGCCAGGCCGCTGCCTCCAAGCTGGCTTCCGATTCCAGCCTCTTCGCCGTTGTGGGCACCACCTGCTCCAGCGAAGCGCGCGTCGGCGCCCCCATCATTGCCGATGCCGGCATGAGCATGATCTCTCCGTCCAACACCGCCCCGGACCTGACCGACCCGGCGAAGCGGGCTCCCGGCTACTTCCGCACCGCCCACAACGACAAGGTCCAGGGCCGCGTCGCCGCCGAGTTCGTCTACAACGACCTGGGGCTCAAGAAGGCCGCCACCATCCATGACGGCTCCGTCTATGCCCAGGGCCTGGTCAATGCCTTTGCCGAGAACTTCAAGGCACTGGGCGGCGAAATCGTGTCCGAGCAGGCTGTCAATGTCGGCGACACCGACATGCGCCCCGTGCTGACCACCGTCGCCGCTGCCGGCCCCGAGGTGATCTACTACCCGATCTTCATCGCCGAGGGTGGCTTTATCACCTCGCAGGCCAAGGAAGTGCCGGGCCTGGAGAACGTCAAGCTGATGGGCGCCGACGGCCTGTTCTCGCCTGACTTCGTCAACGCCGCCGGTGAAGCTGCCAAGGGTATGTACCTGAGCAGCCCCGACTTCAGCGCCTTTGGCGACGCCTACAAGCAGTTCGTCCAGAAGTACCAGGAAAAGTATGGCGAGCCGCCGCTGAGCACCTATCATGCCCATGCCTACGACGCCACCAGCATGATCGTCAATGCCGTGCAAGCAGGTCGCGACAGCAGGATGGCGACACGGTGATCATCCCCAAGCAGGCACTGCGCGATGCCATCGCCGCCACCAAGGACTTCAAGGGCCTGACCGGCAACTTGACCTGCGATCCGAACGGCGACTGCGCCGATCCCAAGATCGCCGTGTACGAGATCACCGACCCCAGCGTCTGGGATCCGACCGTGACCTCGCCGATCAAGGTGTATCCGAAGTAAGCGTGTAATACGTGCTGCTAATGTCCCGGGGACGTGCGAACGCTTGCGTTCGCACGTCCCCGGGACATCACTGCCCCCTTTCCCTGCGATCTACCAATGTTCACCCTCCTTTTATAGTGTGTTGACAAAGCCAAACCGCTCGCCTATAATCCGTCGCAATTCTGGTCCTGGTCGTGATCGCATCGACCCCTCGGCCGGCTTTCGCGGCGAAACCCGGTCTATACCTGGCCCAGAATGGCAACTTCTACAGCGCTCAGCAGGATCATGATTGCGGTCAACCGGCTTACCACGGCCGGCGTCCTATAGACCATTACCGACAGTTGAACCGTTCAACCCAACACACGTGAGATCTGACTCGAAAAGGAGAAGCTGTATATGCGAATCCGAGCACTGTTGCTGACAGTATTCGTGATTGCTGGATTGGCATTGGCTGCTTGCGCTCCGGCGCCCCAGCCTGCTGCCCCGGCTGCCGAGGCCACTGCTACGGCCGCGGAAGCGACTGAGGCCGCCGCAGAAGCGACGGAAGCTACTGCGGAAGCGACGGAAGCTGCTGCCGAAGCGACTGAAGCGACGGAAGCTGCTGCGCCGGCAGAGGGCGGCTGCACCGATCCGCTTGGCTGCGTCGAAATTGCAGCCGGCGACCCGATCAAGATCGGCTACGCCCTGGTGACCGCCGGCCCCAACTCTTCACTCGGCGAAGACTCGGTGCGCGGCATCGAGATCGCCGTCGATGACATGGGCGGCGAAATCATGGGCCACCCGATCGAAATCGTGGGCGAAGACACGCGGCTGCAGCCCCGAAGGTGGCCAGGCCGCTGCGACCAAGCTGGCTTCTGACACCAGCCTTGTCGCCGTCATCGGCACCAGCTGCTCGTCTGAAGCACGCGTCGGCGCGCCGATCCTGACTGAGGCCGGACTGAGCATGATTTCCCCGTCCAACACGGCCCCCGACCTGACCGACCCGGCTAAGCATGTCGCCGGCTACTTCCGCACCGCCCATAACGACCTGGTGCAGGGCCGCGTTGCTGCCGAGTTCGTCTACAACGATCTGGGCCTCAAGAAGGCTGCTACGATTCATGACGGTTCGCTCTACGCCGTCGGCCTGGCCACTGCCTTTGCCGACGCTTATCAAGGAACTGGGTGGCGAAATCGTCTCCGAGCAGGCCGTCAACGTCGGCGACACCGACATGCGCCCTGTGCTGACAACCATTGCCGCCGCCAGCCCCGAGTTCATCTACTACCCGATCTTCACGGCCGAGGCCGGCTTTGTCACCTCGCAGGCGAAGGAAGTGCCGGGCCTGGAGAACGTCAAGCTGGGCGCCGCCGATGGTTCCTTCTCGCAGGACTTTGTCAACGCCGCCGGCGACGCAGCCCAGGGCATGTACCTGAGCAGCCCCGACTTCAGTGCCTTTGGCGACGCTGTACCAGGGAATTCCTCACGAAGCATGAAGAGAAGTACGGTGAGCCGCCGTTGAGCGCCTTCCATGCGCATGCCTATGACGCCACCAACATGATCGCCGCTGCCATCGAACAGGTGGCGGTGCAGAACGGCGACACGCTGATCATCGGCAAGCAGGCACTGCGCGATGCCATTGCCGCCACCAAGGACTTCCAGGGTCTGACCGGCAACATCACCTGCGGCGAGACCGGCGACTGCGCCGATCCCAAGATCGCCGTGTACGAAGTTACCGACACGACGGCGTGGAATCCGAACGTGACGTCGCCGATGAAGGTTTACCCGAAGTAAACGGTGCAGCAGTAGACGACTGCCCCGTCGAATCAGAAAAGGGGCGGGGGGCTCAAACCCTCCCGCCCCTTTTGCTAATGCACCAATCCCGGCAAGGCCGGCCAACCGCCAGGGAACATGGCGCCGGCCAAAGGAGAGAAAAGATGTTTGCACGCTTCCGTAGAAAGTATGATTTGACGGACGTCATTCTCTGGCTGATCGGCGGGGTGCTGCTGATCGGCATCATTTATGGCTCGTTTGTAACGCTGACGAGCGGCAAATATACCACCGAACAATGGATTAATTTCATCATCTTTGGGCTTGCCCAAGGCGGCATCTACGGGCTCATTGCGCTTGGTTATACGATGGTGTATGGCATCCTCGGCATGATCAACTTTGCGCATGGCGAGTTCTTTATGTTTGGCACGTTCGGCGCCTTCTTTATGGCGGACTATCTTGCCAAAACTGGCCTGCTGCAGAGCAACCCAGTCCTGTCGATCGTGCTGATGCTGCTGACTGCCATGATCGTTTCGGCGACCATCGCCATGCTCTCGGAGCGGATTGCCTATCGCCCCCTGCGCCGTGCGCCGCGCCTGGTGCCCCTGATCACGGCCATCGGCGTCTCCTACTTCTTGCAGTACACCGCCCGCGGCCTGTTTGGCTCGGGCGTTGAAGCGTTCCCCAACGTGCCGGCGCTCACCGGCAGCGTTACGATGGGCCCGATTACTCTGCAGAAGAGCCAGATTGCCGTCTTTATCGCCACGGCTGTTCTGCTGTTGATTCTCTGGGTGTTGGTTTCCAAGACCAAGGTTGGCCGCGCGATTCGTTCCGTGGCCGAAGATAAGGACGCCGCTGCTCTCATGGGCGTGGACGTCGACCGTACGATTGCCACCTCGTTTGCCGTCGGCGGCATCATGGCCGGCGCGGCCGGCGTGATGTATGGCCTGGTGTTTCGCCAGGTCGCCTTCTACATGGGCTTCGTCCCTGGCCTCAAGGCCTTTACCGCTGCGGTGTTGGGCGGTATCGGTAACCTGCCGGGCGCCGTGCTTGGGCGGGCTCATCTTGGGTGTCATCGAGTCCGTCGGTCCCAGCCTCTTCCTCGACGGCATCGGCATCCCGTCGCCACACCAGCTCAAAGATGGCATTGCCTTCACCGTGCTGGTGTTGATCCTCATTTTCCGCCCCAGCGGCATCCTGGGCGAGCGCCTGTCCAAGCGGGCTTAACCGGGCGAGCCTAGGAACAAGAGGAGTCCACTATGTCTACCGATCGTCCATTTTCTCTTGCCGACGCCGTAAAGTTCGGTCTTTTTGCGGGCATCGCCGGCGTACTGATTGCCCTCGTCGGCATGCTCGAGGCGTTCAGCAAAGCGCATGATCATCGCCGACGTCATCAGCATGGCGCAGGTAATGATGCTGGCTGTCGCCTTTGTCGGGGCCGCTGTTTGCTGCCAGCAAAGCACAGCGCACTAATCGCAGGATCACTGTCGCCTGCGGGCATGATTGCCGGCGCCGTCACGGCCCTCTGCCTGGCTGTACTTGCATTGTTGATCGTGCCGCTCCATTTGCGCGACATTTTCGTCAACGCTACCCCGCAGTTGGTAAAGCTGCTCATGCCTTTCGACCTGACAGGCATCGCCGGTGCGGCCGTCCTTGTTGGTCTTGGCGCACTGACGGGCCTGGTTGCCGCCGCAGTCACCTATCTGCCCCCAGTCTGGCGCAACTCCTTGCTGATCAGCTTGAGTGCCGTCATCCTGATCGCGTTGCTGGAGGACGTGTTTGTCGTCGTCGTGCCGAAGAACGTCGGCAAGTTCGTCTACAAGTCCAATGGCTTAACCTTGGTGGGCGCCATCTCGATCTTTGTCATCGTCTTTGCGCTTGCTTTTGTGTGGCTGGCGAATCGTGATCGCGTTTCCAGCCGCATTGACAGCCTGCCGCCCAAACGACGCACAGACCTACAGCTTCGTCGCCACGATCGTTCTGTTGGTCGTACTATTTCTTCTGCCGCAGGTGATCGGCCCCTACCTGAGCGAAGTGGCTGACCTGGTCGGCTTCTACATTATCATGGCGTTGGGCCTCAACGTCGTGGTTGGCTTTGCCGGCCTGCTGGACCTCGGTTACGTGGCTTTCTTTGCCATCGGCGCCTACACGATGGCCGTGCTGACCACGCCAGAACTGCCGATGGTGCGTGCCATCATCCCGCAGATGAGCTTCTGGGCAGGCGCTGCCCTTTGCCGTGTTGGCTGCACTGATCGCAGGTGTCCTGCTTGGTATCCCAGTGCTCAAGACACGCGGCGACTACCTGGCCATCATTACACTCGGCTTCGGCGAGATCATCCGCCTGCTCGTGCTGTCTGATGCCCTCAAACCGTTCCTGGGCGGCGCCCAGGGTGTCACCGGGGTCGCACGTCCTACTGCTGCCAGTGTCGTCACCGACTCGCCGCAGGAGTTCTTCTACTTTATCGTGATCGGCATCCTGATCGCCTGGTTCATCACTTCACGGCTCAAGAGTTCACGTCTGGGGCGCGCCTGGATGGCCATCCGCGAAGATGAAGACGTGGCCGCTGCCATGAGCATCAACCTGGTCGGCTACAAGCTGCTGGCCTTTGCCACCGGCGCTACGCTGGCCGGCCTCAGCGGTGCGATGTTTGGCTCCAAGCTGGGCTCGATGGTGCCTGCGTCTTTCAACGTGCTGGTATCGATCAACGTGCTGGCCGTGCTGATTGTCGGCGGTATGGGCAGCCTGCCCGGCGTCGTGGTCGGCGCCATCGTGCTGATCGGCTTACCTGAACTGCTGCGTGAGTTCAACGAATTCCGCTGGTGGGTGTATGGCGCCGTACTGGTCGTCATGATGCTCTACAAGCCTGAAGGTTTGTGGCCCGAGGCGACACGCGTGCGTGAACTCCGTGAAGACGACGAGCCGAACGTTACTTCGGAAGATCATACCGGTCTCGCCAAGCCGACCGAAACCAGCCCGGCGTAAGGAGCGACAATTATGGATGTACTAGTTGCGAAAGATATCAACAAGCGTTTCGGCGGCCTGCAGGCACTAACTGCACTTGATGTGGCCGTGGCGGAAAAGTCGATTCACAGTGTAATCGGCCCCAACGGCGCCGGTAAAACCACGTTCTTCAACTGCATCACTGGCTTTTACAACCCTGAAGAGGGCCAGGTCATCTTCAACGGCGAAGAAATCCAGGGCATGCCGCCGGACCGTGTCGCCCAACGCGGCATCTCGCGCACCTACCAGAATATTCGGCTCTTCGCCAACACGACAGTTTTGGAGAACGTGTTGGTAGGCATGCACCGCCATCTGCACACCGGTTGGTTTGGCGCCGTCGCCCGCCTGCGCAAGAACCGGGCCGAGGAAGCCGCCGCCCGCGAGGAGGCAATGAAAATCCTCAAGTTTGTAGATCTCCATCGCAAGACCGACTGGGTTGCCAAGAACCTTCCTTATGGTGAACAGCGCCGCCTGGAAATCGCCCGCGCCCTGGCCGGCAAACCCAGTCTCGTGCTGCTCGACGAGCCGACTGCCGGCATGAACCCGCGCGAGACGGAAGACACCACGACATTGATCCGCCGCCTGCGTGACGACCTGGGCATGACGATCCTGCTGATCGAGCACGACATGCATGTGGTAATGAACGTGTCGAATCAGATTACCGTGCTCGACTTCGGCAAGAAGATTGCCGAAGGCGATGCCTGGGCAATTCGTTCCAATCCACAGGTGATCGAGGCCTATCTCGGCCGCGGCGCCGCCACCGGCAGCAACTACGGCATCCGCGAAGCACCTGCCGCCACAGGGAGTTAAGCTATGGCGCCTATTCTTGACGTCCAAAACCTGCAGGTCTTCTACGGCCATATCCATGCGCTCAAAGGCATTGATCTGCATGTAAACGAAGGCGAAATCGTCACGCTGATCGGTTCCAACGGCGCAGGCAAGACCACCACGCTGCGCGCCATCAGCAACCTGCTCAAGACGCCGGATGTCAGCCACGTCATGTACGATGGCGTGGACATCACGCACCTGCGCGCCGCACGAGATCGTCGACGCGCGGCGTCGTGCACGTACCCGAGGGCCGCCGCGTCTTCTCGCGCATGAGCGTGCAGGAGAACCTGGCCATGGGCGCCTACACGCGTAAGAACGCCAATATGGTCAAGGACGACCTGGACTTTGTTTACCGGCTCTTCCCGCGCCTGCAGGAACGCCGCGAGCAGAAGGCAGGTACGCTCTCTGGTGGCGAGCAGCAGATGCTGGCGATGGGCCGCGCCCTGATGAGCAGCCCCAAGGTGCTGCTGATGGACGAGCCGTCGATGGGTCTTGCCCCCGTGCTGGTCGAGGTCATCTTTGACTCGATCGAGCAGCTCAACAAGAGCCGTGGCATCACGGTCCTTCTGGTCGAGCAGAATGCGCAGATGGCGCTTCAGGTTGCCAATCGCGCCTACGTGCTCGAAACCGGTCGCATCACGATGAGCGGCGACGCCAAAGCGCTGCTCAACGACGAAAAAGTATTTCGGCCTATCTCGGGTTATGAGTGACTTTCCTAAATCTGCAACCGTAGTCGTTATCGGCGGCGGCGTCATGGGCGCCTCAACCGCCTACCACCTGGCCAAACGCGGCTGCACCGACGTGGTGCTGCTCGAAAAAGAGGAGTTCTTTGGCACGGGCGCCACCGGCCGCTGTGCCGGCGGTATCCGCTACCAGTTCTCCACCGAAATCAACATTCGCCTCTCGCTGCTCAGCTTGCCCATGCTCGACCGTTTCGAGGATGAGTTGGGCCAGAACATCGGCATTCGTCGTGACGGCTATCTCTTCATCCTCACCAACGAACACGACGTCGAAGTGTTTCGCCACAACGTCGAGCTGCAGCGCAGTCTAGGCGTGCAGACCCAGTGGCTGAGCGGCGATGATGTGCGGCGCCGGGTGCCGCAGCTGGTGGCCGACGACGTGATCGCCGGGGCTTTTCACGATAAGGACGGCCTGGCCGATCCCAACAGCGTCGTCATGGGCTATGTTAACGGCGCCAAACGTCTGGGCGTGCGTGCCTTGACGGAAACCGGCGTCAGCGCCATCACTACGACGGGTGCAGGCGGCAAGGTCGTCGGGGTACAGACGAGCCGCGGGCCCATCGCCTGTGACGTCGTCGTCAACGCCGCCGGCCCGTGGGCGGCGCCGATTTCAGCTACGGCAGGGGTGGATCTGCCGATCGTGCCCCTGCGCCGGCAGATCATGACCACCACGCCTATCCCGGAAATTGCGTGCGATTTCCCCTTCGTGCTGGACTTTGCGCAGAGCCTCTACTTTCACCGGGAAGGCGAGGGCATTCTCACCGGCCAGAGCAACCCCAACGAGCAGCCCGGCTTTGACCAGAGCGTGGACCCCGACTGGGAACTCACGCACATGGATGCCGCGGTTGCGCGCCTGCCGCTCCTGGCCAAAGCCGGGCGCATGTCGCACTGGGCAGGGCTCTACGAGGTCACGCCCGATGCGCATCCCATCCTTGGCGGCGTGCCGCAGCTTGGCGGCTACTATGTCGTCGCCGGTTTCTCCGGCCACGGCTTCATGCACGGCCCTGGTGCCGGCCTGCTCCTGAGCGAGATGATCTTGGACGGCCAGGCGACGACACTAGACGTCTCGTCGCTCGCCTACACGCGCTTCGCCGAAGGCCGCCTCATCCAGGAATACAACGTGGTTTGATGTCCTCGGGGCCCGCCATGTCCACGGGCCCCTACGTCCCGGGCCCGGCGAACCGATGGTTCGCTTCGAGGTCCCGGGGACGTGATCTGCCACGCGCCGCGTTACAACCCAAACCAGCGCCGCAAGATCGCCTGGATCAGAAACAACGCGATCGGCACCAGCAGCACGGTGGTAACCGCGCGCAGCGTCCCCGGCGGCCACGGCCAGGTCGGAATCTTCGCCAGAATGTCGCGCTCGTTGGTGATGGCCGCCACGATCTTGTTGAGCCCATCCAGGGCGCCGATATTCTGTTCGTCCACCGCTTCGTGCAGGTGATGCAGCGCCTTCTCCATCCGCTGCGCGGCATCTGCCTGCAGTCGCTGTTTGCCGGACACAAGGCGCTGGTGGGCATGGCGCAGCGGCAGGATAAAAACCGCCAGCGCCAGCAGCACCTGGCTGACATAAAGCACCAGCACGTTCAATTCGCCCGCACTGTAGGGATAAAGCAGTTGGGTCAAGGCGATCAGGATCACAAAACCGATAGCAGTCTGCGCGGTCAGGCCCGCAAATGCATACACCGGTGCAAGGTGGAACATGTTGATCTTCTTCATACCGGCATACAACCGGTTCACCACCCGCAGCTGGTGCACGGTATGAATGTAGATTCCTGAGCCGATGAGAAATGCTACTAGCCCCGTCAAGAGAATCACGGAATATAGGAGAGGGCTGCTGCGGTGATGGCTGATGATGGGACTTGTGACCGCAATCATGGCAAAGAGCACCACCCAGATCGGCGTGGTGAGCAGCACGGTGCGCGCCGGCATGGTCGTGATCTCAAATTCTAACGTCGCAATGTTGGCTTCGTCAGCGTCTAGCAGCGGGTGAAAGCGGTGCAGCCCGATAATAGCCTCGTGGTTGAGCGCTGTCATCAGGGCCAGGACGCCCCATGTCCAGAGTGGGAAGACCGCTGACTCCGGCTGCAGCGCAAAGCGTGTCTCGGGCGCCCCCAGCCAGATAGCGCACTGGATGAATAGAGTTTCGGCCAGCCCGAGGACCAGGTAGGTAAGCCAATACGGCGCGGGCATACGTTGCACCGCCACCATCAGGCGATCGATCCAGCTGGCTCTGTAAAGACTCGGCGGGGTGGCATCTGCCGTGGAGGGTGCAGACGCATCCGCTGAGGCCGTCTTGGCCATGGTGACTCCTCAGCTGCAGGTGCCGGCGGCAAGGCCATCGCAAATTCATCTGTCGACAAAGATGCAGCGCATTGTAATTCGCTGCTTTCGCAGTGTCAATCGCCTCACAGACGGCCCTCGTGCCTGGCACGGCTTCCCCTTCGTTTCCTGGCCTGGTTTGCACGCAGCACTGTTTCCCCTGTAGACTCATGCCATGAGCATCCAAGACGCCTACACCAACTGGTCTCTCACCTATGACGAGGACCGCAACCGCACACGCGACCTGGACCAACAGGTGACTCACACCACCCTGTCCGGCCGGCACTTTGGTCGCATCGTCGAAACTGGCTGCGGCACCGGCAAGAACACAGCGTTTCTCGCCCAGGTTGCCGATCGGGTCACCGCCCTGGACTTCTCCGCCGGCATGCTCGCCAGGGCACGGCAAAAGGTGCAGGCTGCAAACGTCACCTTCGTCGAAGCCGATCTCACGCAGGCATGGCCGGTAGAAGATCGCAGCGCCGACCTCGTCGTCTGCAACCTTGTCCTCGAACACATCGCGAACCTGCGTTTTATTTTCGGCGAGGCTGCCCGCATCCTTCTACCTGGCGGCCGGTTCTTTGTCTGCGAACTCCATCCCTTCCGGCAATATCAGGGGACACAGGCCACCTTCCAGCGCGCCGACGGCGCCATTCTCATCGACGCCTACGTGCACCACGTCTCTGACTTCCTGGCGGCTGCTGAAGCGAGCGGGTTGTCCTTGGTTAGCTTCAAGGAATGGTGGCACGCAGAAGATGAAGGCAAGCCGCCACGGCTTGCCTCCTTCGTGTTCGTCAAACCAATTGCCTAACCACTAACGGCTGTGCGGCTAGCTCACGTCGAGCGCCACGACCGACATCTTGGGCATGACAATTTCCAGCCCCTCGGCAGTGGGCCTGGCCGCGCCAAACGCTTGCGGTTTTACGATCTCCGGCTGCTCGAACGTATTGTGCGCGTTCATTGTGTCCGCACAGAGGACACGACCCTCTATCCTATCTGCCCGCAGACCACGCACGAAGACGTGCACCGTGACGTCATCGTGCGGGTTGGCGTTGCTCAGCGTGAGGTGCAGCTTGCCTTCCGCCCCGACCGATGCTGACGCCGAGACTGCCGGTATATCGTACCCGGCACGTGCGTAGCGTTCGCTCTGCACGTCGATGGGAACCAGCGTTGCATCCTGGTGTGCGGCGTACAGGTCGAACACGTGATAGCTGGGCGTGAGCAGCATCTTCTCGCCCTCTGTCAGCACCATCGCCTGCAGCACGTTGACCGTCTGCGCAATATTGGCCATGCGCACCCGGTCGGCATGATTGTTGAAGATGTCGAGCGATACGGCGGCCACGAGCGCGTCGCGCATCGAGTTCTGCTGGTAGAGAAAGCGCGGGTGCGTGCCGGGCTCGACGGCGTACCACGTTCCCCACTCGTCCACGATCATCGCCACCTTTTTGGCGGGATCGTACTTGTCCATGATCGTACCGTGCTTGCGCACCAGCTCGTCCATAAACAGCGCTTTGGCGATGATTTCGATCCATTCATCCTCGCCGAAAGTCGTCGCCGAGCCTTCGCGTGTGCCGTCGGGCAGCCGCTTGATCTGGGTATAGTAGTGCAGCGCCAGGCCATCCATGTACGGGCCGCCGAACAGCTGGTCGGAACCGGCTTGTTCCATCAAGACTTCCGTCCAATGGTAGTCGTCGTTGCGTGCGCCGCAGGCGATGCGATAGAGCTGGTTTTCGCCGTAGTTGCGCGCATAGGTAGCGTAGCGGCGGTAGAGATCGGCGTAGTACTCGGGCCGCATGCGGCCGCCGCAGCCCCAGTTCTCGTTGCCGACGCCGAAGTACTTGAGCTTCCACGGCTCGCTGCGCCCGTTCGCCCGGCGCAGGTCTGCCATCGGGCTTTTCCCGTCGAAGGTCACGTACTCCACCCACTGCGACATTTCCTGCACGGTGCCGCTGCCCACGTTGCCGCAGATATACGGTTCGCAGCCGAGCTGTTCGCAGAGGTCCATGAACTCGTGCGTGCCAAAGTGGTTGTTCTCGACCACGCCGCCCCAATGCGTGTTGATCATCGCGGGACGCTGCTCATGGGGGCCGATGCCGTCCATCCAGTGATATTCGTCCGCAAAGCAGCCGCCCGGCCAGCGCATCACAGGCACCTTGATCTTGCGCAGGGCGGCAGCGACATCGCTGCGAATGCCGCGCACGTTCGGGATCGGAGATTCCTCTCCCACCCAGTAGCCCTCGTAGATGCAGCGGCCCAGGTGCTCGGAGAAGTGACCGTAGATGTTGCGATCGATGGTGGTCTTGGCGAGCTTGACATCCAGTGTAATTTCGTTCATTATCTCCCCGATTTCTTGTTGGCTCCTGTGTGACTCTATGTTATTCTGTCGGTCTTTGACGCACCTCCAGTTCATTCTCTCCTCATTACGACCTCAACGCAAAGGTCGTGATGCTATGCAACCTGCCAGCGAGGCGTCATGCGAAAACCGATCCTGACTGTCGTCGACGATCAACTCCAGGACCTGGAGATGATCCGAAGTGAACTATCCAAGCGTTATTCCGCCGATTACGAGATCATCGCCGAAACATCCCCGTTGGCGGCGTTGGCGCGCCTGCAAGAGCTGCATGCCGCGGATGCCCAGGTCATCGCTCTGCTCGCCGGCTTTACAATGACCGAAATGGCGGGCATCGATTACCTGGCACGCGCCCACGACCTCTACCCGCATGCCAAACGCGTGCTGCTGATCCCATGGGGGAACCGCTCTGCCACAAAGCCGATCCTCCATGAGATCTCGCTGGGCCGTGCCGATCGGTTTGCGATGAAGTCCAGCCGTGTTGCCGGACGAGCAGTTCCACCGGCTCATCACCGAGATTCTGCATGAGTGGCAGCGCCACCAGCATGCGCAGGACGTCGTCGTCACGGTGGTCGGCGAGCAGTGGGCGCCACGATCATACGAACTGCGTGATCTCCTCGAGCGCAGCGGGCTCCCTTTCCGCTTCCTGGCGGCAGATTCAGACGAAGGCCGGGCGGTCCTGCAGCGTGCCGGACGGCCGGAGGGGCCGCTGCCCGTCGTCGTGCGCTTTGACGGCCAGGTGATGGCAAACCCTTCCGACGAAGAGGCTGCAGTAGCGCTCGGTGCGCGCCACAGCTCGGAAGCCGGCGTGTTTGACCTGGCCATCGTCGGCGCCGGGCCGGCGGGATTGTCGGCCGCCGTCTATGGGGCATCGGAAGGGTTGCGCACAATCGTGATCGATCGTGAGACGATCGGCGGCCAGGCGGGTACCAGCTCACTGATCCGCAACTTTTTGGGGTTCCCGCTCGGCATCAGCGGTGCCGAACTCACCAATCGTGCGCTTGACCAGGCCTGGTCGTTCGGCGCCGAGACTTCAGTGCTGCGCGCCATCACCGGCCTGCGCACTGAAGGCAATGTGAGACATCCTGGAGTGTGCCGATGGCACGCAGATTGCCAGCCGCACAGTCGTGTTGGCTATGGGCGCCAACTACCAGCGGCTTGGCATCCCAAACCTCGAGGCGCTGGTAGGGGCAGGCGTCTTCTATGGTGGCGGCATCACCGAAGCCCAGGCCATGGCCGGCCAGCATGTATTTGTGGCCGGCGGTGGCAATTCGGCCGGCCAGGCTGCCGTCCACCTGGCCAAATATGCCGAACACGTGACAATGCTGGTGCGCGGCAGCTCGTTGGCCGCCAGCATGTCGGATTATCTTGTGCAGGCCATTGCGTCGGCCGAGAACATCGACGTGCGCCTGCGCACCCAGATTGTGGACGGCTCATGGCCGCCAACGCTGGAAAGTCTCGTGCTCCGCGAAGTGGCGGCAGGAAACAATGGAAACCGTGGCGGCGAGCGCGCTGTTCGTCCTCATCGGTGCCCAACCGCGCACGGCCTGGCTGCCGGAGAGCATTCGCTGCGATCCACGCGGCTTTATCCTCACCGGCGCAGACCTAGCTGCGAACGGAGATGGTGACAGCACGAGCATGACGGCGACGCCGTCGCGGCCGCCTCTGCTGCTCGAAACCAGCCTGCCCGGCGTCTTTGCCGCCGGCGACGTCCGTCACGGCTCGGTCAAGCGCGTGGCCGCCGCCGTCGGCGAGGGCGGGATCGCAATTCAGTCAGTCCATCAGTACCTGGGACAGACTGAAATGATGTAGACTGTCTTCATCACGCCTTTCGCACTGGAGAACCCAATGCCCACCACCGCCCTTACCGCCTGGCATCAAATCGTCGCCGACCGCAGCCCGCGCGGCCTCGCCACGCTGCTTGCCGACGATGTGGTCTTTTACTCGCCCATCGTCCACACCCCGCAGGTGGGCAAGCCGATCACGACGCAGTACCTGGCCGCCGCCCTGCACGTTTTCGGCAACGACACCTTCCGCTACGTGCGCGAGGTGGTGGGCGAGCACGACGCCGTGCTGGAGTTCATGGTCGAGATCGACGGCATCAGCGTCAACGGGGTGGATATGATCAAGTGGAACGACGCCGGGCAGATCGTCGAATTCAAAGTTATGCTGCGCCCGCTCAAGGCCGTCAACCTGATCCACCAGAAAATGGCTGCCATGCTCGCGTAGGTTGTCCTGCCGGCGTGGCAGTGTACTATCCGCACCATCTGGGAACAATCAACTTCTCCGTATCGTCTCCGCCAAAGCGACGGTTGCAGAGCGTGACCGTAGGTCCCCTGCAAACAACTTTTGCGCACTATGGAAAAGGAATCCTTCCCGATGCGGAACATCTCTCATCTGCTGCTGCTCACCCTGCTGGCGCTGCTGGCCGGCTGCGGGTCACCTTCTGCCGTCGAGCCCACTGCGATGCCCAGCGCGGCCGCCAATACGCCTCATGCTGCTGCACCTGATGCCACCGCGACCGCTGCTGCCACGGCTGAGGCGGTGCAGCCCACTGCGCCGGCAGGCGATCCTGCTGCGCTGTGTCCTCAGGCAGCGGAGGGCACAACTCTTTACGTCAGCCCTGAAAATGGCTTCTGCTTCCTCTACCCCGCAGACCTCAAGCTCCAGCCGGATCCGCTGCGCCCGGCTGAGGCCGTGCTGCTGCTCGGCCCGCTGGCCGATCCAGGAGCCATGGAGACAGTAGCGCTCAACGTAACCGTGGCCAATAACGGCCCGGCCGATGGGCTGGACAGCGCCGGCTACGCCGCTGCCTGGCTGCAGCACAACATGCTTGCTCCCGGACTGGCGCAGGCCTCCGCGTTCGAGCTGACGCAGGCGCCTGCCACCATCGGTGGGCAGCCTGCAGTGGTTGTGGACAACCTGCCCGGCATGATGACGGGCCAACGCGGCGCCTTTGTCGTTGTTGGCGGTATCAAGTACCAGGTCACGATGCTGCCACTGCCGCAAGATGTCCCGCAGTTGGCCGAAGCCGCCACGGAGGCCTGGGATACCATCACAGGGTCAATCGCGTTCTTCCCGCCCCAGAACGACCGTACGGTGGTCCGTTCAACCGACGTCTGTCCGGCCGCTACTGCCGATACCAAGCTTCTCATCGACGAGGTGGGCGGCTACTGCCTGCTTTATCCTGCCGACTTTGCGCTCGATCCCGATGTCCCCACCACCATTGCCGGCGGGCCGGAACTCGGGCCATATAGCGACTTTGTCCACGTGCGCGCAGCACTGTCCGTGGGATCATACCCGTTGGGCCAGATGACGCCCGAGCAGGCGCTGAAGCCGCCGGTCGAAAACAGCGATCCCAATTCGGCTGTCGCTGTGACCCTTGGCGGCCATCCGGCCGTGGCTTATGACTTTGTCGCCGGCCCTTGGCGGCAGCGCAACACCATCGTCGTCGTAGATGGCAGAGTCTATACCTTTGTCGCCCAGCCCTGGGACTCGGAACTGTTCCCCCAGGCGTTGCCCGACGTTGAACGCCTGTGGAACACCGCCAGCAGTTCGATCGCTTTCTTTGATCCTTGGCGCTAACACGGCAGCTGGAACGGCTCTGCTTACCAGATTCGGGGCACTAACCTGTACCTGGTGCGCTGCATGTAGTCCGCATAGCCGGGTAGATCCCGCACCAACACAGCTTCCTCGTTGCGCAGCCGCGCCACGAGGATTGGGATCATCAGCAGCATGGGCAGCACAGCCCAGTATGAGCCCAACGCCAACGGCGAGAAGATGTACATGAGCGAGCACCCCTAAGTACATCGGGTGGCGGACGACAGCATACGGTCCGGTGTCGATGACCTTCTGCCCCTGTTCCACTTCTACGACGCGCGCGGCGTAGTGATTTTCCCGAAAGACCAGGATCACAAACCCGTATGCAAACAGCACAACAAGATCGGCGAGGAGGACAACCGGCACGGGAACGGCAGACCAGCCGAAGCGGAAATCCAGACCCGGAATGATGAAGGCTACCAGGAACAGCACGGTCGAGAGCAGGACGATGCCTTTCTGTTCGCTTTCCCGCTCACGCATCTTCATCCGCCGTGCCAGCAGGTCGGGCGCATTTTTCAGCATATACGCCATGACGAAGAACATTGGAATCAGCAGGACGGCCAGGTACAGCCAGCCCTCCCAATAGGCCAGCGTACCGGCAGGGATAAAGATGAGGGCAAACAGCAGCGGAATTGCAACGGCAAGCCGGACTGCCACCATCTTGATCAGTTCGCCCTGCGAGACGTGAGACTCACTTGGGACTACATGTGTGCTCTGCATAAAGCCTCCTTTAACCGCAGTCTATCATCTGTCACTTATCTCTACGTCTGGCGGTCCAAAAGGCGCGCACTCAGCGCATTCCGGCCTCGCGGGCGCGTACAATTGCCTCCGCCCGATCTGCCACCTGCAGCTTGCTGAAGATATTTGACACGTGGTTGCGCACTGTCTTGAGGCTGATCACTAGCTCCGCGGCAATGTCGGCGTTGCTGCGCCCCCGCGCAATCAACTGCAGCACCTCCCGCTCGCGCTCGGTCAGTTCCGGAAACAGGCCTGCTTGTGCCTGCGGCCGCGGAGCAGCGAAGTAATTCATCAGGCGTGCTGCAATCGCGGGGCCAAACAGCGCTTCGCCACGTGCCACGGCCTCCAAGACACGCACGATTTCCGCCTGGTCTGCTCCCTTTAGCACGTAACCGCGGGCGCCCGCCCGCAGGGCAGCAAAGACAGAGTCGTCGTCCTCAAACATGGTCACGACGACGACGCCGATATGGGGGCTGGTCTGCACGATCTGCCGCGTCGCCTCTATGCCGTTTACCTGGGGCATCTGCAGGTCCATCAGCACGATGTCGGGCTGGCGTTCGCGCGCCAGGATGACTGCGTCTGCGCCGTTCGCCGCTTCGCCTGCTACTTCATAGCTGGCCAGTGAACCCAGCAGCGCCCGCATGCCATCACGGAATAGCGG
Source organism: uncultured Chloroflexia bacterium (assembly GCA_963701415.1). GTDB lineage: Bacteria > Chloroflexota > Anaerolineae > Caldilineales > Caldilineaceae > Fredericiella. Next base: position 835,878 of record CAVPAH010000005.1, read on the forward strand.
ATGATCGTCGGCTATCAGTACCCATGTTTTATCTGTCCTGGCTTCCATCCTGACCTCTCAGGCCGGTTTTCCTGCCAGCGGCAGGCGCGCGCATACGCAGGTGCCGCCGCCCGGGGCTTCTCCTATGATAAGCGTGCCGCCTAGCTCCGCCGTGCGCTCGCGCATCGATCGCAATCCTACACCCTGCCGTAGCTCGGGTGGCAGGCCGCAACCGTCATCTGTGATCGCTATGACGCAGTTCCTCGCCAAAAGCCAGCTTGATCACGCAGTGGCTGGCGCCGGCGTGGTGGACGACGTTTGCGAGCGCCTCCAAGACGATGCGATAGGCTGCCACCTCTACTGCCGCATCTAACGCTGGTGCAGCCTCGGGCGCCTCAACTCGAACCTGCAGCCGATCGCCGCCCATCCGATCCGCATACTGCCTGATAGCCTGCACCAATCCCAATTGGTCGAGCACCGGCGGCCGTAGATCATAGACGATACGCCGCACGTCGCCGATGGCGCCCTGCATCTGCTGTCTTAGCTCCTCCAGCAGCGCATCCGCCTGCGCCGGATCGCGGTGCAGCCAGTTGCGGGCCGCGTCGATACGCAGCACCAGGCTCGCCAGCTGCGGCCCTAGGCCGTCGTGCAGGTCACGCTGCAAACGTCGGCGCTCCTCCTCGGCTGCCAGCACAATCTGCTCGCGCGACCGCTGCAGGTCGGCAGCCAGCTGCGCGGCGTGGATCGCAGGGCCGGCGTGCTGCGCTACCTGCTCGATCAAGGTTAGATCGGCGCGCGTTAGCTGCTCTCGCTCTGAGCGTGGCGCCGCCCACAGCTCGCCGATCTGCTCACGCTGGTAGAAGATCGGCGTCTTCGCCAGGTTCGGCCAGCCTTTCTTGCCCACCATCGCTAGATCTGCCTGCGGCTTGATAGGCGGCGGCGGGTTTCCACAGGTGTCGCCTTCCTGCAGCAGCGACCGCCACATAGGGCAGCTTGAGCGCCTGCCCCACTGTGTCTGCAATCGCCGGCAGCACCTGGTCGGCGGCGGCCGTCGCCTCCAGCCGTTCACCCAGCCTGGTGAGCACCGCTGCCGGGGCATCACGCTCGCCATACAGAAAGCGGTTGACGAGGCGCTGCAGCCACTGGCGTATCGGCTGGGCCAGCATCGCCACGGCGCCTGTCACGAGTACGGTGAGCAGTAGGTTGTCAGCGTTGTGCAGGCCGCTTGCCGCTGCGCCGACGGCTAGGATGTAGATGCCCGCCACCGCCAGCGTCAGCACTGTATACACAAACGTGCGCCGGACGATGGGCGCCACGTCCCACAGTTGATACCGCAGCGCCGCGATACCGAGGGTTAGCGGGATCAGGATTGGCACGATGATGCTCAGATGCAGCTGGACAAAAGCAATGAGTGCGTTCCACGGCGGCCTCGCGAACCACTCGACCAGCAGGCCGGCAAGCAGCCAGATGGGAAACAGCGCAAGCACGAGCACTACGGCGCGAGTCTGCTGCCGCTGCCCCGGCGTTGCCACGGTGCGATAGCGATAGATCTGGGCTGCGACAGCCGCTAGCCAGCAGCAGCGACCAGGCTCCCGAACAGCATTTCCCAGGTAACGCCGGCCCACGCCACCGCCTCCAGCCCGATCACTCCAATCACGATCATCGCCGCCACCGGCACCAGTGCCCACTTCATCCAGCGTGGCGCGAAACGGCCGTCCGGAAACACCAGGAACAGCAGCACCAGGGCTGCCATACCCATGGTGCTGGCGAACTGCCGCATCGAGCCGAGCAGCCGCCAATAGCGCCAGGATACTGCCGTGTATGTGTCCGTGTAGCCGAGCAAGCCGAATCCCAACGGTGCCCAGATCAGGATCAGCGCCGACAGCAGCACCATCCAATCGTCGGGCCGCCGCCAGGCCAGGGTCACGCCGGTCACAACACAGGCAGTGTCGCCGCCAGCTGCAGCACCAGGACATAGAAGGCAAACTGCGGCCGTGAAAGCAGTCCTGCCGCCGCCGGATAGGCGTCCTGCCAGGCCAGATCGTAGAAGAAATTCATGCGGAAGCTGCGCAGGTGTTCGTCCAACTGCACTGCGTACAAGAGTAACAGACAGCCGACGACGAGCAGCCAGGCGCCACTGCGCCAGGTGCAGCCGCCAGCCATGCATAGCGGTTGGCGACAGGCGTTGGGGCAGTGGTGTGCTCGCAATCATGGTCTTGTCATCCGGCATCAGCGGGCACACCAGCTTGATAGCCAGCTGCACTTCCCGTGTGATCAGAAGTGCGCTGCCTGCTCCACAGCAAGCCCAGCGGCAGTGCCAGCGAGGGCAGCAGGTAAAGCGTTACCGAAAACAGGGTCACCAACAGTGGTTGGCGCAAGACTCTCCATTCGGGCTGCACAGAGATCAGCACCGCCAGCGCAACGTACGCTCCCGCCACGACCAGCAGGCTGATTGCCAGCGGTGCACGGCGCACGCCGGCCCGGGAGCCAGTGAACAGGCGCCAGTATACCACTGCCAGCAGCGCCACTCCTACTGCTGCCAAAAGCACTTCTAGTGCGTCTGCTGGCAGCCCACGGCCCAAGAACACTCTCGATTGGGCCGATCACATGGAAGACGCCCGCCGCCAGGAGCAGCAAACCAATGGCCGCAGCGCGCAGTTCTGGACCTTCCGCCAGCCAGAAGAGCAGCCAGGTCAGCAGCAGGTAAACAAGCGCAAACACAAAGCCAAGCATCTGCATCGGGAGCGTAGGCGCCGGCCATGTCAGCTCCGGCGCTGGCCATGACCGCCATATGCCAGGCAATTCGCGGCAGGCGCAGCGGACCGCCTGCCAACGACATCATGCCCACGAATGCCAACACAAACGCAACCCCATAGACCGCCAACCACACGTGCCGGTGCCTGCCGCTCAATCTTGGTGGCGCGGCTGCGCCACAGCCATTCAAAGACATAGCCTGTCGCCAGCGTGCTCAACAGCGCCAGCGGCGCAAAGAGCAGCAGCCCCTGCCAGGCCGGCAGCAGCGCCGCCTCGCCGTCGCGAATGGTCAAGAACATCCCCGCCACCAGCAGTGTCAGCAGCCCGCCCAGCAGCCAGTCAGCCCGGCGCCACCTGCTTCCCGCCCAACCGTGGACAAGTGCGACGGCCGCGCCGAGTACTGTGCCCAGGATCGCCGCCAGTAAAAGGATGCCCGCCGTACCTTCAAATGTAACTGCCGGTTGACCTCCAATCAGCAGTACGACTACCCGCATCGCGAGCCGCGCGCCGATCCCACCAACCACCATATTCGTCACTGCGCCGGCGGCGGCCCCCAGCGTAAGCCTGTCGAGATTTACCATATTTCCTCTCCTGCCCATGTACCCGGGCTGCCTGATGTCCCGGGGACGTCCGAACGTCCCCGGGATATGGGGATAGCCTACTCACTCGACCGTGATGCCGATTGTCTGTGGCATGCCCTGGCCGTCCAGCGCCAGCTCAGCGCAAGCGCACCTGATGCCAGGCAATATGCTAAGAACTTCGAGTGGAAAGGAGAACTGCGGAACGGCATGATCTTGCTCCTTCTTGACTGTGCAATCTTCCTTTGGCAGTGGTCCAAACTGCCTGTATGATTGCACGCCAGCCGTTCCCGTGTCATGGGACTGGGGTCCCGATCGGGTCGGGAAATCTCGCTACTGCGTCACCTCTACGTTCGCCAATGGTGCCAGCCCATCAGGCAGCACCGTGCCCCTGGCATCATCTGCTTCCAGCCGCTGCAGCGTTTCGCCGTCGTACCAGCCCACTGCCAGTGTGTATGTTCCCGACAGCGCTCCCCTCGGTACGGTCAGCTGTACGGTATCGGTCAACACTTCACCCGCGATCCACGACGAGGCTGGGCATTCGCCCTCACACGGCACACTGTCGTGCTGCGCCACTGGCTTGCCGTCCGCACCCAGCAGGTGCACAAAGCGGACCAGGGGGCGCGCCGACGGCTCTACCACCTGCCAGACCAGCGGCACTCCAAGCGTTTCGCCGGGCCGCACGGTCGCCGCCGGTGCACTCTGCAGCCCTGCGAGCCGCACATTGTGCCCAAACGATGCCTGTACAGTTGCTGCGAGCGGCGGCAGCGCGAAACCGTGTGGCCTGCCTTCGACGGTAACCTTGCCCAGATCCAGTTCCTGCGACCGCTCCTTGCCATCGGTCAGCGCCAGCCAGAGATGATAGCTGCCGTTGGGCACATCCGCCCCCAGCGCCAGGTCCTGCCAGTCGCGCACCGTCGTGCCCGCCGCCCACCGGCTGGTTGGATAGGTTCCTCCGGCCAGTGGCAGCGACTGTTCGGCCACGATTGTGCCGTCCTCTGACCGCAGCTGCAGGTTGGCGCTGTAGTCGGCTTTCGGTGCACCCGCCGCCCGCCAATAGAGGGTCAGCGGCAGGGTTCCGCCCGGCGCCGTGCTGGCAGCGGGCAAATCGTACCCCAACAGCGCCAGCTGCGGCACCAGCTGCAGTGCATCTGCCAGCGGCTGCTGCGGCTCTACCGGCTGTGGGCCGCTCGCGGGCACAACCTCAATGCTGCCGATGACCGTGTCGAGGCCCGTCGGCGTGCCTTCAGCGTCCAACGCCGGATACGGTCGCTGGCTTTGGTCTTCATACACGCGCAGCACAAGATCGTAGCTGCCCCGGCGCCACCCCCGGCAGCTGCGGCACGATGTGATACGACGCTGTTTCCTCGCCCCGCTGCCATGTTCTTTGTACCGGATACCTGTCTCCCACCAGCAGGTCGTCCACCTGGCCTGCGATGTGGCCGGCTGCATCGCGCAGCGCACAGGCTCGTCTTGAGATCGACGTCGATCGGGGCATCGGCACGCCAGCGCAGTGTCACCCACAACGGCTGGCCGGCGGGAACCGTATGTGAATCGACATCCACACCGGAGGCCGCTTGTGCGGTGCGTCCATAGCTCACATCCGTCAGCGTGACCTTATCGTCGAAGTTCACGCTCTGTGGCTCTTCTTGGCCAAAGACAGTATAGTCCGCCTGCTCCGGCAGCCGGTAGACCAGGTACGGCATGCCCACGACTTTGTCGTCCCGTTCCGCTTCCTGCACCCCGTACTTGTCGAGCAGGAACTTAATCAGGTGCTTGGGGTCATCGAGGATATAGCCCGCCTCGGGAAAGCGGTCGCTGTTGCGCGCCCGCACCAGCTGCGCTGCCTGTTTGCCCTTCAGTACCGCTGCCAGCTGCTGCCCGGCCACGGCAGGATCCACGGAGATGCCGGCGAAGTCCATCTTGCCTGCAGCGGCAAAGTCCATGGCGTAAAATTGGGGCTCAATCAGAAAATAGTTGGGCGACAATGGCATGATCCAGACGCCCTTTGTCGTCTGCCTTGGCCATCGCGTCGGCCAGTCTGGCGTAGTTGGTCATGAACACGCCGGTGAAGCCGCCGATATCGCCCCATGCGCCAAAATAGCCCTGGATGCTGGTGGCAGCGCTGAAGAGCAGGAAGGGCAGCGGCAGCCACTGCAGCCATTTGCGCCAGCTGCTGCGCGTATGGGGGACCAGCCACGCTGCCGCCGCCAGCATCGCCAGCACCGGCAGCACGTAGACCGCCGGAATCATGCCCGTGGCCCGCAGCGAATGCGGCGCTGCTTCGGGCGTCAGGACGGCAGGCAGCGCCAGCAGCAGCGTCCACGCCGCCAAGAACAAGTAGGGCAGCCGGCGCCAATTGACTAGACATAAAACAAGGCCGGCGTAGAACCAGAGCCCCAGCAGCAGGTCGAACGCAGGCCGCTGGCCCGGGTTGTGCCGCAGGTTCGGGTCGCCCGAGCGTCAGGAACATCAGGCCCAGTTTGCCCACGGTCGTCCGCCAAGGTTAGCGCCGGGTTTCCTTGCGAGAAACCCTCGCTCAGAAAGGACACTGACTGCCGCCCTGCCTGAAAACTGCTCGGGATGCTGGATGAAATACCAGCCCAGGGGCGCAAAGACAACGGCGCTGGTCACGCCGATGACAGCCAGCGCGCCTAGCGCCCGCAGGCGCAGCTTGCGGTCCAGGCTTGGGCGCAGCACAGTTGCCAGCACCATCAAGCGTCAGCAAGACCGGCATAAAGCGGCTGGCTGTATATGTGTACAGCGTCACGCCAAGGGCAATGCCGGTAAGAATCGCCATAAGCCATGGAAAGCGCCTGCCGGCAAGCAGCGTGCGCCAGGCACGCCAGAACAGTGCAAAGGTGATGGCCGCCAGCAGCGGCAGCATGTTGGCGCGGAAGCCGATGCGGTTGAGGCTGATGTGCCAGTAGCCAAAAGCCATAAATAGGGCCGACCAGAGTGCAACCCGCCGGCCCCTCTCCGGCGAGCCCCAAAACAGCTCGCGCACCATCCAGTAGGCAGCCGGCACGGCCAATGCCCCCACAACCGCCGCCGTCAACCGCAGCGCGTAGGGTGTTGGCCCCAACAGCGCCATCATGCCCGCCTGCAGATAGAGAAACAGCGGCTCGCGCCCCGTGTTGCGCGGGAAGAAGATCGGCCGTTCGCCCCGCAGCACCGCCAGCGCGTCCAGCCCGTTGGCGGCTTCGTCGTTGAAAAGCCCCGGCGGCCATTCGTGCAGCCGATAGGTGCGCAGCGCCAGCGCCACGAGGAAGATGACCAGCACCGCCAGCAGTTCCCACCAGACCGCACTCTGCAGCCCGGCCCAGCGCCGGGGTTCCTGCCCGGCGCCCAATTCAGCGGCCATTGCCGACCTCAACCTCGCCCAGCACCATGCGGTCGCCCGGCCATGTGTTTGGTCCCGCCAGCACTGGCAAATTCTGCGGCGGATCCGGGTGATACATCCCTGCGGTCACGACGTAGCGGCCCGGCGGCGTCTCGGGTGGGATCTCCACGCGGTATTCGTCGGCAAAGATCTGCCCCGCCTCCCACTGGGTGGTAGGGTAGTAGCCCAGCAGCGGCGTCTGGTCGCTCTGCGCCACCCGCCCCGAATCGTCCGGCAGATTGACATGGATAAACACTTTGCGGTCGTCGACCGGCGCCTTTTGCACGTACCAGTACAGCTTGACGTCGAGCTTTTCGCCCGGCTGCACGACAGGGTCATCAATTTGATATGCAATCAGACTGCACTTCGTCATCGAGATTTGCGCCATAGGCGACGGGCTGCACGGCCGTCACGTTCTGTACCTGGCTGACCAGCAGTGCGACCCCCACTCCCACAACGCCCAAACCGCCCAGCCACCAGGCTTTGTGCCGCAGCGGCGAGAGCAAGATAATGCCCACGCACATCCCTGCCAGCGTGAGCCACGAGATGAGATCGGCTGCCTGCCGCAGCGGTGTCTGGTCGAACTCGATGCGCACCTTGTGTTCGCCGGCGGGCACCTCGGCAGTGACCAGCCCAAGCGGTCCGCTTCCGGCCGTCGGCACCGGCGCGCCGTCAACATACACCTGCCAGCCGGGAAAGTAGGCACGCGGCGCCTTGAGCGCAAACGGCGCCGGCGAGCTTACCGCCAGCTCAAAGCCGTTGCGGACAATGCGTTCGATCCTGACGGCCGGCGCCGGCGCGTTCTCATCCCGCGCGATTGCGTCCGGCCGGTCGCGACTGGGTAATTGCGCCGCCATAGGTTGTCATCGACACCGGCGTATAGTCCGTAAACAGCGGAAATTCCAGCCGGCCCAGTTCGTACAGGTTGGGCAGCGCCACCTTCTGCTCGCGCAGGTCCGTCCACAGCGTCAGCGTGTCCACCCGGGCATTGGGCGTCTGGGCCAGGATGGCACCGGCGACCAGCACGACCGCCACACCCGTCGCCAACCAGCGTGGCGCCGGCGCCAGCCGCGGGCTGTTCAACAGCATGCCCAGCAGCACGACGGTGCAGAACGTCGCCAGGCCGTACAGCCGCCAGGGGAACTGGATGAAGCGCACGAGCGGCATCTGCTGCCAGAAGATCTCGGCCTGGCGCAGCTGCAGGAGCAGGATCACCACCCACGCTCCCGCCAGCAGGGCAGCCGGCAGGCGCAGGCGGCGATCCTGCCAGGGCACACTGACCACGCCGATGATGCCGTAGACAAACATCAGGAGGCCATAGCGAAAGCGGTCGTCGCCGCTGTAGATGGTGGCCCAGCTGTCCTGCACGAGTCTGGCTGCCGCTACCAGGCCGTTTGAGTTACGTCGTTTACGCCTTGCAGCATCATGGTCTCGGCACGTGTGTAGCGCAGCTCGGCCAGGGCCGGGAGCCAGTAGAAGGCGCTGAGCCCAAGCCCCAGTGCAAATGCCAGTCCCATGCGTCCCAGCGCTGCGTAGTCCTTGCGGGCAGCTGCCAGGATGCCCGTATAGGCCAGCACTGCAGGCAGGACGAACAACGCCGTGACATTGTGGGCCAGCATGGAGGCCGCCACCAGCAGGGCCGCAAGGCATGTCGCCACAAAGCGGCGGTCGTCCAGGAGGCGATGCATCGCCCATACCAGCCAGGGCAGCATTGCCAGTGCCGCGCCTTCGGCGGCGGCGCCGCGCTCGAACGTCGTCAGCAGCACATAGGGCGACAGCAGAAAGAGCACGGCGGCCGTCACAGCGCCCAGCCGCTTTGCCGTCAGCCAGCGCACATAGCCATATACGCCCAGTCCGCCCGGCCAGCAGCGCCAGCGCCATCATGCCCTTGGTGGCAGCCACAAAGCCCAGGCCAAGCTTGTGCAGGAGCAGGCCAACGTACGCGGCCAGCGGCGGATAGAACTGGAACAGCGGCGCACCCAGCCCGAAGTTGAGATTAGGCGCCAGGCGTGGGTAGAGCACGCCGCGCTGCCAGGCCTGGTCCAGCTCAAACACGCGGTACACGCTCATCAACGCATCGCGGTAGTTCTGCACCCCCGGCCGCATCAGCTCGGCAGCCAACCACCCGGCGACGAGCACGACCAACCCCACGCAGGCTGCGTCTGCCCAGCGCCATGCCAGGCGCGGGCGTGTGCTGTCAATCCGGACTGCAGGGAGAACTTCGCTCTCACTCATCGCTTGCTGAGACGACTTTCAGTCTATGGCTTGGCCTGGCGCTCCAGCCAGCCAAGCAGAAAATAGGGATGGTCGCTGCCGGCCGCCGGCTCTCCATCCTGCTGTGGTACTGCCAATTCCCCATCATACGGCTCCAGGCCCACCTCGACACGATAGCGGCCTGGCCCGGCCCATTCGGGCCACTGGACAGCGTAGGCATCGCGGACGACGGTATTCTCGGGCCAGCGGTCGGTGCTCCATCGTCCCGCGCCCGGCGACCGCCGCCATTCCCACACCAGGCTGCCGTCTTCGCTTGTCACGCGCAGCACTGTCCGCCAATCCTGCGCCGGCGCCGTGGCAGCCTGCCAGTACAGCACCGGGTCCGGATCCAACGTATAGCCGATCAGTGCCAACTCGCCAAAGCTGACTGGCGCTGCAATCTCTACAGGTTGCCACTCACTGGCGCGCACTGACGCCGGCGGGGCAAATGCCGGCGCCAACACTCCCAACAGGGCGTAGATGCCAAGTGCCAGGCTCGCTGTCCCTAATACCGCTGTTCCTAACCCCAGATGGCGGTCGGGCAGCCAGGCCAGGAGTCCCGCCACCAGGAGGATGACAAGCGCCCCCAGCGCCGGGAACAGCAGCCGGCCCTGGTCCGTGCCAAGCGCGGTTAGCGAATACTGCCAGATCCCCAATGCCACGGCCACCAGCGGCGAGCAGCAGCAGCGCCAACGGCCAGCGCTCGCTGCGCCAGTCGCGGCGCAGGTACAGCCGCACCAGGCCCACGGCGGCGGCCAGGCACACGGCGCCCAACACCCAGTAGAGCCACGCCGGCATCGGAATGTGCCCTGCGCCGCCAAACTTGCCCCAAAACGAGAGGAACCAGCCGCGCAGCAGCCAAACCGTGTCATCCCAACTCCAGGGCGTGGTGCGCAGATCCACGGTCTTGCGCACCATCTCGGTGCCCAGCAGGTCGCCATATAACTGTAGATTGCGCAGGAGCCATGGTGCGGCAATCAGCAGGGCGGGCACAAATACCAGCAGCCCTGTGGCCATCCAGCGCCGCCAAGTGGCGAACACCTGGCGTACACTCCCTGCTGCGCCCAGCACGATGGCCAGCCCTACGATCGGCCACAGCGCCGCCGTGCTCACCTTGGTGAGAAACCCCAGCCCCAATGCCAGCGGCGTCCACCAGCCCTGGCGGAAGTGCCCGCCGCCGCGATAGATGGCAAAACCGCCCCACAGGCTCAACGTGCCAAACAGCGCCGCCGCGCCGTCGTTGCTGACCGAACTGCCGATGAACGCAAATTCCGGCAAGAAGGCGGCCAGTGCGGTTGCCCCCAGTGCTACATGGGTCCGGCCCGGCAGCGCCGCACGCGCCAGCCCGTAGACTGCGGCCACCGTGAAGGTGCTCAGCAGCACCGACCAGAGGCGCGCCAGGTGAAAACCCAGGATGCCGCCCGTCCACGGCCACTGCTCGCGGGCCGTATGAATAAAGAAGTTGGGCGACCAGCCGTCATGTGGCGCCAGCTCGGTGTCAGGGTTGATGCGCAGGAAGTCGTTGGTCGGATCGGCCGGCAGGCTGGCGAGCGCCGCCGTGGCATGGTAGAAGGGCGGGTGCTTGGCCTGCGTGACCTTGGCCCCAGGCAGCTCGCCTTCGCGGGCGATGTGAACCACGTAGGCCCAGTGGTCGGCCTCGTCCGGCGCTTCGCCCAGCGGGTTGATCACGCTGTAGGTGAGGGCCAACAGCAGGTGCCCGACGACCAGTGCCCAGACGATCGCACGCTCACGGCGCCGCGTCATGGCCGCACCTCCAGCGTGCCGATATCGACCCTGGCTTCGCTTTGCCCTGCCGCCACCAGGGGAGCGTCTGCCTGTCCCGGCCGATACACGCCCGCCTTCAGTCCATAGCGCCCCGGCGGCAGATTCTGCCGGCAGCGGGATGGTGTGCGTGCGCGCCATCACCAGGCCGGGCAGCCAGCGCTCTACGGGCGTATACTCGCCGCCGAGCGGACCGTCATTCTGCGCTACGACTGCGCCTGTACCGTCTACCACGTGTACGAATGCCACCAGTGGTTCGACAGGTCCCTGGATTGACCAGTACAACATCTACCTTGGCGTCGCTGCCTGCTGCTGCTGGCTCCGCTGCTGCCGCTTCCAAGCCGTACCGGTCCGAAGTCCGCCTCAACCGCGACCGGCGCTGCAGCCTGTGCCGTCACCCCACTTGCGCCAACCAACAGCAGCACGCCGGCCAGCACCCAAGCCCCAAGCGCTGCGGCCGCAAGTGCCCGCGTGCGCGTCTGCAGACGCAGACCTTGTTCGCCACCACAGTACCAACAGCCACAGGATAACAGCCCATCCAACGGCAGTAAGCACCCGTCCAACCCATACCGCAGCTGTGGCACCCCACGTCAGTGTGACGCTGTGCGTCGCCCGCGCCCACGTCCACAGCTAACAACCCCAACGAACTCTCGACGCGGGCCGGCGTCTCCCGCCCATCCACCAGCACGCGCCACGCGGGAAAGTAGAACTGGTGAAAGATCAAGCTGCCCGGCTGGGCAAACGTGGCCTGCATAAGCCGCCGCGTCATACCCAATCTTCTGCGGCAGGGCACTCATCTCGACGCGCGGCAGTGCCGCCGCCGAACTGCCGTCCGACGGCGCGCGTCCGATCGCCCAGCGCTGCTCCGTCACCGTGTTGGGTAGGAACTCGCCCGTCCAGCTCGCGCCTACCTGCCCATTCTGGCTGTCAAACGCCCACATGCCTGCCGTCGTGATATCGGCTGCGCTGCCGCTGGCCGGTGTCGTGCTCAACCCCAGGGTCGCATAGGCCACGAGGTAGCCGCCCACGGCAATGCCGAGGATAACTGGTACAAGCGCGCGCTTGCCATCTTCGGCACTGCCTGTGCCACTGCCTGCCAGCCCACGGCCAGCAGCACCGCCAACCCTGTCCCGGCGATTGCCTGCCAGCGCCACGGAAACTGCAGTTTTCCCAGCACAGGCTCCAGAAGCCGCCAGACAACGGCACTGCTTGCCGTCGTCAACCATATTGCCGCCAAGACTGCTACCAGGCCGCCGGTGAGTACCCTGTTAGCGTCCTTCGTTTGCGCCAGGCGAGACCGACCGCCGCGAGTGCGACGATCAGAAGGAGCCAGGCCGGCAGCGGCACAGTCGGCGCGGCTGCCGGCGGATAGGGATATACGAGCGTCCACGCAAACAGGTCGCCGAAGCTGGCAAAGTGGTTGGCATAGCCCGCTGTTTCCGTTCCCGACCCGATGCCTACCCACCTCGCCTCCAGAATGGCCGGCACCCAATACCAGGCGCTTATCAGCGCCCCCAACACCAACGGGCCAAGCGCCGCCCAGGCACAGCGCAGCAGCCGCCTGGCGTAACCGGCGTCAGGCTGGGGAGCGAAGGGAAAGATCGCAGCCACAGGCACGACGACCGCAGCCGTGATCGCTGCCATCATGGCGGTCAAGTTATGGGTTAGGATCAGCCCTGCCCAGCAGAGTGCGGCTGCGGCAAAGAGGCCCTTGTTTACCATCTGTCCCGGCCGCGGCGGCGCAGCTCGGACGGAGAGCCAGGCGATCAGCGGCAGCCACAGGAATGCGACAAATTCAGGCAACGCGCCGCGCACAAACAGATCGTAAAGCCGATAGGGGAACACCAGGAAAAGCACCACACCGAGCAGGGCCGGAACGGCACGCACCCAGAGACGGAGCAGTGCGTACATTCCCACGGCTGATACAGCGTACACGACTGACAGCGTGATGCGCGCCGCCATCGTCACGTCTAGCCCGAGCGCCACGAGCAGCGCCGGAGGATAGTAAAACGCCGGCGCGTAGTAGTTGAGCACCGGGTAGCCGTAGCCAAATGAGAAGTCGGGAAACCAGCGAGGATAGATGACTCCGGCCTGCAGCGCTTCCGCCAGGGCGCGTACCCGCTGCAGGTGCAGCCAGCCATCCGGTGTAGCGGGCCAGGGTGTCAGCCCCCAGAAGAGGGCTGTGCCGGCCAACAAACAGATGGTCGCAAGGCTGGCGATTCGGGTCATAACCGAATTATTCTAGCCGAGACCAGAATGCTCACCTAATATCATCATCTGACTTTTCGTGCCATGCCCCTCATGTTACACTGATCTGCGGTATCAACTGCCGCCAGCCAGGTGCCCGCGCCCTGACCCACTTGTGCGGCTGACTTCTATATGGGAGAGACACGGCATGCAGGGGAAGGCGTATCGCATCACGATTTACATCAGCGAGGATGACCATTACCGCGGCAAGCCGCTCTATCTCGCCTTGCTCGAGATGCTGCGCCGGGAAGGAGCATCGGGCGCTACTGCAAAGCGCGGCCTGGCAGGGTTTGGCGCCCACAGCCGCATGCGGACAGCGGCTTCTTGCCGACCTCTCGGCTTCCCTGCCGATCAGCGTGGAGTGGGTCGATAACTACGAGGAGATCGAACGCATTTTGCCGGTCGTGCGCATCATGGTGGACGATGGCATGATCACACGCGAGGAGATCGAGGTCGTGCAGTACGCTCCCGGCCGCGAGATCCAGCCGCTCGAGCAGCCGGTACGCGCCATCATGCGCAGCGGCGTCACCACCGTGCGGCCGAATACGCCCGTGGCCGATCTCGTTGCCTTGCTCATGCAGCGAGGGTATCGCAGCCTGCCGGTAGTGAACGAACAGCGCAAGCTGGTGGGCATCATTACCGACGGCGACTTGATGCGGCGTGCCGGTCTGCTCACGCGGCTTGGCCTGCAGGATAAGCTGACACCCGAACAGATGCAGGCGCAGCTGGCGGCCCTCCAAGGCGGCCCCCATACCGCCGAGGCCATCATGACCACGCCGGTCATCACCGTACACCCTGACGACAAGGTGCGCCAGGCTGCCGTCTTGATGGCGCAGCATGGCTTGAAGCGGCTGCCCGTGACCGATGGCGACGGACGGCTGGTGGGCCTCATCAGCCGTGTCGACGTGCTGCGCGCGGTGGAGTATCACCAGCAGAGCGATGAGGCGGAAGCCGTGGCCCCGCGCCTGGGTGCTTCGATTGCCGACCTGATGAACAAAGATGTGCCCACGGTGCACGCCGATGCCCGGCTCGAAGAGATCGTGCGCGCGCTGGAGAGCAGCTATCAGCGCCGCGTGATTGTCGTCGACGACCGAGCGCCATGTAATGGGCATTATTACGGACGGCGACCTGCTGCGCCGCAGCCGCTATGCCCAGGACCCGGGCCTGCTGCGCCGCCTGCGCAACCTGGTGACGCGGCACAAGGAGCAGATGGTGACGCTGCCCTATGGCGGCGAGACGGCAGGGCAGCTGATGACGCTGCCCGTGATCACGATCAAGCTCGACACGCCGCTGAGCGAGGTGCTCAGCCTGATGCTGCGCTACCAGATCAAGCGCCTGCCGGTCGTGGACGACGACGGCTGCCTGCAGGGTCTCCTTGGCCGCAACAGCCTGCTCAACGGGCTGCTGTCGAAATAGTAGACGACGTTCCTATAAAATCACCGGTTCCTCGTAGACGCCCCAGGCGTCGCGCAGGACGTCCATCATCTCCTGCAGGGTGGCGTACTCTTGACGGCTTCCAGGAGCGGCGGCATCAGGTTCTTGCCTTCCTGCCGCGCTGCCTGTGCCAGCTCTTGCAGCCGCCCGCTCACCGCCCGGTTGTCCCGCGTGCGGCGCACTTCGTTTAGCCGGCGAATCTGGCGTGTGCAGCCTTCGACATCCATCTGCAGGATCGGCACCTTCTGCCGCTCGCCGCTGACGTAGTCGTTGACGCCCACGATGATGCGCCGCCGCGCCTCCACCTCGCGCTGGAAGCGCACGGCCGCCTCCGTGATCTCACGCTGGAAGAAGCCTTCCTCCAGCGCATGCAGCACGCCGCCATGTTCGTCGATCTGGCGGAAGTACGCACGCGCCTGCCGCTCGACCTCGTTGGTCAGCGCCTCGACAAAGTAGGAGCCGCCCAAGCGGGTCGACCGTGTTGGTGACGCCGCTCTCGTGGGCGATGATCTGCTGCGTGCGCAGCGCCACGGTCACGGCTTCCTCGGAAGGCAGCGCCAGCGCCTCGTCCATCGAGTTGGTGTGCAGGCTCTGCGCGCCGCCCATAACGGCCGCCAATGCCTGCACGGCGACACGGGCGACATTGTTGAGCGGCTGCTGTGCGGTCAGGCTCACGCCGGCCGTCTGGGCGTGAAAGCGCAGGATCCACGAGCGCGGGTTCTTGGCGCCAAAGGTCTCTTTCATCTCGCGCGCCCAGATGCGCCGCGCGGCCCGGTACTTGGCGATCTCTTCAAAGAAGTCGTTGTGGGCGTTAAAGAAGAACGAGATGCGCGGGGCAAAGTCGTCGATCGCCAGCCCGCGCGCGACGGCCCAGCGCACGTACTCCAAGCCGTCGGCCAGCGTAAATGCCAGTTCCTGCACCGCCGTCGAGCCGGCCTCGCGGATGTGGTAGCCCGACACCGAAATCGGGTTCCACAGCGGCATCTGCTGCGCAGCAAACTCGACCGTGTCGGTCACCAGGCGCATCGACGGCCGGGGCGGAAAGATAAATTCCTTCTGGGCGATGTATTCCTTGAGGATGTCGTTCTGCAGCGTGCCGCCCAGCTTCGCCCGCCCGATCCCCCGCTTCTCGGCCGCCGCGATGTACATGGCCCAGATGATGGCCGCCGGGCTGTTGATCGTCATGGAGGTGGTGATGTCGCCCAGCGGCAGGCCGTCGAGCAGCAGCTCCATATCGGCCAGCGACGAGACGGCCACGCCGCACAGGCCAAATTCGCCTTCGGCCTCGGGCGCGTCGGTGTCGTAGCCGTACAGCGTCGGCATATCGAAGGCGATCGACAGCCCGGTCTGGCCGTTGGCGAGCAGGTATTTGAAACGGGCGTTGGTCTCCTCGGCACTGCCAAAGCCGGCAAACATGCGCATGGTCCACAGCTTGCCGCGATGCCCGGTGGCGTGCACCCCACGCGTGAATGGGTATTCGCCGGGCAGACCCACATCGGCGCCGTACTCCATCTCTCCAATGTCGAGCGGCGTGTACAGTCCCTGGACCGGCACCCCTGACATCGTGCTGAACTCGGCGTAGCGCTCGGGGAACCGCTCAAGCCCCTTCGCACGCGTCGCCTCCCACGCCTGTTCCTGCGCCTGCAGCGTCTGCCAATGCCTCGTGATCAAATAGCGCCATTGCTATCCTCCTGGTGTTCAAAGCACCTGCGTGCCCTATTACGTTTGTTTGTCTATCTTCCAGCCACTGCTTGGCCTTCACGAACCGGGCACTTGCCCGTTGTGTGCCCATGACCTGGATAATCGCGTATAAGTCCGGCGTATGGGACTTGTTCGTCAGCGCAATGCGGCATACTTCCATCAACTGCCCGAACATCCCCTTGAAGCTCTCCGGATCGGCCTTGTACTCACGTGATGTTAACGCAAAACCGATTTTCGCGCCGAAAAGTTTCATGTCCTGGAGCCAGGCATCTTTCCCCTTCTGTTCCACAGCCGCAATATCTTGGCGGCAGTGGTCGAGGATGAGCAGCATATCCGCGGCCGCCAAGCTTGGAAACCTGTAACCTTCTGCGGCGACTGTGCGTGCAAAGTACTCATCAAAAAAGTAACCGTGTTCGCGCTCGACGTCCGACCAGACGGTCAAGTCCTTGCGTGGCGGCGTGTCATTTCTACCGATGTTGATGGCGGCCCGCGCGTAGTCGAGATCCGTGCGCAGCCAGCGCGCCAGGTCAGGCGAATACTGGTCTGCCCAGGCAAGAACCTGCTGCAGCAGCGCATCAGCAGAATAGCCGGCGATCACCTCGCGGCTGATCGAGTTTAGTTTTTGCAGATCAAACAGGGCCATGCTCACCGGCATCCGGTGCAGCGACAGCGGATACTCCAAAAGGGGACGTTCAGGGTTCTTGTTGCGCCACTCCTCGAAGCCTGAGTCGGCTATATTCAGCAAGTACTCAAGGATCGCCTGTGTTGGGTAGCCCTGTGCAAAATAGTAGGCCACATTGGCTTCAGGGTCTTTGCGCTTGCTGAGTTTGCGTTTGGCGCTGCCTTCTATCTTGGCAATCGGTGCAATGTGAGCAAAGACAGGCATCGGGAAACCGAGTGCAGTGTACAACTGTACGTGTAACGGCAGCGTACCAAGCCACTCTTCGCCACGAATGGCACGATTGACGCCCATTAGTACGTCGTCGATTAACGCTGCCAGATGGTATGTAGGCAGGCCATCGGACTTAAGCAGGACGTGGTCGATCTCGTTGCCCGGTATCTCGATCCGCCCACGAATGGCATCGTCGATCGTCGCCTTCTCAGTGTTTGGGTAGGGCGCATGGAAGCGGATGACAAACGGCTGGCCGCCGGTCAGTTTCTCTTGTACCTCGGCAAACGTCAGCCCGCGATCTTCCGCCCAGGGCCCATAGTATCCCGTGCCGGTGTTGGCCAACTCCTGCCGCCGGCGCAGCCCGAGTAGTTCCTCTTCGGTTTGAAAGGATGGATATGCCCAGCCGCCGGCCACAAGCTGCTTTGCGAAGGCTTGGTAGATTGCAGCGGCGCTCGCTCTGCAAATAGGGACCATAGCTGCCGCGCTCTGCCATTCCGCCGTCGACAATGGCCGGCCCCTCGTCAGGGGGCAGCCCGAATTCGACCAGGTATCCCACAATATCATCGATCGCATGGTCGATCTGGCGCTTCTGGTCGGTGTCCTCAATGCGCAAGATGAAAACACCGCCACTCTTGCCGCGCCAGCAGCCAATCGATCAGCGCGATGTAGATGGAGCCAATATGAACAAATCCTGTGGGGCTGGGAGCAAAGCGCGTGACAAGGGCCCCTTGTGCGAGCTGGCGCACAGGGTACTGCGCGAGAATTCCCTCGACGCGCGGCGCAGATGGAAATAGCAGGTCGGCCAGGTCTTGTGACATGATGTTATCTATCTCTGCGAATTCTATCGCTGGCGGCGATGTATAATTGCCTGTACGACAATACCACAAGTCCGCCGTAGTTGCAGCCGTAGCCAAATCATGGTGCGCCCAAAGCCTAGAAACGAGGTCGCCGATGCAGGTGCTTGAATCCAACCTCGATCCGCAAAGCGAATCCTTCCAGCGCAACGTCGAGTTTCAACGCGGCCTGGCGCAGGAACTGCGCACCCGGCTGGCACTGGTGCGCCAGGGCGGTGGCGCCAAGGCACAGGCCCGCCACGCCGAACAAGGCAAGCTGTTCGTACGTACCCGCATCGATCGCCTGCTTGACGACGGCTCGCCCTTCCTGGAACTGTCGCCACTGGCAGCTTGGGAGATGTACGGCGAAGAAGGCGGTAAGGAGGCCGGCGAAGCAGGAACTGCGCCCAGCGCCGGCATCGTCACTGGCGTCGGCCGCGTGGCGGGCCGCGAGTGCCTGATCGTGGCCAACGACGCGACCGTCAAGGGCGGCGCCTACTTCCCGCTGACCGTCAAGAAACACCTGCGCGCCCAGCAGGTGGCGCTGGAGAATCGCCTCCCCTGCCTCTACCTGGTCGATTCCGGTGGGGCGTTCCTGCCCCTCCAAGACGAAGTCTTCCCCGACAGCGATGACTTTGGGCGCATCTTCTACAACCAGGCACGCATGAGTGCAGCCGGCATTCCACAGATCGCCGCCGTCATGGGCTCGTGTACCGCCGGGGGCGCCTATGTCCCCGCCATGAGCGACGAAGCGATCATCGTGGCGGGAACCGGCACAATCTTTCTGGGTGGCCCCCCGCTGGTCAAGGCTGCCACCGGTGTCGACGTCAGCGCCGAAGAATTGGGTGGGGCCGACATCCACACGCGCCGTTCGGGCGTCGCTGACCATTATGCCGTAGACGATGCCCACGCCCTGCAGACGCTGCGCGAGATCGTGGCCACCCTCAACACGCGCAAGCCGGTCGATCTCGACATTGCGCCGCCCGAGGAACCGCTTTACCCCGCAGACGAACTGTACGGCGTGATCCCCGCCTCGTTCCGCCAGGCCTACGACGTGCGCGAGGTTATCGCCCGGCTTGTGGACGGCAGCCGTCTGCGCGAGTTCAAGACTCGCTACGGCGATACGCTTGTCTGCGGCTTTGCCCGCATCCATGGCTACCCAGTGGGCATTGTCGCCAACAACGGGATTCTCTTCAGCGAGTCCGCGCTCAAGGGTGCCCACTTTATCGAGCTGTGCAGCAGTCGCCGTATCCCGCTGTTGTTTCTCCAGAACATCACGGGCTTCATGGTCGGCCAGGAGTATGAAGCCGCCGGCATCGCCAAGGACGGCGCCAAGCTCGTGCATGCCGTGGCCAACGCCCAGGTGCCCAAGCTGACCGTCATCATCGGCGGTTCCTTTGGGGCGGGCAACTATGGGATGTGCGGCCGGGCGTACGGCCCACGCTTTCTGTGGATGTGGCCCAACGCCCGCATCAGCGTAATGGGCGGCGAACAGGCCGCCAACGTCCTGCTCACCGTCAAGCAGGACCAGCTTGCGCGTCTCGGCCAGGATCCGCTTGACGAGGCCCAGGCTGCCGCCTTCAAACAGCCCATTCTCGACAAGTACGAACGCGAGGGCAGCCCCTACTACGCCACTGCGCGGTTATGGGACGACGGCATTCTCGACCCGGCCGAGACGCGCACTGTCCTCGGTCTGCGCTCTCTCAGCGTGTCTGAATGCCCCCGTCGAGGAGACGCGCTATGGCGTCTTTCGCATGTAGCTCTTAGAGATGGATAGAGGAATGCAAATACCAACGCTCAGTGACATTCGCGCCTTGCGCGAACGCCTTGCAAACCTGATTTTGTACCACGCCCGTCTGGCCGTGGGGCAGCCGCGATCTGCACGCCGCCCTCGACGGTGACACTACCCAGGTGATGCTGAAGCTCGAACTCTTTCAGCATACCGGCTCCTTTAAGCCACGCGGCGCGCTCTCTAATATGCTTGACCTTGATGCTGCTGCCCTCTCCCGCGGCGTGACCGCCGTAAGCGCCGGCAACCATGCCATCGCAGTTGCCTTTGCCGCCCATCTGCTCGGCACAACCGCAAAAGTCGTCATGCCGCGCACCGCCAACCCTTTTCGGGTCAGCCGCTGCCGCAGCTATGGCGCCGAAGTCGTGCTGGTGGACGATGTACAGACAGCGTTTGCCCGCGTACACCAAATCGAAGAGGATGAGGGCCGCACGTTTGTCCATCCGTATGAGGGGTATCGTACGGCGCTGGGTACGGCCACCATCGGCCTCGAATTTCTTACGCAGGCGCCGGACCTCGATGCCGTAATCATTCCTATCGGCGGCGGAGGGCTCTGCGCAGGTATGGCGGCTGCCATCAAGCAGCTCAAGCCCTCCTGTGCCGTGTATGGCGTGGAGCCGACCGGGGCCGACAGCATGGCACGCAGCTTTGCCGCCGGCTCGCCGCAGCCCATCGAACGCGTGCGCACCATCGCCGACAGCCTGGGTGCGCCGTTTGCCCTGCCCTATTCCTATGCTCTTTGTCGCGAGTTTGTGGACGAACTGGTGCTGATCGATGACGATGCCATGCGGCGCGCGATGGGGCTGCTCTACAGCGATATGAAGCTGGCGGTAGAGCCTGCGGGGGCGGCTGCTACGGCTGCGCTGTGTGGACCGCTGCGGAGCCGGCTGCATGGTAAGCGCGTGGGCGTGATCGTGTGCGGCGCCAATATCGATCTCGCCACCTTTTCACAGCAGGCGATCGTGGAGTAAGCTAGGCGTACATGCGGCATGATACGGTCGAGCGCACGCAGCGCATTTTTGTCTGGCTCTTCTTCCTGGCTGTCGTCGGCATCGGAGTCATTGCGGCGCGCACCGCAGGCGTCTATCCTACCGACGCGCAAGGGCTTGCGCGCCAGGGCCTGGTCCCCACGGCATGGAACAAACAGGTGGCCATCATCAGCGGCCATGCCGGCAATGATTCGGGGGCCATCTGTGAGGACGCCGATGGGCAGCCAACCATTGAGGAAGCCGACGTCAACGCCGCAGTCGCCCGCCTTGTGGCCGAACGTGTACGCCAGGCGGGCGCCGACGTGGCGATCCTCGAAGAGTTTGACCCGCGCCTTGAGGGCCTCCGCGCCGACGTTCTGCTCAGCATCCATGCCGACAGCTGCATTGACGCCAGCGGCTACAAGTCGAGCCGCTATGTCAACAGCACCATTCCGGATATCGCCGACCGCCTGATTGCCTGCATCAACTTCAACTATGAGGCCGCTACGGGGCTCACGGAGAACGTCGACACCATCACTGAGAACATGACCGACTACCATGCATTTCGTCAGTATTGACCGCATGACACCTGCGGCGATCATTGAACTCGGTTTTCTCGGTGGAAACAATGACCTGCTTGCCAACAAACAGGACCTGCTCGCGAAGGGCATCGCGGACGGGCTGCTGTGCTTCCTTGACGGCGGGCCGCAGCCAACACCGACGCCGGCACCCACACTCTACGTAACACCCACCGCCGAATCGACAGAATAGCCATCAGCATTATGATTCCATTACACACGTCGCGCCTGGTCCCACTTGATCCTGCCAATCCTGTCCATGTGCGGGCCGTTGCGGAGATCTGGAACTTCGCCTGCGGTGACGATCTGGCCCTTACCGAGCATTTTGCAGCCTATAATCTCCGCCCCGCGCCAGGCATGACACAGCAAGGCTGGCTTCTCGTCGACGACAACTGGGCGCAAGCGTTTGTACTGGCAAGTTTCCTAGATGGGTATCCTGCCGTGGCTGCTCCGGCACACGGCTGGATCGACGCACTTGCCGTTGCGCCTGCCGCTCAGCGGCAGGGCCTCGGCAGCCGCCTGCTCGCAGCCGCCGAAACCTGGCTGCATGAGCATGGCCGCACGCACATCGCCGTGGGTTCGAGCCTGCGCGTCTTTGCGCCGGGCGTGCCGGTCGAACTGAACTCGAGCCCTTTCTTCCTGCGCCATGGTTATACGGGCGCGGACGCCGCGGGCAATGCGCACTTGGCTTACGACGTAGCCGCCGACCTGTCTGATTACCGGCCGCCTGCGGACCTGCGCGAGGTGCGCGGTGGTGCTCGTCCTGCCCAGCGGGGGCAGGAGGAACTGCTGTACGGTTTTTTGCGTAAGGAATTCCCCGGCCGCTGGTACTACGAAGCAAAGCTGTTTCTCGAACACGACGCCGGGCGTATCAGCGACTATATGCTGTTGTGGACCGAAGACGGTGTGCAAGGCGCCTGCTTGCTCACTTTCCCCGATTCTGCCCGGCCCATCGAACGCTACTATCCCTACAGCTTGCCCAAACCGTGGGGCCAGGTCGGTTCGATCGGCGTCAGCGCCTCCCTGCGCGGTCAAGGCTTTGGAATGTACCTGCTCGACGCCAGCTTGCGCCGCCTGCATGACAACGGCATTAACGGCTGTGTGATCGACTGGACGAACCTCTTGCACTTCTATGGCCGCTTTGGCTTTGAACCGCTGCGCAGCTATGTAATGCTGAGCAAAGACACCGCATAACAGCTGCACTCAGTACGGCAGCAATACCGCAAGACCTCAACTACCTCTTGACCCCTTCTTCATACGATCTTAATACCCTCCCGCTACCCTAGAGTCAGAGCCGCCCGTAGTGTTCCCGGCGCAATGCCCGGCGGTCCCGGCGGCCAACAAGGTGCTCCCGGTGCTCCCGATACGGTTGGTGATGGCGGCTTCGGCGGCAGTGGTCCCGGCGCGCCTCGACTCTAACTGAAGCACGCAGTCGTCACGCCAGCCGTTTACATAAAGAGCGAAAGATGTTTCCGCCCGGGAACTCTCTTTCGCTTGTTCTGCGCGTGAAACGTCCGCTTTAGCAATTTCCACCATTTGGGCGATCTGCTCTCTATCTGGCACACTCTGCCTACCGTCACATTCATGTATCCTTGGAGACTGGATAATCGTGGAATGATCAGGACCGACAGGTCGCCGGCTGAAGTCGACTGCGAGCGTTCGTACCTTGCTGCGGCACAGCTTGCTGCATTTGAACCCGTCACGTTGGCGGAGCTGAACAATATGGCGCTGCTTGACCGTATTGAGGTCAAATACCTGCTGCCGATCCGCCTGCTTGACGACGTGCTGCCGTCGCTGCGCTCCGACTATTCTGCTTTGACAGTCGGTAGTCGTCAGCTGAGCCACTATCGCACGCTCTATTTCGATACGATTGACCTGGCCTTGTACCGGCGGCATCACATGGGCGCCCGCAACCGCTACAAGGTGCGCGCACGTGAGTATGTGGAGTCACAGGTCACGTTCCTGGAGGTTAAGCAGAAAATGAACAGCTGGCGCACCGTAAAGAATCGTTTGCCTACGCACGAATTGATCACCGGCATGAACCGGAACTCGTTGGAATTCCTGCGCGACAAATGCCCGTACAACGCTGTCGAATTCGTTCCCGCTCTGTGGAACACCTTTCGCGCGTGCCACCCTGGCGAGCAAAACCCATTGCGAACGCGTGACACTGGACATCAATCTGGCATTTGCCTGGGAAGGCCGGAAGACAGCCCTGTCTACAATTGCGGTCGCCGAGGTCAAGCGTGATGGCTCCTCGCACCCTTCAGATTTCATTGCCCTGATGCGTAAATTGGGTATCCGCAAGACTGGCTTCAGCAAGTACTGTGTAGGCGTCAGCCTGCTTTACCCCGGGATAAAGTACAATCGCTTTCGCGCTGCTCACCGGCTGATCGAGCGCTTGAGCCACGGAGGGCATTATGCCGCTGCCTGACCTGCTTTTCGGCTTTCTGGTCAACCTGGCCGTTTCTATCGTCATCGTGCGCTTTATCTACTATCCGCTGCGCCATGACAAGAACGACGTCTTTACCTTTGTGGCCTTTAATACGGTCATCTTCTTCGTAATGACCTATCTTGCCAATGCGCAGTTGAGCGTGGGTGTGGGCTTTGGGCTGTTTGCCATCTTTTCCGTCCTGCGCTATCGCGCCAATGCTATCTCTACCCGTGAGATGACCTACCTGTTCATTTTGATCGCTCTGCCGGTGATGAACTCGGTGTTAATGAGCCAGCAGCAGTGGCTAAATCTGGCCGTCACCAATTTCATTATTGTTGCCGTCCTGTTTGCACTTGAACAAGGCTGGGGGTTTCGCTATGAAGGGTTCAAGGTCGTGAAATACGACCGCGTGGAATTACTCAAGCCGGAGAAACACGCCGTATTGCTGGAGGATCTACGCTTCCGTACAGGGCTGCCGCTTACCCGGTTTGAGGTTGGACGCATCAACCTTGTCGAGGACACCGTCACTCTGTACGTCTACTTCGAGGAGCCGCGTAAGCGCCACCGTGTGCGCGACTCGCACCTCACCAGCGAACCAGATACCCTGTTTGCCTTGGACTCTGATTAGTAGAGGGAGCAATAGCATGACGCCGTTACACAGCAGCCAGCGGGACCTGGACCAACACGACGACGATATTCCTGTCGGTCGCATTTTAAGCCGGCGCGAAGTCCTTTCCCTGCTCGGTTTCACCGGTGCGGCCACCTTGCTGGCTGCTTGCCAGCCGGTCGGCCAGGCGCCCGATAGCGTCGCTGCACAGCCGCCCGCCCGATCCGCTGATACGTCCACCATGGGTGCGGAAAATACTGCTGCAAGCAGCGCCGGCGCCCCTGTCGCGCTGCCGGCCTGTGTGGCGCGCCCGGCGCTGACGGAGGGACCCTATTTTGTCGACGGTATGCTGGACCGCACCGACATCCGCTCTGACCCGGACACGGGGGAAGTCAAGGCAGGCGTGCCGCTGCTGCTGACCTTCCGCGTGTCAGAGATCGGCAGCAGCGCCTGCACGCCGCTGGCCGGGGCGCTGGTGGATGTCTGGCACTGCGACGCCGACGGCATCTATTCCGGCGTAGCCGATCGCAGTGCCGACACCAGGGGCCAGAAGTGGCTGCGCGGCTACCAAGTTACTGATGCGAATGGGACGGCCGCCTTCACCACCATCTACCCCGGCTGGTACCCTGGCCGCACGATTCACATCCATTTTAAGGTGCGCACGGCGCCGGACGCCGCACAAGGTCACGAATTTACCTCGCAGCTATTTTTTGACGACGCGCTCAACGACCAGGTGCTCTCTCAGTCGCCTTACAACGCGCGCGGCTATCGCACGGTACTCAACGGGCAAGACCGCATCTACAGCGATGAACTGCTGCTTGACGTCACGCCGGTCGCCCCAGGCTACGCAGCGACGTTTGACTTAGGGCTTGACCTGTCGTGACGCTGCCGTCAGGCAGTATGAGACGCTCGGCCTGGCTGATCTGCTCCGGCTCACCCATCAGGGCGACCAGGTCGCCAGCTTGAAACACCGTGCTTGATTTCGGATTGGCGTGCACTTGATGGTTGCGCACTAACGCAATGACAGAGGCGCCGGTGTGTGAGCGAATGTCTGCCTCGGCCAGGGTGCTGCCTGCCAGCGGGCTGCCTGCTTCCACCGCGCGCCAGGCAATCTCGAGCCCGCGCACGGTGGCAACCAGCTGATCAAGCAGGTGCACCTCCTCTAGTCCGGTATAGGTAACGTCGTAGGAGTCCTTGCGCACGGTGTCGATGTACTGCTGCACCTGTCCCACCGGGAAACCAAGCGCCAGCAGGGCGTGGCGGACGATCTCCAAGCCCCCTTCCAGTTCAGGATGGATAACGTCGTTGGCGCCGAGCTTAGCCAGCGTGTGCACACCCTCAGTTGTCGCTGCGCGTGCAATAATCCGCAGGTTGGGTGCCAATGCGCGGGCGGCGGCCACGACAAGTTCCGCCGCATTCTCGTCGGCAATGGTTATCACGAGCGACCGGGCCGTATCGAGGTGCGCGTGCGTGAGAATTTCGGAGTTCGCCGCGTCTCCCGCCAACGTCGGCACCCCGCGCTTGTCAAACTCCACTGCCGCGCTGCATATCTTGCTCTACCACCAGAATTGGCACGTCCAACCGTTCCAGGACATTCACCGTATATGCACCGACCCGGCCATAGCCGACCACGACTACATGGTCGGACAGCTCCTCAGGCAGAGGTGGCGGCGCAATGTGGTGATCCAGCCGCCGCCACAATCGGGGCAGACGCTGCAGATGCCGTTCTGTCCGGGGAATAGCGTGAAACAGCAGTGGATTGATGACGATGGACAGCAGGGCAGCGGCCAGGATTAGGCCATACTGCTCCGTATTCATCACGCCCAGGCTCAAGCCCGCTTGTCCTACCAGGAAGGAGAATTCTCCGATCTGGCCCAGCCCTGCTGCGACGACCAAGATGGTGCGCCCTGAGGACGGCAGCACGAGGCCAAGCAGTAACGTCAACAGGCCTTTGCCGAGGACAATAACTGCCGTCAATGCCAGCACCTGGCCGGCGTTTGCCACTACGGCGGCGGGATTGACGAGCATACCCACCGACACAAAGAAGATCGCCGCGAATATCTCGCGGAAAGGTAGCACTTCGGCGCCAACCTGGTGGCTCACATCGGATTCACCGATCACGACGCCGGCCAAGAATGCGCCGAGGGCCAAGGACACGTCAAAGAACAAGGCTGCTCCCAACGCAGTGCCCAGTGCCAATGTGACGACGGCCAGGATAAAGAGCTCGCGCGAACGCGTGTAGGCTGTACGGACCAGGATCCAAGGCATCACCTTTTTGCCGACAAACAGCATGGCAGCTACAAACACACCTGTTTTGGCGATCGTCCAACCTGCATCTAGCCAGGGATTGGCGCTCGCTGAGCCAAACATGACCGGCAGCAGCACGAGGATGATCACCGTAGCCAGGTCTTCTAAGATAAGCCACCCGACTGCCGTCTGGCCATGTACGGTGTTCAGCAGCCCGTTGTCCACCAACCCACGCAGCAGCACGACGGTGCTCGCTACTGATATTGCCAGCCCCACCACCAGGCTAGCGGCCGGCGTCCAGCCCCACAGCTGCGTCAACCCATAGCCGAGGGCTGTCGCCAATACGATCTGCAGCACCGCACCGGGAATGGCAACTTTGCGCACGGCCCACAAGTCCTTGAGCGAAAAGTGCAGTCCCACGCCGAACAGCATGAAGATCACGCCCATTTCAGCCAGTTGGCTGACGCTTGCAATGTCGCCCACAAATCCGGGCGTAAACGGCCCGATCGCCAATCCACCCAGCAGATAACCGACAAGTGTCGGCATTCCTATCCGCCGTGCGATATAGCCACCCACAAATGCCGCCAACAGCGCCATCGTAATGTTTACTACCAATGACAGGTCGTGATGCATTCAGTTTCTCCCTTCAGCTAGCGGCAGCATCGGTAAAGCCATTTTGACGAATCTTGCACGTCGAAACTGCGTAGTGTGATAACGTACAAAGTAGATTATTGCAGAAAGAAGGATTACATATGTCTCTACTCTCGGGTTGGATGGGTCACGCTTCCAATGTCGATATCGCCAAGCTGCAAAAAGAATATGCTCCGATTCTCGCCGACGGCGAGCAGTTGGTCGCTGCCTTTCGCCTTGTGCGGGATACGTTTGTCTTTACCAGCCATCGTCTTGATTGTCGTGGATATTCAGGGGATGACCGGGCGCAAGACGGAAATGATGACGATCCCCTATACCAGCATCACGCGCTTCTCAAAGGAAAGTGCAGGCCCATTCGACCTCGACGCCGAACTGCGTATCTGGATTCGCGGCGATAGCACGCCTATCGTCAAGGAATTCAAGAAGGACAACGACGTAAACGCCGTCTATCGGTTGCTCAGCCAGGCGGTGCTGATGAGAGTGACACCGAAGGCGGTGTCCACGCAACGGGGCCAAAATAAAAAGGGGCGAGCCACAACGGCTCGCCCCTTTTTTGTTACTCCATGTCTACGTCGAGGTCTTCGAACTCTTCTTCCTCTTCCTCTTCTTCTTCCTCTTCCAAGGTGTCGAAGTCGAGGTCCAGGTCTTCTTCGTCGCCTAGCGACGCATTGACGCCCAGCGGCTCCATGCCCAGCTCGGTGACGCCCGGCTCGGCGATGTCGAACTCGTCGAGGCTCAGGTCGCTCATGTCCATCTCGGCCAGAGTCTTCCTCGACGTCGATCTCCATGTCGTGCAGGATCGAAACCTCGCTGGCGATGTCCGATACCATCACACGGCGTGAGTTGAAGCCCGTGCCCACCGGAATCAGCTTGCCGATGATCACGTTCTCCTTCAAGCCGCGCAGCTCGTCGCGCTGGCCGCGAATGGCAGCCTCGGTCAACACACGCGTCGTCTCCTGGAAGGAGGCCATGGCCAGGAAGCTCTCGGTGTTGAGCGCCGCCTTGGTCAAGACCCAGCACGACCGGCTCGGCCTTGGCCGGCTTGCCGCCGTGCTCGATCACGTAGTTGTTGATGTCCTCGAACTTGAAGCGATCCAGCAGTTCGCCCGGCAGCAGGTCGGTGTCGCCCGTCGAGCGCACCATGACACGGCGCAGCAGCTGGCGCAGGATGACTTCGATGTGCTTGTCGTGAATGCCTACGCCCTGGCTGCGGTAGACCTTCTGCACCTCGCCCAGCAGGTAGAGCTGCGTCGCCTCGCGGCCCGAGATGCGCAGAATCTCCTTGGGATTCTTGGCGCCTTCGGTCAGCTGGTCGCCGGCACGCACCTGGGCGCCCTCCTCGACGCGCAGGCGGGCATTGGCCGGCAGTTCGTAGGGATCCGTCTTCTGCGTCTCCTCGCGCCGTACGGTGACGGTGAAGGCGTTACCCTTCGCCTCGACGTACACCTCGCCGTCCATGCCGGCCAGGATCGGCTCCTCGCCTTCCTTGCGTGCGATGACAGTGTCTTCCTGCACGCGGTCGCCGTCGGCTACACTCACGTTATAGCCGGCCGGCACCTTGACCTCACGCCGCTTGAGCTCGGTATTGGCAATCGTCAGCGTGCGGATGTCGCCGTCACGCTCGATGTGCACCGTGCCGTCCATTTCGGCGATCAGCGCTTCACCCTTGGGGTTGCGCGCCTCGAAGAGTTCCTCGACGCGCGGCAGACCCTGGGTGATATCGTCGGCGCCGGCCACACCACCGGTGTGGAAGGTGCGCAGCGTCAGCTGCGTACCCGGCTCGCCGATGGACTGGGCGGCGATGATGCCGACCGCCTCGCCCAGCTGGATCACGCCGCCGCGTGCCAGGTCTTCGCCGTAGCACATGGCGCAGATGCCAAAGCGCGCCTCGCAGGAGAGGGCTGAGCGCACGAATGCCTGCTTGACGCCGTGGCGCTGAATCGTGGCCAGCGCCGCCTCGTTGAGCAGGTCGCCCTTCTGCAGCAGCACCGCGCCCGTCTCCGGGTCGCTGACGTCGCCCGCCAGGAAGCGACCGGCAATGCGCTCGACAAAGGTCTCGCCGATCGCCTTGGCGTCGGCCTCGGTGATCCAGATGCCGGAGTGCGTGCCGCAGTCGTCCTCGGTGATGATCACGTCCTGCGCCACGTCGACCAGGCGCCGGGTCAGGTAACCGGCATCGGCCGTGCGCAGCGCGGTGTCGGCCAGACCCTTGCGGGCGCCGTGCGTGGACAGGAAGTATTCGAGTGCCGTCAACCCTTCGCGGAAGTTGGAGCGAATGGGCAGCTCGATGATCTTGCCGTTCGGGTCGGCCATCAGACCGCGCATGCCGGCCAACTGGCGGACGGGGTTGATACCGCCCTTGGTCGCGCCGGAACGGGCCATGGCGCCCAGCCCTTCGATCGGGCGAGAGCAGGTCCTTGACGGCGTCGGTGACTTCGTCGGTGGCACGCGTCCACAGCTCGACGATCTTGTTGTAGCGCTCTTCGTCGGTGATCAGACCACGGCGGAACTGCTGCTCGACGCGGTCGACCTCGGCGGTCGTGCGCTCCAGGATGTCGGCCTTCTTCTCCGGCACGTTGATGTCGGAGATGGCGATGGTGATGCCGGACCGGGTCGCAAAGCGGAAGCCCAGGTCCTTGATGTTGTCGACGGTGACGGCGGTCTTCTCGCGGCCCAGGTGCTTGTAGCAGCGGGCGACGACGCCGTCGACGCCCTTGCGGTCGAGCAGTTCGTTGACGAACCAGAGCTCTTCGGGCAGGGCACGGTTGAAGATGATGCGGCCCACCGTGGTGCGCATGAGGCGCTGCTTGGGCCAGGCGGCGCCGAGCAGGCCGAGCCGGCGCAGTGGCCTCGCGCACTTCGTCCATGGCGGCAACACCGAAGTCGGCGATCGCAGCCACCATCTGGCGCTCACCCTGGGCGTACAGGTCCATGATGTCGCCGACACTGCGCAGACCGTGCGCCTTGAGGGCGGCGATAACGCGTTCCGAGAGCTCGGGGATCAGCACGGGCGTCTTGGGCACGCCGAAATGATGCAGGGGGGCCGTGCCATCGGCGCGCTGGGCGCCGCCGCTGCCGGGCGAACCGGCAGCGGGCGCACCCATCAAGCCCAGGTTGAGACCCATGCCAGGCGTACCGTGGCTGCGGTGGCCTGCAGTGTCGCCCATGTCGGCCCAGTCTTCGGTTTCCCAGTCGACGCTGCCGGTTTCAAGGCCATCAGTGCCTGCACTGGCATCTGTAGGGCATCGATATCGCTGTCGCCATCGAAGCCTGCCTGCAGGTTTTCGATCTGCGGCATCGCCTCGGCGGGCGTCTCCGCTATCTTGGCCGCCAGGTCGTCGATGCTCATCTGGTCGAACGCGGCTTGTGTAGAGCACGCGGATCGGCTGGCGCAGCTTGATGGCGCCCATGTCGTAGGCGTACTCGGCCTCTTCCAGGCTGGCAAAGGCGGGCAGCTTCTCGGTGACGGCGTCGGGCTGCTCGTCGACGGTCAGGTAGTAGACGCCCATGACCATGTCCTTGGACGGGCCGACGATCGGCTCGCCGCTGGAGGGCTTGAGCAGGTTCTGGGTGGCCAGCATGAGCTCACGCGCTTCTTTGACGGCTTCGTCGCTGAGCGGCACGTGCACGGCCATCTGGTCGCCGTCGAAGTCGGCGTTGAAGGCGGAGCAGGTGAGCGGATGCAGCTGGATGGCGCTGCCTTCGATGAGCACGACCTCAAAGGCCTGGATGCCCAGGCGGTGCAGGGTGGGCGCACGGTTGAGCAGCACGGGGCGCTCGTGGCAGATCTCCTCGAGCACGTCCCAGACTTCGGGCGACATGCGGTCGACCATGCGCTTGGCGCTCTTGATGTTGTGCGCATAGTTGTTTTCGACCAGCCGGCGCATGACGAAGGGCTTGAAGAGCTCGAGCGCCATCTTCTTGGGCAGGCCGCACTGGTGCAGCTTGAGCGTGGGGCCGATGACGATGACGGAACGGCCCGAGTAGTCGACGCGCTTGCCGAGCAGGTTGCGGCGGAAGCGACCCTGCTTGCCCTTGAGCAGGTCGGAGAGGCTCTTGAGCTTGCGCTTGCCGGAGCGGCTGACGGCGCGGCCGCGGCGGCCGTTGTCGACGAGCGAGTCGACGGCTTCCTGCAGCATGCGCTTTTCGTTGCGCACGATGACGTCGGGCGCGCCGAGCTCCATCAGCCGCTTGAGCCGGTTGTTGCGGTTGATGACGCGGCGGTAGAGGTCGTTCAGGTCGCTGGTGGCGAAGCGGCCGCCGTCGAGCTGGACCATGGGGCGCAGTTCGGGCGGGATGACGGGCAGCGCGGTGAGGATCATCCACTCGGGGCGGTTGCCCGACTTGCGGAAGTTCTCGACGACGCGCAGCCGCTTGGCCGCCTTCTTGCGCCGCTGCTTGCTCTTGGTGGTGCGCATCTCGCGGCGCAGTTCGCCGGACATGCGCTCGAGGTCGAGCTTGGCGACGATGTCGCGCACGGCCTCGGCGCCCATGCCGGCGGTGAAGACGTTGCCCCAGCGCTCGGCAAGCTCGCGGTAGCGGTTCTCGCTGAGCAGCTGCTTTTCCTCGAGCGACTTGACGTCGTCGAGGGCACGCTCCATCTGGGCGCGCAGGGTGTCCTTCTTGGCGTCGACTTCGCCGCGCAGGGTTTCGAGCTGGCCGCCGAGGTCGCGGTGGACGAACTCACGCTTGGCGCTGAGGCGCATGCGGATGTCGGCCTTCTGCTCGTCGGACTCGGCCTGCAGCGTGTCGATCTGCTGCTGGACGAGGTCGTTGACGATGTTGACGTAGTCGTTGGAGGCGAGCTCGTTCTGGCGCAGCACGGCCTGGCGCGACCAGGAGAGGAACTTGTCCTCGGGCGCCTTCTTGCCGGCGTTGCTCTGAATCCAGCTCTGCAGCTTCTGCGCCTCGGCAATGACGGCGGAGGTCTGCTCGTTGATGCGGCTGTCGAGGCGGGTGAGCTCCTCGCTCTCCTCGCGGTCGAGTGCGCCGAGCGCCTCGTCGATCTGCGCCTGGAGGGCGTCGACCTGCTCCTGGATCTCGCCGTCCATGCGCTGCATGCGCATCTGGAGCTCACGCTCGTGGCGCTGGATGGCGCGCGAGCGGGCGTCCTCGTTGACGTTGGTGACGATGTACTGCGCAAAGTAGAGCACGCGCTCGAGGTGGCGCGGGCTGATGTTGAGCAGCAGGCCCAGGCGGGAGGGCACGCCCTTGACGTACCAGATGTGCGAGACGGGCGAGGCCAGCTCGATGTGGCCCATGCGCTCGCGGCGCACGCGGCGAGGGCGCAACCTCGACGCCGCACTTGTCGCAGACGATGCCCTTGTAGCGCACGCGCTTGTACTTGCCGCAGGCGCACTCCCAGTCACGCGTGGGGCCGAAGATCCGCTCGCAGAAGAGCCCATCGCGTTCGGGGCGCAGCGTGCGGTAGTTAATCGTCTCCGGCTTGGTCACCTCGCCGTAAGACCACTCGCGAATCTGCTCGGGCGAGGCCAGGGAGATACGAATTGCGTCGAAATTCTTTACTTCCATTGCAGTTGGTCCTCCAACTATATCAGACCGTATATGCTCACCGATGCTAAGGAATTGTCCTGCACCGGCTTTATTCGCCGCTGTTCAACTTTGTCATGGCGCCCGGCACGTTGAGGCTGAAGCCCAGCCGGGGCAGGTTGTCGGTCGTCTCTTCCTTGCCGAAGTGGATGACCTCGTTCTTCTCGTTGATGACCTCGACGGAGAGGCCCAGGCTCTGCAGCTCCTTGACGAGCACCCGGAAGGATTCCGGGACGCCCGGCGACTGGATCGGCTCGCCCTTGACGATGGACTCGTAGGTCTTGACACGGCCGGTGATGTCGTCCGACTTGACGGTGAGCATCTCCTGCAGGATGTGGGCGGCGCCATAGGCTTCGAGCGCCCACACTTCCATTTCGCCAAAGCGCTGGCCGCCGAACTGCGCCTTGCCGCCCAACGGCTGCTGGGTGACGAGCGAGTAGGGGCCGGTCGAGCGGGCGTGCACCTTGTCTTCGACGAGGTGGTGCAGCTTGAGCATCTGGACGACGCCGATGGTGACGGGCGAGTCGTAGGCGACGCCGGTCTTGCCGTCGAACAGGCGCTGCTTGCCGGTGGTGGGCAGCGGCCAGCCGATGGCCCGGCTGAGCGCGTCGGCCGCGGCTTCGAGCGCGGCGCCGCTGAGGGCGTCGATCTGCTCGGGCGCCATGACGACGCGGAAGACAGGCTTGACGTGGTCGCCGTCGGCCATGGCCTTGGCCACCGTCTGCTCCTCGTCGGCGTCGACGAAGATGTCCTGCGTGTGGAACTTCATCCACTCCTTGAGCGCCACCTCGCGGGTGACGAGGTTGGACTCGGCCGGGGCGCGGAAGTCGTTGTAGCTCTCGGGCAGGATCTCGGCAGGGTCATAGCCCTGTTCGAGCAGCCACTGCTTGAGCACCGCCTGGCGGGCGTAGGCGCGGTCGCGGAAGATGCGTTCGCCGTCATAGCCCTGGCGGCTCGAGCCAGTCGAGCAGGTAGATGAGGCGGGCGTCGTCGTCGTCGGCCAGCTCCAGCGGGTTGATGCCCTGTGCCTTGGCGTGCTGCCACGCCTTGGCGGTGGAAGCCTGCCAGGCCCGGTCGATGAGCCAGGAGCGGGCGAGTTCGGCTTCGATCTCGTCCTCCTTGGCGCCGTCAAAGACGGGGGTCTCGGCCATGAAGCCGAGGCGCCAGGCAGCCCAGCCCAGGTGCGCCTCGAGAATCTGGCCGATGTTCATGCGGCCGGGCACGCCCAGGGGGTTGAGAATGATGTCGACGGGCGTGCCGTCGGGCAGGAAGGGCATGTCCTCGACGGGCACGACCTTGGAGATGACGCCCTTGTTGCCGTGGCGGCCGGCCATCTTGTCGCCTTCGGTGAGGCGGCGGCGCTGGGCCACGGAGACGCGCACGATCTTCTCGACGCCGGCCGCCAGGTCGCGGTGCTCGTCGCGGTCGAAGATCTTGACGTCGACGACCTTGCCGCGCTCGCCGTGGGGCAGGCGCAGCGAGGAGTCCTTGACCTCGCGCGCCTTTTCGCCAAAGATGGCGCGCAGCAGCTTCTCCTCGGGCGTGAGCTCGGTCTCGCCCTTGGGCGTGATCTTGCCCACGAGGATGTCGCCCGGCGTCACTTCGGCGCCGATGCGGATGATGCCGTCCTCGTCGAGGTCCTTGAGCGCGTCTTCGCCCACGTTGGGGATGTCACGCGTGATCTCTTCGGGACCGAGCTTGGTTTCACGGGCATCCACTTCGTGCTTCTCGATGTGGATGGAGGTGTACTTGTCGTCCTGCACCAGCCGCTCGGAGACGAGGATGGCGTCCTCGAAGTTGCCGCCTTCCCACGAGAGGTAGGCGACGAGGACGTTCTGGCCCAGCGCCAGCTCGCCGCCGTCGGTGGAGGAGGAGTCGGCCAGCACCGCGCCCTGCGCCACGACATCGCCCTTGAAGACGATGGGGCGCTGGTCGATGCAGGTGCTCTGGTTGGAGCGGTTGTACTTGCGCAGGTTGTAGATGCGGCGGTTGCCGTCGTTTTCCTGCACGATGATCGTGTCGCCGGTGACGCTGATGACTTCGCCGGCGACCTTGGCGACGATGACCTGGCCCGAGTCGATGGCCGACTGGAACTCCATGCCGGTGCCGACGACGGGGGCGTCGGGGCGCACGAGCGGCACGGCCTGGCGCTGCATGTTGGAGCCCATGAGGGCGCGGTTGGCGTCGTCATGCTCCAGGAAGGGAATGAGCGCGGCGGAGACGCCGACGATCTGCTTGGGCGAGACGTCCATCAAGCGCACCTGGGAAGCCTGCGTGAATTCGAAGGCTTCGCCGCGGCGCGAGGAGGGGCGCTGGTTCTGGAACTCGCCGGTAGCGCTCAGGGTCGAAGATGCCTGGGCGATGGGGGCTAGCTCGTCTTCGTCGGCAGTCATGTACTGCACTTCGCGCGAGACGTAGGGCTTGACCCGCAGCCGCGGCGCACCTGGCCCGTCGCCGTTGGCGCCGAGGGCCAGGCCAATCTTCTCGGCCAGCTCGGCGTCGATGACGGTGTTGCGGGCGGCGATGACTGCGCCCGTGGCAGGATCGGTGACGTCGACGTCGAGCGTGTGGCCGACCAGCTCGTTGAGCCGTGCGGCGGTGACGGGCATGTCATTAAACACGCGGCGGTAAGGCGTCTCGATAAAGCCGAAGTCGTTGACGCGGGCGTAGCGAAGCCAGCGAGCCGATGAGGCCGATGTTGGGGCCTTCGGGCGTCTCGATGGGGCAGATGCGGCCGTAGTGGCTGAAGTGCACGTCGCGCACGTCAAAGCCGGCGCGCTCGCGGCGCAGACCGCCGGGACCGAGGGCCGAGAGGCGGCGCTTGTGCGTCAGCTCGGCCAGCGGGTTGGTCTGGTCCATGAACTGCGAGAGCTGCGACCCGCCGAAGAACTCGCGGGTGGCGGCGACCACCGGGCGGATGTTGATGAGCGAGAGTGGCGTGACCTGGTCGGGGTCGCGGATGGACATGCGCTCGCGCACGACGCGCTCCATGCGCAGGAGGCCGATGCGCAGCTGGTTCTGGATGAGCTCGCCGACGGTCTTGATGCGGCGGTTGCCCAGGTGGTCGATGTCGTCGGCGCGGCCCTCGCCGTTGTTGATCTGGACGATGCGCTTGATGACCGCCACCAGGTCTTCGTTGGTGAGGATGCGGTCTTCGAGCGGCGTGTCAAGGCCCAGGCGGCGGTTGAGCTTGTAGCGGCCGACCTTGCCCAGGTCGTAGCGCCGCGACGAGAAGAACAGGTTCTGGACGAAGTTCTTGGCGTTGTCCAGCGTCGGCGGGTCGCCGGGGCGCAGCTTCTTGTAGAACTCGAGCAGCGCGTCGTCGACACCCTTCTCGCTGTTGGTGGTCGGGTTGGAGGTGTTGTCACGCTCCAGCGTCGACTCGATGAAGGGGTGGTCGATGTTGGTGTCGGTGTCGGCGAAGAGGGCGCGAATTTCGTCGTCCGTGCCAAAGCCGACGGCGCGCAGCAGCAGGGTGACCGGCAGCTTGCGCTTGCGGTCGACCTTGACGCTGATGATGTCGCGCTTGGAGGTTTCAAATTCCAGCCACGCACCACGGCTGGGGATCAGCTTGGCCCCTGCCAGATCGCGGCCGGATGAGCGATCCGTCTCGGTCGTGAAGTAGACGCCCGGCGAACGGATCAACTGCGAGACGACCACGCGCTCGCTGCCGTTGATGATAAAAGTCGCCGAGTCGGTCATCAATGGGAAGTCACCCATAAAGACTTCCTGCTCGGAGACCTCACCGGTTTCCCGGTTCAACAGTTTTACCTTCACCCACAGGGGGGCTGCAAAGGTGATGTCACGCTCGCGGCATTCCTCTTCCGGGTATTTCGGTTCGCCAAAATAGAAATCGCCAAAGTGCAGCTCCAGCGCCTTATTAAAGGACGCAATCGGCGAAATCTCGGCGAACAGCTCCTTGAGGCCCTCGTTCTTAAACCACTCAAAGCTGTGCAACTGCACTTCTGTCAGGCGCGGCAGCTCGAGTACGGCTGGCGTACGGGCGTAATTCTTACGCGCAATACGTCGATCCTGCGAGTTCCCCTGATTTCCGTAACCAGTTTGGTTCATGGAATCCAACTCCTTCTTGTCCCAAAAATGGCAAGAAGACACCTAGGCAGAAAGGTCCCGACAGCCGCTTCGCCGCGCTGTCGCCTTCTACACTTCGGTGCCTTTTTCCTCGACACATTCCCTTGCGGTTCGTTATCGATTTTATACCCAGCAAAAAATCAGGCTTCGCTACAGGTCCGTTAGAATTTCGGGTCAATTCTACCTGTCGCCGCCTGATCTCCATTCCACTATGTTTAGCCGTCCCGCACGGCCGGCAGCCTATTGGCCGCTTGCCGTAAACAAGAATATTACCACTCTCGACGCGTCGTGTCAAATCCCAATTTTCCCAATTTGCCAAATCTTTCAAGTTCTGTTCTCCCGATGGCAGTGCTGACACTGCAGCAACATTAGAGGTTCATAAGAGTTTTCCTCTTGCCATGCCGCCGCGAGAGTTCTAAGCTTGATCAGACGTTTCTGTCCGCCCGCATGAATCCAGCGCAGCGACCGGCTGCCGGAGGTCACTTTATGTCCGCCGCGGCACCCGTGCCGGAAGCTCAGACCCAGTTTCATCTGCCTTCTTACCTGCTCGGGCTTGTCACTGCGCTTGTTCTGCTGGGCGCAGCGGTGTTTTTCTTGCGTCGACCGGAGCCGGCCGCCATGCAGCTGCAGCCCCCGCCGCCAATGCCTTCGCCCGTGCCTTCGCCCGTGCCGACAAGTACGCCGGCCCCACCAACGCCAAGCCCGCTTGTCATATTCGTCAGCGGGGCAGTTCAGCATCCCGGCCTCTATACGCTGCCCGCGGGCTCACGGATCGGCGATGCTATTGCCGCGGCCGGTGGCCTGCTGTCCCAGGTGGATCCGGCATTTGTCAACCAGGCTCAACCGCTGACTCGACGGCGCCCAGCTTCACATTCCAATTGCCCAGGCCGGGACAGATCCGGCTGCCGATGCCAATCTGCCAGAACCCTCAGCAGCTGCAGCCAGCCAGAATGGCACGCCGGGGATTGACCTGCAAGCAGTTCCAGCGGAATTGCCAGCCGCGCCCCCAGCCGGTCTCACCGCCGCCCTGCCGACGCCTACGGCGATCGTGCGCGCCGTTGCGCTGGATAGTAGCGAGCCTGCCGATCTGCCCGACGGCCAACCGGGCGAGGTGAACGCAGCAGCCAGCCTCATCAACGTCAATACCGCAACAGCCGCAGAACTTGAATCCCTTCCCGGTATCGGACCCGCCAAGGCACAGGGCATCATCGACAACCGTCCCTACGCAAGCGTAGAAGACCTTGGATCGGGTCCCTGGAATTGGGCCCGCTACCCTGGATCGCTTGCGTCCCTTGGTGACAACCGGCTAATTTGGCCCAGAATCTGGCACGCATTTCCGCGCAGCGCCAATTCCGCCAGAATCCCGCCAACACCCTTACAACATACAATCGAACTGCGCCACGTCCATCTCTTACCTCAGGACACCGCCGGCCGGGTTCCAGTTGACACGCCTGTGCGCACATGATAGCCTTTTTGCCCATGGGTTTCATGCCCCTGACACCGTGAACACCACACACGGACGTAGGAGAATCGCACGCTATGCCAACGCAGGATGAGAAGAGTCTACCCGACCAGGCGAAAGAAGCGATGGTCGATGTTCGCAATGAACTGATTGTCCAAAGTGCTAATCTCTACCTGATGGTACGCAAGGTGCTGCTTGCCAGCATTGGCAGCGTCGCCCTCACCGCAGACGAGGCTGGCGACGTCTTTACCCGGCTGGTAGAGCGCGGCGAGATTGCCGAAGCCGACGCCCAAAAGATTGTGACCGATCTGCGCACGCAAGGCCGCAAGCGGGAAGAAGAAGCCAGCAAGGCACGTGAAGACATTACGAAAAAGGCGGGTATTGCGCTTGAAGACAGCGTCGAAACCATTCTGAACCGCCTCAATGTGCCCAACAAGAACGAGATTGAGGAACTGAGCCGTAAAATTGGCCTGCTCAGTGAGAAAGTCTCTACTCTCGATGGGGGGGGCCGAAGCTAGTTTCGTATTGTTACATTTCTGCCGCAGTGTCTGCCTGGGCCTCGGTCTGAGGCGCACTGGGCTGCATGGCGGTATGCCTGGGCGTACGCACCATCCGCGTGCCTCCCGGTGTGGGGGCGGCCTTACGCCCCGTCATTGCCCCACGCATCTTCACGATCCAGCGGCGCACGCCCGGAATGCGTATGAACAACAGCAGCCCCAATCCCACTGCATAGAGCAGCGGCTCCCAGCGCTCGGCTGCCTTGGCCTGCCATAGAAAGTGCAGCACTGCCAGAACACCTGCTGCATACGCCAGGCGGTGCAGCTGCTTCCAGTTGCGCCCCAAGCGGCGCATCCAGCCCCGCGTCGAGGTAGCCGCCAGTGGAATTAGAATCAGCAGGCACGCGAGGCCGGCCACAATGTATGGCTTGTTGAGGATGGCGTCCTGAAAGATCTGGCTCAGGTTGAAGGCATAGTCCAGCCCGACAAAATTCAGCAGGTGCAGCAGGGCATAGAAGAACGCCCACAGCCCCAGCGATTTGCGCAGCGTCAAGACCTGCCGCCAGCCAAACAAAATGTTGAGCGGGGTGCAGGCCAGGCTGGCCATCAACAAGATGATCGCCGTGCGCCCGGTGCGGTTGTTGATCGCATTGACGATATCAATCCCCAGCGTTCCCTGGTTGTACTCCCAAATCATCAGCAGCAAGGGCCAGGCAGCGACAGCATTGGCTGCCCACCAAAGCCAGTTTATATTGCGCCAGCTGCGCTCACTGCGCCTGCTGCCCGTTGCCCTTGGCTGCGCCGCCATCAGTAACTCCTCGCCAGATCCATGCCCTCATACAGCGAGGCGACTTCTTCTTCGTAGCCGTTAAACATCAACGTCGGCCGCCGGCCAGTCTCGCCAATGCGCCGTTCCGTGGCCTGCGACCAGCGCGGGTGATTGACCGTCGGGTTGACGTTGGCATAGAAGCCATACTCGTCCGGGGCAGCCGTATTCCAGGCCGTGCCGGGAATCGAATCCGTTAATTCGACCTTGACAACCGACTTGATGCTCTTAAAGCCGTATTTCCACGGCACCACGAGCCGGAACGGCGCGCCCTGCTGGTTTGTCAACGGCTTGCCGTACATGCCGGTGGCAAATATCGCCAGGGGATGCATGGCTTCGTCCATGCGCAGGCCCTCCTGGTACGGCCACTCGAGGATCGCCATCGTCTGGCCCGCGCATCTCCTCCGGTCGCATCACGCTGACAAAGCGCACGAACTTCGCCTCGTTCTTCGGTTCGACCTCTTTGAGCAGCGCCGAGATGGGAAAGCCCACCCAGGGGATGACCATCGACCATGCCTCCACACAGCGCAGCCGATAGATCCGCTCCTCCTGCGTAAACTTCTTGTAGATGTCTTCGATGGCGAACGTCTGCGGCTTGTTGACAAGACCGCTTACCTCGATCGTCCATGGGTACGCCTTGAAGTCTTGCGCCTCGCCGGCGACAGACTCCTTGTTGGTGCTGAACTCGTAAAAGTTGTTGTAGTTGGTGATCTCTTCGAACTTGTTGAGCGAATCACCCAGCTCATCCGTGCTTGCGCCGGCAGTGGGCTGCTGATAGGCCAGGGCCTCGGGCAGGCTTCCACCCACCAGCGCTTCCGCTTCTTGCTGATTCGCGGCCGCGTCCTTGACGGCGTCTGCCGGCGCGCGCCCCGGACCACACGCCGCCAACGCCAGTGCGCCGGCTGCCAGCGTCCCAGCCTGCATGAAGCGCCGCCGGTTCACATAGACATGTTCTGGCGTGATCTCCGACCAATGGATCTTCTGCTGGATCTTCTGCATCCGTCGCTCTCCTTGTGCTTTTCAACCCGACCTGTAAATTCGTGCCTCTTTGGGTTACCAGCTTACTGCAACCGGATGACCGGCACGTTAAATGTCTATTACATAAATATTAAATTAACCCCACCTTGTCTGTGATGTGCTTTCCCTATGAACCTGCTCACGCATCTGCACCCGGCCATCGTGCATTTCCCAATCGCGCTGCTGCTGCTTGGCAGCGTTACGGCCCTGGTGTATCTCTACCGGCCGGCTTTGTTCGCACGCCACATTGATCTGCGCCGTGTCACCTGGTTTCTATTGGGCTTGGGCTGGATCGCAGTTGTTCCGGCCGTGCTCAGCGGTCTGCTGGCCCAGAGTCCGCTGCCGCCGGACGCTCCCTATCGCCTGGTCCTCAACTGGCACACCGCGACCGGTCTTGGACTGCTGGTGCTCTATGGCTTGCTGCTGTATCAGGGCGTGGATTTTTCAGAGCGCCAAGGCACGTAAGCGGCGAGCCGCTAACAATAAGAACAGCGGCGCGCAAGAGGTTGTCGATCTGCTCGACAACCCCGCGTCGCGTCTCTGGGTTGACAATTGCCTTGCTAGCCGGAATTCTCTTAATCTTGTCGACCGGCTGGAACGGCGGCATATTGGTCTATACCTGGGGCGTCAACGTAGTTGGCTAAAGGGCTGCCAATTCCTCCTTGACTCGCTCCAACTCTTGCTCCAGTTCCGCTTGTCGCTGTTCGAGATAGGCCCGCCGTGCCTCAGGCGTGGCGCTGCTGTCGAGCTGCCGGCGCTGGCGGCGGCTCGTTGGGCTTGGGTGTCGCCTGCTCCAAGCGCGCGTCGCTGCGGATTGCCAGCAGGTGCACGGCCCAGATCGCCCCGGCCACGAGACAATCGGCCAACTGGTGCGCCGTTTCGGTGCTGAACAGGCTGCCCGTATCGTCACCCATCAGGACCAGCAGCAGGCGGTAGATGACCTGGGCCAGCTGGAACAGGATAATCAAGGCGCCAATCAGGGCGACGCCATATAGGTAGATCTTGCGCATGAGCGCGTCACGTTCGGCGCTCCCGGCGGCATTCGGCCTGGCCGGCAACGTGCTGGACGCTGCGCCAGTGCAGTGCCCAGATCGGCGCGCCGACTGCCAGCAGGCTCAATCCATTTGCCAATGGCTCATGCCATATGTCGCCCGCACTGTCCATCCCCGTTAGCAGTGTGTCCAGCAGCGCATGCAGCAGCTCGACCAGGCCAACCCACATCAGCGCCAGCCCAACCGCAGCCATGAGGTAGTAGTAGATACGCCGTACCGTCGCCCCTTGTTCAGACTCGCCGTAGGCATCTGCCTCCCGGCTCAGCACGCGCCAGTGCCACAACCATACTGCCAGGCCAACCGGCACAAAAGAGATCGGCACGATCAGCTTGTCGAGCAGCACCGCCAGTGTCCCACTCGAGTCACCAAAAATCATCAGCAGCAGCTCACGCAGCAGCAGCGCGGCCGGCGTCAGCGTCGCAATCGCTCCAATGACAACGCCTGCGTACAGGTACAGCCGGCGCAGCGCAGCGCGTCCTTCTTTTGGGTGCTCCGCAATAATCTCGTGCCATTGAGCCCGATTCGTGTAGGCGAGCCAGGCGCCGACCAGTACCTGCGTGAACGAGCTTGCCAGCGAGTTCTGCCACCAGCGTAGTCCGGTGGTCACCTCGCCCGCCCTTGTGCCAACGGCATCTACGAGCAGGCTCAACAGCACTTGAAGGCCGGAGGCTGCGCCCCAAAGCATCAGCACGAGGCCG
The DNA here is from genome assembly GCA_963701415.1 of uncultured Chloroflexia bacterium. Lineage (GTDB taxonomy): Bacteria > Chloroflexota > Anaerolineae > Caldilineales > Caldilineaceae > Fredericiella. The sequence goes on from CAVPAH010000005.1 coordinate 878,175, forward strand.
GTGAGGCCGGCCAGCAGCATAAACAGCTGTCGCACGATGCGCCCCGCAGTGGTTTCGGCACCAAAGTCACCGTCGCCGCGCAGGATCGCATACCAGTATGCGACCAGCGCACCGTTCGTCACACCCATGATCAGCGCTGCGAGCCAGCCTGAAGGCCACAGGTCTGCCTCTGCCAGCGGCTGGCCCAACGCAACGGCGGCAATGTTGTAAATCAGCCCATAGGCTGCAATCACCATCCACGCCAGCGACAGTGCCGATGCCGCATAGAGAAACAGCTTACGCAGCAGCGAAGAGCGCTCTTCGACTTCCGCACGCCTGGCCTGCGCCAGCCCCCAATGCACCAGGAAGATCGGCGTCGCTACCAGGAGCAGGCCCGCGCTGGCAGCCAGGCTGCGGTTATAGATATAGACACCCACGGTGTCACCGCCCTGATCGAGCCACAGCCGTGCCAGGGCATCGACCAGGCTGCCCATGCCGGCCAGCGCCACGCCCAGGCTCACAAATGCTACCAGGTAGACATAGGTGCGGCGTACAGGTGCCAGCCGCTCACTGGAGCGCGTGGCCTGCTCATAAGTCGCCGTCATAGCGTCTTCTCCTATTCCCACGATTCCCAGGGATGCCTCGGCGGCCGCCCGGCACTTCCATGTACCGGCACGCTGTCAGGTGCGCTGGCTTAATAGAAATATTCTTCGACATTGATTTTCCAGGTGCCATCGTCGCGCACGACCTCTATGACTCGCTCCGAGGTATAGGTCGAACCGCTGTTGAACAGCCCTCCGGTCGAGTAGTTGTCAACAGCCGCCGTCACATAGGCGCGGTTGGGATCGTCCGGGTCGATACGTGTCTCGGTCACCCGCAGCCGGCGCGAGGCGTCGCCGTAATATGCCTGGCCGCGCAGGGGACCATAGCCGGGGTCCTTTTCCGACGCGATCCAGCACGGCCTGCGTATATTGTTCGCGTGCCTTGGCCAGGTCTCCCTTTTGTAGCGCCAGGAATGCATTCACTACCGGGGTCTCCGGCAGGTCATCGGTCCGGTATGCCTGTTCTGCCGGCGCCTTGCTGCGGCTGACGGTGATCACCGCCGCCACCAACAGGAGGCCGACGACTGCCAGCACCACCAGTGTGAATTTATCTAGTCTTAGTTTCACAAGCCCCTCCCTTTTCTTGAGGCAGCGGAAATCTTGCTTTCTGTCTCCAATTGTAGGTCTCTATGCGTTGCAACTCAATAGCCAGCTTTGTCACATCCGCCCGTGGACGCGTACCATTGAATGTTACAGGGTGTACAGAATAGAAGATCCCCGGGGCAGCGCGATACGCGAGGTGCTGCGCTGTCCCGGGGATCGATGGCGTGCGCTGTACCGGGGACGGCTGCCCCGTGGGATTTGTTCCCTACTTGCCGGGCTGGTACTGCGTCAGCTGCAGGATGGCCTTGTTGCGTCCATCCAGGTATTTCACCAGCACGTGGGGTGTTTCTTTCGCAATCCACGCTTTGCTCTGCGAATCGCGCGTGTTGAGTTCGACCACCCAGGCAGCAAAGGAGCCGGCTTCCGTCTGTACTGCCTCCTCGCCCGTCACCTGCACCTCGATGCGTTCGAGCTGCCCTGCCACCGGCATAAAGACGTTGATCTCCGTGGCGTACCCCTTCGCCAGCGGCAGCGCCCGCAGGAGCATGGGCAGAGTCACGGTTTCACGCGCATCGCTGGGTACAGACGCGCGCTGGGTTGTCATAATGTTCTGTCGCGTGTTGAGGAGCATGTCCACTTGGCCGCTGCCATACTGCGCATCCACGCTTTCCTCGCTGTCGCCGCTCGACCGCGACAGGTGAGATGCCTGGGGGCGGAACCCCTGTGCATCCATGGTAACAGTGATCACTTCCTGGCTCTCCAGCGCTGCAATCTGGCGCTCAAACGCCCACGCAGGTTCGCCGGGGCCGTCAAGCATGCTGTTCAACGTGTAGACTGCCGATCCAACCTGCTGACCATCGGCATTGGTCAAGCTCATCGTGTGCTGCTCGCCGCTTGCCCATGGTGCAGCCTCAAACAGCAGCGGTGTCGGTTCCGGCCGGCCACAGCTCGCCAGCAGCAGCGCAATGGCTGCCAACCAACCAATTGCCCAGATACCTCGCTTCACATTCATAGTGGCGCCGTCTGTTTAGCCTTTCCGCTCCATCCACTCGAGTGCCGCCATCACCAGCGCCGCCGAGCCGATCGGGAGTGCGTTCTCGTCCATGCGAAAGTCCGCGCGATGAACAGGGTAGTGCTCCGCCCACGCAGGGTCGTGTACACCCAGCCGCAAGAAACAGCCGGGCGCTTCCTGCACCATGTAGGCGAAGTCCTCGGCGCCCATAATTAAGTCTGAGCGCAAGACATTGTCTGCACCCAGCAGCTTGCCCATCGCCGCGGCCATTACATCCGCCGCCTCACCGTCGTTGACCACCGGCGGATAGCCCGGATAAATCTTCAGCTCTGCGGTGCCGCCGAGCGGCTCGACCACGCGCACGGCCTTGGCCAACTCGTCGCGCAGCAGCTGGCGCACTTCGGGCGCAAAGGAGCGGATCGTACCTGTCATTTCCACGGTGTCGGGAATGACGTTGTTGACGGTGCCGCCGTGAATTGTCCCGATCGTGATCACACCGGGTTCGGTTGGATTGAGCCGGCGGCTCACGACCTGCTGTACAGCGTTGATGACATGCGCCGACAGGGCGATCGGGTCAATCGTGCTTTGCGGCCGTGCGGCGTGACCGCCTGAGCCGCGAATGACCAGCTTGAACATATCGGCTGCCGCCATCATCGGCCCCGGGCGTGTGGCGACACGGCCGACGTCGTGCTGCGCATCGACGTGGAGGCCAAAAACGGCATCTACGCCCTGTCAGCGCGCCTTCCTCGACCATGCGCATGCCGCCGGACTTGCCTTCGCGGTCCTGCGCCTCTTCGCTGGGCTGGAAGAGCAGCCGGATCGAACCGGGCAGTTGGCCCGCATCGGCCAGCTGCTTCAGAATGGCAGCGGCGCCCAACAGCATGGCCGTGTGCGCGTCGTGCCCGCACGCGTGCATGATGCCGGGCCGCGTGCTGTCATAGTCTGTGCCGTTGATCTCCTGAATCGGGAGTGCGTCCATGTCGGCGCGCAGGGCCACCACCGGCCCACTCCCGCCGCGAATGTGGCCGACGACCCCTGTCTTGGCGACTTCGGTCTCAGTTTCAATCTCACGGTCCACCAGCACAGAATTGACGAGGCCCGCCGTGCGCTGCTCGGTGAAGGTCAGTTCCGGATAGCGGTGAATCTCGCGGCGCCAGGCGCGAATGTCTTCGTGCAAATCTTGCGCCCGCCGTAAGACTTCGTCCGCAGTTACTTTGGTATTTTTGGTCGTCATTATCGATGTGCCCTCAGGTATCGCTTTTTATTGTATGGCGTACATGACGTCTATTGCTGTGCCTTGCCGGTCTGCCACAGGGCGTACGCATCGCGTACGACCTGCAAGCTGTCTGGCATCAGCGCATACTCGTTTACCTTGTCCATTGTCGTCCAGGCGACGGCAGCTGCATCGTCCCCCGGCTGCGCTTCGCCGCTTATGTGGCGTGCCCAGTAATCGATCACTACATAATGATATTCGATGCGCCCCTCTTCATCGCGTGTCACAGGCTCAAACACCCCTGCCACACCACCGATCTCAATCTCGATGCTGCACTCTTCACGCACCTCGCGGGCGGCCGCATCCACCAGGCGTTCTCCCAGTTCGAGCATGCCGCCCGGGATGCCCCACTGCCCGGCACGCGGCGGCCGTCCGCGCTGCACCAGCAGCACGCGCCCGCTCTCGTCAAATACCACTACCCCCGCACCGACTAGCGGGGCATCAGGGTAACGCCTGCGTACGCTCATTGCGAATCCTTGTGATAGAGAGGCGCAGAAATTCGATAGATATTGCTAATACCACTGGCGGACCACTGCGGGAAGTTTCTCTAGATTATGCACTACCGCGTCCGGCTGTACCTGATGGGCGACAAGCTGATTCTGCTGTGCAACCTGGGGCGATGTCGCACCGTTCATCCATGCTGTCAGCGCGCCCAACTCGAGGCCGCCCTGGACGTCGTCTACCAGGCTGTCGCCCACGACGACTACCTCGTACGGCAGCGCGTCCCAGCGGTCAAGCACGATCTGAAAGAAACGTGGGTCAGGTTTGCGATATTCGACCGCGGCGCTGCACAGGCAGACGTCGAAATAGGGGCGCAGACCCAGGTAATCGATCGTCCTTTGGAAGACACGGTCGCAGTTGTAGTTGGCCAGCAGCGCCAGCCTGCAGCCGTCGGCGCGCAGTGACTCGAGCACTTGTTTCGCGTCGGCGACCAGGCGCCAGGCAGTCATCTCAGGCGCATAGAAGATATCCACTGCCTGCCTGAGCACCTGTGGATCCATGCGTGAAGCGGGATACCCGTAGAACTGGAGAAGGAAGCTCAGGGCGTCGTCGGCAAGATGCTCTTCTTTCTCCTCCGTCGACTTCTCCTCGGCGAAACGGCGTGCTTCCACAATGTTGGGGGCGAAATCGGGCGGCAGATCCATGCCGGTGCTCCGCATGTAGGCTTCCGCTGCCTCAGCTCCACTTTTTAGCAGCGTTTCAAGCGGCTGCGCCAGCTGTGCCAGCGTGTGGTCAAAATCGAAGATCACGCCTTGCACCAGGCGCAGCGATCGCCGGCCCGCCGGCGCGTCCAGTTCCGGAAAGAAATTGGAGGCCAGCCGGGCCAGGTCATCGTCTTGCAACTCGGCCGCTTGCATGGGGACTACATCGTTGTAGATAGGGCTTTTCTCTGGTGCTTCCGGAGGTGGGCCAAAAAGTGCATACTGCTCGTCACTTGTCAGCGATCGCCCCTGCGCCCGCACACGCGCCAAGAAGCGCTCCTTCTCTTCGGGCGTCAGCGGCTCCATCCCCGGCCGGAGTTCGACTTCGTTCAGCCGCTTTTCCGCCTCTTCGCGTTCTCGCTCATCATCTTCCAGCATGCCCCGCATTATAGCACAGCGAAAATGGGCCTTCGGTAGGTCGCGTCACCGACAGAAGAGTGCGCTAGCGTGCGGTGTGGGAATGCCCACTACTGTATTGAACCGGCATTGCCTGCACGATAATCTTCTTTTGCGACGCTGGCCTTTTGAAAGCGGCATCAGCCACGGATAACCGGCCGCCGATGAAGGAGAGAACAATGCAGACCGACGAGAATACTCAGCGCAGCCAACTATGCCTGTAAGCTAGAGTCAGGTTCAGGCGCAGGCTTATTGCCGGTTTAGATGTCTGCGCGCTCGTCTGCCAGGCTTCTGCGCAGGACCGTCGGTACCAGGATTACGGTAAGGTACGCAATGGTCAAGAAGCCGCCAAAGAGCAGCGTTACTGCAATCGTGCGCGGGTAGTCCAGCGGGTTTAATGCATATGCCAGCACCTGCCTGGCCATACCGAGCGGATCTACCAGCACATCCCAACTGTTCCAGCGCAGAAAGCGGCCGAGGTAAATCCCAAAACCCGTGGCAGTCAGTACGACCGCCGCAAAGAGCCAGCTGAAGACACCGCCGAACCAGCGCGCCGCCAGCTGCTGTACGATCCACAACGACACAAAGCCAAGAATCAGCCCATTCCAGGCAAACGAGAAGATCATCATCGTGTCATACCACACCGGCACGTTGTGGCGCGGAGCGATGTGCATCAGGTCACTTACAATATAAGGAGAATTGGGGAAGAAGAGGAACCAACTGCAGAAGACGAGCAGCATCAGCAGGCGCGGCCGGTAACCCTGTTTGCGGTCGAGATGCCACAGCAAAAAGGCAAGCGCCAGCGGCACCCAGGCCAGCATTAAGTTCCAATTGAGAAATATATAGGAGCGCGATCCCGAATACCAGATGCGCAGAATCGACAGGGTGACGCTGAGCGCCGACGAGAGTGCCAGCATAAGCAAGAGTAGGAGCAGCGGCTGCAGCAGTGGATTGCGGGGTTCAGTCACTTGTGCCATAGCAGAATTTCCTCAAAAATAGTTCGGATCGGTGCAGACATGGTTCGTCTGGTAACGCAGGCGCGCGTCCGAGGGTTCCGATGCACCGGCTACGATTATTCTACAACTTTTATGATGGACGTTCACACGTGACGGCAGGGGTGGCCGGTACAGCTGTATACGGTACAGCAGTATAATTGTTAGCAGGAGGTAGTTGTATGGCTTATACAGTACAAGTCGGTTCTTTGCGCTGCCATATTCTGAGTGACGGTCTGCAATACGTGGACGGCGGCGGTTTCTTCGGCGTGGTTCCGCGCAGCATGTGGCAGGAAGTAATTGCCCCTAATGAACTCAACCAGATCCCCTGCGATTCGCGGTCGCTGCTGGTCGAATCGGCTGCAGGGCTGATCCTGGTAGACACAGGTGTTGGCGACAAACTGCCGCCAAAGGTGCGCCAGCGGTTTGGCATGGACGATCGTGAGCGCCGGCTGGTCGGCGAACTTGCGCGCGTAGGGTATGCGCCAGAGGATGTCGACATCGTGCTCCTTACGCATTTTCACGGCGACCACGTTGGTGGTGCAACCCGCTGGGAGACAGGTGATGCGGACGCAGGTTCAACTCCGGCGCCCGGTGCCAGGGCTGTCCCTGTGTTTCCGCGTGCCCGCTATATGGGTCAACGCATCGAACTGGCGGATGCCAGTTTTCCCAACGAACGCACGGCGGCCACGTATGTGGCCGACAACTTCAAGCCGCTTCTCGATTGTGGCCTGTTGGACGTCGTGGATGGTCCGCAGCGTCTGGCGCCAGGGGTACGCACCGACATTACGCCCGGCCACACCACCTATCTGCAGGCTGTGTGGGTGGAAGACGGCGGCGAGAGCCTGCTGTTTCTAACGGATGCCGCCCCGTGGGCCGTCCAGTTTGAGCGCCTGGCGTGGGTGCCGGCCTTTGATATTGCGCCGCTGCAAAGTATGGAAACCAAGCGGCGTTTGCGCCAGGAAGCAGCCGAGCGGGATGCGTTGCTCGTCTTTCAGCACGACGCACAGGTGGTGACGGCGCGCCTTGCGCCGGGCAAGCGGGGTCTTGTCGTGGTACCTGAGCTAAGTGAAATCCCCACCTATGATCCGAGTCGTTAGCTGTGGTTGTTGCTTGATTTTCTAAACCGAAAGATTTCCGCGTATTTTTTCTGTCTTAGCAGCTACTCTATTAAGATTAGGTAAGTGTAGGCGGACCCTCTAGCCGTTCGTACTCCAATTGCACCCCTCCCTCCCCAACAAATGACCTACCGGGCACGGTCGGCAAGATCGCATTATATGACCGATGCGCCCGGCGCCGTTTCGCTTTACTATGTTGTCAGCAAAGCGAAATAGAGTCACAGAGCTAACAGCGCAGCCACAGAAGATAAAGATGACAAACGAATAGGTTAGAAGCGGTGGGCAGCAGTCGCCTTTACTACGCAGCGCAGCCCCGTTCTCACGATGATGTCCCGTTTCTACCGGCAGCAAGCTTTCACTTCTGCGCAACGAGTATGCATGTATGCGCCACGGCACAACTGTACGCCAGGCGTTTGCAGTAGTCAGCGAGGCAAATATTCCAGTTTTCAGTCACACTTTCCAGTGAAGGGGGATTTCATGAACGCTCTGTTTTTGTCCGTGTACTGCTACTTCAAGAGCATGTTTAATGAAGAGGAAGGGCAGGACCTGATCGAGTACGCGCTGATCATCGCTGTGTTCGTCATCGTGGCAATTATCGGCCTGCAGTTGCTTGGGCCGCAGGTTACTGCGATTTGGACCCGCATCGCCGGTTTCCTGCAGGCTGGCGCCGGCAGCTAAGCGAACTCGTTCGCCGCTTGTGCTCCGTCACCCTCAGCTGGCAGCTAGGTTGATGGGGTGACGCAAACCGCAAGATTTGTAGCTGTACAAGGGCTCTGCTCTCCACGTGGGACGAAGAAGTCGCTCCCGACGTAGAGGCAGAGCCCAAAACAAACGAGGCGCACCATGACACGTCGCATGGGGGCTGAATCGGGACAGGATCTGGTCGAATACGCCCTCGTCCTGCCCCTCTTTTTATTGTTGATGTTCAGCACCGTCGAGTTTGGCTTCATCTTCTTCCAGTACACGATGGTAGTGAATGCGGCTCGTGAGGGCGCCCGTACCGGCATCGTCGTAGACACCTCCGCCTGCGGCCGGGACTGCCTGGAAGACAGAATCAGAGCTGCCGTACGTTCCAAGATGACCAGTGTCGATCCGCATAAGGTGGAAGTCACGCCGCTGTGGCCGACTGTCAACTACCAGCCCATGGTGCAGGTGACAGTGCGTTACGAGACGGGATTTATCACGCGGGCACTGATCGAAGAGATGGGTGGTAACGGAAGTGTCACGCTAGCGTCAACCGCAACAATGCAGCGCGAGTACTAGGCGCTTACGCAGCGCCGCCTTCATAAAGCCCCTTTCGGAAGGCTGCGGTTCCTAGCAGGCTTCTGCCGCCGCTACGCAGGTTGCAGATCATAAGGAAATACCTATGGCCAGGTTACGTGGCTTTGTATGGTTATCAGCAGGCGTCGTACTCGCATTACTTGCAGGCCTCGTGGCCTATACGACCCTCACACGTGTGACGGAAACACCGACTGGCGCAGCCGCTAGCCGGCCCCACCGTCACGGTCCTTACGTCGGCACGCTCGCTGCCCGTACGCAGCGTACTCACCCTCGATGACCTCCTCGAAGTAGAGCTGCCCGCCGATGCGGTGCCGGAAGGCGCCGTCAGCACCACAGACGCCGCCGTCGGCCGCCTCACAACGACAGCACTCTTCCCTGGTGAGCCGATCATCGAACAAAAACTGGTGGACCCCAACGTGGTCTCGCCTGATGGTCGCAAGGCACTCTTCCTGCTCGAAGACGAAGTCTTGATGGCCCTTCCTGCGGCAGATCGACTCAGCGGCTCCGGCATGCTGTCCGCCGGAGATCATGTCGATATCCTGTTCTCGTTGATGTTCCCCGAGAACCGCGGCATCGGTGCCGCCGACACCCAGCAGGAGGATCAACAGTCGACCTTCGGCCTGCTGCAGAATGTCACCATTGCCGCTTTGCTCGGCGGAGTGCCTGCACCCGCTGCCAGCGAAGAGAACGGCGAAAAAGCGCAAGTAACTACCCCGCCCGATACCGTACTCGTGTCGATTTCGCCGCAAGATGCTCTCGCCGTTAAATACGCGATCGACGCCGGCGGCACGATTGACCTGGTGCTGCGCGCACCGGGCGTGGAAAAGCCTTTTGTGACCGATCCCGTCGACATCGATTACTTGATCAACCGATATCGGATTCCTACGGGGCCGGGCAGATAAGAGGGGGGCACAAGGTGTCAAGAATTGGACCTGGAGATACTCTTCGTATCTTGTTAGTTGCCGAGCGCGAGAGTCTGCGCGAGCAGATCGGCGCAATCCTGGCGCAGTATGCCGGCGACCACCGCCTTTTCTGGGTGGCTCAGGCTGAGGTTGCTGCCAAGCGTGCCGAAGATCTGCTGCCGCACCTGATCTTGGTTGACGATGATCTGACGGGCATTCCCGCCCCGCAGGTGATTCGCCAACTGAGCGCTGCCGTGCCCGCCGCCGTCACGCTCATCATGGTCGAAGAGGGCGCCATGGGCGTCGCTCGCCAGGCCGTACTCAATGGTGCTCGCGGCTTTGTCGTCAAGCCATTGATCGCCGACGACTTCTGGTCGACGATTTACCAGCTTCTGGTGCAGAACCAGACGCCCAGCAATGAGCCAACCCACGACAATGCCCCCGGCCGTGTCGTCGTGTTTGTCGGCCCTAAGGGCGGTACCGGCCGCACGCTCATCACGGTCAACACTGCGATCGCCGTGCGCAAAGAAACCGGCAAATCGGTCGTCCTCATCGATGCGGACTACAACGCCCCCGCGCTGGACGTATCCCTCAACCTTGAAGGCGACAACGACATCAGCATGCTCCTGGCGCGCATCTCGCGCCTGGATCGCGAGCTGGTCTCCAGCGTGCTCGTCAAACATTCGTCTGGCATCGAAGTGCTGCTGGCGCCCCCGCCGAGCTACGGTGCCCTGGATATCTCGCTGCCTCAGGTAGAACAGATCGTCTCCAATCTGCGCAGCATGTTCGACTGGGTGTTCATCGACCTCGGCGTGCTGCCCGATGAAGCCGGCTACGCCTTCCTGGACAATGCCGACTACATTGTCATGACGGTGCTGCCTGAGCTTGTCTGCCTGCGCAATACTCGTCTAATGCTCGACCAGCTTCACGCCCGCGGCTATGGTGAAAACAAGGTTCGCCTGGTTCTCAACCGCGCCGGTATCTCCGGTGGGGTAAGCCAGGGCGACATCGAAGAGCGGCTGCACGTGCGTATCCACCATACGGTGCCGGACGATCAGCCGCTGGTCAGCCTGAGCATTAACCGGGGCGTGCCGCTGATTCTGAGCCACAGCCGCAGCGCCGTGGCGCGGGCGATTCAGGCGCTGGCGCAGCGGTTTGTCGCCGAAGCGACCAGCAGCGCAGCCGTTGCTTCGAACACGATCAGCGCAAAGCCTAACGCTGCGCGGTGGTCTCTTTAACCGGGTATTCCATCGCACCACTTCGGTGGAATGCCTAAGCGGGGTGAAGCATGAATTCTGCATTGATCGTCGCCGTCCTGGCCGGACTTTCAGTCATCAGCTTCTTTCTTGCCTTGATGCGCATGGTTCCCCAGCGCGACCCGCTGGAAGAGCGCCTGGCAGAATACGGGCTGACCGACTACGTGCGTGGCCCCCGGCATGATGACAGAGCGGTGGAAAGCGGCCGTTTCCCGGCCCTGAACCGCATGCTGCATGGGTTTGGTCTCGGCGAAAAGCTGGCCCAGGCGCTGATTCGTGCCGATGTGCCTTTGACAGCGGCTGAGTACGCGATCTTGATGCTGCTGCTGGGCGGCCTGGGCTTCTTTCTTGGCTCGTTTCGATTGAACGCCATGATCGGCCTCCTGGTAGGTGCGATCTTTGCCGTCGGCCCGCTGTTTTATCTCAAGGTGAGCGAAAGCCGCCGGCGCGCAGCGTTTATCAACCAGCTTCCGGACCTTCTTACATTGCTCGTCGGCTCGCTGCGTGCAGGCTACGGCCTCTCACAGGCTATCGAACTGGTGGCACGCGAAGTACCGCCCCCTGCCAACAAGGAGTTTGCCCGTGTGGTGCGCGCAACCGGTCTCGGCCTCCCACTGCAGCGTGCGCTGGAAGGCATGGCCGAACGCATCGACAGCGACGACCTTGACCTGGTGGTGACCGCCATCAATGTCCAGTACGAGATGGGCGGCAATCTCTCGAGCGTGCTCGAGACTATCAGCGATACGATTCGTGAACGTGTGCGTGTGCTGCGTGAGGTGCGTGTGCTGACGGCCCAACAGCGCCTGACGGGTACGATTCTCGCCATGCTGCCGATCGGCCTGGCCATCATCATGTCTCTTATCCGGCCAGGGTATTTCGATCCGTTCTTCGAGCCCGGGTGGCCGCAGATTATGCCGCTTATGGCCATCGGCATGATGATCGTCGGCTTCTTCCTGATTCAGAAGATTGTCAACATCAAGGTGTAGCACATGTTACTCGACTTGCTTGACACCTCCTTGGCTCCATTCATATCGGCGATATGCTGACGGCCGGCGCCGTGATCGCTATCTGGTTTGCCTTGGCCCCTGCCAAATCCAGCAAGGCCGTCGCATCACGCTTGCAAGGCTATGTCGACCGCAGCGAGCTTCTCGACGCCGGCGACATGGAGCGTTCGCTCTCGAGCCGGGCGCTCATGCCGCTCGTGCACAAGGTGCTGACCTTCCTGGGCGGGTTGATGCCGCAAAAGGACATGGCAGAGCTCTCACTCAACCTGACCCAGGCGGGTGACCCAGGCGGCCTTACCGTCCTTGACTTTGTCGGTCTGCGCATCATGCTGGCCGCCGCTGCCGTGGCCGCCGCCATCTTTCTGCTCGGCGGCAACAGCATGTTTGACTACGTGCGCAACGGCCTCATCGCCATGCTCGCCGGTTTTATGCTGCCGAAGCTGTGGTTGAACCAGAAGATCAAGAAACGGAAGATCGAGATTTCGCGTGCACTGCCCGACGCCCTCGACATGCTCACCATCGGTGTCGAAGCCGGTCTGGCCTTTGAATCGGCCCTGCTGCGGGTCGGCGATCAATGGAATAACGCCCTCAGCCAGGAGTTTCGCCGGGTCGTCAGCGAGATGCGCATCGGCGTGCCGCGCAACGAGGCGTTACGGCGCATGGCCGACCGCACAGGTGTCGAGGACCTGTGCACATTTGTCGCAGTTCTTGTTCAGTCCAACACACTGGGTGTCAGCATCTCCCAGGTTCTCCATACGCAGGCGGACCAGATGCGCTTGAAACGACGACAGCATGCAGAAGAGATGGCGCACGCGGCCACGGTCAAGATCGTGGTAGTGCTCGTGTTCTTCATTCTGCCTTCGCTGTTCATTGTCGTTCTCGGCCCTGCCGCACCGCGTATCGTCAGTCTACTTAAGCTCCGTGAGTGGTATGCCGTAAACGGCGGGTGATACAGGTGAAATCATGGCAGCAATACTAAGCGCCAATCCTGGCGAACGCGAGGACGGCGAATACCAACAGGCGCTGCACTATTTCCATCTTGGCCAATGGCAGGAAGCCATTACGGCCTTCGAGGCGCTGCGCTCCCGCTATCCCGGCGACCCACGCCTGGAACGGATGCTGCAGGATGCGCGCTTTAAGGCCAGCTTGGACGCCAAGAACACAGTACGTGAGAAGCGCTGGATCATTCCCTGGCGCGCCATCCTGCTCCGGGTGGCGATGGTGGTGGTCGTCGTCGCGATGATCGGCGTCGGTTTTTCGGTCATCCAGTGGCGTGTGCTGCCTATGATCAGCGCAATGCAGATCGAACGACAGCAGGACACCATGTTGGCCGAGGCCGAAAGCCTGAGTAAGAGTGGGAACCTCGACGCAGCTGAGGAAAAGTACCTTGCTCTTCTGCAGAAGTTTCCCGGACCTCGCCGCTGCCCAGACTGGTCTCGAGACTGTCCACCGCGAGCAGAAGCTGTTTGCGACGTACAATCAGGCCGTGGCTGCCGAACAGGCAGGCGACGACGAGACGGCGCTCAAGCTGTACAGCTCGCTGCAGATCGACTCGCCCAACTATCGCGATGTGGGTGCACGCATCCTCGGCATCCGTCATCGTGGCGATCTGTCGGAGCTCTATGATCGCGCGGTGACTCTCAAGTCGCTGGGCCTCGAGCCGGAGGCTATCGACGCCCTCGCTCCAGATCCAGGCCCTTGACGTCAACTTCCGCCAGGATGACGTGCGCGGCATGCTGCACTCGCTCAACCTGAAGCAAGGCCAGCGCATCGTCACGGCCACGCCGGCCGAACCTGCCGAGGTGCCCAAGGCGCTGAATTTCTTCAACGCAGCGCTCGAACAGAAACCCAATGATCCAGTTACCCTGACCGAGGCGCGCCTCGCCGTCAGCTTTATTGCCGGGCGCGATGCTTATAACGCGCAGAATTGGGTCGAGGCAGTTTCCCGCCTGCGCACCGTCTACAACGAACGCAACAACTACCTGGACGGCACGGTAGCCAGTTTGCTCTACCAGGCCCTCATCAACCTGGGCGACCAACTGGTCAACGACGATCTGTTGGCCGCCTACGAACAATACAGCCAGGCCTGCAACCTGCCTGTTGCCGATACCGTCACAGCGTGCGCCAAAGCCAGCAACATTATTCCTATGCTGACGCCCACGCCGACCCCGACCTTGACGCCGACGCCTGCGCCGACTTCGCCGCCGGCACCATCGGCTACGTCTACGCCGACACCCACGCCGCGACCGTTGGAGATGTTCCGCAGCCGCATTGTCTTCAAGTCCGAAGACCCGGAACAGCCTGGCTGTCTGGGTGATGAATCCCGATGGCTCGAACCGCGAGTACCTGGGGCCCTTTGAGTACTACGACCGACCGGTATGAGGCCCTGCGTGCCACCGAGCGCTTCTCACCAGACAAGCAGTACTCCGTAGACACCTCGAGTGTTGACGGCCGTGCCCAGGTGATTCTGAAGTTTCCCAATCCACCTTACTGGAAGCCGCTCACGCGCCTGACGGGCATCGCCTACGACCCGGTGTGGGCGCCGGACGGGAGCTGGATCGCCTTTACGGCGGCCGAGAATGAAAGTGACGATATCTGGGTCATCCGTGCCGACAGCTCGGAGCAGAAATCGCTCATGCGCAACGACTGGGAGTGGGACAAGCACGCTTCGTTCTCGCCGGACAGCCAACGCATTGCGTTCTTCTCCAACCGGTTTGGCGAGCGGCAGATCCTGATCATGGATGCGAACGGCCAGAACATCGTCAATATCAGCAACGTGCCTTGGGCGGAATACGATCCCATCTGGGTGAAATAGGAGAACGCACATGTTCAACGGTAATGGCAAACGACCACCCGACACCCTGCCCGGCACGCGGCCTGCACGTCTGACCGGAGATCGCGGCGCCAACAGCGCCTACATGGCCATGCGCGACCGCATCCAACAGCGGCTGCTGGCCGAACTCAGCCCCGGTGTCACGCGCAGCGATACGGCCGAAGTGCGCCGCGTGGTGGAGCGCATCTTTAACGAGACGACCGCCGAGTTGGGCCTGCCCTTGAGCCGGCTCGAACGCAACGACATCTTCGACCTGGTCCTGGCCGACATCCTCGGCTATGGGCCGCTGGAGACACTGCTGCACGACGATACCGTGACCGAGGTGCTCGTCAACGGCCCGGATCACGTCTTCATCGAACGCGCGGGCAAGCTGGAGGAGACGGATATCAAGTTTCGCGACAACGATGATGTACTGCGCATTGTCGAGCGCATCGTGACGCCGCTGGGCCGCCGCGTTGACGAAAGCAGCCCAATGGTCGATGCTCGCCTGCCGGACGGCTCGCGCGTAAACGTCATCATTCCACCCATTTCGCTGGTTGGGCCCACTATCAGCATCCGTAAATTTCCCAAGCATGCCCTGACACCAGACGAGCTGATCAAAAAGGGCGCGTTTACGCCTGGCATCGGCGAGTTCCTCAAGGCCTGCGTCACCGCCCGTCTCAACGTCGTCGTGTCCGGCGGTACCGGCACCGGTAAGACGACGGTGCTGAACGCACTCTCGTCGTATATTCCGGAAGGCGACCGTATCGTCACGATCGAAGACGCTGCCGAGCTGCGTCTGCAGCAGCGCCACGTGGTACGCCTGGAAGCGCGGCCCCCGAACGTAGAGGGCAAGGGGCTTATCTCCATCCGCCACCTCGTCATCAATGCCTTGCGTATGCGTCCTGACCGGATTGTCGTCGGCGAGGTGCGCGGTGGCGAGGCGCTGGACATGCTCCAGGCCATGAACACCGGCCATGATGGCTCGCTCACTACCGTCCACTCCAACAATGCACGTGACACGCTGCGCCGTGTCGAAACGATGGTACTGATGGCCGGCATGGACCTTCCCCTGCGGGCCATTCGCGAGCAGATCGCTTCTGCGTTTGACTTGATCGTCCACTTGCTGCGCCTGGTCGACGGCACACGCAAGGTCGTCCAGATCTCCGAAGTACAGGGTATGGAAGGCGATACTATCGTCATGCAGGACATTTTCCAGTTCGTGCAGACCACGGTTGAGAACGGCAAGGTGCAAGGGTACTTTACGCCCACCGGCGTACGCCCGAAGTTCTACGACAAACTGGAGAGCGCCGGCCTCTATGTTCAGCCGTCTACGTTTATGCCTACGGAGCCGGTGCGATTCCGCCGGTGAGATCCTATGCCTACGCTTTTAACGGCCGAAAGCCAATTCAGCGAGTTGACCGGCTCCTCAACGCTCGCCGAGGTGCTGGCATCCGTAAGCGATGAAGTCAGCAGCGGCAACTTGGGCCGCATGCGGCCAACGCCTACCGGTTTTTCGCCGCTCGACGAAGTGCTAAATGGTGGCCTGCGGCCCGGCGATCTGTTTGTCATTGGCGGCCCGTCAGGCGTGGGTAAGACAATCTTCTCCCTGCAGGTAGCGCGCAATATCGTGGCCAACGATCCCAACGCTACCGCCATGTACATCTGCTACGAACATGACCGCGCCCACCTGATGATGCGCCTGCTGTGCATGGAAAGCGCCAGCCTGGGACTGGGAGACGCTGCACTGACATTGCGCCGCATCGGCGCGCTGATGGTCGAGTCGACGCAGGGCGGCCTGCTGGCGCGGCTGCGCGTGGATCCGGTCTATGGCGCCGTCGTCGCCAGCATGGAGAAATACGCCGACCGCCTGCACCTGGTCAAGGCGAGCGGCATCCAGACGAACCTGGATCAGATCCGCATCTGGGTGCGGCGCCTCAGCTCCAGCGGGCCGCGACCCTTTGTGGTCGTGGACTATCTGCAAAAGATTCCGGTCGAGCACTCTGCTCCCATGCAGGAGAGTGAACTCACGACCTATCTGGCACAAGGTCTCAAGGAACTGGCGATGAGCGCCGGGCTGCGTATTCTCGCCATTGCTGCATCTGACCGCGAGGGGCTCCAGTCCAAGCGCATGCGCCTGCACGACATGCGCGGCAGCTCTGCTATCCAGTACGAAGCTGATATCGGCGCCATCTTCAACAACAAGTTCGCGATCGTTTCACGTGAGCATCTTGTCTACAACCCTGCGCATGCCGAAGCCATGCGCAACTGGGTAGTTATGAGTATTGAGAAGAACCGCTCGGGCCGCAACGGCGTAGACGTCGAGTTTGCGTTGGATGCCGCTCACTTTTATATCGATCCGAGGGGGGGCTATGTCCGCGATCGGCTCATCGACGACCGCATCACGCGCGAATAGTACCGCTGCTGGCCGCACGCAGCGACAGTCTGCAGCGGATTTTGCGGTATTCCCAAGACGAGCGGGGTGCGAGCATCCTGGAAATGGCGTTTGTGTCGATCTTTTTCTTCGTCTTTATCGCCGGTATCGTCGATCTTGGCGGCGCCTTCCAACATTACATCATTACGATCAATGCCTCGCGCGAAGGGGCGCGTACCTACGCACGTCTGCCCTGCCTGTCGTCGAATCGGAGCGCACTTCACACCGCCATCGTCAACTCGGCGGTAGGCGAGGCCGCCCGCAGCGGCCTCACGCTGCTGGCCAAGAATGTATCTATCACGCCTGATCCCTCCACGTCCTGTCCTGCCAGGGGCGAACAGGTGAAAGTAACCGTGCAGGATGATTTTGACACGTTGATGGGGTTCTTTTGGGATGCGTCAATCTTCCCGATCCGTGCCCAGACAAGCATGATGTTTTATGGAGCCGACGAGGAGTAATCCTCTTGTGGTTATCTTTTCAGAAGGAGGAAGTTCACATGCTACGCAAAGGGTTAGTTAATGAAGACGGCCAATCGCTGATTCACTTCGCGCTCATCATCGTAATGCTTTTGGCTTTCGTGTCGCTGGCAGTCGATGCCGGCAACGTCTTCTCGATGCGGCGCAAGCTGCAGAACGCGGCAGATGCCGCCGCCCTGGCAGCTGCACGCGAGCTGTGCCTGGGTCACACGACGACGCAGGCAAGCACGACTGCCAATACCTACCTGATCAAGAATGGTGCCAGCGGCATTGGTGCCATCTCCGGTAACAGCGGCGACACCAGCACAATCCAGTTCGCCAATGACAACACCAAGGTCGTGGTAGGCGCAAAGGGTACGGCGGGCCTGATCTTCGGCAACCTGATCAACACCGAGCAGATCAAGGTTACCGCCAATGCCAACGCCGCGTGCGGCAAGGCGAGCAGCGCCTGCAACCTGTGGCCGATCATCTTCAGCGCCGATCTGTGGAAGCAGATCCCCTGCGGCAAGACGATCGCCGTGTGGGACACCAACAACACCAACCAGGTCGAATGCTTTATCGGCGGCAAGTACGAGCCGAACCTGTGTAAGTGCTACAACTGCGACCCGCAGAACTTGATGGTCGACGACTTCTTGGTGATCAGCGACGTACGCCGCGGCTGGGTGGACTTCCCGAACTACGGAAGATCCGCGCTACCCGGACGTCTGCAAGGAGAATGGCAAAGGCGCCAGCGAGCTGAACTGCAACCTGGAAAACGGCTACCAGGGGAAGATCACGCTGCCCAAGTGGATCGACGCGCTGAACGGCGTCAAGGCGAGCGAGTTCAAGGAGGTTGCAGAACCGCATCGGCGATACCGTGCGCATTCCTCTCTACGGCGACCTCAAGTACGGCCAACAGTCAAGCTGCTACGACAAGAAGGTAGGCGAGTTCAACGTGACCGACTTTGGCTGCGTGCAGGTGGACGGCGTCGAGAAGAATAAGTGGTTGTACCCGCTGCCGGGTATGCCCAAGTCGTACTCCAAGATCAAGATGACCGCGGTCATGGTCACCAAGAGCTGCGGCATCTGCACCACGTCTTGCGGTACCACTGACGGCACGCCGGCCGAACCGTGGGAACTGCGCGCATCCAATCTCGTCAACTAGGCAGACCATGGATGGCCTATTCGTAACCACTGGTCAAGTGCCTTTGATTACGCTGCTGCTCGCCCTGGGGGCCGGCTTGCTGGCCGGCCTCCTGGCGAACTGGGCAGCCGATCACCTGCCGGGCTGGGCAGGTGTTCCGAGCGAACAGATCCACACGCACCGCCGGCGCAAGCCGCTCGTGCTGGTGACACTGATCGTGCTGTTCAGCTTGCTGGCGTATCATAACGCTGCCGATCCCGCGCGGCTGCTTGTCAGTTGGTGTTATGCCTGGTTCCTTATGACTGTGCTCGTGATCGATCTCGAGACGCGCCGTGTGTTGAACATTATGCTGCTCCCGGCAGCGATCTTTGCCGTGGCCGCCGGCCTCTGGCTCGGCCAGCCCACCCTGGCAAGCATGCTAGGTGGTGCCGTCGTCGGTTTTGGCCTGTTCTGGTGTCTCTATATCCTGGGTCGTGCCAAGTACGGGCGTGGCGCCCTCGGCTTCGGCGACGTCAAGCTTGTCGGCGTGATCGGCCTGATGACCGGCTATCCAGATGTGCTGAATGCGCTCATCATCGGCGCCACGTTGGGTGGCGTTGCGGCGGTTATCCTGCTGCTGACACGCCGCGCCGGTTGGAAATCTACGACCGCCTACGCGCCGTACTTGGCAGCCGGCGCCATGCTTGCCCTCTGGCACACGTTCGGCGGATAGGGATTGTGCTATACTACTTACCTGGAGGGTAAGCTTATGGTTCAGGTTCAGAACGTCACCCGCGAACGACCCTTGATGCTGCAAGGCCGCCTTGCGGCCAATTCATGGACGCGCCTGCGCGGTCTGATCGGCGTGCGCCAGCTTGCCGACGGCGAGGGGCTGCTGATCAAGCCGTGTCATGGGGTGCACTGCATGTTTATGTCCATCCCCATCGATGTCGTCTATGTCGATCGCTCCGATCGCGTGGTGGCTGTCGACAAAGCGATGAAGCCCTGGGCAATCGGCAAGATCTATCGCCAGAGTTCCTTCGTGGTCGAACTGCCGGTAGGGGCCATCGAGGCCAGCGGCACGGAGCCGGGCGACCAGCTGAAAATCGACTATGGCAAGGCGGCTAAGAGCTAGCGCGTCTCGCCCGTGAGCGCTGCCTGGATGCGCGGAATCGCCGCTTCGGCGGCGCGCTTTCCCGCCTCCAGCAGCACTTCCCCAGCACTGAGATCCGCCAGGTTGATATGGGTGATCTCCGGCGCGATCAAGATATCTGCCAACTCCTGCTCGATTTGTGTCGCACGCGCCAGCATGAACAGCGCCGTCATCGACAACTCGACGACATTGCGCGGCTCGACCTGTGCGCCGTCGAGCAGCGGCAGGAGATCGACGGCGATAATGTAGTCGGCCCCCAAATCTTGTGCTACGCTCACGGGCAGGTTGTTCACGACCACCCCGTCTACGAGCAGCCGGCCATCGCGATGGTAAGGGGTGAATACTCCCGGAACGCTGCAGCTGGCGCGAATCGCCTCGGCCAGCGAACCTTCATTCATCACGACGATTTCGCCGGTAAGCAGATCCGTCGCCACGGCAGCAAAGGGCAGATTCAGCTGTTGGATGTTGACTTCGCCCCCCAACGCCTGGTCAATCCATTCCATCATCTTGTCCAGGTCAACCAGTCCCATAGGGATGTTGCGCGCCAGGTCGCTCAAGTTCACGGTGGGCAGCCGTAGGGAAACCAGGTCGAACCACTTGAGGTCGTGTACCAACGTGGCCAGGCGCAGCGACGACACGCCTGCCGCATACAGGCCGCCGACCAGCGCGCCGACACTTGTCCCGGCAATGACTGCCGGATAGATTCCGTTCTCCTCTAGCGCTTGGAGCACGCCGACATGCGCGATCCCGCGCGCTGCGCCGCCGCCGAGCACCAGGCCCACGCGCTGCGGCCGCGGCGGGTTGTCCCACACGACTTTTCGATCTGCAATCAAGGTGTTGCTGATAGCCATCTCATTGTTCCTTCATCTGGTAACGAAGCACGGTCACGCCGGGAAATTCGGCCTTTTCCACCACGGTACCATGTTGATTGAGCCATTCGTTCATTAGCTGGCGAGCGTCCCACATCGTGGCTTCGCTGAGCATGACCCAAATGGTCGAGTGTCCTGTCGCCCCTGCCTGCATTTGTGAGTCCAATGCTGCGCGCGCCTGTGCGTCCGGTTGGCCATAATTCGTGTAAGGGCCTTGCATCCAGACGCCCAGGCGTGTATCACTGTCCGCAAACGGATTCGGACGAAAAGAATCGCTGTAATAGCGAAAGCTCCACTCTTGATGCGGGAATCTGGAGGATCAGCAGTTCGTTCGGGTTGCGATGTGTCTGGACGTACTGCACGGCGTCGCGCAAATCATACTTAATGGTAAGCGTTTTTTGCTGCCAATTAACATAACCCCATGCGCCCAATACGTAGACCAGCAGCAGTGCGGTCACAGCCGGACGCTATGCGCCCACTGTTGGCATGCAAGACCCGCAGACCCAGTGCCAGCGCCAACATGGCGGCCGGACCGATCCAGATCACGTAGCGCTCTGTAAATACGGGCTGTCGCAGACTGATAAGATAGATAAATGCAACCGGCAAGACAAGCCAGGTGACACAGCAGCCCCATGCGGCGCCAAGGTGCGAGCTCCAGATCGCCTGCTCCCTCGCGCTGCCAGTTGGCCGGCGCCCAACAGCAGGCCGGCGCCGCCCAGAAAGAATATGGGCGCCAGCCATAACGGCTGGATCGTGCCGATAAAGCCACGGGCATGGTTGAGCAGCAGCCCTTCCAGCACCTGGTTGAGCGGCGTAAAGGTGAAGCCGGACAGCTTCTCCGGCGCGGTCAGCAGCCACCAGTGCCACCAGACCATGGGCAAGATAGGGCAGGATGAGGCCCGCCAGCGCTGCGCCGTAGCCGCGCCAGTGCTGCCTGCTTGCCGGCCATGCAATCAGAAACCAAACCATGTGGACGGGAATCACGAGCACCATCAGCAGGTGGGTATACATGGCAACTGTGACCGTCAACCAGTAGCCCACCCACGGCCAGGCTCCCCCGCGCGTGATGCCCCGCAGCCAGAAATAGGTCGCCAGCAGCATCAAGCAGGTGATGGTGGCATACATCTTCCCTTCTTGCCCATACCACACCTGGTAGGGGTTGAAGGTCATCAACACCACTGCCACAGTTGCGACGAAGGCTCCTGCTGCCGCGCGGCGGTGCGCCCGCCTCTCCCTCCGTTGCGCTGTCGCCTGCTGTTGTGTGGCCGCCCGCTCCGGCAGCAGCTGCCGTCCCACCTGCCACAGCAGCGGTATACTCAGCGTCCCTGCCACCGCCGAAGGGAAGCGCAGGACGAACTCCCATGTTCCCATCAACGCAAACCATGGGCGCAAGCCGAGGAAGTACAAAGGGCCATTCTGTGCCGCCTGCACGAACATGCTCAGTGTTTCGTCGAGGCTGCGTACGGCGAAATAGATCGCGTCTACTTCGTCGCGCCAGAGGCTTTGGCGATCCAACCCAAACACGCGCAGCGCAAAGGCTGCCAGCACGAGACTCAAAAGCAGGGGGCGGCGATACGCGGGCTTCATTTCAGCTATGGCAGCGACTCCGGCCAATCATCTTCGTCACTTTGCTGTGGAGGAAGTACCTGTGTCGTGAAGGCACTTTGGTCGCCGCCATCGTCCAACTCGTACCGTGCACGCTCCTTGTCGCGGAAGGCCAGCCCTGCCAGCACGCCTGCAGTTACAAAGAAAAGCACCGAACCGCCTAGGAACCACAGCAATGCCAGCGTCGCTCCGGCCGAGTCGAGCACTTGCACGAAGAAGGCGCGTTCAAGCGCATCGTTGGGCGAACTTCCGTTGTCAGGCGCAATGGTCGGCGGTTCAATGGGCCGCTGTGTCGGGCCCGCTGGGCACCACAGCGACTCTGCTCGCCGTCGACGTGGCTGTAACGGTAATCACGACCGCCGTGGGCGGCAGGTTGACCTGCTCTGGAATCGGCGTCGCCAATGGCGAGATCGCCTGCGCCGTCAGTGTCGCACCAAAGGGATCCAGGATCGGCGTGGGAAAGGCGAACTGTGCCTGGGCGGTCAAGGTGGCGCCGTATGGATCAAGGATCGGGGTCGGAAACCCATACAGCATTTGGCCGTCATCGTCGCGCCCACCGGGTCGATGATCGGCGTCGGAAACGCGAACTGGGCCTGGGCGGTCAGTGTGGCGCCGTAGGGGTCAAGGATCGGCGTCGGAAAGGCGAACTGTACCTGGGCCGTCATCGTCGCGCCGACGGGGTCGATGATCGGCGTCGGGAACCCAAACGCTTGCGCCTGGGCCGTCTGCGTGGCGGCAAACGGATCGAGCGGCGAGACAAATGGGTTGCCGGGGGCGCTGGCCTGGACGCCGGGAATCGCCGGATAGGGTGTCGGCGCCAGCCCTCCGGGTGTGCTGAAGACCAGCACCGTGGGTGAAGGCGTAAAGGTGGGCGAAGGCGTCCACGTCCAAGTGGGCGTCGGCGTGGCCGGGATGGGGGTAAGCGACGGCGTCGGGGTAAGCGTCTCTAGCAGGATCGGCGTGTTGGTCGCCGTCGGCCCGCGCGTGACGGTGGGCGTGGGCGTAATAATGTTCACCGACGTGTTGGACGAAGCAGTAGCCCGATAGCCAAGCGTCGGGTTGCTGGCCGTGTAGTACATGGTGCTGTTGATGATCGATTTGGCCTCAAACGGGCCCAGAAACGATGCAATTCCCAGCGTTCCGGTCAAGACATTCGTGGTAAGCGAGATACGCGCGCTGGGCGCAAGGTTCAGGTCGAACGATGTATCGATCTTCGTGTTCTGCTCGATAAGCGCATGATTTGTAAATGTCACGACGCTGGTGTTGATCAGCACCACGCAGTAGTAGAAGACCTGCCCATAGGGCACATTGTTCAGCGACTGGCTCGTGCCGCAGCTGACCGGATCGGTGTTGACGGTCTTGAGCAAGGACACTGATGCCGCCGGCCCAGTTACAACCACGGGCTCCGTGGCGGCGCTCACGCTGA
This sequence comes from uncultured Chloroflexia bacterium, assembly GCA_963701415.1. Taxonomy (GTDB): domain Bacteria; phylum Chloroflexota; class Anaerolineae; order Caldilineales; family Caldilineaceae; genus Fredericiella. The sequence continues at coordinate 901,612 of CAVPAH010000005.1, forward strand.
GCGCGCCGCCGTCCGCCGTGGAAGTCACATAGGCCCGGCTGCTCACCATAGGAGCGCTGAGGGCAGCTGCCAGTGCAGCATTGTCGGCGTTGGTAATGCGCACGGTGGCGTTGGTCGTGCCGGCCGGCCCGAGCGGCTTGACGATAGCCAGGTTGTTGATCCCAAAACCAGGAATACTGATCAGGTGGTTGGTCAAGGTGATCGAGCTGGCGTTCGTCAATGTGACGCACAGATACGCCTTACTTTGAGTAGTTGGACAGCGTGAGTGGCAGGCGTTGCGCAGTTCGCCGCCGTTGCGCCTGCGCGTGTGCTGACGCCAAGCGCCGCCGTCATGCCCAAGGTGACGACGGTGATCGTCGTCGGGTTGCTCGTCACCTGCTGCTGGAGCGAGCCGTCGGCAGACACCACACCCCAGCCTGCGTAGGTGCTCTGGGTGGCCACCACCGTCATGGGCCGGATCAGGCCGTTGGCGCTGGTCGGAGTCAGCGTCTCGCCCGGCTGCAGCAAAAAGCCGGGCGGCTTGACCCAGGCAACCGGCTGAAAATCACTGGTGTCGAAGTTATCTATCAGGTCCAGGGGATCGATGGCGACGGTGCTCGAGTTGACGAGCGTGTAACAGACGTACACGGTCGAACCGGGTGCGACGGAGACTTGCGTCGTGGTTGCGCATACATCCGGGGTCGTACCGACCGTCTTGCCCAGGGTGGCCAGCTCCTGCTCCGGTGCAGCATGTACGGAACGTGCGCCCCGCAGCCAGGCTCCAGCCAACCAGGCAAAGCAGCACCAGCGCGGCCACCACCCTGATGCCCACTGTCTATGTGGCCATCCATAGGCGCGGCCACCGGCCGCACGCACGGGGTCAGGCACTCTTGCGCGCCGTTTCACCCTCTCACCAAGCAACTTTGGTTGCCCTCACCCTCTCACTCACTCCGCGTCGTCACATCGCCACTGCCAAACGTAAAGGAGTGGCCGGCCTGATCCGTCACCACCAGGGCTCCATCCGGCGTCACATCTACTGCCGTCCCATGCAGTGCCTGCCCGTTTTGCTGTCCGTGCTGGCGGACTGTTACGGGTTGGCCCAACGTGTAGAGCAGCGAGCGCCACTCCTGGTAGATGTTATGGTCCGCTCGTTTTGGCCCCAACAGCTCGTTCCACACCTGCCCCATTGCGATCAGCAAATCTGAGCGATTGATCTGGCGTCCCACATGCGCCAGGAGGCTGGTCGGCTGCGGCGACGTTGGCGGCACTTTGGGCAGCAGTTGTACCGATTGGTTGATGTTGATGCCGATACCGACCACCGCACATTCCATCACATTGTCGCGATAGGAGGTTTCAATCAGGATGCCCGCCACCTTGCGTCCTGCGGCGAGGTCCGGCCCCAACAGAACGTCGTTTGGCCACTTTAGCCCGATCTCGTCTGTCAGATCAGGGAGTATACTTAAAATGGCACGCACGACGGCAATGCCTGACAACATGGCCAGTTGGGCCGGGTTGGCCGGCAGGTGCGGCGGCTTGAGAATCAGGCTTAGCAAAAGGGCCTGGCTGGCAGGGGCTTCCCAAGCACGCTTGAGCCGTCCCAATCCGGCCGTCTGCTCTTCGGCTACGACCAAGGTGCCCGAACGTGTGTCGGCCAGGGCTGCTAATTCCATCGCAATATGCATTGTGCTAGGAATACTGGCGTGATAGTCGATGGTGTGCCCAACGAGCGAGCGGTTGAGGCTCATTGCGATGCGCGTCAGGTCCAGTAAGGGGCCGCCGGCATATGCATAGTTGCTCATAGTATATAATTTCCAGTCCAAATAACTGTGCAGGAATCGAGCAAGGATTACCAAGATTTCGAGAATTACTTTGCTGCACAGCTTACCTGAGGGAGCGCAGCGCGTCAAAACCTCTAGGTATGGCGCCGCTTTGTGCATCCATGATCTATCATGTAGAATGGCGACCGAGTGGCGTTGGCAGTGGCGGCATTGGCACGGCCATACGCACATAGCTCTGAAATGAGGAGCCGCCTTGGCTCAGGATTTTTCCACGGACGTTCCCTCGAATAGGCAGGATGAACCACTTCCGCCATATGAGGAATATGAGCTTGAGGCGGACGAAACGCGGCCCTCGCTGCCCATCATCCTGATCAGCGCCGCGTGCGGAATTGCCGGCGGCGTCGTAGGTTTGTACGTGACGCGCATATGGTTGGACTGGGACATACAGCCTAGCGTCTTTGTGGCTGTGCTTGGGCTTAGCCTTGGCTTAGGTGCTTCTGGCGCAGGCCTCTCGGTGTTTACAGGCTCACGCGCTTCGATTGCCAATATCGTCTTTAGCTGTGGTCTTATTTTTGCTTCCCTGGTATTCTTCGCGCTGTGCTCGTTGGCCGGGGCGCTGGGTGCCACGCTGCTTTTTCTGCGCTGATCGTGGCGCTGATCGTGGCGCAGCCGGAATAACGAACCGGCTAAGTAGAATAGAGATAGCAGCAACACTGAACGATCGTAATCCTGTCTACACCACTGCCGGCGGTTGCTCTTTACTATGCGGCAGATACATATCGACACGACAAAAAAGGTAGGTGGAGGTTGAGCGAGCAAAGCAACGATCCTCGCATTATCGAGTTGCGTGAGATGAAGACGCAGGCCTACCTGGGTGGCGGCGAAGACAAGATCGCCCGCCAGCATGCGCGCGGCCGCATGACGGCGCGCGAACGCCTGACGCTCCTTCTTGACAAGGGCAGTTTCCGCGAACTGGATATCTTTGTCACCCACAATACCCAGGACTTTGGCCTCGCCGACCAGAAAGTCCTCGGCGATGGTGTCATCACCGGCTACGGCACGATCAACGGCCGCCTCGTTTACGTCTACTCGCAGGATTTTACCGTCTTTGGCGGCAGCGTCAGCCGCACCCATGCCCAGAAGATCTGCAAGGTCATGGACATGGCCATGAAGAATGGCGCCCCCATCATCGGACTGAACGACTCCGGTGGCGCCCGTATCCAGGAAGGCGTCAACAGCCTTGCCGGGTACGCCGAGATCTTCTATCGCAATGTCATCGCTTCAGGCGTCGTGCCCCAGATCAGCGTGATCATGGGGCCGTGCGCCGGCGGGGCCGTCTACAGCCCGGCGATCACGGACTTCGTGATCATGGTCAAGGACACGTCTCACATGTTTGTCACCGGTCCCGACGTGATCAAGACGGTGACCCATGAAGATGTAACCTTTGAGGAGCTGGGCGGGGCCGTGGTGCATGCCAGCAAGTCCGGCGTGGCTCACTTTGCAGCCGAAAATGAGGAAGATGCGCTCTTCCTGGTCCAGCACCTGGTCGACTACCTGCCCAGCAACAACATGGCGGACCCGCCGCTTGCGCCGGCAACCGACGATCCGCTGCGCGAGGCGCTCCAGTTGGATGCGCTTGTGCCGGACAACCCTAACCACCCCTACGACATGAAGGAAGTGATTCGCCATATCGTAGACGACGGCCAGTTTCTGGAAGTGCATGAGCACTGGGCGCAAAACATCATCGTCGGGTTTGCCCGCCTGGGCGGACGCACGGTCGGCATCGTTGCGCAGCAGCCGATGGTGCTGGCCGGCGTGCTCGACACCGAGGCCAGCCAGAAAGTCGGCGCGGTTTGTGCGCTTCTGCGATGCCTTCAACGTGCCACTGATTGTGCTCGAAGATGTGCCCGGCTTTATGCCAGGCCTCAACCAGGAGCATGGTGGCATCATCCGCCACGGCGCCAAGCTGCTCTATGCGTTTTCCGAGGCGACCGTGCCCAAGTTGACGGTGATCGTGCGCAAGGCCTATGGCGGCGCCTACTGCGTCATGAACCCGCGCCATATCGGCGCCGACCTGGTGCTGGCGTGGCCGAGCGCCGAAATCGCGGTCATGGGTCCGGATGGGGCAGTCAACGTGATCTTCCGGCGCGAGATCGCCGAGGCTGCGGACCCTGTCGCCCGCAAGGCCGAACTGGTGCAGGAGTATCGCGCGCGTTTTGCCAACCCGTATGTGGCTGCCGCTGCCGGCTTTATCGACAATGTGATCGAGCCGCACGAAACGCGCGCCCGCCTGATCAATGCCCTGGAGATGCTGCGCAACAAGCAATCAAGCCTGCCGCCCAAGAAGCACGGCAATATTCCGCTCTAGCGGTTTCCCCTGGGAACTGCCACAGAATTCCGCCCAGAAGTGCGAAGGAGAGCGACATGGCGCTGGCCGAAATCGAATTTGAACTGCCCGCCAACCAGTACGAACTGATGGGCTATCCCCCTCTGCACCAGGGGGAGTCACTGGCCGTCCTCTTCGACGCCGGCGTGCTGCTCCCCGATCCGGCTGCCGAAAGCTGGTTTGCCGTGCGCCAGGAGCCCCTGGCTCCCAGGCTGGTATTGGTCGGCCCCGCCACCTATGCCTTTGCCGGGCAGATTGTGGAGGCCGACCTGTTCAAGGGCGACGGTGCCGAGACCGGCGTGGTCGTCGTGCAGTGCGGCGATGTCGCGCTGCGCGTGACCTGTGCCCCACAAGAAGACGGCATGCTGCCTTGGGGCACCTGGGAGACGCGCTACCTCGCAGGGGTAGGCCGTCTGCAGGGCATCGTCGAGGAGGACTTCCAGGCGGTGGTCGGCCGGCCGCAGGGCGTCACAATCTGGCGTTTTCGCCGCCTCGTGCTTGCGCCGGGCGATCCCGCTGTTTGGCCAGTGGCATGAGATCGGTCGAACTGCCGCCATCGCCATTTCGCTATGACCGTATCATTGTGACCGCACGTGTTCACCGCGACCGTCTTGTAGAGGGCAAAGGATACTCACACATGTTCAAGAAAGTGCTGGTCGCCAACCGGGGTGAAATTGCTGTCCGTGTCCTGCGTGCCTGCGAGGAGCGCGGGATCGATACGGTTGCGATTTTCTCCGAAGCCGACCGTTCCGCACTTCATGTGCGGTATGCCAATGAGGCCTATTGTATCGGCCCGGCACCAAGCCGCGAGAGCTATCTGCGCATCGATCGTATTATAGATGTCGCCCGCAAGGCCGGCGTGGACGCCATCCACCCGGGCTATGGCTTTCTCTCAGAACGTGCCGAATTTGCAGCGGCGTGCGCCGATGCCGGCATCACGTTTATTGGGCCCAGCCCCGAGGCAATCGAGGCGATGGGCGACAAGATCACCGCGCGCGAGACGGTGCGCAAGCGCGGCGTGCCGTTGGTTCCGGGCAGCGAGCGTGGGCTGGGTGATGAGGCACTGGTCGCCGCCGCCAAGGAGATCGGCTTCCCGATCATGATCAAGGCGGCGGCAGGTGGTGGCGGTAAGGGGATGCGCGCCGTGCATGATATTGGCGCTTTGGCCGGTGCCATCGGCGCCGCCCGGCGTGAGGCCATGGCCGCATTTGGCAACGACGAAGTCTATCTGGAGAAGCTGATTACCAATGCCCGCCATATCGAAATCCAGGTGCTGGCCGACAGTCATGGCACGACGCTTAGCTTAAATGAACGCGAGTGCAGCATTCAGCGCCGGCATCAGAAATTGATCGAAGAGGCGCCCAGCGTGGCGATTGACGAGAAACTACGCAAGGAGATGGGCAAGATAGCCGTGGCGGCGGCCGAGTCAGTCGGCTACGTAAATGCGGGTACAATCGAGTTTCTGTTCGACGGCAAGGACAACAGCTATTACTTCCTCGAGATGAACACGCGCCTGCAAGTCGAACATCCTGTGACCGAGCTGACCACCGGCATCGATATCGTCAAGGAACAGATCGCCATCGCCGCCGGGCGCAAGCTGCGATATAAGCAGAAAGATATCGTACCCAATGGTTGGGCGATCGAGTGCCGCATCACTGCCGAGGATCCCTATAACAACTTCATGCCCAGCACGGGCATTGTCTCCTATCTCAAGGAGCCGACCGGCCCAGGTGTGCGCGTCGAGAGCAGCCTGTACGAGGGCATGGAGATCAGCCTATTCTACGATCCCATGATTGCCAAGCTGGTGGTATGGGGGGAGACACGTGCAGAGGCGATCCTGCGCATGCGCCGTGCGCTTAACGAGTATCGGATCGGCGGCATTCGCACCTCGATCCCCTTCCATCAGGAGATCATGGAGAGCACCGAGTTTATGTGGGGCACGTTTGACACGGGCTTCCTGAGCCGGCGGCGTGTCGGGGGGCGGCGGCCGCACCCCACCGAATATGAGCAGATAGCGGCCGTGGTGGCGGCCATGCTGGCGCATGAGGAAGGGCGCCAGGCGGCAATGCATGTCGGTGGTGGCGACAATAACGGCAAGGGCGCTTCGTCGGATTATTGGAAACAGGCAGGACGCATACGCGCACAGAGAGGGCGCTGGTAAGCCATGAAATACTACACACGGGTGGACAACACCGAGTATGAAGTAGAGATCAATGGCGAAAGCATTTTGCTAAACGGCGAGCCCGTCAATGTGGATCTCATGCGCAGTGGTGCGGCCGAGCTGTACAGTGTCCTGTTTGGCGGGCGCAGCTATGAGATGCTGGTCAACTCCGACCGCTTCAACTATACGATCAACGTGCGCGGCGTGCAGTTTCAGGTGCAGGTCGAGGACGAGCGCGCCCGGCGCATGAATCGTGCGCGGCGGCTGCCTGCGCTGCCGGACGGGGAGCTGGCCATCACGGCGCCTATTCCCGGGCTGGTGGTGCGCGTGTTGGCAGCCGAAGGCGACGTCATCGAAGAGGGCCAACCGGTCGTCCTGCTGGAAGCGATGAAGATGGAAAATGAGCTGCGTGCCATGCGCGGCGGCATCGTCAAGAGCGTGCTCGTGTCCGCCGGCCAGCGTGTCGATCAGAACTCTCCCTTGATTGTTCTGGAGTAGATGGCGTAACCGATCAAGACAATTGTTAGAACTGGGGTGCAGATCAGCAAGGCGAGTGCCGTACGGGCGACGGAGACGGCTGGTGCGGCGTATGTGGCACGGCAGACGGCCGAGGTGGCGGTCTTGGAGCAAAAGGCGCCGCCTGCACCGGCTGGTGCCGCACGCATGGTGGTCAGTGCCGACGGTGCCATGGTGCCGCTGCGGGGCGGGGAATGGGGTGAAGTGCGCACGCTGGCCATCGGGGTCGTGCCACCGCCAGAAGAGACAGCCGTCCGGCGCGGCCCTGCGCCGTACCGAGGAGATTACCTACTTTTCCCGTTTTACCACGGCCGAGACGTTTATACGGCAGGCATTGGTGGAAACGCACCGGCGTGGCCTCGAAAATGCCGGCGAGGTGGCGGCGGTGCTGGATGGCGCCGACTGGCTGCAAGGGCTGGCCGACCATCATTGTCCCCGGGCGCTCCGCATCCTGGATTTCCCGCATGCGGCCCAGCGCATCGCCGCAATCGGCCAGACGTTATGGCCGGCCAACAGCACCCAGGCCAACAGCAGCCAGGCAAACAGCAGCCAGGCAAACAGCAGCCAGGCTGCCGCTTGGATTACCCAATGGACCCGCCGCTTGAAGCATGAAGGACCGCAACCGTTGCTGGCTGAACTGCGTCAACTTCAGGCCCAGTATCCCGACTGCGAGCCGCTGCGCAGCAACTACGCCTATCTGGCGAAGCGGGAAGCGCAGCTTCAATACCCCGAATTTAGCCAGCAGGATTGGCCTATCGGCAGCGGCATGGTCGAAAGCGCCAACAAATCAGTCGTCGAAGCGCGGCTCAAAGGCGCCGGCATGCACTGGCAGCGCACGCATGTCGACCCCATGCTGGCCCTGCGCAACCTCGTCTGTAATGACCGTTGGCAGCAAGAATGGCCGCAGATTCACGCCCAGCTCTTGGCACAGGCCAAAGCCCAACGCATGCAACCCTGTCGGCAACGCCTGCACGAACACCGCATGCCGCCAGCACGAAGCAACGCTCGCCGCCCAGCGAATCGTTCGAACTGTTTGACAACTAGTTTGAGGTCTGCTATATTTATAGATCCAAGGACACAGCCAACCGGCCGCAGATGGGTCGTATGTGACCTGGACGCTTTAACAACTCAATTCCCGTGTATTGCCTATACGCAGGTTGCACAGGCAGGAAGTCCAGAGCTTCTTGGCTGTTGTTTTGTCGGCTTTTCTCTCGCCAGGTCGTAAGAACGAGTGGCTTGAAGAAATTAGATGAAATAGCAGGTTTCAAGATTTGACTTTGGGTGGCAGAGGTAGTAATTTACACTCTTGTGCCTGGCGCGAGCAGCTGAAGTGCAATTGCGAGAATGGGTTGCTGAAGGTGTTGCGACAGACGCAGAACTTTAAGAAAAACAGAGCCAGGTGGATTTGCGGTATGAATCTCAGTGTTGTAAGATGAGGATTTGTAACGCAGTGCGTCATGAAAGTGATGCAAATCTGCGTGGCGGCCGAACTGCCAGATTGAATGAGGCGAAGCGCCGGAGTGCTGAAGAAATAAAGCGCAAAAGCGGTAAGCGAATTTGACAGGCAGG
>CAVPAH010000005.1:917500-1591445 GCA_963701415.1 uncultured Chloroflexia bacterium
CGTGCCCGCACGTGCGTCGAAACGAACCGGCACAAGAGGGAGAGTCTGGAGAGTAAACCGTGGTATATGATTACGTGGCCTGGCTGGTTTTTGCCGTGGCCGCGCTGTTGGTTGGAATAGTTGCTGCGGTCGAAGTTGCCTTGACGGCTGTGGACCGCCCGCAAATTCACAGGCGCAGTGACGAAGGCGACAGCCGGGCCGTGCTGGTGGAGGAGTTGCTCCAGGACTCGGCGCAGTTCTGGCTGACTTCCATGCTGGTCAAGACTATCGGCCTGCTTTCCGCCGGCGTGGCCGTCGGCCGCGTATTTACTGCCTCGGCCGGAATTGGGACCGTTGTGTTGGCTACGATCCTGGCGTGGCTGGCGTTAGGGGCCGCGCAGATCATCGGGCGATCGCTGGCAGTCGGCAACGCGGAACAGGTGGCACTGCGCCTTGCCCCATTGGCACGCGCACTGGTCCTGGTCTTGTCGCCCTTCACCTTCATGCTCTACCGGGCAGGCGAACGCCTGAGCGGCGATGACTGCCGAAGAGCGCGATGACTCCGTCTTCCTCAGCGAGGACGGTTTGCGCCGCCTCATGCAGGTGGATGAAGAAGGTTCGACGCTTGCTGAGAGCGAGAGAGAGATGATCGCCGGTATCCTGGATATGAACACGACCGTGGTACGCGAAGTCATGGTGCCGCGCATCGACATGGTCACGCTGCCCATTGAGAGCACGCTGCACGAAGCGCTGGACCTGATCATGGGCCATGGGCACAGCCGTATCCCAGTGTACGAAGACCACGTGGACGTGATCGTCGGCCTGCTCTATGCCAAGGATCTGCTGCCGCTGCCTCCGGGAAAACCGCACCGACGTGCCGATCCGTGAACTGCTGCGCCCGGCCTACTTTGTGCCGGCCAGCAAAAAGGTCAACCAACTGCTGCGCGAGATGCAGATTCAGCGCATTCACCTGGCTATGGTCGTCGACGAGTATGGCGGCATTGCCGGTTTGGTCACCATCGAAGATATTATGGAAGAGATCTTCGGGGAGATCCAGGACGAGTACGACGTCAACGAGGCAACGCTGTTCCAGCCCTTTGGCGAACACAGCTATATTCTCAATGCCCGGTTGGATATCGACACGCTGGGTAAGCTGCTTGACTTGGATCTGGACGACGAAGACTCGGACACGTTGGGCGGGCTGATTTATGGCCGGCTCGGTCACGTTCCGGTGCAGGGCGAGACGATCATGTTGGAGGACTGGCGGCTGCGGGTGCTCTCGCTGGAAGGGCGTCGCATCAACCAGGTGCGCGCCGACCATATTCTGCCGCCACCTGTGCCCGAACCGGCCGAGCAAGACGCTCCGGCGCGTCTGCGCAGCCGCAAGCCCGGATTTGATGCTGCAAAGTTGGACCCATCCCGGCTAGATGCGTCTAACTTGTCGAATTCCAGCCTGACCAATCATACGTAAATCATACGTAACAGAGTACGAGGTGCAGATATGACGCCGCAGGAACTGGTTGCCGCCGCATTGGAGGCGCGCACGCGTGCCTATGCCCCCTACAGCCATTATTATGTCGGCGCGGCACTGCTTGCCGGCGACGGCAGCGTCATTCTCGGCTGTAACGTCGAAAACGCTGCGTATCCCTCGACCATCTGCGCCGAGCGCGTGGCGCTGACGTCGGCCGTGGCGCAGGGCAAGCGGGACTTCGTGGCCATTGCAGTCGCAACGGCCAATGGCGGCTCGCCCTGCGGCACCTGCCGCCAGGTGATGGCTGAACTGGGTCTGGACATGACCGTGTATATCAGCGACGCCGCCGGCAGCTATCGCACCACCAGCGTGCGCGAGCTGCTGCCCGACTCGTTTGGCCCTCAGCGCCTGGCTGAAGGTGTGGCAGCCGGCTGCAGCCTAGCCCAGCCTAGTATCCCGTGCAGCCGCAGAACCAGAGAGTAAAGCCGGCATGTCGAGCAGCGTACCTACCTTATTAGCCACCTATCAACTGCGCCAACGTGAGTTCCTGCTGCGCATCACGCGTGCAATGACCTCGCGCCTCGATCTGCCCAGCCTGCTCGAACTGATCCTGCGCAGCGCAGCCGAGATGGTCGGCTGCCCTGCCGGCATGATTCTGCTCCAGCCGCAGGCACCGCCGCTTGACTCGTCGATCCGCGTGGCGCCGCGCTTCCAAGTCCGCGCGGTCTATCACATTCCGCTCGAATCGCTGCGGGCCTTTGCCCCCCTGCTCGACGTGACAACACTGGCCGCCCTGCACGAGGCCGCACTGGAGCGCGGCGACGACAGCGCGCCGCCCTGCGATCGACCTGACCGGCAAGGTACGTGAAGTTGAGGAGACGCTTGGCGAGGTTCTCGGGCAGGTGATCGCGCTGCCGCTGCTGTTCGAAAACGAGATGCTCGGCGTCATCTACCTGTTTCGCGGCAATTACGCGTTTACCCAGCTGGACTGGCAGTTCCTCCAAGGGTTTGCCGACCAGGCCGCCATCGCCGTACGCAATGCGAGTCTCGTGCACCTGCTTAGAGACTGAGCGCACCCGGCTCGCCACTATCCTCGAAAACAGTGCCGACGGCATCATGATCCTGAGCGCCGACCGCCAGGTGATGGCCGTCAACCAGGCATTGGCCAATATGGTCGGTATGGCCGCCGAAGATGCCGTGGGCACGGCCGTGTGGCGCCGTGCTGCCCCTGGAAAACATCACCGGCAATCACCTCTGCCAGGACGAAGCGTACAGCAGCCAGACCCTGCCGGCGCATGCTTCCTGCGAAGGCGAGCTGGCACAGCCGGGCAAGCGGCGTATCGTCACCGTCACCTATACGCCCCTGTTAGGCGAAGACGGCCGTCTGCTCAACATCATCGTCAACGTGCACGACATCACCCGCTTCCGCGAGGAAGAGGAGATGAAGTCGACGTTCACCTCGATCATCAGCCACGAACTCAAGACGCCGGTGGCGCTGATCAAGGGCTACGCCCAGACCCTGGCCCGGCCGGACGCCCAATGGGACGCCGAGACTGCCCGCCAGGGGCTGGAGATCATCGAGGAAGAGGCGGATCGGCTGGAAGGGTTGATCAACAACCTTCTCGACGTCAGCCGTATCGCCGCCAGCGGACTGAAGCTGGATCTTGGCGACGTAGACCTTGGAGCAGCTTGCCCGCAAGGTAGCCGAGGCCTATCGTACTCAGACTGACCGTCACAGCATCGTGCTGGACTTTGCCCAGTCGTCTGCCGCTGGTTTGGGGCGATGAAGAACGGCTGCGCCAGGTGCTGACGAATCTTGTCTCCAATGCGATCAAGTATTCGCCGGACGGTGGCGTGATTCGGATCGGCGGCTGGCTCCAAGCTGCACACGCCGATGCGGTACCGGTCGACAAGCCGCTCACAGGCGCCGCTGAAGAAGACACCGAAGATACCGCCCGTGTCGTGATGTTCGTCGCCGACCAAGGGGTTGGCATCCCACACAGCGAGCTGGTGAACATCTTTGACCGTTTCTACCGTGTCGACAGCACGCTGCGGCGCACGACGGCGGGCGCCGGGCTTGGGTTGTTCCTTTCGCGTGCCATTGTCGAGGCGCACGGCGGGCGTATCTGGGCGACCAGCGAGCCGGGGCGTGGCACGACGATCTTCTTTACCGTGCCTGTGAGCGCATAGAAACTTAAGAGGGCAGACGAATGAACGCAAGCGAGGTACAGCCGCATCCCATTGCAGATTCCTACTGGGTGCAACCAGGGTTGCTGCTGGCCGGTGAATACCCAGGCGCACGCGCGGAGGCAGAAGCGCGCGCCAAGGTGGCCGTGCTGCTCGATGCCGGCGTGCGCCAGTTTATCGACTTGACCGAAGCCGGCGAATACAACTTGCGCCCCTATTGGCCGTTGGTGCAGCAGCTGGCTGCAGAGCGCGGCATAGAGGTTGCGCACCGGCGCCTGTCCATCCCAGATATGGGTACGCCTGAGCCCGCGCACATGGTCGCCATCTTGAATGCGATCGACGCGGCCGTGGCGGCTCAGCAGCCGGTCTATGTACACTGCTTTGGCGGGATCGGGCGTACAGGCACCGTGGTGGGCTGCTACCTGGTACGCCACGGCGCAAACGCTGAAGTGGCATTGGCCGAGATCGAGCAGCGCCGCCGCGGTACACCCGACGGCTATCGTGAATCACCGGAAACGACAGAACAGCGCAGGTTTGTACGATCGTGGCGCGAACCAGGCGTGTAAGGCGTGGCGCGCCTGCGCCGGACAACTCGGGGAGCAGCAGCGCGCCAGGCGAGATCATCGATCTGACCCTGACAGGCATGGCGCCGACGGGTGAAGCGATTGGCCGCTATTCTGGCGGCCAGGATTCCGGCATGGTGGTTTTTGTGCCATTTGGCCTGCCCGGCGAAGAGGTGCGCGTGCAGTTGGTCGAGCGCAAACGCAGCTTTGCGCGCGGCGAGATCGTCGCGCGCAAAGCCGATGGGCCGGCGCGTGTAGTTCCTGCCTGCCCGTACTTCGGCCGCTGCGGCGGCTGCGACTGGCAGCACATTGCCTATGCCGAGCAGCTGCGCATCAAGACCGCGATCGTTGCCGAGCAGCTTGTGCGCTTCGGCAAGCTCCCCGAGCCCACTGTGCTACCTTGTATCGGGAGCCCGGCCGCCTACGAATACCGCAACCACGCTCGCCTGCATGCGGCTGCCGATGGGGGGCTGGGCTACCGTGCGGCGCGCTCGCACGCGATCGTGCCGGTGGCGGATTGCCCGATCCTGGAAGCGCCGCTGCGCCGGCAGCTCGCCGAACTGGCACGCCAGGAGGACAGTTCACCTGGCTCGGGCGAGGTGGAACTGCGTTCGTGGGCGAGCGCCATCAAGGTTGGGGATTATACCTATCGCGCGAGCCCGGGCGCTTTCTTCCAGGCGAACACGGCCGTCGCCGAACTGCTGCTAGAAGGTGTGCTTGCGGCCCTGGCGCCGCGCGGCAGCGAACACGTGCTGGACCTATACTGCGGCGTGGGTTTGTTCACCGTGCCGGTTGGGCAGCGCGTGGCGCAGATCGTGGGCGTCGAGTCCAACAGCATCGCCGCCGGTGACGCTGTGCATAATGTGGCGGCTGCCGGCGTGCCGGGACACATTATCGACCAGGACGTAGCTGAAGCGTTGCGCACCCCTGAACTTACCGGCCAGGCGTGGGATGCCATCATCCTTGACCCGCCGCGCACCGGGGTCGATGCCCCTGCGCTCGATGCGCTCAGCGCACTTGGCGCGGCGCGCCTTCTCTATATCTCGTGCGAACCCTCTACGCTGGCGCGCGACCTGCGCATCCTGGCCGCCAGTGGTTATCGCCTCGCAGTGGGCGCAGCCATACGACATGTTTCCTCAGACCCGCCATGTAGAAACGCTGGCGCTGCTGGTCGTGGCATTGTGAATATGGATACCATTCTTGCGTTTCGGCTTGTCGCACCCGGCACTGATTCATTTGCGAACCTGGATCTAGAGGCGGATCTTGTGCCCGCTGGCGAGAGGCTCTGTCCCCAACCTGTTCGCTAGGTGGGTACAGAAGGCCACGGCAGGATTGGAGCATCAGTTCTGCCTGCACCGCGCAGCAAGCACGTAGAACGGCTTCCCCTCGGCCTGCCAGTTGCCGGCGGCCGTCGCCAGGATATCGACTGCCGTCTGCAGCGCCGGCGCATCGTGCTCGTCAAGATTGGCAGCGTCGTCGTAGACCAGCACGTAGCCCGCTGCCGGCGCCCAGGCCAGATCGTTGACGGCCTCTTCAAACGCATCCCAGTTGCGGCCCACGTAGGCGGGCATGGCAAATGCCGTCTTGGCCGCCGCCAGGAAACTCAGCCTTGTCCTGGATGGTGGTGCCGTCAAGATGGAACAGCTGCCAGCCCTGCTCCTGCGCTTCTGCCTGCAGGGTTGCCAACGATGCACTCGAGGGAAAGCGATAGACCCCGGGCGCAATCTGCTGGTTGAGAACTGCCTGTAGCTTGCTCATTGCTGTGTGCCTATCGTTCCAGGATGCGTTTGAAGCTGTCGTAATGGTCGTCCGTGTAATACAACTCGCCGCGGCTGCCGGTCACGATGCGCCGCGCACCCCGGTCGTTCTCCCCGGGTGTGATGACGGTGTATTCGTGGTAGTAGCCCCGCTGCCGGCCGGGCAGGATGCCTTCGCGATTCTGAAAGACGGCGCCATCCTTATCATAGGGGAACGGGCCCGCCACGTTCGATCAGGCGCAGCGTGTCCCGCGCTTCCCGCGGCAGCTGGTCCACGTAGATAACCGGCAGGCCGTCGACGCGTGCCGGCCCGGCGCGCGTGGGTGTAGCCTTTGGCGTCTGCCGTGGGCGCGGGGTAGGGGTCGGCGTCTTGCGCTTCTCCAGGTCGCTTCCCACCGCTTGCGCACTGCTGCCGGCAGCGTTGATGGCAGCGTTGATAGCCGCCGTGCTGCGTGGCGGCCGGCAGGGCGCTGCCGGTCATTGCACAGCCGACGACTGACAGCAGCAGAATCCCTGCTGCTGCGGCGAGGGCGGCTGCGCGGCGCCACAAGCTGCTGCGTGGTTGGTTCATCTTGACGAATCCTGCGCTATCCTGCTGCGGTAACGATTGTGTGCTGCCATGCTTGGCTACCACTCGCTCAACATCCAGATTTCGGCGTTCTCAGGCCCTGCCTCTACCCCAACTTCGGCAAAGATGGCCACGGCTTGTTTTAGCTCGTGCATCGCCGCATCGGGCTGGCCGCTTGCATGATACAGGTCGGCCAGGTTATTGCGCAAAGCCGCTTCACGGTGGCGGTCGCCAAGGCGCATGCAGAGGGTCAAGCGCAGCATGCAGCAGCGTGATCGCTTCATCCGTCTGCGGCCCCGGCGGCATGTGCCAGCGCGAGGCTGTTAAGTGCCGCCATCTCGGCCGCCGGATCATTGAGCTGGCGTGCTGCTGCGAGGCTGCGTTCGCCCTGTGCGATGGCCGCGGGCAGGTCGTTGTGCTTGCGTGCTACCAGGCTGAGAATGTCATACGCCCGGGCTTGAATCGCTTGCGCGCCATCGCCCTGAGCCTGCTCCAGCGCCTCTCCTGCCAGGCGCACGGCGTCGTCCAGCCGGTGCATGCCGTATGCCGCCAGGCTCCAGTCGACAAGGACCAGGGCGCGCGACTGGCCAGCAGCGGTGGGCAGGCGCTCGAGCGCTGCCGCAAAGTGGCACACTGCTTGCGCCGCATCGCCCAGCCTGTGATGCAGCCGGCCAAGCCGGTGCTCGATCTCCCCTTCGGCCTCGCCACTTGCTGCAGGGCAGGCCCGGCGTGCCTGTAGATAGCTCTCCAATGCCTGGCTGTACTCACCCTGGAGCGTGTGAAGATCGCCCAGATGCAGGTGGATGGCGCACTCATCCTCAGCGCCAAGCGCCAGCGCCTTTTCGTAATGGCGAATCGCCTCGCGATTGGCGTACACCTGCCGCGCATGCTCGCCCGCAGTCACCGCCCAGTGCGCTGCCTTGTCCAAAACGCCGCCCAGTTCGTAGTGGTAGGCAAGGGCGGCGGCTATCCCTGCCATGCCGATGCGGCTGCGCCGGGCGCCGGCGGCCAGGACGTCGGCAACGCGCCGGTGGAGCAGCCGTCTGCGCACCTGGCTGATTTCGTCGTACACGATGCCCGGCAGCTGGGCATGCGCAAAATCAAAGCTGTCCGTTCCCTGTTCCAGGATCAGGCGCCGCGCCAACAGCTCTTCCAGCGCACTCACCGCCTCGTCTTCGCTGCGGCCCGACGCTGCTACTACTGTTTCCGTGGCGAATGAATGGCCAATCACGGCTGCGGTAGAGATGACCTGTTGGGCGGTTTCGCTCAGCCCGGCCAGGCGCTCGTGTAGAAACTGTCGTACACCGTGGGGCGCAGGCCATTTGGCAGCCAGAGGGGCAAGCGTGCCGCTGCGCAACAGGTCCACGTACTCGACGACGAACAGCGGCAGCCCGCGTGTCTCCGCATGCAGCCGTTGGGCGAGACCTCTGTAGTCCGTGCCCGCAGGCAGGTCGCCCGCTGCGCCGGCAGCCAGCAGATCGCCGATCGCCCCTTCGTCTAGTGGCGGCAGCGTCAGCAGCGTTGCGGCCTGGCGCCGTGCCGCTTCGGCCGCCATTTGCCGCAGCCGGTGGTTGAGCGGCACGCTCGCAGGTGCACCAGGTCGCGATGACGAGCAGCGGCACTGTCTGCAGGCGGCGGACCATGTAGGCCAGCAGGTCGAGCGTCGCACCGTCGGCAAACTGGAGGTCGTCAAGCAGCAGCAGCCCTGGCTGTGCGCTGTGGAGCAGGCCGGCGAGCGAACGCGTGAGACCCTCTAGGAAATGTGACTGGCTGCCCGGCGCATCATGGGTGGTGGGATAGGCCGGGTCGGGCGGCAGCTCGGGCAGCAAGCGCCGCAGCGCCTGGCGCCAGGCGGGCTCTATCCCCGGCAGCCGGCTGCGTACGCCGGGATCTTCCAGCAGCTGGCGCAGCAGCTGCTCGATCGGCGCAAATGCCAGTGTCTCTTCGCCGGCATAACAAACACCACAAGCCGCTGCCGCTCCCAAGCTGCGTACGTACGTCGCAAATGCCTGGCTCAGCTTGGTCTTGCCCGCCCCTTCCTCACCTTCTATGACAATCAGGTGGCCATTGGTGCCGACGCCATGATAGGCGGCGAGCAGCGCTTCCCAATGGCTTGCGCGGCCGATTAAGGGCGGGGCGGCTGGGAGTGACGGCGGAAGGTTACCGTGTCCCGGACGCCGGCTCTCCTCTCTGGCTAGCAGCTGCCTCAAAAACTGCCTGTACTGCTGGTGGAGAAGGCGGCCGGTGGTTGAGGATCGCCTCATACAGCTGCGCTGTTTCTGCCAATGGCGGCACGCCCAGTTCTGTGTCCAGGATGCGCTGGCACTCCTGGTACTGGCGCACCGCCGCCGCACGCTGGCCAGACCAGGCATACAACAGCATCAGCTGGCGGTGCGCCGGCTCATGCAGCGTGTCGAGTGACAGCCGGCGGCGTGCATGGTCGATCGCCGGTTCCCAGGCATGGCGGGCAGAGTGGCAGGCTGCAAGCGTCTCGAGTACCTGCGTCAGCGTGCGCCGCAGCTCCTCCCCTTGGAAGAACTGCCAGTCATCGTAATTTGCGCTGTCGCGCAGCGAGAAGCCGGCCATAAAATGGTCTTGGTAGATGGCAGCGGCGCGCTCAAGCTGTTCACGGCAGCCAGCACATGACTGGGCCTGCACCCCTCCGGCCGCGTGCTCCGCGCAGCCTCGCGCCAGGTGCATAAAGGCCCGGGCATCGCAGTACGCACCGGTTTCATCACGCAGCTCTACTTGTTCGCGTTCGATGCGCAGCAGGGGAGTTCGCTTAAGCGAGGCATGCAGAACCGACAGCGTGCGGCGCAGCGCTCCGCGCGCATGCGGCTGATCTGCATCAGGCCAGAGTAAGGCCGCCAATGCATCGCGCTGTTGGGGCTGCCCGGTGACGGCCAGGTAAGCGAGCAGGGCGATGGCTTTGCGGGTGTCAAATGTGACCGGGACGCCATCCAACACAACACGGGGGGCGCCGAGTAAGAGTAGTTCCAGGTGTGCCAAACGCTAGAGCTCCTGTTCCAGCCTGCGGCAGGCGGGATGAGCGGTGATGTTAGCATGCGGGCAGGAAGGGGTCAAGAAATCGAATTGTTAACAGCGATTTCATGCCCTTTGCAGATAAGCCAGTCGCTCCTATAATGGTGGCGAATGTTTGAAGGCTGTGCCAATGCCACCAGCGTTCATCGTCATAATGCATCGCGCTAGCCTGGAGGCTTTCTCCTTTGGGACGTTCTGCACTAATATCGGTTCTCCGTAGGCCACGCACTACGTTGTATGTTGATGCTGCTCTTCTGTAAGGAAGATGCAAGTATCGTCGCGCAGAAGTCGCTTACAATAGTCACATGCTCGTGTCTGTCATATGTATCCAAGCCATCACAGAAGATCATCCACTCAGGGGGGAGAACTATGTCGTCACACTTGTTGAGTCGCTTGCCAAAGCAGCATGTCTTATGGCGCACCGGTACCGCCATGCTGTTGGCACTCCTGGCGGCCATATTCACCGCGGGCACTACGCACGCTGCACCGCCGGCGCAGGTCAACCCCTGCAACCAACCGGGCCTATCCACCATTATCGATCCCGCGAATGGTGCCGCTATTCAGGTGAACATGTACACTACGAACCCCGCCGTAGTCGAAACCGACCCAACGTCGATCCAGAAGATCGATCTCGGCGGCGGCCAGATCCTCTATGGGTACTGTGTCGATTCCAGCGAAGCACGCCAGAGTGGCGTTCAGGTCTGCTTGGTGGGCGAGATCAGCAACGTGCGGCTGGCATACCTGATTGCAAAGTATCCGCCGGACCTGAATAACAACATCAACATGGCGGCACGCCAGGCGGCAGTCTGGCACTACTCGAACGGGAAGAACCTGTCCAACCCTGACGCTACGACCCAGGGCTCTACCATAGACGCCCAGGTGCTGGCGATCTACAATGCGCTGCTGACCGAGGTCAACGCCATCGATCCCAACAACCCGCCGGGTATCCTGCGGGCCGGAACCTTGGCAATGACGATCGACCCGCCAACGGCCATCAACCAACTGCCTGCGCAGTCCGCGCACCAGGTCACCGTCACCCTGACCAAGGGCGGCTTTGCTGTTGTCGGGGATCCCGGTGCAATGTCACGTCCACGTTCGGGCAGGTAAGCCAGGCGACCGTGACGACCGACGCCAACGGCCAGGCGAAGTTTACAATTACCAGCAACCTCCCGGGCACGGCCAGCATCACCGCTTCGGCTGTGGTAACGGTGCCACGAGCGGTCGAATATGTGGTGCAGACGAATCCCACCGGTTTGCAGCCGTTTGGCATTCCCAGTTCGACGGTCCAAACGCTGACTGCCACCGCGTCAAAGGACATGGCAGGGCACCGTTACGACGACGCCGACTACGACGCACGACTCGACCACTGCACGCCGACGACGACGCCGACGAACACGCCGACGAACACACCGACGAACACACCGACGAACACACCGACGAACACACCGACTGCGACGCCAATCGTAACTGGCACGCCCACGACTACGCCGACGCCGACGCCGATCGTTACCAGCACGCCGACATCTACACCGACGAACACGCCCACCGCAACCCCGATCGTGCCGGGCTTGTACGCAGTAGGCAACCTCGTGTGGCTCGACATACCCGGTGTGCCGCATGACGGCATCCAGCAGACGATTGAGCAGACGAGCTGCCGGCGTAAATGGCGTGCGCGTCGAGCTGTACAACGGCAGCGGCAGCCTCCTGAGCTCCCAACTTACTGCGCCGAACAGCTTGGGCAGCCGGGCTACTACCTGTTCACGGGCCTGCCTGCCGGCAGCTACCAGGTGCACTTCTGTCTGCCGGATGGCTATGGTCCGACTCTGCAGAACCAGGGCAGCGATGACTTCCTCGACAGTGACGGCAACAGCAGCGGGACCAGTGACGGCTGCTCGTACTATGCAGACCGAGGTGTTTGACCTGCCCAACAGCCTGACGATCGACAATGCGGACCTGAGCCGTGACTTTGGCCTGTACCGGCCGACCGACCTCGGCGACGATCCCAACAACCCCGTGCAGTACCCGACCAATGCCCGAAGCCTGCCGGTGCCCGAGCAAGCCGCCCGCCACATCATTGTCGACGGCCTGTACTTTGGCAACCTGGTAGACGCCGAAGACGACGGCCAGCCGAATGACCCCGGCCACCGGCGATGACATCAACGGTACGCCCGACGACGAGGACGGTATCGTCTTCCTCACGGCGCTGCAGCCCTGCAAGACGGCGCAGATCCAGATGACGGCCTTGACCACGCAACCGCGTGGCCGAGTACGGCGCCTTCTTTGACTGGAATGGCGACGGCGTCTTTGGCCCTGGCGAAGGCTACACCGGCCAGATCGGTACGACGACGACGCTGGGCGAGACCAAGGTGCTGTCCATCGCGGTGCCGTGCAATGCAGTGCAGATCGTCTACATGCGCTTCCGCCTGGCGCTGAACCCCGCCGAAGTACAGAGCGGCACCGGCACTGCCATGACCGGCGAAGTCGAGGACTACGTGCTGGCGACCATCGGCGATCGCGTCTGGTACGACAACAACAAGGATGGCCTGCAGGGTCCCGTCAACCTCGAGCCGGGTGTCCCGGGTGTTGTCGCTACCGTCTGCGACGGTAATACTGGCAGTCAGTCTTGTTTGCCGGTCAGCCGCTCACGACGACGACCGACGCCAATGGCATCTATGGCTTCTTCAACCTGCCGCTGGCGTCGTACTGTGTGCAGTTTGACCTGGCCACGCTGCCGCCGGACTATGATGTTACCAAGCAGAACGTCGGGAGCGATCGCACGCATCGACAGCGACGCCGATCTCAACGGCCGCACCAACGCCACCGGCGTGCTGACGCCCGGCCAGATCGATCTGACGCTTGACATGGGCATCTACAACGTCAACCCGACCAGCGAAAACCCGGTCGAGGAGCCGGCAGGTTCGTTCCGGGTGTATCTGCCCGCTCTCAAGCACTAGCCTGCAATGCAGAGGGGGGCGCCCCGGCGCCCCCTCTCTCCAGCCTATATGCCGTGCCTGGCTCACCCTCCATCACCTCGCTAACTGCGTACCGTGCGGCGAGCCTCGCGTGACCTAGAATACCGTCCCCAGCTCGACCGCATTCCCGCTCTCAGCCGATCGGTACGCCGCATCGAAGATCTCCACCACGTGCCGTGCATGCTCGGCCGTCGCCACCGTTGGCACATCGTCGCGCACCCAGTCGACCAGCTGCATCACGTCCTCATAGACGTGCGCCTCTTCCATCTCCCGGTGCGCGCCCACGACGTGCGGCAGCGAACCGTTCATGCCGTACTGGGCATCCAGCTCCATCCCGCGTACTCGATTGGCTGCCCGTTGATCTGTGACCCATTGATAACCCCTGCCGTGCCGAAGATCAGCGGCCGCCCCATGTTGGGCAGCCCGCCGGCGGCCACACCATAGACAAAGGCAAACAGGGAGTCGCCAAAATCCAGCACCATGAGCGTGTTGTCGTCCATGTCGGTCGGCAGCAGCTGCCCCTGGAACGGCCGCTCGTGCACACGCACGCCGGAAAAGGCGGTCACGCGCCTGGCGGGCCCCAGGATGCCGGTCATGGCATGCAGCCCGTAGACCGTCATGTCGTAGAGCGGCCCGCCGCCCGGCTTGCGGAAGTACCAGGCCGGGTTGATGTTGGTGAGCGGATCGCTGCCGCCGCGCACCGACGACTCGTCCTCGTGATAGGTGCCAAACGCCGCACCCGTCACTGCCCACGTCAGCCGGCCGATCGCCCCATCCGCCAGCATCTGCTTGATCTTCTGGTGGCGCGGCCGCAGCATCTCGCCCGGCGACGACACCAGCTTGATCCCCTTGGCCTGCGCCGCCGCGATCAGCCGAGTTCGCCTCGTCGACGGTCGTCGTCATGCTCTTGTTGAAATGCACGTGCACGCCGGCTGCGACTGCCGCCATCCCCTGCTCGAAATGCACCCCGATCGGCGAGCAGATGGACACCGCATCCACGTCGCCCGCCGCCAGCAGCTCTTCCAGGCTTGCATACGCCGCCGGCACGCCGAACTTGGCTGCGGCCGCCTGCGCTCGTTCGACGACCGGGTCGCAGACGGCGGTAATGCGCACGCGGTCGCGCACGTCGTCCATGGTCAGGTGAGGAAACAACCCGCGCAAGGCAATGCTGCCTGCGCCTACAATGCCGAGCCGAACAGGGTCACGCATAGCACTCTTCTCCATGATGGGTTAAAGACTTGAAGCTGTGGCTGCCATTGTAGCATCGGCGCCAAGATCTCCCGCCCACAGCCGCCGCATTTCTTCGCAGCTCAGCAGCAGTTCTTCGAGGGCGCCGGAACCCACAACCTGCCCCTGCTTCAACACCACCACGCAGTCGGCGCGCCGCAGCACCGGCCGCCGATGGGAAACGACCAGCAGCGTAGGCTTTGTGCCATCCGCACGCGTTGCCGTTACTCTCTCCCACAGCAGCTGCTCGGTTTCGACGTCCAGTGCACTCGAGAGGTCGTCGCATACCAGCAGCTGCGGGGTCCGCACCAACATGCGCGCGGCCGCTGCTCGCTGCACCTGGCCCCCGGACAGACGCACGCCGCGCGGCCCCACCGGTGTGTCCATGCCGCGTTCTAGCAGGCTCACGTCCGCCTCCATTACCGACTGCCACACGGCTCCCTGCAGTAGCTGCCCGTCTGCGGGCAGCCCCAGCAAGATGTTCTCGCGCAGCGTCGTACTGAACAGGCGCGGCGCCTGCGGCGTGTAGGCACAGCACGGCGGGCGGAACCATGCCGCCAGATCTGCGATCTCCGCGCCGTTCCACCATACTTGACCGCCGTCGCGGGGCAGCAGCCCCAGCAGCGCCCGCAGCAAGGTCGACTTGCCTGCGCCGATCTGTCCCGTGATGACAGTAAAGGAACCGGCCGGCAGAACGAGGTCTACTGCGCGGACTCCTTGGCTTGTTCCTCTGTAGAGGCTGGTCAGCCCGCGCACCGTCAACGCGGCCAGCGGTGGGCAGGTGGGGGCACCTGTCTGTATGCCCCCAACGGGGCTGGATGGCGCAGCGATCAATGCTTCGGGCTGCTCGTCAGGAATCAGTTCCACGAGACGCTCGATTGCGACTTCCTGCTGTTTGATGTCGCCGACAAATGCACCAAGATAACTGGGCAGATCGGTTGTAAACCACAGGTAATAAGTGAACAGCGCGAAGTCGCCGACGGTAAAGCTGCCGCTTAGCATCGCCTGGCTGGCCAACAGCAGCATGACGCCGATGCCCGCTGTGACTGCCAACTGGAAAATTGTGCCCAGAACGTTCGACAGCATGTTCAAGCGCACTGCCACTGCCGTCCGGTTCTTGCTCAGCTCGGCGAAACGGCGTGTCACGCTCTCTTCTGCCCCTGCCACTTTGACGGCCTGCACGGCGGCGAAGATCTCGCCTAGGAACCCCCTTGCCGCGTCGTCTGCCCGCCCGGCGGCATGGCCGTAGGCCAGGTACCGCGTCCAGGCTACGCGGCCCGCCACAAACGCCACCGCCAACGGCAGGAAGACAAACAGCGTGATCACCCAGTTGATGGCAGCCATGATCGCCACGGCAATCACAAACGAGAGCAGGTTGCCTGCTACATCCGGCAGCCACAGCGGAAAATCGCAGACTTCGGCGACGTCGTCATTGTAGCGATTAACCGCTTCGCCGGCCGGCATGGGCGGGTTCACAGCGCCCGGCTGGCGCAGCCGTGCCGCCATCAAGTTGTGCCGCAGTTTCGCCCCGGTCACCTGGCGGAAGGTATAGCCTGCCCACGTCTCACCGTAGGTCGCCACCATGCGCGCCAGCCCGATCGAAAAGTAGAGCGCCACGAGGGTCGCCACTGCCGGCACCACCATGCCAGTAGCGGCACTCGTCATCGCCATGCCGTCGGCGCCTGCCGGTGCCGCCGCGGTAATGGCATCGAAAATCGCCTTCTCGATCAGCCCCGGCAGCACGCGCACGCCGAGATAGAAGATCTGGGCGATCGACTGCAGGACAAAAATTCCTGGCGCATAGCGGATCATTCGCCACACAAAGGGCCAGGTTGGGATCAGCCTGCGTACAGGTGCCACCGCCGGTGCAGCCTGCACACTCATGCCAGCACCTCCTCCAAGCCTTTGCGCAGGAGCCCGGCAAAACGCGAATTGGGGTTCGCTGCCAGCTGCTGGCGGGGACCGTATTCGATGATGCGGCCGCCTTCCAGGATCAGGATGTCGTCGGCGCGCTGCAGCGTGTGCAGCCGGTGTGCGATGACAATCGCGGTGCGGCCCGCCAAGATCCGGTCGATGGCGCGCTCCAGCCGCTGTTCGGTCACCGGATCGAGCCGCGATGCGGCCTCGTCCAGGATCACCACGCCGGGGTTGCGCAGCAGCAGGCGGGTGAAGGCCAGCAGCTGTGCCTCGCCTGCCGACACGCCCTGCCCGCCGGCGACCAGGATCCGATCGAGGCCGCCTGGCATCTGCCGCACCCACTCGTGCAGCCCCAACTCGGCCAGCGCTGCTTCGATCTGCGCGTCCGTGACGCCATCGTCGAAAAAGGTGATATTGTCGCGCAGGCTGGCATGAAAGAGCTGGACATCCTGCGTCACCATGCCCACGCGCTGCCGTAGGGCGTGGAGTCCCAGGTCCGCCAGCGGCCGGCCGTCAAGCCGGATCGTGCCGGCGCTGGGGTCGTAGAGCCGGAAGATCAGCCGGGTCAGCGTCGTCTTCCCGCTTCCTGTCCGGCCAAGCACGCCCAACACGCGGCCCGGTGCCACAGCGAATGAGATAGCGTGCAGCACGCGTGCCCCTTCACTCTCTCCGGCTGCACTGCTATCTGTGTAGGCAAATGTCACGTCTTCGAATGCCACCACTGCCCCGCGTTCGTCGTGCGCAGGGAGATTGGGGGCCTTGCTGTCGGCAATATCCTTAGCAGTGTCCTTTACTGCGGGATTTGCGCGGCGCAGCTCATCGATCCGCTCTGCACCTGCTGTAGCCTGTTGCAGTACCTGGCTCTGTGTGCGCAGCTCCTCCAGCGGTCCCGCCAGCATACCGACGTACGTTACCAGTAGAAAGGCGCCGCCAATCGTGACGTCGCCGCGCAGATAGAGTATGGCGCCGATTGCAAGGCCCAAGCTGTAGCCGGCTACGTACAGGAGGTTGGTGACGGCAAACGACAGGGCATCTGCCATGCGGCCGCCGCGCACCTTGCGTACCAGGTCCGCCAGGAGAAGGTCCAGGCGCGACATCACAGCTGCCTCGGCCCCCACGCCGCGCACGTCCTCCGTGCCGGTGTAGAACTCCTCGACAAAGCTCGCCTGGTCCGCCCAGGCCGCACGTGCCGCCAACCAGCGCCGCCGGCCCAGGCGCTGCACCAGCAGCAAGGCACCCAACACGATGGCGACGTAGGCCGTCAGCAGCAGGCCTACGTTCACGCTTTCGCGAAAGACGAGGAAGAGAATGGCGCAGATCAGCAGCAGCCCGCCGGCCAGGCGCACAAGAAAGAGTGAGAAGAAGTCAGCCAGGGCCGTGACATCGCCGTCGATCCGCTCGATCAGCTCGCCCGGCGTGTGCAGCTTGTGAAACGGCATATCCAGGCGCAGGCAGTGGGCGACCAGATCCGTGCGCAGCTGGTTGGTTGCCTGCCAGCCGACCTTTAGCCCCAGCCAGGAAGTGAGCAGGCTCACTCCTTGCTGGGCAAAGCCGATCGCCAGGTAGGCCAGCGCGGCTGCCACCAGCAGCGCCATGGCCTGCTGCCCGCCGGCTTGGGCCGTATCTAGAAAGAATCGGATCACCTGCGGGTTGAGCAGCTGCAGGGCGGTTGCAGCTGCTACCAGCAGGCCCAACACCACGACGCGCGCCCAAAGGGGACGCAGATAGGTCAGCAAAAGCGTCAGCATAATGGCGCTATTATAGCAGCCTGGAGATTCTCCTGTGCAGTGCTGCTGCGGTCACGCCATTTTCTTCGACCAAGGCTTCACGCAAGTAACAAACCAAGGCGTTTTTCCAGGGCAAAGGGCTGCCCGCTGTTGAACCTGGCGCCAGGTTCAACAGTTCCAGCGCACTCTTGGCGAATCCGTATATGTCCCAGTGGGCGGCATAGGCCGTAAATGTGCGCAGGCCGGCGGCGCCATGTACTGTCTGTGGCATCTGCTGGTGAGAAGGGGGCGCATAACGCATGGCGCCGCCCAGCGGTACGTGGTTGGCACACCTTTGGCGCCCGGGTTGCCAGCCGAGCGCAAAATCGCCCAGTATGGGACGGTACCCGTCGGCAGGGTGGATGAAGACGTTTTTGGGCGCAATGTCGCAGTGGTAGATTCCTTGGTCGTGCAGGTGCTCGATAGCCCCACACAGCTGGGCGAGGATCCGCACCACCAGGGTCGGGTTGCGGCGGATCTGGCGGTAGGCCAATGCGCCAGACGGCGTCTGCTGCCGCGTGCCCTTGCCGGCCGCCCCACAGGCGATCACCTCGGCGAGTGTCGGGCCGGGCACGTATTCGGTTACCAGGTAGTTGACGGCTGCGCCGCTGCGAACGCAAACACCCGTGTCGATCACCTTGAGGATATTGGCGTGCTGCACGCTGCTCAAGGTTCTCGATCTCGTTGCGCAGATTCTGCATGTTGGCCGCATGCAGCTGGCGCGGGTCGCAGTGGCGGGCGAGCGTGGGCGACAACAGGTAGAACTTCACGGCGCGCGGCACGCTCTGCGGCCGGCTGTGGGCACCGAATACCACCTGCCGGGCAAGAAAGACGACACTGGAGCCGCCGTGCCCCAGGGGCGCAACATAGCTGCCTGCAGCGTAACTGCGCTGGGGACAACTACTTGGGGGCTCTTCGGCACTTTCGAGGCTGACTTCTGCACGGTTTGTGCTGCAAGCGGCGCGCACGCCGCTGCCGGCAGTAATTTTATCGCCGGGCGAAACGAGCAGGTACCTGTGGTTGATCACGGTACCTTCGGGAAAGCGCAACAGGCGGCTGCGATTGGGCATGGGAAGCATGGTTGCACACTCCTTGGAACGGCAAGGCATTCGGGACCATTCGCGGGCCGGCGTATCCGGCTGCTGCGATCCTAGCATGCCGCCAAGAAGAGTGCTTACCATGCAGCAGTCACGTACCTAACGCTGCCTGTCAAAACTCTGACATTGCCCCTGCGATTCGGGCCACTGCTGCTCTACCATTCGCGCAACGTTTGGCAATTGCCTGTATTCGATCAAGACACGCGACGCGACCAATTTCCCTACAGGCCAGGCGTGCCCGCCTGCTCTCCCACCGTGCCACTTACGCCCGGTCGATGACGGCCAGGCAGCGGTCTACCTCGTCGATCGTGTTGTAGTGGGCCAGGCCGAGCCGCACGAGGCCGCCGCTGGGTTCCACCCCCAGCCGCTCGCTGATCGACAGGGCATAGAAGTTGCCGTTCCAGGCAAAGATGTTCTGCTCGGCAAGCTTCTTGGCCAGCTCCTCGGGCGTCTTGCCTTCCTTGCGGATCGACACGGTCGCCATGCGCTGCGTCCACTGGCTGCGCTCGGTGATGCCGTAGATGCGCACCTGCGGAATGCTCTTGAGCCCCGTGATCAGCCGGTCCATCAGCGTCAGCTCGTACTCGTTGATGACCTTCCAGGCCGCGCGCAGGCGCTCGCGGCGGGTCGTGGTGATCGGCGCCCCGCCGTAGGTCGAACCCAGCGACGCAATGTAGTCGATGGCCGCCGCCGTGCCGGCCAGCCCTTCGTGGTTCTTGGTCCCCGTCTCCCACTTGCCCGGCAGTTCTTCGCCCGCCGGCCGCACACGGTAGGCGCGCAGCCGCTGCAGGTGCTCGCGCTTGCCAAAGAGAATGCCGGCGTGCGGCCCGTAGAACTTGTACGCGCTGCAGGCCAGGAAGTCGCAGTCGAGGCGCTTGACGTCGAGCAGCCCGTGCGGCGCATACTGCACGGCGTCGATAAACGTGTAGGCGCCCACTGCCTTGGCCCAACTTGTGACCGTGGCCACGTCGTTGATCGTGCCGACTGCGTTGGAGGCATAGCCCACCGCCACGAGCCGCGTGCGCGGGTTGATCAGCGACTGCATGTGCTCCATGTCGATCGTGCACGTCTCTACGTCCACATCGGCCCAGCGCACCTGCGCGCCGGTGTCTTCCGCCAGCATCAGCCACGGCGCCACATTGGCGTCGTGGTCGAGGCGCGTGACGACGATCTCATCTTCGGGCCCAAACTCGGCGGCCAGCGAGCGCCCCAGCGCAAAGGTGAGGCTCGTCATGTTGTTGCCAAATACGATCTCGTTGGTCTCGGCCCCAAGCAAAGTCGGCCGCCGCCTGCCGCGCATAATCGATCACGGCGTCAGACCGGATCGAGGTTTCAAACACGCCATGCGTATTGGCGTTGCGCCGCGTCAGATAATCCGTCATCGCCGCAATCACGGACTCGTGCACCTGTGTCCCGCCCGGGTTGTCAAAAAACACCCCAGGCCGGCCGTTGTAGTTCTCCTGCATAGCCGGAAACTGCGCGCGCACAGCATGAACGTCAAGCATGAGCGAGAATCCCTCTCTTTTGAATTTATGTTTGTTAAAACCTAGAAAACGTCACCCTTCCAGGAGGACACCCTTCAGGGGCGCACCCCTCACCCTCTCACCCTCGGTATCCCATCCGCCCACAGCAGGGCCTGCGAGCGCACCAGGAGCCCCAGCAGTGCCTCGGCGGTCTTGACCGGCTCGGCCAGCAGGGGGCGGCTCGGCTCGCTGATTGCCACCGTCTCGACGCTGCCGTCGGTGGGGAGGCCGGCAGCCGTGCAAGCTGCCTCGACTGCAACGTCAAAGTCGCCCAGCTGGTCCACCAGGCCGTGCGCAAGGGCCTGCTCGCCGGTCCAGACGCGGCCGCCCGCCAGCGTGTCCAGCTGCTCGGCGGGAATGTGTCTGTCCTTCGGCCACGCGCTGCTTGAACTCAGTGTACACGTGCTGGAGGTTGCGCTCGACGACGGCCCGCTGCTCGCCTTCCCAGGCGCTGAGGCTGCTGTACAGGTCGGCGTTGCGGCCGCGCTGCACAGTGTCCCAGCCGGCGTCCAGTTTTGCATAGGCGCCCGCCGCCACCGGCTTGGCCATAATCACGCCGATCGAGCCCGTCAGGGTTGCCCGCTGCGCCACGATCTTGCGCCCCGGCGCGGCAATGTAATAGCCGCCGGATGCCGCGACGTCGCCCATGTAGACGATCACAGGTTTCTTGCGGTCGAGCTGTGCCAGCTCGCGCCAGATCAGGTCCGACGCCAGTGCGGAGCCGCCCGGGGAATCCACGTGCACGACGACCGCCGCCAGGCTGTCGTCTTTGGCCGCACGCCGGATCATCTGCTGCGCGGTGGTCGAACCAAGCGTTTCGTCGCCAAAGAGCGGCAGCGGCACGGGCGAGGTGCGGCTGGGGCCGGTCATGATCGACCCGCGCAGGCTGATGACCCCCACGGCCGCCGGCGCGCTGGGGTGCGCACGTCGCAGCAGGAGGCCGTCGACCTGGTGGTAGCGCTTGAGCTTAGCCGGGTGGGTGGCAGCCGGCGTGTGCAGCTCGCCGAGCAGGGCCGGCAGCTCGTCCTCGTAGCCCACGGCGTCGAACAGCCCGCCCGGCACAGGCTTCGGCCGCAGACAGGGGCGCCGCGTCGATCAGCTCACGCACCTTCTCCGGCGGCAGCTTGCGCCCGGCGGCGATGGCGTCGACGAGGCTGCCGTAGAGGCTGTCCAGGAGCCACTCATACTGCTGCGCGTTCCGCATCGCTCATGTGGTCGTGCATCAGGCTGTCCATGGCGGTCTTCCAGGGCGCCACGCGCACCACGTCAAACTCGATCCCAAGCCGCGCCAGCGTCTGCTTGAGATAGGTGGGCTGCACCACCAGTCCCTTGACGTCCCACTCGGTCAGCGGTGGGGCGACGATGTAGTCGGCGGCGGCCGCGGCGGCATAGCTGGCACCGGTCATATCCTCAAGATAGACGATGATGCGCTTGGCGCGCGCGTTGACGCCGCCCGAGTTGCGGGCGTGGTCCCATTCGTGAAAGCGGCGGAAGAGGGCGGCCAGGCTCTGGGCCTGGGCCAGGCTGATCGTCGTGCCCTTAAACAGGAAGACGATGCCGCGCACGTTGGGTTCATCTGCCACACGCTGCAGCACGCGGCGGATGTACTCGATGCTCAGCGGTGTCGAGTACATGGGCAGATAGTCGTAGTACCACGGCACCTGCGGCTCGCGCTCCAGCAGGTCGCCCGGTGATGGTCATCACGACATAGTCCGGCAGGCGGCGCACGAAGCAGCAGGCGCCGCAGGTTGAACAGCGTACGTACCAGCCAGTGCCAGGCGCTGCCGATCGCGATCAGGATCCGTTCGTACCAGGCCGGTTCATATGGCGCTGCAGTGGGTGTTTGGGTGGAGGTGTTTGATTCAGTCATAAGGGAGTATTTTCCCTGCAACCGGATCGCTTGGCAAAAACCTTGGACCCTACTTCCGCCAACCCCTCGGCGTGATGTAAACTGGCGGTACAGCAAGCTCATATTCGTCATCATCCACAGGTAATGGCCCAAGCGCCAAGGAGAATTGGCCATGATTATCGGTCTCCCCAAAGAAATCAAGGACAACGAGAGCCGTGTTGGCCTCACCGCCGGCGCCGTCAAGGCCCTGACCCGGCGCGGCCATCGTGTCCTCGTTGAGGCGGGGGCTGGGCTGGGCAGCTCAATTACCGACGAAGAGTATCGTGCCGCCGGCGCCGAGATCGTGGTCGAAGCGGCCAGCGCCTGGGGCGCCCAGATGGTGGTCAAGGTGAAGGAGCCGATCGAGCCGGAGTACCGCTACCTGCGCGAGGACCTCACCCTTTTTACCTATCTCCACCTCGCGGCCGACCGCAAGCTCACCCATAAGCTGCTCGAAAAGCAGGTGACGGCGATCGCCTATGAAACCGTGCAGCTGCCCGACGGCCGCCTGCCCCTGCTCCAGCCGATGAGCGAGGTCGCGGGCCGCATGGCCACGCAGGTGGGCGCCTTCTACCTGGAGCGGCCGCAGGGCGGCCGCGGCATCTTGATGGGCGGCGTGCCGGGCGTGGCGCCGGCCAGCGTCGCCATCCTGGGCGGCGGGTCCGTCGGCGGCAACGCCGCCAAGGTCGCCATCGGCATGGGCGCCTCGGTGACAGTGCTCGACATCAACCACGAGCGCCTGGTCTACCTGGAAGACATCTACCACGGCCGTCTGGGCACACGCACCAGCAACGAATACAACATCGAGGAAATCATCTACAGCGCCGACCTGGTCATCGGCGCCGTCCTCATTCCCGGCGGCCGTGCCCCGCACTTGATCACCCGCGCGATGCTCTCGAAGATGCGTGAAGGGCGCCGTGATCGTCGACGTGGCCGTCGATCAGGGCGGCTGCATCGAGACGACCAAGCCCACCACGCACAGCAACCCGACCTACGTGGTCGACGGCGTCGTGCACTACTGCGTGGCCAACATGCCCGGCGCGGTCCCGCGCACGAGCACCTTTGCGCTCAACAACCAGACCATGCCCTACGTGCTGCAGCTCGCCAATGAAGGCCTGACTGCCGTCCGCAAGAACAAGTCGCTGCTGCTGGGCCTCAATACCTACCAGGGCCAGATTACGCACAACGGCGTGGCGTCGGCGTTCGGCCTGACGTATATAGAGCCGGATGCCGCGCTGGGGTAGGCCGAGAATTGGTTTTTGTAAAACAGGGGCGCACGCTGAGCGTGCGCCCCAAACAAGGGATGGATCTTTTATGGCCAAGGTAATTACCGAGCCCTTGAGCGGGATGCGGGACTTTCTGCCGCTCGACGTGCTGCGGCGCAACTATGTGGTATCTGTTATCCAGCGTGTCTACCAGCAGTATGGCTTTGAGCCGCTGGAGACCCCGACGATGGAGCGGCTTACCACGCTGCTGGGCAAGTACGGCGACGAAGGCGATCAACTCATCTTTCGCGTCCTCAAGCGCGGCGACAAGCTGGACAAGGCGCTGGCGGACCAGCCGACCGAGAACTCGGTGGCCGATGCCGGTATGCGCTACGACCTGACGGTGCCGCTGGCGCGCGTGATGGCGGAATACCGCAGCAAGCTGCCGCGCTACTTTAAACGCTACCAGATCCAGCCGGTCTACCGTGCCGACCGCCCGGCCAAGGGGCGCTATCGCGAGTTCTATCAGTGCGACGTGGACATCGTCGGCTCCAAGAGCCAGATGGTGGAAGCGGAGGTGCTCGCCGCCGGCGCCCAGGTGCTGGAGGAACTCGGCTTCCACGGCCGCGAGGGCTTTGCCCTGCGCCTCAACCACCGCGGCATCTTCCGCGGCTTGATGGAAACCGCCGGTGTGCCCATCGAGTTGGAGGGCGCGGCCCTGGTAGCGATCGACAAGCTGGACAAGATCGGCATGGACGGCGTGCGCCGCGAACTGCAGGAGCGCGGCATCGCCGACAAGCGCCGGCGAAGCGCTGCTCTCCATGCTCCAAGCCGCGCCGGCCGACAACGCCGAAGCGCTGACCTGGCTGGGGCACATTCTGTGCGAGAGCGAACCGGGCAGCAAGGGTGTAGCCGAACTGGAGGCTGTCCTGCGTTACAGCGCCGGCGGCCCGGCGGCGGAATACTTGCGTATCGACCCCTCGCTGGCCCGCGGTCTCAGCTATTACACCGGCCCCATTTTTGAGATCGAGTTCGCCGGCCTCAGCAGTTCAGGCGGCGGCGGTGGGCGCTATGACGACTTGATCGGCATGTTCCTTGGCCAGACTATTCCCGCGTGCGGCTTCAGCCTGGGGCTGGAGCGCATCATCTTAATCATGGAGGAGCGGGGGATGTTTCCTGCCCGCATCGCCGGGCAGCCGCAGGTGCTGGTCACCCAGTACGACGAGGCGACGGCCAATGCGTCGTTCCGCCTGGCCACCGAGCTGCGCGCCGGGGGCCTGCGCGTCGACCTCTATCCGGACCAGGACCGCTTTGGCAAGCAGTTCAAATACGCCGAAGAGCGCGGCATCCGCTACGTGGCCCTCGTCAGCCCCCGCGAAGTAGAAGCCGGCGTCGTCGCCGTCAAGGACCTCACGTCAGGCGAGCAGGTCGATCTGCCCGGGCCGGCGGTAGCGGAGTGGCTGCTGGCACGCGTGTGACACCACTGTCCCGGGGACGTCGCACCACTGTCCCGGGGACGTCGTACCACTGACCCGGGGACGTGCCAAACGTCGCCCGCGACATTCCCTGATCAGCGCACGATCTCCCACTCACCCCTGATCCCTCAGCACCGCCTGCGCCGCAAAATACCCGCACAACCCATGCACTCCCCCGCCCGGCGGGGTGGCGGAGGAGCAGATGTAGACGTTGTCGATGCCGGTCCGGTACGGCGTGATGCTGAACGACGGCCGCGTAAACTGCTGCAGTAGGTCCTGCACGCCGGCGTTGATGTCGCCGCCCACGTAGTTGGGATTGTAGCGTTCCATCTCTACACTGTTGCGGGTGGCACGGGCGATGATGGTGTCGCGAAAGCCTGGCGCAAAGCGTTCGATCTGGCGCTCGAGCACGTCAGTCAGATCGGCATCTGAATAGGCCGGCGCATGACAGTAGGCCCACAGGGTGTGCTTGCCCGCCGGGGCACGTGTGGGGTCGACCATGCTCTGCTGTGCCACCAGCATGTACGGGTTGGTCGGCAGCTTGCCCTTCCACACGTCTTCTTCCGAGGCGACGATTTCCTCCATGGTGCCGCCCAGGTGGAGTGTCGCCGTGCGGTGACATGCTTCTGCCGTCCACGGCACGGGCTCGGACAGCGCCCAGTCCATCTTGAACACACCCTGGTTGTAACGATAGTTCTCAAGCTGGCTGCGATAGCCTTCGGGCATGCGGTCGCCGGCAATCTGCAGCAGCCCCTTCGGCGCCGTGTCAAACAGGTAGGACTTGGCGGGCGGCAGTTCGTCGATCGTCTTGACCTCCCACCCGCACTGGATCTCGCCGCCCAGCGCACGCAGGTAGGCCGCCATGGCATTGCTGATGGCGCTCGATCCGCCACGCGCGACGGGCCAGCCGACGGCGTGCGCACTCATGCTCAACAGCAGGCCAAATGACCCCGTTGCCGGATGGCTGAGCGGCAGCATCGAGTGGCCCGCCATCCCGGTGAATACGGCCCGTGCCTCTTCGTCGCGAAACATGGTGCGCGCCACCCAGGTGGCGGGCGCCAGGAAGGCCAGCGAATAGCGCACGTACAGCCACAGATTGTCCGGCATACGCAGCGGCGCCATCAGGTCATGCACCGCTGCCTGCCAGTCGCGCACGATGGGGCCGATCAGCCGGTTGTACGCCTTCTCGTCGCGCCCCAGGCTGGCCGCCGTCTCCTCCACGGACTGCACGACGGCCACGGCCCGGCCGCCGTCGAGCGGGTGTGCCAGCGAGACCTCCGGGACGATCCACTCAAGACCATAGTCGGCCAAGGGCAGGCTGCGCAAGAAGGGCGACATGATGCCCAGCGGGTGGATGGCCGAGCAGACGTCGTGGTGGAAGCCAGGTAGGGTCAGTTCCGCCGTGCGCGTGCCGCCGCCGATGGTGTCG
The DNA here is from genome assembly GCA_963701415.1 of uncultured Chloroflexia bacterium. Lineage (GTDB taxonomy): Bacteria > Chloroflexota > Anaerolineae > Caldilineales > Caldilineaceae > Fredericiella. The sequence goes on from CAVPAH010000005.1 coordinate 943,567, forward strand.
CGGCCTTCGATGACCAGCACGTGCCGGCCCGCCTGCGCCAACGTGATGGCTGCCGCCAGCCCGTTGGGCCCCGAGCCGACGACCACGGCATCGTATTGACTCATGCCGGCGCCGTTTTCCGCTTCGCTGCCGGTGCCGCGTGCCCCGCCGTTCTGCTCTGCCGGCGGCTCCGCATTCTGAGCCCTGCCTCCAATTCTGCCACGGCATGCAGCCACTCGGCGCTGCTGGCGTCGCTGGGCATACGCCAGTCGCCGCGCGGCGAGAGCGCCACCGAGCCGACCTTGGGACCGTCAGGCATCGACGAGCGTTTGAACTGCTGGCTGAAGAAGCGCCGGTAGAAGACGGCCAGCCACTGCAGGATCGTAGCCGGCGCGTACTCGCCGGCAAACGCCTGGCGTGCCAGGAAAAAGACCTTCGCCGGCGGGAATTGGTGGCGCACGGTCTGGTAGAGGAAGAAGTCGTGCAGGGCATAGGGGCCGATGGTGTCTTCGGTCTTCTGTTCCAGCGCATCGTCCTTGCCCAGCGGCAGCAGTTCGGGCGTAATCGGCGTCGCCACGATGTCATGCAGCACCGCCGAGGTCTCGCCGCTGAACAGCTCCTCGGCGCACCATGCCACCAGGTAGCGCACCAGCGTCTTGGGCACGCCGGCGTTGACGTGATACATCGACATGTGGTCGCCGTTAAAGGTCATCCAGCCCAGCGCCGCCTCCGACAGGTCGCCCGTGCCCACCACCAGGCCGCCGACCATGTTGGCCACGTCCATCAGGATCTGCGTGCGCTCGCGCGCCTGGGCGTTCTCGTAGGTGACGTCATGCTTGTTCTCGTCGTGCCCGATGTCGCGGAAGTGCCCGCGCACGGCCTCGCCGATCGGGCACCACGCGCAGCTCTGCGCCCAGCAGCTCCGCCAGCTTTTCGGCATTGGAGCGGGTGCGCGACGTGGTGCCAAAACCGGGCATGGTGATGGCGACGATGCCGCTGCGCGGCCAGCCCCAGCCGGTCGAAAGCGTTGGCGATCACCAGCAGCGCCAGCGTCGAGTCCAGCCCGCCCGAGACGCCGATCACGACCGTCTTGGAGCCGGTATGGCGCAGCCGTTTGGCCAGGCCGGTGGCCTGAATGTTGAAGATCTCGCGGCAGTTATGGGCCCGCCGGGCGGGGTCGCTGGGCACAAAGGGCAGCCGCGACAGCTGCGGCCGGATCACCGGTGTGGGCATCAACTCATCCGCACGCGGCAGCTCGAAGTCAAAGATGCGATAGCCGGTGACCAAGCCCGGCCTGGCTGAAGCTGCTGTTCTTGACGCGCTCGCTGACCAGGCGCTGCACGTCGATGTCCATCACTACCATCTGGGTGTCGAAGTGGAAGCGCTCGGTTTCGGCCAGCAGGCTGCCGTTCTCGGCGATCAGCGCATGGCCGGCAAACACCAGGTCGGTCGTAGACTCGCCTGCGCCGACGCCGGCATAGAGATAGGCGGCCAGGCTGCGCGCCGACTGCTGGCGCACCAGGTCGTAGCGGTACTCGGCCTTGCCCAGCAGCTCATTGGAGGCCGAGGAGTTGGTCAGGATCGTCGCCCCTGCCAGCGCCATATTGCCGGAGGGCGGGTTGACGGCCCACAGGTCTTCGCAGATCTCGATGCCCAGCACGCAGTCGGGCATGTTGCCGGCGCGCAGCAGCAGGTCCGGCCCAAACGGCACCTCTTCGGCCCCGACCTGGTGGGGGAAACGCAGCGTCGGCGGCGTGCCGCGCTTGCCGGAGGTAAACCAGCGTGACTCGTAGAACTCGTTGGTCGACGGTAGGAAGGTCTTGGGCACGATCCCGACGATCTGCCCCCCTGCGACCAGCGCCACGCAGTTAAAGAGCCGCCCCAGCACCTGGAGGGGCAGCCCGACGATGGCGGCGATGTTGTGCTCGGCCGAGGCCGCGGCCACCTCGACCAGCGCCGCACGGGCGCGGTCGAGCAGCAGCGTCTGCGAGAACAGGTCGGCGCAGGTGTAGGCTGTCAGGCCAAGCTCGGGAAAGACGGCGAGCTGTACGCCCTGCGCTGCCGCCGCCGCCATCGCCTCGATCGTCTTCTGGGTGTTGAAGGCCACGTCGGCCACGCGCAGCTCGGGCGAGATGGTGGCGACGCGCACAAAGCCCAGAGCGGAACGCGTGAAAAGGCGGGTTGAGAGTTCGGAGTGAGTGGTCATGGCAAAGCTGCTCCACTACACATATTCGGCTACCTGACCGGGCCGACTTCGGCTACGGCGCGGACGGCCTCTTGTTCGGTTTCGTAGATGCCGATGGCTTCGTTGAGCCGCGTCAGCTCGAAGATCTGCTTGTAGTGTTCGCTGAGGCCAAACGCCAGCAGCTTCTGCTTCTGGCGCTGGACCCGCACGAGCAGCGTTACGAGCAGCCCGATGCCGGAGCTGTTCATATAGTCCAGATCGGTAAAGTTGAGCGCGATGTTCTTCGCACCATGCATGGAGGCGCGGGTATATGCGTCCATCAGGACCTCTTCGGCAAAGCCCGTCACTTCGCCATCGATGTCAAACACACTGGTCGTCGGATTGACATTGCGGACGCTGACCGTCACGTTGGACTTGGGCATCTTGATTCGCTCCTAAGGTTTCTTGTCACTGCCGCCGCCAAAGAGCCAGCGGATCGGCGTCGTTGCCTTGTACAAGGTCGTGCGCACAAACGCATTTTTCCACACGTTGCCGATATTCTGCCACTGCAGGCTGGGGTCCAGGCAGGTTTTGGTGTGCTCCACGTCGCTGTCAATGCTGTAGCGCGCGGCGAGCGACTTCAGAACATGGGTCCAGGTGCGGTCCTGCTTGGTTTCGCCCCCCATAAAACGATAGCCGAACTCGTAGATGGGGTCGGTGGCGCGCTCGAGCCCCTGCACCTGGGCATAGATGTCGCCGTCTTCCTCATAGACGCTAAACGTGTTAAAGCCCGAGACGGGAAAGCCCTCCGGGGTCATGACCGTAAACGACTCGTCGTCGGCATAGATCACCATGACGCCGCTGGCCATGGGCGTGAGGTTGCCCAGGCCCGGCGCGTTGATCAGCTTGGCGTCGATAAACACCAACTCGCCCGGCTGCACGCCATCGCTGGTGGGCAGAAAGCGGTTCTCTGCCGGCTGGAACTCCGGAAAGTGGTCTTTCCAGTATTTCATGACCTCAGCCGGCGAGGACTGCACGCCCTTGAGCTTGATGCGATAGGTCCGCCGCCACAGCTGGCCAAAGCCGTGGGTGGGGTTGACTACGTCACGCCCTTCGACGTTGGCGGCGCTTGCCCCCGGCGGCACTTCATCTGTCTCGATATGGTCGACCGGCCGCGCCCAATGTTCGCGCTCTGCCTGCTGCATCGCTTCCTTGTTAGGATGCTCTTGCTCGGGCACTTCCTTGCTGACCGGCTTGTCTTGCTCGTCTACCATTGCTGCTCCTTACACACACCTCGGCAGTCCTGCACTGCCGTGCTGGGAAATTCCAACTTGCCCCGCAAACACTGCAGAGCACAGCTGTGGGGGATTAAGGCGCAGTCCAGCGCGCTCTCTTCATCTGGAAATACGGGAATAAAGTCCGATAGGCGGGTGATACGGAACATTTCCTGGTAATGCTCGCTGAGACCGCAGGTCAGCAGCATGATGTTGTCGCGGCGTGCCTTGGCGAGGACGGCGACGATGAGGGCAATACCAGTGCTGTTAATATAATCGACGGCGGCAAAGTTGAGCAACAGGCGCTGAGGTCTGGCAGCAGTTGCGCGAGCGTAGGCATCCTCCATGGCGGCGTCCGAAAAGCCGTCGATCTCCCCGCTCAGGTCAAGTATGGTAGTCGTCCCCTCCTGGCGCACGATGGCAACCAGCGGGTTGGCGCTGACAGGCTGAGAATCCAAGAGCGTTTCTCCTCAGTTCTCCTTGTGGCGGTTGACCACCAACTCGACGGTATGATGGACGTCGTCGGAGGAGGTATGGAGTTCGTCTACCATGTTGCGAATCAGGAAAAGGCCCCACCCGCGCGGCGACTGCGTGCCCGCCAGCTTGGCGTCAATGTCGGGTGCCGTGGTTTCCGGAATGGTGCGGTCGCCACCGTGGTCGGTGATGCGCACGCGAATCGCCGACAGCGACTCGGCCACCTCGATGCGCACGTCCAAGCTCCGGCTGATAGCGGTTGCCATGCTCCATCGCGTTCATGGTCGCTTCCGCCACGGCCGTCTTCAGCCGTTCGAGACGGCTGGAAGGCAGGTTTTCGCCCGCCAGGATGTCCGCTACGCGCTGCATTGCGACGCGTTCGTTGCCCGGGGCGCTGGGTACTGCAAACTCGGCGAGCTCTTTCCAGTGTCGCATAGGCGTCTCTTGCTCCATAGCATCGGCGACAGCGCCAGGGAGAGCGTTCTGTTGTGACCAACGCCGCAGGGTGACGATGGTCACATCATCCTCTTGTTCCCAATCCTCGCCGGTAAATTGGGCCAACTGTTCAAGCACATAAGGCACAAGATCTTCGCCGCAGTCGTGCTGGGCGATGAGGTCGCGCAGGCGGTTAAAGCCAAACATGTCATAGCTCGGGCTGTGCGCCTCGACGATCCCGTCGCTGTAAAATACGACTGTTTCGCCGGGCAGCAGCGTGATTTGCTTTTCTTCGTAGCGCATTCCCGGCAGCAAGCCCAAAGGCATCCCGGTGGCGCGCATCTCGTCTACGCCGGAGGCATTGCGCCGGTAGGGCAGATCGTGGCCGGCATTGGCGTAGCGCAGCAGGCCGGTCTGGGGATCCAGCACGGCAAACAGGCAGGTGCAGAACATCTTGGGCGGCATGTCGGGGCAAAGGAGGTCGTTGGCACGTTCTAGCACGGCACCCGGGTCCTGCAGGCGTTCCGCGGCCGCACGCAGCAGCGTGCGGGTCGACGCCATCACCATGGCGGCGGGCACGCCCTTGTCGGTGACGTCGCCGATAACCAGCGCCAGGCGGCCGTCCGGGTAATGGACGAAGTCGTAGAAGTCGCCGCCGACCGCACGCGCCGGCTGCCAGAACGCAGCGATGCTGTACTGGTCGATCTGGGGCAGGGTCTTGGGTAGTAGCGTCTCCTGGATCAGGCGTGCGACCCGCAGTTCCTGCTCCACACGCTCGCGGGCGAGCGCCTCCTGCCGCTGCTGGCGCACCAGCTGTGCGACGCGCACCGCGGGGGCGGCCTGGACGGCCAGGTTGTTGAGCATGCGCCGGTCGTCGCCCGTGTACTCCTGGTCGCTCAGGCGGGGGCCCAGGTTGATCAGCCCGATCAGCTCCCCTTGCGAGACGAGCGGAATGACCAGCTTGACGCCGGCAGCGCGCAGCGCGCTCAGTGCCGGCGAATCGATATGGATGCGGTCCAGCTCGGTCACGCTGGCATTCTGCTGGAAGTAGGCAAGCAGCGGGTCGTCCGGCGCAATCTCCACGTTGGCCGGGCCGGAGGGCACGGCTGCTCTGCGGGTCCAGCGGAGGCTACAGGCGCGTCGCCATTCGTCGTCGCCGGCCAGACTCGCGGCGGAATGGGTTGCGCCAGCGAGCAAGCGTGCGGGAGAAGCCGGTGGTCATCATGTCTCAACTATAATCGTGAACCGTCACGGGAACGTTACGAATGGTGTTACGCGTGAAGAATAGCACGGCGCGGACGATGGTTCAAGCCTGGTTTTTTGGGCTTCAGGGGGTTCTATACCGCAGTATCTCCGGCACCAGCATCAGCGAGGCGATCACGATCAGCGTGCTGCAGATGATGCCCATGGTCGCCATGGAGACGACGGCGATGAGCTGAAAGGCCAGGAGCGGGGCAAGGACGCCGCGGACGCCGGTGAAGAAGGTGTGGACGGACATGTAGTCGGCGACGAGGTGGGGCGGCGCAAACTTGGTGATCCAGAGGCTCCAGGCGAGGTCGCCGCCGGACACGGCGACGCCGAAGACGATCGAGCCGAGGATCAGACCGGCCCAGCTGTCGCCGGTAAAGAAGACCAGGATGCTGGCACCAAAGGCCAGGTTGATGGTGATGCGCAGGACGAAGAAGTTCATGCGGTCGAAGAGCCAGCCCCAGGCCGGGCTGAGTACCAGGCGCACGAGGGCGGGAATGATGGCGATCAGCAGCGCAATCTCCTGCGGATTGAGTGCCAGGCCATATTTAGGGTTGGCAAGGTATTCGATGCGCAGCGGTGTCATCATCAGGTTGGCGAAGCCCATCAGCATCCATACCGTCATCGTCATGCGAAAGACGCGATCGTCCCGCAGATAGCGCAGCCCGCGCATGGGATTGCGGCTCTCGAGTGGCGTGAGCGGCTGCGACGGGATACGCCGGAGCAGGAGGGCGGCAAGCGCAAACGCCGCCGCAAAGAGAAACAGCAGCCAGCGGAACAGCTCGATATTGGTCGTGAGCAGGCGGCCGGCCAGCTCGGCAAAGACGGCCGCGGCGGCCACGCGGATCACCGTCGTCCGGGAAAACAGGTGGCCGCGCTGGGCGGCGGGATAGTTGTCCTGGTAGACCTGGATCACCAGCGGGGTGAGCGCGCTGAGGCAGGCGGCCCCAAACACGGCGGCAAGCACGTAGATGCTGAGAGTCGGGAAAAGGGCGGCGATAAAGAACGCAACCGTGCCCAGTGCAGCAATGGCTGCGGCGCCATGCGAGATGCGGATGCGGCGACGTTCGACGGCCTGCACGACGAACGGCGTCAGCAGCAAGCCGACGTTGGCGCCGGCCGCGATCATGGCCTTGTCAGTCGCCCCGGCCTGGTAGGCCTGCACCGCAATCAACAGCAGGAAGGTGCCCGTGGCTGTTTCGAGAACCCCCATGGGCACGGCACGCCATTTTTCGATCCGGTATGTGGTGGACTCTAGCTCTTGCGGGGTGGCGGCTGGAAGGGATATGGACTCGTTAAGCATGACACGTCATCGTCGAAACCGTTCGCAACCTATGTTGCAGCGTAGAGATAGCCGGGCGTCGGCGGAAACAGGACCTCGATCAACGGCCGGAAGCGCCCTTCAACCTGCGCGTCCGGGAAGAAGTGGAGCAACTCGTCAAGTGTGCGCCAGCCCATGGCCAGGGGCGTAAACGCGTCGGGCGGGCAGCGGAGAGCGGCAGGATCCTGTGCGCCAGGCGAGACGGCGACGCGTCCTGCGGCAATATGCAGCGTGGCAGCGCTGCGATAGAGGCTGATACCAAGGTCACCCTGCCAGCCGGCAAGCGGCGGCGCTGCCGCCAGGCGGCGTTCAAGCTCAGGGGCAGCAGCGGCCAGGAAGGCGCCGAGCTCAGGAATGGCGACCTGCCAGGCATAGCGGCCAAGGTCATGGCCGCCGAGCGTGCGAGCCAACTGCATCAACAGTGCCGACTCGGCCAGGTTGAGGCGCACGCCCGGCAGGTCGCGCTGATCGGCCCACGCTTGCAGCTGATGGAGGGCGGCCAGCGCAGCGTCATACGAGAGCTGCGAAACCTCGTAGACGGCTAGCTCGTCGCCGAAGTGGCTGTTGGGCAGGCGCAGGTAGCCGATAGGCCGGCCGTTCTCTTCTACTATCCACCATTCGGCGCGTAGTTCCGTCTGCATCTGGGGACCTAGCATGTAGCGCCAGGTCGCTTCGCTGCGCCGGGCGTAAATGGTCAGGTCATGGTTGGCTTGATCGTAGAAGCCTGCCAGCAGGGCCAGGTCGTCGAGCGTGGCCAACCGGAAAGCATAGGTCTGTGTGGACAGGGGCGGCAGCGTATGCTTGTCCACCCGCACTCCTCCCTCCAGCGGCAGGGCATACGTGTAGCCAAACTGCCGGTAGTAGAACGGGATGCCTTGGATCATCGAGACTGTACAGGCGTGGGCTGCCAGGCGCCGGCGAAAGTATGGCATCTGGGCGCGCACGAGCCCGCGGTTGCGATACCGTTCGTCCGTGCCGACGATCCCCATCTCGCCCACGCTCAGCGTCGCAGCGCCATAGGCTAGCTGCCAAGGAATGAGGCAAAGCGAGGAGACAACTTCGCCGGTTGCGCTGTCTTCGACATACACCAGGTCATCCGGGCTCATGCCGGGAAATGAGGTGACAAGCGACTGCGTTACGGCACCCAGCCCTGGCCCATGGATACTGTCGTTGAATGCCGCCACGCGTTCGAGATCGGTGGCGGCAGCAGGCGTGCGCAGGACGAGCGTGTCGGCAAGGGGCTGGTAGAGTGGCACAGGACGAATCGATTCCAGGTCTGGCAGCAGGCTAAATGGTTGCGCTGAGGTCCTATGGCGATTATAGCAGGGAGGGTATAATTATGAGGCTTCCAGTAGACCGGATTTAACCACTACTCTCAGCCAATACGTTTTGCCAAAAGGATCACAGATGATGCTGCCCGCCAATCTTCGGCCCGCTACCGGCGACGCTTCGTGGTTTCTGCACGACCGCTTCGGCCTGTTTATCCACTGGGGACTGTACGCGCTGCCTGCCCGCCACGAGTGGATCAAGCACCGTGAGCGCATTACCGACGAGGATTATCAGAAGTATTTTGACCATTTCGACCCCGATCTCTACGACCCGCAGGCCTGGGCCAAGGCCGCCAGGGCGGCGGGGATGAAGTACTTCGTGATCACCACCAAGCACCACGAAGGTTTCTGCCTGTGGGACACGGCGCAGACCGACTACAAGGTGACGAACACACCCTACGGCAAAGATCTGCTCGGCCCGATGGTCGAGGCGTTCCGCAGCGAGGGCATAAAGGTCGGCTTCTACCACTCGGTGATCGACTGGCACCATCCGGACTTTCCGGTGGACAAGCTGCACCCCATGCGCGACAACCAGGAGTACCGCGCTGCCAACCAGAACCGCGACGTGCGCAAATATGCCGACTACCTGCACGCCCAGGTGCGCGAGCTGCTGACGCAGTTCGGCAAGATCGACATGATCTTCTTCGACTTCAGCTACCCGGGCGAGGACGGCAAGGGGCGCGACGACTGGCGGAGCGAGGAACTGGTAGCCATGGTGCGCTCGCTGCAGCCCGGCATCCTGATCAATGACCGTCTCGACCTGATGGAAACTGACGACGGCTGGGACTACCGCACCCCCGAGCAGGTCGTGGTGCAGGACTGGGTGAAGTTTAACGGCCAGCCGGTGCTGTGGGAGACCTGCCAGACCTTCTCGGGCTCCTGGGGCTACCACCGCGACGAGTCGAGCTGGAAGAGCGTGGATCAGCTGGTGCGGATCCTGATCGACTCGGTCTGCTACGGCGGCAACCTGCTGCTCAACGTCGGGCCCACCGCACGCGGCGAGTTCGACGACCGCGCCCTGGAGCGGCTGAGCGGGCTCGGCACGTGGATGCGGCGGCACGGGCGCGCCATCTACGGCTGCACGCAGGCGCCCAAGGAATTCCCCGTGCCGCAGAATTGCCGGCTCACCTACAACCCAACAACGAATCGCCTCTACGTCCATCTCTACGCCTGGCCGTATGCCGAACTGCACCTGCCGGGTTTCGCCGGCAAGGTCAAGTACGCGCAGCTGCTCAACGACGCCAGCGAACTGCCCATCATCGAGCGCGAGGCGTGGCAGGACGCATTTGAGGACAAGCAGCAGAACACGCTGATCCTGCAGCTGCCCGTACAGCGGCCGGACGTGGTAGTGCCGGTGGTAGAGCTGTTCTTGGGGTAGACAATACAGGCAGGGGGAGCAGGCGGGGACGCCTGCGGTCCAAATGCGGCGCATGGCCGCACTCGGACCGCAGGCGTCCCCGCCTGCCTCCCCCGTCCGGACCTTGCGCCCCTACTCTTCCTCGGCTGCTCCCCGCTGTTCGCGGGGGGCGAGCCAGACGTGGATGCTGGCGGGCTGGAGGCTGCTCGTGATGACCTGCTCGATTTCGCTGAGCAGCTTGGGCAGGTCAGCCTCGTCGCGCGAAGTGGCGGCGAAGTGCGCCAGTATCTGCGCGGCATCATAGTTGGTACGGTAGAAGATCCGGTCGACGGCCCGCTGCACGCGCTGGCGTACGGGGTTGAAGATCAGCATGATGATCGCCGTGGCCAGGGCGACGGCCGGGCGCGAGTTCTGCCGCGTGAACTGGCGGAAGAAAGCCTCAAAGAAAATGATGGCGCCGATGTAGGACACCACAAGAATGGCGGTCACGACGAAGTAGAAGAACGTTTTGCGAATGATGACGTCCACGTCGAATAGATGGTACCGCCACATCGCGATCGCCATCGACACGGGAAACGCCAGCAAGGTCAGGCCGTAGAAGTTCACGTCGATCCACGTCTGCCCGACCACGATCGGGCCAATGACGCCTATCGTCAGGCCGGACACCACGGCGATGCTGCCGCCGAGCAGCGCCCACTTGGCGCGCTGGCGGTCGGGTCCGGGCTGGCTGTGCAGGTACTGCAGAATAATGACCGCTAGCGCAGCCAGCAGGTAGATGACGGAGATCACCGAGACCGCACGGCTGCTGGCACTTAGGCCTTCCAAGACGCTGGGGGCGGCGGCCCAGAAGTAGGAGATGATGGCAAAGTAGATGACGATCGCGCCCAGGTAGAGCGCAGGAATGATCCACTGATGGCGGCGGACGGCGCTCGTTGGGCGCGGGTAGAGGAGGGCAAAGTGCACCAGCGCCGGATAGAAGAGCACGGCCATGCCCGCCACCAGGAGGCGGCCCAACCAGAAGCCATAGCCAGTAACGATATCGCCCACCGACAGCGGAAGTGCCCACAGGTACATCTGTGAGCCCAGCATGGCCCAGATGAAGAACACCCGCACGGCGGGTACCTGGGGGCGGCGGAAGAGGAGCCAGACCGCCAGCACCTGCGTGACAAAGACGAAGATGAAGAAGCCCCAGCGCGCCTGGAAGACTGACACGAACGTCCTTGGCTTCAGGGCGACCAGCAGGGTCAGCGACTGGCCTTTGCGCAAGATGCGATAGACGGTCAGCGTGTCGGGCTCAAACGGGATATGGCTGCTGTTGGGCACGAAGAGGCGCACCGCCCATTCGCGCATCGTGATGCCGTTGACGCCGATCACGCGGTCGCCCGTCAGCAGGGGGCCTGGACTGTTGGGATAGGCATAGACCTCGACGTAGTTTGGCTGAAACGCGTAAGCGCGGGCATCGGTCGTGGCGCCGTCGCTGCCGATCGTCATGATGCGGATGGTGAAGGCAATGGCGGCGAGCAGGAAGAAGGAGAGTCCCAACGCCAGGACACCCCAAGGGATCGGCCCGCGGCGTGCGGCATAGGAGTCGCGGCCGGCATAGGGGACAGGTTGTACTGGGCTCACTGCCGGCGGGGTGGGAGCTTGGGGCTGCACTGACAACGTAGTTCCTTGCGTTACTCATTACGTACGAAATGCGTTCCAGGTGCATTATGACGCGCACCGTCCGCCGATCGCTACGGCAAACGTTACGGAAACGCTATGGCAAACGCTATGCCGGTCGGGAGCCACAATATACCATACTGTTAGAGGACGTCTAGTTAACTGCGTGGGCAGCGTGATGGTGAAGCGGCTCCCTTCGCCGGGCGTGCTGGCAAGCGCAATGGTGCCGCCCAGCATGTGGACCATTTCGTGGGCGTAGGCGAGGCTGACGCCGATGCCAACGTGGTTGCGCGAGAGGCTGGCGTCCACCTAGGTGAACGCATGGCAGATATGGTCATGTCTGTTCTTAGTTGTTGAGAACCTCGATCGCTTTACCTAGCGCCCGTTCGAGCACGGTGCGGGTGATCTCCGAATAGGTGGGGTGGGCGTGGATGATCGTGGCCACGGCGTCGAGCGGGGTGCGCAGGGCGATCATGTTTGCCAACTCCTGGATCATTTCGGAGACGTTGTGCCCCAGCGCCTGGGCCGCCACGACCGTGTTGTCCTTGACCCAGATCTTGACGAACCCCTCCTCAAAGGCCTCGATGCGCGCCCGCAGGTTGGCCGTAAACGGCACCTTGTAGACGCCCACGCCCGCCAGGTCCTGGGGCACCGTGCCCACGGCGGCGACCTCGGGGATCGAGTAGACGACGGCAGGGACCACGCTGTAGTCCATCGCGCGCAGGTGATGGTGCTGGCCGCGCAGGATGCGCCGCAATATTTTCTGCGCAGATGATGCCTTGCTGAATGCCAACATGCGCCAGGATCGACTTGCCGGTGGCGTCGCCGATCGCCCAGATGCCCGGCACGCTGGTCCGCAGGTGCTCGTCGACTTCGATGCCCTTCTTGCTGAAGTTGATGCCCACTGCGGCAAATTCTTCCTCGTGGATCACCGGGCGGCGGCCGATCGAGATCAGCACGCCCTCGGCATGGAGCTCGAGCGGCACGCCGGTCTGGCGGTTGGTGGCAGACACTTTGCCGCCCGCGACCGCCTTCACTTCATACCCCGTGAGGACCCTCACACCGTTCGCCTCCATCAGCCGGGTGATCTCGGCCGAGATCTCGGGGTCGAGCGTGGCCAAGACGCGGTCGAGGTACTCGACGATCGTGACACTGGTGCCCATGTTGGAGAAGATGGTGGCAAATTCCAGCCCGATCACGCCGCCGCCGACGATGACGAGGCTCTGCGGGCAGGCGTTCGACTGTGATCAGCCGGTTGCTCGAAACCACGGCGGGGTCGTCGCGATCCACGAAGGGCGGGATGAGCGGGGACGAACCGGTGCCGAGCACGATGTGGTCGGCCTCGATCTCCACCTCTTCACCCGTGTAGTGCATCAAGTCGCCGTCAAGGTCGAGCTTGCCGCCCTTCACCCGCACACGATTGGGGGCGACGAGGGTGCCCTCGCCCTGGTACAGGGTCACGCCGTAATGGTGGAGGAGACCGACAATCTCCTCGCGGGCGTGGCGGATCACCTCGTCGCGGCGGGCGGCGACCTCCGCAAAGTTGATCGAGTACGACGGCACATGAATGCCGTACTTGGCGGCCTCGGCCACGGTCCGCGCAATCTTGGCGGACTCGATCATGGACTTGGAAGGGGTGCAGCCCCAGTTGGTGCAAATGCCGCCCACATAGTCACGTTCCACCACGGCGACGCTGGCCCCAAGCTGTGCCAGGCGAATTGCGCATGTGTAGCCCGCCGGTCCCGAGCCGATGATAATCACGTTGTAGTTTGACATAAGTTGCTCCCCTATGTGTCTAGACCGAGTAAGACGGAATATTCGCAGTGGCCGAACGTCCCCGGTACCACTGATGTCCCCGGAACCTCGCAGCTCCTGGGGACATGTGAGTCGGGGTGCGCACTAAACAACGAGTTAAACCTGGCCATCGTTCTATTCTCCCGTGCCTTTCAGCCAGATCGCGACGGCCGCCGGCTGCATGGTCTTGTCGAGCACGCGGCGCTACTGGCCGCGATGACGATCCAGCCCAGGCCGGCTATCCTATCAAGCCTGTTCATCCACTCCTCATCGGCTGGCCGACCCTAATACAAAGCCGTAGACAGAATGGGCCGCGAGCAGCAGGCTGCCGTTCAACACCTGCAGTGGGGGAGGCAGGGTCTGCACAAGACTCTGGGCCAGGGCAAAGAGTAGGATGCCATAGCCCGTGCCCAGCATCCAACCCGGCAGGGCAGAGTGGCGATGCAGCCAGCGCCAAATCGGGCCCCACAGTAGCCCATAGAAACAAGCGACGGCAAGATGGGCGAACACGCCGGCAAAAGGCGCGCTTCCCCGTTCCCAACCGAGCGACTGCAGGGTTTGCAGCGTCGGGCCGCCCGCCAGCAGCCCTGCGACGAGCAGAAAGGCCAGCATTGCCAGCCCTGCCAGCAGACCGTTGAGCAGGCCGTCGACGGCCGCCTCGCCCGTAGATATCGAAGAATGCGTTCGCTGCGACATAGGAGACTCCCTCCAAAGACCAATGTAGCATCTGGGAAGTGGGTGCATTTCAGGCTCGGCTCATGCCTGAGCCGTGGGGCGCAAGGTCCGGCGAGGGCAGAAACCGAGTTTCTCGCAGAAACTCGGTTTCTTGAGCTGTTGCGCCGGATCTTGTGTCTCTACTTCACGACCAACGTGCGGACCATGCCGTGGGCGGCGTGCGGGGACATGTCGCCGGCAAGGTCGGGCAGGAAGCAGATGACGGTGTATTCGCCGGCGGGCAGGTCCCAGGTGATCCAGGCACGCTGGCCGGCGCCGATGGGCGACAGGAAGGCGACGTCCTCAAACGGCGGGGGGCCGTCCTGCTCCGGCTGGGAAAGCATGGCCACCACGTCGTCCACGCTGGTGCCCTCGGCCAGCTTCACGATCCCCATCTCGTGCCACTGGGCGCCGGTGTTCTCGATCAGCCAGGTCTGGGGGCCGGCGGCGATCTCGTCGGGGAGGATGAAGGCAAAGTCGGCCAGCTGGGCGGTGACGCCGGCCGTGGGGCTCGGCGGCGCCGGTCGCCTCGCCGGCGGTGAAGCTGGCGGTCAGCGGCGGGCCGGATTCCTGGAAGACGAGGCCGACGTAGTCGCCGGGCTTGAGGTCATAGGTGACCTCGTCGCCCACCTTGTTTTCGGAGTTGCCGATCAGGGTCACCAGCGGCACCGCGGCCATGATGTCCTGCTGCGCTGCCGCCATGAACTGGTCCAGCGTGACGCCGTCGTTGAGCCGGGCGAACTCGGGCATGCCGGGTGCGTCGTCGGCCATCTGGTAGACAAAGGTGACGATGCCGGATGGGACTGGTCGCAGGGATCTCGATGCCGGCCGCCGTACACGTCGACCTGCACTGTGCCGGCGCGCGGCATGCGCCGGTTTCTGCAGTCGGCTTCAGTGGCTGGCTCTAGGCGCTGCCGTGGCGGCTCGCGTCGGCTGCCTGGGCCGCACGGCACGGGGGTGGGTACGGCGCCGGTGGGGCTGACAGGCTGGCAGGCGGCCAAGCGCATGACGGCGGCGCCCAGGGCGGCCGCCAGGGTGGACTTCTTGACAGGAAGTGTGTACTTGGGATCGCATGGCAGGTTTTCTCCTCGGATTCACCGAATTGTTACTTTGGTCAGACGTCCGTGGCGGCCAGAAACGCGCATCTGAGGAGAATGATAGGCTGCGCATGCGTGCGAGGATCGTTACGGGAATCGTTACGAGAATTGCGCAGGGGGCGTGCGGCTGCGGAAGAGTGGGTCTTCGTGCGCGGCGATGCCTCAGGGGATGCGGATGGTGAGGGGTATGTGGGGCGTGCCAGGCACGTGAGGCCGCAACAAGGTGCTTCCTGGAGGGGGGTGCTTCCTGGAGGTGGGGTCAGCAGTCGAAGGCGTGCCAGCAGATGTCGTTGCGCTGGCGCTGGTCGTCGAGGACGAGGGCGCGGATGGCGTCGGGCAGTTGGGCGCGCTGCCAGCGGCATTCCTGGCGGCCGGCTTCTTCACGCTCTGCTTTCGGGGCCGCCGCACGGGCGGCGCGGATGGCATAGGCGGCGGCCCCCAGCTCGTGCGCGGCCACGTGCGCGACGGCGGCGGCCTGGGCGGCGGCGAAGGCGGCTTCGCGCGCCGGGCCGGACAGAGACGCGGGCGGCGGCCTGGGCATGGCCGGCGGCGTCGCGGGACGGGGTCATCTTGATCTCGCCCCGCGCCCAGGCCCGCGCCAGCTCGATGGCCCGGCGCGGGCGGTCGTCGCCGGGCTGCTCTTGCTCGAAGAAGTGGAGGACGTGCTCCGCACAGTCGGCCGCCCACAGCGCCAGCAGGTGATGGTCGGCGTCCAGCAGGGTGCCGCCGCGACGGACGGTGATCAGCCGGGGATCGCGGTCCTTGCTCAAAATCATTGGTTTACCCCCTGTCAGTCAAGCAGGTACACCGTGACGTGGTGGGCCTCGGTGTCGTAGAGCGCCCAGGAGGGGGTGGAGCGCAGACCCATGAGCTCGCCGGGGTTGAGCAGCCAGGTATCGCCGATCTGCTCGAGCAGCTGCGTGTGGTCGTGGCCGTAGCAGACGAGGTCGAGCTGCCCGGACTGGGCGATGCGCCGCGCCGGTTCGGGGTAGTGGATGACGGCAATCTGCCGGCCGCCCACCTCGATCTCGGCGTAGATGCCGTGCAGCGTGATGCGGCTGTGCTGCGCCGCGATCGACTGCAGCAGCCGGCCGTCGGCGTCGTTGTTGCCGAAAGACGACGTGGATCGGGCCCGGAAAGTGCTCCGCCAGCATGCGCAGCACGAACGGCGCCGAGAGGTCGCCGCAGTGGATCAGCACTTCGGCGCCGGCCTCGTTGGCCTCGGTCAGGGCGCGTGCCAGGGCCGGCAGATGGTCGTGGCTGTCGGAGATGACGGCGATCTTGGTCATTGCGGGCGCTCCCTACGTTCGATCACGGGTTTGATGCTGTGCTATACTCCAGTCTATATGGATTGGCGGCAAACGCAAACAGGCGAACGGACACATGGCCCAAGGTGGGCCCACAGATGGGCGCCAAGGTGGTCGCAGGCGGCCCGTGGCGGAGCCGTCCTGTCACTGGCGGCCTTGCTGGTGGCCGATGCTGGCGCTGGCAGGCTGCGGGCAGGTGATCACCCTCCAGCCTACGCCTACGCCGGAGCCGACGGCGACGCTGTCGGTGGCCGTGGTGGTGGCTACGCTGCCGCCCACGGCGACGCCCGCGCCCGTATACCCCCGAACCGACGCCCACGGCCGACGGTCACGCCTACCCCGGTCTTCCATGTCATCCAGGCCGGCGAGAGCCTGCTGGGCATTGCCACGCAGTACGACATCAGCGTGGCGGCGCTGCAGGACGCCAACGGCATCCTCGACCCGCGATTTCTGCAGATCGGCGAACAGCTGATCATCCCGCGGCGCGAAGAGGTGGAGGCGGCGGCTGGGCGATGACCCGTTCACGCCCACACCGACGCCGCTGGCCGTGGCCGTCGAGAACGTCCTGTTTAGCGAGACGACGATCGGCGGCTTGTCGGTGCTGGGCGAAGTCTGGAATAATACCGGCCAGGCACTCGAGCAGGTGCGCGTGGGCGTCTCGCTGCTGGACGATGGGGGGCAGGAGATCGGCAAGGCGGATGGGCTGGTGGCACTGGACCTGGTCGATGTCGAACGAGCGGGCGCCGTTTGCCATCCTGTTTGGCGAAACACAGGGCAAGTTTGCGCAGTACCGGGTCTATCCCCTGCATGCGGTGCCGGCCTATGTCGGCAGCTACTATCGCGACCTGGAAGTCAACGATCTGCAGTCAGACGGCGAACGCTATGCGTCGTACACGGTGACGGGGCGGGTGAAGAATGTGGGACCGGAAGAAGCCGTACAGGTACAGGTCGTGCTGACGGCGTATGATCCGCTTGGCCGCGTGGTCGCCACGCGCAAGGTGGAGCCGGACTACAACGTGGTGCCCGTCGGGGGCGAGACGACCTTTACGGCGGTGCTGGCGCCGGCTGGTGGGCCGGTGGAGCGCGTCACGGCGGTGGCCCAGGGCCGCCGGATTTCGGCAGTTCAGCAATAATTTCTTTGCATAGGGTATCTATTCTTATGAACGTGAGCCGGCTGATTCTTTGTGGAGTTATTGCTGAGCCTGTCGCTGCTGTTGGCGGGCTGCGGCGGGGAAGCATCCGCGGCGGACAATGCAGCCAAGTGCCCCCGCAGCCGCACCGGTGGCCGAGGCGGCGCCCGTCGTGGTGCCCCCGGTGGCAGACACGGGCGCCGACGTGCAGTGTCAGCGGGCTGCAGGCCGGCGCTGCCGCACAAGGCGCCGCTCTTTCACAACGCCGACGCCAAGCGTGTGCTGCCCAGCCGGCTGGTGATCCCCGCCATCAAGGTCGACACCCCGGTGGTGGAACTCGGGCTGGAAGACAAGCAAGACGGCCAGCGGTTCGATCTTTAGCGAGTGGGACGTCGCCGAATATGCGGCGGGCTGGCACAAGAACAGCTCGGTGCCGGGCGAGACCGGCAACGTCGTCATGAGCGGGCACAACAATATCCTGGGTTCGGTATTCCGCGAGCTGGACCAGCTCAAGCGCGGCGACACCCTCGAGGTCTTTGCCGGCGGCACGGAGTATGCGTATGCCGTGGACGAGGTGCTGATCCTGCCGGAGAAGCATGCCTCCGACCAGCAGCGCAAGGCCAACGCCAAGTACATCCAGGAGACGACCGACGACCGCCTCACGCTGGTGAGCTGCTGGCCGCGCGACGACAACACGCACCGGATCGTGGTGATCGCCAAGCCGGTGGACAGCACTGCCACGGCGACAAATTGACGGCAGTGGCGGGAACGTTCGCCGTAGCTGCTGGCGTCAGCGCCTGCGAATTGCCAACGTGGCTGGCATCTGGGCTGTCGTGCGCACGGGACTCTGCAGGTCGCCAGCGATCGCATCGCGGGATCGCGCTGTGGCGGTCCTTTGCCCCGAGACTCGGCTGTCCTACGGAGCTTGCGCGTTTGAGAAACAGGGTCATCAGCGAGCGCGTCCTCGCCGTTGTCCTGGTAATAGCGCGGCGCAGGCCGACTTCGACAAAGCCGAGCTTGGTGTAGAGCTGCTGCGCGGCCGTGTTGGTGACACGCACCTCGAGCGTCACCAGGGCGGCGCCGGCCTTGCGGCACTCGTCGATCATAAAGCGCATGAGGCGCTTCGCTGAGCCCCTGGCGGCGCAGTTGGGGATGCGTGGCGACCGTCACGATGTGCACCTCGTCGCCCATCAGCCAGTAGCCGCCGTAGGCCACGATCGGCGGCAGCGCCGATTCCGACGTGCCGCCATGGGCTCCAGCACCCAGTAGTGGCCAAAGCGGTTGTGCAGCAGCTCGTTGCGGTAGGTGTCGGGCGACCAGGGCGCCGGAAAGCAGAGGATTTCCAGCTCGCCGATGGCGGGCACATCCGCCAGGGTCATGGGCCGAAAGATCGTGTCCACTAGGGGTTCCTCAGGTAGAGCGGCTGCAGGGTTTCAATCGCGTCGCAGGTGCCGGCCGCCAGGTGCAGGGCGGCAAGCCGGGCAAGCTGCCCGGCGCGGCGCAGGCCGCTGACGGGGTCGACGCACACGACGTGGCCCAGGTCTGGCGCCGCCGCAAGCGCGTCCAGCAGGTCCTGGCCCAGCTCGCCGACCAGCCACACCACGCCCGTGTGCGCCGCCAGGGCCGCGGCAAACTCGGCGACGGTGCCGGCATGGTGGTCCTCGACGGTGGGCCGGTGCAGGAGATCGCCGGCGCCGTACCACGCCCAGTTGTAGCGGCCGCGGCCGGCCTGGATGGCGGCGCAGATGCGCCGCAGCGCCGGCCAGTCTCGACGATAGGGCGCGGCGGTCACGCTCAAGGTGGGAATGCCGACCACGCGGCGGCGGCTGCGGCAGGCCGAGCGCCATGCCCTTGGCGGCGCTGATGGCGATGCGCACGCCGGTAAAGCTGCCGGGCCCCGTCGTGACGGCCAGGGCGGTGATGGCGGCGCGGCGCCAGCTCGACCAGCCGCAGCAGATCCTGGAGCGCGGGCAGCAGGTCCTGCGTCTGGCGGCGGCGTGCCTGCCAGGTCAGCTCGGCCAGCAGCTGGCGGGTCTCAAGATTGTAGAGGGCGAGCGAGGCTGTGGAGGTGGCGGTGTCGATTGCGAGCAGCATGGGGTGAATTATAGCAGAGAGGCGCGGTGGGTGTGCTAGACTGGGGGCAAATTGAGATGGTGAACGCAAGCGAATGCAGGTGGGGACGCCTGCGGTGCAAGAGGGAGGGTGAGGGGATGGCGGAAGAGCGGAAGCAGTTGTTGTTGGGGGCGCATATGTCGATTGCGGGCGGGGTGAGCCATGCGCTGGATCGGGCGGCGCAGGTGGGGTCGAACGCCGTGCAGGTGTTTACCAAGAACAACCGGCAGTGGATCGGGCCGCCGATCGACGACCTGCGACATTGCGCGCTGGCAGGAGCAGAAGGGCGCGCTGCAGATCGAGTACGCCGTCAGCCACGCCTCCTACCTGATCAACCTGGCGAGCGACAAGGACGACCTCTGGCAGAAGAGCATGCTGGCGCATGCGGACGAACTCGTGCGCGCCCATGCCTATGGCATTCCGCACGTGGTGCTGCATCCCGGTTCGCACACGGGCGCCGGGGTCGAGTTTGGCGTCGGCCGCGTGGCCGCGGCGCTCAACCGCATCCACGATCTCACCCCCGAGTGCGCCGACACGGTCACCTGCCTCGAGGTGATGGCGGGGCAGGGCTACTGCCTGGGGCGCAGCCTGGCCGAGCTGCGGGCGGTGCTGGACCGGGTGGAGGCGCCCGAGCGGGTGGGAGTGTGCCTCGACACCTGCCATCTGCATGCCGCGGGCTACGACCTGCGCACGCGGGCCCAGTACGAGGCGTTTATGGGCGACGTCGAGCGCGAGCTGGGGCTGGCGGCGGTCAAGGTCTGGCATTTCAACGACAGCAAGGGCGCGCTGGCGTCCAAGCTGGACCGGCACACGCACATCGGCGAAGGGGAGATCGGGCTGGAAGGGTTTCGCTGGATCCTCAACGACCCGCGCTGGGACGGGCTCGGGATGCTGCTCGAGACGCCCAAGGAAGACACCTTGGAAGAGGATGCTGCCAACCTGGCGCGGCTGTGTGCGCTGGTGGAGGACGTAGACCGGATCCCGCCCGGTCTACGCCAGTGAACAAACAGCAGTCCTGAGTTACGCCCCAGCAGTAGAGGGCGCAGCCGGTGCCTCAATGCCCAGGGTCGCCGCGATCTTCTGGAGGGCGGCGCGTTCTTCGTCGTTGACGGGGACGGCGCCCCAGCCCATAAAGTTGCCGCCTTCTTTGCCGGCCTCGGTGGTCTTGGCCGCAATGTCGAGCAGCCAGTGCTTGTAGCCGGCGGCCTCCTCCGGCGTGGTCTTGGCATCCAGCAGCTTGGCCACGTCGGCCAGCGTGTCAAAGGCGGCCTGTTCGGCGCCCGGTGCGGTGGCCATGGCGACGTAATCGGGGAACTTCTGGTCGGTGTGCGCCCCACGCTCGATGGCGTACTGGGCGGAGCCGATCAGCGAGTTGCCGAGATACGGCTCGCGTACTTCCATGATGTAGGAGGCGGCGGCAAAGCCTTCGCTGACGGTTTCCGTCTTGCGGCCGAGGCTGGCGGCGGAAATGGCGATGGCGGTGGCGCGCAGGCTGCGCAGGAGCAGGGTTTGTTCTTCGGCGGTATAGTCGGTCAGCACGCTCATAGGGTTCTCCTGTGGTGATGGATCGTTTGGGCAATCCTAGCAGAGGTGCGCGCGGGGGCGCAAGTGGCGGCATTGGGGGAATTGGTGTGTGCGCGGTGGCGTCCAATCTGCTATGATTGCACGTCCACGAACAAAGGAGGTTCTATGAGCAAAGTATACGCCGAAATCTCGATGTCATTGGATGGGTTCATCACCGGGCCGAACGTGCGCGTTGGCAATGGGATGGGCGATGATGGGGACCGGCTGCACGACTGGATGTTCGACGCCAAGACGGCGGCCGACGAACAGATCCTGGCTGAGGCCCGGGCAGGAACCGGAGCCGTCATCATCGGCAAAGGGATGTTTGACGTCGGTTTCGAGCCCTGGGGCGACCCGCCGCCGTTTGGGATGCCGGTGTTCGTCGTGACGCACCAACCGCGCGATCCCCTACCCATGCAAGGGGGAACGACCTACATCTTCGTGGCGGATGGGATCGAGGCCGCCCTCGCGCAGGCACGTGCCGCCGCCGGCGGGAACAACGTTGGCATCTGGGGCGGCGCGAACATCATGCGGCAGTACCTGGCGGCCGGCCTGGTGGACGTGCTGCACCTCCACCTCATCCCCATCCTATTGGGTGGCGGCATCCGGCTCTTCGAGGACCTCAACGCCAAGGGGATCGAGCTGAGGAAGGTCAGTGCGATTGAAACGCCGGGTGCGATCCACTTGTGGTTGGAGGTGCAAGGGTAACGCCCCGGCTCGGCTGCGTTTTGTTCATTGCTGTTCCCCTGCTGTCACGTGTAGGTCTGCGAGATCCTGCGGGGTGAGCGTGATGGAACCGGCTGCAAGGTTCTCTTCCAGGTGAGCGGTGTCGCATGGCGCCGAAGCCAAGCCCGTTAATCGTGAAGTCCCAGGGTCAGCGTACCTGCCTCGCGCGCGCGGGGCTTGTTCGTGTTCTTGTTTTGCAGGGTCATGAGAGATGCTCCTCTATTCCGCTCCACTTGCCAGCGCGGAGATCGTTTGCTAGAATAGGTATGGAGCTGTCATATGTCACAACATGACATATAAGGGATCGCGGTGAATGACATGTGTCAATAGCCTGCATATGCAGCATGACACAAAAAGAGGAACCTTATGACCAACCTCGAATATAAATTACTGGGCTTGTTGGCACGCCAACCGATGTCGGGGTATGAGCTTACCGGAGTTCTGAAGCAGCCTATGGTCCCCTTCGGGGCGACCAGCCATACCCAGATTTATCCGGCACTGGCCAGTCTCCTGCAGCAGGGACTTGTTCGCTATCACATCGTCGAGCAGCACTCCGGGCGACCAAACAAAAAGGTGTATGAGTTGACCGGCGAAGGCCGCACTGCACTGCAGAAATGGGTCGAGTCGCCGACTGCGCAAGCCGTCTTCCCCGATGAGTTTTTCTTGAAAGCTTACAGCCTCTGGCTTGCCGATCCTCACCGCGCGGTCGAGCGGTTTCGTGACCAGGGGCAACTCCACCAGGAGCAGCTTGCGCATTACGAACGTGCACTGCAGTCGCAGCAGCTTGCGAGCCGTGTCGGGCCCGAGAACGCCGATGTCTTGGCATTAAATGAGGCGTTGTTCCGCTATGTCCTTGGGTATGAGCGTAACTATGTGGCTTGGTGCCAGTCTATGATCCAGTACCTCGAACAGCGGCTGCAGCAGCCCGGTCAGGAAGAAGAGAAAGCGTAAACCGGCCGAAGCAGGCAGCACACGAACCGCCGCAGTTCGATCCTTGCTGCCGCTCGGAATCGCCGCTCTTAATCGTTATTTTGTCCCAATTTCGCCTGGTTGACACTGTCTTCTTTGTCACCTATACTCACTCGCCGCTTCACCCATTCGCCTATCCATTCCCAGGAGCCCCTAAATGAAGATGCGCGCTCGAGTCATGTTGTCGACCGGTGTTCTGCTGGGCGTTGCGCTCCTCGCCGCCTGCAAGCCGGTGACCGCTACGCCCCCAACCGCGCCCGCAGCCACTGCGGATGCCACACCGGAAGCTGCGTCCGAAGTCACATTCGGCGCTGCCACCTTCCAACTGGCACAATGTGACGACAGCGGCCTTTGCACCGACCAGGACGGTTTCGAGTACCAGTGCGACGGCAGCGGCACCTGCACGGACCAGGACGGCTTTCAGTACACGTGCGACGCGGACCTCAACTGCCAGGATGCCGCCCCCACCGAAACAGCGGCCGAGGCCCCGGCTGAAGCCACTGCTGAGGCCGCCACTGAAGCAGCCACTGAGGCCGCCACTGAGGCCGCCACTGAGGCCGCAGCCGAAGCACCTACCGAGACAGCCACCGAAGCGCCTGCTGCCGCCCCCGCCGCCAATGGCATGACCGCCGCCCAGGTCGACGAGATGGTGCGCGAACACAACCGCTGGCGCGCGGAGGTCGGCGTCCCGGACCTCACCTGGTCCGCCAGCCTCGCCGCCGGTGCCCAGGAGTGGGCCAACCAGCTGGCCGCCCAGGGCGGCAGCCTCGTCCACTCCAGCGGCAACTACGGCGAAAACCTCTACGGCGGCGGCGGCAAGGTCTGGGGCCCCACCGATGCCGTCAACAGCTGGGGCAGCGAAAAACAGCTCTATAACGGCGAAGCCATCAACGACACGAACTACCTGCAGGTCGGCCACTATACCCAGATGGTCTGGCGCAGCACCAGCGAAGTTGGCTGCGGCGTCGCCACCTCCGACGGCAACACGGTCTGGGTCTGCCGCTACTCTCCGCCCGGCAACATGCAGGGCGAAAAGCCGTTCTGACCCGGCCCATGCCGACCCGCCCCTGGCGCCTTGTCTGGTACGGCGGCCGCGCGATCGCAGCGGCCGCCGTACCGGCTATCCTGCTGCTGCTCTTCTGCACGCCCCCCGCTGCGGTACAGGCCGCCATCCGCGCCATGGCGCCCTCTGACTCGCCTTCTGCGCCGTCCTCCAGCCCGCCTCCCCTCGTAACAGCTACGCTCCCCACCACGGGGACGGTCGTCGCCGACACCGGCTTCCGGCCCAAAGTCGACGGCTTCAGCTTTCACAACTACGACGGCGGCAGTAACCTCACCACCGCGGCAATCCTGCGCCTGTTTGGCCCGGCCGTCTGTGCCGGGGGCAAAGATGCGCCGTGCCGGCTCACCCCCGCGGCCGAACAGTGGATGGAACACTACAACCGGCTGATGGCGGCGGGCGGCCACTGCTACGGCTTCTCGACCCTGAGCCAGCTCTTCTACGCGGGCCACGCCCGCAGCAGCGGTTTCGGTGCACCGGCCACCCCGCGCCTCCAGCTGGAAGGCAACCAACCGCTCCAGCAGGAAATCGCCTACGCCTGGACCTTTCAGGCGCTCCCTGCTGTGCGCCGCGCCGGGATCTCCGGTGCGCCTGCCGAAATCCTCGATGCCCTGATCGAGGAGCTTAATGCCCCGGCCGCCGGTGACTCTGGCGCCGACTCTGGTGGCGACTCCTACACGCTGGCCTTTACCAAGCGCGACGGCAGCGGCGGCCACGCCGTGACACCCTACGCCGTCGAGGATCGCGGCGGCGGGGAGTTCGCCGTGCTCGTCTACGACAGCAACTTTCCCGGCCAATCGCGCACTCTCCAGATCGACCGGGGGGCCAACACCTGGTCCTACAACGCTGCCACCAACCCCAACCGTCCCAGCGGCCGCTATACGGGTGACGCCGCCTCGCGTTCGCTCTTTCTCTTTCCCACCGGCCCGGCCCTCGGCCCCCAGCCCTGCCCCTTCTGCGCGCCGAAGGACGCGCTCGATGACTCGGCCGGTGCTGTATCCGGCGACGCATCCGGCACGGGGGCAGCGGAACCGTCATTCAACCAGGTCTTCCTAGGCGGCGACGCGCCGCCGGAGGCCCGCGTCGTCTTTGCTCCCGCCACGGCGGGCGGCAACCGCAGCGTCGCCCCATCCCTCCGCACCAAGCTCCCGGGCGTCGAGCAGTATCCGATCTTCACCGGCGACCTCTGGGCGGACTCTGCTCCCCCCGACGTCTATCTGCCCGCCGGGCGTGAGTATGCGCTGGCGATCGACCCCGGCGACCTCACCCAACCGGCCAAGGGCGACATCGTGCTGATCGGCCCAGGCTTCACGCTTGCCGCCCGCAATATCCAGGTCGATCCCGACGCCGACCCCAGCGTGCTCTACCCCGCAGCCGACGGGAGCGGCCTCTCCTTCGCCGCCGCCGCCGAAGAAACCCCGACCTTCAACCTGTCCTCGACGGCCGGCGGCGAGAGCTATGCGCTGACCGTCGCCGGCGCAAGCCTGCCGGGGGGCGCATCCGCCGACCTCGCGCTCGACGGCGACGGCGCGCTCCAGATCGCCTTCGCCGGCACGGACGCCCCTGTCCAGTACGACCTGGCGCTGCGCCGCATCGACGCCGAGGGCGAAGCCCTCTTCACGCACACCGATCTCACCTATCTCCCCGACAGCGTCGTCTACGTCGACTACGACACCTGGGACGGCGAAGGCGACGTCGAACTGCAGATCGACGAAGACGGCGACGGCACGATCGACGACTGCCGAATCCCTCCCCGACGAACCCGCGCTCGACCCAGAGCTCGACCCTGAGATCGACCCAGAGTTCGACCCAGAGTTCGACCCAGAGTTCGATCCGGCCGCCTGCGAGCCCGGCAGCCCCTGTGACGACACCGGCGGCGATCTGCTCCCCGACGCCATACCTCCGGGCGCCGATCTCGACGCTGGCGAGCCCGATACTGGTGAGCCCGATACTGGTGACTCCGACGTAACCGACGAATACGACCCAGGTGTCACGCCCGACGCCGATTCCGGTGCCAAGGACCAGGGGACCGATCCGTCCGACCCCGGCGGCGACGGCGAATAGCCGTCCACTACAGCTCCGCCACTGCTCGGATCACCTCCTGCGGAACGTTTTGTCTATGCGGCAAATACTCCAAGAAGCGTTTGACCGCCAGCGAAAGCGACTTCTGCTCGCGCATGGCGATACCGATATTCCGAAAGGCAGGCACCTCAAGCTCTTTCGCGACGATCCGGTACGGAATGCGCCGTAGGATCAACTCGGGCAGGATGCTGATGCCAAGCCCGCTTTCCACCATCGCCATGATGGCATAGTCCTCCCAGGTCTTTAGCGCCACGTGCAGTACAACCTGGTGCCTTGTGATAATCTCGCCGATCTCTGCGTTTGCGCCCTTTTCCAGCAGCATGAACGGGCTGTTCGCCAGTTCGGCGACGGGAAACTTGTCACAGCCGGCCAGCGGATGATCCTGCGGCAGCACCACCAGCAAGCGGTCCTCCTCCAAGAAGATCGTTTCGAGTTCTGCCTTGGCCGGCAGCCGCAAGAATCCCACGTCCACACGCCCCGCCAGGATCCAGCCTTCAATCTCCGTATAGTCCCCGATCAGCAGCTCAAACTCAATCTTGGGATAGTCCTGCCGGAACGCCTTGATCATCTTGGGGAGCCAGTGGGTGGCCACGCTCGAAAAGGTGCCGATGCGGATGAGCCCCGACTGCATGTCGTGCAAGTCTTCGACCTGCAGCATCAGGGTTTCATGCTCGTTGCAGATGCGCTGCAGCTGGGGCAGCAGCTTGAGTCCATCCGAGGTGAGCCTCACGCCGGCCCGCCCTCTTTCCAGCAGCGAAACACCCCATTCCGCTTCCAGGTCCCCAATCATGCGGCTGATGCCGGACTGTGTGTAGTGAAGGGCGGCGGCTGCCTCGGTGAAGCTCCCATATTCGACGGCCTTGACAAATGCCAGGTACTTCTGGATGTTCATCTGCATCTTTTGCATTTGATTTTCTCATGGAAAGCATGCGAAACATTCGGGAACCTGATGGTTGAAAAGATGATATGCTGGAGGCAGCTTGCAGGTCAAGGGAGTTGTACATGGCGCAGAAAACGACAGGTCCATTTTCCAAATACATCGCCGCCCTGCTCTTGTTTGGGACCAACGGCATCGTGGCCAGCCAGATTGCGCTGAGCAGCTACGAGATTGTCTTGACGCGCACGCTGCTCGGCAGCTTGTTTCTGGTTGCCATCTTCGTGTTTTCGGGGCAGCAGCTGCAGTGCTGGCGCAGCAAGCGCCACCTGCTCTACCTGACCATCTCGGGCATCGCCATGGGCCTGAACTGGCTGTTTCTCTATGAAGCGTACACCCAGATCGGCGTCAGCCTCGGCATTCTCGCCTGTTACTGCGGCCCCGTGATCGTCATGATGCTGTCGCCCCTCGTCTTCCGGGAAAAGATGACGGCCCCCAAGCTGCTTGGCTTCCTCGCCGTGCTGACCGGAATGTTCTTCGTCAACGCGCAGGCCTTGGCGGATGGCAAGACCCCCTGGGGGCTGTTCTGCGGGATCATGTCCGCCGTCATGTATGCCGTGATGGTGATCTTCAACAAGAAGGCGGCGAGCATCACAGGGGCTTGAGAACGCCATGTGGCAGCTGGTCATCAGCTTTGCCATCGTGGCGGTGTTCGTCGGGGTAAAGCAGGGGTTTGCGATCCAGATCGCGCCGGCCGACCTGGCGCCGATCCTGGTCCTGGGGATCGTCAACACGGGCATCGGCTGCTATCTCTACTTCTCGTCCATCGGGTCGCTGCCCGTGCAGACCGTGGCCATCTGCGGCTATCTGGAGCCGCTGGCGGCTCTGGTGTTTTCGGCCGTCCTCTTAGGCGAAAGATTGGATGCCATACAGATCGCCGGCGCGGCGCTGATTTTGGGTGGGGCTGCGTTTGGGGAGTTGATGGGGCAGCGGCCGGCCGGATTGCCGGTTACGGCCGCGGCTGCTGAGCCGTAGGGGAGTGTCAAATGCCGCCGGTGAATGTAACAAGGATCTTACCCCTTGAGGCGCAAAATGCCCTTTTCTAACGCCGTGGTCACAGCTGCGGTACGGTCACTCACCCCCAGCTTGCCGTAGATATGGATCAGATGCGTTTTTACCGTAGCCGTGCTGATATGCAACTGCCTGGCAATATCCTGATTGCTATTGCCCTGAGAGACAAGCGTCAGGACCTCAAGTTCTCGATCACTCAACTGTTCCTCGGCTGGGGCTCGCATGCGCGCCATTAAACGGGAGGCGACGACTGGCGTCAAGACCGATTCGCCCTTCGCCACCTGGCGCACTGCGGCAAAAAAGTCCTCACGCGGCGTGTCCTTGAGGAGGTAGCCGGTCGCGCCCGCCTGGATCGCTTGGACAATATCGGCATCCGTATCATACGTGGTCAGGACTAGAATATGCGGCGGGTTTGCTTGCTCACGAATGGCCTTGATCGCCGTTACACCGTCCATTGCGGGCATCTGCAAATCCATCAGAATGACATCCGGCCGCAAAGTCTGGTTGAGGCGAATCGCCTCAATCCCGTCGCTTGCTTCGCCGACCACCTCAATGTCAGTTTGGCTGCTCAAAATCCCTTCAATCCCAGCCCGCACTACGGGATGGTCATCCACGAGAAGAACGCGAATTGGTTGCATACCTATCCTCTTATCCAGCCGATTGAGGCTGAGCCATCTGTTGCATGGGTATCTGGATCACCACCGTGGTACCCTCGCCTGGCTCACTCTCCACAGTCAGGGAGCCACCAACCTGGCTAACTCGCTGGCGCATGGCCGTCAGCCCGTAGCCACCGCCGTTGCTAGGAGGTGGAGCGTTTTCAAGACCAATGCCATTATCTTGTACGTCCAACATCAGAACATCGTCCATATAGGAGAGGGTGACCTGAGCAGATGAAGCTTGCGCGTGTTTCTGTACATTGGCCAGCGCCTCTTGTACGGCGCGGATGAGCGTCGTTTCCGCTTCCGGATGCAAATGGCTATGCGTACCTGTGATGGTCGTCTGCGCCTGAATACCGCTCTGCTGCGCCCAGCCCTGTACCACCTGCTTGATGGCTTCCGGCAAGGGCGATGTCTCAAGCACCTCGGGGCGTAAATCTTGGACCACGCGCCGGGCCTGGCTCACGCCGCGCCGCGCCATCTCTTTCGCCTGCGTGAGATGGTGGCGGCTTTGGGCCACATTTTCAGACAGGTTTTGTTCGCTCGCTTCCAGATGAGTGATGATGCCAATGAACCCCTGCGCTAGGGTGTCATGAATTTCGCGGGCCAGCCGTGCGCGCTCTTGCAGGATTCCTTCACGCCGTTCAGCCGCTGCCAGCTCCGCACGGGTAGCCTCCAGTTGCTCGATGAGTTCACGCCGGTCAGCACTTTGCGTCATGATGCCGTTGAGATAAAAGGCGAAGAGGATAGCCGCCGCGCTCACGATCAAAACCCCCCCCAGCCATGCGTTATCGAAGCCTGGAAACAAGCCCTCAATATTGGGCGCCTGCCAGTAAGCAGCCATTCCTATCAGCACGATTCCGATTGGAATCGCCCATCTGAGTCGCACGTAACTAAAGACTTGCGGAAGCAGGCTGGCCAAGACAAGGTTAAAATCGGGATACCGTGAAGCAAGCGCAAACCATAGCCCGATAGCACCGGATAAGTAGATGAGGGCGGGCACAAGATAGCGATCCCGTTCAAAGGTAAAGTCTGGGGCGTGGTTGCGAAGATAGTACACAAACGCCCCGTTCCATAAGGCGAAAACCACGGCCAGGAGTACCATCTGCCCCTTCTGTGCTGCCGTGTATCTAGCGTCGAACCAGACCTCGACCGCGGCGAAGAGAAGGGTTGCGTAAAGAATGAGCGACCACAGCCACCAGACTTTGTCCCAACGGTCTCCTTTTGCCGGACACTGCTCGCTCATTTCTACGCTCCCTGCGGCGAACTTCTAAGCATCTACCAATCGGGCTGCAAGTTTAGCACGCTCTATTCCCACCGGAAAAGACAATTCCTATTGTCGTTGATGAAACCCCTGAAGGCTGACAAATTGAGTTGAGCGCTCCTGGCCCGCTTGATCTGTCCAATTGACGGTCGTTACACGAGTAATGCGGTGGATTTCAACCCCTTCTTCGCTGGTAACCACCTTGTTCATGATGTGCTGACCAGAAGCAACATTCGGCAGACGATAGGAAGCTAGATCTTGGGAAGAGGCCGGCGTCACCGAAATCCAGACGTTTTCACTCAATTGGTGTACTCTTAGAAATCTGTCCGTTTGTTTCAACGAAATAGTCCCCGAGACTGCCATCCCCCAGCAGAAAGTATCCCTCTTTCCCAGCGATTTTCATCGGTGGGATATTGCTGTTATCGAATACCATTTCGCCCGTCGTGAGAACATATGCCTGTTCACCATCTATCTGGGGATTCTCAGCCTGGATTGTATCTGTCCAAGACACAAGCTTGACCACCTGGCCCTCTTCGTCGATTCCAAACACAGTCCACGACCCGGCATAGTTTCCCGCCAAGTCGCGCACCGCCTGGGGAACGACATGAGATGAACCATTGTTTTGGTCTGTGACCGACTCGGTAGGTTGAATATGGCTTAAAGCAGCAGGATCAGGCTGAATCGGTTGGCACGCGCTCAAGAGCAGTGCCAGCAGCAAAACAGAAATCGTTGCGCTCGAAAATTTAGGTGTATGCATGTGCGTTTTCTCCTCTTTCTATAGGTTCATAAGACGTACCGATAGTGTAGGAGAGAAACACGATTTTGTAGCCCACCAACCGGTGGATTTACGACTAGACGGTGGTGTATTTACGCATCAACCGAATGGTTGATGCAAAGTGTAAATTTCGGTTGTCAAATGACTCTTGCGCAATTTCGGGTGCTGCGTTTGGGGAGTTGATGGGGTGGTGGGAGTGGCGACGGCGGCAAAGCTGCCATTCTCCAGATGCGCGCCAAGCTGATGGCCGATCTACGCGGACATATTCATGCCAGCGGGATGACGCAAACCGAAGCCGCCGAGCAGCTCGGCATTACGCAGTCGCGCGTCTCCGACCTGGTGCGCGGCAAGTGGGAGAAGTTCAGCCTTGAAATGCTGATCATGCTGGAGGCCCGTGCTGGCCGCACCATCACGCTCGTACTAGCCTAGAATCTGGACAGGTGGCGTGAAAACCCTTCCTGGAAGACGGTCTTCCTGGAAGGGTGTCCTCCTGGAAGGGGGGCTTAACCGATCAGCCCCGCGCCCATCTCCGCCAGCACCATGTCCTCCTCTTCCGGCAGGCCGCTCACACCTACGGCGCCGACGAGTTGGCCTTGGTAGAAGATCGGGACGCCGCCGCCCCACGCCGTGTAGCGCAGGTCGCCAAAGTTGGTCATGGGGTAGTTCTGGGCACGCACGGAGTCGCCGATCTCACGCGAGGGCTTGCCTTCGCGGGCGGCGGTGAAGGCCTTGTTAATGGCGATGTTGATCGACGGCAGCTTGCAGCCGTCGGTGCGCAGAAAGGCGAGCAGCTCGCCGTGGATGTCGGCGACGGCGATGGCGGCGCCTTTGCCGTTGGCCTCCAACTCGGTGCGAATGGCGTCGACGATGCGCAGGGCATCGGTATGCGAGAGCTGATAACGCTGGTACATGGTGACCTCGGTGTGCGGGACTTCGGATTGGGCGGAAACGGACCTTGTGTCCCCTACTTTACCATGTCGAGCATGACCTTCGCCACTGTGGGGGGGTGGAGCAGCATGTTGGCGTAGTTGGCGTTGGCCATGGGGCAGGCGCATTCTTTGCGCTTGATGCTGCCGCGCAGGTCCTCCATGGCCTGGCCGCGCCAGAGCTCGCCCAGGTCGTAGTTGACTTTGCGCAGGTTGCCGACCGACTCGGCGCGGATGCAGCAGCTCCACAGGTCGCCGTTGGGCGCGATGTGGGCGCTGGCCCAGCCGGCATAACAGGGGATGACCTGCTCGCGCTCGTGCAGCACCCGCTTGGCCAGCTGGTAGTACTGGGCGCGGAAGGCCTGCGTGAAACGGGCGATGCCCTTGGCCGGCGCCTGCCTCGCCTGCTGGCTGAGGAAGTCGGCGATCTCGTCGTAGTCCTTGGGACGCGGGGTGATGCCCCAGCCGACGGTGTCCAGCTCGACCCGCTCCTCGGCGACCTCGGTGATGTAGCTGTCGGGCTCGAGAAACTTGAGGCCTTCCTGGATCTCCCGGAAACGATGGGCGTTGAAACGGCTGATGACCGTGTGCACCGTCAGCACCAGGTTCGGGTACTGCTTCTGCAGCGCCTTGAGCTGCTTCCACGTCTCCATCGACAGCTTCCAGTTGCCCTCGACGCCGCGGATGTCGTCGTGCTCGTCGCCGATGCCGTCGAGGCTCAGGTTGATGCCGATGCTGCTCTTGGGGCACTCGCGGCACATGCGCTCGACCTTGGCCAGCACGCGCTCGGTCAGCATGCCGTTGGTGGGAATGGTGATGACCTCGGGCCGGCAGTGGCGGTAGGCGCTGATGACCAGGTCGTCCAGGTCGGCGCGCAGGAAGGGCTCGCCGCCGGTAAAGGTCATGTAGAAGGGCGCCTTGCCCAGGCTGGCGAAGACCTTGTCCCACTCCTCCAGCGTCAGGTCGTCATTGGGCTTGCGCCAGACGTCGCAGGTGCGGCATTTGCTGTTGCAGCGGAAGGAGACGCTGATGACGACGGAGAAGGGCTTGACCTTGGGCCAGCCAAACGCGCGGAAGGCCCAGTAGAGCGGCAGCTTGGGTGCTAGTCCCAACATAAGGGTTTGATTTCACTCACAATAGATTTTTGCCAGGCCGGCCACGCGGGCGCCGGCGACCTGCACCAGCAGGTGCGGGTCAATTTCGAGCGTGCGGTCGCTGCGCCCTGTCCCGCAGAAGATCACCTGCCAGCCCAGCGCCCCGGCGTCGATCAGGACCTCCGTCTGCGCATTGGGCGCAAACGGCGCCACGCCGCCCAGTTCGTAGCCGAGTTCGCCCTGCACCTCGTCGGGTTCGAGCCGCATCAGCTTGTCGCGGCTGACACCCACGGCCGCGGCCAGGCGCTTGTAGTCGACCTGCGCATAGCCACAGAGGGCGGCCAACACCCAGCCTCGATTCTTCACCCGGAAGGCGATTGTCTTCATCAGCTGGTCGACCGGAAAGTCCAGGTTCGTGTCCGCATCCTGGATCGTAACCGAGGGGGCGTGTTCGTGGATGCGGTAGGCGACGCCCGAATCAGCCGATCTGGCGCTTATCTGGTCGTAGAGGGTCGTGGCAGGACGAATAGTAGCGGACAAGTTGGTGCAGGTATCCTCAATCAACAGGGCGGGACACGTCGAGCAACGGTGCGGGACACAAGGTCCGGCGAAGGGAGTTTCGCCGCGAAGGGCAGATGTGTGCGCCGGACCTTGTGCCCCTACGGTAGCACCCGCTGCCGCATGGTACGTGCGGCAGCGGGCGTGCCGGCGTGCAAGGGGCCTCTACGCAGCGCCCTTAACCTTCTCGGCGGGGGCCAGCTGGTCCTTGGTGCCGATGAAGAAGCGCTTGATCTGGGCGAAGGTGCCGGGCAGGTTGGTCCAGTTTTCCTTGAACGTCATCTTTTCCCAGACGCGCTCGGGGCGGTAGAGATAGAAGCGGCGGTAGGCCTCGCGCCACTTGCGGATCACCAGGTCGGGGTCGTAGCCCTCGTTCATGGTGAAGCGCGCCTTCTGCTCGTGGATGGCAAAGTCGCCCCAGTTGTCGGCAAAGACCTGGCCGCCCTGCTCGATCATGT
Organism: uncultured Chloroflexia bacterium; assembly: GCA_963701415.1. Lineage (GTDB taxonomy): Bacteria > Chloroflexota > Anaerolineae > Caldilineales > Caldilineaceae > Fredericiella. The sequence continues at coordinate 977,039 of CAVPAH010000005.1, forward strand.
CGTACATCACCGTGCCCGGGAAGGGCGCGGCGAGCATGAAGTTGGCCAGCTTGGGGTCGAGCTCGAGCGCCAGCTGGATGGTCTTCTCCATCGTCTCTTCGTTGTCGCCCGGCATGCCAAAGATAAAGAAGCCCATGGTCTGCAGCCCGGCCGCCTTGGCGTTGGCAAAGGCCTCGCGCACCTGGTCGAGCGTCTGCCCCTTGCGGATGACGTTGCGCAGCATGTTCTCGTCGCCGTTTTCGACGCCAAAGCCCACGCGCAGGCAGCCCGCCGCCTTCATCAGCTGGAAGAGCTCGAGGTCGGTGTGGTTGACCTTCATGCCGTGCACCGTGACCCAGGGCACGGTGTTCAACCCCTCCTCGATCAGGCGGCGGCACAGCTCCTTGGCGCGCGGCAGCTTGAGGTTCCAGATGTCGTCGGTGACGCCGATCTCGGTGGCGCCCAGGCCGTTGACCAGCCACTTCCACTCCTGGACCACGCTCTCGACCGAGCGGGCACGCCAGGTGTCGCCGGTCACCGGCTTGGAGCAGAAGGTGCACTTGTAGGGGCAGCCGCGGCTGGTCAGGATCGTAAAGCTGCGCGCGTGCCCGTCGAGCCCGTCGGTGAGCGGCTGCAGGTTGGTGTAGCGGTCGATCTTGAAGAGGTCGTGCGCCGGGAAGGGCAGCGCGTCCAGGTCGGGGATCATGGGGCTTTCGGGGCTGGCCACGATCTCGTCGCCGCGCTTGAAGTGAATGCCCGGAATGACGCCCGGCTCGCGGCCCGCCTCCAGCGTGTTGATCAGCTCGAGGAACGAGTACTCGGCCTCGCCCTTAAAGACATAGTCGACATACTCGTCGTGCGGCGGCTGCAGCGACTCCAGCGGCATGATCGTCAGGTGCGGGCCGCCCATGACGGTGATCAGCCCGCGCTTCTTGCCCAGCTGCGCCATGCGCCCAGGCGTCGGGCATCAGCGGCGTGGTGGCCGTGACGCCGATCATGTGGTACGGCTTGCCCTCGGCCTCGGCCTGGTCGAGATAGATAGTCGACGCCCACATCTTCGATCGCGGCGTCGTAGATCATCACCTCGTGCCCGCCCTCACGCAGGACGGCCGCCAGGTAGCCCAGGCCCAGCGGAATGTGCTTGCGCACGCTCCAGACTTTGGCTTCGGGGCTGGCGAGTATTACACGCATAGAGTCTCCTATCGGTGAGGGGTAGAACTGAGTTCTCAAAGAAACTCAGTTTCTTGCGACCATCACGCATTCCTGTCTTAATCGCGCCTTCGGCTTCGACGGCCTTGCGCAGGCCGGTCTTTTCTTTCTTGGGCACAAAGGTGTTCATGGCAATGCGCATGTTGCGCGGCAGGTCATCCAGAAGTCCTTGGCCCTTGACACGGCGGAGGATCGGCGAAGGGCGCAGGTAGAAGCTGCGGTAGGCCTTGCGATACATCTCCTCCACCAGCTCGGCGGTCATCTCGCCCATCTCGTAGCGCGCCTTCTGCTCAAAGAAGACGTAGTCTTCCCAGTCGTTGATCAGGAAGCGCCCCTGGCGCTTGACGATCTCATAGACCTTGGTGCCGGGATAGGGCGTCATCATCGAGAAGTTGGCGATCACCGGGTCGAGCTCGATGGCAAAGTCGATCGTGCGCTGCATGGTCTCGCGCGTCTCGCCGGGCAGGCCGATGATCATAAAGGCGATCGTCTCGAGGCCCACTTCCTTGGCATTCTTGAAGGCCTGGCGGATCGTGTCGTGGTCGACCTTCTTGTCGATCGAGCGCAGGATCTCGGGGTCGCCCGACTCGACGCCAAAGGCCGTGCGCTTGAGGCCGGCCTTCTTGAGCAGCCCCAGCATCTCCTTGGTGGCCAGGTTGGCGCGGATGCCGTTGACAAAGATCCACGGCACGTGGTTGAGATTGTTCTCGATCAGCGCCGTGGCCAGCTCTTCGAGCCGCTTGATGCGGATGTTGGCGCTGTCGTCGAGCACGCCGATCTCCTGGGCGCCCAGGTCCTCGACCAGGTGGCGCCATTCCGGCCAGCACGTTTTCGGGGCTGCGGCTGCGCCACTTGATGGGCATGATGCTCTGGCTGCAGAAGGTGCAGCGATAGGGGCAGCCGCGGCTGGTCATGATGGAGAAGCTGCGCGCGCCGTCCACATGGTCGGTGGCCGGCTGCAGGTTGGTGTAGCGGTCCATCTTGAACAGGTGATAGGCCGGCCAGGGCAGGCTGTCGAGGTCGGCGATCGGCGTGCGGTCGGGGTTGTTGTGGATGCGGCCGTCGCTGGTCTTGTAGGTGATGCCCAGGCAGTCCTTGAAGATCTCGTTCTCGGGGTGGAGGAAGGCCTCGGTGTGATACTCGGGCTGGTCCTTGAGATACTCCTCGAGGCGGTTGCTGATGTCGATCCAGGCCTCTTCGCCTTCGCCGCGCACGACGATGTCGACATAGGGCTTCTCGCAGCTCTCTTCGGGCAGCACGCTGACGTGGGGGCCGCCGAGGACGATCAGGCAGTCGTGCACTTCCTTGATCATGCGTGCCGTGCGCCAGGCCTGCTTGACCTGGGGCGTATTGGCCGTAATGCCCACCAGCTGCGGCTTGTACTCCTGGACGAACTCCGCAATCGACTGGTCTTCGATGTCGGCGTCAAAGACGACGACCTTGTCGCCGCGGCGCTCGCTCATGGCGGCCAGGTAGGCCAGGCCGAGATGCGCCGTGGTGCGGGTGTCAATCGGGAGACGAAATCTGGGATTCACTAGGGCTACGCGCACGTAAGTCCTCCTTGCGACAAATCAATAGCCGATTCAATAGCCGGCAAAAACAAGCCCAGCAACAAGTGCATCAATAACAAAGTACCTGGTAACAGGCCGATTCTAGCACGGCGGGGGGAATTGCTCAAATTAGTATGAAACAAATGATAAAAATTAGGTGCCCTCAGCGTGGCATCAATAGTGGCCCACGCTGGGGTCGATCTCCAGCGCCCACGCCGCAATGCCGCCGCCCATGTTGTAGACATTGGTCCACCCCTGCTGGCGCAGCCACATGGTCACCTGGGCGCTGCGCACGCCATGGTGGCAGAAGACGACGATGTTGACCTCATGGTTCTGCGCCTCTTCGGGCAGGCCCTCCACCTGGAACTGGGCCAGGCGGCTGACAGGGGCCGCGGCGACGCGGTAGTCGTGAATGGCCGCCCGCTGCAGCTCGTACGGCTCGCGCACGTCCAGCCAGACAAAATATTCGTCGCCGTCGAGCTTGCGCTTGACGTCGTGGACGGTGAGCTCGGGGGCACCAAACGGGTTCGGCATCGTGGGCTAGACCTTCAGGGGCTCTGGGATCGCTGCGATCGCTGGAGCCTGCCCGCCGGTACAGGTCGGCGATGCTGACGTCGGTGATGGCGTTGACGCCGGTGATCTCGCTGAAATTTTCCTTGAGCAGCCGCTGGATCCCCAGCTTCATGGTGAGGATGCTGATCGGGCAGTCGATGCAGGCGCCCAGCATCTTGACGTGGGCAATGCCCTTTTCGTCCACCTGCATAATTTCGACGTCGCCGCCGTCCATGTAGAGGTTGGGACGATAGCCGTTCAATACCAGCTGGATGCGTTCTTCCAGCGTGCCCACAGAGTCCATTCAGTGCTCCAAAGACCCTAGACTGCTAGCTGACCTGCTCGTCCAGCAGCTGGCGGCCGGCAAAGCCGGCGTTGATGTCGTGCCAGTAGGCGATATCGTCTTCGCCGTAGTGCCAGCAGAGAAAGACTTCACGACCGGCGCGCGAGCCCAGGAAATCCACCAGGCCCATGTCGAGATCCTTGACCAGGATGCCGAGCTCGGCAATGCCCTTGATGCCGTGTTCGATGCGCGTGCCCTGGATGATAGAGCTCGCCCGCCTCCTTGCAGCCGCCGTTTTGCGCCGCCTTTTCGATGGCGGGCAGGGCCTCGGGGCGCAGGCGCAGGATCTCGCCGCGGGCGGACTGGATTTCCTGCATGTAGCGCTTCACCTGGGGCAGGGCGGCGCGTGCTTGGGCCAGCGTATAGTGTTTGGCGTTCATGTCGGCTGCGCTGTTGCGTCCGAGATCGGTGCGCGATGCCGCACTGAAGCGCAGATTGCATTCGCGTGCAGCGACGGCTAGCCGGCGTTGCGTGCACCGTTCATGTGATTTAGTGGTGGCCGCAGCTCTCGGGCATTTCTTCGCCGTTGTGGCTCTTGGCCGTGCGGAAGCTGCTGCCGCAGCCGCAGGAGCTGACGGCCTGCGGATTGTCGATGTGGAAGCCGCCGCCCATCAGGTTGTCGACGTAGTCGATGCTGGCGCCGTCGATGTAGAAGACGCTGGTCGGGTCGACGATCACCCGCATGCCGTGCTGCTCGTACACCTCGTCGCCGTCGCGCGCGGTGTCAAAGGTCATGCCGTACTGCATGCCGCCGCAGCCGCCGCCCTTGACGAAGACGCGCAGCGCGTGCGTGTCCTGCATACCCTTCTGCTCCATGATGCCGCCCAGCTTGTCGGCGGCCGTCTCGGTCAACGTGATCATTTTTCCTTGGCTCCTATTTGGTCTCGGTTGCTATCCGGTTCTGTCGTTAGTCTTACGCTTACTGTACTACCCGCCAATCTGGTTCATGGCACGGTTATCGGCAAACACGCCCTGCGCCAGGCTGTGCCCCCACGGCTTGTGGAAGGCGCCGTCGCGCATCAGGACGCGCATGTCTTCAAAGCTGGCCCCATTACGCAGGGGCGTCAACAAGTCTACTTCGTCGTCGCGCAAAAGGCAGAGACGCAGCTTCCCATCGGCCGTCAAGCGTACACGCCCGCACCCCTGGCAGAAGGGCTCGGTGACGCTGCTGATAAAGCCCAGCGTGCCCATGGCGCCCGGAATGCGGAACGGGCGGCTGGGGTCCACGAAGTCGTAGCCCGCCTCTTCCAGCGGGCCAAAGACCGCCTCGATGTTGGCGCGCATCTCCTGGAAGGTCACGACGTTGCTCTGCTGGAAGTCGCCGATCTCGCCAAAGGGCATCATCTCGATAAAGCGCACTTCCCAGTCGTTTTCGAGCGTGAGCCGCGCCAGGTCGATCATGTCCTCCCCGTCGTTAAAGCCGCGCACGATCACGGAGTTGAGCTTGATCGGCCGCAGCCCCGCCTCTTCCGCCGCCCGGATGCTGCGCCAGACGTCGTCGACGCTGCCCCAGCGGGTGAGCGTGTGAAAGCGTCTCGGCGTTGAGCGTGTCGATGCTGATGTTGACGCGCTTGAGCCCGGCCGCCGCCAGCGGCCGCGCCAGCTTGTCGAGCAGCAGGCCGTTGGTCGTCATCGCCAGGTCCCGGATGCCCGGCGTGCGGGCAATCTCCCGCACCAGCTCCACGACGCCCGGGCGGATGCTCGGCTCGCCGCCCGTCAGGCGGATCTTGTTGACGCCGAGGCTGGCGCCCACGCGCACCAGGAACAGGATCTCCTCGTCGGACATCAGCTCGTGGCGCGGCCGAAACTTCATGTGCTCCGGCATGCAGTAGACGCAGCGCAAATTGCAGGCGTCGGTCAGGCTGATGCGCAGGTAGTTGATGCGCCGGCCGTAGCTATCGTGCATCGGCTCGATCGCATACGGCGCTGTCGCCGGCATAGCCCTGCGGCAGCGGCTCCAGGCGGATCGTTCCATATGCAGTTTGCTGCAGTTCTACACTCCCAGACACAAGCTCACCCACTTCCTCGCCGTTTACGCGGCGAGTTCAATCTCCTGCCGTATCATCACAAACCCAGGCTGCTCGCCGGCTTCGCTCCGGCCAGTGCATCGGCGCCGACGGCATAGGTGCAGCACTTGCCGTTCTCCGCCACCGAGCCGGTGCGGCAGCAGTGCCGCCCGACCAGCTCGTCGATCAGCAGCTGGTCCATCGCGCACAGCTCGCGGTGTTCGCCCGAGATGCCGGCGTAGGGACAATTATACTTATGGAGCAGATATCCGCCACCCGCGTCTTCGCCCACGGGTTCCCAGCGGGCGAGATAGCCGCGCTGGTTGAGAAAGTCCGCCACACGGTCGAGCCGGCGTTCGAGCGGCAGCTCCGCCATGCTCTGGCAGGTCGCTCTCGGCGGCGATCTCGCGGGCGATGGCCCGAAAGGCCGCCTGCACCTGCTCGGGCGGCAGGACGCTCTTCAGCTGGCGCACGAGCCCTTCGGCGAGGGCGGCAAAGTTATCGGGAAAGAGCGTGGCGGCGTCGGCGGTCAGCACGTAGAACTGCTGCGGCCGGCCGACCGTGCCGTTGCGTTCCACGCGGCCGACGCGGATCATGCGCATCGCCCTGGAGGATATCCAGGTGATGGCGCACGGACACAGGGGCCATATCCAGCCGCTCGGCCAGCTCGGCCACGGTGGCGCCCCCCGTCTCCTTCAGATATCTCCAAAATGCTCTTACGAACTGCGTGCACAGCTCGTCCTTCGTACTCGGCCACGGGGCTGCAAACCTGCGCCCGTGTTCTGCCAACTGCGTGATGAAGAATACCACAGCCCGCCAATGCTGTCAATTATTATGAAAATTATGATAATTATTGTGTGCGGAGCGTCAGGAACGTCCTCGGCGCGGCGCCGCATCGAGGGGTAGGCGAGGCGACGTGGCGCCTGCCGGTCGAGGTGTCGCCGGATCGTGCGCCTACGCGCGTGGCGCCGCGCTCGGTTAACAGCAGCGTCGCGGCGGGAAATTTCATGTTGCTTTGCAGGTAGCCGTGCCGTTCGAGCGCGTCGACCGGGGCGGCGGGCAGCTCCTCGCCCTGGTCGTCGCCGCCGGAGGCAGCAGTAGCAGCCGGTAGACCTTGGCGCCGTCCAGCGTGCGGTGGATCTTGAGATAGCAGCCCCCCTGCAGGGCGGCGAGGATGCGCCGCTGTTCGCTGTTCAGCCGCATAAGGCCTCGGAGCGGATCTCGCAGCTGCTCTGCCTAGCCCAGATCGGTCACGTACTGCTGCAGCTCGCGCTGGTTGATCTTGAGGTACTGGTCCGGCACGATCTGCGCCATCTCGTCGTCCGTCAGGCGGATGCGCAGGATCTCCAGCGCATCCTCGGGCGATTGGCCGTAGGCGAGCTTGCGTTTGCCGTTCTTGAGGGCAAACAGGTACATAAAGTGTGGATTGGAGAAGCTGCTCATCGCTGCGTGTGTCCCTTACGCCTTGATCAGGGTGCCCTGGTAGAGGTCGGCGCCGCGCGCCCGTCGTCGAGGCCGCGGTTGATCTCGGCATCGTACTTGCCGGCCAGCAGGTCGCGATAGAACTGGTAGTCCACGCCCTTGACCTTTTCGTCGTCGGGGAAGCGGTGGTAGTTGTCCTTGGACATCAGGCTCTTGCCCTCGGCGATCAGCTGGTTGCCCAGCGCCGAGCCGGGGTAGGGGGCGTAGAAGGCGATCGACGGGAAGACGCGCTTCATGTGCTTGAGCATGCGCATCGTCTTAAAGGCATCCTCGTGGCGTTTCGCCCGGGATGCCCAGCATGATGTTCGACCAGAACTTGGGCGGCTGTTCGCCCTTCGCCTCCAGGTCGTCGCCGATGCGGTTGACCAGGTCGATGGCGAAGTAGTTGTCTTCCTCGGTGCACTCCTTGTTGAGGAGGCGGAGCATGCGGTCGCTGCCCGACTCGAAGCCGATCGAGATCGTGCGCCAGTTGGTCTCGCGGATCAGCGCCTCGAAGAGGTCGGGCCATTGGCGCACCGTATCGGCGCGGCCGGCCGCCCAGTAGGTCCAGCGCTTGGTCTTGACCGGGTACTTCTCGATCCACTCCTTGAGCCACTTGGGGTTCTGGAAGAACATCGAGTCGTGGATGACCACCGAGCCGACGCCGTACTTGCGGTCGAGGAAGTTGAGCTCGTCGATCACCTGGTCCACGGGTTTGCGGCCCATGTTGGGGATATAGGAGTTCTCGTTGCAGAAGACGCACTGCCAGGGGCAGACGCGGCGAGGTCAGCAGGGTGACCACGGGGCCGGGCCCCCAGCCGCATTCCGGTTCGAGCGGCCACTGCCATTTCCAGCGCCGTTTCATGCGCCAGCCGCCGTGCGGTTGCGGCCAGAGCGTGCGGTCGATCATCGGCCATTCGGCCATCGACTTGGCGCCGACGCCCTGGACCAGGCGCGGGTAGGCCAGCGGGTCCTTGACCAGGTCGACGATCACGCCTTCGCCGGGTCCTTGGCAGATGCGGTCAAACTCGGGGATGGCGAGCATCTCGTCGGGGGCCACGGTGGCGTGCATGCCGCCGGCCAGCACCAGGCCGTTGGGGTTGAGCTCCTTAAAGATCTGGGCCGCCTTATAGGCCGGGGGGAACGTGTAGCTGCGGACGTTCATGAGCAGCATGTCGTAGCCCTTGATTTGTTTCGCCAGCTGCTTCCCACGACGTCACCGCCCGGGTCGAGGCCAGGTCGGTCTGGATGCCGTTTTGGTGGAGGATGGTGCGCAGGAGGCCGAGGCCGTGGTCCTGCCACTGTTCATGCGGGCCGCTGGGGTTGACCAGGTCGCCCAGGTCGCCGAGGTCGAGCCAGAGAATTTTGCTCTGCGGCTGGGGGTTGGCCGGTTTTTGCCAGGGCCAGGAAAATGCCACGATGGATGCCTCCCAAGCTAAAGCTGATCCCGCGCGCCGCTGCGCGGCGAGCGGGTGGTTGATCGGCGCGAGTATAGCACGTGGGGGAGAGTGGTGTCAATTATTATGAAATTCGTCAGAATATTTGTTGGGGTTGTTTGTGGGCCAGCTCAACCATGCTCTATGCCACCTGCCAGTCTGCCCGCCAGCGCCGTTGCACCACCTCCTGAACTCAAAATGGGCCAAACTCAAAATGGGTTGAAGTAGTCTCCCGATTCAGGATCGTATTGCACCCACTGCTCATTGCTATCACGCCAGTACCAACCACCACCAGCCAATCTAGCCAACAGTTCATCATCGGTCATGCCCGCGGCTATCTGGCGAGGTATGTCGTCTGCATCAACAAGTGTATCGAGCGCGGAGAGACGTTGGATATCACTTAGAGTGCCACCAATCTCATCAGCAGCGACTAGTAAGTTTCCGTTGCTGTCCGTGAATTGCATCGCTCCACCTTCCAGTGATAAGAAGCTTTACATGCGGGAAGGCGGCCACACCTGCTCAAATTCGCTGATGTACTGCTGCTCGCTCACGCCCTACGCCTCCCGCCAGTCAACTTGCCAGCGCCGGCCCTCGTCACTGGGCCACCAGTCTGGCTGCTGGACACCAATCGCCCGCGCCCACAGGTCGGCCACATCCTGCGTCAGCGGCTCCCCGCCGCGCAATGTCAGTGCCCAGCGATTGCGCGCGCGTGACAGGGTGACGGTAATGCCGCCAACTTGCCACTGTGTGCTGGCGTGCGGTGCACGTGGTTCGGCGCCGATGATCCGGCGCAGCTCGCCGGCGGCAATCGTGATTGTGGGCATGCTATATCGGTCCCGTGTCTATATATGTTCGGGGGCCAGTTGCGGTAGGACACCTGTCGATTACCAGCCGTGGGTGTTCACTTTCTGTTGCTTGCGCAGATTGTAAATGGGTGGCTTCCGGATTGGAAGAGGGTACGGCTAACTTGTACTGACAGATACCTGACATCTGCCGATGATCTCCGGGCAGGGCATTTACCTAGCCGCCTAGTTCAGCAAACAGGTTGACCAGTGGGCGCCAGTCGAAATTCCAGGCAATCGCCAGCGCCACGACGGTCCCCACGGCAGCAATCAGCGCAACCAGGATTATAGGGACGGTTTTGCTATTGGGTTCGCCCATAAGCTGAGAGTACCCGATATTTCTAAGCCACCCGTAAGGAGCCTCCAGTGAAATCTCCGCTAGCGGCTGCCCCGGCCCACTTCAAACGGCGCGTGTATAAACCTCTACAGTGTTGGCACCGCAGCTAGCCAAAGGAAGGCTTGCTGGACGATCCGCTGATCGCCCACTGCGGCGAGCCGGAACTTGCGCCGACACGACGGCAGCGCACCACTCTGCTGCTCGAGCAGGGCCCGGACCGTTTGGCAGACCACACTACGAAGGGCTACGCGTACCCCGCATCTTCCCCCTATTCGAGGCCGCACGCCAGGGCGATATCGACATCTTCCTCTTTTTTTGATGACACGACGGACGGCTATCTGTCGTTCAAAGCTGCCATGCGGCCGCACCACTGGCGGCGGGCCAGGCTGGCTCGCCTGCGCGTTGGCGTTTGCCTCACGTCATAAATCTGCGGTATAACTTTCCTTCTGCGCAGGACATCGTGACAAACGCAGCGCCTGGCGCCGTTTGCCACGGCGGCATACAAAAGGAGGCCGGCATGGAACAGGTACTTGGCATCGGCGGTATCTTCTTCAAAGCACGCGACCCCGCGGCGCTCGCCGCCTGGTATCGCGCCCACCTGGGCGTGCCCGTCGAACCGGAGCAGACCTACGGGCTTCTCACGTCGGCCGCTGCCGACGAGCAGACCGTCTGGTCGACCTTCCCCGCGGACACCACCTACTTCGGTCCCGGCCCAGCCCCGTTCATGATCAACTATCGCGTCCGCAACCTCGACGCCATGTTGGCCCAACTCCGCGCCGCCGGCGCACAGGTAGACGATCGCATCGAGGACCTTGAATACGGCCGCTTCGGCTGGGCAACCGACCCGGAGGGCAACCGCTTCGAACTCTGGGAGCCGCGCTGACGCACCGCTGAGCTGATTCCTCAGCGCCGCCCTCAGCTGCGCTTATGAATACGACACGCGCCGTCTGCGCAATCTGTCGGGCCACCGAGCACGCGGTTCAGTTCGTAGCGGTGCCCTGCAATCCAGCGGTAGATCCTGGGGCCCGCCCACGTCACTCCCGGCAAATAGAGCAATGGATAGATCCAGAAGAAGAGCGGCAGCTCCCGACTGATCTGGCGCAGCGCCGCGTAACCGGCATACATCTTGCCGTCGGGACGCACGACGTGCATCGATTCCAACGCCGCCTCGCGGTCAAGTTGCGGATAGCGGGCGTGAACACGCTCCCAATCTTGGACGTCGCTGTATTCAAACCGGTGCAGCCAATCGAGCCGTTTGAGGATGCGCACGGATCGGTTGCACAACGCACACAACCCATCGTAGAAAATAGCCGTCTTCTCAGGACACATTTTCTCTCGCGCCGGCTACCCGATCCAAGCCCTGTACATAGTGCTGTCCAAGCAGCAAGCTCAATTGCCCGGCATGTTCCTGAACATGCCGCATTGCATACAGCTGCAGCTCCAGGAAACTGGGTTCCATCCACGCAAAGACGCAGCGCTGCTGCGCCCGCTCATCCGTCAGCGCCGCGAGTGTTGCCTGGCAGCGCCGGCGACACTCGCCCAGATAGGCAAAGACCTGCTCCTTGGTGTAGGGTTGATCCGGCAGGCGGCCCCGTATAAAAGGCGCTGGGGGCGCAAAGCCTTCGCTGCTGCCGGTCAAAAAGAGATCCGACCAGAAAATCGTGTGATAGGCAATAAACCAGAATTCACCGTAGCGCACATCTTCAGAATCCTGCCACAGAACTGCGGTCCAGAGGTGGTCGGGACAGAGCCGCACGGCGTCTGCGAGCATATCCAGAGCGGCTCCATACTGCCTCCACACGATCGCGCGGTAGTCGATGTCCATTTTAACGCTCCTGTGCTGTTCTCAACGGCCGTGCGCACGAAAGCTCGGCGCCGCCTAGGATAGCCTACGCGGTCGCCGCCGACAACCTGCGCCTAAGTGTAAGCGTCGTCGCTTGTTGCCGAGATCTTTCGCTCCAACCCCGGCGGCATCCCGACGACCTTGCCGCGGCCGATCCCTTCCTCCCTGTCCTCGCCTGGGCGAACTCTCTGGTTCGGCTGGTCAAGAAATGCGCCCTTACAGCCGTACAAGCTTTCCAATCATGTGCTATCCTAATATATGATCCCGCCCCAATCATTTGCAGGTATTGCATCTGAGGCTTCAAGCAATCGCCAGCTTGTCGTACTTTGAAAATGACCCATATGCGCGCACATCCGCTCCGCCCCAATCTCGTCTTGGTCCTGGCCTGCCTGCTGGCGATCCTGCTCTTCCTCCTAGGCATCGTCGTCCCCCAGGCGCATTTCTGGGGCAATTTCCTCGTGCCCATCGTGCTTGTCTTCCTCTGGGGACGGCGGCGCGACATCTACCTCGTCACCACCCTCGCCAGCTTGCTGGTCGTGGCCTCGTACTGGACCGACGGCGCTACGACCCTCGGTGATTTCGTTACCTATCACCTGCTGCCCCTCATCATTCTTTGGGGTGCCGCCTGGCTGTTGGCCCAGCGCCAGCAGCTGCAGGAACATCTGGCACGCAGTCAGCAGGAGTTGGAAGAGCAGGTTACCGCCCGCACTGCCGAGCTCAAGACGAGCGAACAGCGTTACCGCCTCATCGCCGAGCACGCCGGTGACCTCATCTGGACCGTCGACATGGACGGCAGCATGACGTACGCCAGCCCCTCGGCGCAGCACCTGCGCGGCGTCACCGGCGCCGAGGAGCAGTCCGCTTCCTGGTTTGACCGTATGCCGCCGGAGGTGGCGGCTCATGCCGCTGCCGCCCTCCAGGCCGACCTCGCCGCGCTGCGCGCCGGCCTGCCCATCGACGCAACGCCCCGTGCCGCACCCGCCTATCGTAAGGACGGCACGCTCGTGTGGACTGAAACCGTCATGAGTCCCATCTACGATGAAGAGGGCCGGCCCCTTGGTCTCTGCGGCTCGACCCGTGATATTACCGCGCGCAAGCAGCTTGAAGCGCGCGCCAACCATCTGGCCGCGCTTGTCGATGCGGCAGCCGACGCCATCACGAGCGCTACCGTGGACGGCACCATTTTCACAATGAACCGCAGCGCGGAGGCGCTGTACGGTATAGCGGCAGCCGCCACCGTGGGGCAGAACATCGCCACGATCACCCCGCCTGAGCTGCGCGCCAACCTGCCCGCAGCCATCGCGCGCAACGTCAGCGGCGAAATCATTACCGTCGACGACGTTGCCTGGCGGCGGCCTGACGGCGACACGCGCATCCTCTCCTTATCACTTGCCCCAGTCTATGACAGCACCGGCCAGGTCACGGCTCTCAGTGCCATTGCGCGGGATGTCACCACGCGCAAGGCCGCCGAACGCGAGCACCTCTTCTTGAGCGCCCTTGTCACCTCCTCGCCCGACGCGGTCGTCGGCCGCACGGTCGACGGTACGATCCTCAGTTGGAACCGCGGCGCCGAGCAGCTTTTCGGCTACACGGCGGAGGAAGCGGTCGGCCGGAACCTCACCATGTTGGCTGCGCCAGGGGGCCACGCCCAGTTGCAGGCCGACATGGACGCGGTTGCCCAAGGCGATCCGGTCGAAGATGTCGAAACCCTACGCATGGCCAAGGACGGCCGCGTCTTCGACTGCGTGGTTTCGATGTTTCCGGTACGCGCCGGCGGGGGCGAGATCCTGGGCGTCGCCTCTTTCACGCGCGACATCTCACGGCGCAAGGCCGCAGAGCGTGCCCTGCGCGCCTCCGAGGAGCGTTTCGCCAGGTTGTTCGACTCCAGCCCGGTTGGTCTTGCCCTCACCCGCCTGGCCGATGGTCTCTTCCGCGAGGTCAACGCCGCCTTCGCAGCCATGATCGGGTACAGCCGCGCGGAAATAATCGGCCGCACGAGCGCGGAACTGGGTATCATCAGCCCTGAAGACCGGGCGCGCCTGGCCGCTGCTCTGCAGGAGCAAGGCAGCTTTCAGGGGACCGATATTGTGCTCCGCAGCAGGGATGGGGAACTTCTGTATACCATCTTCTCGATTGATCTCATGGACCTTGACGGTGAACCGTGGCTGCTCTCTTCGATTGTCGACATCTCCGACCGCAAGCGCCTGGAGGACCAGTTGCGCGACAGTGAGGAGCGCTTCCGCCTGATCGTCCAGAACTCGCCCGACGTAATTGCCCTTCACGACGAACAAGGGAGCCTCGTGTATCTCAGCCCTGCCCTCGAGCACGCCTATGGCGTCACCGCCGAGATGACATTGGCTATCGACCCGCTGCTGCAGGCGGCGATCGCCACGCCGCCGGGCGTTGAGCCGGGCGCAGACGAGCTGGCGCGCCTCCGTGCCCATCCCCAATTCGCCAATCGCCGCGCGGCGGCCGCGGCCGTGGCATACTGCCTGGAGCACCCGGGTGTGCAGCATCGTATCGAGTTTACCAACACGCTGACCTCAGGGGAGGTCAGGCACTTTGACGCCGCCTATAGAGCCTACCGGCGCAACGGCGGCAGCAGCTGGGTTGTTACAATCGTCCGTGAGGTCACCGAAAGCAGGCGTGCCGAAGCACGCCTGCGCGAGGCAAACCAGCGTTTGCAGCTGGCGACCGACGCCGCCGGCATCGGCATCTGGAACTGGAACTTTGCCGACGACAGCCTGGAGTGGGACGACCGCATGTGCGAGCTGTATGGCGTCACCGCCGCCGAGCGCGCAGCAGGCATCTTCTACGATCTCTGGCACTCCCGCATCCACCCCGACGACCTGGCGCTGGCGGAGCCGGTGCACGGTGAGCCCGGCGGCAGCGGCGGTCGCTGGTCGGGCACCTACCGCATCGTGCTCCCCGGCGGCACCGTCCGGCATATCCAGGCCAGTTCGGCGACGGAGTACGCCACCAACGGCACGCCGCAGCGCGTGATCGGCATCAATCGCGACATCACCGACCAGAAGCTGTACGAGCAGCTACTCCAGGACACCAACGCCGCGCTGGAGGAGCGTGTGGCAGCCCGCACGGCTGATCTCCAGGCTGCGCTAGCCGACCTGCAGCACGCCTCCGGGCTTAGGGACGAGTTTATGGCAATGATCAGCCACGAGCTGCGGACCCCACTTACCGGCGTCCTCAGCCTGGCCGAACTGCTCCAGGGTCAGATCGCCGGCCCGATCAATACGCGCCAGGCCTATTACGTCAAAGGCATCATGGAAAGTGGCGAGCGGTTGCTGGTCGTGATCAACGGCATTCTCAGCTACACCTATCTGCTGTCCGGTAGGATGCAGTTGGATTATGGGTCGATCGAGTTGGGAAGCCTGCTGGATATCTGCGCCACTTCTCAGAAGAAAAAGGCTGTCGAAAAGGCGCAGACCATCGTCCTTGCGGTCGAGCCCGCCGATCTCACGATCACGAGTGACGCCACCGCCGTCGCTGAAGTGCTTAAGCGGCTGCTCGACAATGCTATCAAGTTTACGCCGGAAGGTGGGCGGGTCGGCCTTGCGGCGCACAGCGGCCGCACGCCGGGCACTGTCGATCTTGTGGTCTGGGACACGGGCATCGGCATTGCGGCGGGCCAGTTGGAACACATTTTGAAGCCCTTTGCGCAAGCCGATGGACGTCTCTCCCGCAGCCACGAAGGCATCGGTATGGGTCTTGCCTATGTCGACCAGATGGTGCGGCTGCTGGGGGGGACGCTTGCGCTTGAGAGTACGCCCGGTGCGGGGAGCCGCTTCACCATAACCCTGCCGGCGTAAGCGGGTAAGGGTAGCCAGGCAAAGGCGGTGGCAGCTGCGCTGGCACCAGGATAGCGGTTGGGATGCGGTAACCCTATCCAACAGCTTGGCAAGTGGCCGTCATGCTAGTAGCCTCTGGCGGGACCATATGCCGCAGCGGCGACCGCCAATCTGTATCGCCACCGCTGTTCGTTATACAGGACAGCACCATTCGGTCAGCCTAGCGAAGTGTCCCACAGTTACCCTACATAAACAGGAGATATGCCATGCGCAGACGAACGCTTGCAGGGAGTGCGCTTCTCGTAATCCTTATACTCCTAACCAGTGCCGCCGCTTTCGCGGCCAGCCGAAACTTTGGCACTCACTTGAACGGTGCCAACGAAGTGCCCGTGCGTGTGACCAATGCCCAGGGCGAGGCCAGGTTCAAACTGGCCGATGATGGCCAATCGCTGCATTACAAGCTGAACATTGCCAACATCGAAAACGTGTTTATGGCGCACTTGCACTTGGGCCCCGCCGATGGCACAGGACCGATCGTGGTCTGGCTCTACCCACACCAACCGCCGGCCCAACCACTTCCGGGCCGCACCCAGGGCACGTTGGCCGAAGGCGACATTACGGCTGCAGACTTAATTGGGCCGCTCGCCGGTCAACCGTTGCGCGCACTGCTCGCCGCCATCGAGGCCGGCAGCGTGTACGTCAACGTGCACACCAACGACTTCGTGGATCCACCCAACACCGGGCCGGGTGACTTCCCGGGCGGCGAGATCCGTGGTCAGCTCCAGCACGATCACTAGTTGACGCCAGGGGACGCTGCATCTGCGCCTGCCGGTGCAGCGTCCCCGCGGTACGCGGCTGTACGAGCGGCGGCCCATCGTCCACCTGCCCGTCGATGCAGCGCATCGCCACGCTCCTTAACAGCCCCAGCGATGCACATCACTCCTGCGCCTTGCCGGCCCCAATACGCTGGGTACCACAAAGAGGATGGCAAACAGCGCCGGCAAACCGATCACGATCACCAGGGCCGAACCACCTTGCCGGTCTACTCAGCGCGCACGCGGCGATCCAATCGGTCTCGAAATAGGTTCACCTGCGCCATGTGCTCGCGCTTGTGGCCGTAGTATTGGTACACGATGAGGTCATCGATCGCGTATTCCATGCCATACCAGGGAAGGCAGCCGGCCGTACGCAGCAATTCAGCCGATGCCAGCGGAACAAGCTCCTGCACGGCAGCATAGGCTGCGCTGTACTCGGCAAGCGCTTGCTCGGCATTCTGATCCTGCCGCCTGGCCACCTGCGAGTTGTTGAACTCCTCGGGATCCGTCTGGCGCAGCTCGTCAAGGCAGGGTGTCGGTCCGCGCCCCAAGTTCTCTTTGAGGACGTCCGCCAGCACCCACTCGTACGACGTCAGGTGCCCGACGATATTCTTCACCGACCAGCTTCCACACACCCCCGCGACCTCCCATTCCGCCTGGGGCACCCCTTCCAACGTACTCAGCACCGTCAGATGGCCATACTTCAATACATCATGTGTGTTCACGCGCGCGCTCCTTTGGACCTCGCTCCTCTCTCAGCTTCCGCTTAGTGATGTCCGAACTTACTTGTCCAGGTGCGCTCAATAGATGATAATGCGCGGCGCAGTTTTGGCCCGCTCCACCCAGTCGGCTACCTCGGCTTCCTTCGGCATATCCACGACGATCTGCTTGTCCGCATTCACGCTGCGCAGCGCCGCGTGCAGATTCTGCGGGTTGCGCTGGGCCAGCTCGGGCACGGTGTCCACGCCCGCCGCCAACAACAGCGCGCCATGTTTCACACCGACACCACGGATGCGCATCAAGTCCATCTTCTTTACGCCTGCCAGGATCGTGGCGTTGCTCAACCCGGTAGCCTCCGCCAACTCCTTGCGGCCCAGCGGCGTCGCCGCCCGTGCTAGCAGATCCGAAGGCTTGTCGATGCCCGCTTCGTGCAACTTGGCCGCATCGTCCGTGCTCAAATTGGTAGCCGCGACGATTTTCGCCACCGCCTCTGCACCCTCCGGCGCCAGCTCCGGCATCTCAGCGGCCACCGCGGCCTCCGTTTCCGCCGTCTCCTCGGGTACAGCCTCCACGGCTTCGTCCACCGCGGCCGCGGCCTCTTCTTGCGCTTCGACCGACTCGGCGATTGCTACCTTCGTTTCCTCCGGCATCATATAGGTCGTTACCATGCCGCCGAGACGCACCATTTCCGCCTCAGTCGCCGCCACCTCAAAGTCGTCGGCCATTGCCACCAGCACCGCGCCGCCGCTGCGTAGATTGGCCGCCATCTTCTCGCGGTCCTCGTCGCTCATGCCGACCTTCTTGTGGAGCATTGCCCCGATGGCGCTGCCACCGCCGGCGCCCACCAGCACAGCCGGCACCAAGGCGAGGCCGCCGGTCATAAGACCGGCCACTGCGCCGAGCGCCGTGCCCCACAGGGCGCCACCTTTGGCCTTGCGCTGGCCCACCTCGTCGGCCTTCAGTTCACCCGTCTTCGGATCGAGCGTAAGAATGGCGACGGCGCCGAGCTTGACGTCCGGATTTGCCTTATCCCACACCTTCAACTCGTCGGCTGCATACCTGGCCGCTGTCCTCGTTGTGATAGTACGCGACGACCGTCCTGTCATTTTTGTTGGCCATGAACGACTTCTCCTTTTCAGTTCGACGTACCTACAAAGTATTCGACGCACACGCGCTGTTCGGGGAAGGTTCGCAACTAATGTGGCTATTATACGAAGATTCGTGCTTGAAGCAACCCAGTTAATTCTAATTGGGTGCATTTTCTGTGCGGGGCGCGCACGCATCGTAGGGGCACAAGGTCCGGCGCAATGGCGCCTCCAATCGCGCCGATCCTCCCTTCGCCGGACCTTGTGCCCGCCTGCCATGCAGACGGCCCCGCCTGCCATGCAGACGGCCCCGCCTGCCCCAATCGGGTACAGCCGCGGCTGCCAGGTGTTGGGCACCCATACCCACGCCCGCAGCAGCGGCCGGCACGATTGGGGAGGCTGAACGAAGGCTATGCGTGGCCAGTTCGCTCATGCCCTCTGGTGCGTCGGGATCCGCGCCGGCAGCACCACCTCCTACGCCTCCCGCCAGTCAACTTGCCAGCGCCGGCCCTCGTCACTGGGCCACCAGTCTGGCTGCTGGACACCAATCGCCCGCGCCCACAGGTCTGCCACATCCTGCGTCAGCGGCTCCCCGCCGCGCAATGTCAGTGCCCAGCGATTGCGCGCGCGTGACAGGGTGACGGTAATGCCGCCAACTTGCCACTGTGTGCTGGCGTGCGGTGCACGTGGTTCGGCGCCGATGATCCGGCGCAGCTCGCCGGCGGCAATCGTGATTGTGGGCATGCTATATGGGTCCCGTGTCTATATATGTTTCGGGGGCCAGTTGCGGTAGGACACCTGTCGATTACCAGCCGTGGGTGTTCACTTTCTGTTGCTTGCGCAGATTGTAAATGGGTGGCTTCCGAATTGGAAGAGGGTATGGCTAACTTCTACTGACAGATACCTGACATCTGCCGATGATCTCTGGGCCGGGCATTTACCTAGCCGCCTAGTTCAGCAAACAGGTTGGCCAGTGGGCGCCAGTCGAAATTCCAGGCAACCGCCAGCGCCACGGCGGTCCCCACGGCAGCAATCAGCGTCACCAGGATAATTGTTCTGCTCTGCTGTGACAGGCCATTCCATGCGCCCGTGATGTACTCTTTCACTTACTTCCTTCCTTTCCAGCCAAAGCCGGTCAAGAAAATCTATTGAGAGCATGGCACATAACCCGCTTGCGTAGAATGTGATATGGCCCAGAATCTAGTTGGTTATATTGGGATGGTTTTGGGGTGTTCCGGGCGTTCCATAATGCATCGAGTAGCAGGTCCGTGAGCTGGCAGCGCTGGTGGCGCAGTCTCTGCCCGCTTGCGAGACGAACCATCCAGCAGGTTTCAAGCAGCAAACCGTTGCAACAATTAGCATTTATTGGTATAGTCACGGACATTTCACACCTTCGGCAACCCTTCGTTCGCTGCAGCGCCCAGTGACTCGCTCAAGCGTAGAGTGTCGAAAGGGTTGAGGAGGTAGAGAGCGCCGGCGAGTACTTCTCAAGGTTTATCCATGACAACGCCCGCCCCTTCCGGCAAGGCGAACGCCTTCGATGACATACATCCATCCACCGACGCTGCTCGGTTGGACACCGGCAAGCCTGGTTTGCGTACGCACAGCGAATCTGAACCTAAACAGGCGCACGCTGTCAGGCCGCCGGCCAACAATCTCCGCCTGCCCCGCAGCCCACTGATTGGACGCCATAACGATCTGGCCGTCATCCCCAAACTGTTATTGCATGAGCACACCGGTCTGCTTACGCTCACCGGCCCCGGCGGCATCGGCAAGACGCGGCTGGCGCTGCAGGTGGCGGCCAGCCTGCTGGACCATTTTGTCGATGGCGTCTACTTCGTCGCGCTGGCGCCGGTCCGCGATTCCGACCTGGTGGGCGCGGCGATTGCCCAGACTTTAGCTGTGCGGGAAGCGCCGAATCGCTCCATCCAGGAGAGCCTGCAAGAATACCTGCGCGACAAGCAACTGCTCCTCGTGTTGGACAATTTCGAGCAGATTCTAGCTGCTGCGCCGTTAGTGAGTACACTCTTGAATGTATCGCCTCGGCTTAAAGTCTTGGCGACCAGTCGCGCCCCCCTGCATCTCTATGGCGAACAAGACTTTCCGGTGCCGCCGCTGGCGCTGCCGGATGCCAAACGCCTCGGTGCCTTGGGCAAGGACCCGGCAACCAGCCTGGCCGAATTTGCCGCCGTCGAACTCTTTTGCCAACGGGCGAAGGCCGTCAAACCCGATTTTGTCCTCACGCCTGCCAACGCCATCGATGTGGCCCAGATTTGTATTGGCCTGGATGGCATGCCCCTGGCGATCGAGCTGGCCGCGGCCAGGATCAGGCTGTTCTCGCTCCCTGACCTATTGGAGCATTTGCACCAACGCCTCGCATTGCTCACGGGTGGCCCCCATGACCAACCTGAGCGCCAGCGCACCATGCGCGACGAGATTGCCTGGAGTTACAACCTGCTGGCGCCCGGCGAGCAGGCGCTGCTGCGGCGGCTGGCAGTCTTTGTGGGCGGGTTTACGCTCGAAGCGGCACACGCCGTGACCAACGCCGAGCGAGACCTGGGCGTCGACTTCCTGGACGGCGTCACTACCCTGCTCGACCAAAGCCTGGTGCGACACCTGGAAGCGCCCGCTGGTAAAGCGCGCTTTGGCATGTTGGAGACGATTCGCGAGTATGGATTGGAACAGTTGGCGGCCAGTGGCGAAGCAGAGGCGGTTCGCCGTCATCATGCTGCCTTCTTTCTCACCCTGGCCGAGGCAACTGCCCCATTGTTACGTCAGCAGCAGGCACAAGGACTGGCGATCTTGATGGCAGATCACGCCAACTTGCGTGCAGCACTGGCGTGGAGCGTCGCGGCCGTTGATGCCACGGAGCTTGCCTTGCACCTCACAACGGCACTCAAGGATTTTTGGATCTATACAGGCGACTGGCGTGAAGGGCGCAAATGGTATGATGCTGCACTCGCCCGCACCGCAGCGACAGACCGTACCACAACCAGGGCGCACACGCTCGTCAGTGCAGGCTGCATGGCTGTGCTGCTGGGCGATTCGCCAACGGCATATATGCGGCTTGATGAAGGGCTGGCTATTGCCAGGGAACAAGGTTCCCGTGCGTTCGTGGCAATTGCCCTCGAGTTTCTTGGCTTGGTGCAAGATGATCATGAACTGGCCATCGCCCGCCATCAAGAGGCCCTGGATATCGGGCGTGCCATGGGCGACAAATACGAGGTGGCCTCGAATTTGTGCCATGTGGCGAGTCGCACCTGCAGGCAGGGGGATTACAAAGCCGCACAGACCTTGTACGAAGAGAGTCTGGCCATCTTTGGGGAAATAGGCGCGGAGTGGGATGCGGCCGATGTCCTCAGCTATTTAGGCCAGTTGGCACGGCTGCAAGGCGACTACGGGCGGGCGGCGGCGTTCTACCGTGAAAGTCTGGCACGCTGGCAAGTCCTGGGCACGCTGCGGTGGAAGGGCGTAAACGAGTGCCTGGAGGGGTTCGCCCTCATCTGGGCCGGCCAACGACACTATGAGGCGGCGGCGCGCCTGTTCGGGGCGGCGAGCGCGCTGCGGCACATGTTAACACCAGACTTGCCTGACCCCGCCGCTGCTGAACTCACAGCCCTGCGGGCGCAACTCGGCGAGGCCGCCTTTGCGGTGGAGTACGCAGCCGGGTACAACCTCTCGACCGAAGAGGCGGTCGAATATGCCTTAGCCTTGCCTGAAATCTCCCTCTTTCTACCCGCACCATCAAAGCCCGTCATCCCCGCTCCTCGTACCTACCCTGCCGGCCTGACAGCTCGTGAAGTCGAAGTGTTGCGCCTGTTGGTGGAAGGGCTGACCTATGGTCAGATTGCCGACAAGCTGGTCGTGACCAAGCGCACGGTCAATGCCCACGCCACTTCGATTTATAGCAAACTCGGTGTGACTTCACGCGCCATGGCCACACGCCTGGCGGTAGAGCAACACTTGATTTAATCTCCGCAAGCCCAAATGACACTGATGGTTACCTATGCCCTCGCGGCGACAAATAGGTAACAGGATTGTTAAAAGTAACGATGCGCCTCAAACCATCCAGGTCGATGATCAGTTTGTGGATCCCTTCCTGACAGCCAAATGCGGCTTTCCAGTTGAGACCCATTTGCAGGGGCCGATCAAGATTGGCGTTCACTACGACCAGGCGGGCAACCCGATCAAGGAAATTCAAGTCTTCCCCCATTTCCTGGTCACCTTCATAGCCAATGGCAAGTCGTTCATTTCGCCTGCTCCCGGCGTGTTTATCATCAGCACTCCGACTGATGGTTCACCCGACACGTTGACGGTCGTTGGGCTCACATCCGTGGTCCATCTCCCGGGTCAGGGCACGATCCTGTTGGATGCCGGCAAACTTGTCTTTATAGGGGGATTGGGCGGTCCCATCACCACCGAGGTCGGCCCGCATCAGTTTTTTGGCACAGGCGACGCCAGTGCATTCTGCGCTGCGATGGCTGGCAATTAAGACGGATGCACAGAGTCGGCACGCCCACGTGCCGACTCTGCTTGTCAATGGAAACCTCGAAGCAGAGGGCAATGCCCGACTTGAAGGACTGAAGCGTGGGCTATGGCCTGATATTTACGGAGCCATTCCTCCTACTCTTTTTGAAATATATCCGTCCCACGTAATGTGTCACAAAAAGGGTAGCGACCGTGCGTTCAACCATGGCGGCGGCCTGCGCCTCGACCGCCACGTTGCAGTTGACGCCGATCGCCTGGTACTCAGCCGAGCTCATCGAACGCTAGCGAGGTCGACAGCTCACGATAGGCGTCGATCTGCTGCTGAAGCACAGCCACCTTCTGCTCTGTCAGATCACCCGGGAGTATAAGAAGCTATTTGGCGCGCCTCCGCTGCGCGACGTGGAACGGCTGCGAAAAGCTACCGGGCATAGCCCTATTATGGCAGCCGATTAGAAGCCGGTTTTCCACTGCGCAATTTCCTGGGTCCAATGTACAAAGGGCGCCGCCTATACGGCGGCGCCCTTTGTACACTCGCGCCGGTCATCTCAGCGCAGCGCGTTGACGGTCACGGCTCACTGCCCCTGTTCAGGCATACCTGCCAGCGGAATTACCAGCCGTTCGAAGGGTGTGTCGTTGAACATGATGTACGGATAGCCTGCCTTGGGATCAGTCGTGAAGGTGGCGGGGTCAAAGCCGCCCGGCACCGCCAACACAATGCGTGAAGGGGCTGTGACCCATGCTTCGCCGGGAGCCGGCGCGGCGAGACCAGGGTCGACGCTGCTGGCATCACTCCCGCCCGAGAGCATGTAGGTAATGCCCGGCTGGGAGACTGCTCGCATGTCGCCCTGGTTGAATCCTGCCGTCGTGGCGGCATCATCACAGCCGGCATCGTTGCGCGGCGTTGCCTGCACGTCAGGATGGCAGACCCAACCATTGGTCCCCTCGCGCAGCACCACCATCTCGCCGCCTTCCTCGGCGGGATAGCCCAGCAGCGTGGCGCCGGCAATGATGGTTGTGGGCGACGCGGTTTTGATGTTCTGGATCTGCTCGTCAGCTGTGGCAGCCGGGGCAAGCGGCTTGGTCGTGAGGCTCCCCTGTGCTACCACCGGGACCACCAGGTGCTCGTAGGGTGTGCCCTGCCACATGAGAAATGGTAACCCGGAGTGCGGGTCCGTGCTGAAGCCCGCTGGGTCAAATCCGCCGGGCATGACCAGCATGACGTTTGGCATCGTGGCGATCCACTTCTCGCCGGCGGGGGGCTGCACGGCCGTGGGGTCGCTGCTGCTGGGGGCACTGCCGCCGCCCAGCCGATAGGCAACTCCGGGTCCGCTGATCTGCGGCTCGGTGCCGGCCGCATAGGCCTCATACCAGGCCGCGAACACGGGGTCATAGCAGACGGGGTCGTTATCGGGGGTGACAGGCTCGTCGGTTAAACACGTCCAGCCGTTGCTCCCCGCGCGCAGCACCACCATGTCGCTGCCCTCCTGCGCCGGAAAGCCTAGAACCGTGGCGCCCTGGGCGATCGCGGGGGGCGCCGCCGCCATGGCATTGGTAATCTGCTCTGCAGCAGGTGCGGTCGTGATGCTGCGGACCGGCGCGCGGTCGACGCGCGTAATCCAATACGGCGTCTCCGGCGTCAGGTCTGTATCCCAACGGGCATTGACGACATAGAGGGAATCTCCATCGCGCGCGGCGGTGGAGATGGCATCAAGATTGGGGTCGGTGATCGTGCGCACGAGTTTCCCCGACGTCCCATCAGGATCCATCTGCACGACATACACGCGGTCGTTGTAGTTGACAACGTACAGGGTATCGCCGTCCGCCACCAGGCCGTCGTGATAGATCAAGACGTCGCTGTCCAGATCGATCTGGGTCGCTTCCCCGCTGGTGGGATCCACCTTATACAGGCGTCCGGAGTCCGTTTGCGCCAGGACCAGGTATTCGCCGCCGTGCATCGCGACGATACCGTTGGCGTTGAGGCCGCCTTCGATCGACTCGTAGTCGCCTGTTAATGGGATTGTCGCCGTCTCCAGCGGCTCGGTGAGTTGGCCGTCGGCGTCGAGCGCCAGCTTGTAGACGACGGGCTGGAAGGAGTCGGAAAAGTAGACGGCGCGGTCTGTGATCGTCACGTCGTTGACGAGGCCGCCTTCTGCCACGAGTTGAATATCTTGCATCAGCTCACCCGTCGCCGTGTCATAGACGCGGGCGTTGCCTTTGCCACCGCCCGCACCATAAAGCAAGCCGGTGCGCTCGTCATAGGCCAGGCCCCCAAGACTCTGGCCCTCTTGGGCCTCCACCAGCAGCTTGCCCGCGCCCGTGCGCAGGTCGATCTGGTAGATGGCGCCCGTCGCAATCGACCCCACGTAGGCCGTGCCGTCGCTGCTGATGGCGATCCCCTCTGGCATGAACATATTGGGGAGGGCGAGCTTGGCAGGACTCTCCTGGCTGCTCTCCTCGGCCGCCGGTTGGGCCTGGCCCGGGGCAACTTGGGCTTGAATCGGCCTGCAGCCCGCAAGCAAGGCTGCCAAGATCAGCAGCAGTACGGTGGATCGGGCAAAGCGCTGGAACATGATTTCCTCCTGGTGAGTCGAACACTCTGTGCAAAGCGGCGAAAGTACATGCGGCGCCGGCGCGCACCAATCCGCTGCCAATTGGCAAATATATGCCGCGCGCGTGCGCGGCCACAAGGTAGCAGCTTTGGCGTTCTAAGCGCGTTCTAAGTGGCGTTCTGCCGCTAGGGGGCAAGCTGCGCCAACAGCTCCCGGACCTCGATCAGGTCGACCGTGTTGAAGCCTTCTTGAAAGCCCGCGAGGAGGGGCGCCAAGCGCTGATAACCTTCCAGTTGCCGGCCTTGTCCCTGGTAGAGGCGGGCAAGGGCCTTGGCGGCACGCAGCTCCGAGGTCTTCGCCCCCCACTTCAAGGCCAGCCCCAACGCTTGCCTGTAGGCGGCTTCGACCACGTCGGCGCTTGCACCTAGCGCCTGCAGGGCATCACCTTTCAGCGTGGCCAGATCCGGCAAACACAGTAGGTCGCAGTGCCGTTCAAAGCGCGCAATGGCCTCGTTCAGGATTTCGATTGCCTCGGCCGGCCGGCCGGCGGCGAGATAGGCTTCGGCCAGCATGGCGGCAAGCTGGCTGTGGTGCAGCTGCTGCCCGTACCTGTTGCTGGTCTCCATGCCCTGGCGGGCAAGCGCCAGACCGTCGGCAACCCGGCCTTGCATTGCCAGGCTCCAACCCGCTACGATCGCGCCGATGAAGCCGGGATATGGATAGCCTCGCTCATGGCTGATACGGATGGCTTCGTCGGCGGCTTGCTGCGCGAGCACAGGCTCGCGGCAGCAGGTAGTAGAGCAAGCCCCCGTAGGCTAGGGCATCCGCAATGTTGCCGGGCAGGGTCAGCGCTTGCGTGTGCGCCATACCGGCTTCCACCGCGTGGCGCGCCTGGTCAAGGCGCCCCTGCTGCCAGTGGATCAGCGCTGTTGTCGACAAGGCACACGTGGCAGCATCGTGCACGCCGTGGGTGACACTGAGTATTTCGTGCTGCTCACGGTTGTATAAGGCCAGCCCATGCGCAACATGTTCCAGTGCCCCAGCATAATCGCCGGCGAAAAAGCAGGGCGCCCACAGGGCATGGTGCGCCTCGACTAATAATCCCGTGTCGTTTAACTCTTGTGCGATCTGGAGGCACTGCTGTGCCAGGGCCAGGCTTTCCGGATACTCCGAACGGTAGAGGGCAACTTCATGTAGGGCCCACAGGACCGTGAACAGATGCGGCGTGTTGGGCATCTGCCGGCAGAGCACAAGGGCGCGGGCGAATGCCGTCTCTGCCTCTTTGCCCAGGTAGTTGGTGACCGACGCCCAGGCGCCACCCAGTGACATCTGCAGGTCGAGTTCACATTCAGGCGAAATTGGCGGCGTGGGGCTCGACTTGTGCAAGGCAAGCGCACGCTCCAGGAGCATGATCGCCTCACGGTAGGCATAGCGGCGCCAGGCGACCTGCGCGGCACGGTGCAGATAGACAACTGCCTGCTCGCGCGCGTCTGCCTGTTCGTAATGATTCGCCAGCTGGGCACTCACGCCGTCCAAATTGTCGGCGTATTTGGCTTCCAACGCGCGCGCCACGCGCTGGTGCAGCTGCCGCCGGCGTGCAGGGCTTAACTCGGCATAGGCCACCTCGCGCAGGCGGTCGTGGCTGAAGTCGTAGGCACTGGCGCCTCGCGCGCCCACAATCTGGCGCTGCCACAGCTCGTCCAGGCTCTGCACCAGCGTGTCCTCATCCTGATCTGCCGCCGCCGCCAAGATATCAAAGGTGAACGACCGCCCAATGACCGCGGCCAGTCCGGCCAGGTTGCGCGCTTGCAGCGAGGTCTGCCCTAACCGCGCCCGCAAAACCGCCGCCACCTTGGCCGGCAGCGCGTGGTCGGACACGGGGTCAGCAGCATTCTCGCCGCCGCTGCCGCCGCTGCCCGCACCTGCAGCTAGCCGGGCGCGCACCGTCTCAATGACAAACAGCGGATTGCCCTCGGTCGTTTGGTAGATCTGCTCCAACACGGCCGGGGCAAGCGCACCTTCGTCCACGCCAATCGCTAACTCGGCGGTCTGCTGCGGATCCAGGCGGGCCAGGTGCAGCTCTGTATAGGCAGTGTGGCCTGCCCGCAGTGCCAGCAAAGAGCGGGTAACCGGATGATCCGAACCGGCTTCTTCCGGGCGCAGCGTGCCGATGACCAGCAAAGGCGCCTGCCGGTCATAGCGCAAGAGATAATGCAGCCACTCGAGCGTCCCACGGTCACACCAGTGGAGGTCGTCGAGTACGAGCACCACTGGGCGCCGGTCGCCAAGAAAAGCGCAAGCCAGCGCCTCAAAGAGCCGCAGGCGCTGCCCATGTTCGGCCGCCGCCTGTTCGGTGACCGGCTCCGGCCGCGGCAGTTCGGGCCGGGTGGCGAGCAGCTCCGGATGGATGCGTGCCAGTTCGGTCAGCCAGACCGGTTCGAGGCGGGCCATCTGCGCGGCCAGCACAGCGCTGTGTAGCGCTTCCGCCAGGGGCGCAAAGGCCAGTTCGCCTTCGGCACCGTACGCTCTGGTATGAATAACCATGATTCCCTGCTGCTGGGCCCAGCGGACCATCTCCTCGGCCAGGCGTGTCTTGCCGATCCCGGCCTCGCCGCTGATACAGACAAAGTGGGGGATGCCGTGCTTGGCGCTGGTCCAGACTCTCTGGAGGATCTGCCATTCGCGCTGGCGGCCAACATAGGGAATGCCGCCCCGCAGCTGTGGCGCAGGCATGACGGTGCTGTCGGCGTGGAGCAAGCGATCATACAACTCGCGTGTCGCAGCCGATGGCTCCACCCCAAGTTCACGCTCGAGGACATGAACACAGCTGTGATAGACACGCAGCGCCCCTGCGCGGTCGCCTGTGACTGCATGCATCCGCATCAGCCGGCGATAGGTCTCCTCGTGCAGCGGATCATGGTGGAGCAGGCGCAGCGCATAGGCTGTTGCCGGGCGGTACTCCCCCTGCTGCTCGTGAGCCGCGATCAGCTCTTCGAGCGCATGGAGGAAGTGCCGCGCCAGTCGTTCCCGTTCCGGTAGAACCCAGTCATCATAGCACCCTGGTAGAAGTTCCCCCGTGTAGCCGTCGACCGCGCGGGCGAGCGCGGGAATGCGCGCGTGCGCACTTGCGCTGCGCACCTCGGCCAGTGCCGCTTCAAACTCGGCAACGTCCAGCCAAAAGGGCGCATCGGCACGCCAGCGGATGGTCGAGGGTGTGATTTCGAGAAACTGGTCACAATCGGGGAGCTTGCGCCGCAGCGCATGCAAGATCTGGCGCAGATTCGTCTGGGCCTGGCTGTCAGTCGTGTCCGGCCAGAACTGGAAGGCGATCTGTTGGCGCAGCTGCGGGGCAGCGCGGTGCAAGACCAGGTAGGCCAGCAAGGCATGGAGGCGCTGCCCCTGCAGCGTCGTGACCGGCTCGGCACCATAGGCAAGGCGAAAGCTTCCCAACAGACGAATATGCAGCATGCGCGACATCTTGAGTTAGCGTGTGGATCGTCCGCCCTGCTGCTTCGGCAAGGGCGGGCGACGCCTCAGGGCAACCGGTATCGCCAAAGCCAGCAGGAGTAGACGTGCTTATACACCAATCAAGGTCGTCTCGCAAGTGTGCTGCAACCGGCCGCAGCTTGTTAAGCTTCGTCGCCGGCATTTACTCCACCGGAAATATCTTGAGTTCCTCCCGCAGCTGCTTCAACGGCCAGCGCCGGAACCAGCGCGCGTCGCCGGTCGCCTGCGCCTTGGCCTCACAGGACTCCGCCTCTGCCTGGCCATACTTCTGCGCCATGTCGTAGTCGTGCGTGTCGATCTTGGAAATATCCAGGTAGCAATCAGCGATCTTGGCCTTCCTCGATCGAGAAACCGCCCAAATCGATGCACTCATCGCCAAGCAGGAGCGGTTGATCGCCGTGCTGCAGGAGAAGCGGCAGGCGCTGATCTCGCATGCGGTGACGAAGGGGCTGAATCCCGATGCGCCGATGAAGGACAGCGGGGTGGAGTGGTTGGGGGAGGTGCCGGCGCATTGGCAGGTGAGGCGTAATAAGTCTATCTACCAGGAAATCGATGATCGTAGCACTACTGGCGAAGAGGAACTGCTTTCAGTTTCACACATCACCGGCGTCACCGCACGCTCCGAGAAGACGGTCAACATGTTCATGGCCGAAACACTCGAGAACTACAAGCGCTGCCAGCCCGGGGATCTGGTAATCAACACGATGTGGGCCTATATGGGCGCACTTGGAACAGCAAGGATTCCAGGCGTTGTCAGCCCGTCCTATAATGTGTATCGGGGGCATAACCCTGAAGAGACTAATTCCCAATACATTGACTATCTGTATCGGACACCGCGACACGTGATCGAGATCGGGCGAAACTCACGAGGAGTGTGGGAATCTCGGCTTAGGCTCTACCCAGATGAATTCCTCGACATGCGGACCCCACTACCGCCACGCCCAGAACAAGATCAGATAGTCGAGTACATTCGGCAAAAGAATGAGCAATATTCGCTGGCCGAAAAACGGTGCCAGGACTGCATTGAGTTGCTTCGGGAACGCCGTGCTGCCCTCATATACGCCGCTGTCACCGGTACGATAGATGTACGATGCTAGCCAGCATTGCGCCGCGAACGACTTCTAAAGTATGGCCAGAAGCGGCCATATCACCGACAGCAGCATGCCAATGCCGGCAACCATGAAAATAGTCGTTATAAGCATAAGCAGGCCTCGCACCCACGACCGTTGCCAGGCTTCCACGATCTGAAGTTTAAACACGGCGGCACCCAATACGCCAAGCAGCAGCATAACCCATTGAATGAACGACATGCCCGTCCTCTTTCTTTGGCTTTTATAACATTCCAGCACAAGCACCGGCCTAAGGCTTCACCTGCAGCTTGTACTCCGTCACGTCGGCGCCCGGAACGTTTGGCAGCATCTTGAACGGCGCGGCTTGTCCTGGTTCCAACATGTCGAGATCGAGGTAAGTGCTGGCCACCTCGACAATTGAACCATCTGCACCATAGAAGGTCGCAACAACCTCAACGTATTCCAGTGCTGCGTCGCCGGTGTTGCGCACCTCACCAATCAGCTCGATGTCGTCAAGCGCATTGACCTTCGATTCCAACTGCGTAATTTCAAGTCCCTCGGGTACTTCAGTCGTGTAAGTTCGCCCTTCTTTATCCAGCGACGTGCCCGATGGTGCAGTCGCCTCAACGAGGGCCTTCGCCGGTTCAGCCTCGCCTGCCACAACTGACACCACACCAGCGCCGTCGATTTTGACTTGGAGCGCAATGTCAACTGTGATCGGCGCAGTCGCGGTCACGACGGCGCCATCTGCCTGGGGCAGCGCCAGCGTTACGTCAACCGGCACTTGCTGCTCGATGTTGACGACCACCGGCTGCGCCAACCCGGCCAGCAGCCCATCCTGCGCCAACGCACTTACGCCTGCCGCTAAAACCAACGCTGCACCTGCGGCAAGGGCCAAGAATCGGGAGTGTTTCATTGCCGTTCCTTTCGGCATTGCAAGTAAAATGAGTCTGCAAGATAGAAATAGGTACGCGATCAGCATACTGCAAGTATGTAAGCGATGCAATCCGTAAGCTTTTTGCGATTATCGATTCATGAGTTGGCCGTCTGCACAGGCAGTCACTTCTTCTCACATCTTGACAGCAATTCGCTTTTAGGCGACAATTATGGCAACAGAATCAAGTCTATGGCGTGTTAACATCCTTGTGGCGCGCAACGGCAAGGCGCCTTTTGAGCAGTGGATGCAGTCGCTGCGTGACAGGCAAACCAAGGCACGCATCCTAACCCGTATCGACCGGCTGCGACTTGGCAATTTTGGCGATTGCGAGAGTGTCGGTGGCGGTGTCTATGAACTGCGCATTCATGCCGGTCCCGGGTTTCGCGTTTACTATGGCCTGCAGGGAGAGAAGATCGTCCTTCTACTGTGTGGAGGCGACAAATCGACCCAACACGCGCGACATCGAAAGCGCCCAAGCGTATTGGCGGGAGGTTCAGCAACGATGACAACCATGAGCGATCATCCCCACGGCGGGGTAAGTGTCAGAAGCTATGAGGCATTTCTGCAAGAGGAACTGCGCGACCCTGAACTCGCCGCGGCTTATCTCACGGCTGCACTCGCCGGTGGCTCAACCGAGGAATTCTTGCTGGCCCTGCGCAGCGTCGCCGATGCCCACGGTGGCGTCGGAGCCGTAGCGGAGGCTGCCCAGCTCAATCGCCAAACCCTGTATCGCACCCTGTCCGGCCAAGGCAATCCAACGATTGTCACGCTGCGCAGCGTCCTGCATGCGCTCGGCCTGGACCTGGCCTTCACCCCCGCCGCCTCTACAACTTAGATCCGCGAGCACGACAAGCCGCGGCGCTCGGCGACCCCCGTGGGTAACTTTGGGCCAGAACAGCTGCACAGGAGAGATACCGATGGGCGAGGGGAAGGGGTATCACGCCGAGCCGTTTGGCGCCAACCGGCGCATGGTTGCGGCCGCGTCGGCGGTGAATGCAGAGAAGCACACGATTCACCTCATCACGGAGGCGGATATTACCGCCGCGCGCCGTCTCATCGCCGAACACCGCGAGCGCACGGGGGAGAGATTGTCGCTCACGGCCTATGTCGTGGCCTGCCTGGCCCGCACGTTTGACGGCTTCCCCAAGTTCAACGCCTTTCGCCAGGGCAGCCGGCTGATCGTGCTCGACGATCTCACGATCAGCGTCCTGTTTGAGCGCGAGATCGACGGCGAGAGCGTGCCGGAGCCCGTGGGCATCCAGGCCGCCAATCGCAAGACATTCCGCCAGATCAACGACGAACTGCGGGCGGCACAGCAGCACGGGGGCCAGCGTCTCGGCGCGGCGACGGGAATGGCATGGATCCGCTTCATCCCAGGCTTCCTGCTGCGCACCTTCATCCGGCTCGCGTCGCGCAATATCGGGATGCAGAAGCGGTACGGCGTCGTCGGGGTGACTGCCGTGGGCATGTTCGGCGCGGGGCCGCTGTGGCTCGTGCCACTGACGAGCGCCACCGTCACCGTGGCCGTTGGCACGATTGCGCAGCGCACGGCGTGCGTCGACGGTGGATTGGAGGAGCGGGAGGTTCTCTGCTTGACGCTCTCCTTTGATCACGATATCGTCGACGGCGCACCGGCCGCGCGTTTCACGAGCCGCTTCACGCAGCACCTGTCGAGTGCGGACGAGTTACGCGACTGCGCCGGCCAGACTGCCGCCCAGTCGGAATTCAAGGGTGCGGATCAGGCCGTAACGCAGGAGATGGGGTGAAGGAGGCTACCACTTCCTGGAGGTGGGGGTACTAATGTGTACGAGAATCATGGCGGTCAGCTTGTCCATGTTGGGTACGGGAAATACATGGCCGACGCCCTCCAGCCATAGGCCCACAGCGTTTGGTATTGTCTCTACAAGTTTTTTTCCATGTTCAATCGGTATAAACTGATCCTCAGATCCATGGACCACCAAGGTCGGTGTGCTGAGCGCGCGTAACTTCTCGTAGCGTGAACCCGCAACACTCACGGCCGCCTGATGCTGCAACACCGCTCGAAAGTTGATCCCCCTCCGTTTTCGCAAATCGTACAAAACGACCTCGGCAGCCTCTTTGATGTCGAGCCCTTCAGAGCCGACAAACGAGATCTGCTTGGCGATGCGTTCCTTGATCAAGTTTTTCTCTCCGCCCAGGAGGCGGTACTTGAGCAGGGGAATTGCCTTTAAGAGCGCTTCAAGAAAGTAGCGAGACGTTAGCCCAGGCAGGTCAGGATCGCCAATAAAACCGGAGGTCATCATGAGGGTCAGCGAGGCGACACGGCCGGGATTCTGGATGGCAACTTCTTGCGCGATCATGCCGCCCATGGAAAGGCCAACAATGTGCGTGCGTTGAACCCCGACTGCATCAAGCACCGCCACGGCGTCGCGGGCCATGTCGGCAACAGAATAAGGCTGCTTGCGATCCCAATGCTCCATCCGATCCGACAGGCCGGTTCCCCGGTTATCATAGCGAATGACCTGGTAGCCCGCATCGACAAAGGATTTCACAAACTTGGGAGGCCAGAACAATGCATTGCCGCCCATTGCCATGATCAATAACACGCTCCCGTGCGGCGGACCTGCGGGGAGAATACTTTCATACCATAGGTTCAAGCCATCCGCAGTCGTGAAATCACTGTTGCCGCTCACCATTTCAGGCAGGGCACTCTTCAGGACATCCTCGATCACGGCATCGGTTTCGGCCGGTAGGCTTGGCCCTGCTGCCCATGCGACAATTGCTGCTAATTTGCGTCGTAGCTCCATATAGTAGTAGCTCAGCAGCCTATCCGCATCCATTCTGGCCGGCATCACGGTTGCGGGGGCACAGGGCGGTTGACGCGGATCAGTTGGCCTGTCAGTAGCAGAAACACCGCCGACGGCTTCGTTAATGCGCTGCGCCTGGCCCTGGTAGTCAGGATCGTAGGTGCACAGGATGATGCCGGCATGCTTGGCGCCCTCCTCGTGCAAGCGGCGAAAATGCTTGCGGTTCAGCGTGAGAACACACCTGCCCAAATTCGCGGCATCTTGCAGCACGGCGGCGTCAGAGTATTGCTGGTTGGCCTTGCCCGCTTCGCCGATGGTCAACACGTCGTGGCCAAGCTGGCGCAGCACTTGCACCACCGGCAGCGGAAAATTCTCGTCCGCATAGAAACGTGCCATGGCTCACGCAGCTTCGTTTTCCACGATCTGCTCCTCGATCTCCGCCTTGTGCGCATCGTAGTAGGCCCAGGCGTTGATCAGGTCTTCGGCCCGCAGCGACGGATATGCCTGCAGGATCTCAGCCTCGCTGCTGCCAAGCCTGCGGGCCTGTACCAGCACCCAAACAGGAATGCGCGTGCGCACCAGGCAGGCCCTTCACCGCCGGCTACGTCAGGTGAACTCTCCACGCCGGGAAAGACGCTGGTGAGGATGCGCACCAGCCACTGCAAGGTTTGCGCTTTTTCGCCAGGGGTCAGCTCGGCGCAGCAACTCTCGCACTTTCTCCAGTGTTGTCATGTTCCACCCTGTACCAAATCGAAATCCATGGGCCCAGCGGGGCCGTGGGCCGTCTGCACATTGTAGCCCAGGACGGGAGGCTGTCAACCCCAATACCTTGCATTTTCTTCCGCTACATTATATTATCTCACTTACCGGCAAGTCCATTTGTAGGCGAGTTACCTCACCCCCATGGCCGAAAAACACCGCGAAGTTACCTTTGAGCAGGAACTGGTCGCCTCTCTTCTCTCCCACGGCTGGCAGGAAGGCGACCCCAAACGCTACGACCGGGCGCTCGCCCTCTACCCCGACGACCTGATCGGCTGGCTGCAGGAGACGCAGCCGCAGGAGTGGGCGAAGCTGGCCGCCTTCTATCACGGCGACCCCTCGCTGCATGTGCTGGAGTATGTGGCGAAGCTGCTGGACAAGGAGGGCGCGCTGGCGCTGCTGCGGCGCGGGTTCAAGGACGGCAACGCCCGCTTCCAGCTGTGCCAGTTCAAGCCCAGCCACGGCTTTAACCCGCAGCTGCAGGCGCTGTACGACCAGGTGCGGCTGCGCGTGGTGCGGCAGGTGCACTACAGCCTCCACAACGAGAACAGCATCGACGTGGTGCTCTTTGTCAACGGCATCCCGCTCGCCACGCTCGAACTCAAGACCGACTTCACGCAGTCGGTGCAGGACGCCATCCGCCAGTACAAGTACGACCGGCCGCCGCGCGACCCCGCCACCCGGCAGGAGGAGCCGCTGCTGGCCTTCAAGCGGCGGGCGCTGGTGCACTTCGCCGTCAGCACCGACGAGGTCCACATGACCACGCGGCTGGCGGGCGCCGAGACCGTGTTCCTGCCCTTCAACCTGGGCAACGACCAGGGCGCGGGCAACCCGCCGAACCCGCACGGGCTACCGGACCAGCTACCTGTGGGAGCGGGTGCTGGCGCGCGACAGCTTGCTGGAGATCCTGGGGCGCTTTATCCACCTGGAGAAGAAGGAGAAGCAGGAGCGGATCGTCTTCCCGCGCTACCACCAGTGGGAGGTGGTGACGCAGCTCGTCGCGGCCACGCGCGCCGAGGGCACGGGGCACAAGTACCTGGTGCAGCACTCGGCCGGGTCGGGCAAGTCCAACTCGATCGCCTGGCTCGCGCACCAGCTGGCCAGCCTGCACGACGCCGCGGACCACAAGATCTTCGACAGCGTCATCGTCGTCACCGACCGCACCGTGCTCGACAAGCAGCTGCAGGACACCATCTTCCAGTTCGAGCACAAGGACGGCGTCGTCTACAAGGTCAGCGACGAGGGCGTCAAGTCGCACCAGCTGGTCGAGGCGCTGGTCGAGCGGCGGCCGATCATCATCGTCACCATCCAGACCTTCCCCTTTGTGCTGGAGGCGATCCGCCGCGAGGTGTCGCTGGCGGCGCGCTCGTTTGCCGTCATCGCCGACGAGGCGCACTCCTCGCAGACCGGCGCCACCGCCACCATGCTCAAGCGGGTGCTGACCGCCGAGCAGATCGAGGAGGGCGAGGAGGTCAGCACCGAGGACATCATGCTGGCGACGATGGAGGCGCGGCTGCAGCCGCCCAACGTCAGCTTCTACGCCTTCACCGCCACGCCCAAGGCCAAGACGCTCGAGCTGTTCGGGCGCAAGCCGGACCCCGGCAGCCCGCCGCAGCCGTTCCACGTCTACAGCATGCGGCAGGCGATCGAGGAGGGGTTTATCCTCGACGTGCTCAAGAACTACACGCCGTACAAGCTGGCCTACCGGCTGGCGTATCACGGCAAGGAGGTCGACGAGCAGGAGGTGGAGAAGGCCGAGGGGCTCAAGCAGCTGGCGCGCTGGATGCGGCTCAACCCCTACAACATCGAGCAGAAGGTGGCGATCGTCGTCGAGCACTTCCGGGCGCACATCAGCGCGCAGATCGGCGGGCAGGGCCAAGGCCATGGTGGTCACCGGCTCGCGCAAGGAGGCGGTGCGCTACAAGCTGGCCATGGATGCCTACCTGCGCGAGCTGGGGTACGGCAACCTGCGGGCGCTGGTGGCATTTTCGGGCGAGGTCAACGACCCGGAGAGCGGCCCGGACAGCCTTCAGCGAAGCCAACATGAATCCCGACCTCAAGCGGCGCGACATCCGCACCGCCTTTGCCGGCGACGAGTTCCGCATCCTGATCGTCGCCAACAAGTTCCAGACGGGGTTTGACCAGCCGCTGCTGGCGGCCATGTACGTGGACAAGCGGCTGGCGGGGGTGACGGCCGTGCAGACGCTGTCGCGGCTCAACCGCACCTACCCGGGCAAGACGCAGACCTTTGTGCTGGACTTTGTCAACAAGGACGAGGAGATCCTGGCCGCCTTTGCGCCCTACTACCGCACGGCGGAGCTGGCCGGCGTGTCGGACCCCAACATCATCCACGCGCTGCAGAACAAGCTGGACGGCGAGCGCATCTACACCGAGGCCGAGGTCGACGCCTTCTGCGCGGCCTACTTCGACCCCAAGGGCACGCAGAAGCAGCTGCAGGCGCGCATCGCGCCGGCGGTCGACCGCTTCCGGGTGCGGCTGCGGGAAGCCGAGGAGAGCGGCGACAAGGCGGCGCTGGACGCGCTGGGCATCTTCCGCAAGGACCTGGGGAGCTTTGTGCGGGCGTACGAGTTCCTGGCGCAGATCTTCGACTATGGCGACACCGACCTGGAGCAGCGGGCGGTCTTCTACCGCCACCTGCAGCCGTGGCTCAAGGTGGAGAACGCGCGCACGCCGATCGACCTCTCGGCGGTGGAGCTGACGCACTACCGCATGCAGGACCTGGGGCAGCGGGCCATCAAGCTGGAGGAGGAGCGGGCGGAGTACAAGCTGCCGCCGCTGGGCGAGGTCGGGACGGCCAGCCGCGCAGGATCCGCAGCTGGCGCCGCTGGCGGAGATCGTCCGGCAGGTCAACGAGCTGTTTGCCGGCGACGTGCGCGAGGTGGACATGCTGGCGGTGGCGCACCACGTCTCGGGGCGGATGCTGCAGAACCCCGACCTGGCGCAGCAGGCGGCGAGCAACAGCAAGGAGCAGTTTGCGATGGGCGACTACCCCAAGGTGTTTATGGACACGCTGGTGGATGCGCTCGACGGCTACCAGGGGGTGGTGGAGCAGGTGCTGGCGCAGGAGGGGACACGGGCGGGGTTTGAGCGGCTGGTGCTGGAGTTGGTGTACCGGGGGTTTGCGGAGAAGAGGGAAGAGAAGGAAGGGTAACGGGGCGGAGGACCACGCGCGGCCCCGTAATGTTTGTGAGGGTTGCGTGAGGGTTTTGGGGGCGGGGAGCGCCTCCAGTGGTGGCGACTGCAATTTGTGCGGTAAAAAACTTGGGCCTGCCTTGCGGCTTGGTGTAAGCTATGGGTACCCGATATTACCTCCGCTTACCCGTTAGGAGTCTCCGATGAATTCTCCGCTTGCGGCTGCCCCGGTAGAATTTGAACAGCGTGTGCACAAGGCATTGAAGTTCTGGTACGACAGCCACCCAAAGGAAGGACTGCTGGACGACCTGATCATCGCCCATCGTGCCGAGCCTGCGCTTGCGTTAACACGGCGTCAGCGTACGAATCTCGTGCTTGAGCAGGCAATCTCCCATCTTGCGCACCACAACCCGCGTGACGCCGAGCTGCTGAAGCTGCGTTTTTGTTTTCATCTTCCCGTAGAGGAAGCCCGCCGCCAGCTCAATTATGCCGAAAGCACGATCTATTCGAAGCAGAACCAGGCCATCGCCCGCCTGGCAGCCATCCTGTACGGCCTCGAAATGACCGCATGGCACGAACGGGCCGCACAGCTGGCAGGCCGGCTCGAATCGCCGCCCGCACGCCTGGTGGGCGTTGAAGGCCAGATCAGCAGACTTGCCGCACTGCTCAAGGGGTCTATGGGACCCTGGCTGCTGTCGATCGAAGGGATCGGCGGGATCGGCAAGACGACGCTGGCGTCCGCCGTCATGCGCCGGCTGGCGGCTGAGAGTGCCTTTGAGGAATTTGGCTGGGTTAGCGCCCAAGTGGTGGGCTTGGACCTGTGCGGCCAGGTGCATTC
This sequence comes from uncultured Chloroflexia bacterium, assembly GCA_963701415.1. GTDB lineage: Bacteria > Chloroflexota > Anaerolineae > Caldilineales > Caldilineaceae > Fredericiella. Next base: position 1,015,110 of record CAVPAH010000005.1, read on the forward strand.
GCGCCCACGACCCGTGCTGACGATAGATAGCCTTGGTGGCTGCCCTGGCCGCGCAGTTTCTACCAGAAAGCGACCGCAATCTGCGGTGGCGATCTTGAACAGCAGCTGGCACTCCTGCGGCTGCGCCTGGCTCAGGTTCCGCACTTGATCACGATCGACAACTTTGAGACGATGCTCGATCCCCATGTGCTGCTGCCGGTACTTACTTCGTTGGCGAACCCATCCAGGTTCATTCTCACCTCGCGGCGGCGCTTGATCGGCGAACCCAATCTCCATCTGCATCCGGTGCCTGAGTTGAGTGCAGAACACGCCTTGAAACTGCTGCGCCAGGCCGCGGAGGATCGCGAGCTGTCGGCACTGGCGGCCTGCCCAGATGAGGATCTGCTGCCGATCTACAACGCAGTGGGCGGCAATCCGCTGGCCCTGCTGCTGATCGTCGGGCAGACGCACGTGCGCCCCTTGCAGGCCGTGTTGCAGGATCTGGCGGCTGCCCCGCCACATCCGCCGGCCGCGATGTTTGGCTATATCTATCGCCAGGCTTGGGACGGGCTGACCACAGTCGACCGCCAGGTGCTGCTGGCCGTGTGCTCGGCCCAGGTCACCGACCTCGACGCCGCCAGCCTTGGCGCCCTCTGCGGCCTCGACACCGGTACAACCACCACGGCGCTGCAGCGGCTGATCCAGGCGAACCTGGTCTTTATGGACGCGGACCTCGCCACCTGCCGCTACCGGGTCCACTACTTGACCTACCGTTTTCTGCAGTCGGTGGCCGCCGGCTGGATGGCGAGAGGGATGAGGGCGGGGCACAAGGTCCGGCGGGGGCAGAAACCGAGTTTCTCGCAGAAACTCGGTTTCTTGAGGCGTGCCGCCGGACCTTGTGCGCCTATGTATCCTTATGGCTGGCCGAAGAACTTGCCGATCCACGGCATGAAGAACTGCTGGATCGTCTGCGGCTCGACGTAGCAGGACTGCGATACGTCTACGTCCTGGCTGACGATTGTCTTGTTGCCTAAGCCGTCGGTGATCTCCACCCGCACGGTGTAGACGTTGTTCTGCCCGCTGCCTTCCGCAGCACATGCATAGGTGTGGCCGGCGGCGGGGCCCGTCGGACGTGACGTACGCACTGCCGTCGCCAAAGTCCCAACGCCAGGCGATGGGATTGACGATCGACGGCGGATAGCCCGCCGGTACGTGGCGGTGTAGCTGGAGGTGAAGAGCGTGATCGCCGTGGTGGTGACCGGCGTCGTGTTGCTGATCGTCGCCGTGCCCGGCCTGCGAGTCGACCCAGGTGAAGACCCGGCCGAGCAGCTCGACGGGCGTCGTCGGCGTCGATGGCGCCGTTGGTCGCCCACTCCCATCCCCTCAAGACCAAAGGTGGCATAGAACGCCTTGCCCATGTACGGACATGATCCGGCGATTCGAGCAGCGGCTGGTCACGATGGCTGCATCGCCACCGTCCCGTTCTGCACGTTGAAGGGGCCGCCATAGTTGAGGATCGCGCACGCCGCCGCGGCCGTAGTCGGGATCGTCGTGTTACGTCGGCCGACCTCGTCGACATAGAGCTGCGTCAGGCTGACGCACGACGACCGCTGAAGAGCGGCGGCGCCCTCGGCGCACGCGTGGCATAGCCGGCCGGGATCTCCCCGTTCGGAGATGCTGTCCTGCAGCCAGGTGGCGCCCTAAGCCCCAGTTGTAGAGCCAGTTGGTCGTCGTCCCCGGCGTGGCGTCGAGCGTCGCCGCCAGGTCCTGGCCCATGGCGATCACCTTGCCGCCGTTGTTGAGATAGTCGAGCAGGTTGTACTGGTCCTGGCCGGTCAGCCCGGCCTCGGGGACATAGTTGTCACCCGTGTACCACAGCACGGCCCCGTAGCCGGCCAGCTGCGCCGGCGTCGGGATCGTGGTGGCCGCACCAATGCTGTCGGCCGTGTTGACGACCTCGTAGCGTCAGGCCGAGGGCGTCCAGCGTGCTGGTGTAGACGCCCAGGTAGTCGCCAAAGGACGGGTCGAGGCCGCTGGCATCGTTGTCGATGATCAGCACGTCGGCCACCGGCGCGGCGGGGATGACGCGCGCCCAGACGGGCATGTGCGCGTCGTGGGCCGCACCGTCGAGGACGATGTAGCCCTGGTTCTCGGCGATGCCCTGGCTGTCGGCCGTGGCGACGGTCACCGAGACGACCTGGCTCTGCCCGAAGCTCAGCGCAAAGACGGTCGGCGTCACGGTGAAGCCCGGCAGCGCCGTCGTCGCCGTGAAGCCGTCGCCCGTGAAGAGCGTGCTCACGTTGTAGGTCTCCGTCTGCGTGGCCACGCTGGTCACACGCACGGCCAGCGTCTGCACGCGTGCCGGTGGGGACGGCGCCAAAGCTCACGCTGGGCGGGTCGAGGATGCACGCCGGGGTCGAGCACGTGCGTCAGGTCGAGGCGGCCGGCGCCCATGTCGAGCGGCTGGGCCGGCGTCCCGTCAGTAGTTGTAGACGTCGGTGTACTTGGCCGTGGACATCAGCGCCGACTTGATGGCGGCGTTGGACCAGTGCGGATAGGCCTGGCGGACGCAGGACGGCGGCGCCGGCGACGTGGGGGGCCGCCATCGAGGTGCCGGAGGCCTGGCCGTAGCCAAGGTACTGCTGCTTCGCCCGTGGCGCCGGGGGTGTAGCCCTGGGCCAGGATGTTGACGCCGGGGGCGGCGATGTCGGGGAGCAGCGCCAGGCCGACGCCCGGGCCGCGGCTGCTGAAGTTGGCAACCTGGTCGGGCGTGTTGCCCAGCTGGAAGGCCACGGTGTCGATCACGACGACCGCCGCCGGGTCCGCCGTATAGGCGTCGACGATCGCCTGGCCGTCCGTGTTGCCGATGAAGATCGAGGTGATCGTCACCTGGTCTGCCCGACGGCGCCGGGACCCATGTTGATCAGCTCGTCGCCGCCGGCCGGCGCTGTTGTAGACGATGGCAAAGACCGCGCCCGCCTGCTCGGCGTTGAGCACCTTGACGCCAAACTCGCAGCCGCCGCGCTGGATGAGCGCCGCCTTGCCGGCAAAGGTGCCGGCCGGCCAGGGGTTGCAGCCCGTGACGTTGGCCGAGTTGACGCTAGCGGCCGGCAGCACCGGGTAGGTGATGACCGTGGCGAGCGGCAGCGGCGCGCCAAAGGAGGCCTCGGAGAAGGGCACATCCTGGACGAGGGCTGCCGGGGACGCTCAGCCGGCCGCTGGCCAGCGTGCCGCCGCGTCGTCGTCGCCGCCACGTTGATGTAGTCGGGCAGCGGGTGGTCGAGGGTCGAGTTGGAGGGGCCGGCGTTGCCGGCCGACATGGAGACGAAGACGCCGGCGGCGGCGGTGTTGGCCAGGGCGGTTTCGAGCGGGTCGCCGACGTTGCCGCTGGAGATAGGGGCCGTTGCCCCAGGAGTTGTTGAGCACGTCGGCGCCGTCCTTGACGACGTCTTCGAGGGCGGCAATGCCTTCGGCGCGTGTAGAAGGAGGCGTCGCCGTTGACGCTGCCGTAGAAGACCTTGTAGCTCATGACGTAGGCGCGGGGGGCCACGCCGCTGATCGTGCCGATCGGCAGGCCGCTGTAGACCACGTCGGTGACGATGTTGCCGGCGGCGGTCGAGGCGGTGTGGACGCCGTGCGAGGTGCCTTTGGGGCCGGGCCAGGCACAGGCGTCGCCGCAGCCGCTGAGACCCGGGTCCGCCGTCTGCGGCGGGTCCCACGAGCGGAAGTAGGCGCGCGAGGTGATGATCTTGCCGTTGTTGTTGTTGGTCAGGCCTTTGCCGTTGGGGCCAAAGCCGTTGGGGTAGGCGTAGCCTTCGCCGCTGAACATGGGCGAGAGGTGATGGACGCCGCCGTCCATCGAGGCGAACTTGACGCCGGCGCCGGCGTTGGCGCGGCCGCCCAGGACGTTCCACACGGCCGGCGCGTTGATGAGCAGCGTGCTCGTGTAGAGGTCCGGGTAGTGCGGCAGGTCGGGGTAGACGGCCTTGACGCCCGGCAGCTTGGCGATCTGCTTGCGGGCGGCCTCGCGGGCGGCGGCGCGTGAGATCGGCGCCGGGGTTGATGGCCATGCCGTTAAAGACCACCTGGTAGGTGAGGTTCTGGCCCGCGCCGTTTTCGTCGACATACTGGGCGACCGTGGCGGCGGGCAGCACGGTCTGCAGCTGGCTGACAAAGGCGGCCTGCTGGGCCTCGATCTGGGCCACGTAGGCCTGGGCGTCGGCGGACTGGGCGTCGAGCCGGCCATTGGCGGCGGCGGCGCGCAAGCTGCGTCTTGTAGGCGGCGGCCAGCGGCGGGGCGTCAAACTCGACGATCAGCAGCGGCGAGCCGCGTGGCCTCGGCGGCGGTGGCGTGTCGCTGGTCGGCGACTGCACGGCCAGTGCCGCGCCGGTGAAGGCGACGAGGCAGATGGCTGCGATGCAGAGAGGGGAGGAGAATGCGTATTCTGTGCACGGAAAACTTCCTTTCTGGATGTACTGCGAGTTGGGGCAAAGCTAGGGTGCCGCGTGCGACCGTGTTGCGGGGTGCGACGGGTCCAGGGATGTTCGGGCGCAGCGCGCGTAACTGGGAGTGCGGACGTTCTTAACAGCGGATGGCGCAGGCAGAACGAATTTTCTGGGAGGAAGAATGTTATACCACGGATGAGGCGCGAAGGGCAAAAATCAGGGAGGAGCGAGAGGCGCGAAGCGCCCCCCGGATGGCAAAAAAGTTGCATTTAAGGCCCACATCATGTACAATTTTGCACGAACGCGAGTCTTTCCATTAGAGGGAAACCGAGGCTTATGGAATCCACTACGGTAACCAACTTTCAAGGACATCAAACAGGAACAGTATGCAAGAGTTCCTGCACGATACGATTGCAGGTTCCTGAGGACCTGCAGGCCAACGTCATGGTGACGACGTTGGACAAGGTCTATAACTGGAGCCGCTCGGCCAGCATGTGGCCGCTGCTCTTTGGCCTGGCCTGCTGCGCCATCGAGATGATTGCCACCGCGGCCAGCCGCTGGGACCTCTCCCGCTTTGGCATGGAGGTCATGCGCCCCAGCCCGCGCCAGAGCGACCTGATGATCGTCTCCGGCACGGTGACCAAGAAGATGCTGCCCGCCATCGTGCGCATCTACAACCAGATGGCGGAGCCGCGCTACGTGCTGGCCATGGGCGCCTGCGCCACCGGCGGCGGCCCCTTCAAGGAAGGCTATAACGTCGTCAGCGGCATCGACAAGTATATTCCCGTCGACGTCTACGTGCCCGGCTGCCCGCCCACGCCCGATGCGCTGATCTACGGCATTCTCAAGCTGCACGAGAAGGTGGAGCGCCAGAGCATCACCAAGGTGCCCTGGTACCGCAAGAATGCCAGCGAGTTTGTGCCGGTGCCGCTGTTGGGGCCCGACCTGTTCGACCCGCGCAAGGTGCAGATGATCAAGGAGCACACGCTGGGCGCCGGCGCCGCTGCCGCGACCACCGGCCCGGTGGATCTGGCCCGGCTCACACCGCAGCCGATGCCGGACGACGTCAAGGCGCGCGTCCGCGCCGCCCAGGCCAAGTACCGCACGCTCAAGCAGCCGGCCTGATCAGGGAGCGGCCATGACGCAATATCCAGAACCATTGGGGGGTAAATGAGTACACCAACATTGGCCGCGCCAGAAGCGACCCCGGAAGCGACTCCGGCCGCCGTAGGCGACAGCTCCCTGCCCTATAACGATGCCGTCCCCGGCGCCGTCACCGGCACCTGGGCGGATGATACCGACAAGGCGCTCGTTCGTGGCGCCGGACAAGCTGCTGCCGCTGCTGACGCACCTGCGCGACCGCGAAGGGTATGACTTTCTCTCGGGCGTGACCTGCGTCGACTACTCGACCTACAAGGGCAAGGCGCGCGCCGGCATCGCCGAGCGCTTTGACGTGGTCTACCACCTCTACAGCACCAAGAAGGGCGGCGGCCCCGTGCGGCTGCACGTGCGCGTGCCCGAGAACGAGACCGTGCCTTCGGCCACGAGCGTCTATCCGGGCGCCAACCTGCAGGAGCGCGAGGTCTACGACCTGTACGGCATCAAGTTTGCCGGCCATCCCAACCTGCGCCGCGTGCTGACCTGGGAGGGCTTTCACGGCCATCCCATGCGCAAGGATTGGAAAGAGCCCTATTTCGAAGAAGAGACCAAGCCGTTCAAGAGCCGCCATCCCGACGGCAACTATGTCTGGCATGAGGACAAGCTGCCGTGGGGCGACAACGTCACCTACCCGGCCGGCTGGGATCCCGGACACGCTGGGAAGCGCCGGTGACCTATGTGCCGGTCAGCCAGGCGCCCGCGCATGACGGCTACGGCGAGCTGGACACGCAGAGCATCGTCGTCAACCTGGGGCCGCACCACCCGAGCACGCACGGCGTGTTCCGCATGCTGACCCGCATCGAGGGCGAGACGATCCTGGCGCTCGAGCCGGAGATGGGCTATCTGCATCGCAACCACGAGCAGATCGGCGAGCGCAACACCTGGCTGATGAACATGCCGTTCACCGACCGGCTCGACTATATCAACTCGATGAGCAACAACTTCGGCTATGCGCTGGCGGTGGAAAAGCTGCTGGACATCGAGGTGCCGGAGCGGGCGCAGTACATCCGGGTCATCATGGCCGAGCTCACGCGCATCATCAACCACACCTGGTCGATCGGCTTTATCCTCAACGACCTGGGTGCGCTGCAGACGCCGGCGCTCTACGCCATCGAAGAGCGCGAGATGATCCTCGACCTCTTTGAGGAGGTCAGCGGCTCGCGCCTGATGTGCAACTATCACCGCTTTGGCGGTGTCGTCCGCGACCTGACCGCCAGGCTGGGAGGAGCGGGCCAAGTACCTGGCGCACGACCGCCTGCCGCGGGCGCTCGACCAGCTGGACGAGCTGCTGACCGGCAACGAGATCGTCAAGGCACGCGGCCGCGGCGTCGGCTACCTGTCGGCGCAGGACCTGATCTCCCTGAGCGTCAGCGGCCCGATGATCCGGGCGGCGGGCGTGCCGTACGACATCCGCAAGGCCGAGCCGTACAGCATCTACGACCGCTTTGACTTCGACATTCCGACGCTGCCCGAGAGCGACATCTTTGCCCGCTACTACATTCGCCTGCTTGGAGGCGCGCGAGAGCGTCAAGATCCTCAAGCAGGCGCTGCGCGACATCCCGAAGGGCGAGATCCTGGGCGGCAAGGGCGGCTACACCTTCCGCCCCAAGGAAGGCGAGGCCTACGCCCGCGTCGAGGCGCCCAAGGGCGAGCTTGGCTTCTATGTCGTCAGCGACAACCGGGCCAACCCCTACCGCTACCACGTGCGCGCCCCCAGCTACATCAACCTGAACGCGCTGGGTCCCATGTCGGTGGGCTACAAGATCGCCGACGCCGTCGTGATCCTGGGCGCTATCGACATCGTGCTGGGCGAAGTGGACCGCTAGCGACGGCGACCGCTCGCAAAATCCTGGAGGAATTCATGTTTGGAAGCGGATTACTAAAGGGCTTGGGTATCACGCTCAAGCATTTCACCGATACCTTTACCGACGACCGGCAGAAGGTGCCCAGCCGCTACCAGGACAGCCGGGACCTGGGCAACGGCCGCCGCATCATCGAACAGCCGATCACGCAGGAAGGCCTGCTGACGATTCAGTACCCGGAAGAGAAGCGGCTGCTGCCCGAGCGCTTCCGCTACATCCCGATGCTGCTGTGGGACACCGAGAAGAACGAAGACCGCTGCACGGCGTGCGGCATCTGCGCCAAGGTCTGCCCGCCGCAGTGCATCTGGATCGTGCGCGACATCGACGAGAAGGGCAAGCCCGTCACGCGGCCGGCCGAGTTCTACATCGACGCCGCCGTGTGCATGAGCTGCTCGTTCTGCGCCGAGTTCTGCCCGTTCGACGCCATCAAGATGAACCACGACTACGAGCTGGCGGTCTACGACCGCTATCCGCAGCTGGTCTATAACAAGGCCGAGCTGACGGTGCCGCTGGAGTACTATGCGGCGCTGTGGCCGACGCAGTTTGCCGAAGAGCAGGCGCGGCTCAAGGCCGAGGCCGAGGAAGAGGCGCGCAAGGCCGCCGAGAAGGCACGTGCCGCCGAGGAGAAGGCGAAGGCCAAGTGCGGCGGATGCTGCGGCGGCCGCGGGCGTACCGGCGGCCGCTGCTGGCGCGGCCAAGCCGGGCCGCTCGAAGGAAGAGCTGGATGCCCTGCGCAAGCAGTCGGCCGCCAAGGCTGCGGCCAAGAAGGCCGACGGCGGTGCCGAGGCGGTGCAGCAGCGGCGCCGCCGTTGCTGAGGCTGACGGCCCCGGCCGCGAGGCTCCGGCCGTTGACCCTGAGGCGGCGGCCAAGAAGGCCCGCCTGGAAGAGCTCAAGCGCCAGGCGGCCGAAAAGGCCAAGGCGCGCAAAGAGGGCGGAAGTTGAGACTTGCTGCTCAGCACCTTGCCTGAGTAAGAGTGTTACAAACCAGACTTGCCGCAGCGGTAAGTCTGGTTTGTTCTATGTGCACATGGCACACAGGATGCAGGCAGATAGCACTTCACAGGGAGAAAACAATGGCGCTCGTCCTAAATTGGCTTGGCCACGGCACCTGGAACATCGATGCCGACGGCGTGCAGATCGTGATCGATCCGTTTCTTGCCCCGCACAACCCCAGCGCCCAGGTGACGGCGAACGACCTCACGCCGCAGTTTATCCTGGTGACGCACGGGCATGGGGACCACGTGGCCGACCTGGTGGAACTGGCCAAGGGCGAGCGGCGCGCTGGTCGTGTGCAACTTTGAGATCAGCGAGTGGCTCAACCGCCAGGGCGTGACCAACGTCCACGCCATGAACTTTGGCGGCGCCTACTCGTTCCCCTTTGGCCGCGTCAAGATGACCGTCGCGCTCCACTCGAGCATGCTGCCCGACGGCTCCGACGGCGGCAACCCCTGCGGCTACCTGATCAACTTTAACGACGGCCACGACCTCTACTTTGCCGGCGACACGGCGCTGACCTATGACATGCGGCTGATCGGCGAGGTCGGCGGGGTGGACGTGGCGATCCTGCCGGTGGGCGACAACTTTACGATGGGGCCCGACGACGCCATCATCGCCGCCCAGTTTGTCAAGGCCAAGCACGTGATCCCCTCGCATCACAACACCTTCCCCGTTATCGCAGTGGACGTCGAGCAGTTCGCCCGGCGGCTGCAGCGTGAGACGGGCATCGACTGCACGGTGCTGGCGGTAGGCGAGAGCCTGACGCTGGATTGAGCGGTGGGGATGATGAGCTGAGATGGTGAACGTGTTGAGTGGTGGTGGCGCTGCTGGTTGCGCTCCTGGCGCTGCTGTACGCCTGGCGGCTGCACACGGAGCTGGATCGGGCCGCTTCCCGCCTGGACCGCTACAACAAGGCCCTGTTCGATGCCGGCGAAGATCTGCGGCAGGTGCGTGAGCGCCTCGACCGGCTGGCGGGTGGCGGGAGTGCTACAGGAGGGGGCGGGGCCCAGAACGCCCAATATCACGCTCGATTTCGAGCGCTAAGCGCATGCGGGGCGGCGCGAGTGTAGAGATGTAGTAGGAGGTATATTATGTCGGATGTTAGCGAGTATGGCGTCCATACCAAGGCGGAGCTGCTCTTCCCGGCGCATCTCATCCCCAGCCTGCGCGACCTGCGCGGCGAGGAGTGGCGGTCGCTGGTCGATCGGGTGGCGGCCCTGGCCGAGACGCACCCGGACAGCCTGGCCTTTGTCCTGATGATGATCGAGCTGGACGGCTGTCTCAAGTGCAACAGCAACAACTACAAGTTCCTGCGCGGCTGCTACCTGTGCGCGACGCAGACGATCCAGTCCTACAAGGGCAGCGACCAGGACCTGCTGGCGCTCTACAACAAGGCCAAGCAGGAGCTGAGCACGCACCTCCAGCAGGGCGTCCAGCAGGGATCCGGCCGGGCGAGACAAGCCTGGCGGGGTGAGGCCGGCGGCGAACTGGTTTCTGTGGCCGATCCGGCGGCTATGGCGTCTACGCAGCGGCGTACTGCGCGGCGAACTTGGCGATTTGGGCGCGCGAGCGCAGGCCCAGCTTCTCCTGGGCATGGCGCAGGTGAATGCGCACCGTCGCCGAACTGATGCCGAGCATTTCGGCAATGGTGCGGTTGGTGCAGCCCTGGCCGACCAGGCCCAGCACATCGCGCTCGCGCGGCGTCAGCTTTTCCGCCCACTGGACCAGGTGTTGGTCGCTCTGTCGAGATGTGGTGCACCAGGCATTGGGCCAGCGTGGGCGGCAGGTAGGATTCGCCGGCCGCGGCGGCGCGGATGGCGGCAATCAGGTCGCCGGGTTCCGCGGCCTTGGTCAGGTAGCCGATGGCGCCGGCGCGCAGCGCGGCAAAGAACATCTCCTCTTCGCTGGCGACCGAAAGCGCCAGAATCTTGGCGCCCGGCCACTGTTCGCAGATCAGGGCGGTGGCCTCCAACCCGTTCATCTTCGGCATGACCAGATCCATGAGCGATGACGTCCGGCTGCAGGTCGAGTGCCAGGCTGACTGCTTCTTCCCCATCGCGTGCTTCGCCTACCACGACGATGTCGGGTTCGCCTTGGGTCGCGGCGATGACTGCCTTGCGTATCAGTGCATGGTCATCGGCGACGAGAACGCGAATCACGCTGTTACGGTGCTTGTGGTCTGACACGATACTTCTCCCAGTGGGAATTCGTGGCACAATAATCAGTATTTGACACACTTCTTTTATCTCTTAAGGTAACTGCCTACTCGAGTGGTTTTGCAACCGACAGATTACGTATAGGGCTAGGACAAAATGACACCAGAAAAATCCGCTGATATTGCCAAAGCGCCGCGCAGAATCGCCATTATAGGCGGCGGCGTGACCGGCTTGACGGCGGCCTATGATCTCACGCGCCCAGCGCCGCTGGGGGCCTGCCAGACGCCGGCCAGGCCCCAAGTCACGATTTACGAGCACGGCGCACAGCTGGGCGGGCTCGCCGGGGGCTTTAAGGGCAGAGCCGAGCTGGGAGTGGCCGCTCGAGCACTTCTACCACCACCTCTTTTTGTCCGATAAGGCGATGCTGGAGCTGCTGGACGAGATCGGCTTTCGCCATGCGCTCAAGACCTACCGGCCCAACACGGCCATTCACACGCAGGGGCGCAACTATCCGCTCGACAGCGTGACCCGCGTGCTGCGTTTCCCGCTGATCCCATTTTTCGACCGGCTGCGCATGGGGATGGTGATCGGCTATCTGCGCTTCCATCCCGGCCCGGCCCTGGCGCGAGTTTGACAAGCTGCGGGCCGACGCCTGGCTCAAGCGCTGGATGGGGCCGCGTGCCTACGAGGCGGCGTGGGAGTTCCAGCTCCAGGGCAAGTTTGGCGACTACTACCGCGAGGTCAACCTGGCCTGGTTCTGGGCGCGCGTCTATGCCCGCACGACGCAGCTGGCCTACTTTGACGGCGGCTTCCAGGCCTTTACCGACCACCTGGCGCGCCGGGTGCAGGAGCAGGGCGTGCAGATCCACACCGGCGCCGCCGTGGAGGCCGTGCGGCCGCGGCCGGGCGGGGGGCTGACCGTGGAGGTGGCGGGCCAGGCCGCCGGAGGAATTCGACCAGGTGCTCAGCACGGTCGGCCCCGGGCTCATGGCCAAGCTGGCCCCCGATCTGCCTCCCGACTACCTCGGCCAGCTGCGCAGCCTGAAGAGCATGGGCGCCGTCGTGCTCACCGTGGCGCTCGACCGCAAGCTGACCGAGGACATGTATTGGATCAGCCTGCCCAAGCGCGAGGGCATCCCGTTCCTGGCGCTGGTCGAGCACACCAACATGATCGACCCCCGCCACTACGGCGGCGACCACCTGCTCTACCTCGGCGACTATCTGCCGCCCGAGCACCGCTACTTCGATCTCAGCGCCGAGCAGCTGCTGGACGAGTTCGCCCCGCACCTCGCCAAGTTCAACCCGCAGTTCGACCGTTCCTGGGTCACCGGCGTGTGGGTGCACAAGGCCAAGTACGCCCAGCCCGTCCCGCCGGTAGGCTACGCCGCCATGATCCCCGCCACGCGCACGCCGCTGCCCGGGCCTCTTCTTCGCCTCGATGAGCCAGGTCTACCCGTGGGACCGCGGCACGAACTACGCCGTGGAGCTAGGCCGCCGCGTCGCCGCGGAGATGATGGCCGGTGAGTGAATGTCCCGGGGACGTCGCATGTCCGCGGGACATGGCGCCATGCCGCAGCTAACTCCCGCCTGCAACGTCCCCGGGACATGCCCACGCCACGCTACGCCCGCCTACTACGTCCGCCGTGCCATGCCTATCCAAGCCGGTGCTTGCCGGCGGCCAGCTCGTGCGTCTCGCCATCGGGCAGGATCGCCGTCGCCGTCGTATTCGGCGGCACGACGACCTCCCAGCTGAAGCGCCCATTCTCCAGCTTCCAGTCCGAAACCAGCTCGCCATAGGGCGTCTCCAGCCGTGCGGCGGCGCAGGTGAGGTCGCCGCCGGGCTGCGGGCGCAGGATGGTGTGCTTGTAGCCCGGCGCCGCCGGGTCGATCTCGATGCCCGCCACCGTGTTGTAGAGCCACGCCCCGATGGCGCCGTAGGCATAGTGGTTGAACGAGTTCATCCCCTTGTCCTGGAAGCCGTTCTCGGGCGTCCAGCCGTCCCAGCGCTCCCAGATGGTGGTCGCGCCCTGGGTGACCGGGTAGAGCCACGAGGGCCAGGTCGTCTGCGCCAGCAGCTTGTAGGCGACGTCGAGCCGGCCATTGCTGCTGAGCACGTGCGGCAGGTAGGGCGAGCCGACAAAGCCGGTGGAGAGATGGTCGCCGCGGCGCTCGATGTCGGCCACCAGCTCGGCCGCCGCCAGCGGGGCGCAGCTTGGCGGGCAGCAGGTCGAAGTGCAGCGCCAGCACGTAGGCCGTCTGCGTCGGCTGGAAGAAGCGGGTGTCGAAGACCTTGGAGGCGACCGGGCCATAGTCGACCGTCTTGAGGTTGCCGCGCGAGATGGCGTCGGCCTCGGCCACCTGCGTGCGGTCGATCGCCGCCTGGGTTTCCGCCTCGCTGCGCCTGGCCCCCACGAGGAAGCGGGCGGCAAAGGCCTTCTTGACGTCGGCAAAGAGCTTGCGGTAGCGGGCGGCGTCGCGCGTCTTGCCCGAGCACGGCGGCGATCTGCGCCATCAGGTTGGCGTCGTAGGCCAGGAAGGCCGTGCCGATCAGGTCGCGCGGGGTGTCGGCGTTGATCGAGAGCCAGTCGCCAAAGCCCAGCCAGCCCTCGTAGTCGGGCGCACAGCGGATGTAGCCGGGGCTCGTCGCCAGCAGGAAGTCCATAAAGCGGGTCATGACGCCGTAGTTCTGCGCCAGGATCGCCTTGTCGCCGTAGCACAGGTAGATCGTCCACGGGCAGATCACGCCGGCGTCGGCCCAGGCCGGGCCGCCGTCCTCCATCAGCGCGCCTACCATGGGCACCACCGGCGGGATGCAGCCCTGCGCGCTCTGCGCGTCGGCGACGTCCTGCGCCCACTTGGTCATAAAGCCGGCCACGTCCATGTTAAAGGCGGCCGTGCGCACAAAGACCTGGATGTCGCCGGTCCAGCCCAGGCGTTCGTCGCGCTGCGGGCAGTCGGTGGGCACGTCGACGAAGTTGCCCTTCTGGCCCCAGGTGATGTTGTGCTGGAGCTGGTTGAGCAGCGGGTCGGAGCAGGTAAAGGAGCCCGTCGGCGCCATGGCCGAGTGGAGCACGATGCCGGTGATCGTGCTGCGGTCGACCGGCGCCGTCGTAGCCGCTCAGCTCGACATAGCGGAAGCCGTGGAAGGTGAACTTCGGCTCCCAGGTTTCGACGCCCTCGCCCTTAAAGGTGTAGATGTCGGTGGCGCGGGCCGTGCGCAGGTTGTCGGTGTAGAGCTCGCCGTCCGGCGTCGAGCACCTCGGCAAAGCGCAGGACGATGGTCGTGCCGGCCGGGGCGCTGCCCTGGAAGCGGACGCGGCCGACCATGTTCTGGCCCAGGTCAAAGATGTAGCGCTTGGCCGTAAAGCCGCTGATCACCTTGGGGTCGGCGACGGGCGCCAGCGTCCTCGATGCGGCGGACGGTGGGGCCGTTGGTGGCGGCCAGGGCGGCGCCGGTGTCGTCGAACAGCTCGACGGGCAGCCAGCGCCGGTCGTCGAAGCCGGGTGCGATCCCAGCCCCGCAGCTCCAGCCGGGCGTCGTAGGCTTCGCCCATCAGCAGGTCGTTGTGGAGGAGGGGGCCGTACCAGTGCTTCCAGGTGCGGTCGCTGGCGACGGTGATGGTGGCGCCGGCCGCGGTCTTGACCTCCAGCTGGGCCAGCAGGCGGGGGCGGTCCACGTACTGCTGGCGGTGGCGCCCAGCCGATGTGGCCGGCCGCCCAGCCGTCGCCCAGGACTGGCGCCCAGCGTGTTTTCGCCGGGCTGCAGCAGGGCCGTCACGTCGTAGACGTTGTACTGGACGCGCTTGGCGTAGTCCGTCCAGCCGGGCGCAAAGACATCGTCGCTCACGGGCTTGCCGTTGATGCTGCGACTCGTGCAGCCCGAGCGCCGTCACGTAGAGGCGGGCGCTGACAATTTCGGCCTGGGCAGGGTGAAGCTCTTGCGCAGGTAGGGGGCCGGGGCCGAGCTGCGGGCGCCGCCGCGCAGGGCGGCGCCAATCCACTTCGCCTTCCACTCGGAGCGCTTGAGCAGCCCCATCTCAAACCAGGCCGCTCTCGGAGGTCGCGCTGGCGCCGGCCGCATCCCACACCGTCACCTGCCAGTAGACCCGCTGGCGCGAGACTGGCTTGGGCCCGCCATAGGGCACGAGCACCGAGGCATCCGACTCGACCCGGCCGCTGTCCCACAGGTCGGCCTTGCCCGTCTGCCAGGAGGTCGGGCGCGCTGGCGGCGAGGATGCGGTAGGCCGCCTGGCGCAGGCCCGCCTGGTCGCCCTACGAGCTTCCAGCTCAGCCGCGGCGCCGTCACGTCGATGCCAAGCGGGTTGGTGCGATATTCGCACGTCAAGTTGTCAATAGTAAGCATATGGCATTCCTTCGAATCAGTTTTGTAAGCGGAATTGGCGATATTGTAACACATCGGCTAGGCAGGCTTCCAGGAAGGGTGCCCTCCTGGAAGGGTGTCCTCCTGGAAGGGTGTCGTCTGCCAGATGTCAGCTGACGATCTCCTGCTGGCGCGCGGCCTTCAGCACGACGACCGCCATGACGATGGCGACCAGCGAGATGATGGGAAAGATGACGATTTCGGCCACCGTCATCGGCACGCCGGCAAGGTACTGGCCGAGGATCATGGCGTCGAGCGCCAGCCCCATGGTGACGAACTTCATGATCGCCACGGCGGTCAGCAGGTAGCCGAAGGGCCGGCGCTGGAGCAGCTGGACGGCGGCCAGGACCATCATCGGCACGACCACGCCCAGGTCCATCGCCTGGATAAAGAGCGTCGTGCTGGTGCTCATGCCCACGGGCGTCGTGCCGCTCGAGCTGCGCGGGGACGATGCGGCCGAGCCAGGCGAGGATGAGGAAGGCGGCGCTGAAGAAGAGAAAGCCGGCGATGGTCTTGCGCGGCAGGCGGTCGCCAAAGGCCGCGGGCAGCGCGGGCAGGTCCACCGACAGCATGGCCATGATAAAGGCGTAGAGGCTGAGCGAGAAGAGCGCCACGTAGACCAGGAAGAGGGCGTTGAAGGCCGCGCCCAGCGCCATGACGGTGTAGGTGTAGAGAAAGTAGGCCAGCGTGCCCGCCAGCAGGAACGTGCCGCGCAGGCTGCCCCGCCGGTAGAGGACGAGGGCGATCGCCAGCAGCGGCACCGCCAGGACAAGCGTCACCATGTCCTGCGGGATGGCCTGCGCCACCATGTCGGCGCCGTCGTAGCGATAGATGCCGCGGCCGTAGACGGTGACGGTGTCGCCGCGCACGGTCGTGAACTCGAAGGGGCCGCTGCCGCCGCCCTGGTAGAAGACGCCCACGCCGGCCGCTACGACGGCGAGCAGCAGGATGAGGACGACGAGCACGGTCAAGCCTCTGGACTGGCGAACGGCTGGTGAACGGCTGCGGGCTCTGCGGCAGGGCGCAAGCTGCGTGCGCCGGTGGATCTGCTGGGCTGATGGGATGGCGTGCTCATAGGGCGACTCCTGTATGCGGGCTGGCCGGCGGCTGCTGGCCGCGGCGCGGTGTTTCGTGCAGGTGGCGCATGTAGAAGAACACGCCGGCCGAGCCGGCGATGGTGAGGAACAGGTACATCCCCAGCTCTTCCACGCGCCAGCGGCATGCCCAGCTGCGCGGCCCAGACGGTCGAAATCGCCAGCAGGATGCCCGACACCGCCGCCTTGATGAGCAGGATGCCGCTCAGCAGGTAGCCAAAGGGCCGGCGCTGCCACAGCTGCACGGCGGCGATGGCGATGGCCGGCAGCAGGAAGCAGAGGTCGAGCACGAAGACGAGGGCGGTCACACGTGGCTGCTGCGCCGCGATGTCCTGGGCCAGCATGCTCCCCCACAGCGGGACAAAGAGCAGGGCGATCAGCAGGATCACGGCCAGCGTGCGCACCGGCATCTTGGCGTCGACGCCCGCGGCGAAGGCACCGAGGTCGACGCCGGCCAGGAGGCCGATCAGCGAGTAGACGCCCAGCCCCATCAGGGCCAGGTAGAGCGGGTACAGCACCGTGTAGGTAAAGCCGAAGACGTAGAAGGCGTAGTAGTAGATCGTGTAGACCAGCACGCCGCACCAGACGACGAACGCCCGGCGCGAGCCCCGCCGCGTCCAGATCATGGCGGCGAGGCAGCACGGGGGCGGCCAGCAGCGACACGAGGTCCTGCACCCACAGCGTGGCCACCATACCCGGCGCGGTGATGAAGGGGGCATAGAAGTTCTTCACCAACACCCCTGCCCCGGCCGTGACGGCAAGCAGGAGCACGATGAGGCCGCCCATAATGGTGTAGGGGCGCAATGATTTGTGCAGCATAGCTAGGTTTCCTTCCTCAAGGTGTATTGCGCTACATGGTTCTACGCTGGTACGGCCTGCGGCAGCGCGCTGTGCGCAGCGTTCGACTGTCAGCAGGACGATACCTAACCCGTGCAGGTGGCGGATGATCCCCACCAGCCCGGCCTGGTCGGCGGTGATGCCGGACAAGGCAGTAACCGTCACGCCGTCCGGCCCCTGTGCCGTCGTGATGGTCAGCGGCCCGCACCAGTCGGCCAGGCTGGGGTCGATCGTGCCTTCGACCGTGATCGTGTAGCGGGTGCGTTCGTCCAGGTGTGACATGTGTTTCCTTCCTTGCCGTTTGCGTTTGCTGCCATCAGCATAGGGCAAGCGCGGCGGGAAGAGACCACATCATGATGTAGTGGGGCTGGGGAGAAAGATGTAGGGGGCAAGGTCCGGCGGAACGGCCGCAGAAACCGAGTTTCTCGCAGGAACTCGGCTTCTGCCCCCGCTGCCACGCCGGTCAGCCCGAATCAAGCCCTTGCGCAGGGCCAGGAAGTAGGCCAGCGGCGCCGTCGCTTCCATGGGCTCGCTGTCGATCATCCGTTCAAACTCCCCAAACGGGATGCAGACCGGGGTCAGAATCTCGGCGATCTCCGGCCGGGCGATCCCCGGCGTCAGCCCGGTCGCCGCAAACACGTGCACGACCGAGTCCATGCAGCCCGGCGCGTGGTGGAAGGTGCCGAGGGGGTGCATGTGGGCGGCCGTGTAGCCGGCCTCCTCCAGCAGCTCGCGGCGGGCGGCCTCTTCGGAGGATTCGCCGGCACTGACACCGCCGCCCGGGAGATCGTACACCTCGCGCTTCACCGCGTGGCGGTACTGCTTGATCATCACGATCTGATCGTCCAGGATCGGCAGGATCAGGACGGCGACGATCTTGTCCACGTAGTCGTAGTTGAAGGTAAAGCCGTTGGGCAGCTCGATGTGGTCGATGCGAATCTTGAGAAAGCCGTTGTAGCCGAGTTCGGTGCCCAGTGTCTTGACGTCCATGGGAAGAGGGTCCTTTCGCTGTCTGATTACAGCAGCTCCAAGCTGCGTGCCTTCTCGATCGCTGCGGTGCGGTTGTCCACCCCGAGCTTGCCGTAGATGCTCTTGACGTGAAAGCGGACGGTGTTGAGGCTGACGATCAGCTGCTCGGCGGCCTCCTGGTAGGTCAGCCCCTGCGCCATCAGGCGCAGCACGTCGAGCTCGCGTTCCGACAGAGGCTCGACCAGCGGCTCGGCCAGCGGCGCGCGGCCGGCGCGGCACCCGGCTGTGCCGCTGGCGCGGACCGGCTGCCCATTGCCGCACGCAGGATACCGCGCAGGCGGACCGTGTACGCTGCCTGCGCCGGCGGCGCGTCATGTTCCGCCAGCAGCTGCGCCATGGCCGGGCCCAGCCCGAGAAAGAGCCGGATGTAGCCGCTGGGGGCCGCCAGCTGCAGGGCGCGCCGGAGATCTGCCTGCGCCGGCCCCTGCTTGCCCTGCGCCTGCAGGGCGATCGCGCGCACGCAGAGCGCCTCGATCATGCGACCCAGCCGGCCGCCCGCTTCGGCGGAGGCAAGGACGCGCCCCGCCAAGAGCGAGGATCGTTGCGACTCAGTTCGCCTGCTGGGCGGCCTCGGCCGGCCTGCGCCGGGCCTTGTCGGGCTCGGCGGCAGGCGGTAGAGCAGCAGGTGCAGGTAGGCCAGGTGGACCACCTCGCGCGTGTGGTCGGTGGGCGCATCGACGGCGACGCCGCTGTCGTCCAGTGCCGTTTGCGCCGCCTGCTCGTCGCCGCGCGCCAGGGCCAGCGCCACCTGCTCCCGGACGATATAGGGCGCGACCCAGGCCGGCATGCTCCGCCCGCGCAGCTGGCGCGCCTGCTCGACCAGCTGCGCCGCCGCGGCGGGCGTCGCCGCGCGCCGCTTCGATGCGGGCAAGCACGACGCTCCCATACGCCACGGCCGCCGACATGGCCGCTCCGACGTCCCAGCTCGAGCGCCGTGCTGCGCCTCCAGCCGCGCTTCCTCCAGCTCATTCCATTCATACAGCACGTGCGCCAGCGCCCCGCGTACGGAGGCCACGGCCGGCGAGTGCAGGGCTCCGACCGTCTCCGCTTCGGCAATGACGCGGCGGCAGAGGGCGGCGGCCTCCTGCAGCTCGCCGCGCTCGAAGAGCAGGAGCGACAGGTTGGCCACGCTCAGCATGGTGGCGATGGCGTTGCCGGCCGTACGGCACAGCGGCAGCGCTTCCCTGGTAGGCGGCAATCGCTTCGACCGTGTGTCCCGCATAGTTGCAGGCCGTGGCCAGGCAGAACCGCGTGGCGCCCTGGACATAGGTGTCGTCTGCGGGCGCCATGGCGACCGCCTCCCGCGCCATGGCGCAGGCGCGCTCGGTTTCGCCCCGCAGCGAGACCACGCCCGCCCGCAGGCCCAGGATCTCTGCCGCCAAGGCTGCCTGTGCGTGGCGGCGCCGCCTGCGGGCAGGGCCCGCCCTGTGCCGCCGTGCCCGCGAGCCCAGCCTCCGCATTGCGCAGATAGCGTTCGATTTCGTCCAGCTGGCCGCGCAAGAGCAGCGACCAGGCAAAGGCGACGTTGGCTTGGGGACCCGCCGCCTGCCACTCCGGGGGCAGCCGCTGCAGCCAGGCGGCCACGGTCTGCGCATAGCCGCTCAGCACGAGCGGCCTGGCATGCATTTCGAGCAGCGCCACGGCACTGGCATAGTCGCCGGTACAATCGCCTGCTGCCAGGGCATGGTCGATGGCGGCGGCGGGCTCGTCGTGGCGCGCATACCAGGCTGCGGCGCGCCGGTGCAGGGTGGGGATCAGCTCTGCCCTGCGTGCGCTGCAGCTGCCCCTGCAGCAGGTCGCGAAACAGGTGGTGATAGCGAAACCAGGTGTGCTCGGCGTCCAGGGGGATGACAAAGACATTGGCGGCATAGAGCGCGTCCAGCAGCTCCGTGCTGTCGGTTCGCTCGCGCACGGCGTCGCAGAGCGGGCCGGTCAGCCGTTCGAGGATCGAGGTCTGCAGCAGGAAGTCCTGCACGGCCGGGGGCTGCTGGCGCAGCACCTCTTCCGTCAGGTAGGTCAGGATGAAATGGTGGCTGCTGGAGAGCCCTGCAATCAGGGCGCCGGCGTTGTCGCTCTTCTGCAGCGAGAGCCCCGCCAGCTGGAGGCCGGCGACCCAGCCTTCAATCCGTCCGTCCAGCTCCGCCGCCTGCTGCGGCGAGAGCGCCAGGCCCATGCCCTGGTTGAGAAAGGTGGCGGTCTCCTCGGGTGAAAAACGCAGCTCCTGGGCGCGCAGCTCGACGAGCTGTCCTTGGGCGCGCAGCCGCGCCAGCGGCAGCGGCGGATCCTCACGCGAGGCGATCAGCAGGTGCAGCTGCGGCGGCTGGTGGGCGACCAGCGTCGCCAGCGCCTGCTCGATCCGGGGCTCCTCGATCACGTGAAAGTCGTCGAGCACGATCAGCACGTCATGCGGCAGCTGCGCCAGGTCGTTGATCAGCATGATCGCTGCCGGTCTCGATCGGCGGCGCCTGCCCGCCAGCGAGCGCCGCGCGCAGCTCGCGGCCGAGGCTGGGGTCCGCCGCCTGCAGCGCCGCGATCAGGTACGCCAGAAAGCGATTGGGGTCGTTGTCCCCCGCATCCAGCGAGAGCCACCCGACCGGCAGCGGCTGCTGCTGGGCCCAGGCGGCGACCAGCGTGGTCTTGCCAAACCCGGCCGGCGCCGAGACCAGCGTCAGGGGATAGCTCAGCGCCGCATCGAGCATCCCCACCAACTGCGGCCGCGCCACCAGCCCCGGCCGCAGGCGCGGCAGGAAGAG
Organism: uncultured Chloroflexia bacterium; assembly: GCA_963701415.1. Taxonomy (GTDB): domain Bacteria; phylum Chloroflexota; class Anaerolineae; order Caldilineales; family Caldilineaceae; genus Fredericiella. The sequence continues at coordinate 1,035,802 of CAVPAH010000005.1, forward strand.
CTTGGTAGTGAGCAGCGGCGACCCCACCGCCGGACTTGGCGCTTGCGGCATGTAGTAGATTGTAGCGCCGCCCCCCAACCCCGTCAACGCCGCCCCCGCGTAATGTTACTCCCGCGTAGACGGCACGCCCTCGTGCCGTGCGGCCGCCAGGCCGCCTCTGCCTCGCCAACTTGCGTAACGCACCATGCGCACGCAAACACGGGCACGTGGGCGTGCCCCCCACCCGGGCGTGGGCGCCCGGGCTACGCGGGAGTGAGGTGCCCGGTCATGTGGCGAGGTGGGCAGGCAGCGTGATGGTGAATCGGGTGCCTGCACCCGGTTCGCTGTCCACCGCGATCGTACCGCCCAGGAGGCGGACCATCTGGTCGACGTAGGCGAGGCCGAGGCCGAGGCCTTCGTGGCTGCGTGCGAGGCGGCCGTCGGCCTGGGTGAAGGCGTGGAAGACGTGGTCGTGCTGGTCGGCGGCGATGCCGATGCCGGTGTCCCAGACGACGAGGTCAACGCGACCAGTAGGCCGGCGGTGCCCAGCGCCGGCTGCGATGCGCTTCGAGGCCGATCTGACCGCCCTCAGGCGTGAACTTGACGGCGTTGTCGAGCAGGCGCTTGAGCACTTCGGCGAGGGCGGTGGCGTCGCTGGTGATGGTGAGATCGGGCGGTTGCGACCTGCACGGCGATGCTCTGATGCTTCTCGGCCGCCTTGTGCTGCTGGGAGGCGGCGCAGATAGCGAGCAGGTAGGCCAGGTCACAGGGCTCGGCATGCGAGCTCGGACCTTGCCGGAGAGCAGGTGGGTGTAGCTCGAGGATGCCGTTGACGACGGCCAGCAGCCGCTCGCCGCTTTCGATGATGCCCTTGACGTAGTAGACCTGGCGGTCGTTGAGCGGGCCGGCGATCTGCTCCTCGAGCATTTCGGACATGCTGAGGACGCCGGTGAGCGGGGTGCGCAGCTCGTGGCTGATCATGGCCAGGAACTCGTCCTTGAGCTGGCTGGCGCGCTGGAGCTCGGCGAGGGCAGCCTGCAGGTCGGCGGTGCGCTCGGCCACGCGCTGCTCGAGCACGGCGTTGGTGTCGTGCAGCAGCTGCTCGTACAGCTTCTGGTCGGTAACGTCACGGTTGATGCCGATACATGCGCCGCGGCCTGCCGTCACGCCCATATTCCGTCTACGAACGTCGGCCTGGATGTAGCGGACGGCGCCGCCGGGCAGCACGATGCGGTAGGTGCCCGACCATTGCGCCGCCAATGCGGGCGAGACTCGCCCTGCGCCGGCTCCGCCAACGCCAGATCGTCGGGATGGATGCGGGTACGCCAGAGGTCATAGGAGATACCCGCCCGGCGCTCCTCGGCGGTGACGGCATACAGCTCGCACATGCGGTCGTCCCACTCGAGGCTGTCGTCGGCGAAATTCCAGTTCCAGATGCCGAGATCGGCCGCGTCGGCAGCCAGGCGTACGCGCTGGTAGGCTTCGCGCAGCTGCGCTTCGCTGATTGCCACGGCATCCTCCAAGCGCCTGCGCGCGGTGATGTCGCGCGCGATAGATGCCAGGCCGATCACGGCGCCAGCCTTGTCTCTGACAGGTGAGAGGACAACTGACAGGTGGACCTTGGCGCCGTCAGCCTTGGTCCAGGTAAGGTCAGAAATCGGCACTGTATTGCCCCTGCGCACGCTTGCGACGATTTCGGCTTCATCCGTGCCCGGGCCAGGTGGGAAGAACTCGCTTGCCTGGCGGCCAAGGGCTTGGGCTGCGCCGCAGCCGTAAAGCTGCTCGGCGCCGTGGTTCCAGCTGACAACCAGGCCCTGTTGATCTGTGCTTAAGATTGCGTCGGACGAAGAATCGACGATGGCGGCGAGCCGGTAGGCTGCCTCTTCCATCCGCTTGCGTTCGGTAATGTCGACCACCGAGGAGAGCAGACAAGATTCGCCGGCTACATCTAGAGGTTCTATGGCATAAAACACATAGCGCTGCTCGCGCTTGGTATGGATCACCAGGTCGACGCCCCGCACATAGCCCTGCTCTTGCAGTGCGGCGGCCAGGCGCAGGCGATCCTCGGGGTCGATCACGCCCAGTTCGAGGCTGGTGCGGCCGACAAGCTCTTCGCGGCTGTAGCCAACCAGGGCCACAAAGGCATCGTTGACTTCCAGGTACTGGCCGTCGGCGAGACGGGAGAGAGAGATGCCGACCGGGCTGGACCCGAACAGCTTGGCGAAGCGCTCCTCGGAGGCGCGCAGGGCTTCCTCGGTCTGGTGGCGGGCTGTTATGTCGCGGGTCGTGCCGCAGAGACCCTGCGGGCGGCCGTTCTCGTCATAAAGAGGGCTCATGATGGTTTCGCTCCACACGAACGTGCCATCCTGGCGATAGGCAGGGGCGACACGGAGCGTGGCGTCGATGGGCTGGCCTGCGCGCAGCGCCGCGAGGTCGGCTTGCATTGCTGCGGCCGCCCGGGCTGCCGACTCGGGCGGCATCCGGTCAAACCACGATGATGCCTGCTCCTCCTTGGGCGTGACGCCCCGCAGGCGCTGTACCGAGGGGCTGACATAGGTCAGCGCGCCGTCCATATCGACGGCCCAGACGAGGTCGCTGGAGTTCTCGGCCAGCAGGCGGTAGCGCTGCTCGCTCGCCTGCAGTTCGGCCGTGCGCGCCTTGACCTGTTCGTCCAGCGCCCGCTCGCGGCCCTGCAGCTGCTCCTGGAGCTCCCGGCGCTGGGCGAGCAGCCAGGCGCCGCCCCAAAGGAGGGCGAGAGGGATCACATGGTTGAACAGCAAATTGCCCAGCGTGCGAGTTCCGTCAAACGCGTACGAGGCGAGCACCAGCGTGCCGCCGAGGATGGCGACAAGGTAAATATCGCGCTGCCGTCCCCAGCGAAAGACGAGGACGATGGGCAGAAAGTAGAGCCCCCAGAGATACCCTTGGGACACGGCGACGTCCAGGGGAAAGAGCAGAAAGGCAAGCGTGCAGGCCAGGAGCAGGATCAGTGTGGGATGAAGCGGATGTGTGCGCATGGTACCCGATACTGTCAGTGCGGCAAGCGAACAGCGGCGGGCCAGCGGCAGCCTGCAGCAGCCTGGCGCAGCCAGTGGCGGCTGGCTGCAGCAGAGACATAGATGCTAGAACCGGAATTGATCCGGGGCAATCATGAACAGCATAGCACATAAACAGGCCCTCCCACCATTCGGACCGCAGGCGTCGACCGACCTTGTGTCGGCGCCGGCGGCGGGCGCAGCCCCATGCTGCCCAGGTGCGGGAAACAGCATAGTGCACAACTGGGGAAGCGAGATTTCTCGCGCAGATTGCGTATTGCCCGCACGCGTGCGATCCCCTAGCATAAACTCCTACCATGCAGGGTGATCCTTCACAGCTTCTGCGTTTGTTACACATAGCCGACAGCGCCTTGCCGGTCGGGGCGACTGCGCATTCGTTTGGACTGGAGACGCTGGTCCAGGACGGCGACGTCGACCTCGCCGCGGCTGGAACGCTGGTTTGCGCGACTACCTGCTGGAGACGGGCACGGTGGACGCGTACTACTGCCGCCGCGCCCACCGGCTCGGCCTGCACGTGGACGACGGGGCGACACCGGCTGCGTGGCTGGACGATTGGCGTGCTGCCAACCAGGAGCTCGTCGGCACTGCGGCCGGCCCGCGAGAGCCGCGCTGCCTCGCACGCGTTGGGCGGGCGCCTGCTGCGGCTGCTGGCCGACCTGGAGCCGAAGGCCGACCTGGCAGCGCGGTGCTGGGTGTCGCGGACGCCGAGACGCATTACTGCTGCGTGTTTGGTCTTGGCGGTGCCCTGTTGGGGCTCGACGCCGATGTCGCGGCGCTTGCCCTGCTGCGGCAGAACGTGGCCGGCCTGGTTTCGGCCTGCCAGCGCTTGATGCCCTTGGGGCAGGGCCGGGCGGGCCAACTGCTTTGGAAGCTGCAGGGCGCAATCGCGGCTGCGGCATCCGCTCCCGCGCCTGATGATACTGCCGTTTACCTTTACCGCTACTGCTCGACGTGGGCAGCATGCGGCATCCCCAGCGCAGCGTGCGTCTCTTTATCAGCTGATATGGCGGCATTGGCGGCACCACAGGAGGCAGTGACGGGTGTTGGCGCCATGGCCGAGGGGGCCCGGGGCGCCTGGAACTCGTCTTTGGCGTGGATGCACACGCCGGCCCAGCGGGCGCCGCACGCGCACGCGTCTCGCGCCACAGCCTGCAGACCCCGCCCCTGCGCGTCGTGCGGCCGTTTGACCTCCCGCGTGGCGGTGCGCTTGTCCATCTGCACAACGTCTCCGGCGGCGTGCTGGGCGGCGACCGGCTCGACAACGAGATCCGCCTGGAGGAAGGCGCCCGGGTGCAGGTCACCACGACCGGCTCCACGCGTATCTACCGCCATCGCCCTGCGGGACCTACGGCACAGCAGGTGACGCGCTGTTACGTGGGGCCTGATGCGCTGCTCGAGGTGCTGCCCGATTCCCTGATCCCCTACGCCGGCTCCCGCTACCGCCAGGTCACCTCCTATCAGCTCGCGCCGGGCGCAGGCCTGCTGGCATGGGAGCTGGTGACGCCGGGCCGCGAGGCGCACGGCGAGCGGTTTGCCTACGATTCGCTCGAACTGCAGACTACGATCTGCGCAGGCACCGTCCCGCTGGCGATCGAGCGGCTGCAGCTCCAGCCCGCCCTGCGGCCGCTCGACTCGCCCCTCCGGCTCGGGCGCTACGGCAGCTTCGCCACCTTCTATGCCTGCCGGGTCGGGCAGGCCCCCGACGTCTGGCCGGAGCTGGAGCAGCTGCTGGGCGTTCTGGCGGCAGAACGGAGCAGCGTGGGAGAGTGTGTATGGGGTGTCAGCACGCTGCCCGCCCATGGCATCGTGGTGCGCGGGCTGGGCGTCACGCAGCGCAAGCTGGCGGCGGGGCTGCCGATCTTCTGGTCGGCGGCCCGCAAGTTTTTGTATGGTGAAGAGGGAATCTTGCCGCGCAAACTGTACTAAGATAGGCGAAAGGAACTCTGTATGCACTTGACGCAGCGGGAACAGGAGAAGCTGCTGATCGTGGTGGCCGCCGACCTGGCGCGGCGGCGCCAGGCACGCGGGCTCAAGCTCAACTATCCGGAGGCGATCGCCATCCTGACGGCTGAGATCATGGAGGCGGCGCGTGATGGGCGCAGCGTGGCCGAGATCATGGGCTTTGGGGCGACCATCCTGCGCCGGGACGACGTGATGGATGGGGTGGCCGAGATGATCCACGAAGTGCAGGTGGAGGCGACGTTCCCGGACGGGACGAAGCTGGTGACCGTGCACGACCCGATTCGGTAGGAAGCGACGATCCACGAAGACAGAGATCACGAAGGAGAGAAACAGGGATGATCCCAGGCGAAGTGTTGGTGGATGAGGAGGCCGGGCCCATGCCGGCGAACGCGGGGCGGGCGACGGCGCAGCTGGTCGTGTACAACACGGGCGACCGGCCGATCCAGGTCGGCAGCCATTTCCATTTCTTCGAGGTGAACTCGGCGCTGCACTTTGACCGGGCGGCGGCCTATGGCATGCGGCTGAACATTGCGTCCGGCACGGCCGTGCGCTTTGAGCCGGGCGAGGACAAGGAGGTGACGCTGGTGGCGCTGAGCGGCACGCGCACGATGTATGGGCACGGCGGCCGGGTCAACGGCAGCCTGGACGACGAAGCCGTGCGCAGCACTGCCCTGGCGTGGGCAGAAGGGAGCGCCAAACGATGAGCCTGCAGATTCCTCGCTCCGTCTATGCCAGCCTGTACGGCCCGACCACCGGCGACCGGGTGCGGCTGGCGGATACCGACCTGTTGATCGAGGTCGAGCACGACTACACCGTTTACGGCGACGAGATCACCTTTGGCGGCGGCAAGGTGATCCGCGATGGCATGGGCCAGAGCAGCGGCGCCACGCGCGCGGGCGGCGTGCTGGACCTGGTGATCACCAACGCCTTGATCCTCGACCACTGGGGCATCGTCAAGGCCGACATCGGCGTGCGCGATGGCCGCATCGTCAAGGTGGGCAAGGCGGGCAATCCCGATACGATGGACGGGCGTCGATCCTGATCTGGTCGTCGGCGCGTCGACCGAGGTCGTGGCCGGCGAGAACCTGATCGTCACGGCCGGCGGCATCGACAGCCACATCCACTTCATCGCCCCGCAGCAGATCTACGAGGCGCTCTCCAACGGCATCACGACCATGATCGGCGGCGGCACCGGGCCGGCGACGGGCACCAATGCCACGACCTGCACGCCCGGCGCGTGGAACCTGGCGCGCATGCTGCAGGCCGTCGAGGCGTGGCCCCTCAACTTTGGCTTCCTGGGCAAGGGCAACGCTGCCACTCGCTGCGCCGCTGGTCGAGCAGCTGGCGGCCGGCGCCTGCGGGCTCAAGCTGCACGAGGACTGGGGGACGACGCCCGCCGCCATCGACGCCTGCCTGGCCGTGGCCGACCAGTATGACGTGCAGGTGGCGATCCACACCGACACCCTCAACGAGGCCGGCTTTGTCGAGGACACCATCGCCGCCATCGCGGGCCGCACGATCCACACCTATCACACCGAGGGCGCCGGCGGCGGCCATGCGCCCGACATCATCAAGATCGCCGGCTATCCCCACATTCTGCCGTCGTCCACCAATCCGACGCGGCCGTTCACCGTCAACACGATCGCCGAGCACCTGGACATGCTGATGGTCTGCCATCATCTGAACCCGCAGGTGCCCGAGGACGTGGCCTTTGCCGAGAGCCGCATCCGCGCCGAAACGATCGCGGCCGAGGACATCCTGCACGACCTGGGGATCATCAGCATGATCTCGAGCGATTCGCAGGCCATGGGGCGTATCGGCGAGGTAGTGACGCGCTGCTGGCAGACGGCGCACAAGATGAAGGTGCAGCGCGGCCCGCTGCCGGGCGACAGCGCGACGCAACGACAACGCGCGTGCCAAGCGCTACGTGGCCAAGTACACGATCAACCCGGCCGTCGCCCACGGCATGGCGCACCAGATCGGCTCGATCGAGCCCGGCAAGCTGGCCGACCTCGTGCTGTGGAAGCCCGCGCTGTTTGGGGTCAAGCCCGAGCTGGTCATCAAGGGCGGCTTGATCGCCTGGGCGGCCATGGGCGACGCCAATGCCTCGATTCCCACGCCGCAGCCCGTGCTGTACCGGCCGATGTTTGGCAGCTTTGGCCGCGCCATCGGCCCCAGCGGCATCACCTTCATGTCGCAGGCTGCGCTGGACAACGGCATCCCGCAGCAGCTGGGCTTGACCAAGCAGGTCGAGGCCGTGCGCAACTGCCGGACGATTGGCAAGGCGCAGATGGTGCACAACGATGCCACGCCCACCATCGAGGTGGACCCAGAGACCTACGAAGTCCGCGTCGACGGCGTGCTCGCCACCTGCGAGCCCGCCGCCGTCCTGCCCATGGCCCAGCGCTATTTCTTGTTCTAGCTGCTGGCGGCACAGGCGGGGTAGAAGGCAAGGTCCGGCGGTACGGCTTAAGAAACCGAGTTTCTCGCAGAAACTCGGTTTCTGGCCCCGCCGGGCCTTGTGCCCCCTATGGTTCGCGCTGCCAACCTGTACTCTTCTCTTGTGCGTTTATCTCAGTAAAATATTATATCTAATACGTATTTCCATTGAATTCTTGTCAGTACTGGCAACTATGTGCCAAAAACTGTGCAGTCTGCATAAATGAAAACGTTTTCTTTTGTCATTTCTGATCCTATCTCCCCCAAAATGTCTTTGCTACACTAAGCCGCACCTGGCCAGGGTACGTACGTTCGACACGCAAACCAACCGAACAGAGAGATACGGGAGAACCTGTCAATGACACAACGGTTACGCAGTGCCTTAGGGGGAGAGAGGCATTGGGCTGGACGATTGGTGGTGCTGATGCTGGTGCTGTCCTTGGCACTGGCCGCCTGCGCAGCGCCCGCACCAGCGCCCGCGCCGCCGGCCGGCGATGCCACGAGTGAGGCGACCGCGGCGGCTGCCGAGGGTGATACGATTAAGGTGGGGATTTTGCATTCGCTGAGCGGCACGATGGCGATCAGCGAGGTCTCGGTGAAGGACGCCGAGCTGCTGGCCATCGAGGAGATCAACGCCGCCGGCGGCGTCATCGGCAAGCAGATCGAGCCGATCGTCGAGGACGGCGCCAGCGACTGGCCGACCTTCGCCGAGAAGGCGCGCAAGCTGATCGAGCAGGACAAGGTGGCCGTCGTCTTCGGCGGCTGGACCAGCGCCAGCCGCAAGGCCATGCTGCCCGTGTTCGAGGAACTGAACGGCCTGCTCTTCTACCCGGTGCAGTACGAAGGCCTCGAATCTTCGCCCAACATCTTCTACACCGGCGCCGAACCAACCAGCAGATCATCCCGGGCGTCGACTACCTGGTCAAGGACCTGGGCACCAAGAGCATCTACCTGCTCGGTTCCGACTACGTCTTCCCCCGCACCGCCAACCAGATCATCAAGACGCAGCTCGAAGACCTGGGCGTGACCCTGGCCGGCGAGGAGTACGTGCCGCTGGGCGGCACCGAGTTCAGCACGATCATCAGCAAGATCCAGGAAGCCAAGCCGGACGCGATCTTCAACACGCTCAACGGCGACAGCAACGTGGCGTTCTTCAAGCAGTTCAAGGACGCCGGCTTCACCGCCGAGACGCTGCCGGTGATGTCGGTGAGCGTCGCCGAAGAGGAAGTCCGCGGCATCGGTCCGGAGAACATCGCCGGCCACTACACGGCCTGGAACTACTACCAGACCGTCGACACCCCCGAGAACAAGGCGTTCGTCGCCGCCTACAAGGCGAAGTACGGCGACGACCGGGTGACGAGCGACCCGACGGAAGCCGGCTACTTCGGCGTCTACCTGTGGAAGGACATGGTCGAGAAGGCGGGCAGCACCGAGGTCGACAAGGTGCGCGAGGCCGCCAAGACCGGCGAGATCACCTTCGCGGCGCCTGAAGGCACGGTCACGGTGGAGGCCGAGAACCAGCACACCTACAAGACTGTGCGCATCGGCAAGATCAATCCCGAAGGCCTGATCGACGCCGTCTACACGAGCCCCGAGGCGGTCAAGCCCGACCCCTTCCTGAAGAGTATCCCGTGGGCTGCGGGCCTGGCCGAACAGGCCGGTCAATAGTCCAGATCTCCTGTTGCTAGGATGGGCCGGTCGCGAGCGGTGCGCGACCGGCCACATCTATGTAGTGGAAGGGAAGATAGACACATGGAACTGCTGGTACTGCAGGTCTTTAACGGATTGAGTCTCGGTTCGATCCTGCTGCTGGTCTCCTTGGGGCTGGCGCTTTCGTTTGGCTTGATGAACGTCATCAACATGGCCCACGGCGAGTTCATCATGATCGGCGCCTACGCCACCTACCTCTGCCAGCAGATCCTGGCGCCCTACCTGGGCGGCGTCGAGCTGGGCGTCTGGTTTGTGCTGGCGCTGCCGATCTCCTTTCTCATCGCCGCGGCCCTGGGCATTCTTCTGGAGGTGACGGTGATCCGCCACCTCTATGGGCGGCCGCTCGACACGCTGCTGGCGACCTACGGCGTGGCCCTCGTGCTGCAGCAGGCGGCGCGCACCATCTTCGGCGCCCCCAACGTCAACGTGGTCAGCCCCGCCTGGCTGACCGGCGGCTTTGAAATCGGCGACGGCATCATCCTGCCCTATAAGCGCGTCTTTATCATCGGCCTGGTCGTCGTGGCCGTGGCGCTGCTCTACCTCTATCTCTACCGCAGCAGCGGCGGGCGGCGGCTGCGGGCCGTCATGCAGAACCGCGACGTGGCGTCGAGCCTGGGTGTGCCCGCCCGCCACGTGGACGCCATGACCTTTGCCATCGGCGCCGGGCTGGCCGGCATCGCCGGCTGTGCGCTGACGCTTGATCGGCCCCATCGGTCCCTCCCTCGGCACCTTCTACATCGTCAACGCCTTCATGGTCGTCGTGCTGGGCGGCGTCGGCAGCCTGCTGGGGACGATCCTGGCGTCGCTGGCGGTCGGCATGGGCAACACCTTCCTGGAGATTTCGACCTCCACGACCGTGGCGCAGGTGCTGGTCCTGCTGTTGATTATCGCCTTCTTGCAGTGGCGCCCGCGCGGTCTTGCCAGCCTGCAGACACGATAGGAGGAAAGAGCCGTGAAGCAAACGTTCGGATCCTCTTGGCTGTCACGCTGGGCTGTGCCCCTGCTGTGCCTGCTGATCCTCCTGCTGATGCCGCTGATCTTGTCGGATTTTCGCCTCAACCAGTTGGGGCGTTTTCTCGCGCTGGCGATCGTGGCGCTCGGCCTCGACCTGATCTGGGGCTACGGCGGCATGTTGAGCCTGGGCCAGGGCCTCTTCTTCGGGCTCGGCGCCTACGGCTTTGCCATGTTTCTCAAGCTGCAGGCCGGCGGCGGCAAGCTGCCTGATTTCATGTTCTGGAGCGGGCTGACCGAGCTGCCCTGGTTCTGGGCGCCCTTCTCCTCGCCCGTCTTCGCCGTGGCTGCGGCGCTGGCGATCCCGGCGCTGCTGGCCGGCATCCTCGGCTTCTTTGTCTTTCGCAGCCGTGTGCAGGGCGTCTACTTCTCGATCATCACCCAGGCGCTGACGCTGCTGATCAGCATCTGGTTTGTCGGCCAGCAGGCGTACACCGGCGGCACCAACGGCATCACCAACTTTGGCGGGGCGAAGCTCTTTGGCCTGGCCGTGCAGAGCAAGCCGATGCAGCAGGGCTTCTACCTGGCGACCGTCGTCGCGCTGATCCTCGTCTTTGTGGCGAGCCGCTGGCTGGTGGGCACGCGCTTTGGCCGGGTGCTCGTGGCGACCCGCGACGACGAGAGCCGCGTGCGCTTCCTCGGCTATAACCCCGTGAGCATCAAGGTCACCGTCTTCGTGCTCTCCGCCGCCGTCGCCGCATTGGGCGGGATGCTGTACGGGCCGCAGGTCGGCATCATCTCGCCCTCCATGATGGGCGTCGTGCCGTCGATCGAGTTTGTCATCTTGGTGGCGCTCGGCGGCCGGGGCACGCTGCTCGGGGCGATCGTCGGCACGCTGCTGGTGAGCTATGGCCGCAGCTACTTCAGCGAGACGTTCCCCGACCTCTGGGTCTTCTTCCTCGGCTTTCTCTTTATCGCCTGCGTCCTCTTCTTCCCCAAGGGCGTCGTCGGCTCCATCGCCGACGCCTGGCACCGCCACAGCGCCCGGCGTGCCGCGCGTGCCGCCAAGCCTCAAGCAAGCGTGGCGAGTTCTGGGTCTGGTGCCGGTGTTGCCGCTTCCGTAGAAGGGGGTTCCTGATGGCGCCTGCCGCACAATATGTTCCCATCGTAGACTCGATCCTGGACGTGCGCGAGCTGGCCGTCAGCTTTGACGGCTTCAGGGCGCTCGACGGCCTCGACTTCTTTATGCAGCGCGGCGAGCTGCGCTTTGTGATCGGCCCCAACGGCGCCGGCAAGACGACGCTGCTCGACGTCATCACCGGCAAGACCCACCCGGACGAGGGCGCGGCCTGGTTTGACGGCGCCTTCAACGTGCTGCGCATGCCCGAACACGTCCTGGTCCGCCGGGGCATCGCCCGCAAGTTCCAGACGCCGTCGACCTTCCCCAGCCTCACCGTGTACGAAAACCTGGAGGTGAGCGCCGGCTATGCCGACGGCCTGGGGCGGCTGCTGCGCAAGGACGCGGCCCGGCTGCGCGACCGCATCGAGCCGGTGCTCGCCCTGATCGGCCTGGGCGGCCGCCGCGCAACGCCGGCCGGCACGCTGGCGCACGGCGAGAAGCAGTGGCTGGAGATCGGCATGCTGCTCGTGCAGGAGCCAAAGCTGCTGCTGCTGGACGAGCCCGTCGCCGGCATGACGCGCCCCGAGCGCATGCGCACCGGCGAACTCCTGGTCGAGATCACCAAGCGCTGCTCCGTGCTGGTCGTCGAGCACGACATGGAATTCCTGCGCAATTTCGCCTCCACCGTCAGCGTGCTGCACATGGGCAAGCTGCTGTGCCAAGGCCCCGTGCTGCAGGTGCAGAGCGACCCACGCGTGGTCGAAGTTTATCTCGGTCGCGGCCACAGCCACGTGCCCGGCGCCTAGAGAGGGAGACAGACGACAATGCTCCAAATTGACAACCTGAACGTCCAATACGGCGAGAGCAGCGTGCTCCACGACGTCACGCTGGAAGTGCCGCCCGGCAAGGTGGTCTGCCTGCTGGGCCGCAACGGCGTCGGCAAGACGACGCTGATCAAGAGCATCATGGGGCTGCTGCGGCCGCGCACGGGGCGCGTGCTGCTGGGCGGCTCCGACGTGACGCACTGGTCGCCCAGCCGGCGGGCGCGGGCGGGTGTCGGGTACGTGCCGCAGGGACGGGGCATCTTCCCTCACCTCACGGTCTACGAGAATCTGCTCATCGGGTTTGAGGCTGCTCCTAAGCGCAAGGTTGACGGCGCGGCGCTGGAGGAAGCATATGACCTTTTCCCGGTCCTCAAGCAGATGCGCACACGCCTGGCCGGCACCTTGAGCGGCGGCCAGCAGCAGCAGCTCGCCTTCGCCCGCGTGCTCGTGCGCCGCCCGCAGCTCCTGCTGCTCGACGAGCCGACCGAGGGCATCCAGCCGTCGATCATGGCGCAGATCGAGGACCTGATCCAGCAGCCTGCGCGAGCAGGGCCGCACCTCGATCCTGCTGGTCGAGCAGTATCTCGACTTTGCCTTGAACGTGGGCAACTATTTCTATGTCATGCAGACGGGTGCCATCGTGATGCACGGCGCGACATCTGACTTTGACAGCGCCGCCGCACGCGAGTACCTTGCGGTGTAATTGGTGTACATCACAGAACAGCCGGAAGATTAACCGCTATGGAAACCAGTATGATGACTTCAGCCCCGGCCGCAGCTGCCATCGCCCCCCCGCTGCGCGTGGGCGTGGCCGGGCCTGTCGGCAGCGGCAAGACCACCATTGTCGAGTGCCTGAGCCGTGAGCTGACGGCCGGGGGCTACGAAGTGGCCGTGGTGACCAACGACATCTTCACCCAGGAAGATGCCGAGTTTCTGCGCCGACGCGGCGTGCTGCCGCAGGCGCGCGTGCGTGGGGTCGAGACCGGCGGCTGCCCACACTCGGCCATTCGCGACGACGCCTCGATGAACCTTGAGGCGGTCTGCGCGCTGGAGACTACCTTCCCGCAGCTGCACCTGGTGCTGGTCGAAAGCGGCGGGGACAACCTGGCGGCGGCGTTCAGCCCCGAACTGGTGGACGTCTGGATCTATGTGATCGACGTGTCGGCGGGCGACAAGATCCCGCGCAAGGGCGGTCCCGGCAACTCGCGTTCGGACCTGCTGGTCATCAACAAGATCGACCTGGCGCCGCTCGTCGGTGCCTCGCTGGAGGTGATGGCGCGCGACGCCAAGAAGATGCGCGGCGAGCTGCCGTTTGTCTTCTGCAACCTCAAGGACGGCACCGGCCTTGACGCCGTGATCGCCTGGCTCACGCCGCAGCTGGCGCGCACCGCCCCGCGGCGCAAGCGGCTGTGGGACGGGCGCATCGAGTACGACGGCCCGGCCGAAATGTTGAGCCACGCCGCGCTCCACAGCCACCAGTTTGAGCGCAAGCTCTCCGGGGTGCTGCCGCCGCGCTACCAAGGTGCGGCGCCCACGGCCGCGCCGATGGCGGCGGCCTCGCTGCAGTACGATGCCGAGGGCCGCGTGGCCTGGGACGTCATGTGGACCGATTTTTGCGACCTGGCCCTGGCCGGCGGGCCGCCGCACCGTGCCGGCCTGCTCGAACCGGCCGACCCGGCGGACGTGCGCAGCCGGCCGGCCGAATATGCCGCCGTGGTAGATGAGCTGGCGCGCGGGATTGAGCTTGTCACCGGCTTGCCCGTCGTGCACGATGATGCGCCCGGCTGGATCGGCGTCGCCTGCGCCGACGAGAGTATGGCCGTCTGGCTGCTGCGCGCCGTCGTGGCCGAAAACATCTGCGTGCGCCGTGATGGCGCGGTCCTCTACCTGCCGGCAGGGCCGGATTTCCGCCTGGAGCATGAAATTCGCAATGTGATTACCGCCTTGGCCAAGACAAACCACTACTGGCGCGAGCACGCTGCTGGGTAGGCGCCAGGTCCGCACCCTTGGACCGCAGGCGTCCTCGCCTGCATTCCTCGCTTGCCGGGAAGAGGCAGGCGAGGACGCCTGCGGTCCGAATGCGCATTTTCCCCCTATACTCAATGTCGTTATACTTGAATCGCTGCCGCCGGCACGATTCTGGATAGCTCCTTGCTGAACGCACCTCAGGATGGGGTACGATCAGTATTAAAGACTGTATACGCATAACTTCTCAAAGGATTTCTACAAATGGCTGGATTTTTCAATAACGGCTCCCCAACTGCCGATGCCGTCATGCAGGCCTTGGCGACAGTGCAGGAGCCGGAACTGCATAAGGACCTGGTCTCGCTCAACATGATCCGGGATCTCACGGTGAGCGGCGGCGATGTGGGCTTTACCATCGTGCTGACCACGCCGGCCTGCCCGCTGCGCGCCAAGATGGAGCAGGACGCCATCAACGCCGTCAAGGTCGTTCCGGGCGTCAAGAACGTCGCCGTCCGCTTTACGGCCGATGTGCGTGCCGACCACCGCATCATCGGCAAGCTCAACATCCCCGTGAAGAACATCGTCGCCGTGGCCTCGGGCAAGGGCGGCGTGGGCAAGAGCACGATCGCCACCAACCTGGCCGTGAGCCTCGCGCTGGACGGCGCGCGGGTGGGCGTGCTTGATGCCGACATCTACGGCCCGAACATCCCCATCATGTTTGGCCTGTCGGGCCGGCCGGCGATTCGCGACGACAAGATGGTGCCCTTGGAACGCTATGGCGTCGAGGTGATCAGCATGGGCTTCCTGATGCCCGAGGGCGAGGCCGTGGTCTGGCGCGGGCCGATGCTGCACAAGGCGATCCAGCAGCTCTTCACCGACGTGCACTGGGGCCCGCTGGACTACTTGATTGTCGACCTGCCGCCCGGCACGGGCGATGCCCAGCTGAGCCTGGCGCAGAGCGTGCCGCTGACCGGCGGCATCATCGTGACCGGGCCGCAGAAGGTGGCGGTGGCCGACGCCATGCGCGGCGCGACGGCCTTCAAGCGGCTGGAGGTGCCGATCCTGGGCGTCGTCGAGAACATGTCCGGCGAGATCTTCGGCCAGGGCGGCGGCGAGCAGGCGGCACGCGACCTGCACGTGGACTTCCTGGCGCGTATCCCGCTCGACGGCCGCGTGCGCGCCGGTGGCGACAGCGGCGACCCGATCGTCGTGAGCGACCCGCAGAGCGAGACCGCCATCGCCTTCCGCAATTTCTCACGGGTCGTGGCAGCCAAGATCAGCGTCATGGTCGTCCGGCAGGAGCCGGAGTTAAAGATTATTTAGTGCACGATTGGTACGGGTACAAGGTCGCCGCGGAAGAGGCAGACGGGGACGTCTGCGGTCCGAGCGTGGCGTCGCCTATGTCCCCGGGACCTCGCACGGTCCCGGGGACATTTTCTTCCCCCTCACGGCAGCTCGGTATCCTGCTTGCGCAGCATCTTGCTCCGGGCCTGTTCTACCTGCAGCATGGCCGAGACGGCTGCGCCGTGGAGGTGATGGACAAACTGGCGCAGGTAGTCCACGCCAACTGCTTCAGCCTCACCATACCAGGGATTCATGACGGTCGAGCGCAGCACAAACAGGCCGTGCCGGCGATACTCGGCGATGTCGATGCCGACACGCTCCAGCAGCGGGGCGATGGCGCCGGCGTCGTACTGGCGCTGCTCAAAGCGGGTGCGTGAGACGAAGAAGGGCTGAACTGCAGGCGGTGGGCGGCGGCCGTCCAGCGGGGCGATGCTGGTAGCGCCGTAGATCAGCTCGTTGAGCAGGTTGAGCCAGGGCAGCCGCCAGCCGGCGGGGGCCAGCTTGCCTTCTTCCCAGCGCATAGGTCGCGCGATAAAGCAGACGATGTTGGTGTCGGGCTCAAAGAGCGGCACGAAGGTGAACGGCAGAAGGCAGCGCTCGTCGCCGATCACCTCGGCATGGATCTCCTCAAAGTGGTGGCGGTGGTTCGCCAGGTGCTTAAACAGCTTCTTGGCGCTGAGCAGCGTCGTCCGGACGATCTGGCCGTGGCCGTGCACGTTGAGCGGGATCGTCTCATGTGCCAGCCAACAGGACAGCGCCGCCGCACCCGGCTTGGACCCCTCCACGATATAGGGGCCGACGGCGGCGATATTTAGCGGTTGGTCGCCGGTCGTTATGCCACCTGCCTTGATGCCCCCAGCCTCGTCGGAAATGTACTGGGCGCGCTCGACAATGTGTTCGGTCACCAGGTCATTGCGAAAGGCCACGATGCCGGCGGGATAGGGGACAAAGCCCATCTTGTGGGGATCCACCGTCGTGGAGTCGGCGTCGGCCATGGCCAGGAAGGCGGCGTAAATGTCACGGTCGGCCCAGCGCACGTCGCCGCTTTTCTGGACCTTGTGCCGGGTCCCCGCTTCCAGGGTGACTCGCTCTTCCATGCGCAGGGCGTGGATGTACTGGTCGCAGATCGCCTCCAGCGGGCTGCCGTGGGGCAGCTGTTCGAGGTCGAGCCCGCAGAAGAGGCTGCGGATGTAGCCGCCCCACGCGGCGTCGACGTGAAACCAGAACGACCTGTTGAGCTCCCGCTCCCGTTCCTCGCGCAGGAAGTGGATCTCGTGGATCGGGTCGACGGCACCCTCTTCCGTGGTGCCGACGATGCCGACGACGGCCGCAACATATTCGTCCTCCCGCAGCTCGTGCAGCATGCGGCGCAGCTCGGCCATGTTTAGCTGGAAACGCGACGTCACCGGCACGCTGCGCACCGCTGCCTCGCCATAGCCAAGGATGTTGGCCGTCTTGACAATCGAGTAGTGCGCCGCGGCCGAGACAAAGATGACAGGCTGCAGGCCAACGCGATTGAGCACCGCCGGCAGCCCGCGCTGGCTGATATTGTAGTCGCTGGCCGCGACGTGGTCGTTGATCTGGCTGAGCACCTGTTGGACGGGCAGCCGCTGCTGTTCCGTCATAAAGCGTGCCAGCTTGCGCCACATCAGGATGGCTTCATTGGGGCGCAGGGCGACCAGCTCAGCCGTGGCCAGCTCCTGGATGGGTGCCATCGTGCCGTTGGCGCACTGGACAAGGAACGGCACTTCGCGCCTGGCGCAGAACTCCTGCACCATTAAGGGGACAAATTGGACAGTGCGTGCTACCCACAGCGCCTCTAGGTTGGCAACGGTGCCGCCCGAGGTGATATGGGCCCATGCGCGCTTGGGATTGAAGCCAAGCATGGCGGCGACCATGCGCCCGACTTCCAGCTCCAGCTCCACAGTAATGGGCGCCGCCTCGGCCGTGACGTTGTTGGGGTTGAAGAGCATGCCGGCAAAGTAGCCGAGCACCGAAGGCAGCGTCTGCTCGGAGAGCATGTGGGCGATATAGCGCGGCGAGTGGAACGGAAAGTGCTGCTTGAGCTTGTTAAGCGTCGCGTCCAGCGAGGCTGTCAAGGTATCCACCCACGCCTCGTGGCTGTCCGACCGCCGCTGGACGCGGTTGACCACGACCGGGTCAGAGGGGAAGTAGTTGCGCCGCCAGTGGACATAATCCTGAAAGATGTAGTCCAGCAGCTCCCGCCAGACGGCGGCGTTCTCGGCGCGTGGGCCGAGGAACCAAGCGGCCAGTGGGTAGGCTGGATCGGGCTGTGTAAAGCGATCGTCATCCGGAGGCAGCAAGGTTGGTTCCTTTCATCTGGCTGGGGCACACACTGCTGGGGACATGGTAGCTGATATGGAGGGGGGAGACAAGGATTTGAGGCATGGAGTAAAACGTCCCTGGCTCGGCGCAGTGGAAGCGGGGCAGGCGGTATGATCTTGCGCCGTGCCAGGGTCGAGGCGGATAGTCGTCGCGGGGTGAGGCTTCCGGGAAGAGTCCGACCGTCGGTCGGCACCCTCTTCCCGGAAGCCTCACCTAATTGTCGTAATCGAGAACGTCCCCGGCACATTCGTCGCGACGGCTGGGTTGCGGTAGTATAGTGATCAAATCGATTTATCCATCCTGATTTGATCACCAAAGGAAGTACGTGATGTTACCGACCAAAGGTTACGCTGCGGCGGCTGCCAAAGTGCCGCTGGCGCCCTATGACTTTGAACGCCGCGAGCTGAAGGAGCATGACGTTCTGGTCGACATTCAATACTGCGGCATCTGCCACTCGGATATTCACCAGGCGCGCGACGAGTGGGGTGGCGCCATCTTCCCGATGGTGCCCGGCCACGAGATCACGGGCGTCGTCGCCCGTGTCGGCAGCAAGGTGACCAAGTTCGCCCCCGGTGACCGGGTCGGCGTGGGCGTCTTTGTCGACTCCTGCCGCACTTGCGTGGAGTGCACCCATGGCCTGGAGCAGTACTGCACGCGGCTCGTCCAGACCTACAACAGCCGCGAGCACGACGGCACCCCGACGATGGGCGGCTACTCCGACAAGATCGTCGTCAACGAGGACTACGTGCTCTGCCTGCCGGACAACATGCCGCTCGATGCCTCCGCGCCGCTGCTCTGTGCAGGCATCACGCTCTACTCGCCCCTGCGCCACTGGGGCGCCGGCCCCGGCAAGAAGGTGGCGATCGTTGGCCTCGGCGGCCTGGGGCACATGGGTGTCAAGCTGGCGCATGCGATGGGTGCCGAGGTGACGGTGCTCAGCCACTCGCTCAAGAAGCAGGAAGATGCGCAGCGTATGGGCGCCGACCACTTTTATGCCACGTCCGACCCGGCCACCTTTGTGAACCTGCAAGGCTATTTCGATCTCATTCTCAACACCGTATCGGCCGAGCTGGATTGGAACGAGTTTATGCGTCTGCTCAAGACCGACGGCGCCATGGTGATTGTCGGCCTGCCCGAGCATCAGATTCCCATCGGCGCCGGCGCCTTGATCACCGGCCGGCGCACGCTGGCGGGCTCGATGATCGGCAGCACCCAAGAGACGCAGGAGATGCTCAACTTCTGCAGCGAGCACGGCATCGTCTCCGACATCGAGGTCGTCCGGATGCAGGATGTAAACGAGGCCTACGAGCGCGTCGTGCGCAGCGATGTCAAGTACCGCTTCGTGATTGACATGGCCTCGCTCAAGTAAGGGACGCAAGGTCCGGTGGAACGGCTCAAGAAACCGAGTTTCTCGCAGAAACTCGGTTTCTACCACCGCTGGACCTCATGCCCCTACGCGTCTATCTGCCGCCGTACTTCTTCCACAAACAGTGCCATCCGGTCAAAGTGCGAGCCCTGCCAGTAGATCCGCCCGCAGGTGTCGCACTGTTGGAAGCTTGTCGTAGTACAGCTTTGTCTTGGGCTCCAGCCGATCCAAGACTGCATTCTTCTCGACATCCTGGAGCAGGCCGTTGCAGTGGATGCAGCGCCGCCAGGGCTGAATCTGGCTGCCCAGCCGATAGCGCTTGAGCACGGAAACGATCTGCTGATGCGGGTCGACCTCGCGTGGGCAGAAGCCGTAGACGACGCTTTTGTGCTTGAGCAGGCCGCGGTCGCGCGTCAGCAGCACGCGCCCCTCGTCCGCGGCAATGGCGGCAAGCTGGGGGTCGTCGTAGTCGTTGCGGTAGAGGGTGTCGAAGCCTAGCATGCGCAGATAGGCCGCCAGCCGGCCCAGATGGGTGTCGGCTACGAAGCGGACTGGGGGTGTGATGGGCGGCCTCAGCAAAACGTAGGCGGCCGGCAATTCGGGGACATCTTGCGGATACACCTCGACAAAATCGCCGTCCTGCAGCTGGTAGCCGAAGTCCGCCGGTTCCTTGTTGACCAAGATCGCTTCCACTTCGGGATGGGGAACGCCCAGCGACTCGATGGGGTGTTTTACGGCCGCGTGTTCGGCCAGTGGCTGCTCGATAACCTGGTGGCGCTGCCCTATGAGCAAGAAGTCGTTGAGGCTGCCGTAGAAGAGGAACAGAGTGTGGATCATGGCACCCCTGTTATATCATCTTGCGCGGGTGCGTGTCGATGTAGGGCAGGATATCGTATACACATTGTTTAGGGGGAGTTTTGCGAATTATGAATGCGACAACTGTGCTGCACATCCTTGACCTGCTTGCGACTGGCGGCGTGCAGGTGTGGCTCGACGGCGGCTGGGGAGTGGAAGCACTGCTTGGCCAGATCCGCCGTCCGCATTACGATCTCGACCTTGTTCTTGGCTTAGACGATCTTGCGCGTGCCGTGGATCTGTTGGTGCGCGACGGGTTTGGCGTCACAGAGGAGGAGGTTGGACGTGTCGTGCTGGAACACGCCGAGCATGGACGCGTCGATCTGCACCCGGTGACGTTTGATGCGCAGGGGAACGGTATGCAGGTGCAGCTTCCCGCGCCGCCCGCAGCGCCCCTGGTCTATCCCAGCGACGGTTTTGTGTCGGGCCTCATCCTTGGCCATGCGGTCCCTTGCATCGCGGCGGACGTGCAAGTCTCCGTTCGCCTGGGGTATGACCGTTCCGAGAAGCACCGGCAGGATGCCATCGCACTGTGTTCGGCGTTTGGTCTCCAGGTGCCTGAGTATTGGGACGAGGTGTGACCTCCACATGATGGTGGGCGCATGAGGGTAAGGGCAGCAGGGGATGCAGCCCGGGGACTTGCCAGGTCCTGGGGACATTTGGTGTGCGTCGCTTGACAGGCTGGGCAAACGGCGCGATTATTAAACCGGTTAACTAAACCGGTTTAGTTGCCGATCCAGCCATTTGCAAACTTTCATATTGCCAGATCGAAGGAGTATCGAACAATGAGACTGCGGTCGTTTGCTTCTCTGACTCTCGCACTTTTGATTGCTGCTGCTCTGCTGCTTGGCGCCTGCCAGGCGGTTGCGCCGGCTGCAACTACGGCGCCGGCGGGTGGCGAGGCCAGCGCTAGCAGCCGCTACGGCTGCCCCAGCTGCGGCGAAGGCGCCGGTGAAGCTGACTTTCTGGAACAACTGGGACAATGTCAACATGGAAGTCATGAATGAGATTGTCGCCAATTTCAACCAGGAGCATCCCGATATCCAGGTGGAGAGCGTATTCCAGCCCTATGCGGACATGATGACGCTGCTGCAGACCTCGATCGCGGGCGGCAATGTGCCCGACGTGGCGGCCGTAGACTTGATCTTCCTGCCGCAACTGGTGGCAACGGGCGGCGTCGAGGCGCTCGACGACTACGTCGCCAACGACGCAGACGTCAACGTCGACGATTTCTACCCACGCCTGGCCCAGTACGACGTGATCGACGGCAAACGCTATGCGCTGCCGGTGAGCACCAACAACATGCAGCTCATCTGGAACAAGGACCTGTTTGCGAAGGCCGGCCTGGATCCGGCAGTGCCGCCGAAGACCTGGGAGGAAATGCAGGCGATGGCGGAGAAGTGCCAGGACCCGGCCAACGGCGTCGTCGGCTTTGAGTACTACACCCAGCCGGTCGGCGAAGGCATCACCTGGCAGTTCCAGGTCTGGCTGTGGGCGGCAGGCGGCCAGTTCCTCAACGAAGACAACACGCAAGGCGGCCTTCAATACCCCCGAAGGGCTCAAGGCGCTGACCTACGTGTCGGATATGCTCAAGGGCAAGGGTTCGCAGCCGGGACCGTGGGGGCTGTTCGGCGAGCAGAAGGCCTGCATGCAGCTCGACGGCTCGTGGCTGTTCGGCTACCGCAAGGATGCGCCGTTTGCCTGGGACATCGCCCTGGTCCCGGCGCCTGAGGGCGGCGAAAGTGCCACCAACGTCGGCGGCGAGCATGCCTTTGTCTTCTCCGGTTCGCCCAACAAGGACGCAGCCTGGGAGTTCGTCAAGTACATCACGAGCCCCGAAGTGCAGCTGCTGTGGGACACAGAAGACCGGCTTCCTGCCCGTGCGCCAGTCGGTGGCGGAGAATGCCGACTATACTCAAGTGGGTGAACGAGACTGAACCGCGCATGCAGCCGTTTGTCGAAGGTATGGCATACGCCCACACGCGGCCGGCAACACCCAAGTACAACGAAGTGTCGAACGCGTTTGCCACGAGATCCAGAAGGCGCTGCTGGGCCAGGCCACGCCTGAAGAGGCACTGGCAGCCGCCGAGACGGCAGTGAACGATATCCTGGCGCAGCCGTAAGCAGAGTTGACGGAGAGGGGCACAAGGTCGGCGGCGAGGGCAGAAACCGAGTTTCTCGCAGCAACTCGGTTGCTTGGACCATCCCACTGGACCTTGTGCGCCTACGGTTCGTGCGTGCCAGTCGCGCAGTGTTCAGATCGGTTGACGAAGTAATGCAGACTGTCTCCTCTTCGCCGCCGAAGCCGCAGCGTTCGCGGTGGGCCACGTTCACGAATAGCGATATCCCGACGGCGGTGCTTTTCCTGCTGCCGAGTGCGCGTGATCCTGGGAGTGTTTGCGTTCTACCCGATCGCGGACGTGATTCGCCTGAGCCTGTACAAGTGGGACAACATGGGGCCGGTGCAGACGTTTGTGGGCGCCGGCAACTTTCGCGCACTGCTGGGGAGCGCACGCTTCTGGAACTCGCTGTTCGTGACGCTCGAGTACGCCTTGGTGGTGACGGTCATCAGTATTGCTGGCGGGCTGGTGCTGGCTGTGCTGCTCAACCAGCGCTGGCTGGCTCGCCAGGTCCTTCTGGCGCAGCCTCTATTACCTGCCGACCATCACCCCGACCGTCGCTGCGGCCATGGTGTGGATGCTGCTGTTCAACCCCGGCATCGGCTACGTCAACGTCCTGCTGCGTGCCGTCGGTATTACAGGGCCGAACTGGTTAGGGGATCAGACCTGGGCGCTGCCGACCATCATGCTGCTGGGTATCTGGCGGCGCATCGGCTTCAACCTCGTCATCTACCTGGCGGCCCTGCAGTCGCTGGCATTGGAGCAGTACGAAGCGGCCGAGGTGGATGGGGCCGAACGCCTGGCAGCGCTTCCGGTATCTGACGGTGCCCCTCGTGAAGCCGACGACGGCCATGCTGGTCATTCTCGGCATCGTCGATTCCTTCCTGGTCTTTGACCAGATCATGGTGCTGACGCGCGGCGGTCCGGCCGGCGCCACCGAGGTGATCGGCTTCTTCATGTATTTGAACGCGTTTTCGTTTTTCAAGATGGGCTATGGCTCTGCCATTGCGGTGGTCATGCTCGTCGTGATCGCGGCCTTGACGCTGCTGCAGTGGCGCCTCACCGGCTTTGGCGGCGAAGGGGCAGGGCAGGAGTGACCATGGCGGGCCGGCGCCGGCGTTACCTGTCGTCAAATCTCAAGTTGCTGCTCGTGCTCGTGCCGGTGGCGTTTGTGATCTTGGTGCCGTACCTGTGGATGGTCACGACGTCGCTCAAGCCGCGCGGGCTGATCGGCGAGCCTCCCTACCTGTACCCCGCCTATTTCGAGTTTGGCAACTATGCCAAGGCGTGGCAGGCGGCGCCGTTCCTGCGCTATTACTTCAACACGCTGGTGGTCGCCGTCGCCGTGGTCGCTCACGCGTGGTGCTGGCAAGCATGGCCGCCTATGCCTTTGCCTGCTTGCGCTTTCCCGGCCGTGATGTGCTCTTCCTGCTTGTTTATCGGCACGATGATGGTGCCATTCCAGGCCACGATCATCCCGGCCTTCTTGATCGTGCGCGACCTGCACTGGCTGAACACCTACCAGGCGATGATCGCGCCGCGGATGGTCGATGCCTTTGCGATCTTCCTGCTGCGGCAGAGCTTTATCGGGGTGCCACGCGACTATTTCGACGCCGCACGGCTGGACGGCTGCCGGCACTGGGGCATCCTGTGGCGTATCGTGGTGCCACTCAACCGCGCGACGGTCGTCACGATGGCGCTGTTTGCCTTCCTGTTTGTGTGGAATGACTTCTTGTGGCCCCTGCTGGTGGCCAACGACGAGAGGCTGCGCGTCATCCAGGTCGGTTTGCAGGCATTCTCCGGCCAGTATCTGACCGAATGGACCTATATGATGGCCGGCACAGTCACGGCCACCATTCTGCCGATTCTGCTGTTTATTGTGGCACAGAAACAGTTTGTGGCCGGGTTGACGAGTTCCGGCGTCAAAGGCTGAGCGAGAAAGGTCGACAGATGACAGACGAAGACCGCCCATCCTGGGTACAAGATGCCGTATTCTACCAGATTTTCCCCGAGCGCTTTGCCAACGGCGACCCCAGCAACGACCCGCAAGGCACCGTCCCTTGGGATTCGCTGCCCACCCGCGAGAACTTCTTTGGCGGCGATCTCCAAGGCATCCTGGATCACCTCGACCACGTCGTCGATCTCGGCGCCACGGCCTTCTACATGACGCCGGTATTCACTGCGCGCAGCAATCACAAGTATGACGCCTGCGACTATCTGACGGTGGACCCGGCCTTCGGTTCGACGGCTCTGCTGCGCAAACTGGTGGACGCGTGCCACAGCCGTGGGCTGCGCGTCGTGCTGGATGCGGTGTTCAACCACTGCGGCGACTGCTTCTGGGCCTTTCAGGATGTGGTGGCCCACGGCTGCCGCATCGCCGTACAGTGGGTGGTTCCAGGACCTGTCGTACCCGGTGCAGGAGAACCCACCGTCGTACCAGACCTGTGGCGGCGCGGCATTCCTGCCCAAGCTGAACCTGCTCAATCGCGAGGTGCGGGAGCACGTGCTGCACGTGGCGCGCTACTGGATCGAGACCTGCGACATCGACGGCTGGCGTCTCGATGTGCCTTGGAAGGCGCCGTTCGACTTCTGGCAGGAGTTCCGGACGGCCGTCAAAGCGGTCAAGCCTCAGGCCTATATCGCCGGCGAGACCTGGCGTGATACGGCGCACTGGCTCGCCGGCGATACATGCGACGGTATCATGAATTACCCGCTGCGCGACTGCATTCTCGACTACTGCGCCCGTGATACAATGGACGCCGAGGACTTCGCCTATTTTGCGGCGCGCCTGCGCAGCCTGCACGGCCGCGCCGATGCCCTGAACCTGAACTTGCTTGGCAGCCATGACACGCCGCGCCTGTTGACGAACTGTGGCGGGAACATGCGCCGCGCCCGGCTGGCGACCGTTTTGCAGTTCACCTTGCCGGGTGCGCCGATGGTGTACTACGGCGACGAGATCGGCATGGAGGGCGAGAACGACCCGGACTGCCGGCGCCCGATGTGCTGGGATCCAGCAGGGTGGAACCAGGACATGTATGCCACCGTCCGCACGTTGGCCTCAATGCGCCGGAGCTATCCTGCCTGCGGCGGGGAAGCGTGGAGACGCTGCTTGTTTTCAACGGCCTGTACGCATTTCGACGCTGCGCACAGGAAGGGAACGTGATCGTCGTGACGAACCCGCGGCAGTCATTGGCCGATATTGCCATTCCGTGCGGTGAAACGGCAGTACCTGGTGTGCAGCGCACGTGGCGCGATCTGCTGTCAGGCCGGTCGTTCTGGCAGTCTGGCAGCAGCATTCATTTTGACGTGGTGTCTGAGCAGAGCGCGTATGTGCTGGTCCCTGTCGAGCAGGTCAAAGGCTAGAGCAATGGACACGCCCCCATGCCCAAGGTAACGATCTCCGAAATTGCGCGCCGGGCCGGCGTCTCGAAGACCGCCGTCTCGTTCGCCTTCAACAATCCCAGCCGCCTGTCGGACGCCACGGCCAAGAATATCCTCGCCATTGCGGAAGAACTGGGGTTTGTGCCGAACCCGGTCGCACGCAGCATGAGCACGGGGCGTACGGGGGCAATCGGCGTCCTGGTGCCGCAGCCGCTGCCCGAGGTCTTTCGCAATCCATTCCTGCCGGCTTTTCTGGAAGGCGTAGGGGAGATCTGCACCCGGGCCAGGCTGTCGCTGATGTTGGCGCCGCCGGTCGAAGGCAGCATGCGCCGTGCGATCGACAACGCGGCCGTCGATGGCTTTCTGACGCTGGGGCTGGAGGAGTTCAAATCCACGATGGTGGTGCTGCGCCAGCGGGGCGTGCCGTACGTCACGGTGGACAGCGACCCGATCGAAGGGGCCCGGCCGTGAATGTCGACGACGAAGGCGGCGCACGTGCCATCATGCGCCACGTGCTGGCAGCCGGCCATCGTGAGATCGCCATCATCGCCATTCGTTCGGGCAAACAGGCCCATTACCGCGAATATGTGGGCACGCTGCGCAACCGGATCAACGGCTACCTGGCGGCGCTGGAGGAGTTCGGCGCCACCATTGATGGGCGCAAGGTGCGGCTGCTGGAGGCACCGGCAACCGAGCAGGGCGGCTACGACGCCATGGTCAGAATTATGAAGGGGGCGCGCAAGTCGACGGCGATCGTCGCCATGAGCGATATCATTGCGGTGGGGGCCATGCGCGCGGCGATGGAACGGGGCTCTGAGCCTGCCTGCGGACATGTCGTTTGCCGGTTTTGACGATATCCCGTTGTCGGCCTGGGCCAGGCCGCCGCTGACGACCGTGGCGCAGCCCACATGCAAAAAGGGCCAGCTGGCCGCCGAACTGCTGCTGCAGACGCTGGAGGGCGACACGGCTGCGCCGCATCATCTGCTGCCGGCGGAACTCGTGGTGCGGGCTTCGGTGGCTGCCCTCTAGACGAGGCGGAGAGCAGGCTCCGACGAACCGTCGGCGGACGCCTGCGGGTCCGGGCGCGGTGACGTTCGTCGGTCCCGCTCAGGTGACGGATGACCTACCGTTCCTGTGTCAGGTGTTAGTACCCATTTCCACAACTTCCGAGTAAAATACCTTGCAATTGCATAACCTTCCGGCAACCAGTTTGAAACGGGCCGGCTGTATGGTTTCTATATAGGAATCCTGGCCGTTCCCCAGCGCCACTAGTTAAGAAAGGTCTGCCATGCTTACCCTCTTCGAAAAAGTCCTATTTATCGCCGCCGTCTGCGCATCGCTCTACTTTGGCTACGTAGGCTTCCGCAAGGTGTACGAAGTCGTGATGCGCGGGCCGGGTGAGAAACCGACCTTCCGCCAGATGATGGGGAAGCTGTGGCACGCGGCCGTCACCTGGCTCACGACGAAGCCGATCTGGAAGACGCGCCCCTTCAGCAGCACCTTCCACATTATGATCTCCGCCGGCTTCGTCTTCTACTTCCTGGTCAACTTTGGCGATGTGCTGGAAGGCGCTGTTCCCCATCACCTTCCTGGGCAATAACCTGCTCGGCGACTTCTACCGCTTCCTGGCCGACCTGGCGACGATCAGCGTCCTGATCGGCATCATTTACTTTATCTTCCGCCGCTTTGTCTTTCATGACAAGGCGCTCACCTATCGCGAAAACATCAAGCTGCTGGATCGGGTGAAGAACGGCGGCATCCGGCGTGACTCGTTGATCGTGGCGCTGTTTATTCTCTTCCACGTCGGCTTCCGCTGGCTTGGCAGCAGCTTCAAGGTTTCCCTGGAAGGCTTTGACCCCTGGCAGCCTTTCTCCAGCGCCCTGGGCAGCCTTTGGGCCAGCTGGCCTGAGACGGCCAAGGTCGTCGGCGAGCATCTGTGCTTCTGGATCGCGATCGGCTTGATCCTGGCCTTTATCCCCTACTTCCCCTACACCAAGCACTTCCACCTGATCATGTCGGGCATCAACTTCCTGACCAAGCCGAAGCGCACGTCGCTGGGCACGCTCGATCCGATCAACTTCGAGGACGAGTCGATCCAGGAGTTTGGCGTCGACAAGATCGAGAAGCTGCCCTGGACGCACCTGGTGGACGCCTACGCCTGTATCATGTGCAACCGCTGCCAGGATGCCTGCCCGGCCTATGTGACCGGCAAGGAGCTGTCGCCCTCGGCGCTGGAGGTCAACAAGCGCTACTACCTCAACGAACACCTGTCCGAGCTGGCGGGCGGCGCCGAATCCGAGTTCTCGCTGATCGACTTTGCCATCAGCGAGTCGGCGGTCTGGGCCTGCACGGCCTGCGGCGCCTGCGTCAACATCTGCCCGGTCGGCAACGAGCCGATGTTTGACATCATGTACATCCGCCGCCACCGCATGCTGATGGAAAACGAGTTCCCCAGCGAACTCAAGCAGGCGTACCGCGGCATGGAGCGCAACGGCAATCCGTGGAACCTGAGCCCGCGCGACCGCATGAAGTGGGTGGGCGACATCGAGGTGCCGACGGTGGACGACAACCCCGACTTCGAACTGCTGTGGTGGGTGGGCTGTGCCCCCTCGTACGACCCGCGGGCGCAGGAGACGGCGCGTGCCTTTGCCAAGGTGCTCAACGCTGCGGGCGTGAGCTATGCCATCCTCGGCGAGATGGAGCGCTGCACCGGCGACTCTGCCCGCCGCTCGGGCAACGAGGCTCTCTTCTTCGAGCTGGCGCAGGGCAACATCGAGGTGCTCAACGAAGTGATGGGCGACAAGAAGCGGCGCATCGTCGCCACCTGCCCGCACTGCCTCCACACACTTGGCAAGGAGTACGGCCAGTACGGCGGCAACTACGAGGTGATCCACCACACGCAGCTGCTTGCCGAGCTGACGGCGGCCAAGAAGATCAACGTGCAGCGGGCCGGCGACGTGGACATGATCACCTTCCACGACCCCTGCTACCTGGGCCGCCACAACGGCATCGTCGACGAGCCGCGCCAGGCGCTGCTGAGCACCAACGCCTTCATCACCGAGATGCCGCGCCATGGCAAGCAGTCGTTCTGCTGCGGCGCCGGCGGCGCGCAGATGTGGAAGGAAGAGGAGCACGGCACGGCAGCGGTCAACATCACTCGCTACGAGGAAGCTGCCGCGACCGGCGCCAAGACGATCGCCGTGGGCTGCCCCTTCTGCCTGACGATGCTCACCGACGCCTCCAAGGAGGCCGGCAAGGACGTCAAGGTGAAGGATGTGGTCGAGATTATCGCCGAGCGGTTGGTGGTGGCAGAGAAGGCTGAGACTGTATAGGAGTCAGGAAGCGCGACTGCGCCGCGCGTCCGCAACGAGGGTGTGCTGGACACCGAGTTTCTCAAGCGACCGTCACTTGCGACAAGCGACGCTCGCCAGAAACTCGGTGTCGTTTTTTGTGCGGAACGGCACTTGCGCGCCAGTCCGCACCGATCGTATGCGGTCAGTATAACAATGGGCGCATCCGGCAGAACCTTTGGGGGGCCGAGTACGTAGTATAGGGATGAAAGGAGCTGAAATATGCTGCGTAATTCGAGTGTGGTACGAATATTGTTAGTGGCGGTCGTATTATTGGCGGCAGGATGCCAGCCAGTGCGACCGCTTTCCTCAACGACGGAAGCGCCTGCTGGAGAGGTCACCGCTGAGGCGACTTCTGTAGCTGGTGCTCAAGCTTCCGAAGCACAGGCTGCGACGGCAGCCGGTGTTTACAGCGGCAAATTGTCGATCGCCGGAGCAGAACTGGACATCGTGGTGACGCTGCAGGAGCAGGACGGCAGTTACAGCGGCACAATCGATATACCGCAACAGGGTGCAAGCGGTATTCCGCTGCACGACATTGCGGTGAATGGGTCCACTGTGCATTTTGAGATGCTGGCAGAGCCGCAGACGGCAAAGTTTGATGGCGAACTGGCAGGCGATGGGACGATCGCCGGCACGATGGCGCAGTCCGGCTATGAGGGGAAGTTTACGCTGGCTCCTCAGCCGGCGGCGGGCGCAACGAGCGAGAACGCGGCGGCGAGTGAGCCGGCATGGCGCAGGGCCGCAGACGGCGGGCGTGGCCAGCACGTATACGGACCCAGCGGGCCGCTTTTCCGTGCCGGTTCCCACCAGTTGGACGGTAAGCGAGCAGGACGGCTACGCTTTTCTCAGCGATCCGGAAGGCACAATCAAAGTCTATCTGCTGACCGCAGAAGGTACGGATATTGGCCAGGCAGTTGCGGATGCGTGGAAGCGGGTGGACCCGGCGTTTGCTCTCGAAGTGGACGAGACATTGGATGTGCCGTCGGCTGTCGGGATCGAAAAGACGGTAGGCATCAGCTACCAGACGAAGGACCGCAATCGCGCCGTGCAGGCGCAGGGGCGGCTCAAGGACGGTATCGTCTACATCGACCTATATGATGTGCAAATGGCAGGCGTCCAGAAGCGCCAGGCACAGCTGGGTATCGTCAGCTCGGGATTCAAAGTGCTGGCGCAGCAAGAGATTGACTTAAGCGGTGTGCAGCCGTTGACGATTACGGCAGCCATTACCGAGCCGCTGGAAGCCTTTATCGAGCAGTACATGGATGTATTTCACATACCAGGCGCGGCCGTCGGCATTGTGCAGGATGGGCAGTTGGTATACGCCAATGGTTTTGGCGTGGCCAATCCGGACACGGGCACAGCCGTAACGCCGGACACACGCATGATGATCGGTTCGACCGGCAAGAGCTTGACGACGATGATGATGGCCACGCTGGTAGACGATGGCTTGATGACGTGGGACACGCCTGCCGTCGACCTCTACCCCGCCTTCAGCGTGAAGGATCCCGAGCTGTCCAAAACCATTACAATGCGCAACCTGGTGTGCGCCTGCACAGGCGTGCCGCGGCGAGACATGGAATGGCTCTTCAACTACAACGCTCTGACTCCCGAGGACACGGTGGCGGCACTCGCCGACTTTGAGTTCTACACTAAGTTTGGCGAGGCTTTCCAGTACAGCAACCAGATGGTTGCTACGGCCGGCTACATTGCGGGCCAGGTGGCCGAAGGCAATAACGGCGACCTGGCCGGGGACTATGCCAAGGCGTTGCAGAGCCGTGTGCTCGACCCGATCGGGATGATCTCGACCACGCTTTCGTTCCAGCAGGTCGAAGAGGAAGGCAACTATGCCATTCCACACACGCTGATGCTCGATCAGACCTATGTGCCCATGTCGCTCGACCTCGAACGCTCATTGCAGACGATTGGGCCGGCCGGCGCGCACTGGTCGACACTGAATGACATGGCGCGCTACATGATCACCCAGCTATCAGATGGTGTGGCGCCGGATGGTGAGCAGGTTGTGTCGGCTGAGAACCTGAACGTTACGCGCGAGCCGCAGATCGCCATCAACGCCAACGCCGGTTATGGGTTGGGATGGATGGTGACCAGTTATCACGGGCAGCCTGTCATCACGCATGCCGGCAACACGCTGGGCTTTACGTCAGAGTTCACTTTCCTGCCCGAGGCCAACTTAGGCGTGATCGTGCTGACCAATGCACGGGCCAGTAACCTCTTCAACGGCAACGTCACGGCCAAATTATTGGAACTGGTTTTCGAACAGGAGCCACGCGTCGAGCAGGAACTGGACTTTATCGTCCAGCAGATCGCCCAGCAGGTAAGCGAAATGCAGGCCAAGATGGGCGACAGTATCGACGAGGCGGCTGTACAGCCCTTCCTGGGTGCGTACACCAACTCCGTGCTGGGCGATGCCGAGCTGTCATTGCAGGAAGGCAAGCTGTTGCTGGATGTTGGCGAGTTCGTGGCGGACCTGCGCCCGTATAATGACCCGGATACGCAGTTCAGCGGCTACATCCAGGTCAGCGCGCCGGGGCAGGGACTCAGCTACCGTTTGGTAGAGGATGACGCCGGCCAGCCGCAGATCATCTTCGGCCAGGGCGCAGAGGAATATACCTTCACGCGGAAGTAGCCGTTGCGCGGGACAACTCGTACGTACTCGTACCAACAAAAACGCCGAGTGCCCACACAGGCACTCGGCGTTGTCTTGCTGCTATTTGCGCAGCTTCTCGAAGTACTGCTTGCGGAACTTGGCGACCTTGGGCGCCACGACCACCTGGCAGTAGGGCTGCATGGGGTTGTTGGCGAAGTAATCCTGGTGGTAGTTCTCGGCCGCGTAGAACACATCCAGCGGCGCCACCTGGGTCACGATGGGCTTGGACCAGATCTTGGCCGCCGTGATCTCCTTGATCACTTCCTCTGCCACCCGTTTCTGATCTTCGTCGTGATAGAAGATCGCCGAGCGATACTGCGTGCCGACATCCGCGCCCTGGCGGTTGAGGGTGGTCGGGTCGTGAATCGTAAAGAAGATCTCCAGCAGCTCACGGTAGGTGACCACTGCCGGATCAAATGTGACCTGCACCACCTCGGCGTGCCCGGTATTCCCACTGCACACGCGCTGGTAAGACTGGGTTGGCCACGTGGCCGCCGGTGTAGCCGGATACAACCTTGGTTACGCCGCGCAGCTCCACGTACACCGCTTCCAGGCACCAGAAGCAGCCGCCGCCAAGCGTCGCCTGCTGCAGCCCATTGCTCGAACTGCCATTTGTCTGGGACATGCTTTGCTCCCTTATCTAAATCTGCCTTTTTATATCGCAGATCCAGTGTACTGAAATGGGGGCAATTGTCTGTAAGTAGGGGCCCAAGGCAGTTGGAACCACGGACACGCGAGCTTGCGGACTGAAAGAATTCAATGCTACATCGTGGGCGACCACTCGACCAGCGCGCCTGCCACCCAGGTGGGCGGCGGTGCGTCGTAGAGTGCCGTCGCGTCGGTGTAGCCCAGGTCCAGGATCGCGCCGTTCATCGGCCCGCGCAAGCAGCGAATGACTTGTCCTGCGTCGCGCGCATCGCTCTTGACCCGTACACAATGCTGGTTGTAGCCCCAGTAGTCGCCCAGCGCCAGCAGTTCGATCCCCTCTTCGATACACGCCTGCGCATAGGCCAGCCCTTCGGCATCCGGCCAATGGGACTTCCTCCGGCGGCGTGCCGTAGCCGATGCCGTGGTGGAAGACGTCGGCCGTCGAAACGATCACGGCCTGCTCGGCGAGTGCCGCCAGCTCGTCGATACCCGGGAGTTCCCACGGCTTGCCCCCTGCCAGGTACGGGTAGCGTTCGATCACCTGCGGGCCCTTGATGCCGCGGCGTTCGGTCTCGGCGGCCCAGAAGTGGCGGAAGCTCATCAGGGCATGATCGCTGCGCCACTCCTCCCCACGCGTGAGGCCCGGGCCTTGGATTCCCCAATGGCGAAAGCTGTGTGGCTCGGCGCCGTTGGCGACCGCCACACGCGCCTCCTCCATTTCGGGCGTGAAGGCATGCAGCACGCTGATCACCAGCACGCGGTCCGCGCCGCTGTCAAGCGCAGCGTGGACGGCGGCCGCAACCTGGTACCCGCAGTCCGCCACGCTCGTGTGCGGAAATACGACGATTCCACCCGCCGCCAGCGCAGGCGCCAGATCCCACCGGCGGCCCTTGTCGAGCAGCGCCAGCGTGCCTTCATCCCCCAAGGCCGCGTGCTCAGCCGCGTATTGGGCGAGGATTTTTGTCTTGTAGGGCATCGTGGGCAATGGCCATAGTTGTCTCCGGGCAATCAATGACAGAGTTCGCAATTGGCAGGGCTGCTGCTATACTACGACGCATGCCGATTCAGGTCCAACCGACTCCTAATCCGAACGCGATGAAATTCGTGCTTGGCCGGCCGATGTTTGCCCGCCCACTCAGCTTCCCGAGTGCCCAGGCGGCTGCCGGCCATGCGCCGGCGGAGGAAATCTTTGCGTTGGATGGTGTCTACAACGTGTTTATGGTGCAGGATTTTGTTACTGTCAATAAGCTGCCTGATGTGCCTTGGGAACCTCTCGTGCCCGCCGTGCAGGCCATCTTGGCGAGTAATCACATCTTACGTTACAATTCACGAGTCAGGTGTCGAATGAAAAGCTCTCCAATTATCGTCGCTAGCGAGAACGGGCGCGCCGGCGCCCTTGCCGCCATGGAAGTGCTGCGCGCGGGCGGGCGCGCGCTGGATGCCGTCGAGATCGCCTGCCGGGTCGTCGAAGACGATCCGGAAGAGCACAGCGTTGGCTACAGCGGTCTGCCCAATGTGTTGGGCGAGGTCGAGCTAGATGCTTCGATTATGGATGGACGCACGCGCAACGGCGGAGCCGTCGCCGTGCTGCGCGGGTACGGCCGAGCGATCACGCTGGCGCGGCGTGTGATGGACGAGACCCCGCACGTGCTGATCGCCGGCCACGGCGCCGACCGGCTGGCGGCCGAACTAGGCGAGCAGCCGGCCGACCAGCGCACGGACGAGGCACTGCGCCGCTGGCGCGAGCGCTTTGACGAACGGGGCGTGGCACCCGGCGACGAAACGAACCTGCGCGAGGTGGCGGGGCTGCTGACGCGCCCGGTCAACCTGCAGGACAAGATCTACAAGGCTGCGCGCGTGGACACGCTGGGCACGGTCAACTTCCTGGTGCAGGATCAGCATCGGCGACCTGGCTTCGGCCGTCAGCACCAGCGGTATAGCCTGGAAATATCCCGGCCGTATAGGTGACAGCCCATTGATCGGACCGGGCAACTACTGTGATAATCGGTATGGTGCCGCTGCCTGCACGGGCATGGGCGAGCTGGCCATCCGGGCCGGTACGGCGCTCAGCGTCGTGCTGTATATGAAGATGGGGATGTCGCTGCGCGAGGCCGGCTTGGAGGCACTGCGTGACCTGCAAGGGCTGGCCAGCCGGAAGGGCAGTACATGAATATCGTTGCCCTCACGCCGCAGGGTGAGCATGCGGGTTTCACGACGGTGCCCGGCAAGAATTATCTGTACATGACGGCCGATATGGCGGCGCCGCTGCTGGCAGAGCGCATCTGCCTGTCTGCTAGATCTGTCTGGGACAGACGTGTAGGTCTGGAATTGCTGGCGAGGGGTCCTTATGTCCACGATCGTCAAAATGCCGCAGCTCGGCGAGAGCGTTGTCGAAGGTACGGTGGCGCGTTGGCTAAAAGGCGCCGGCGACCGCGTGGCAAAGAATGAGGCGCTGCTCGAAATTTCGACCGACAAGATCGACACCGAGGTGCCGGCCCCGGCCGACGGCATATTGCTGGAGATTCGGGTTGCCGCAGGTGCCACCGTCAAGGCCGGCGCCGTGCTGGCCATGATCGGCAGCGAAGCCGAGTATGCTGCGGCCCAGCCTGCACCGGATGCGGTCGGCAACGTTGAACTCCGCCGCAGCGCTGACGATGCTGATGCACAGAACGGTGTTCTTGTCGCCGACATGACCGATGCCAAGCGCAGTGGCGCGTCCATGATGCCACCTGCTGCACGCATGGGCAATGATGAACGCCCCGGTGGGCGCAGCTTTGTCAGCCCGGTCGTGGCACGCATGGCTGCCGAACACAATCTCGACCTGGCCCAGATTACCGGCACCGGCTTGGGCGGTCGCGTGACCAAGAAAGATGTCACGGCCTACCTGCAGCAGGAGACGGAGCAGCCCGCCGGTGACGCGGAAGGCGCAGCGCCAGGCAGCTGACGGATTCGACGCCCGCGCACTGCGCACTGCACAAGCAGGCGCCGACGCCGATCTACTCCGCCGCAAGTGAGAGTGTTGAGGTTCAGGCGGCCGCCACTCAACCCGGACGAGGTGCTCACGCCCCTGACGGCGATGCGCCGTGCCATTGCCCAGCACATGGTGATGAGCAAGCGCACCAGCCCGCACGTGACGACGATCTTTGAGGCGGACATGACGGCGGTGATCCGCCATCGTGAGGCCCATAAGCGCGCGTTTGCGAGCCAAGGGCATTGCGCTCGACCTACACGCCCTATTTTGTGGCGGCCATCGTGGCCGGCCTGCGCGCCGTGCCCGAGGCCAACAGCCGCTTTACCGACGCCGGCATCGCAGTCAACCGGCGCATCCACATCGGTATTGCCGTGGCGCTGTCGAATGGGCTGCTGGTGCCGGTGCTGCGCGACGCCGACGAGAAGAACCTGCAGGGTCTCGCCCGCCTGGTCAACGAGCTGGTCGAGCGCACCCGCAGCAATGCCTTACGTCCTGACGACGTGCAGGGCGGCACGTTTACGCTGACAAATCATGGCACGGGCGGCAGCTTGCTGGCCACACCCATCATCAACCAGCCGCAAACGGGCATCCTCGGCGTGGGTGCCATCGTCAAGCGACCGGTGGTGCGTTCGTCCAGCCCTTCGCTGCTGCCCAATGCCGACGACAGCATCGTGATCCGGCCCATGTGCTATCTGAGCTTCACGTTTGACCATCGTGTACTGGACGGCGCACAGGGAGATGCGTTCTTGACAGCAGTCAAGCAGAGATTAGAGAATTGGCAGTAAATCTGCATTCGTTGACGGCAAACCAAGGCAGTCGGCGATCGTTTACGATCGGCAACTGCAAGCTTTTGATCGGAGAAACCAATGGCTGACCAGAGCTATCAATATGATGTCGTAATCGTGGGCAGTGGGCCGGGCGGCTATGTGAGCGCAATCCGGGCGGCGCAGTTGGGGCTGAAAACGGCGATCGTGGAGCGCGAGAGCCTCGGCGGCGTCTGCCTCAACTGGGGCTGCATCCCGACCAAGGCACTGATTCACAATGCCGACATCCTCAACACGCTGCACGAAGCGGCCGACTATGGCTTTACCTTTGACAACCTGCGTGTCGATTTTGGCGCCGCCGTCAAGCGCAGCCGCGACGTGGCCGGCCGCCAGACCAAGGGCGTCGGCTTCTTGATGAAGAAGAACAAGATCGACGTCATCCAGGGGCATGCTACCTTTGTCGACGCGCACACCCTGAAGGTGAGTGGCGTCCGAGTATGTCCCCGATGCCAAGGAGCAGACCGTCACCAGCGCCAACTTCGTGATCGCCGTGGGCGCACGGGCGCGTTCCCTGCCGGGGACGACGATCGACGGCAAGAATGTGATCCAGTATCGCGATGCCCTGGTCCTCAACGAGGTGCCCAAGAAGATGATCGTGGTCGGCTCTGGCGCCATCGGCATGGAGTTCAGCTATCTTTACAGCACCTACGGGGCCGAAATTACGGTCATCGAGATGCTGGACCAGATCCTGCCGCTGGAAGACGCCGAGGTAGCGGCCGAGGTCGCCAAGGTCTTCACCAAGCGCGGCGTCAAGCTGCTGACCAGCACGCGCACGGAGAAGGTGGAAGTCGGCGACAACGGCGTGTCGGTGACGGTCAAGAACCTCAAGACTGACGCCGTCGAGACGCTAACGGCGGACAAGGTGCTGATGGCGATCGGCGTGCAGCCCAACACCGACGGCGCAAACCTCGAAGCGGCAGGGGTCAAGCTCGACAAGCGCGGCTATATCGAGATCGACGAGTGCATGCGCACGAACGTGCCGGGCATCTACGCCATCGGCGACTGCACGGGCAAGCTGCTGCTGGCGCACGTGGCCAGCGCCATGGGCATCGTCGCCGCCGAAACGATTGCCGGCGCCGAGACGCTGCCGATCCCGGCCGATCGCTACATTTTCATGCCGCGCTGCACCTATTGTGAGCCGCAGGTGGCCAGCCTGGGGTACACCGAAGCGCAGGCCAAGGAGAAGGGGCTCGACATCAAGGTCGGCAAGTTCCCCTTTATGCCCAATGGCAAGGCCCAGGGGCTGAACGCCAAGGTCGGCTTTGTCAAGATCATTGCCGACGCCAAGTACGGCGAGATTCTCGGCGCACACCTGGTCGGCACGGACGTGACCGAACTGCTGCCGGAGTTGAGCCTGGCGCAGTTCATGGAGATCACGCCGGCCGAAATCGCCCGCACCGTGCATGCGCACCCGACGTTGAGCGAAGTTATCATGGAGGCCGCCCACGGCGTGGAAGGCCACCCGATTCATCTGTAGGCAACATGGAAGCTACTGCAGATCTGAACCAGGCCAAGGCAGCGCTGGAACTCCCTGTGCGTTTCGTCGAAACGGATGGCATGGGAATCGTGCATCACAGCAATTACCTGGTCTGGTTTGAGGCGGCACGCGTGCACTGGATGGATGTGGCAGGCGTGCCCTATGCTGAGGTGGCGGCGGGCGGCAATCATTTTGCCGTCACCGCCGCCTGTGTCGAGTATCGGGCGCCTGCTCGCTTCGGCGACACGGTACGGATCACTGTCGCCGTGACTCAGTTACGCAGCCGCCAGGTGCGCTTTGATTACTTGATCGAGAATGCGGCCAGCGGGGTGCTGCTGGCTGCAGGCTACACCGAGCACATCTGCGTCGATCTCTCTGGGCACATGGCGAGAATTCCGCAGCCCATCATGGATCGATTTATGATCGGCATCGAGCGGATGGCGGCGACAGGGCGCCAGTTGGTGGGTGGATAGCCACATGGGCGCCGCCAGTGAGTTCTGTTTCGAGGAGCACGGCCTCAAAGGAGATGGGCAATGATCGACGTAGAGCAGCACGGCTCAGTACGCGTGTTTCGTATGGCGCGTTCGCTGTTTGGCCGTCCCCTCTATTGGACTGCTGCCTACTGGCTCGACGGTCTGCTTGATCGATACTGGGCCGACCTGCACTGCCGCGCAGTTGGTGCGGCTGCTGGCGGATACCCCTGTGCACCAGATTGCCATCACCCACGCCCATGAAGATCATATCGGCGGCCTGCACCTCCTGCGCCAGCGGTATCCTGCCGCCGTCATCTATGCGCCGCGCCAGGCGCTGCCGTTCATCGAGGAGCCCGGCCGAATCGGCATGCAGCCCTATCGTCGCCTGATTTGGGGAACCCCTGAACCATGTGCCGGCGTCTGTTCTCTCGACGACGTAGACGATCGCGTCGCTACGCGGCGAATTCGCACTGCGCGCCATCGAGACGCCGGGACACAGCCGGGATCATGTTGCCTACTATGAGCCGCGCTATCGCTGGCTCTTCAGCGGCGACGCCTTTATCGGCGGTCGCGATATGGCATGGGCGCCGGAGTTTGATATGTTTGCCCTCGTCAGCAGCCTGCGGACCATGGCCAGCCTGCGCCCGGAGCGGATGTTTCCCGGCAGCGGTTCGATTCGCAGAACGCCACTGCCTGACCTGCACGGCAAAATCGGCGCCTTGATCCAGCTCGCCCAGGAAGTAGATCGGCTCGAGGGCAGCGGCTGCAGCACGCCTGAGATGGTGGAGATGCTGTTCCATGGCGAGCCGCGCATCAAGTTTTGGACGATGGGGCATTTCTCGGCGGCGAACCTGGTGGAAGCATGTCGCAGCTACAATGCGATCGTAAAGCCACTCGATACGGAGCACTCGAGCCTTCACCGCGCGGCCGGCACCAAAGCGGCCCGGCGATCTGCCGGACTCTTCGACGAAGCGCTCGTCGGATCCAGGAGATGTGAGACGGTAGCAGAGCGCCCCTGGCGGTGATATACTCGCTCACGTATGCTATCTCCCGTGCCTGGTCGCCGGCGGCGGTCGGGCTTTTTGTTTGTTTGGAGCAAAGTTCATGCGCATCCTAGTAACAGGCGGCGCCGGCTTTATTGGCGCACACTTGGCAAACCGTCTCCACAGCGAGGGGCACTATGTCCGTGTGCTGGACAACTTGAGCAGTGGCGATCCTGCTACTTTGACTAGCGGCATCAGTTTCACCCGCGGCGACGTGCGCGACGTGCCCAAGCTGTGGTCGCTCCTGCAAGGTGTCGACGCCGTTTATCACCTCGCCGCCTTGGTGAGCGTGCCGGCGTCGGTGCTCTATCCGCGCGAGTACAACGATGTCAACGTCGGCGGCACCGTGGCGCTGCTGGAAGCCTGCCGTGATGTCGGCATCAAGCGGGTGATTTTCGCCAGCAGCGCCACTGTCTATGGCGATCAGAAAACCAAGCCGGTTTCGGAAGACCTGGCTCCGCACCCCGCCGTTCCCTATGCTGTGAGCAAGCTGGCGGCCGAGCGTTACCTGTTCACGATCGGCGGCTTGGAAGGGTTCGAAACGGTGGCGCTGCGTATCTTCAATGCCTACGGGCCGCGCCAGCAGCTGCCGCCGTCCCACGCGCCGGTCGTTCCCCTGTTTATGCACCAGATCTTAGGGGGCGGTTCCGTCGTGGTCTTTGGCAACGGCCAGCAGACACGCGACTTTGTGTATATAGACGATGTTGTGGATGCGTTGGTTAGCGCTGCAACAGCTGCCAATGTAAACCAGCAGGTAATCAACGTCGGCAGCGGCGAGGAGACGTCGATGGGCCAGCTGATCGAAACGATCGGCGACACCGTGCACGCCAAGGCCGACGTTATCTACAATTCGGAAAAGGCCGGCGGTATTGGGAGCCTGGTGGCCGATCTGTCCAAAGCTCGGCACCTGCTCAAGTATCGGCCGCGCACCAGCCTGGTGGACGGCCTGCGCAAATTGTATCAACAAGATCCGAGATTCACGCGTCGCAGTGACTCTCGTGTAGAGCATGCATAGCAAAGGGAGGTACTCTTGTTTCCGATTCGACAAGAATCGTTGTCGCTGCGTGGTCACCGGAGCAAGATGGGCGGAAGCGCCGTGGCGACTGCCGCACTGTTGGTTTTGTTTGTGCTGGCCGGCTGTTCGCGGCTGGGCGAGCCGGGGATGCGCATCTATTTGAATCAACACGGTGCAGAGTTGGACCAGTCTGCCAGCAGCTACAGCCGCCCGGTGCGATTTACAATCGAGCCTGGGATGGCTGCGCGTACTATCGGCAAAGAGCTGCAGCGCTTTGGGCTGATCCTTGATCCGGAGCTGTTTGAGGCGTACGTCCGCCTGAACGCGCTGGATGCCAAGATCCAGGCTGGGACCTATGTGCTGGACCCTTCGATGTCGCTGCGCGAGGTTGTCGAGGCCATCCAACATGCCGAAAGCGAATCGGTCAGCGTCACGATCTTGGAAGGCTGGCGTTTTGAGCAGACGGCAGATTATCTGACGAAGGCCGGCGTACTGTCGGACCCGACGAAAGGCGAGGCCTATCGCAGCCTGGCCGCGTCTTCGGCCGCCATCGAACCTGAGCGGTTTCCGTTTTTGCTTGACCGTCCGCAGGGTGCCAACCTGGAGGGATATCTCTTTCCCGACACGTACAAGATCCCCGCGGCCAATGCCACGGCCGTAGATGTGCTGACGCGCCAGCTCGACACCTTTGCCGAGCGTGTCGTCCCTCTTTATGAAGAGGCGCGCGCCAAGGGCACGACGGATCTGTCTTTGCACCAGGTGTTGACCCTGGCCAGCATTGTCGAGCGTGAGGCGGTCGTCCGCGAAGAGCGGCCGACGATTGCTGGCGTATACCTTAACCGTCTTGCCGGCGGCATCAAGCTTGATGCCGATCCCACGGTGCAGTATGCGATGGGGTACCAGCCGGCTTCCGGGCAGTGGTGGAAGACGCCGGTTATGCTGGATGAGTACTCCACCGTGAACAGCCCCTACAACACCTATCTGAACACGGGCCTGCCACCCGGACCGATCGCAGCCCCTGGCTTAAGCAGCATCGAGGCCGTGCTGAATCCCGAAAAGCACAACTACCTCTATTTCGTCGCCCTGCCCGACGGCAGCGGGCGCCACGTTTTCGCGCAGACCTACGAAGAGCAGCTGCAAAACGTAGCCAAGTACATGGGCCAGTAGATAGGGCGGTAGAAAATGTCCCGGGGACCTCTGAGGTTCCCCGGGACATTGCTGTGCTGTACGTGCGGGGTTAGTTGTTTGCCGGAGTCTCCGTCTTGTCGACGGCTTCCTGGAGCACTTGCTTGAAGGTGTCGAGCGGCAGTGCACCGGGGATGATCTGGCCTTCACCGTTGTAGAGCACGATGAAAGTAGGTGTGCCTTGCACGAAAGGTGCGCCCTCGCTCATGTCGCTGGTCACGCGTTCGGCAGCCTTGCCGTCGGTGAGACAGGTCGTGAACTTCTCTACATCCAAGCCCACTTCCTTGGCCAGGTCCGCAAGTGCAGGATTTGGATCGGAGACCGTCCACTTGTCCTGGTTTGCAAACAGCGCCTCATGCATCTCCCAGAACTTGCCCTGGTCGGCCGCACATTCGGCGGCTGCGCCGCCTGCAGGCGCCTGCGGGTGAATGGAGAGTGGGAAGTGTTTGAAGACCCACATCACCTTGCCGGTATCGACAAATTCCTTGTCCAGCGCCGGCTGCGTCTCTTCCACGTGCTGCTTGCAGAACGGGCACTGGAAATCGGAGAACTCGATCACGGTAACCTTGGCATCGGTGTTGCCGCGGTATTCGTCGCCCGCCATGTTAAAGCCGGGGCGTTCGGGGTCCGGCAGCCAGCCCTCGGCCGTTGCCCAGAACGGGATTTGCTGGTCGCCCTGTGCCTGCTGTTGTTCCTCAGGCACAGGCGGCTTCTCGCCTGCCAACATGGAATCAATGTAGAGCGCGAACTGGTCATAGGGCTGCGCGCCCACCAACGGGTAGGAAACACCGTCGGCGCCCACAAAGATGAAGCTAGGCGTGCCCGTTACGCCGGCTTCCTGTCCGGCCGCCAGCCCAGCTTCAATGATCGGCTGCTTTTCTTCGTCAGCGGTGGTCATGCACTGCTTGTAGGCATCCATATCGGCGCCCGCTTCCTCGGCCAGCCGTGCAAAGACAGGCTGCGGGTCGGTCGAGTTGCTCCACTCCGTTTGCGTTTGGAACAGCTTGTTGTGCATGGCCCAGTACAGATCAGCACCTTGTTCCGCTACACACAGGCTTGCCCTATGGGCGGCCGGTGCATTCGGATGGAGTTCCTGGATCGGGAATTCACGGAACACCACGCGCACCTTACCGGTGCGCACGTAGTTTTCGTTGATGGCCGGTTCTGTCTGCACAAAGTAGCGCGCGCAGAAGGGGCACTGGTAATCGCTGTACTCGTACAGCGTGATTGGCGCGTTGGGTTCGCCGCGGAAGGGATAGCCTTCGGCGGTAAAGCCGACCTGCATGCCTTCCCACTCGCCGCTTGCCACGGGCGGCACGGCTGGGGTGGGCGGCGTGGTTGCTTCCTCGGTTGCAGTCACCGCTGGCGTCTGCTGCGGCTTCTTCGGTTACGGCTTCTTCCGTCGCCGTCGCGGCGTCTGCTGTGGCTTCGGCCGGCGTGCCGTCGCGGTTGCGACTTCCGCAGCGGTACCTGCGGGCGCGACCGGCACGATCGGTTGAGCACACGCAGTCACCGTCATGGCGCCCAGAAACAGCGCTCCCAGGACGGCAAGCATGCGCCAAGAGGTGGGACGCAGTTTATTGGTCATTTGTACTTGCCTTTGTGTGGAATGATTTAAGAAAGCATACTACGACAACTATAGCACAGGCGACACACGCATAGAAGTTAGAGTTTTCTCAGGGAAGCGGGGGTGCTGAGAAAAGAAAGAATGGGCGACCTTCAAGGCCGCCCAGCCTATTTCAATGTTTCCGGCTGGCAGGTGCTACCTGCCATGTGTCGGCTATGCAGTTGTTCACCGCTTGCGTGTCGAATAATGTCAGGCCGTCTGCCGCTCGCGGCGCACCGGTCTGCCTTCATTCGACTGGATGATCTGGCGTATCGTCTCGACACTGATGTGTTCGACGATCTTGTGCTCGATCAGGTAGCGGCGCAGGCGCTGCAGTGACCAGCGCGAGTAATGCAGACCCAGTGAACGCGGATTCGTGCGTGAAATCTGCACGATCTGTGCTCGCTGTTCGTCGCTGAAGACCGGCGGCCGGCCCGGCGACTTGCCGCTGCGCAGCCCATCCAGCCCCATCTCGTTAAAGCGATGGATCCACTTGCGGACATTGATCGGATGCAAGTGAACTTCTTCGCTGATTTCGGGCACGCGTTTGCCTGCGGCCGAAAGCATAATGATTTGGAGGCGGTGCGCCGGAAGGTCTTCTTCAGGCGCATTGAGATGTGCTTCGAGTGTCTTGCGTTCTTGTTGTTTCAGTTTACGAGTGTATAGTGCCATGAAACTAACCCCTTAGTTGGTAGCGATAGCAGACCATGGCGCACGGCTGCGGCACGTCCTTGCTCTTTCAAACCAATCGTAAGGTCTCGAGGGAAAAATTAGATCGGATAAATAACGTATTTCCGGTAGTCCAAGTGTCGTTCAAATGTCTACACGGCCTACCATGCGAGGGAATCCCCACTGCTATCAAGTATAGGATAGCAGAGTTTGTCAAAAAAGTAAAATTATAACTGAAAAAAACGTACAGAAAACAGGGCGACAGTCAGGAAGGGGTTGTAAGTGGTTTAGTAAGTTGAGGAGTGAGATGAGAACTTCACTGCAACAACTACACTGCACAGCTTATGCAAATTTTGGCGTCACATACGGATGCGAACGCCAGCGTCGCATCAATGCCTGGCAGTGGGCGACAATCGCGTCTGGAGCCAGATCAAGCGGGATG
The DNA here is from genome assembly GCA_963701415.1 of uncultured Chloroflexia bacterium. Lineage (GTDB taxonomy): Bacteria > Chloroflexota > Anaerolineae > Caldilineales > Caldilineaceae > Fredericiella. The sequence goes on from CAVPAH010000005.1 coordinate 1,079,594, forward strand.
ACAGCATCGGCGCCGGCTGCAATTGCGTCAATTGTATGATCGGTGTGCGCCCTGTTGGTCAGAACCACAACGGGGGCAAAGCTGCTCGCACGTATCCACTGGAGTGCCCGCTGCTGATGTGGCGTGGTATGACCGAGTGCTTCGACCACGATCAGATCACAGTCGGCGACCGTTTCACACAGAGACTCGTTGGCACAGTTCAAATCGACAGCCACCGTCTCATCTGCAATATGGTTCACGATCTGCCGCACTTTGTGACGGTGAGAACGGCCTTGGTAGAGCAGCGCAACCCGGGTTGAATGATCTAGATCCATATGCGGCAGAAGGCGCCTTTGCGCGCCCCAATTCATGCTGATAGCTTAGTGAGTGAGCGGTGTTGTTGTGCAGCATTATAGGACAACGTCGATACCGTTTCAACCCCTTTGCCTTACTCTTTGCTGACAAACAGATGCGGCAGTTTCCGGTCGTTTTCCAGAAAAGTGAGCGATACTGTACGGGGGAGCGCTGCTGGGAGGCGGCTGTGCCAGGGCGTGGCTTGGCGGGGAACTGGCGTTTGCGGAGATACGTTGATTGCTATAGCTGGCGGCTTGTTACAGTTGAAAGTTGCGCCCGTTGTCCGGCACAACCTTGTGGCGGTAGTTGTGTACGTATGTGAGAAGCTTTTCATGCAGCTTCGTCCAGCCGGGGCTCTGTAGAATCTCGGCCAGCTTTTCCTTGCTCTCGACGGCGCCTAGGGTCAACATTTGCGGCCCTTCCCCGTACATGGTATACAGGACTTCGCTTGGCTCGATCCCAAGCTGCATCAGGCGAGGCGCAAACTCACGCACGACGAACTCGGAGAAATCCTGTTCGCGCCCCATTTTGATGTCCCATTGCATCAGAAGTCGAACCATGGACAGCCCGAACCCTTTCCGTGTGCCAACTACTGTTGCTTAGTTCCAAATTGCACGAAGACCGTCCATGTCACAATACCAGAAGGATAGGAGAAACGCAACTTCAAGCCTGTTTTCCTTGGCTGACGTCTCCTACTTGCCGTGGCAATTGCTTCTATTCATCTTCCTACTGGCTTGGGCTCCACGCGCCGCCGTGGCCGCACCTGCGCGGCAGGAACAGCCCCAGCCGCAGTCCGGCGCCGCGGCAGAAATGGTGCTGCCTGTCCTGACGCCGATCGCTTCCAACGGGATTTCCCTGCATACCCATACAGTTGACCTGGCGTTAGCCCCCGGCGAGGGCCTGGCGCTGCCGCTGACCATGCGCGCCGTCTATCGGCTGCGTAACGATGGCAAAGAAGCCGCCACGACGACGCTGCGTGTGCCCCAGACTGGCGGTGGGAGCTTGACCCTTACCCTCGACGATACCCCGCTAGCACCGGCGGCGCAAGCCGATGGCACCCTGGCCGTAGACGTAGCGGTGCAGCCTGACCAGCCTGTGACACTCGTGCTGGACTACTCTGCGACGATCACGGATCGCCGCCTGCCACAGGTGCGCTACCCTGCGGCCGATCTGGATCAATGGCTGGGCCCGGTCAGCATGCGCATGGATCTCCGCCCAGCCGCCAGCATGCCGCCGAACAGCTGGCTGCGTGCAGAACCCCAAGATTGGGCCTACGCGCCGCCAGGAGTATCGCCCGATCCGGCGCTCGAATGGCTGTACGATGGCGACCCTCCAGACGCGATTGTGTTTCAAGCCATTCATCCCTCCGTGTTTCAGCAGATCCAGGCGGCCGAGCAAGCCGCCGCTCCCGGCGCGGCCCCAGCGGCCTTTGTCCAGCTGGGCGAGCTGTACGCCGGGCTGGCGCAGGCAGCTGTCGCCGAAGGCAATAGCCCCGTGGGCGAGCGATTCTACGCACAGGCCGTTGCGGCCTACAGCGATGGTTTGCACCAGGCAGAAGCGGCGGCGGCGCCCCCACAGGAACTTGGCGGCCTGCATGCCGGCCTGGCAGCCTTGTATCGCGGCCGTGTTGTCGCTGCAGATGGGACGTCGAGCCCCCTGTATTCTGAGCTGATGACCAGCGAAGCCTCAGCCGCCCTCCAGACCTTGCCCGCCGACGATGCGCACCGTGCCGAGTTGGAACGATGGCAGGCTGAAGGCCTGCGCCTGCTCTTGACGGATGCGCGCCGCCGTGGCGATGTGGGTGTGGCGTTAGACTTGATCGATCGACTGGCTAATTCGAGCGCCGGTGCCGGTGCGGCCGACTTCCTGGCAGAAGAGCGGCAGGCACTCGTCGTGCAGCAGGCACTGGAACTGTTAGAACGTGGTGACCGTCCTGCTGCGCTTGCCCTGGCCGGCGATGCGATTGCCGATCCTGCGCTGCAGGCGCCTGCCGACTTGCGCACGCTGTTCGCATCGTGGGCGGCGACAGCTGCCATGTCTGAAGGGGGGATCGCACTGGATATTGAAGCGGCGCCTCTCCCCGACCAGGTGGAAGCGGCCCGCAGCTGCCCTGCAGGAGATCGTAAAGCGCTGGCAGGAGGGCGCCGCCACGCGCGCGGCAGGCGCCGAATTGCAAGAGAAGAGTGGGGCAGGTTCAGCCACAGATTCAGCTGCTCCTCTCCTGCATCTCCGCCTGCACGTCCCTGCCGGCGCGACCGGGGTTGCCCTGGCCGAAGCACTGCCGGGCACTGCCGACTGGGCGCTCCTGCGTTCGCTGCTGGCGCAGCTGGGGCCAAAGCTTGACAGCACGTCGGCGGGGCTGCGCCAGCAGGTGCATGTGTCCCAGCCCGTAGATTTGCGCAACGCCGGCCAACAGTGGGGCGCCATGGCGCAGAACCTGGCAAACCAGGCCAAGGACCTCGAGGCCCAGGCCTCGTCTACGGCGCAAGGCGAAGGAGCCACCAAGGCTGCATCGCTGCAGGCGCGCATCCGCGCTGCCAACTACCGGCAGGCCGCCGAGGCCTGGCGCAACCTGGCACGCGATAGTTTTGTCGAGCTTTCGTTGGCTGCATCGGGCAGCCTGGGCAACAACGCACGCACGTGGCTTGTCACCGTGGACAGCCCGCCCCAGATGCTAGACGTCCAAGTGGACTCGCTCAACAGCGGGCGCGTGGCCTTGGCCGTCGGCGGACTCGGGCTGCTGCTCCTGGCGCTGGCCAGCTTGCTCTGGCGGTTGCTCGTATAGGTATTTTCGGAATCTGCATGGCTGTTCAAACACAATCTCAACCCGCGAGCCCGGCGCGCACCTCGCTGCGCCCGTTTCGTTATGCTGACAGCGTTTACTTCCAGGACGGCCAGTGGCTCATGGGCTTGCTGGCCGCAGCGCTGTACCTGATCCTGGCGGCTGCACTCGACGCTGCCGGCCACGTGAACAATCTCTCGATCGTCGTACCTGTGACAGCCGGCGCCTTTGTGCTCGGTCTCCTCATGTCTTACAGCCGCTTTGACGGCTTCTTTGCCCTCTCGCACAGCATGTTTGTCGGGTTGGCCTGGATTCTCTTTATGATGGCCAGTGCCGTGCCCGCCAAGGATATTTCGCCATTCCTCGATACAGGTGTCGGTGAACTGCAGGCACGCGTCTATTTTGTGCTCCTGCGGCTGCTCGACTGGGTTGACGCCGCCTTTAGCGGCGCCGCCAGCGGCGACAATTACGTCTTTGTCTTTGAGATTTGTTTTCTCATGTGGTGGCTCACCTACCTGGGTGCATGGGCCATCTTCCGCCACGGCTACACGTGGCGGGCAATTGTGCCGGCAGGCATCGTGCTGTTGATCAACACGTATTTTGCCCCCCATCCGACTACCGGCTTTCTCATCGCATTCGTCGTGGTCGGGCTCCTGCTGCTGGTGCGCACAAACCTCTCCGAACAACAGTTGCGCTGGCGTGAGCAGAGTGTCTACTTCAGCTCGGATATCGTCTGGGACTTTCTGCGCAACGGCATCTCGTTTACGATCGCCATCGTGGTGCTGGCCTGGATCCTGCCGGGCCTTGGGCGCAGCCCGCAGATGCGCGAGTTTCTTTCCCCCGTCAACCAAAGCTGGGAAAACACCGCACAGAACGTACAGCGGCTGTACCAGGGCTTGAACCGCCAGGAGCAGGCGGCCGGCTCCAGCTTCGGCAACAGCCTGGCACTTGGGCGGCGAGCGCAACGTGGGCGACTCGTTGGTGTTTCAGGCGCAGGCGCTGCGTGCGCGCTACTGGCGCGCCGTCGTCTTTGATACCTTTGACGGCCGGCAGTGGCACAATACGGCCGACGCCGAAGCCACCTATGATGCCGGCCAGATCGTTCCCATTGCCAGTTGGCGAGCCCGCGAACCGATCAGCCAGACCATCAAGCTCCTGGCGCCGGTCGGCGACGTTTTGTTTGGCGAGGCGGACGTGGCCCAGGCTAACTTGCGCATGCGGGCAACAGTGCGCCCTGAGGCGGGTGCTGCACCCATTCCCGCTGCCCAGGCACCTGCCGGGGCACAGCCCGTCGAGTTTACCATGGTGCGTGCGGCGCGTGACCTCGACAACGGTGATTCCTACACGTTCGTCAGCGCTGCCACCAAGGCCAGCATCCAGGACCTGGAAAACGCCTCTACCGACTACCCGGCGGAGATCCTGGACAAGTTCCTCCAGATTCCGCCCGAATTCTCGCCGCGGGTGCGCGGGCTGGCGCAGGAATTGACGGCCAATACCGTCACTCCGTATGAGAAAGCCAAGGCCATTGAGGCGTATCTGCGTACCCTGCCATACGACGACGCCATCGCCGCACCGCCGGCGGGCGCGGATCCCTTGGAGTACTTTCTGTTTGACATCAAGCGCGGCTACTGCGACTACTATGCGACGGCCATGGCGATGATGCTGCGTACGGTCGGCGTGCCGGCGCGCACGGCCAGCGGCTATGCTGAAGGCCTGTTTGACGAGGAAAGCCAGTCCTACTACGTCACCCAGCGCGACGCCCACACGTGGGTCGAAGTCTTTTTCCCAGAATACGGCTGGATAGAGTTCGAGCCGACGGCCGGCGAAAGTCCCTTGGATCGCCCGCAGACGGACGCCGATGAGATGGCGGTTACCAGCCAGCAGGAACAGCAGCCTGAGAGCCCCTTGGCACCGACACCGCCGGCCCAGCGCAACCCCGAAGATCTGCCGCCACAGTATACAGGCGAGGATCTGCTCCAGCAGCAGTCCGGCAGCGCCCCCAACAGTCCTCCTTGGTGGGTGTGGGCAGTGGCCTTGCTGTTGGTGCTGCCTGCTGGCGGTTTCCTGATCTGGCGGGCGCGCAACAGCGGTCCGACCGCCTTCAGTGCCGACCTGCCGCTGCTGCTGTATGAGCGGCTGCAGCAATGGACGCAGCGTCTTGGCATCGGGCATGCTGCGCACCAGACACCCTACGAGCACACGCGTTTGCTCGTTTCCGCGCTGCCCGAGGCGCAGCCGTATGTTGAACCGCTGACGGATGAATATGTGCGCTATCGCTTTGCGCCGCAGGCAGCCGCTGCTCGCAGGTGAGCCCGAACTGCTGCAGAAATGGCAGACCGTGGAGCCCATCTTCTGGCGGGCATGGCTGCGCAAGCTGCGCAACCGCGTGATACGTCCGAAAAGCAACGTCTACCAGTTGGTGGATGACGAAGGTCGCCCGACCAAGCAATAGAGAAGGGGGCCTGGGTCCGCCCCGGGTGGGCAGTATGCGCTGGATTGAACGAAACCTGCTGTGGATTATCATTGCACTCGGCGCAGGGCTTTTTTTATACGGACTTGTCCAGTTCGCGCTGTCCATGCCCCCGACGAAGATTGTCTGGCTTGCCGGCAGGAAGGGCGGCGCCTACTACACGGGGGCTGAGGCATACCAGAAGCTCGCACGCGAACGTGGCTTCGACATCCAGATTGTCGAAACAGCCGGCGCAGTGCAGGCGCTGCAGCTGCTTGAGGAGGGAAAAGGTGATGTCGCCTTTATGCAAGGGGGCATCGCCGCGAAAGCAGACCCGGAAAAAGTCAGTGCCCTGGCCTCAGTCGCGTACGAGCCGCTGTGGATTTTTTATCGCAATGAGCTGGCCGGCGCGGCGCCCCTCGATGCCCTGGACCAGCTGCGCGGCAAGCGTGTCGCCATCGGCGAAGCGAACAGCGGCACCAATCAGCTGGCTAAGCTGCTCCTGCAGGATACGGGCTTGGATGCCTCCAACGCAACGCTGTTGGAACTGCCTTCCGGCGACGCGGCTGCTGCCCTTCAAAGTGGCGAGATCGATGCCGCCCTTTTCGTGAGCAACGACGCCTCGCCAACGATCCGCGCGCTGCTGCAGGATCCCAACCTGGATTTGATGAGCCTGCGCTATGCGCATGCGCTGGCGCGCCGGCACCGCTTTCTGAGTGTCGTCGCGCTGCCGCGCGGCACCTATCATATCGACCCCGATGTGCCTGCCCGCAACGTAGAGCTGCTGAGCACACGCGCTAACTTAATGGTGCGGTCAGACCTGCACTCTGACCTGATCCGCCTTCTCAGTCTTGCCGCCGTTCAAGTCCACGGGCCGGGCGATCTGTTTGCACAGCCTGATGAGTTTCCCAACACCACTTATACAGACCTGCCGGTGAATCGGGAAGCCAAGGCCTACGTGGAACGTATCAAAAGCGGCGACTCTACCCTCGACCGGTACTTCCCCTTCTGGATCGCGGCCCTCGTGGACCGCTATATGCTGTTTGTTGTGCCGCTCCTCCTCATCGTCTTACCTCTTTTCGGCCGCAGCCCGCTGGTGTACCAGTGGTACATGCGCAGCAAGGTCACGCGCTGGTACAAGGTCGTCCACAAGATAGAGCTGCGCGTTCCCGTCATGGCATGTCCAGGAAATCGATGCGGCAATTGCCGAACTGGAGGGGCTGGACGAGAAGCTGGCACGTGACTTGAGCGTGTCCGCAGGGTATATGTCCAATGTCTACGACCTGCGCACGCACATCCAGTACGTGGTCGGACAGCTGCAGAAGCAGCGCACGCGACTTACTGCCGAGGTGCCGTTAGCTATCGCGCCGCCTGCGTCCAGTCCTGCGGAGCCTCTCCAAAACTGAGGTGCCGGTAGTTCAAACTTACTCGTTTTGCAGCATGCCATTGTCGTATGCTATTCTGGTATGCTGGTGATTAGGGTGGACTCGCTTGCGCCTGCTGATTTACATAACGGGTGAGTGGTATGGCCTGGGTTGAACGCAACATAAAATGGATTCTGATTGGCCTCGGGGTCATCCTGCTGATCGGCGTCGTCGCCGAGTTCGTCAACTCGATGCCGCCGCACAGGTTTACGTGGTTGGCCGGCCGCCAGGGTGGCGCGTACTACATGGCGGCAGCGGCCTTTCAGGAACAGGCGCGTACCCTGGGCTTCGACATTGATATCGTGGAGACAGCCGGTTCGGTAGAGGCACTGCAAAAGCTCGAAAACGGCGAGGGCGACGTTGCGTTTATCCAGGGCGGCGTAGCAGCGCAGGCCGATCCCGAGAAGGTCAGCACGTTAGCCACCGTGAGCTACGAACCGTTGTGGATCTTCTATCGCAAGGCGCTGGCGCCCGACGAGCCCCTCAGTTCACTTGAGCAGCTTGCCGGCAAGCGCATTGCCATTGGTGAACCCAACAGCGGCACCAATCAATTGGCCAAGGTCGTTTTGCAGGATGCCGGGATCACGCAGTGACGACGCCACCCTGCTGGAAATCCCGACTTCGGCGGCAGTTGAGGGGCTGCAAAACGGCGAGCATCGACGCTGCCTTGCTTGTGAGCAGCTATCCTGCGGTCACCGTCCAGACTCTCGCCAACGATCCCAGCCTCGAACTGATGAGCTTGCGTTATGCTGATGCCCTGGCACGCCGCCATCGTTACCTGAGTGTTCTGACGCTGCCGCGTGGCACGTTTGACATTGTCGGCGATGTGCCACGGGACGATATCAGGCTGCTCTCCACGCGCGCCAACTTGATGGTGCGCCAAGGCTTCCATCCGGACCTGGTCCGCTTGCTCAGCATTGCAGCTGTGACGTACTTTTCGCCCGGCAGCTTCTTCGCCGAACCCGACGAATTCCCCAACACCATATACACCGATCTGCCCGTCAGCAGGGAAGCCAAGGCGTACCTGGAACAGGTCAAGAACGGCAACTCTCAGCTTGACCGGTACCTTCCCTTCTGGCTGGCCGCCGTGATCGACCGCTACCTCTTGTTTGTAGTCCCGCTGCTGTTGATTTTTGTTCCCCTGCTTGGCCGCAGTCCCTTGGTGTACCAGTGGTACATGCGCAACAAGGTCACGCACTGGTATAAGTTCGTGCACAAGTTGGAACTGCGCGTCGAAAACATGCAGGTCCCCGAGATCGACGCGGCAATTGCTGAACTGGAGAGTCTTGACGATAAGCTGGCGCGTGAACTTAATGTGTCGACCGGTTACATGCCGGACGTCTATGACCTGCGGACGCACATTCAGTATGTGATCGGGCAGCTGCAGAAACGGCGCGATGTGCTGGCCTCCGCCATGCCAGATACAGCACCTGAGGCAGCGAAGACTGCCGAGGTAACTGAACCAATGGCGCCCCGAGGCAGCAGCGGAAAACGGTGTACCGGTCTAGGACATCACGTTCAGCAGGATGACCTGGGTTTCTTCCGGCAGGCCGGTCTTGGTGATCTTGACCATATCCACAGGATCCGGCGCTGCGACGCCCAGTTCCTTGAGGAACTTCTCGACCGGCTCCGAGCTGCTCGGCGATTGCGTCGGCCAGCCCCGCGTGCCGGTAGTGCATTGGGATGACCAGCTTCGGTTCGAACATGCCGACGATCTCCACGGCCCGCGTCGGGTCGAGCGTCTGCCCGCCGCCGACCGGCACCAGCAGAACGTCGACCTCGCCGATGTTGAGTTCCTCGATCTCCGACTGTGACGGCACCTCGCCGATATCGCCGAGGTGACCCACGGTCAGATCGCCAAACTCAAAGAAAAACGCTACGTTGCGCTCAGGCTCGTTTCACCCTTGTTCTTGCGGTGATAGGTCGCCAGTCCCGTGGTAAAGACGTTCTTGACTTCGTATTCGCCCGGCCCGCGCAGCACCTTGGGCTCGCCTGCCACGCGCTCTGCGGCACTGTGACCGGGCCGCTCGTGGCTGATGGTAACAATATCGGCGCGCAACTTTGGCAGTGTCAGGCCCACTGCTTTATCGTAGGGATCGCACACGAGCGTGATGCCACTCTCGCGTATGCGAAAGCAGGAAAGGCCAAACCAAGTAATATCCATAATCGCTTTGCCCTCTTTTGGAACATTTGTTTGCATGTACTATACCGCAAATGGCTGTTCCTGCCAAAAAAGAGCCATCTTTACCACCTGTAGCAGCACACAACAGCCGTGATCGGCAGGCTGCGCTAGCCGAAGGAATTATCGTATGCATTTTGATCTGAAGGATGTGGAAGTCGTAATCGACGTGGCGCGCCAGGCCGGCGAACTCGTGCGCCGCATGCAAGAAGCCGGGCTGCGCAATATCAAAAGCAAGACCAGCGCCGGCGATCTCGTGACCGAGGCGGATGTTGCCAGCGAACGGCTGATTCGCGATGCCCTGGCCCAGCACTATCCCAGCGTCGGCCTGTGGGGCGAAGAGTCCAACACCATGCCCGGCACCGAGTACTTCTGGCTGGTCGACCCCATCGACGGCACCACCAACTATGCGTTTGGGTTGGACTACAACGCCGTGAACATTGCCCTGCAGCATCGTGAGCAGACCCTGCTTGGCGTCACGTATCAGATCCACACCGGCCGTGTCTACTACAGCCTTGCCGGCGCGGGCGCCATCCGGCGGGATGCCGGCGGCGCAGAGACGCGGCTGCAGGTCAACGACGTCGCCGAACTGCGCCGCGCCCTCGTCGCCACCGGTTTCCCTTATCACAGCGGGACGTCCGTCGACAACAACACGGCCGAGTTTGCCCGTATTACCACGCTGAGCGGCAGCGTGCGCTGTCTCGGCGCTGCCGCCCTCGACCTCGCGCATGTGGCCGGCGGCGCCCTGTCCGCCTTCTGGGAAGGCTGGCTGAACGCCTGGGACGCCGCGCCCGGCGTGCTTTTCGTCCGCGAAGCCGGCGGGCGCGTCACCGACTACGACGGCGCCGAGTGGACGATTGCGAGTGGCCCCCTTGTCTCGAGCAACGGACAGCCCGGCGTACACGATGCGCTGCTGGCTGCGATTCAAGAGGTGCGTGCCGGTTTGCCGGAATCACTGTTGCGGACAGCAGTAGAGCCATGGCTCCGCTGCATGGTTAAGAGGCCGAATAGTAATCGGGACGTAAGCTTTGCACTCTGTGCAGGTAGTGTATACTGCACCAAATGCAATGATTGGCTTATCAACCAACCACGATGCCGTTGGAGGGCGTTCATGAGTGACATCAAGTTTGGCACGGACGGCTGGCGCGGGCGCATTGGCGACGATTACACGTATGCCAACGTGCGCCGCGCCGCCCAGGGATATGCAACCTACCTGCTCGCCACGGGCGACGAGCGGCCGGTGATTGTCGGCCACGACCGCCGCTTCTCGGCCGAGCATTTTGCCGCCGTCGCCTGCGAGGTGCTGGCAGGCAACGGCTTCAAGGTCCTGCTGACGCCCGGGCCCACGCCTACTCCCGTCATTTCCTACAGCGTCAAGGCCAACAACGCCCTGGCCGCGCTCAATATTACGGCCAGCCACAACCCGCCTGAGGACTGCGGCTTCAAGGTCCGCGACGCCGGCGGCGGCGCCATTGCCCCCGCCGGTCTCAAGCAGATCGAGGCTGCCATCCCACCGGCCGGCGCCGACGATGCCATCCGCCGCATCAAGTTTGAGGATGGCCTGGCCAGCGGGCAGATCGCCTATTTTGACCCCAAGCCGGCCTACCTGGCGCACCTGGCCGACCTGATCGACGTCACACCGATCCGCAATGCCGGCTTGAAGGTTGTCGTCGACAACATGTGGGGCAACGGCGCCGGCTGGCTGAGCGAAATCCTGGGCGGCGGCGCTACCGAGATCATCGAGGTGCACGCCGAACGCAATCCCATCTTCCCCGAGATGTCGCGCCCTGAACCGATTCCGCCCAACGTCGATGCCGGGCTGGCTGCAGGCAAGCGCGTCGGCGCCAACTGCGTCTGCATCCTCGATGGCGACGCCGACCGCTGCGGCTTTGGCGACGAGAACGGCGAGTTTGTCGACCAGCTGCGCGTCTATGCCCTGCTGGCCTACTACTTCCTCGAGTTCCGCGGCGAGCGTGGCACGATCGTCAAGACGCTCAGCACCACCTCCATGCTGGACAAGCTTGGCAAGAAGTACGGCGTGCCGGTCGTCAATACCGGCGTGGGCTTCAAGTACGTGGCCCCGGCCATGGTCGAACACGATGCCATGCTCGGCGGCGAAGAGAGCGGCGGCTATGCCTTCCGCCATCACGTGCCCGAACGCGACGGCATCCTGGCCAATCTCTACCTGCTCGACTTCATGGTGCGCACCGGCAAGAAACCCACCGAACTGCTGCAGATGCTCTTTGCGCAGGTCGGCGAGCACTTCTACGATCGCATCGACATCCGTCTCACCGATATGAGCTTGCGCAACGCCGCCAAGGCCCGGCTGGATCAGCTGAATATCGACGGCTTGACGCTGGGCGGTCACAAGGTGACCGAACTCGTCACAACGGACGGCTACAAGTTTGTGATGGACGACGGCGGCTGGCTGCTGATTCGCTTTTCCGGCACAGAGCCGCTGCTCCGCGTCTACACCGAAACGACCGACCAGGCTGCTGTACCCGGCATTCTGGCGGATGGGCGCAAGCTAGCGCTTGGTTGATGCTCTTCAGGTAAGGCCGGCATGACGTCGGCGGAAGATGGACCAGTGCGGACAGGTCCGACACGTCTGTCGGACCTTGTGCCCTACTGCCCTACGTTTCTCCACAGGCCGTGACTCCTGCTATACTGTTGCGATCCTATTCGAACCTGGATCGCGAAAGCGGCATAGTGAAATGCCCCCTACGTTGTTTGCCTTGCGTCTGTGATAAAATGAACAAGCAAACCGCTGCAAGGTTTGCTGGCTTGATGTATAAGGTTTGTGTAGATTATGCCTAGTGCTGTGGCGCCGATTGTTTGACTCTCATTGCCACGTAGATCTCGAGCAGTTTGACGCGGATCGCACGGAAGTGCTGGCGCGCGCACGTACCGCCGGCATCGGCGGTATTGTCATCCCTGGCATTGATCTGCTGCAGAACCGCGGGGCCCTGGCACTGGCGGAAGGGGTTGCCGACTTATTTGTTGCCGTCGGGGTACACCCCAACAGCGCCGACAGTTTTGACGGCGCGACCGATCGCAGGAACTGCGGGACCTGGCTGCCCACCACAAAGTTGTCGCCATCGGCGAAATTGGACTAGACTACTACTGGGACAAGGTAGCACCCGAACAGCAGCGCAGCGCCTTTGTCCAACAGCTTGGTCTTGCCGCAGAACTTGGCCTGCCTGTGATCATTCACAGCCGCGATGCCAATTCTGATGTGGCCGACGTGCTGCGCGCCTGGGTAAGCAGCGAAGCAGTTCCGTGCATCTGCGCTAGCCGCTCGCCCCTATGCCGGCGTACTGCACGCCTTCTCCGGCGATCTGGCATTGGCAGAGGAAGCCTACAGTTGGGGGTTTGTCTTGAGCCTGGGTGGGCCCGGTGACGTTCCGCAATGCGCATGCTCTGCACGCGCTGGTGCCCAAGCTGCGGCTCGATCGCTTGATGGTGGAGACGGATGCCCCGTACTTGACGCCGCACCCCTGGCGCGGCCAACGCAATGAGCCGGCCTATGTGCCTGTTATTGTCGAGCAGTTAGCGCGATTGTATGGAGCAACGCCTGCCGAGGTGGCGGCGGCCACGACGGCGGTTGCTCTGCGTTTCTTTCAATTGGAGGACCGGTTCGGTGCTGATGTCACAGAGCGTAACGAAGTTGCCCGTGTCTGAGTGGGTGCATGAAGGGGCGCCCCCGGCAGCGCAGACAGGCGATGCCGCGGCGAATGGCATGGGAAACGAGGGCACAGCCGACGTTCGCCAATTGTTTGCTCCTATCCGCCCCGGTTTGAAGCAGGTGGAAGCCAAGCTCAAGGCGGTGGATTCGTCGCTGTTTGGCCCCTTGGCCAATGCCTTTGTCAGCCTGATCGGCAGCGGCGGCAAGCGTCTGCGTCCTGCCCTGGCGCTTGTTGTCGGCTGAAGTCGCGGCGCCCTGGCAGGGCGGGCTCGACTACAGCCGCGTGATCGCATTGGCGGCTTCGATCGAGATGCTGCACACGGCTACCCTGGTCCATGACGACGTAATTGACGGCGCCCTGCTGCGCCGCGGCGCACCAACGCTCAATGCTACTTGGAGCGGCGGTTCGACTGTCCTGGCCGGCAACTACATGTTTGGCACGGCGGCGCGCTTTTCTGCCGAGACGCAGACCATGCGCGTGATTGACCTCTTCAGCGACACTTTGCGCATCATTGTCGACGGCGAGTTGCATCAGCTGCAGGACCGTTACAACTACAGCCAGGATAAGACGAATTACTACGATCGCATCTATGCCAAGACGGCCAGCCTCTTCTGTGCCGCGACCCAGGGCGCAGCCGTCCTTGCCGGCCTGCCCGAGGAGCGGGTGCAGGACCTGCATGACTATGGCTACAACCTCGGCATGGCCTTCCAGATCGTAGACGATATCCTGGATTTTACCGGGGATGATTCGACCTTAGGCAAGCCCGCCGGCAGCGATCTGCGCCAGGGTACGCTGACACTGCCGTTCTTCTATTTCGTGCAACTGCAGCCCGACCCGCAGGCATTGTTCACCCGCCTCCATGCTGCCCAACTCCAGGCAGACCAGGGCGACACTGCGGTGTGGAACGCCGAAATCAACCGCCTGGTGAGCGAGCTGCGCGCCAGCGGCGCCGTAGAAGCTGCCCGCAGCGAGGCGCGCGTGTTCCTGTCACGTGCCGTGCACAATCTTGCTGCGCTGCCGGACAATACCTATCGGCGGTCGCTGCAGGGGTTGTGCAACTTCGTGGTGCAGCGCACGAATTAACACCTGCCTACTTCTTGGGCTTGGTCTTGTCGGCGGGCTCGTCTTTTTCGGCTCTTGGCAGTGGCCGGCCTGGCTTTTGGTCACGCTGACCACGGTATCGAGCTTTTTGGCCGCAGGCTTGGCACTTTTGGCTCCACTTCGTCGGCAAATGCGAAAGCGTGGCGCTCGGCGGTTCCTGCTTTGGCACCCCCGCCGCGCGCGGCGCTGGCAATTTCGGCCGGCGTCGGCTTGCTGCTGGGCTTGCTCTTTGTAACGACGGCGCTGGCCGGCGTCACCGGCTTGACCTGCGGCAGCGGTCTTGTCTGGCTTGCCTGCCTCTGGCTGTTTGCTGGCCGCCTGGCTGCTAGCCTGGGCGTCCTGAACGTTGGTGCCAGTCTTCTGTTGCCGGCTTTGGCTCTGGTTTGGCCTGGGCCTTTGCTGCGGTCGCAGATGCTTGACCAGCGGGCTGCTGTTCTCTGCTTTGTGTGGGCGGCACGGCGTTCCAACGGCTGGCTGCGCGTCACTCTTAGCTACAGGTTTTGTCGTCGGCTTTGTCGTCGGCTTTGTCTGGGTCTTTTCGACTGGTAATTCTATTGCAGCCGGCTTGACCACAGGCTTCTCTGCCGGCTTCTCAGCAGCCTTGTCTACGGGGCTCTTCGTCCGGCTCCTTCACTGGCGACTTCTCTGCTGGCACTGTCTCGGCTGCCGTGCCGCCCTTGACCCTCTTTAGTGGCAGAGGCGCAGCGGTGGCCGGCGCTGCCGCGAGTCCTTTGGTGGAAACGGCTGGCCGCACGGCCACTGCCTCCTCTCAGAGTTCGACCTGTTCTGGCGGCACGGCCTGTTTGGCCGCCTGCCGGCGCGGTGCGGTTGGTGCCGGCGTTTCGACTGCCGCTGCCGCCTCATCTCGATCCGCCGCCGTCTCCCGGACCCTTGCGCTCCGACAACTACGCGCCATGCTGCCGTTACCGTGTCCTTCTCCGCCAGGGTAAGGATCTGCTTCCCGGAAGCGGCACGTCCCATGCGCGGAATGTCGGCCACCGTGAACGGCTTGGCCACACCCTTGCTGCTTACCAGCACGACATTGTCAGCATCGGTATGGGCCGGCAGCATCAGGCCTGCGCCCAGCTTGCCCGTCCGCTCGACCAGCTTGTGCGCCAGAATGCCGCCGCCGTTGCGGCCCTGGCTGCTGTACTCCGCCAGCGCCGTGCGCTTGGCAAAGCCCTGGACGCTGACCGTCGCCAGCTCGCCGTCCGGATCGACGACGCCGGCATAGACGAGCCGGTCCTTGCCGCGCAGCTTCATGCCGCCGACACCGCCGGCCGGCAGCCCCATCACCCGCACGTCGTCTTCGCCAAAACGGATCGACTGGCCTTCGGCCGACAGCAGGAGCACCTCCTGGCCGCCCTGCGTGTGCAGCGCCCACCCCAGCCGATCGCCGTCTTCCACATTGAAGATCGGTGAATTCGCCGGCCGTGTTCGCCTGTACGTCTTCCACGCTCACGCGCTTGACGGCTCCCGCGTTCGCTGGCAAAGAAGAAGTAACCGCCATTCTCACCGGCGCGCTCGCGCGGCAGCGCCACCACCGCCGCGACCCCATCTTTGCCCTTAAAGCCGGTGAAGTCGGCCAGCGACTTTGTCGTCTCGTCGGCCGGAATCTGGTGCACGTCGACGCGGCCGCAGCGCCCATCGCGCGTAAAGACGTACAGCACGTCGCGCGTGTTGGCCGTCAGCATGGCAATCTGGCTGTCCCTGCCGATCTGGCGCAGCACTGCCACGTTGGGCTTTTCCACCGCCGGTTGGCGACGCACGTCGCCGTTCCGGCTCACGCTTACCCACACCATCTGGTCGGGCAGCAGGTCGTGCGTCGTCAGCGCCCCGCGCGTGCGGTCCACAATCTGCGTGCGCCGCGCATCGGCGTATTCCTGCCGGATGGCGACCAGCTCGTCGCGGATCACGCCCAGGATCTTGTGCGGGTGCGCCAGCAGGTCTTCCAAGTAGGCGATCCGCTTCTTCAGCTCGGCGAACTCCTCCTGCAGCTTCTTGCGTTCGAGCGCCGCCAGGCGGCGCAGCTGCATGTCGAGGATCGCCTGCGCCTGGATCTCGGAGAACTGGAAGTTGGCCACCAGGTTCTTGCGCGCCGTATCCACCGTCTGGCTGTGGCGGATCGTGTGGATCACCTCGTCGAGGATGTCCAGCGCCCGCAGCAGCCCTTCCACGATGTGCGCCCGCTCGCGTGCCTGCTTCAGCTCAAACTCCGAGCGGCGGCGAATGATCTCCTGGCGGTGCTGGACGAAGAGCTGGAGCATGCGCTTGAGGCTGAGCAGGCGCGGCTGCCCATCCACCAACGCCAGCAGCTGCATGCCAAAGGTCTGCTGCAGCGGCGTGTACTTGTAGAGGTTCGCCAGCACGTCCTTGGGTTCGACCGTGCGCGAAAGCTCGATCACGATGCGCATGCCCGTGCGGTCGCTCTCGTCGCGCAGGTCGCTGATGCCTTCCAGCTTGCCGTCGCGCACCAGGTCGGCGATGCGTTCGAGCAGCGCCGTCTTGTTGGTCTGGTAGGGCAGTTCGGTGATGATGATGCGCGTGCGCCCGCGGCTGATCTCCTCAAAGTGCGCCTTGGCCTGCACGATCAGCCGCGACTTGCCCAGCGAGTAGCCCTGGGCGATGGCATCGGCGTCGTCCTCGCCCTTCCCCTCTTCGCGGAAGCGATAGACAATGCCGCCGGTGGGGAAGTCCGGCCCCTTGATAAACTGCATCAACTGCTCGGTCGTGATCTCGTCCGCCGTGTCGAAGCGGTCGATCAGATAGACGAGCGCGTCCACCACCTCGCCCAGGTTGTGGGGCGGGATGTTGGTGGCCATGCCCACGGCGATGCCGGATGAGCCGTTGATCAGCAGGTTGGGCAGGGCGGCCGGCAGAACGTCCGGCTCGCGCAGCGTGTTGTCAAAGTTGGGGTGCCAGCCGACCGTGTCTTTTTCCAGGTCGGTCAGCATCAAGTCGGTGATGCGCGCCAGGCGGGCTTCGGTGTAGCGCATGGCCGCGGCGTTGTCGCCGTCGATCGAGCCGAAGTTGCCCTGCCCGTCCACCAGCGGATAGCGCAGGCTGAAATCCTGCGCCATGCGCACCATGGCGTCATAGACGGCGGTGTCGCCGTGGGGGTGATACTTACCCAGCACTTCGCCGACGATGCGGGCGCTCTTCTTGTGCGGCTTATCGTGCGTCAGCGACAGGTCATGCCACATGGCATAAAGGATGCGCCGGTGCACCGGCTTGAGCCCGTCGCGCACGTCCGGCAGGGCGCGCGCCACGATCACGCTCATGGCGTAGTCCAGGTACGCCACCTGCATCTCCTGCGTAATGTCCGCCGGGCGCACGATGCCGATGGCGCTGTCATGTACTGCGCCGTCGGGCGGTTTGCCGTTGGCCGGCTTGCCGTTGCTGGGCTTGTTATTCACTGGCGTTCCATTCATGGATGGTCTGTTTTCTGTTGCGATTGCGCACGCTACTGCGGTATGCGGCAGGACCTTGCGCTCCACCTGCACGCGGCGCAGCTCCATCAGCTGGTCGCGCAGCAGCGCGGCACGCTCGAACTCGAGCGCCTTGGCCGCTTCCTTCATTTCCTTCTCAATCTGCCGCACAAGCTCGTCCAGCTTGTCGGGCGGCAGCAGCGCCGGGTCCAGCGCCAGCTGGGCGCCGTTCTGGCCGTCCTCGTGATATTCCGGCCGCGTCTCGGCAATGATCTTGACGCGATCGGTGAGGTCGCGGATGCTCTTGATAATGCCCACGCGGCTCGATGCCGTGTTCGCGGTTGTACGCTTCCTGGATCGTGCGGCGGCGGTTGGTTTCCTCGATCGCCATGCGTCATCGAGTCGGTCATCTTGTCGGCGTAGAGGATCGCCTTGCCCTCGATGTGGCGGGCGGCGCGGCCGATCGTCTGGATCAGCGCGTTGCCGCTGCGCAGGAAGCCTTCCTTGTCGGCGTCGAGCACCGCCACCAGCGACACCTCGGGCAGGTCCAACCCCTCGCGCAGCAGGTTGATGCCGACCACCACGTCGTAGACGCCCATGCGCAGGTCGCGCAGGATCTCGACACGCTCGATGGTATGGATGTCCGAGTGCAGGTAGTGCACCTTGATGTTCAGCTCGGCCAGGTACTCGGTCAGGTCCTCGGCCATGCGCTTGGTCAGCGTCGTCACCAGCACACGCTGCCCCTCGGTCGCGCGCAGCCGGATCTCCTTGACCAGGTCGTCGATCTGGCCCTTGGTCGGCCGCACCTCGACGACAGGATCGAGCAGCCCCGTCGGCCGGATCACCTGCTCCACCATCTGGCCGGCGTGCTCGCGCTCGTAGGCTGCCGGCGTGGCGCTGACGTAGACCACCTGCGTGATGTGGTCGTCAAACTCTTCAAAGGTCAGCGGCCGGTTGTCGAGCGCGCTGGGCAGGCGGAAGCCATAGTTGACCAGCACTTCCTTGCGCGCCCGGTCGCCGTTGTACATGCCGCGCACCTGCGGCAGCGTCATGTGGCTCTCGTCCACGATCAGCAGCCAGTCGGGCGGGAAGTAGTCGAGCAGCGTCCACGGCGTGCTGCCCGGCGGGCGGCCGGCCAGGGGGCGGCTGTAGTTCTCGATGCCGTTGCAGTAGCCCACCTCGCGCAGCATCTCGATGTCATAGTTGGTGCGCTGCCGGATGCGCTGCGCCTCCAGCAGCTTGCCCTGCGACTCAAAGAGCGCCACCTGCTCGTCCAGCTCTTTTTGGATATCCTGGATGGCGACTTCCATGCGGTCGGCCGGCGTCACGAAGTGCTTGGCCGGGTAGATGTCGACCTGGTGGTGGTCGGCCAGCACCTCGCCCGTCAGCGGGTCGATCTCGGTGATGCGCTCGATCTCGTCGCCCCACAGGCTGATGCGGTAGGCGGTCTCCTTTTCGGCCGGCTGGACCTCCAGCACATCGCCGCGCACGCGGAAGCGGCCGCGCTGCAGGATGTTGTCGTTGCGCTCGTAGTAGATCTCCACCAGGTGGCGCAGGATGTTGTTGCGCCGCACCATCTCGCCCACGGTCAGCCGCAGCACCACACGGCCGTAGTCCTGCGGGCTGCCCAGGCCGTAGATGCAGGAGACCGAGGCCACGATCACCACGTCGCGGCGGCTGAGCAGCGCGCTCGTCGCCGCCAGGCGCAGGCGGTCGATCTCCTCGTTGATCTCCATCTCCTTCTCGATGTAGGTGTCCGTGCGCGGCACATAGGCTTCGGGCTGGTAGTAGTCGTAATAGGAGACGAAGTACTCGACTGCGTTGTTGGGCAAGAACTCGCGCATTTCGGCATAGAGCTGCGCCGCCAGCGTCTTGTTGTGCGCCAGGATCAGCGCCGGCTTCTGCACCTCTTCCACGACCTTGGCCATGGTAAAGGTCTTGCCGCTGCCGGTCACGCCCAGCAGCACCTGCTCGCGCATGCCCTCGCGCACGCCCTGCGCCAGCTGGGCGATTGCCTGCGGCTGATCGCCGGTCGGTTGGAACTCACTGACAACTTGAATCGGCGGCATTGCTCCCCCTGTGGCACGGCGGTTACCACTGTGTTAACCGGCACAAAGCGTGGTAACCGAACAAAGGTTCTATCTGCTACAGTATAGTGCATTTCGTGCCAAATGTCCAACATTTTTGCCCTTTTCGGACATGCAATTAAGGGCGTGATTTCGCTGCGTATGCGGCGCCAGTGGTCCGGCGCTGACCTCAGGTGGGCAGATGGCTCGCACGACACAGGCGCGCATCGCACAGGTCTGTCCGGCACGACATGACGCCGCGCAGGACGGCGCAGTGCAGTCGTTGCAGCGTGGTACTTCAGTTTACTCTGTCGTGGGCTGAGGCTTGACGACCGCCGCGGCCCAGGTCATGCCTGCGCCAAACGAGACGAGCAGCAGCGTATCGGTGGGTTTGATGCTGCCGCAGTTGAGTCTGCTCGGCCAGCGCCAGCGGAATCGAGGCTGCCGAGGTATTGGCATAGCGGTCGATGTTGACGACAAAGCGTTCCATGGGCAGGTGCATCTCGCGGGCCGCCGCCTGGATGATGCGCAGGTTGGCCTGGTGCGGAATGATCCAGTCGACATCGTTCATGGTCAGCCCGGCGTTGTGCAGGGCCTGGTCGCAGGCCGGCCCGATCACGCGCGTGGCAAACTTGAACACTTCGCGCCCGTTCATGCGCAGATAGTGGCTGCCTTCGGCCAACACGTCGGCGCTGAAGGGCCGCGCCGAGCCGCCGGACGGCATGATGATGTGCTGGCCATTGCTGCCGTCGGAGCCCAGCGAGAAAGCCCAGGACGCCGCATTCGCGCGTGTCCGCCTGCATGACGACGGCGCCGGCAGCGTCGCCGAACAGCACGCACATCGAGCGGTCGGTCCAGTCGACGAACCGGCTCAGCAGTTCCACGCCCACGATCAAGATGTTGCGGTAGGCGCCGGTGGCGATGAACTGCTGGGCGACGACCAAGCGAATAGACAAAGCCGGTGCAGCCGGTGACGACGACAAAGGCCGGGACATTGGTTGCCCCCAACGCTGACTGTACCTGGCTTGACACGGGCGGCGTGAAGTAGTCGGGCGAGGAGGTGGCGACAATGATCAGGTCGAGATCCGTGGACTGCAGGCCGGCCTTGGCCAGCGCGGTCCGGCTGGCCTCGACTGCCATGCTGCAGGTCGTCTCGTCGCGCCGTCGGCGATATGGCGCTCGCGAATCCCGGTCCGCTGTACGATCCAGTCATCGCTCGTGTCGAGGGTCTCGCCAAGTTCGTGATTTGTAAGAATACGGTCTGGTGTAGTAGGCACCCCAGCCGGCGATTCGGCCATACAGCGTTGCCATATAAAGAGACTATACCCTATCCTTGCGCCTTATCTTGCGCCTCATCTTGGGCCTTTGGCTCCTGCGGGCGTACACGGATTTCTCCCTGCCGTTCCGGATGGCGCCCCGTGGCTCCCGCATAGTGCTTGCGAATAATTTCCATGTCTGCTTCCAGATCCCCACTCGGCTTGAACCAGGCGCCGTAGGAGATATGCTTCTTGGGAAAATCGATCGTGGCCATGACGACGGGCACGTCGGCGGCCATGGCCATATAGTAGAAGCCGCTCTTCCAGTACTCGGTCTTGCCGCGCGTGCCTTCCGGCGTTACTGCCAGGACGAACTTGTCGCGGCGGTTAAATTCTGCCGCAACCTGGTCCACGAAGTTGGTGCTCTTGCTGCGATCCACCGGAATGCCCCCGACCTTGCGCCCCAGCCAGCCGATGGGGCCCACAAAGGAGGATTTTTTGGCCAGGAAATGCGGTTGCGGCAGCGCATAGGCCCGGCTGAAGATGAAACCGATGATAGAAGTCCAGGTTTGAGGTGTGGGGCCAGACGATGATGATGTACTTTGAGAAGTCGGGTTCCCGATAGTCGGCGGTCCAGCCCATGCGATTTGAACCACAAGTACCAAAGGTTCTGCATAAAGGTTCGTTGTACTTGCGCAGTGGCGGTCATGCGTTACTCCTTGCTGGTCATGCTCCTGCCGGCCAGCACGACGGCGTCTAAAATCTTGCGGTAGCCTGTGCACCGGCACAGGTTGCCCGTGAATGCTTCTTGCGCCTCCCCTTCGGTTGGGGACGGGCGCTCTTCCAACAGCTTGGCCGCACTCATGACAAAGCCGGGTGTACAGTAGCCACACTGCACGCCACCCGTCTGCACGAGTGCTGCCTGGATCGGATGCAGCTGTTCGCCTGTCTGCGCAGTCCTTCGACCGTGACCACGTCGCTGCCCCAGGCGCGCTCGGCGGGTACCAGGCAAGCCATGACTGCCATTCCGTCCAGAAAAACGGTGCACGCCCCGCATTCCCCTTCGGCGCAGCCCTCCTTGACGCCCGGCGTAGCCTGCCATCCGCAGGCTGTCGAGCAGCGTCATGCCGCCCTGCAGCGCGACGGTCCGGCCGTTGACGAGTGCTTGCTGGGCCGCCGGCGGCGGCATGGTGCCTGCGGCATGTGCTGCACGGCCAGCGCCCGTCGCTTTCGCCCCACAGCAGCACAGGGGCGTCGGGCCAACCTCCACGCGCCTCACCTTCGCGCGATCTGGCGGAGCACACGGCCGCACCAGCGCTTCGACCATCGCCACACGGTATTCGGCCGTCGCCCGTATGTCGTCGATCGGCGAGCATGCCGTGCGTGCCAGCTGGGCCGCATCGGCGATGCCTTCCTCCAGCGGCCTGCCGACCAAGGCTACTTCCGCCGCCGTGGCGCGCACGACGACGGGCGCGACGGCGCCGAGGCTGATGGCGGCGCGCGTGACCGGCGCCCCCGGCCCGGCACGTTCGATCACGGCCGCGACGTTGACGATGCTGATCGCCTGCGCCCGGCGCAGCCCCAGCTTTACGTAGGCGCCCTCCTGCTGCGGGGCGAGCGGCGGCAGGGCGATGCGCACCAGCAGTTCGTCGTCGGCGAGATCAACGCGCCGGAAGCCGCGCAGAAAGTCGGCGAGGCGCAGCGTACGCTGCCCGCGCGCGGCGCTTCCCAGTGTCACCAGCGCATCCAGCGCCAGCAGCGGCGTGATAGTGTCGTTGGCCGGGCTGGCCGTAATGACATTGCCGGCGACGGTGGCGCGGTTGCGGATCTGCGGCGCGCCGACCTCCCAGCACGCACGTGCGAGGGGAAATGCCTTCTGGACGATCAGCGGGCTGGCGACACATTGGTTGTGCGTCACGAGCGGCCCGAGGCAGATGAGGCCGTCCTCTTCCCAGATATCGCTCAAGCCCTGGCACCCGGCTGAGGTCGATCACCCCCAGTTCGCCGCCCGAGGGGCGCTTTGCGGACGCCGCGCTCCAACTCCAGCAAAAGGTCTGTGCCGCCGGCAAGAATGCGAGCGTCCGCCCCGTGCTGTGCCTTGAGCGCTAAGGCCTCCTGCAACGACGTGGGCGCTACATAGAAACGATACATGTCATCTACTTTCCAGGCCCATCGAGCAAGCGCCGCAGCGGTGCAGCAGCGCCGGCTTCAGCGCCAGCTTGCCCGACGCACCAAAGAAATAAAAGCCAAACCCTGCGCCGATTGCGATCAGCAGGCTGAGAAACGTCTGCAAGAAGCGAAGCCCCAACAGGCGGGAGAGCAGCCAGTGTCCTGCCAGCAGCCCTGCACCGCCCAGCAGCACTTCCGGCGTCACCGGCGATTCGGCGCCCGGCGTGCCGTGTACGGCCTGCCTGCATCTTGTCGATCTGCCCCTCTGCCTGGTCGCGGCTCCACTTCAGATAGAAGGGTACGGCCAACGCCGTTAGAAATGTACTTAGCAGGAAACGAAACAACGCAATCCTCCCCCGGTAGCGTATGTGGCAACTAGAAACCGTCGGCAAAGGTGTCGATCATCAGTTTCACGTCGCCCAGCGGATAGAGGATCGGGCAGGTGGCGCCGTACTTCACGTATTCACGCACTTTGGCCTTCACTTCGGCCGGCGTGCCGCTGGCGGTGATGTGCTGCACCAGTTCGTCCGGTACATACTTCATCGCTGCCCGCACCTGTTCCTTGGTCGCCGGCCAGCCCAGGATCGATTGAATCTGCTGCACCACTTCAGGCTTGACGCCGCTCGCCTTGGCGATATGCGGCTGCTGGGCCAGGTACTGCGTCAGCAGCTCGCGGGCGCCGTCGAGCGCCGTCTTGCGGTCTTCGTGGACCGAGCAGACGACCAGCTGCGGCCGGTCAATATCCTCGATCTTGCGCCCGGCGCGTGCCGCGCCGCGTTCGAGCTGCTCCATCGCTTCGACGTTGTACTCGGGCGGCACGCAGTAGTTCAGCACGGCGCCGTCGGCGATCTCGCCGGTCAGCTCCATCATCTGGGGGCCGGTGGCGCCGATCATGATCTTGACGTTGCGCGGCTCGCGCCGCCCGTGCACCACGTCCAGCTCGATGCCGTCGACATGGTGAAACTCGCCGTGAAAGGTCACTCGTTCCATGGCCAGCAGGCGGCGCATCACTTCGATCGTCTCGCGCATGGCCACCAGCGGCTTGCGGCGCTCGATGCCCACATTCTTCGCCAGCGGATCCCACCAGGCGCCGATGCCGCAGATCACCCGGTCGGGCGCCAGGTCGTCCAGCGTCAGGAACGTGGCGGCCAGCAGGCCGATGTTGCGCGTCCAGTTGTTGATGACGCCGGAGCCGATGGCGATGCGTTCTGTGACGGCGGCGAAAGCGGCCATCGGCACGATGGCATCGCGCACAAGCCGGCTTTCGGCCTGCCATACGGCTTCAAATCCGCGCGACTCGGCATAGCGCGCATATTCCATGCCGTCGCGAATCGGGTGCTTGTCTTGAAGATAGAGCGCGACGCGCTTGGTACTCTGCTCAACAGCCATAGCAACCTCGTAGGATGAGCTTGAAGGACAGGTGGAGGTGTTAATATGCGTTACTCTACACTGAAGCGGGTCCGATCGTCAAAGAGTTGCCTGTGCCTGAGGCAAGGCGGGGACGGCGGCCTTGGCGTTCGCTTCCTTCATGGTATAATCCGCTCGCACGTACAGAAGTGCGGCGAAAGCAGCAAAGACCCATGATGAGTGCCTCAACCACGGCAATGCCAGACACGCAGACACCGCCCAGCGCCGATCCCGATCTGCTCGCGCCGCTGTCGCCCGCCGTGCGCCAACTGATCCGCGGCCGCCGCTCGATTCGCCGCTATCTGCCGCAGCCCGTGCCACAGCGCCTCGTGCTGGCTCTGTTGGAGGCCGCCCGCTGGGCGCCTTCAGCGCACAATCGCCAGCCCTGGCGCTTCTGTGTCGTGACGTCGGACGCCGCCAAGGCAGAGCTGAGCCGGCGCATGAGCGAACAATGGCAGCGGGACCTGGCCGCCGACGGCGCCGACCCCCGAGTTTATTGCTCGCCGCATTGCCATCAGCCATGCCCGCCTCACCGCCTCCCCCGTTTTGATCGTGCCTTGCGCTGACGCTGGAGGACATGGACGTCTATTCCGACGCCCAGCGCAACCAGGCCGAGTACGTGATGGCGGTGCAGAGTGTGGCGCTGGCTTGCGAGAATCTGCTGCTGGCGGCGCATGATCTCGGGCTTGGCGCATCGTGGCTCTGCGCACCTTTGTTTGTGCCCGCACTCGTGCGTGGGGCACTCGACCTGCCCGACCACTGGCAGCCGCAGGCAATTCTGACAGTCGGCTACCCGGCCGAGGACAAAGAAAAGGACCGCGCCCCAGTGGCCGGTCGCACAGTCTGGAGATAGTGTGGAGGTAGATCTGGCATGAACGGACCCCGGGTTGTTGCCTTGGCCGGCGGCGTTGGCGGCGCCAAACTAGCTGCCGGTTTGCAGGCGGTGCTGCCGCGCGGCGCACTCTCCGTTATCGTGAATACCGGTGACGACTTCGAGCACTGGGGCCTGACCGTCTGCCCTGATATCGACACGGTGTTGTATAACCTGGCGGGCATTCACAATCCTGAAACCGGCTGGGGGCGTGCCGGCGACAGCTTTGTCACGCTGCAGGCCATGGAGCAGATGGGCGGTGAGGACTGGTTTCGCATCGGCAATCTCGACCTGGCAACCCATCTGCGCCGCAGCGAGTGGCTGCACCAGGGCGCAACGCTCAGCGAAGTGACCGAGCGCCTGCGCCGCAGCTTGGGGATTCCGTCCGTGGTTACGCCCATGAGTGACGAGCCGGTGCGCACGCTCGTCCACACCGACGAAGGCGACCTGCCTTTCCAGCACTATTTTGTGCGCCGCCGCTGCGAGCCGTGCGTCGTCGACCTCACCTTTGTCGGCGCAGCCGAGGCGCGGCTGAGCGACCTGGCCCTCAAGGCCCTCCAACATGCCGACCTCATCGTCGTCTGTCCAAGCAACCCCTATCTGAGCATCGACCCGATCCTCAGCATTGCCGGCGTGCGCCGCTTTATCCGCAAGCTGCCGGTCCCCAAGATCGGCGTGTCGCCGATCGTAGGCGGGCAGGCGATCAAGGGGCCTGCCGCAAAGATGATGCTTGAGATGGGCAAGGAGGTCAGCGCCCGCACGGTTGCCGAACATTTTGACGGCATGCTGACCGGCTTCGTGGTAGACACCGCCGATGCCGACCTTGTCGACGAACTGCCGATCCCCGCCGTGGCGGTGAACACCATGATGGTCGACATGGCGACCAAAAGCGCACTCGCGCAAACGATCCTGGATTTTGCGCATGCCTTGGGTATCGGCCACCGGCAGCCGCTGCCGGATCGCCCCGTCGCCGCCGGCGTTTTAGACTATGCTTAAACGTCACTTGATGACAGCTCGCCTATGATCCGTTGGCTGTTGGCCCCGGTCAAGCCGTTTGCCGAGGCAAAGAGCCGGTTAGCCTCTGTCCTTACCCCTGCCGAACGCGCGCTGTCTGATGCGCAGCCTGCTCGAACGAACACTGGCGCTGGCGCGGGAAAGCAATCTTTTCGCCCGCCTGCTGGTCGTGTCGCGTGACCCGCTCGTTTGGGAAGTCGCGCGCAGTGGGGGCGCCGACACGCTGCCGGAGCAGGGCGAGGATTTGAACAGCGCGCTTGACCAGGGGCGCCGGTTCGCTGCGGCCGCGGGCGTCGACCAACTGATGATTCTACCGGCCGATCTTCCCTGGCTTACCTTCTCCGATCTGCAGGCCGTTTGTGCGTTAGGGGAGCAGGGCGATGGCATTGTGCTGGGCCCGGCCCAGGACGGCGGCACCAATGTGCTTCATCTCCGCCTGCCCAGCGACCTGGCCTTTCTGTTTTGGCGAGAAGAGCTTTCAGCTGCCATATGGAAGCGGCACGCGCTGCCGGGCTTGCGCCGGCGGTCTACACGTCGCCCGACGCTCCAGTTTGACCTGGACACGCCGGCAGATCGGGCAACGCTCGTCTCAGGCGTGCAGCACATTGTGTAGCAGCTCCGAGAGCTGGCGCAGGTTAAAGGGCTTCTGCAGCCAGTGCTCGATGCCATGGCGCCTGAGGCGATCGCTCTCGTCTTCGAGGGGATACCCACTCATAATGATACAGGGCAGGCCGGGCTTGAGCTCTTTCAGCTGGTCGTACAGCTCTGGCCCGCCGGTGTGCGGGAGGATGAGGTCACTCATCACCAGGTCTACCGTATCCGCCTGGCTGCCAAACGCCTGCAGCGCCTCGATGGCGTCGGCGGCGGCAATCACCTTGTACCCCAGGGCGTCGAGCAGGGCTTCGAGTGCCATACGCGCCGAGGCATTGTCTTCCACAATCAAGATGGTCTCGCCTGCGCCTTCGTATTCGAGCATCGGATTCACCGCTGGATCTGCTGAGTAAGGGTGGAATGTCTATTGCGGTGCGGCCAGCGCCTCAGTCGCCGCAGCTGTCGAGATAGCCACATCGCTGGCAGCGCCGGACATCCTGGTGGCTGCGGGTGACGTTCTCGGCACTGCGGGCCTTGCGAATGGCCGCGGCACTCGTGAGCACCGCACGGCGCAGTTCGTCGGTATAGTCAATTTTGATCGTCGTGTCGGCATAGCGCAGGTAACCATGCGGCGGCCTTTGCCCATAGATATCTTCTACGAGCAGGCAGTAGGTCGCCAGCTGGAGGAGATGGCCCTGATCGGGCACGGGGGGCCGCTTGCGGCTTTTGACTTCCAGCGGCACCACCAGCCGCTTGCCTGCACCGCTCACCTCGACCAGGTAGTCTGGTTTGCCCACCAGGCCGTGGCGCTGCGACACCAGCGGCTCCAACACCGCTTCTTCCTTGCCGGTGTCGCTGTAGACGACGGCGCCGGCGGGCAGGCCGGTTGCACGCCGCCGCGCGCCTGCTCCACCACAGCATGCCGAGCCCTGCCGGCCAGGAGCAGCAGGACCGCGGCAATGAGCAATCCAGTCAGCACTCCAGTCAAGCAGGTCGCCCCTTACAGAGAATGTCCCAAGTGCCCCGATTTACCGTCTCGCTGCGCTGGTTGAGCACTTCCATCTTGAATTTCACCAGCCCGCCCCCGAGCCGCGGCATGGGCTTCAGTTCTTCCACCGTTACCCGCAGGCGGATGGTGTCGCCGGCGAACACGGGCGCAGCGAACTTCCACTCCAGCCCGCGGAAGGCTATTACGGTATCCTCCATAAAGCCGAGGCGTACGGCCATGCCGCTGGCGATGCTGAGCACGAGCAGGCCATGGGCGACGCGCTGCCCAAAAATCTGGTTCTTGGCGTACTCGGCATCGGTGTGAATCAGGTTGTAATCGCCGGACAGGCCCGCAAACAACACGATATCCGCCTCGGTCACCGTGCGCCCGACACTCTCTACCGTGTCGCCGATGACAAATTCCTCAAAGTACAGCCCGCGTGGTTTTGCCAGCCTTGGGGTTGTCATGACTCTTTCCTTTGCTGTGTTCCTGGCGCTGTTAGCTGAGAACGTACCATGTAGCGGGGGCTGCGAGGCATCATACAATGATCCGGGATGAATCGGCCAGTCGCTGACAACCTCCCTGTGCTAATTGGTGTCTCCCGCATTGGCGCTAAAATAGGGACCCAATATTTCTATTATCACGATTCCCACACCAGCAGGAGATAAAAACGCATGCAAACCGATTTACGCGGGCGCGACTTGATCAGCGACATGGACTTCTCCAAGGAAGAGGTCGAGACTGTTATTGATGTGGCCCTCAAGCTGAAGCGCGATCGCGCCTTGGGCGTGCCGCACCCGCTGCTGCGCGACACGCGTGCTGGCCATGCTGTTCTTCTTCAGCAGCACGCGCACCCGCTCCAGCTTTGAGGCCGGTATGGCCCAGCTGGGCGGCCACGCCGCCTTTATCGACTCCGACACCACGCAGATCAGCCACGGCGACACCGCCAAGGAGATCGGCGAGATCTACGGCCGCTATTATGACGGCATCGCCATCCGCCAGTGCGACTGGGGCGTCGGCAACAAGTACATCAACGAGGTCGCCAAGGCCAGCCGTGTGCCCGTGCTCAACATGCAGTGCGACGTCTACCACCCCTTCCAGATCCTGGCCGACCTGCTGACGATCATCGAAAAGGTGGGCGACCCGCGCGGCAAGACGATCAACGTGAGCTGGGCCTATGCCAGCAGCTACCAGAAGCCGATCTCGGTGCCGCAGAGCCTGATCCTGCAGATGACGCGCTTTGGCATGAACGTGCGCCTCACGCACCCGCCCGAATACAAGCTGATGCCCGACATCGTGCAGCAGGCCAAGGACAACGTGCGGCGCTTTGGCGGCAGCTTCGAGCAGCTGGACGACTTTGACGCCGGCTTCAAGGATGCCGACATCGTCTACCCCAAGAGCTGGGGCGCCCTGCTGACCACCTCCGACAACGCCGAGAGCGCCAAGATCGGCAAGAAGTACACCGACTGGATCACCGACGAGCGGCGCATGGCGCTGGCCAAGCCCAATGCCCTCTACATGCACTGCCTGCCGGCCGACCGCAACATCGAGGTCACCGACGGCGTGATCGACGGCCCCAACTCGGTCGTCTATGACGAAGCCGAGAACCGCCTGCACGTGCAGAAGGCCGTGATGGCGTTGACGATGCGCTAATTACTCTCCGGTTCCTGCTTCTTTCTGAAACACTCCACCGGCCGCCGGTGGAGTGTTGTTTTTCCGTTGACTTCTAGTGCCAGCAAATGTCAGCAATCTGTAATCATTGATGTCTGCTGTGCTGTGTAGACTTGAGCAGCAGCTAACGGTTTTGCTTGCGAGGAAGTTTCCGGAGAAGCCTCCGGGAAGTATCCGGTAGCAGGCGTGATCCAGACTCTACCCAGGCCCCACACGCTCGACTATGTTCATCATGGAATCCTTGCCGCCTAACAACATGCCTGCTCCCTGCACCCGGTGAAGGTGCCGCAGCGTTCGGCTTGGAGCCGCTCCAATCTTACCCAGGGCCAGTGGCAGATCTGGTATGAGCAGCGTTCCGGGTCGTCTGCAAGGCCGCACTACACGCGGTCGCCGTTATCTGCTGCCTTCTCGTTTAATGCCAGCTTGGACACGCGTCTCTTCCGGCAGGCTTTTCAGTCGGTCGTCGAGCACAGCGATGCTTTGCGCACTGTGTTTGTCGAAGAGGATGGTGTGCCGCAGCGCCACGTGCTGCCGAGCATACCCATGTCCATGGACATCGTCGATCTTTCGGCTACCTATCACCCTGCGGCTGCCTACGAACAGTGGATGGCCGAACGCGACCTGCGGCCGCTCTCACCTGCAATCGCGCATGTTTGACAGCACGCTGCTGCGGTTGAGCGACCAGCATTACGTCTGGCGCCTGGTGCTGCATCGCCTGATCGCCGACAGCCGTTCGCTGGCATTGGTCTACCGCTATACGGCAGAGGCGTACGCGGCCGCTGCCGCAGGCAGCATCGATGCACTAGGGGCGCTGCCGCCGTTTGAAGACTATGCGCGCTACGATCGCAAGCAAGCCCCGACTCTTGCTGTGCCCGAAAGTCCGCGGCAGCTTGCAGCAAGGCCGCCCCGCCAAGCCGCTGCCTGTGCCAGGCGAGCGGTATGTTCTGGACCTGGGCACCGAACGCACTGCCCTGCTGCGGCACACGGCGATCGCGGCCGCAGCGGCGGCCGGGACCCCAGACGACAGCGGTGCGGCCATCTTCCTGCTTGCCGCCACGGCACTGGCCGCCCTGGTTGCGCGCCGCGCGCCGCTGCCGGATCGTGTCCATCGATACCGACCTGGATCTGCGGCATTTGGGACCGTGGCAGGACACGCCTGGCCGGATCAGCCGGGCGCACACGCTGATGGTGGAGGATGCCCAACAGCAGTCACTGGCAGTCCTCCTAGGCAGGTTGGGGCGAGAGCTGGCCAAAGCCCAGCGGGGAGACCAGGGGGCGCAGAATACGGATCGCCCTGTGCCTAGCCTGTTATGCCTTGCTCCAGGTTGACGACTTGGAATTCCCCCCATTTGCGAGGTGCTGAAGTGAAGGTCGAGCGGCTGGATACCTGCTACATGCCTGCGCAGGTCTGGCGAGCTGCAAGAGCCAAGAGTTGAGCCTTCCATCTGCCTGCGCATCGAAGGCTACTCGGGCCGGGAAAACCTCAAGGCGGTATTCACGTTTGGCAGCGGCCAAGTGGGGGAGACGCGCGGCCCGCAGCTGGCGCAGGAATATATGCGGCTGCTCGACGCGCTGTTGTCCGCACGCGAGCAGCCGATTTCCAGCTTATGTTCAGGGCATTGACCGCAGGACGGCGGTACGTGCTTATGCCGCCTGCCGATAGGCCGCCTTCTCGCCAAACACACTCTTGACGGCGTCCTCGACGATCTGCAGCGTTTCGCGCGATCACGGCCGCATCGTGGCTGTAGGAGAGGAACCACGGCTCGCGCGGGTCGTCGTCCACCAGCACGCCGCCCTCGATCAGGGCGCCGCCCAACAGCCCAAACAGCTCGGCGTCAAACTCGGCATACGACCGGTAGTCCACCGGCGGCTCGTTCTTGCCCAGCAGCACGCTGAACATGGCCGCCATACGCCGCTCACGACGTGCGGCACGCCGGCGCGCGTCAGGATCTCGTCGATGCCGCGCATCAGCACCTGGCCGTTGGCGGCGATCGTCTCCAGCACCGGCTGTGTTTCCAGGATCTCCAGCGTGGCCGCCGCGGCCGTGGCGGCCACGACGTTGCCGCAGTAGGTGCCGCCGTGCGCCACGCGCCCCGGCTCGACCATGGCCATGATCTCGTCACGGCCGGCCACTGCCGACACGGGGAAGCCGTTGCCCATCGCCTTGGCGTAGGCCGCCAGGTCGGCGCGGATGCCGAAATATTCCTGCGCGCCGCCGCGTGCCAGCCGGAAGCCGGTCTTCACCTCGTCAAAAATGAGCACGGCGCCGTATTCGGTGCACAGCTCGCGCACCCGCTGCAGCCAGGCGCGGTCGGCCAGAATGCGACGCCACGTTGCCCATGATGGGTTCGACCACGACGGCCGCCAGCTCTTCGCCCTGGGCGCGGAAGGCAGCCTCCAGCAGCTCGATGTCGTTGTAGGGCAGCGGAATGAGGAAAGTTGCGGATGGCGGCCGGCATGCCTTCGGTCGCCCGCAGCCGGTGCGGCTTGGCGCGCGGCCCCAGCAGGTCGGCGTTGGCGTTGGGGCCGCTAAACATCACATAGTCGAAGTTGCCGTGATAGTTGCCCTCAAACTTGATAAACTTCTCGCGGCCCGTGAAGCCGCGGGCAATGCGCAGGGCGTGCATGTTGGCCTCGGTGCCCGTGTTGGACAGGCGCACCTTGTCCATGCCCGTCATGCGGGTAAATCGTTCGGCCAGCTCGATCTCCACCGGCGTGGTGGCGGCAAAGAGCACGCCGTTCTCGATTGCCGCCGCCACGCGGCGGTTGACCTCCGGGTAGGCGTGGCCCAGGATGATGGGGCCAAAGCCCAGGCGGTAGTCGACGATAGCGGTTGTCGTCGGCGTCCCACACGTAGGCGCCCTTGCCCCGCTGCATAATGGGCGTGTGTTCGTCGCCCCAGTAGCGGAAGTTGGAGTTCACCCCATAGGGCATATAGCGCTTGGCCTTTTCAAACAGTGCGCGGGTCTTCTGGTTCGGTTTCGTCATACACTTCTCCTTGGTAAGAGCAAGGGCACTACGGGGGTGTCGTCCCTTCCTCTGCGGTTGATGCCGGGGGATCCCAGGCATAGATCTCTTTGACGATGTCCAGGTAGATAAACGTCTCCGCCTCGCGCACGCCTTCGACGCCATAGAGCTGTTCGGTCAGAAAGCGCAGCAGGTGGGCGTTGTCGATACAGGTGACCTCGACCAAAAAGTTATAGGTCCCGGCCGTGATGGCCAGGTAAATCACTTCTTCAAACGCGGCGATCTGGCGGGCGATCTCCTGCAGGCGGTGGCCGTCCGCCTTGACGCCGATCAGCGCCATCGTGTGATAGCCCGTCTTGAGCGGGTGCGTCACCGCCACAAACTGCAGCACGCCGCCGTCCTGGAGGCGCTGCACGCGCTGGCGGATCATGCCGGGCGACACGCTCATCTGGGCGGCGATCGTGCTGAAGGGCATGCGCCCATCTGCCTTCAGCGCAGCGGATGATCTCGCGGTCGGTTTTGTCCAGTGTCAGCGGCATGCTCGATCCTCTTGACGCTGCCGTACACCTGTGCACTCACTGCAGCGTCGCCTCCACTCTAGCGAGTTCTTCATGCATTTGTCAACCCCCAAAATGCAAAATCAGCAGAATTCGAAGCGAAATTTGCTGCTGATTTTGCACTTGAGTCTTGTCCAATATGGCGCGGATACTGCAATTGCTGGCGTGCCGATCCTCGTTATGCAGCACAAACAAAAAGCCGGCCCCAGAATCCTGGAGCCGGCTTGTCCGACGTAGCTGTGTGTGCCTATGGTATCTGCACTACCTCTGCGGCTGCTCGCCGCTGCCTTCACCACTCACCGGGGTGTCCGGCTGGGCCGGGGCGGCGGGTGGCTCTACAGGCGGCGCTGCAGGGGCCGGCGCGGCCGGGGGCGGGGCATACGCGGCAGGCGCTGCCGGGGCGACCGGTGCAGCCGGCACATAGTACGGCGTGCCGGTGCGATCCTTGTACGCCAACTGGCCGATCAGGTGATACTGGTACAGGTAGGTCGCCAGCATGCCCAGCGGGATCGTCACGATCAGGCCGACGATGCACAGGATGGTGCCGACGATCGACGCCACGGTCGAGATGACGATCGAGGCGATGATGTAGGCAATCATGACCAGCACGACCGTGCCCAGGTTGCGCCGCGTCCACTCCCACACGTCGGTCAGCTTCAAGCCCTCGCTGATCTGCTCCGTGCGGGCAAACCAAACGGTAAACCCGGGCGTGACCAGGGCATAGAAGATGCTGTACAGGACGATCAGGCAGTTGCCCAGGCCAAAGGTCAGCCCGCCGATGGCCGTCAGGAAACCCGACCCATCTTCGTCGCCGGCACCCATCATCACGCCACCCAGAAGCACCGGCAGCGAGAGCAGCAGCGCCGGCAGGGCCCACACGACGGCTCACGACGGCCAGCTTGAACCCGCGCGCCAGGTCCTCACTCCACTGGTCCCATTCGGGCAGCGGGTACTGGTTGCCGTCACGCACGTTCTGCAGGACGCGCACGCAGTAGCCCATCACGATCAAGATGCCCACAAAGCCGATCAGCACGGGCATCAAGCAGCCCGCTGACCAGCATCACGCCGGTGCCGATCGCCACTTTTTCTTTCCAGCGCGGATCTTCCCATAGAAACGTCAACGCTTTTGCGTAATCCATAAAAGTCTCTCCCTTTGTTGCTACACCTGCGACGCTGAATGTTCGCTATCAACTAATACGGAGACTGCCCCTGGAAGTTTCACCTGTAATCGCGGTTTTGCGCCAACGCGGCGGCAGTCTCGGCGCGCACGCCTTCGTCCACCTCGTCCGCCAGCCTGGCCGCCAGCACCCCGGCGGCCCGTTCGGCGATGGCGCTGTGCGGATGCCGGGCGAGGACCTGGCCCAACGCCCAGGCGGCGTGGCGCCGCGGCGCCCGATGTGCGGTCGCGCAGCGCCAGCTCGCAGCGCCGGCACCGTCTCGGAGGCGCCCCAGTTGCCCAGCGCCACGCAGACGTTGCGCAGCATGCCGCGCCGTTTGGCCCGCTTGATGGGAGAGCGCACGAAGTGGTCGCTGAAGGCGCGGTCGTCCAGCCAGTAGGGCGTCGCGGGTGCAAAGCCTTCCAGCAGCGGCGGCGCCACCCGGTGCGCCTGCGCATGCAGGCCGGCCAGGAGCGGCGTGCGCTCGCCGAGCCGGCGATTGTACGGACAGACTTCCTGGCAGATGTCGCAGCCAAAGATGCGGTTGCCAAACAGGGGGCGCAGCGGCAGCGGAATGTCGCCGGCCGCCTCGATCGTCCAGTAGGAGATGCAGCGCTGCGGGTCGAGATCGTAGGCGGCGACAAAGCACCGTCGGGCAGGCCTGCAGGCAGCGCGTGCACTGGCCGCAGGTCGGCAGGCGGATGCGCCCGAGCTGCCTGCTGTGCGGCTGCAGCCAAGGGTAGGTCCGGCGCCAGCACTTCGGGCACGAGCACGACGGCCAGCAGCTGCCAGCAGCCTTGACCCGGCACGATCGTGCAGCAGTTCTTGCCGGTGAAACCCAATCCGGCTGCCTGCGCCCAGTCGCGCTCGAGCACGGGACCTGTGTCCACCAGGCACTTGCCCAGGCGTGCTGCGCCCGCTGACCGAGCGTACGAAGGCGTCCAGCTCGTACAGCAGCGGCCGGATCAGCTCGTGGTAGTCGTCGCCCCAGGCATAGGAGGCAATGATGCCGCGGCTCGGGTCGTCGCGCACCTCCGGGGGCAGGTCATATTGGTGGTAGTCGACGCCCAGCACGATCATGGAGGCGAACGGCGCCTGCCCTGCCTCGGCCAGCAGCGCGGGGCTGCGCCGTTTCGCCACGTTGCGCGCCAGGTACTGCATTTCGCCTGCGCGCCCCGCGGCCAGCCAGGACTCGAAGAAGGCCGCGTGCGGCGCGTCGCCGACCGGAACAATGCGGCAGTCGCTAAAGCCCAAGTTGGTGCGCGTGGGCTTTGACTGCGGCAGAGAGTTCAGAGGCATTCATGCGGGTTAGTTTACACCATGTCCGGGGAGCGCCCACGTGCCGGGGACGTCGGACGTCCGGCACGTGGCGCTCCGTACATCGCTATTTCTACTTTCTCCTTACCTTGACACGCATGCTATAATCTTCGCACGATGAAGATGCACTGGAACGGCTTCCGCTTTCATCATATCCACCTCTTTAGCCCCTGCGGTCGCAGCGTGGGCGGTTTGCTCGCGCTTCAATAGCCCGCACGTTTGTCGACGGCCGACGCTGCGGGCGCCAATCGCCACTGTACTACCATGAGAATGCCCTTGTGGCAGCCTTCGCTCTGCGCGCAGGTGTGTGAAACCCACGGCATTCTTTGTTGCCTATTTCTAGTCTTCCGCCATTATTGATGCTGAACCGACAGGAGCGCTGAATGTCGTACCGCTATACACCCGCCGAGATCGAACCCAAGTGGCAGACCGTCTGGGAGGAGCAGGGGCTGTACAAGACCCACGAAGATCCCAAGAAGCCAAAGTGGTACGCCCTGACCATGCTGCCCTATCCGTCCGGCGACCTGCACACGGGTCACTGGTATGCCTATACGCCCAGCGACGCCGGCGCCCGCTTCCGGCGCATGAACGGCTACAACGTCTTTTTCCCGATCGGCTTCGACGCCTTTGGCCTGCCTGCCGAGAACGCCGCCATTCGCAACGGCGCACACCCGGCGAAGTGGACGTTTGCCAACATCGACCGCATGCGCGACCAACTGCGCCGCATGGGCGCCATGTGGTCCTGGGAACACGAGGCCGTCAGCTGCGACCCGGAGTACTACAAGTGGAGCCAGTGGTTCTTCCGCAAGTTCTATGACGCCGGCATCGCCTATCGCGAGTACTCGCCCGTCGACTGGTGCCCCAACTGCAACACGACGCTGGCGCGCGAGCAGGTGTGGGGCGAGGACCGCCACTGCGAGCGCTGCGGCACGCCCGTGATCAAGAAGAACCTGGAGCAGTGGAAGTTCCGCATCACCAAGTATGCCGACGAACTGCTGGACGGGCTGGATACCATCGATTGGCCCGAGCGCGTCAAGGTGATGCAGACCAACTGGATCGGCCGCAGCATTGGCGCCGAGGTGATCTTTAAGACCGAGCAGGGCGACCCGCTGGAGATCTTCACCACGCGGCCCGATACGCTGTGGGGCGCCACCTTCATGGTGCTGGCCCCCGAGCATCCGCTGGTCGACACGATTACGACCGCCGACCGCCGCGCCGAGGTAGACGCCTACAAGGCCGAGGCCGCACGCATGGACGAGATCGCCCGCTCGGCCAAGGACAAGGAGAAGACCGGCGTCTTTACCGGCGGCTATGCCACCAATCCCGTCAACGGCGAGCGCATTCCGATCTGGATCGCCGACTACGTGATGATGGGCTACGGCACGGGCGCCATCATGGCCGTCCCGGCGCACGACAGCCGCGACTTTGCCTTTGCCACCAAGTACGGGCTGGAGATCCGCCGCGTGATCACGGGTCCCGACGGCGCGACCGGCCCGCTGGCCGAGGCCTATGACTCCAAGGAAGAGGGCGAGCTGATCAACTCCGGCCCCTTCGACGGCACGCCGGTCGACGGCGCCGTCGTCCTGGTCACCGCCTGGCTGGAGGCCAACAACCTGGGGCATGCCGCCGTCAACTACCGCCTGCGCGACTGGCTGATCAGCCGCCAGCGCATGTGGGGGACGCCCATCCCGATCATCTACTGTCCGCAACTGCGGCACCGTCCCGGTGCCCTACGAGGATCTGCCCGTGCTGCTGCCCGACGACGCCGAGTTCCGGCCGAGCGGCGAGAGCCCGCTGAAGTATCACGAGGGCTTCCGCCACGTCAAGTGTCCCGAGTGCGGCGGCGACGCCGAGCGCGAGACCGACACGATGGACACCTTTATGTGTTCGAGCTGGTACCAGTACGCCTACATCTCGCCCTATTGGAAGGCCGGCCAGCCGCTGGCGGCCGACGACATGCCGTGGGATAAGGAGGCGGGCCAGTACTGGCTGCCGGTCGACCAGTACACCGGCGGCATCGAGCACGCCACCATGCACCTGCTGTACACGCGCTTCTTTACCAAGGCGCTGCGCGACCTGGGCGTGGTGGACTTCGACGAGCCCATGCTGCGCCTGTTCAACCAGGGCATGATCCTGGGGCCTGACGGCGAGAAGATGTCCAAGAGCCGCGGCAACGTGATCAACCCCGACGAGTTCGTGGACAAGTACGGCGCCGACACCGTGCGCGGCTACCT
Organism: uncultured Chloroflexia bacterium; assembly: GCA_963701415.1. Lineage (GTDB taxonomy): Bacteria > Chloroflexota > Anaerolineae > Caldilineales > Caldilineaceae > Fredericiella. Next base: position 1,117,241 of record CAVPAH010000005.1, read on the forward strand.
GATGTTTATCGGGCCGTGGGACATGGGCGGCCCCTGGGATATGAACGCCATCGAAGGCGTCTATCGCTTCCTGCACCGCGTGTGGAGCGTCGTCGTCGATGACCCGCAGATGGCCAATCCTGTCCTGGATCCCAGCGTGCAGCCCGACCCGCAGGCGGTGCGCAGCCTGGAGCGCAAGCTGCACCAGACGATCATCAAGGTTGGCGACGACATGGCCAACTTCCGCTTCAACACGGCCATTGCCGGGCCTGATGGAGCTGAACAACACGCTGATCAAGGCGAAGGAGACCACCGTCGTCAACTCGGGCGTCGTGGAACCAGGCGATCCGCAACCTGATCCTGATGATGGCGCCTGATTTTCCCGCATATTGCCGACGAGCTGTGGCATCGCCAGGGCAACACCTCGAGCGTGCATCTGCAGCGCTGGCCGGAGGCCGATCCGGAGAAGGCGCGCGTCGACGAGGTCACCGTCGTCGTGCAGATCAACGGCAAGGTGCGCGACAAGCTGGTGGTGGCGCCCGGCGCGTCGCAAGAGGAACTGGAACAGGCGGCGCTGGCGCTGGGATCGTGCAGAAGTGGCTGGAGGGCAAGACGCTGCAGCGTGCAGTCGTGGTGCCCGACAAGCTGGTCAATATTGTCGCCAGCATGATTTGTCGCACAAACGTAGGGCAATCGTAGGCATAATGCACAAGCCTCGGACGCAACGTCTGAAAGCGCTGTCAGGCAGTTTGTAATCGTCAAACAAATCGCCATTTTGGGGTTCTGTGGGCGAAATTGGCACAGGGCGGCCCTCTACCAGAGGGGGCCGCCTTTCTATTTACACATAATCTTTGCGGCATTCTAAGAAATCTCTAATTTCCAATTGTTCCGAATTGTGTTATGATGCGAACAGCAAATCGAAACACTGCGCGATTCCACAAGTCCCGCTCGTTATGCAATCTGCTGAGTTGTGGAAGCTTCTATCGATTGAATCACGTGAAGCTGTCGTACTTTGAACATCTGCTCAGGCGTGAAACAGTGTGCAGGTCGTAAGATTTTGTGCAACCTGCTGAATCGAAGTGTTCCGAGCTCACATTGAGCGCTCTTCTGTAAGAAAAACGTTTTTGTACAGGCTTTCGATAGAATTTGTTGTAGCCTGCCCCCTTAGTGTGCAGGTTCTGGGCCCCGCTGAGCCTGGGTAACGCAAAAGAGGAGACAACATCATGATCTACAAAATCCCCACCAGCCAACCCGGCCTCGTATGCGTTGTATTTGAACTGCCTTCCTGTGTCTGGGCAGATCGGATCGTCGTAAGTGGAACCTTTAATAACTGGGACGAACGCGCAGTTACCATGCACCAGGATCGCGATGGCGTGTGGCGTGCTCGCCTGGAGCTGCCGATCGGGCAGCGTTATGAGTTCCGCTATCTGATCGATGGGCGCTGGCAGACGGACTACCACGCCGACGGTTTTATGGACAACGGCTATCGGTTCACACAACAGCATTGTGGATTTGACGCTTGTCATGACCCTGCCGATGGCCAAGCGGGCAGGCAGCCAGGTTCCGGACGGGCAGGTGACGAAAGCACCGCATCTGCCGGCGCCGAGCGATGCTGCAACGATGCCTGCGCGTGCACCGCGACCGGCCACACCGGCCGAAATGCCCCGGCTGCGCCCGCGTGTGGCAGCAGCGTGAACTCGGCTTGAGCCGGACCTGAGCGGCGCAGCTGATTTCTCTGCTGCGATCTCAATTTCAAAGCGCATTTCAGAGCGGGCGACCTCCAGGGGTCGCCCGCTCGTTATGCTATAATCGGCTCGATGTCCCGGACGAACACGCGCCGCATAGCTATCCTTGCCCTCGCCGTTATTGTGCTGATCGCATTCGCACTGCGCCTGTGGCGTATCGACTCCTTGCCGCCAGGTTTTCACTTTGACGAATCCTTTGAAGGGCTTGAAGCCTGGCGCATTCTGACCGACCCCAGCTACCGGCCCATCTTTCTGACCGGCAACTTTGGCGTGACGCCGCTCAATGCCTATGCCAATGCGCTGACGTTTGCCCTGTTTGGCCTGTTTGGCGCCGAGGTGGGGCCGATGGCGATGCGTACGACGGCGGCGGTCTCTAGGCGTGGCGGGCGTGCTGGCGGTCTATGCCTTGGCGACCGAACTGCGGCACCTCGATCCCACGGCGCCTCACCCCTGCCTTTCCCCTGCTTGCCGCCGCCGTGCTGGCGACGCTGCGCTGGCACATTCATTTCAGCCGCATGGGGATTGAGCCCATCTTCGTGCCGCTGTTCTGGGCTGCGGCGGCCTGGCTGCTGCTGCGCGGCTGGCGTTTGCAGTCGTGGATGAGCTTCGCCGGCTGCGGGTTGATGCTGGCCTTGGCCATGTATTCCTACCAGGGCGCATGGATCATCCCATTCTTGATGATTCCGGTCGTTGCTGCACCTCTGGCTTGTCTGATCGCCGAGTCGGATCGCCGCCCTGCGCGCCTGCGCGGCCCCTCGGTGGCAGCCGGCGTGGCCCTGCTGCTGGTTCTGCCGCTGGCCTGGTATTTTGTCCAGAACCCGGACCTGCTGCTGCTGCGACCCACCCAGCTTGCGGTAATCGGAGATCACCCTGCCGCCCCTGCCACGCCCTGGCAGAATGCCCTGGCCAGTGCGTTGATGTTCGTTCCGCTCGGCCAGACCGGCGATCTCGACCCTCGCCGCAACGTGCCGGGGCTGGCTGCTTTGAACTGGTGGCAGTTTGTCCCATTCGCCGCCGGAGTGGCGCTGGCGTTCTGGCGTGTGCGCAACCCTGCCTATTCGACGCTCCTGGTCGGACTCGTCGGGCTGCTGCTGCCGGGTGTCTTTAGCGAGTATGCCCCACATTTTCACCGGATCCTGGGCGCCGCCGCCCCTGCAGCCCTGTTGTGTGGGCTCGGCCTCGACGCGCTGGTGCGTTGGGGGTTGGCGCAGTCGCAGCCCAGTGCGTACCGCCCTGCCCGGCGCTGGCCGGCGTGGGCAGCCGGTGGGCTTGCCGTGGCGCTAATCTTTGGCGGCGCCGTAGTAGGCGGCCCGCGACTATTTTGTCCGCTGGGCCGCCCTGCCCGATCTTTTCTATGCCTTTGACACGGGCCTCTGGCAGATCGGCCAGGAACTCGCCCAGCAGCCCTCTGCTGCCGTCACCTACCTCACGCCGCGCCCGGCCGACCATCCTACACTGGCCTTTGCGCTGGCTACCTCCGGCGCAGTACGGCAGCAGTGCAGGCCCCGCGCCTGCTTTCCCGATCAGCTTTGACGGCCGGCAGATCTTCCCACTGACTGCCGGGCCCAATGCTGAGGCCGAAAATTATGTCGTGATCCAGACCGAGGATTTCCGCACCCGGCTCCTGCTGCCCGAAGTGCTGCCGCAGGCCTCGGTAGTCGAAACGATCACGGAACCAGACGGTACGGTTTACGCCAATGTATATGCCCGTCCGCCGGGCTCACTGCCCGCCCGCCCGCCGGAGCATGCCGTCGACGCTGCATTGAACGATGCCATCAGCCTGGCCGGCTACGACGTTCAGCCCGCCACCCTCCATCCCGGCGAGATCCTCTATTTGCAGCTTCACTGGCTCGTGCAGGCGGCCACCGGCGAAGACTGGACGGTCTTTACCCACCTGCTGCGCCGTGGTGATGAAGGCAGCAGCGACGGCTTCGTCCAGGTCGCCGGCAGCGACGGTCCCCCGGGCGGCGGCAGCCTGCCCACTTCGCGCTGGCAGCCGGGGTGGCGAGTGCTCGACGAATACCAGATCCAACTCCCGGGTGACCTGGCGCCTGGAACGTATACGCTGGCTGCCGGCCTCTACCGCGCGGATGGCGCTCGCCTGCCTGCAGACGGCCCCGGCATTTTGTTGGGAGATGTAGTCATTGAATAACTCCAGTGAACTGTCCGGTGAACTGTCCGGTGACACCTTAGCTGCCGAGTTCGGTGCCCGCCTGCCCGACCTCTATCGCATGGAAGACACCAATGGCTGGTCGCAAGGCATGCGCCGCATCAGCCTGGCCCTGCTGGACGGGCTAGCCGTTTATCAAGGGACCCGTGCTCGACCTCGGCTGCGGCGGCGGCATGTTCGTGCATGACCTGGCCGCCAGCCGCCCGCAGGCACTCGTGCTGGGTCTCGACCTGTCCGCTACCGCACTCATGTATGCCCAGGAGCGATCTGGCGGCGAACGCCTGCTGCAGGGCGATGGCGGCGCGCTGCCCCTGGCCGACCAAAGTATCGGCCTTGTGACGGCCCTTGATTCGTTCGACCAAGTAAGCCTCGATCTTGACCAGGCCCTAGCCGAGGCCCGGCGCGTGCTGCGCCCGGGCGGTGTGCTGCTGGCGCGTGTCAGCGCACACCCGTGGCTTGCGGGGCCGCACGATCTGGCCTTCAACACCGGGCGGCGCTGGCGGCTGCACGACCTTGTGCACCACTTCCAGGCCGCGGGACTGCAGGTGGACCGCACCACGTACGCCAATTCGCTGCTGTCGCCCCTGATTGTGGCCGCACGCCTGCTGCAGCGGTGGGGTGACCTGTCGCCCAAGCACCTGGCGGAGGAGAATGCCTGGTCAAATGCCCTGCTGCGCCGGGCGCTCGTCCTTGAAGCAGCCTGGCTGGAGCAGCACCGTTTCCCGTTTGGCATCAGTGCCTATCTATTAGCGCGCCGGCCCAAGTAGCCGGACATTGCGGCGAGATGAAGCCATGATCACGAATGACGTGCAGGATCAAGCAGAGGTACAATTGCAGGCCCAGATGCGGGCGCCGTTGGTCTGCACCGTCCTGCCCACCTACAATGAGCGCGACAACATCGGCCCCTTGATCGACGGCATTCTGCTGCATGCGCGTACGCCGCAGATGGTGCTGGTCGTCGACGACAACTCGCCCGACGGGACCTGGGAAGTCGTCAAGCAGCTGGCGCAGCGCTACAATCGCCCGGACGCACACCGTGTCGTGCTGTATCGCCGGATCGGTCCCAAAGGGTTGACTTCAGCCATCCAGCACGGCATCGACATGGCCATCTACACCTTTGGCGCGAGCATCGTGACATGGATGGACTGTGACCTTTCCATGCCGCCGGAAGATGTGTCCCGCCTCGTGGCCTGCGTGCAGGACGGCGCCGACATTGCCGTCGGTTCGCGCTGGATCGAGGGGGGCGCCGACGATGCGCATGGCCAGATGGCGCGCACGTTGAGCTTGATTATCAACGGCTATGCTATGCTGCGGCTTGGTGCCGAGGTGCACGACTACACCAGCGGTTTTATTGCCGCCCGGGCAGAGGTCCTGCGCCAGCTGCGCCTGCGCGGTGACTACGGCGAATACTGCATCGACCTCCTGGGGCGCGGCCTGCACCATGGCTGCGTGGTGCGGAGGTGCCGTATCGCTGCGTGCCGCGCAACGCCGGCGAGAGCAAGACCGGGGCCAACCTGTGGGATTATCTTGTCAAGGGACGCAAGTACGTCAGCACTATCGAGCGTATTGCGTCAGAGCCGGGTGCATAGGCGCCCGCAAGTCTACATAATTCATGATAGGAAGCTAAAATTATGTTACAGCCGGCTGAATTGAGCCTGGAGGAAATGGGAGATCTGGCGGCGATCATTCCTGCCGCCGACCCTGAGGTCAAGGTACGCTACAAGTCGATTCCCGAATTCGAGCGGGCGAGCCGCCGCTCGATCATCCCCGTCTGTGAACCGACGCTGGGCGGCAATGAGGCCAAGTACGTGCTGCAGGCGATCGAGACCAACTGGATTTCGTCCGCCGGCCACTTTATTCGCGAGTTCGAGGCCAGGTTTGCCGAGTTCTGCGGCGTGCGCTACGGCATCGCCTGTGCCAACGGCACGGTGGCCATGCACCTGGCCATGGCGACGCTGGGGCTGGAGCCGGGCGACGAGGTCATCATCCCCACCTTCACCATGATCGCCACGGCCAACGCCGTCACCTACTGTGGGGCCAAGCCCGTGCTGGTCGACATGGAGCCGCAGTACTGGCAGATGGACATCGACCAGGTCGAGAGCAAGATCACGCCGCCGCACGCGGGCGATCGTCCCGGTGCACATCTACGGCCACCCCACCGACATGGACCCGCTGCGGGCGCTGGCCCAGAAGCACGGCCTGCTGGTGATTGAGGATGCGGCCGAAGCGCACGGCGCCGAGTACAAGGGGCGGCGCGCCGGCGGGCTGGGCGATGCCGCCGGCTTTAGCTTCTACGGCAACAAGATCATCACCACGGGCGAGGGCGGCATGGTCACGACCAACAACCGCGAGATTGCCCAGCTGGCCTGGAACCTGCGCGACCACGCCTTCAGCCACGAACGCCACTTCTGGCACAAGTATCGTCGGCTTCAACTATCGCATGACCAACTTGCAGGCGGCCGTCGGCCTGGCGCAGCTGGAGCAGTTGGATGGCTTTGTGACCGCACGACGCCAGCACGCGCTGGAGTACAACTGCCGCCTGCGACGGCATCCCCGGCATCAGCACGCCGCCGGAGGCACCCTGTGCCAAGAACGTCTACTGGATGTATGGCATCATGGTGGACGAAGCGGAGTACGGCATGAACCGCGACGAACTGCGCCGCGTCCTGGCCGAAAACGGGATCGAGACGCGCACCTTCTTTATCCCCATGCACTGCCAGCCTGTCTACTGGGAGCAGTACAAGGGCGAGCGTTACCCCGTGGCCGAGGATCTCTGCAAGCGCGGGTTCTATCTGCCTTCGGCGTCGTCGCTGACCTTGGAAGAGATCGAGTACGTCGCCGACGTGATCCGCGAAGCTTGCCCGGCGTTAAGGTGATGGACAAATCGCCGCTGCCGGTGTACTATTTTTTTGACCGTGCATCCCATTCCCGCCAACCTTCATAGAAAGGGACCCATCGATGACCACGTCCACTGCCGCCGTCCCCTGGAGCGCCCGTGCCGCTTCCCTGCTGGAAGCCGCCGGCGAATTGGGCGCCCGCGCTGCAAGCACAGACGAGGCACGCCGCCGCACTGCTCTGCTCGGGCTGCACTGCCTGGCTGCATTTGCCACGAAGCAGTTTCATCTTTTTGAGAAGGGTTTTGCCGGCGGCATGCTCCAAGCGGATGCCGCCGTGCCGCCAGAGTATGTTCTGGAGGCAACGGCGCGGCAGGTGGGCTTCGACATCGACGTCCTGCTGCGCACCATAGGCCAGCGCGAGCCCAGCATCTCGACCGCTCCTATGCGCGACACCCTCGATCTGGCAGACAAGCTGGCGGCGGACGCACTGGCCGGGGCCGTACGCAGCCGGTTGATCGAGGAGACGGCGGTCCTCACCTACTTCCAAAAGACGCCGACGATCCGCCTGCTGCCCTATGTACCGCTGGCGTTGATCGGCATCGACCTGACGGCCATTCACGATCGGGCGCAGCTGCTGGCGATCGCCCACGAGGCCGGGCACCACGTCTACCGCCAGTTGACGACCAACTACAGCGTAGAACCGCAGAAGAAGGTCGAGAAGCGCACACTGGCCGCGGCACCGGATCAATTCCCGGCCTGGCTGCGTGCTTGGACCGAAGAGGTGTTTGCCGATATCTACAGCGTGCTGGTGGCAGGACCAGTGGCCGGGATTTCCGTGCAGGCGATGCTGATGAGCGAACTTCCCAGCGTGCTGCTGCAGGACGACGCCGACCATCCGCTGCCGGCGCTGCGGCCCGAGATCGCGGTCGCCGTGCTGCGCAAGCTGGCGGGCGACGGCAAGCACGGCGACGGCAGGGCGAGGCGCTGGCCCAGGCGGCAGATATGCTGCAGAAGCAGTGGCGGGCCTATCTGGAGCTGCGCAAGGTCGGCGACGCCTTTACGCCGGCAGGCGGCGGGCAGCCGGTGCCGCTGGCGGCGGCACGGGCACAGCTGGAAGCGTATGTCGGCTATTGGTTGGACGGTCTCCTGGCGCCGCTTGTGCGTGACGCCCAGGCTGCCCGGTGGAGCAGCGCTGGGTCAGCCTCAGATCTGTACGACCAGTTTGCCAAGAGCTGCGCTTCCCTGGCCGGCACGCGTGCGCCCGAACTGGATGCCGTCGGCGACAAGGTAGCGGTGACGCCACAGGTGGCCGGCGTGCACGGCGGCCAGCGGATCGTGGGCGAAATCGGTGACCCTTACCTGGACGAGCTGCGCAACCATGCCCTGGCCGGCAAGCGCACGCTGACGGTTGCGGAGTGGCAAGCTGTTTTTATCGCAGGCGATTGGGTGACGGAAGAAGGCGGGAGCGGAATCAATCCGATCAGGTAGACGTAAGATCAGCCTAGGCAGTCGTGCGTTGCGGATTGCTTGATCCGATCAAGTTGACTCTGAAACAACTCGATCAAGTCATCGTCGTCCAAGGCACGCGCCAGCGTTAGACCGTAGTCGGCCGCGGCATGAGCAGCGGCCGAGTCGTTAGCAGGCGACGTGAATGTGGCTAATGATGTGGTAGACAATCGCTGTTGCCTTGCGATCACCCATGGCCGTGTACAGCTGTGCGCTCCGAATGGCGTTGTCCAGTGCAGATGCGTGCTCGCCCAGGAAATGATCCAGCTTGGCCTGTGCGTAGAGAATGGCTGCCGACTCAGTCGGATCGTTGACCGACCTGGTTGGCAGCCTGTGCCTGCTGGCAGTAGTCTGCCGCTTCGTCCAACTGCTGTGAGCGCAGCGCCAGGTCGGTTAGCAGGCGCAGCGTGCGCGAACGCACAATGGCCCCGTCGCCGGGAGGCAGACACTCTAGACCTTCTTCGCACAGCCGGCGTGCATCGTCGTCTCTGTGTTCGACGTAAGCGATGTGCGCCTGGCGGCACTTGACGGTTGCGATACCAACCGGTTGGTGCAGCTCCTGGTAGATGACGTTGGCGGCCGCCAGGTTACTGCCTGCCTCATCGAACTCGCCCTGCTCAAAGGCGACATCTGCCAGGTCGACGTAGGCGTCTGCCAATCGCGGGAGGTCATTCCTTGGTTGAAAAACGCCGATCGCTCTTTCGAGCAGTTCGCGCGCAGTACCGTAGTCGTCCTGGCGCAGGTGCGCCTTGGCAAGGAAATAGGCGTAGCGGGCCTGGCGGGTTTCGTCGCCGAGCGCCGTGGCGGCGTCCAGCGCCATGCGGAAGCCCTGGCGCGCCTGGTTAAAACGGGCACGGGCAAACCACGGCGCCGTCAGCGCGTCTACGCTGCCGAGCACAAGATCCCATGCCTCCAGCCGGTGCGCCATCGTTACGCCCGCCAGCAGGTTCTCCCATTCGGGCTCCAGCGCGTCGAAGTTGCCTGCCGTCTGCTGGGCAAAGGTGCGGCAGTAGGCGGCGTAGCGCAGGCAGGCAGCGTCCCTGTCGGGCAGCTCCGCCAGCTTCTCGCCGGCAAAATCCGCCAGCAGCCGGTGATGGTAGAAGCGGTCCTGCGATGCCGAGCTTGAGCATCGAGAGTGTCACAAGCTGGTCCAGCTGCTCGCCGGCTTCGTCGATGTCGTCCGCCGCCACACCTGCCGCCGCCGCCAGAGCAGGCAGGCTGAAGGCGCGGCCGTCAAACAGTCCGGAGAGGGCGAAGATACGCTGCAGATCGGGCGGCAGCGCTTCCCAGCTGACGTTGAAGCTGGTGCGCACCGAGCGGTTGCTGATGCCGTGGGCCAGCCGATCGCCGGCCGCCTGCAGGCTCCGCACCATGCGCGCCAGGCTGCGCCGCGGCGAGGCAAAGATGCGCTGGGCGGCAATCTCTACCGCCAGCGGCAGGCCGCCCAGGATGGTGCACAGTGCGACCGCCGCCTCTTGCTCAGCTTCAACCGCCTGTTCCCCCAGGAAATACGCCAGCAGATGCAGGCTGTCGCCCGTCGCGAGCTCGGGCAGCTCGACGATCTGGGTCGTGCGCGCCGCCACTTCCGCCACGTCGCGCGTCGTGATCAGCACGGGACAGTTGGCGGCGCCGGGCAGCAGCAGGTCGATATCGCGGCCCGCGACGACGGAGTCGAGCACGATCAAGGCGCGGCGGGTCGCCAGGATATTGCGCATGGCGGCGGCGCGTGCTTCGGCGCTGCCGATCTTGCTCAGGTCTTTGTCGTAGGCGAGTGCCCAGCTTTGCAGGATGTCGAGCGGTTCGTCTTCTCCTGCGTGTGCCCAGAGCACACCGTCGGGAAACTCCCGGCGCAGTTGATGGGCAAGCTCGACCGCCAGGGCCGTCTTGCCCGCACCCCCCATGCCGACGATGGCGGTGATGCCCCCGCGTCTGCGGCTGCGTCAGCCAGGCGATCAGCCGGGCGCGTTCCTCGTCGCGGCCCACAAAGTGGCCCGGAGCTTGCCGGCGCCTGGAAGGGTGCCTGGGCGGCATGCGCCAGCAGCGGCCGTCGCACCGCTGCTTGGCGGCCCTACCTCGCCCGCCATGATCTGGTCGTAGAGGGCGTTCGTTTCCGCCGAGGGCGGCACGCCCAGCTCGTTCAGCAGCGCGGCCGTGCACTCGTCGTACTGCTTGAGCGCGGCCGTACGCTGTCCGGCCAGGGCGAGCAGCCGCATCTTGAGCCGGTGCACCTCTTCGCGTTCCGGCTCATCGGCCAGCAGCTGTGCGCAGGCGGCGATGCCCAGGTCGATGCGATCCAGCGCATGCGCCGCCGTCTCGGCCAGCCGGTACAGCGTCTCGCGCCGGGCGTTCTCCCAGCCACTGCGCTGTGCCTCCAGCCATTCGACAAAGAGCGCCGCCCCGGCCTCGACTGCCGACTCGACACCTTCCAAAAATGTGCCCGACCAAAGGTGCAGCGCCGCGTCAAGCTGTTCCACCGTCGCCTGGGGGTCTTCGGTCAGTTCGCAGAACCGGGCCAGGTCGATACGGCAGTTTTGAGGATTGAGCGACAGCCGGCCGTCGACTTCTAACAGGTACTCCTGCCGCAGGCCGCTGAGCAGGAAAAGCTCGCCCCGCAAATACTCGCGCGCCTTCTTGTCCGGCCAATCTGACCACAGCAGGCCGGCAAGCCGCTCTCGCGATTCGGAGCGCCCGCTCGCCGCCAGGTAAAAAAGGATCGCCTTTGCGCGCGCGCTGTTACGTGGGCGCAGCACCAACGGCTGTCCCTCGAGGCTGATCTGCGGCGGGCCGAGCAAAGTGATATCCAGCACGACCTTAAGTATAGGGGGATCGCCCCTCTGCGTCGAATGAGGGATCAACGCTGGATCAACGCCTGCCGCTCTATCCTGTAACAAGACAGGTCAGAGAGACGAAAGCCTGGCAACAGCGAGGAGAACCAACCAAGGGGTACCATATGATGGATCTGTATCGTTCGACCAACAAGATGCCACTGCCGCTCCATGTCGGCGTTTCGCACAAGTCATCACTTGTCCCCGCACGCGTCTACGCCCTTGTCGCCACTCGGCTGCCGGAAGGCAACGGGCGCCAGCGGCCGATGTTAAGTCTGCGGCGCCAGCTGCAGTCGCCCCGTGGCTCGGCCGGCGCCCACGCGCAGCAGCCCACGCGGCCGTTTGTCTTGCGTGCCAGTTTGGGCGAACGCATCCAGGTGCAGGTGACCAACCTGCTGGCAGATGTGCCGCTCTTTCTCGCCCTGGTCGACGATGATTATGGGATCATGGAAGATTGCGAAGTTGCGGCGCTTGCTTATGGCGAAACGCATTCTTACGTTTGGAACTGCCGGCATGCCGGTGTGTATCCGATGTATAACTTCATGTGCCCTGACCCAGTGGAACGTCGCAGCTTATTAGGCGTCTTGATAGTGGAACCATGACGAGTACGTTTGCTGATAGCAGCACCGGTGCCCGGCCCAGTATGCAGTCCAGTATCTGGCCAGTATTCGACAAGGTGTCCTGATCGCGGAAGACGCCCTTTCATCGCAGCTTTCAAGGGAAGCGAAAGGACAGTGCAGTATGGCAGATCTTGTGCGTGTATCATCACAATCACGTTCGACCGCAGTGGCGGGCGCAATTGCCGGCATCATGCGTGAAGAAGGGTATGCCGAGGTCCAGGCCATCGGCGCCCCGGCGGTCAACCAGGCAATCAAGGCCATCACGATTGCCCGCACCTACCTGGAACAGGACCAGATCGACCTGGCCGTCGTACCCAGCTTTCATGCCGTGGACATTGGGGGTCAAGAGCGAACCGCCATCCACTTCGCCGTCTTCAGGCGCCCACCCGAGTTAATGTCGGGATGATACGGTAGGCGAATGTCCCGGGGACGTGCGAACGCTTGCGTTCGCACGTCCCCGGGACATTCGCGTACATACGAGCCCCTTGGACGCTGGTGTGTGCGCGTTTATTGTATAATTGCGCACTGCATCATCATCCTTTTTTGAAAGGCAGCGTCATGACCGACAAATCCACCAAACCCCAAGTGAAAAAATGCGTGCTTGCCTATTCGGGCGGGCTGGACACGAGCATCATCGTTCCCTGGCTCAAGAACAACTACAAGTGTGAAGTGATCTGCTTTTGCGCCAACCTCGGCCAGGACGAAGAGCTGGCGGGGCTGGAGGAGAAGGCGCTCGCCTCGGGCGCCAGCAAGTGTTACGTCGAAGACCTGCGCATGGAGTTTCTCACCGACTTCGTCTTTCCCACGATGCAGGCGGGTGCGCTCTACGAGCGCGACTACTTGTTGGGCACCTCGTTTGCGCGGCCGTTGATCGCCAAGAAACTGGTGGAGATCGCCGAGCTGGAGGGCGCCGACGCTGTCGCCCATGGTGCAACCGGCAAGGGCAACGACCAGGTGCGCTTTGAGTTGACGGTCATGGCGCTGAACCCCAGGCTGCGCATTATTGCGCCCTGGCGCGAGTGGAATATTCGCGGGCGCAAGGATGCGCTGGATTATGCCGCCGAGCACAACGTGCCGGTCAAGGCGACGATGGAGCGTATCTACAGCCAGGATCGCAACATCTGGCACCTCAGCAACGAGGGCGGCCCGCTGGAAGACCCGTGGAACGAGCCGCCGGACGACATGTTTGAGTGGACCACTTCGCCCGAGAACGCGCGCCGGAAGAGCCGGAGTATGTCGAGCTTTACTTCCGCAAGGGCGTGCCCGAACGCGTCAACGGGGTGGCGCACGGACCGGTGGGCATTTTGCAGTTCCTCAACCAACTGGGCGCCCGGCATGGCATCGGCCGCGTCGACATCGTCGAAAACCGGCTGGTCGGCATGAAGAGCCACGGCGTCTATGAAACGCCGGGCGGCACGCTGCTCTACAAGGCGCATGCCGCCTTGGAACAGCTCTGCCTCGACAAGGAGACGCTGCACTTCAAGCAGATGGTCGGCTTGCGCTTTGCGGAGCTGGTCTACAACGGGCAGTGGTTCACGCCCCTGCGCGAGGCGCTCACGACCTTTGTCGACTACACCGAGCGCAACATTACCGGCACGGTGCGGCTCAAGCTGTACAAGGGCAACGTCATCCTGGCCGGCCGCAAGAGCCCCTACAGCCTCTACCGCGAGGACTACGTCACCTTTGACGAGGACGACGTCTACAACCAGGCCGACGCCGAAGGCTTCATCAAGCTGTTTGGCCTGCCGCTCAAGGTCGAAGCCATGCTGCGCCTGCAGGGCCGCGGCGTGAGCGAGTTCGACGAAGTCGACTACGACGACTTCAAGCGCGATTAAAGCGGCAGCCGCACTGGATGAATTCGGCGCCGCGACGCAAGAAACCGAGTTTCTGCCAGAAACTCGGTTTCTGCCCCAGCCCGCGAGTGTTTGACAACGCTACTAATCTTTGTTAAGCTTTGCCCACTTAGCGTCCTGGTCTGCACAATTCTGTGGACGCTTATCGCCTGCTGATACTTTACTGCATGAACGCCACTTCGCCACGATCTGTACGTAAGGACGTCCAAACAGCTGTTGAATGTGCCGGCGATCGCCGCTAACGGTTACCCCTTACCGTGCGTGAATATAGCCTACCTGCTTTTTGACACGGGCGATACGCCCTGATACAACTATCTAGGTTCTACGGGGAGAAGCCTTTACATGCCCAAACTGCTCGAGGTGAAGAACCTAAAAACGCAGTTCTTCACGCAGGACGGCGTCGTCCATGCAGTGAATGGTATTTCGTACACGGTCGACAAAGGCGAGACCGTGGCGATTGTGGGCGAGTCCGGCTCGGGCAAGAGCGTGGGCGTCATGTCTCTCATTCGTCTGATTCCACAGCCCCCGGGCAAGATCGTGGACGGCGAAGTGTGGTTTGACGGCCAGGACTTGCTCAAGTTGAGCGAAGATGAGCTGCGCGAGATTCGTGGCAACCGCATCGCCATGATCTTCCAGGATCCGATGACCTCGCTCAACCCGGTGCTGACGATCGGGCGCCAGATCACCGAGGCGCTCGAACTGCACCTGCACATGAATAAGGAGCAGGCGCGCAAGCGTGCCGTGCAGCTGCTGGAGATGGTCGGCATCCCCGGCGCCGATTCGCGCCTGGACGACTATCCGCACCAGTTCTCCGGCGGTATGCGCCAGCGCGTGATGATCGCCATGGGGCTCAGCTGCGACCCGCAGCTGCTGATCGCCGACGAGCCGACGACGGCGCTGGACGTGACCATCCAGGCGCAGATCGTCGACCTGGTGCGGCGGCTCCAGGAAGAGCTGGGCATGGCCATCATCTGGATCACGCACGACCTGGGCGTCGTGGCCGGCCTGGCGCAGCGCGTGCTCGTCATGTACGCCGGCTTCATCGTCGAAGAGAGTCGACGGTCAACGGCATCTACGCCCAGCCGCGCCATCCCTACACGCTGGGGCTGCTGCGCTCGATTCCACGCCTGGACCTGGGGCGCCAGAAACGCCTGGTGCCGATCGAGGGCCTGCCGCCCGACTTGCTGGAACCGCCCAACCACTGTCCCTTTGCCCCGCGCTGCCAGTTTGTCTTCGAGAAGTGCTGGCAGGAGAACCCACCACTGATGGAAGTCGGTCTGAATCACAGGGCAGCGTGTTGGGCAGACATATCGGGCGTCAAGGTTCACCTCACCGAAGTGGAAGCCGAAGCTGAAGGGGCAGTTGCATGACGAGCGCCACGAACACCTGTATTGACCACAGCCAAAAGCAGCGGCGTACGGCATGCAGGCCAGCAAGGACACCGGCGAGACGCTGCTGCACGTCGCCGACTTGAAGATGCACTTCCCGATCACCAAGGGCATCGTCTTCCAGCGCCAGGTCGGCGCCATCAAGGCGGTCGACGGCATCAACTTTGATCATGTACCGCGGCGAGACGCTGGGCCTGGTGGGCGAATCCGGCTGCGGCAAGTCCACCACCGGGCGCGCCATTCTTCAGCTCTACCGCCCGACCGCCGGCCAGGTGGTTTTTGAGGGCAAGGACCTGACCAAGGTCAAGGGCGAGGACCTGCGCAAGATGCGCCGCCGCATGCAGATGATCTTCCAGGATCCCTATGCGTCGCTCAACCCGCGCATGACCGTGGGCAGCATCATCGGCGAGCCGCTCGAGGTGCACAACATCGGCTCGAGCAAGAAGGAGCGCCAGGACCGGGTGCAGGAGCTGCTCAAGATCGTCGGCCTGAACCCCTACTTCGTCAACCGCTATCCGCACGAGTTCTCCGGCGGCCAGCGCCAGCGCATCGGCATCGCCCGCGCCCTGGCGGTCAACCCGTCGTTCATCGTCTGCGACGAGCCGATCTCGGCGCTCGACGTGTCGATCCAGGCGCAGATCATCAACCTGCTGGAAGACCTGCAGGACGAGTTCGGCCTGACCTATCTCTTTATCGCCCACGACCTGTCGGTGGTGCGCCACATTTCGGACCGCATCGCCGTCATGTACCTGGGCAAGATCGTCGAGCTGGCCGACCGCGACGAGCTGTACGAGAAGCCGATGCACCCCTACACCCAGGCGCTGCTGTCGGCCGTGCCCATTCCCGACCCGGCGATCGAAACGCAGCGCCAGCGCATCATCCTGGAAGGCGACGTGCCCAGCCCGGCCAACCCGCCGCAGCGGCTGCCACTTCTCGCACGCGCTGCCCGCATGTGATGGATATCTGCCGCCAGGAAGAACCCCCCTTCAAGGACTACGGCAGCGGCCATTACGCCGCCTGCTACCTGTACGAGGTGGGCAAAGAAGCAGAGGCTGCCAAAACGGCGGCCATGGCAACTCCGTGATGCCAGAACGGTGCTTGATCCGGTGCACCAAAACGCAGTTGATCCTGTATCGCTCTAGTTCTATATTGTTGATCCATTTTTGAAGGAGACAGTATGAAAACGAAGAAGTTTCTCGTGTTGGCGCTCCTAGCGATCCTAACATTGGTCGTGAGCGCCTGTGCACCTGCTGCCGGCGTGCCGGGGGCAGCCCCAGCAGCCGCTACAGGAAGTGAGGCGGCCGCTACTGGCGCTGAGGAGTATACCACCCCTCACCCTATCCTCAGTGACCTCAAGGTTCGCACGGCCATCGCCAACTGCCTGGATCGCGACGCGCTGATCGCATCCGTCTATCCCTATGTCGAGGATCCCGAATCCCTGACGATGGATAGCTGGGTTCCCAAGACCGACTGGGCGTACGGCGGCCCCTATGATTTCCCACAGTTTGACCCCGACGCTGGCAAGGCACTGCTCGACGAAGCAGGCTGGACGCTGGCCGAAGGCGCCGACGTGCGCACAAACGCCGATGGTAATCAGCTGTCGCTCAAGCTGACGACGACCAATGCCCAGTTCCGCCAGACCTGGACCGCCGTGGCTATTCAGCAGTTGGCCGACTGCGGCATCCAGATTATCCCCACCTACGCCCCGGCTTCGTGGTGGTTTGGCGACACGACAGGTTTGGCCCGCCGCGACTTCGAACTCGGCGCTTACGCTTGGGTCGGCCAGGCTGAACCCGCTGGCCGCTCGACGTACGCCTGCGACCAGATCCCGCTGCCCAGCAACAACTGGGAAGGCCAGAACTACATGGGCTGGTGCAACGAGACTGCCAACACTGCCATCATCAAGGCCACCAACACGCTGACGCGTGATGATCGCAAGGTAGCCTACAACACCCACCAGCAGGAATTTGCCAAGGACGTTGTCTCGATTCCGGTCTTCCAGCGCGCCGAGGCCGAAGCCTGGAGCGCCAACCTGGAAGGCGTCGACCCCGATCCGACCGAGTACACCACCTGGAACCTGCCCGAATGGAAGCTCCTTGATGGCGGCGACACGATCGTGATCGGCATGACGCAGGAGCCCGATTCGATGTGGCAGGCTGTTTCGACGATGGCTGCCAGCGCTCTCGTGCGCAAGGCCACAGGCGACAACGGCGGTGGCGATAACGCCCGCATCTACTACCAGCGCAACTTCGACTTCCAGCCGTGGCTGCAGGACCAGCTGAGCACGATCGAGGCTGGCTTTGCCACCAACAATGATGTCGAGGTCAAGGCCGGCGACACCGTCTATGACACCGCCGGTCAGCCGGTTACCCTCGAAGCGGGCACCAAGGTCTTCGACAAGGACGGCAACGAGGTCGAGTACGACGGCACCAGCCCGCTGACGATGAAGCAGCAGGTTGTGACCTATCCGTTCCAGAGCTACACCTGGAGCGACGGCACCGCTGGTTCGATTGCTGACTTCGAACTCGCTTACAAGATCGATTGTGACCCGACTGGCGGTGCAGGTGGCTACGTGACCTGCGAGTCGATCCAGGGTATGGAATTCTCGCCGGACGCGCTGGAATACACGGCTACGTATCTGCCGGGCGTGCAGTCGCCGACCTACTTCCTGCCGCCGTTTGGCCCCTACCCGAGCCACCAGGTTCTGTCCGATGGCCGCAACCTGGCCGACGTGCCGGCCGCCGAGTGGGCGACCCTGCCTGAGATCGCTGAGAAGCCGCTCTCCTGGGGCCCCTATATGGTTTCCGAGTGGATCAAGGGCCAGAGCCTGACCCTGGCCAAGAACCCGTCCTACGCCGGTGAAGTTGCTGTTCCGAACGTGATCTTTGTGTTCGTGGCCGACAGCAACCAGGCTGTAGCGCAGCTGCTCAATGGCGACGTCGACTTCCTCGACGACTCGACATTGGGCGCCGGCGCCGAAGTTCAGACCGTGATCGATGCCGCTAACAGTGGTTCACCGGTGAAGTACGAGATCGCCGGCGCCCCGACCTGGGAGCACATCGACATCAACCTGTACACCAAGTAGTCCGTACAGGAAGTTGACAGTCAAAGTTCCTTGGCCGCCGCTTGTTCGTCGCTGCTGTGTGGAGACAGGGCAGTAAAGACAGGGCAAACGAGCGGTCAAGGAACCGGATGCGCACACGGAACGGGCGGGCACACACTGCACTGCAGCAGCCCGCCCGTTTTTGTACGAAAGCAGGCTAGCCCATGACTGCCTATCTCATTCGCCGTCTGTTCCAGATGGTAATTGTGATCTTTGTTGTTTCAATCTTTATGTACCTCATGTTTAGCGTTGCGCCGGGCGGACCGCTAGCTGGTTTGGCTCAGCAGCAACGCAGAATTACGCCCGAGCAGCGCGCTCGCTTGCGGGCGCAATACGAATTGGATTTGTACTGGCCGTTCCGCTACACGCGCTGGCTGATCGGCTGGCCCATTGGGCCGATCACACTCGGCGGCAACGAAGTCTTCGCCAATCTTCCCCTTGGCTGTTATCTTGAGGCCACGCCGGAAGAAGGTGGCGGTTGCGCTGACTTCGTGTATGCCAGGCGAACTGCCGCAACTGCATCCGCCGGCCAAGACCAGTCGAGGCATTCTATTTGGCGATTTTGGCCAGTCCACCGTTGTACAGCCTGGCCAGCCAGTGTGGAACTTGTTGATGAGCCGTTTAGGAGCAACCCTGCAGCTGCAGCTCATATCCATAGGGCTAGCACTGCTGATTGGCATTCCGCTGGGAATCTACAGCGCGGTGAAGCAGTACTCTCGCTTCGATTTCACATTTACGACTGCTGCCTTCATCGGTTCTTCAATGCCGACGTTCTTCTTTGGCCTGATGTTCATCCTGATCTTTTCGGTGCTGCCCAGCATTGCGCAAAAACAATTTCCTTGGTTGATAGCACTGCCGTCAGGGCTGCAACAGGCCGTACGTCCCTATCAGATAACATCCTGGCTGCCAAAGATTCAGCCAGGATCCCCTCCCGATTTGTTCTTGCATCTGATCATGCCGGTCACGGTGTTGACCATCATCAGTGTCTCGTTCTACAGCCGCTTTCTGCGCTCTTCCATGTTGGAAGTGCTGCGCCAGGATTATGTCCGCACTGCCCGCGCCAAGGGTCTGCGAGAGCAGCTGGTCGTCAACAAGCACGCTCTGCGCAACGCTCTCATTCCGTTTATCACCGTTGTGGTGCTGACGATCCCAGGGTTATTCGCCGGCGCCATTCTGACCGAGACGGTATTTGCCTGGCCGGGCATGGGACGCTTGTTCAACGATGCGCTGCAGCGGTCAGACTACAACATCGCGCTCGCGTTTATCTACATCACGACGATCTTGACGGTCTTTGCGACGTTGCTTGGAGATATTCTATACGCAGTGGTCGACCCGCGTATTCGCTATTCGTAGTCGTTCTGAGAGGTTGTTATGGCCGCAACTGCCGACGCCAAGCCATTGGTCACTGTCAATATACCACGTGAGGGCAAGGAGGAAAGCCAATTCCGGCTTGTGATGCGCCGCTTCCGGCGTCACAAGCTGGCGGTTGTCTCGCTTGTCTTTATTGTCATTATGTTTGTTCTTGCGCTGCTGGCGCCTGTGATTGCTCCCTTCCCGCGCGATGCCATCGATATCGCCGTCGCGACGCGACCTGGCCCCCCGGGCACGTTGAGCAGCACCGGTGAGCTCCACTTGTTGGGGGTAGACCACCTGGGACGAGACTTGTTTACGCGCGTGCTGTATGGCGCGCGCGTGTCATTGACGATCGCCTTCCTCGTCGTGATTCTTCAGGAAGGGATAGGCGTTACCCTGGGTGCGCTATCCGGCTTCCATGGTGGCTGGATCGACAACATTGTCTCGCGCACGGTCGAGTTCTTGCTATCGCTGCCCTTGCTCCCGATCTTGTTGATCACTGCATCGATCTTGATCCGAAGCGGAGGTGAACTGCCGATACCTGCGTTTATCACCAATGGTGTTGCCTGGATGTTGGCGGCACCGGCCATTGAGGCCAACAAGGTGATTGTGCTGATCTTCATCCTGGTCGTGCTCGGCTGGACGGGTGCCGCCCGTCTCATGCGCGGCATGGCGCTGACGCTGCGCAACCAGGACTTTGTCGAGTCGCTGCGGGCGATGGGCGCCTCCAACACGCGCATCATTTTCCGCCACATAATCCCCAACGGCATTGCTCCCATTCTGGTGAACGCCAGCTTGGGCCTGGCGGCTATCGTGATTACCGAGGCGGCCCTCAGCTTTCTGGGTGTGGGCGTACAGGAGCCGACGCCCTCGTGGGGCAACATGCTGTCTGCCGCCCAGAGCTATATGTTCCAGCACCCCTGGCTGCCACTGGTTCCCGGCATCCCGCTGTGCTTGGTGGCGATTGCGTTTAACTTTATCGGCGATGGCTTGCGTGACGCGCTAGACCCGCGCCTGAAACGGTAAGAATAAGCGAATACTCATGTCGAATGTAACGTATCCTTCAACGACGACTGCCGCCACCACCGACAACCAGCAGCCGCTGCTCAGGGTGAAGGGGCTGAAAACATACTTTTTTACCGAAGACGGCGTCGTGCAGGCAATCAATGGCGTCGACTTCTCGATCAAGCCGGGCCAGGTGATGGGGCTTGTCGGCGAGTCCGGCAGCGGCAAGAGCGTCACATCACTTTCGATCATGCGCTTGCTGCCCGCCTCCGGCAAGATCGTGGAAGGCGAGATCTGGTTCGACCAACTCGACTTGGCCCAGGCTCCTGAGCCGGCCATGCTCGACCTGCGCGGCAACGAGCTGTCGATGATCTTTCAGCAGCCGACGAGTTGTCTCAACCCTGTCTTCCGCATCGGGGATCAGATTGCCGAGGCGTTGGTAACGCATCAGAGCTTGAGCAAAGACGAAGCCGCCCGCCAGGCCGTCGAACTGCTGCGCACAGTGGGTATTGCCGACCCGCAGCGCCGCGCCAGCGCTTACCCTCACGAGATTTCCGGCGGCATGGCGCAGCGTGTGATGATCGCCATGGCCCTGGCGTGCCGGCCCAAGCTGCTGATCGCCGACGAGCCGACTACGGCTTTGGACGTTACGATCCAGGCGCAGATCCTTGATCTCATGCGCAACCTGCGCAGTGAATTGAACACGGCCATCCTCTTGATCACGCACGATATGGGCGTAATCGCCGAAATGTGCGACATGGTGGCCGTTATGTACGCGGGGCAGATCGTAGAGCATACCGACGTCTATTCGATCTTTGACGAACAGCTCCATCCCTATGCCGAAGGGCTGCTGGCCGCCATCCCGGTGCTTGGCGTGGTGCAGGAGACCCTCGCCGTGATTCCCGGTTCGGTCCCCAACCTTATCAACTTACCGCCTGGCTGCAAGTTTCATCCCCGTTGCCCCTACGCCAAGGAGCTATGCGCGGAACGGCTGCCGGAACTGGAAGAAGTGAAGCCGGGACATCGGGTGCGCTGCTTTATGCATCAATCCGCAACCGCCCATCTTTGGGCTGGTGTGCAGAAAGCCACCTGGCATTTTGAAGGCACCGAAGAGCGTGTGCCAGCAATCAAAGCGAGTTAACTATGGCAGTGACTGTTCCTGTCTCGAAGCGAGACATGCTGGTTGTTCAAAATTTAAAGACTTACTTCCCAGTGCGCGCGGGCCTCTTTCAGAAGGTGGTTGCCTACGTCAAGGCGGTGGATGACGTCAGCTTCACGGTGCGCGAAGGGGAAACCTTTGGCTTGGTGGGCGAGTCGGGCTGCGGCAAGACCACTGTATCACGCACCATCTTGCGGTTAATCCCGGCTACTGAAGGTTCTGTGTATTTCGAAGGCCAAGATGTTTTCAATCTGCGCCCTGGCGAACTCAAGGCTATGCGTCGCCAGATGCAGGTCGTATTCCAGGACCCGTACTCCTCACTCGACCCACGCATGCCGGTTGGCGATATCATCGCCGAAGGCTTGTTGATTCATGGCGTCAAGAACAAGGCTGAACGTAATGCCACGGTGCAGGAGATGCTCGCTAAGGTGGGGCTGAACCCCTACCACGCGCACCGTTATCCGCACGAGTTCTCGGGCGGTCAGCGCCAGCGCATCGGTATCGCCCGCGCGCTCTCGCTGCGCCCGCGCTTCATCGTTTGCGACGAGCCGGTGTCGGCGCTCGATGTATCCATTCAGTCCCAGATTCTCAACCTGCTCAAAGAACTGCAGCGCGAGTTCGGCTTTTCCTACCTGTTCGTGGCCCACGACCTCAGCGTGGTCGAACACATCAGCGATCGCGTCGGCGTGATGTACCTGGGGAAGTTGGTCGAAGTCACCTCGCGTGAAGACCTGTTCCATGATCCTCTACACCCCTACACACGGGCGTTGCTGTCGGCTATTCCCGTGCCCGATCCGCGCCGCAAACGCGAGCGTGTGGTGCTCAAGGGCGAAGTCCCGTCCCCACTGAACCCTCCCCCCGGCTGCCGCTTTCACCCCCGCTGTCCACTGGCGCAGGATATCTGCAAGCAAGTAGAACCTGCGTTTGAGGAAAAGCGATCCGAACATTGGGTGGCCTGCCACATGGTCGATGCCTTGGGCAAGAGTACACCGTTGGCGGCGCACTAACCAAACTCTCACCGGGCGTTAAGCGGTATGTAGGGTTACGTGTGATTTGATGCGTCTGTGAGTGACAGGGTGAGTAACAGGGGCTGGTGAAAACCATGCCCCTTTGTATAGGACCCTTCCACAGCGAAGCTAGGGTCTCGATAGAGCACCAGATTTATCCAAACGTCTGTGTATACAGAAAGGAAGAGCTGATGTCCCAAAAACGATCACGCAAGTTCCTCTCTTTGGGCGTGCTGCTTGCCATGCTGGCCGTACTCGTGGCCGGTTGTGCGCAGCCAGTTCCGTCGCCCCCGCCCAAGCCCCTGCCGCTGCAAGCGGTGGTGGCGAAGCGGCCGCCGGCAGTGCCGGCGCCGCCCCCGGCGAAATCGTCAACGGCGGCACCTGGACCGAGGCAAGCGGCTCCGACGCGTCAAACTTCAACCCGATCTTGTACGATGATTCCGTCAGCAGCGTCATCGTGGGCTATGTCTACCCGGGTTTGATCGCCGTCGATCCCAAGACCGGCGAGTACACGCTCTGACTTTGGCGCGATGGCCGAGAGCTGGACTATCTCTGACGACGGCCTCACCTACACGTTCAAGCTGCGCGACGGCATCACCTGGAGTGATGGCGACCCGGTAGACTCGGCGGACTTCAAATTCACGTATGATGCTATCAACGTCCGACAATGTCGAGTCCCCACGCAAGTACGTGTGGGAAGGCATCGAGAGCATTGAGGCCCCCGATCCGCAGACGGTGGTCGTGAAGTTCAAGCAGGTCAAGTGCGATGCGCTGGGCGACGTGGGCTTGGGCTGGCTGCCCAGCCATCTGTATCAGGCCGACTTCAGCGACGTCATGGCGAGCCCGGATAACGAGGCGCCGCGTGTCTCTGCCGGCCCCTTCAAGTTCCAGAGCTGGACGCGTGACGACAACTTCATCGTCGTGCGCAACGAGAACTACTGGGAAGGCGCCCCGCACATGGACGGCAGCATCACGCGCGTCGTGCCGGATGCCGGCGCCCGGCTCGCCCAGCTGCAGAGCGGCGAGATCGACTACCTGGAAGTCCAGCCCAACCAGATTGCCACGGCCGAACAGGATCCCGATCTGACCCGCTTCCAGTACAATGACGACGGCTACAGCTACATCGGCCTCAACCTGGCCAACCCGGCCAATCCGCAGAACGGCCGCGACGAGGACGGCAACCTGATCCCGCAGGACCCGCACCCGATCCTTGGCGATGTGCGTGTGCGCCAGGCGATCGCCCACGCGATCGACTACCAGTCGATCATCGACAACATCCTGCTGGGCCAGGGCTACCCGATGGCCGCCAATGTGCTGCCCGCCGATTGACTGGGCCGTCGACAAGGACATCCAGCCCTACGCGTATGACCTGGATGCGGCCAAGTCACTGCTCGAGGAAGCCGGCTGGGTGGACAGCAACGGCGACGGCATCCGCGAGAAGGACGGCAAGGAAATGAAGCTGAGCCTGATGACCAACGCCGGCAACACCACGCGTGAAGACATCGGCGTGTACGTGCAGGACCAGCTCAAGCAGATCGGCATCGACGTCGACTTCCAGGCGATCGACTTTGGCACGCTGCTCGACCAGCATGGACGCCCAGGACTACGACATGTACATCCTGGGCTGGACCGGCCTCGGCAGCGATCCGAACGACGAGCCCTTCTGGTCGTCTGAGTATGACGTGGTCGGCAGCGGCTTCAACAACGTCAGCTACCAGAATGCGAAGGTCGACGCAGCTCCTGAAGGATGGCTACTCGGTGCCCGGCTGCAAGCCCGAAGATCGCGCCCCGATCTACAAGGAGATCCAGCAGATCATCCACGACGACGTGCCCTACATCTTCCTGAACGGCACGGTTGCCAATGCCTTCTACAACAAGGACTGGCAGAACATCGACCCGCAGACGTGGAGCTTCAAGTAGAACATGCACAACTGGTACAAGCAGTCGCTGCAGCAGCCTGCAGCAGCGCCGTGAGTAACTGAGGGGCGAGAGGGTGGAGAAACTGAGTTTCTCAAAGAAACTCAGTTTCTTCACCCTCTCACCCCTCCTATGTTTACGAGTTAGCGATCATCCCATACCTATGTGGCGATACATCATCCGACGCCTGTTCCAGGCGCATCCCCATTCTGCTCGGCATCAGCATCCTGAGCTTCATCCTTGTGTCGATGGCGCCCGGCGATCCGATTTCTTTGCGCTACGCCGGCAATCGCAATATTACTCCCGAGACCAAAGCGATCTTGCGCAAACAGCTGGGACTGGACCAGCCGATGCCGGTGCAGTATGTGCGCTGGTTCGCCGGCATCACTATCCGGCCTGGCAATGCCGTGGTGGAGTTCAGCAGCGACTCAGTCCGCTGCAGCTATCTGACCGCCGTTAACTACACGGTCTGTGACACCGGCGGCGGCGTGCTGCGCGGCGACCTGGGCACCAGTATCGACACCAAGCAGCCGGTGTGGGAGCGACTCACCGAACGCATGTGGGCCACCATGGAACTGGGCTTGATCAGCCTGATCGTGTCGCTGCTGATCGGCGTGCCGCTCGGCGTCATGAGCGCCGTGTACCGCGGCTCGACCTTTGACAACACGACGCGTGTCGTCGCCGTGCTCTTCCGCTCGGTGCCGATCTACTGGATGGGCCTGTTGCTGCTGCTCGTTTTTTCGGTCTGGCTGGGCTGGCTGCCGGCCGGCGGGCGGCAAACCGTCACCTGACGGGCGAGACCAGCCTCTGGGATCGCATCCAGCACCTGATCTTGCCTGTGGCCGTGCTCTCGTTTGGCCCGATCGCCTTCTTCAGCCGCATCATGCGCACGGAAACGCTCGAGGTGATCCACACCGACTACGTGCGCACCGCACGCGCCAAGGGGCTGTCCGGCAATCAGGTCTGGTTTGTACATGCCCTGCGCAATGCCTTGATCCCGCTGATGACTGTGCTGGGACCGGCTATTGTCGGCGTACTGGGCGGCGCAGTGGTCGTCGAGACGATCTTCGCCTGGCCGGGGATGGGCCGGCTTACCATCAATGCCGTATTCCAGCAGGACTATCCGCTCGTGCTCGGCGCCGGCATGTTCTTCGCCGTTCTGACGATTGTCGGCTACTTGCTCTCGGATATCTTTTACGCCCTGGTCGACCCCCGGGTGCGCCTGGAATAGGGATAAGAGAACGTTATGGCAATCGACCAGGTCACAGCCACATCAACTGTCTACGGCGCCGGCGGCGGCGAAGAACTGCTGCAGCGCAAGCCGCAGACCTATTGGGACATGGCGCTCCGCAGCCTGCGCCGCGACAAGCTCACGATCATCGCCTTGAGCTTCTTGTTGGTGATTGGGCTGCTGTCAGCCGGCGCCGGCGTAATCTCAAGCGCTCTTGAATGTCGATCCCTATGCGACAAATCCGTCAAACGCATTTGCGCCTCCGTATCTTTGGCCTTACATCCAGTGGCTCACCGGTGCGGACCCCACCACGGCTCCGACGCTGTTATACGAGTCAGGCGGCGTGCCGCACTGGCTGGGAACCGATCAGCTAGGGCGCGACCAGCTGTCGCGCCTGCTCTATGGCGGCCGCATCAGCCTGAGTATCGCCATGATGGCTGCCGCCATCGCCATGTTCCTGGGTGTCGTCGTGGGCGCCGCCGCCGGTTATTTTGGCGGCATTATCGACGATATCTTCATGTGGGTGTTGAGCATCTTTACCTCGATTCCCGACATCTACCTGCTCATCATCATCAACGCCATCTTCCGGCCGAGCCCGATGATCCTGACGCTGTACCTTGGCTTGCTCGGTTGGTTTGGCACCGCCCGCTTTATGCGCGGCAACGTGCTCAAGATTCGCTCGCTCGACTATACGCTGTCGGCGCGCGCGGTCGGCGCGCGCGATCGGCGCATCATCTTCCAGCACGTCATTCCCAACAGCCTGCCGGTGATTATCGTCATCACCGCGATCGACGTGGGCGCCCTGATCCTGACCGAGTCTATCCTCAGCTTCCTGGGTGTCGGCGTGCAGCCGCCTACGCCTTCCTGGGGCAACATGCTCTACCGTGCCAACGACTTCGTATTTCTGCGCAATCCGGCAACCGGCCAGTTGGAGGCGATTCACCTGCTCTTCTGGCCCGGCATCCTCACCACGCTTACCGTGCTGGCCTTCTACCTGATCGGCGACGGCCTGCGTGATGCGCTGGATCCCATGCTGCGCAACAAGCGTTGAGATGAGAGTTCTGCAGCTGTTTTTGTTGCGCCTGCTGGGCTTCTGCCTGGCGGCTGCAATTCTGTCTGCGTGTGGTGGCGATCAACCGGCCGCTTTTACCCTGCCAACGCCGACTCCTGGCGCCGGCGGGACAGCGGAGCCGCCGGCTGCTGCGAATGGCGGCACGCTCAGTCTCACCCTCAACGGTGATCCGGACAGCCTGAACCCGATCCTGGCCAACACAGGCGCAGCCACGGCGGTCAACCGCCTGTTGTTCCCTGCGCTGCTGGGCCGCAACCCCTATACCGGGCAGCTGGGGCCCGATAACGCCATGGCAGAGAGCCGGGAAGTATCGCCCGACGGCTTGACGTACACCTTTGCGCTGCGGCCGGGCGTGGTCTGGAGCGACGGCGATCCCGTCGATGCCGCCGACTTCAAGTTTACCTATGACGCCATCCTCAGCGAGCAGGTCGAGTCGCCGTACAAGTCCGCCTTGGACAACCTTGCGGGGATCGATGTGCTTGGCCCCTTGCGGGTGCAGGTGCGCTTGCGGCAGGCGCTGTGCGACGGCCTTGACATCCTGCGCATCGGCTGGCTGCCAAGCCATCTCTATGCGCAGGACTTTACCGACATTATGGCCAGCTCTGCCAACACGAACCCTGCCGTTAGCGCCGGGCCTTTTGTGTTTCAGAGCTGGGCGCCCGGCGAAAACATCACACTGCGCCGCAATCAGCGCTACTGGCAGGGGATCGCCCAGGGCCGAACGCCTGGTATTTCACATCCAGCCCGACCCGACCGAACGCTTTGCCGGCCTGCTCGACGGCACCGTGGACGTGGCTCCGGTGACCGTCTCGCAGATGACCAGCGCCCAGGCCGACCCGAATGTCCTTATCTACAGCGCCAATCTGGATGGCTATGACTTTATTGCCTTGAACCTGGCCAACCCGGAAAACCCCCAACCCGGTCTTGACGAAACAGGCAATCGCATCGTGCAGGACCCGCATCCTGTCCTGGCTGATCCAAGTGTGCGCCAGGCTATTGCGCGTGCCCTCGACTACAAGACGATCGTGGAGAGTATCTATCTGAACCGCGGCTACCAGATCACTTCCAATGTGCTGCCAATTATTCCGTGGGCCCACGACGTCATCATCGAGCCGTATCCCTACGACCCCACCGCGGCTCGCCAACTGTTGGAGAGTGCGGGCTGGGTGGATTCAAACAACGACGGCATTCGGGAACGCGGCCAGGCCACGCTGGTCCTTGGACTTGATCGTGGTGGCGGGCAACACGATCCACGAACAGTTGGCAGACCTGGTGCAAGACCAGCTCAACTCGGTGGGCTTTGACATAACCGTCACGCAGGTTTCGGCTGGAGACCTGGCGACGCAACTTTTGGGCCAGCGCTATGATATGGCGATCACGGGCTGGACTGAGCTGGGTGCCGATCCGAACGACGATTGGCTCTGGGCGACGCAGCATGACCGGCCGGGGAGCGACTTCAATTTCGTCAGCTATCAAAATGCCGAGGTGGATACGCTCCTGCAGCAGGCCAATACCGTCTCCGGTTGTAAGCCGGAGGATCGCGCGCCCCTCTACAAGCAAGTCCAGCGGCTGATCCACGACGATCTGCCCTATATCTTTATATCCGGCGCCGTCGGCGATACCGGCTATCGTCGTGACCTGGGCGGTGTCCAGCCTGCGGCCTGGGATTTCTTCTGGAATATTCAAGACTGGTACAAGATTGCCCCTCAACAGTAGACAAAGCAGTAGATGAGGCGCTTACACGGCTATGCCAACCCAACCATCGCTCGATCGCAACCTGGATCCGCTCGAACTCGTCGAACTTGCCCAGCAGTGGGGTATGCCGCCGCTGCGCCAGTATGCCTTGACTGTGGATGATCCTTTTCTGACCGGCGATAATCAGCTGCTGACCAAGAATGGGCGCCGCGCCGAGATTTGTTATGTCATGCACCGCGGCGATCCTGGTGCCGGTGTGCTGCTGCATATCAAGACCTTCTACCCAGCCGGCGCCTACCGCCTGCCCACCGGCGGCATTCAGGTGGGAGAACGTGTCCTCCATGCACTGGCGCGCGAGGTGTGGGAAGAGACAGGGCTGCTGCTGGGCCGTGAGCCCGACCAGGTGCAGCTCAATCGCCTGCTTGGCATTCTCTCCTACGATCTCCTACACCGCCAGCTTGGCCCGGTCGAGTTTGCCACCTATTTCTTCCTCGTCCAGATGCCCCCTGGCGCCGAGCTGCACCCGCTGGACGCCGACGAGCACATCGGCGGCTGGGACTGGTGTACACCGTCCGATCTGGGCCATGTTGCCGAAGCCTTAGACAGCGTCTATCTACGCTCCTCGACGTGGGCCGATTGGGGCCATTTTCGCGCCGCCGGCCATCGGTTTGTCGCCGAACTGCTTACAGACTAGAAAATAAGCCGCCGGATTCCACTCAGCGCCCAGCGCCGAACTGTCCGTCGAGTAATCTGTTTCGCTGCCAAACTTGCGCACTCCCTTGCGGGCTGCCATAGGATTTGCGCATTCCTAATCAGTGTGCTTACATGATATGTAAGCTTTAGCTGTATTCCCCAATCTTCAGATGCAAGCACGGAGGACTCTCGCATGAACTTCCGGTTTCTCAACGTAGTCACCGCCCTGGCAATTGCCTTGTCTGTGATTGCGCCGGCCGTCGCCGCGCCTTTGAACGCGAGCGCTGCTATCACTCCACAGCTGCAGCCTGCAGCTGTATCGCCGTCACCAACGTCTCCTCAGCCGCCGGCCGGCGCACAACCAGCGCTGCGCACCCATCTGCCGGCAAAAACGGGTGTGGGCACTATGCCCCCGGCGAAAGCCACCGCCAATGTGTACGGCGAGACGGACCCCGGCGGCGATACACAGGCGACCTACATTGTGCAGCTTTCTGCTGAGCCACTGGCCAGCTATCGTGGCGATATGTCCGATCTGCTGGCTACCAGCCCGCAGCTGACCGGATCTTCGCTGGACATGGGTCGGGCAGCCGACCAGGCCTATGCTGCGTACCTGGCAGGCCAGCAGTCGTCTGCCCTGGCGAACATCGAGCAGCTGCTGGGCCGTGCGGTAGAAGTGAAGTTTACGTACCAGGCCGTGCTTAACGGCTTTGCGCTCGTGCTCACACCCAAGGAAGCCGCACAGGTTGTTGCTATGCCCGGCGTGCTGCATGTGCAGCGCGACTTCGTCGACCAGCCGCAGACCGACTACGGCCCCGCCTGGATCGACGCCCCCGCCATCTGGAACGGTGCCGGCGTCTCGGCAACCTTGGGGGCCGGCGTGGTTGTCGGCGTGCTTGATACCGGTATCAACTTTCAAAGTCCGTCCTTTGCGCGTGTGGGCGGCGACAACTACATCGCCGCCAATCCCCGCGGCCACTTCTACGGCGTGTGTGACTCGCTCAGCGAGGTCTACGATCCTGCCTTCCCCTGCCAGGAAAAGCTGATCGGCGCATGGGACTTTGCCGACGGCATGGGTTTGGGCGCCAACAATGAGTTCGACGGTCCGGCCGACAACAATGGCCACGGCAGCCATACCGCCAGCACGGCGGCGGGCAACTTTGTCGCAGCCTCGCTGATTGCATCGACAATCGTTGTTACGGCGAACGTAAGCGGTGTGGCCCCCCATGCCAACATCATCGCCTATGACGTCTGCCTGCCTTCCGGCTGTCCCGGCAGCTCGCTGGTTGCGGGCCTCAACCAGGCGGTGCTAGACGGCGTAGACGTCATCAACTACTCGATCGGCGGTGGTTCGCGCGACCCATGGCAGAGTGCCGATGCACTGGCGATGCTGTCTGCGCTGGACGCCGGCGTCTTTGTCGCCGTCTCGGCCGGCAATGAAGGCCCTGCGGCAAGCACCGTCGGCTCACCTGCCAATGCACCGTGGGTGACCGCTGCCGGCGCATCGACACACGACCGGCGCTTTGTCAACCAGGTGACCAACCTCACAAGCAGCGCCGGCCCTCTGGGAGACATCACTGGCCAGAGCATCACCGGTGCGGCCGGCCTGGCTCCCGATCGTCGATGCAACAACCTTGGATGATCCCTTGTGCAGCGAGCCCTTCGCGGCGGGTACGTTGACCGGCAAAATCGTGCTCTGCGAACGCGGCGTCAATGCCCGTGTCGATAAGGGGGCCAATGTGCTTGCCGGTGGTGCCGCCGGCATGATCCTGATGAACGACGAGGCCAACGGCAGCTTCTCTGCTTGCCGACGCGCATGTCCTGCCCGCCGTGCATATCAGCTATACCGACGGCACTGCCCTGCGCAGCTGGCTTGCGTCCGGCACAAACCACACGGGCACGATCGCCGGCACCACCAGGGTCGTCAATAACGCCTTCGGCGACATCATGGCCTCTTTTAGCTCTCGCGGTCCCGATGCCACATCGCCTGACGTGATCAAGCCCGACGTCACCGCACCCGGCGTCGACATCATGGCGGCCTCAAACGTCGGCGGCAACTATATGGTCATGAGCGGTACCTCGATGGCCAGTCCCCACCTGGCCGGCTCGGCCGCACTATTGGTTGCGCAGCACCCGGACTGGTCACCTGCCGAGGTCCGCTCGGCACTGATGCTTTCGGCTGCCGCCGGCGTGCGCAAGGAAGACGGAACGACCCCCGCCGATGCCTTTGACGACGGCGCCGGTCTCCTCGATCTGAATTTCGCCGCCCATGTTGGCATCGTCCTGGATGAATCTGCCTATGCCTTTGAGACGGCCAATCCATTGACGGGCGGCGAGCCCACGGCGCTTAATGTGGCCAGCCTTGCCAACAGCACTTGCATTCAGACCTGCACGTGGACACGCACGGTGCGCAGTGTACTCGACGTGCCGGTACACTATACTGCGGCGCCGATCAACGGCGCGGGCGTTGTTCTCAACGTAGAGCCCGTTACATTTACGCTGGACGCCGGCGCCACGCAGGTGTTGACGATTACGGCCGACGTGTCCGCGGCGCCTTTGGACAAATGGGTGTTCGGCACCGTTAGCATCCGGCGCACTGTTGCCCTGGCCGGACCAGGCGCCAACCTTGTGCAGGCGATGGAACTGCCTGTTGCCGTGCAGGCACGTGGAGGCGCTGCCCCGGCAGCCCTGAACGAAATCCAAGTCGACACGCGCCGCAATGCGGGCGTCTACACGCTCTCGGGGCTGCGGGCTGTCACCACACCGACGTTGGTCAAGAAGCTCTACGTGGGCAGCACCGAGGTCGTAACCGGTTCGATAGCGCCTGACCCAACCAACAGCAACCCCTGGGATATCAACGCCGGCGGTATCTATACGCGGCTGATCACGATCTCCGATCCGGCGGTTGCGCTGCTAGCAGTCAAGATCGTGGATACCACGGCGGTCGATCTCGACCTCTATGTCGGCTACGACAAAGATGGGAACGGCCAGCCGAGTGAAGACGAGGTGGTCTGCACGAGTGCGTCCGCCTCTGCTTTCGAGGTGTGCGAAATTCCCGAGCCCCACACCGGCGTTTACTGGGTTCTGCTGCAAAACTGGGAGGGTTCCGGCGCCCCCGCAGACACCTTCGCCATGAACATCACGCAGGTGGCACGCAGTGGCGAGTCGCCCGAGTTCCAGGTGACTGGGCCGTCCGCCACCACCGTGGGCGTGCCGTTCGCAGTCAGCCTTCACTGGAACCTGCCCGACTTCCAGGCGGGGAGCGCCGTGTACGGCCTGCTCGAACTCGGCACCGGGCCCGGCGAGCCCAACAACATCGCTTCGCTGCCGGTGAAGCTCATCCGTCTTGGCGACGACGTGCAGGTCGAATCCAGCGCCGACGCCAACGCGGGCGAGTTCGTACAACCGGGCGACCAGGTGGACTATTTCATCTCTCCTGAATCCCGAGCCTACCGCACCGAACCCGACCGACTACATCATTACGGCTACCATCCCTGCCGGTATGACCTATGTACCGGGCCAGGGCAGGCTGCGCACAAGCGCCGGCACGGCGAATCTGGACCCCGTGGTCGCCGGCAACCAGCTGATCTGGAACCTGCCGGGCGTCGTCACGGCGCCGCGCTATGTCCAGAGCACCAATGATCCCGCCAGCCCGCTCTTCAGCCCAGCCTGTGACTCTCCGTTTGGCGGCTATGTCCACCTGGAGGATTACGGCATCCCGCTGCAGCCCGCAGTCGACGGCGACGGACGCACCTGGGCGATCGACACCTTTTTTGGTGGCTCGGAACCCTATTCATTCTTTGGCAAGCAGTATGGGCAGCTCTACTTCACCGACGATGCCGTGCTGTCCGTGATTGGGTTTGACCCTAATCTCAACAGCGGCGTCAATGCTCCAATCCCCACCGCGGCGCTTCCCAACAACCTGCTGGCGCCCTTCTGGGGTGACTTCAAGGTTGTCTACGATGAGGCTGCCGGCACCGGTGTGCGCATCGCCGGCGCGTATAGTGGCGGCCTGATGCTTCTAGAATACGACGGCCTGCAGGCAGCGGCCACGAATGGCAGCATCGACGTCGAGGCGCTTGTCTCCCGCGCAGTGGATCCCTTCGGCCCTGAGATCATCTTTGCCTACGACCGCGCTGCCGGCACCTTACCCCCTACCGTAACCGGCCTGGAAAATGCCACCGGGACCGAGGGCGTGGAGTACGACGATCCGATAGGTGCGGACGGCCAGCTGATCTGCTATGACTGGACTACTGATGGCCCGGTGCTCGAATACTCGGCGAAGGTCGACGACAATGCCCCGCTGGACACGCAGCTCGACACGACCGTCGCCAGCAGTCTCACCGCCCCGGAGACCGGGCCTGCAGCTGCTGCAACCTCTGTCTTCGTCACCGGTGTGGATCTGTCGGTAACGCAGATCGGCCCGTCCCGCATGTCGCCGGGCGTTCCCATTACCTACACCCTGACTGTGGTCAACAACGGCAAGGCAACTGCGTCAAACGTCAACGTGCTGGCGCAGCTTCCGCTCGGTTCAAAACACCTGGCAGGCGGCGTGCTGCTGCCGAACGGCGAGGTCGTCTCCTTCACGCTGCCTTCGCTGGCCGCAGGTGCCCAGGCAAAGCTTTACTACAGCGTCGCCCTGGACACGGCGGCAGCGGCTGCGATCAATGCTGCCGGCCTGCAGTCGCCTGCCATCATCGGCGGCGATGTGGCGGCCGACGGCGCCTGGCCGTGGCAGGCTGCGCTGTGGGATAACACCAGCAACTCGTGGTATGGCTGCGGTGGCTCACTGGTTGCGCCAGGATGGGTGCTCACGGCGGCCCACTGCGTGGCAGATCCTGGCGGCGTGGTTCAAGTCCCTGCCGCGGCGCTCAGCGTCGTGCTGGGCGTGAACGACCTCACCAAGGTCGATCAAGGCCAGCGCATCCAGGTCACACAGGTGATCGCCAATCCGCAGTTCAGCGTTGTGACTGCCTACGATGCCGACGTGGCGCTGCTGCGCCTCGCCCACCCTGCCGTGCTCAACGCCAAGGTACAGGTCGTGCCGCTCGTCACCCCATTCGATGCGGGCCTGTATGCGCCGGAACGGCCCTCAGTCGTCACCGGCTGGGGTACGCTAACCGCGGGGCAGCCGGACTATCCGGACCAGCTGTATCAGGTCGAGGTCCCCATCGTAGAGCAAAATACCTGCCGCTTTGCCTACACCGCCGTCGGCGAGCCGTACGTCACCAGCAATATGCTCTGTGCCGGTCTTGCGCAGGGCGGGAAGGACTCCTGCCAGGGTGACAGCGGCGGCCCGTTCGTCGTGCGCGCCGGTACGGGGTGGAAGCAGGCCGGCATCGTCAGTTGGGGTAACGGGTGCGCCGAACCCGGCCTGCCCGGCGTCTACACCCGCCTGGTCAACTTCCTGCAGTACGTGAGCGACGTCCAGAACACGCTCACCACGCGCGGCTTCCTGGTCACCGACGACACCGGGCTTCCCGGGCCACTCCGGACATCGGCGCGAACGTTATCTCGACCTTGGTCAAGCCCGTCCGCTCCTTCCTGCCTATCGTCGGCAAGAGGTAACGCATTCTCTTCGTGCGGGGCTCGCCCCACGCAATCACCGGATAACCGGTGACGTGGGGCGAGCCCCGCACATCTCTTGATGCCTTACAGTTTACCGGCTGCAGCCCCACGGCGTCGAGTTGTCGGCAAACGGCCGGATACGAAACTCTGGCTGCCCACGCTGGTAGTCGCCGGTCGACTGCACCACGCGGCCGTCGATCCACTGCTCGACCTTGTACGGCTCGCCCGCATTGCCAAACCGGCCGGTGTCGACCGGCAGCCCGTCGATCTTCAGATAGCCGGTCGGATTGATCGACCCGATGCCGCGACCGATCGAGTACCACTTGTTGCTGCCGTCGAGGCGATACAGCTTGATCCAGGCATAGTTCTGCGGCTGCGGCGGCACGCAGGTGATCAGGTTGCCAACGGGTGTGGTCCCCTGCCGCAGGTCGTAGATGCGCAGCTTGGCAACCGCGCGATCGCCCCGCTCCTGGTACTCCATCACCACCGTGTGCTGCCCCTTACTTAAGCGGACCTCGGCACTGTACTTGGTCACCGGCTGCAGCCGCCACTTGTCGATCACCAGCTTCCCATCCACATAGAGCCGCACGCCGTCGTCGGTTTCGGTCGTAAAACGATAGAGGCCGCCGTCCAGCGGGAACGTATTGGTCCAGCGCACGGAGAAGTTGTCGGCCGGTATGTCGCTGCGCGGCGAGCCCGTACCCCAGTCAAAGTCGATCTGCTTGTCTTCACGCACGAAAACCGGGGCGCCGGCAAGGTCCGGGTTGCTGAAATACTCGCCCACCCAGCGGCTCCTGGGCTTGATCTCCTTGACCTCGTCGCCGCTGGTATCACTGCCGCCACCGCTGCTCCGCCGCTGCCTCCGCCCCCGCTGTTCCCGCCGATCATGGTCCAGGTCAGCTGGATCAGGGCATTCTCCTTGTACTCGACAAACTCCAGCCGGATCGGCAGCGCCCCACCGGGCAGGTAGATGTCGCTGGTAAACTCCGCCGCCGCACCCTGCCGCCACTGGTCGATGATCAGCGCGTTGTTGACCCACAGGCGTGCGCCGTCGTCGACAGTGATCTTGAAACGATAGTTGCCAGGTTGGAAGTTGAGCGTGCGCGTCCAGCGCACCGAGAAGTCGTCGCTGTTGACGGCGCCGGGCGCCGGCGAGTTGAAGCCCCAGTTAAAGTCGACGTCGGCGTCGTTGCGCACGAGCGCCGGCTGGCCGGCGAGCGACGTGTTGTTGTAGTACTCGCCCTTCCAGGCACTGAAGACGGGAGTCGGCGTCGGCTGCGGCCCGCCGCCACGTTCGTAGACGACCTGCACCTGTGCCAGGTCCGTGGCGTCAAAGTAGTCGACGCGCAGGCTGGTGCGCCCGGCAAGCTGAATATCCGGCGACGTAAACGTTGCGGCCGGGCCGGTGCGCCACTGGTCGATG
Source organism: uncultured Chloroflexia bacterium (assembly GCA_963701415.1). Lineage (GTDB taxonomy): Bacteria > Chloroflexota > Anaerolineae > Caldilineales > Caldilineaceae > Fredericiella. Next base: position 1,153,387 of record CAVPAH010000005.1, read on the forward strand.
ACGAGCTGGTTGTTGACATAGACCCGCACCCCGTCGTCGACGGTGGCCCGGAAGCGGTAGCTGCCGTTCGGCAGGTTGAGCGTGCGTGTCCAGCGCACCGAGAAGTTGTCGTTGTTGACCACGCCCGGCTGCGGCGAACCGCTGCCCCAGTCAAAGTCGATCGCACGGTCGCTGCGCACCAGCACCGGGTCGCCCAGCAGCTCGCGATTGTTGAAGTACTCGCCCCGCCAGTCAGTCGTCGTTGGCTCCTGCTTGCCGACGGTCTCCCACTTCAGCTGCACCTGCGCGTCGCCGATGTTGTCGTAGTATTCAAGCCTGAGCAGGTGATGCCCTGCGCGCAGGCTGCGGTCGACCACAAACGTCTTGGCCTCATGGTCATACCAGGCATCGATCGCCATCTGGTCGTCGATAAACAGCCGCGAGCCGTCGTCGCTGGTCAGGGTAAAGCGGTAGACGCCATCATCCGGGAAGTAGATGTAGCGTGTCCAGCGCACCGAGAAGCGGTCGTTGGGAATGCCGGGGCCCGGGCGATCCCGTACCCCAACGAAAGTTGATGTCGGCATCGGCCCGGACCAGTGACTGGTGTGCCCGCCAACGTCGTATTGTTGAAATACTCCCCACGCCAGGTGGGGTCGGACTGCGCCGGCCGCACGCACGTCGTCTTGCGCCTGCAGTGCCCCCGGCGCCATGGCAAGGCCCCCGGCCAGCAAGATTGCCAGTACAATGCCACTCGCACACCAAGGCCGCCGGCACAGGCCTATTGCGCGTAAAAATTGCTGCATAACCATCAACTCCTTCCAACAAAAAGGATGCAGCCAAATAATTCTTTCATCATGTTGACGCAGGGCGCCGCCGGTGGGTTCCGCCGGCCTGCGGTGTCCTGGCCCCCAATACAAAAGCCCGCTGTTCGCAGCTAGGCGACCCAGCGGGCCTTCGCCGGGGCAAAGGGCGCCCCGCGAGGAAAAAGTGGAGAAAAGAGTGTGTGTCAGCCACGAATTTGGCTCCCCAGCAAAAGTCGTGACTGACCACTAGTCTACACCCTAATTGTTAAAAATACAATAACGTCGTGTAAAGAAAATCAAAACTCGCAATCAACCTGTGATACACTGCCTGGACCATTCTGCACTCCCTTGTATCCAGACAGGATCACTGATGGACTCAGTGACGGAATCATGACGGAAACGACGATGGAACCCTACTCGCCAGTAGTCTTCGTAATGATCGACGGCCTGCGGCCCGATGCCATCACGGCGGCCGACTGCCCAACGCTGCAGGACCTGCGCCGGCGCGGCGCCTGGACGTTTGCGGCCCGCTCGGTCATGCCCAGCATCACGCTGCCGTGCCACATGTCCATCTTTCACAGCGTTCCCCCGACGCGCCACGGCGTCACCACCAACATCTGGCAGCCGATGGCGCGCCCGCTGCCCGGGCTGTTCGACCAGGCCAAGGTGCACGGCAAGCGCTGCTCGGCGATCCACAACTGGGAGCCGCTGCGCGACCTGGGCCGGCCGGAGACGCTGGAGTTTTCCTGGTACCGCAACACGAGCGCCACCCATGAAGGCGACGACGAAGTCACCGACGTCGCCATCGCCCATATCCTGGCCGACAAGCCCGACTTTGCCTTTGTCTACTTGGGAACCGTCGATACTGCGGGGCACTACTATGGGTGGATGAGCGAGGGCTACCTGCGCCAGGCCGAGCGTGACGACCGCAACCTGGGCCGCCTGCTCGCTGCGCTGCCCGCCACGGCGCATGTGCTGGTCCACGCCGACCACGGCGGCCATGAGCGCAACCACGGGCTCGACATTCCCGAGGACATGACGATCCCCTGGCTGCTGGTCGGGCCGCGCGTGCGGCAGGGCTGTGAGATCCAGCAGCCGGTCAGCCTGCTCGATACCGCCCCGACGCTCGCCCGGCTGCTCGGCATTCCCGTCCCGCGCGAGTGGGAGGGGCACTGCGTCGAAGAGGCGTTGTCTGAACCTTGATTCGTAGGGATTTCGTGAACGACGATCTCGACGAGTATACCCATGAATCCTACGAATCGTGGTTCAGACCATCCATCAGGTTCAGTTCAATTCCGCTTCAGCCAGCCCCAGCACGTAGTCGAAGATGTGCAGACCTTCGTCGGCTTCGGCACGGCTGAGGGTCAGCGGCGGGATGATGCGCATGGAGTTGGCGCCGCACCCCATGATCAGCAGGCCGTGCTCGAAGGCCAGTTCGACCACGCGGTTGCGCATGCGCGCATCGGGCGCCTTGCTGGCGCGGTCCTGCACGAACTCGACGCCGATCATCAGGCCCTTGCCGCGTACGTCGCCGATGCTCGGGATGGCGCGCCTGCATCTCGCCAAAGCACCGCAGCATGTAGTCGCCTTGCTCGGCTGCATTCTGCAGGCCGCCGTTCTCCAGCACGTCAAGCGTCGCCAGCGCGGCTGCACAGGCGATCGGGTTGCCGCCATAGGTGTTGCCGTGCGCACTGACCGGCCAGGTGCTCACACTCTCCCGGGCAATGATGCCGCCCAACGGAATGCCGCTGGCGATGCCCTTGGCCGTGCAGACGATGTCCGGCTCCACGCCCCAGTGCTCGATCGCCCACCAGCGGCCCGTGCGGCCGACACCAGTCTGCACCTCGTCGACGATCAGCAGGATGCCGTGCTCGTCGCAAACCTCGCGCAGCATGGGGAAGAACGAGGGCGGCGGCACCACGTAGCCGCCTTCACCCTGGATTGGTTCGACCACGATCGCAGCCACATCTTCCGGCGCGACCAGGCTCTTGAATACCGTCTTCTTGAGGTAGTTGACCACCGTCTCGCCGTAGTCTTCCTCGTCCGGCTGTGCGGCCAGCGTCGGCCGGTAGGTGTAGGGGTAGGGAATGTGGGTCACACCCTGGATGGGCATAAAGCCGCGCCGCTGCACCGTCTTGGAGGCCGTAAAGCCCAGCGCACCCAGCGTGCGGCCGTGAAAACCGCCCATAAAGCCGATAAACTGGGAGCGCCCCGTGTGGTAGCGCGCCAGCTTGATGGCCGCCTCGATCGCTTCCGTGCCGGAGTTGCCGAGGAAGACGCGTGGCATCCTCCTCAAACGGCGCAATCTCGTTCAGCTTCTCGGACAAGCTGAATCCAGTTGTCGTGGTAAAAGTCAGAGGAAACGTGCAGGAACTTCTCGGCCTGTTCCTTGATCGCGTGCGACGACCTGGGGATGGCTGTGGCCGGTGGCGTTGACGGCAATGCCCGACATAAAGTCCAGATAGCGGTTGCCGTCCACGTCCCAGACTTCGGTGCCGCGGCCGTGGTCCATGACAAAATCTGCGACGCGCCCATAGGCATGCGACACGACCTTGCGGTCGCGCGCCAGCAGGTCACGCGCCTTGGGGCCTGGTACGTCGAGGCGAGTGATGGTTTTGGTTAACATAATTTCGTTCCTCTCTTTTGTTCCAACGTGCAGTATTACCGTCTCTACAACGCGCGTGCCCCTGGACGTATGTGCCTGTTGCGCACATACGGCGGCTCGTGCGCCGGGATTATCCAGGCCAATAGCCAAGCTGGCGCGAGATCTGGCGCGCCGCCATTTGTACCATCAGCCGCAACTTGGGGCTGCCGTTCGGGGGGCAGTCGCAGGCTTGACCCGCCGATGCTGATCGCCGCCACGACCTGGCGCTCGCGGTCATAGATGGGAGCCGCCACGGCTACAAAGCCCGGCTCCAGTTCGCCCATCGCCACCGCGTACCCTTGCTGGCGAATGATCGCCAGCTGCTTACGCAAGCGGGTGAGATCGACGACCGTCTGGTCGGTCAGCCGCACCAGGGGCAGCCGCAGGCCGGCATTCAATGTTTCGTCAGGGGCATAGGCCAGCAGCAGCTTGCCGGTGGCCGTAGCATGCGCCGGCAGCCGGCTGCCCACGTCCTGTGACATGCCCATCGGGTGGCGGCTTGAAACCTCGTCCACGATCAGCACGTGGCTGCCCGCCAGGACCTCCAGCGTCGCCGCCTCGTCGCTTTCCTGCGCCAGCGATTCGAGCACCGGCCGGCTCACGGCGCGCAGCGGGTTGGAGCGCATGGCGCAGCCGCCCAGCGCCACCAGTTCCAGGCCGAGGCGATAGCCGCCTGACAGCGGGTTGCGCATCACCAGCCCCTCGGCCTCCAGCGCCGCCAGCAGCCGGAACGCCGTCGTCTTGTTGAGCTTTGTCACCTGTGCCAGGTCGGCCAGGCTCCACTCCGGCTGCGCGTCGCTAAAGACCTTGAGCAGCCCGATGGCGCGCGCCACGGCCTGCGTGCCTGGGTAGGATTCGGTTGCCTGTCCTTCTACTTCTTGTGCTTGCAGCATCATCACATCATGGAGAATGCTATTTCACTATATGAAACATCATATCGCATCCTGCGCCGACGGTCAAGCAGCAAAGTAGTTGTTGTAGCTGTACCTATATCTCGCCGCTGTACTACCACCGGTTCCCAGGCGCACATGCCCGTGCTAGCCTACGAGCAGGCTGAGCGGGGAGCTGCATCGTAAGCAAACTGACAGCTGCAGGTGGTAGCAGGGTGCTGTTGAATGGGTTAGGCTGTTGCTGTCGCCGCGAGGTGGTCAGCAGGCCGAAAGAAGGAAAGAGATGTCGTTGCGCGAGGTGTGGTCCGGCAAACAGCGCCGCCACTTGATTTCACAATTGCAGAGCACGAGCCGGGCTTTTGCCGCTGCCTTGCCCGCCGAAGATGCCATCGATGGCTTGATTATGAACCTGCACCTGTGCCTGGCGCTGGAACTGTCTGCGGAGGAAGTGCAGGAGATTTTTGGTCAGCGCACGCTCACCTTCCTGGTCGGCATGCTCTCTGCCTCTCAGACAGAGAGCGTGAGCCCCCGTTACAAAACGATTCCAAAATCGGACCTTTTCTGCCAGCGTCCGCTTGTCGAAACCCGGATCGGCATAGTCGGCGCCGATCGCCGCTTCCGCGACGAGCAGCACGGCCTCGACAACGACACGATCCACCTCGTCTTTCGCAGCCGCCCGGGCAGGCAGGCCACCTAGCCTGATCTCGGTCGCTTCACATAGCTCCCAGCCGCATCAGCAGCCACCGGTTGATGCCATAGACGACTAGCAGCACGCCCGCCCAGAACGGCTGCTCCGCCGCAAACAACCCGGCGGCGGCTCCGCCAAACACCACCAGTTCTATCAACAGCTTAGCCGGATCGTGCAGTGGGCGCACTGCCTTGGGTGCTACAAACGCACCCCAAAGGGCTGCCGCCAGGATCGGTGCTCCCAGCCCCAACACCACCTTGCCTAAGGTCCCTGATCCCGTCGTGAACCCCCAGTAACCCAGGGCCGCCAACGCGCACAGCTCCAGCACAAACCGCAGAGTCATATTGATCGGCAACATAATCGTCTCCTGGTATGATTGTCCCACACAGCTTGTCGAGATCATATTGTGTATGGGAGAAATGTGTATGGATGCTGCGAAGCCACCCCGGGACCAGGTCCACAGTGCCGACCTTGAGCTGGCTGCCTGCTATGCGCCGATTATCCAGTTTGACGCAGCCGAACCGTTCCTGCCGCTGGCCATTGGGGTCACCGTCTTTGAGGATGAGGCCGATTCCCCTTCCTTTCCCCGCCGTATCGAGCGCGAGTTTGTTCCACCCTGGCACAAAGTGGTCGAGTATGCCATCTGGTGGGACTGGGACATTGGCCACCTCTACGAACTTGAGCACGCCTGGAGCTATATCGACGAGGATGGCCGTCTCGTGTGGGCTGAGGCCAGCGGGCATGGCGACTACTCTGCGATGAGCCTTGCCGGCGGCCGTATCTCCTGCGAGGGCACGCACCCTGTCCTCTACTCGCAGCCGGGCAAGCATGCCTTTGCCCCCGAACCTATCTGCTTCGAGCGTGTTCTCCACTTCGTCGTCAAGGACGCAGCCCGTAAGGCAGGGGAGGGCGGCGTGCTCGTCAAGGACCAGTACGCCCACGCGATCCGTCTGCAGGAAGGCGACCATGCCCGCGCAGCTGCCTGGCTGCAGGCAGCGGGCTTTCATGCCCACCATGCGTTTCACCCAGCGTTTCGCCATCACGCGCGAACTGCTTGTACCCTGGCCTGCGCTCAATGACTGGATCCCCGTCCGGGTCAACTGGTGGTTGGAGCAACTGCGCTATAATGAGCCGACTATTCCAAAGAAAGGCTCACAATGACGCTCACCGTCTACTTCCCCACCCTGCCTATGCCCAACACGCTGGACGAACTGCGCCCCCTTGTGCCCGCCGACGTCCGCCTCTATGCCGGCCCCACCGACGAGCAGCCGGTGGACACCGACATCATCGTCGGCGGCGCCGTGACCGAGGAGCAGCTGGCGCGCAGCCCCCATCTCCGTGCCGTCATCGTGCCCTTCGCCGGGATCCCCTTCCCGACCCAGGCCCTGCTGCGCCAGTATCCAGCCGTCACGCTGCACAACCTGCACTTCAACGATATCTCCACCGCCGAGATGGCGTTCGCCTTGCTGCTGGCGGCCGCCAAGCACGTCGCCGAGCTGGACCACCGCATTCGCCAGGGCAACTGGACGTGGAACGACGACACACATCCCACCGACACCTTCCCGGGCAAGACGGCCGTCATCCTGGGCTACGGCGCGATTGGCAAGCGCCTCGCACCGATGTGCCAGGCGATGGGCATGCAGGTTATTGGCGTGCGCCGACAGGAGCCGGACGTATCTGCGCGCGACGGCGTGGCGATCTACAGCGTGGCGCACCTGGCCGAGCTGCTGCCGCGTGCCGACGTGCTGGTCTGCCTCCTGCCGCACACGCGGGAAACCGAGGGCCTGCTGGGCCCGAAGGAACTGGCGCTGCTGCCTCCCAACTGCATCCTTGTCAACGTCGGCCGTGGCCCGGTGATCGACGAGGAGGCGCTCTACAACGTCCTGGCCGAGCGCCGGATTCGTTCCGCCGGCATCGACGTCTGGTACCAATATCCCAAGGATGACGAGGAGCGCAGCCACACCTACCCCTCGCGCTTCCCCTTCCACGAACTCGACAACATCGTCATGACCCCGCACCGCGCCGGTTGGCTGCAGAGCTTCGAAAAGCTGCGCGTCGCGGCGTTGGCGGAGCTGTTAAACGCCGCCAACGCCGGGAAACCGATGCCGAATCTGGTGGATAAGGAGCTTGGCTATTAGCCGGCAGGCGTCAGCGTCCCGCCGCCCACCATGTCATAGGTGGCCCCACCCAGCTCGGCACAGGCATAGTGGCGATCTGGCGCCAGGCCGCACGTGTGGCGCGCATGCGCAGATTGCAATTGCTATCATAATCTGATATCATACCGTCATGAATGCCGCACATCGGAAGACACTGGAGGCCATCTATCGAGTTCCTGTTCCGGCGAATCTGGAGTGGCGGCGAATCGAGACTCTGTTCCTGGCATTGGGCGCAGAGGTGATAGAAGGCAGAGGGTCCCGTGTGCGCTTTGCGTTGAACGGGGTAGTGGCGACTTTTCACAGGCCGCATCCCGACAAGGAAGCCAAACCCTACCAAGTGCGCGACGCGCGGGAGTTCTTGACGCAGGCAGGAGTGAAGCCATGAACACGATGACTTACCGCGGGTATGCGGCACGCATTGCCTACAGCGACGAGGATGGCTGCTTTGTCGGCCATATTGCTGGGATTCGGGATGTGGTGGGGTTCCACGGCGAATCGGTTGCGGAACTGCGTGCAGCGTTTGAAGAAGCTGTAGACGATTACCTGGAAACGTGCGCAAGATTGGGGCGTGCCCCGCAGAAGCCTTACTCCGGCAAGCTGCTGCTGCGTGTGGACCCGGTGCTGCACGCCCGCGCGGCTATGCTGGCGGAGGCGCAGGGCAAGAGTTTGAATGCCTGGGCACAAGAGGTTCTGGCGCACGCTGTTGCCGCAACGCAGGCATAGATGAGGAAAAAATCTACGCGAGGCGCTACCCGCCGACGGCCTTGACGATGTCGTCCTTATAGCTCTGGCCAATCGCCTGCCCCGGCGCCACGACCAGGAATTCTTCTGGATCCCACTCGCCGTGCATGAGCATGCGCATCAGCCGGGTGTCGCCCTGCATGCGCTCGAAGACCCAGCCTTCCTTCGCCGCCTTCTCCTGCGCGCGCTCGGCGTAGATGCCGCCGTCGCTCAGCTCGAGGTCGATAAAGGTGGCGCGCGTGTAGTGGCGTGACCAGCTGCGGATCTCCTCCATCAGCATGTCGGCCGTTTCCTGGCCGTACTTCTGCACGTACTGCTCGTACTGCTCTTCGTCGTCGGCAAGCCCCGCCGCGCCGAGCGCCACGGCCGCGCCCTTCTCCTGTCGTTCCATGTAGTCCACGCTGTACCAGTAGGTGCCCGGGTGGCGCATAAACTCGTCGTTATAGCGCTGGCGCGAGCCCAGGTAGAGCGTGATGCAGTCGTGCGCCCGCGGCAGCACGAGCGGCGTGTGGCGCGACGTCAGCCCGACCGTCGCCGTGCCGCACATGCCATAGGCCAGCAGGATGGCGTCCCATTCGCCTTGGGGCACGGCATCGATCTCGTCCTGCAGCGTCACGCGCAGCCCCTTGGGCCGGTTGTGCAGCCCCTGCTTGAAGAGGCGCACGTTCACCGTGTGCGGGCTGACCGCAGCGGCGGCATAAACAGGGCGGGCAAGCGCTTCGCAGGTCAAGGCGAGATAACGAGCCATGGCAGTAATTCTCCTGGAGTGGTGTGAAACGATTCATCGTATTGTACCACTTCCAACCGCGCACCAAAATAGATGCTTGACACCGATTCTATAGCATGCTATTGTTTCCTATAGGATTTTGCGCCTACCCAGTGCTGCCGCAATCCGCTTTCCTGCCCTACAACCTATGCCCGATCAGAAAACTGTGCTTGCCACGTCGGTCTACGATCGCATCAAAGAGCGCATCATGGACCAACACTATCCGCCCGGGGAACGGCTCAACATCGATGCCCTTGCCGTCGATCTTGCCGTCAGCCCTACCCCCATCCGCGAGGCCCTGGCGCGCCTGGCGGCGGAGCGGCTGATCACCTTTGAGGCCTACAAGGGCTATCGCGTCAGCCCGCTGCTGACGCTCGAACAGGTGCACGACCTGATGCACGCCCGCCGCCTGATCGAGGTGGACGGCGCCCGCCTCGCCGCCAAGCACATCATGCTTCCCGACCTGATCACGGTCGAGAAGATCATGCAGCGCATCCTCGACGAAAGCGCCCACACCGAGGTCGGCTCCTGGTCGCACGGCTACCGCCAGTTCAACCAGCTCGACAAGGACTTTCACGAGCTGATCCTGACCGCCGCCGACAACTTGTTTCTGCTCGGCGCCTATCGCTCGCTCAACGTCCATATCGAGCTCGGCCGCTTCTACCAGGTGTTCCAGGAGATGGACCAGCAGCAGACGTGCGTCGAACATGACGCCATCTTCCGCGCCTTGAAGGCGCACGACGGCGACGCTGCGGCCGCCGCCGTGGAGGCGCACCTGCACGCCACCGAAGATCGTATCTTCCGCCTGATCGACAAGTATCCGCATGCCGTCACCGCCGTTGCGAAAGGGACAAGATGACATGAGCGTACGCGTGGCCCTCGTTGCCGGCCCTATGTATGACGCCCTCTACAGCCGCCTCGCCGCATTTCACGGCGCAGACCGGCATCGCCGTCGACGTCGCCTACCGGGGCGACCACCCGGCCCTCAACGAGCACCTGGCAGGCCTTGCCGCGCGCGGCGAGGTGCCGTACGACCTGGTCTCCACCCACACCAAGTACGCGCCGTCGCAGCAGTCGTTCCTGGCTCCCCTCGACGCACTGTTGGCTGCGGCCGAACTGGAGGACTTCACGCCCCAGCTGCTGGGCCTGGCGCGCATCCACGGGCAGCTCTTCTCGCTGCCGCGCAACGTCGACGTGCGCCTGCTCCACTATCGCACCGACCTGATCGCGCAGCCGCCGGCCACTTGGGACGAGCTGCTTGACCTTGCCCGCGCCCTCAACGAGCCGCCGCACCAGTACGGCTTTGTCTTCCCCGGCATGGAATCGGGGCTCTTTGGCACCTTCTACGAGCTGGTCGAGATGGGCGGCGCCGAGCTGTTCCCGCCCGACCTGGTGCCCCAGATTGAGAACGAAGGCGGCCGCTGGGCGCTTTCCCTCCTGCGCACCTTCTACGCCGAGGGCCTCGTGCCGCCGGAGATCGTCGAGTGGCACTACGACAAGGTGCACGACTGCTTCCGTGACGGCCATGCCGCCATGGTCGGCGACTGGCCCGGCTACTATGCCGACTACTGCGACCCGCAGGCGTCTCCGCCGTGCACGACCGCTTTGCCCTCGCCCGCTATCCCGTGGGCCCGCAGGGCAAGTCGCTGGTCTATGGCGGCAGCCACACCTTTGCCCTGACGAAGCAGGGCGCGCAGTCGGCCGAGGCGCTGGCGCTGCTGCGCTTCCTGACGGCCCCCGAGCAGCAGTGGGTGGAGGCAGCAGCAGGGCTCGGTCCCCGTGCGCACGTCGGTCATGCGCCGGATCCAGGCACAATCCGGGCCTGTCGCCAAGGCGCGCTGGCACACGCTGGAAGACGCCATCGGCGGCGTGGTCATCCCGCCCAAGTTTGGGCGTTACCCCGAAGTCGAAGAAGTGCTGTGGAAGACGGTGCAGGCCGCCATCACCGGCCGGCTGTCGATCGACGCCGCCCTCCACCGCATGACGGAGCAGATCGGCGAAATTGTAGCCCAGGCGGAAAAGGACGCATGAGCGAGGAACTAACCGGCAAGCTATCCGGCAAAGTCATCTTTCTGACCGGCGGCGGCCAGGGGATCGGCCGCGAGTGCGCCAAGGCCTACCATCGTGCCGGCGCCATCGTGGCCGTGGCCGACATCAATCTTGAAGCGGCCAGGGACACGGTCGACCGCTCGCTGGGCGGCGCCGGCCTGGCCGTCCACTGCGACGTAGCGTCTGGCCCCTCCGTGGCAGCCGCCATCGCCACCACCGTGGACCATCTCGGCAAGCTGGATGCCATCCACAACAACGCCGCCATCAGCGTGCCCTTCCAAGCCGCTGCACGAGACGAGCGAAGCGCAGTGGCAGCGCCTGCTGGACATCAACCTCAAGAGCATCTACTACACCACGCTGCATGGGATCGAGCTGCTCAAGCACAGCCGCGGCTGCATCCTCAATACGGCCAGCATGGTGGGCGAGCTGGGCCAGGAGAACCATGCCGTCTACGTCGCCACCAAGGGCGCCGTGATTGCCCTCACCAAGGCCATGGCGCTGGACTACGCCCCCTTTGGCATCCGTGTCAACGCCATCTGCCCGGCCGCCGTCTGGACGCCGCTGCTGCGCGAGTGGGTGCAGGAGCAGGCCAATCCGGCCGGCACCGAGGACTTTCTCAACCACATCCACGCGCTCGGCTACTGCCCCGACGGCGACGTCGTGGCCGACGTGGCGGTCTTTCTGCTTGTCCGATCAAGCTCGCTTTATGACCGGCGTCGCGCTGCCCGTCAGCGGCGGCGCCGAGCTTGGCTATCGCCGTCTGGGCCTGTAAACGCAAAGGAGCAGCCACTTGTCCTCCGTCGTGATCACACGTGTCAGCACGCAGGATGCCCGTTTTCAGCTCAAGCCGGGCGAAGGCGTCGACGCCATTCACACCAACCCCCAGTACGCCTACGCCGTCGCCCGCCTGCACACCGATGGGCCGCTCACCGGCGTCGGCCTGGCGCTGACGCTTGGCCAAGGCACGGACATGGTCTGCAAGGCGATCGAAACGCTGGCCGCGCCACTGGTCGGCCGCGAGATCGAGGAGCTGATGGCCGACTTTGGCCGCGTCTTTCGCCAGATCGCCGACCACCCGCAGCTGCGCTGGCTGGGCCCGCACAAGGGTGTCGTCCACCTGGCGCTGGCCTCCATCACCAACGCCTGTTTCGACCTCTGGGCCAAGGCCCGCGGTGTGCCGCTGTGGCAGCTGCTGATCGACCTCACGCCCGAGGAAGTCGTGGCCCTGCTCGACCTCAGCTACCTGGAAGACGTGCTGCTGCCCGGCGAGGCCGTCGAGCTGCTCCGGCGTGAGCTGCCCGCGCCGCGCCGAGCGCCGCGGCGTCATCGACCGCGGCTACCCGGGCTACGACACCTCGATCGGCTGGTTTCACTACAGCGACGAACAGGTGCGCGAGAACGCCCGCCGCGCGGTGGATGCCGGCTTTACGGCCATGAAGCTCAAGACCGGCTCGCCCGACAGCGCGCGCGACGTGCGCCGGGCGCTGATGGTGCGCGAGGTGGTCGGGCCCGACGTCCAGATCATGCTCGACGCCAACCAGCAGTGGACGCTGCCCAGCGCCGTGCGCATCTGTCTCGAGCTGGCCGCCATGTCGCCCTACTGGATCGAGGAGCCGACCCACCCCGACGACGTGCTGGCGCACCAGACCCTGGCGCGCGCCATCTATCCCATCCCCGTGGCCGTCGGCGAGCACATTCCGCACCGCGTGCTGTTCAAGAACTACATGCAGGCCGGCGCCGCCCACTTCATCCAGGTGGACTGCACGCGCGTCGGCGGCATCAGCGAGTTCATCACCGTCAGCCTGCTGGCGCGCAAGTTCGACCTGCCGGTGGTGCCGCACGTCGGCGACATGGGCCAGATCCACCAGCACCTGGTGCTGTTCAACCGCATCGCCCTGGGCCACGAGCAGATCTTTCTCGAATACATTCCCCACCTGCGCGATTACTTCTGCACGCCGGCGCAGGTCGAGGATGGCGTCTACCGCACGCCGCAGGAGCCCGGCAGCAGTTCAGACCTGCAGGATTAAGCGCAAGATCGAGAGACTAATATGAAAGAGTCCGTATCTGAAAACCAACCGGCTCCCAGCAGCATCAGCGCTTCCCCTGGCACCTCCGCAGGTTCCACGCTGGGTGCACTCCTGCGCCGCAGCGACACCAGCGTCCTGCTCGCCACCTTGCTGCTCTTTATCCTGTTCGCCTTTAGCAACTCCAGCTTTCTGACGCCCTTCAACCTGTTCAACGTGGCGCGCACGGCTTCGCTCTACGTCTTTGTCGCCCTCGGCCAGGCCATCGTCATCGTCATCGGCGGCATGAACCTCTCGCTGGGCGCCATCGGCGGGCTGACCGTGGTGATCGCCGGCTGGACGATGGATACCATGGGCTGGTCGCCCTGGATCGGCGTGCCCCTGGCGCTGCTCGCCGGCACGGCCGCCGGCTGCTCTCAACGGCTTTATCATCATCAAGTCGAAGCTGAACTCCTTCATCGTCACGCTCGCCACCTCGTTTATCTTTACCGGCCTGGTGCAGGGCATCTCGCAAGGGCTTTCCCTACAGCAACATTCCCAAGGACTTCACCTGGCTCGGCCGTGACGATATCTTTGGCATTCCCTACCTGTTTATCCTGATGATCCTGGTGCTGGTTTTGCTGGGCTACATCTTCCGCTACACGGTGGTCGGCCGGCGCATTCTCGCCACCGGCGGCAACCTCGAAGCGTCGCGCCTCTCCGGCATCCGCACGGACAACATCGTCCTGCTCTGCCACACGCTCTCTGGCGTTTTCGCCGCTATCGCCGGCATTCTCTGGGTCTCGCGCATGGGCTCGGCCCAGCCCTCTACCGGCACCGACTGGCTGATCGTCTCCTTTGCCGTCTCCATCATCGGCGGCACTGCCCTGAGCGGCGGCGAGTTTTCCGCCCTCGGCATCTTTGCCAGCGCCATCATGCTTACCCTGATCAAGAACGGCCTGATCATGCTCAACGTCAACGTCTACTTCGAGCAGACATTCCTGGGGCTCATCATCCTGCTCGCCGTCTCGGTGGAAAGCATTCGCATGTGGCTCAGCAACCGCGCCCGCCGCACCCCCGGCCGCGCCGCTGCCCAGCCAACGCCTACCTAGGTTACGCTGCGGCGTGGCAGGTCGACATTCCCGCGTCGCTATCGGATAGTTCTCGTTCGTTCATGTGATCCGCTCTATTCAATCAGTAAGGAGAATTCGTATGCAACGGAAGAAAGCCAGTGTCATGTCCCTGGTCCTTGTTGCCCTGCTGGTGACAAGCGCACTGCTCGCTGCCTGTACCGCCGTTACGACTGCGCCTGCCGCCGCCCCTGCCGCCGGCGAGCGAGGCAACGGAAGCTGCCGAACAGCCTGCTGCCGCCGCCCCTGCGGGCGACTTCAAGCCGGTCTGGTACGCCCCGGCCCCGCACCCCTACTTCGAAGATGTCAAGAAGGGCATCGAGGCGTTTGAGAAGGATACCGGCATCACGGTCGAGAAGGAGATCGGCCCCGACTGGAATCAAGACAGCCAGAATCAGCGCATGGAAGCGCTGGCCGCCAAGGGCTTCAACGCCTTCACCGTCTACCCGGCGGATGCCAGCGGCGCCAATGGCCTCTACGAAGAGCTGACCCAGCGCGGCATCCACATCGCCAACTTTGGCACCTCGACCGCCCAGCCCACGACGGCCTCCTTCGCCGTCGCCACCGACGTCAAGGCCGCCGCCATGGCTGCCACCGAAGAGCTGATCAAGGCGATGGGCGGCAAGGGCAACATCATCAACGTGCTCGAGGTGCTCGAAGACCCCAACACGGCGCTGCGCAAGCAGGGCATCGAGGAAGTCGTCGCCAAGTACCCGGATGTGAAGATCATCCAGGAAGTGGCCGGCATGACCAGCGTCGACCAGGCCACCGTGAAGGTCGGCGATGCGCTGTCGGCCAACATCGACAAGGTGGACGGCATCATCGCCACCGGCTACACGCCCACCGTCGCCATCGCCCAGGCGCTGACCGAGTACAAGTCCAAGGACGGCGCGCGCACCATCCATGCCGTCGGCATCGACACCGATCCCATCGTGATGACTGCGATCAAGGACGGCGTGATGGACGGCACGATCGTCCAGAACCCCTACGGCCACGGCTACCTGAGCCTGCTGCTGCTCCAATACCTGTCCGAAGGCTACAAGCCCAAGGCCGACGCCTACTTCGTCGACGCCGGCTTTGCCTACGCCAACAAGGACAACCTGGAGACCTACTCCGACGACATTCTCAAGGTCACCGAGCAGATCAAGTCCGAACTGCTCGACAAGTACCTGGAGAAGTAACCTGCCCGTGCCACGCTCCCACCATGGGGCCCAAGAGAAACCGAGTTTCTCACAGAAACTCGGTTTCTGCGGGCAACAGGCGGTGGGAGCGTGGCACGCTGTCTTTGTTAGGAGCATCACCCTATGCTGCAGATTCGCAACGTCAGCAAATTCTTCCCCGGCGTCACCGCACTCGACAACGTCTCGCTCGACTTCGCACCCGGCGAGGTCCACGCCATCGTCGGCGAAAACGGCGCCGGCAAGAGCACGCTGATCAAGATCATCTGCGGCATCTACACCCCCGACGAGGGCGAGGTCCTGCTCGACGGCGAGCACATGCACCTGCGCTCCTACAAGGATGCCCTCGACCACAAGATCAACCTCGTCAGCCAGGAGATCCAGGTCATCCCCAAGAGCACGGTGGCCGAAAACATCATGCTCGACAAGCTCGAACGCTACGCCGAGCGCCGCGCCATCGACTGGAAGAAGCTCAACCGCGACGCCGCAGCAGTATATGGATCTGGTCGGCCTGGCGCTGCCCAGCACCACGCTCGTCGGCGGCCTGAGCGCGGCGCAGAAGCAGCTGATTATGATTGCCCGCTCGCTCTCCTCGAATGCCCGCATCCTGATCATGGACGAGCCCACCTCGGCGCTCACCCGCCATGAAACGCGAGAACCTGCTGCAGCTCCTCACCCGCATCAAGGCCGACGGCGTCACCGTGCTGTTTGTCTCGCACAAGCTGGAAGAGGTGCTCGAGGTCGCCGACAAGGTTTCCGTCCTGCGCGATGGCAGCCTCATCGGCACACGGCCGGCCGCCGGCCTGACCAAGCCCGACATCGTGCGCATGATGATCGGCCGCGACGCGCGCACCAGCTCGCTGGGCATGCTCGCCAGCCGCTGCGACGAACCGGTGCTCGAGGCGCGGGACATCGTGTCTGGGGGCAAATTCGACGGCATCAGCTTCACCCTGCATCGTGGCGAGATCCTGGGCTTCTACGGGCTGGTCGGCTCGGGCCGCACCGAGCTGGCCCAGATTCTCATCGGCGTCGATCCCAAGGACGGCGGCGAGGTCCTGGTCAACGGCGCCCCGGCCCACATTCACAGCATGGCCGACAGCCTCTACAAGTATCGCATCGGCTATGTCTCGGAGAATCGCAAGGAAAAGGGCCTGATCCTCGGCGCGTCGATCAAGACCAACATCGCCGTCACCGTCTGGAGCCGGCTGCGCGGCCGCCTGGGCGCCATCAACCTGGCCGAGGAAGACGCCGTCGCCCACGAGTACATGCAGGCGCTGGAGGTCAAGGCCACCGGCCCCGACCAGCCCGTCAACCGCCTGAGCGGCGGCAACCAGCAAAAGGTCAGCATCGCCAAGTGGCTGGCCGCGCAGTGTGATATCTTAATCATCGACGAGCCGACCATCGGCGTCGATATCGGCGCCAAGGAATACATTCACCAGCTTATCTGGGACCTGGCCAACAAACAGCAGAAATCAATTATCCTGATCTCGTCGGACATGCCCGAGATCGTCAACGTCGCCCGGCGCATCCTCATCTTCAAGGATTTCCACATCGTGGGCGAGGTGCGCAACGACGGCCCTGTGCCGCGCAGCTACGACGAAGTCAGCCATGAAATTGGCCGTTACCTGGGCTAAAAAGTAGACACAAGAATCAAGGAGTTCACTATGAATGGACGCCAACGTGTGCTGGCGGCAATCCAGCACCAAGAGCCGGACCGGGTGCCGGTGGACATCGGCTCCACCCCCAGCTCTGGCATTTCCGCCACGGCCCACTACAACCTCATGCAGTATCTCGGCCAGGGCGACACGCCCACACGCGTCTACGACGTCGTGCAGCAGGTCGCCCAGCCCGACGACGCCTTCCTCGACCGCTTTGGCATCGACGCCGTCGATATCGGCCGCGCCTTCGACGACCGGGACGAGGACTGGTACGACATCACGCTGCCCACGGGCCTGCCCGTCCAGTTCCCGACCTGGTTCCATGCCGTGCCCCAGCCCGATGGCGCCTGGGATGCCTTTGCCCCTGACGGCACCCGCATCGCCACCATGCCGCTGGGCGCCTCGTTCTTTGACCAGACCTGTTTCCCGTACGTCGACGGCTACCCGGACAACTTCGACAACCTCTCGCAGGTGATGCCCCTGGTGCACTGGTCCGGCCTGGCGCACAGCCCGTGGGACCACGCCGGGGAACCCGATTTCTGGGAGCAGCTGCGCGCCCGCGCCCTGGCCCTGCGCCAGAACTCCGACCGCGCCCTGATGATCGTGGTGGGCTGCAACCTGTTTGAGTGGGGCACCTTCCTGCGCCGTCTCGACAACTTCCTGGTCGACGTGATTGCCGACCCCGTCAACGTCGAGCGCCTGCTCGACGCCCTGCTTGAACGCCACATGGCGACACTTGAAAAGGTCTGCCAGGCCGTGGGCGACGTGGCCGACATCGTGCGCTTTGGCGACGACCTCGGCACCGACCAGGGCCCCTTTATGTCGCCCAAGATCTACCGCGCCCTTTTCAAGCCGCGCCAGAAGATCATGACCGACTACGTCCACAGCCACAGCCAGATGCACACCTTTCTGCACTCCTGCGGCTCCATCTACAAGCTGCTGCCCGACCTGATCGAGGCCGGCTTTGAGATCATCAACCCCGTGCAGACCTCGGCGCGCGACATGGACCCCGTGCGTCTCAAGCAGGAGTTTGGCCGTGACCTCACCTTCTGGGGCGGCGGCTGCGACACGCGCCACATCCTCAACCACGGCACCCCCGCCAAGGTCCGCGACCACGTCTGCCGCAACATCGAGATCCTGTCGCCGGGCGGCGGCTTTGTCTTCAACACCGTGCACAACATCCTGCCCGACGTCCCGCCGCAAAACTTCATGGCCATGTTCGAAGCCATCGACCAATATCGGTAGCCGTACTAACCAGAAACTGAGTTTCTCAGAGAAACTCAGTTTCTTTCGCAAAGAGAGGCACCAATGTCCGACGCAAACGAAGTGATCCTCGACGCAATTTTCGACGCCGTCCTCGAAGGCGACATCCCCGGCGCCCCTGGGCTCGTGCAGCAGGCGCTGGACGCCGGCCTCGCGCCGGAGACCATCCTCAACGAGGGCATGATCGCAGCCATGGCCGAGGTGGGCGCCCGCTATGAGTGCGGCGACATCTACGTGGCCGAGATGTTTATTTCCGCCAAGACCCTCCAGGGCGCGCTCAACGTGCTGCGTCCCCACTTGCGGTCGGCCAACGTCCAGGCCAAGGGCAAGGTCGTAGTCGGCACCGTCAAGGGCGACATGCATGACATCGGCAAGAACCTGGTTGCCATGATGCTTGAGGGTGCCGGCTTTGACGTGCTGGATCTGGGCTCCGACGTTCATCCCAGCAAGTTTGTCGACGCGGTCAGCGCCTCGGACCCTGACGTCATCGCCCTCTCGGCCCTGTTGACGACCACCATGCCCAGCATGAAGTCCACCATCGACGCCCTCGCCGCCGCCGGGCTGCGCGACCGCGTCAAGGTGATGGTCGGCGGCGCCCCCGTCAACCAGGAATACGCCGACGCCATCGGCGCCGACGGCTATGCCCAGGACGCCAGCCAGGCCGCGGCGCTGGCGAAGTCCCTGATCGGCCTGTAACGCTTAACCTGTGACTGGAGTATAATGACCGACCTATGAGCGACGTTTACCTTGTAACCGGGGGCATGGGCTGCATCGGCGCCTGGGTGCTCTATCACCTGCACCGCCAGGGCAAGCAGGCCGTCTGTTTTGACCTGAGCGACGACCGCCATCGTCTCGACTTGCTGCTCAGCCGCGACGAGCAGGCCGCCATCACCTTTGTGCGCGGCGATCTGACCGACGGCCGCCAGGTGCTCGACGCCTTCACGACCCACAGCGTGACCCACGTCGTCCACCTCGCCGCCCTCCAGGTGCCCTTCTGCCGCGCCAACCCGGCGCTCGGCGCGCAGGTCAACGTTACCGGCACGGTCAATATCTTCGAGGCGGCTCGCCAGGCCGGCGTCCGCCAGCTGGCCTATGCTTCCTCGATTGCCGTCTACGGCCCGCCGAGCCTCTATGGGCCGGGCCTGCTGCCGCACGATGCCCCTTATGCGCCGCAGACCCTCTACGGCGTCTACAAGGTCGCCAACGAGCAGACGGCCAAGGTTTATTGGAACGAGTACGGCGTCGCCAGCGTGACGCTGCGCCCGTACACGATCTATGGCCTGGGCCGCGACCAGGGGCTCACCAGCGAGCCGACCAAGGCGATGCTTGCCGCCACGCGCGGGGAGGACTTCCACATCGCCTTTGGTGGTACAATGCAGTTTCACTATGCGTCGGACGTGGCGCAGCAGTTTTTAGCCGCCGCCGAGGAACCGTGCCAGGGGGCATTGGCCTTCAACCTGGGCACGACGCCCGTGGCCGTCAGCGATGTTGCGCTGGCGATCATGGCCGAGTGCCCGGGTGTTACCATTACCTGTGCCGATACGATCCTGCCGTTTCCGATCGGGTGCGACGACAGCGCACTGCGCGCACACGCCACGCATGTGTATGAAACGCCGCTGGCCACGGGCGTGGCCGCGACGATCGCTGCATTTACCCAATTGAACCGTTAGGAGTCTTCATGCGGCTAGCTACTTTTCAAGATGCCCAGGGCGTGCACCTGGGCGCCGTGCGCGGCAGTGAAATCGTCGCGCTCGACGGTGTTGCCCCCGACATGCTCTCACTCATCGACCGTGGACCCGATGCCCTGGCGCAAGCTTCCCGCGCCGCCGCACAGGCCACGGGCTGGCAGCCCCTCAGCAGCGTCACGCTGCTGGCGCCCATCCCGCGCCCGCGTCAGAACGTGGTCTGCGTCGGCATGAACTACGTGGCCCATGCCATCGAGTCCGACCGGGCCCGCGGCCGCGAGCCCAAGCTGCCCAGCGTGCCGGTCTTCTTCACCAAGGCCGTGCTTTCCGTGGCCAACCCTACGAGCGATTTCGTGCTTGACCCGGCCGTGACCAGCGAGCTTGACTACGAGGTCGAACTGGCCTTCATCATCGGCCGCACCGGCAAGAACATCAAGCGGGAGGACGCCCTCTCCTATGTCTTTGGCTACACCGTGGCCAACGACATCTCCGCCCGCGACCTGCAGGGCCGCCACCAGCAGTTCTTCAAGGGCAAGAGCCTCGACGGCGCCTGCCCGCTCGGACCCTGGATCGTCACCGCCGACGAGATCCCGAACCCCGCCGCCCTGACCGTGCGCCTGCGCGTCAACGGCGAGCAGCGCCAGGAGTCGAGCGTCAGCGACCTCATCTTCGACGTGCCGACCTTGATCGAGTACCTGTCCCTGGGCGCCACGCTCGAAGCCGGCACGATCGTCTGCACCGGCACGCCGTCCGGCGTCGGCCTCGGCTACACGCCCCCCAACTACCTCAAGGTAGGCGACGTCGTCGAAGCCGAGATCGACACCATCGGCAGCCTCCGCACCCGCATCGTGGCTGCGTAGCCGCTCCGGCGTTCAGCCGCCAATCCGACCCCGGCACGGCGCAAGCTCCGCTGGGCCTACCCTGAGCCCACTGCGCCGAGCCGGGGACGTTCTGGCACTTCAGCACCATGCCACCCGCCCGCAAGATCCTCCACCTCGACCTCGACGCCTTCTTCTGCGCCGTCGAAGAACAGCGCGACCCTACGCTGGTGGGCAAGCCCTTTGCCGTTGGCGGGCGCCCCGAAAGCCGCGGGGTGGTGGCCTCCTGTTCGTACCCGGCCCGCCGTCTTGGCATCCACTCTGCCATGCCCATGAGCCAGGCCGTGCGCCTTTGCCCCGGCCTGATCATCGTGCCCGCCCGCCACGGCGCCTACTCCGCCGTTTCGCGCCAGGTAATGGCGCTCCTTCACGACCTTACGCCCCTGGTCGAGCAGATCTCGATCGACGAGGCCTTCCTTGACGTGAGCGATCGCCCCGAGGAGGCCGAACATATCGCCCGCGAGCTCCAGGCCAAGATTCGCAGCGAACTGCACCTCGCCTGTTCGCTCGGCGTGGCCACCAACAAGCTGGTCGCCAAGATTGCCAACAACGAGGGCAAGGCCCAGGCGCGCGGCGATGGCCCACCCAATGCGATCAAGGTGGTCACACCAGGCCAGGAGGCCGCCTTTCTCGACCCGCTCCCCTGCGATGCCCTCTGGGGCGTCGGGCCCAAGACGGCCGAACGGCTGCGCGAACTGGGCATGGAGACCATCGGCGATATCGTGCGTTGGCCCGAGGCCGATCTCTTCCGCCGCTTTGGCAAAAACGGCTACGACTTTGCCCGCCATGCCCGCGGCCTCGACGACCGTCCCATTATCACCGAGCACGAACGAAAGTCCGTGAGCCAGGAGACCACCTTCGAACGCGATGTCAGCGACGGCGAGGCGCTGCGGCGCACCCTGCGCCAGCAGTCCGGCGACGTCAGCCGCGTGCTCAAGGCCAAGGGGCTCGCCGGCGCCACCGTCAAGCTCAAGCTGCGCTGGCCCGACTTTACCACCATCACCCGCCAGGTCACGCTGCCGGCGCCGACCAACGATGCCCCTGCTATCGCCGCCGCTGCCCTCCAGCTCTTTGACCGTGAGTGGAGCGACGCGGGCAATCCCAAGGCCGTCCGCCTCATCGGCGTCGGCGTCTCGGGCTTCCGCGCCAACCTCGGCCAGCGCACCCTCTTCGATCAGCCCGACGAGCGCGAAGAACGGCTCGACGCCGCCATGCAGGCCCTGCGCGCCCGCTTCGGCCCCCAGGCCATCCGTCGCGCCAGCGACCTCGACGAGTAGTACCTACCTGCGCGCGAGTCGCTGCCCCCTTCAACCGCCAGAAACTGAGTTTCTCAAAGAAACTCAGTTTCTTGACATTGGGGCAGCGACTCGCACGGGATTCATCCGCTATCGCGCCGGTTCTACCCGCTGCCCGCTGCCCGTATCCTGCACGCGCCAGCCGAGCTGTTCGAGCTCGTCTCGCAGCCGATCCGACTCCTGCCAGTTGCGCGCCGCCCGGGCCTGTTCACGGGCGCTGAGAAGTGCCTGCACTTCCGTGTCCGGCTGCGGCGCGGCTGCACGGCGCGCCGCGCCATCCTGCCGACCCTGCTGCACGGCCTGCCACACCTCGCCATCGATGTCGCCCATCTCAGCCGGCCGGTGGAAATCCCCCAGCTCGTTGGCCGCAAACCGCTCGCCGGCCGCATAGCACCGTTGCCAGGCCCGCGCGCAGGATGGTAACGGTGCCTGTGCCTACGACCGTACACATCTCCTGGCGCGGGTCGATCGCCAGGGCAGTGTTTTCGTCAATCCCCACGATCGTGTAACGTTCCATGCCGCCCGGCACCAGCTCGAGCATGGCTTGAAACCGCTGCTCCCCCAGGTAGCAGCGTGAGGTATCCAGCACTGTGCCGCCGTCGCTGTTGTTCCAGTGCGAAATGAGGATCAGCGCCAGCCCATACGCGCCAAAAAAGTCCAGCCCTTCGTGCCAGTACAGGTCGCTGCCTGCCTTGTAGATCTCGTAGACCGGCAGCGTCCACCGGCTGGCCGCCAGCGTGGCCGCGCTCGAGAAGACCACCGCTGCCCCTTGGCGCTGGCAGGCACGTAGGGTTTCCCAGATGCACGACTGCTGCAGCTGGCGTACGGCGTAGGTCGGGCTCCCCGGCCCCATAAAGAGCACGTTGGCGTCATGCATCTGCTGCGCCAGTTTGGGATCGTCGGTGCTGAATCCGGTCGCGCCCCGCCTCCGTGCCGGGACGACACTGACAGCCGGGGCAAAGTTTTGCAGCCGCTTCTCGACGAAACGTGCTACCTGTTCGGCGACGTAGCCCGAGTTTGGCTCAAATCCCGCCGGCGTCTCCAGGATCGCCATGCGCACATCGTCGCCCCTGCCGGCCGCCGCCGAGAACACCCAATGAAAGATCTTCTGCGCTGCCGGCGCGGTCTCTCCCGAACCCATCAAGACGATGGGACCCGGGTCGATCGTCGCTTCCATGGCTTTCATAGCCGGTCGGCTCCATTCCAGCATCAAGTTCTGCCAGCGCTTCGGGGCGGTGCACGTGGATATCGTGCGCCGTGTCTCCAAACCAGTGGACCTCAACCTGCGGCAGCAGCGCCGCCGCTGCCGCCACCTGGCGGTGCTTGACGGCCATCCACTCAGGGTTGCCGGCGTCTTCCGCTGCCGCGATCAGCACGGGAACTTCTACCTGTACATAGAGCTGCGGCGGCCGCTGATCCCACAGCGAGCGCAGGATGCGCATGTGGCGGTCGAGCGTCAGCCAGGGGCGGATCGTGTCGTCCGGCATCACTTCAAAGTTGCCCATGGTGTTGTCGATGCCCTCATCCGTCCAGTCCGGATGAAACGTCGCCAGCCGCTGCCGCATGGCGCTGCGCGGCGTGCCCGCCAGCGGCGGCGGGCGCAGCTGGTCCGCGATCTTCTCCCACGTCACGTCGGGACGGGCCTGCAGATCCAGAAAGCCGCCGTCGACCAGGACCAGCCCTCGCCGCCCGCGTGGGGTACCTGGCCCCAAACTCCAGCACGACGTTGCCGCCCCACGACTGCCCCGCCACGATCGGGCTCGCCAGCCCGAGCCGGTCGCACAGCAGCTCCAGGTCTTCTGTCACCGTGCCAAAATCGTAGCCGTCGTCGGGCTTGTCGCTGTGCCCGTGGCCGCGCTGGTCGACCGCATAGACGGCGTGGCCTGCGGCCTGGAGGTGCCGCGCCACGACCGCCCAGGTCAGTGAATTGGAGGCAAGCCCATGCAGCAGCACAAAGGGCCTGCCCTCACCCGGCCAGTGCCGCACGTTGAGCCGCAGCTGCTCACGGACGGGCGTCAATTGTGCATTTTGTAAGTCGGAAGTCATCGCTGCTTGCCCTTTGTCTGCTATACTGAATGGTGCCAGTTGCGAATGATTCGCAGCTGCAAGTCTCAACCCCACCCGTTAAACGGAAGCTTTGCCCCGTGCCGGCCCAGATGAAGTTGCCCATATGAAACTAATAGATCAGCTAAGAGCTCACGGCATCCGCGTTACGCCCCAGCGTGCGATCATCCTCGACGCTATCGAGAACATGTCGGGCCATTTTACGGCCGAGGATGTCTATGCTGCCGTCCAGAAGGTGAGCAGCTATATCAATATCGCCACGGTCTACCGCACGTTGGAACTGCTCAAGGAACTGGAGATGGTGACCGACTCCGACATGGGTGCGGGCGCCACCCACTATGCTCTGCGCACGCACGGTCCTCACCATCACGCCATCTGCCGTGTCTGCGGACGCTCCTTTGAATTTCCCCACACCCTGTTAGAAGCGCCCATCGCCCGTCTCAACGCGGAGTACGACTTTGTCGCCGATGCACACCACGTCGTGATCTTCGGCTGGTGTACCGGCTGCCTGCCACAGCCGGCTGCTCAAGAGTAAACACATTCCGACCAAAACTCCGTGATCCCTCCCCTAATGTAAGTAATTGCACTTGCATCCATTCGCAACTGCGCGACAATGGCGTTCTCTTTGAGCCATTTTGCGAGAAAGAATGGGAACAATGCGCGCACTATTCAAAAGATTGTTTGTCCTTCCGCTGGCCGTGCTGCTGGCTGCATGCGCGGCGGCCCCAGCGGCGCCAGCAGCACCCGGTGGGGGCTCTGCTGAGGCACCGCAGGGGCAGCTGCGGATCGTCACTACGGTCTCGCCTATCACCAACATCGCCTACAACATCGCCGGCGACAAGGCCCAGATCGCGGGGATCGTGCCCGAGGGCGTCAACTCACACACCTTTGAACCAGCCCCGTCCGACGCCAAGGTACTGGCGCAGGCCGACCTGATCTTTGCCAATGGCCTCAAGCTGGAGGAGCCAACGCTCAAGCTGGCCGAAGCCAATCTCAAGCAGGGCGCCGAGATCGTGCTGCTGGGCGAACAGACCATCACGCCCGACCAGTATGTCTACGACTTCTCCTTCCCCAAGGAGGCCGGCAGCCCCAATCCTCACCTCTGGCCCAACCCGGCCTTTGCCCTGCGCTATGCCGAGATCATGCGCGATACGCTTTCTAAACGCGATCCCGCCAACGCCTCCTACTACGCCGCCAATTATGACGGCCTTCGCCGGCCGTATCGCCGCCTTGGAAGATGCCATCAAGGCCACGGTCGCCAGCATTCCCGAGCAGAACCGCAAGCTGCTCACCTACCATGATTCCTGGGCCTACTTCGCCCCCGTCTATGGCATGACCGTCATCGGCGCCATCCAGCCGTCGGACTTCGCCGAACCTTCGGCCAAGGACATTGCCGACCTGATCCAGCAGATCCGTGCCGAAAGTGTACCTGCCATCTTTGGTTCGGAGGTATTCCCCTCTCCCATACTGGAACAGATCGCACGTGAAACCGGGGCCAACTATGTCGACGATCTGCGTGACGATGACCTGCCCGGTGCCCCCGGCGAGCCACAGCACTCCTATCTGGGGCTTATGGCCGACAACATGGCAGTGATGGCTAAGGCGCTGGGCGGTGATCCCTCCATTATCGCCAAGTTTGACACGTCCAATGTGACAGGCGCCGATTCGGCTGTTCAGCAGAATCAATAGCACTAGGAGGGACTTTATGCAACCAATTTTGGAGATGCGCGGCGTTTCATTTGGCTATGCCGCCGCGCCAGTGCTGGAGGATGTCTCCCTGCACCTGCACGCCGGCCAGTTTGCCGCCCTTGTCGGCCCCAGCGGTGCCGGCAAGACCAGCCTGCTCAAGCTGGTTCTGGGCAGCCTGCGTCCGGCGCACGGTGATATCACGGTCAACGGCCAGCATGTCGACGGCAGCCCTGCCGGCGGCGTCGCCTATGTGCCGCAGGTGGAAACCGTCGACTGGAACTTCCCCGTCACGGTGGAGCAGGTCGTGCTCATGGGCCGCGTGCGCAAGTCGGGCATCTGGCCCTGGCCCTCGCGCGAAGACAAACGCATGGTGCGCGAGGTGCTCGAGCGCCTGGAGATCGCCCAGCTCGCCGGCCGCCACATTCGCAACTTGTCGGGCGGCCAGCAGCAGCGCGTCTTTCTGGCACGTGCGCTTATCTCGCAGCCCCAGCTGCTGGTGCTCGACGAGCCCACCAGCGGCGTCGACATGCGCACCGCCGAAAACGTGCTGCACCTGCTGGCGGATCTCAACCGCACCGGCATCACGATCCTGATGACGACGCACGACCTCAACGCTGCGGCGGCCCACGTGCCGTGGGCGATCTGTCTCAATCGCACGGTGATTGCCGAGGGTCCGCCCGAGGTGGTCTTTACCGAGGCGACGCTCAACCGCACCTATCAGGGCGACATGGTCGTCGTGCGCCAGGACGGCATGCTCCTGATTCACCAGCGCCCACATCCGCACACCCACCGCGACCTGCTGCCTGATGCCGTGCCGGGCCACACTGTCGCACCCCTGCCCCGGCAAGCCGGTATCGGGGTCCCTGCCGGCGGCGCCAGCCTGGCCGGTTTGATGCCGCCGGTGCTACCGGCAAAGGAGGCCGCCGGTGACCTGGCTGCTTGAACCCTACCAGTTTGAGTTCTTTCGCACCGGCTCGCTGGCTGCCCTGCTGGCCGGCGCCCTCTGCGGCCTGCTTGGCGTCTACATCGTGCTGCGCGGCATGAGCTACATCGGCCATGGCCTGTCGCATGCCATCTTCGGCGGCGCCGTCGTCTCGTTTGTCATGCAGTGGAACTTCTACATCGGCGCCGGCCTGTGGGGTTTTCTCTCGGCCTTGCTGATCAACCAGACCGCCCGCCGCACCCGCATCGGCGCCGATGCGGCCATCGGCGTGATCACCACCGCCAGCTTTGCCATCGGCGTGGCGCTTATCAGCCGCTATCGCCGCTTCACGCAATCGTTTGACGCCGCCTTGTTCGGCAACATCCTGGGTGTCACCTGGGACGACGTGCTCGTCATCGGCGCCGTCACCCTGCTCGTCATGGCTGCCATCTTCTTTGCCTACAAGCAGCTGCTCTTTACGACGTTCGACACCGACGTGGCACGCGTCTATGGCGTGCGCACCGAATGGATGGACGCGCTCTTCTCGCTCATGCTGGCGGCGGCCATCATCGCCTCAATGCAGGTGATGGGCGTCACGTTGATTGCGGCAGCTCTCGTCATTCCTGCCATCACGGCCCGCCTGCTGACCGACAGCTTCCACCGTATGACGATCCTGTCTGTCGCCATCGGCGCCCTCAGCGGCGTGCTCGGCATGTACCTGAGCTACTACGTGGATGTGGCCAGCGGCGCCACCATCGTTCTGCTGCAGTCGGCCATCTTCGGCATCGTCCTCCTCGTCGAATCCGGCCGCAAGGTTGCCGCCGGCCGCCTCACCCACACGCATATTGGGTGATGGCGCACCGCGGCAGTTCTAGCCGCAACCTGCTCCCCTTGCTAAACTACATCCATGCCAAAATCCAATCCGCCGTCCCCGCATGTCAAGGCCAAGAAGTCGCTCGGCCAGAACTTCCTCCAGGACCGCACCTACCTGGACAAGATCGTCGCCGCCGCCGAGCTCAGCGCCCGAACGATCTTGTCCTCGAGATCGGCCCGGGCCAGGGTGTATTGACACGTGAACTCGTCGCGCGTGCCGCTGGCGTGGTCGCCGTCGAGCTGGACGACCGGCTGATCACGCCCCTGCGTGCCATGTTCGCCACGCAGCTCGACCGCGTGCAGATCGTCCACGGCGATATTTTGGAAATGGACCCTGTGGCGCTAGTCGACAAGCTGGCGGGTCAACTGGCGGGTCAGCTGCTTGGGCAAGCGTCTGACCCAGACTACAAGGTGGTGGCCAACCTGCCCTACTACATCACCAGTGCCGTCCTGCGCCAACTGCTGGAGGCACGGCGCCCGCCTGTGCGTGCGGTGCTGCTGGTGCAGCTGGAAGTCGCCCAGCGCATCTGCGCGCAACCCGGCGACATGTCACTCCTGGCCGTCAGCGTGCAGTATTACGCCCGGCCCGAACTGTCCAGCGTGTGCCGGCCGGCGCCTTTCGCCCCATACCCAAGGTGGACAGCGCCATCCTCCGTCTCGACGTCTATCCTCAGCCCGCCGTTACGTTTGCGCCAGAGCCCTTTTTTACCGTCGTGCGCGCCGGCTTTGGCCAGAAACGCAAGCAGCTGCTCAACAGTCTTTCGGCCGGTCTCGGCCGCCCGAAAGCTGAAATCGTCGCCGCCCTGGCGTGCGCCGGCATCGATCCCATGCGCCGCGCCGAAACGCTTTCCCTTGGCGAATGGGAGAGCCTCTGCCGCTGCTTAGCCGGCTAGTGTTTGCGTTCCCCACTTTGGCAGTTGTAAACTGTTGTAAACTGTGACAAAACCCCATACTCATCCGGAAATGAAAGTGGAGGAGGCGCTATGCAAGGCCTGGGAATCGATATCGGCGGCAGCGGTATCAAGGGCGCAGTTGTGGACCTGGACAAGGGCGAGGTGATCGGTGAGCGCCACCGCATTGAAACCCCGCAGCCCTCCACGCCGCAGGCAGTCGCCAAAGTAGTGAACCAGATCGTGCGCCACTTTGCCTGGGAGGGTCCCATTGGCTGTACGTTTCCTGCTATCGTCCGCCACGGCGTCACCATGTCGGCCGCCAATGTCGACAAGAGCTGGATCGGCTTTGATGCCGAGGGGTTGTTTGCGCAGGTGACAGGGCGCAAGGTCGTCCTGCTTAACGACGCCGATGCCGCCGGCATCGCCGAAATGACCTTTGGCGCCGGCAAGGGCCGCGACAAGGGTGTCGTGATCGTGCTTACCTTTGGCACCGGCATCGGCAGCGCCATCTTCCTCGACGGCAAGCTGCTGCCCAATACCGAGTTCGGCCACGTGCCGATGCCGATGAAGGGCATCATCGCCGAGCACTACTGCTCCGAACGTATCCGCAAAGAAGAGGATCTCAAGTGGAGCGAGTGGGCGGTACGCACGAACCACTATCTGACCCTGATGGATCTGCTCTTCTCGCCTGATATGTATATCATCGGCGGCGGCATCAGCAAGAAGTCGGAAAAATGGCTGCCGCTGCTCAAGTCAAGGGCGGCGTTGGTCCCGGCCCAGCTCCTCAACGAGGCCGGCATCGTCGGCGCGGCCATGGCCGTGCAGGCGGGTGCCTAAAACAGCCAGGGCAGCCCAAACACGACGATTGTGCTCCACGCCGCATAGAGCAGCGCACCGATGCCAAAGGTCTGGTGCACGCCGTCCAGCCAGGTCGTACTTGTCTTTGCCGATCTGCTTGACGAGCAGGTACACCAGCAGCCCGGTGTTGATCAGGTTCCAGCCGATAAAGGTCACCCGGTTGGGCGTCAGCCCCTCCTGCAGGGTGCGATAGCTGATCGCGGCCAGCGCGTAGACGCTCACAAGCCCTGCCAGCGCCGCCACGGCGACGATGCCACGGCGCAGCCAGCGCTGCTGCGTGCCGCCAATGCCTGCCAGTGTGTGCGGGGTGACGCCCAGCAGCAGCGCCATGACCGCAAACAGCATGGCGTTGTAGATGATCAGCACCTCACGGTTTTCAAAGGGGCGCCAGAAGTAGAAGGGCACGATGCACAGGTAGACGACCAGCACGGCGGCCGTCAGCGGCAGAAACAGCCGCAGCAGCATCTGCAGCAGCCGGATCAGCCCGCCGTCAAATGCCTGCTCGCCTGCCGGCCGCGCCGGGTCATAGAGGATCGCCACCGCCAGCACTGGAATCATGCCCGCGCCGCCTACGATGAGAAGCTGCTGCGCAAGGTCCGGCAGCCTGATCCCCAGCGCTTGGAACAGCCCGATGGTCACCATCGTCAGCACGACCAGCGCACTCAGAAAAAGCCCGCCCAGCACGAAAATTTCAAACGACTTGAGCAGGAAGGCAAAGCGGCTTTCCGCGTCGCCGAGCCCATGCAGGATCCCGATCCCAACGCACGTCCATGCAATGACGGGAATCTGCAGCACCACCAATATCATGTACTGCTCTTGGACTGCTGCACCGCCCACCAGTGTATATGCCGTCAGCCCATAGCCTGCCGTGACCGCCAGTGCGGCCGCCAGGATTCCCCACCAGCGCCACGGCAGTGCGCCTGTGCGCGCCAGGTATGCCAGCACGAACACCCCTGCCAGCGGTCCCCACAGCAGCAGAAAATAGGGTAGCTCCATGGCGCTTTCGAGCCTGATCTTGAACCGGCCTGTATCGGAGAGCAGCCACAGCAGCACGCCATTGGCTGCCGCCAGCACCATGGCGAGCAGCCAGGGAATATGCCGTGCTGCCTCTGCTGCCATGCCCACTGGTCTGCCAGGCTGCCCAGCCGGTAGTGCCAGGCCGCATACAACAGGTTGTCCGGCTCTTCCGCATAGGCCGCCTGCAGCGCGTCGGCAAAGCCGCTGTCGGTTTGCGTGCGCACTGACTCCTGGTACATCTCTTCCAGCCGCGCAGGATCTCTGCCCGACTCGCGAATGAGTTCTGTGTAGCCCACTTTCTTCGCCTTTCTTCAGCTGGAATTGAATTTCAGCGATTTGCCTACTTGACGGGCGAAATGGTCTATAGTACTATAGTGCATGCCAGGGTTGTGGCTGACCTCACCGGTTGGCCTTCGGGGGACAACCCTGGCACTTTTTTACCCTTTTTTCGACTAGCCTCAGCATCCCACCACTACCAAGAACAATACCATAAACGCCGGCTGTGCTCGCACTGTTTCTGTACACGCTTCCTCGCGCCTAGTGCCGCGCTTTCGGCGGCAATTTTCTGCTACTCCACCTTGGGCCCTACGATTAGGACAGCGGCCAACAGCAGGGCGCACAGCGTCAGCGGCAGCAGCCAGGATGCGTCGTTCACCATCCTACCGGGGGCGCCGTGTAGGATATTAGACACGGTGAGGTTAAGTTCCAAATTTCCTGGGCCTGCCATCGCGCCGATATAACGCGCCAGTGCGTGCAGGTATTCCTGCTGTATGTAGGTTACGCCCAATCCAAACAGCAATGCCATCACGCCAAAGTTGCGGCTGCCGAGCACCAGCCCAGCAAAGGCCGAAAGAATCGCCAGACTCAGCAGCAAAGCGGGGATGGCAGCGCCGGCACTGCCGGGCAGCAGGTGCTGCACCTTGGGCAGGACGGCAGGTGAGACGGAAGTGAGGACAAACAATGTAAACATGAGCAGGATCCAATACCAACGCATACGACCTCCCATCAGGTGGCGTGTCACGGCTCCCTATTTGTGCAATATGTGGACTAAGTCAATCGTAGCACTCCCTCACCTGCTTGCTGCTTACATTTCACTGCCAGACGTCCCCAATTCTGTATCTCCTTTCCTACCCACGTAGAGGGTCGCGATTCTAGTTGGATCGTAGGGCATTTGCTACCTTTGCGCGTGGGCGCCGCTACGGCTAGCCGGTAAAACCATTCAGGAGTAAACCAAAATGTGGCAACTGCTAAGGACAACTTGGAAGGAATGGAATGAAGACGAGGCATCGCTTCTGGCGGCAGCGCTCGCCTATTATACTGCCGTTTCGATCGCACCCCTGCTTGTGCTGGTGGTAGTGATCGTCGGCTTCTTCTTGGGCCAGCAGGCCGCCCAGAGCCAGCTGATGACGCAGCTGCAGGGTGCCATGGGCAAGGAGGGATCGCAGTTCCTCGCCACCATCCTTGCAAAACGCCGATCGGCCCAAGCTGGCCAGCGCCGCGGGCATTCTGAGCTTTCTCACCCTGATTTGGGGTTCTACCAACCTCTTTGCGCAATTGCAGAATTCGCTGAACAAGATCTGGAACGTAAAACGGAAGCCGGGCGGCGGTCTCTGGGCCACCATCCGCAGCCGCCTGCTGTCGTTCACCATGGTGCTGGGCGTGGCGTTCATGCTGCTGGTTTCGTTGGTCATCGGTGCAGTCCTCACGACAGTGGTTGATTTCGGCCACGGCCTGCTGCCCGGCGCCGACTGGATCTGGACGGTCGTCGACTTTCTGGTCTCGTTCGGCGTGACCACATTCTTGTTTGCCGCCATCTTCAAGGTTCTGCCGGATACCGACATCTCATGGCGTGATGTATGGCTGGGGGCGATCGTCACGGCCTTGCTGTTCACGATCGGCAAATATCTGCTGGGACTTTACTTGGCAAACGCCGGCAATGCCTACGGCGCAGTAGGATCTGTGGTAGTATTCCTGCTGTGGGTCTTCTACTCTGCGCAAATCCTGTTTATGGGCGCTGAGTTCACCCAGGTGTACGCCCGGCTCTATGGTAGGGGCATCCGGCCCGATAAAAACGCGATGATTGTGCGCGATCCGGCCCGGGAAGCTGCCAAGGGGCAGGCTGGAGAGCTTGCTAAGGAACCATCTAGAGATCCCAAGCTCACCTCAGAACAGCGTTAAAACAACCAGATACCCGGGGAGCCGAAGGTATGAAGCAGCTTCTGCTGGCGACGTGGAAGGCTTGGCGGAATGATGATGGTACGGTCTTAGCTGCTTCCTTAGCTTACTTTGCCTCTGTTTCGATTGCTCCTCTGCTCGTCCTGATCGTCGCACTCGTCGGACTCTTTTTCGGCCGCCAGGCTGCGCAGGATCAGGTAATCTGCGCAGGTGCGCAATGTCGTGGGTGAACAAGGCTCGCAGTTCTTTGTGACTGTCCTGGACAATGCCAGCCAGCCTACGCTCGCCAGTGCTGCCGGCATCTTGAGCTTCCTGCTGCTGCTGTGGGCTTCCACCAACGTCTTTACCCAGCTGCACAACTCGCTCAACAGGATATGGCTGGTAGACCGTGCTCCTGGCGGCGTCCGGAGTACCGTGCGCGGCCGCCTGCTTGCCTTTGCCATGGTCCTGGGCGCCGCCTTCCTGTTGTTCGTTTCGATGGTGCTCAGCACGACGCTGGCCACCCTTGCCAGCTTAGGTGCTCTGCTGCTGCCCGGCTCCGACTGGCTTTGGCAGTATGGCAACTATCTGGCGATGTTTGTCGTCAGCATGCTGCTCTTTGCCGTCATCTTCAAAGTGCTGCCCGACGCCCACATCGCCTGGCGCGATGTCCTGCTCGGCGCCGCCGTGACTGCCCTCCTCTTCGTTGCCGGCAACTTCGTGTTGAGTCTGTACCTTGCCCATGCCGGCTCTGCCTATGGTGCTGTCGGCTCGCTTGCCGTCTTCCTGCTGTGGGTCTTCTACTCTGCGCAGATCTTCTTTTTCGGCGCCGAGTTTGCCAAAGTCTACTCCCATCGCTACGGCTCCGGCGTGCGGCCGCACGCTGCTAATCCGTAGCCGTTACCGACGTCCCCGGGATCTCACACGCGATTTCGACTACTCTCCTTCCTCCAAATACGCCACCTGCTCCGGGGTTAGCATCACATCGGCTGCCGCCAGTGTATCTTCCAACTGCGCCATCGTCCGGCAGGCAAAGACTGGGAGTGTCGGGAAAGGCTGCGCCATCAGGTAGCCCAGCACGATCGCCGTGATCGACAGCCCTGTCTCCGTGCTGAGCTGTGCGGATCCGCTGGAGCCGAACGTCGTTGGTGCGGCTCCCATACATCCGCCGGTGCTGCGGCTTGATCTTGTCCGATCTCGCCCGCTGCCAGGTGCTGGAAATAGCCGTTGGCCTGCGACGAATAGGGAATCGCCGCCATGCCGCTCGCCAGGTGATACTGCTTGAGCCCCGTGTCCATGGCTATCATCGTCTGGTCCGGGATCGCCGCATAGTCGACTGCGGCCAGGCTCCACATCATCTGGTCGGCCACAAACCCCGTCCAGCCCCGGCTCCGGGCATAGGCCTGCGCCTCGCGCAATGCGGTCCGCCCGCCAGTTCGAGCAGCCATAATAGCGGATCTTGCCCGCCCGCACCTGGCCTTCCAGCGTCTCGAGGATCTCCGCCACCGGCCGCTGCACGTCGTCGCGGTGCAGCCAATACAGGTCGATCACGTCGGTCTGCAGGTGCTGCAGGCTGTCGTCGACATCGGCCGCGATCTCTGCCGGCGACATGCGCGCAATGTGCATGGTGTTCAGTTCCGGATGTGCCCCCTTGGTGGCCAGCACGACCTGCTGCCCGCTTGCCGCTCTGCCGCAGCCACTCGCCGATCGTCTTTTCGCTCACGCTGCGCGGCCCCGGCAGCCAGTCGGCATACACCTTGGCCGTGTCCACAAAGGTGCCGCCGGCGTCAAGAAACGCGTCGAGCATGCGGAACGAAAGCTGCTTGTCGATGACGCTGCCGATCATCGTGCTCCCCATGCACAGTGCCGAGGGGGTAAGCGTCGTGTTGGGAATCGCGGTGTAGAGCATGTTCCTACCCTTGTTTGCTGGGATTACTGGTTTGCTTGGAAGCGGGATACACTATTCTAGTCCACACCTTTTCAAAAGATGAATCGTATATATGACAGGATCTGTCACCAAGCCGGGGTACACTGTATGGGCACATGACACGTCGGCAAGACCCACCCATGGCCCAGCCGTGGCTATCGTGTACGTTACCGGCAATAGGATAATAGGAAAGGACCAGACCAATGAACGCCCAAAAGGCAAAAGTCACCGACCTGCAGATCGTCGAGCGCCCTGCCATGACCGTCGTCGGCATGCACGTCCGCGGCAAGCCCATGAACCCTGAGATCCCGCAGCTCTGGGACAAGTTCGGCCCCCGCATGGACAGCGTACCCCAGGTCGTCCACCCGGCCGTCTCCTATGGCATCTGCGACAACATGGACCCGCAGACCAACGAGTTCGACTATGTTGCGGGCGTCGAAGTGGAACCGGGCGGCCCCGTGCCCGAAGGCATGGTGCGTTGGGAAGTGGCCGGCGGGCTCTACGCCCTGGTCCCGACCACCCTTCCGAACATTGGCGACGCCTGGGGACTGTCGCAGACGCTTATCACCGACGCCGGCTACCGCCGCCTGGCCTGCGCCGACTTCGAGCTCTACGACGAGACCTTTGACCCGGCCAACCCCGACTCGGTGCTCTACATCTGCATCCCCGTCGAGAAGGTGTAGCGAGCAGCATGCATGTCCCCGGGATCAGGCGAACGCTTGCGTTCGCACACGTCCCGCGGGACATTCTCATCCTCATACACCATGTCCAACACCGCCACCCGCCTCATCACCCTCATCATGCTGCTCCAGCGCCGGCCCAACCAGAAGGCCGGCGACCTGGCCGAAGCGCTTGGCGTCTCGGTGCGCTCGCTCCACCGCTACATCGCCATGCTTGAGGAGATGGGCATCCCCGTCTATTCCGAGCGCGGCCCTGCCGGCGGTTTCTCGCTGGTGCGCGGCTACAAGATGCCGCCGCTCGTCTTTACCCCGGCTGAGGCCGTTTCCGTCGCCCTGGGCGCACGCCTGGTCGGCCAGGTGTGGGGCCCGCTCTATGCCGAAGCCGCCCAGGGTGCCCTCGCCAAGCTCGACAATGTGCTGCCCGACGAACAGCGCCGCGAGGTAGACTGGGCCATGCAGTCGCTGGTCGCCACGGGCATCAGTAAGGCCGCCGTCGGCCCGCTCGCCCCGCTCCTGGAGACACTGCGCACCGCCCTGCGCCAGTGCCGCCGCGTGCGCATGGTTTACCGCGGCCGCGGGCGCGCCGGCGTCAGCGAACGCAGCTTTGACGTCTATGCTCTTGCCCACGGCTACGGCTGGTGGTACGCCGTCGGCTACTGCCATCTGCGGGACGAAGTGCGCTCTTTTCGCGTCGACCGCATGGTGAGCATCACCCTGACCGGCGAAACCTATTCCATCCCCGCATGACTTTGACGTGCACGCCGTCATGGCGTTTGAGCAGGCCGCGCAGGCCAACGTCCACGTCCGCATGCGCTTTCTCCCCTTTGGCGCCGACGTGGCCCGCTACAATCGCTCCTACTGGCAGACCTTCGACGAGCAGCCTGACGGCTCGATCGTCGTCACCTACAGCGCCCCCGACCTTATCTGGGCCTCGACCACCGCCCTCACCTACGGCCCGTTGGTCGTCGTCGAGGAGCCCGCGGAACTGGCGGAACTGCATCGCGCGACAGGCCCGCGAGATCCTAGAGAACTATGAGAGGGTGAGTGGGTGACGCACGGGGACATGTGCGCTCTCACCCTCTCACGTTCCATCGCCCTCTCGTACATCGCGACATACTCCGCCGCGCTCTTCTCCCACGAGTAGTCCTGCGCCATCGCCGTCTGGATCATGCGCTGGATGTGCTGCGGCCGGTCTAAGTAGGTGCTCACTGCCCAGCCCACCGTGTAGTAGATGGCCTCGGGGCTGGTCTCCCAGAACTTGAAGCCGGTGCCTGATCCGTCCGCCTCGTTGTACTGCTGCACCGTGTCGTCCAGGCCGCCTGTCGCCCGCACGATCGGCAGCGTGCCGTACTTGAGCGAGTACATCTGGTTCAACCCGCACGGCTCGTAGATCGACGGCATGATAAAGAAGTCAGACCCCGCCTCGATCCAGTGCGCGACCTCGTTGTTGTAGCCGATATAGCTGCCGACCCGGCCGGGGAACTGCGCGGGCAGGCCACCATAGAAGCCTTCCAGGCACTTGTCGCCCGACCCCAGGATCGCAAACTGCACGACCATGTTTTGCAGGATGCTCTCCATCGCCCCTGCCAGCAGGTCCAGCCCCTTCTGGCCTACCAACCGGCTGACGACGCCGACGATCGGGATGTCGGGGTTCTGCTCCAGCCCAAAGCGCCGCTGCAGCTCCGCCTTGCAGAATGCCTTGCCCGCCAGGTCTTGCGCGCTGTATTGCGCCGGGATCAGCCGGTCGGACTGTGGGTTCCACTGCGTGTAGTCCACCCCGTTCAAGATCCCGATATAGCGGTCGCCCTTGTCGTTGAGATAGGGTGCGAGCCCATAGCCCAGCGCCGGCGTGCGTGTCTCCGCCGCATAGGTCGGGCTGACCGTGTTGACCATGTCGGCGTAGACAATCCCGCCCTTGAGAAAGTTGATGGCGCCATAGTCTTCGAACTTGTCGGGCGTAAAGTTTCCCCACTGCAGCCCCAGGTAGTCATAGAAGCCGGCGCTGTACTTGCCCTGGTACGCAATGTTGTGGATCGTCAGCACGCTCGCCGCCCGGCCCAGCAGCGGGTCGTTCCAGTGCCAGATCTTGAGGTAGGCCGACGCCAGCGCCGTCTGCCAGTCATGCACGTGCACGATGTCCGGCGCAAAGCCGAGGTCCTGGCACAGCTGCAGCCCGGCCCGCGTCAGGAACGCAAAGCGCAGCGGGTTGTCGCTGTAATCGTTGAAGTTGTCGTCGTGATACAGCCCCGGCCGCTCGAAGAACTTGTTGGACTCGATGAAGTAGACCGGCGTCCCATCGTTGTACGCCACGTCCACCGCGCACCACTCCTGCGTGTTGCCCATCCACACGCCCATCGCATCCCAGTGGCGGCGCAGCCCAAACCTGCGCCCGTCGATGCTGCCATAGCGCGGCATGACGACGATCACCTCATGGCCCATGCCGCGCAGCACCTGCGGCAGCGCACCCACCACATCCGCCAATCCCCCCGTCTTGGCGAACGGCGCGACTTCGGAGGAAATCATCACGATCTTAAGCGGCGATTTCACGAGACTGGCTCCTTCTTGATAAAGTTGGAATAAGTGCTGTATGCCAATACTAACACATCAACCGATCAGGGCTACTCCGCTGGCACATACGTCAACCTCGATCCTGGCACGGCGCTGACACACGCCCTACCACCGATCCGTGCGCCGAGCCAGGGACGTTTCCACGCCAATCTAGGAGTCTCACCTATGACCATGTTCGACCCCGCCATCCTGCGCAATAACCCCGCCGTGCGCGGGCGTATGCTCGCCATTCTCCAAGCCGCGCTCGACGCCGTCCGGCCCGACCTGGCGGTCAAGGCGCAGCTGCACCGCGCCGGCAGCCTGCTGTCGGTGGCCGGCGAGACGATCGACCTTGCTGCCTGCCGCCGCATCTTTGTCCTCGGCGCCGGCAAAGCCGGGCGCGCCCATGACCCAGGCGGTGGAAGAGGTGCTCGGCGACCACATTACGGGCGGTCTCGTCGTGGTCAAGGAGGGTCACGGCGGCCCGACGCAGCACGTCGAGCTGGTCGAAGCCGGCCATCCGGTGCCAACCGAGGCCGCGCTTCACCGCCGGCGCCCGCGTGCTGTCCCTGGCACGAGACAGCACAAGCCGGCGATCTCGTCATCGTCCTCCTCTCGGGCGGCGGCTCGGCCTTGCTCGAGGAGGCCCAGACCTGGCGTCTGACATCAGCTCGCCGATCTCCAGGCACTGACCGCCGCACTCCTCGCCTGCGGCGCGACGATCGGCGAGATCAACTGCCTGCGCAAGCATCTCAGCCTGATCAAGGGCGGCCAACTGGCCCGCGCCGTCTATCCTGCACGCCTGGTCACCCTTGTCCTCAGCGACGTCGTCGGCAGCCCCCTCGACGTCATCGCCAGCGGGCCGACCGTCCCCGACCCGACCACCTGGGCCGATGCCTGGCGTATCGTCGCCAAGTACAACCTGGCCGATCGCCTGCCGCCGGCGCTTGTGACGCCATCTGCAGGCCGGCCTCGCCGGTGTAGCTCGCCCGACACTCCCAAGCCCGGCGACCCTGTGTTTGCCCACAACCAGGTCGTCGTCGTCGGCGACAACCGTGTGGCCGCCCTTGCCGCCGTGCGCCAGGCCCAGGCGCTCGGCTACAACAGCCTCCTGCTCAGCACCTTTGTCGAAGGCGAGGCCAAGGAGGTGGCCCTGGTCGGCGGCCGCGCTGGCCAAGGAGGTGATCGCCTCCGGCCACCCCCTGTCGCCGCCTGCCTGCCTCGTCCTGGGCGGCGAGACGACGGTAACCTTGTCCGGTCACGCCGCGCCGCCGCCCGGCAAGGGCGGCCGCAACCAGGAACTGGCGCTGGCGGCGGCCATCGCCTTAGATGGCGTTGCCGACGTCTGCCTGGCGGCGCTGGCCACTGACGGCAGCGACGGGCCTACCGACGGCGCCGGCGGCATCGTCGACGGCGGAACCCGGGCCCGGGGCGATGCGTTACAACGCAGTGCAGTTAGCGCACTGCACCATCACGACGCGTACCCTTACCTGGAAGCCACCGGCGACCTGCTGCGCAGCGGGCCGACGCAGACAAACGTGAATGATCTCATCATCATCTTGGTGGGGTAAAAAACGAATTTTACGAATTTTGCAAGAAGATGTATTTTTTTGCACTCGAACTTGCACAAGTAGTATGTAGCACCCGTACCTCGGGGCACGACGTACAGCCGGTGCTAAGAAGATATTAGACAGCAACGCAATACGATATCTGTACCTTCGTCTGTGGACGAATGACTTGAAGCGGTATTAAATAGCGGAACGCAGCTTGTGGAGCACAGCGAACCCTTCTCGGTAAAGCCAACTGCCGGGTGAAGGGACTAAGTGAGTGAATGGGGCAACAGCGATGAAACGAGACATGGACCTGGTGCGCAAGATTATGTTGGCCGTAGAAGCCAGTGATCGGCCGCTCGACAGCTCGATGATCCGCATCGCGGGCTACACGGGCGAAGGCATCACCGAGCATATGCGCATGCTCAACGAGGCCGGCCTGATCGAAGGTATTTCGGCCTATAGTGTCGAGCATCGCCTCAAGTGGATCGAGCTGCGTCTCACGTGGAGCGGCCACGACTTTCTCGATGCCGCCCGCAACGAGTCCGTCTGGGCCGAGACGGTAACCGAGGTGCGCAAGAAGACCGGCGCCGTACCCTTCGAGGTTTTGAAAGGCCTGTTGATGGAGGTTGCGCGCGAGACTGTGCGCCCCGTCACCGAGACGCCGCGCCGCATTCCCAATCTTTTTGGCAGGGGCGGGAGACTTGAACTGAGCGAACAGCCTACCTAAGCGCAATATCCGGGTGCTGCGAACGACCACTCATCGTCCACTTCTTCGCAGCTTGCAGTACCCGGTTTGCCTCCCGCCTCGTCACCAAGCACGTCAGAATACACCGTCACAAGACGCTGCATATCACCCTAACCTCACTACGCAGCAGGTTTCCAGGGCTCCTAATCGCAAATGTCCAGCTTCGGCCGCAGTTTGGTGCTGTGCCTTTGCGGATACTGTTTGCCTTGCGCCCTCGTGGTGCCAGGCCCTGCTGCTCACTCATGCCATCATCACACCTTACCAGCAGCGCCTGGCATATTACCCATAACCCTTCTCATCCCGGTAGCCCGCACGAATTTCGTGCGGGCTAGCCGGTTTTCCGCTACCAACTCCAGGCGATCTGCTCTTCCAGCCACCCGTTGTTCAAATAGTCTGGCTCAAACTGTACCCTGCCGTCCACCGGACCCGGCAGCAGCGCCAGCATGCGCTCGTTGCTGCCGTCCTTGTTCATCACCCACAGCGCCCACTGCCCGCTGCGGTCGCTGACGAAGGCGATCGAATTCCCATCCGGCGACCATGCCGGCAGCCCGTCGCGCGCCGGGTCGTCCGTCAGGCGCCGCGCGCTGCCGCCCTGGATGTCCACGCTGTAGATGTCCCAGTTGCCGCCTGTGTCGCTCATGTACGCGATCGTGCTGCTGTCCGGCGCTGCAGCAATCGATCCGATCGACGGCGTGGTGAAGATGGTGCGCTGATTCGTCGCGTCGCCGTTCATCAGCCGCAGCAGGGTCGGTTTCGCCGGTCGCCGACGGCGCGTAGAACGCAATCTGCCCGTCTGCCATCCAGTCCGGGTCCTCGCCAAACAGGCCGCCTGCGCCCCATTCCCATGCCCGGCGATTCTGCTCGTCCGTCCACACGTAGTAGATGCGGTCGAGCCGGTCTCCCTGGCGATAGGTAGAAAAGACGATCTTGGTCTTGTCGGGCGAGAACGAAGGCAGCACGTCTTCCAGCTTGTCCGTCAACCGCAGCGCGTTGGACCCGTCGCTGTTGGCCACGACAATCCCACGGTCGTCGCGCTGCCAGTGCCGGTAGGCCAACAGGGTGCCGTCTGCGCTCAGGGCCGGCGAACTGGCATTCTCGACCACCCTGCGCAAGTTGCTCCCGTTCGCATCGACCAGCCACACATTGTAGATCTGCCGTTCGGTGTCAAAGACCGGCACGGCAATCTTGCCCGGCAGGGGCCCCGGCGCCGGTATTACGGCGCCGCAGCGGCCGTACCCGTGACTGTACCTGTTCCTGCTGCGGCGTACTGCCGGCGTGCTCACCGGCGCTGCCTTGCTGATGGCACTTGAAACTGGCAGCTGCGCCACGGGCGTATTGGTGGCTGCATAATTCGTCGAGATCCAGCCGAAGTCACCGCCCGGCCCGCCAAACTCGACCTGCAGCCACTTGCCGCCGGCATCGCGCCCCAGCACGTTCACCGTCTGGCCGTTTGCCAGCCGCGCCACGATAGGGTAGTTGGAACCGGGCCCGCTGCGCACGCGCAGCTTCACCCCCGCGCTGGTCTTGACCGTCGCCGTCCAATTCCCGCCTTTGCAGTGCACCCGTCGCCGTCATGGTCCCGGGTTCTCCGTAACAGTGCCCGTTGCCTTCAGTGTGCTCGTGACCGTACCTGTTACGGCCGTACCCTGCCGCCGGCGTCGCGGTCGGATCGGCCTGCGCCGCACCCGGCAGCGGGCGCCAGCGCGCCGGCGAACAGCAGCACCGCCGCACCCGGCGCGAATAAACCGCAGAATGCCAGACTTCATACGCAATCTCCTTGCTGACTACAATGAATAAGAATAGTTCGTAGACAAACCGGGACGTTACACGACACTGCCCCTCAACCAG
The DNA here is from genome assembly GCA_963701415.1 of uncultured Chloroflexia bacterium. GTDB lineage: Bacteria > Chloroflexota > Anaerolineae > Caldilineales > Caldilineaceae > Fredericiella. The sequence continues at coordinate 1,194,963 of CAVPAH010000005.1, forward strand.
CCAATGAATTGACACAGCGGCGGGCGCCGATATATTGTTAGGTGGCACGAGTTGCGCTGCGCCTGTTGAGACAGTCCCCTTCTATGAACGCTGTTACTGATTTTTTCGTTCGCCAAATCGTCGCCGTCTATTTTTTCTACGGCCTGGCCTTCTTTGTCATGGGCCTGGCCCTGCTGTTCGTTGGCCGGCGCACCTCGCAGCTGCGCTTTGCCCTCGCCGTCGTGCCGCTGGCTGCGTTTGGCCTCTTGCATGCCACTCACGAGTGGTACGAGATGTTCCAAAAGATCGCCGCGTCGACCGGCGCCCCGGTCGCTGCACCGGCACCTGGCGTGGTCGAAGAATCGGTCCGCCTGCTTCTGCTCGCCGCTTCGTTTGTCGCCCTGCTGGTCTTCGCCCTCGTGCTGCTCACCGGCGCCGGCACGCCGCGCCGCCGCATTTATCTGCCGGTGCTGGCTGTCCTGCTGCTCTGGCTTGTTGGGTACTGCCGTGCTCGCCTTCCGTTTTCAGCTTGCTCCCCTTGCTGCGATCGGCCTGGCCGACAGCCTTGCCCGCTACGCGATCGGCATTCCGGCTGCCCTGCTTGGCGTCTGGGCGCTGATGACCCAGCAGCGTATCTTCCGCGAACAGGATATGCCGCAGTACGGCCGTGACCTCGTCTGGGCTGCTGCTGCCCTGCTGCTCTACGGCGTCATCGGCCAGATCTTCGTCAAGGAGAGCATCCTCTTCCCTTCTCACCTGTTCAGCCAGGCCAACTTCCTGGCCTGGTTTGGCATCCCGGTCCAGCTCTTTCGCGCCCTCATGGCGGCTGCGCTGACCTTCTTTCTCCTGCGTGCCTTGCGCGCCTTTGACGTCGAAGAAAGGCGGCGCCTCGAACAGGCCAACCAGGCCAAGCTGGCCGTCCAGACCGCCGCGCTCGACGCCGAACGCCGCACCGGCCGCCAGATGGAACAGCTCAACTACGAGCTGCGCCTCGCCGCCCACAAGCTGTCCTTACTGCTCGACCTGTCGAACCTGCTCGATGCCGCCCTGCCGCTGCCGCAGCGGCTCGACGCCGCCCTGCGCCGCATCGTCGAGAGCCTGCCCTTTTCGGAGGCAGGCATGATCCTGCTCGTGACACAGACGGCTCCCGACGCAAGCGCCGCCGGCAGCTTGGCCATCACGACCCACAACAATGGCCATCCCAATGAGGGGCTTGGACCACAGCGGCAGCGGCCCCAGATAGCGGCTAGCACCGGGTTTGACGCGATGCAGGAGGACGAGTGCAGCCCTGAAGAGTCGCTGGCCGAGGAGTTGGGCCGCCAGAGCATCAACCAGGCGCGCCCGCTCTGCCTGCACACCGATAACCGCATCATGGAGTTTGAGCTGGACGTGCCGCCTGAGAGTCATGAATGCCGCCGCCATGTCAGCCCTACCCGGGCGATCGCCCTGCCCTTGATGGCCAGTGCTCGTGTGATCGGCAGCCTCGTGCTGGCCCGCTGTCCTGCCGAGGCCTATCGCCTGGCCTCCTCCGAGCCCGCCCTCATGGCCGGCATCGCCCAGCAGTTGGGACTCTCTATCGCCACTGCGCTCCTCCAGGAGCAGGCGCAGGTGCGCGAGCAGGTGCTGGCCGAACTGCTCCACCAGGTCGTCGGTGCCCAGGAGGCCGAACGCCAGCGCATCGCACGCGAGCTGCACGACGCGACCGGCCAGTCGCTCACCGCCATCAGCCTCGGCCTGCGCGGTGTCGAGAACTACCTGATTCAGTCGGCCCAAGGCGACGACCCGCGCGTGCTCATCCACCAGGTCAAGGAACTGCGCTACGTTTGGCCAGAACGCACTGGGCGAACTGCGCAACCTGATCTCTGACCTGCGTCCCCCTCAGCTCGACGATCTTGGCCTGGCCGCCGCATTGCGCTGGTACGTGCAGGCCTACGCCCAGCGCCGCGGCATTGCCATGCAGTTTCGCGTCGAAGGCGACGACAGCCGCCTGCCTCCCGAATACCGCACGGTCCTCTACCGCATCGCCCAGGAGGCGCTCACCAATATCGCCAAGCACGCCGAGGCCACCAGCGCCGAGGTCATCCTGCCTTGTCGAACCACAGCCAGGTGCGGCTCGACGTCAGCGACGACGGCCGGGGCTTTGATCCCCAGTTGGTGGCACAACTGGAGACCGACCGCCAGGCCGGCTGGGGTCTGGTCGGCATCCGCGAGCGGGCCCTGCTTCTGGGCGGAGAGAGCCGTATTGACACTGCCGTGGGCGCCGGCACCCATCTGCAGGTGACGGTGCCGCTTCCCGAAGAGATCGGCGCTGAACTGGTAGCACCTGCTGCCGAACCTGCCGATGAGGACTGGGAACGCTGATGGAGCAGGTAGTCATGATGAAGCAGGAATTCACTCAAGACCAAGGTGGAAAGATGGCGAGAAGACGATGAGCGTGCAACAACCCGTCAAGCTGCTGCTGGTGGACGATCACCCCATCGTGCGTTCGGGGCTGCGCATGCTGTTCCTCTCCGAGCCTTCCATGACGATTGTGGGTGAAGCCGACAGCGGCGAGGCCGCGGTGGCCGCCGTGCAGCGTCTCAAGCCCGACGTCGTGATCATGGACGTGGCCATGCCCGGCATGAACGGCATCGAGGCGACTCGACGCATCAAGGCTGCCCACCCCGAAACGGCCGTGCTGGCGCTCACCATGTACGAAGACGAGCAGTACTTCTTTGAGATGCTTAACGCCGGCGCCTCCGGCTACATCCCCAAGCGTGCCGCCCCCGACGACCTGGTTTCCGCCATCAAGGTCGTGGCCGAAGGCAACGTCTTTCTTTACTCCACGCTTGCCCGCTTCCTCATCAAGGACATGGCCGAGCGCTCCGCCGGCGGCGAAGCCCATGGCGTGCTCGGGTCGAGGCGAGGATGCGCTCACCGCCCGCGAGCGCGAGGTGCTGACCTGCATCGCCGAAGGCATGACCACCCGCGAGATCGCCGAAGCCCTCGTCATCAGCGCCAAAACTGTCGAGCGCCATCGTGAGAACATCATGTCCAAGCTCGACATGCACAACCGCGTCGAGCTCGTAAAATACGCCATCAAAAAAGGCCTGATCACGGATCGCGACTAGCCGCGACACGCTCGCCTGGGGCATCCCCCCCACACCAAAGATGGGGCGCCCGATGGGGCAGCCCCCCGATGCAGCCTCACGCCCCGCCATGATACCTTTTTAGTAAGCACTGGCAGCGTCTCATCTTACCTGCCGGTTGCCTCGCTGAGGAGGATCGTCATGAATTCCGTGCCTGAAGTCGCTGCCGTCGTTGGTCTCTTTGTCCTGCGCGTTGGCATACCTCTTGCCATTACCGGCTTCATCGTCTGGAGCCTGCGCCACCTCGATGCGCGCTGGCAGGCCGAGGCGGAAGCACGCCAGGCAGCTGCGGACGTCAGCGCCGGCCGTGTGCAGCCCGCCACCTTCAAGGCCCCGCAGGCCGCCACGACCCCTTGCTGGCAGCTGCGCAACTGCAGCGAAGCCAGCCGTGCCGGCTGCGATGCGTGCAAGGAACCCGGCCTCCCCTGTTGGATGGCCCGCCTGCGCGCCGACGGCCGCCTCCCCGGCCCATGCTACGGCTGCGCCCTCTTCCGCCTTCGCTCACGCCAGGTTTCGGTGCCCCTATGACACAATACAGCCCCTACATCGCCATCGCCGCCGCCGCCGCCATCCTCTTCCTCTGTGTCGGCCTGACCTTGCTCGGCGGCTGAACACGTAGCGCCAAGTAAGCTCGCATAGAACCTTCGAGGCTCAGCGCACAGCGCTGAGCCTCATTTTGTATGCGTCACACGCTGCGCCGCACGTCCCCGGGACCTGCGAGGCCCCGGGGACATGTAGCCGTCACAGCGTCCGCAGTTCGCCCGACCACCTACCCCTCTTGACGCAGCGGCAGTCACGCGCCGCGACGAACGTCCCCGGGACCTCTCAGGTCCCGGGGACATGTACCCGTCACAACGTCCGCAGTTCTCCCGACCACCTGCCAATGGAGTAGAGGCAGCCACGCGCTGCGCTGAACGTCCCCGGGACCTGCGAGGCTCCGGGGACATGGCGATTCCGAACACCCAACACGCGGCAGGACCCGGTCGCGTCGACGACCGGGTCCTGCTTCACAAAGGAGAATGGGGAAGGAAGAAAAGCTGCCTAGTGGGCGTGTTCCTCGTCGCGTACGATAAACCGTACGCAGATCATCCACGCCAGCGCCACCGCCGCCAGGATTCCGATCGTCGACAGCCACTCCAACACATGCGGCGAGTACGCTGCCCCTGCGGGCAGGATCTGCCCGAAGAGCGTCGCATCAAACCGGTTCATCAATACCCCGCTCAACACCAGCAGGGGGGCCGCAATCTGCACCCGCACGCTGCGCCGCCACGCTGCCTTGCTCAACAGCACGATCGGCAGCAGCACGCCCACGACCATCTCGGTGCACCATAGGATGCCGTAGGCGCCGTCGCCCAGCAGCGACCACTCGTTGGCCCACGTCAGTTCGGCCACCTTGAGCACGGCGTAGACCACCGCCACCCACATGAGTCCCTTGCCCAGCCCGGCGCCGATCCTTGCCTCTGTCTTGACGCCGCGCAGCTTGCACGCCGCCAGGTACGCCAGGATGCCCAGGCTAAGCCCAGCCATGATTGACGACACATAGAACAGGATCGGCAGCATCGGCGTGTACCACAGCGGGTGCAGCCGGTACGGCATGTTCAGGTACAGCGTCCCCAGCGTCGACTGGTGCAGCGTCGACAGCGTCACGCCGATGATGCTCACCGGCACGATGATCGCCGTCGCCGCTCGCGCCGGCCACTTCCACGGCAGGAACCGCAGGAAGTCCGGGCTTACTTCGATCATCAAGACCGTGCTGTACAGCAGCACACACCAGCTGATCTCAAAGAGCGGGGAGTGCAGGTTGAAATAGAGCAGGAAGTGATAGAAGCGGTCCCACCGTCCCAGGTCGAGGACCAGCAGCGCCAGCACCCCCATGTACCCCAGCAGCCCTACGAGCAGCGCCGGGCGCAACGCCTTGTGAAACTGCTCCAGGTGAAAGATGTGCACCACCGCCGCCATCGTAAACCCCGCGCCCGCAAATGCGATCAGCCCGAAGTCAAAGCCGATCCAGATGCCCCACGAGACGCCATCGCTCAGCGATGTTGCGTCCTGCAGCCCCATAAAGAGCCGGCCGACCCCTGCCGTCACACCCATCAGCGCCAGAAAGGCCAGAACCCCCAGCAGCCAGTCCTTCGCCGCAATCGACCGCGGCAAGAATCCTTCCTGGAATGATTCTGGCTGCGCCTGATATGCTGGCTTGTTCTGCGCCGCCTTCGGCATCAGCCACTGCATGCTCTTTGTGCTCATAGCTCGTGCCCTTCTTTGTCCTGCTGATTCTGGCTGCGCCCTTGCGTGTGTACGACCTGGAACTCTGCCTTCTGTCCTGCCAGCACCTGCTGCCGCCGGCGGAAGATCAAGTGCAGGCCCGTGGCCACGGTCGCCACGGCGGCCGCCACTGCCGGCGTGAGCTGCATCACAGTCTCCGCATTCGCCGAGACTGCCTTGTCGCCCAGCGTGGGGAACCCAAGCTGCGCAAACGGGACGTCCGAGATGTAAAGCATCGACGTGCCGCCTACTTCATGCTCGCCAAAGACATGGTCAATGTAGCGATCCGGCGTCGATGCAATCTGCGCCTTGGCCTGCGCCAGCAGTTCGCTCCGCTTGCCAAACCGCAGCGCCCCGTTGGGGCAGGCGGCTGCGCACGCCGGCTTCTGGCCTTCGGTCACACGGCCATAACACATCTCGCACTTCCGGATCAGGCCCAGCACGTTGTCCCATTGGTAGGTAGGGACGCCAAACGGGCACGCATACTGGCAGTACCGGCAGCCGATGCACTTGGCGGAGTCATAGACCACCGGCCCCAGCGCCGTCTTGCGCAGCGCTCCCACCGTGCACGCCGACACACAGCCCGGGTGGAGGCAGTGCATGCACTGTCGCTTGACATAAGTCTCGCTGCCTTCGGCGTCCTGCCGTGTATCGACAAACGTAAATGCACTGCTGCTCAGCTTCGTCGGCACGACCTCCGGCTGCGGCAGGTCGTTTTCCGCCTTGCACGCCAGGGCACAAGTCTGGCACCCAGTGCAGCGCGTCAGGTCGATCAGCACGCCCACCGCTTCCTCAGAGGCTTCCTCCTCACTCAGCGGTGCGCTTGCCTGCGCCGCCTGCACATCCTCCAGCAGGGCGCACCCTGCCAGCGCTGCTGCGCCCAACCCCATCCGCTTGACAAATGCTCGCCGCGAAATTCCCTGCCCCTGTTGGGCTTCCAACTCGATGGTTTGGCGTGTCATTACGCGGCTCCCTTACTGCTGGCGTCACTGTCGTTAGCGGTCCCCTCAACCTCGTCGCGCTTGCCGCGGTTCAGCCGCACGACCACCAGCACGAAGACGATACCCAGGATGCCACCAATGCCGATGCCCGTACCCAGGCTTACCGGCTGCCACAGGCTCAATGCCCTGTTTACCTGCTGCGCGCTCGCCAGTTCTGCCTGCAGTTGGGGCACCTGGTTGGCCGTCTGCATCAGGTCGTTGCGCACTACAAAGTCGGTCTGGATCGGACCGTCGAGCACTGTTACATCTTTGCTGTGGCAGTCCAGGCACTTTGCGCTCGAAACCGATACAAAGTCATGTTTGGGAGCGTTGGGGAGCATAGCCTCTACCGCTGCGGCGGGGTCGCTGGACGCCACACTTTGCGTCGTGCCGTGCGGAGTACCCGCCGTCCCACCTGCCATGTGGCAGCTAGCGCAGCCCGCTTCGCCCAGCCAGTGCGCCGTGTGCAGCGGATCCTGCACCGAATCGCGGTGGCACGTCTCGCACACCTGGTCGCTCGTTACCCGCAGATCCTGCGTGTGCGACAGGTGGCAGCTGATGCACTGGATGCCCGCCTCGGCATGCACAGTGCCCTTCCACTCCTCGGCTGTCTGCTTGTGGCAGGTCGTACACGCCGACGAGTCGGTGGCCAGCGGGATCATGCCTTTTTCCGGGTGCCCATCCACATATTCACCGTGGCATGTCGCGCAGGTGGCTACCGGCTTCCCTTCCGCCGTCATCTGCCCGTGCGGCGACACCTGCCAGGATTCCTTCTCCGGCGAGTGGCAGCCGCACCCCTGTTTTTCCTCCAGCGTCAGCGGGATCTCAGGCGTAGCTGCGGCTTGTTGCACAGCAGCAGGCTCTTGCTGCACAGCCGGCTCACCCGGTACCGGGCCTGCTGCCGGGGCTGCATGCGCAGCCTGCGGCGCGGCCAGCGCCAGCACTACAAACGCAGAGGCGACGATCGCCAGGCTCAGCCCGCGCTTCGTCACCCTTGCTATCAGTGTATTATCACAATTTCCGGTACCCATTCCCCGTACTCCTCTCGTTTGCCGTCGCGCAGCGGCCGGCGGCGAAAGCTCGGCGGCCAAGCCCGTCTCCCGCAGGTTTGTCCGTCGCCAGCTGTCCTATGCGGCCTGCTCAAAGTGATGGGCAACCTTGCCCACCATCCACGTGATCGCAAGCGGCACCCCAAAACGCAGTATTGCCAACGTCGCAAATACGGTCGTCATCACGGCAACTTCTGTAAGTCCCATCTTGTCCTCCTTTGCGGCCGGGCCGCAGCTTAAATTCCCGTTACCCACAGCATAGCCACACGCCACCCCGCGCGCATCAGGATCCCTACCCATCCCTGCCAACCATCTTTTCAACTTGTTCTTCACCGTAGTGGGGCAAACTCCACATCCTCTTCATGGGGTAAACCCCACATTCCACTGTTCCTTTTACCTCCTCACATGCTCACTTGTCCCGACCCCTCAACCGTGCTATCCTCCCCCTACCGTGCGCAACTTCCTACGTCGCCAATTTGACACAGCCTACCCTGACCGTCGCTCACCCTGGCTGCGCTATACCGTTGCGTTGGTGTGTGTCGCCCTTGCACTCTTGTTCACAATGGCGGCACAGCAGATCCGCGCCGTTACACCGCTCCTCTTCTTTTTTCCTGCCATTGTCCTCAGCGCCGCCTACGGTGGGCTGGGCCCGGGCCTTCTGTCCGTCGCATTGTCTGCGCTTGTTGTAGAAATCTGGGTGATCCCAGGCACGGCAGCACTGCCCACGCATGATTGGCAGCTCACGGAAACGCTCATCTTCTTGGTGGTAGCCACAGTCCTGGTTCTGCTGATCTATGCTCTTCGGCACGCACGCTCACGTCTGTACACCGAACGCGAGGAACTGCGCACCGCCCTGGCTACCGTCGCCTCCAGCGAAGAACGCTTCCGCGTGGCGCAGGAGCTCTCGCTCGACGCCTTTACGATTCTCGAAGCCGTACGCGATGCGGGCGGCGCCATCGTCGACTTTCGGTGGCAGTACGTGAACCCCCGGGCGGCGGAGCTCCTCAAGGGCGAACGGTCGCAGTTGGAGGGTAAGCGTCTGCTCGAAGTTCTCCCCGGCAACAAGAGCAACAGTGAGCTCTTTGCGCGCTATGTCCAGGTCGTCGAAACCGGACGGCCGCACGATATCGAGATCCCCTACGATGCCGACAACATCGATGGCTGGTTCCGCAACATGGCCGTCAAGCTCGGCGACGGTGTCGCGATCTCGTTCTATGACATCAGCGAGCGCAAGCGCAACGAGCGCCAGCTGGGCTACCAGGCCTTCCTTCTCGAAAACGTCAGCGATGCCGTCTTTGCGTTTGACCAGGACTTGCGCATCACGCTGTGGAACCGCGGCGCCGCGGCCCTGTACGGTTGGCAAGCCGAAGAAGCACTGGGGCGCCCTGCTGGCGGAGGTCGTACGCACGGCGGCGACCGCCGAAGAGGCAAAGGCCCGGGTTTCTGAGGTGAACGTTGGGACCAAACACCAATTTGAGGCGGTACACCGCAACCGTGCCGGCGATCTCCTTTATATCGACTCGACGGCCGCACCGATCCGCGGCGAAGATGGCAGCACGGTCGGCTACGTCGTCGTCAATCGCGATATGACGGCCCGCAAGCGCTACGAGCAGGAACTGGAGGAGCTCAACGCCTCTCTGGAAGAGCGCGTGCGCGACCGCACGGCCGAGCTCGAGCGCAGCAACCGCGAGCTGGACCAGTTTGCCTACGTCGCCTCCCACGATCTCAAGGCCCCGCTGCGCGCCATCGCCCTGCTCGCCGAGTGGATCACCGAGGACGCCGCCCCGCTGCTGCCGCCTGCCTCGCTGGCGCACCTGGCCAAGCTCAACGGCCGCGTGCGCCGCCTCGACAAACTGCTGAGCGACCTGCTCGACTACTCACGCTGCCGGGCGCATCAGCAGCGACCCCGAGCAGGTCGATACGCGGCAGCTGGTTCAGAGCACCGTCGAGCTGCTCAACCTGCCGCCCGGCTTCACCGTCGAAGTGGGGGAGTCGCTGCCCAGGCTTTTTACCGCACGCGTCCCGCTGGAAACAGTCTTTCGCAACCTGATCCAGAACGCCTATAAGCACCACAACCACCCCGAGCGCGGCTGCGTCAGCATTACGGCTGCCGGCTGGCGAACACGGCCCCCTCGTCGAGTTCGCCGTCGCCGACGACGGTCCCGGCATTCCCCCCGAGTACCACGAGCGTGTCTTTCAGCTCTTCCAGACCCTCCAGCCGCGCGACAAGGTCGAAGGCAGCGGCATGGGCCTCAGCGTCGTCAAGAAAACCGTCGAAAGCCGCGGTGGCACCGTCCGCCTCGTTTCGCAACCCGGCGCCGGCGCCACCTTCTACTTTACCTGGCCCAGCTAGGCGTCCGCAGGTGTCCCCACTGCCGCGACGCTCACCCGCCGCCCATTCTGATACGACTCGATCGCCGCATAGGCCAGCGCCAGCGCACGGTGCCCGGCCGCAGCAGGAACCGGCGGCGGATCGCCGCGCCGGAACGCCCCAGCAGGTCGTCGATGTGCCGGTCAAAGGTCCGGTGAAACTCCCGGTCCCGATCGTTGAAGTAGCCTGCCTCCCACACCTCGGCCGTTTCGCTGCCTGCCGCTTGAAAGGCATAGCGCCGGACGGTGTCTTCCACAACCACACGCCCGCGCGTGCCGTTAATTTCCAGCCGGTGCGTGTCCGCATAGGCGTAAGACGAGTCATACGTTCCGATCAGGCTGCCCACTGCACCGCTGCTAAAGTGCAGTGCCAGCACCAGCGTCCGGTAACCGCTGCCTGTCTTGTCAGTCATCTCGGCCATGACCGAGTCGATCGGCCCGCACAGCCACTCCAGTTGATCAAATGCGTGGCACTGCGTCTCGATGAGGTTGGCATGTGGGTGATCGCTGCTGCCCTCGCCGCCAAACCGCCATACCGCAAATACGAGGTCGCCCAGCCGGCCGCCCTCCACCGCCTGCCGTGCCATCTGCAGCGGCCGCGCATAGCGGTGGTTGAAGTTGATCGCAAAAAAGAGCCCCCGTGCCGCCGCTTCCTCCAGCAGGACGTCGGCCTCGCGGAGGTCAAAGACCAGGGGTTTCTCCACCAACAGCGGATAGCCTGCCCGAATCACCTGCAGCGTGGCATCGAAATGACCCTGGTTCGGCAGGCTCAGGCTGACGAGGTCGGGCCGCTCCCGGGCCAGCATCTCGTCGATGTCCACGTATGCCGGCACGCCGTATTCCGCCGCCCGGGCCTGCGTCTTCTCCCACGTGCGCCCCGCAATGGCGCACAGCTCTACGTCCGGCCGCCCGGCCCAGACCCGGGCATGCTGCCGCCCCCAGCCGCCTGCGCCGATGATCGCCACCCGAATCTTCGTGCTGCTTGTCTCTTTGTCTGACAGTGCCGGGCTCATTGTTCGATCGGTCCGGCTCCGGGCCGCTCCGGCCACCATCATCGACTGCGGGTCTGGGTGCACCAGCCGCGCCCGGGGATAGCGTGGCCGTTCGTGCCCATAATGTCGAGCAGCAGGGTAGCGTCGGTCAACGGAATATCGCCATCTGATGAAAATCGGCCATCGTTTCGTCCTTCGTTTGCGATTGCAGGCAAAGAAATCGCCCCAGGGGCGATCATGCCCGTTACTGTCTGAAGCACCGCCATTAGGCCGCGCCCGCGCTCACGGACCAATATATGCGCTGCGTCTCGCCACAAAGCTGTCGAAATACTCGGTGCCCTGCACGCTGCCGAGACCGGCAGACGGGCCTAAGTACACGGACTCGACTTTGGAGGCACTCGTATTTAGCTTGGTGAGCGTCTTTTTGAGTGTGCCGTCGATGTACAGGCTGAAGGACGCGCTTGTGGCCGCCTGCCAACTGATCTCGATCGCATGGTAAGCATTGCTGATCGTGTACCAGCTCGTTTTCGTGCTGCCGCCACTCCGTGTGACCGTCGCCCCTATCTGGTAGCTGCCGCTGCTGCGGCGGAGCTGCACCCGGAAGACAACCTGGCTGGTGGCGTTGACGCCCACAAGGATATCCTGCGCCGTCGAGCTGATGGTCACGTTGTTCGGGTGGAAGTAGAACCGGGCCCGATAGCTGCTCTCGTTGCTCGGCGTGTTGTCGATCACGTGGCCGGAGGCCCCACCACTGATGGCGGCCTGCAGGCCATAGGCGCCGGCTTGCTTTGCGCCGGCTGTCACACTCAGCTTGCTTGCTGTGCCTCCGACCGCACCCCACGCCCCCAGGGTGCCTGACTCGAAGCCATCCGCAAAGATCGCATCTGCAGCCGTGGGCGCCGACGTCGGGGTTGCCGTCGCCGTTGCAGTCGGGGTAGGCGGCACCGGTGTGGATGTTGCCGTCGGTGGCACTGGTGTGTTGGTCGGCAGTGGCGTCGGCGTATCTGTCGGCAGCGGCGTCGCTGTATCTGTCGGCAGAGGCGTATCGGTGGGCAGTGGCGTCGGCGTATCGGTCGGCAGCGCAGCTGGTGTATCTGTCGGGGGCGCCACGGTCGCTGGCGATGTCGCTGTTGGCGTCGCAGTAGGTACCTGGGTCGGCGTATCGGTCGGCAGCGGCAACGGTGTGCTGGTAGGTGTACTGCTTGGCGTTGGCACCACACCCGCAAGCGCAGTATAGGCCGCCAGCAAGTCAACCCGGCCTGCCCCGAACGTATTGTCCGGCCCGGCCGGCCCAAGGTCCACCGCACTTGTGGTGAGCGCCGACTCTACCTGCGCTACCGTGAGATTGGGCAGCGCGCTCAGCAGCAGCGCCATGGCCCCCGCCACGTGCGGCGCCGCCAGCGAGCTTCCCGAATATGCGCCGTACAATCCATAGCGATCTGTTGTTGTGACGTTGACGCCCGGCGCCGCGACGGCGGGGTAGACGGCCGTCGACGTGCGGCCGCAGCTCGTCGGACCGCGGCTGCTGTATGCGTAGACGCTGCTGTTGTTGTTGATCGCGCCGACGGCAAACGCTTCCGGGTAGTTAGACGGGCTGACGTCCGATGGGCTGGTCGGCCCATAGTTCCCGGCCGCAAACACCGGCACGATCTCGGCCGCCAGCAGCGCCTGCAGATCGGGCTGAAACAGGAGGTTGCATCCCGGCGTGCCGTACGACCACGAATTGTTGACCACTGCCGGCGCGTCGTCCGTCGCCGGATTGCCGTCCGGATCCAGCAGCCACTGAAACGCCTGGTGGATGGCGCTTGCCGTGGCCGACCCGCTGTCGTTAAAAATCTTGGCGGCAATCCACTGGGCCTGTGGTGCCACCCCGATCGCCGTGCCCCCGCTGCTCCCCCCCACCATCAGCCCCATCGTCCAGGTGCCGTGCCCATTCAGATCGGCCGGCGTTGCGTGCTGGCCGTAGGGATCATACCAGCTGTTGCTCCCGCCGCGCCAGGTCGGCGCCAGGTCCGGATGCGTCACGTCGACGCCGGTGTCCATGTTGGCAACGACAACGCCCTGACCCCCAAATCCTAGGTTCCACAGGGCCGGTGCATTGATCACGCTCAGGTTTTGCTCTGGAGGTCGCCGTGGCGGTCGTCTGTACCGACGGTGCCTGCAGTACAATGTCCAGGATGATCCGGTCAACTTCCGGCGCCTTGGCCAGCTCGTTGATGGCGCTGCTGCTTGCCGTCAGCGCGATCCCATTTACAATCCAGAGCGGCGTGATGGCCCCTACCTGCCCCTGGCTGCGCAGCACGGCCAGCCGCGCTCGCAGCCTCACTTGCGTCCCGATTGCTTTTGCGCGCAGGCCCTCGACCAGGTTTCTGCGCTGCTCGCGCCGGTCTTTCCCCCGGATCGTCTTGACGTCGAGCTGGTCCTTCAGAATCAAGATGATGCTGCTCTGTCCTGCCGCGGCGGCCTCGATGCTGACCGCATCTTCCACAGCAGCCTCCGGCGCCGGCTCTGAATCCGCCGTGCCGGCATTGTCCGGTGTTGCCGTACTGTCTGCCGTGCCGCCATTGAACACCTGGGGCAGCCACAGCCGGTTGATGATTGCCGCATCGCCGGCCGGCGCGTCCGGCGCAGGCTCCTGCACTGGCTCCTGCACTGGCTCTTGAGCCAGGGTAGGAGCGGCATCCAGCAGTCCGGCGAGCAGGCCGGCTATCATCACAAATATGGTCAGCCAGGCAAATACTTTTGACATAATTTCTGTCCTATTGAAGCTAGCGGCCCTATTGGACCTGGGTCGTCGACTCAAAGGATGCCGGTGGGCGTCGCTCCGGCATAGGCATTGTGCCGCTGCGCCTGCATGGGCAGGCGCAGGGGTGCCCACAGCAGCACTGCCAGAACGCTGATGATCAGCAGGCACATCAGCACCGCGGCGGCAGCCGTCAGCGGTGCCGTCAGCGGCTGCTTCGACAGCACAGTCGGCGGCACCGGGTTCAGCGGCATCACTAACCAGTTGAAGTTCGTAACGGTATCCTCAACGCCGTGCCTGCGCGTGATGACGTCGATCTGCCAGGGGCCGGCCAGCTTGAGAAAGTCGCCGTTCAGCAGGTAGCGCCCGGGCCCGACTTCCTCCGCTTTGACCTTCACCCGCCCCAGGTCGCCACCCAGATACGTAAACTGCAGCAGGACGCGCGTGATCGCGGCGGGGGGCGGATCTTCTACGCTGGCACTCTGCACGCTGAAGACGTTCTGGCCCGGGCGATTGGGCTTGACGTCGAGGGCGACTTTAACGTCGCCCACCGTCTGGGCCATGCTGCCCTTCTCGTCTTCAGGTGCCAGCGTGTATTCAAACCCGCGCGGCGGCGCACTGGCCGTCATCGCACTGGTCAGCAGCACGACTGCCGCCACGACTACGAGTTCGGCCGCCACCAGGGCGGGCATCCGCTGCCTGAGACCGGCCTGCCGGCCGGCGGGCTGCGCGGGCCGCAGCAAGAAGTGGTTGATCAGGCCGATGCTGCCAGCTGCCAGCAGCAGGGCAACCTTGCCCAGCAGCAGCTGCCCATACGCGGTCGTAACCAGGGCGTCGAGCGACGGAACCTGCTGTCCTGTGTTAAACAGTCCGGTGGCGATCAAGAGGACGACGCTCACCGCCGCCAGGCTGCCAAAGGGATAAAATCCCGTCCACAGTAGTTCGCCGCGCCTGCCCGGCGTGCGCAGGATCGCCGGCAGCCAGCCTACCGCCAGCGCCAGCAGGCCCCCCACCCACAGGCTTGCTGCCAACAGGTGGAGCGCAGTCGCTGGCACGGCATACCAGGCCTTGGCCGTATCCCCCGCCGCATGGCCCATTGCCGCCTGCACTACCAGCAGTCCCATGCACGCTGCGCTGAGCAGCACCACGCTCCAGGGCTTTGCCCCGAATAGCGCGCCGGGACCTCGCTGCGCCAGCAGCAGCGTTGCGATTGCCAGCAGGATGCCTTCGCGCACCAGCCACAGCATGCCCCAGCGCGTCTGCGTCAGCAGCAGCCGGCCGGCACGCCACCGTTCACCTGCCTGTCCAGCCGCCTGTCCAGCCGCCTGTCCTGCCTCTGCCGAGTTGGCCACCTGGCGCAGCAGCAGCCCGCACCCTACCAGCAGCGCGGCAACTGCGCACCAGAGCACCAGTCTGTACACACGCCGTTCGACGTGCCCCCACATGCTGCTTGCCTGCTCGTCGCGCGCGCTGCTCTTCACTTGAGGGCCTGCCGCGATATAAGTAGAGCCCGACCGCCAGCCCACCCACCACGCCTGCCAGGCTCGTATAGTTGAGCCAACGCAGCAGGATCTCGACCCAGGGCACCGCCGCAGCGCCGGCCGCCCGGACCGGGACAGTGGGGGCCGCCGTCTGGATGCCAAATAGCACCATCCCCTGGCTGGGGTGGCCGTCCGCCTGCGATAGCGTCTTCCAGAGCAGCGTGTAGGCGCCTGCCGGCAGTGTGGGGAGCTCGACCAGCAGCCCCGTGGGCGCATCGGGATCGGGGCGCACGCTTGCCCCTGGCACGCTCGTCCCGTGTGCATCCAGCACCTCGACGGCGCTAAAGCTGGGCACAATATCTTCGTTAAACCAGAGGTGAAACTCCCCCGGCGCGCTGGCCAGCGTCACGCCGTCGGTAGGCTCGGACCGCACCAGCCCCGCGTGCGCGTGGGCAGATCGGCTGCCGGCGGCAACCGCCGCCAGCAGCGCCAGCAGAATGGCAAGAAAACGCAAAACGCGAAAGTGTTTCATCAGAGTCTCATCAGGCAATCATCAGGCAATACTGCCGCGGGCCTCACGCGCTGCGCCGCCGCCAGAGCAGACCCACCGCCAGCACCAGGCAGGCCGCCACCGCAGCGGCGCCATACCAGACCGTCGTGTTGGCCGTGAACGCCATGGGTGCGGGTGCGGTCACCGTGAGCGGTTCCGTGATCGGCGCTGCATTTCCCACCGTAAAGGTAAACGCCCCGTCCGTGGCGTCGCCGTCGTCCAGCACTACGTGCCACCGCACAATGTAGGCCGCTTCGTCGAGTTCGGGCAGGTGAACGATCATCGACGCATGGTCGGGGTCGGTCAGGTCCACACCGCCGTCCTTCAGGTCCACCCGCTGCCCATCTGCATCGAACACCTGGATCGTGCTCAGATGGGTGTCCAGCTCCTCGTTGAACATGATGGCGACCTGGGCCGGCCCGCGCTTGAGCGCCGCTCCCGTCTCAGGCTCCGTACGCTCTACCATCACGTCATGGGCCAGCGCCGCCGGTGCCCCCAGGCTCAACGCCAGGGCCGCCCACACTACGGCCAAAACCAGCGCCGCTGCTAGTTTCGTTGTCTTCCTTGTTTCTGCAGACATAGCTACCTCGTTCCCAATAATCTTAGCGGCACGGCGAGACTGGCTCGCTGCTGATCGACGCCAGGAAGAGCTGCTTTGCTGCCGCCAACGGTAGGGCCGGCAGGAACCAGTTGCCCTGCCCGCTGCTATCGTGCGCATCAGCTGCACACTGTCCGCCCGCCTCCGTGACCGTGAACACCTTGCTGTCCGTCCGCTGTTCGATGGTGTTGGTTGCCGTGTATACCCCGGATGCCAGCGGCCCGACCCCCACTGTATAGCTGAAGGGTGTCTCGATGTTCAGGCAGAACGACTGGTCGGGAAGGCTGCCGTGGATGTTGATCTCGTAGCCGGTCACCTGGTGCGACTGGTACCCGGGGGTGCAGCTTGTCGTAAACACGCCGGACACGGTGATCGAGACAGGATCGCTTGTCGTTGGTGCCGCCGGTTCGATCCCGATCGCCAGCGGGAGCGGCGGCACCGGCGTGAGTGTCAGCTCGGGAGTCGGCGTGGGCTCAGCCCCGTTCCCTTCGTAGGCGCCGCTGTCGCAGGCCGCACCCACCGGACGTGCAACCCCGCGCTGGTCGGTGGCCGGGCATGACGCCGTATCGCCGAGGTCGATCGCCGGGCTTCCGGTCAGCAGCGCCTGGGTTTCGGTCGGACCGCCGTTGGCGGCCAGCGGACCGAGCAGGGGATTTGTGCTCGTGAGATCGCCGGTCGCCCCCAAGCTGCACGTGGCGGCGCTCTCCACATTGTGTCCCATTGACGTCACAAACCCGGCGCTGTTGGCACAGTTGCCCGTGCCTGTCGCCTGCGCCACAATGCTGCTGCCGATCGAGAGCGGCGCCTCGTCGATAAAGATGTTGTTTCCGCTGCCCCCGGCGCTGTTATGGCTCAGGGTCGCGAACTGGAGCGTGCCGCTGCCGTGGCTGTAGAGCCCGCCGCCGTTGTCGCCCGCGGTGTTTTGCGTCACTGTGGCATTGCGCAACGACAAGTCGCCGCCAAAATGATGGATGCCGGCCCCTGCCCGGGCGCGGTTATGGTCGATCGTGCTGCCGCGAACGACCATGATGCCGTTGTTAAACAGTCCACCGCCCGATGCACTGGCCTCGTTGTCGCCGATGCGGCTGTCAATCACGTCGACCTTGGCCCCGACCCCTTCGTTCAAAATGCCCGCGCCGCTGACCGCTGTGTTCGATACCACCGTGCTCCGTGCCAGCGTCAGGTGCGTTGGGCTGAATCCGCTGTTGTAGATGCCGCCGGTCGTGTTGCCGGATACCAGGACGTCGCTCACCGTTGCCGTGGCCGCCACGTTGTAAATGCCGCCTTCGTTGGCACGCACCACGCCGCTCGTAAAGGTCAGCGCCCCCTGCCCCTGGTTGGCAATGCCATAGCCGCCCGTGTTGTCTGCCAGGGTCGCCTGCTTCAACACCAGGAGCCCGCCGTCGTTGGTGACACCGCCGCCCTGATTGCCCGCCACGGTGCCGCTGACAATGGTCAGCCCGCCCAGCGAGTAAAGCCCGCCGCCGCTTGCCGCGCTGCCGCTGATCACGGCAGTTTCGGTCAATGTCAGCCGCGCCGCCAGGTCGACCAGCACGCCGCCACCATTGCCGCCGGCCGGTACGCTGCCGTTCCGGATCGTCACGCCGCTGATGCCGACGGCGCTCCCCTGCAGGATTTCAAAGACGCGATCGGCCGCGTCGCCGTCGATCACCACAGCATCCGGCGTCTCGCCCACGATCGCCAGCGTCCCAGTCACGTCCAGGTCGCCGCTCTGTGCTCCATCCTCATCCGCACCTGCAAGCGTGAGCGTGATGACGATCGGCCGGGGCAACTGGGCGTCAAACACGATCGTGTCCGCGCCGTCGCCCGCCGGGCAGTCGTGAAAGCTGCCGTCGCTGTTCGCCGCAATGATGGCCTCGCGCAGCGAGCAGAAGCCGTCGTCCGCAATGCTGTCGCTCGTCGTCGTCACCTTTAGCGGCGTGATAGGGCTCGGGTCCGCGCCCTGTACTGGCGCCACCACGATCCCTATCGCGGCCGCACACAGCAGCAGAATGAGGAACCATACGAGGT
The DNA here is from genome assembly GCA_963701415.1 of uncultured Chloroflexia bacterium. Taxonomy (GTDB): domain Bacteria; phylum Chloroflexota; class Anaerolineae; order Caldilineales; family Caldilineaceae; genus Fredericiella. The sequence goes on from CAVPAH010000005.1 coordinate 1,213,129, forward strand.
ATTTATTGCGCATCGATCGCCTCAAGCCGCACAGGGCCTATCGCAACCGTCACCGGATGTCCCGGCTTGATCGCGTTCCCCGCATTGGCAAAGAAATGAAAGTTGAGCTGCCCGTCCTCGATCCGATCGTTCCGGTGCATCCCGTGCCCCGTCGCCATCTTCAGCGTGACGCCGCTGTCATCGTCGATTAGCTCGATCTCTCCCAGGTACTGGGCGAGGGCCGTCGCCTTCGTTTGGTCCATAATCATGTAGCGCAGGTCGACCATGCCGCCCAACGCCGTTACCGCCAGCAGGCGCAGACGGATGCCGTAGCGCTCTTCCAGCGTCTTTACCGAAATCGTCGTCGCCGCAGTGCGCTTTTCGGCACTGGCGGCAGAATCGGAAGCAGAATCTGATGCTGAAGCAGCCGCTGAAATCGCGGCCGCGCCCGACGCTGCGTTCTCCGCTGTCACGCCGGCCGGCGCAGTGGCAGCACTGTTAGCTGCACTGTTCTGATAGAACCAAAAGCCGGCGACCAATGCCAGCACCAACACGGGAATTGCGATGAGAAGGAATAGACGAGAGGACTTGGCCCTCGGTTGGGTGGGGCCGGCACTGCTGGCGTCGTTAATCCTGCTGTCGTTGTTTGTCATAGGTGACATATCCTGTTAATGCATGGGGGGCGAACCGGCCGGGCCCGGCAGATTCGCCCCCACGCTCCCTACCGTTATGGCACGTCGATAGCGTCCAGATCCAGGTTGCCGCTGGTCAGGCCAAGCGCCGTTACGTCGACGTAGACCGACCACGTACCCTCGTTGTAGCGGACGATGTCCTCGTCCTGCACTGCGCCGATGCCGGTGACTGTCGTGTCGCCGCTGAAGGACAAGTAGAAGTGTGTCGCATCCGTCAACGAGAGACCGTCTACGTTGGCGCTGCCGACGCCGTTGGCCGAGGCATCGAAGACCCGGCTGAACGCCGTGCCGTTCCACGCATAGATGTCGGCGTCATCCGCCGTGCCGGTCACGCCTGGCGGATTGGTGTTGCCCACCGTCGAGAAGTAGATGGTGCTGCCCACGATGTCAAAGGCGTCGATATCGTGGTTGCTGTTGGTTAACCCGCGCCCCGTGCCGTCGAAGTAGACCGACCAGGTGCCCGCATTGTAGAACACGATATCCTCGTCTTGCACCGTGCCAAGCACCGGCAAGGTGACGTTGTCGGCGAACGACAGGTAGAAGTGCGTATTGTCGACCCGTACCAGTCCGTCCACGTTCGCAGAGCTCGGGACGGGGCGCGTGATTGTACTCACGTCGACCGCACGGCTGAACCCTGAGTTATAGAAGTAGATGTCCGCATCGTCGGCCGAGCCGCCTACCCCGGGCGGGTTGCTGTTGCCGCTGGTTGAGAAGTAGAACGGCGGCCACGTCACCGTCAGCGTCGCGCCGTTAATCCCCGTGCTCCAGTTGCCTGCTGCATCACGCACCCGGGCGCGCACGGTGTAGGTGCCGACCGCCAGCGAGCCTACCGGGATATTGGTCGTCAGCCCGTTGAAGGCCGTGCCGCCGCCCGGCGCCGGGTCCGTGGTGCCGAACCAGTACTCTCCGCCCCCGATGCCCGTGCCGCCGGCATTGTCGGCCGCACCGTTTAGTGTCAGCACGACATTCGCCGTGCCAAAGGTAACCGAGTTGGGCGCCAGCGTGATGCCGGTGAACGTCGGCGCCACCTTGTCTACCACCAGGACGAGCGTGGTAGGCGTGCCCCAGTTGCCGGCACTGTCCTTGGCGTGTACGTACACGTTGTGGTTGCCGTCGGTGAGCTGCAGGATTGTACTGAGCGGGATCGGCGTCCGCCCTGCTTCCGTGGCGCTGTTGAAGCTGCCGTCGTTAGCGGTGAATACGAAGCCCGTACCGTACTCTGCCGCAGCAGGCACGTGATCGTTGGTGATGTATATGAATGCCTCAGCCGCCTGCACGAAGCTGCTGCCGGATGTGACCGCCGCCGCTTCTACCTGGTCCTGGGCATTCGTGCTCATCACCAGCGGGATGAAGGCCCGCACCGGCATGCTGGGGTCGATGCCGCTGGGAGTGCCGTCGGCACCGCTGCTTGTACCGTCAGTCACGCCGCCGATGCTGGCCGCCAGGCTGGGCCCTGCATCCACAAACATAGCGTCCAACTGCACGGCCGGCTGGGCCACGCTGCCGGAGATCAGGCCGTTGGTGGGATTGGGCTTGGCTGTCACCACGCTCACTGCCGGCGCGGCCTTGTCGACGTTCAGGTTGATCGTCGTGTAGGGGCCCCAGTTGCCCAATGCGTCGCGGCTGTGGACGTTGAGCACGTAGCTGCCGGTAGCGAGGGCATTGATGCTCGCCGACGCGATCGTGGCGTTCAGGCTGGCCACCGGCGACGCCGTGGTGTTTAGCGCCAGCGCCGTGCCGCTGCCATTGACTCCCGTCGTGCCCACGAAGTACTCGGCTCCTGCAGCATTGCTGCCGCCCGTCGCACTGTCGTTGGCCGTCCCCGTCAGCGTTACACCCACTGTGCCGTTCGTGGGGTTGGCGCTCAGCGCCAGGCCGGTGGTCTGCGGGCCGCTCTTGTCCAGGATCAGCACGGCGAAGTTGAATGGGCCCCAGTTGTTAAGGGCATCCTTGCCGTGCACGTAGATTGTGTGGTTGCCGCTGGCCAGCGTTGCCAGGAGGGCCGGCGCAAGCGTGCCGTTGACGTTGGCCGTGGGGCTGCCGTAGCTGCCTGCCAGCGCCGTGCCGCTGCCGTTGGTGCCGGCCGTGTCCACGAAGTACTCGGCCGCTGTGACGTTGCTGTTACCCTTGGCCGCGTCGCTGACCTGTGCGCTCAAGGCGACATTGACGGCACCGTTCGTCCGAACAGGTGTCAGCGTGACCGCACCGGTGTCCGGGCCTTGCGTGTCGGGGCCGGCCGCACCAGCCGCAATGCTGAGGAAGGCCAGCATGCCGCCCAGACCCGCCGTATTGCTGTTGTGCAGCGCCAGGTTGCCGTCGTACACGGGATACTTGCTGCCGGCGGCGGCAACAGCCGGTATCGTCGCAATGGCGTCCAGCGTCTGGCCGGGCGCAATCGTCTCGGCGACGATGGTGTGTGCGTCCGCCAGGAGAATGCCGTCTGTCGCGATGACTTTCTGGTTCAGACCCAGTGCTGTCATCGAGTGATGCTGCATGCCGGCATTGACATAACGCAGTAGCACTTTGTGGCCGGCTACCGTCGTGAAGCTGGCGGTGTTCGGGTAGACCTGGCCGTTGACTAGCCAGTACTTTGGCTTGTAATTGCGCATGTCAAAGGCGGCCGGGCTGGCGTTGAGCGCCGGGTCGATTTCGCTCAGGACCAGGACGGCCTCTTCGTCAAAGGTCGTGTTGGCATCGTACGCCTGGCCCGCCGCAGGGCGCACAATCAGCGCGCCGTAGAGCCCCATTGCCACCTGGTGCTGGGCGTTGGGCAGCAACGCCGCCTCGTACAGGTAAGTGCCGGGCTGGCTGGCCGTGAACGTGTAGCTCTTCGTCGTCCCGCCTGCCGTGCCGGCCAGGTCGGGCACGAGCGCCTGCCCCTGGAAGAGCAGCCCGGTGGTTTCACCCAGGTTGTTGTGCAGGTTGACCGTTACCACGTCGCCGACGTTGACGGCCACAACCGGGCCGCCCGGCGCAGTGGCGGTTGCCGCCGTGCTGCAGTCCCCTGCCACGTAACCCAGGATCGGCACGCTGACCGCCGCCGGGGTGGCCGGGACGGAGATGCTGCCACTCGTGGCGCACAGGTCGACCGTGACGTTGGCCGCGTGGGCCCGGCCTGGAAGCAGGACGACTGCTGCCAGCAGGGCAACCACGGCTATCCAAAGTCTAGGATTGATTGGTGTGCCAAGCAAATTAGCTGACATGATTGCTCCTTACTGAGGGCAGTTGTTCGACAAAGGCGGATCTACGCGCATGTAGGTGATCGGACCCGTCATGTTCACGCCCCACGAAGTGATCTGGAACAGGGCATGGTTATGCGCGATGATGTAGTACTCGCCGCACTGATTGTTTGTCGTCGCGCCCGGCGGGAGGGTGCCAAGCTGGCCCAGGTACGGCGAGCCGCTGTAGAAGGGGCCAAAGCTCTGGGCGGCCACTTCCGGCACGGTCACCGGCACGGGATTGGCGGTGCTGTCGTACTCCTCCGCGTCGTACCACTTGAAGAGCACATCCCAGGTCTGCCCCGGCCCGACGTTGAGCGAGAACTTCTCAAATGATAGGTCCTGCCCGCTGCTGCTCTCCAAGGGATGGCCGTCGCGCGCGATGACCGAACCGTTGTTGCCGTGCGGGTGGAACGGGAAATCCTCGCTGCCGACGTTGAGATAGCGCGCCAGCCCCGGATAGGGATGATAGGCGAGCCCGGCCCCCGGGTTGGTATTGAACGGGTGGATCCGCGCCAGGGCCCCATACGGCTGCGAAGGTAGGAACTCGGCATAGTTGTCGGCGATGCTGTCGGGGAAGCCGCGCCCGTTGATCAGCCAGTAGCGCGGGTGGTAGTTGTTCATGTTGAACGTCAGCCCTGCCTCGACCGCCTGGTGCTGAATGGGGTCGATCTCCGAAAGCAGCACCATGAACTCTTCCTCTGGCGTGAATTGGCTGTCGGCCCGGTTATTGGCGAAGGTCGCCCCCAGCGTTGGCCGCACGATCAGGGCGCCAAAGAGCCCCATGCGCACCTGCTTTTCGGGGTCGGTGCCGCTTTCGTAGATGAAGGTGCCCGGGTTACTGGCGACAAAGCTGTATATCACGCTGCCGCCGTTTTTCGGCGCCACGTTCGTCAGCGATGTCAGCGTCGGGCCGTTGAACTGCGGCTGGGCCGGCGCACCGTTGGCCAGCACGCCCTCCTGCCCTGGGAACACGATCGAGACATCGTCGCCCAGCGTGTTACTCAAAATCACTGTGACAGTGTCGCCCTGGTTGACGCAGAGCACCGGCCCCGGATGTTGGAAATCGCCGCTGCCCGGCGCATAGCCCCACATAAACGCCGTGTTGCCGTCAGGCAGGTTGATGTACCCGGTCTTGGCAGTCAGGGTAAACGTTGGGCTGGGGCTCGTGCCCGTCGTGCAGGCGATGCCGACTTTAGGTGGTACAACCTGCGCTTCAGCTGCCGGCGTGGTGGGCAGCTGCGCAGCCATGAGGCATGTTACCATCGTAAGTACGAGGCCCCAGCGCAGCCATTTCAGATTCAATGCTTGCATGTTTAGCTCCTGTTGCGACTCATCCGCTGCTGGTCTAGGTATTGGGCACCGTCTGCACGGGCAGTGTGCCGGCTGGATAGACACGCACCTCTGTCGTCTGCCCGCCGTACCCGTTTGCCAGGTTGGCCGTTTGCGTATAGCGGCGGTTGTACAGCATGTAGGTGTCGTACGGGCCGGGACCCTGATAGGGCGGGGCCGTGAAGATGGCGTCGATACTCTCACCGGCGCCAAACGAGAGCGTCTCGGTTTCGTAGGCAGTGCTGGCCCCGCCCCGCCCACGCATGAGCGTGGCGTCCCGGCCGATAACCCGCATCCGGATCCCCGTCAGCGCCATCACCGCCTCTTTGAAGCCCAAGTTGGCAAAGCGCAGCAGTACGCGCTCGCCGGCGTTGCAGGTGACCAGCGATGAATAGGGTTGGTACTGCAGGTCGGGCCGGCCGGCCGGCGCAATGAGATCCCCGCTGCTATCGCGCACGGGATTGAAAGGATCGACCGATCCGTTTGCCTCTAGCGTGTCCGGGTAGACCCGGCCGTTGAGCAGTGAGAAGTCGGCGCGATAGTCGCTCCATTCCGGCAGCTGGATGTGGGCGTCCGCCCAGTGTGAATCGGCCCACACCTCGCTTAGGTGCATGGCGAACTCGCGATCATAACCAGTCGAACCATCGCCGTCGTTGTACGCATACAAGCCGCTTGGATAAAGGCTTGTGTTTCCGTTCTGCCGCGGCCGCACAAAGACCAGGCCGTTCATGCCCATGTGGACGTGCTCTGTGTCTTCGACATGGCAGTGATACATGTACGTCCCAGGGTCGCGGGGGCGGAATACGTAGGTAAATGTTCGCCCCTGCGGCACTGACACCGAGCCGGTGGGCTCGCCGTCAAAGAACGGGATCACATTGCGGAAGCCGTGCCAGTGGATCGTGTGTTGGTCGAACAAGTCTGGGCGCTGCGCCAGACCCAAGTTCGTCAACTGCATCCGAAACTCGTTGGGCGCAGCTGGGGTATACTCGTTTACCCAGAAGAAGGGTGCATTGTGCTGCGCCTTGTTCTTCTGTACCCCGATCATCTGCTGGGCGATGGCCGGGTCCGGATTCATGTTGGTCACGTTGCGAAAGCCAAAGATGTACGTCGTAAACAGGTCCGGCGCATACGGGTCTGGATGCACGCGGCCTAGTGCCGGCGAAATGATTTCGGGCGCAGGCGGCAGGTAGATCCAGCCGTCGGTGCCGGCAAAGATCAGGTTGGGGGGCAGCTCGGCCGCGCTAGCGGTGCTGATCGCCTCAGGCCGCAGCAGGTTGCTCCCTGAGAAGCGCGGCAGGAGACTTGCCCCGTACGCTGCCGCCACGGTGCCACCTGCCAGTTTGAGAAAGCCACGTCGTGATATAGATCTGGTCATCTTGATACTCCTCTGGTCGTTGGGGTCTGTGCCCGGCTCAGCAGCTGCTGAGCCGGGCACAGTGTCGTCCTTATTCTTTGGGTCCGGTGGCCTACTGGTTGGACACGTAGGGCAGCAGGATGGCGTACGGCCGCTGGATTGCGTCATCCTGCGTACCGGTCTGCATCTCGTCAGCCCGTTCGGCCTGCGCTGCCTCTGCCGCCTGTACTGCCTCGCTCGCCGACATTGGGTTAGCCAGCAGCGACAAGAAGACCTTGTTGGGCTGTGCCATCACGTCCTCCGGCGCCAGCAGGCCCGCCGACACTATCACTGCACTGAGATTCCCGCCGCGGAAGTTGTCGACGCGGGCATTGTTCGGCAGCTGCAGGCCGATGCGCCCGCCGCCTGTGCCCTGCGACCAGGAACCGCCGCCGCTGGTCGGGATGGCCACGTGGCCGAGATAGGTGGTGTTCTTCCAGATATCCACCGACCCGTCTGCGTTCGCCCTCGCCGTCAGCGTGTCGTTGCTGGCAAAGGTCGCCGCAATGCTGCCGCGCAGCGTATAGGTCGGCAGCAGGTTGTTACCGTTCGTGGTCGTCCAGACCATCACCTGGTTGAACAGCGGCACGTAGCCTACCCGGATGAAGTTCGAGGGATTGTTTGTGCTGCTGCCGCTGGCCTTCAGGAAGAGCGAGTTAGGCACAAGCAGCCCTGTGGGCGCCGCCGCGAATGTGAAGGCTGCACCCTGGGTCGAGCCGAAGTTGCTGCCCGTCCCGTTCCAGGTGGCTTCGCCGGCGCTGTTGCCAAACGCCTGGTTGCTGTTGACCCGCAGCGCCGTGTTGGCCTGGCTCCAGTTCGAACCCAGCGTATTGGCGTTTGCCCGGTTGAAGTTGTCGAGCACGTTCAGTGCCGGCAGCGCCGGAACAATGCTGTCGCTGTCGGAAGCGCTGTTGTTGCCTGTGTTCGGATCGGAAATCCCGCCCGGCGCCGCCACGCTTGCGGTGTTATTCAGGGTCCCTACTGCGTTCGCTGCCAGGGTCGTGTTGGCCGTGAACGTGGCGCTGCCGCCGCTGAGCAGGGTCACTGCGCCGGTCCGGTTGTTGCCGGTGCCCGTCGCCGTGCAGGTCGAGCCGCCCGTCGCCGTGCACGTCCAGTTGTTCACCGTCAGTGCACTTGGGAAGTTGTCGGTGACCGTCGCCCCGAAGGCCGTGCTGGGTCCGCTATTGCTCACCACGATCGTATAGTTGGCGCTGCCGCCGGCAACGATGCTGGCCTGGTTATCGGTCTTGGTGATCGCCAGGTCCGCTGTGCCGCCGCCGGCCTCGTCCGCACCGATCTCGAACCCACCCAAGGAGGGGCGTCCCTGGTTGTCATAGTCCGTCGTTGGTGAATTCAGCGTCGTGTTACCGTTCGGCTGGTAGGGTGTCGGCGCCGCGGGCTGTTGATAGGTGGGCACTGCCCTGCTGGCCGAGCCGGTATTGCACGCCGGCGAGCCCGGGCACCCTGTCAGGTGATAGTCACCCATCAGGTTCGGCGGCGCTTCGATCGCCACCAGCGAAGAGTAGACAAACGCCGCATTCTGGCGCCAGGCCGCAAACGCCACCGAGACGTCATACGGTACTGCGATATTCGGGTTAGAGGTACTGTTGGTCGCACTTGCCGTATACGGATGTGCGGCCGCGTTCTGCTGGACGATCGAGTTGGTCGGCGCCAGCAGCCCCGTCGCGTCGGCGACGCCCAGGTCCCAGTTGTTTACCGGCGTGGCGTCCCCAGCCAGCCCGATGCCCGTGACCGTCAGGCCGGCGCGCGTCCCTGCCCGGTTGTCCCAGAAGATGTTGTTGAACACCAGCGGGTTGCTGAACGCCGGCGAACCCCCTGGCAGCGTTGCCTGCAGCTGCACGCTGTTGGCGGAGGACGACAACCCGGCCGGTCTCGGCGTGCCGTCGCTGGTGACCGCCGTCGCCGTGGTGATGTTCTTCATGATCGTGTTGTTGTACACCCGCACGTTCGGCGCATCGTTGATGCCGATACCGCCGCCTTCATGCGTGGAGACGTTGTTCACAATCATGTTGTTGTACACATTGAATCGGAAGTTGCCGGCCATCAGGAAGCGGAGACCGCCGCCGTCGTCGTTCGCCAGGTTGGCCTGGATCAGGTTGTTATAGATGTCGACCGGGCCGGTGCCGGGCGAGAGCGTGGACGGCGTCGCCGGCAGTTGGCCCGCGATCATGATGCCGCCGCCTTCGTCGTTCGACATGTTGAGATAGATGCGGTTGTGGTGGATCTTGCCGTTCGGGCTCTGGCCGTACTGGGTGAGGCCGCCGCCGTACTCCAGCGAGAAGTTGCCGCAGATGTCGTTGCCCGCCACCTCGTAGTTGTCGGCGCCGGCGAAGATGCCGATACCTCCCGCAAGGTTGGTGCCGCCGTTGGCGATGACCCGGTTGTTGGCGATCCGCACGTTCTCGTTGTGCTGGTTCGTGTCCTGGCCAGTCAGGTCGGGCGTACCGATGCGGACCGTGCCATAGCCGCCGCCGTTGTTCTGCATCACGTTGTTCGTGATCTGCAGGTAGCGCACGTAGGCGTTGGCGAAGATCGCGCCGCCCTGTGTCACGATCGCAGGCGGCAGGCCCGTCGGGTCGCCGGTAACGCCGTTGATGTTGCCAGGGAAGCCCTGCTGGTCGCCACCACGGATGTCGAAGCCGTCGATGCTGGCAGGGAAGCTGGAAGTGAACTGGCGCGCATTCCCCGGCGTATTGTTGTTGTTCTGCGCCGCCAGGATGTAGATCACCTCGCCGTCGTTCACGTTCTGGTTGCCGTCCCACGTCAGGCCGCCCATCTTGGTCCGCCAGGCGTCGGCCAGCACGGTGTCGCCGCCAAAGGCGCCGCCATCGATGATCGAGCCTGGGACGAACGTGTTCCCTTGGAAACCGCCCGGGCCAACGCCCTGCAGCTTGACCGGCGCATAGATGATCAGGTTCTCATAGTAGGCGCCGCGTGGGTTGTTGCGTGGGTTGGCGTAGTCTGGATTGTTCGGGTAGACGACGATCAGGTCGGTGCCGTTGCTCGCATACGCCGCGTCGATGGCGTTCTGGATCGCATGCTCGTAGCCGCCACTGTTACTCGCGGCACTGGCCGGATCGAAGGTTCGCCCAGGGCCGACTTCGTAGACGTTTGGTTGGTAGCTGCCGCGCCGGACGTGGAACGTCAGGCCGTTGACCGTGGTCTGCCCGTTGCTCGCCCGGATCGACAGCTGGTGCGGGCCGGCTGCGATCGAACCGCCCACGCTCACACCGCTGATCGACGTGTCGCTCCACGCTCCCGTCGGCAGGTTCACGCCGTCCAGCATTACCTGGCCGGTTCCCTTCGTCGCTCCGAAGCCGAGGCCGGCGATGCTGAACGTTCCGGTGTTGTTTATATAAGGCTGCGATACGGCAAAGATCTGCGGCGTTGCCGTGTCCAGCGCACAGTTGACCGTGTGCAGCTGTCCCGCCGGCGAGGTGATGTTATTGCCGACCGCGGTCGGCGCCAGGTCGGTTGGGATTGTCAGGCCCGGGATCGCCTCGAACTCCGTCGCAATCGTGCGATAATCTGGGCGGTAGTTCTGATTCAGCCGTCCCGGGATGCCCGGGTCGTTGCCGACAAAGCGATACATCCCTGCACACACACCGGAAGGCGTCGGGCAGTTGATGCGGTTGGTCGACGGCATCAGCACATCATAGATGCCGTTGAAGTCAGTTTCGACCGTAAGGACCATCCGGTCCGTGTAGTCGTAGATGCCTACCGGCGCAAACGGAATGCCCTGCTTCTCGCCGAACAGCAGCGAGCGCGGGTCGCTCGAGTACTGGAGGTCGTCCACCAGCAGACCGGAGAAACGCACCGGCAGCGGGACATCGGTGAAGTAGTTGAACGTCGGCACGATCGACTTGCCGTTGTTCAGGCGAACCAGCTTGGTGTCGCACAGCGGCTTCTGCATCCCTTCGTAGGGCGATCCGCCGATATCCTTAAAAGTCACGTTGTCCGTCGGCGTCGACTGCGGCACGACAATACCGCCCGGCAGCGTAACCGCCGGATAGCTGTCCGTACCGCCCACGTCGGCATCTGCCAAGTCCACGGTGTGCAGCGGACCGGCACAGGCCGGCGGCGGCACCTGCGGGATGATCTGGTCGCCGTTGCCGACGTTGATGTCCTCTTCCCGCGTCAGCTTGTACATAGGATTGCCGCCGGCGTCCTCCGGCACCACGACCTCCACCAGGTAGTCGCGGCCGCCGGGCAGCGGCTCAAACTCGCCGCCGTCGCAGACCGGATTTGCCGGGTCGGTGGCGTCCAGGTTGCCGCCAAAGCAGCCGTCGCCAAACCCATAGTTGCCGTCCACCGCCGCGCCGAAGTTCGCATCGGGCGTGCCCTGGTCCGTTGGGTACGGCCCGTATTGCACGCTCATCAAGGGGCCTTCGAGGCAGCCGGCATCGGCGTCGAGCGGCAGCGCCTGCTCGTCGATGCCGTGCTGCAGCGGGTTGCCGTCGATGTCGCGCGCCACGCAGCCTGTCGGCCGTTCCCAGGTCTCGGTCACATAGGTGTTCAGCAGCTGCCCACGTGCGTAGGATCCGTCGCCGTTCAGTTGGTAGAGCCCAGTCGGGTCGCAAGCGCTCGTTGCGCACACGCCACGGTGGCATACAGGTTGACCATCAGATCAGAAATGCCCGGCTGCCAGTCTTCCACCGCCGCATACGGCGGGTCCAATTCGTTGCGGGTGGTGTCATAGCTGACCGTGCCGACGATGCCGCCGTTGCGCGGGTCGAGACAGCTGCTGTAGGAGCCTATCGGGCTGCAGGTCGCACCCGTCGGGTCGTAGTTGTGCACGCCCCAGTCCATGCGCCCCGCCAGGCCGATGATCGGCAGCACGCTGATGTCGACGCCCGCGCCCTTGATCGTGGTCGGCGTTGCCTGGTTGTCCGCTTGGTAGGTGACGCCCGTCGTGTAGTAGGCGTCGTCGTAGGCTCTTCCACCACCAGCCACTGCCGTCATGCGGATAGGCGGCCTCGAAAATGTAGTAGCCGTCCGGATCGGTGACCGCCGTCGTGGTGCCGCGATCCATCAGCGAGTTGTCGCGCTGGCGCAGCGTCAGCGTAAAGTTCGGCACACCTGCCTCGCCGGGGTCCTTCACGCCGTTGCGGTTCGAGTCATTGAAGACGTAGCCGTCAAGCTTCGTCCACCAGCCGTTGAGAGGCAGCACACCCATGTCGATCACCTGGCCGCTGCCGACTGTGACGTTGATATTGGCGATGATACGGTTCTGCGGCTCGTCCCACCAGGTGATCATGTAGTTGCCGGCGGGCACGTTGTTGATCTGGAACGTGCCGTCGGCATTGCCTTTCCCAACCCACACGGCGACGTCGCCGTGCTCGTAGGTCGTTCAGCGAGATCCACGGCTCCTCGATCGGCCCGTCGATCTTGGTGCCGGTGAGGCCGTTATAGAGGTCGTAGACACCACCCTTAGGCGGGATATAGTTCTTGATACCTTCGACGATGCCCTTGATCTGGCCTGTACCGCCCGGCGCCAAGGGGTTGCGGGGCGACACAAAGCCAAAAATGGGGGTCGGGAAAGGTTCGCCTGCCTGCACGAATTCGGTGTCATAGCCGGTGGTGCCTTCCATGAGCCAGGTGTCCCAGTCGTGGTTGCCTTCCAGGGTCGTCGTCTGCACCCAGTCTGCACCATCCGGCGGGAACGACCAAAAGGGCGTAGCGATTGGTGCCCAGGTGGGGGATCGACAAGTCGCCGTTGGCGTCGCTGAGGCACTGGCCGCCGAGCGTGGCCACGACGGGCATCATGTCCACATCCAGGGAGGTCGCCGGGATTACAAAGGTCACCGGGTCTTCGCCGTCATAGCGGGTGCAGAGCGGGTTGCCGTAGATGTCGGTGGTTACGTCGCCCAGGTCGTCGGTGATCTGCGCGGAAAAGCCCGCCAGGCCTTGTTCCACCGGCACGTCCGGTGGCCGTTGGTGAATCGCGGTCCCTCAAGACAAAGGCACGCATCGTCGCATCCGGCAGCGGGGAGGGCTGTAGCTCCACCGTGACCGGGCGTCGCCGGGGACCGTAAAGTGTGCACCGTCGAGTGTGTAGCCGTCGGCCAGCACCGAGATCAGGTAGCGGCCCTCGGGCAGGGTCATGCCCCCGGCGAAGTCGCTCTGGTCGCCTGACCGGTAGACCGGGCTGTTGCTTGCCGTCCCTGCGACCGAAGTCCAGAGGCAGCTCTCCGGATAGCCCGGCGACTGTGGCTAGCAGCCATCCGCCGGCGACCGCCGGATTGTCTCGGCCTGTGTTGTCTTCGTTGATGAGGTACTTGTACGCCGTGACGGCCGGCACCCTTGAGCACGCCGGCGCCGCCATTCGCCCGCGGTTCCGCCCGGGCGCTGACGACGTTGAGCGTGATCGTGCCGGATGCCTGTGCTGCCGGTGCAGCTGCTGCCACGGGCGCCATAGCCGGCGACAGCGGCATGATCATCGCCAGCAAGAGGCTTGCCAGCGCGCAAACATGCCAGACAGTGGACCACTGCTGGCGCAGATCGGGATAGGGTATGTGCTTGTCTGTTCTCATGCAATCCTCGGCTCCGACTATGCGGACAATGCGGACAATGCGCAGGGTTTCCCACGGTAGCGTCAAGCTCCTAGTGCCAACTTCGGATGATATCGACTAATTGGTCCAAGCCATTGATGCGAATACCGGGTAAGCCGTCTACACTTACCAGGTTGTCGTCGACATGTCCATCACGATGACCCGCAGACCGTCACCGTTGCAGAATCGCCTGAAATTTCGTTGCACCTCCGGGGCAACCTCCGCCGCAGAATCCAGGATCAAGGTGTCTACGCTGCTGCAGGCGAAGACTTCTCACACAGCTCCAACACGCTCAGTTGAGTGCCCGACCGGAGACCGCCAGGTCGCCTTCGGCCTGCAGCGCACAAAGTATGGCTGCGCCAAGAACTTGCTCGGTGTTAGAGAACCAGAATGGTCTGCACCGAGCTTCGTCCCCTGAATCAATCCATCGCGACCTCCACTACATCTGCTGTAGTACCACTTACTGCTTGCGTTAATTGTAAATCTCCGGCTCAACAAGCAATGGATTCCCACGTAGATGAATCGACTATCGTGAGACTAACTTTCCCTCCACGCCTCTGGTCCCCGGACTAGCAACGGACTACCGGCAGACTAGCCCGTGACTAGTCCACCCTGGTCGAGTGCGTGAGGGTAAAAAAACAATGTCCCCGGGACCTCTAAGGTCCCGGGGACACCGGCATCCAGCGCCGTCTATTCGCCTTGTACACACGTCTCGGGGCTGCAAGCGACCGCTTGCGTTCGCCGGTCCCCGAGACATAGCCCTTACATCCTCTACTGCTTGGTCGTCAGGCCCACCAGCTGCGTCCGGTTCTGGAGTTTCAGCTTCGTCAGGATGCTGTGCACATGGTTCCTCACCGTATTCTCTGAGATGTAGAGCCGCTCCGCGATCTCGCGGTTGGTGGCGCCACCGGCAAGCTGGTCGAGCACTTCCAGCTCGCGTACCGATAGCGCCTCCAGCTCGGCCGGGCCTTGCGGCCACGTGTCCGACTGCCGCGCAAACTCGTTGAGTATCTTGCGTGTCATCCCCGGCATCGACGCCGGACTCACCCTGCTGGATGCTGCGGATCTGCTTCAGCATGTCTCGTCACCGTCACGTTCTTGAGCAGGTAGCCGACCGCCCCCATGCGGATTGCCTCAAAGAGCATTTCGTCGTTTTCATGCACGGTCAAAAAAAGGATCTTCGTCGCCGGCTGCGTCTTCAAGATGGCCTTAGTTGCATCCAGCCCAGTGCCGTCTGGCATCGTAAAGTCCATCAGAATCAGGTCCGGCCGCAGCTCATTTGCCATTGTCACCGCTTCCTGTACGCAGTTCGCCTGGCCGATCACGGTCAGGTCGGGCTGCCCGGCGAACAGGCTGGCGATCCCTTCGCGGAAGAGAATATGGTCGTCCACAATCAGTATTTTCATAGTTCGCGCACTTAATTCGCCGGGAATGGAACCTGCAGCGACAGCTTTGTTCCCTGCCCAAGCTGTGACTGGATAGCCAGCGTGCCGTGCACCTGGGCCACGCGCTCCTGCATGATCCGCAGCCCAAAGGTTGGTGTCCTCTGCGTTGCCGCCATGTCAAAGCCGCCGCCGTTGTCCGCAATCGTCAGCGACAGGCTGCGATCATACCAGCACAGCGTAATCTTCACCCCCGTGGCGCAGGCGTGTTTGGCCACGTTGGCCAGCGCTTCGCCGCACAAAGACAGCACCTGCTCCTGCACCACGCTGGTCAGCGCGTGCGGCTGCCCGATCTCGACAACCTGGACGTCGAACTGGGATCGCTCGCCGAGCGCCGTCGCCTTGGTGCACAGCACTTCCGCCAAAGGTGCACTGTTGGCCGGCAGCGTTGCTGCAATCATGTTGCGAATCTGCTGATAGGCCTCGTCCGCCACCGCCCGCATACGCACGAGGTCGCGCTGGATATCCCCCAGCGGCCGCGCCGGATCGTAGCCACCAAACTGATCCAGCTTGAGATGCAGGTAGCCAAGGTTCTGACCCGATCAGGTCATGCAGATCGCGTGCAATGCTCATGCGTTCGGCCAACCGCGCCTGCTCGGCCTGCTTGCGCTGCGCAATATCACGGACCACCGTGAGCATGGCGGGTTGGCCTTGATAGACAATTTCGATCGTCGCCGCCTCGACGTCCACACTCCTGCCGTCGAGCCCGATGTACCGCTCTTCCGCCGGCGGCAATCCGTTAACGCCGGCGGCAAGCCTCTGTAGCCGCTGCCGCACCATCGCCCGCGAATCGGGGTGGATAAAGTCGTGGACGCAACTGCCGACCAATTCGGAGCTGGATTCAGCGCCCAGCATCTCCACCGCCGCCTGGTTTACGTGGATCACGTGTTCGTTGGCATGAATCACGATCGCCTCAAAGGCGAGTTCCACCAGCCGCCGGTATTGCTCCCGGCTCTCCAGCAGTACCAGTTCCGTCTGGCGCCGTTCCTGGACCTCTGCCTCCAGGCTGGAGGTCTTCTCTGCAATGCGGACAGCAAGGTTCCCGTTTAGGTCTCGAAGTTCCTGGGTAACTTGGCCGCGCTGCCTGGTGATGAAGAAGACAATCACCAAGATCGCGACCAGCGCCGGGATCTCGACCAGTTCCTCGGCCGGAATGACACCTTGTACGACAAAAATGGCGAGACTTATCGTAGCCAACGTAGCGCCAATACCGGCCCGCAGCGCAAATGCTCTAAATGTCCAGTAGAAGGCACCGAGGGTCAAGACGACAAACAGCAGGTGGAACACGAGGATCTGCAGGTTGCCGGATATCAGCACCGCCAGCATTGCGATCCAGGCCACGTCCAGCAGCAGAATCCACCGTTTAGGCTCCGGCCGCGTGCGCTGCTGCTGCGCCGGCGCCAGCAGGTCTTCAAACACGGAACTCCATGCATCGTTGGTGTCGTTGATGTTAGGCGTCATGAAGCGATTTGGTGCTCCCGAATCCATGGCGGTCAATTGAGCTCGTTACACACTGCGTTACTGCCTTATCCAGGCTGCCGCTGATCGTATCGGTTATAAAGGCATAGGCTGCGCCGTGAGTAGGCAGGGCTGCACTGAACGATGGGGACTGGCGGTGCCAGTACGCTGCCGTCTTCCGTCAGCCTTGGCGGCCCTGCTGCACTGTGGATCTGCACGAATTCTCAGCCGATTCGAATCAAAGATGAAGCCATTCTAAGCAAATTTCTGGTGCACGATCCTAACAATTTGCTGACAAACAAATAGGGATATTTCTGATAGTAATTTAATCGGGCGGTATTTATGCCTCGGGCGAGGCTGCAAGCGGGAAGTTTGCCCCGGGGAGCGGGACAAACATACGTAGGTCCGAAGATACTCCAACGATGCCGCTGTGTCAAAATCTAAGATGAGGCCACAACACAAATGTCCCGGGACCTCTCAGGTCCCAGGGACATTGGCTCGCACACGTCCTAACTTATCGCGATTTTCTGGCTAATTACCTTCAACCTTACTGCCACTCAAGCGTAATGGCCTCGGGTGAAGTTGTGTGTCCCTCAAGGTCGATGTGGTCAAACACTGCCACGCCAAACGGATAGGGCTTGGGCGGCGTCATCGCCAGGTCGTCGTCGTGCCCGGTGTCTAGGGCCCGCATCAGCACGACCACCCACTTGCCGTCCTGCCAGGTCCCTTGCGCCTGGACGTCGCCGCGCGAACCCACCCAGGGCGCCAGCACAGAAGTCGGGATCAACGCGCCACTTGCCAGCTTGCTGGTGTCGATCGGCACTTGCTCGCCCGTGATGATAAAGCTGGCGCCCACATCGGTGCCGTTCATATACGCCGGACCATCCTTGGCCTCGTTCACATTGCTGAGCGAGCCGCCGCTCTCCAGGGCATCGCCGTGCGTGGCGCTTTCGACGTCAGCCGGGTCTTCAAGCACGTTGATGACTTCGTCCTGTGCCTGGCCGATGGGGTTGGTGCTCGCTGCCGTCCACTGCCACAGATCGTAATGTACGGCGGCGTCCTCTGACCCCATCCACCACTTAGCCGGATCGGGCTCGGCGTTGTGGCATGCTGTCGCACAGCCCTTAGAGGCAAACTCCGGGTTGTTCTCCATGGCGAAGAGCAGCCCCATGCGGTCGCCCAGGTCCTTGCTGCGGGTGAACTGTGTTCCGTCCCAAGTCCATGCCTTGTTCATGTTGCTCTCGGTCGTATCCGCCCATTCGAGCCGCACGGCGAAATTCTGGTCGTCATACACCGCTTGCAGGTTGACCGCCGGACCGTCGGGTTCGTCCTCCTCCGTAGCCTTAGTGGCTATCGCCGTAACCGGCGCCTTGCCCCAGTAGTCGGCCGCCGCGTCGAGCGAGGCCGCGTCCACCTTCACTGCCGTGAGGGTGTTGGGTTTCCCTGCCGGGGCACTTGCCGGTGCCGCCGCAGCAGTTGTGCCCGCAGGAGCGTCCGCGGCCGGCGCCGCCGGGGCACTGCACCCTGCGACCGAGGTGACCACCAAAAACATTCCAAGTACTGCTGTTGTTCGCCTTGCCCACTTCATGCTTTGGTTTCTCCTTGTGTACATGTTCCATTTCTAAATAGATGTTAGGGAGCTCAATCGGGACTTCAGTTTGCGGGCGCACTACCACGCAATAGCGGTGAAGATGACGATGACAGCGACGTAGAAAACTGCGATCGCGGTGGTGATCGGTTTGCGCCAGGGCCGGCGCTCTTCCCCCCGGTCGATAAAGGGAAGCACGATCATGCTGCCGATCACGATGCCCGGCACCAGGACGATGAGATAAGGCTCCCATGCCCCCGGCGCATAGCTCAGCAGTTGGAACAGGAACAAGAAATACCATTCGGGCCGTGGGTTGTAGTCGGTGCTGGATGGGTCCGCCGGGTACTCCAGCGGTGCGTGCGTGCGCCAGCTCATAAACACCAGGATCGCCAGCAGCCCCAGCGCCAGCAGCGCCACCATGCCCAACCAACTGGGATACCAGGGCACAGTGCTTGAGCCGGCCGCTCGCCCTCGCCTGGTGATGCTCGGCGCAATGCCGTGGCGGCGTACCTGCTGCAGGTGGACCAGGATCAGCAGGATAATCGTGACCGGCAGCACCGCCACATGCACCACGTAAAAGCGCGTTAGCGTCAGCTGCCCCAGCGTCGCGCCGCCTTTCATCAGGTGCGAGATTGTTTCGCCTACTACCGGTACCTTGTCCGCAATCTGCGTGCTCACGACCGTGGCCCAATAGCCCTTCTGGTCCCAGGGCAGCAGGTAGCCGGTGAAGCCAAACCCCAACGCCACGAGCAGCAGGAACACCCCCGAGAGCCAGGTGATCTCGCGCGGCCGCTTGTAGGTGCTGTAGAAAAAGGTGCGCAGGGTGTGGGCGAAGACCAGGAGCACAACGGCGCCGGCGTTGTAATGGTGGATCCCGCGGATGAGCCAACCGAGCGGCACCTGGTACATGATGTAGTCGACGCTGTTGTAGGCATCGGCCGCGCTCGGGTCGTAGTAGAAGGCGAGCAGGCAGCCCGACAGCATCTGGAATAACAGCGAGGCCAGCGTCAGCCCGCCCAGGGCGTAGAGTACATTGGTGGCGGCGTACCTGGGCATTGGCCAGGCACGGAACTCGCGCCATGCGCTGGTCGCTCCGGTACGTTCTTCGATCCAGTCCCCCACGCCCGTGCCCGGAGTACGCATTTCGGCCGGCGCCATGCTGCGGTCGTCCAGCACGGCCTGGCTGCTGCGTGGTTCCTTCCAGCGTGTTGTTCATCGCTCGGCTCCTTAGATCAGTGCGAACAGCACGCCGTTTTCGATTTTTGTCTGCAACTGCGCCAGCGGCTTGGGCGCCGGGCCGTCCACCACTGCGCCGCTGCGGTCGAACAACCCGCGGTGGCAGGGGCAGTGGAAGCCCTGGTTGGCGTCCGTCCATTGGACGTTACAGCCCAGGTGCGTGCAGGTGCCGTCGAGTACGGTGAAGTTAGCGCCGTCGTCCGAGTAGACGTACAGCAGCCCCTTGCGTTCGCTGCTGCGCCAGGCGTCTTTGCTGCGCGCGGTGTACGTCGCCCGCTGTACCTCGCCCGGCGGCAGCTTGGCGACCTCGCCGACCTGCACCCACTGTTCCTCGCGCGGGGTGAGCGCGTCGCCGACGACAAAGCGGCCGCCCGTGCCCATAAACGCCAATCCGGCGACGCCTACCGACGTCCACAGTCCGATCTCCAAGAAACGGCGCCGGTCGGTGGTCTGTGCTTCTACATCAGCTTTTGGCTCGCCGGCAGGCTGCGTGGGCGCATCTGAGTCCATGGCGGTGTCCTCCTGGTATCGACGAACTTGATTCTAATGAGACACGTGAACGCTAAATAAATCGAAAAATATTCGACGCTGATCGACAACCTCTAATGCAAATATTTATGGTGATGTGCTGTTTGACTTTGGCTAAGCTAAACAACAAGGAATATTGTGCGAACTTATGGGGTGCAAGTCAATGGACTGCCGCGTAGATTAATCCACTATCGCAAGACTAATCTTCAGTCGTTCTGCGTAGTCCAACCACTAGTGCCCGGACTAGTCAGCACTAGTCCAGGTTGGGGAAAGGGCCATGATTGAGGTGTCCATCTTGCGCTATTTGCGTATCTAGCGCTACATCACACGCCACGCTATCACCGGTGCTGTTCCAGCAGCCAGCTGTAGAGATCCTGCCCACCATAGACCCGCGTCCAGCAGTCGTGGCCGAGGTCTTCGTGTACGGTGAAGCGGACGGACGGGTGACCGGCGCGTTCGAGCGCGTTGGCCAGGTCGTAGGCCCACTCGGACTTGACGACCAGGTCGCGGCCGCCGTGAAACATCCAGATCGGCAGCCCCCGTTGGGCGAGTACTGCCATCTGTGCCTCGTTGGCGTCGCCGCAGAACGGGGCGATAGCCGCCCAGCGGTCGGGGCAGGTCGCCGCCATGTGCCACGTGCCGTGGCCGCCGTAGCTCAGACCGGTGAGATAGATGCGGTCGGGGTCGGTGCGGTAACTCGCAAGCACGCCGTCGAGGATGGCGATCAGATCCTCCTGGCAGTTCTGCCAGCCGCCGGGGAAGCCCTCATCGCCCCAGGCCTCGGTGACGCCGAAAAAGGCAGGCGTGGGGTCGGAGGCACGCAGCATGGGGCGCGCCGGGCGGTCTTCCGGAATCGGCGGGGGCGGTGCGGACAGGCGTACGGGCTTGGCGGCTCCAGCCTGCGATGCTACCTGGTGATCCATGTCGAACACGGGCAGCTGCGGGCTGATGATTACAAACGGCAGCTCCCGGTGCCGGATCCAGGCTTCGGTGAGCGGGCCGTGGACGAGCACGTAGTCGAGATCCTTCTTCCCGTCCCCGCGCTCGCCGCCGCCGTGCAGAAAGAAGAGGACGGGCCAGCGGCGATCTTGATCGGCATCATAGCCGGCGGGCAGGTAGAGCAGGAAGTCCCGCTCCTCGCCCGTGGCTGTGCTGTGATAGGGGAGCCGCAGCAGCTGCGCTGTGCTGTGGCGTTCATCGTTGGCGGTCATTGAGTTGTTCCTTGGCGATGATCAGTTGCGCCGGCAATTTGGTGAATGCAGGCTGGATGAGTGCGCGAAGTTCTGCTTGTAGAGTAACAAAAAATGCGCTGCAAGCGAGAATCGCCGTATCGTCGTCGCGCGTGCGGCCTTCATATCGAGCCTGCGGCCAAAAGCACGCTCCTCCTTGTCCCCATCAAAATCACTTGGTATACTTCGCTTACCATTCTGCACGCCTGGATTAGCACACACCTGCCCGGCACACCATTACGCCACCTTGACGATCGCACCTGCGCCGAGCCAGGACGCTACTGGGATGCTGCCAAGCTCTTTCTCTTGCGTACCGAAAGAGGATATCAAGTTGATCACGGTCAGCGATCTGGAACCGCATGACGCAGCGGCCATCCACACCGCCGCCACACTCTTGGTCACCGGCTTTGCCGTCCAGGCGCCCGAGGCATGGCCCGACCTGCCGTCGGCGCTGAAGGAAGTGCAGGAGGTCTGCGTGCCGGACAATATCTGCCGTGCCGCACGGGCGGCTGACGGCACCGTGGTGGGCTGGATTGCCGGCCATCCACAGTATGGCGGCAATCTCTGGGAACTCCACCCCCTGGTCGTCGACCCGGCCTGGCAGGGTCAGGGCATCGGACGGGCCTTGGTCGCCGATTTCGAAACACAGGTCCTTGCCCGGGGCGGCATCACGATCTGGCTCGGCAGCGACGACGAAACGAACAGCACGAGCCTCGGCGGCGTGGATCTCTATCCCGACGTCTGGCAGCACATCCGGCGCATCCGTAACCTGCGGCGCCATCCATACACCTTCTATCAGAAATGCGGCTTTGTTATCGTTGGCGTCGTCCCCGACGCCAACGGCCCAGGCGAGCCGGATATCCTCATGGCCAAGCGGGTGACAGGGGTACGATAAGGCTACCTCACCCGCTCCGCCTCCACCTCTGCCCCAATCTCCACCACCGCCGCCACCAGCGCCGCAAAGTCCTCGTCGATGCTGCGGTGGTTGGCAATCGCCACGCGGATGCAGTACTGCCCGTTCAGCACCGTCGACGACGGCGCCGCAATCCCCCGCTCCTGCAGCCGCAGCAGGATCTCCTTGTTGGCGGCGTTGAGCGCCGCCGTGTCCATCCCCTCAAACCGGTGGCGGAAACAGACGATGTCCAGCACCACCGGCGCCAGCAGCTCCAGCTGCGGATCGGCCGCAATCAGCCCCGCCAGGTACTTGGCCTGCGCCACGTTGCGGTCCATCATCCGTCCAAACCGGTCCAGCCCATGCTCCTTGATCGACATCCACACCTTGAGCGCCCGGAACTGCCGCGACAGCTGCACTCCATAGTCGCTGAACCAGAAGCTGGCCCCCGCCAGCCCGCGCACCTCCGGTTCCAGGTACTCCGGCGTCAGCGCAAAGGTGCTGCGGTGCGCCGCCCGATCCCGCACCACCACGCAGCCCGCCTCAAAGGGGATGTGCAGCCACTTGTGCAGGTCCAGCGCCACCGAGTCGGCCCGCTCGATCCCCGCCAGCAGCCCGCGCACGCTCTCGGCCAGCACCGCAATCGCCCCAATCGCCCCGTCCACGTGGAACCACAGCCCCTCGCGCTCGCACAGGTCCGCCAGCGCGTTGAGGTCGTCGATCGCCCCCGTGTTGACCGTGCCCGCGCTGCCGATCACGCAGATCGGCCGCCGCCCCGCCGCCCGGTCCTCCGCAATCGCCGCCGCCAGCGCCCCGAGGTCGATGCGAAAATCCTCGCCCACCGGGAGCTTGTGCAGCCCGTACTTGCTCCCCAGCCCCAGCAGCTCCACCGCCTTCTGGTTGCAGCTGTGCACCTCGCGCGACGCATAGACGACCAGCTGCGGCCCGCCGCCTGTCGCCCTCTGCCCGCACGTCGTAGCCGGCCTTCACGTTGCGCGCCACGGTCAGCGCCACGAGGTTGGCCATCGAGCCGCCGCTCACCAGCAGCCCGCTGGCTTCGGACGGAAACTGCATCAGCTCTTTCATCCACTGGATCACCTGCTGCTCCACCAGCACCGCCCCGTGGCTGCCGCCGCCCATGTTCGGGTTCATGATCGCCGCCAGGAAATCGGCCAGCGCCCCCGTCACCGTGCCGTTGCCCATGTACCAGGCCCAGAAGCGCGGGTGAATGTTGCCCATGGGATACGGCAGGATATCACGCACGAACTCCTCGTAGGCCGCCTCGGCGCCCTCCGGCTGGTGGGGCGCCGGCTGCCGCAGCCGCTCCGCCACCTCGGGGGGCACCGGCTGCCACACCGGCCGCTCGCGCACACTGGCTGTATAGTCGATCGCATCGTCCACCATGCGGTGCGCAAGCGCCCGCATCGCCTCCCAATCGGTCGGGTCCAGCGTTTCCATTTTATACCCCCAAATTGCCCTATATTCAGGTGTAGCGTACACGGGGGCGTGATTGTACATCAACGAATTCCCGTGTCACAATATGCCAGCCTATCAGCTGCCGCCATCAGCCTGGCCTGCCGAACTGACATGAACATGCGCACATATCCGCTCCGGCCGTCTTTCGTTCCGCTGCTCGTCCTGGTGCTCGCCTGCGTGCTCGCCGGCTCGCTTTTTTTCGTGGGCCTCGCCGTTCCCAACACGCCGCTGTTGGGGCGCTTCCTTATCCCGATCGGTATCGTCTTCCTCTGGGGCCGGCGCCGCGACATTTACATCGTTACCGCCCTCACCAGTGTGCTGGTGTTGGCCACTTACTGGCGCAACGGTTCAACGGGAGCCGGCGATTTCCTGGTCGGCTATCTGCTGCCCATCGCCATTCTGTGGGCCGCAGCCTGGCTGCTGGCGCAGCGCCGGCAGCTGCAGGAGGAGCGAAGGCGCAGCAGCGGCTCCTCCTGCGCCAGCAGCAGGAACTGGCGGCGGAGGTCGCCGCCCGCACCGCCGAACTCGCCATCGACGTCACGGCCCGCAAACGGCTCGAGCAGGAGCTGCGCGCCCTCAACGAAGACCTGGAGAGCCGGGTCGCCGCCCGCACGGCCGACCTCCAGTCTGCCATGGATGATCTCCGGCGCACCAACCAGCTCAAGGACGAGTTTATGGCCATGATCAGCCATGAGCTGCGCACCCCTTTGACCAGTGTCCTCGCCTTGTCAGAGATGCTCGCAGACCAGATCGTCGGCCCCCTCAACGCGCGCCAGGCCCTCTACGTCAGGGGCATTGGCGAGAGCGGCTACCGGCTGCTCAACGTCGTCAACGGTATCCTCAGCTACACCCACCTCATTTCCGGCAGCGTCCAGATTCGAGCGCGAGCCCTGCGACCTTGCTTACCTGCTTGCCACGTGCGCCGCTGCGGAGAAAGCAAAGGCCGCGGCCAAGGGGCAGGCGATCACGGTGCACGTCGATCCCACCGGCCTGGTCGTCACCAGCGACTCCGTCGCCCTGGCCGAGGTGCTCAAGCGCCTCCTCGATAACGCTATCAAGTTCACGCCCGCCGGCGGGCAGATCGGCCTCGAGGCTCATCCTACTGCCCGGCGCGTCTTCTGCCGACCTGGTCGTCTGGGATACCGGCATCGGCCTCGACCCGGCGCAGCTCGACCACGTGCTCCAGCCCTTCACCCAGGCCGACGCCCGCCTCGCCCGCACCCACGAAGGCGCCGGCATGGGCCTTGCCTACGTCCACCAGATGGTCCGCCTGCTCGGCGGCACCCTGGCAGTGCAGAGTAAACCGGGCAAGGGGAGCCGATTTACCGTCACCTTGCCGTGCTAACAGGTCACCCCTGTGCGACCTTCATCTGCTAGCTGCAGCTAGGCAATACTGTAATGTGTATGCCGGAAAATTGCGAAAAGTCGATGCGAAAATCGGCGGATAGCTGCTATTTCGCTTACGTACGCTAATCGTAGGTTGTTTGTAATGTGCAGATGGATTAAGCTATGGTAATCTGTGTTCGCTGTTGTTCTGTCCCGTGGCAAGGGTGCAGAGTGTGCGAATCCGGGACACTGCCAGAGCTGCGGCTGCCTACGCCGGCCCGCTCCGCCCGCCACTTGCCGTTCCGTTTATATTTAGAAAGTTGTCAGCGATGCAAGACAAAAAGAGAATTGAGCCTCAGCTTACGCGACTGGGCCGCCACCGAACACCGCCAGCGCACCTACACCGACGAGCAGATGCGCCGCAAGCTTATCTGGCAGATGCAGCGCATGGCCATGCGCCTCAACGCCGACTCGCTCACCGTCGAGTCCCTGCGCGAACTCATCTGCGACGAGATCATCCGCCTCTACGGCGAAGATGTCGAACGCATGCACGACGACATGCAAAACATCGTCGGCTGGTACAACTACAGCAAGGCCTACGTGCCCGAATACGAGCCCGTCTTCCCCCTCTGGCTCGCCGCAGATGGTCGACGAACGCACCGGCTCACCCGCTGGCGATCGTGCCGGGTGACCGCTACCTGCCTTCAATCCAATCAAAAAGCGGGTTGGCGGCCCATGCCGCCAACCCGCTTTATTTGCTTACCTCGAGGGGACACGCCGGAGAGCTATCCTCGCTTCGGGGTGATATTCACCATCCACTTGACGCCATACTTGTCTCTGAGCGATGCCAAACGTGTCGCCCCACGGTGCCGCTACGAGCGGCTGCTCGACCGTGCCGCCCACTGCCAGCTTCTCAAAGTAGCCCCGCAGTTCCGCCTCGTCGTCGCCGCTGAGCGACATGTACATGTCGGTTCCCTGGCTGTACGGATAGCTGTTGGGCGTGTCGGCCGCCATGAACAAGATGCCCTTGTCCGTTTCGATCTGCGCGTGCATGATCTTGTTCTCTTCGCTGGGGTCCTGCGCCGCGCCAAACTCCTTAAAGGTGCTGATCGACAGCTTGCCGCCAAAGATCGAATGGTAGAACTCCATCGCCTGCCGAGTGCTGTCCCGGAAGTTGAGATACGGATTCAGATGTGATTTCATAGGTTTCCTCCTCAGTTCCTTTTGTCATTGCGCTGCGCTCCCGAACACCTTCGGGAACAGCCATTATGCCAGAACACCCGTTCTGAGTCAAGCAGAATTTTTCTCGTCGCAGCGTTTATCCGTATGTGCACGATTATGGAAAATTGCTTGCCAACCGACCAGACTTCGCATATAGTTACTCCTGCCGGATGAACCTTTCTTGCAGAGAACAGCAGGGCGATGATGCTTAAAATCAGCGACAACCGTCGTTTTCTCACCCATGCGAATGGCACCCCGTTCTTCTACCTGGGCGATACCGCCTGGGAACTGCTCCACCGCTGCACGCTGGAGGAAACCGAGCGCTACCTCGCGGACCGGGCGGCCAAGCGATTCACCGTGATCCAGACCGTCGTGCTTGCTGAACTGGACGGGCTGCATACGCCCAACCGCAATGGCGACCTGCCGCTGTTCGACGATGACCCCACACACCCCAATGAACCCTACTTTGCCCACGTCGATGCCGTCGTAAACCTGGCCGCCTCACTTGGCCTGCATGTTGGGCTGCTGCCCACCTGGGGCGACAAGTGGAACCAAAAATGGGGCGTCGGCCCCGAAGTATTCACCCCG
Organism: uncultured Chloroflexia bacterium; assembly: GCA_963701415.1. Lineage (GTDB taxonomy): Bacteria > Chloroflexota > Anaerolineae > Caldilineales > Caldilineaceae > Fredericiella. The sequence goes on from CAVPAH010000005.1 coordinate 1,239,299, forward strand.
GAGAACGCCTACGTCTACGGCACTTTCCTAGGGCGCCGCTACGCGGAGGCGCCAATCATCTGGATCCTTGGCGGCGACCGCCCGATCGAGCGCGAGCATCACCTGCCGATCCTGCGCGCTATGGCCGCAGGGCTGCGTGAAGGTGACGGCGGCCGCCACTTAATGACCATGCACACGTGGGGACCGCATGCCACGTCTGAATATGTGCATGACGAACCCTGGCTTGACTTTCACACCTGCCAGAGCGGCCACGCACGCAACTCGGCCAACTATCGCTTTATCGAGGCCGACTATGCGCGCACGCCCATCCGTCCCTGTATGGACGCCGAACCCGGCTATGAGGACATGGCAGACAACATTCGCAACCTCGACGGCGGCTATCTTGACGACTGGGACTGCCGCAAGGCGCTCTACTGGTCGCTCTTCGCCGGCGCCCACGGCCATACCTACGGCTGTAATCCCGTCTGGCAGATGTGGGCCCCCGGCCGGCAGCAGGTAATCTATGCACGGCGTCCCTGGTACGAGGCCATGTACCTGCCCGGGTCGGGCCAGATGCAGCACGCACGCGCCCTGCTTGAGTCGCGCCCCTTCCTCTCGCGCATCCCCGATCAATCCTTGATCGCCTCCGACCCCGGTACGGGCACCCAGCATGTCCGTGCAACCCGCGACAGCGAAGGCTGCTATGCGTTAATCTATATCCCATCCGGTGCTGTCACCGGCGAACGGGAGATCCAGGTGGATTTGACCAACCTGGCCGGCGACCATGTAACGGCCTGGTGGTATGACCCACGCACAGGCGCAGCCCGCCATCTGGGCGTGACGCCCAAGCGCACCCAAATGACCTTCACCGTGCCCCAAGGCGGTCCAGACTGGATCTTGGTGCTGGACGACGCCAAGTGCTCCTTTCCCGCTCCCGGCCGCTAAGCCTCGTGGGACACCAGGCGGTACCCCCACCTCCAGGAGGTGTCCCGGGCAGCAGCAACGATCGCTCGCCTCGACCCTGGCACGGCGCACGATCACCCCACCTTGACGATCACATCTGCGCCGAGCCAGGGACATTCCACTAACCTTTCACTAACCCTCTACTAACTCCCTCGTCCTCTCCCAGAAAATTGCCCTCACCCTCACCTCTGCCCTACAATACAGCTCATAGTCCGCCAACTACGTCGACGAGGAGCCGCTTGAGTCGACCGCAAGACCAGCACAGCCCGCCCCACGCCGCAGGGGGCGACACTGTCTACCAACAGATCACAATCCTGAACCGGCAGGCCTGGGAGCTGAGCGACACCGACTCAAAGCAGGCCTGCACCCTGGCCGAGGCGGCTTACGCCCTTGCCGTCAGCGCCTGGTCCCGGCGCAGCTGCCGGATCAGGTGGGCATCGCCTCCAGCCTGCGCACCCAGGGCTACCTCAACATGCGCCTGGGCGACTACCCCCTGGGCCTCAGCCAGCTGACCCGCGCCCTGGCGATCTTGGAAGCGCTCGACTGCCCTGGCGGCACACCGGATGCTCTGCCCGACGTCTACGACGGGCTGGCCGGCATCTATGCCCAGATCGGCAGCTATCCCGAAGCGCTAGACTATATGCACAAGCAGCTGGCTGCCGCCGAACGCATCGGCGACATGCGGCGCGTCGCCAACGCCTATAACAACCTGGCCAACATCTACATGCGAGCTGGGCCAGCACGAACGGGCGCTCGAAACCCTGCAGCGCAATCTGCAGCTCGGGATCGCAGATCGGCTACCCACGCATCGAGTGCCTCTCCTACCTCAACCTGGCCGAGGTCTACCTCATGACCGGCGCCTATGCGCTCGCGCGTGAGCATGCCCTCGCGGGGCTGCGGCGCAGCCAGGAGGAAGGCTTTGACGTGTTCGAGACGTATGGCTACGAAATCCTCGGCAAGGCGTGCCGGCTGCTGGGCGATATCGCGCAGTCACTCCAGTACCTGGACGAGGCGCTGGCAGTCCTCACGCCGCACGTCATCGCTCGGTGACCGAGGTCGTGATCCTCCTGGAACTGGGGCAGACCAACCGCGCCGCAGATCGTCTCGTCCTGGCACGCGCCTGCCTCGAGCAGGCCGCCGCCATCGCGCGCAGCATCGACGCCCGCAGCGAGCAGGCAGCCGCCCACCTCCTGCTCTCGGAAGTCTACGAGCAGCTGGGTGACGCTGGCCAGGCCCTGGCTCACTTCAAGCAGCATCAGGCCTTTAAGGAGCTGGTCGCCGGTGAGAAGGCCAATCAGCGCCTGCAGGTGCTCCAGGTGGCGCACGATACCGAGCTGGCGCAGAAAGAGGCCGAGCACCTGCGCAGCCTCAACGACCGGCTTGAGCAGCAGGTGGCCGAACGTACCGCTGAGCTGACCGCGACGGTGGCGATCCTGCAGAAGGAGATCGCGGAGCGGCAGCGCGCCGAAGCTGAAATCCAGCAGATGGTGGCCACGCTGGAACAGCGGGTGGCGACACGGACCGATGAGCTGGCAACCTTTTTTGATATGAGCCTGCTGGCGGGCCAGGGCAGCGCGCTCGTGGACGTGTTCGAGCAGGCCCTGCCGCGAATTATGGAGGTCTCGCACAGTCGGGCGATCTGCCTCCACCTGCTCGACGCCGAACGCACTGCCCTGCGCCTGGCCGGGCAGCAGAACGTCCCCGGCGACGCCCAGGCAGCACTTGCAGGTGGTGCCCATTGCCGCCGGGTTTCGAGCGTTGGCTGCAGCAGCCCAATGACCCCCTGCTCACGACCAATCTGGGCGAGGCGACGCTGCTTCCCGCCGCTTTCCGCCTGCCAGGCTGCCAGACCTACCTCGGCGCCCAGATCAAGATCGGCGGCCGCGCCGAGGGCCTGTTGAGCTGCTATCGCTTTCGCGACCGCGGCTATGGTATCGACGAGATCGCGCTGGTGACGGCCCTGGCAGAGCAGATCGGCATGATGTTGGAAACCCAGCGCCTGCGCCGCCAGGCCGAGGAGATGGCCGTCCTGGCCGAACGGCAGCGGCTGGCCCGCGACCTGCACGATTCGGTCACCCAGTCACTCTACAGCCTGACGCTCTTCAGCCGCGCCGGGCGCGAAGCCGCCGCCGATGGCGACACGCAGCGCCTGCAGGAGAGCCTGGCCAGTCTGGAGCACAACACGCTGCATGCGCTGCGCGAGATGCGCCTGCTGCTCTATGAGCTGCGCCCGGCCGACCTGGCGCGCGAGGGGCTGCAGCGTGCGGTCGAACTGCGGCTGAATACCGTGGAGCGGCGCGCCGGGCTGCAGCTCGACGTGGCGATGGACCAGCTGCCCGCGCCTGCCGCCCGGCTACGAGTCGGACCTGTATCACATCATCGTCGAGGCGCTGAACAATGTGGTCAAGCATGCTGCCGCCAGCCACGTACGCCTGCGCCTGCAAGGCGACAGGCGGCAGACTGCACTTGACTGTTGCCGACGACGGCCGCGGCTTTGATCCTGCACAGAACGCCCCCGGTTTAGGCTTGAGGAACATGCGCGAACGGGCTGCCCGGCTGCACGGTCGAGATGGCAATCGCCAGCGCGCAGGGACGCGGGACCACCGTGGAAGCCATGCTGCCATGTCCTATAGGGGAAGACTGATGTCTGAACTGATCCGCATCTTGATTGCCGACGATCACTACGTGGTGCGGCAGGGCCTCGCCACCCTGCTCGTGCCGCGCAACGGCATGGAAGTGGTGGGCGCCGCCGCCACGGGCACCGAGGCGGTCGACCCTGGCGCGCACGCTGCAGCCAGACGTGATCCTGATGGACCTCATCATGCCCGCAGATGGATGGCACGCAGGCCATTATCTGCATCAAGCAGGAGAACCCCGCCGCCCGTATCCTGGTCTTGACCAGCTTCGGCGAGCGCGAGCAGGTGGCCGCGGCGGTGCGGGCCGGCGCATTGGGCTACCTGCTCAAGGACTCCTCGCCCGACGACCTGCTGTACGCCGTGCGCAGCGTCTATCGCGGCAACCTGTTTATCCCCCAGGATCTGGCCAAGGAACTGATGCACGCACCCGCGCCCCCCGCCGGCGGCCGCCGGCAACGAAGCGTTCACGGCGCGCGAGCTGGCAGTGCTGCGGCTGCTGGCCCAGGGGTGCACCAACCGAGATATCGGCGAAGCGCTCTTTATCAGCCCGACCACCGTGCGCGCCCACGTCAGCAATATCCTCCTCAAGCTGCACGTCACGAACCGCACGCAGGCCGCCGTGGCGGCCCAGGAGCACGGCCTGGTGTAGTCTGCCCGCAGTCTGCTCTCAGCTTGCCCGTGACCCCCTACAATTGTAGGGGGTCACTCGTCGTTAAGAAATCGTCCATCGTACCGTTCCCGCAAGACTCTTTCGCTGTTATGCTGATACCCATACCAGCGCGCCCATAAGCAGGGAACGCTCACACGAACCTATTGTTGGATTAGGAGCCGCGATCATGAACAGAACATTTGTCACTCTCTGCCTCTCTGCCATACTTGCCTTGACTGTCGGCGCGAGCCGGGTGGCGGCGCAGCAGGACGCCCCGAATGCGCCAGGCGCGCCATCGGTGCAGGAGCTGTACATACCGCGCAATGTGCAGGCTGCCTACGACCTGGGCACCCGCAGCCCCGATGGCAAGCCGGGCCCCAATTACTGGCAGAACACAGCGGTGCACGACATTCATATCACCGTTGCCCCGCCGAGTCGTACGATCACCGGCACGGAGACGATTACCTATACCAATAACAGCCCGGACTATATCGCCAATCTTCCGGTGCGGCTCTATATGAATGTGCGCCTGCCGGAAGCGCAGCGCGAGGAAAACAAATCTCCCGATTTCCTGACCTCCGGAACGCACATTGACGAGTTCCGTATTAACGGGGAGACAACCCCCTGGGCGCCTTTGCCTGGTGTCTCCGGCGTGACATTCAAGGTCATTCCGCTGCCGGTGCCGTTGGCGCCGGGAGAATCGATCAATCTCGCTTTCGACTGGCACTATGAGCTTGCCACGGAGCCCAAACACGAGGGCGTGGTTGACCCGACGTCTTTCTTTCTCGCTTATTTCTTCCCGCGCGTGAGCCCCTACAACGATACGGATATTGCATCTGTCGTGCCTGGCTTTGATACGGAGGAGTTTACCTATCGCTCGGGGCGCGAACGCTTCGACGATTTCGCCGATTTCACCGTATCGGTCGAAGTGCCCAAGAACTTCGTCGTGTGGGCCACCGGCGACCTGCAAAATCCGGACGAAGTGCTGCAGCCGCTCTATGCCCAGCGCCTGCATGACTCGTTGACGAGTGATGCGGTCATCAACATCGCCACGCCCGCGGAAACCCAAGACGGTCAAGTGACAGCCCAGGATGATACCGTCACCTGGAAGTGGCAAGCCGACAATGTCACGACCTTTGGCATCGGCTTGAGTGATCACTATGTCTGGGACGCCGGCAGCGTGGTCGTGGACCCGGAGACGGACCGCCGGGCGAGCGTGCAAGCCGCATATCCCGTCGAAGCGACGGACTACCAGAACATGGTCGAGGACGGCAAAAGCGCGCTGGCCTTCGGCTCGACGCAGTGGCCGGGGGTGCCCTACCCTTACAGCAAGACGACGATCTTTGTTGGCGGTGGCGACGAAGAGTTTCCGATGATGGCGAACGATTCGCCCGAACCGCCGCCGATCCCCGGTGCGACGGTTCGCTTTGTCGCCGCGCACGAACTGCTGCACACCTATTTCCCGTTCTACATGGGGATTGACGAACGGCGCTATCCCATGCTGGATGAGGGTTGGACGACGGCCTTTGAATACCTGTTTGGTCTTGACGACGTCGGCAAAGCGCAGGCAGACGTGCTCTTCAAGGCGGTGCGGTCAAGCAAGCTGGTCGCTCCGGCGCCCGGCGTCGATATCCCGATCATCACGCCCGCCGATGCGACGCGGGGCCCCATTGCCTCCAACAATGCCTACGAAAAGTCTGCATTGGCGTATCTTGCTCTCAAGGAAATGATGGGCGACGACGCATTCAAGGCCTCGCTCCACGAGTTTATCAACCGCTGGCACGGTAAACATCCCCTGCCCTGGGATATGTTCAACACCTTTAACGCTACCTCGAACGAGGATCTCACCTGGTTCTTTAATAACTGGTTTTTTGAACCGAACTACATCGATCTGGCGATCGAAGATGTAACGCAAGGGACTGATGGGACAGAGATCTACGTGCACAACGTTGGCGGCTTTGCCATCCCCTTTGATGTGAATGTGCTGTATGCCGATGGCAGCTCGGAGACGCTGCATCAAGATCCGTCCATTTGGAAGGAGTCGCCACGCACGGCGACGATCACGATTCCAGGCACGATCACAGGCACTGGCGAGGTACAGGCAGCGAGCTTGGATGGCGGCATTTTCATGGAAGCCAGCCAGGCCAATAACGTTTGGCCGTTCATCCCGGCCGCGGATCCCAGGGCCCCGGTTGTAGCACAGGTAGCAAGCGCCGATGGGACGGCCTCGATCTCGATGACGCTGCCCGCCAAGTCAGTGGCAATCGCGCCCATGCAGTTGAACACGCCGTTGGGTGTCATCGTCGCTCTTATGGTCAATCCACCTACGACCACTGCCCTGGATGCGATCAAAACATCCGCCGCGGCTGTAAACGTCGATACCGGCGCCGGGCAGATCGTTGCCGGTGAATCCATCGCCGGTTATCCGAGCAAGGTCCTGCGTTCGACGGCGAACCTTGGAGGTGCCACGTATGGCTACGACTCGTATGCCTTTACGACCCCCGCCGCCACCTATCAAATTTTGCTGCTGTTGCCCAATGCCGCCTCGGCCGACGCCTATCGCCAGTCGATCTATCCGGATCTGCTGCACACAGTGGTGGTCGCGCCCAAGGAATAAGGCCAGGAATAAGGACCAGCTCGCAAGCGGTGAATGCCAAGATGATCGAATCTGCCCCCCAAGAGCACCAAGCGCTGCCTACCGCCATCGTGTCGCGGCCGGGCGTCATGCAGCAGTCGCTGCGGGCGTCGCTCGCAGCGTGCCCGCCGGTCGTGGTGGTCGCGTCGCTCGGCGATGGCCTCTCGGCGCTCAACTATGCCTCCGCGCACACGCCCGGCCTGCTGGTCATCGACTGCAACCTGCTGCGTGAAGAGGTAGAGGCGCTGCTGGCCGGCGTCAGGACGCTGCATCTGCCGACCCGCTGCCTGGTGCTTACACGGTCGCACCAGCAGGAGGCATGGGCGCAGGCATGCGGCGCCGACGCCGCGATCCCGCACGACGCATCACTCGGGGAATTACAGGCCGCACTGGCGCAAATGCACGCAAGCTACAAGGCGCAGGCCTGTTAAAAACGTAGGGAAAGGCAACAACTTATGCACAAACTTATACTTCCGCTTCTATTGGTCCTTGCGCTGCTCGTCGGCATTGTGGGTACCGCTGCAGCCGCGCCGGCGCGCCAGGACGGCGCCCTGCCCCCGGCGACGTTTACGAACGACGAGGGCGGCGCCAAACAGCTGTTTGGCAGCCTTAACTACACCGACTTTGCCATCCCCACGGTTCTGCAGGATCCGGCGCCTACTCTGCTTGATATGGTGCACGTCGTGCAGCGCGACGGTACACAGTTTGCACCGATCGACTTCGCAGATCCTGGGCTACATGACCACGCCGGTGGCGCCGCCGCCCTTGGGCTATGCCTTCGACCTGCCGATCGCAGCCCACCGGCACGCTGCTCGACGTGGACAATGACGGCGAGCAAGACACGGGCGTGCAGATCTTCAGCGCCATGGTCGGCGCCAACATCAACCCCGGTTCGCATCTCGAACAGCTTAGACCAGGCGGGCGACCTGTCCTCGTATCTGACCGATCCCACCTCCGGCGAGATCACCGAAGGCAGCCTGCTGATCTATGCCCCGGACGACAAGCAGGGCTTCCCGAGCGGCTTTGGCGACGACGGCATCCTCTTCACGAACGATGACCCTGCCGTGGCCCTACCGCAAGGCTATACCGTGGTGCACTTTGGCTCGGACGGTTTCACCTTTGACCGCTCCAACGACGCTGAACTCGATCTGATTCAGAATCCTGAGTCAGATTCGCCTGACTTCTCCAAGCAGGGGATCGTCGAGAGCTACAATAGCCTGATCGACCACTTGGCAAAACGCTATTCCTTTACCGACCTGCGCAAGCTGGACTGGGAGGCGATGCGCGCCGAGTTCCTGCCGCAGGTGGAGGAAGCTGAGCAGGCTGCGGTTGACAACCCCAACATGGGCGGCGCCATCTATGCCTTTGTCCTGCATCAGGTAGCGCAGAAGGTCCGCGATGCCCACGTGATGGCCACCATCGGGGACGCGGCGTTTGCCCGGGAGATCGGCCCCCTGCTCATCCTGAAAAACCAGCCCATAGCAACCAACGTTGGGGCCAACACGGTGGAATTGAGTGACGGCCGCATCATTGTGACCGACGTGATAACCGGCAGCCCGGCCGCCGAGGCGGGCTGGAGGTTGGGCACCGAGATCGTCGCCGTCGACGGTACACCCGTGGCCGACCGCATCCCGACGGTTTACTACAATGAAACGGTGGGCACGGACGAAGCCCAGCGCCTGTTCCAGGTGAACAACCTGCTGAAGTTCCCCGCGCCAGAAAGGCAGCGGGCAGGGCGGGACGCCGGCCGAGGTGACGATCGACGCTATCCTGCCGGGGCAGACCGAAGCTCAGAGCTTTGCCATGACGCCGGGCGCCTATACGCTGCCGGATCACCTGGCGCGCGTCACGCCGCCTATGCCCATCCAGTACCATATCGGGCCAAACTATGGCTATATCACTTGGGAAGACTTCACCCATCCCGGCGTGGCCGTGGCAACGCTCCGCCAGTTTCTGCATGACGTCGAGCAAAATCCCAACGTGAAGAGCATCGTGATCGACATGCGCGGCAACGGCGGCGGCTGGGACCTGCTCTATCTCACGCTGGCATCGTACTTCTTCAACGCCGACAACCCGGTGTCCATGCACTGGATCGACCAGGACGCCTACGATGCGAACAAGGGTGAACTGGTGCGGAGAGCGGCACGCGAATTCCTGCTGAGCGCGCCACAGCCCGACCTCTACTGGGGCGGCCCCGTCGTCGTGCTGGTCGACCAGAACTGCGCCAGCTCGTGCGAGTTCTTCACCCAGTTCCTGCAGACCCACGACCGGGCCACTGTCGTGGGCCAGTACGCAACCTCCGGGGCCGGCGCGCCGATCAACCGTGTGGCCTTGCCCTACGGCATCACCTTCCAGTACACGAAGGGCCGCGCCTACTTTGCCGGTACCGATGAGATGAACCTCGAGGCCAAGGGTGTCGTGCCGGACGTGCGCGTGCCGGTCACGGAAGAGTCGGCAGCCGCCCTCGTCGCGGGCGAGGACCCGGTGCTGGCGGCAGGCCTGCAGGCACTGAACGAGCTCGTAGGCAAGACGGCGGCGGCCGCAATCAAGCTCGTGCCGCTGACGGCTGACGCGGCCGGGGGGACTCCCGCGGAGTTTGCGGGCGTCTATCCTGCCGGGTGGACCTACTTCAAAAAGCCGACCGGCTTCGCATTTCAGACTCCGGATGGCCAGTTCGCCCTGATTTATGACACTACGACGCCGGACGAGGTGGCCAAGCTCTTGGCACCCCTGGGGATCACCGACTTTGCTGCCCAATTGGTGGAGACGCACACTGCCAACGACGTGGAATGGAAGATCGTCGGCAATGATATGAACGGCTTTGCCTACCACGCGGCGATCGCCGAGATCGACGGCAAGACCTACGTCGTCACGATCGCGTCGCCGGCCACCATCGTCGCGCAGATCACGGAAGCGCTGCTCTATCCGGCCCTCGACGCCTTTGCGCCGAACGCCGGCAGCTGAGGCGCGCCACCTACCCTTTGTTAACCGCCGGCTTGTGGTCCGCTCGCGGCGGCGGCCACAGCCGGTGCGTTTTTCACATCTCGTTTAATGCGCACGCTGCGTGCGCCTCTAGTAAGGAAACAAAATGCGCAAGTACACAATTCTGCTACCCATCCTCGTGTGTGCCGTGCTCTTCCTGGCAGCATGCACGGCCGTCATTCGCACACCTGCCGACGACGGCGAAGGCGCCCAGGGCAAGGCCGATCTTCCTACAAGTGAGCAAGCCAGCGCCGCACCGGTGCCTGACGAACTCTCCACGCTCGCGGATGAGGATTTTGCCCTCTTCGTGACGGCAACCCAGGCCTCGGACAAAACCTTTTCCGATCGACTGGCGGTCTGCCCCGAGGTGGTCCTCCCCGGCGGCCGGCAGTTCCCGCTGGCCGAGCCTGACTACAACGCCAAGCGCCCGCTCGATCTGACGGCCTTTGCCGCGGCGCTCGACGGCTGGACCCCGGAGCAGGCGGCGGCCGCGGACGAACTCCTGGCCGGCAAGAGCATCCCTGCCATCCAAGCAGCTGATGGATGCGGGGCAGCTCTCCGCCGTAGACCTGGTGACGTACTACGTCGATCGCATCAAGCGCTACGACGTCGATAAGCTCAACTCGGTGATCGAGCTCAACCCCGAGGCGCTCACCCTGGCCGCCGCGCTGGATGCGGAGCGGGCCGCGGGTACCGTGCGCGGGCCGCTGCACGGCATTCCCGTCCTGCTCAAGGACAACATTGCGACCGGCGACAAGATGCACACGACTGCCGGCGCCTACGCCCTCAAGGACTGGCAGGCCGACCGCGATGCATTCCTCGTGCAGCAGCTGCGCAAGGCCGGCGCCATCATCCTGGGCAAGGCCAATCTCTCTGAGTGGGCAAACTACATGGACCCCTGCATGCCCAGCGGCTTTTCCGCCGTAGGCGGCCAGACCCGCAACCCGTACGGCCCCTACGACACGCTGGGCTCCAGCTCCGGCTCGGCCGTCTCGGTGGCCGCCGACCTTACCACCGTCAGCGTCGGCAGCGAGACCGCCGGTTCGCTGGTGCAGCCGGCGCGCTACAACGGCGTGGTCGGCATGCGCCCCAGCCAGGGGCTGGTCAGCCGCGACCACGTGCTCCCGCTCAGCCCCGACCTGGACACCCCCGGGCCGATGGGCCGCTCGGTCACCGACGTCGCCCTGCTGCTCACGGCCCTGGCCGGTGAGGACGCCAACGACCCCAAGACGGCAGATGCGGCGCCGCTGGCCGGCACCGACTTCACGCAGTACCTTTCGCTCGACGAGGCGCGCAAGCTGCGCGTGGGTGTGATCATCCCCACGCAGGGCACTGCTGCCATCCTGCAGAGCCAGGTCGCCCTGCTGGAGCAGGTCACGGGCAAGCAGCTCGGCGATGACGAGCGCAAGGCGCTGCTCGAGCAGGAGGTGATCCCCGCGTGGGGCGGCGATCCGCAGGTCGCGATCGAGGCGCTCGAAGCCTTGGGCATTGAGTTCGTGCCGATCGAAGACGCGACCCTGCCCCAACTGCCCGACACGTCGCGACCGCTGCTGGCGCACAGCTTCAAGGCGGGCCTGGACGCGTTCCTCGCCGGGCTCCCAGCCCCGGCCCCTGTCGGCAGCCTGGCCGACGTCGTCGCCTTCAACGCCGAGGACCCGGCCAACCGCGCGCCCTACGGCCAGGCGTTCCTGGAAGCCGCGGCCGCCGACCCGCTGACGGATGCGGAATACGACCGCGTGCGCGCCGCCGCCCAGGCGTTCGCACGCACGTGGATCAAGACCGTATTGGCGACCAATAACGTGGACGTGCTGGTCTCCGGTATGACCTATGCCAGCAGTGCCGGCGCCGCCGGCGTCCCGGCGCTGACGATCCCGGCCGGCCTCGATCCTTCCGGCCGCCCGCAGGGCGTCATCCTGAGCGGCGACTACCTGTCCGACCCCAAGCTGATCGCCCTGGGCTACGCCCTCGAACAGCAGCTGAAGGGTCGTGTCGAGCCCGACCTGGACGCCGTGATCAGCACGTTCCCATAGCGCGTATGTGCCGGGGAGGGGAAAGGTGCCGGGGACGTTCGAACGTCCCCGGCACCTTTCCCCCTCCCCGGCACATGCCCTTCCTTAGTTAACCGTCGGCGGCGGTCCGCTCGCGGCGGCGGCCGCTGCCGATGCGTTTTATTGAACCATGATATGTCGTTGCATCGAACGCCATCGTATCTAACATTTCACGGCACTGATCTGTGCCATTCTTGTAGGAGCCTGCACCATGGTGACACCTTCAGCGCAGCCGGCCTACGTGACGGCGCTGGCGGCGGCCTATGGGCCGCCCAGCCAGGCGGCCTTCGGGAGCGCCGTATTCTACGAACAGGGCCAACCGCCTGCGCGGCCTGGAGCAGGCCGCCCGCGCCAAGTACCAATACTTCGTCGGCGATCTCTGGGACCGCTACGGCGCCGACGCCTGGCTCGGCACCTGGCAGCAGGTCTACGCGCGCCCGCAGGGCGGCGATCGTGCCGTCGTGTCCGAACTCCGCGCCATCAAGGATCGCTCCGCCGCCCAGTCGGTAGAGCTGCTGCTGGACGAAGCCGCCGATCCCCAGGGCGCCCAACAAGCCCTGGCCGCTGCCTTCGACGATCCCGCCGTGACCGAGTTGGCTGTCTACAAGATCGGCGATGGGGCGGCGCTGGCAGGCATTCTCGTGGCCGCCCGCCGCGCGCCAGCCGGTGAGACAGTCATTCTTGGTCTTCTTGCTCGACTGATATGCCGTCCAGACAGCTGTGATCGATCCAATCCATCCAGAAATGTAGTATAGGAGTTCCGACGACATGATGCGAACAATGATCTTGGCGGCACTGCTCGTGCTGGGCACGGCGCTGCTTGGCCCCGGCCCATGCCCATGCCCAGGACGAATGTCCGGCCGTGCCCGCAGATGGGCGCGGCGTGGAACGGATAGAAGGGCAGGGCAGCTATTCGTTCTACGGCATTCCCACGGAGATTGTCGACCAGCCGGTGATGGCGCTGATCGACGACGGGCTGGCTGCCAAGGGCGATCGCGATTCATTCCCTTCGAACGCCGGCCAGGTGCTGGGCGTCATTACCTCCGACTTCTTCAGCACACCCTTTTCCTACACGATCAACCTGCCCTTCACCGGCAGTGGCATGCAGGTGGACCTGGACCAGAACGACAGCACCGACACCGGCGTCCAGGTCTACGAAGTGGCACTGGCACAGAACATGCTCAACACGGTGCCCCTGACAGGCATCTCCCAGGGGGCGATCCTGTCGTCCTACTACCGGGACTCGCTGACGGAGGAGATCGTCAAGGGCGCCCTGGTCGTCTATGCGCCGGATGACCAGCAGGGCTTCCCCTGCGGCTATGGCGACGACGGCAAGCTCTTTACCGCCGACGATCCCATCGTCACGCTGCCGCAGGGCTTTACGGTGGCCAACATCGACAATGGGACCATCACCTTTGACCGCTCGCAGGTGGCAAAGGTGAATGTGGCCGACGCCCCCGGCGGCGCCACGCTTGACTTCTCGGACCAGGGCATCGCCGAGAGCTTTGACACGTTGATCGACTTCCTGAAGGAACGCTATGTCTTTACCGAGTTCTACGACATCGACTGGGATGCGCTGAAGGCGACCTACCTGCCGCGCGTCGAGCAGGCCGACGCCGACGCCAATCTGGCCGAGTACTATCCTCGTCCTGCTGGACCTGGCGCACGATCTCACCGACGCCCACGTCTATGTGCAGCCGGGCGGCATCTTTGACAGACCCGAAGGCGTTGGAAGCGGTGAAGGCGGGGCTGCCCAATCTGTGGGGCGGGCTGCAGGCCGGACGTGGTCGAGCTAAACGATGGGCGCATCATCGTGACCAGCGTGACGCCGGGTGGGCCGGCCGCGGCGGCAGGGTTTGCGTTTGGCACCGAAATCCTCAGCGTCGACGGCGTGCCGGTCGACGAAATCCTGGCCCAGCCCTTGCGTACGCTGGAGTTCCCCGGCACGCCGGAAGCAAAGCGCATGCTCAGCGTCGGTCATCTGCTGAAGCCATGCGCCGGGCACTGAGGTCGAAGTAGGCTACCAGCAGCCGGGCGCGACGGAAGTCATGACGACCGTGCTGACTGCGGTGCCGGATGTCCGGAAACAGGCGGAAGAGTCGTTGATGCCGCTGGAATACAAGCTGGTGGACGGGGTGGGCTATGTGACCTGGCCGGGCTTTGAGCGGACGGGGATCGCCACCCACATCTTTGCCGATTTTATCAAGGTGATGAACGAGAAGCAGATTCCGGGCATCATCATCGATCTGCGCGGCAACGGCGGCGGCTCCACCTTCATGCAGTATGCGATCATGTCCTACCTCTTCGGCGAGGACAAGCCGTTGACACTTTGGCGTCGCCGACAACTACACGTACAGCCAACTGGCCGGCGAGTTCAACCGCACGCCCGAGACCCTGAAGTTGTCCAGCCCGCCCAACGCGCAGCCATACTGGGCGATGTCGTCGTCTTGGTCGACGAGCACTGCGCCAGCTCCTGCGAGTTCATGAGCTACTGGCTCAAGGCGAACGAGCGCGCCACGATCGTCGGGCAATATGCCACCGAAGGTGCGGGCGGCACCACCAACGCCGTGTACCTGCCGGGCATGATGCAGTTCAACTATAGCGCCAGCACGATCGTGGACAACAAGACCAACCAGCCGGCGTTCCAGGCCGTAGGGGTGCAGCCGGACGTGCGTGTGCCGGTGACAGAGGAGACTGAGCGCCTCAAGCTGGAGGGCGGCGACCCGGTGCTGGACGCCGGCATCGCAGCACCTGCGGCGGCTGGCGCTTCGCGCGGCTCGACCTGCAGCCGGCGCCGTTCGCCAGCGGCACGATCACGACCGTGGTCCCGACGAACTGGCGGCCCAAGGCCGCGGGCGATGGGTACAGCAGCCCCGACCTGCCGATCAGCCTCACGATCCAGCCGTGGACGGCTACGCCCGACACGGACCCGGATGCGATCATGCTCGACGTGTCGCCGGACGTACGCAAGGCGTCCGACCTTGCAAACTGACGCCGGCACCTGGTCGGTCTATGCGGCGAAGCTGGGCGATGGGCAGCAAGTGCGCTACAGCGTCTACGGCGTGCTCGTCCGCGACGGCCAACCCTACGTCGTCACGGCGACGACACCCGACGAGAACCTGGTGCCGCTGATGGTGGAATACATCTTCGCCCCCGCGCTGCAGTCGTTCGAAGTATCCCAGTAAAATATGTGCCGGGGAGGGGGAAGGTGCCGGGGACGTTCGAACGTCCCCGGCACCTTCCCCCTCCCCGGCACATGCCAATCCCGGCGAGAGCCACGTGCGCGCTGCGATCGACGAGTATCTCATCACCGGCAAAACGCCACCGCCGAACACGGTGCTGCCGAACTGACAGGCCAGATCACGGCCTTGCTGCACGCACGTCTATGGGCGGATAATGGAGGCAATGTTCTATTTGCCACGCCCGAATTGCGTTCTCAAGGAAAGTGTATGATGCCGCGCACAACGCCTGCCTGGATTGGCTTGCTCTTGCTGACCGGCGCACTAGCTGCCTGCCGGCCCGTTGCACCTGGGAGCAGCGCCGCTGCGCCCACGCCGGCGGGCGGAGAACTCCGCCCGCTCGCACCCTTGACGTTCAGCGTTGAGTCCGTGATCACACAGGAGGGTACGGTGGAAACTGGGGAAGGAATCAATAACCCGCTGGTCAAGCAGGCGCTGCTGGATCTGACGACGCGCCTGGGCGTCGCCCCGAATGCCATCACGCTCGTGAGCGCGGAGTCCGTCGTCTGGCCCGATGGCAGCCTCGGCTGCCCACGACCCGACATGGGCTACAAGCAGGTGCAGCAGGACGGCATGCGCATCGTTTTCAAGGCGCAGGGGCGCACCTTTGAATACCACAGCGGCGGCAGCCGTCCCCCCTTCCTCTGCGAATCGCCCGCCCCCACTCCTTCCGGCACCCCACCCCCCGGCGAAGGCACCTAATTCGGAGCGCAGGCGTCCTCGCCTGCTCTTCTGCTCGCGAGAATGCAACGGCGAGGACGCCTGCGGCTGCCAACGGCTGCGCGGACCTTGTGCCCCTGCCGTCGTCCATCCTCCGCAATAAAAAGGGAGCAGGGATGTTCGCCATCTGCGAACGTCCCTGCTCCCTCCTGCAGCTGCGGCAGCCTCACCGCCGCGCCGCTCCTCCATTACTGGTTTACCGTCCCGCTGAAGCAGGCGACGTTCACCCCCTGGAACAGGTCGCTGCGTCAACTCGGCACAGTTGGTCCACGGCCCCTTCTTGTCCGCCTTGGCCTTGAAGGTGATGACCTGCGTGCCGCCCGGCGCCGGCGCACTCGCCGACACCCGCACCATCCCGTCGACACCCGGCAGCGTGCCGGTGCCGTCGTAATAGTAGTTCTGCCCGCGGTTGCCAAACTTGTTCTCGGCGCCGATCGTCAGGAATCCGCCGTCGCCAGTTGTCACCGGGCCATAAGCATAAGTGATGTCCTGCGTCCCGTTGATGCCGATCCAGACCTGGAAGCTGTTGGTCTGGGCGCTGCTGTAGTTCTTCACGTCTTCGTAGTCGACGACGATCCAACTGTTAGTGCCGTCGCTCAGTACGTTGATGAGGACCTGACCGCCGGCGCCCGGGTTCAGGTCGGTCCAGAATGGCGCCAGCACGTTGTTGGGCGGCGTGGCGTCAGGCAGACTCTGGTTGAGATAGTTGACGTCGGCTCCCGTGCCGCCGCCTACCACCAGGTAGCCGTTGCTGACGATGCCGATGCGGCTGTAGGTTTCGCCGCCGTAGACAAACGCGGGCACGTTGAAGTTGGTAATGGTTTCATCGCCGGCGCTGACGACGATCGATCCGCCAAACAACGACAGTGGCAGATAGCCGCCGCCGGGCGAATCGTCCGTTGCCGCGATGGTCACGTCCGGCGGCTGTGCGCCGGCCAGCGCGCCCTTGAACGACAGGGTGTTGCCTCTGACCGTGGCGCCGGTCACACTCCGCGGATCACCTGCAGGTTGTCCGGTACCCGGTCGTTGATCTCCACGTTCGCCGGGCTGAAGCTGTTGTTCGCCGCCGTGATCGTGCAGGTGACCGTGCCCTTCTTGTCGACCGCAGCAGGATCGCAGCTCTTGGTCAGCGTCACGACCGGCTGCTTGCGCACCAGCGTGATCGGGAAGACCAGCGTCCGCGTCTTCTTGCCGCCGTCGCCCGGCTTGCCGGGATGCGAGCCGCCGGCGGCGTCGATGGCGTCGCGGTGGCCATCACCCTTGCCGTCGCCGAGGTCGTCTGACCGCAGCTGCAGCGTGGCAAAGCGCACCTCGCCCAGCGGCACCATGCTTGCGTCCACCGTGATCTGGAACGTGGCATCGCCGTTGGGGCCGATCTTGAGCTCGCGCGGCACGGTCACTTTGACGTCGGCCGGCGCGGTCACGTCGAGCTTCCACTCCACCTTCTTGTTCAGCTCGTTGTGCACCGTGCGGCTGACGGTGATGCGGCCCGGCATGACCGGGATGTACAGGCTCGGATAGTTGGCATTCCACAGCTGGTTCTGCAGCGCCACGTAGTCGGCGGCGCTCTCGTCAAAGGTCAGCCCGGGGTTGCCTGCATAGTTGAGGTCGACGCGGCCCGAACCATAGTCAAACGCGTTGGCAGGCAGGACGCCATCTTCCTTGACCACGCCTTGTACCTTGGCCGTGGTCATGATCGCCGACTTGATCTGGCCGGGCGTCCAGTTCGGATGCAGCGCCTTGAGCAGCGCGCCCGTCCCGGCAATGTGCGGGCCGGACATCGAGGTGCCCTGGATGGACTCGAACAGCTGGCCCTGAGGGCCGCCCAATGATCGTCGCCGGCAGCGGTGTCATGCCGGCCAGGATCTGCACGCCCGGTGCCGTGATGTCAGGCTTGCTGACGCCCAGCGTCTGGCCCGGGCCGCCGCGCGAGCTGAAGGCAGCCATGACGTCGCCCTGGCTGCCGGTCGCCTGGCCCTGCGTGAAGGTTGCCGTGACGCCGCTGTGCGACTGCCAGGAACGCCCTGCAGGTCCAGGCCGGACTGCCCGCTGATATGCAGCCCAGGGACCCAGAAGTTGTCCGTGTCCAGGTCTTGGTTGAGCAGCGATGTTGCGCAGGATCATGCCCGCGCCGCCCGCAGTGTAGACGTTGAAGCTCTTGTCCACACGGCCGTTGCCGCCGCGGTCGCAGACCACGATCTTGCCCGTGAGACTGCCGGCAGCCATGGGGCCGCAGAGCGGATCCGGCGCCAGGACAACCGGCGTCGGCGTGCTGATGCCCGGCGTCACGCTGGTGCCCGACAGCTGCAGCTTGTCGCCGTTGTCCGCCGTCAGCGTCAGCTGGCTCACAAAGCTGCGGTTGCTGGTGCTGGCGGCGACCGTCGTCACCCACGGGCCGCGGTGGTCGGTGGTGTCCGGCGTGGGGCCGGAGTTGCCGGCCGATGCGGCCACGAAGACGCCGTTGTCATAGGCGACGAGGAATGCCTGTTCGACTGCGTCGGTGTAGGGATTGGCGCCGCCGCTGATCGAGAAGTTGATCACGTCGACGCCGTCCAGGATGGCCTGCTCGACGGCCGCCGCCGAGTCGCTGCCGTAAGCAGCCCTGGTCGGCCGCAGACGCGGTACATGATCACGTGCGACCGCGGGGATACGCCCGAGACGATCCCGCGCGGGATGCCGAAGATGCTGGCGGCGACACCGGCGTTGCCGGCGGCCGTGCTGCTCGTGTGCGTGCCGTGGCCGTCGTCGTCGCGCGCCGAGTCAAACTCGGTCGGCAGCAGCCCGACCACTGCCTTGTAGGTGTCGAGGAAGTCGTAGGCGCCGATCAGCTTGTTGTTGCAGGTAAACGGCGCATCGTTCGGGTTGGCGGCAGTATCGCCGAAATCGCACGTACTGCGCGGGCGTCGCCGGCAAAGCCGTTCGCACCGGGCTTGACCGCCGGCGGCGGGTAGGGCTTGCCGGACGGGTCCGGGTCCGAGAAGGAGGGATGCTCGGGCCAGATGCCGCTGTCCAGCACGCCGACCGTCACGTTCTCGCCCGCGCTTTCCTGGCCGCCCAACTGCTGCCAGGCCGTGGGCGCGCCGATAAAGGTGGGGCTGACGTCCGTGGTCGGCTGTTCGAGCGTGTCGAGGAAGACCTTCTGCACGCCCTGCGCGTTCGCTACCTGGTCGACATTGTCTGACGGCAGGAGCATCGAGACGCCGTTGAAGATCTTGGTGTAGCGGTGGACGATCTGCCCGTCGGCGCCGGCTGCGATCGCATTCGCGTCGGTGCCCGGCTCGGTCACGACGATGATGCTGATCTCGCGGAAGTGGTCCGCCGGCAGGGTCGCCGCGGCGACCTGGGCGGCCTTGTCGACGCTTTCAGTCGATTCCAGCACCGGCGCGCCGGTATTCGGTGAGCGCACCGGCCGCCTGTTGGGCGCCGCGGCTGACCAGCGGCACAAAGACGCGGCTGCTGCCGTCCGGCAGCGGCGGCAGGTCTTGGGCCAGTGCCGGCGCCACCGTGGTGAGCAGCATTGCCACCACCGCGAGCAGCGAGAACACAGCCTGCTTTCTTCGATGCATGAGGGCTTTCTCCAGTCTGATAAAGGATGGATGGTTAGATCGCTATGGCGTGTGCCAGGTACACCTGGTTGGTGCCATAGGTATCGGGACGCGCTGCTAGGGTAGGTGTGGGCGCCCAACAGATCGCGGTTAAACCGGTGGTCAGTTCTTCTTGCGGCTTAGAAGTGACGCCAATCGTTAGTCGTCCCGGCGTACGGCCTGGGGCCCGTTCTAGAATGGATGACATATTCGGCACGAGTTTCTCGTGCACGCCGTAGATCACGATTCGGCAAGTGTACGCCAAATGTTCGTAGCGCCAGGGGCGCAGGTGCAGCAGAAAGCTTACAGATTGCTGTCAATTTCAAAGGAACTCGTCCCTTGGCTCTACACTCGGACAACTCCGCGTCAGATGTAAGGAATTTGTTAGCTGTAATCCCGGATATGTGCCGTATATTTGATGATGCAATACGCCGAATAACAGCAGCTATCCAACATCGCTATCAAGAAGGCACGCTCTCATGCGTCACATTCCCGAACTGCCCAAGGTGCTCTCCGGCCGCGGCCAACTCTTCCAAGACGATCGCTCCCCCATCGACGTTCGTTACCAGTTCGGTTGGCAGTCGTCCATACGCTGCCACTGCCCATGCGGCACTGCGCCGTGCCGGCAGACTGTGCGCCAGGCTCGTCGCCAAAGCGGACCACGCCATCGGCCACCTGGTGGTCCTAAATCGCGCCGATATATGGCGCATCGACGTCACCGCCGAATATCAACTCGCCCTCTCCAACGGCAGACGCTGCCGCGTCGCCCTCCACCACGACCCCCACCAGCCTTTCACCAAGTACCGCATCGTCTGCCCCACCCAGGACCTGCTCTAGCCCCGGAGCGCAGCCGCCTTTGGAGCGCAGGCGTCCTCGCCTGCTCTCCTCCCCTGCGCCCAACAAAAAAGCCGGCTGGCTGCCCAAGCATCCAACCGGCCCATAATTCGAACCTATCCACCATGCACGCGCCTCAACTTGCGCACGCAGTTTACCTCGACCCTGGCACGGCGCACCGCTACTTGCCTGCTGCGATCGGTCTGCGCCGAGCCAGGGACGTTCTTCCTCTCAGTACACCTCAATATTATCCTTCCCGCCATAGAAGTTCCACCACGGCTGCGCGCCCTTCGCCAGCACCTGGTTCAGCGCCTCGATGTTCGTCACGCCGCGGTCCTCCAGCCATGCCACCAGCGCGTCGTACCCCTTGGTCGCGTAGACCGGGATCCCATCCTGCCACGTCGCCCGGCCGCACAGCACGCCCGCAAACGGCGTCCCCGCCTCGGCCGCCAGCTCCAGCGTCTCGCGGAACACATCGTCCGTCACGCCGGCGCTCAGGTAGATAAACGGCTTCTTCGACACGCTCGCCGCTTCCTGGAACAGCGCCATCGCCTCTTTCTTCGAGTACGCCTCGGTGCCCTTAAACGTCGAGGTGTCCGCCACGTAGGTCATGTTGACCGGCACTTCGACCTTGAGCACGTCCACGCCGTACTGCGGCTTGGAGAACTCCTCCATGTACGCCTTCACGTACTTGGGCTTGGCCTTGGCAAACTCCAGGCTCTTGGCGTCGCCCACGTTGTCGTCATAGGCGATCGGCTCCAGGAAGAACGCCACGTCGTTGGCCGCGCATTCGGCGCCGATCCGCTCGATAAACGCCTTCTTGATGACGTTGATCTTTTCCGGGTGCGCGGGATTGTAGTACAGCAGGATCTTGATGGCGTTGGCCCCTGCCTGCACCAGCTTGTACACGCTCCACTCGGGCAGCAGGTCGGGCAGCCGGCTGTCGTCCTTGGTGTCGTAGCCGGTCTTCTCATAGGCCAGCAGCACGCCCGTCCCCGGCGCCCGCACCTGCAGCGCCGGCAGGCCGAACTCGGGGTCCATCAGGATCGCCGTCGAGTGCTTGGTCAGCACCATCGTCACGGCCTTCTTGAACTCGATCAGGTCGTCCGGCGTGGTGGCCGCGCCGCGTGCCTTGCCGATCGACTTCTCCAGCGACCCGCGCTGGTCCATGGCGGCGGCGGCGATGATGCCGTTGCCGTCGGCACAGGCGTTGATGCTCGCAAACTTGCCGCGTGACATGCGTACTTTTGCCATGATTTCCTCCTTGGGAATTGCCAATCTGCGCAATTTGATAGCCAATAAATTGGCTTGCTTAACCGTTTTTCTGCTGCCGATAGCGGCGGATCAGGGTGTTGGTCGAGCTGTCGTGCCCAAGCTGCGGCTCCTCGGCCGCGCTCAGCTCGGGCGCGATGCGGTTGGCCAGCACCTTGCCCAGCTCCACCCCCCACTGGTCGAACGGGTTGATGTCCCACACCGCCCCCTGCACGAACACGCTGTGCTCGTACAGCGCCACCAGCATGCCCAGCGTGCGCGGCGTCAGCCGGTCGACCAGGATGGTGCGTCGAAGGGTGGTTGCCCTGGAACGTGCGGTGCGGCGCCAGCGCATCGGCCGTGCCCTCGGCCTTCACCTGCTCGATGGTCTTGCCAAACGCCAGCGCCTCGCTCTGCGCCAGCACGTTGGCCGTCAGCAGGTCGTGGTGGCTGCCCAGCGGGTTGAGCGTCTGGCAGAAGGCGATAAAGTCGCAGGGGATCAGCTTGGTCCCCTGGTGGATGAGCTGGTAGAACGAGTGCTGCCCGTTCGTGCCCGGCTCGCCCCAGTAGATCTGCCCCGTCTGGTAGTCCACCTGGCGCGCCCCGCAGCGTCGTCGACTTGCCCAGGCTCTCCATCGTCAGCTGCTGCAGGTAGGCCGGGAAGCGCTTGAGATACTGGTCGTACGGCAGCACGGCCTGCGTCTCCGCGCCCAGGAAGTTGTTGTACCACACCGCCAGCAGCCCCATCAGCACGGGGATGTTGCGTTCCAGCGGCGCCGTGCGGAAGTGCGTGTCCATGGTGTGGAAGCCGTACAGCAGCGCCCGGAAGTTGCCGGGGCCGATGGCGATCATCGTCGACAGCCCGATCGCCGAGTCCATCGAGTAGCGGCCGCCCACCCAGTCCCAGAAGCCAAACATGTTGGCCGTGTCGATGCCGAACTTGCCGACCTCGCCGGCGTTGGTCGAGACGGCCACAAAGTGGTTGGCCACCGCCTTCTCGTCGCCCAGCTGCTCGAGCAGCCACGCCCGCGCCGTGCGTGCGTTCGTCATCGTCTCCTGCGTCGTAAACGTCTTTGACGCCACGATAAACAGCGTCTCCGCCGCGTCCAGGTCCTGCGTCGCCTCGACAAAATCCGTGGCGTCCACGTTCGACACAAAGCGGAAGGTGAGGTCGCGCTGGCTGTAGTGCCGCAGCGCCTCGTAGGCCATCACCGGCCCCAGGTCCGACCCGCCGATGCCGATATTGACGACATTGCGGATGCGCTTGCCCGTAAACCCCTGCCACTCCCCGCTGCGGACCCGCTCGGCAAACTCGGCCATGTGGTCCAGCACTTCGTGCACGTCCGGCACCACGTCGGCGCCGTCCACCAGGATCTTGGCCTCGCGCGGCGCGCGCAGCGCCACGTGCAGCACCGCCCGCTTCTCCGTGCTGTTGATCTTCTCGCCGGCGAACATCGCGTCCCGCCGCTCCTCCAGCCCGCACGCCCGTGCCAGCGCCGTCAGCAGCCGCAGCGTCTCGTCCGTAACCCGGTGCTTCGAATAATCAAAATAGAGCCCCGCAAACTCCAAGCGCCAGCCGTTCCCCGCGCCCCGGATCCTGCGCAAACAAATCCCGCAGGTGCGCCGCACCCACCGTCTCCGCATGCTGCGCCAGCGCCTGCCACTCCGCCAACTGCGTCCGGGAAGAAGATTCAGAGCCCATAATCACCCAGCCATTTCCAATCGAAGAATAAACACCGCTTCAAATAAAGCGTAAACATTCTCCCCAGTATACCACACCACCGCACCTCCAATGTCCCCGGGACGTCGCACGTCCCGGGGACATGTTGCCACCGCCACCCCTTAAACGTTCCCGGACATCGTACGTCCCAGGGACATGTCGCGCCCGGAGCCTCGCACGCACCCCCAAATAAAAAGGGGCACTCCCGTCACTCCAGGAATGCCCCTCTCTATTACACGTTACTTCGCCTCGACCCTGGCACGGCGCAACCTCACTTCCTCTACGACGATCGCATCTGCGCCGAGCCAGGGACGTTTCCCTACTCCACTACCAATTCACCACCAACGTTTCCCCCGCCCCAATCGTCACGCCATCGCCAAGCGCCACCGTATCCCCACTCTGCTGGAACGGCACCGCGCGCGCGCCGACCTTCACGCCCTTCACCTTCCCCTTGCCGATCGGCAGCTCTACCGACTTCAGCGGCAGCTCGCCCATCAGCACGCGCAGCTCCGCCTTCTTGCGCTCGATGTTCACATCGCCCCAGCCAGGGGCCAGCGACCAGAACGCCCGGAACTTGCCCTTCTCCATCCGCACGGGCTGGAATCCGATCTGCCCCTCGGCCATGTCAAAGCTGAACCCCGCAAACGCGTTCAGCAGCGCATACGCCGCCATCGAGCGCGCGTAGTTGCTCCCGCACTCGAACTCGTTCCACGGGTTGCGCCGCTCGCCGTCATAGCGCTTGCGGATGGCCGTAATGCACTCCATCCCCTCGTCCACCAGCCCCGTCATGATCATGTGCGTGGCCGCCGAGTACTCAAACCCGTTCATCGTCTCCTGCGAGTACGGCGCCGGGATCGTCGGCTTCTGCGACCCCTCGGGCCAGGCGCAGATCACCAGGCCGCCCTCGTCGTTCAGGCAGTAGATGCGGCAGGGGTTGTACACGTCGCCCATCAGCGGGATGTAGTTGTACTTGTAGATCGCAGCGTTGGCCTGCTTCACCTGCGCCGGGTCGAAGATCTCGCCCAGCCCGTACAGCGAGGCGTGCCACTGCCCCAGCACCTGGTCGATGCTCGACCCCTCGCCGATCTGGTACTTGATCTCCTTGTGCTCCTCGTCCCAGTACGCGTCCATCGTCGAGCCGCCGATCAGCACGCTCTCGTCCTTGGCAAAATCCTCCACGATCGTCTTGTCGTTCAGGTCGATCCGCTGGACATAATACTCGCCGTTAAACAGGTTGGCGTCCGCCCACGCCTTGCCCTTGGCAAACATCGCCCGGTAGTGCTCGGCCGCGCCCGGATCGCCCACATAGTCGGCCATCTCGGCCCCGGCCTTGAGCGCGCCCAGGTACATGCCGGTCAGCCAGGCGTTGGGCCCAAACAGCTCCATGTCCAGCGTGTGATGCTGCCGCCCCCACAGCACGCCCGTCATCTGCGGGTCCCAGCGGTCCTCGTTGGCCCCATTCCAGGCAAACTCCAGCGACTGCTTGACCGCCGGCCACAGCTCGCGCAGCCAGGCGCCGTCGCCGCAGATCTTCCAGTCGCGGTACGTCTTGAGCACGCCGCCCAGCTGCCCGTCGGCGCAGGCGCGGAAGTCCCACTGCCCCGACCCCAGCGGCAGCTGGATGCGGAAAGGCATTCCCCCGTCCGGCCGCAGGTTGTACTTGTAGTCCGCCGTGCGCATCGAGCGTTCGAGCGCCGGGAACAGGAACGGCAGCGTCTGCTGGTAGTTCCACACGTGCGTGCAGGAACCCTCGCAGCAGCCCTCGGTCGGGTGCAGACCTTCCCAGCCGTAGAAGGTCCCATCCTCCATCCGCAGCACCGTGGGCGACTTCAGGATCGCCATGTTGCCCGCAATGGCGTCGATCGCCACCTCGGGCAGCGTCGACGCAAACAGCGTCTCCTGGAACAGCCGCGTCTCGGCCAGCAGCCGGTCCCAGTTGTCGAGCGCATACTGCGCGCTTGCCTGCGAGTTGGCCCACTGCGTGGCGTAGTAGTTCTTCCACGTCGGGTCGATCCCCTCGGCCGCCAGCTGCTTGCGCTTCCAGTAGTTCTCGCAGGTCGGGAAGCTCCAGGCAATCACAAATCGGATCTTCCGCGTCTCCCCCGGTGCCAGCCGCACGTGCACGCCCAGCATGCCTTCGTTGTTCGACCCCGCCTTCTCCAGCGGGTAGGTGCGGTTGCGGAACGCTCCCGGCGTGGTGAAGTCCTTCCAATACACCTCCAGGCTGTCAAACCACACCCCGCGGAACCAGTACTGCTGCCAGCTCAGCTCCGCCCCCTTGGCCGGGTCGCGGCTCGGCCCCGCATCGGTCGCCAGCGTCAGGTCGCCATAGGCCGGCGTCCCCGGCTGCACGCCGTCCGACGTCAGGTGCAGCGCCGTTCCCCAGCCCTCCTGCACGATCTCGTTGCGGTTGTGGGCCGGCAGCGGGTTGCACAGCACGCCCGCCAGCGTATAGGTCAGTTCCTCTTTGCTCGTATTGGTGATGGCGAACTCAAAAAAGGCCGCCGGGATGCTCGACTCGCGGTCGTTGAGCGGGATAAACGGGTTGAACGCCAGCAGCGTCACCTTGCCGGGAAACTCCTTGTCGGCAAAGGCAAGCTCGGCCAGCGGGTACTTGCCCGTGAAGGTCAGGTCTTCAAAATGGGGCAGCCCCGTCAGGTACTCGCGCCGCGGGCCCCAGCCAAACGTGCTAAAGCGGGTCGCCTGCATCTCGCCCTGGTACGGCGGCGCCAGCGGCCCATTCAGCACGCGTGCATCCACCACCTTGGCGTCTTCGCCGCTCCCCCGTTCCGCCCGGATCGCAAAATGCGAGAACCCGTTCACACTCCCCTTATTCGGCCGGTTAAAGATCTCCCAATCGATCAACCGCCCATTCCCGGCCAGCCCAATACACCCCGACCCAATCCCCCCCAGCGGAAAGCTGATCTGATTGGTCTTGCGTCCCCTTATAAACAAACGCCTCCATCCATTCCTCCCGTCTACCCGTTCTATATGTATTCGATAATTGCAGCTGCTTACACCAGAATCCTCTCCGTCGGCTGCGGCTCCCCCGGGCTGATGCAGCTGAAATCCGTAAACTCATACCGGAAGCGCGGCTCCGGGCACAGCTCCGCCATCACCCCGCGCACCATCTCCTCCAGCACCTGCGGCGAAGTCTCCACCCGTGCATTCAAAATGAACTCGATCCGGCTCACCTCGTCCGCCGCATCTTCGCCCCCGCGCAGGTCCCACGACACCGGCGTGCCGCTCTGCGTGATGCTCGCCTTGTAGATGTCTTCCCCCGCACGTCACCTGCGCCTTCACGTGCGCGATCTCCGCGCGCTGCGCCCGCAGCGCCGCATCCAGCATCCGCAGCAGGTAGGCCAGCCAGTTCTGCGGCGAGAACGGCACATCCGCCTCCACGACGCCCGCGGGCGTTCAGCCAGCCCAGCGCCGCCTCCGCCGCCGCATAGATCGCGTAGTCGATGTCCAGCCGCAGCGCCAGCTCGCTCTTCGCCGCCAGCACCTTGTCCAGCCACGGCGCAACCCCCTGCCCGCTCGCCGCCGCCAGCGGCAGCACCCGGCTCGGGCCAAACCGCTGCCGCAGCCGGTGCAGCGTCGCATCTCCCAGCCGTGGGTCGACCGCATCCAGCTTGGTTACGCCGATCAGCTCGGCTTCCTCCAACTGCTTGCGGTACACATAGTCCGCCGCCCCCTGGTCGGGCTGGGCCAGCCGCAGCGGGTCGACCAGCACCGTAAACGGCGCAATGTCAAAGTTCAAGTCCGGCCGCGCCGCCAGCGGGCGCATCACCGTCGCCATGATATCCGCGCAGCTCCCCACGGGCTCGGCCAGGATCACGTCCGGCTGCGACCGTTCGCTGCAGCTTGTCGAGCGAACTCAGCAGGTCGGGCAGCCGGCAGCAGAAGCACCCGCCCGCCACTTCGACCACCGGCAGCCGCGCCTGCGTGGCCAGCGCGGTGTCCACCAGCTGGTCGCTCTGATCGTTGGTGACCAGCCCCACGCGCAGCCCGCGCGCCCGCAGCTCCTTGCCCGCTGCCAGCAGCAGCGTCGTCTTGCCTGCCCCCAAAAAGCCGCCCACCAGGATCAGTTTCGTCATGCCGCTTCCTCTTGTGCGATGGCAAGCCGGCAGTTGTTGGCCGCAAACATGCCGTACAGCGCCGGCAGCACGAACATCAACCCCGAACTCACGTAGATCGTTGCTAAGATGCACAGCACGGCCAAGGCCACCATGCCCACCGTGTTGTTGATATGCCGTCCCGGTAAGATCACACTGTTGCGCAGCACCGCCGGCAGCTCCTGGTCATATGCCACCAGCAGCGGCACCGCATACAGCACGAGCACGCTGCCCACCAGAAAGCTTGCCAGCAGCCCGAGCCGTCAGGAAGGGCACCGCCAGCCCGCTCGGCGTCAGCAGTACCCCCGCCAGCCAGGTGACCACCGGCAGAAAGATGCCCAGCACCCCCAACCGCACAGCTCCGCGTCCAGAAGTGGCGAAACGCCGTCAGCAGCGTGGCCAGCGGCACGGCCTTCCCCGCTACCAGCCCCATCTGGTAGCGCTGCAGCGCCACCCATCCCGGCGCGGCCAGCAGCACGCCCGCAATAGCCGCCGGCATGCCCAACCCCAGAAACGCCAGCACCAGCGCCGGCGCCAGGCAGGCGTTGAGCCACAGCGCACCCACCATGATCTGCGGCAGGTTGTCCCATGTGGCCGTCGCCGTCTGCACCAGGAATTCCTGGGTGCTGATCTCCGGCTCCCCCTTGTCGGGCTGCGCCACGAACCGGCTCAACCCTTCAACCCCGTCACGGCAATGCCCCGGATGACAAACCGCTGCGCAAACAGGAAGAACAGCAGCACGGGGAAGATCGAGATCATCACCCCTGCCAGCACCTGCGAGCGGTTGCCGGTGCCCATGTAGTCGTTGAGCATGACGATCGCAATGGGAAACGTGTAGTTGTCCCACGTGCGCAGGAACAGCAGCGGCCCGATAAAGTTGTTCCACGAGGCCAGAAACGTGAAGATGCCCAGTGCCGACAGCGCCGGCCCCACCAGCGGCATCAACACCTGCCAGTACATGCGGAAATAGGAGGCGCCGTCGATCTTGGCTGCGTCCATCAGCTCGCCCGGCAGCGTCATAAACGCCTGCCGCATCAGGAAGACGCCAAATGCGCTTGTGATGGCGGGCAGGATCAGCGACCAGTGCGTGTCGATGAGCCCCAGCGACTTGATCAGAATAAAGGTGGGGATCATGATGACAGTGGCCGGCACCATCAACGACGAGAGAAACAGAAAGAAGAGAAAATCTCGGCCCGGATAGCGCAGCCGCGCAAACGAAAATCCGGCCATCGAGCAGGTGATCAGCTGTGCCGCCGTGACGATCAATGCAATCTTGAGGCTGTTCCAAAAGAAGCCCAGGAAATTGATCTTGGGCGAGTTGACGACTGCCACATAGTTCTGCCAGTTAAACGCCGTTGGCCAGAAGTCTCGGCGGCAGGTTAAACGAATCGGCCGGGTTGCGCAGCGAGGTCGCAAAGATCCAGCTGATCGGGGCAAATTCGATGATCGCCATCACGATCAGAAACGTCCAGACCACGATCTCGCCCAGGTAAAACCAGAGGGCGAATGGCGCATGCGCGTCCGTTTCTGCACCTGCTGCGATTTGTGCACTCGTCGTTGATTCAGTCAGGTTGCCATACTGTACTCCTGCCACTCCTAATCGTAATGCACCCACCGCCGTGACACGCGGAACTGGACGATGGTCAGCACGATCAACACCAAGAACAGCGTCAGCGAAAGCGCCGCCGCATACCCCATCTCGTACCGTTTAAACCCTACTTCGTAGATGTACAGCACGATCAGCCGCGTGGCATCGCCTGGGCCGCCGCCCGTCAACACCCACACGTTGTCAAACACCTGCGATGCGCCGATCAAGGAGATGATGACGCAGAAGAACGCCGTCGGCGTGATCAGCGGCAGCGTGATGTAGCGCATGCTCTGCCACTGGTTGGCCCCGTCGATCTGCGCCGCCTCGTACAGCACGTCGGGAATGCCTTGCAGCCCCGCCAGGTAGATCACCATCAGGTAGCCGCAGGCGCGCCAGACGTCAAACATGATGACCGACACCATCGCCCAGCTTGAACTGCTCAGCCACGGGATCGGCTGCAGCCCCACCTGCTGCAGCAGGTAGTTTACCACGCCGCGGTCCTGTGTCAGCAGGAAGTTAAAGACCAGCGCCAGTGAGGCGGCCGTCGTCAGCACCGGAAAGAAGATCGCGGTGCGAAACACGTACTTGAACACCGGGTGCATGGCGCGGTTGACCGCCATCGCCAACAGCAGGCCCAGCACGTTGTTAAACAGCGTGGCAAAGAAGCACAAACCGGAACGTGTTCCAGTAGGTCTGGACCATGCGTTGGTCGCTAAACAGGCGCGTGATATTGTCCAGGCCGGCAAACGTCGGCGGGCTCAGCACGTCATAGTTCATAAAGACGAGCACCAGTGCCGCCAGGATGGGCAACAATCAAGAACAGCAGCAGGGCCACAAAGGCCGGCAGCACAAAGCCGTACCCGGCCAGCATCTCCTGCGTCCGGTTGCTGCGCCCACGTCTCCCCGACCGCTTCGCCTGCCCCGCCGGCGTATAGTTCGTCGCTGTCGTACTCAAGTGCGACCTCCCTTGGTGTTACTGTGCCTACATGTCCCGGGGACTCGTAGGTCCCCGGGACATTGCCGGTCCGCATGTCCCCGGGACGTGCCACGTCCCGGGGACATTGCGCGTCAACCGATCACCCTTGCTTCAGCTTGTCCATCTCCGCCTGCAGCTCGACGTGCGGCCGCAGCCAGCGCTTCCTCGACCGTCTTCTCGCCGTTCCAGATCGTCTGGTAGTGGCGGTTGAGGATCGGGTCGATGACGTTAAAGTTTTGCGGCGAAGGCACCGTCTGCGCCACATCCAGCGACTCGTAGAAGATCTTCGTGTTCGCCGGGCCAAACTCCGTGAACACAGGCATCTCGGCCACCGAGCGCAGCGCCGGGATGTTGCCGCCGCTCTTGACCATGTCGACGGCTGCGTCGCTTGTTCGACAGGAACTTGACGACTTCCCACGCTTCCGGTGCCGTCTTGGTCGAGGTGGAGACACCCCAGCCATCCGTGCCGGCTACGGTCTTCAGCGGGCCGGACTTGTGCGGCTGGTACTGGAGGTCGTAGGTGGTGAAGTCTTCGTTCTGCAAGCCGGCAATGCACCAGCGGCCGCACGTGCGCATCGCCAGGTGCCCGGCGGTGAACTGTGCACCCTCATCCCAGCCCTGCGGATTGGGCGAAACCTTGTGCTTCAGGATCAGGTCGGCCAGGTACTGCAGCGTCTCCGCTACCTTGGGATCCTTGAGGTTCGAGTCCTTCCAGTCCGGAGTCAGCGCCGAGGTGTCGTTGTTGAAGTACCAGGCACTCATGCCAAACGCGCTGCTGCCCCAGAAGGAATAGGCGAACAGGTCGTCCGCGCCGCCCTTGACATCGGCAATCTTGGTCGCACGCGTCCAGGAACTGATCCCACGTCCAATCCGGGCCGGCGGCCTCCACGCCCTTGTCCTCGAAGATCTTGGTGTTGTAGTAGGTCACCATGTTGTTCCAGGAGAAGGGATACTCCATCTGCTTGCCGTCCACCTGCAGCATCGTGCGCAGGGTCGGATGCACGTCCTTCTCCAGCAGTTCCTTGGCGGCCGTGTCGGAAGCCAGGAAGTCGTCTAGCGGCGCCAGGATCTTCTTGCCCGTGAGCAAGCCCAGACCTTCGATGGCGATCATGATGACGTCCAACTGCTCGCCGCCGGCAATCAGGGTGACAATGTTATCCGAATAGCCTGCCCACCCGCCCTGGCTGATGTCTGTCATCGTCAGGTTGAGGTCGATGTTGGGCAGCTGTTCCTTCGCCCGTGCGACGGCCGGATCCCACTGGGTGATCGGCATCTGCGTCGTCGCGACGATCTTTACCTTGCTTGCGGCCGGTGCGGCCTCGCCTCGCCTTGCGCTGCCTGCCCGGGCGCCGCCGGGGCCGCCGGCGCGCAGGCGACGAGAACTGCTCCTGCTGCGGTCATTGCCGACAGCCGCAGCATGTCACGGCGGCTGATCTGGCGCTTGCCCAAAGACTCTTGCGATGGGGTTTGGTGCGACATTCCTCTTCTCCTCTCTGGAACAACTCGTGTAAAGGTCCTGCTGTGATTGCCTGATATTGCTCAGGTCCTGCTGTGATACTGCTTTGGGTTGCTAGAATGAAACGCGTACAGTGGTTCCTGGCCAGCATGCTAGCCCAGGCAGGGAGCCGTCGACGCGCGCACTACCAATTCCGTCAGGACACAGGTACGGGTGGGCGCTTGTGACTTATTGGCGATTCTAGCCAATAGCAATTGTAACGCAAAGGTGCCCATTTCTTCGCGGGCGTAGTGAACGGTCGTCAGGGGAGGAACGGCATATTCGGCATTGGCCAGGTCGTCAAACCCGATGATTGAAATGTCTTCGGGCACACGCAAGCCCGCTTCCTTGATGGCGTCGATTGCACCCAGGGCAGCACGGTCGCTGACGGCAAACACGGCCGTCGGCGGCTGCGGCAGCGCCAGCAGCTGCTTCATCTCGCGATATCCCTTTTTAGGATAGCCTGAGGATATGGACGGGTGGCGGTAGAACGGCGGGATCGGCACGCCGAGTTCCTCAGCTGCGCGCAGTGCGCCCCAGCGCCGGTCGGTCAGCGTCTTGTACTTGGGCGGCCCTTCGATGATGGCGATCTGCCGATGCCCCAACTCCACCAGGTGTTTGAAGGCATTGTAGCCACCCCATTCGTTGTCGGGCACGATCGAATCCACCGGCAGGTTGGCGTTATAGGTGTCCACCAGCACAAGTGGCACCTGGCGCGCAGCCAATTCGACCGCCAGGGCATCGTTGGTAGGTGAGCCCCCCAGGATGATGACGCCCTCCACCTGGTTGTCACGCACCGACTGGGGGATGCGGTTTTCCTCGATGGTTGCCAGCAGCAGGCCGATTTCATGGCGCCGCGCTTCCAGTTCGATGGCACGGATGACGGCCCCGTAGATAGCTTCCGGGAACGCCATAAACGACATCTCTTCCATCAGCAGGGCGATAAAATTGCCCTTCCGGCTCGTCGTGGCTCGCCCGTTGGCGGCGCGTGGTCGTGGCACGTAGTCCAGTTTCCTAATGGCTTCCGCAATGCGTTCACCGGTGTTGCCCGCCACGCCCTTGCCGCCCTGCAGATACAGGGAGACGGTGGCAATCGAGACATTGGCTTCAGCGGCCACGTCGCGAATCGTCGCACGCCGTGACGGCAGCTCGTCGGTTAGGGCGCCCATGTCAGCTTTCAGGCACGGCAGTCAGTCCGTGCCTATCGAACAAGATCGAACAAATTGGATGAACAGGAATCGAACAATTAGGAATTAGCTATGAATTTAGACGAATTTTGTTCGTTTGTCAATAGTGATCTTTGCGCCCGCACCGTGCCTTGCCCACAAAAACACGGATGCCCTTGATGTACTCCTATCGTTACGTCAAGAGCATCCCTTTATTGAACTACCCAATTCCAGAGCCGGCGCAGCGGATCGCATCCGTACTGCCGGCCAAACCGATACAGGAAGATGAGCGGCACGATCGTGGCAATGGCGGTTGCGACATCGGTCACGATCGGTATGCCGACTGCCAGAAACAGCAGAAGTAGAACTACGACCAGTGCCGCGGCGATACCTGCATAGAGCGCCAGAATCCAGCCAAACATCCATTTCCAGATCGTGCTTGGAATTGCGCAACCAGTTTTCCTCAAGCGGGCCAAGAATACCGTCTTTGGCCATGCCAACCCACTTAGCCGGAAAAATCGCCACGTGCTCGAGTGCGTCCAGCAAGCTGTATATCTTGCCAGGTCGTCTTCGCCGGTGAGAGACAAAAGACCGCGGAGAACAGCAGGAGGAGGGACACGAACGGCAGAAGGATCGTCAAGGCGCTGATATGGCCGAAGTTTGCAGGGTCAATGTACCAGGCCCGCAAATTCCATACTCCTGAGACGTAGGATAGGTACACAAGATAAAGGCAGATAAGTATGACTGCCCATACCCCCTGCTTCCCGCTGCTGACAATATTGATCCCCTGGGATTTACCAAGCGGCAGATAAGTATGTTTGGCGTGGCGGCTGGATAAAGTACGGGTAGATGGTGACCGACGTGGAGTCGTCAGGCCGCACGCGTTTACAGGCATCTGTGCCGATAGCGTTCACCATAGTCTATAGATGCCCAAGGGCGGCATCACACGCCGATCAAGCTCCAAGTCCGTGGTGCCATTGTTGATCAACTGAAATTCGCGTTGGCAGCATCAAGCTGCAGCGTGGTCGCTGAAATGCCCCAAGGCATGTCATAACGGTGTCTGCGACTGATGCATGCGATGTTGCCAGCGGGATCTGCACATCGACGCACAGGGCGGCGGCGCCTTGAGCTTCAGCGGATACGCCGGCAGATTGTATTCCGGCGACATCCTCCAGCACACTTCGTGGTACGGCCTGCTGTTGACGACGACGGTTGTGCGCAGGTTCGGGTCAGCGTCGTTAGGATCAAGGGTTTCAAAACAGTATTCGCAGCCCAGCCGGCCGTTGGTCAAGTTCACGTCTTTGAGCAGTTCTGCTTCGAACCTGAGTTCTGTCACTGCCGATTTCAATCATGTCCCCGCTCTGGAGCACGTGCCATCTGCCAATCGGTTGTCCGTTGACCGGACTTGGCCACCTCCGGCGCCATCGAGCACGTGGAGCAAGAAGTCGCCGCGGGAGTTATGGCACAACTCTGCGATGTTGTGGGTGATCCGGATGGTCTGCCAGAGATAGATCGTCTGCGCCCTTGGGTCCCAGCGCGAACGGCGACTCGGTAAGCGCCCAGTGAGTCCTAGCTGAATCCTGACGAATCAACACCGCACAGTTCATGGTTGCCCTCCTTTTTGCAGTTCCAATGCCCAGAAGAAAGGATCCAGCACGCGGCGCGGGGCAAGCGAAACCGGGCTGACGCCTGGAAGCAGATCCCGCCCCGTCGAGGATACCAAGGCAAAGCGCGTTTCGATGTCACGTTCTCGCAGCATCAGGATCCCGCTGCGCCCTCCTTCCACGTGCTCTTCGAGCCACCGCTCAGTTGCCAGGCTGACTCTTGCCATGCGCTCTACATATTCGGCCAGGCGAGCGCCTTCTAGGGGAAAGTGCGCGTTTGCAGGAGGTAGAATCAAGCCCAGGTGGTCGCTCTGCAGGTAGGCGCTGAGATCGGGCGGCAGATCGGTGATGAGGTCCGCTTTGGCTAGCACGACGACAACTTGACGGTGGTCCTTGGCGAAGTCGACGCCGGAGCCTTGCAGGGCTCGAATATAGAGCTGGACAGGGTTGTCAAAGCGATGCCCGTGCTTGGCGAGCTCTGTTAGGCTGATCATCAGGATAGAGCCGTTGGCGTTTGGGTGAGAAAGGGAATTTCGTCACCCGGAATACGAAACTCCTCGAACATTTCGCCGCCATGATCCATGATAACCAGAAAGCGGCTGTCCCAGCGCTCCATGTGGTTGAGCTTCATGATGTAGACATCGTTCTGATTCCGGGGCTTCGTCTTCGTGGCAGCCGGCGCCAGACCTGCGAGGCGCTCCTGGAGCAAGATGCGCTGATGTTCATAGTCAAGCTCGGTGACAGGCTCCGCCGAACAGCGGGACCAGACATTGCTGATGTAGTAGAGATGAAGCCGCAGTACGTCGAGGTAAGTTGTCTTGCCTACCTGGGGCCAGCCAAACAGCTCCAGGAAGAGGGGGCGCGCCGTGGCGGCGTTGGTCACGTAGTCGCTCGGAATGACGAAATTGCACTCGGTGCAGGTGGTGTCCTTGGGGTGCTCCGTATCAGGCCTCAGGGCTCGCAGGCAGCGCGGGCATTGTACCTGGTCATGCCGTCCTAACACTCCGAACATGGTCCATTACTCCTCTCTGAATGCAAGTTCGCGCTCGAGATCGTACTGGCCCTCTCGGAGGGCCGGCTGCGCCTGTTCCCAGCACGGCTCACTGGGAAACAGCGTGCTGCTGCCTTAACACCGGCAGCCGCGCGCACTGGCGTGCTTCTAAGCATCCCCGCCGAGAACTCGCCGCAGCCTTTTTGCTTTTGCCGCAACTGCGCCGAGCAGGGTGATGCTTTTGGGCTGATCTCCTGTAACCTGGCGGCGACATCTTGGGCGTCTGCGTCCAACATTGTGAACGCGGTGTTGTTGACACGCCTGCGCGCGCCGACCGCCCAATAAGCACCAGGTTCCGGAACACAGCCGTCGACGGCCGTATGGAAAGTACAAGCCGCACGGTGTTCTTTGGGCAGCAAGTAGTGAGCCGTGCTAAGCACTGAGTAGATGCGGCTCGAATCCCG
Source organism: uncultured Chloroflexia bacterium (assembly GCA_963701415.1). Lineage (GTDB taxonomy): Bacteria > Chloroflexota > Anaerolineae > Caldilineales > Caldilineaceae > Fredericiella. The sequence goes on from CAVPAH010000005.1 coordinate 1,274,938, forward strand.
GCTAAGCAAGAGCAGCGTTCGCTTATGGGCCGTAAAGGCTCGGGCCGAGAGTGCCGATCCTGCCCAGCCACTCCAGAGTATCACCTACCCAGGACGTGGGCAGCTGCTCGTGGAGGCGCGTTCGGCGCTTGACCCGCAGCTCCGCAGGCGGCGGGTGGCGGCGAAGATAGGTCACCAATGTCTCGACGCCCCCGGCAAAGATGTCGGCTAGTTCGGCTGCCTCGAAAATTGCAAACGGGTCGTTGCCGATTTCGTCGAATTCAGCTTTGTCGACGACGAGAGCATGGGCGATAAACTGGCCGGGGCGGCGGGCGGCGTCGATTACAACCATATCGGGTTCGATGGGGGAAATGCGTACGAGCACGGCCTTACCCGAGCCGGTCCAAAAGAACTGGTGCTCGACGGGGGCGATTGCTGCCTTGCGAGGTATCGGGGACGAAACACTGCACCCGCGCTTCGATCTGGGCAGCGTCTTGCTGGATAGCCGGCGAGCATAACACTGTTTGAAAGCCGTTGCGACGCCTTGGCGAAAATGCCGGCTCCACCCGCGTATAGATCAGATGGTGAAGGGGAATTGTGCGCATCAGCTTCCGCTCCGCACCAGGCGAAATCCGAAGTGTTTCAGCCGGGCGCCTTCAGTCCGGTTCAGCAGTACCTGGGGCTTGTCCTCACGTATGGGGTTAGTCACGCCGCCGATGAAGCGCCGGTTGGGCTGACCCCAGCCGGCGAACGTGCACATCTGATCGTCTTCGTAGACATACTCAAGCAGGCCAAGACGCATAAGCATTTGGTCACACAGTCTGCGCCCCGCTGTGCCCACCAGCTGGTTGGCATCGCCCGCTGTAATCGCTTCAAGACGGCGAGAGATCACGACACCCCGTTCGTTGATACCTGCCTGGCCAATGATGTCCCGAATAAGGCTTGGATTGGCCGGCGTGGCTGCCAGGATATCCAAGGCTGCCTTCCACTCCTGGGCAGTCGGCAGCCTATATTCATTGCCCAGCCAGCGCGCAAAGCGCTCCGCCTCTTCCGGGAGGATGCCGGTCATAAAGATATTCCAGTAGTTACCGGTCGTCATGGTGCCGGGTGAGACACGCGGTGTGTAGGTGTTGAGGATGTCGCGATACCAGGTTTCATCATCCCGCCTGGTATCGCACATGAAACGCTCAAACTGGATCTTGGTCACCGGCAGCCAGGCAATCGCCAGATCGAGCGTCGGGATCTTGATCATGGGAAAGCCAGTGGGATCTAACTGGACTGCGAATTGTAGCGTCATTGTCTATTCTCCCGGGCTAAGCTTTAGCGTGGTTCGGCAAATAGTCGTACCCCAATCGGGGGCCCGCTTCCATACTCCTGTTCGGCCAGGTACACGAGTGAGTCGGTGGCAAAGGGTTCAAGGCTGCGCGCTGGGCTGCCGATCGCTGCGACACAGTCCGACATCTTGTCCAGCAGCACAAGCTCATGCACGCCGTGGCATAGCAGCATTTGGTCTGCCAGCGATGGCGGCTTTCCCCTGCGTGCCCTCCCGACACTTCGCCAAGCACCTGTAACATGCGGAGTGCACGCGGGTTCAGGCCCCGTTCCGCCGCCGCAAGTTGCGCAAGCGGTACAGCTGGAACAGAACAGGCGACATCCTGCAGCGCCATCCATTCTTCTCTTGTGGGCACATACCAATGGGTAACCTCCCACCAACGACAGATCATGCGGATCTCCTGGAGGCGCAGTGTGCGGACGAACAAGGTGTGGACGCTGTCTGCCGCAAGACCGGCGGGCGAGCCGCGCTGCGTGCGGGCGACAAGCGCTTGATACCAAGAGGCATCAAATGCATGGTTTGCCGTCTCACTGAGGAAGTATTCCAACTGGACCCATGTAAGCGGCAGCCAACTGACCCGGAAGGGCAGGCCTTCCAGCGCCAGCATGGGGAAGCCGGTTCGTTCGTCCGTTGTGATAGTGACGGCGGCAGGGTTCATGGCGTTAGTTTCACCCCTTGGCCCTGGTGATACTGCAAAAAGCTTTCCATAGACGCGTCCACGTCGTCGCCGGAAAGCACGTGGGCTTTCCAACTTGCACGAGCATTCATGACAGCTTTGTCTGTCCCAAGCAGCAGCAGGCGGCTGTCCCAAGCGGTGACAAAGAAGTCATCCAGGTCCAGCGGCAGGACCTCGTCGGCCAGAACAATCACAATGCTGTCGGCCGGTAAGCGGTCCAAGATGGGCCCCAACAGGGGTACACGGCCCGCACGCTGCTTCTCGCCAGAAGCACCATCGGCGGCAGAACTTGGGCGTGTTTCCCCCACATGATAGGTGTCAGCATGAATATTGTTGGTGTGCAGGACATCGGCAGCGGCTGTGGCAAGGTCCGGGATGCTGCTGCCCTTTTTCGTCTGCGCCGGCAAGATGAGGGCGGCTGAAGCGGTATGGTTTACTGTGTCGTTGAGCTGCAGAGCCCACATCAAGGTATCCAAGACCCGGAAGCGCCTGATCTGTGTCCCCGTTGTATTGTGGGCGCCGCTGTCACTGCCCAGTGCGGAATTCATGGTAAACCGTATACCGACGCGGTTCCCGTCGGCCATGGACACGAGAGCCTGCCCTTCGGGCACGTAGTCACGAGTGAAATCGTGCAGTTCCTGCGGATATCCGTTCCATCTCTTTGGCATACGTGTCGGCGTCCAGGAGTGGCGGTCGTGCGGCCCCGATGTTGCCCAGGTCATAGTAGCGATCCTCGCGCAAGTACTCGTGATAGGGTCCGGCAAGGTAAGCAAATTGGTGGTATCGAGCGACAAGAGCTTGTCGGCCTTGGTATAGGTGACCAGAATGTTGTGACCGTCAAGTGGCACACCAAGGTGCTCCATCGTCTGCTCATAGCCAAAGAACAGGTTATTGATCGACTTACCGGTACTGACCATGTCCTTTTGGATGTCGTACAGGCTGACGATGAACCAGACGGTCTTGGCCCTGCCGAGCGCCTTGGTGTACATGGGCAGCTGCTTGCGGTCCACCATGAGCCGCTGCGTGATGGTATCCACAAGTTCGCCGCCGAGATCGTAGATCACAAGGACCTGAGAATCTTTGTCTTTGGGGAAGTTGCGCAGCGCAATCAGCAAGGGCTCCGGCTTGTCGACGAGCGGAGTGGCAGGTATACGTTCCGCGCCGGTGCGCTGTCGATGCTGGATCGCCGCGATGCGCGTAATGGTGCTGTCGTCCAGGTAGGTGTGGAATGTGTGTGGGGCGAGCATGCCTAGAGTGCTCCACGAGAAAGGTCATACTGCTGAGCAGGCTGCTCTTGCCGTGCTGTGATGGACCATATGCCACGATCCAGATGGGGTCCCTCGCACGCGCAATCTCGATATACTGATGCGGCACGCGCTGGTTGCAAGCTTCGCAGATGTCGCTGCGACAAAAGGTTTGCGGCGTAATACAATAGGGGCAATCAATTCTTCTCATGGTGTGACCCTCGGTGGAATGGTGCCGGCCATTTGCGCGAGGAGCGCCTGGCCCGCGGTTAGTCGGTCTGCCCAATCTTTCAGTTCGGTCCAATCGTCATAGTCCAAAATCACCTCATCATTAAAGAGCGCAATAAAAGTGACCTGTGCGGCGGTGTAACGCTCCAGAACAGGACCCAACAGATGCATGCGGCGGCGGCCGGCGTGCAGGTCAATGGTGCTCGCCTCAGCGGAGTTCTGTACCGTGCCGACAATCTTTTCGCTGCCCAGGTGGTGAAATACCAGCATTACCTGCTCCGGCACGCCCTCAGGACGGCGGGCTGCCGCATACCAGCGCGCAAAGGCGCAGCTCTTGCGCATTAGCTCCTTGTCGACGCCGGCGAAAACAACCAGGCCGTATCCATGCTCGCCTGATGCAATGGGCGCAGCGCCGGCGACGATGCGCCGCAGGCACCTGCCCAGCTCGAGTGCCAGGTCACGCGTACGCGGATGCTCCTCGGCGCTGTCGTATTTTTCCAGCCATTGCAGCAGGGATTCCGCGTTAGACTGCTTGAGACCGGCTGCCATTGGACACAATTTGCTCTCCCGCCACGCACGATCGTCCTGGTGCTGTTCGCCGCAGAAAAGCGGCCACCATCCGGGGATCGCAGCCCATTTAAGCAGTACTTCCCAAACGGGGATGACGTCGCTGGCGTCAACTGCTGCATCGGAAAAGGCCGCCATCAGCCGTAGAAGCGGAGCGTGCTGCTGCACGGATAATGCCGCCGGCGTGGCCGCATGGAAGTTGAATAACATGCGCACGAAAGCAGCTCCCAGGCGTCGCTGCATAAGTCCCGCGTCGCCGGTGAGTTCGGACCGCAGCATCGCTTCGACGAGCGTCACGGCCTGCTCGCAATCCGTGCGCGCCAGTGCCAGGACAGACCAGGCCAGCGTCACGGCGGCGTCGCCCCGGGGATGTTCCGGCTGATTGGCGTTTATTTGCGGTAGCAAGTCAGTCAGCATGGTTTGGAGCGCTGGCCCACTACGCGCAGCCGGCAGCCCGCGCTCCTCCAGCTCATCCCACATGCGCGAGGGTTCGACAGCCTCATGCAAGAACTTGGCCAGTTGGCGCTTGCAGGTGAGCAGAAAGGCACCGTCGGCGTCTGCAGCCAGCACGGTGATCCTCTCCCTAAGCAGCTCAGGGAGCGCCCCATCGTCGGTGCCGAGCAAGTACACCTTGCCGGACCAGGGCCAGCTATCCGGCGCAGGCGCGGTGGCGACTCGGCTGAGTGCGAACGAAGGGATTGTCCGGAAGTAGCCTGGGGGCTGGGGGCACCGAAAGGTCGGCCGCCAGATCCGCAATGTCGGGTGGATGCGTTGTGGTGTAGATGGCCAAGTATGGAGTCTGGTCGGGTGCCACTGGCAGCTGCGGCGTGGAGACGCAGGGCTGCAGCAGCGGCATGAGCAGTGGGGGACGGCTGTGGCTGTGCTGGGCCAGGATCCATGGCCTGAATAACTGCACCGATGCTTTGGCCCTCAGGTGATCTGGCGCTACCCCCTGCTGTGCCAAGCATGCAGCGCCAACGTGCATCGCCCAACCGCATGACTTGCAGCGGGGCAAGTGCTGCCAGCTCCTGGAGCGAGCAGAACAGAGACCGCCGCTGTGCGGAGGTGCAGGCAGGATCTACAATAAAGACCCCAGCGCGCTCAGTTTGCGACAAGTCAGTGACGGTTCCGTCCAATACGAGCGAGCGTGAAACCAACAGCATCACCAGGCGATGGATGTGCCGGCTCTGTGCATACTCTGGCCGCAAGCAGATCTCCAACAAGACCTTACGGATCGCGGCTCGCTGTCGCTGCGTCACCTCGGCAAGAGTTGAGAGCAGCTTGGGCAGAACGAGTTTCTCCCATTCAGCCGCGTGACTCAAGGCCGGCTCAGACACGGGGTCACCTTGGTCGGGTAACTCGGCGCTGCCATCCGACTGCTGTGCGATATGACGCCCATCCAAAAACGGCAAACAGCGCAGTCCGCAGCGGATCGCTTGCGCGCAGCTTCACCAGGTTGTGGTTCTGGTGCTGGTCAGCGGTCGCTTGGCCGTCGGCGGCAAAGCGACCGCGTGCCTGGAACGCGGCGGGCAGCAGGCGCAGCAGCGGAACAGCACGCTGCTCCAGGACCCCAGGCATAGGCGTATTGACGGACACAAACAGCCTATTCAGCGCCAGCCGCCCTGCCTGCCACACAGGATGTCCACGCCTGTTCCCCTTCAGCCACTGCTCGGCCAGATCTGCCATCTGCCCCGGCTGCCGCACTGCGATATAGGCCATGGCATTGACCACTGCTAAGCGGAGCTCGTCGCGCCAGTCGACATCAGGACCACAGCTTGCGGCCAGCCGCGTCAGCTGACCGCGCAGTTTCGCCAGCGACTCTTTGGCATCCATTGGCTGCGACGAGGTGGCTAAGGCAGAGCCAGGTTGCACATCGGCTGCAAGGTCAGCCTGCTCGGCAATCGGTGTGTAGACGCGCGAAATGGCAGCAGCGCAGGCCCACATCAACACGAAATCCTTGCTTTGGGACCATTCCTCAAGGATCTCCAAGACGTACCCACAGTGCTCTGTGTGCTGCACTAAGTAGGCCAGCACATCTCTAGCTGCCATGACCACATACAGTTCGTCGTCACGCGCAAAGGCATCCAGGTATTCGCGCAGCTGTTCGAGATCTGGCAGGGAGATCTGCACCAGTGCAGATGCCACCAGCTCCCGCGCGTTCAGCAGCTCGCCTATCCGTTCCTTTACCTGTTCGCGTAACTGAGTCGTATGGCCGGCCGGATCGCGGTCTGAAACGCGGCCGAGCATCTTCTGCCGCCGGCGTTCTGAACGATATGCTGCACCCAACATCTGCATGATGGTAAGCAAGTCTTCGACAATGGGCATCAGCAGCTTCGAATAGTTGCCGATCTGATGCTTGGCTTCGCCGGCATACCGGCCATCTGCGAAGTCGACGTAGCCGGAGCGCCGTCGCAGGCGGAGGGCAACGTCGAGCGTTTGCGTGCTGATGCTCCGTGGGTCGATGAACAGCTCGGGACCACCCATCCCGTCCTCCCGCAAGCGTACGACCGCCCTCTGATATAGGTCATCGACCAGGCGGGCGTTGGGGCCACGCAGCAGCGCGACCAGCAGCGCATAGAGCTTGTAGTTGAGGTTTGGCAGACGATCGAACCAATCCTGCACACCCGTGACCTGCTCATAGCCGCGAGTCGCGATCCAGCGCGCCAGTTCGACAGGATTGTCTCTGTGCAGGCGAAACCAGTAATCAACGTCGGCAGCCGTAGTCGGCTCCGCAAACGCAGCCTGGTGTTCGCACAGAAGCTGTTTGAGCCTGCCATGCCATTCGGGAAAATGTGCTTCGGGATATTCGGCTTCGACCAGGCGGATGAAGACCGCGGGTATATGCGGCTGCCCGGTAAGCAAGCAGGGGAAGGCGCCGATGAGCTTATTGCTCGCTAACTCTTCGCTGGGTTCAGGGAGTGTGAAAATTAACCACAGCTTGCGCCTGCGCAGTTCGGCGTTGACACTTGCTTCGTAGCGGAGCAGCGATTCTGCGCGCATACGGCCGTGCTGGAAAACATCATCGAAAATTAATACGCTGTTTTCTGGCAGACTTGTTTCGGCCACGACATCCTGCAGCGAAAGGTCACTGTCTTCGTAGTACCAGGCCGCCACAGCCTGATCTATCTCCATCTCCATCAACTCGATGGCAAGGCGGATGGCGGTCGCTGAGAGCCCGCTGCGACGCCGTCCGGCGATCAGCCAGATCCGCTGATCCGAGCTCAGCAGTTGTCTTGGCTCGCAGCCGCTTACGAATACCTTGTCGATAAACTCGACATAACCTGTCGGTGCGACGAACGTATTGCGGACGCGCGCAAGCTCGCTGCCCTGGACTCGGCACAGGCTGATTCGCCGCCGCTCAAACGCCCTGAACCGTTCTTCCTTGGTCTCGACTTTGTTCTTTGCGGGGGCGTCTTCTCGTGGGCCTCCGGCTTCGAGTCCGAGTTCTTTGTCCCGTTGGCTGCGCAAAGCGGCAGCGCGGGCGGCAAGGTCCTGGTCAAGGTCCTTGTTCTTATCCAAGCCGGCGTTGGCGCCAGGACTGGCACTTGGCGTACCCTCCGATCCCGCATTGTTGCCAACCGCAACAGCAGCTGCCGGTAGCTGTGTTGCCGGTTCGGGAGGAGCAGCATTGTCTTCGGGCGGCGTGCTGGACTGGTCAGCCATAGGGGTTTCTCGCCGAGCAATAGGGATGTAGTTAGCTGTTAGGATACTCCTGCGCAAAGAACCAGATGGAACGAGCAGCTTCGTAGTCGCTGATCTCCAGGCGTGCTGCCTCGTCTTCTGCACCAACTAGACCAATTTCTGCCTTTGCCACGTCGTAGGCCTTCGCCAAGGTCATACCATGGGCGAGTGCCTGGTAGAAGCTGCGTGCAAAATGAATCGACGTGTCGTCCAGGATCGTTCCATCCATACTGACGACTACCATCCCGCGATCTTTCAGCAACTCGGCCAGGCGGGTGCCGTAGCAGGCATTCAGAACAATGCAGCGAATGGTGACGAACTGCGCTACGACGTCAGCAATCCGCTCTGGCTCGACAAGCACGAACTCGCCGTCAGCGGCTACCAAAACAATGGCGCCATCTTCGATGGCGTGCCCAGAAAAATGTAGTAGGTCTGGCTGGTATTCGAGCAGCGCTAGGCTTAGGTCAACCCGTTCGAGTGCCCCGCTCTCAAAAATTTGTAACTGGTCACGACACTCGCGCAGCGCACGCTTGATGACCTTTAGCTCTTTGTCGATTGCCAACGGACGTGGTGCGGCGTTCCAAGGGTTGGCGTGCAGGAATAGAAAACGGGAGGTGCGACCGGGGACGCGAGGCTTCAGCCACGGTTGCCGCTTGTCCCCTGGGACGAAGCTTAGTGGCCGAGCGTGTGTCACTAGCCCGAGGCCCTCCCAATCCTGCCTATCCTGTGCCTCAATATACCTATCAAGGCGCGCAAGATAGACGGCCTCCGCCAGGTCGGTAGCAAGCAGGCGCCGGTACAGTCCCTGCAAAAGCGTTCCTTCGGCTTCGCCCCTCTGTAAGGACACTGCCGCCGGAACGGGGAGCTCAGCTAGTACGGGCAGCAGGTCTGGCGCTGATGCGTTGGTGTGCAGCAGAAACAGCCGGAGCCCAGAGGCCTCATCTTGACATAGCTCAGCCAGCAGTGTTCGCAACGAATTGGCGCTGAGTTCATCATCTCCTAACAGCAAAGTCAGACCGTCGGCATCCACACGTATATCGCCGCTGTGGTGCCAAATGTGAGGCGGCTCGCCATTTTGGCAGGCCTTTCGAAGCGCCGTCAGCAGCCTGCGTTTGGATACCTGGCGCTCGACAGCCCGATCGACAACCGCTACGCCCGATCTTGCGGTCAGCTTGTCGTAGCGCCGGGCAAATTCAGATACGACCTGATCGTCTGGCGGCTGCAATCCACTGCTGCTGGAAGTCGTCAGTAGGATGCGGATCGGCGCCTGTTGAAGTGGCTGCGGTGGCGGAGAATCACGCAATATGAGGGCTAACGGCTGCTCAAGTGCTATGTACTGATACCCGTCACGCAGCTTGTGCCAGGGCATGCTCAACCATGCAGGCGGCAAACACAGCACGACGGCGTCTTGCTCTGCAAGGGTGCCCGCTATTTGCAGTTCTTGATAGGCAACTGAGCCGAAGCTGTCGGAGTCGGCAATCCACTGCAGATGCTGCAATTGCAGTGGCGTGAGATATTGCCGAACGTCGATGCACAATTGGGCAGCGGTGTCGCGTGTCATCGGCAGTGGTAATACGCGAAATCACGCAGAAAAGGGAACAGTCTCTAATTCTTTTTCCTTACATGCCTCTCGACAAGAGACAAGTCTCCTTCATTTTGTACCACTTTGTCCCAAACTTGCCCAGGTGACGAGTCTGGGGCGCCTGGGGACTTCCGCTTTGCTACGCCTGCCCCGCCCGCGCCGTTGCCTTCAACACCTTCAGCCGCTTCATCACATCGTTTCCCCCGCGCCCAAAATAGTCGTGGAGCGTGAGATACTCGGCATAGAGCCGGTCGTAGACTGCCTTCGCCGAGGGCTGCGGCGTATAGCACTCGTCGCGCAGGCGGGTCATCGCCTTGGTCGCCTCGACGATGCTCGTCGTAGCCGCCCGCCGCTTTCCCCGCCGCCACGGCCGCATGCATCGCCGAACCCTTGGCGCCGCCCTGGCGCGTGCCGGCGATCTTGAGCGGGCGCCCGGTCACGTCGGCGTAGATCTGCATGAGCAGCTTGTTGCGGTCGGGCAGCCCGCCGGTGGCGACGATCTCGTGCACGGCCACGCCGTGCGCCTCAAAGGTCTCGATGATCATGCGCGTGCCGTAGGCCGTGGCCTCGATCAGCGCCCGGTAGATCTCTTCCGGCCTGGTCGCCAGCGTCATGCCCAGGATCATGCCCGTCAGGTCGACGTCTACCAGCACGCTGCGGTTGCCGTTCCACCAGTCCAGCGCCAGCAGCCCGCTCTCGCCTGGGTTGAGCGCCGCCGCCTTTTCCTCCAGCAGCTGGTGGATCGAAATGCCGCGCTGCCTTGCTGCCTCTTCGTATGCTGCCGGCACGCAGTTCTCGGTGAACCAGGCAAAGTGATCGCCCACGCAGGCCTGGCCGGCCTCGTAGCCAAAAAGACCGGGAATGATGCCGTCCTCGACGTAGCCGCACATGCCTGGCACGATGTGCTCGTCCTGGCTCACCACCATGTGGCAGTTGGAGGTGCCCATGATGATCACCATGCGGCCCGGCTCGGCGACGCCGGCCGCTGGCACCGCGACGTGGGCGTCCGTATTGCCGATGGCCACCGCCGTGCCGGGCTTAAGGCCCGTCCACGCTGCCGCCTGCTCGGTCAACCCGCCTGCCTTCTGGCCAAGTTCTTGGATGTCGCGTGACAGCTTCTCCTCGACGAAGTTCTCCAGGCGCGGGTCGAGCGCCTTGAAGAATTCCTTGGGCGGGAAGCCCTCGCGCTTCGACCACATCCCTTTGTAGCCGGCCGTGGTGAGGTTCCGCGTCTCGACTCCCGTCAGCTGCCAGATGATCCAGTCGGCGGCCTCAATCAAGCGGTCGGCCGCAAAGTAGATGTCGGGGTCCTCGTCCAGGATCTGCATCGTCTTGGGCACCAGCCACTCGGAGCTGATCTTGCCGCCGTAGCGATCGAGAAAGTCATAGCCCAGGCGCCGCGCCGTCTCGTTGAGCTATGTTGGCTTCCGGCTGCGCTGCGTGGTGCTTCCAGAGCTTGACCCACGCGTGTGGGCGTTTGCGATACTCGGGCAGGAAGCAGAGCGGCGTCCCGTCTGCCTTGACCGGCAGGATCGTGCACGCGGTGAAGTCGGTGGCGACGCCGATCACGTCACGCGGGATCGACGCCGCTCTGCTTGAGCACGGCCGGGATGGCGTGCTTGAGGACTTCGAGGTAGTCGTTCGGGTCCTGCAGCGCCCAGTCGGGCTCCAGACGCACGCCCGACTCCGGCAGCTTTTCGTCGATCACGCCGTTGGCATAGGCATGCACGGCCGATGGCGATCTCCTCGCCGGTCGCCACCTCCACCAGCAGGGCGCGCCCCGACTCGGTGCCAAAATCCACCCCAATGACATACTTCTTGTTGGGCATCGGTTCACCTCCTGCAACTGTCGCGCGTCAACGTCCCGCGGGACCGCTGCGATCGCAGGCGTCCGCCGGTCCCGGGACATGGAGCGCATGTCAGCTCAAACTTATGCGCGCCCGTGGAAGTAGGTGGCCCAGCCGAGATACTTCTCCAGCGCCTCATGGACCGCCGAGGCCGTCTGCGAGAGGTTCATCGAGACGTGGTGCTCGAAGCCGTTCTCGCAGATGAAGTGCAGCAGCTTCTGCAGCTCGGGCACTTCGGCGACGCCATAGCCGCCAAAGGTCTTGAGCGGGTCGTTGGTCATCTTGCCCTCGCCGACATAGGCGACGATGCGGCCGCCGACGTCGTCGGTGGAGATGCGCAGGTAGGTGAAGGCATCGTCCTTGACGCGGCCGTTCACCGTGCCGTAGGTGTTCTCGCGGCCGACCGTGCCGGCGATGATCTCCTGGTAGTCCATGACCGGGAATGTCGTCGGCCTTGAAGAAGTTGCCGGGCTGATCGACGAAAACGTCCTTGGGCAGGTTGGAGCAGTGGAAGAGCACGGCCTTGTCGCGGTCTTCGCCGTAGTTGTTGTTCCAGTCGACAATGGCCGAGGGCTTGCCCGAGGCATAGGCCAGTGCCATCATGGCGACGGTGCCGGCGATGTCGGTCTCGCACGCCGCCGGCATGAGGCCGTTGCTCATGATGCTCATGACCGTGCAGGGTACGACGCCAAAGTTCTCTTCCAGCGAGGTCCAGCACTGGACGGCGCTGGCCTGCAGGTTCATCTCCTGCATCCAGCCATCGATCACGGCGCCGAACTTGGCCATCTTGAGCAGCGACTCGGCCGGAACGCCCTTGGTTTGGATGTAAGCCTCGATCTGCTGCGAGCTTGGCCGTCACGCTGGCATCGTCGTCGGCCAGGCGGTCGATGCGGCCAAAGACTTCGGACAGGTCGAGCGTTTCGACCGTGATGCCGCTCTTTTCCAGCAGCTTTTCGCTGTAGCGCACGGTGTTGAAGGCCTGCGGGCGCGCGCCGATGGCGCCAATGCGGGCGAATTTGAGGCCGCGCACGACGCGGCAGATGGCGCCAAAGCGCGCCAGATCGGCGCGGAAGTCGTCGCTCTCCGGGTCCGTCGTATGCGACTTTGTCAGTGTGTACTTGATGCCGTACTGCTTGAGGTTGTTGCAGTGCGACATCTTGCCGCAGAACGAGTCACGCCGATCCTTGATCGTCATGTTCTTCTCGTCGTCCGGGAAGGCGTGGATCAGCACGGGCACATTCAGCTCGGACCAGCGCATGGCGTTGGCAATGGCGCGCTCGTCGCCGAAGTTGGGCAGTGTGATCAGCACGCCGTCGATCTCGTCGCGATGTGCGCGGAACAGGTCGGCGCAACGGCGAGCCTCTTCGATACTTTCGATGCTGCCGTAGCGAGACTCCTCAGGGGTGAGGGCGATCAACGTTGATGCCTTCCTCGGCCAGCACCTTAAGCATAGTCTTGCGGCCGCTGTCGCAGAGGTGAGAAGGGAAAAAGCCGCGGTTGCCGACAATCATGCCCAAGGTCAAGGGCTTTGTGGTTACGTTCATGGAAGTCTCCAATATGTGTTTGAAACGGCAATAGATATAGGGCTTGGAGTCGCTTAAAAACGTCTGAGGTTAAAACGTTTTAATCACATGTAATCATAGCACAGGATTTGTGCGAAGGCAATCCTGCATTTCACATTCTAGCTGCAGCGCAGGCGCGCCGTAAACCAGAAGGTTGCACCTTCGCCGACCCGGCTCTCCACGCCCGCCTCGCCGTTCATCAGGTGTACAAGCCGTCCGACGATCGCCAGCCCAAGTCCCGTACCGCCGTGTCTGCGTGTTGCGCCGCTGTCGAGCTGGGTAAACGGCTGGAAAAGCTTGGCCTGCTCACTGGCGGAGAGGCCGGGTCCCGTGTCGCGCACACTGAAACGCAGCACCGCGGCGTCCTCCTCCCGGGCAAGGGGCTCGACCCGCACTTCAATCTCCCCGCGCTCAGTGAACTTGACGGCATTTCCTGCCAGGTTGAGCAATATCTGGCGCAGGCGCGCCGCATCTCCCCTTACCCGCGCCGGCAGACCGGCCGCGACTTCCGTCATCAGTACGAGCCGCTTGGCGCGGGCTTCGGCGGCCAGGGTTTGGGCAACGCCCTCAACGATGGCGGCGACTGAGATGTCCTGCTCGTCAAGGATCAACTTGCCAGCTTCAATCACTGAATAGTCCAGGATATCGTTGATGATCGCCAACAGGTGGTCGGCCTCACTGCGTACAATTTCGGCGAATTCGCGCTGCTCATCATCCAACGGCGTGTCCAGCAGCAGCTCGGTCATGCCAATGATGCCGTTCATCGGTGTGCGTATCTCGTGACTCATCGTCGCCAAGAAATCGGACTTCAAGCGCGATGCCTCTAATGCCTGGTGGTAGAGCGAGGTGTTCTCGATTGCCACTGCGACCTGGTTGGCAATCGTTAGCATTAGTTCGACATCACGGTCGGTAAAGTCACGCTCGTCCGGGCGATTGATGGCCGTCATCGTGCCAAAGAGACGGTCCTGGTAGAGCAAGGGTACGACCACGACAGATCCCGCCAGGGTTTCGGCGCGGCGCTGCCGCACATAGTCTGACTCTCGCCGGTCAACTTGATCTCTAAGCGTCAGGGCGGGCCGTCGTTTCCGCATGACCCAGCCGCTCAGCCCCTGGATCAACTCGTCGTAGGCAATGTCTACGGCAAGGCCTGCTCCCGGCCCCCCTTTCACGAAATAGGAGATGCTCTGGAACACCGAGTTCGCAAGGATAAGTGTAACCCGGTTGGCGCGCAGCGCCTGCGCAACACCGTCCACCGCCCGCTGCAGCATCTCCGGCATGCTTTGCAGCCCGGAGAGAAGCTTGCTCGTTTCATACAGCGCCCGGGTTTCGGCCAGGGCTGTCTGGGTTTGCTCCAATTGATCGCGGTAACGTGCTTCACTCAGGCGCACTGCCTCCTCGGCACCCTTGCGCTCGGTTACATCGCGCTGCGCCGCCACAAAAGCGACAATCTGGCCGGTTTCGTCGCGCACGGCCGAGATGGTCTGTTCCACATGGAACAGGGTGCCGTCTCGGCGCCGGTTGACGAATTCGCCCTCCCAACTTCCCTTGGTGAGGATGGCTTGCCACATCGTCTTGTAGTAGTCGGCGTCATCGTGCACACCACTCTTCAGAAGGCGTGGCGTGTGCCCCAAGGCCTCGGCCCGCGTGTAGCCCGTGAGTCGTTCAAACGCCGGATTGACGTCCTGGATTATACCGTCCAGGTCGGTGATCATGATGGCTTCGTCGATCGACGTCAGCGCAGTCGCCAAGCGCATCGTTTCCGCTTCCGCCCGCTTGCGGCGCCGCAGATTACGATACGCCTCGATTAGCAGGCCGCAGGTAAGGACGAGCGGCTGCAGATACTCTTCCACTGCCTCGTCATAGCCGCCGGGCCGATTGGCGAGGCCGATCATCCCGACTAATTCACCGCCATGATAAATTGGAACGCCAAGGAACGAGTGCATCGGCGGATGGCCGGGCGGCAGCCCACCGCTGCGCGGATCAGTCGTAGGGCGATTTGCGATAACTGTCTTGCCGCTCGTTAGCGCCGCACCAAACAGAGTCTTTAGGTTGTAAAACTCCATTGTCGGCGCATAGCGCTCGTAAAGGGCGCGGCTCTCCTCGTCCCACCCGATGTCGGTGATGGCGTGGGTGCGCAGGTGCGGATTGCCCTCCGGCGTGTACAGTACCTCGGCGACAAAACCGTATTCGCTGCTCGTCAGCTTCAAGACGCTGACGAGCGTATCCTCAAACAGTGCCGTCGAAAGGGCATTGGCGATAAACTGCGACTGCGCCCGGCTGACAGCCTGCAGCAGTTCATTGCTGCGCTGCAGGGCGTCTTCATCCCCGCCGTTTTTCACATTTAGCCTCCTCTTGACACTGTCGGTAGGAACACAGGCATTCTGAACGAGACGGCGTCGACATTCCACTTCTGAATCGTCCCGCTGAGATCGGCGGCAGCAACCTCAAGCGCCGTATCGTCGTCCAAGTTGGCAAGCAGCGGTGCACCCTTGACGGACAGATTCATGCTGTGCGGCCACCCGGTAATGAGGCTGCCGTCGGCATGCCACGCCCAGACTTTGGCGTCGTCGCTGCCGACGATCACGTCAAGCTTGCCGTCGTCGTCGACATCGCCAACACGCGGCGATGACAAGATGTCGGCTCCAGTAGCGACGGGCCACCCGCTGACCACCTTGCCGTCGGCCTGCCACGCCCAGACCCTGTCGTCGTCGCTGCCGACGATGATCTCGACAGCCTGATCGCCGTCGAGGTCTGCAATGATAGGGGATGAGCGCACAATCCAGCCGGTTGGCCGCCGCCAAATCAGATTTCCGCCATTGTCCAGGAGATATACGTAGCGATCGCCGGAACCGACCACGATTTCGAGCCCCGGCGAAGCAGGATCGATCTCCCCGACGGCAGGCGTCGATAGCACCATATCGCCCGTCGGATAAACCCAACGCTGTGAGCCGTCGCAATTGAAGACATAGACGCGCTTGTCGGTCGAGCCGACGATAACTTCATTGCTGCCGTCGCCGTCCAAGTCGGCAATGCGCGGCGAGCTATTGATCACCTGGCTGCCAAAGAGATCCGCGACGTCCCCAATACTCACGGGCCACCCGGGCCGCAAACTGCCTGCGCCGTCAAGTGCATATAACTTGCCGTCGCTGACCGGCACGATGACATCGCTCTCGCCATCACCATCGAGATCCCCTACTGCGGGTGTGGCAAGCACGCGGAATCCTGCGTGCAGGACCGCGGGCCAGCCGGGAACGGTCTGGCCATTGTGGCGCCAGGCATACAGCTGGCCGGCTTCCGTGCCGGCCAGAACTTCCGGCCGACCGTCGGCATCGAGATCCGTTACCAGCGCTGCCGACTTGACGCCGCCTTCGACAAGCTGCGGCCAACCCGCAGCCTGGCCGCCAAGCACATTCATGACGTCAACCCGGTTTGCCAGCAAATTGCCGACGATGATCTCATTCCAACCATCGCCGTTTAGATCGGCGGCCACCGGGCTCGCAAAGTAACGTGAAGTCACAAGGGGCGTCGTGCCAGCCGCATCGGCAGCTGCTGCCATCATGGCTGCGTGCGCACCCGGCGTCCACAGCCACTTAGGTTCGGAATTTCCAGGTTTCCACCAGTCCAGGTTTGCGGTGCCGCCAGACCCGACATAGCCGGCATACTGGGGAAAGCCACGCCAGATACCGCTGAACTCTTCCGGCCAGCGCCAACCGGCACTGAACGTCTGCGCCAGCGGCAGGTCGTAGCCCACCAGTGGGCTGGACGCGTCATGTTTTGGGTTCACGACCTGTGTGTTGTCCATGTGTCCTGGCACCAACAGGTGAATCTCCTGCCGGGTATAGTACACGTAGATATACGGATCCCACGGCGCGGGCGGCAAGGCGAGCGCGAGGTTGGCATCCGGATTGGCCACGTAGATCGTCAGCTTTGCCTTCCAACCCGGCACCACGCCGGGCTGCGTGGATTTCGTGTTGGTGTCGAAAAATCCGGTGAGCGGCGGCAGCGCGTCCCGCGTGCGGTCAAAGATAGTAATGTTTGTGTTGCTGTCAAAGCTGGAGGTCCTTTGCCCGAGAAGCTTCCCGGCGCTGTCGAACACCGACAGCATTGCCACGCCACCCCCCTCGATCGGCAAGTTGTGGACAAACCTTTGGGCGTATCCTGCCCCGCGCGCCAGGGTATCGTAGTCGATCTCCATGGCAACCAAACGGCCTGCGTTGTCAATCCCGGTGCGGGCATCGATCTTGACCACGAAATCGTTGTAATCCCAGTCTGACCAGTCCGTATTCTTCATGTCTTCAAACGCTACATACTTCGCGTCAGACTGCCAGTGAAGCTGCTCCTGGCCGACATACACAACGACGGTGGCGCCATCACAGGCGTTTTGGTCATCACAGACGCTGTATGTAAAGTTGTCCATACCAATATAGCCAAGGGTCGGCGTATAGATGAAGCTGCCGTCACCCTTGTTGCTGAGCACGCCATCGTTCGGATTGCTCGTCGAAACTGCGCTGGAGGACACGAGGTTGTCGTCGGCATCCGTGTCATTGGCGACGACTGAAATCATGACGGCCGTCCCCGTGTTGGTTTTGGCAATGTCGTCGTTTGCTACAGGTGCGCTATTCCCCGCAGCATCAGTGACTGTGCTGCTTGCTGCGGTCAGGGTAGGCCCGTCAAATAAGGTACCGCTTACCGGTAGAACAATGGACGCGCCATTGTAGTTCGAGTCCACGGTGACCGCCAGCTTGACCTGGCGCGGTGTAGAATCGACAGGTGCGTTCAGCAGCCACCGTACATCTGTCACATTTCCTGGATCGACGGGCTCAGTGGTAACCCACGTGCTGCCGCCATCGCCGCTGAACTCTGCATCTGCGTCGGCAGACTCAGTGGCGCTGCCCCCTATGTAACCGGTCTGCTGCGGAACCTCGGAATAGATCACGGCCGGATTGCCGTTGCTCGGATAGCCAACCGGCG
This sequence comes from uncultured Chloroflexia bacterium, assembly GCA_963701415.1. Taxonomy (GTDB): domain Bacteria; phylum Chloroflexota; class Anaerolineae; order Caldilineales; family Caldilineaceae; genus Fredericiella. The sequence continues at coordinate 1,292,608 of CAVPAH010000005.1, forward strand.
CCTCCGGCGACGTGTAGTTGATCGCATAGTTAACGACGTCATTGGCCTTGACCATGGCCCGGTCGGGCTGGACAGAGATCTGCAAACTGGTCGTATTCGTCGCCGTCATGCCGATACGGCTGGTAAACGCGTCTGTAGTCGGCGTTATATTTCTCCTGTGTGCCGCTGGCTGCCTCCTGGTACGGCTGGATTTTCGCAGTGCAAGGCTGGAGGGCAATAAACGTGTATGCGACGTAGTCGCTGGGGTTGGCCTGGTAGGTGCGCAGGTTCGTGAAGTAAAGCCTGTCGATCGACGGTGTTGCGCTGACACTTGCCAGATTGACTTCGCTGCGTACAAGCCGCAAACACGAAGCATCGAAATCCGCATTGCCGAGTGGCTGCATCCAGGCATCGTATGTGCCTTTGGGACCCTGCCCGACGGTGCCTAGCGTGAAGCCTGTGATCCGTACCGTGACCAGGCTGCCCAATGTGACTACGGATGGCGTGATAGAAATGGTGCCGCCTGTCGGCAGCAGCTTATTTGAAGTGGCGCCGATCTCGCTTTGTGTGGTCATTTGGCTGCTGCCGCTGGCGCTGCAGCCTCCGGGCGCACTCACAACAATGGTATAGGGGTAGGTCACGCCAAATGTAGCCGGATACGTGACCGGCCAATACGCAGTAACGCTGGCGCCGGCCTGCAGATCATTGAGAAAATAGGTTTTGGTACTGCTGTTGAGCACTGCGAGCGCCGTACTGCTAAAGGATACACTGACATCCTTGATTGGGAGGCTGCTTGCATTGGCAATGCGTGCCCCCAACATGGCTACGTGTGGGCCATCAATCCCAGGCTTGTTGCTGTCCACGGCAGCGTACGGCGCGGCAATGATTTCGACGACAAGGCCACAGTTGTCTACTGTCGCCTGGACCGGCTGCACCGGCGCAAACCATGCCGACAGCAGTGCCAAGAGCGCTAGCGCCAATACGATGCGCCATGAGGCGGCGTGTTCCTGTTCCCCGCGCACGCAATTCGCTGTCATGGTGGTGGACCGACGCATGATTGTGCTGTTCACTGGCATTTACTCCTCGTTCAGTTCCGGAATGTATGTTGTTGCTAGTTCAGGCTACAAACACCCAATTCACGTAGATCGCCGTCAGCGTCCCCAGCAAGACGGCAAACGTCGTCAAGATCACACGATCCACAAGTGTCGACCGCCCCCACCAGCCCAGCAGAATAAAGACCGGAAACATCGGCAGGACATAGCGAATTATGCTCTGCAGCGCGCTGGAGGCCGGCACCAGCAGCAGCACAAGCACGTAGAGTGCATAGCCCTCGCCCAGCCGCCGCCAGATAAACGGCGTCATGGCCAGTATCCCCAGAAGTGGCGCTAAGTTGAGCAAGCGGCTCAGGTTGCTGTTCTTCAGTTCCAACGCGCTGAGTGCTTTCAATTCGCGCATAAGAACGCCCACAGGGCCAATGTTTTGCCGGCCCCACGCTGCCTGCACCTCGATAAACGCCGTCGGCCGGCTGAAGTTCGTCTGCAGGAACCCCATGTACAGCAGCAGTCCCAGCGGGATCGCTGCCAGCACGACGACGTCTACCCAGTCCGACTTGATGCCTGACCAGAGGCCCCGCCATGACTCGGCGCGATGGATGCGGGTCACACGCCACCCATGACACCGCAGCCATTCCCACATGACGAGCACCCACAGCAAGATGCCGATATTGCGCGTGGCCGCTGCCAGGAAACCGGCCAGTGCCGCAAGCACCCAGCGCCGCTGCCGCGCAAACAAAACCGTGGCCACCGACAGCATCAAGAACAGGCTCTCGGTGTAGACGGCGCTCAAAAAGAATGCCGTCGGAAAGAAGGCAAGATAGTAGATCGTGCGCCGCGCCGCCGCTGCTGCTTCCTCCGCTGAAGACGTGCACCTGTCGCGCATTTCGAGCTTGGCAAGCTGATACAGGAATATCAGCGCGCCAAACAAGTAGGCGTTGCTCAACAAAAAGCCGGCAAGGATCAGGTTGCCGCCCAGGAAGTGGGCTGCGATGCGTACCGACAGCGGATAGAGTGGGAAGAACGCGACATTGCTTTGCTGCAGCGGTTGATACAAATAGCCGCTGCGAGCTATCTGGACGTACCATTGGCTGTCCCACTTTGCCCACATGCTTAGAAACGGGCTGTTGGGATCCGCAACCCAGTGGCCTTCTTCTGTCGCCAGGAACATGTCGCCGAGAATACCGGCTGCGAAGATGAGAACTCGCGACAGCAGAAACGCAACTGCCGGCTGGATCAACCAATCCAATCGCGCGTAACCTGCTGCAAGCGCATCGCGAGTCGCGCCGGCGCGCGGCATAGGCATGGCGCGCGGTATGGCAATGGCGTGTTTGAGCCTTGCCCTCATGCCAAAGTTGCTCACGGTGCCGCCTGTGCTTGTCGCACTGTAACCTGTACGTTTGTAAAAGTCACCGGTCCGCCGTATGCTATCAGGCCGATCCAGCCTTGCTCGGCCGGCAGCAGCGCGCCCTCGATCACCTTGTCGGCGTCTGCGTAGATGTCCATTCTGTTGCCGCGCACGTCGACACGCAGGACATAGCCCTGTTTCACCTTCGGGCTTCTGCGGCAGATCGACCGATTGTCGCCCGCGGAATGCGCCTGCTTCGTCATATACCCCCCAGAACAGGCTGTCCCCACCTCTTGTAAAACGCACCACCGTCGCCCCGGCTTTCCGGCCGCGTTCGGGTGCTTGCAGGATGAAGCCCCCGCCGAGGTCAGGTTTGTTTGCCAGCAGCACATCGCTTTGGATCGTATAGTTGGCAGCATAGAGACCGGTATTCAGAATGTAGTCCGCCGGATCGGGGGCGGTTTGACGATAGACCCCCTTATCGACGACCCACTTACCACTCACCACGGATTGGTCCGGAAAACCCAGCGTCCCACTGTAGATGCCCGGGGCCGTGAGCGGCTGTACGGAGGCCGGTGTCTGGCCTGCGGCCGGCGCCGCCGCGGTCCCTCCTATCTGTGCGCTCTCGTATTCGGCCGCCGTCTGTACCGTGATCATCCCAGCATAGCCGTAATTGCGCAGCAGCGGCACGTCGGCTGCGAGGAGGAAGTCGTCGAGATAGATGTCATAGCTCTTGTCGCCGCTGACGACACGCAGCGTATGGCTCACATCGCTGGGGGGCGATACATTGGCATACCCCTGGCCGACGAACTTGCCGGTGTCGTCAAAATAGCCCCAGAAAATCCCGCCCGGCCGCCGATCTGAGTAGCGGACCATGTAGCCGCCGTCTAGACGGTCTGGGCTGGGCAGGTTGAACAGAATTCCGGCCCCGTTGCCGTCAAGGTGGCGAAACGTGGTGCTGTAGCTGTAATTCTGAAAGGCGTTGCGTGCATAGGCGATCGCCTGGTCAAATCCCTTCGTATCTTCTTGGACGAGGCTGTCGTTGCTGAATTGCCACTTTCCCGCGATCGTACGCCAGCCGGCGTCGTTCAGGCTGCCGCGGAACTGGCTTTGCCAATTGGCCTCGCTGCCCTGCAGTACTTTGTTCTTGTCAATTGCCGGCGGCTCAGGAGTCACCGGCGCAGTCTGCGCCGGCACAGTTGGCGAGAGAGTTACCGACACGGTTGGTACATTCGTGGCCGTCGGCTTTGTTGTAGAGGTCGCAGTTGACCCTGGGCTAGGCGTATCTGCTGCAGCCGCTGTCCTCGCCGGGACGGGGGTGCCAGTCGTGCCGTCATTAGGTGTCAACAGCCCTGTGGGAGTATCCGCGCCAATCGTCCCAGCCGGTGTGGTCGCCGGCGTTTTTGTCGCCGTCCTGGTAGCCGTCGACGTAGCGGTAGCGGTGTCCGTCGGTGGCGCAGTTGCAGTAGCTGTCGCACGTGGCAGTAGCAGTCTCGGTCGGCGTGGTTGTCGCTGTTGGGTTGATGACGGGCAGGGATGCCGGGACAACAGGCGTCCCACTGGACTGCTGTGCGATCGCCGCCGCGTTGCGCAGCAGCGGGAATACCTCTGCCGCCTTGTAGGCAACGCTGCTAAGTGAGGTAATAAGTCCGATATGGCCGCCGCTGCGCCCGGGATCCATGGCCCCCACTGCTGCTTCAATGGGCACCGCGCGCGCCAGCATCTGGTCGTCCAGATAGACATCGTAGCTGTCGCTCCCCACGAAGACACGCATCTGGTGTGTTTCGGTGCCGGGCGGATCTGCATTGGCAAAGCCCTGGCGTGTGAACAGCCCTTGATCGTCGTAGTAGCCCCAGAAGACCGAATCTGCCTGGTCGGAATAGCGCACGACGTGTGCCCCGTTGAGTTGATACGGCGACGGCATATTGAACAACAGGCCGCCCCCGGCACCGGTGAGATGCCGAAACGTGACCTGCAGGCCGTAATCCTCAAAAGCACTGCCCTCAAAGCCAATACCTGCATCTTGGGCAGCAGGGTTGGCCTGTACCAGTTCGCCGTCAGTAATCTCCCATTCGCCGTTAAACGGCACCCAACCGGCGCCGCCTGGGTTTTGGTCAAAATCGCTGACATAGACCTGCTCGCCAGGATCGTCGGTTGTGGCCGTCGTGATTTTCAGCGTGTCAAAGCGCGCTGGCCCGAGTGTGTGGTAGCCCACGAGGCCGTTGGGATAAAAGAGCGGCCGCCGGTCGACGAGCGTCTGGCCGTTGACCTGCACCGTGTAGGTGTTGCCCAGTACAAACAGGTCGAGGCGATATTCGCCGCTGTCGGGGCCAAAGGGAACACTGACCTGCTTGATGAATTTGCCGTCCTTGTCCGTATAGCCGGCTACCAACTCCATGGGCAGCGTGTCGCGCGCTGTTCGTCGCACCGGTTACATCTGCCGGCCGCCGTACCAGGTACACCTGGTGTTGGCGCTTCGTCATGTCCGGATACTGGGCGTTAAAATTGATACCCGCCTGCTGTGTGGACTTTGCCAGCGTAACATAAGTACTCAAATGGTAGGGTTGTTCGGCGGTGATTTTTCCCGGCAGGTAGATGGCTGCCGGCTTGTTCAGATTCGCATTCTGCGAGAGCATGTCGTTACGCAGCGCCCAAATGCCGTTGCCTAGGAACCATTTCTTTGGGTCGAGATCGGCAAAGTCTTGGACGTACGGCAGCTCGATCGTGCTGAATTTTTGGCTGGGCGCCAGCAGCCGCGTCATGGCAAGTGCCAGGATCCCACCCACGAGAACGACCGCCGCGCCGCCAAGCACAAGCCTGGCTAACTTGGAGGACAGCAGCTTGCGCAGCCTTGCAAACCGCCGCTTCTTGGTGCGTGGCCCGGTATCTGGCCCGATATTTGACCCAGTATCGGGTATGGCAGCTGGCTCGAGGTGTTCGGTCGGATTCATCATATTACCTGTCAATCCTGGCTGGCTGCGCCGCCGGACAGCGGCCGGCAGCAAAGATCTTTCTCTGGATCCAGTAATATTACGTTTGGGGGCAGTCCCAACTTCTGATACTCGGTTTCCGGAACCAAGACAATGCCTTCGACGAGCAGGGGATTGTTGTCTTCTTTAGAAAAATAGAATGTGTGTTTACCCGCCTTGGGCGCGTCTACAGTCCCAAGGTCGAAGTACTGATAGCGGTTGTTCACGACTACGATATCGTTTGGAATGAGACGTTCAAGCTCCGGGATCGTGTATGTGCTGATGTCTATCGGCTTGCGCCCGGCAGAAAAGACGTCGCGTTTGTCATAGAAGTCCATTGCGCCTGGTGGAGCGCGCAGTGTCAGCGTCTCGTCCAGCCCCAACGATTTTGCCTTGACCGAGATCTCGTTGGCTGTGGCCGCTCCCCGCAGCAGGACATGATACTTGCCAGGGGCGGGGAGATTGGCGACGATGCGAAACCGGGTTGCCACCGGCACGCCGATGAAGCTGCCCTTGATCGTGCCGTAGAGACCCGGCGTGATCAGGTTGAGCCGGTTCCACTTGCTGTCGGAAAAGAACTGAAACAGCCGAAACATTGGCGACAAGTAGTACGAACTGGGAATGGTTTCAGGACTGAACGCATAGATGTTGCTGGCCGGCCCAAAGAACCTCTCGGGGTTCGACTTAATGTACAAATCGAGGGACGCCGCATGTAGGTTGTCGGTGATGAGCGCCATTTCGGCGGTCTCCGGCAGATCATTAGAGATCACGGTATGGCGCAGGTCGTAGTAACGCGTCAAGTTCGGGTTGGTGGAGAGCAGCTTGATAAAGCTTGCCCAGTCGGTGTCGATAAACAGCGGGATGCGCGGCGCCTTGGGTAGATCCGTGAACTCATAGACGACATAGCTTTCGTTCTCGTAGATCTTGTTGACATACTCGGGCAGCTGGTCGAGCTCAGGCACGATGATCTTTTCGATCTCACGCATATATTCGGCGCCACCCACCGTGTTGGCGATCAGCTCACGATTCACGACAATGTAGCGCACCCCCACGTCGCGCGCGATGTTGACCCACCAATCCTGCTGGTAGTACATGGCACGCAGGAAAAGAAAGAACTCGTACTTGTTGTCCGAGTCGCCTGTCAGGCCATAGTAAAAGCTGGGCAGGTCCAGGTAATAGAGGTGGAACTTGTCGATGAATTTGTGCTCTGCACCGTTAATATCCACCACGACCTTGGCGGTTTCGGTGGGCGGCAGCACCACAACTTTGCCCGGCGGATGCTTCAGCAGCTCATTCTTTACTTCCTTCAGCGGTGTCACCGGGTAGGGCCGCAGAAACCCCATCATGTCGCCCGATAGAAAGGTGTCCCGATACTGCCAGCTGCTGAAGAGCGGCGCCAGAAACAGGAGCGAAAAGACAGGCGTCACCGCCCATGCCAGCGTGGCTCGCCTCCACATGCGGCCGGCCTGTCTGGCTTCCGTCGCTCGGCCCCGCGCTTCACGCCGCGCATGCGATCCTGGGTCCAGCGAATGGCTGCCGCCAGGCTGATCGGCATCAGCATGCACGGCCATCATGAACAGGATCAGCTCGAAGCGGTGCGGAAAACGCAGCACCTGGACGATGGTGCTGGTGATCGTCAGCACCAGGTCGCCAATCGTCGACTGCGAGCCGTAGGCCAGGCGGCTGATCGCCGCAATCGTGCGGTGAAAGGTCGGCAGCCACCCTGGCTCCGAGTATCCCAAGGTCGCCCACATCGAGAAGAAGACGTTGAGATAGGCGACAAAGAGAAACTGGCGACGCGCGTGCGTGTCAAAGATGCGGCGCCGTACCGAGGGCACAAACAGCGGCAGCAGCAGCGCGAGCGTGTATACGATGTTGGCGTACCGGGGTTCGCGCGCCAGGTAGTCGCCGGTCATCCACTTGTCCATGATCCCGGCCATGTCAAGCGCCAGCAGGTGCTTGTAGGAGATCGACGCGTCCGTGATGAAATAGAAGTCGCCGGGCACCGTTTCGGACAGGTTCGGCACGCCGCGCAGCGCCACAAATTTGACGAAGAGCCCGTACGGCAGCAGGGCAAACACGCCCAGCACCACCATCGCCATCACCGCCCGCGTAAACGTCGACCCCATGATTGCCTGGCGCTGCCGCAAGATCTGCCTTGGGCGAAAGATAGCGGAGCCAGTTGCGAATGGGCCAGGCCTTGCGCAGCAGGCCGGAGCGCAGAAAACGAATGCCCTCCAGCAAGATCAGCCCGCCCACTGTCATCGACTGGTAGAGCGCAAACAGGATCAGGTAGTGCACGGCCGGGTTGAACAAGGTGATGACGGCCGCGGCGCCGATGTACCAATAGGGCCGCCGCACGGCAAAAATCAACCCATAGGTCACCAGCACCGTCGCAATCAGAAACATGCTGAAACCAAGGATCAGCGTGTAGAAATGCGTGACCTTGGAGTACGTCATGATCAGATAGATTACGGCGACGGGCGCGGCCGACGCGCCGTACACCAGCGGCGGCGACAGCGCCTTTAAGCTTGCGCTGAGAAACCAGCTGACTGCCAGGTAGCTGGCGTACGCGATGGAGGGGATGACCAGGATGATCGCAAACGGCAGCACCTTGTAGTAGCGCATCCACGTGGTAAGGAACGCGTACCGCACGCGGAACTCATACCCGTTGGTCAGCTGGTTGAACTTGCCGGCCGCCTGGTCGATCAGCTGGCTTGTGGGGTTGAAAAACGGGACCAGCTCGTCGCCGTTGATGACGGCCGCTGCCGTCTAGCACGCTTGGGATACTTGCTGCGACGCCGCGGAAGAAGAACAGCGCAGAACCGTAGTAAAGTACCGCCACGAGCACGGCAATCATGCGGATTGTCTTCGTATGAGAGTGTCTCGCGACACGGCCGGCGCTTTCAGGCGCCGCTAGGACCGCCGCACCGGGCGGTGATCCTATTGATGATGACAGCCCCACAGGCTCACTTGCCTCTGTTCGCAGTTAACCGATCCGGCAGACCTCCGAAGTAGGTATCCAGTTCAGCACGTAGCGCCGTACTGCGTTCGCGCAGGTGACAGCTGACCTGCGGATATCTCTGCAGCGTGCACTCCACTAGTTCGACAAGCCGCAATGGCTCGAATGGATGGTTGATGTCGACTGAATACTCCTGCATTTGCAGCCCTGCGACGAGTTCGGCAACCTTGACGTCATACAGCAAGCCGACAAACGGCTTGCCGAGGATAGCAGCCATCACCAGCGCGTGCAGCCGCTCCGAAAGCAGCACATCACACTCCTCGATGATGGCGGCGGCGTCGCGGTGAGTCTCTACTTCGTGCAGGTGTACGTCTATCTCAGGAATGCGTGCCCTGAATTCGGCAAGCACACGGGCGTCATGCATGGCCTTGAATTGTGACTGCATTGGCAGCGTATGGACTTCGAGCGCGTATTGCCGATCCAGCACGCGCAGCGCGTCGGCAAGGTTTTCCTGAAAGGTTTCCCAGTTGTCGGGGTTTTCGATGTCATAGTTCAGGTTTAGTGCCACCTTCAGTCTGCCCCTCGCCGCCACAGGCCCGTTGACCGCCGCCTCGTACCGGCTGCTCGCTAAAGACTGCGGGCGGGTTGACGAACACCGCGTCCGGCACCAACTGCACGCGATCCGGCGCGAGCCCCAGGCCCAGGCAGGTTTCATACGATTTGCGATCACGTACCGACAGTACGCTCACCTGGCGCAGGATCCAGCCCGCCAGCTGCCTGCCGCGCGGCGTCTGCAGCGGTCCGACCCCGATGTTGCTCATGACGATCGGCTTGCGCGCCACTTGCCGCGCAAACGTAACGATGGCAAGGACCATCAGCAGGGTAGCGTAGGGGCCGCGGCCGACGCTGGCGTAGAGTTCCTTGATAATGCTGCCGCCGCCAAAAAAGAGCAGATCGCAGCCGCTCAGGTAGCGCAGCAGCTTGCCGCGTTCGGTGGCCGTATTGAACGACCTCGTGCCTGAAACTGCGCTCGCAACTGCTCGCCCGTGAACTGGGGATCGTAGGAATTTACATAATAGTGGTTGTCGCGGCCCAACTGGGTCAGAAACGTCTCCAGCAGCAGTTCGTCGCCGATGTTCATCTGCCCATGTGTGCCGAGAAATACAATCCGCTTGTTCTTCATCTTTACTGCCTTATCTTGGCTTATCCCGCATGGGCCAGCCGCGAGTGGCTGGCGCGCGCGTCATATAGATAGCGCCCGAGATCCCAGGTGACCAACACCACAAACAGTATCGCCATCAGCACGAACTGCACCCACACCACCTGCACCAGCGTCGCGTGGAAGACCCAAAGCAGGGCGACCTGTGCAACACCTGCCGCAATCGCGAAATAGGTTCCTTCTACATTGCCGATGGAAAGACGGTAGGTGATGATCACATTGGCCAATGCAAAGAACATGGTCGCCAATGCGTACAGCCACAGCAGGGGTGCAACCGCCAGGTACGCCGATCCAAACAGCACGTTCACGATGGCGTCAGGGAACAAGACTGTCGCGCCCACGATGACCAACGAAACCGCCAGTACGGCCCCCAGTGATGCATACAGTAGCGGGCGATGGGGTTCGCCGCGCCGGTGCCGCTGTGCCGCGATCGGGAGCATCGCCGTCACGACCGACCATGTGGCAAAAAAGACGATCCGCCCTATAAGGGCAAGGGCCGCATACTGCCCGGCACTTTCAGCCGGGAAAAAGTGGCGCACGATTAGGATATCTGAGTTGTTGATCAGGATTTGCCCCAGTTGGGCAATCAGCACGGGCCCCGCAAAGTACAACATCTCATGCTGCAGCTCTGGTGCCAACTGTTCGGCCGCGGGGACTTCGGCCGCCACGCGGCGGGCGAACAACCATGCTGCTACAAAGGAGAGCCCGATCGCCAGTACGGCGCCGTTGACGCCCAGGCCGATGCCAACCAACACGACGCTGATGAGCAGGCGCGACCACATTTCGGCCTGATAGGTGACCGCCAGGCGGGGAAAGCGCGTCCAGCCCTGCAGCACACCGCGGTCTACACCCTGCAGCAGGTAGAACGGCACAAAAAGCCCAAAGATGACAAACGGCCAGGCCGATGCCGTCGAGAAGAAGTTGGACCAGGTGGGCGCACCCACGACACAGATGACCGCGAGCACTACTCCGATCCAGCCCGCCATCTTCAGCGCCCAGCGGCGCAGATTGGCTATCGTCTGGGTGTTGCCATCCGCGGTATACATGGCAACAAAGCGGGCCGTCGGTATCTGCAGCCCGGCCGCGAGAAACGTCGTTACCAAGAAAAGGGTTATGATCAGGCTGAGATCGGCAAACGCTGCCGGGCCAAGCCAGCGCCCCAGCAGCAGGTTGAAGATGTAGTTGCCAAGATTGACGAGCGTCGCGCTTACGAAGAGCAGCGCACCGCCCGAGAGCAGCCCGGCCATGGGATGGCGTACTCGCATAGGTGCCCTTAGCTCTTTTCGCGCACGAGCAGGTTGTTGATCATGGTATCCAATTCCCAGGAACTGACCGGCTTCTGCAGGTAGCCGTCTGCTCCCCCCTCGCGTGCTTCCAACCGGTGCTGGTCGAGCGCGCTGGTTGTGAGCAGCACAAACGGCACATCGGCGAAGCGCTGATCACTGCGCACACGGCGCAGCAGCGTCAGGCCGTCCATCAGCGGCATGGCAATGTCGCTGAGGATGAGGTCGGCTGCCGCGGCTTCGAGCAAAGCCAGTGCCTCCATCCCGTTTGGCGCCATTCTGACCTCGTGGCCGGCCATCTGCAGCCGCTTCGTGAGCAGCTTCTGCATCACGATGTTGTCTTCTGCGACCAGGATGTTGCCCATGGTAACTAGAAACCTTTCACTGCTTCTGCCGCGCTGTCGGCCATGCCGAAGACGCGATCCAGCTGCGTCAAGTTCAGAATGCGGCGCGCGGCCTCGGCGGTTGGCCATACGAGCTTGACATCGCCGCCTGCACCGCGCGCTCGCTTGAGCGCGCTCACAAGCACGGCCATGCCGGCGCTGTCCATGAAGGGTACGGCCGACAGATCGATCACCAGGTTCGTGGCACCTTCGTCCAACAGCGCATGCAGTTGCTGCCGCAGTGCCGGGGCATTGAGCGCGTCGATCCGTTCTTGCGGCGCCACGACGACGACGCGAACTACAAATTCAGTCACGGTTACTTGCATAGCCTCTCTCACAATCCCTTGGTAAGCCGCCAGATATTGCGGCCTGCTTTGCGTTCGTAGTGCACCTCGTCCATCAATGCCTGGGCTAGAAAGAGCCCATAGCCGCCCTCCTGTGGCAAATCGAGGTTTACAGGATTGACGGCGGTAGCATCAAACGGCGTCCCTGTGTCGCTCAGCTCGATTGTCAGCCTTCTCTGCAGCCTGCCGGATAAGGTGAGGCTAGCTTCGATGCTTCCGGCTTGATCTTCGGGGTAGGCATGATCCACGATGTTGGTAGCGACCTCGTGGACTGCCAGTTCGATACTGTGAATCGTTGTTTCGTCGATGTCGCCTGCACCCACAAGCAGATCGACAAGTGCCTGATCGATCGTGCGTACATCTTGATAGGTGGCATCTGCCTTCAGGCGTACAGCTTTCTGATAGGTCACGAGATAGTCCTCAGGGGGCTAGATACCTTTAACAATGATCAGCGTTTGGTCGTCTTCCTGCGCGTGTGGGGCAGAGAATTGTTCGACCTCGGCATGCAGGCGCTCGCCGATGGCTCGCGCCGGCAGTTCGGATGTTTCCTCAATCAGCCGTTCCAGGCGTTCAATGCCGAAGAATTCACCGCTGGCGTTGGCGGCCTCGTTAAAACCGTCAGTCAAAATGGCCAGGACATCCCCCCGGGCAAAAGGTACGGATTGGTTTTGGGCCAGGCTCATCGGCAGCACGCCTACCATCGGGCCGTCCGCCATCAGCAGGCGGGCGTGTTCGCCGCGCCGGCACAGGATGACAGGCGAGTGCCCGTCATTGGCGTACGTGAGCAGTTGGCTGTTGGCGTCATACTGGCCCACGAAGATCGACGCCATCATGTCAACCTCGGTGAAGTCGTCGTATAGATCGGCGTTGGCATGTTTCAGAATCTCAGCCGGCGAATACTCGGCCGCCAGTTCACCGACGACGACACGCAGGGCTGTGCGCGTCATCGCCATGAGCAGCGCAGCGGAAATGCCTTTCCCGGTCACGTCGCCTACGGCAAACACGGCGCACTGCGCCATATCCCGTGTGCTGTTCCGTGTGCTGCCACTGCCGGGCCCCGTGACATAGAAATCGTAGAAGTCGCCGCCCACCTGCAGCGCCGGGCGCGACGCTGCATAGAGGTCGAGCCCCGCCACGTGAGGGGGCCGCCGAGGTAATAGTCCAAGCTGCACCTTGCGCGCGAGCTCTAGTTCGGCCTCTAGCTTGGCCTGCTCCACCAGCTTCTGGTGGAGTAGGGCGATTTCGAGCTGGGCGCCTGCCTGTTCCGCGATCGAACGTGCGAGCTTCAGGTCAGGCGATAAAGTCGCGGCAGGTCGCTTGAGCCACAGCCCCAGGCATGCCGCAATCGCCCCCTGCTCGTCGGTATACAGCGGCGTCAGAAACAGATTGTCGGCGTGGGCCGGCCAGTCAACCGCGTCGTCGCCGCGTGTCAGCAAGAGTTCATGCCCGGCTGCTCGCATGCGCTCACAGAGCCCGTGCTGCATTTCGTGCGTGGCCATTGCCTCTGGCTGCTGTACGACCGTCCTGCCGTTCAGGACGACAAACGCCCCTTCGGCTTTCACCAACCGCACCGCCTGGCGTGCCGTCGAGCTGAGAATCTGGTCGACGTTCAGCCGGCTTGGGCCCGGGCGCGTGAGTTCGTAAAGGGCAAGCAACTGGTCTTCTGTCTCGGCCAGGGCTTCCACCACGCTGTCCAATTCACCTGCGGCTTCTGCCAAGACCGCGATCAGCGCAGTGTCTGCTGCCAACCTGGCCGCTGCCGCCGGAACACGACCTCTAACGCAAAGTTCGCCCAGCGCTTCGCCGTTGGGACCAACAATCGGCGCCGCCATCTCCGGCATGGACGCGTCGCCATTCAGGGGCCACTGCGCCAGAATCCCCGTCGCATCACGGACATCGACCGATTCAGCGCCGGCTGCCAGCCAGGCGGCTGCCAGCGTGTCGAGCTGTTCACGATGCGTCTGTACTACCGATGCCAACATAAGCCCAGCCCGCGCTAACCTTGGTGACTCTAGCCGATCGTCTCCCGCGTAGCCTGCAGCCCTAACGCCGCCGCTGCCTCTGCCTCGCTCCCAAGGACCACAAATGCCCTGTCCAACCGGGTGAGTTCAAAAATGACACGTACCGGCTGGCGCAGTTCACAGAGGTACAAGTCGCCGCCTGCGCTGCGACAGTGTTTCATGCCCTGCACCAGGCAGGCCAGGCCGCTGGAGTCGATAAAATTCACCTCGGCGAGGCTGACGACGATCTTATTGTTTCCCTGGCCTGTCAGGTCTCCGAGCGCTTTGCGCACGTCAGGTACCTCGTGGGCATCAAAACGCCCACCAAGCCGAACTACGGTCGTACCCTGCATCATTTGAGTCGTGATCTTCATGGCGTCCCCTGTCCAACCAGTTCCTGTTTCTGATCGATTAACATCTGAAAATGGAGCAAATACCAGTCGACGACCTCGGCAATCGGCAGCCCGCGCGAGGCCGCATAGTTTAGTTCGCCAAGCTGGCGCCGGCGTACGGGGTCGTCGATCACACGTGCAATTGCCGCCGCCAGGCTCGGCGCGTCTTCCGGTTCGAAGAACTCGCCGGCGTAGCCTTCCTCTGCAATCACCTCGGCAAAATCGCCGATATGCGGCAGAACGACTGCCTTGCCATAGTCGCCTGCCTGGTGCAGTACGCCCGAACTTCCCGTCGTGCTGGTGTAGGGGAAGACCACCGCCGCGGCGGCGCCAAAGATGGCAGGCACATCGTCTTCAGCCACATAGCCTGTAAAGCGCATGTTCGGAACGTCGGCATAGCGCTGCCGCACCGACTCAAGGTACCCGGCCGCGTTGGGGCTGTCGGTCCCTGCTACCACAAGCTCGATCGCCTGGGGTGCCGTACCATTTGGGTGCCGCGCCTGCAGCAGCTTGAAGGCGTCCACCAAAATCTCGATCTTCTTGTAGGTGCCGAACTTCCCAAACGTCATGATCTGCAGCGGTCCCGGCGGAAGATCGAACTCAGGCAGCGGGACATCTTCAAAGGCACCATGTGGCGCAAGCACGACGTTCGTGGCGCCGTACTTTTCCCGTACGATCTCGACATATTTGGGAATGGTCAGCGCCACCAGGTCTGCGGCCAGGATCTGCCGCATCACCAGGCTGCCGGAGAGCCGGACCATTGACTCGACGAGGGGATTCGCGGCAAAGCCCGCGCTGCGCAGGTCGACGGTTTCCATGATGTTATGCAGCAGCACGATCGTCGGATAGCCGGCCCGCTTGAGCATCCCCGGCGCCAATAGCCCCAGCGATGCCGGGATCTTGCCGTTCCCAAAGCTGGCGAACTGGATATTAAACAGGACGCCGTCTGGCTTTGCCTGCTGCACGGCGGCGCGAATTCGCAGCACATTGTCGCTGCGGCCAAAATCCCAACAGGGAACGACGCGCACCGGCGCAAAGTGCGGATGATCCTCGAATCGGTACTGCTCACCATCTTCCAGGTGGTCTACCAGCAGGATTACTTCGGCGACTTCTTCCTTGTGCCGCAAAAAGCGGACAAAATGGTAGGCGTACTCGTTCAACGACCCCTTGCCCGGCGGATGGGTCGTGACGAGCGCAAGCCGCAGCTTACGCATGGGCATAGACACCTCGCAGGTCATTGGCCTTAATCTTTACCAGGTCCCGCAAGAAACGCCGTACTTCCTTTGCAGGATCAACCTTGGAGCCCGGCGCGTCCACCCAGGCCACGGGTACCTCGGCGATCTTGTAGCCAAGCTTGTCGGCCAGGTACAGGATTTCAAGATCAAACGAGAAGCCGTTGATTGTCTGCGCCGTGTACAGGCGCTGTGCTGCGTCGTGGGTGAACATTTTGAAGCCGCACTGCGTGTCGCGTACGCCAATGCGGAACCCATGTTGCCACGATCCAACGCAAGCCGTTGCTCATCGTGCGCCGTACGAACCCCTTGGAGGCTTCTTCGGCGCCGTCTGCCGCCCGCGAACCGACCGCGACGTCGTAATGTTCGGTGTCGAGCTTGCACAGCACCCTGCTTACTTCCTCGATCGGCGTGCTGTTGTCGGCATCGTCAAATAGCACGTAGCGGCCGCATGCTGCCAGCATGCCGCGGCGCACCGCGCTGCCCTTGCCTTCATTCTGTGGTGCGCGCACCACCTTCAAATTGGCGAGATCAAGCTCCTCCACAACCTTGACGGTGTTGTCCTTCGATCCGTCGTCAGAGATGATCAGCTCCCAGGGAAAGCCGAGCCCCGAGACATGCGCGGCCACAGCACCAATGGTCGGGACAATGCGCACTTCCTCGTTGTAGGCAGGAATGACGACAGAGAGATACGGTTCTTCCGTGAGTGGCGTTGTTTTCCAGCGCAGATAATCTTCGTACGACACAGGTGCTCCTCGTATGCTTAAAACCGGCATAGAAAGTGGCGGCGCTCCATGCCTTTTCCTATACGGTTATCGAGTGCCGCTTTTCATAGATATTCTTGCTGTTTCGACCTTACGTTAAATCGTGTATTTGCTGCATCTGTCGCGGCTTTTTGTCGCATTTCTGTACTGAAGAGAACTGCAGTGGCCAAATGTGCTGGGGACGCGGCACATGGCGGTAGCCAAGGTCATTCCTCACACCCGCGGACGCACCCGGCGTTTTGTTTTCACCCCACAGTGCTTTTACTATGGTTGTCCGAAAGGCAATTATGGGCTTCAACTTCAACAGGGATGACCGAACAGTTCAGCAGGCGCGCATATGCGCGTAGTGGTCACGGCTGACCTGCACTACAAACCCTCGCGCCGCGCCGACTACGTGGCCTTTGCGCGTTGGGCCGAAGAACTGGCCCCCGACTGCTTTGTCCTGGCCGGCGATGTCGGCCACCCGCTGCGGCTGTTCCGGCGCGGTCTGCAGCTGTTCTCACAACTCAGCTGCCCAAAGCTGCTGATTGCCGGCAACCATGACGTCTACCGCGGCGATTACGACAGCCGCACCTTATGGGAGGCGCAACTGCCGGCCGCGGCACGCGAAGAGGGCTTTGTCTGGCTGGAGGATACAGTCTGGCGCCTCGGCGGGGTTGCGATCTGCGGTACGATGGCCTGGTACGACTACTCGGCGCGTTCACTACACCTGCCGTTTGGCAGCGACGACTATCCCCACCTCAAGAAGCTGGTCAACCACGATGCCGACTATATCGACTGGCCGTGGAGTGACCGCGCGATGGCGCTTTTCTTGGGGAAACGCTTCGCCGGCCGGCTGGCAGCCCTGCAGGCTGACCCCACGGTAGACCGAGTTGTCGTGGTGACGCATGTGCCGATCTTTGCCGCAGCGCTGCCTCCCTATCCGCAAAGTGAGATCTACTCGCTGCAGCGCGCCTACCTCGGGAATTTCACGTTGGGCGAGCTGGTCCGCGACTACGGCAAGGTCACCCACGTCGTATCCGGCCACCTGCACCGCGCCGGCCACTGGCAGATCAGCCGCACAGGCATACAGACCGATATCTCATTTCACCTGGTAGGCGCCGAGCAGGGGCAGCCTGATGCCGTACTGCTGACCCTGCCTGATTGACCGGCCCGATCATCCTGCGTGAAAGCTGAACTCGGAAAAGTCACACAGCGGCTGGTAGCCCAGGCGTTGGTAGATGCGATTGGATGTGGGATTGGCGAGATCGGTAAACAACGTGCAGAACTGCGCCCCGCCGTCCAGGATGGCCTGGCTGAGGGTCGCAACGCACACGCTGGCATACCCGCGCCCGCGTTTTGCCGGCGGCGTGTAGACGGGCCCCACCGACGATCCGTGCGGCAGCCGCCGCCCCCGTGCCGCAAGCGCGACCGGCCCGCCATCATCCCACAAATAGACGTTGCCTTGGTCGATCGTACGCTTCACCCCTTCTTCGGTCGGCAGCACCGAATCATTGGGCAGTGCCTCGCGCGTGAAGTCGCAGTACCATTGGTGAACGAGCGGCAGGTCGGCCAAATCCGCTACGCGACAGCCACCGGGCGGCAGTGTGGGCCATTCGACCGCGTGCAGCTCGAAGACGCGCATGTTCACGTCCAGACTGTAGGTTTCATCTGTACGCTGCTGCCAGCGCGCAGCAAACTGGCGGGCGAGTTCGGCACGCGCCGTCACCCCCGATACGGGCCAGCTGTTCTGCCGCAGGTTGTCGATCAGAAGATCGAACGCCGCGCTCGCCGGTTGCTCGGCATAGAGCAGCAGATGATGTGGTGGGGTCATGAGTGCTGCACATGCAAGCCGGTCACCTTCCTGCACTGCAGCCAGGTAGGGAGGCGTGACCTGGTATTGGGGGTATGCGGCAACCATCCGCGCAACGCCATAGATGACGTTGTTGATTGCCTCTTCGCGCTGGAATTCCAGTTCGGTGGCGGCGAGAAAGTCGGCGCCACTCTCATATGTAACGAAGCTGAGCAACGTAAACCTCCGTCTTATGGGGTAATACCGTTATACTACATGTTATGGAACAGCCAGCCAACTTGCCACGCGGGCTCTCAGAGCAGGAAGTACAGGCGCGCCGCAGCCAGGGTCTGGGCAATACGCCACCCCCCACGACGACGCGCAGTTATACCCAGATCCTGCGCGAGAACGTCTTTAACTTCATCAATATCTCTATCTTTGTCCTGGGCGCGGCACTGGTGATGGTGGGGCGCCCCATGGACGCGCTGCTCTCGGTGGGCATCATCTTCCTCAACATTCTCGTCAGCGTCGTACAGGAGGTACGCGCCAAGCGCATTCTTGATCGCGTCGCCTTGTTGACACGTCCCCAGGCCTGCGTGGTGCGCGGCGGGCAGGAGCAGCAGATTTCTCCCGAAGACCTCGTGATGGGCGATATTCTCAAGGTCGGCCCCGGCGACCAGGTCGTGCTAGATGGCGCGTTGGTTTTCGGCGTCATGGCTGTGGACGAATCACAGCTGACAGGTGAGTCCGACCTGATCCGCAAGAACCCGGGCGACGAGGTTTTCTCCGGCAGCTTCTGTGTCAGTGGGAGCGGCTACTACGAGGCGCAGAAGGTGGGTGAGGACAGCTTGGCCAATAAGCTGACCGCCAACGCTCGTGCCTACCGCCGCATGGTAACCCCACTCCAGCGCCAGATCGGGCTGGCCGTGCGGCTGATCCTCTTTATGGTGATCTACCTGCAGATCCTGTTGGTGGCAAACAACCTTCTCAATGCCGTCCCGCTGCCGACCGGCGTGGCAATGGCAACCGTCTTTGTCAGTCTCGTACCCAATGGCCTGTTCTTGTCGATCGCCATTGCCTACGCCGTGGCGGCCGTTCGCATGGTGAATTTCGGCGCTCTTCTCCAGCAGTCTAATGCCGTCGAATCCCTCAGCAACGTGGACGTGCTGTGCCTGGACAAGACCGGCACGCTCACGACCAACCAGCTGCACTTGGATCAGGTTGTCGCCTGGCAGGGCACAGACGAGGAGCTGCAGCAGATTCTTGGCACCATGATGGCGAGTGTCGCGACCCGCAACAAGACGAGTGAGGCAATTGCGGCGGTGTGTGCCGGCCCTGCCGAGACGCCGGTGGCAGAAGTACCTTTCTCGTCTGCCCGCAAGTGGAGTGCCGTGGCCTTTGACGGCGGCAAGCAGAGGGGCGTCTACGCCATCGGCGCCGAAGAGATGCTGCGCCCCTTTTTGCGGCCCTTCGTCCACCAATCCCACACCACATCGGGCGACGGTCCCGATGAGGGCAGCGCAGTCGTGAGCATCAGCCAAAAGATCGCACCCTACACCGACCAGGGCTTGCGCGTCCTGGTGATCGCCCACCATCCTGACCCTTCCCTTCTGCGCGATGACGGCGATGCGTCCAAGCTGCCGGCCGGCATGGCGCCTCTGGGCATGGTGAGCCTGAGCGACGAACTGCGCCCCGAGGCCAAGGAGGTGCTGGAAGGCTTTATCAGCAGCGGCGTCAATCCCAAGATTATCTCCGGCGACAGTCCTGAAACGGTCGCCGCCTTGGCGCGGCAGGTCGGGTTCGATAATGCCCGGCTCGTGTCGGGGTTGGAATTGGATGCTATGGAAGATGCGGCGTTTGACACCGCCGCTACGACCGGCAATATATTTGGACGTATCACGCCGCAGCAGAAAGAAAAATTGGTGGACGCCTTGCGCCGGCGCGGCCATTACGTAGCAATGATTGGCGACGGCGTCAACGACGTGCTCTCGCTCAAAAAGGCCAACCTCGGCATCGCCATGCAGAGTGGCAGCCAGGCGACGCGTGGTGTCGCCGACATTATTTTGGTCAACGACTCCTTTGCGGCGCTGCAGCCTGCCGTACAGGAAGGCCAGCGCATCGTCAACGGCATGCAGGACATTCTCAAGCTATTCTTGACCCGCATCGCAACCATGATGCTCGTCATCGTCTCTGCCTGGACGATCGGGCTGTTTCCCATTGCCGTCCGCCAGGGTACGCTGGTGACCCTGGTGACTGTCGGCATCCCCACCGTGCTGCTGGCCATCTGGGCTCGCCCCGGCTTTCGCGAGCACACAAACTTGATCACGCGATTGATGCACTTTGTGATCCCGCCGGCCCTCCTCTCAAGTGTGCTGGCGCTGGTCGTCTTCTATGTGCCGTTAGGCATCCGGCTCACCCCGCAGGCGAAAAACATGGGTGCCGAAGAATTTCTAACTAGCTTTGCGCCGCACATTCAGGCCAGCCAGACTGCGCTCTCCGCCTTCCTGATCGGTGTGGGCCTGCTGCTGGTGGTGTTTGTCGAACCCCCTACCCCTTGGTGGACCGGCGGCGACGTCTTGAGCGGCGACTGGCGCCCTACATGGCTTGCCATTGTCCTGGCCTGTGCCGTCGTCGTCATCCTGCTTGTCCCTGGCCTGCGGGCATTCTTCGACCTGGCACCTCTGGAGCCGCTGCATGTTGGCCTCGTTATCTCCTGCCTGGTCGTGTGGCTCATTTTGATCCGCCTTGTCTGGCGCCGGCATTGGCTTGAGCGCTGGTTCGGTCTCTGAACCTGAGACCCGCTGCCAACACTATGCCCTGTTTTGCTACTGCAAATGATTGACACATGACTGTCGTTTTGTCGCAGACGACGCGCAGTACATTGTGCTAGTCTTTAGCTGATACCCACCGTTGAAGAAAGGCCCTGATGAGCGCAAAGATACTTGTCGTGGACGACGATCCGATCCTTGCAGAATTGGTCAGTTATGTTCTCAAGACGGAAGGCTACGAACCGATCATCGCCATAGACGGTCCGGACGGTGTCGCCAAGTTTGTGGCCGAAAAACCCGACCTGGTGGTGTTGGACGTGACCATGCCGCGCATGGATGGTTTTGAGGTCTGCGAACGCCTGCGCAAACTGGGCGACACGCCGATTATTATGGTCACCGGCCAGGGGCAGGAGGACCATATGGTGCGCGGCCTGGACCTTGGCGCCGATGACTATGTCGTCAAGCCGTTTCAGATCAAGCCACTCATGGCGCGCGTGCGCGCAAATCTGCGCCGGGCTGCAATCCGATCCTCGGTCGCCGAGGGGCTGATTTATCGCGATGCTTATCTGTCGGTGGACTTGGCCGGCCGCAAGGTTATCGTGGACGGCAATCCTGTTAAGCTGACACCAACCGAGTTTAAGCTGCTGGCCGTTCTCGTGCGCAATAAAGGGCGTGTGCTGGAATTCCGCCAGCTGCTTGAGCAGGTCTGGGGCTGGGAATACATCAACGACATCGACTATCTGCGCGTCTATGTCTGGCACCTGCGGCGCAAGCTGGAACGCGATCCAAAGAACCCCGCCTACTTGCTCAACGAACTGAACACAGGCTATTACTTTGCGCCTTCTCCTACTGCCCTGCCACTAAATACTTGACTGTCACGCCTTCCCTTTCAAGACGATCAATGTCTGGTCGTCGGCCTGCTCGCACTGTTCGACAAAATTGGACACCTTTGCTGCCAGGTGTTCTGCGATTGCGCGCGCCGGCAGATGCACCGACTCGTTGATGGCCTCGAGCAGCCTGTCATAGCCGAACAGCGCCTGGTTCGCATCCTGCGCTTCGGCAAAGCCATCTGAAGCCACGACCAGCACGTCATGTGGGCCAAACGCCAGCGTTACTTCGTCGTAGTCCGTATCCGGCAGGATGCCGAGCGGCATCCCCGTCGCACCCAAGATGCGTGCTTCACTGCCGCCGGCGATGTAAGTCACGACAGAATGGCCGCCATTTGTGTAGGTCAGCGTCTGCTGCTGCGGCGAGTAGAAGGCAGCGAAGATGGTGACGAACTTGCCCACCTCGCTCAAGTCATCATACAAACGCCGGTTGGCCAGCGTGAGTGCGGCCGCCGGCGAAGCGATATTGCGCGCGGTTTCGCGCCACATCGTGCGCACCTCGGCGGCCACCATCGCCGCCGGCAGGCCCTTGCCGCTGACATCTGCCTCGAGCAGGCTGAGCCGCCCATCCGCCCGCTCGTGTACATCATACAGGTCGCCGCCGACGACACGGGCCGGCTTGCACGTGGCATAGACCTCGACGCTCTGGATCTTGCCCAATGAACAGGCCATCAGGCTGCGCTGGATAACGGCGGCTTCGTCCATCTCTGCGCTGGCCCGCTTGTGTTCCTGCTCGCGCCCGAGGCTGCGGTTGCGTTCTGTCTGCCGCAGCAGGGCGCTGATACGCGCCTTCAGTTCCGCCATTTTGAATGGCTTGGCAAGATAGTCGCTGGCCCCTACCGAGAATCCCTGCAGCCGATCGGTGAGTTCGGCACGTGCGGTCAAAAAGATGATCGGCACGGCGGCATATTCGGGCCATTGCTGCAGCTCGCTGCAGACCTGAAAGCCGTCCATGCCGGGCATCTGGACGTCCATTAAGATCAAGTCCGGCGGCTCGCCGCGGCGCAGCGTCTCGATCGCCAGCAGGCCGTCCGCGGCTTCGTCAACTTGATAGCCATCGAAACCCAACTCAAAATGGATCCAATCGCGCAGAGAACTGTCGTCCTCGACGACCAAGATGCGGGTGTTTGTCGCAGGAATAAGATTTGCCATCGGGCAGGCCTCAGATTCCTGCGAGGGCGGTCCTTGCACTCACCTCATCGCGATAGATGCGAATTGCCCGATCCATGCGTGTCAATTCGAAAATGGCCTGGACCGGCTGCCGCAGCCCGCAGAGCAGGAGCTCACCGTTGCGCTCACGGCAGCTCCGCATGCCGCGCACGAGCACGGCTAAGGCGCTTGAATCCACGAACTGTACGTCTGACAGGTCGAGGATGATGAAACGTGCACCTGCCGTCAACAGTGAGTCGAACTCACGCTGTACGTCATGCACCTGGTCTGCGTCGAAGCGACCCCTGACGGGCAATACTGCCAGCGTCGTCTCTGTGTTATACATTAAACCGACCATAATCGGCTGTAGTCCTTTTCTTCTCTTCTCTTCTCGTCTGTTCTCTCCACTTCCTGACTACCTAGAGTCTGCGCAAAAAGAGCACCTAGGACATCGGCAATTTTATGTACTTTTTCCCGGCACATGGTGGAGATGTGGCGTATTTGTAAGTATTTTTAATTTGACGGAATTGCCACAGGCTTTTTTGATGTGGTTTTGATTTCATACTGCTACCATTCAAGTTGAAAACAGCCAATGCTGCGGCGCGCGCCGGCGGTATCGGCATACCCACCACCGAGTGCTGTCTTGTTGTGGCAAGGAGATCGTATGGATGAGAACGACTGTCGGGAGCTTGCGCGGCTGTACAAAATAGGAAATGCTATCGGCAACAGCCTGGATGCGGAGGCTGTGCTGTCGGCGGCGCTGGGCGCATTTGTCGTGCAGCTTGCCTGTTCCGCCGGTGCCATTTTCCTGGCGTCCTCCGACGTGCTGCCGGACGAGCCTGCCGTCGCCGTCCCAGCACTCCTGAGTCACAATCCTGCGGTACAGATCGCCGCAGCGCAGCTGCCGGCCCATATGACCGCTGCCCAGTGGCAGACGTTTTGCCAGACACTTCCTCAGCAAGGACGCACAGCCGCCGGCGACACATACCTGCTGCTGCCGATAGGGGATCAGGGCATGGTCGTGCTCTTCGGCTGCCGGGTTGCGGTTTCCCCGGCTTTTGTGACAGCCTTGACGCCGCTGCTGGTGCGGCTGTTACAGGCCTATCACAACTGCCTGCAGCACGCCGAACTCACTTCCGCCCACCGCAGCGGAATGTTGGAGAACAACATCCTGCGTACACTCCTGGAGGCGACGCCAACTGTTCTGTTTGCGCTTGACCGTGAAGGTACCTGTACCTATTCGGAGGGGCAGGGGCTGGAACTCGCCGGGCGCAAGCCGAGCGAAGTGGTGGGGCGGCCCATCTCCGACATCTTTGGCGATTTACCGCAGATCCTCGACAGCATCGAGTCCGCGCTTGCCGGCGAACGGCGCACCGACACCATCCAGGTCCGCAACCGCGTCTGGGATGTGACGTATGGACCGCTGGTCCAGGACATTGGCGTTGGGGGCGTGGTAGGGGATTTAGTTGCCGGCGTAGTTGGCGTCGCACACGACGTGACCGAGCACCGGGCCGCCATGAATGCGCTTGCGGCCGTGCTGCAGACGGTGGGCGAGGGCATCCTCAGCCTCGACGAAGACGGCCGGATTCTGATGGTAAATGTGGAGCTGGAGCATATCTTCGGCTACTCAGAGGCCGAACTACTCGGCACATCGTTCGACCGCCTGCTCGCGTCCGCAGACGCGCTGCCCCCGTTTCCAGATCAGCGCGACGGCGTCGACGCCTGGCGCAGCCTCACGGGTATCCGCTTTGAAACCGAGGGCCGGCGCAAGGATGGCTACACCTTCCCCCTCGAAGTGTGTATCAACGAACTGGCACCCGGATTGCCCCTGCGCTACACGGGCTCCTTGCGCGATATCTCGGAACGGCGTGAGTATGACCGCCTGCGTGACGAGTTTGTCTCCACGGTGTCACACGAGCTGCGCACGCCCTTGGCATCGATTATGGGGTGGACGGAAACACTGCTGACCGAGCACCCGGGCCCAATCAACGATATTCAGCGCCGCTTCCTGAACACGGTCTATGCCAGTTCGCAGCGCCTGAACCGCCTGATTGAGGAAATCCTCACGGTATCCCGTATCCAGCGCGGCACGCTGCGCGTCAACAGCGAGCTGATGAGCCCCTCTGAACTGCTTTCGTCCGTGCGCTCGGACATCGGGCCTTCTGCGGAACGCCAGGGCGTCCACCTGCACTTCGAAGACTCGTGGCCCGCCGGCGAGCAGATGATGGGCGATCCACACCTGCTGGAGCAGGTGCTGAATAACCTGATCGGCAACGCCGTCAAGTTCAGCCCGCAGGGCAGCGACGTGTTTGTCCGCTCACGCCTGACACCCGTGGGCTGGCGCGTCGAAGTGGAAGATCACGGGACGGGGGTGCGCGCCGCCGATTTGCCTAAGCTCTTCAATCGTTTTGTGCGCGGCTCCAATGCCAAGGAAGCGCATACGCAGGGCGCCGGCCTGGGCCTGTTTGTCAGCAAGGCCATCGTGGAAGCGCATGGCGGCACGATCTACCTCAACAGTCGCGAAGGCGAAGGCACGACAGTTGCCTATGAACTGCCGCGCCAGCGCTTCTATGGATCCACGGAACTCTCCTATGCTGTCTAGACGACATCCTGAACATCCGAGCTGCAAACTGGTCATTCGAACACGATCACGCCGCGTGCCACGACGCCGGCCAGCATGTCGGCATAGGCCTCGTTGACCTGCTCCAGTGGGTACGTGCGGCTGACCAGCTGATCCAGGTCCAGCTTCTTTTGCAGGTACAGGTCGGCAAAGAACGG
This sequence comes from uncultured Chloroflexia bacterium, assembly GCA_963701415.1. Taxonomy (GTDB): domain Bacteria; phylum Chloroflexota; class Anaerolineae; order Caldilineales; family Caldilineaceae; genus Fredericiella. Next base: position 1,317,888 of record CAVPAH010000005.1, read on the forward strand.
GAAGTCGCGCGCCGGGCTGGCACTGCCGTAGTACGATCCCTTGACCGTCTTCTCCTGGCGCGTAATCGTCGCCCCCGGCAGGTTTGTGCTGCTGCCCATCGGCGCCAGGCCCGCCAGGATAATCGTGCCGCCCGGCCGCGCCGCGGCGAGACAGGTCTCCTGCACGGAGGGCAGCCCGACCGCCTCGACGGTGTAATCGGCGCCCCGCCCCTGTGTCAGCTCCTTGATGGCCGCGACGACGTCGGGCCCCGCCAGCGAGGAAGTCCGTGGCGCCGCAGGCACGGGCGATGGCGCGCCTTGCTTTCGGCTCGATCGACGGCAATAATGCGCGCCGCACCCGCCAGCCGTGCGCCCAGCACGGCGCTGAGCCCCACGCCGCCGGCGCCAAAGACCGCCACGCTGCTGCCGGGGCGCACCTGCGCCGTGTTCAGCACCGCGCCCACCCCGGTCGTGACCGCGCACCCGATCAGCGCTGCCACCGGCAGCGGCACGGCGTCGGGCAAGGGCACGCAGCACGCCTGCGGGCACCACGATCCAGTCGCTAAAACAGCCGAGCGCGCTGTAGTGATAGATCGGGCTGCCGCCCTGTGAAAAGCGCGTGGTGCCGTCCATCATCGTGCCGGCCCAGATCGGCTCGACGTACGCCGCGCACAGGCTCGGGCTGTCGTGCTGGCAGTAGAAGCAGCGCCCGCAGTTGGGCGCCCAGTTGAGCGCAATGTGCTGGCCCACGCGCACGGTGGTCACGCCGGGGCCAACCTCCTGCACGACCCCTGCGCCCTCGTGCCCCAGCACCACCGGCAGCGGATGCTGCGTCGCCCCGCTGACGATGTGCCAGTCGCTGTGGCAGACGCCCGCCGCCGCCACCTTGACCAGCACCTCGCCCGCCCGCGGCGCCTCCAGGTCTACCATCTCGATCCCAATCGGCCCGCCCACCTCACGCAATACGGCGGCTCGTGTCTGCATAAAAGAACTCCATCCTTCTTGAAATGACTCAATGTGCCTGCTGCCATCCCGATGCGGGGACGTCGCACGTCAGCGTTCGCTTCGGCTACCAACTCATCCATCATCGCCAATGCTTCGTTCACCACCGCAAACACCTCGCGCAGCTGCTCCTCGGTGACGCACAGCGGCGGGTTGGTGTGCAGCAGGTTGCGCCAGAGATAGGTGTACACCCCACGCTCGCGCAGGAACGCTCCCAGCCGCGCCATCTGGGCGTCCGTGCCCGCATACTGGCCAAACGGCTCCTTGGTCGCGCGATCCTTGACCAGCTCGATGCATCCCAGCAGCCCGATCGAACGCACGTCTCCCACGCATGGGTGCTCTTCCTTCATCTCCTCCAGCAGCCCGGCCAGCACCACGCCCATGCGCTGCGCGTTGCCGACCAGGTCGTCTTCCTGGAGCACGCGCAGGTTGGCCAGCGCCGCCGCCAGGCACATGGGGTGGGCGCTGTAGGTCAGCCCGCCGTAGAAGACGTTCTTGGCGAAATGCCCCGCCACCCGCTCGTTCATCGCCACCGCGCCCAGCGGCAGGTACGACGACGTCAGCCCCTTGGCCAGCGTCATCATGTCCGGCACGACGCCCCAGTGGTCCACGCCAAACCAGCGCCCCGTGCGCCCAAAGCCGGTCATCACCTCGTCGCAGATGAGCAGGATCCCGTGGCGGTCGCAGATGGCGCGCAGCCCCTGCAGATAGCCGTCGGGCGGCACGATCACGCCGTTGGTGCCCGTGATGGTCTCGATCAGGATGGCGGCCACCGTGTGCGGCCCCTCGTACTGCAGGATCTCCTCGACCTGGTCGAGACAGCGCCGCGCAAACTCGGCGTCGCTGTCGCCGGGGCGGTAGAGCGGGCTGCGATACTTGTACGGGTCAAACATGCGCACGACGCCGGGGAGACCCGGCTCGCTGGCCCAGCGCCGGTGGTCGCCGGTCAGCGTCACCGCCCCGTAGGTTGCGCCGTGATAGGCTCGGTAGCGGGTCAGGATCTTGTGCCGCCCCGTCACCGCGCGCGCCAGCTTGACGGCATTCTCGTTGGCGTCTGAACCGCCGAGGGTAAAGAAGAACTTGTCGAGCCCCGGCGGGGTGACGGCCGCCAGCGCTTCGCCCAGCTCGGCGCGGATCGGCGTGGCCATGCCCGGCCCGGCATAGGTCAGCGTCGCCGCCTGCGCCTGGATGGCTTCGACCACACGGCGGTCGCCGTGGCCGATGTTGACGCACATCGACTGCGAGTTGAGGTCAAAATAGCGCTTGCCGTCGGCGTCCCAGAAGTAGACCCCTGCGGCCCGCACAAAGGGGATGGGGTTGATGGCATCCTGTGCCGACCAGGAGAAGAAGTTATGGCGCCTGGTGCGGGCCACCAGCTCTGCGCCCGTTGCGTGGCGAGTCATGCAGCCGTCCTCGTTGTTTGCATTGCATCTACCCGCATTATACTTGGGGCAAATGCAAATTCCTGCTTTCGCCATCCTTGGGCAGATAGGCGCTATGGAAAACCCAATCCTATATTCGGTGGTACCGGTTCTCAAGGCGATTCTAGAGCTTGTCGCTGCCCTGTGTGTGGCCGTCGGCCTCGTCCGCACCGCCTGGCTGGCCTGGCGCTATCGCAGCAACCTCAACGACCCCGACGTCATCAGCCAGCTGCGGGTCAGCTTTGGCAGCTGGCTGGTGCTGGCGCTTGAGTTCCAGCTGGGCTCCGACATCCTCTCCACCACGATCGCGCCCTCGTTCGAGGAACTGGCGCAGCTCGCCATTATCGCCGCCATTCGTACGCTGCTCAACTACTTCCTGCAAAAGGACCTCGACGCCGTCCGGCGCGGGCGCGAAGGCGTGGACATCACGACTACACCTTCGCCCGGCAGTCAGGAACGGGCAGAGTAGCTCAACACCAGCCACATCCGGTCGCTACACACTTCCTGCGGAACGGGCCTCCCGCGTAGCCCGCCGCCTTCGTGCGGGGCGGCCGACAGGCCGCAGGCGTGGCTGCATGTGCGGGTGCCAACTCGGGCACGAGGGCGTGCCACCGGACCCGCACGAGGGCGTGCGGGCTACGCGGGAAAATTCGCCATACGCACCTGGCTAATCAACCTTACAATGGGAACATCGGCCCCGGCCGGGTCGTTCTCATATTATAGTACCTTACGGATTCATTACGTTTTTGGGGGCCGGAATTTGACAGCAAGGTGCATGCGATCTATTCTTGACCGTCTCCCGGGACAGCGTTGAAGTGAATCGTCAGGTGCCGCACCTGGGCGATTCCGTGGTTTAAGGATGGCAGCGACTTATGATGTTTGACCTCGATCGTGAGATGGCAGAGGGCTTTATCTGGGCCACCGGCATCGAGAATACTTTCGTGCCGCAGACACGCGCCGGCATGCGCAGCCTGGACGAGTATGAACTCACGCAGCACTACGAGTTCTGGCGCTCGGATTTTGACCTGGTGGCCGAGACGGGCGTGCAGGCGCTGCGCTGGGGCATTCCCTGGTACCGCGTGCAGCCCAAGCCCAAGCTGTGGGACTGGCGCTGGACCGACGAGGCGCTCGACTACCTGGTCAACGTCAAGCGCATCGCCCCCATCCTGGACCTGATGCACTACGGCACGCCCCTCTGGCTCGACAACAGCTTTATCAACGCCAGTTATCCGCAGCGGGTGGCCGAGTACGCCGCCGCCGTGGCCGAACGCTATGGGTCGCTGGTCAAGATCTACACGCCGCTCAACGAGCCGACGATCAATGCCCACATGGCCGGCCGCCGCGGCCAGTGGCCGCCGTACCTGCATGGCGAAGACGGCTACTACCGCGTCCTGGTCGCCCTGGCACGCGGCATGGTGCTGACGACACAGGCGCTCCTGGCCGTCCAGCCCGACGCCAAGACGGTGCAGGTGGAGGCGGTCGGCTACCGCTGGGCCAAGGATCCGCGCCTGGCACAGCGGGTGGCGGCCGAGAACGCAGCCCAGTTTCTCGCCTTCGACCTGTCCACCGGCCGCGTGGATGAGCAGCCACTTCCTCTACCCCTATCTGCTCGAGCATGGCGTCACCGAACACGACCTCGACTGGTTCCAGCGCAACGCCGTCACGTACGACGTGCTCGGCGCCAACTTCTACCCTTGGTCCTTCAGCCCCATGGTCGAACGCCGCGAGAAGATCCGCTTCCTGCGCCATCGTCACGCCCGGCGCCGCGCTCGGCCAGGTCCTGCGCATGGTCTACGACCACTGCCAGATGCCCGTCATGGTCACCGAGACCTCCTCTCACCATGACGTGGTGGGCCGGCAGCAGTGGATGGACGACACGATCGACGCCGTGCGCGCCCTGCGCCGCGAAGGCATGCCCCTCGTCGGCTACACCTGGTTCCCGATGTTCAGCCTCTATACAGCTGGGACTGCCGCCTGAGCGCACGCCCGCTCGACGGCTACCTGATGCACCTGGGGCTGTATGAACTCCAGCGGGACCAGGATCGTCTTTTACAGCGCACCGCCACTCCCCTGGTGGAGCGCTACCGCCAGCATATGGCAGCGCCCATGCCCTTGATTCAGGTCTCCGCTAGTGGAGACCACGAAATGAAACCTGGAAAGACCGCTACTTGTAGTGAGGTGCTTATGCAATTCAAAAGTCTGCTTGGACTACACGGCGGAGGAACTGCCGCCCAATCCGCAGTTCTTCCGCGACGACTGGATCGACCTGTGCGGCGAGTGGGGGTTTGCCCACGACGACGAAGACTGCGGGATCGACGACGGCTGGCCCTGCCGCGGCGACGACGTCTTCCGCCGCAAGATCCGCGTGCCGTTCCCGCCGGAGTCAAAGGCCAGCGGCATTCACGATCCGAGCAGCCACCCCATCGTCTGGTACCGGCGCACGTTTACGGTGGAGCGCAAGAAGTCAGAGCGGGTCATGCTCAACTTTGGCGCCGTCGATTACGTGGCTACCGTCTGGGTCAACGGCCGCCTCGTGGCGCGCCATGAGGGCGGCCATACGCCCTTTCGCAGCCGATATTACCTGCGAGTTGAGCAGAGGGCCACGAACAGGTCCTGGTCGTCCGCGCCGAAGACCAGCCGCTCGACATGAGCCAGCCGCGCGGCAAGCAGGACTGGATGCCCGACCCGCATATTATCTGGTACTACCGCACGACCGGTATCTGGCAGCCTGTCTGGCTGGAGGTGGTCTCCCCCGTCCATATCAGCGAGGTGCGCTGGACGCCGCGCATGCATCGCCTCGGCCTGCGCCTGATCGCACAACTGAACCGCGCGCCGTCAAAAGCCGCTGCGCATGTGCGTGCGCCTGTGGCTCCACGGCTCGCTCCTGATCGAGGACACCTGCCTCATCCGCCAGCGCGAGATCGGGCGGGAGTTCATCCTGCCCATCAACGACCTCGCCATGCAGTTGGAGGAGATCCTCTGGTCGCCCGAGCATCCCAACCTGATCGAGGCCGAGCTTTGCCTGCTTGACGGGGATGAGGAGATCGACACGGTGCGCACCTACACGGGCCTGCGCAGCGCCACCGTCGGCAATGGGCGCTTCCTGCTCAACGGCCGCCCCTACTACCTGCGCTCGGTGCTCGAACAAGGCTACTGGCCCGAATCCCACCTGGTCGCGCCCAGCCCCGAGGCGCTGATGCGCGAAGCGGAGCTGATCAAGGAACTGGGCTTTAACAGCGTGCGCATCCACCAGAAGGTGGAGGATCCGCGCTTCCTCTACTGGTGCGATCGGCTGGGCTTGACCGTCTGGGGCGAAATGGCCAACAGCTACGCCTACACCTGGCAGTCCGCCGAACGCCTCACGCGCGAATGGATGGAGGTGCTCAAGCGTGACTTCAGCCACCCCTGCATCATCACCTGGGTCCCGGTCAACGAGAGCTGGGGCGTGCCCACCCTGGCCCAGGACGAGCGCCAGCGCGAGCACCTGCGCGCCCTGTATGCCCTGACCAAGAGCTTCGACCTCTCCCGGCCGGTCGTCGACAACGACGGGTGGGAGCACGTGCGGACAGATATCATCACGATTCACGACTACTCGGGCCGCGGCGCCACCATCCGCGAGCGCTACGGCACGGATGCCGCCCTGACCAACCTGGTCCAGACGGGCCGCCCGCTGCACTATCCGCCGCTGCTGGACGAGAAGCTGATCGCGCCGGACGCCCCCGTCATGCTGACCGAGTTTGGCGGCATCTCGTACAAGCCCCAGCCGGAGACAAAATGGTTTGGCTACGGCACGGTGACGTCGGCGCAGGAGTATGTCGACAACATCCGCGACCTGGTGGAGGCCGTGCTCGACTGCCCGGGCATCGCCGGTTTCTGCTACACCCAGCTGACCGACACCGAGCAGGAGACCAACGGCCTGCTCGACGCCCAGCGCCAGCCCAAGTTCGACATCTCCGTCATTCGCAGCATCTTCGCGCCTGAGCACGATAAGTAGCGGCGGCGCGGGGGATCATGTCCCGGGGACGGCGGAAGGTGCAACTTCCCCGGGACATCGACGGTCCCCGGGACATTGGCAGGTCGCGACTATCGCTTCCGCCGCAGCCACAAGAGCGCCAACCACATCGCTACCAGCGGCCACACCCACGCCAGGTCGCTTGGGCCGCCGGCGCCCGTGCGCGGCTCCAGCCAGCCGGATCCGCACCAGCTTGTAGCCCGCCGTGGCCGCGTCTAGCGCCGCGTCGCTCATGCTGTTCGGATTCAGCCCGGCCGCATACGCCGCAAAACCGCTGTTGATCAGCACCTGGCGCAGCAGGGGCAGCCGCTGCTCGTCCGGCAGGTCCGTCACATCCTCGGCCTCGCCGGCCCACCAGCTACCGTCGGGCAGCCAGACCTGTACGTGCGGGTCCGCCAGGAGATTGCGATACCAGTCGGCCACGGCGCCAAACCCTGCCACGCAGTAGACGTCGCCGTTGATCACGGCAAAGTTCACCGGCGTGCGCCGCGCCAGCCCGCTCTTGCGCCCCTTATGCGTCAGCACCATGATGTAACCCGCATACGGGTTGCTCATGCCAAAGCGCTGCAGGCCCAGCCGCCACATCAGCAGCATGAACTTGTTGCCATAGCGGAAACCGCGGCGCACCAACGCCTCGGTCGGCTCCTGTTGCTCCTGCTTGCTCCTGTTGCCTCTGCCATATCAGCCTCGTTTCGCTGCTGCTATTGCGATCCACACAATCGGCGCCGGCGGCGCCTCGCCGATCACCTCGGCAATGTAACGCCGGCAGCTCGCCGTTACGTCGTAATTCTCGGCGTCGACAAACGCCGCCGGCAGCGTGCGCTCGCGGCCGACCGCGGCCGGGATCTCTACCAGGCTCGTCTGCCAGCTGCCGTCCTCGCGCACCAGCACCGGCAGCACGCCCGACGCGCCCACCGCCCATGCCTCCACCGCCGCCGTGCCCACCATCTGCGCCAGCATCCGGTCGACGGAGCTGGCGAGCAGGCGGGAGGAGCGCTGCGCCGTGTTGAGCTTGATCTGCCGGCAGCGCAGACCCAGCCTCTCCTGCACCTCGCGCACCAGAAAAGCGCTCGCGCCTGCCGACATGCTAAAAACACGCTGCCCCGAGGCGTCGTACGCCGCCCCGTCCACCAGCTCTGCCCAGTAGGCGCCGCTGCGTTCACGCACGCCTTCCGCCACGACGACCGTGCACAGCTGCCGCTGCGCATATACCTCGGCGATCCGCGCCAGCACCTGGTCGATCTCCACCGGCGCCTCGGGCAGCAGGATGAGATGCGGCGGGTCGCCCGCCGCCTGCCGCGCCAGCGCCGTCGCCGCCGCCACCCACCCGACGTGCCGCCCCATCACCTCGACGACCGCCACCTGGTCAAAGCCGCGCATGGCGCGCAGGTCGAGCCCGATCTCCTGGGTCGTGTACGCCACATAGCGCGCGGCGCTGCCGTAGCCGGGCGTGACGTCACACCCCGCCAGGTCGTTGTCGATCGTCTTGGGGATCCCGATCACCTGCAGCGCCAGCCCGCGGTTCTCGGCCTCGGCCGCCAGCCGCTGCGCCCCCGCCATCGTGCCGTTGCCGCCGATCAGAAAGACGGCGCCGATGTCGGCGGCACGCAGGTTGGCGATCATCTGCGCAAAATCTTCGTCGGCGGGCCGAAACCGGCTGCCGCCCAGCGCCGCGCCCGGCTGGTGCGCCAGCTGGACGCACGTCTGCCTCGTTCAACCACGTCAGGTCCACCCAGTCCGCCGCCACCAGCCCCTCAAACCCGTGGCGGCTCCCATAGAGGTCCCCGGAGTCTCGCTCCTGCCACGCGGCGATGACGGCGGCCACCGTCGCGTTGATGACCGGGGTCGGGCCGCCGCACTGGGCGATGATCGCATTCATCTGCAGCAAAGTCCTTTCGGCGCATCCTCGCTTATGCCCACAGGTGGGCGTACTTGAGCCCGCTGCCCGTGTTAAACAGCACGACCTTCTCGTCGGGCCCGATCCAGCCCCGCTCGAGCAGATGCACCTGCGCGGCCAGGCAGGCCGCCCCCTCGGGTGCCGGGAAAGATGCCCGTCTTGCTGCCCATCACGCGGGCATAGCTGCAGCATCTCTTCGTCGGGCACGGCTACGGCGACGCCGCGGCTGGCGCGAATGGCGCGCAGGATCAGGAAGTCGCCGATCGCCACCGGCACGCGCAGCCCGTCGGCCACGGTCTTGGCGCCCTGCCACAGCTCGGCAAACTCCACCCCCTGCTCAAAGGCGCGCACGATCGGGGCGCAGCCGGTGCTCTGCACGCTCACCATGCGCGGGCGCTGGGGGCCGATCAGCCCCATCTGCTCCATCTCGTCAAACGCCTTCCACATGCCCACCAGGCCCGTCCCGCCGCCCGTGGGGTAGATGATCACGTCGGGCAGCGTCCAGCCCAGCTGCTCGGCGATCTCGTAGCCCATCGTCTTCTTGCCCTCGATGCGGTAGGGCTCGCGCAGCGTCGAGACGTCGAACCAGCCGTGCTCCGCCACCCCCTCGCGCACCTTGACGCCGCAGTCGTTGATCAGCCCGTTGACCAGGTTGACCCGGGCGCCCAGCTCGCGGCACTCGACCTGGAACAGGCTCGGCACGTCGGCGGGCATAAAGACATGCGCCGGCAGCCCGGCCGCCGCCGCATAGGCGCTCATGGCGCAGGCGGCGTTGCCGGCGCTGGGAATCGCCAGCTCCTTGGCGCCCAGCTCCACCGCCCGGCTCACCGCCATGGCCAGGCCGCGCGCCTTAAACGAGGCCGTCACGTTCAGCCCTTCATCCTTGACATACGTGTTGATAGCAGCCGATCGCCTCGCCCAGCCGGCGTGCATGGTGGAGCGGCGTCCAGCCTTCGCCGAGCTTGAGCATGGCCCAGTCGTACTGGACCGGCAGCACTTCCTCGTAGCGCCAGAGGCTCGGCTCGCGGCTCGCTAGGCTCGCCTTCGTCAGCGTCTGCGCCGCCTTTGCCAGGTCATAGCGCACCAGCAGCGGCTTGCCGCACGCGGTGCAGAGGTTGATGAGTTGGTCGGCCGCATAGGTCTTGCCGCAAAGGCCGCATTCCAGATGGGTCAACGTCGATGTCGTCTTCGGCATATTGTTCTACGCTAGGTTGATACCCGTGACGCCTGAACGTACACGCCGGGTTGACCACATCGGGCGGGCGCTCGCCGCGGAAAAAGGCCAGCACCCGTTCGACTGCCATCGTCTCCATGCGCCGCCTGCCTTCGTAGGTGCCCGATGCAATGTGCGGCGTCGCTACCACCAGCGGGTGCGTGCGCAGCCGTGACTCGACCGGCAGCGGCTCGGGGTCAAAGACGTCGATCCCGGCCCCCGACAGGTGACCTGCGTCGAGCGCCGCCAGCAGCGCCTCCTCGTCCACCAGCGTGCCGCGCGCCAGGTTGAGCAGGTAGGCACCCTGCTTCATGCGCCCGATGCGGGCCCGATCCATCAGCTTGTACGTCTCCGGGATGGCCGGGCGCATGGAGGCTCAAAAAGTCCGCCTCGGCGATAACCTGTTCGAGCGTCGCCGGCTCGACCCCCAGCGCCTGCGCCTGTTCGGGCGTGACGAGCGGGTCATAGCCGATCACACGCATCCCCAGTCCTAACCCGCAGATGTGCGCCACGCGGCGGCCGATGCGGCCCAGCCCCACCAGCCCCAATGTCTTGCCTTGCACTTCGTCGCCCATCATCCCGGGCGGGCGCTGCCCCCAGCGTCCCTCGGCCAGGTGGGCGCTCCCCTGCTTGATCCGCTTGGCCAGACCCAGCAGCATGGCCACCGTGTGCTCGGCCGTCGATTCGGTGGGGCCGTCGGGCGTATTGGTGACGACGATCCCGCGCGCCGTCGCCGCCGCAAGATCGACGTTGTCCACGCCGATCCCCGTGCGGGAGATGATCTTGAGCTGCGGGCAGGCGTCCATCACGGCGGCATCATAGCGCAGCAGCGACGCGGCGATCATCGCCTGGGCCGACTGCGGCCGTGGCGTAGATCGGTACCGTGGCCGCCGGCATCAGCCTGGTGACATCCGGCGGCAGCATCGCCGTCGCCTCATCACACAGCGGTATTTCGAGCCAGATGTGGGTCAATGGGCTGGGAGGCATCGGTATCCCCTATAGGTTGCAGAATAAGTGGTGAACTCTATTGTATATCACCTTCCCCCAATCGGGCGCCCTGGCGTATAATCGCCGGGTGAATTGCTTGTTCAGGCGCACATTATCGTCGGGGCAGAAACCGAGTTTCTCACAGAAACTCGGTTTCTTGCGCCGTTCTGTAACACCACAGGAGGAAAAACCATGGCCATCAGGCGCATTTCGATCATGTCCGTGCCCGTTTCCGACCAGCAGGCGGCCAAGGATTTTTACATGAATGTGCTCGGCTTTACGCTGATTCCGGACATGGCTGTTGGCTACACCTTCACCGCGTCGTCCTCCAGCACGACCGCCAGGCTGTCCACCAGGCGGTCGGCGTGCTCGCGGCTGAAGACGATCGGCGGCTTGATCTTTAGCACGTTGTGGTCTGGGCCGTCGGTGCTGATCAGCACGCTGAGGTCGCGCATGCGGTTGGCGATGTAGCTTGCATGCTCGCCCGCCGGCGCCCGTGTCTCCCGGTCCAGCACCAGCTCGGCGCCGATGTAGAGCCCCAGCCCGCGCACGTCGCCGATCAGGGGATGGTCGTCCATCAGCCCGCGCAGCCGTGCCATCAGGTAGTTGCCCACGTCCAGCGCATTGGCCTGCAGCCCCTCCTGCTCGATCACGTCGAGCACGGCCAGCCCGATCTCGCACGACACGGCGTTTCCGCCAAAGGTGTTGAAATATTCCATGCCGTTGGCGAATTTTTGTGCGATCTCCGCCGTCGTGATCACCGCCGCCAGCGGGTGGCCGTTGCCCGCCGGCTTGCCGACCGTGACGATGTCGGGCACGACGCCCTGCGTCTCAAAGCCCCAGAAGTGGCTGCCCACGCGCCCCAGCCCGGTCTGCACCTCGTCGGCGATGCAGATGCCGCCGGCGGCCCGCACATGGTCAAAGGCCGCGGCCATAAAGCCGTCGGGGAAGACGATCTGCCCGCCGCAGCCCATCAGCGATTCGCAGATAAAGCCGGCCACCCCGCGCCCCTGCGCCCTGGATCGCCGCCACCGCACTCTGCACGTGCCCGGCATAGGCGCGCCCGCTCTCCTCGCCGTAGCCGCGATAGGGCCCACGGTACGGGTCGGGCATGACGACCGTCTGCACGAACGGCGGCGCGCCCCTGCCGCCCGGGCCGTCGTGCTTGTAGGGGCTGACCTCGATCAGCGCCTGCGTGTGGCCGTGATAGGCCACGTCGAGCGTGATCATGTCGAACTGCCCGGTGGCCGTGCGCGCCAGCCGCAGCGCCAGGTCGTTGGCCTCGCTCCCCGAGTTGACAAAGAAGCAGACGCGCAGCGGCTCGGGCAGCGTGCCCGTCAGCCGCTCGGCATAGCGGATGATGCTGTCGTGCAGGTAGCGCGTGTTGGTGTTGAGCACCCCCATCTGCCGCTGCCCCGCCGCCACGACATGAGGATGGCAGTGGCCCACGTGCGCCACGTTGTTGACGCAGTCCAGGTAGGGCTGCCCGGCGTCGTCGTAGAGGTGCACGCCCAGCCCGCGCACGATCTTGAGCGGCTCGCGGTAGGAGATGCTCAGGTTGTAGCCGATGCGCTGTGCGCCGCTCGGCCAGCGTCTCTGCCTTGCTCGGCGGGGCTGGGGGGAAGGCTGCCTGCGGGATGCCCAGCAGCATGTTCGGGTCCGGCGAGAGGCCCAGGTAGACCGCCCGTTGGCTCGGCGCCGCCACGCCGGGGAAGTCGGTGTCCAGCTCCAGCAGGTCCGTGATGATCTGCAGGTGCAGGTGCGGCGGCCAGTCGCCGTTGGTGGGCGGCGCCCCGATCGCCCCCACCTGCTCGCCGGCCGCAATGCTCTGCCCCACGTGCACCCCGTCCAGCGAGCCAACCGTGAGGTGGCCGTAGAGCGTGTAGAACGGTGTGCCGTCGCCGGTCGCGTGCCGCAGCACGATCACCGGCCCATAGTCCTGCCGCGCCGTGTTGTTGGCGAGCGCATGCACCACGCCGCCGATGGGCGCATAGACCGGCGTCTCCGGCGGCGCAAAGATGTCGATACCCAGGTGGATCGTGCGCCGTTCGCCCACCGGGCTGCCCGGCACGGCGAAGTTCTGGCTCATATAGATCGCCCGCGGCTCGTCGTAGCGCCCGATCGCGACCCCGAATTCGGCGCGACCGGCGCGTTGTTTGACTCGTAACTATCTTTTAGGGGCATGAAGTCTGGCGAGGATGCTGGCGCAGCCGCGGCGAGAGCTGTTCCACCGGACTTCGTGTCTGTCCCCTCATTCACCGAAAAACTCGCCCCCTCCAACAGATCGCGACTTTGCAGCAGCGGGCTGCCGATCGACAGGTCCAGCACTTTTACCGCATCGCTCTGTAAATCGGCGTCGACCACCCGTGCAGGCGTGATCGCCGCGCAGCCAGGCCACCACCTTCTCCGTCTGCGGCACCGGCGCCAGCCCGCAGGCCGCCCGCAGCGTGTAATGCGCCAGGCGCGGGTGGATCTGCGCCAGCCGCCCCAATGCCTCCCAGGCCGGCCGCTCGCTGATCGACAGGTACTCGTTGCCCGGCTGCGTGCCGCCGCTGGTGCGCGGCATGGCAGACGCTCATGCACAGCCGCATACAGGTGAGGTCAAAGATCGCCGCCACCTCGTCTTCGCCCAGCGGGTACGCCTGGTGGTAGCCGCTGCACCACGGCCGCGATGGCGGCCAGCGGCTCGGGCTTGTCGAGCAGCGCATACGCCGCCGCAATCGCCACGTCCGCCGCCACGACGCTGTAGACCATGTCGCCAAAATCGAGGATGCCGATCACCTGCCGGTCGCGCACGAGCACGTTGTAGTCGTTGGCGTCGCCGTGGATGACGGCGTGGCGCAGTCCCCCGAGTCCTGGCAGCGTCGCCTCCGCAAAGTGCCGCGAACAGCCGCTCGATCAGCGCCCGCCGCTGGGGGTCGGCGATCTCGTCCTTGTACTGCCCGATGACGTTCGCCGCCTGCGCCACATCCCAGTGAAAGGTGCGATGCAGGGCAGGGTGATCGTAGCCCGCCAGCGCGCCATCCAGCCGCCCCATAAATCCGCCCAGGTCTCCCAGCAGCCCCACGTCGTGCGGCTTGACGAGGGCCAGCGGCGTGCCCTCGATGTAGCTCAGCAGCCGCACCCAGTGCTTGCGCCCGTCCGGACCCGTCACGGCCGCGATCGTGCTTCCGTCGCGCGCCGCCAGCGGCTGCGGGCACAGCGCCGCGCCGGCGTGCGCTGCCACATGCTGCAGCGCCCCGTTCTGTGCCTCCAGCAGTGCGTACTCCTCCAGCGCATTGGCGATCTTGAGCACCGCCTGCCGCCCCTGGGCGTCGCGCAGCAAGAAGTTCTGGTCGCGCTCCGAGGGCAGCGGCGAGGGCCCGCACGTTGGCGCTTACTGCGAACCCAAAACAGTCCCGCGCGATCGCGGCCGCATCCTCAACCGTAAAGCGCGGCGCATGTTGTACCAGGGTCATGGCGTACCTCCTGACAGGTGTTCACAGAACGTGGTTAAAGATCGGCTCCAGGCGCAAGGTCATCCGCTGCGGCGCCGGCGCAATCTGGTAGGCGGGCAGCACGCCCGGTCCGCAGCTTTCGTTGCCAAGACCGGACATGAGGCAATCAAAAGTGCAGTAGATCTGGTCGCGCGGCCGCAGTTCGTGCAAGTGCCGCGCCGCAGCCAGATCGGCAGCCGTATAGCGCATCACACCAAAGTGTAGGGGGCGATCGCCCGAAAACCGCACACCATTCCCCGCCTCGTCGGTCAAGCACGCCCAGCGCACGTCGCCCTTACCGCCATTTTCCTGGGGCCGCCCATAAGGCACAAATTGCTCGTCCACCGATCCGCGGTAGCGGCCGATTGCCGCCCCCCGCTGGCGGTCGGGGTAGTTCTCGTGCGGGCCGCGGCCGAACCAGGTGACGTGCTGATACGCCAGCGGCAGCGCCAGCCGCACGCCCACGCGCGGCAGCAGCGGCAGCGGCCCAAACGGCTCCACGTCCAGCGCCACCTCGATGCTGCCGCCCGGCGCGAAGGTGTAGGTGGTCGTGCAAGCAAAGCCGCCGGAGTCGTCCAGCGTGAAGTTTGCCGCCAGCTGCTGTTCGTCCTGGTGGAGGAAGCGCCCCAGCCGCCGTTCGAACGATCCCAACGCGTCGGGGCTTGCTCCTGCCCGCAGGGCGCCATGCGCCGCCCCCAGGAGCGCCGCCGTCTTGCCCTGGGCAGCGACGGCGGCAACGAGCGCCTGGACGTAATGGTATTTGCTGCGGCCGACACCTGGCTGCGGTGAGAGGTCCAGCGCGAGGCGTGCGGCCAGGTCGTCGAGTGCGGCCGGCGCCCAGAACTGGAACAGGTGTATGCGGAGCATCAGCAGCAGGAAATCCCACCAGCCCGAGCGGGACGGCGCGCCGTCGCGCTGCGGCCGCCAGGTTTCGGCGACGCGGATCTGGGCGGGGGCAGCGGCGTTGGGCAGGAGATCGACTGCATGTACCGTGGACGTTAAGCGGTCCAGCCCGGCGTCGCGCCACTGGATCGCCATTTTGTCGACGCCCCAGAGGCCTTCGTCGTTGTCCGTGGGGGCGCGCCAGAGGTTGAGGGTGGGGCCTTCGGCCAGTAGGGCGCGGCCGGCCACGGAGTAGGCTGTGAGCCGGCCGGTGGTGCAGTCGAAGGTGATTTCGGCGGGGCCGTGGTGGAAGTGGAGGAGGGGGGTGGTTAATGGGACGGAGCGTGCGGGGAGAATGTCCCGGGGACGTCTGAACGTCCCCGGGACGTGGTGGGCGGGCGTGATGCGCGGGCGCGGGCTCAGC
The DNA here is from genome assembly GCA_963701415.1 of uncultured Chloroflexia bacterium. Taxonomy (GTDB): domain Bacteria; phylum Chloroflexota; class Anaerolineae; order Caldilineales; family Caldilineaceae; genus Fredericiella. The sequence goes on from CAVPAH010000005.1 coordinate 1,333,181, forward strand.
GTGCGGCGGCGGGGCGTCTAGAGGGAACTGCGCCCAGGCTGCCACCTGGCGTGCAGGCGATGTGCCGGGGACACCTTCACGTGCCGGGGACGTTCGGACGTCCCCGGCACGTGAAGGTGTCCCCGGCACGTTGGTGTGTGGCCTAACGAAGCGCACGGTCAGCCACCGTTCGCCTGGCTGAGCCAGCTTGTCCAGTGCGAGCGGCAGCTGCACCAACGCGGTCTCCCCCGGCGGTATCGACGGCAGCGTTGCCATCCCCTCCTGCACGGGCAGCCCCTCTACCTCGATCGCTCCACTCCAGCGCCAGGTCGTCGGTGCCCAGGGTGTGGCGGCGGTTCTTCACGCGGATACAGCCTGCCGCCAGGTCCACCGCCTCCACTTGGATCGGCTCGCCCATCTTGGCCAGCTCCCACAGCGCGGGGTGCGGCGTGCGGTCGGGGGCGACGAGGCCGTTGAGGCAGAAATTGCCGTCGTTGGGCACGTCGCCAAAGTCGCCGCCGTAGGCCCAGTAGACTGTGCCGTCCTCGGCGGTGCGGCGGAAGCCCTGGTCTACCCAGTCCCAGACAAAGCCACCCTGCACGCGTGGATAGCGCACGACGATGTCCCAATACTCTGCCAGGTTGCCGGTGGCGTTGCCCATCGAGTGGGCGTATTCGCACATGATGATGGGCCGCGGATCCCCCGCGGCGTCCAACTGCTGGGCCAGCGCCTCCAGCCGTGCGACGCTGGGATACATGGGCGCCACGATGTCGGTGATGGGGTCGTCGCCTCCCGGGTGGTAGTGGATCGGCCGCGTGGGGTCCGCCGCCCGCAGCCACGCCGCGGCGGCCCGGTGATTGCGGCCCAGCCCCGACTCGTTGCCCAGTGACCAGGCGAGCACGCAGGCGTGGCTGCGGTCGCGCTGCACCATGCGTTGGACGCGGCTCAAAAACGCCTCCTCCCACACCGGATCGTCGGCCAGCCGCTCGAGTGCGCCGTCGCACTCCAGGTTGGCCTCGTCAAGCACATAGATGCCGTACTCGTCGCACAGCTCGTACCAGCGCGGGTGATTGGGATAGTGGCTCGTGCGCACGGCGTTGATGTTGAACTGCTGCATCAGCTCGAGGTCACGGCGCATCAATGCCTCGTCTACCGTGTGGCCCCGTACAGGATCGTGCTCGTGGCGGTTGACGCCTACCACCGTGATGGGCCGCCCGTTGACGCACAGCTGCGCGTCCCGGATCGCCACCTCACGCACGCCGACCCGCAGGCGGACGGCGCTGCCGCTCCACTCGCCGTCGCCCAATTCGACCACCAGCGTGTACAGGTACGGCATCTCCGCCGACCACAGGTGGGGCTCACCCATCGCCAGCGCCCACTCCAGCGTCCGCGTCTCCCCAGGCGGCAGATCTACGCCTGCGCTCGCCTGCGCCACCACTTCGCTGCCCGTATGGTCGAACAGCCGCGCCACCACCCTCACCCCCTGCCGTTCATGCGCTCCACTGTTGGCCACCTCGGCTGCCACACGGACAACCGCCCGTCGGTACGCTGCGTCCAGCTCGGCGACGACCTGCACGTCCGCCACGTGCACCACGTCCGGCGACCACAGCTCTACGTCCCGAAAGATCCCGCTCAGCCGCCACATGTCCTGGTTTTCGACGTACGTCCCGTCTGACCAGCGGTAGACGCGCACGACCAGCACGTTGTCCTTGGCCTGCGCAACGCTGGTCACGTCAAACTCTGCCGGCAGCCGGCTGTCTTTGCTAAAGCCGATGGCGGCGCCGTTGACCCAGGCGTGAAAGGCTGAGTCAACCCCGTGGAACGTGAGCCGCACCTGGCGCCCGGCCCAGTCCGGCGGCAGGTCAAAGCGGCAGCGGTAGACGCCGGTGGGATTGTCGCCGGCGGGCACGCGCGGGAGGTCGTCGGGCGGAAAGGGGAGCTGGTTGTCGGTGTAGTAGGGGATATCGTGGCCCTGCAGCTGCCAGTTCCCGGGCACGGCGATGGTGGTCCAGGTGCGGTCGTCGTAGTCGGGATGTGTTACGTCGTCGGGCACCGCGCTCGGGCAGGGGTAGAGGTGGAAGCGCCAGGTCCCGTTCAGGCTGCGCAGAAATGGGGAGTCTGAACGGGCTGCAGTGCGCGCGGCGTCGGCATCCGCAAAAGGCACGACGTCGGCGTGGGCCGGCAGGCGGCTGCGGCCTTGGACGGCGGGGTTTTCCCAGTCGTTCAGCATGGGCGCGTCCAGTCGAGCGGCCGGGCGGGACACTATGGTCCGGCGGCGAGAGGCAGACGGGGACGTCTGCGGTCCGAATCTTGTTGGACCTTGTGGCCCTGTTGGTGCCGTGGATTGGGCGGAGTTCGGACGCCAGCAGGAGGAAGGCGCTGGCGGTCCAGGTGAAGGCGCGGTCGCGGAGGGGGGCGCCGGTGATGGCGTCGTAGTTCTCCGCTAGCCCCCTGTCGGCCACCAGGGCACAGAAGCGGCGGCGCAGGTCGGCGGCGAACTCGGTTTCGCCAACGGCAGTGAGACCTTCGACGAGCATGACCATGGGCGCGCCCCAGAGCGGACCGCGCCAGTAGCCGTCGGGCTCGTAATATTGGCTGGACGTGCTTTCGCTGGCCAGCCCATGGGCGGTGAGGAAATGGCCCGGCTCCCGCAGCCGCGCGACCAGAGGCGTAATTACCGCTTGCGGCAGCCGCTTGCCCAGCAGCAGCGGCATAAACAGGAGAAGGCTGTCGCAGTCGATCACTGTGGCGGTTTCGGAGGCAGGCGAGGACGCCGACGTCGGGAGGGCCGGCGACGCCTGCGGTCCGGGGAGGGTCTGGCGCGCCACGAAGCGGTCCCCACGCCAGAACAGGTCCAGCATCTGCTGCAGCAGCCGTGCGCTGCGTGACTGCCAGCGGCGGCTCTCGTGCTCGCGGCCCAGCTGTGCTGCCGCCTGCGCCAGAAACTCCATCTGGATGACGAGATAGGCGGCGAGGTCGGGTGAGTCGATCGGCGGGAGGGCCCGGAAGACAGTGCTGTTGTCCCAGCCGCACTCGTTGCCGTGGTTGTACTGCGGCATGCCGTCGCCGTTGTCGTCGCGGTGGCGGAACCACCACTCGGTCACCCGGCAGAGCGGCCCGTAGATCTCCGCCAGCCGCGCGGGTGTGAGCAGCCCCGGGACCTTCGCCAGCCGCGTCTAGCGCCCACCCGTAGATCGGCGGCTTGCAAAAGCTCCACGACACAAAGCGATCGTTGGCCAGGTCGGGCACCACGCCGGAGGGATCCTGCAGGTCCAGCATCACCATCAGCTGGTCCCACGCCAGCGCCGGCGCATGGCGCGCCAGGGCGAGTGCGTTAAAGCAGTTGTCCCAGCTCCAGATGCTGGCCATGGCGTTCTTGGACATGTACATGGCCGGCCGCCGCAGGTGCCCGGCCGGCGCCACTACGCACGACCAGGTGACATAGGCCGCAAAGTCCACCGCTGCACCCAGCGACTCGGCACTCTGAAACCCCACCATGCGCCGGCAGCCCGCCGCCCACGCCGCAAATTCGGCATCCACCGCCGCCTGCGCCGCCGCATAGCTCTTTACCCGCGGCGTATCGGTCCAGGTGGCGGTGTATTCGTCGACCCACCACTCGCCCAGGCTCCCGGCGGGCAGAAGGTCAAAGGTTAAATCCGTCGCCTGCAGCCCGCTCCAGGCGATCTGCGGCGCCACCTCGCCTTTCAGTGGGCCGAGCATGAACTTGGTCTCGACCGCCGCGCAGACTACTACCTGCCAGCGCCCGCCAGGCTGCGCCAGCGCAAAGTTGTAGCCGCCGGGCAGCAGCGAGAGCCGCAGCCCCGCGCCGCGGCCCAAGATGCGCAGCCGGTCTGGGGTTTCAAAGCAGATCTCTACGCTGCGCTCACCCTGCGCCAGCCGCAGCTGCGTCGGCGTCGCCGTGACCTCCGCCGCCACCGGCTCCCCCGCCACCAGCAGCTCCAGGCGGAAGATCGGCTGCCACGGCGAGGGGCCGACCAGCGGGCCGCGCAGCGAGCGCAGGTACAGCCCTGCCGCGCAGCGCGATCCCCGGCGGCAGCTCGACATCGGCGGCTAGATTGGTGAACGCAAGATAGGAACCGTAACGGCTGAAAGGCGTCGCCTTCAGGTCCGCCTGCAGGTCCGAGCCGAGCCAGGCCAAGTGCGAGATCAGCGTCCGTGCCCATCAGGCCACCAGCGTCACGCCATCCTGTGCCGCCGCCAGCACGCCCTTGTCCGTGGGCAGCATCACGAGGCTCGGCTCGCTCCCCGCCACACGCTCCCAGCGGAGGCCGTCGGCCGAACGCCAGATGCCCTCGCCGTCGCTCAACAGCCAGCCGTCCGGCGTTGGCCGCCAGCGCATTGACCTGCTGCGGCGCCCCCGGCACGGGGGTAAAGCAGTGGCCGCCGTCGGTCGAGCGCCACAGCCCCGTGTCTTCGGTCCCTGCCAGCACCACGCCGCTGCTGTGATAATCGGGCGCCGCGGCGATGCCCAGCACGACGCCGTGCACGCCCTCGCTGCGTTTCCACGCCCGGCCGCCGTTGGGCGAGCGGTAGAGCCCGTCCTCGGTGCCGGCAAAGACGACCTCCCACGCCGGCCAGGTCCCCTTGGGGGCCGGCGGCGCCCAGGCCAGCGCCAGCACCTGGTAGTTGTGCAGCCCATAGTTGGCAGCCCGCCACGTGCTCCCGCGGTCAAACGAGCGCAGCACGCCGCCGCCCTCGCTGCCGGCCAGCAGCACGCCCGTCTCCTGCACGCGCGGGTCGGCCGCCAGCGCCACGACGCGGCTGTCGACATAATCCATCCAGCTCGCCTGCCAGTTGGCGCCGCCGTCCAGCGTATAGGCCACGCCCAGCGGGGCGCCGCCTACCAGCAGCCGGCCCTCGGTCGCCAGGCAGCACGCCGGATATTGGTGCGGCTGCGCCACCGGCTCCAGTGCGTCCCCTTCGACGGCAAACAGCCCCTCGGGTCCCGCACCCCAAACACGCCCCGCATCAGCGGACAACGAAAGCAATATCGGCACGACTAAAGTCCTTTTCTAGTCGTAATTGAGTCGCTGGGGCAAGACGTCCGGCGGGGAGGGGAGCAGGCGAGGACGCCTGCGCTCCGAGTTCGGCGGACCATATGCCCGTAAATTGGGAATTGTCCCGATTGTAGCACAGCCGCGTACGATTCCCCGATCTGGCAAAAAAACGGCAGCGTGCGCTAAGATACCTTCCCGACAATCGCCCGCCCCAGTCCGGCGAACCCGATATCATTCTGACGACTATTTTGATTCAACTTTGACTCAATCATTTATCGGATAGGAACCTTCGCGAAACGCTGCCATGGCTAAAATTAATACTCCGCACGTCGCTACGCAGGTGCAGGCGCGCCGGCACCTACAGTTGGGCATTGCGCGCATGACAGATGCCTTGGCGCCGACACTTGGCCCCGCCGGCACGCCTGTCGTCGTCGAAGGCAACACGCGCAACAAGTACGACCTGATCGACGACGCCGCTACCGTCGCCCGCCGCATTCTCAGCCTGGGCGACCCGCGCCTCGACATCGGCGCCATGATCGTCCGCAACGTCGTCTGGCGGGTCTCGCAGCGTGCCGGCGACGGCGGCGCCACCGCCGCCGTCCTCCTGAACGCCATCCTGCAGGGCGGCCAGCGCCAGATCACCGCCGGCGCCAATGCCATGCAGCTCGTGCGCGGCATCCGCCTGGGGATGGAGGTCGCCACCGCCGCCCTGCTCGCCCAGGCCCGGCCCTGCGGCGACGAGACGCAGCTGGCCGCCGCCGCCCGCACGGTCACCCGCGACGACGACCTCTCGGCCATGCTCGGCGAGATGAGCTACCTGCTCGGCCCCGATGCGCCGGTGCAGATCGAGACCTACGTCGCCCCCTACCTCCAGCGCGAGTACGTGGCCGGCGCCGTCTACAAGGCCCGGATCTCCTCCGCCCACTTTTACACCGAGAGCGAACGCAAGCGCGCGGCCCTGGCGGCCCCCGCCGTCGCCCTGGTCGACTACAACATCAGCACGGCCGAGCAGGCCGTCGGCCTGCTCAACGCCGCGCTGCAGGCAGGCCGGACGAGCCTCCTGATCGTCGCCCCCGATATCAGCGGCGCGGCGCTGCAGCTGCTGGTCGCCAATCACGCCCAGCCCCCGGACAAGCGCAAGATCGCCGTTCTGGGCGCGACCATCACCCTGCTGGGCGAGGAGCGCACCTGGGCGGTGCACGACCTGGCGCTGCTTGCCGGCGCCACCATTTTCGGCACGCCCTCGGGCAAAACCGTCGAGCGCGCCACGCCCACCGACCTGGGCACCGCCCTGCGCGTCGAGTTTACCGCCGAAAAGCTGGCCGTGGTCGCCGAAGCCGCAGCACCGTGCCGAGGTCCAGGAAGTGATCGCCGATCTGCGCAGCCATCTCGACCGCCTCACGCTGGACGACGAAGGCCGCCCCGCCGTCGAGCGCCGGCTCGCCGCGCTCAGCGGCGGCATGGGTGTGCTCAAGGTGGGCGACGTCTCCAAGCTGGCGACCGAGATGCGCAAGAACCAGGCCGAGCGCACGTTTAAGGTGCTCTCCGCCGTCCAGCGCAGCGGGCTCGTCGCCGGCGCCGGCGCCGCCTACGTCCACTGCCAGGCGGCGATCCGGCAGGCTGCGGCAGAACGGGATCTCGACGAAGACGCGCGGTTGGGCATGCGTGTCCTGGCCGACGCCCTATCTGCGCCGATGCGCCGGCTGCTCGAAAACGCCGGGGTTGAACCGCCCGAGCGTGGTCATCCAGCGTGTGATCGACGGCGGGCCCGCAGGCCACCTACGGCTGGGAGCAGCAGAAGGTGGTGGACGCCCACGCCGCCGGCGTCGTGGACGCGGCCGACGTGCTCGTCACGGTGCTGCAGTCCGCTACCAGCGGTGCCATCATGGCACTCTCGACCGACGCCATCGTCTACCACAAGAAGCCACAACAGAGCCTGGAGCCGTAGCCCCGGGCACGTGTCGCCTGTCACCTGTCACGAGGAGATCGCATGACCGCCAATTCGACACCGAATCCCGTGCTCGCCCGCCTCGGCTTTCCGGCCGATGCGCGCCTCGTCATCTTCCACGTCGACGACGTCGGCATGTGCCACGGCAGCAACCGTGCCTACCTGGAGCTGCACGAAGCCGGCATCGTCAAGACCGGCTCGCTGATGGCCCCCTGTCCGTGGTCGCACGAGATGATCACCATCTGCCAGCAGCGGCCCGACCTGGACCTGGGCGTCCACCTCACCCTCAACAGCGAGTGGGCGAATTACCGCTGGGGCCCGCTCAGCACGCGCGACTGGGAGAGCGGCCTGATCGACGAGACCGGCTGTTTCTGGCCGCTGACCGACATCGTCGCCGCCAACCTCAACGTCCCGGCCGCGGTGGCCGAGATGCGCGCCCAGGTCGCCATGGTCGACGATGCGGGCATCGAGTTCACGCACATCGACGCGCACATGCTCACGGCGCTGCTGCCCGACCTCCTGCCCCACTACATCGAGCTGGGCTTTGAGTACCGCGTCCCTGTGCTGGCGGTGCGCGGCTTTGACGAGGGGAGCCGCACCTTCAATCTCGCCGGCATGGACGACGCGGCCGCGGCCCGCCTGGCCGCGAGCCTTGAGGAGCGGGGCATGCCCCTGGTCGACGCCGTGCGCGTCACGCCGGGCTACGGCATGGGCGACGCCGAGGGCGGCCGCGCCGAGCTGTACGAGCGCATCCTGCACGACCTGCCGCCGGGCATCACCTACTTTGCCATCCATGCCAACGCGCCCGGCGACATCGAGACCATCGACCCGCGCAGCGCCTACTGGCGCGTCTTTGAATACCAGTACTTCCAGTCCAACCGCCTGCGCAGCTTCCTCGAGCATGAGGAAATCGTGCCCATCGGCTACGAAGAACTTCGCGAACTGATGCGTTCGTAGTATGATCGGCGCATGTCTCATGGCTCTGACGACTTCCGAGTCCCCCGAACTCCCTGAGACGACAGCGGTTGTAAGCCGTTCGAACTGGCGCGGGCTGGTCAAGACCATGCGGCCGCACCAGTGGTTTAAGAGCATCGTCGTCTTTGCCGCCCTGGTCTTTGACGGCAAGCTGTTCGTCCCCGACCTGTTCTTCAAGACGACGGTCATCTACGTCTGTTTCTGCCTGCTGTCGTCGGCGGTCTACATTCTCAACGACCTGGTGGACATGGAGAAGGACCGCCAGCACCCGCGCAAGCGCACGCGGCCGCTCGCCAGCGGCAAGCTCGACCCGCGCTTTGCGGCCGTCGCCGGCGTGGTGCTTGGGGTGATCAGCATTGGCATCGCCTTTGCCGTTGCGCCGCTGGCGGGCGTGGTGCTGCTCGCCTACCTGGCGCAGAACATCGCCTACAGCTTCTGGCTCAAGAACATCGTCATCATCGACGTGATGGTGCTCTCGCTGGGTTTCCTGCTGCGGGTGGTGGCCGGCGTGGTCGTCGTCCAGGTGGAGAACTTCAGCCCCTGGCTCTACATCTGTGTCACGCTGCTGGCGCTCTTCCTGGGCTTTGGCAAGCGCCGGCAGGAGATCGTCCTGCTCGAGGGCAGCGCCGGCCAGCACCGGGCCAGCCTTGAAGAGTACAACCTGCCGCTGCTCGACCAGATCATCACCATCATCACCACCAGCACGCTCATCGCCTACACCTTTTACAGCTTTGACGCGGCCACGGCGCTGGCGCACAACCGCATGCTGATCACCGTCCCCTTCGTCTTCTACTTCATCGCGCGCTATCTCTACCTGGTCCACGTCAAGGGGCTGGGGGGAGCGCCGGATGAGCTGCTGCTGAAGGACAAGCCGCTGTTGATCAACAGCGCGCTTGTGGGCGGTGACGGTGGTGGGGCTGATTTATTTTTGGTGAAATAGGACGATGTGCCGGGGACGGCGGAACGTGCCGGGGACGTCGCGGACCCGTGTCCCGGGACGTCCGAACGTCCCCGGACGTTGTTGCCTCTACTCTTCGCCTAAGAACGTTGACCAGGCGCCTTCCATGCCGTCTTCGGTGACGCCGTAGAAGATGCGCACGTTGTCGCCTTCGCGCAGGGCCAGGTCGTAGCGGAGCTTGCCGGCGCGCTTTTCGGAGTGCACGAGGCCGACGTTGCCTTCCCACTCGATGGGCAGGCGGTTCGGGTCCTGCTTCTCGTACTGCTCGATCGCATAGCTCCACAGCTTGCGCGCGCCGTGGCGGGTGATGTTCTTGATCACGTGCCCGTTGCGCATGTCGCGGATGGCGTAGAAGGTGTGCCCGTTGCGCTCCTCGGCCTCGATGATCTCCACGCCGATCTGCGGCAGGTAGAAGGTCGTATCGACGTCGCCATTGGTGTGGACGGGCGCAGGCTGCTGCTGGGGCTGGGCTGGCTTCTTCCCCTGCTGCGCCTGCTGGGCTTTCCCCTGCTGCCTGCCCCCCTGACTGGCGGGCTTGGGCAGGTCTTTGGCCTGCTCCTTGGGCTGGACCTTGATCGCTTCCTTTGCCGCGCTGGCTGGCTGCCGTTGCTCGCGGCGCTGCCGGTAGCGTTATTGCCGGATCCCTGCCGGCCGCGTCCGCCGCGGCTGCCCTGGCGCCCGGACTGGCGGCCGCTGGGCGCCACCGGCACCTCGGGCAGCATGATGGGCTGCGGGCCCAGCGGCGGCAGCGGCTCATAGTCGCTCACCGCCGGCGTGGGCAGGATGGAGAGGTCGCCGCCCTCTTCGGGCTCGGCCTCGCGCTCCAGGCCAAAGGCCTCACGCACCAGTGCCACGATCTCGTCGCGCACGGCCAGGCTGGTATCCGCCTCGTCGCGCACGTAGAACTTGTTGTCGTCGAGCGCATAGGGCAGGTCCGGCCCCTTGGGCGTCTGGATGCGCAGCACCTTGGCCGTCTGGCTCTGCAGGACGTCGTACTTGACCTCCAGCCGGGGCGAGAAGCGGTCCTCGATCGCCGCGCGCAGCTCCTTCTCGGTCTGCGCGGCGTCGGTCAGCCCCTTGATCTTCAACTTGCCCGGCTTGCACCCCACGTAGACGGCGCCGCCGGACGTGTTGGCAAAGGCGCACAGGTCCGCCAGGATGGCCAGCAGCTTGCCGCCGCGTTCGGCGGCGGTTTCGTGGAAGCTCTGGACCAGCGTCGGCCCCTCCTCGCGCACCACCTCGAGCGGGTCGAACACCTTGTTGGCCGGCTGGGCCGGGCGCACGCGGTCGTACTGCTTGGAGCGCAGCACGGCCGCGATGTTTTCAAAGGTGGGCTCGTCGAGCAGCAGTTCGGTCGGGCGCTCGCCGATGCCCAGCCGCTTGGGGTTGCGCGGCTCCACGTCGAGACGGTGCGCGTCGGAGCCCTGCAGGCAGTGCATGCGCCGCGGGTACTCCGCCTTCGTCCCGCTAAAGAAGCGCATCGTGGAATGGCCGATGCGGTCCAGGTCGGTTACCTCGAGCGCGTCCAGGTAGGGGTCCTGGGTATAGGCGATCTTGGTCTGCCCGCCAAACGGGAAATTGCGCATGGCGACGCCGTGCGTGCTGTTGGCATGCGCGGCGATGACGATGCCGCCCGCGTCGTGAATGATGCGGTAGGCGCCCAAAACATCCGTTGTCGCACCGGTTTCGGTGCTGCCTTCGTCCAGCTTGGCAGTCGGTACCTTGAGGTCAAGGAGCACGTGTTCGAGGTGGCGGATCGAAGTATCAGGCGGGAAAATACCCAGGATGTGAAAGCCAAAGGTGGCTGTAAACTCAAATCCCGGCAAAACGACCACCTGGTTGCTCAACGCACGCCACTCGTCAAAACGCTGCTGCTCTTCGGGGCTCAGGCGGCCTTGCTCACTCAACCGGGCCAACCATTCCAATTCCCGGCGAATGGCCCCAATTCCGGCCACCGTGTTGTGGTCGGTCATGGCAACGATTTCGATGCCTTTCCCTACCACCTTGCGCAGCCAATCCAAGTAAGTGACATGCGGCTCCTCGTAGTCCCGTGACGCCGGTGAGTGGACATGCAGGTCAACCTTATACCACCTGCGTCCGCCGGTCATCGCCGTACCCTGCGCCGGTGAAGGCGCTGCAGGCCGCTGACTGCTGCTATTCTTTTTTCTTCTAGTCACAAAATTACACGATCCTCCTGATCAGTCTTTGACATAAAACGAACTACAGATTTCATAGTACCATCAGCGTGCAAAAAAAGCAAGCTTTTGGCGTGGCGTGTGGGTGCGCGCCCGTCTTGACGACCACCTCCAGGCAGCCGACCCATTCCCGTCCGCTAGGCAAAGCCTTCCCGCCGCGCTATACTTTTTCTCTCTTGTCCCTGGGCTGTCTATCTGCAAATCACAAGGAGAATCGTATGAAACTGCTGCTCGCCGGAGGGCGATACTGCCCCTTCCGGGAAGGGTGGGTCTTCCCGGGAAGGGTGAGGCTTCCCGGAAGGGGGGAGAAGGGGGTATGACGAACTCTGCTGCTGCGGATATGGAGTTGGCCACCCAGGTTGCGACGGCGTTTTTGCGCCGGCCCGTCCATGCCATTGCGCCCATACGCGGCAAGGGCAGTGTCAATCTCATTTTTACGGCGCAGGCACGCAATGCGGCCGTGGTGGTGCGGATGAGTAAACCGGAGGATGCAGGGCGCGGCCTGCTGTTTTATGAGAAGGAAGCGTGGTGCCTGGCGCATGCCGCCGCCGCCGGGATCCCCGGGCCGCAGGTGCTGGAGATCGGACGGTGGGACGGGCGGCCCTATATGCTCCAGACCCTTGTGGCCGGCGTCAACGGCGAAGACAGCGGTGGGATGAAGCCGCATATCTGGCGCGTGCTGGGACGCTATGCACGCAAGATTCACGCCATTGCCTTGGATGGCTTTGGCGAAAGCCTCGCCGACTTCCAAAAGGGCAATGCCCAGGCGGAGTGGCGGGCCTACGTCGACTATAACTTGCGCAGCCTGACGCCCGATGATCCGCTGCTGCGCCTGAACGTCTACCGGCCCGACCAAGCCGACGCCATCCGCCATGTGTTTCAAACCCTGCGGGAAGCGACCGTGCGTATCGGCTTGAACCATTATGACCTGGCCATTCGCAACACGATGGTCGATGCGGCAGGGGAGGTCACGCCTGCTCGACTGGGGATCCGCCGAAGCGCACCTAGTCCCACATTACGATTTGCTGGAGATACTGCGCCGGCTGCTCCCAGACGACGAGCGCTTCCACGCGTTCTTGAGGGGGTACGGACTGGACGACGCCGAGTTCGCCGCGCTGCTGCCTCAGGTGCGCAGCCTGGCGCTGCTCAAGGCGTTCGACCTGACACGCTGGGCGCTTGACCGCTGCCCGGCGCGGATTGACGAGATTGGCGAGCAGGCTCGTCAAGTGGTGGCCAGCGCCTGGGATAGCACATCGTGAAACGCGGCTGCCTGCCCGGCGAGGCACTCCACGGTAAATTGGTCCTCGCCCAACGCGGAGGCGGCAGCGGCGACCGTACTTGCGTAGATGGCACGTTCATCGCTGCTGCGTACAAGCCCAATCTCCTGGCGATAGGCTTCGGCGGCGCCCAGAACATACGCTGCCTGCATTGCGCGCCCGCTTAGCGCCGCTACTCCCGCCAAGCCTTCAAGTCCAGAGGCTAGGCTCCTTTTACTCCCGGTGCGCCGGCACACACCCAGACTCTCGGCATAACAGGAGTGGGCCGACGTCAAATCACCCTGGAGCAGCGCCAGGTTGCCAAGTCGTGTCAGCACAAGTGCTGTGTATGTCTGGAAACCCAATTCATTGAGCAGTGCCAAGGCACGCTGTTGATAGTGAGTGGCCTTTTCGTATTCGTGCCGCAACTGCGCCACGACGCCGAGCTCGGAGGTTACACCTGCAACCATCATGTTGTCTTCCAGCGTATAGGCGAGCTGCAGCGCTCCCTCCAAAAGACGTTCCGCCTCTAGAAGGTCGCCCGTCTCACATACGGCAACCCCTAGATAGCCCTGGGTGCCCGCAATAAAGGCGATTTTGCCCACCGCTTTGCGCAGGATGAGCCCTTCCTGCAGGAGTCGGCAGGCCCTTGCATAGTCTCCTTGCAGCCGCACCAACTCACCCAGCTGTTCCAGCGCATCACCCATCCCATGCGTGAAGCCATGGGCGCGCGCCAACGCCAGGTAGCGTTCATTGAGGAGCGTAGCGCGCCGGTAGTCTCCTTGCCACACCAAGACTTCGGCCAGAGAACTCAACACATTACATAACTGAGGCACGGAGCCCGCCTCTTCTTCAAGCTGCAGGCATTCCTCAAAGAGAGTACGCGCCCTGGCAAGATCTCCTTGCCAGGAAGCGCCCGTAGCAACGCTAAACAAGGCTTTGGCCCGTACGGCCGGCGGAGTTGTTGCGCGCCGGCGTTCGGTTTCGGCCAGTGCCCACTCAAGCCGCGGCATTTCTTCCGGCAGCTCCCCATGTTTCAACCAGAACCAGCACAACGCCGCGCCTAAGCGGGCAACTTGCGCATAATTGTCGCTGGTACGCCACCAGTACAGCGCCGCACGCAAGTTGCTCTGCTCGACAATGTGCTGTGCGGTCAACAGATAGGATTCCCCCTGTTCGGCCAGCGTCAGAAAATACGCGGCATGTTGATCGCGCAGGGCAGCTTCTTCGCCGCGTGCTGCCAGCTTTTCGAGCGCGTACTCGCGCAAGGTTTCCAACATCATGAAACGCCGTGGACCGGCGGCGTCTTCCAATGGGCGGAGCAGACTCTGGTCGAGCAAAGTGGCAATGCCGTCGAGAACGTCCAGCGGCGTTGCAGACGATGCGAGATGCGGGCGTGCCGGCGGTGCGGCAGACGGCCTCTGCTGCCTCCAGCGTAAAACCGCCGGCAAAGACAGCCAAGCGGGCAAAGAGGACTTGGGCGTTAGGCGGCAAGAGCTGGTAGCTCCAATCGATCGCCGCCCGCAGCGTCTGCTGGCGGTGGGGCCGGTCGCGTGTGCCGGTCGTCAAGATGGGCAGACGATCCGCAAGCCGGGCCAACAGCTCTTTGGGCGTAAACAATTTGCAGCGCGCGGCGGCAAGCTCGATGGCCAGCGGCAGCCCTTCCAACCAGCGGCAGATGCCAGCCACGTCGACAGCATTTTCGGGCGTCAATGCCAGCCTGGCGCCACCCGCCTGCGCGCGTGCGAGCAGCAGCGCCACCGCGTCGATGTCTGCCAGCGCTGCCGGATCGGCAGAGGCAGTCACATCCGGCACGGCCAGCGGCGGCACCGCAAACTCATATTCTCCGGATAGGTGCAGCACGGCCCGGCTCGTCACCAGGATCTTCAGGCTCGGCGCGCCTGCCAGCAGGTCGCCGACCTGGGGAGCGGCCGCAACGACCTGTTCAAAGTTGTCGAGCAGCAACAGCACCTGCCGCCCGTGGAGATGGTGTTTGAGGCTGGCGAGCGTCGATTGGCCGGCGGCCGTATTGACGCCAAGGGTTTGGGCTATCGTTGGGATAACCAATGCCGGTTCCTGCAGTGGGGCCAGATCGACAAACCAACGCTCGACTGCTGAGGAGGCTGCGAACTCGTGCGCAGCTTGCAGTGCCAGGCGCGTCTTGCCGATGCCGCCTGGCCCGGTCAGCGTAACCAGGCAAACGTCTGTGCGCTGCAGCAGCGCATGGATTGCGGCAACTTCCTGCCTGCGGCCTATCAAGCGGTTTGGTGATGCGGGCAGATTGTTGAGCTGGGGCGCGATCGGCAGCGGGCGGGTGGGCACAGCAGCAGACAGCACAGCCGCCTGCCGGTGCAGCGACACTTCGGCGTTAGCCACGCGCAGGAAGGCCGCCCGCTCCTCCGGCGGGAGGGCCAGGCAGTCGGCAAGCCGTTCGGCCATCTGGCGCGAGGGGCGGCGTTCATCCGCCTCGATCTTCTTGACGGTTGCGACAGCACAGCCGACCTGTTTTGCCAGCCTGGCCTGCGTCAGATCCAGGGCTTTGCGCCGCCGGCGTATCCAATAGCCCAGCGAAGCGTTGTCGTCGTTAGGGGACATAGTGCCGCTGCCTCCTTTCTTGTATCCCTTTTGTAGCCCAAAAGGCGACCCGCTGCGGGCGAATCAGCGCTATGCTCTGCAACATTATTTACCAAAAATTAGCTATTGCAAAACGGACCGACATATGCTATGCTCGACCACGCTTCTTGTTACTCGAAATCTTTTGTAGGAAAGGGGGCGTTACGAAAATGGCCCAAGTGTTTGCCGCCTTTATTTGCGTGCGCCTGCCTTTCGTCTGCTAACGGACCAATCCATTCAGCGACAAGCCGCGGGTGCACCAACCCCGTGGCTTTCTTATTTGCCTGCAACGAACAGAGGACTGCTGTGCGCGGTCAACTCCATGGCTGGATGGCGACGGTTTCGCTCACCTGGCGCAAGCGCCACGGGTCAGCCGGAGACCCGCGGCTCGTTGCGTTCGTAACAGCCCCAGGGTAGTGAAGCAACGCAAGCGCAACTGAGGAGAAAACCAAGGAGAAGCACTATGTCAACGGAAGCAAGTAAAGCAATCGCGCGCCGGCTCGTGGACGCCATCAATGGCGACGACGAAGCAGCATTTCTGGAGGTGCTGGTGCCCGACGTGGTCGATCACTACAGTTTGCCGGGGCTGCCGCCGGGGCGCGAGGGCTGGAACATGAATCGCAAGATTCTGCGGACGGCGTTTCCCGACTGCGCGTGGCACGAAGAGGATCTCTTCGCCGAAGGCGACCGCGTGGTGGGCCGCTACACCTTGCGCGGCACACACCTAGGTGATTTCCTGGGCACCCCCGCCACCGGCAACACGATCGAGGTTTCGAACATCCACATTCTGCGGGTGGTCGACGGCAAGATCGTCGAACACTGGGGCCACGGCGACGACATGGGGATGATGCGGCAGCTGGGCGCTATGCCCTGATTTGGGCCCACCAAACTGCAAGTGATCGCTTCGATGGCGCTCATTTGCAGTTTGGCGGCAGATTGTCACCGACAATGCCAACAAGAGGATTGCCGTCGGTCATCAGCATTTTGGTGGCAATGATTACGCGCCCGGCGCAGTGACACGCCAACGACCGTAGAAGTGTGAGGATTTCACGTGGCATTGAGTGCGCCGGAACGTACTTCGGTTCTTCACCAGATTGCACATTGTTACGGCGTCGAACCATCCCAACTGGAGTGCCTGACCGACAATCCCGATGACGGCGTCTATGGTTTCACACGTCAAGGCCAGGACTTTGTCGTCAAATATACGCTGCCCACGATGCGCAGTTATTCAACCCTCCAGGGCCAGGTAGATTGGGTCAATTATCTGGCAGAACATGGTGCGCCGGTCAGTCGCCCGGTTCCTTCACGCCGCGGCCTGTTGATTGAGCAACTGCCTTTGGACGACACCTTGGTGTCGGTGGTCTGTCATACGCGTGTGCCGGGCGAACGACCGCAGCGCACGACCTGGACTGCGGAATTCTTTCAAAACTGGGGCCAAATCGTGGGCAAGCTGCATGCACTGAGCAGCCAGTATACGCCGCACCCGCAGCATGGGCATTTCGAGCACTGGAACGAAAGCGCAGCCCGGGATCGCGAAGAAATCCCGGCGGATCAGGAACTCGTCCTCCAAAAATTCGATGCCCTGCAGCAGTACTTTGATGCCTTGCCCACAGATCCGGACGCCTACGGTGTAATTCATGGGGATCTGCAGGCCAACAATCTCTGCCTCGACAAGGGGAGGCTGTGGGTGATTGACTTTGACGGCTGTTCTTATCACTGGTTTATCATGGATATCGCCACAGCGCTTTATTTTACCCTGTGGGAGCGGCCCCCGGAGCAGAGCAATGCGGCTTTCGCCGCGTTTGTGCTGGAAAATATGATGGTGGGTTATAGGCGTGAACACCTGCTTGGCGCAGGGTGGCTGGAGCGGTTGCCAACCTGTCTAAAGCTGGTGGAGATGAACATTTACGTTGCCATCCTCGCGTACAATCACGTAGCATTGCGCAGTAACCAGGAGGCGGTGCCGCCAAAACACCGCGCCTTGCTCAACCGTTATCGACATAACATTGAGCATGATGTGCCCTATATCGAGTCTGCCCGTAATCCTTGGACCTGATCGTATGCTGACACCCTAGACTGCAGATACTTAACGCCCTCTACTGCACTCCCCACGACATGAGAAGAATTCACAGCGAACTCTGCCAGTTCCGATCTGGAACCGGCCGTACAGCTTGCGCCCATGTCTTCGCGCTGGCTGCGCGCAAGCGACGAGTACTTCCGTGCTTGTATACCTTTAGTGTCCCAAACGGTGACCCACGCCAGTTGCATCAATGGTTCACTTACACGCACCCAGACGTTGAGTCGGTGTGGTGCTTGGAGGTATACAATGAGGTTAGCGGCGAAGCAGGTGCCAAACCAGGTTGAATGGACCGTTCTGGACGTCGAACCGGAGGAATGGGATCGGCGCATGGCAGACCTGGGCATATCTGCGGCGGCCAACGGCTTTCCCTGCCGTGCTGCAGCCCTGCAAGGGGGTACGCACGACGATGTTGTGACGATGGCCGGGGACTTGCGTCGCTGGCGGGTCGGCCGACATGTCGTGCTCGCCGGCCTGGCCGTGCTTGTCTTGGCTGTACTCGTGGGCTGCTCATGGTGGCGTACGGCGGAGGATGGCATCGTGCGGATGCAGGGTGACATCGCCAATGTCGTCAAGCTGGAGACGATAAAGGGGCAGGGCACAACCCAAGGCAAGCAGGCGGCGCTGAGGCTGGAGACGTCCATAGAAGCGGTTGAGTTCCTCGGCGACAAGGCTATGGCGGCTGTCGTCGTGACCCGCACGCTGCCGGCGGGCATGGTCCTCGTACAGGCCGAGATGCGCTTCTACCAACGCACGCTGCACGGATGGCAGCAAACAGCGCCTGTGGCGGCGTTTTGGGGGCCTTCCCAAACGCTCGACACGGGGGGCCTGCGTTTCGTCTTTGGCCGCAAGGATCGCGCGGTGGTCGAAGAGATCGCTCCGGCGGCCGCAGCACTCTATGCAACGATGCGCCGTACGACCGGGCAAGATCCAGCAGCAGATGGGACCTTGGTCATTGAGATCGTGCCGGGTTATATGGCGCACAATGTGCAAGCAGAAGATGGGCACATCCGGCTGACTTCGCCTTTATTGGCCCGTACCGCGGCCACGCCCGGTGACGAAATGCTCGGCCTGCTGCGCAGCGCACTTGCCGAACACATGGTACCTGTTGCGCTGCCAACGGCGCCAGTCAAAGCGCAGTGGCTGACGATGGTACAGGCGTTTGGCTCTTGGCTGGCGTTCAGCGAGGTCGTAGACCCGGCATCTACCGGCCAGCTTGCTGCACTGCGGCGGCTGCGCTTTCTCGCGTATTCCCCTCTGCGCCTGGACAACCTGCAGGACGGGCCGGCTCGCTACGATCCCGTGACACACTCTATGCAGGCCCCGCACTTGCCTGCTAACCCATACGAACTGGAGCAGCGCGCCGCAGCGGCAGAGCAGTTGCTCGAGTTTATCGCTGCTACCTATGGGATAGATACTGTGCCCAAACTGCTGCAAGGATTTGCCCAGTACGAAGACTGGGCGACACTGGCGCCCGCCGTGCTCGGCGTCAGCGCGGGCGAGTTGGAGGCTGCCTGGCACGCCGCCCGCAGGTAATGCCAGATGAGACGGCAGCACAAAGTTGGCCGTTCCGTTCTATTGCCGCCATTTGCTTTTCGTGCACACGCGCCAAGCTTGCTCGACTGCCGCTGGTTCCGCATCAAAGGCAGCCGTGATCAGTTTGTCTGTCGGCCGCGCAGCAAACAAGGTGTCATACTCTCGTCACGACCTGGTCACGATCAGGCCGTGACGTCGTCGCGACTACGTCACGGCGCCCCGCTAGAATACCTTCACCCCGCCGTGCCCGCAGAGCAAGATCATAGCTAGAAAGTGAAAGGTTCAAGCAGATGTGCACAAGCAGTTGTCGGCTTGAGATCTCCCGCCTTGCCAGTGGACGCCACGCAGCGGCAATCATCTTCCGCATAGCGCTGGCGGCGCTGCTCGTCGGGAATGCCAAGGCGCGCGTCAACCCGACACAGTACGACGTGGATTTGTTCGAAGGACCTGGCGTCCCCAGAGGAGACACAACATGAGTCAATTCCACCGCCGAGCCATTATCGTCTTGGCATATGCATTGGGGCTGCTGGCCTTCGGCGCCTGCGTGCCGACGCACCGCATCACCCTCCACGAAGGACGGCACATTCGATCCCCCGACGCTCACAATCGACGAGGGTGATGTCGTCTACTGGGCCCGCGACAGACGCGGCCGGTAACGACGTTTTCTTTGCCACGACCGATGCGATTGCGCGCATCGGCCTGCCCCCTGCCGACGAAACCAAGGAACAGGTCTGCGGCGCGGCGGCAGGCGGAAACAGCGCGGCTGTCGGCGCCATGCCTGAGGTCAATTTCTCCGGGCCGAAGCGCAAGGGCATCTCGGGCATCCACGTGCTTGCGCCGCAGGGCCACGGATATATTGAAGCGTCGACCTCCGACCTCAGCGCAAGCTGTGACGACGTGCTGAACCCCACGCACGATGCCGATGTGCGCTACCGCGAGAAGCGGCATGTGGACGACGTGACGGCCGGCACCCGCTACCTGCTGTGCAGCAAGGAGGTGCGCATTCGTCGCGAATGGGTGCCGGCGGGGGATGCGACGCAGGGCGCCATCTCCCAGGTCGTGCCGAGCGTGTGGGATAACCCCGACATCGACGGGGTCGTGCTGCGGGTGCTTTGGAAGGATTTTCAGTATCACGACGGCACATCAGTCGTAACAGTCTGGGATGACATCGATCGCGAATTCCGCGAGGCGATCAAGCGCGGCAAGATGATCAGCATCAACATCCATGCCGGCGAAGACATCCCCGACTTTATCTTCAACGACTACGTCTCACCTGTCACCGGCGCAACGCCACCGGAGAGCAATGTCGAGCCGGTTTCCCTCCGGGACTTCGCCTCGGAGGACGTCACGCCCGCGAGCTGCGGCAGGGAGTTCAAGCTCGGTTCGCCCAACGATCCCAACTACGTCGCCAAGATCGAGGGCCTCTATGACGCGCTGGCAGAACACGTAAAGGCGGATGCCCGCTTCTTCCAGGCGCTCGGCTATGTGAAGGTGACCGGCTTGAACCTGTTTACGGGTGAGGCGCGCCTCCCGCGGCGCTGCCTGGATCCGGACGCCGGGACAGCTCACGCCTGCGTGTGCAACACCCAGATCTGGGCGGGGGCGGACCCCAGCCAACCCCTGAACCACCCTTATACACCCACCGGGCTGTACACGTTCTACAATGACATCGAGCACCATATCTTCTCGGCGTTCATGGGCGAGAAGTCGCTCCACTATATGCTGATCCAGGATGGCTTTCCACGCGTGCTCGACGCGAACAACTATTTCCGCGACCGGCTGCACGATGGCGATGACGGCGATCGCCGCGACCCCCGACGATCTCGGACCCGACGGGATTGACGGAACTGCGGACGACGGGTATGTGGGCAGTGGATTTCCCGGCGCATTCGGGCAGACCGTGAACGTGCTCGACTTTGGCCGCCTTGGGCGCTTCGCCCTGCCCGGTGATCCGGCATTGCTTGCGGACGACGCTGCGACCGGTAAGCTCTTCGTGGCCCAGCACAGCGGCCTTTCGCTCCATCCGCGGGACAAAGGCAGCGCGGTGGACTGCCCGCAGACGGCGTCGCACGCCGTGCTGACCGACGCTGATGGGAAGAATTACTACGACGTCTACACCGCCGGCGTGCCCCTGCTCGGGGATGTGGGCAGCGGCTGTCCCAATCAGTGGGCGGCGGAGCAAGGCTATCTTGGCCAGCTCATCGGCTACCAGACCACGAACGAGGTAGACGACCCCGACGAAGTAGACTCTTCACTCTGGAACATGACGTCCGGCTCGAACGCGGCCTATTATGAGATCTATGAAGACGCGGCTTGGGTGATCGCCAAGCAGATGGGGACCGGACCGGCCGCGGCCGTCCTTGACACAGATGGGTATTTCCCTGTGCAGGGAGCCGCGTATCAAAAGAATCTCCACCAGTGGGGCCAGCATCTCCACCAGCGACGTGAACTGCTGGCGAGTCTCAACGGCGCCTATCCCCACATGGCAGATCCCTTTCCCCCGGCACACGTTCACCGCTTTTCCGAGCCGCTCAACCCCGGCGAGGTGCGCGACTTCTGGTACATCAATCCCGGCAGCTGCATGGCGTCGTCAAGCGCGCAGCCGTATGGGCATATCCAGGTGACGGGACAGTGAGGCCGGCTGCCATTGCTGCGTAGAAGTGAGGAGAACGAAGATGAAACGCATCCTGAAGAGATTATCTACCCTCGTGCTGCTGCCTGTGACCCTGGTGGTGTTGGGGGGATGGGCCATTTCGGCCAGCGCACAAGCGCCGGTGTGCGATCCGGCGCTGTTGGAGCCGGGCTGCCTGTATTTCCCAAGCGACCGCTATGAAGTCTCGCCGACGATTACGGCAACCGTCACCTACACCGATATCGCCGGCTTGCAGCGCAGCGTTCCCATTGCGATCCGCATCCCGATTTCGGCGCCCCTCCCCATGCCGGTCGTGATCTGGTCGCACGGCGGCGCTAGGGGTCACACCAGCCCGGAGAGGAGCTCGGTCGAGTGGAGCGAGACGACTGCCGAGGCAGGCTATTTGACCATCAGCATGGCGCACCTGGCACGTACTGACACACTCACGGGTACACGTTGGGCGCTGTGCCAGGCGATCGCCGCCACAGAGCCTGACCCGCAGTGGAATCTCGCCGATGTAACGACATGCCAACATTTCAAATACCTGAATTGGGACCGCCCGCATGACATCCGCGCCGTGCTGGACGAGCTGGAGCGCAAGAATGCACGCGGCGCGCTGCAGGGGCTGATCGACCTGGATCATATTGCCGTGGGCGGCCACTCATCGGGGTCGAGCGGCGCACTGACGGTCGGTGGCGCGCTGCGCAATTTTACCGGGACGCCCGTCGACTTGTCCGACCCCGACCACCGGCCCGTGGCCTTTCTCGCCTTCTCGCCGCAGCAGTCCGGCAGCGAAGGTCTCTTTGACACGGGGCATCGACCAGCCTATCCACTCCTGGGCGCCCATCACGCGGCCGGTGCTGTTCGGCACGGGCGACGGCGACAGCACGTGTGACGCGCTCGACGAGCCGGGCAGCTGCTTTGGCGATGCGCCGTATGGCCGACGTATCGCCTTCGAGCGTATGGCGCCGGGTGACAAGTACCTGATCTATTTTCACGATGCCGACACGTTTCACGAGTTGTTCGACCTGAACACCGACAACCCGAAGTGCCGCACAGACGCAGCGCAGCAGCAGAAATGCGACGAGATTGCGCGCATATTGCGCTCGGCTGCGCTGGCCTTTCTAGACGGCTACCTGCGCGAAGACGCGTTGGCGCTCCAATGGTTGGGGCGCAACGACGTCGAGCTGGCGACAGGCGGCGTGGCGGAGTGGCAGCACAAATAAGCAAGTCAGTAATGATTAGCAGCGCTAATAATAGCAGGAAGGTAAGGATTGCGCATGGCGGAAACAGCAGCACACAAATTGACCGTTTTGTTCTATACTGTGGGCTATGAGCACAGCAAACGAGCTGGCAGTGTGGCTGCTGGCCGGCGACCCGGCCATTCGTTGGCAAAC
This sequence comes from uncultured Chloroflexia bacterium, assembly GCA_963701415.1. GTDB lineage: Bacteria > Chloroflexota > Anaerolineae > Caldilineales > Caldilineaceae > Fredericiella. The sequence continues at coordinate 1,355,765 of CAVPAH010000005.1, forward strand.
GCTGCGCGATCTGCAGGACGCGCCGCCCGAGGCGTGGCAGGCCGAGCAGCGCCGCACGCTGCAGGAAGGCTGGGGCGCGCAGCTGCTGGCCCAGCAGGCGCCCGACGGCCGTTGGGGCGGCGGCATCTATTCGCCAAAGTGGATCTCGACCACCTACACCCTGCTGACGCTCTGCGCCATTGGCATTCCGCACGACCACGCGCCCGCGCAGCGGGCAGCCGCGTTGGTGCTGGACGAGGAATTGGGGCCCAAACGTGATGACAAGTTCATGCGCAAGCTCGCTGCGTTTGATCGCTGCATCGTCGGCATGGACTTGCAGCTCGCCGCCTACTTTGGCATTGGCGACGCACGGCTGGATGCGCTGGTCGAGAACTTGCTCACGGAGATGATGCCCGACGGCGGCTGGAACTGCCGCCGCCACCGCCGGCCGGAGCCGCACCACAGCTCGTTCCACACCACGTTTAACGTGCTGGAAGGGCTGCGCACGTGGCTGGAGAGCACGGAGGCGGGGCCGCAGCACCCGCTGCGCAATGACGTGTTGGCGGCGGAACACAGGGCGCTGGAATTCATGCTGGAGCACCGGCTCTTCAAGTCCGACAAGACCGGCGCTGTGATCAATGACAAGTTCACGCTGCTGTCCTACCCACCCCATTGGCACTACGACGTCTTGCGCGGTCTGGCATACTTTGCGCGTGCGCACGCGCCGCAGGACGAGCGGCTGGAGGATGCCATGGCGCTGCTGCAGGCGCGGCGCCGCGCCGATGGCACATGGCCCATCCAGCACAAATACAGCGGCAAGGTCTTCTTTACTATGGAAAAGATGGGCGGACCCAGCCGTTGGAATACCCTGCGTGCGCTGCGGGTGCTGCGTTGGTGGGGGTCACAGGCGAGAAGCCAATAACTAGGGACACTTCCTGGAGGTGTCCCCTAGTCGCCCGCCCCATTTCGGCCGCTCATCAAACCACCTGCCGCAGCGCTATGCTTTCCCTCTCGTCCCGGAGCTGTCCATCCTCCCGCAGCCGGCGGCTGCCCAGGCCGAATAGCGGCCGCTTACCCCCTTCCAGGAAGACCCCCTTCCTGGAAGGGGGTCTTCCTGGAAGGGGGGGAGATGGGGCTCTGCCTGTATCCATAGTTAGGCCAAATTAAGCTTCAAGGTGGGATGGACAGCCACCAACTTCTTTGATTACTCTACTGGCATCTACTGGCCTACTGGCATCTACTGGCACCGACGCTGCCTGGGTAGATGAACCGGGGCGACAAATCTATCGCTACTGTAGAAGTGAGGAGAAGGATGATTTTGAACTTTGTTCAGCGCAACAAAGTGGGTGCTGTGCTGCACGCTCGGTACTTGGCCATGGCCGGCCTGGTGCTGGTCTTGAGTTTGCTTGCCCGTAGTACGAGCCTTGCCCAAGGTGGAGTTCGCGCGGCCGCAGTGGTGCAGACGCTGGAGGCCCAACAGCTTGGGGTGGCACAGCCGGGCGGCGTGGCGTATCGGCCGGAGCACGATGATTTTATTCTGCTGGCGGCGCCGGCGGAAGGTGATGGGGCGTACGGGAACTTTGTGCGCTACGATCCAGCGGCGAATGAGGCGCATGTGCTTGTGGGTGGAGCGGCGCCTGGTTTGCCGCCTGGTGCGCCGCCCTACATGGCCTATGACCCCTTGCGGCAGCGGCTGCTCCTGCTCGACGCAAGCACCGGTGACTTGCTCGCCGCCACGATCGCCGAGGAGCAGGGGGCCTTGTCCGTCAGCAGCCGCTATGGAACCGGCGGCTTCAACGTGCAGAAGGCAGGGGGCATCACGGTCGACCCCGCCACCGGTGACCTGTTTATCCTGGATAGCGCTGCTGCCAAGGTGACGCAGGTGGCAGCGGACGGTGCGGGCAGCTTTGAGAGTACGGCGGCGCTGCGCGACGGACGCGTGCACGAGATTGACCTGCGGGTGCTGGGTGCGAGGGGCTTGCGCGGCCTGGCCTTCAACCCTGCCACAGGGCACCTGTATGTACTGGACCCCCGGCAGCTTACGCTGTACGAGGTGACCCTCGCCGGCCAGCTGGTCACGGTGCATGATCTGCAGCATACCGGGCTGGCCGACCCACAGGGCATGGTCTTTGCGCCCAGCGGCGACCAGACCGACGATCCCGGCGAGTTTCACCTCATGGCAGCTGATATGTCGCCGATCCAGGCGCCAGCCCCGGCAAGGTGGTCGAACTCATGCTGGATCCTCCCCCGGCGGAGCTGACTGCGGCTGCAGGCCTGCGACGCAGCTGTACCTCGTGCGCAGGATCGATACGTCGGCCTGGTCACCGTCCAGCCCTGACCCAAGTGGTATTACCTACCATGCACCGAGCGGCCAGCTGATCGTCGCCGATGGGGAAGTCGATGAGATCAAGGCGCTGTTCACCACCAAGCAAAACGTCTTCCGCGCCAGCCTTAGCGGCGCGCTGGCAGGCACCATGAGCACCATCGGCTTCACGCCCGAGCCGACGGGCGTCAGCTACAACCCGGCCGACGGCCATCTCTTCTATTCGGATGACGATGCCCGCAAGATCTTCGAGGTCGATCCGGGGAGTGATGGCGTGTTGGGCACAGGGGACGACACGGTCACGTCCTTCGACGTTGCGCTGTTCGGCAGCCACGACCCTGAGGACGTCAACTATGATCTCATCGACGCCGGGGCTGTGGATCATCGACGGCGCCAATGCCCAGGTGTACCACCTGCTGCCCGGCGCCAACGGACGCTTTGACGGCGTGGCGCCGGAGGGCGACGACGTGTTGAGCCAGTTCGACACGCGCCGGCTGGGGATCATCGATCCCGAAGGCATCTACCGCGACCCCGCGACGGGCAACCTGATCTTGACCAGCGTTGACCCCGATAACCTGTACGAGGTGACGACCTCCGGCTCGCTGGTGCGCACGTTCGACGTCTCCGCCGCCAAGGCGATCAAGCTTGCGGGTGTGGTCATGGCGCCCAGCAGCACGGCTGCCGGCGTCACCAACTTCTATCTCGTGGATCGCGCCGTCGACAACAATGACAATTCCCGTGAAAACGACGGCAGGATCTACGAGTTCACGCGCGACAAAACAACGCCAGCCTACGCCAAGTACCGAGTCCAACAGCTGCACCGCCGCCCACGCCAACACCGGTACCAACAGCGGTCGCCGACACCTACACCACCGCCGTCTGTAGAACCGACAACCAACGATGTGTTGTGGCTGCCGTTGGTAGGAAGGTAAAGGTCTAGGGACACCTCCAGGAGGTGGGGGTACCTAGTCTGGGAGCCTTCCGGGAAGACCCCCCTCTTCCCGGAAGAGGGGGGTCTTCCCGGAAGAGGTGCCTTACTTGTAGACCGCCGTCGCGGTGGGGTTGCGGTTGGCGAAGCCGCGCTGGTGCCAGTAGGGGTAGATGGTGTCGAGCTCGGAGACGGCGTCGAGGCGGGCGACCTGCTCGGCGGTCAGGTTCCAGCCGACGGCGCCGAGGTTGTCGCGCAGCTGGGCTTCGTCGCGGGCGCCGATCAGGACGCTGGCGACGGTCGGGCGCTGGAGCAGCCAGTTGAGCGACACCTGCGCCACGGTCTTGCCGGTCTCGGCGGCGATGGCGTCGAGCACGTCCACCACGCTGTAGAACCACTCCTCGGGGATGGCCGGGCCTTCGCCCGCGCCCTGCGCCACGCGGCTGCCGGGCGGGATGGGCTGGTTGCGGCGGAACTTGCCGCTCAGCCGCCCCTGCGAGAGGGGACCCCAGACGATCGTGCTGACCTTCTGGTCGAGCGCCAGCGGCATCAGCTCCCACTCGTACTCGCGGCGCAGCAGCGAGTAGTGCGCCTGGTGCGCCACGTAGCGCGACCAGCCGTAGCGCTCGGAGACCGCCAGCGACTTCATCAGGTGCCAGCCGGAGAAGTTGGAGCAGGCGATGTAGCGCACCTTGCCGCTCTGCACCAGCGTGTCGAGCGCCCGCAGCGTCTCTTCGACCGCCGTGCGGGCGTCAAAGCCGTGGATCGTGTAGATGTCGACGTAGTCCGGTCTGCAGCCGGCGCAGGCTGGCCTCGCACGAGCGGATCAGGTGGAAGCGTGAGGAGCCCACGTCGTTGGGGTCGTCGCTCATGCCGAAGGTCGCCTTGGTCGCCAGCAGCACCTTGTCGCGGCGGCCCTTGACCGCCTCGCCCAGGATCTCCTCCGACTGGCCGAACGAATAGACGTCGGCCGTATCGAACATGTTGGCGCCGGCCTCCAGGCAGAGGTCGACCAGGCGGGTGGCCTCCGCCACGTCGCTGGCGCCCCACTTGCCAAAGAAGGGGTGGTTGCCGCCAAAGGTCCCCGTGCCAAAGGACAGGACCGGGACACTGAAGCCCGAGCTGCCGAGCACTCGATATTCCATCTTTATTTCTCCCTGCGTGATAAGGTGGTATGGGTTTACGTGTGCCTCTGACTTTAGTGCACGTGATCGCCCGGCGTCAAGTCCTCGCGCGGCTATGGGTGTGGTTCACGATTTTGGGGGTGTTGCCGCCCACGCGTGTGGCCGGCAGGCCACCCCGCACGCGGCGTGCGGGCTACGCGGGAGGTGTGCGGGCTACGCGGGGGCGTGTTCGAGTGCGCCCAAAATCGTGAACCGCACCTCGTAGCCATTCCGTGCTGTGGTATGCTTTAGGCTCCCAAAGTGATGCGAGGAACGAACTATGAACAAGACCCAGGTTGTGGCAGCGATCTATGGATGGCACGGGCGCCGGCACAGCTGCCCGTGCCGAAGCTGATCTCCTGCAGGATTATCTGCGCAGCCTGCAGCAGAACTCTGTGCCCGCCATTGCGCTGGTTCTGGTCGCCGTGTCCGCTGTTCTCTTTCTCTGGCTGCATGCGGATCGGAGCCAGATGCGGCTCTGGGATCTGTGTGGCTTTCTCATCTGCATGGTCGCACTGGGCGCCTGGCTGCTGCGCGACCACTATCCACAAGGCACGTGGTTCCTGGCCATCGGTATGGCGCTCGTGATTGTGGTTGCCTACTGGTTCTCCGGCGTCGCGCCCTCTCCTCCTGCTCCTATCGCTGCCCTGTATCCTGCTGACCAGCTATGTAGGGACCCTGGCAGGTGTCACCCTGGGAGTGGCCGTCTCGCTGCTGCTCGTCTCGCCTGGCGTGCTCCCGCCCGACGCAGGCGACTACTTTGTCATCATTCTCTTGACCGCGCTGTGGGGTTCGATCGGCCTGGTCTGGGCAGCGTTGCGGCCGCTGCGCGCCGCCACGACAGAGTCCTGGTATCACTTTACCCTTGCGCGCCAGCTCCTCGAAGAAAGCCGCGACCGCCAGCAGGAACTGAATCAGGCCTATGAGGAACTGCGCAACGCCTACAAAGAAATGGGGCGCCTGAACCAGGTGCTGCTGGCCACCCAACGCGCCGCCGACGAAGCCAGGCAGGCGAAGGAGTCGTTTGTCGCCAACGTGAGCCACGAGCTGCGCACACCGCTCAACATGATCATCGGCTTTAGCAGCCTGATCACCCGCACCCCCTTGACCTATCAACAGCGGCTGCCTGCTCACCTCCTGGCCGACATCGCCGCCATCCAGCGCAATGCCGAACACCTGTCCAGCCTCGTGGACGACGTACTCGACTTGAGCAAGACCGACGCCGGCCAGATGACACTGTCGCTCCAGCCGGTGCAGGTAACGGAGCTGCTCAAGGATGCCGTGCAACCCATGCAGGAGCTGTTTGCGTCTAAGTCCCTCTATCTTGAATTGGAAGCCGAACCGGACCTGCCTGAGGTCCTCTGCGACCCAACCCGTATCCGCCAGGTGGTCATGAACCTCCTCAGCAATGCCGGCAAGATCGTAGACAGCGGCGGGGTCACGATTAAGAGCTATCTGGACAAGTACGATGTGGTGGTGGAGGTGCAGGATACCGGACCCGGCATTCCTCCAGATGAATTGGCGGGCCTGTTTGAGCCCTTTCACCAGTTGGAGACGCGTCCGACGACCGCCAAATCCGGGTCGGGCCTCGGCCTCGCCATCAGCAAGCGGCTGGTCGAACTGCACGGCGGCCGCATGTGGGCCGAGCCGCGCCCAGCGCGGCGCCGCCTTTTTCTTCAGCTTGCCCGTGCCGCTGCCCGCACAAAGCATGGGACGCCCCGCACGCTGGATATCGCGCGTGAGTTCGAATACCGCGACCGCCGGCAGCACCGTGAGCTGCCGACCATCAACAAGCGCATCGTCTTCGTAGGGGCCGAGCACCGGCTCCACTCGTTGGCTATGCATCACCTGGGTGAAGAGTACGAGCTTACCTTGGTGCCCGAGGCTCACGCCGCCCTCGCCGATCTGCAGCAGTTCTCCGTGCAGATGTTCGTCGTCAATGAGCTGGAGGCCGGCGAGGCCGCAGTGCTGCAGGAGCAATTGGGCAGTCTGTCACAGCGCATTCCCCTGGTTACCTGTGCGGTGCCCGGGATGCTCGACAAGACCGCACAGATGGGCATCGCCGGCTATCTGATCAAGCCGATCGCACGCGACCAGCTTCTGGCGGCCGTCGAACAGGTTGCTCCGCCGGTCCGCACGATCCTGATCGTGGACGACGAACCGGAGGTGCTCCAGCTGTTCTCGCGTATGCTGGCATCGACCGGTGCAGAGTACACCGTGCTGCGCGCGGATGACGGCAGGCGCGGTCTCGAGCTGATTCGCACCCGGCAGCCGGACCTGGTCTTGCTTGACCTGGCGCTGCCCGGTCTCAATGGGCTGGAGGTAATTGCCGAGGTAAAGAAGGATCCCACGCTGGCGCACGTCCGCATCATCGTGACGTCGGCACAAGATCCTGCCAGTGAGCCGATCATCAGCGACCACGTCACGCTCTATCGCGCCAGCGGCTTTAGCGGCAAGGAGTTGGTGCAGATCATTCATGCCCTGGCTGAGACGGTGTCGCCGTTCCAGAACACTGCCGGTCAAGCGCCGCCAGATATGCTGCCTGGCTGACCGGTTTGCGCACGTACTCGTCGACGCCCAATGCCAGTGCAAGCTCTTCCTGAGCCAGCACAGAACAGACGACAATGGGAATATGCGCCGTCTGGGCGTCGCCCCGCAGCTGCCTGATCAGCTGCCACCCGTCCACACCGGCCATCATCACGTCCAACGTAATGACTGCCGGATTGAGCCTGGCAGCCAGGCCGGCGACGGCAGGAGGATCGGTGCAGGCCACCACCTCGTAGCGCGTGCCGGCAGTGTAACGCACCAGCAGCTGCAGAATGTCCTTGTTGTCGTCCACCGCCAGCACGGTCAGCAGGCGGACGGCGGGCAGCCTCATCAACAGCTCGTAGCCATCTGCGCCCAGGGCCCTGGCCCGCCAGTTCGCCCCCACACAGCGCCAGCAAAGACGCGGCTTCATCAAAATCGGCCCGCAAGCTGCCTGCGCCCGTGCCCTTGCGCTGGTCGAGGCTCGCAGTGCGAGACAAGGCGGCCCGCACGATCACCCAGTCCGCTTCTACCTGGTATGTGATTTGGATCTGTCCCCCGGCCGCCAGGCGCGCCGCGGCCGCAAACATGCTCAGGCAGGCCTGGCGGAAGACGACGTCCGGCACCGCGGTGTTGAGGAAGCTCCCAGCCGGCGGCAGCTGCAGGCTGGTTTCATACTGCAACAGCAGCGGCTGCAAGACATCGCTGATGGCGGTGAGTTCCGTCGTTACTTCGGTGCCGCTGGGTGCGTGGCCGGCCAGCAGCGCGTCGTACTCGTACTTGAGTAAGTGGGTCTCATCGCTTTGCGCGCCGGGCTGTTCGTCGGGCTGTTCGCCGGACTGTTCGCCGGCTGTTCATCTGGCGCCCGCCCGACGACCTGTTCGGCGGCAAAGTCGGCGCGCTGCAGCAGCGCTTCCGCCAGCACGGCCAGGGCGTGATTTTGCAGCCGCCGCACCTGGCGTTCGCTGCAGTTCAGCTGTTTGGCCAGGTCCGCCTGGCTGGCCCCGTGTACATAACGATAGTACAAGAATTCATAGGTCTGCCACGCCGGCGCATCCCCGGCTGCGGCTGCCGCCGGCTTCAGCCCCTCAATGGCCTTGACCAGGTAGCTGCCGAGTGGCATAGGGGCTCGGCCGGCGTCATTGGGCGCCAGCAGATTCTGCAGAGGACTCAGACGCAGAATTTGCGGTTCGTATAGGTAGTTCAGCGTGTGCCGCAGCTCGCGTAAGATACTCAGCATAAGAAAGCATTGCAGTATCACAACAACCCAGCCTGCCGCCGGACCTGTTCTGGTCCGTTTGTTGTCCGTTTTCTGATTGAAACTGCTGCCCGATTGTCTGTAGAATAGTCTACACCACGTTTCCGAATTTCGCCCCTGTCTACAAAATTCGCACGATTACGGCATAGCTGCCAATGGAGGATGAACCATGCCCGCGCAAGATTGGATGAACCGCCGCACGTTTCTGAAGAGTACGGCACTGATGGGCGTTGCCGTCGGTATTGCTGCGTGTGCGCCTGCTGCAACCGCGCCCGCGACCGGGGAAGGCGCAGGCGCGCCCGACCACCGCGGCCAAGGAACTGACGCTGATGCACTGGGACAACGAGAACTTTGGGAAGTTCAACAAGGGCTTTGAGGATGCGACCGGCGCCAAGATCAACTACGCCGCTTTCCCATCGGGCGCCTGGACCGATGTCATGCAGAAATTTGCGCTGTGGAGCCAGACCGGCGACTCTGCCTATGACCTCACCATTGCCGACGACCTCATCGCGGGCATGATGGCTGCCAACGGCTACGCCACCGACCTGAGCGAGACCGACGCCTGGATGAAGCACCAGGACGATGTGGTAGACGGTGTGCACGGGCTTAACAAGATCCTCGGCGGCGTGTACCGCATTTTCTACCTGCTCGACCTGGAGCCGTTCTTCTATTACAAGGAACTCGTTCCCAATCCTCCCAAAACGTGGAGCGACCTGATCACCGCCGCCAAGCCGGTCACCAAACCCGATGCCGATGTCTGGGGCTGGCGGCCGCTCAACGGCGCCGGCCACGAGTTCAATACCATCTTGCTGCTCCTCAATCAAGCCGGCGCCGATCTCGATACGCTCGACGACCCGGCTACGCTCGACGCGTTCAAGTTTATGGCCGACTGGGTCTTTACGGATGAGATTACTCCCAAGTCCACCGTCAACGAAGGCTACGACCAGATCAACAATCTCACTGCCCAGGGCAAAGCCGGCATGTGGTGGACTTACACCGGCGGCTACCGCAACGCCCTCAAGATCGAGAACAGCGTGCTGACGACGGAGAACTCGACGGCAGTGCGCTGGCCGATGGGGCCGGCCAGTGACGGCGGCCTGATGCACGGCTGGGGCTGGATGGTGCCCAAGAGCGCAGATAACAAGGACGTGGCCGTCGAGTATCTCGACTGGTTCACGCAGCCGGAGATCATGAAGGACTATGTGATTACGGTGCTGCAGGATGCACCTGCCTACAAGTCGCTGATCCACGATCCCGACGTCGTGGCCGCCGTGCCGACGCTGGGGATGCCGGTGGGATGGGAGACCCTGCTTGAGGGGGCCAACTTCCGCGCACCGATCGTGACCAAGAAACCCGTCAACGAACTCTGGAACCTCTTCCAGAACATCGGCAAGTTCCTGTTCTCCGGCGAGAAGTCGCCCGAACAGACGCAAGAATGGGCTGTCGCCGAATATAAGCGGATTATGGCAGACGCCGGCTAGGCGCGCGCATAGGGGCACAGGGTCTGGCGGGGGCAGAAACCGAGTTTCTCGCAGAAACTCGGTTTCTTGAGCCGTTCCGCCGGACCTTGTGCCCCTACATTGCGGGCGTGGGCGTGAAGTAGAATGTAATCAACCATGGCGAACATATCAATGACGGCCGGCCGGTCGCAAGTTAAAGCGCAGTCACGGGCACGCCCGTGGACCAGATACTGGATGGCCTATGCATTGGTCCTGCCGGCCGTCGTCGTACGCCTCCTGTTTACTGTGATTCCCTTGGTGCGGACGGTGTGGCTGAGCTTTACCAATACGTCGATCACCAACCCCGGGCGGTTTGTGGGGCTCAACAACTACACGTACCTGGCGCAAGATGAGCTCTTTGTCAATGCGATAGCCTGGACGTTTGTCTATGCCATCGTGGCCATGCTGGTCGAAACTGCGCTGGGTTTGGCTATCGCCGTGCTGCTCAATCAGAAGCTGCGCGGCTCGGGGGCCGCCATCCTGCTCGTCATGCTGCCCTGGGTGATCGCGCCGATGCTGGCCAGCACGATCTGGAAGCTCATGTTCTATGAAAGCTCCGGTGTATTCAACCAGGTGCTGACGATGCTGGGCATGGGCCGCATCCCCTGGCTCAGCGATCCCTTCTGGGCCCGGGTATCGGTGACGCTTGTCTCCGTCTGGAAGAATGTGGCTTGGGTTTCCCTGATCTTTCTCGCCGGACTGCGGTCGCTGCCCAAGGAAGTATTGGAGGCCGCCGAAGTCGACGGGGCCAGCCCCGCTGCCCGGTTCTGGCGGGTCTCGTTTCCGCTGCTGAGTTCGACGACCCTCCTGGTGCTGCTCCTGCGCGGAATGGGCGAGATCCAGACCTTCGAACAGATCTACGGCCTGACCATGGGCGGCCCAGGCTCTGCCACGCGCACCATTGCCATGTATGCCTACGAGCGCTTCTTTACTGAGTTCCGCTACGGCTATGGTTCGGCCGTCAACGTGGTCCTCTTCGTGATCAGCGCCGCCGTCGGTCTCTACTATGCCTGGCGGCTCTTCCAGGTAGAAAGGTAGGCCATCTGGTGAAAGCACATAATCGCCTGCTGCGCCGTTCCCTCATCGGTGCCGCGCTGCTGCTGGCCCTCGCATTTATTGCGTTCCCGCTCTATTGGATGTTGGTGACTTCGCTCAAGACGGCGTTGGAGGCCAACCGGCTGCCCCCCACCGTGATCCCCGAACAGCCCACGCTGGAAGCCTACACCTTCCTGCTGCGCACGTGGCAATATCCTACGGTGCTGGCCAATACACTGATCGTGGCCGGTTTTTCGGCACTCGGCGCCACGCTCCTGGGCGGCATGGCAGCCTACGCCGTCAACCGTCTCAAGTTTCCGGGCAGCCGGTGGTTTTACGGTTTCGTGGTGGCGACCATGGCCCTGCCCGGCATGGTGACGATCGGTCCCATTTTCATGGCGTACAAAGATATGGGCCTGCTCGACACGCGCCTGGGCTTGACGCTGGTATTCCTTGCCGGCGGCATTCCCCTGGCTATGCTGGTGATCTTTGCGGCGTTTAACAGCATCCCGCGCGACATCGACGACGCTGCCGCCATCGACGGCTGTTCCTGGTTTGATGCCTGGCTGCGGGTCATGACCCCGATCGCCTTCCCAAGTTTTGTCGTGAGCTTCTTGCTGCTGTTTATTGCCGGCTGGAACGAGTTTCTCTTTGCCTACATTTTGACGATCACGCCCGAAAACCGGGTCTTGACGGTGCGGCTGTTCGAGATGCCCTACCGCGGCGACGTCTTCCTGCCGCAGTATGACATCATCGCCGCCGGCGGCATGCTCGTCCTGCTGCCGATCATCCCGATCCTTATCCTGGGGCAAAAACGCCTGGTCGAGGGCATCCTCGCCGGCTCCATCCAGGGTTCATGATTCACACGCGCCAGGAACGCACACTATGAGCATGCACACGAAGATTACCGTCGCGGTTGTCGGGCTGGGGTTCGGCGCCGAGTTTGTACCGATCTACCAGGCCCACCCGGATGTGGCCGCCGTGGCCATCTGCGACAGTGACCCGCAGCGCCTCGCCAAGACCGGCGACCGCTTTGGCATCGAGGCGCGCTATGCGGATGTGCGCGACGTGCTGGCCTCCGGCGCGTACGATGCGGTGCACCTGGTTTCCGGCATTCCCGACCACGCCTGGCAGGCGGTCGCCGTGCTCGAGTCCGGCCGGCACTGCGCCTCCACGGTGCCGATGGCCACCAGCATCGCCGACCTGCAGCGGGTGGTGCGGGCGCAGCGGGCGTCCGGCAAGAACTACATGATGATGGAAACGGCGGTCTACACGCGCCAGTTTCTCTATGCCCAGGAACTCAAGGCGCAGGGGGCATTTGGCCGCATCCAGTTCCTGCGCGGGGCGCACTACCAGGATATGGAATGCTGGCCGCCCTACTGGGCCGGTCTGCCGCCGATGTGGTACGCCACCCACGCCGTTTCCCCGCTGCTGGCCATCGCCGGCACGCGCGCCGTGAGCGTGCACTGTCTCGGCTCCGGCGTCATGCGCGAGGAACTGCGCGCCCAGTATCGGAATCCCTATCCGGTCGAGACGGCGATCTACCAGCTGGAGCGGGACGACCTTGCCGCCGAGGTCACCCGCACGCTCTTCCACTGCGCGCGGCCCTACATGGAGAGCTTTACGATTTACGGCGAGGATGCGTGTTACGAGTGGCAGATGGAGGATGAAGATCCCCTGCTGTTCCGCATGAGCCCGGTCGAGCCCGGCAAGGTGCGCAGCGTCGAGGTCACGCAGCCGCCCCGCCCGATCGCGCCGAGCGTGCTGCCGGAGGCCATCGGGCGTTTCACCCGGCGCTTTGTCTACAACGACACCAACCGCCACCTCTCGTTTGAACAGGGCGGCGGCCATCACGGCTCGCACCCGCACCTGGTCCACGAGTTTGTGCGCAGCATCGTCGAAGGGCGCGCCCCCGGCCATCGACGCCGTCACGGCCGCCAACTGGACGGCGGCCGGCATCTGCGCCCACGCGTCGGCGCTGCAGGGCGGCGCCGAGGTTCAAATTCCGCGCTTCGATCTTCCCTCTCGCGATTGATAGTAGACGACAGAAGAGCACGCCGCCGTGCTTTTCTGCCCCGTCCGCGCAGATCGACTCGGCGAACATCGCCGAGGCGATGTTCCCCTGGCCCCGCATAACCACGGTCCCCTTCGGAGCTACTCGATGTTCTCGCCCATGGCCAGCCGGTCGTTCTGGTACATCTCGTAGAGCGCCTGGCCGATGCGGACCTGGTGGCGTCATTGGGGGTACACTTCCAGGAAGTACCCCCACCTCCAGGAAGTGTCCCTAGTGCAGAATCAGGCGACCTTTTCGGTGACAGCAAGATGAGACTCATGGTCACAGCCAAAGTAGGCACAGACCCGGTCCGCCACTTCCTGAGCGGTGAGCAGGCGTGCGGGCTCGACGATATTGCGCTTGCCGTGCACCCAGTGCGGCTCAATGCGATTGAGCCAGGGACTCTTGCTGGGCAGGTAGCAGGCCACGATGCGCACACCCTTGCCTTGCTGCCTGACCGCTCGGTTGTGTGCCCGGATCCAGGTGCGCACCTCTTTGCTGATGTGCCAGGAGGCGTTGTCCCAGATCATGAGCAAGGCCGTCTTGCCCAGCCTTGCCAGCTTCTCACAGCACCAGGCCAGGTACTGCGTGGTGACCGGACTGATCGGACGGTGCTCAACGAAGCGCAGCCAGACCTGTTCCGGCAGGGTTTCAGGCGCGGCCGGACAAGGAAACCAGCAAGCCGTAGCAGGCCAGCGCCTTGGGGTCGGGATCGTCCTTCGCCGTCGTCTGCTCGACCAGACGCAGCACCGCGTCCTCCGTCAGCCCAGGCATGCAGGTTGGGCTGCGTCACCCGGCTCCACCAGACTTCATCCTGAAAGCCCAAGGCGTATTCAGGATGGCGTGCGGCCAGTGCAATCAGCCGGTCGCGGTCGCTTTTTTCGCGCATACGCCGGATCAGGGCTGGTGATCCATTGCTTGGCCCGCTTCCAGCGCACGCCCAGCCGCTGGAAGGCGGTCCGCACCGCCTCGCGGCTGACCCGTTCGGGCGTCAAGCCTTGCTCGAAGCTGACCTCGGCGGCCAACTCCAGCGTCCACAGGCTGGTCTCTTTGCCGAAGTTGCGCGGACTCTGGTGCAGCAACGCCCGCAGTTGCTCGGCCGCCGCCGCATCGAAAGCCCCGGTCGATCCGGTGCGGTACCGATGAGCCGGCCGTCAAGGCCTCCAGGCCACGCTCGGTTGAAGGCATTGATGGCGTTGAGCGCCGTATCGGTGTCGCAGCCCAACTCCGTCGCAATCTGCGAGGCCCGCTTGCCCTCGGCACTCGCCAGCAGGATCTGGCAGCGCCGCAGCACGAAGGCATCCGGCGAGCGCAGCCCAGCCGTCAAGGCCGCTCGCTCCTCTTCACTCAATTGTCGTACGTAGATCGGTGCTCTTGCCATGCCTCATACATTACATCACCGACCTACCTAGTCTGCAACTGCACTAGGAAGTGTCCCTAGAGTCCAGATCGTTTTAGGGTTGTGTGCTATCCTGTAAGTGAGCCTCCCTAGCCCTTACAGGTTTTGCGCCCGAAATTTCAAGCTACCGCCAGCTTGTCGTACTTTGAATCAGCCTATATGCGCACACATCCACCTTGCCCTAATCTCGTCCTGGCACTTACCTGCCTGCTTGCGATCCTGCTCTTTCTCCTGGACATTGCCGTGCCCCAGGCGCATCTCTGGGGCAGCTTCCTCCTGCCCATCCTGCTCGTCTTCCTGTGGGGCCGGCGCCGTGACATCTACATCGTCACCGCCCTCGCCAGCGCGTTGGTCGCCGCTGCGTACTGGGCCGATGGCGGCCTTGCAGCTGTCGGCCTCGGCGATTTCCTGATCAACCACCTGCTGCCCATCCTCATCCTCTGGGCGGCGGCCTGGCTGCTCGCCCAACGCCGGGATCTGCAGGAGCAGCTGGCACGCAGCCGGCAGGATCTCGTGCAGCAGGTTCAGGCGCGCACCGCCGAGCTTGCAGGGAGCGAACAGCGCTACCGCCTGCTGGCCGCGAACAGCCGGGACGTGGTCCGCCACGCGGCCGAGGAAGCGCTGCGCCGGTCGGCAGCGATCGTCGATGCGTCACTTGACGCCATTATGAGCGCCGATCTCGACGGCACGATTGTCACGCTCAACCGCAGCGCCGAGGAGCTGTATGGCATGTCGGCGGCCGCCACCGTCGGTCAAAACGTGTTCAGCTTTACACCGCCCGCGTACGTCGAGCCCCTGCAGGCGATGCTGGGTCGCGTGGGCCGCGGCGAGGCTGTCGCGCTGGACGATGTGACCTGGCAGCTGCCCGGCGGCAGCTCACGGACGCTGTCCATATCGGTCTCGCCCCTGCGCGACCATGCCGGCCAGGTCACCGGGTTTGCGTCCATTGCCCGCGATGTGACTGCTAACCGGCAGCTCGAAGCCGCGCTGCGTGCCAGCGAAGAGAACTTCCGGGCGCTTTTCGACCAGGCGGGCGACGGCATCTTCTGCGTCGACGTCCAGGGCCGCTACCTGGAGGTCAACGACCGCTACTGCCGGCTGCTGGGCCGGAGCCGCGCCGAGATCGTCGGCACCCACCTCAACGACATGACCGTCGGCATCACCCCTGAGTTCTTTGCCGCCGTCGGCGCGCAGATTGCGCACGACGGTTCTGCCACCTTTGAGCGCCGGCTGCGCCACAAGGACGGGACCTTCCCCGAGGTCGAGGTCACCGTCGCGCCCCTCAGCGGCGGGCGGCGCATGGCGATCGTGCGTGATATCACTGCGCGCAAGCGGCTTGAGGAACAGCTGCACGACAGCAAACAGAAATATCGGCTGCTGGCCGACAACAGCCCCGACGTCATCTTGGCGACGGATAGTGCGGGCATGATTACCTTTGTCAGCCCTGCCGTGGCGCGCCTGACCGGCTTTACTCCCGAGGAAGTGTGCGAGCTGCCCTTTGCCGCGCAGCTCGCACCGGCATCTGCCGAGATGCTGCGCAGGGACATGGCGGTGCAGATTCCCCTTTTCCAGGCGCGCCAGGCACTGCCGCATCCCCGCTTCGAATTGGAAACCATCCGCAAAGATGGCTCGACGCTCTGGTTAGAGAGCCTCTCGAGTCCGCAATACGATGCCGGGGGCAGCCTTGTGGGTTTCGTCGTCGTCCTGCGCGATGTCACCGAGCGCAAGCGCCTGGAAGCGGCCCTGCGTGAGAGCGAGGTGCGCTATCGACTGCTGGTGGACAGTGCCGAGGATGTCATTTGGACGGTAGACTTGGAGGGACGTTTCACGTTTCTTAACCCTTCGGTAGAGCGCCAGCTCGGCTATCGCCCCGAAGAGCTGATCGGTCAAAGGTTTGATCGCTGGTTGACGCCGGCCTCGGCCGCCGCCGCCATGGAACAGTTGGCAGCAACCGCAGCCCAGCTAACGGCAGGACAACGTCCTGCAGCCGCGCAGTTCGAGGGCGAGCAGATGCGCAAAGACGGCACGCAGATCTTTGTCCATACCGTCGGCGTGCCCCTGCTTAACGCAGCCGGCCGGCCTGAAGGCTTTCAGGGCATCACCCGCGATGTCACCGAGTACCACCGGCTCGCAGCAGCGGTGCAAGCAAGCGAGCGCCGGTACCGGATGCTTGCCGACAACATGAGCGATTTCATCACGATGAGAAACCTCAGCGGCGAATTCACCTATTTCAGTCCTTCGTGCGATAGACTGGCATTGCGCGACAAGATCGAAGCCATCCGGGCGAAGCGGCCCATCGCCAGCTTTGATGCGCAAGAACAGGCGGCCCATGCCAGGCTGGTCCGGTATCATGCGGCAATGGCCGCCGGGCAGCCGCTCCCTAACGAACACTTTGAGGTAGCGTTAGCCGATACCGCTGGCACGACGCACTGGATAGAGTGGGTGACTACACCGATGCATGACGAGCTTGGGGAACTCTCAGGCTTTATCAGCATTGGCCGTGATATCACCGAACGCAAACAAATCGAAGCGGAGCTGCGGGTAAGTCTGACCAAGTATGCGGTCCTCTTTGACATGGCGCCGATCGGCATCTCGCTCACGGACGACGCCGGCCAACTGATTGAAGGCAATCGCGAAGCGGAGCAAATCCTCGGTATCTCCCACGCGGACCAACTGCGGCGTACCCATGACGGCCCGGAGTGGACGGTTGTCCGCCCCGACGGCACGCCCATGACCGCGGCCGAATATGCAAGTGTCCGCGCCCTCAAAGAGCAGCGGCGCGTCAACAGCGTGGAGATGGGTATCGTCAGGAATGATGGGGAAATGCGCTGGATCATTGTCAACGCTGTGCCGATTTCACTGCCGGGCTTCGGCGTAGCGGTCACCTACGTGGACATCACCGAGCGCAAGCGGCTGGAAGACGCCTTGGCCGCCAGCGAGCGCAAGTACCGCGACCTTTACGACAACTCGCCCGACATGTACTTCGTCAGCCTGCCCACGCAGCAGCTTATCCTGGACTGCAACCAGACGCTGGCGCACACCCTCGGCTATACCCGGGAAGAGCTGATCGGCCGGTCTACCGGCACCATGTTTGCGCCGACGTCCTTCGCCCGCTTGGTGGCAGAACGCCCGGAGTTCCTAGTCAGGCGTATGAGCGAAAGGTCTGACGTGCAGCCTGCAGCGCAAAGACGGTACGCTGCTGGATGTGATCATGTCGGGCACACTCGAGCCTGACCCTGCCGGCGGCACGCCGATGGCCCGCGTGACCCTCCACGATATTACCGAGCGCAAGCGGTTCGAGGAGCAGCTACGCGAATCCTACCAGCGCCTCCAGCTGGCGACGGACGCCGCCGGCATCGGTATCTGGTACTTCAACTTCACCGACGACAGCCTGGAGTGGGACGACCGCATGTGCGAGCTGTTCGCTGTGCCCGCAGAGCGGCGCCGTGCCGGCATCACATATGAACTCTGGCGCGCCTGCATCCATCCTGACGACCTGGCGCTGGTCGACGCTGTGGAGGGCAAGCTCACCAACGTACGCGGGCCAGCGTCGGCCGTCTACCGCATCGTGCTGCCCGGCGGCGGCGTCCGCCATATCCGGGCCAACGTACTGTTGGAGTCCGAACCCCGACGGCACGCCGCGCCGGATCATCGGCATCAATCGCGACATCACCGACCAGGTGCACTATGAGCAGTTCCTCCATGACACCAACGCCGTCCTCGAGCAGCGCGTGGCGGAGCACACCGCCGAACTCCGCTCCGCCCTCACCAACCTCCGGCGCGCCAACCAGCTCAAGGACGAGTTCCTGGCCATGATCAGCCACGAACTGCGCACCCCGCTCACCGGCGTCCTCAGCCTGTCCGAGACTGCTAGGCGATGAGGTTGCCGGCCCACTCAACGAGCGCCAGGCCACCTACGTCAAAGGCATCGTCGCAAAGCGGCGAGCGGCTGCTCCACGTCGTCAACGGCATCCTCAGCTACACCCACCTGCTCTGCCGGCAAGGTCCAGCTCCAGGCCGAGCCCTGCGACCTGGCCGACCTGCTCGAACATCTGCGCCGCCTCGCAGCAGCGCAAGGCGGCCGCCAAGCGCCAGACCATCGCCGTGCAGGTTGCACCCGCCCGACCTCACCATCACGAGCGACGCCACCGCCCTCGCCGAGGTGCTCAAGCGCCTGCTCGACAACGCCGTCAAGTTCACGCCGGAAGGCGGCCAAATCGGCCTCGAAGCCCACACCGGCGCCGCACCGGGCACGGTCGACCTGGTCGTCTGGGACACCGGCATCGGCATCGCCGCCGACCAGCACGAGCGCATCTTCCACGCCTTTACCCAGGCCGACGGCCGCCTGCAGCGCAGCCATGAAGGCATCGGCCTGGGCCTCGCCTACGTCGACCAGATGGTGCGCCTGCTCGGCGGCACCATCGCCGTTGCAAGCGCGCCCGGGGAGGGGAGCCGCTTCACCATCACGCTGCCGGCGCACCTTCCGGTGTAGTCCGGTCATGCCCGTAGCAGTCGCTCTATCAACGTACTCAGTTCCCGCATGCGCAGCGGCTTGCTAATGTACTCAGACGCGCGGCAGCGAAACAGCGTTTGCGTTGACCGTGTATGGCCAGCGCCGTCACGGCGACGATTGGCGTGGCGGTAAGGCGCGGGTCGGCGCGCAGGCGTGCGTCGTGACCTCCAGGCCGAATCTCAGGGGTTGGATGTCCATCAGGATGAGTCCCGGCCGCATGTCCTGGGCACAGGTGATGGCTTCAGGACCAGTGCGGGCGACTTGCACCCGATAGCCTAGACGTTCGAGATAGCCGGATGTAGCGTCAATGGTTACCTCGTTGTCTTCTACTAAGAGAATTGCCGGACCTACCCCTAGCGCTGCCGATATGTCAGGCGTCAGTGGCCCGACAACTGTGGGGGTCGGCATGATTCGACGGTCCGTCACCCTGGGCAGGGTGATGGTGAAGCGGCAGCCCTGGCCCGCGATGCCCGGTGCTGTCCAGCCGCACGCTGCCGCCATGCTGCTCGGCGAGCCGCTTGACCAGGGCCAGCCCCAGCCCGGTGCCCTCGTGCTGGCGGGAGAGCCGCGATCAATCTGGATGAATGGCTGGAAGAGACGCGCCTGGTCGGCGGGCGCGATGCCGGGACCGGTGTCTTGCACGGCAAAGTGGATAACCCCCGCGGCCGCGTCAGGCGTGACGCGCAGGCTCACCTGCCCGCCGCTGGGGGTGAACTTGACGGCGTTGCTGAGCAGGTTTACCAGCATCTGCTTGAGCCGCTGCTCATCGGCGCAGAGCTGCACGCCCGGCGCGGCGCCCCCATAGTCCAGCCGGATTTCTTCTTGATCCGCTATCTCGCGGACAAACAGCAGGCACGCGCGGCAGACGTCGTCGGCTGCGACCGCCGCGCAATGTCCAGCTCCAGCTTGCCGGCTTCGATCTTGGAGACATCGAGCAGGTCGTTGATCAGCGCCAGCAGGTGCCGCCCGCTGTCTTCGATCAGCCGGATCGATTTCTGCTGGCGTTCGTTGAGCGGGCCGCGGATCTGGTCCAGCAGCGTTTCGCTCATGGCCAAAATGCCGTGCAGGGGCGTGCGCAGCTCATGGCTCATGTTGGCGAGGAACTCATCTTTAAGGCGCAGCGCCCGCGCCATTTCGGCGTTGGCAAGCCGCAGCGTCCCCTCAGCCTGTTTGCGCCGTGAATTGTCAAACACGGTGGACCGGCTCATCACATAGTTGCCGGCCTCATCTCGTATGGCGGTGGCGTTCACAAGCACCTGCATGATCGAACCGTCTTTACATATCAGCTCACGTTCCTGGTCGCGCAGCCGGTTCGCGCAAGGAAGCCTGCATATTCTACCTGGAAGGCAGCCCTGCTGGCAGGTGTGAAAAAATCAGCGACCGGACGCCCCAGGACTTCCTCACGTGTGTACCCCAACCAGTCGAGTTCGGTCTGGTTGATGCGGATGATTCTCCCCTCGGAGTCTAGCGAATGATAACCGGCCGGGGCCCTGTCATACAGGTCCTGTATCTCGGCGGTACGTTCCACGACACGGGCTTCGAGCGTGCGGTTCAGTTCGACTAGCTCCTGCTGCGTACGCTTCAGTTCTGTAATGTCGACCGTCGTGATGATAACGCGCCAGTCCGGAAAGTCAACCGGCACGGCAGAGACACTCGTCCAGATGACCTCTCCATCTTCCTTGGCGATTCCCGTCTCGACGGCCAGCGCCGGCCGCCCAGTTGCCATGGCCTGCGCACTGGCAAAGCCGGCGGGGGCATGAGCCGGCCGTCCGCCGCCAGATATGGGCGCCGAACATAGGATTTGCCTGCCACCCCTTCCTCGGTCAAGCCCAAAATTTCTGCCAGGCCGCGATCTGGAAAACACAATGTTCCGGTTGCCGTCGAGGACGGACACGCCGACCGGCAGCAGATCCAGCAGTTTGTCCAGCTTTTCTTTGCGCTCGTGCGCAACTGCATCCGAGTGCCGCTGTTCCGTGACATCGCGCCCGTAAACGGTTACGCCAGTAATCGTGCCGTTTTCTGCCCGGAGCGGGCTGAGGTGATATTCGACCATGTGCGGCGGTTGCACAAAGCGGTCGGCAACCTCGACACTGAATTGCTCGCCCCGCAGCGTGCTATTATAGTAGCCCTGCCACTCCTTGAGCACTTCTGGCGGAAACGCAGCCTGCAGTACCGATTCCCCTTTCTCCAACCTCCGGCCGAGAATGGACGTTACAGCACCGTGGTAGAGTGCGTTGCCGACGATCATGTGATAGTGAGTATCGACCGCCCAGATACTGCCGTCTGTATTGTCGATCGAGCGCTTCGAGATCGCGCTGGCGCTCCGACAGTTCGCGCTTCTAACCGCTTTTGTGCGGTAACCACCTCCGAAAACAGTACAATTCCACCGATCGCACCTGAAGGTTCGTGCCAGGGATGAATCTCCCAGCTTACCCAGTCCAGCGTTCCATCGTCCCGGGGAAGGGTTCTTCCTTGCCGCTTTCCACCGCCCCGTTCAAACAGCGCCGGTGTATCTCCTTCAATCCGTCCGTAATCTCAGGAAAGACCTCGTAATGTGACCGCCCGATGAGACTATCGCCAGCCAGGTGGTAGTCGGCGATGTAACGCCGGCTGGCAGCTATGTAGCGCATGTCTGAGTTGAAGATGGCAATGGCAGCAGGGGTATGCTCGATCAGGAGTTTGAGCGTTGTTTCTTCGAGCCCAATCACAATGAATCTCCGGTGATTGTGTCGCAGGTACGTGATCCGCAGTCGAGAGCGAAAAGTGACAACATAGAGGCAAGGGTGCAGCAGACGTCTTAATGTGAAACCCGCGATTGTATAATATGATTACATTATAACAAGGTTAGGGCTTAGATAGAAGAGTAGAACGTCATTCTCGCAGTGCATACGCTGTCGTCAGGGCCAGGTAGTATCCGGCAGAACCTGATACAGGTGCAAGTTTCCAGATTATGCTGCCGGCCCAAGGTGAGCCGTGATGGCAGCTGTCAGCGCCCCCAGCAACGCATCGTCCTCCACCCGCAGCACGCGGTGTCCCTGTGGCAGTACCTGCGCCGGCGGCAGCTCCGTATGGGACGATGGTGTTACGACCAGGGGCAGGTAGATGGTAAAGATCGTGCTCCGTAGTAGAGCGGTCTGCAAACCGCGATCCCTCCACCGGGATCGCCTTACTCCAGTGTAGCACAAAGTTCGCGCCGCTGGCCCAGGGACTTTTCTGGGCCCACCTTGCACCCTCTTCCGGGAAGACCAAGCGACCGCAGGTCGCCCCCTTGCCGGAAGCCTCTGCTTTATGGGCTGTGGTACCAAAACGCCGCCAACGCCATATCCCGCCCATACGCCGCCCCCAGCCCGGGCCCCCACACCACCAGGTGCCGTGAATAGTAGGGCGTGAACACTACCCGGCCGTCCGCCAGCACGCACCCGCCCAGGTACGCGCCCTGCCCGATCGCCGGCAGCGCTGCCAGCTCAGGCACCGGCGCATACGTGTCCGTCGCCGGATCCCAGATCCGGCAGTCCACCAGGTCGCCGTTCTGGCCCGGGCAGCAGCAGCACGTGGCCGTCCGCCAGCAGCGCGCCGCCGCCGTGATAGCCGCCGGGATGCGAGGCCGGCGTGGTGACGCTGCAGGTGTCGGTGCGCCGGGTCAAAGATCACCGTCTCGCCGTCCCCGTAGTTGATCGGCACCAGCACTCGGCCATCGGCGAGCAGCACGCCGCCGCCGCAGCTGCCCCGCCCAGATCCACGGCGACCGCCACCAGCTGTCGGCGGCCGGGTCGTAGACCAGCGCCCCCGGCGCCGGGAGGGCACCAGCAGCACGCGCCCGTCGGGCAGCAGCGCCCCGCCCGGGAAGTCCGCGCCCGTCTCAGCTCGGGGGCGTGGCTGCCGCCGAGCGGTGATGGCGTCGCGCCTGGGTCGTAGATCAGCGGGTTCGGCGCGTCGCACGGCACCATCAGCACGCGGCCATCCGCCAGCAGCACGCAGCCGCAGCAGCCGCTCACGATCGGCTCGCCGGCCGGGATCACCCGGTCGAGCGTCGGGGTCGTAGACGTACGCCTGGCCGGTCGAGCGTGGTCCAGGACGGCAGGAAGAACACCCGCCCATCGCGCAGCAGCACCCCCCCGCGGAACTCGTCCGGCTCGCGGGCTGCCCACGGCACCGCCACCTGTGCATGGCACCGGTGTCCGGATCCCAGATGTGCGGCCGCACCAGCGCCGACCCGCCGCCCGTCTGCGCCCGGCACAAAGAAGACACGGCCGTCCGCCATCAGCACGCAGCCGTCGAACTGGCCCTTGCCTTCCTCGGGATCGAGGGCAAAGGCGCTCTCGTCAACCGTCAGCGAGGGGTCGCAGCGCCTGCGCCTGGCCGTCGTCTCCAGCAGCAGCGGCTGGATGTGCTCGGCAAAGGCCGGCGGCGCGGTCCTGCCGCCAGGAGAGGTTGCCCTCCACCGTGCCCAGCACCATCCCGCTCTGCGGCCGGTCGCTCAGAAACATCACCACCACCTGCGCGCCCGGCGGCACCGGCGGGCGTTCACCACGGGCAGGGTGACGTCTTCGACGCCGCCCGACCACAGATACAGCCGCACCCGCACGTCGATGCCGTCCATGCCGAGCACCACGCCAAGGGCCGTGCGCAGACGCCGGCTTCGCCGGAAAGCTTCGATCATTTCGCTCCTTCCTGAACGCGTCCATGCCCCACGCTCGGTGCACTGGTTGAGAGGATGCATGAGCCCAGCGAGGGTCGTTCTCATGCCCGTCGCGCCTGTCACCCCAGGTAGACTCCGTACGAATTGACCTCGGCCAGCTCCAGCCGCTGCATGAGCCGGCCGCGGTCCCACGTCTCGGTGATGTCGACGACGCGGACGTCGGTGGCGTCGACCGTGATGACGTCGTAGAGCTCGACGCCCAGGTTGGCCGTGGCCTCGATCCAGCCGAACTCCAGCCCCGCGCCGCAGGCGCAGCGCCTCGGCCGCCGCCCGGGCCGCCAGCGAGCCATCGTCGGCCAGGCCAGCGACCGGTCCACCGCCACTAGGGGCACGGGCCGCGTGCCGTCCGAGCGGCGCTGGCTGCGGCGCCATCGCCCAGCCCTCGCCGCTCACGGCCGAGTTGCGCGCCCTCAGGCCCACGGCCACAAACAGCCGCGCGTCGCGGCCGTCGTGCGTCAGCTCCCAGTCGGAAATCTCGTGGCTGCCGTAGCCCTCGGCCAGGCCGTTGGGCGACGACGTAGGTGTAGCTGGATCGGCTGGGCAGCGGCAGCACGGCCACGTGCGTGTGGTCCTGCTCCGTGTCGCGCCTCGCCGAGCGCAGCACCACCGCCTGGTCGGCCAGGTAGCGGCGCAGCGCGCCCAGGCCGGACTCGTTGGCCGGCCAGACAAAGCCCGGCGACGGGTAGACCGCCTGCGGCAGCGTGCCGGCGCCGCGCACCTTCAGGCCGGCCCAGTGGCACATCGCCTCGACGTCGGCCATGCGCAGCCGGTCGTTCTTCGGCCAGCACCTTGGCGCCGCCGCGGCCGCATGTGCGCCAGCACGCCCAGGGCGTCGCAGCGCCAGCACCTCGATGTGGCTGCGGCCGTAGCGCACGGCCGCCACGCGGAAGACGAGCGTCTGCGTGCCGCTGCTCGGCGCCCGACGCTCAGCGTGCGGTCGAGCCAGAGCATGTCGCCGACGTAGACCTCGGGCGGGTAGACGGCGCCGAAGGTCTCGATGGCGCCAGCCGCCGACTGCGTCCGCGCCAGGCGCAGCTGCAGCACCCCGCCGCCGGACGCGCCCGCCTCGTAGCGGTAGGAGATGGGCGTGTAGGTGCGCACGGCCAGATCGACGCGCGGCGTCCGTCTGCGCCGACGCCCAGACCTGCGCCCGCGCCGACCAGCCAGGCGCGGCGGCCGCAGGCCAGGGGCTGCAGCGTCTCGCAGTCGGCCGGCGCCGCCGTTGGCGCCATCGGCTTCGGCCAGGTAGACCGGCTCTTCCATGTCGGCGTTGCCGGGCAGGGCGTAGAGGGCGGAGACAAACCAGTAGCCCTTGGCCGCCCGCTCCTGCAGGGCGAAGAGATAGGCCCCGCCGCCCTCGCCAAAGCGCACGCGGTCATAGGCAGCCGCCGCCGGCCACGCCGGCACGGTCGACCACCGCCCGGCGTGCCCCAGGCCGCGAAGGCGCCGCTGCTCGTCACCTGCACCTGCTGGCAGGCCAGGCTGTTCCAGCCTGCGCCCGGCTGCGTCGTAGTCGGTGCCCCACAGGTAGGCGTACACCCGGCAGTTGGGCGCTGCCTCCGGCCCCACCCGCACGCCCGCCACCTGCCAGTGGGCGTAGCTCGGCCGGATGCTCCGGCCACAGCACCCAGCCGGAGCCCGTGTCGTGCATGCCCAGCACGACGGGCATGCCGCTTGGGGTTGTAGCCGTTGCAGACACAGATCCAGGTCGAGCCGAACGCCGCAGAGGCTGATGTTGCTGAAGCGCGGAATAGTTCAGGCCGCCGTCATAGACCAGCGCCGGCGCGCCCCAGGTCTTGCCGTCGTCGGTCGACTTGACCAGTAGAGCTTGGGGCCGTCGCCGTAGAGCGATGCGGATCTCGCTGCCGATGCGCCCGACGCCGGGCGTCGATTCCTTCCGTGTCCGTGCCGGCAAGGGTCGCCACCTGCATCGGCGCCGCGTCAGCTCCGTGCGGGCCGCGCTGGGCCAGCTCGTGCCGTTGCCCGCCCAGTTGAGCGACGTTGAAGCGCTGCACCCCCACCTTCTTGGCCGCGGCCGAGCGCAGCACGCGCAGCATGGCGCCCGGCTTCGGCGCAGGCGCAGGCCGCCGCCGTGACGTTGGCGTCGCCGTAGGGCAGGTTGGCGGCCGTGTGCTTGAAGATCGGGCGCCAGACCAGCGGGTCGCCGGCAAAGGTGGAGCGGCGCTTGCAGCGGACGGTGACGGTGGCCAGGGCGTCGGGGCTGCGCCTGGACCTGCGGCCAGCGAGGTCGGCAGGCTTCGAGACGGTCGCGCATGGCGATCAGAGTCCCCAATCTGCGGTCCAGGCGCAGGCCATCTCGGCCACGCCGGCCAGTCCGTCGCATCACCGCCGCCTCAAACTGCTTGCGGTACACCTCCGCCAGTTCCTTGCACGACTCCAGGTCGCTGGGCGCCGTGGACGGCCGGCGCGAGAGCTGCCGGTAGCGGATCAGATAGGCGTGGGCGGCGGCCGCCAGCAGCAGGGTGCGCTCGGCCGCGGGCGGCAGGGTCGTCGCCTGCGCCGCGCCGAGGCCCTGCACCGTATAGCGCTTGCGGTAGCGCACGCGCAGGACCTGGCCCACGACGGCCGCCTCCGGCAGCATCACCACGCCGGGCGCGGTCAGGCGCCAGGTCACCGCCGCCGTGCGCCAGTCGCTCGTCTCTCCCAGGCGAGGCCACCGCCAGGATCTGCTACGGCGCCAGGCTGTTGAGATCCTGCTCGGCGCCCGGCGTCGCCACCGTGAACGACGCCTCGATCGGCGGCAGCCAGACGTTGAGGTCGGCGAGGCCCTGGGACAGCGCCTCGGTCAGCGACGGGTCCTCCCATCCGTCGGTCGCCAAGCGAGTGCCCCGACAGGGAGAGGAGGGCGGTCTTGAGAGTTGTGGCGGTTGTGGTCATCGCTCGCCCTCGATCACGCGATTCCGGAGGGGCACAAGGTCCGGCGGGTAAGGGGGGCATCCCGGCACCGCAGGACGTGCTCCGCCGGTCCGAGATGCCGTCCTGACCTCGTCCGCCTGCCAATCCGCGCCGAATGGTCGGCAGGGCCTTGTCGCCGACGCCGTCGATGGCCAGCAGCGCTTCATCCGGCGCCGCCGCTGCCGCTCGATGTGTAGCCGGCCCGCACCAGCACGGCAGCCAGGCGGGCATTGCCCAGCCGCTGGGCCAGGCGCTCCAAGTCCGAAGGCTCCTCCGGACGGCAGGCTCGGCGTCGGGGTAGTGCTTGCCACCCCCTGCATCAGGCCCGCAGTCTGCGACTGCGTTCCAACGCCAGCAGCCGCTCGCCGATCCCCGGCCGCGCTCATCACGCCGTCCCCTCCAGCAGCCACAGCTGCACGTCGTAGTCGGCGGTCGGCGTCGTGCCGCCGGCGAGGTTGACGTCCAGCGTGACGGCGTCGCCGGCGGCGATGGCGACGGCGACCTTGCTGCCGCCGAGGTGGCCGGTCTTCCACTCGCCGGCCGTGCCGGCGGTGTTGGCGGCCAGGGCCTTGACGGCCTCGGTTTCGCCCACGTTGACGTCGACGTTGAAGCCGGTCGGCGTGCCGGTGAAGGCCTCGGGGTAGACGGTGACGCCGACGAGCGTGAGGCCGACGGGGGCTTTGAAGCCGTGGACGGCGTCGGCGTCGCCCTGGGCCTGGCTGCTGAAGGAGATGCAGAGTAGGTTGCTCACATTGATCTGCTCCTTGATGCGTGATTGTTGAACCTTGATGTTACATCCGATCTGAGGGGATTTGCTGGATGAGGGCGTGCGGCCTAGATGCATGGCAGTCCTCAGCGCAAGCTCATCCACATGACTCAGCTCGCCGACGTTGTTCTTGCCGACGCCGACGTGGGTGGCGACGCCGTAGGCCCACCAGTCGCGGATCTTGATGGGGAGGGTGTCGTTGGTGAACATGAGGCCCGCGGTCTCGCTGCGCACCTCGTAGATCTCCGGCAGCGCGTGCAGCGCCGCCCTGCGGCGCGGAGGCGTAGGCCATCTGGATGACCGGGTGCAGGCGCGGGTCGACGATCTGCGCCCAGTCGGTGCGCGTCGGTCCACTCGGGGACGACGATGGGGATCGGGCGCGGGTCGCCCACGCGCGATTCGCCGTAGGGGTTGACGGTCTGGGCGGTGCCGCCGCTGTTGGGCTTGCCGACGTCGCCGGTGCCGTAGCCGAAGACCTCGAGGGCGGCGTCGTAGAGGTCCACCGGCAGCAGGGCAAAGGTCGGCCACAGGCCCAGCTTGGAGCCGGTGCCCGGCACGGTCTGGCGCGAAGATGCGCTTGCGCGCGGCCGCCCACTCGGCGGCCGAGAAGGCGACCGGTCGCCAGGTTGCCGTGGTTGGCATGGAAGAGGGCGGTGCTGTCGTCGACCATGGTGGGGCCCGCGCCGCTGGCTGGCCGTGAAGATGCCGGCAATGGCGGCCGACGCGGGTGCGGATGGCGGCCTTGACCAGCTCGCGCGGGATGGCCTGCATCTTGGCAATGTCGGAGCGGCGGAACATCTCCAGCGTGATGCCGACGTAGACGCCGCGCTTGCCGAAGCGACATGCTCTCGCGGCTGTCGCCGGTGAGCGCCTCGGTGTAGGCGGCGCCTTCGGCCACCGTCGGCAGGTTGGCCAGGCCGTCGACCATGACCAGGTCGATGTCCTGCGTGCTGCCGTCGTGGGCGACGACGTCGACGATGCGCTCGTACCAGCGGAAGGTGGCCAGGTTGTCGTAGTGCTGGCGCACGACCTTGTTGAGGCTGTTGCGCGCCAGGCCGGGCAGGGTGGTGGTCGAGGCGGCGCTCAGCTGGCTGTGCTCGGGGTTGAAGACGCCGTAGAAGTCCACGTCGCCGGTGATGGCCAGGTAGACGTCGCGGATGTTGCGCAGCGACGGCGGCGGCGTCGGCCCGCCCTGCACGCCCAGGCACCAGTCGCAGCGCCTCCTGCATGTCGTCGAGGCCGGTGCGCAGATCGCGGCCGTGAGCGGGCGCATGCCCGTCACGACGTTGGGCTGCGCCGCCTCGGCCAGGACCGCCTTCTGCGCCTGCGATCAGCCTCTCGACTTCGGCCATGTCCAGGCATTCCGGCTGCTGGCGGCTGGCCACCTGGCGGATGAGGATCTGCGCCGCTTCCGGGCAGGCCGGACTCCTCCAGCGCCGTCTCCAACTGCAGGCGGTTGCGCTCGACCTTCAACTGCCTGCACCTCCGCCAGCACGTCGCTGCGCAGGCCGCGAACTGCGGCCAACATCTCGCCGCGGCATGTCCGCCGACGCCGCCTGGACCTGGCATGGCGCCCGTCGACTCCCGCCTGACGGTTGCCGGCTGCCGGGGCAGCTGCGTTGTCTACTACTGCACCTTGCTGCTTCCATCATGCTTCTCCTTGCACAGGCACCAACTGCTGACAACAACTCTGCCAAGACCTGCGTGCCCGCCGACGCAGGCACGTTGACTGCCGAAATCTCGCGCCCGACGGGCTCGACCTGCACCAGCTCGCAGGTCACGCTGTCTCGGCCGTGCACGGCGTACGCTTCGCCCCGGCACGTGGGGGCAGTCGGCAGCCGAACACAGTCCTTGCCGCAGACGCTGAACACTGCGTTTCGCCGCGTCTTGAACCAGGAGATCGAGAAGCGGTCGATGCGCCCGGCGAGGAAGTCGCGGATGCCCTCCTCCGTGGTCAGCTTGACCCGGGCGTGCATCTGGCATCGCCCGTCCATCCAGACGCCGTGCACGATGCCGTCGCGGGCGGCGATGTCGCTGCATGTCGTGGTTGCGCAGAAAGGGCACGCCCA
The DNA here is from genome assembly GCA_963701415.1 of uncultured Chloroflexia bacterium. Classification (GTDB taxonomy): domain Bacteria; phylum Chloroflexota; class Anaerolineae; order Caldilineales; family Caldilineaceae; genus Fredericiella. The sequence continues at coordinate 1,384,891 of CAVPAH010000005.1, forward strand.
CGAAGCTGCCGGCAAAGGCGTCCATCTCCTCGGGGCGGAAGCGCACGATAGTTCCAGTTGGGGTAGACGGCGCGAAAGACCACCGCCTCAAACTCCAGCTCCTGGCAGGTCGCCGGCCGCATACTGCTTGCGCAGCTCGCCCCGGTCGAGGCCGGCCCACAGCACGCCGGGGTCGGCCACTGCGGCTCGCTGCGCCAGCATGCAGTCCTCCGGATCTTCGTGTCCTTCACTGCTTCGCTCCTTTCGTTGCTGACTTCGTGCCGTCGTTCCTGCCGTGATCATCTGCGGCGATCTCGCGCTCTCCGTGATCTGCTCGCCGGCGAACTTCACAAACCAGCGCAGCGCCATCTTGCGGTAGGCCGGCCCGCTGCCCACCAGCTGCGCCACGGTGCTCAGGCCCGATGGCCAGCTGCATGGCGGCCTGGGCCAGCTTCTGGTTGTCCTCGACGCTGATGTCGGGCAGCACGGCGGTGATGTCGGCCGCCGTGACGTTGCGCCGCAGCCGCGCGTGTCGCCGACTGCATAGCGCCGCCAGGCGACCAGCACGAGGTCGGTCAGCAGCCAGGCCATGTACGCCTGCCGGCGGCGCAGGAAGCGGCGGCGCATCTCGGTCATCACCTGGCCGGTGGCGAGGTTGGAGTCTTCGCCTTCGCCGAGGTCGAGGAGGGAGGTGCCGGGGCCGCCGGCGACGATCATCCAGCGGATGGCGCGGCCGTCGTTGGCGGCGTCGTTGGCGTTGAGGTTGGGGGCGACGGCGGTCCAGGTTTCCTGCTCGTCGGCGATGATGACGCTGCCGGGCTCGGGCGGCTGGCGGTAGCGTTCGGCCAGCTCGGCGCGCAGGCGGGCGGGGGCCTTGACGACCCAGAGAAAGGCGCGCACGCCGGCGTTGAGGCGCACGCGGTCCTCGAGCCAGCGGGAGTAGCGCTTGAGCCAGGGGAGGATGGGAGCCAGGTCGGACTCGCCGCGCAGGGCGCCGACGGGGCGGTTGACGGCGTAGTGGAGCATCACAGGCGTGGACGGCGTCGGCTGCGCTCGCGTGCAGGGGCGACACCCACCAGCGTTCGTCGGCTGCTCGCCGGCAGCGGCGCCACCTCCTTGTAGCGCAGCTCGGCCTCGTAGTCGCCCTCGCGCCACTCGATGCGCTCGACGATCGAGGCCGGCACGCAGCGCACGGTGGACATGCGGTCCTGTGGGTTGGTGAAGAGGACGGGGAAGATTTCGCCCGCCCGGCACAGCTCGTCGCACCATTCGGGGATGCGCTGGTCCATCTGGTTGGCGCTGCCAGAACTCGTCGATAAAGCGCTGGAGCGGTGCGTACTCGCTGCGCAGGGTGATGCCGTTGCCGACGACGTAGGCGGTGACCATGCCGACCAGCCGGCGGGCCAGCGGGTTCTGGCGCCAGGCCTCGCGGGCGTCGTCCATCTCCTGGTGCAGCTCGCCCCAGCCCTTGTCGGCCACGCCTTGCGGACAGGACGATGGGGATCAAAGCCGTCGTGTGGCGCGGCCGGGCGGCACGAGGGTTACGGCCGCCAGCCAGGATACGAAGCGCTGAATCGGTGTCATCCTGCGCCGCCTTACCAGTCGCCCTGGTCGTATGCCGACAATGGGTCCATTTGGACGATCATGGTGCTTGCGCCGACATCCGGCTTCCAGGCGACAGCCGCGATCGCCAGCGCAAAGGCATCCGCACGGTCATCGTGCAGCCCTTGCGGCGCGCGCAGGGTGGAGGCCTCGATGCAGGCCAGCTGGGCCGCTGTTTCGCTGTCCCGGATCGTGCAGGCGCCGTCGCGCACGGCGTCGGCGAGCGAGGCCGTAGAGGAGGGGCTTGCCTTTGATGTTGCTCAGCCAGCCGGGCCGGCCGTCGTAGCCTGCCAGCACGCGCAGGTTGCCCAGGCGCTGGAGTTCGCGGATGAGGAGGTGGCCGTGGTTGTTGCGTTCGGGCAGCATGTCGGCGTTGTTGTACCAGCGGCCGAGTTCGTCGAGGTAGGCGGCGAAGGTGGAGGGCTCGATCTTGCCGGTGAGTTCGGCGACTTGGGACCAGGTATTCGGCGTCGAGGACGGTGGCGGCGGATTCGTCGCTGTTGGGGTTGCCTTCGGCGGGGTCGGCGCCGATGACGTAGCGGTGGGCGGGGAGGGGGGCTTCCCAGACGGTGAGGCCGGGGAGGGTGGGGGCGCGGAACGCGGGCACGTGGGCGTGCCGGCGGACCCGCACATGGGTGTGCGGGCTACGCGGGAGTTGGTGTCCATGCAGGCTTGCACCCACTCCCAGGGGAGGCGGCGGTCGAGTTGCTCGGCGGCTAGGGCTTCTTCGGGGGAGGCGGGGTATTCGGCGTAGAAGTCGTCGTGTGTGCCGCGCTGGGCGTACATTTCGGCTTGGATGGATTGGCGCCAGGCTTCGTCACGGCCGGGGCGGGTCCACCAGGGGAGGAAGATGTGGCGGTAGTCGCCGGTGCCGGCGACGGCGGCGCGGAAGAGGTTCTTGAAGGTCGAGATGGGACGCTTCTTGTCGCTGGTGGAGACCAGGAAGAGCTGGCCGCCGGCGTCGATGGTGGGCTTGACTGCGTTCAGGAACTGGCTCAGCTCGGGGACGAAGTCGGCCTCGTCGACTAGCGCTAACGTGCCGGTGTAGGAGCGGCCGGAGCGGGTGGAGAAGGCGAGGGCGCGGGAGCCGTTGGAGAGGATCCAGCGGGTTTCGTTGCTGTGGGTGACGGACCGGGCGCGCAGGTGGGGCGGGAGGCGGTCGTACATGCCGCGGAGGCGCCAGAGGAGTTCTTTGGATTCTTCTTCACGCAGGCTGAAGAGGAGGATGGTGGCGGGGGATTGGAAGAGCATGAGCCAGAGGGCGTAGCTGAGCGAGAGCCAGGAGATGCCGAGCTGGCGGGCCTTGAGGATCACGAGCTTGCGGCTGGCGGCCATGGCGGCGAAGGTCTCGGCCTGGGCGGGCCAGAGGTCGAACTTGATCCAGTCCTGGCCGGTGGCGTCGTAGATGGAGACGCAGTCGCGGACGAAGGAGGCGGGGTCCTGGCAGTAGGTGAGCCATTGGATTTTGAGCGCGGTGGCGTTCATCGCTGTGGAGATTGGTGCGGCAGGTGTAGGGGCAGGAGGTCCGGCGGGGGGAGGCAGACGAGGACGTCTGCGGTCCGAGGGCCGGGGGACCTCGTGCCCCTACGCGCGATCATGCGCCGAGCAGCGCCCAGAGGGGCGTGAGGTCCACGCCGGTCACTGTCATCGTGACGAAGATGGCGAGCAGGGCTGCGATGATGACGACGGCGAGCCAGAAGCGGCCGCGGGGGGTGAGGTTGGCGAAGAGTTCACGGATTAGTGTTAGGGGTGCGGTCCACATGAGTGGGTCCTTTCGTTAGGAATAGCGCGGGGCGGGGGGAAATGTCCCGGGGACGTTGAGGGCGAGAGTACCGGGAGTGTTCGAACGTCCCCGGGACAGGAGGGGGACGCCCCCGCGCACATGTCCCGGGGGGTCACCAGTGCCTCACTACGTATTCGCTGACGGCCGGGGGGCAGTGGGTGAGGGCTTCGTCGAGGGCGGCGCCGGGGTCGAGGTTGAGGCCGATGTTGTGCCAGAAGTGCTGGGTGAGGACGGCGGCGTCTTCGTGGGTGATGTCTTCGCTGAGGGTGATGACGTGGGGGACGACGCCGAGCCAGTCGCCGATGCTGTCGCCACGGCAGGCGGCGAGGAGCATGATGCGGACGCCGAAGAGGCGTTCGCTGAGCCAGCTGCCATCGGCGACGCCGTCGGCGAATTCTACGCCGCCGGGTGAGGCGTGGAGGGCCAGATGGAGCAGCTCGACGGGCCGGCCGAGGCCGCGCTCGCGGCGCAGCATTTCGGCAAACTTGGGGCGAGTGGCGTCGAGCAGGCGCTGGAACTTGAGGCCGGTGGCGGAGCGCACGGCGCGCAGGGCGGCCAGGTCGAGCATCAGGGCACTGTCGGGGCCGATGCAGACCAAGAGGGTGCGACCGGCAGGGTACGGCTCGCCGCCGGGCACCACGGCAGGATGCGCCAGTGTGTCTCCCTGCGGCACGCGGGACCTGGCTTCTAGCGCGCGCTGGGCTGCCCGCAGGTCGTCGGCGGTGATGACCAGGCCCCTGTCGGGGTCGTCGCGCGCGTAGTCGCCGTGCTCAAACTCCTGGCGTTCGGCCACCAGCAGGTCGCGCAGGAAGACGCGCATCTGGGGCAGCCAGGCGCGTGCCTGCTGTTCGTCGACGGCGGTCAGGTTGGCGGTGTCGAGCACGTCGCAGATTGCCTCCAGGTAGTCTTCCATCCGTTCGAGGCGGCGGCCGCGCAGGGCGAAGCGCGTGTTGCGTTCGCTCACGGCGAGCAGCTCACGCTGGTGTGCATCCCATGCGTTTGCGCGCGGGCGCCAGTGCCATTTGCGGAACATGCGCGACCATTCCGTGCCTCTGGCCAGGGCTTGCCCCCGGCCCTGTTGTCCGGCCTCGGACGCAGCAGCGCGCAAGGTCCGCATCGGTCCCAATTCCAGGTACACCTTAAATCGTCCATGCCAGCGGTCCGGCTCGCCCTCCATCTGGTCCCACGGCTGCCGCGTTTCCGGCGCTTGCGCTGCTGTTTGTGCCGCTGCTTGTGTCGCACCTGGCTTGTTCATGCTTCTCCGTCCTGCGCAGGGTGGCTGCTGCTGTCAGATCTCCGTAAGCTCATCATGACAGAACGCACGCGCGGGGGCAAGGGCGAACTGCTGCCAGTTTTTTAGCAATATCTAAAAATTCTCCGGTTATTGCCTGTATGCGGCAGCGGATACTCGTTGATTCCCCTACGTTTTGTGATGTATGTGTTTGGTCCGGCTTTGGTCTGGGGCGCTGCTCCTGTAGGCGCCGCACAAAATTCTAAAGTGAAATTATGTTCTGGCGGCGACATGCATTACTATACTGTTAATGACCGCAGGCACGGCAGCCGCGCCATCACACGCCTCTGTACGAACACCGCAGCCAGACGCTCCCTCTCCCTGACCCTTCGCCGCCACTCACCGCACCACGCCCCAGGGCTTTTCTGCGAAAGGTTTTTCTTCGTGGTACCAACAGCGCATTTCTTTACCGCCTGTCCGCACGCGCGCCTTGTGCGTGGGGACGATCTCACCTGCCAGGTGGCCGAGAAAGGTCTCCGGGAGGTGGTTGCACCCGGGATTGTCCAGCAGTTGTTTGTGGTGGTGTGCACGCGCGGGCCGGAGGCCTGCGCGCCCGACATATCCCCCGGCACAGCGCTTGACACACTGACTGGGTCATTGCCCAGTATTGCCACCGGGACACCGGCTGGCCCACCCCCCGACTCGCCAGCTGAGTCACCGCCCAGTAATCCAACCAGTAATCCAACCAATACACCTGCCGGTCCATTTATCAGCCCCGGGTTCAACCCACGCTACCGGCTGGCCGACCCGGACGCCGCGCCTCGCCCGCCCGGCCGCACCCCCAGCGGCCGGGTCAAGCCCGCCGTGACGCCGCTGCCCCGGCGCCGGCGCGGCAAGCCGCGGCTCCAGACCACGCTGTGGCTGGAGGGTGAGATCGGCAAGCTCGCCGACATGAACGACTACGACCAGCTCTACCAGGAGTGGCTGCGGCGCTACACGGCCGAGATCGGCCAGGCGCCGATGGACACGTGGCGCAGCTTCCACAACACGGCCGCCGCCTGCATCCGGCGGCATCCTCGACCGCTAGCGTCCTGACCATCCCGATCTTTATCGCCTCCGGGTAAAGATCGGGAAACCCTTGGCGACCAGTACCTCTACAGCCTGTGCTTCATGAACACAGCCACTTCTTTGTCGGGATAGTCTTCGTTCGAATACAGCGATATGTCGATCGCCTCCATCCGAAATCCCAACTGCCGATATGCCTTGATGGCGCCGGTGTTTGTGTTCTGCGTTTCGCACACCACGCTGCGCATTCCGGCTTGCCGCGCACGCGCCAGCACTCGATCCATCAGCTGACGGCCGATCCCCTGTCGCCGATACGCCTCGGCCACGTGGAACTCATACACCATCACTATCTTGTTCCAGATCTGCAGCTCTGCGATGACCACGCCGATGCACGTGCCGGCGTCGTAAGCGCCGAATGACCATCCTGTCTGCACAATCCGTGCGTAAAAATCCAGTGTTTCCTGATCGAATGTGCTCGGAGCGCCGACATAGGGCGTTGCAAGCTGCGTAAGCACGAGATTGAACGAAACTGCAGCTTCGACGTCGGCGTAGGACACCACGTATTTGTCCTCGGCGATGTAGCCTGTGGCAACTCGATACAGATCTGCTTCATCAATATGTGTCAAGAGACGTATTTCGGCCATGGCGCCACTCTACCCGCTACTGACGTTTGACATCCCGATGGCGCCTTTGTACCACAAATCAGCCTCTAAATGAAAACATTATCTAATTATCTGTAATACATGCTTGAACATCCCGATCTTCAACACCCGCGGTTGAAGATCGGGATTACATAAGGCCTCGCCCCGGCGCATCCTACTGCCATTACTCGCAGCCCGCAATCGCGCGCGGCTGCTGTTTCTGGAAAGGATGCATTGTGTACGACGAAATTTCTTCAGCGGGCGACGCAGCAGCAGAAGGCGGCGGTCGCCCACATCCCCACACCGCGGAACTCACCTATCGTGCCATCCGCCGCCTTCTTGACGGCGACCATCCCGACAGCGTGGTCCGCGCCCGCGACGCCGCGCAGCAGAAGGTGGCCAGGTTTGATTACGACAAGGGCTTCATCCCGCTGTCCAGGCTGGGGCCGGGCGCGGGGCCGAGCGCCGACGACTACGTCGTGTACGGCGAGTGGGCGCCCACGGTCAAGCTGCTGTGCGACGCGTACCTGGCCGCAGAACCGCTGCAGGGGGAGCCGCCGGCGGTGCCGTCCGGGCGTGGGACGGGTGCGGTCAAGCGGGCGTACGCGGCGCTGGTGCTGCACGATGGGGCGCTGGCGCTGCTGATGACGAGCGACCCCGCGCCCAAGCGCACCAGCTGGACCATCCGCGAGCTGGTCGACGCCGACTTCCCGCCGCCGCAGTTTCTCGTGCCGGGGCTGATCCCCGTGGGGCTCACCTACATGGCGGGGCGGCCCAAGGCGGGCAAGTCGTTCCTGGCGCTGCTGATTGCGCTGGCGGCCGACAGCGGCGGGGAGGTGCTGGGGGTCCAGGTGCCACAGACCCGGGTCTTCTACTGGGCGCTCGAGGACACGCCTTTTCGGCTGGCCGACCGCATCAAGAAGATCTGCGGCTGGCGGGCCGAGGACCACACCACGGCGGTGCCGATCGGCGGGGAGGGCGTCTTTGCCACCGAGTGTGCGGCCTTTGGCGAAGGGGGCATCGCCGACCTGCGCCGGCTGTTCGAGCAGGGGTACAAGATCGTCTTTGTCGACACGCTCAGCCGGGCGCTGGGCAGCGCCGACCAGATGGACCCGGCCGAGATGACCAAGCTGTTGGGCGCGCTGCAGCGGCTGGCGTCCGAGCACGAGGCCGCGCTGGTGCTGGTGGATCACCATCGCAAGAGCGCGCGCACGGCGATCGACACCGACCCCATCGACGACATTCTCGGCAGCACGGCCAAGGGGGGCGTGGCCGACTGTGCGTTGGGGTTATACCGCCGGCACAACGAAGACACGGCGACGCTCAAGCTGGTGGGCCGCGACTTTGCCGACAGCGAGATCGCGCTGCGGTGGAATCCCGAGCGGTTCACGTGGAGCGTGCTCCCGCCCGAAGAAGCGGCGGCGTTGGGTGGCGAGGGAGATGAGGGCGAGGAACTCACGCGTGACCAGCAGGCCATCGTCGACTTCATTGCTGCGGCAGGGGGTGCGACGCTGGCGCAACTGGTCGCCGAGACCGGGCGCAACCGGGGCACGCTGCACCGTTCGCTCAACCGGCTGTGCCTGCGCGGGCTGCTGCACTGCGTGCCCGGCGAGCAAGGGTTTATTTATCGTACGCCCGAGGCTGTTGCCCCTGTTGCCTGTGTTGCTCCTGTTGCTCCTGTTGCCTCCAGCCATACCGATGCTGCCGCCGTGAACACTGAGGCAACACCGGCAACAAGGGCAATAGAGGCAACAGACCAGGGAGGTGCGGCATGAGCGGGGAGGGTCTGCTGGCGCTCATCGGGCGCGATACGGTCCTGCGGCGGTCGGGCAGCCGGGATGGGGGTGAATATTCGGGCCCCTGTCCGATCTGCCGGACCGGGCACGACCGGTTCAAGGTGTGGCCGTACGCCGCGCAGGGGGAGGGACGGTGGGCGTGTCTTGGCCGGGAGGCGGGGCGGAGCGGGTGTGACAAGGGGGGTGATGCCGTGCAGTATCTGCGGGAGCGGGATGGGTTGAGTTATGGGGAGGCGTGTGCGCGGGTGGGGGTGTGTGTTGGCGAGAGGACGGGGGGAGCAGGCGAGGACGCCTGCGGTCCGAGAGGGGGAGGGCACAAGGTCCGGCGGGGCGGAGGATCGTCGCCGAGGATGGTTCCCGCCGGACCTTGTGCCCCTACGATCATGGCGACCGTCGCGCCGCCTATGGCCGCATGGCAGGAGCGAGCGGCGTATCATGCGGCGCGCTGTGCCGCCCACCTTTGGGGCGACGAGGGCGCCAGGGCGCACGCCTATCTGCACAACCGCGGCCTGTTTGACGGCGTGCTGCGCGCCTTCCAGGTGGGGTACAACCCTGAGGACGTGTATGAGGAGCGCAGCCTGTGGGGGCTGGCGGAGAACGGGCACAAGATCTGGCTGCCGCGGGGGATCACGTTCCCCTGGCGCATTGGGAACGGGGTCTGGCGTCTCAACATTCGCCGGCCGCTCACGCCGAGCCAGGTCGCTGCGGGGGAGGCCAAGTACATTGGGCCGGCCGGCTATGGCAGCGGCCTCTACAATGCCGATGCCTTAGCCTACGACCGGCCGGCCGTCCTTGTCGAGGGGGAGATTGATGCCCTGACCATCGCCCAGGCGTGTGGGACCGAGGTGGCGGCCGTCGCCACCGGTTCCACCGCCGGCGCGCGGCGGCCCGAGTGGATCGCGCGGCTGGCGCAGGCGTCGGTTGTCCTCCTTGCCTTTGACGTGGACAGTAACGGGGCGGGGGAGCAGGCGGCGGCGTGGTGGTTGGCGCGGCTGCCGCGTGCCCGGCGGCTGCGGCCGCTGGATCACGACGTCAATTCGCTGCCGGAGATTGAGACCGTGCGTGCCTGGCTGACCCCCGCGCTGGCGCAGGATTGAGAAAGGCAGACAGCGATGGAAAGCAGTACACGTCCGGCCCCCAATTACAGCGGCCGGTATGCGCTCAAGAACCAACTCAACGGCGAGCAGGCGGCGCAGTTTGCGGCGATTGTCGCGACGTATGCGCCCGATCTGCACGACCCGGCGGCCGTCGAGGTCCTGCTCGTGCTGCGGGAGGTCTGTACCGTGCTCGACTTTCCGCAGGATGAACTGGAGCAGCTCTTTGGCGTGCGGCTGCTGGCGGCGCTGGCCACGTGGGGTGACATCGTCGTGGGGGCCAACCACCAACCGCTTCCCGGCGACCGTGCCTGGGTCTGGCGGCCGGGCCGGCCCAACCCGCGGCCGTACCGGATCGACTGCCGCGGGTTTATCTACGTCGGCGTCGACGACAATCCCACCTGAACAGACAAGGAAATAATCGATGGCAATCACCAACAAGCAGTATCAATCTCTCCAGGCCGAGGCCTGCCGCATGGCGGAGGAGCTGCCCCACTCGCAGCTGCATGCGTGTCTTACGGCGCTGTATGAGGCCGGGCGGCTGCTGCATCTCACGCGGCCGACGCTGATCGGGCTGCTCGGCAGCGTGGCGCTACGGTGCGTGCTGGACGAGGTCGACGAAGAGGCGCTGCCGGCGGCGGCGGGGCCGGGCACGTGGCCGCGGCTGCTGCAGCGGGCGGGGTATGATGAGGGGGGTAACCTGGTGCTCGTGGGGGCGGACGACAACGAGCGGATCTGGTGCGAGACGCTGGCGGGGCGGAGCCAGGAGGCGTGGCTGTTGAAGGAGCTATATGTGGAGAGGAGGTTTGGGAGGAGGAAGAAGGCGGGCGCGAGGAAGAAAGCGGCCGGGTAGGGGCAAGCAGCAGAAATCGCTCGGGTGAGTCTTCCCTTCTACGCGGTGGTATATCACTTCTGTATCACCTGTTATATCGCAAAGTGCCTCCCCCAGCAGCAGGCAGGTTTGCCATAATCCAAGCAGCTTGGGACCAGTGTAGGCAAAACAGCTTGCAGCTGGATCTCAAGAGCGAAGACTAAGAGGCCGCGAGACAGGGAATATCCCGAAAGGAACTTTGACATGAAAGTCGGAGCAATTGACAAAGCCAAATTGGCAAGGACAGGCGATGAGTTCAAGAGCCTGGTGGCCAGCGACGCCGATTGGATCGTGCGCTCGGCTGACGATGTAAGACAGCTGCGTGGCGTCAAGGACAGCGTGTTTGCGAAATTGCCGGAGGCTGACTTCTATGCCTTTGTGGACAGCCTCCAGTTCAAGAATGGCGGGGTTGTCACCGGCACGTACAAGCCATTGATGGCTTCGCTGACGCTGGAGGACATCTTCACCGTCTTCGAGAACTTTGGCATGGATCGGCGCTACCTGACGGAAACTGGTGGACACGAGCAAGCGTGCGAGAACCATCAATGGGTGTTTCGCTTCTGGAGTTTCTGCTCAAGCCTTTGCGGGTAGGAGGATGCGTTGGAGAGGAGGTTTGGGAGGAGGTAGCATGAGCCATCCTACTTGCGTGCAGGATGGCTCATGCTGAACACTGAATTACTTCGATCCTAACAACTGCACCCACCGGTGCTGCGCAGGCTCGATCTACTGTAGGCCAGCAATCACATTCTGCGTGAAGCCAATCAGCACACCAGCTTGCGTCGCCGGGATTTTCTTCCCGCGCTGAGCCAAGGTTTCGTTGATTAGCGCCTGCAGGCTGCTGATTGCACTTGCCTTGTCGCCGGCGTTCAGGTACGTGATAGCCGCGTTCACCTTCGCTAGGAGGCTGGTCTGCGTACCCTGCTGCAAGTGGAAGGACTGGATCAACGCTGTCAGTTCACCGATGGAATCAATGCAGCCGTTGCCATCCGCATCACGTCCCGCAGCACTTACCAGCGGGCAAGCGTCTGTGCCATCATGCACTCCATCGCCATCATCATCGGGATCAGCGTTGTTGCCTACGCCGTCACCGTCAGTATCCAGCCACTCAGCCGCATTCAGCGGGAAAGCGTCATTGACGTCCGCCACACCGTCGTTGTCGTCGTCGGTGTCGGCATTGTTGCCTACGCCGTCGCCGTCGCTGTCAGCTGACTCAGCCGCATTGAGCGGGAAGGCATCATTGACGTCCGCCACCCCATCGTTGTCGTCGTCAGGATCGGCGTTGTTGCCCACGCCATCGCCGTCGCTGTCAACCGACTCACCTGGGTTAAGCGGGAAGGCATCACTGGCGTCCGCTATCCCGTCGTTGTCATCGTCGGGGTCCTCATTATTGCCGATCCCGTCGTGGTCATTGTCGGCGGACTCGGCTGGGTTGAGCGGGAAAGCATCCTCTGCATCCGGCAGGCCGTCATTGTCGTCATCGTTGTCGGCGTTGTTGCCCGTGCCGTCGCCGTCGGTGTCCACCGCCTCAGCGGGATTGAGGGGAAAGGCGTCGGCGGCATCTGCGACGCTATCGTTGTCGTCGTCCCCGTCAGCATTGTTGCCCACGCCGTCGCCGTCCGTGTCCACCGATTCGCCAATGTTGAGAGGGAAGGCGTCGGCGGCATCTGCGACGCCATCGTTGTCGTCGTCTCCGTCGGCATTGTTGCCCACGCCATCGGCATCGGTGTCAGTTGACTCGGCCGCATTGAGCGGGAAGGCATCGTTGGCGTCCAACACCCCGTCGTTGTCGTCATCTGTGTCGGCGTTGTCGCCAATACCATCACCGTCGCTGTCCCTAGACTCGGTTGGATCGAGCGGGAAGGTGTCAGTGGCGTCCGCAACCGTGTCGTTGTCGTCGTCTGTGTCGGCGTTGTTGCCCGTGCCGTCACCGTCCGTGTCCAGCGCCTCCGCAGGGTCGAGTGGGAACGCATCCGCTGTGTCCGGCGTACCGTCATTGTCGTCATCCGTGTCGGCGTTGTTGCCTATGCCGTCGCCATCAGTGTCCAGTGATTCTGCCGGGTTCAGCGGGAACGCATCGGTTGCGTCTGCGACGCCATCGTTGTCGTCGTCCGTGTCGGCATTATCGCCAGTACCGTCGTGATCGCTGTCCACCAACTCGCCTGCATCAAACGGGAAGGCATCCTCCGTGTCGGCGACGCCGTCGTTGTCGTCGTCCGTGTCGGCGTTGTTGCCGATGCCGTCACCATCATTGTCGGCGGTTTCGGCTGGATCGAGGACAAAAGCATCGTTCGCATCCGGCACGCCGTCGCCATCGTCGTCCGTATCCGCGTTGTTGCCAAGGGCGTCGTGATCCGTGTCCAGCGACTCGGTCGGGTCGAGTGGGAAGGCATCGGCAGCGTCGGGCACACCGTCGTTGTCATCGTCGTCGTCCACGTTGTTGCCAAGGGCGTCGTGATCGCTGTCGACTGTTTCGGTTGGGTCAAGTGGAAAGGCGTCGGTCGCATCGGTCGTACCGTCGTTATCGTCGTCTGCGTCGGTGTTGTTGCCGACGCCGTCGTGATCCGTATCTACGGCTTCGGCAGCGTCGAGCGGGAATGCATCGTTGACGTCGAGCACGCCGTCCCCATCATCGTCGGCATCACAGGCGTTGCCGAGCGTGTCCCCGTCCGTGTTGGTTTGGTCGGCATTGCCGACCGCAGGACAGTTGTCGTTTGCATCCGGCACACCGTCGGCGTCGGCGTCAATTGCGCCGATCCAGCGGGCCACGAAGTTTGATGGTTTGCCTCCGGCCGTGGTGAAGTTGCCTCCAACGTACATATTGCCGCTGCCGTCAGCAGCCAGAGCAAAGATGGCATCGCTTGTGCCGGTGCCCAGGGCAGACCAACTGCTGCCGTTCCACTTGGCAATACGACTCGCTGCAATCCCTCCGGCATTCGAGAAGCTGCCACCGGCATAAAGGTTGCCGCTGCCGTCGAAGGCCAGGGCATTGACGGTATTGTTTGTCCCACTGCCCAATGCCTGCCAACTGCTGCCGTTCCACTTGGCAACTCCGGTAGCTGCTGCGCCTCCTGCTGTGGTAAAACCGCCACCGGCATATAAATTGCCATTGCCGTCAAAAGTCAGGGCGTTGACCGGGCCATTCATGCCAACGCCCAAGGCCGACCAGCTGCTGCCGTTCCACTTAGCGACATAGTTGACCGTCAGGCTACCTACGCTGGTGAAGTTGCCGCCGGCATAGAGATTGCCCCCGCTGTCCACGGCCATGACCAAGATGGGGCCGGCCCCTGCTCCTAGCGCCGACCAGCTGCTGCCGTTCCACTTGGCAATGGAGTGAATTGACAGGCCACCGGCATTGGTAAAGCTGCCGCCGGCATAGACATTGCCACTGCTGTCGACGGCTAACGCGCTGACGAACCCGTTCATGCCACTGCTCAGCGCCGACCAGCCGCTGCCATCCCATTTCGCGATGCGGTTGACTGTTATCCCACCCGCGGTCGTGAAGTCGCCACCGGCATAAAGGTTGCCGTTGCCGTCGACGGCCAGGGCACGGATGTTACCATTCGTGCCACTGCCCAGCGCCGACCAGTTGGTGCCATTCCACTTGGCGATGTTGCCTATCCCACTTCCGGCGACTGCAAAGGTGCCACCGGCATAGAGGCTGCCGCTGCCGTCAAAGGCCAGGGCGCGAACTAAATTGGGCAGGCCGCTGCCCAGTGTGGCCCAACTGGTCCCGTTCCACTGGGCAATACGGCTGACCGTCACGTCCTCGGCAGTGAGGAAATTGCCGCCGACGTAAATGCTGCCACTCCCCTTTGCAGCTAAGGCCATGACCTGACCGCTCGTACCGCTCCCAAGCGCCGACCAACCACTGCCGTTCCACTTGGCAATGTTGTTGCCTGGGGCTCCCCCAGCGACAGTGAAGTTGCCCCCTGCGTACAAATTGCCGCTGTCGTCAAACGTCAACGCGTACACGTTGTTGTACACGCCGCCGCCCAGTGCCGACCAGCCGGCGCCGTCCCACTTGGCGATGCTGCTGCCGCCCGCATAGACGTTGCCGCCTCCATCAACCGCCAAGGCAGTGACATTACTGCTCATACCGCTGCCCAGCGCCGACCAGCTGCTGCCGTTCCATTTAGCGACGCGATTGGCGGCCAACCCGCCGGCAGTGGAGAAACTGCCGGCGGCGTAAAGGTTGCCGCCGCTGTCGAAGGCTAAGGCGTCGACAGAAAAGTTCATACCGCTGCCAAGCGCCGACCAGCTGCTGCCGTTCCATTTTGCAATATTGTCGGCGGCGGCAACGCCGCCGACATTGGTAAAGCCGCCGCCCGCATAGACGTTGCCGCCGGCATCAACGGCCAAGGCGCTGACGTTGCCGTTCATGCCGGTGCCCAGGGCCGACCAACTGCTGCCATTCCACTTGGCGATGCGGTTGACTGTCACACCACCGGCGACAGGGAAGGTGCCGCCGGCATAGACGTTGCCACTGCTATCAACGGCCAAGGCGTTGACGGTGTTGTTCATGCCGGCGCCGAGCGCCGACCAAGTGCTGCCATTCCACTTGGCGACATAATTAGCCGACACGCCACCAATGTTGGTGAAGAGGCCGCCGACATAGAGATTGCCGTTTGCGTCGGTTGCCATTGCAGTGATGGCACCGTTGGCGTTGGCCGGACGGCCGAAGCGGTCGTCCCAATTTTCGTCCCCTGGCGCGGCGTGCGCCACGAAGACGGCGTGTGGTCCGCCTACTGCATGAAGCAGCAGCAGAAGAACAACGATACCTCGCAATAGAAGTCGGGATCTGGGCTTGCTCACTGACATTGGTGGGGTCTCCTTGTGCTACAAAAACAAATGAGTCGATTGCGCGTGTATGCGCAGGGGGGAACACAGATGGCACTACTAGTCAGTTCAAGGAAAACAACGCCATTTAGCGGCGGAGATGGGTGTAGTCAGTGTCCCGGTTGGGTGAGTCCTCAGGTATCTGGGTACCCTTATTCCCAGCATTGTTTAATATCAATGGGAGAGAGGGATGGGAAGCCCACAGCACTTTCGGAATGGCGTACAGAATACCACAGTAGCTTGCGGCGGGGGCAGTCGATGCTTACAAATTGCTGACAATGATCTGTTTAGCGATCGTGTAGCAATGTATCAGCAACCAGGATAACACGCGTTGATGTTGTAGCGAGAGCTAGAAGGAGCAGAAAGCCATTAACATGTAAATACCAGTATGTTACGTTGCCCCTCAGTCGAGGCTTTGGCAATATAGTCCTTCAGCTTTCGCAAGGGGATTCCGTAAACGGCAATATGTACGGAGAATCGCGCCTTTGCCGCAAGACGGGAGAGCTTTGGCAGCTTGAGCGTTTGCAGTTTGAGATCTATGGCCAGTGGCCTCATGCGCAGTCTCAGCATTCAGCTCAGCGATGAGGACGTTGTCGGGCACGACGACGGCGGCGCGGCCGCCCACCTTGAGGATGGTCTTGATGTGCTGGACGAAGTTGAGCTGCTTGTTGGAGGTGGAGGCCCGGAAGTCGTCGCGCACGATGGTCTGCGGCTGCACCACGTCGACGAGGGCGGCGATCAGGGCGTGCGGGGTGAAGTACTGGCCGGCGCCCGACTTGGTATCCTGGGCGTTCTTCTCCAGCAGCCCCTCGTAGATGTCGGCCTTGACGTCCACGTTGAGGCCCACCCACGTCTCGCCGTCGATCAGGTCGATCAGGCGGCGCAGCTTGGCCGGCTCCTGGATCTTATTCTGCGCCTTGCGGAAGATGGTGGGGATCAGCCCGCCGCCCTTGCCCAGCTCGGCGAGGATGTGGCGGTACTGCGTCTCCAGCGCTTCGCCCTCCAGCGCCAGGAGGCTCTGCCAGCCCAGGCCGGCGAGGGATCACGCTGGGCTTGCCGAGGAAGCGGACATTCTCGTCGTCCATCTTGAGGAACAGCAGGTAGGTGAGCTGCTCCAGGTAGTCGCCGTACGAGACGCCGTCGTCGCGGAGGACGTTGCAGTAGTTCCAGACACGCTGGACGATGGTGGAGGAGGTGGTGGACATAAGCGCAATCTACTACAGGCGGCTGCAGCCGATGGCGGCAGCGGCGCGACGCCTGGCGCGCTGTGGTAGAATTGGGATGCGTGCGGAATCAAGCATCGACGGATGTTCGTGGGCGAGCGCACATTGGTCATGGTAAAATAGTGGCCGTGAGGGCCTTCATGCATGTTGTTTTTGAGTGGGATCGTGCCAAGGCACGGACAAATCGCGCGAAACATCGGGTGAGTTTTGAGGAAGCGAGAACTGTCTTCCTTGATCCCATGGCGCTTACTTTGCGGGACGAGGTACATTCCGGTGATGAGGACCGGCTGATAACGATCGGCATTTCGGGTGCAGGTCGGCTGCTCATGGTTGCCCATACTGAAGTTTATGAGGCGCCGGACACGGTGGTCGTTCGGCTCATAAGTTCACGGCGAGCTGCGCCGGCAGAGCGCAGGGAATACGAGCAGCGGGAGGAGTAGCATATGCCTAAGACACCAAAGCAAGTCAGTTCTTCGCCAATGCAGGAGCCAATCCGCGACCGTGGACGGTACTACGATGCGCTGCAGCAGGGGCACAGCGTGCGCATCCGCGAAGAGGATGGGACAACAACGATTCAGCACTATCAGCTTGACGAGGGGACCGTCCTGCTGGATCCTGACGTGCGCGAGTATTTTCCTGACGCAAAGTCGGTCAACGCTGCCTTGCGGTCTCTCATTGCACTAATTCCATCCCGGCAGTCCAATCGCCGCCGCGCCGGCGCCGAGCCTAGGGTTTCCAAGTAGAACGCACAGTTCACCAGCCGAATCTACCTGCGAAATATAGCCCCACCTGGTTGTGCCTACAGCCCGTATTGCACATACCGTGCTTGACGGTTGTCAATGGGGCTAACCTTGATGACACCTCCAGGAGGTACCGCCAGAAGATGGCGTGGATGAGGCCGCCGCCCTTGCCGAGGAAGCGGACATTCTCGTCGTCCATCTTGAGGAACAGTAGGTAGGTGAGGTGCTCCAGGTAGTAGCCGTACGAGACGCCGTCGTTGCGCAGGACGTTGTAGTAGTTCCAGACACGCTGGACGATGGTGGAGGAGGTGGTGGACACAAAAACGGTCACTTCTATGCGCCAAGCGCTAGTTCGTGAATCTTGTCGTCGGAAAAACTTGATGTAGTCAATATAAGGCCGTCGAGTACGAGCACAACGGCCAGCCCTACCGCCAGGAATTCGACCTCGGCCCCTACGGGAATGCTAATAACTGTGCCCGGGAGAATCCCGTTAACTCTGCTCGCTCTCCTGGCCGCCGGCATCAGCGGCTACTGGATCGGCTGGCGGCTAGTTGATCCTAGTATGAACTATAACGGCCTAGGCGCCTCGTTATTGGGCAGTGGTATTTGTCTCCTCTCCTACTATCTGCTCGGCGTGATGGCTGGGGCACTGTACATGGTAGAAATAGCAGTGGCCAATCCGACTTTCGCTATCCCTGACCTGCTGACCGTTCCGCTGATCGGCTTAGCAGTGACTTTTTTTGCCGCGCCATATTTGGGCATGATCCTTGGCATCCCTCTCACCTGGTGGTACACGTTTCCCGTCGCCTGTATCGCCGGCTTTCTTCTCAGCTTCCGCTACCGCAGGAGGTAGGTCAGGAGGCCCGTGCGCCTGGACCTGTTTACGTATCAAAACCCTGATACGCACACCCCGTGCGGATTCTCTGTCGTTACCCGGCGACATCTGCTGGTGGGTGCAGCGTAGCACCCATTTGCCGGAGTTGCGCCATGCTGTTCTGCAGTGCCCAAACTTCGACGATCTTGTTGTCGGCCAAGCGCAGCAAATGAATCCCATTCCAGTTTATTCGTTTCCCGGTTGCCGGGATCATGTCCCACAGCGCGCCAAGGTGTGTTGCCGTTGCCGTCCATCGCAGCGCCACTCGATCATCTGTGGCAAACATGTCGTCAATCCTGTAGTGAATGTCAGGAAACGTGTTCCGGTTGCTCAAGTGCCACTGTTTGGTTTCGTCGGGAGTCGTGTTGCTACCCTCGTTGTTAAAGGTTGGGGGATGGAAATCGGTTATTTGTTCCAAGTCACCGTGGTTCCACACCTGGTCCACCCACCGCCGCACCAGCTCCATGTTCGTTTCGACTGGCATGTGATTACTCCGATTGGCCTTTTCGCTGCTAGTCCCTTTTCGCTGCGCTTCAATTCTACATCTCTTCCGGCGGCGCCGATCTTACGCATGGCGCGCACTTGGCCGCCTATGATAAGCTGCACAGTATAGAGCGCCTCGAGGTGGCGCACAACCATGATCCACATTCGTCCGGCCAGACCTGAAGATGCCTCGATCCTGCTCGACCTGGCCAAAGAATTCGCTAGCAGGCAGTATAACTTTGCACTTGGCTGCGTTCACAAGACCTGGATGACGACGGCACCAAAACTCGTGTCTGTGCTTAGAGGAGTGCACTTGATGCTTATTCCGATCCTGGACGGCCACAACGACTCGTTGCACCATCTCTACCCGTACGGCGACGAACAGGTGCGCAAATTCTTTGTGCAGCATACGGAGGGCCATCTGGACTTGCCGCGCGCACGCGCCGGCGGGTTGGCGGGCGGCTTTTTTGCCGTCTTTGTCCCCTCCCATTCTCCGGGCGCCTCGCCGCTGCCGATGGAAGTTATCATCACTGCGAACGGCTACGAGGTGCCGCTGGCGCCGCCGCTGGACCAGGCCAGCGCGCTGGCGGGGAGCATGGCGATGGCGGCCGGCCTCTTTCGTCTGGAAGCGGCTGCGCAGGGACAAGTGAAAGTCGTGCGCAGCACAGCCGAGCTGGCGGACTGCCTGCGCACCGGCGTGTTTGCCATGATTCTGCATTTTGAAGGCGCCGAAGCCATCGACCCGCAGCTCGATGCGCTGGAAGTGTTGTACCAGGCCGGCTTGCGCTCGCTCGGGATTGTGTGGAGCCGGCCCAACCAGTTTGGGCATGGCGTGCCGTTTCGTTATCCCGCCGGGCCCGATACCGGTCCCGGGCTGACCGACGCGGGGCGTGCCCTCGTGCGCGCCTGCAACCGGCTGGGCATCCTGCTCGACGTCTCGCATTTGAACGAGCAGGGATTTTGGGACCTTGCCGCCATCACGGATGCGCCCATTGTCGCCACGCACAGCGCCGTGCATGCCATCTGTCCTGCCACCCGCAATCTGACCGACAAACAACTGGACGCCATTCGCGCGTCGGACGGGATGGTTGGCGTCAATTTTGAAGTCAGCGTCCTACGTCCGGATGGCTACGACGAGCCCGCCACACCGCTGACCGTCCTGGTGCGGCACATCGACTACCTGGTGGAACGGCTTGGCATCGACCGGGTCGGTTTTGGTTCGGATTTTGACGGGGCGACGATGCCGAACGAACTCCGCGACGCGGCAGGGCTGCCTGCTTTGCTGGCCCTGCTGGAGCAGCATGGCTACGACACGCCGGCGCTGCGCAAGCTGTGTTACGAGAACTGGCTGCGCGTACTGGGGCGGACGTGGCGGGCGTGACCAGCCTGGCGCGGCGGCCTGTGGAGAATCGCCGGCGCAGAAGGCATCCCCACGCCGGGCACGCCTCAGAGCCTGCTGCCGGGGCGTGATTTTTGGCGTGTTGCCAACGGCCCCGAACGAGGGTATGCTGGCGGCATGTATGACGAGATTGCGCAGGGCTACCAAGAGATTGTCCGGGATGTGACGATGCCGCTGCATATCGCGGAGCTGTATACGTTTGCGCAGCTGATCGGCGATGTACGCGGCAAGACGGTGCTCGACCTGGGGTGCGGCGAGGGCTTTTATTCGCGGCGGCTGCGCGAGCTGGGCGCGGCGCGCGTGGTGGGGGTCGACATCTCGGCGGGCATGGTCGCGCTGGCGCAGCAGGCGGAAGATGACGCCGGTCCGGGCAGCGGCGGGTCGATCGAATACCGGGTGGCAGATGTGCGCACGGCGGGGCGCATGGGGGAGTTTGACCTCGTCGTGTCGTTCTTTATGCTCAACCACGCACTCGACCGCGACGACCTGCTGGCGATGTGCCGGGGGATCGCGGCGAATCTGAAGCCCGGCGGGCGCTTTTTTGCGTTTAACAACAACCTGGATATGCCGCCGGCCGCCTATCCCTTGATTGAGAAGTACGGCCGCAGCCAGCGCGCGCCGGAGCCGCTGGTGGAGGGGGCGCCGATCACGATTACGATCCGCCGCGGGGGTGAAGACTGCACGTTTGTCGACTGCTACCTGAGCCGCGCTACGTACGCGTGGGCGCTGGCGGCGGCCGGGCTGCAGAACGCCACCTGGCGCGGGCCGCAGGTGCCGCCCACAGAGCTGGCGGGCGAGGGGCGGGCGTACTGGCAGGACTTCTTGGACTATCCCACGTTTGTGGTGATTGAGGCCGGTGCGCCGGCGGCGTCACCTGTGCGCTGAAGAACACTTCAACCTTCATTTCCTGCCATACCGGCCAGCTTGCCTTCCGTTTGGCAACCCAACCACTGCTCAGCCATAGGCCCTGCGGCGACGTGACTTCGCGTCTGCTGCGCCGGCGAGGGTCTTGCCATGGGGGGCGAACGCGGCTGGGGTGACCCAGCCGGTGGGACCCATGCGCTATAATGTTGTCAGCATTCATGCGCGATTTGTAAGGAAAAAACAGTTGTAGCGGTACGAAAAGTTATATATGGTAGATCAACACTCAGCAGAGGTGGAGCCGGCATACGTCCTACTAGGGGAAGATCACAATGGCTAAGAAAGAACAGCTTGCTATCCTCAGAAAAGGGACAAACGCCTGGGCGCAATGGCGAGAGGACAATCCTGGTATAACAATCAACCTCCGTGGCGCGGATCTCAGTGGCGCGGATCTCGGCGGCGCGGATCTCAGCGGGGTGAATCTCGCTGGGGCGTGCCTCGAAATGGCGGATCTGCGAGGCGCGAACCTGAGCGGGGCAGGCCTCTTGGCGGCGGACGGTACCGGGGCAGACCTCAACATGGCAGACCTCAGAGGTGCAGTTCTGGAAAGAGCAAACCTCACGCTGGCAGACCTCAGCTTGGCGAATCTCGGTAAGGCAAACCTTGTCTGGGTTGATCTCAAAGAGGCGAACCTCACAGACGCGGATCTCAGCGAGGCGGACCTCAGAACAGCAGACCTCAGACGCGCCATTCTCATCAGGGCGAATCTCCAGGGCGCAATGCTCAGGCGCACGGACCTCAGTTGGACGAACCTCGCCGCGGCGGACTTCAGCAGGGCCGACCTCCGCGGCGCGCTGCTCATCAGGGCAAACCTCAAGGGCGCCGTGCTCCAGGGCACGAACCTCAAGGAGGCGTACCTCACCGACGCAGTCTTGAGAGGAGCGAACCTGGCCGGCGCACTGCTCACGGGTGCGAACCTCGCTGCCGTGGACCTGCGGGAAGCGGACCTCACCGGCGCAATGCTCAACGGGGCGAACCTGGCCGGCGCAGTGTTCAACGGGGCGGACCTCACCGGCGCAGCTCTCAAAGGCGCGCATCTCCGGATGGCTGTCTATGACAAAAAGACGCGTTGGCCGAGCGGGTTCAAGTATCAGGCTGCGGGGGCAAGATCAGACGATTAACGCGCACGCGACATCAGCCGCGTGTGCCGCAGCAGCCAGGCAGCCCGCGCAACCCCGTTGATCACCCCTAGCACCGCACAGAGCCCCAGCCACGTCATGACCCCGACCATCGAACGGTAGAGGGTGAGATAGCCGAAGGCGCGGTCGGAGGTGCTGAGGACGATGGCGGGGAAGGCCAGCACGAGCGCGGCGGGGGTGAAGGCCCAGGCGAGGGTCCACAGGTGGCGCCACCACGGCCGGGCTGCGGCCTGCTGCCGCCAGCGGGGGAGGCGCCAGAGGCCGCGCAGCTCGAAGGCGACGCTGACGAGGGTGATGGCGGCGATGAGGATGCTGAGGTGGCCGACGTTGAAGCCGATGCCGCTGTCGCTTACGGCGGCCGGCTGCCGGTGAGGAGGTCGATGAGGCCCTGCTTGATGGGGGGATAGCCGAGCAGGTCCTGGTCGAGGCTGTGGATGTTGTAGAGCAGCACAAAGCCCTGGCCGGTGTCGGGCAGGAGCACCGTCTCGGCATAGAAGGTGGAGAGGATGCCGTTGTGCTCGAGCACCCGCCGGCCGGCTCCACCGCCGGCGACGGTGTGCGAAACCCACCCCATCGCATAGTCACTGTGGACGCCGGTGGGCGGGGTGTGCATCGTCGCCACGCTCGCCGGGGAGACGATTTGCGTACCCCCAAAGCGCCCGCCGTTGTTGTGCATGATGAGGTAGTGGGCCATGTCGGCGGCGGTGGTGATCACGCCGGCGCTGCCGCCCAGGTAGCCCTGCTCTTCGCCCGAGGCGACGGGGACGCCGTAGGCGAGCAGGTGGCCCTGCGGCAGGGCAGGGGCCCGCTGGCGGGACCTCGAAGGAGGAGAGCACGTTGACGGTCTGCGTCATCTGCAGCGGCGCAAAGATGTGGGCCTGCAGGTAGTCCGAGAAGGGCTGCCCGCTCGCCGCCGCGACGACGCTGGCCAGGATCTGGTAGTTGGCGTCGGTGTAGTGGAACTCGCGTGCCGGGCGGGGCGACGGGGCGGGCGTCGTGCAGGGTGGTGATGCGGTCGGCCGTCGTCGCCGGCCGCTCGAGGCGCAGGTCGGGGATCCCGCCGTCGGCCAGCCCGCTGGTGTGGTTGAGCAGCTGCCGCACGGTGATCTGCTGCGCCGCGCCGGGGTCGGCCAGGGTGAAGTCGGGCAGGTAGCGGACGACGGGCGCATCGAGGTCGAGCTTCCCGGCCTCCACCAGCTGCAGCACGGCGGTGGCGGTGAAGGATTTGCTGAGGGAGGCGATGTGGAATTGCGTCTGCGGCGTCACCGGCTGATTCGGCCGCCGGCGTGCCGTAGCCCTGGAGGTAGGTCACCTGGTCGCCCTGGATGACGGCCAGCGCCAGGCCGGGGATGCGCTGGGCGGCCATCTGGGAGGCGATAAAGCGGTCGATCTCGGCGGTATCCAGCGGTGCCTGGGAGCGGCCGCGCCTGGGCAGCAGGAGGATGCCGCCCAGGGTGATCAGCAGGATGAAGAGAAGGCGGCGGCGTTGTGTGTTCATCGTCTATCTTTGTGACACCTCCTGGGGGTACCCCCACCTCCAGGAAGGGTCCGGCTCAGCGCAGGCGGCGGAAGAACTGGCGGATGTCGTCGACCAGGAGGTCGGGCGCCTCCATGGCCGCAAAATGACCGCCGCGGTCAAATTCGGACCAGTGGACGATGTTGTTGCCCTGCTCGGCGTAGCGGCGGATCGCCACATCCTCGGCAAACACGGCGACACCGGTGGGCGTGGTGGGGGGCGGCGGCTGGCCCGGTTGGGAGTGCATGTTCTGGTAGTAGAGATCGGCCGTCGACGCCGCCGTGTTGGTCAACCAGTAGAGCATGACGTTGGTCAGCATGTGGTCGCGGTCGACGGCATCCTCGGGCACGGCGGCCGCATGCGTCCACTCTTTGAACTTCTCGACGATCCAGGCCAGCTGGCCGGCGGGAGAATCCGCCAGGCCGTAGGCCACGCGTCTGCGGCCGCGTCGCCTGCACCTGGAAGTAGCCGTTCATGTCCGACAGGAAGTTCTGCAAACGGGCCAGGCGTGTTTTCTCGGCCGCGGTGAAGCTCGGCCAGCTCCTGCTCGGGGACCGGCCCGTAGGGGATAAAGCCGAACGTGGCGGCATTCACATGCACGCCGGCGACATGCTGTGGATCGACCTGGCCCAGCGCCCGGGTGACAAATGCGCCCCAGTCGCCGCCTTGGGCGCCATAGCGTCTGTAGCCAAGCCGCTGCATCAGCTCGGCCCAGGCCTTGGCGATGCGGTCGGTCGACCAGCCGGTGTCGCGGACCGGGGTGGAGAAGCCGTAGCCGGGCATCGAGGGGATCACCAGGTGGAAGGCGTCGGCGGGATCGCCGCCATGGGCGCGCGGGTCGGCCAGGGGGCCGATCACCTTGAGGAATTCGACAAACGAGCCGGGCCAGCCATGCGTCAGCATCAGGGGGAGCGCATTGGGTTCGGCAGATTGGATGTGCAGAAAGTGGATGGTCTGCCCGTCGATCTCGGTGGTGAACTGCGGGTATTCGTTCAGCTCGCGCTCCCAGGCGCGCCAGTCGTAGCGGTCGCGCCAGTAGGCGGCCAGCTCCTGCAGGTAGGCGACCGGCACGCCTTTGCGCCAGCCGTCGTCCTGGCCTGTGGTCTGATCCTGTACCCGGCAGGGCGCCCGGCCAGCGAGTATGTGCCAGCCGCGCCCGCAGGTCGTCCAGGTCGGTTTGTGGGATGTGAATGGTAAAAGGGTGTATTTGCATCGGCGCCATCTCCATTCGCTACGCACCTTGCTAAGCGACAAGGCCCTCTAAGGTAGCGCGGCGTGCCCGGATTGCAAGCCATCGCTGTATAGATTGCGATGCCAGGCAGGATATAGATTTTGTGCCTATACGGCCAGGGGCGGGCCGAGCAGCTCCATGCCGTGTGCCTGCCAGAGGGCGGGGTCCTGGGGCGGCATGGCGTTGGCCTTGGTGACCGCGCGGAAGAAGGCTATCGCCCAAGGATCGCCCGGCGCTTTGCCCAGCGCTCACGCAGGGGCTTTTCAATCTCGGCCCTGTTTGCCACACTGCTCCAACTGGAAAATGGTGATAGAATCGCAAGGCCGTTTCCGATTCACCTGATTCCTGACAGCACGAGAGGAGAGACTATGAGCACGCCAGCACGCGAGCGTTTCTTGTTCGTCGTTACCGTCAACACCGATGCCGCCAAGGCTCCGGAACGCATCAAGGCCTATACCGACCGCAGCCGGCTACAGGCGTTTACGGCGCAGATCGACAACCAGACCAATGCGCAAGACTTTATCGCCCAGGTGCAGCAGCGCTTCTGGAGCGCACCCGCCGATTCGGCCCTCGCCCGCGCCGAACCCAAGCTGCTGGCCATCGACTGGTACGAGGACACCTTTGTCAGCGTACTGGATCTGAACCCCGCCGGCATCGTCGCCGAGACGCGGGCTAAAGAGCCGGACTGGCGCGGCCTGGAACCGACCGTGCCCGAGTTCGTGCGCGATATTTTCCGGCCCCTGAACGATGCGGAGGATGAGGACTTCAGCTATCTCATCTGGGCGGTGGTGCGCCTGCAACCCCTGGCTGCCCCCACCATCGATCACTTTTCGCTGCTCGGGATGAAAGGCATCGGGGGCGAAAAAAAATAAGGCCGGTCAGCCCAGCCGCGCCAGGTTCTGCCGGCTGAGCACAGTCAGCGGGTGTGCTTCGCCCAACGCGTCGCGGCGGATGGCCAGGGCACGCGCCAGCTGCACGCGCGCGGCGTCGGTCTTGCCTTCCGCCGCCAGCAGCAGGCCAAGGTTGTTCAGGCAAAAGGCGATGCGGGGATGCGTCTGGCCCAGGGCCCGCGTGTAGACCGCCAGCGCCTGCTCCAGGCAGGCGTGCGCCTCTTCCCAAGCACCCAGGTCACGCAGCAGCGCCCCCAGGTTGTTGAGCGTTTGTCCGGTGTCGGGATGGTCGGCGCCCAGCACGCTGCGGCGGATGGCCAGGGCGCGCACATAATAATTCCTGGCGTCGTCCAGCCTGCCCATTTCGCTGCACAGGAGCCCCATGTTGCTCAGCGCCAGCGCCGTGTCGGGATGCTGCGGTCCGAGCGCCTTTTCGTCGATCGCCAATGCCTGCTCCAGGTACGGCTGCGCCTCTGGGAGCTTGCCCTGCTGCAGGAGACACATCCCCAGGTTGTTGGCGTATTCCGCCACCAGGGGATGCTCATCGCCCAGTACGGCCCGGCCGGTGCGCAGCGCACGTTCGAGATAGGGTTGCGCCGCCGGCCAGTCTCCTGCCGCCACCAGCCAGCCGCCCAGGTCGTTGAGACTCTCCGCCGTATCTGCATGCAGCTCGCCAAACAGCTGCTCACGGATGGCCAGCGCTGCTTCGAAATAGTGCCTGGCCTCCGCGAGCTTGCCTTGCGATTGGAGCAGGTAGCCCAGCCGGTTGAGGCTCTGCGCCGTGTCGGGATGCTTCTCGCCCAGCACTTTGCTACGAATCGCCAGCGCCTTTTCGTAATACGGCCGCGCCCCCTGATAGTCGCCGATCTGCCACAGGTGCTGTCCCAGCTCGTTACACAGGCGGGCGCTCTCCTCATCCTCGCGCGCCTGGGCCACGTCAACTACCGCGCGCAGGTGAATCTGCCAGGCCAGCAGCGGCAGCGGGTAGCCTGCTTGATTGACATGCGCCGTCTCGGCGAAGACGACGGCTTCGACTGCCTTCTGGGTGGCTGCCAGCGCTGCGTGTGCCACCGCGCGGACAAACGCCGCTACCAGCCGGTGCATGCGCAGCAGGTCGTCGCCGTCGGTCATCACCAGCCCCAGGTCGATCAGCCGCGCAAACGCCTGGTCCGCCTCAATGCGGGCGCCGGCGTCTTCCGGGTCCAGCCCTGCCGTCTTGACGAGCAGCCGGTACCAGATCGGTTCGCCCGGCGCGAAATGCGCCGCACGCACCAAGAGTGAGATGGCAAGCGCATCCGTGGCAGCGGCCGGGTCCAACCTGTCGTAGCTTAACGCAAAGGTGCGCCCCACGTGCTGGACGTGCCCGGTCGGCGAGATGCCGGTCCCTTGGAGCGACGGGTGGTGCAGGAGCGCCGGGCTGCGCAGCTGGGACAGGTAGTCGGCGGCTGTCAGGCCGCGCCGGTAGCGGTGCAGGTAGCAGCCGGCCAGGTGGAGGGCGAGGGGCAGATCGCCGAGCTCCTCGGCGATGGCGTCCAGGATGGTGCCGTCGAGGTCGGGGCGGTGTTTGTGCAGCAGCGCCACGCTCTCGGCGCGCGGCAGCACATCCAGGGGGAGGGCCTGCACGCCGAGCGCCGGCTCCCAGTCGCCGCGCCGGCTGGTCACCAGGACGCGGCAGGCACCGCTCTTGGGCCGCCACTGTGCCAGCAGCGCCGGGTCTTCACAGTTGTCAAAGACGAGGAGGCGCGGCAGCGGCTCCTGCCAGGCGGCCTGGACCAGCCGCACCTGGTCGACGATGGTGCGCTGGTCGAAGTCCGGCCGCAGCTCGAGCGCACCGGCGCCGCCGCAAGCGGCAACTTCGGCGGCGATCGCCTCCGGATCGGCGAAGCTCAGCCAGAAGACACCGCCGGCGAAAAACTGCCCGTAGCGGTGCACAAACTCGCACGCCAGCTGCGTCTTGCCGATGCCGCCCAACCCGGTCGCCGCCGCCGTCTCCACCTGGCTGACGGCCGCCGTCGCCCCTGCCTGCAGGATTTTGGCCAGCGCGACCAGGTCTCCCGCGCGGCCGACAAACAGCGGATTGCGGGCAAGCGGCATCAGGGAATGGGGCGGCAGTGGCGCAGGTGGAGGAAGGGCAGCGGTGGGTAGGGATGGCGCCCGGAGTTCAGGCGTGGCAGGCGGTAGCGGCGGCAGGATTGGCAGCGGTGGGGAGGGCGGGATAGGCGGTGCGGCGGGCCCCTGCGTGGGCAGTACGACGTCGTCCCACAGCGCCTCGTCGCGAGCAAAGCGGACAAAGTCCGGCTGCAGGTGCGGCTCGACCAGCAGTGCCGCGGCCAGCTTTTTTGCCATCTCCGCCGAAGGGCGCAGCTCGTCCGCCTCGACCTTGCGCAGGGTGACCAGGGCGTAGCCTACCGCGTATGCCAGCTCCTTCTGGGTCAGTCCCAGCGTCCGCCGGCGCCACTTGACCCACTCCCCAAACGTAAGTGCAGCCGCAGGCATCAGCATCCTTTCTCATGGCGTCCAGGCAAGGAGTGATATATCACTCGCACTGGGCTATCACTCTTGTATCACCCATTATATCGCAAAGTACCCTCCGCCCGGTGGGCATACCTGATTTACTGGCTGCAGCAGTAACAGGAGCTGGGTTCATGAAAAGGAGCAGGGCATGTCGGGTAATATTGTTTTCTACAACGAGAGCACCGGCGAGACGCAGTTTTGGTTTATGAACGACCGTCGGATCACGCGGCGCGGCACGGTGGTGGACGAGGCGGGCAGCCCCATCTTCGTCGGTCCACCCTTCCGGTTGGCCGCGGCCGGAGACGTCAATGGAGACGGTACAGCCGGACCTGATCTGGCACAACGGCGACAGCAGGCGAGACGCAGATCTGGTTTATGCACGACGAGCGGATCGCCCGGCGTGGCACGGTGGTGGACGAGGCGGGCAGCCCCATCCCTGTTGGCCCGCCCTTCCGGCTGGCCGCGGCCGGAGACGTCAACGGGGACGGCAAGTCGGATCTCGTCTGGTACAACGAGAGTACAGGCGAGACGCAGATCTGGTTTATGCACCACGAACGCATCGCCCGGCGCGGCACAGTCGTGGACGAAACGGGCAGCCCCATCTTTGTCGGCCCGCCCTTCCGGTTGGCTGCGGCCGGAGACACCAATGGCGACGGCAAATCGGACCTCATCTGGCACAACGGCGACACGGGCGAAACGCAGATCTGGTTTATGCACGAAGCGCGGATCGCCCGCCGCGGCACGGTGGTGGATGAGGCGGGCAGCCCCATCCCTGTCGGCCTGCCATGGCGGCTGGCCGCGGCTGGCAACAGCAACGGGGACGGCAAGTCGGACCTCATCTGGCATAACGGTGACAGCGGCGAGACCCAGATCTGGTTTATGGACGACCAGCGGATCGCCCGCCGCGGCACGGTCGTGGACGGCGCGGGCAACCCCGTCTTCGTCGGTCCGCCCTTCCGGCTGGCCGCGGCGGGGCAGACTACCCTACCAGGCGCGCAGCCGGGCACAAACGGGGTACTCCCAGAGACAGTGACACTGCATTCCGGGCCTATCACGTCGGGGCTTTCCATTGGCGGCTCTGCAACGCTGGTGATGGCGAGCAACGGCGACTTTACATTTTCCGGTCATATGCACAACAGTGGCGCGTTGGGAATCGACTACCTGCTTACCCTTGTGGCAATGACGCCATCGGGGATCGCGTACACTGTACAACGCCAAGGTAATACAGCAGGTACCTTAACCACGGGATCCCACGATGATGATTGGACCACGGCGGATCGCAAAGACGGGATTCGCGAACGGTGGGCAGAGGCAAGCCAAGCAAGTCTTACGTGGACAATGCATGCCAATGACACTCTGACCAACCAGGTTGCGAAGGCGCTCGAAGAAGCGTTACACGACGCGATCAAGGCTGCCGGACAAGCAGCCGTCAAGGCGGTCATCGCGTTGATTTAGCGAAGACCATGGCCACACGGCGGGCGACAACTGTTACAGCCTGATGCCAGCATAGACAAGAATAATGGCCGCAGCGTCGTCTCCCGCGACGCACGCTGCGGCCATTAGCGCGGGGACCGCGTGGCGCTACTCCTGCGACGTCAGCTGGTTGCGCAGGCGGTCTTCCTGCTCGCGCAGCTCGGGCGTGAACGCGTCGCCAAAGTCTTCGGCTTCGGCGACGCGGCGCAGCTCGCACTGGCCGTTTTTGACGGGGGCACGCTTGGCCCATTCGATGGCTTCTTCCATGGACTTGACCTCCCAGAGCGAGAAGCCGGCGATCAGTTCCTTGGCCTCGGTGAAGGGGCCGTCGACGACCGTGCGCTTGCTGCCGTCGTAGTAGATGCGCACGCCCTGGGAGCTGGCGCGGAGGCCTTCGCCGGCCAGCAGGATGCCGGCGTTGACCAGCTCTTCGTTAAACGCCCCCATCTCGTCCATTTCCTGGGTGGTGGGCAGCACGCCTGCTTCGGTGTCTTTGGTTGCCTTGCCAATTGCCATTACACGCATGGTTGGTTCTCCTTTGAATGACTTGGCGAGGGTCGCCTGCCGTGCGTAATTCACCGGCTCTTTTCTCGCTCTAACTATACATCGAACAAGCAGCCCGCGAAAACGACACGATTTTGCGCCTGGGCGGACCAATTTCGCACGGAGTATCTGGCGCAGCACGCGCTGCATGGTCCCCTACGGCGTAACACTGAGCGACTGCACCAGCGCGTCCAGCGCGGCGAGGCTGGGCTCGAAGGTGGCGCCGGCCTGGGCGTCCAGCGTCTTGGCGGTGGCGGCGAGGTAGTGTGCGAAGTCCTCAAGCTGGGCCTGGCGTTCGGCCGCCGGTACGCCGGCGGCGTCGACGGGCAGCGACGGGTGCGTGATGGGCAGGATCGCCGCCACGTAGTGGGCGCCGTCGTCGGTCAGCCCCTGGAAGGTATAGAATAGCTCCTGGTTGTTGATCGGCGCCGGGCCCTGGCCGAGCTGCGCCAGGTAGCGCACGCCCCGCCCGCCTGCAAATGTCAGGACTTTGACCTGTGCCGCCAGTGCGCTGCCGGCATTGGTCAACGGGAGGAAGGGCAGCGGGGCATCCGCCACCGGCGCCGGCTGCACCAGCAGCTGCTGCAGCTGTGCGATGCGCTTGGCGGCCTCAGGATTGGCAGCGGCGAGTTCGGCCACGGGATAGACGACGATGCGCGGCGTCTGCACGCTGTCCTCGACCGGATAACCCATCAGCTTGATTGCGGGGTGCTTGGGTGCCGGCTCCCACCACGGCCCGCCGGCCGCTGCGGTGACGGCGGGCACCGTCTCCCCGCTCGCCCACGCTGCAGGCACCGGCGGCAGCGCGAAGCCGATTCCCGGCGTAGAGGCCGCGGCCCGTGTTCTCCCCGGCCGGCTGCGTACCGTCGAACGGTCCGAAGGTGGCGAGCAAGGTGTCGGCGTCCATGCCGGCCTTGGCCGCGTTGACGGCAAAAATAATCGTCTTCGAGCCAAACTCGACAATGGTCAGCGCCACTGATTGGGCGTCGGGACCGGGGCGTTCGCCGGTGGCTTGCAGCACGGGCAGGCCGTTGCTAAGGGTGGCAGGCTGCGGCTTGGGTACGGCCACGCAGCCGTGGCACAGCATGTCCAGCGCCTGGTCCAGCGGCAAGACCTGCGGGTCGATCACGCTGATCTGCACCGCGGCAGGCTCGTTGGCAGTCCAGCTTGTGCCCTCCGGGCCCATGATGAACTGGCTGCCGATGCCGTTGTGGTCGGGCCCAAACACATCCCAGGTGCCCGGAATGTAGAACGTGAAGTTGTTTTCGCCGTCGGCAAACTGCTGCATGCCCGCCAGGGTGTCGCCTGCGGTGTCGCCTGCGGTGTCGCCTGCTACCGCGGTGGGGTGGGTGTGGGTGTGGCGGGGGGGAGTTGCGCACAGGCTGCCAGCAAGCCGGCTGCCAGGGCTGCGCTGCCCAGCCGGGCCAGGGTGCGCCACTTGGTGGAAATTTTCGCATTGAGCTTTGTCATCGTTGCCTCATTCTATTTGCGGCGGGTGTTGGGCCAGCAGCCGTGCTGTGGTCATTTGGGTGCCGCGCTCACACTGTAGCACGGCGACCAGGCGCGGAACTTCTACCGCGTGGGAGAGGCGCGCCTGTCCAATCGGCAGGTTTTGGGGGTATGCGCACGTGAGCGTGCGCACTGAACGACGAGGGGGCTAGGCGTCCGGCGTAACCGAGTGGGCGCGGGCCAGGAGCAGCTCGCGCTCGCGTTCGTTGCGTGCCAGGTCCGCTGCGCGCGCGAATTCGGCGCGGGCTTCGTCGTCACGGCCGAGCCTGGCCAGCAGGTCGCCGCGTACGCTGGGGAGCAGGTGGTAGGCGGCCAGGGCGGGGTCGGCCAGCAGCTGGTCGACGAGCGCCAGGCCTACCGCTGGTCCGTAGGCCATGGCCAGTGCCACGGCGCGGTTGAGCTCGACGATGGGGGAGGGGGCTAGCTGCGCCAGCGCGTCGTAGAGCGCTGCGATCCGCCCCCAGTCGGTCGCCTCGGCGGTGTGGGCCCGCGCATGGCAGGCGGCGATGGCAGCCTGGAGGGCGTAGGGGCCGAAGGTGCCGCCGAGCCTTTCTGCCCGCGCCAGCGCGGCCAGGCCGCGGCCGATGAGGAGCTGGTCCCAGCGCGCCCGGTTCTGGTCGAGCAGCAGGACCGGCTCGCCGTGGGGGCCGACGCGCGCCCACAGGCGTGAGGCCTGGATCTCCATCAGCGCCACCAGGCCGTGCACCTCGGGCTCTTTGGGCGCCAGCTCGGCCAGAATACGGCCGAGCCGCAGGGCGTCCTCGCAGAGCACGGGGCGAACCCAGGTATCACCTGTGGTGGCGGTGTAGCCCTCGTTGAAGATCAGGTAGATCACGGCCATGACCGAGGCCAGGCGTGGGGTGCGCTCGACGTCCGGCGGCAGTTCGAAGGGAACGTGGGCCTCGGCCAGCGTGCGCTTCGCGCGGACGATGCGCTGCGCGACGGTGGCCTCGGGCACCATGAAGGCGCGGGCGATCTCGTCGGTGGTGAGACCGCCGACCAGGCGCAGGGTGAGTGCTATCCGGGCTTCGGTGGAGAGCACGGGGTGGCAGGCGATGAACATCAGCCGCAGCAGGTCTTCGTCGTCCGTACCGGGAACCGTGCCCGGCACATTCGTATCTGCCAGCGCATAGACCTCGCCGGTGCCTTCGTCCACTTCGATGCGGGTCGTCAGGGACGCGTATTTGCGGGCGGCCGTCTGGTCGCGGCGGAGGCGGTCGATGGCCCGGTGGTTGGCCGTGCTCATCAGCCAGGCACCGGGATTGGGGGGGATGCCTGCCTCCGGCCACTGCTGGAGCGCGATCACGAAGGCATCCTGGGCCAGGTCTTCTGCCAGGCCGACGTCGCCCAACCGGCGGGCGAGGGCGGCGATCAGCTTTGGCGATTCCATGCGCCAAACGGCGTCAAGGGTGCGCTGAATGTTGGGAGCGGTCATAAGGAATCAAGCCAATCTACAGAAGGCATACCCTCCCGTCGGGGCACGGGAGGGTAGAAGGTCATTACTGACCCGATGACAGTTGGTCGCGCAGCCGCGCTTCTTGCTCCTGCAGTTCGGGTGTGAACGCTTCGCCAAAGTCCTCGGCTTCGAAGGCTCGGCGCAGCTCGACCTGGCCCTCATGCATGGGGGCACGCTTGGCCCATTCGACGGCTTCTTCCATCGACTTGACCTGCCAGATCCAGTAGCCGGCGATCAGCTCCTTGGCCTCGGCGAAGGGGCCGTCGACCACGGTGCGCTTGCTGCCGTCGTAGTAGATGCGGGCGGCCTGGCTGCTGGGATGGAGGCCGTCGCCGGTCAGCATGATGCCGGCCTTAACCAGCTCTTCGTTAAACTGCCCCATCTCGGCTAGTTCTTGGGTGGTGGGCATCACGCCCGCTTCGGTCTCTTTGCTCGCCTTGACAATCGCCATAACACGCATGGTTGGTTCTCCTTTGAATGATAGATCGACACGGGGTGCGGGCAGATACCTGGCGGCGCTACTGACCCGATGACAGCTGGTTGCGCAGACGTGCGTCCTGCTCCTGCAGCTCGGGCGTGAACTCTTCGCCGAAGTCTTCGGCTTCGAAGGCCCGGCGCAGCTCGACCTGGCCGTCGTGGAATGGGATGCGCTTGGCCCATTCGACGGCTTCCTCCATCGACTTGACCTGCCAGATCCAGTAGCCGGCGACCAGTTCCTTGGTTTCGGCGAAGGGGCCGTCGACCACGGAGACCTTGTTGTCGTTGTAGTAGATGCGGGCGCCCTGGTTACTGGCCTGGAGGCCATCGCCGGCGAGCATGATGCCGGCCTTGACCAGTTCTTCGTTAAACTTTCCCATCTCGGCCAGCTGCTCGGTGGTGGGCATCACGCCTGCTTCGCTGTCTTTGCTCGCCTTGACAATCGCCATTACACGCATGGTTGGTTCTCCTTTGAATGATGGGGCGAGGCTCGCTTGCCGTCTGCTTGCCGTCCTCTGCTGCCCGGCTCTTTCCTCGCTCTACTGATACATCGAACAAGCGGGCCCCGAAATCGACATGAATCTCGCAATTGGGCGGACCAATTTTGCACGCAGTTTTGGCGGAGTTCGTGTTATGGGTGCGGGCGGCACCTGTGGATGGGTGGGGACAGATTATAGCACATGTTGACGCGCATTCGGATTGCGCACGTGCCGACGTCACCCGGCACATTGACGTAATTTTTCGCCGACTATTGACATGCCCCCCCGAATAGGAGTAACTTCTACGCACTCTTTATTTGCGCCCGTATGGTGATAAAAGTGTATAGGAGGAATTCATTGTGTCGGCTGTGACTGTAAAGCCCAAAGCTCCCTTGCTCGAGTCCGTAAAGAGTGGATTGGCGGCCCATCCATTTGTCTGGTTTTTTGTGATCGCCTTTGCCGGCAGCTGGGTGTGCCTGGCGCCGATGGTCCTTGGGCAGGACGGCCTTGGCCTCCTGCCCTACAGCGTGCCGTTCGTGCTGTATGTGGTGCTGTTTCTGGCGGCATCGTTTACCGGACCGACGCTGGCGGCGGTGGTCGTGACGGCGGCATTGGCCGGCCGGCAAGGTCTCAAGCAGTTTTTCCGCCGCTATATCCAGTGGCGGGTGGGCGCTGCCCTGGTACCTGCTCGTATTCTTTGGTTTTCCTGCCATCTACCTGCTCTCGGCGATTATCTGGATGGGCACGGCGGCGCTGCAGGCGGTGGTGCAGCAGTGGACCACCTTCTTTACGACCTACCTGATGGCGATGTTGATTTTCCCCGGCATCCTGCAGTGGGGAGAAGAGCCGGGCTGGCGCGGCTTTGCCCAGACCCGCATGCAGCGCCCTTATGGCGCGCTGCGGGCAAGCCTGATCGTGGGGTTTCTGCACGGCGTATGGCACCTGCCCAATCACCTGCTGGTGGTCGGACCGCCGGCGGCAGGGCCGTTTAATCCCGTGAACTTTGCCATCAACGTCGCCGTCATCATGATCGTGACGCTGCTCTTTACCTGGATTTTCAACGGCGGCCGCCAAAGTATCTTGGTTGCCGTCCTTACGCACGCCTCCTTTAATGCCTCGCAGCTATGGTTTGGCTCGCTGCTCCCTGACCAGCCGCAGCAGGTTGGGTACACCGCGCTGGCGATCATGGCCGTCTGTGGGGTTGTGGTGGCGCTCCTGACCAGGGGCAAGCTCGGCTATGACCCAAGTCAGGAGGGAGGGGCGGCAAACCCGTAACGCCGTTCCTCTGTAGGCAAGCTTACATCTGTCCGCCAGCAAATATCGGTACTCTGTCCCCACCTGCGCACCATCCTTCTCTCGCCGCACATACATGCTTCCACGCTTGCTGCCCTGTTTCTCAAGCTCTGTCTCTTGAGGAGGAGAACTTGCCATGAACGACAACGATACCTTCAAGAAATACCTGATTGAGGAGTTTTACGACGATTACCGCGAGGGGTTGATTACCCGCCGCACCTTTATCCGGCGCGTGGCCTTTATCACCGGCAGTATGGCCGCCACTATCGCCGCCATGTCCGCCGCCGGCTGCCGGCCGGTGGAACTGCCGGCCGCCACCGAGCCGATGCCGGAGGCGGCGACGCCGGCTGCGACCGCCGAAGCAACCGCGGCTGCAGATGCACAGGCCGGCGCGGTGCCGGGCGCCAGGAGCCCTCTTTCTGTGCCCGAAGGGGACCCGGCAGTGCAGGCTGTTACCGTGACCTTCCCCAGCGGGAGCGACGAGATCTCCGGCTACCTGGCCAGCCCCGCCGCCGAGGGCAGCTATCCCGCCGTCCTGATCGCGCACGAGAACCGGGGGCTGACGCCGCACATCCAGGATGTCGCCCGGCGTTTTGCCAAGGCGGGTTACGTGGCGCTTGCGATCGACCTGCTCTCACGGGAAGGCGGCACGGCCTCACGCGACCGTGACGAGGTTCCCGGCCTGCTGACCGACGCCGGCTCCGACCGCCATGTCGGCGATTTTGTGGCCGGCTACGAGTACCTGCAGGGGCTCGATTCTGTCGACGGCGACCGCATCGGCATGACGGGCTTCTGCTTTGGCGGCGGCGTCACCTGGCGCGTGGCGACGACGATCCCCGAACTCAAGGCAGCCGTCCCGTTCTACGGCCCCGCGCCGGACCTGGCGGCCGTCCCCAACATCGGCGCCGCCGTGCTGGGCGTCTATGCCGAACAGGACGATCGCATCACGAGCGGCGTGCCCGACTTGCAGGCAGCGCTGGAGGCGGCCGGCGTCACGCACCAGATCAACATCTATCCCGGCGTGGACCACGCCTTCCACAACGACACCGGCGAGCGCTACAACGAGGAGCAGGCCACGCAGGCATGGAACGACATGCTGGCCTGGTTCGAGCAGCACCTGTAATCGAGCAGGTGCTTAGCAGTATCGATAGACAGAGCTAATGCCGCGCTGGGCCGTGTCGCTCTGCCCGCAAGCGGTCGGGGTGGCCGGCCGGCAATGCCGACTTGGCGTAGCGGCTCTTCCACAAGCTGTATACGCCGAGCGCAGCCAGCGCGCCGTAGAAGAGGAGCATCGCGGCGATGACGGCCGTGCCCGGGATTGGGCCGATCGCCGCCCGCGCGGCAAACTCGGCGGGGTCGGTCGTCGGCGTGGGATGCGACAATAGGAGGATCAGCCAGCTGGCCAGCAGGATGCCATAGATCCACTGGTAGTTGCGTCGCAGCCGGCGGCCCGCCGCCTCCCACCAGGGCATGTGAAAGTGCGGCCACTCGAGGTCGTGCGCCAGGGTCACCGTCCAGTGCACGTCGGTGGGTGGCGACCCGTCGAGCAGCGGGCGATAGAAGTTCATTTCGAGCAGCCGTGCCCGCGTGCGCCAGATATCATAGAAGCGGTAGCGCCGCGCCTCCATAAAGAGCATGAAGGTCACAAAGAGGGTGATGATGGGGATCAGCACGTGGCGTTCGCTGCTTTTGTCGGCAAAGACAAAGCTCAGGGCGGTCGCGCTCAGCACGACTGCCCAGTTGCTTGTGGCGTCGATGCGGGTCCGCCAGGCCGTGGCTTCGCCCAGCTCGCCGCGGTAGAGGTGCACCATGGCGTTGACGAATTCGGTGCGCGTCACGTGTGTCAGGTCGTGGTTGGGATCCTCACTGCTCGCAGCCGGGACTGAGGGCGGTGCAGCAGGCGTAGCGGGCGTCATGGCGGCCTCCTAATGTAGCGGTCGATAGTTGGCAGGCTTCCGGGAAGAGTCCGACCGAAGGTCGGCACCCTCTTCCCGGAAGACGGGGCTTCCCGGAAGCCTGCGGTCCGGGTGCGGCCGGTTGGGGCCAGCTGCCTACTTTGAAATGGTGGGGATGTATTGGTGGGCCGTGACGCCCAGCGATGCCTCGTAGGCGAGGTATTCTGCCATGGCCGCGTCCTGGACCGGCTGGAGGTAGGCGGGCAGCGGCGCCCGCAGCTCTTTGACGACGGCGCCGTTGACCGGATCGAACAGGGCGGTGTAGAGCTGGTTGTAGAGCACCGGGTCGGGGTCCGAGCCGTTGGGCGCGTGGTTGATGACCTCCTCCAGGCCGTCCTTGGTGTAGTCGTACAACTCGGCCTCCTGGCCGGTGGTTTGGATCTGGATCGAGTTGGGGACGAAGAAGCTGTAGACCCCCAGCTTGGCGGTGGCGGTGCGGTAGCCGATCACGTGCGTGGGCGGCGGCTCGGTCAGCGCATCACGCACGAGCACGTCCTTGTAGGGGAACCCGACCTTGGGCGCCTCCTCGGGGATGTCCTCGTCGCTCGTCTGGATGATGTAGCTGCGCCCCTGCGCGCTCGGGTTGCTCAGCAGGGCGACGATGTCGGCCCGGTTCGCCAGGTGCCCGTACTTGGCGTTCGTGCGCCAGTTGTTGTTGCCGCTGGCCAGCGTCATCAGCAGCGGGGTGATGTCGACGTGCGAGGTGAGCTGCTCGCGCTCGGTGCCCGCCTGCCCGGCCGGGACAAATTCGCCGGTGGGATCCATCACGAAGAGCGGCACGTGGATTGACTCCTCGTAGGCGGCAAAGGCCTTGCCGCGCAGGCCGTGGGCGCCGCCGTACTCGCCGTGATCCGACGTAAAGACGACGATCGTGTTATTGGCGGCGCTGCTGGCGGCCAGGGCGTCGAGGACGTTGCCGATCTGCTTGTCCACCTCGCTGATGACCAGGTAATAGAGGTCGAGCAGCTCGTGCCAGAGTTCCGGATAGCCGGGGGCGGGTGGGTTGGTGGGCACGACGCCAAACACCGCATCGCAGAGGATCACCCAGGCCTGCTGCAGCTTAGGCTTGCCCTGGAGGGCGAGCGCCTCGGGCCAGCGCTCGTAATTGGACGGCAGGCCGGTCCAGAATTCAGGGATGACTTTCGGGTTTTCCTGGCCCGGCTGGTCCTTGGAGTACTTGGGGAACCATTCGACGTCGTGGGGGTTGACCAGGCTGACGGTCGTGCACCACGGGCCCCAGGGCGCTGGCCTCGTTGAGCCAGTTCTTGAACACCTGCGTGGTCACGGGGTCGACGCCCTGCCCTTGCCCGGGACCGCCGTTGGGCGAGGGGCAGGGGAGGCCGCCGTCGTCAAAGCCATAGCGCTCGGCCCAGTCCGGCGATTGAGAGTCGTCGATCGCCAGGTGCCACTTGCCCCACCAGTAGGTGTTGTAGCCGAAGTCGTCGCTGCTGAGGATCGATCCCCAGGTGGGAAAGCCCGGGTTGAGGCTGGGCGTGGAGCCCTGGCCGGCCAGCCCCTCGACGTTGGTGAGAAACATGCCGTTCTGGTGGGTGTAGAGGCCCGTCAGCAGGGTCGAGCGCGAGGGGGAGCAGGCGTTGGCGGCGGCGCAGTGGTGGCCAAAGCTGACCGAGTCTGCCCGCAGCTCGGCCAGCCGGGGGGCCGCCTGGTCCATCAGCGCCTGGGTGAACTGGCCTTGGGGGTAGCGCAGTTGGTCCACGAGAATCACCAGGATGTTGGGGCGGCTGGCGTCGGCATTGAAGGTGCGTTCCGCGCGCCGGCTCTGCGGCTTGGGGGCGCCCATGGCGATGTCGGGCAGCATGGAGGACGCCGCCAGGCCGCCGGCCAGCAGCCCGGCGTCCTTTAGAAACGTACGTCGATTCATAGATGGTGTCTCCTTCAGTCTTCTTTGCGGCCTGGGAAGCTTGTTGTTCGGGCAGGAACTGCGAGGATACCATCTTGCCGATTGGCGTCAAGCGTCATGAATCGATGAATGTAATGGGCTTTTCCGCAATATTGCGTGAAGATCTTTGGTGGTCAACAGGTGCTTGAAAGTAGCGAACATATGTGCTATTGTTGGCGTGCGTCATTTCAATGAATGTGTCAGCTGTTGATCATCGGAGGAACCACCATGAGCAAGTACTTGCTGTTGTACACGGGCGGCGCAGGGATGATGGAGACAGAGGAGGCGCGCAACGCCGAGCTTGCGCGCTGGGGGCAGTGGTATGGCAAGCTGGGCGCGTCCGTCGTCGACGGGGGCAATCCTTTCGGCCCGGCGGCAAAACGGCTGACGGCCGACGGCCGTGTGAGCGACGGGGTGGCGGGCGACATGGCGACCGGTTACACGATTATCAGTGCGGATTCACTTAACCAGGCGGCCGAGCTGGCAAAGGGGTGTCCCGTCCTGCATTCCGGCGGCACGGTCACAGTGTACGAGACGTTTGAAGTGATGTAGGGAGTAGGCGAGGCATTGGAGGACTGGGGCAGGCACGAGGTTCCGGCGAAGAGGGCAGGGCAGGCGGCGACGCCTGCGCTCCGAGTCTCGCCGGACCTCGTGCCCGTACGAATGTACGCTGCGGTTCAGGGCTTGATGATGTAGACGTGGCCGGGCTTCTGGATCATGTGGTCCGCCCAAGCAAACACGTTCGTGTTGTGCGCACGGTGCACGCCGCCCGACCTGCGGTTGGCGTAGATGACCTTTGTCACCGCCAGCTTGTTCAACGGGTCCATTGCTGAAGTAGCTTACGGCACGACCTGCAGGACCACTTTCCCGGCCGTGTGGCGGCCTTCGACCAGCTCGTGTGCCTGGCGGATGTCGGATAGCGGGAGGACGGCGGACACCACGGGGCGGATCTTGCCGCTGTCGACCAGCTTGGCCACCTCGGCCAGCGTGGCTCCGATCGGGGGCGCCGACGCCACATAGTAGCAGCGCACCCCTTCCGCTTGGGCCCGCTCCTCCGACGGCGGCTGCACGGCCGAGACCAGGATCCCGCCCGGTTTTATGACTGCCCACGACCGCTCCTGCGTTTCGCCGCCCACCAGGTCGAGCACGACGTCGACGGCGCCCACGCTGTCGCGCACGGCGTCTTCAAAGGCGGTGGCCGTATAGTCGATCACCTGGTCGGCACCCAGGGCGTGCAGGAGGTTGGTGTGCTGTGAGGTCGTGCCGATCACCGTGGCGCCGCGCGTCTTGGCCAGCTGGACGGCGACGTGGCCCACGCCGCCCGCTGCGGCATGGATCAGGACGGTCTGGCCTGCCTCCAACTGGGCGGCCTCGATCAGCGCCTGCCAGGCGGTCAGGATGGCGTGCGGCAGGGCGGCGGCGTGGATGAAGTCGAGCGACTGCGGCTTGGCGGCGATATCCGTCGCCGCGGCCACCACGTATTCGGCGTTGGCGCCATCGCGCCAGACTCCCGCCCGCGCGTAGACCTCGTCGCCGGGTTGGAAGTCGGTCACGCCTTCACCCACCTCCTCGATCACGCCGGCGGCATCCGACCCAGGGATCAGCGGCAGGGTGTAATTGAACCAGGCGGCCGCCCAGCCCATGTGGACGTAGCAGTCGAAGGGATTGACGCTGGTGGCATAGACGCGGATCAGCGCTTCGCCCGGGCCCGGGGTGGGGCGCGGCGCATCCTCGTAGGTGAGGACGTCCCGGTCGCCGTAGGCGTGGATCCGCACAGCCTTCATCGAAGTCATGGCAAGTCTCCTGCTGGTAGCAGCCAATATAAGTGTGAACGGTGCACAATTCCGGGCACGGCCAAGGGGCAGCCGGCCTGGAGACGGCCTATTATCGCACAATGGTGGGAGGGTGCAACGAGGTTAAATTGCTGGACCGCGGGCTTCGCCGAATGAATTCGGCGCTAGGGGGTGCAAAACCGGTTAAAGCCGGTTGGTGGTTTACGCCGCCGGGCAATTTCCCTGCTCCAACTGCACGGCCCCCACGTGGCGGCCAACGCGCGTGCCGTCGGGGTAGCGGAGGGCCTTCAGGTCAGGGGCGCCGTGTTCAATGCACACCCGGGGAGCATCGGCGGTCAGGGTTTCGTAGAGGAAGGCGTGGTAGCCGTCCTGCATACGGAGCGACTCCGGCTTGGTGGGAGAGGCGACCTCAAATCGCGAGACGGCGGTGGCGTCGGCGAGGGGGATCTTGTAGTCGGGTTTGTCGTAGAGGGCGACGAGGGGCGGGGCATCGGGCTCGGCCCAGATGCAGCTGCCGCCGGAGGCGTTGCAGTGCATGACTTTGTCGACAAGCAGTACGTAGCCGGGCGCGACGTCGGCGTTCCAGCCGCGGCGGGGCTTTTTGAGCCAGCCGCATTCTCTGCACCAAGCCGTGCCGCTGAGGTAGGCGTAGCCGGGGAGCAGGTCGCTGCTGTCGTAGACGTGCCAGCTGCCCCACCCCAGCTTGTAGACGTGCTTGCTGCCGCCGGATCGGTTGAGGGACCACAAGCCCTCCACGTCCCAACGGTCGCGCGGGGATTCGCCGCCCGGCGCAATTTCGCCTCGACGGCTGTAACACATGGAGACCGAGAGGGTGTAGGGCGAGCTGTTCGTCACATAGCCGTTGGTCCACTTCCGGATGTTGAGGCTGGGCTCGACACAGTCGGGGTCGTCTTGCGCATGGGCAGCACGCACGCCGAAGCCCAGCGCGACGCCAAGGCAGCAGAGCGCCGCCAGAAATAACAGCACGATCCTAGCCCCGGCGCGGGCCATCGGGGACTCCACTAGAGGTGCGCTTTGAAGAACTCGATGGTGTGCTGCATCGCCTGCTCGAAATAGGGTGAGTTGATGTTGTGCCCGCCGCCGTCATATTGGTAATACTCGTATTCCTTGCCTGCCGCGCTCAGCACTGCCGCGAGGTCGTCCGAGTACCCCACGTTGACCA
The DNA here is from genome assembly GCA_963701415.1 of uncultured Chloroflexia bacterium. GTDB lineage: Bacteria > Chloroflexota > Anaerolineae > Caldilineales > Caldilineaceae > Fredericiella. Next base: position 1,426,780 of record CAVPAH010000005.1, read on the forward strand.
CGTCGTCGTTCAGCGCGTGATCCAGTTGCAGCGGCGCCTGCAGGAGGTCGATATGCTCGGTCAGCGACACGGCTTTCCAGAAGGGCACCGCCGTGTTCGGCTGCCCATAGGTGGCCCGGATCTCCTGGCCCCTGCGGCGGCCCGGCGCGTCGGGCGACGGCGGCACGTAGGACGAGTCCTGGATCGAGTAGCGCGCCATGTCGTCATAGCTGTAGACTGCGCCGGCCCAGATGACACCCGCCTTGATCGCCGGCTCGATCAGCATGGCGCGCAGGACCAGGTTGCCCGCCATGCTATGCCCCCACATCCCGATGCCGTTGGGGTCCACGTAGTCCAAAGTCTGCAGACTCTTTAATGCCGAGATGGCGTCGATCGTGTAAGCCGGCGAGAAGTAGGAACCCTCCGGCTCGCCTTCCGAGTTGCCAAAGCCGCGCATATCGATCTTGAACACCACAAACCCGGCCCGCGCCAGCGCATTGACGTAGGCGACGTAGCGCTCGGTCGTACGGTACTGCGCCGGCGGGATGTAGCCGTGGTTGAAGACAATCGCCTTGAAGCCGCCCTCCGGCGGGTCGCCAAACGGCACGGTCAACAGGCCGTAGATCTTGTTGCCCTCGGAGATGTAGCTGGCGATATAGCGGGCGTAGTTGGCCCCGTTGTCGAGCTGCTGCTCGATCGTGATGGGGCTGCCCTCGATGCTGCGCTGGAGCAGGGCCGCAATGGTCAGCTCATTGCCAACCGTAAACACAGCGGTCGTATCGACCGCCGGGGCTTCTGCGGGCGCAACGGCTACTGCAGCTTCGGCTGCTGGTTCTGCCGGCGCAGGTGTCGGGGTCGGCAGAACGGCTGCGTCTGCCGCAGGCGCCGGCACCTCCACCGGGGCGGCGCTGTTATCCGCGACAGCGCCGGGAGCGGCAGCCTCTGCAATGGGCTGTGCGGCGGCTGGGCACCCTGCGCCGGCTGGGCACCCTGCGACAGCTGGGCGTCGGCCTGGACCCCGGCTGCTGCGCCAAGCGCTGCCGGCGAGGTGACGGTGCGGCAAGCTGCCATCACCAGTGCCGCGAGAATTATGACTGCGATCAGTGCAACCCCATGCTTCCTATTCACCAGCTATCTCCATCTCGCTCAAACCGACAAGTCGACATAATATTCGGCGTTCCGGGCTACGGTCAGAAACCACTGCTGCACCTCGCTGCCTTCGGGCTTGTCCGGCCAGCTTGCGCTCAGGCATGCGTAAGCAAAGACAAACGCCCGCAGGCGCCCGACCGCCACCCCCATGGTGTCCGCCAGCACCTGCGACACCTGGACCAAGCGGTCTTCCGCCAGCACCCGCGACGGCGCCGTGGACGGGTTGCACAGCGTGTTCCCGCCATCATACAGCCGCTCGCCGTACAACCCTTTCGGATCATACGCCAGCCAGCCGCGCACGGGATGCCGGCGGATGTTGTGGTGCTGAATATCGCCGTGCAGCACACATTCACAGCCGGGATTGGCCAACAGCTGCTCCGCCACCTGCGCTCCCCGCCGGTAAATGGAATCGATGCCGGCCGCTTCATCTTGTGCCGCCCGCATGAACAGCGACTGGAAGCGCTCCCGCAGCGTGCGCAGCGGTGGCAGGGGCACGCCGGGTTGCGGCCGGTGGAGCTTGTTCAGCACCTCGCCCACCACTACCGTCGCCGCCAGGTCGTCGCCGCGCACCACCATATCGGCCAATTCTTCGTCGCCGGCGTACTCAAGCAGGTGGGCGTGCGCGTCATGTGCCAGAAGCCGCACCGCCCCCTGGCCGTCAAAGTAGCGCAGCGCAGCCACCCCATCGGCTTCATCCTCGACACCGATGGGCGTGAACAGCTTTAGTACCACCTTCTCGCGGTCCCGGTACGCCGCATAGACCGCGCCGCGTGGGCTGTCTGCCAACAGTTGGGGGTGGTGCAGGTTCCACGCTTGTAGGTACCAGTTCAGGTGTTCGCTCATAGTTCCGGGCATTGTTCTTATCCGCGGCTCATATCCTACCGCAAACGGAGCCCGCACAAAAGCGACCGCGATTACAGGTTTGCGGTACACTGGGGGTAACGACCCATAAATCTAACTGTATAATAGCGAAGGGAGCAGAGAGCATGAACGCCAAGTTTGTTCCGAGCAGCGCCGTTCCGCGTGAAACCCTCGATTGGGGTGTGCTGGGTTCGATGAGCCGGCCTTCGGTCACCGGTGCGCGCCAGCTCACCATTCTCGAGGTCACGCTGACCCCAGGGCAGGGTCACGCCTTTCACAAGCATCCGGACCAGGAAGAGGTGATCGTGGCGATTGAGGGCGAAGTTGAGCAGTGGCTCGAACAGGAGCGGCGAATCCTCCGCCCAGGCGATTCGGCCTTTATCGGCGCCGGCGTCGTCCACGCGTCTTTCAACACCACGGCCGCGCCCATCAAGCTGCTCGCCGTGCTCGGGCCGTGCGTCGGCGCCGACGGTTATGAAACCGTCGACATGAGCGGCGAAGCACCGTACAATACGCTGCGCTAGGCTTCCCGGAAGCCTGACCCTTCCCGGAAGGGTGGGTCTTCCGGGAAGTTAGCCATGTATCTTGCGGTGTACTAGCAGCTGAGAGAACGCAGCCCGCCGGCCGGGCTGTGTTCAGGGGAGCCTGGCCGATGTCTACGTCACTCCTGGCCACGAAACTCTATCGACCCCCGCCCCGGCCCCGGGTGGTGGCGCGCCCCCGCCTGGTGGCGCTGCTGAATGAGGGGCTACAGGGCAGGCTGACGCTTGTCTCGGCGCCGGCAGGGTTTGGGAAGACAACGCTGGTCAGCGAATGGCTTGCCGAGTCGGCACGACCGGTCGCCTGGCTGGCGCTGGACGAAGGCGACGGCGACCTCAGCCGTTTTCTGACGTACGTGGTTGCGGCTGTGCAGACGGTTGCGCCGCAGATCGGCGGCGGGGTGCTTGCCGATCTCCAGTCCCCGCAGCAGCCGCCTATCGAATCGATCCTGACGGCCCTGATCAATGAAATCACTACTATTGCTGGCGATTTCGTGCTCGTCCTGGACGACTACCACAGCGTCGACGCCGCACCGGTCGACGCTGCCGTCACCTTCCTGCTCGAACACCTGCCGCCCCAACTGCACGTGGTGATTGCAACCCGTGAGGATCCACCGCTGCCCCTGGCCCGGCTGCGGGTGCGCGGCCAACTCACCGAGGTGCGGGCGGCCGACCTGCGCTTTACGCCCGCCGAGGCGGCCGGCTTTCTCAAGGAAGTGATGGGTCTCGACCTCGCGCCCGAGCAAGTCGCCGCCCTCGAAGTGCGCACCGAAGGCTGGATTGCCGGCCTGCAACTGGCGGCGCTTTCGATGCGCGGGCGCGCCGACGTGGGCGCATTTGTCAAGGCGTTTGCCGGCGACAACCGCTACATCGTGGACTATCTCGTCGAAGAGGTCCTCCAGCGCCAGCCTGCCCGTGTGCGCAGTTTCTTGCTTGCGACTTCCATTCTCGATCGCCTATGCGGCCCGCTGTGCGATGCCGTGACCGGCCAGGATGACGGCGTGCTGCTGCTGGATGCGCTGGAGCGCGGCAACCTGTTTGTCGTGCCGCTTGACGACAGGCGCCACTGGTTCCGCTACCACCACCTCTTTGCCGACGTGCTCGCAGCCCATGCAAGCCAGGAGCAGCCGGCACAGGTACCGATCTGGCATCAACGGGCGAGCGCGTGGTATGCAGACAATGGCATGCCCCCTGCCGCGATTCGCCACGCGCTGGCCGCCAAGGATTTCGCCCGCGCGGCGAGCCTGATCGAGCTGGAGTGGCCGGCCATGGATGGTCGTTTCCAGTCCGCCACGTGGCTTGGCTGGGCCAAGATCCTCCCCGACGAAATGGTGCGTGCCCGGCCCGTGCTCAACCTTGCCTATGCCTGGGCATTGCTGAATGCCGGCGAGCTGGAGGCCGCAGAGGCCCGCATGGCGGATCTCGAACGCTGGCTGGAGACTGGGGTAGATAATGGGCCGGATACGGGACCTGCTTCTGGAATCGTCATCGTGGACGAGAAGCAACTGCGGACGCTCCCGGCGTCGCTGGCCACAGCCCATGCCTACCTTGGCCTGGCGCGCGGCGATCTCGCCAACGCCGTGAAGTACGGCCAGCGGGCGCTCGACCTCTTGCCCACGGACGACCATCTCCGCCGTGGGCCGGCGGCTGCGCTCTTGAGCCTGGCGCTATGGGCCAGCGGCGACCTCGAGGCTGCCCACAGCACGCTGGCCGAGGCCATGGCGAATTTTCGGAAGGTCGGCAGCCTGCATTTCGCCATCAGCGGCACCTATGGCCTGGCCGATATCCGGGTGACGCAGGGCCGTCTGCGTGATGCCGTCAAGACCTATACGGACGTATTGCAGCTTGCACTGGCGCAGGGCGAGCCTCTGCTGCGGGGCACGGCCGATCTCTACCTGGGTTTGGGCGAGCTGTATCGTGAGCAGGGTGATCTGGCAAGGGCCCGCGAGCACCTGCAGCGCAGCGAGGAGTTGGGAGAACAAGCCGGTTTGTCAGATTGGCGCTATCGCCAGTGCCGCGCCCAGGCACGCTTACGGGCGACGGAGGGCGATCTCGCCGGTGCGCTCGCGCTGCTCGACGCAGCAGAACGCCACTATCGCCGCTCGCCCGTACCCGACGTGCGTCCCCTTGCGGCCTTGAAGGCGCGGGTGTGGGCAGCAGAGGGGCAGTTGAGCAAAGCCTTGAACTGGGTGCGCGAACAGGGCCTGTCAGTCGACGACGAGCCCATCTACCTGAGCGAGTTTGAACACATTACGCTGGCGCGGGTGCTTCTGGCCGAGTATGCGCGCGACCCTGCCGGTGAGGATGGGGCCCGGGCCGTGCTTGACGCCATGCGCCTGCTGGACAGGCTCGAGCAGGCCGCGGCGGCCGGCGGCAGGATGGGCAGCGTGATCGAGATCGCGGTGCTGCAGGCCCTGGCCCTGCAGATGCAGGGCGCCGACCAGGCACAGCGCCCACCTGATGCGGCGCTCCTTGCGCTCCAGCGCGCCCTGACATTGGCGGCGCCCGAAGGCTACGTCCGCATCTTCGTCGACGAAGGGCCGCCGATGGCCTCCTTGTTGGCTGCTGCCGCGGCACGAGGGATCATGCCAGGCTACGTCGGGAAGCTGCTGGCTGCCTTTTCTACAGATGCGGTTCCGGTTGCTGCGGCGCGCTCAGCAGACTGGGTCAGCCCCTGATTGAGCCCCTGAGCGCACGCGAGCTGGAGGTGCTCCGGCTTATAGCCCAGGGCCTCTCCAACGAGGCGATCGGCGCGCGGCTTTTCCTTGCCCTGAGTACGGTCAAAGGGCACAACCGCAATATCTTCGAAAAGCTCCAGGTGCAAAGCCGCACCGAGGCCGTCGCCCGCGCCCGCGAGCTGGGTTTGATCTAGCTCAGTACCTGCACAACAGTACTCCCAAGCAGTACTTTAGTGCCTATACCACAGTACCTTGCTGCCACTATCCTGCCTGCACGTCGCACAAGTGGTACATGTCGACATCGTTCAGGAGGAGCAGAAGTGAACACACAGCAAGGGATTGTAAGACGTATAGGGGCAACACTGTCACAGTCAAAGAACGCAGCGGCACAATTGGCACTGGTGCTGTTTGTCAGCGCCTGCCAGCCGATTATGCCCGTGGCGGAGCAGCCGGCGGGGTTGAGTCCGGATGCACCAGCTTATGCCGTGCATGGACCGCACGCGGTGGGTTACCAGTCACTTGTCATTGGGGAAGGGACAGAACAGCCGCTTGCGCTAAGTGTCTGGTATCCGGCGCTTAATCCGACCGGGGCAGAGGAAAAAGTAAGTTATGACATGCAGATCAAGGATGCCACATGGCCTGGCGACCGGCAGACGGTCGTCTACGGGCATGCTCTCCTCGACGCTGACATCGATGCCGCCCAGGGACCTTACCCGCTGGTGGTCTTTTCGCATGGGTTTAGCATGAGCGCAGCAGGATACAGCCTGTCCGCCGAGCATTACACCTCGCATGGCTTTATCGTGCTTGCACCTGACCACAAGGAGCAGTTCGATCCGACGTGGGAAGACATGTGGAAGGCGGCCATCGACCGACCACGCGACGTGAAGCAAGCGCTCGACTATGCTGAGGAGCTTACCGCACCCGGTGGCGCCATGGCGGGGCTTATCGACATGGAGCATGTGGCGGTGGTGGGCCATTCCTATGGTGGCTACACGGCGCTGGCCATGGCCGGCGCACAGGTTGACCTGGAGGCGTATAATGCCCGCTGCGCGCAGCTTGCGGCCGACGATTGGCGCTCGTTCCTCTGCGCTGCCCATTGTGCCCAGGGAAGCGGAGATGGCGGCCCGCGCCGGGCTGAATCCCATGCCAGCAGGCTTGTGGCCCTCTTTGGGCGATCCCCGGGTGACGGCGATTATCCCGATGGCAGGCAACTCGTATCTTGTTCGGCCAGGAAGGCTTGTCCAATATCACCATTCCGATGATGGCAATCGGGGGCAGCGCCGACACGGGCACGCCGTACGACTGGGGCACCGGCCCCTCGTATGACGTATGCTGCCAGCGAACAGAAGGCATTGGTGACCCTTACCGGCGCCGAGCACATGATTTTCGCCACCCCCTGTGAATACCAAACCTGGATGAAAGACCACCCGGCGGCGCCCTACTTCTGTGCCGATGCTGTCTGGGACAAGAAACATGCCCTGGATCTGATTCATCACTTCTCGACCGCGTTCTTGCTCGACATACTCAAAGGCGACCCGGCTGCCCACGCCGCGCTCTTGCCGGATGCGGTCCACTTTTCCGGTATCGAATACGCGACAACTTTGCAGTAACGTGCGGATCAGTTCTGCCGGTGACAGTCACTCTCGGGAGTGGCTGTCATCTGCTATTCTAGAGGCTGCAGCCAAACATTCTCAGGAGGAAAACGAAATGCAAGCGGTCGTGTACACAGAATACGGACCACCGGATGTTCTGCAAGTCAAAGAGGTAGCCAAGCCAACCCCGCGACGAGGATGAAGTACTGGTCAAGGTTCGGGCAGTGTCGGTAAATCGATCCGACTGGGAAGGACTTCTTGGTACGCCGCTGTATGCACGCTTTGGGGGATTGCGGAAACCAGGCCGCCGCATACTCGGGTCGGACATCGCCGGGCGCGTGGAAGCGGTGGGCAGAGCCTGCAGGCAATTCCAGCCCGGCGATGATGTCTTTGGCGACCTTCTACCGCGCATGGGTGGTTTTGCGGAGTATGTCTGCGCGCGTGAAGGCAACCTGGCGTTGTTGCCGACTGGTATTACATTCGAGACGGCAGCGGCCATCCCGCAAGCGGGCGTGATCGCCCTGCAGGGGATCCGCGACAAAGGCAAGGTGCAGCCGGGCCAAACGGTCTTGATCAACGGCGGCGGCGGCGGGGCCGGCACGTTTGCCCTGCAGCTCGCCAAGTTAGCGGGGGCTGAGGTGACGGGGGTAGACAACGCCGGCAAGCTGGAGTTTATGCGCGCGCTTGGCGCCGACCATGTCATTGATTACGCCGGGGAAGACTTCACCAAAAACGGCAAACAGTATGATCTGATCCTGGATGTCATCGCGCATCGGTCGGCTTACGACTATGCGCGGGCACTACATCCCGGTGGAAGCTATTATTGTGTCGGCGGTGCTGTCGCTACGCTGCTCCAGGTCCTGCTCCTGGGACCATGGATTCAGAAAACCACGGGCAAGAAGCTGCGCATCCTGGCGGTGCAGCCGAACCCAAAAGATCTTGCTCATGTTGGGGAACTCTGTGCCGCGGGCAAACTCGTCCCGGTCATCGATCGGCAGTATCCGCTGCATGAAGTTCCTGCTGCGCTCCAATATCTTGGCGAAGGGCGCGCCAAGGGCAAAGTCGTAATCACACTCGAACACAACAACTGACTCCGGCTGCCCAGCCGCACCGAAGCTGCTGCGCGCGCCTGCGCGCCGGTTCTGCTCTACCCCAATGTGGCAGCTGTCACAGTCCATTCCTCCTGCCAGTAGTCAGTATCCGATCGATAGTACCTTTCCCTGTTCAGCACCTGTACGACAGTACTCTCAAACAGTACTTTCGGGTCTACATCACCATCCTTGCTGCCGCTATGCTATCTGCATCGAACAGGTAAGCAGCGAGATGGTCAACGGCGACCGGCCACAACAGGTACAAGATGATGTCGAACCAACGCAGCCTAGATGCTGACCCAAATCAACCCATGATCTATCAGATCCGGCTCAAGGGACACCTAGGTGAGCAGTGGTCGGCGTGGTTTGAAGGTTTGGCCATTACGCTGCAGGACAACGGCGAGACACTGCTGGAAGGCCCTGTGGTTGACCAGGCTGCCCTGCATGGCTTGCTCAGAAAAGTGCGTGATCTCGGTCTGCCGCTGCTCGCCGTCACGTGTAATGAAACGCATTCATGACACCTGTCGCAGTGGCGCAGCCCATGCTCGAAATGGCGTAATCAGAACGATATCAGGAGAAAATCTCATGCAAGCAGTTGTCTATCACACCTATGGTTCACCCGACGTTCTCAAGCTCGAAGAAGTGCAGAAGCCGGTCCCGCAGGACGATCAAGTCCTCGTAAAGGTTGTGGCTGCCGCCACAGCGGCAGGTGACTGGCACCTGCTGCGCGCCGACCCATTTATGATGCGTTTTGTGTATGGGCTGCTCAAACCAAAGCACAAAATCCTTGGCGCCGCTGTCGCCGGGCGTGTGGATGCGGTGGGCCGGAACGTTACGCAGTTTCGACCCGGCGATGAGGTGTTTGGCGACCTGTCGCTGTCTGGTTTTGGCGCCTACGCTGAGTATGTGGCGGTGCCCGAAACTGCGTTGGCGTTGAAGCCTAAACGGTTAACCTTCGAGCAATCCGCAGCCGTACCGGTGTCGGCCGTCACCGCCTTGCAGGGCCTGCGCGCAGGCAATATCCAGGCGGGGCAGAAGGTGCTGATCAACGGAGCGTCCGGCGGCGTGGGCACCTATGCGGTGCAGATTGCCAAAGCATTGGGCGCCGAAGTCACGGCGGTCTGCAGCACAGGCAATGTAGCAATGGCGCGCTCGATTGGGGCAGACCACGTCGTCGATTACACCCGGGAAGACTTCAGCCAAAGCGGCCGAAAGTATGACCTGATTCTGGCTGCGAACGGCTACAACCCGATTCAGGCCTACCAGCGTGCCCTGGCGCCCAACGGCAGTTATGTCATGACCGGTGGTTCCACGGCGCAAATGTTCCAGGCCATGCTGATGGGACCATGGCTATCCAGGAAGAGCGGCCAGAAATTGGGCAACATCCTGGCAAAGCCGAGTCAAACCGATTTGATCTTTGTGCGGGAGCTGATCGACGCCGGCAAGGTGACTCCTGTCATCGATCGCTGTTACCCGCTGCGTGATGTAGCCGACGCCATCCGCTACGTGGAAGCCGGGCACGCCAAGGGCAAGGTTGTCATCACCGTGGAATCGCGATGAGCGAGTCGCGGGTTCGCCGACCCCTTCCGGGAAGCCCCCCTCTTCCGGGAAGAGGTCGGCTTCCCGGAAGAGGGGGTGCTTTACATGACTGCCGGGGCCTGGAGGCCGTTGGGCTTGCGGGGGCGCGTTTGGTCTTGGGCTTGTCGGAGACGGCCTTGGGCTCTTCCTGCCCTGGCGGCGGCGTCAGTGCAGCGGCAATGACTTCGTCTACCGTGTCCACCAGGATGAACTTCATGCGCTCGCGCAGGGTCTGGGGCACGTCATCGAGGTCGGCCTCGTTGCGCCGCGGCAGGATCACGGTCTGCAGTCCATAGCGCTGCGCCGCGAGCACTTTCTCCTTGATACCGCCCACCGGCAGCACCTTGCCGCGCAGCGTGATCTCCCCTGTCATGCACAGCTTAGGGCGCACGGGGCGCTCGGTCAGCAGGCTGGCCAATGCCGTGGCCATGGTGATACCGGCGCTCGGTCCATCCTTGGGAATGGCCCCGGCTGGAATGTGCAGGTGAATGTCGGACTTGTTGAAGAATTCGGGGTCCAGGCCCAACGATTCGGCCCGGCCACGTACGTAGCTCAGGGCCGCTTGCGCACTCTCCTTCATGACATCGCCCAACTGCCCGGTCAGGGTAAAGCCCTTGCTGCCCGGCACCTTGGTTGCCTCGAAGAACATGATGTCGCCGCCCGCCTCGGTCCAGGCCAGGCCAATGGCCACGCCTGGATTCTCGGCCCGTTCGACAACTTCTTCGTCAAAGAACTTGCGCTTGCCGAGATAGGCGTTGAGGTCCTTGACCTTCACCGTGCGCTTGCGCTTGATGTCACCCGCTGCCACACCCGCCGCAATCTTGCGACAAATCTTGCCGATCTGGCGCTCCATATTACGCACGCCCGCCTCAACCGTGTAGCCTTGGATGATGGCGCGCAGCGTCTCCTCCGGCATCTCGACTTCGGTTGGCTTGAGCCCATTCTCCTTGATCTGGCGCGGGATCAGGTAACCCTGCGCGATCTTGACCTTCTCACCCTCGGTGTAACTCGACAGCTGGATGATCTCCATGCGGTCGCGCAGCGCCGGCGGCACGGTGTCCAGCAGGTTGGCTGTGGTGATAAAGAGCACCTGGCTCAGGTCAAACGGCACGTCCAGGTAGTGGTCGCGGAACTCGCGGTTCTGCTCGGGGTCAAGCACCTCCAGCAGCGCACTGGAGGGGTCGCCGCGGAAGTCGCGACCCAGCTTGTCTACCTCGTCGAGCATAAAAACCGGGTTCTTGCTCTCCACCCGACGCAGGCTCTGGATGATCCGGCCCGGCATCGAGCCGATATAGGTGCGGCGGAAGCCGCGGATGTCCGCCTCGTCGCGCACGCCGCCCAATGCCAGGCGTACGAATTTCCGATTCATGGCGCGGGCGATGCTCAGCCCCAGGCTGGTCTTGCCGACGCCGGGTGGGCCGACAAAGCAGAGGACGATGCCCTCGCGCTCGCGGCGAATCTTGTCGCCCACGTCATCCTCGTGGGCGTGGCGGTAATCCTTGCGGTCGGCGCGCAGCTTGCGCACGGCTAGGAACTCGAGGATGCGCTCCTTGATTTCACCCAGGCCATAATGGTCCTCGTCAAGGACCTGGCGCGCATGGCGGATATCCAGGTTGTCGGCCGTGGCGTTCTGCCAGGGCAGGCTCACCATCAGGTCGAGATAAGTCTTGATCACGCTGTACTCGGCGGCCTGGATGGGCATGCGGCGCATGCGGCCCAGCTCGCGCTGTGCCTCCTTCTGCGCCTCCTCGCTCATGCCGGCCGCAGCGATGCGCTCTTCCAGCTCACGGATATCGGCGGCCTGCTCGTCTTCCTCGCCGAGTTCCTTCTGGATTGCCTTCATCTGCTCGCGCAGGAAGAAATCGCGCTGCATGCGCTCCATCTCGCCTTGCGCCTCCGACTGGATCTTACGGCCCAGCTCGAGGACCTCTACTTCCTTCTTGAGCAGGGCGGTCAGCCGCAGCAGCTTGTCGCGCACGCTGTCCATTTCCAGCAGCGACTGCGCCTCGTGCACCTTGAGCCGCATGCTTGAGGCGACGAGGTAGGCGAGCTGGCGGCCGTCGTCGACATTAAGCGACATGACCGACAGCTCGTCGGGCATCTGCGGCTCCAGGTCCACCAGCCGGCGAAAGAGCTGCTGGACGGCGCGCATCAGCGCCTCCATCTCGATGCCGTCTTCCAGCGTCTCGGGGAGGATCTCGATGCGGGCGCGCAGGAAGGGTTCCTGCTGGGTATATTCGAGCACGCGGACGCGTTCCAGCCCCTGCACGAGCAGCCGCATCGTGCCGTCGGGCGTCTTGAGGACGCGATGGACCTGGGCGGCAGTGCCGATGTGGTGGATCTGCTCCGGGTTTGGTTCTTCCAGCTCCTCGTCGCGGCTGGTCACCAGCGCGATGATCCGGTTATTGGGCAGCGTTTTTTCGACGAGACGGATGCTGCGCTCCTGCCCGATCGGCAGCGGCAGCCACATCATCGGATAGACCACGACGCCGCGCAGGGGCAGCACCGGCAGGTCGTCTGAGATAATCGACTCCTGCAGCTCGCGGTCGCGCTGGCCGGTCTGTTCCTTGAACTCTTCGGATTCGAAAATCACCTCGTCCTCCTCAGAGTCGTCCCAGTCGTCCATTTCAAAATCCATGTAGTCGTTGTTCATGCAAATCGGCTCGTGCTCAATCAGGCAACGGTAAGAATTGGTTCAGGTCAATTACTGCTACTGGCTGGTTCAATCGTTCCATTATACCCTACACCCACTGAAGCGCGTGTAAGCAATCCTCATCAAAACGCATCGCCACTCGCTCTCTAACACAACGCAAACACCCTATCAGTGCCTCCCCAAATTCATGCGGTGTGCGCCGCCGTGGTACACTCTATCCATACAGTGTGCGAATGCAGGCTAAACAATACAACGTTTATAGACTAATTACGGCTCCCCTGCCGATTTGATTCAGACAGATTGCCATCCAACCATGGTTTGACGCCACAGTCAGACGCCACAGTCAGAGAGGACTGTCCCGATGTACACAGCAAGCATGACTACCGCCGAGTTTCTGGATGCGCTGGCCGCCGGCGAATCTACGCCGGGAGGTGGGGGCGCCGCCGCGCTGACCGCCGCGCAAGGGGCCGCCCTGGTCAGCATGGTGATTCGCTTCACGCTAGGCAAGAAGAAGTATGCCGACGTCGAGGTCGAGATGCAGGGGTACCTGGTGCGCAGCGAACTGCTGCGTGTCGACCTGCTTGCCGAGGTTGATGCTGACGCTGCCGCCTTTGACGCCGTCGCCGCCACCTATGGCATGCCCAAGGAAACGGACGAAGAGAAGGCCGCCCGCACCGCTGCGCTCCAGGCGGCGCTCAAGCATGCTGCCGCCGTGCCATTTGGCGTGGCCGAGCAGGCGCTGGCCGTCATCGAACTGGCCGAGCCGGTCGGTGCGAAGGGCAACGCCAACGTCATCAGCGACGCCGCCTGTGCCGCCTACCTGGCCTACAGCGCCATCAAGTGCGCGCTGGTCAACGTCAACATCAACCTCAAGTTCATCAAGGACGAGGCTTTTGTGGCCGAATGGACACAGAAGGTCGCCGACCTGCTGGCCCGCGCCGACGCCGTCTATGCTTCCGCCCGTGCTGCCATCCAACAACCGCTAGGAGTTGCCCTGTGACCGCACAGCTATTGGACGGCAAGGCGCTGTCCAAGACCATCCGTGACGACCTCAAGCAGCAGTTTGCCGCCTTTACCGCCGAACACGGTACAGCCCCGGGGCTGGCCGTGCTGCGCGTCGGCGACGACGAAGCCTCGGCCGGGTATGCCCGCGCCATCGACAAGACCTGCCAGGGCGTCGGCGCCGCCTACCGTGCCGTCGAACTGCCCGCGAGCGTACAGCAGGCCGACGTCGCCGCCACTATCGCCGAGCTGAACGCCGATCCTGCCGTGCACGGCATCATGATTCTAGAGCCGCTGCCCGCGCACATTGACCACCCGGCGCTGATCGACCTGATGGCGCCGGGCAAGGACGTCGACGGCGTGCACCCGCTCAACGCCGGCCGGCTGCTCGCCAACCGCCCGCCCTTCTTTGTCCCGGCTACGCCGGCCGGCGGGCTGCGGCTGCTCGAACAGGCAGGCGTCGAGTTCAAGGGGAAGAACGCCGTGATCGTCGGCCGCAGCGACATCGTAGGCAAGCCCATGGCGCTGCTCCTGCTGCACCGTCACTGCACCGTCACGATCACCCACAGCCGCACGGTCGACTTGCCGGGCGTCTGCCGCAGCGCCGACATCCTCTGCCTGGCCATCGGCCGCGCCGAGATGATCAAGGGTGACTGGGTCAAGCCGGGCGCCATTGTCGTCGACTTTGGCACCACCTACACCGATGCGGGGCTCAAGGGCGACTGCGACCAGGCGCAGGTTGCGGAGGTCGCGGGCATGCTCACGCCCGTGCCAGGCGGCACCGGTCCCATGACAAACGTCATGCTCATGGAGAACCTGCTCACGGCGGCCCGGCTCGCCGCCGGCTGAGCCCAGCACGAGAGAATGTCTGTCTCCAATACTGCCGGTTCTCCACAATCCAAAAACCGAGTTTTTCGCAAAAACTCGGTTTTTCTTGTCCACTTGCTTGTGCTGGGTGGCTACCTCCTCGCCACCCTGATTTTTACCTGGCCGCTGGCTACCAGTCTCACGACCGCCATCCCCGGCGACAGCTTTGACGGGTGGCAGAACTATTGGAACCAGTGGTGGATCAAGCAGGCACTGGTCGACCGCCTGGTCTGGCCGCTGCACACCGACATCCTCTATGCGCCGACCGGGGTAAATCTCTACTTTCAGACCCTCAACCCGTTTAACGGGCTGGCTACGCTGCCGGTTCAGCTCACCGGCGGGCTGATTGCTGCGTACAACGCGGTCGTGTTTTTGAGCTGGGTGCTGGGCGGGTACGGGATGTTTCTGCTGGCGCGGTGGGTGATTGGCCAGCGGGACGTGCCGGGAAGCCGCAACGTGCCGGGGACGTCCGACGTCCCCGGCACGTTGCGGCTTCCCGGCACGTTGGCGGCGTTTGTGGCCGGGCTGGTGTATACCCTTTCGCCGTTCCACATGGCCCATTTGCTCGGCCACATGCAGGTGATGAGCCTGGAGTGGCTGCCGTTCTATATCTTGTATTTGCTCCGCGCCACCAGTCAGAGCCAAGCGGGATCCTCACCCGGCCGCCCGTGGCTTCGCTCCTCTCTCCTCGCCGGCCTCTTCCTGGTGTTTAACGGGCTGTGCGATTGGTATTTTGTGCTGTATTTACTCCTGTTTACCGGGCTGGCGATTGCCTGGCAGTGGGGGGCGGAGGTACGGCGCGGACGTGCCGATCGCGGAACCGGCGCATACTCCTGCTGCGTCTATTTTACGCACACTGTGGGCGACAGTCCGGCCGGCCCTCGTCGCAGCGGCGGTCTTTCTCGTACTGCTGAGCTTCTGGCTTGTTCCCATGGTGCAGGAGGCGCGCCAGTTCCGTTTCATGGTGCGCCCGCCCGCCGACCTGTACATTTTCAGCGCGAGCGTGATGGATTTTCTGGTGCCGAACCGGCTGCATACGCTGTTCCGGCCCGACAGTTTTACCTGGATCGGAAACCAGATTGCGCCGATCAGCGAGCGCACGATTTCGATCGGCTACCTGGTGCTCATCCTGGCCATTGGAGCGGGCGTGGCGGCGTGGCGTAAGGCGGCCTTCTGGTGGGTGGCGGCGCTGCTGTTTTTTGTGCTGGCGTTGGGGCCGCAACTGCACGGCGGCAACATCACCGCCGAGAGCATACCAGCGGCTGTTACCGCCGGGCAGGAGGTGCCAAGCTGGACGCCCTACACGCTGCTCAACCAGCTGGTGCCCTTTATGCGGATCAGCCGCAGCGTCAGCCGCTTTGCCCTGATGGTGCAGCTGTGCATGGCCGTCCTGGCCGGTATCGGCCTCCATGCGTTGCTGACCTGGTTGGGGGGAAAGCAGCGCACGCCGGGCAGAGTCTATGCCGCCATGGGGGCGGCAGCCGGGGCGGCGATCGTCGTGCTGCTGGGGGAATACTGGGTGGCGCCCTACCCGCTGAGTCCGCCCGACACACCTCCTTATTATGAACAGCTTGCGCAAGACCCGGATACCCGTTCCGTACTGAATCTGCCCATGAACTACGACCGTCCAGGCTATCTGCTCTACCAAACCGTGCACGGCAAGCCGCTCACGGTGGCCTATATCAGCCGCGACGACCCGCGCACGCTGACCGAGCGCGCGCCCGTGCTCCAGCACTTCCGCCACCTGGGTGACGACATCATTGCCGGTGACCCGGCCGTCGTGGCGCCGACAGTTCTGGCCGACCTCGGCGTTGGCACGGTCGTGCTCGACCGCTACAAGATGCCCGGCGGCCGCGAGCGTGAGTACACCGAGGAGCTCGCCAACCGCATCTTCGAGGGCCAGGACCCGATCTACGCCGACGACCGGATCACGGTGTATCGAGTACCGGACGGCGCCTCGGCTCCGGCGCAGCCCTATCTCGAACTCGGACCGCGCAACTGGGGTCCCCGCCAGTTGGATGAGAACGGCCGGCCGTACCGCATGCTGGCGGGTCCCACCACGATCGAGGTGATGCACGCCGCAGGGCTGGTCTCAGTCACCATTCGCTATCGAAGCGAGGGTGACGGGGCCGCCACCGTCCTGTCGCTGGAGGGGGCCACGGCCCTGGCCGAACTGCCGCCTGCGCCCAACGGCGCCGAGGTCACTGTGCAGCTGCCCTCCACGGCAAGCGGCACCGGCCTGACCCTCCGGCCGTCTGCCGAGAGCACCGTTTACGTCGAGCAGGTGCGCCTTGAATAACAATATGTGGCGCGTGCTGGTTGTGGCCTGCCTGCTGGTCGCCGTTTTCTCCAGCGCGGCCTGTGGAGGCGCAACCACCCCGGATGCCACGCCACCTGCCGCCGAACAACCGGCCGCGATGGCAGACCAGGCGGCTGCCACCACGGCACCTGCTGCCCCCGTCGCCGCCGCCATCGCTACCGCTGCAGAAGCGCCGGCTCCGCCGGCCGCAGGCGGAGATGGTGGGGGGGACATTGCCGCTGCTGCCGTCACTGATACCCGGACACCGACTGCCACGCCCGGCCTCGCCCTTGCCGCGCCTAGCGAACTGCTCGACAGCTACCGGATTGCCGCCAGCTACATCATTACGTCACTGCTGCCTGATGGCCAGCGCCGGGTCGACAGTACCCAGCTGCAGGGTGCCTGGCGCCGCACGGATGGACCACAGGGTTTTGATGCGGCCTTTTCACTTGCTAACACTAGCGGCAGCCGCCGCCAGGAGTTGAACTTCGTCGCCATGGGCGATGCGGCCGCCATCCAGTCAGACGGCGCATGGTCTACCATCGCCCGCGATGCCACGCTGCATTACGGCGACCCCGATCAGTTGCTCTCGCTGCCGTTCATCAGCCACGTCAACCGCGGCGAAGATCTCGGGCAGGAGCCCGTTGCCGGCGTCACGGTCACCCACTACCGGCTCACCGACCCCGCCGTCTTTGCCGCTGCCGCCGGCGGCAGCCTTCCTCTGGCGGACGGCGTCGTCGAGAACGTGCAGCTTGAAGGCTGGGTGGCAGATGCAGGCTATGTGGTGAAATATCTGCTGCAAGCAGAGTTGAAGGATGCACAAATTTTGGACGACGCCGGGAATCCCGTGCGAGTCCAACAGGCGGTCAGCGCAAGCTATGCACTGAGTGACCTTGACGGCATGGTACAGATCGAGTGGCCGGCCGACGCGCAGCCGCCCAACACGGTGACCGTGCCGGGTTTTTTCCCCAACACCTTCCCGCTGCCCGACGGCGTCAAGGTCATCCCGCGGCTGGGTATGCTCGAACTGCGCACCGCCGACTCCGAGGGAACCGTCGCCGCCTTCTATCGAGCGCGCCTTTCCGAACTTGGCTGGAGTTTTGAGGGCGAACAGGGGTTTTACAGTGCTGAGAAGGAGGGGCAGCGGATCACGCTGACCATTCTGCCGGACAAGGTGACGCGCGAAACGGTGGTGCGGGTGTTTGCAGCGCAGTAGTCATATCTCGGGGAGGGTGTGCATCCCCACGTCCCGGGACGTGATCAGTGGCCCAATATGCGGACGTTGTTCTCGCGCGGGTGGTAGAGGATCTCCCAGGAGCCGAACTCGCGGAGGAGGGAGCGGACCCGGTCGCGGCGCTGGCGCATGCGCTCTTCGGTGCACTTCCATTCGCCCAGGACCTGGTTGATGACCAGCTGCGAGTCGCCGCGGATCTCGACGCGCGCCGTCATGGCATCGGCTTTGAGCTCGCGCAGGCGCTTGACGACTGCTTCGAGTGCCGCGGCCAGCGTGTCGTATTCAGCCTCGTTGTTCGTGACCCCGTCGCCAAACTGCAGCTGAACGATCTGCTGGGCCTGTCCCGGCCAGCGCAAGGCATAGCTGCCGTAGCCGATGCCCGGGTTGCCTTTGCTGCCGCCGTCAAAGATGATGCCGATAGGCTGTTCGGGCGCCTGGCCCGGGAGAGGCGGCATGGCATGGGGGTCGGCATCCTTTTCCGCCGGCACGCCGATCACCACCTTGCCTCCGGCGCGCCGGCCCTGGGCGTCGTTCACCCCGGCAAAGCGCAGCGGGAGCGGTGCGCTTACCCCAGCGCCGTGACGGTCGGACTCCTTGGGCTGGTTTTGTGGCTGGCTGGCACGCGGCGCCGTACCAGCTGAGGGCGGCGGTGCGGCGGGTTTTGTCGATGCCGGCGCGCGACTGCCCGGCGCGGAACCACCGTCAGAGGGCGCGCTGCCGCGTTTCCCCAGGGCCGTCGCCTTGCTGAGCCGGTTCTGGTCGGTGCCGGCGTCTTGTGCCGGCAGCAGCCCGCTGACGCGCAGCCGCTGGAGCAGCTGCCGCCGCTCCGCTGGCGACAGGCGCCGCACCAATTCTACGATCTGTTCCAGGTCACGCTCGCTTGCCATACCTAAACGCCGTCGCTAATTCACACGCTTGCGCGCTGCTGCCGGCGCTGCACGCGTGCCTTCTCCCACAAATAGAGCATGTTGTTGGCGTGGAACTGCTGCACCAGCCCGCCCAACGGGATGCGGCTGCGGTTGAACTGCTCGATGTCGTACTCGAGCAGGTCATGCTTGGTGGCACCCTCGTCCATCAGCCGATCTACCAGCTTCTGAATATCGAGCAAGTAGTTGACGTTGGCGTCGATGCTGCTGGTCACCTCGCCGCGCAGCAGGATGTCGCCGTGCCCCTGAACGATGCACTCGAGGTTGTAGTCGTGGAGGTTGAGCAGCGAGCGCTTAAACAGCTCGACGTCGGCATAGGGGTTGGCGATCATCGGCACCGGCATCATCAGGTCGCTGGCAAACAGCACCTTGTCCTCGCGCACGTGGACGGCGCAGGTGTCGGGGCTGGGGCCGGGGCTGTGGATCAGGTGTACCGTCTTACCGCCCAGGCGGATCACCAGGCCCTCGCTAAACACCATCTTGGGCAGCCGGATCTGGACCGGCCGCAGCTCGGGCGTGTGTTCCTTGGCCTCTTTGAGGGCCTTGGCGCCATACTCCTGCAGCATCTGCAGGCAGATCTCGTGCGCCACCAATTCGGCGTTGGGGAACATGTAGGAGCCATACACGTGATCGGCATGGCTGATCGTGTTGATCACATACTTGATGCCCTGCGGGCAGACCCGCCTGGCAAAGTCGATAATTTCTTTCGTTTCAGAGGGGAAGGGCAGCGTATCGATCAAGATGCCGCCTTCCGCCGTCACGACCAGGCCGGCATTTACCTCCACATACATGCGGCTGGTAAAGACCCAGGTATCGTCGGCGACGCGTGTACGAATGATGCTCACAAGCAACCTCGTGATTGAAATTTAAGGTCATGGTATTGGCGCCTGACAGGCGCGCAAAATTGAAGTGTCATCGTAACACGGGAGGAGGATGCAGTCAAGTAAGTTGACATAACCAAGGAAACGTGCCGGGGACGGTTACCATGTGCCGGGGACGTCCGAACGTCCCCGGCACGTAATTACTTCGCTAGGCCGGCCACGATCAGGCTGGCGGTGGCTTCGTTGGTGGCGAGGGGGATGTTGTAGACATTGCAGATGCGCTGCAGGCCTTGGATGTCGGGCTCGTGGGGGTGGGCGTAGAGCGGGTCGACCAGGAAAATCACAGCGGCTACCTGGCCTTCGGCGACTTGGGCGGCGATCTCGGCGTCGCCGCCGTACGGGCCGCTCAGCATGCGCTTGATTTCCAGGCCTGTGGCGCGTGCCACACGTTCACCGGTCGTACCGGTCGCGATGAGCTTGTAGGTGGCCAAGGCTTCCTTGTGGGCTTGGGCAAAGCGGACCATGTCGTCCTTCTTGCCATCATGTGCGATCAATGCTATGGTGGAGGTCATAGCCTCATTATAGCATGCCGGCTGCCGCACAGCCGGTCATACTCGAGCCGCATAGCGCAAACCTGACCGCAGATTATCTTCCTCTATGGCAACTCCTAATTCCGCTTTCAATTCCGGGCATGCTGGCGGGCCGGTCCCGGCGGCCAATCTTTTGCTGCTGATCGCCGTGCTGCTGCCGCCCAAGGCTCTGGACGTGCTCGGCCCGGTGGTCGACGAACGGACGGTGCTGACGCCTTATGGCGAATCGGGGCCGCTGGCGCTGCGGGTCACGCCCAACGGCGACCCCGTCTGGGTGCAACCGTATACTGGCTTGCCGACGCGCACCGACCCCCGCGCTACGATATATGCCGCCAAGCAGCTCGGCGTACAGCGCGTGCTCAACTGGGACACGGGGATTGCCGTCAACCCGGTGCTGCAGCGGGGTGAGCCGGCTATCGTGGCCGACTACATCTCGTGGATATTTCGCCAGGCCGATTCGTTCTTTACCAGTGCGCCGGCGCAGATGGATCCGGCAATGGACCGGGGCGCCGCCAACGTTCGTTCGACATTTTGCCCCCAGCTTATGGGTCACCTGCGCAGCCTGATGCCGGGTGTGCCGGAGGTGGTGACCGTCGGGACCGACTTCCTGCGCCGCGAGACGCGGGCCGAGGCGCGCATGTTCCGCGGCTGGGGCGCCGACGCGTTGAGCTACAACCTCGTGCCCGAAGTCGCCCTGGCGCACGAGATGGGCATGTGCTACGCCGGCCTGCTTACGTTGACGGCGCTCGGGGCCGATCGCCCGCCGGGCATCAACGACGGTACCGTGCGGGCGACGATGCACGCCATTGCCGACCTGCTGCCAATCTTTGTTGCCCTGGCCAACGGGCCGATAACCTGCAAATGCATGTCTGACTGAGAGAAAACCATGATTATCACGCACGGCTTTGAACTGGTGCGCGCAGAGCGCATCCCCGAACTCAACGCCCAGGCGCGCCTGCTGCGCCACGTCAAAACCGGGGCCCAGCTGCTGTCCATCGAGAACGACGACGAGAACAAGGTCTTTGGCGTCAGCTTCCGCACGCCGCCCACCGACTCGACCGGCATTGCCCATATCCTGGAGCACTCGGTCCTGGGCGGTTCGCAAAAGTACCCGCTCAAAGAGCCGTTTGTCCAGCTGATCAAGGGGTCGCTCAAAACCTTTCTCAACGCCTTTACTTCGCCCGACCACACGACTTACCCGGTGGCAAGCACCAATCTCCAGGACTTCTACAACCTCGTCGACGTCTATCTCGACGCCATTTTTCACCCGCTGCTGACGCCGTACCATCTCGACCAGGAGGGTTGGCACTACGAGCTGGAAAAGGCCGAGGAGCCGCTGGTGTACAAGGGCGTGGTCTTTAACGAGATGAAGGGCGTCTACTCGTCGCCCGATTCGCTGCTCTATCGCACCAGCCAGCAGGCGCTCTTCCCCGACACGGCCTACGGCGTCGATTCAGGCGGCGACCCGACTGCGATTCCCGACCTGACCTATGAGGCGTTCAAGCGTTTCCACACGACCTATTACCATCCGTCCAACGCCCAGATCTACTTCTACGGCGACGACGATCCCGAGGAGCGGCTGCGCATCCTCGACCAGGTGTTGGGCGAGTTTGACGCCGCCGTCGTGGATGGGGAGGTGGCGCTCCAGGCGCCCTTCGCGGCGCCGCGCCGGGTGACCGAGACGTACAGCGCGGACGCCAACAGCGACAACAGCAAGAAGAGCATGGTGTTGATGAACTGGGCGCTGCCCGAGATCGCCGACCGCTCGCTGTTGATGGCCATCAGCGTGCTGTCGTACTGCCTGATGAGCACGCAGGCTTCGCCGCTGCGCAAGGCGCTGGTCGATTCGGGGCTGGGCGAGGACGTGATCGGCGGCGGGTTTGGCGCCGGGCTGCGCCAGGCGACCTTTAGCGCGGGCCTCAAGGGCATCCGCGCCGAGGATGCGCCGCAGGTCGAGGAGCTGATCCTATCGACGCTGGAGAAGCTGGCTGCCGAGGGGTTCGATCCGGACATGGTCGAGGCGGCGATCAACAGCATCGAGTTCGTCCTGCGCGAGAACAACACCGGGTCGTTCCCGCGTGGGCTCAGCCTGTTTATGCGGTCGCTGCGCGCCTGGACTCTACGGCCGCGACCCCATCGAGCCGCTGGGTTACGAGCTGCCGCTGGCCGTGGTCAAGGGGCGGTTGGCCGCCGACCCGATGTTCCTCAGCAAGCTGATCCAGACTTATCTGCTGGACAACCGCCATCAGCTCACCGTGCTGCTCAACCCGGACCCCGAACGCAGCCGCCGGATGGAGGCCGAGGAAAAGGAGCGCCTGGCCGCCGTCAAGGCCGCCATGACGCCCGCGCAGATCGAGGAGGTCATCGAAAAGACGCGCCTGCTCAAGGAGCGGCAGGAGGCGCCTGATTCGCCGGAGGATCTGGCCAAGCTGCCCATGTTGAAGCTGGGCGACCTCGCCACGCAGAACAAGCCCATCCCGCGCGAGGTGATCGAGCGCGAGCAGGGCCGGATCGTCTACCACGATCTCTTTACCAACGGGATCGTCTATCTGCGCGTCGGCTTTGACCTCAAGTCGCTGCCGCAGGAACTGCTGCCGTACTCCGAGTTCTTTGGCCGGGCGCTGCTGGAGATGGGGACCGAGCGCGAGGACTACGTCAAGCTCTCGCAGCGCATCGGGCGCAAGACCGGCGGGATCGGCTACACCACGTACGTGTCGCCCATGCTTTCCAATCCCGACGGCGCCACCTGGCTGTTCCTGAGCGGCAAGTCCACCGTGGCCCAGGCGCCCGAACTGCTGGCGATCATGCTCGACATGCTGCTGACTGTGAAGCTCGACAACCCGCAGCGGTTCAAGCAGATCGTGCTCAAGACCAAGGCGCGGCTCGAGTCGAGCCTGATCCCCGGCGGCCACCAGTATGTCGGCGGCCGGCTGCGCGCGGCGTTTAGCACGGCAGGGTGGGTCGAAGAGCAGCTGGACGGCGTCGAGTCGCTCTTCTTTATACGCAAGCTGGCGGAGCAGATCGACAGCGACTGGCCCGGCGTGCTGGCGCAGCTGGAGGCCGTCAAGCGGCTGCTGGTGGACCGCAGCCGCCTGATCGCCGACGTGACGCTGGACAGCGACAACTGGGCGACCTTCCGGCCCCAGCTCGAGGAGTTTATCGGCGCCCTGCCCGTAGGCGCCAGCGAACCGGCACAGTGGACGCCGGGCGTGCTGCCCGCGCACGAGGGGCTGACGATGCCGGCGCAGGTCAACTACGTGGGCAAGGGTGCGCGCCTGTACGATCTCGGCTACACCTACGACGGATCGATCCACGTCATCACCAACTTCATTCGCACCGGCTGGCTGTGGGATCAGATCCGCGCCAAGGGTGGAGCTTATGGTGCCTTCTGCTCGTTTGGCAAGCAGTCGGGCGTGCTGACCTTCCTGTCGTATCGCGATCCCGAACCTGCTGGGCACGCTGGCGAACTATGACGCCACGGCGCAGTTCCTGCGCTCCGCCGAGATCGACGAGAGCGAGCTGACCAAGAACATCATCGGCGCCATCAGCGACATCGACGGCTACCAGCTGCCGGATGCCAAGGGCTGGTCGTCGCTCGTGCGTTATCTGGTCGGCGAAACGGACGAGGCGCGCCAGCAGATGCGCGACCAGGTGCTCTCCACTACGGCCGAGGATTTCCGCCAGTTCGCCGACGTCCTCGCCGCCGCGGCGGAGCAGGCGCGGGTGGTCGTGCTTGGTTCGGGCGAAGCCATCGAGCAGGCGAACGGGCAGCTGAGCCCGCCGCTGCAGGTAACGCCGTTGATGTAGTGTGTGTGTGCGCGTGAAATGTCCCGGGGACCGGCGACCGGCAGCCGCAAGCGCTCGCTGAAGGTCCCCGGGACATTGTGTGCAGGTGAACGTCTATGCTGCTCTCCGTTTCGAATCTCGCCAAGGCCTATGGCGACAACCAGGTGCTCAACGGCGCCACGTTCACCATGCATGCCGGCGACAAGTGGGGGCTGGTAGGCGCCAACGGCATCGGCAAGTCCACGCTGGTGAAGATTATCGCGGGCGAGGTGGAGCAGGACGCCGGCACGGTCCAGTTTGGCCCCGACACCGAGATCGGCTACCTGCCGCAGGTGCTCACGGCGGCCGCAGGGCCAGACGATCGCACAGCTGATTGCCGCCTCCCAGGCGCGGGTGCACGAGCTTGAGGACCGCCTGCGCGCCTTGGAAGTGCAGATGGCCCACCCGGAGGGCATTGACCTGGAGCAGACGCTGGCCGAGTACGGCCACGTGAGCGAGGAATTCGAGCGGCTGGGCGGGTACGATCGCGAACACCGCGTCGAGGCCGTGCTCACGGGGCTCGGCGTGGGGCATCTGCCGCAGGACCGCGCCGTGGCGACGCTGTCGGGCGGCGAGAAGGCGCGTGTCGGCCTGGCGGCCCTGCTGCTGCAGGGGCCCAGCCTGCTGCTGCTCGACGAGCCGACCAACCACCTCGACTTTGCCGCGCTTGGCCTGGCTGGAGGGCTTTCTGGCCGAGTACCGTGGGGCCATGCTGGTCGTCTCGCACGACCGGCAGTTTCTCAACGCCACCGTGGCGGCCATCGTCGAGATCGACGAGCACAGCCGCGAGGCCGTCTTCTACAACGGCAGCTACGACTTTTTTGCCGCGGCCAAGGCGCAGGCGTACGTGCGCTGGGTAGAGGAGTACGCGGCGCAGCAGGAGGAGATCCACGAACTGCGGCGCTTTCTGCGCAGCGGCCTGGCCCGCCGCGTGGGGCATAACCGGCAGGCCAGCGACGGCGACAAGCTGCAGTACAACTATCGAGGGGGGCGCGTCGAGGAGTCGGTCAGCCATAACATCCGCTCCGCCCAGGAGAAGCTGCGCCGCATCGAGGAAGATCCGGTGCCCAAGCCGCCGCAGCCGCTGCGCATCAACCCCGAATTTGACCCGGCCGACCTGGTGAACAAGACACCGCTTTCGCTGTCACAGGTGACCGTCGCCTATGGGCCACGCGTGCTGCTGGACGAGCTGACGCTGGCGCGTGGGCGCCCGCGACCGCATCGTGCTGGTGGGCCCTAACGGCATCGGCAAGACCACGCTGCTCAGGGTGATGGCGCGCCGCCAACAGCCCGACACCGGCAATGTGACAGTCGCCGCCAGCACCGTAGTTGGCTATCTCGACCAGGAACAGGAGACCCTGCCCACCAGCGGCACGCTCTACGATGCGTACGTGGGCGAGCGCACGGGCGAGTGGGAGGAACTCAAGGTCGAGCTGCTGCGCTACGGGCTGTTCACCTGGCCGGACCTGCTCAAGCCGGTGGCCAGCCTCAGCATCGGGCAGAAGCGCAAGCTGCAGATCGCCCAGCTCATGGCGGCGCGCGCCAATCTCCTGCTGCTCGACGAGCCCACCAACCACATCAGCCTCGACGTGCTCGAACAGTTTGAGGCGGCGCTGATCGACTTCCCCGGCGCCATCCTGGCGATCTCGCATGACCGCCGCTTTATCGAACGGGTGGCGCAGCAAGTTTGGGAGTTGCGTGACGGGCGGCTGATCCGCTATCTTGGCGGTTGGGAAGAATACTATAATGCCAATTATGTGCGAAAGGATCGCGTCTCATGAGCAAGGTGCGCGTGCTGCAGGTCAGCGGCTCCCCCTATGAACTCGGCTATGCCCACGGCAAGGCGTTTGCCAAGGAAATCGGCGAACTGACCGAGGAGCGGCTGCATCTGAGCTGCGATCCGTTCTGGACCGGCGGCCAGCAGGCGTCGCTGGACGAAGTGCTGGCGCTCGGGCAAGCCTGCCTGCGCTATCATGAAGAATTCGACCCTGCCCTGATGGAAGAAATGCAGGGGATGGCGGACGCGACCGGGATCGGCGTCAACGAACTGGTGATCATGAACGGCTTTACCGACTTCGTGGACGTCGTCGCCAACCCGGCCGTGCTGCGGCATCACCGGTCGCCGGCCGTGGCGCCGGGCGAGGATTTTGACGGCGGCGGCTGCACGGCCTTTGTCGTCGCGCCCGCAGCGGCGCGGGACGGCCAGGGTTACCTTGGTCAGACCTGGGACATGCACGCGACCGCCACGCCGTACGTGATGCTGTTGGACGTGCGGCCTGACAGCGGGCCGGCGCTGCTCACCTTTACAATCACCGGCTGTGTCGGCATGATCGGCATGAACGAGCACGGCGTGGCCGTAGGGATCAACAACCTGCTTGGCGCCGACGGCCGCCCTGGCGTGCATTGGGTTTATGTCGTGCGCAAGATGCTGGCGCAGCGTACCGCAGAAGATGCGTTGGCCGTGCTGCGCGGGGCGCACCTATCGGGGGCGCACAACTACCTGCTGATGGGACTGGGCGCAGACGGCGTGGTCCGCGGTTACAACATCGAGCAGATGGCCACGCGCGCCTATGTCACGCCCGTCGAAGACGTATATGCCCACGCTAACCACTGCCTCATCTCGGAAATGACGGCCGTCGAGCGGCCGCGCAAATCAGTATCGCATGCTAGTACGCAGGCCCGCTATACCCAGGCCGCGGCCTATCTTGGCAGCAGCAGTGGGCAGATCACGCTCGACAGCCTGATGTCGCTGACACGGCTGCACGAGGGCGAGTTGTCGGTCTGCGCCCACACCCAGCCGGGCTATGACGTCGAAAGCTCCGGCGCGTGCATCATGGCGCCGCAGACGCGGCAGCTGTGGGCGCTGTGGGGCAATCCCTGCCAGAGCGAGTATGAGAGCTTTACCGTTTCTTGACAAAATTCTCTTTCCTTCATATAGTTAGATTGTCAAACTATTTTGAAGGAGAAGTATCTTGGCAGCTACATCAGAACTATGTGCCCGTGAGATTCTTGACGTGACGCCGATCGTCATGCAGGCGCTGCGCGTGCAGATTCGTGCCCAGCGGCAGGACGACCTTTCGGTGCCGCAGTTTCGCACGCTGGCCTTTTTGCGCCGCCATCCCGGCTCGTCGCTTTCGGCGGCGGCCGAATTTATCGGCCTGACTTTGCCGACCATGTCCGTCCTGATCGAGGGTCTGGTTCAACGCGGTTTCGTCGATCGCACGCCCGACAAGCTCGACCGCCGCCGCGTCCTGCTGACGCTTACGCCTGAGGGCGAGCAGCAGCATACCCAGGCGCTCGACGGCACCGCGGCCTGGTTGGTCGAGGTGTTGGAGCCGCTCGACGAGCAGCAGCGGGGGGCGATCGTACAGGCGTTTGAGATTTTGCGCCCGCTCTTTAGCAACGTGGCAGCGGCTAACGTGAGTGAGACGGGGAGCCAGGTGGCGGTATAGTATGTCGGCATTATCCGGAACAACGCGTGAGCCGGCGCCGCCTCGCTGAACTCCGGCGCGGCCGCAGCCAATCCGCCAGTGCCGCCCGCCAGCGCCACGGTTTCGCAGCAGTAAATGCACCGGTCAGCACGCCAGTCGGCGCGCCTGAACGCAGCGCGGGCACCTTTCGGGCTCTGCGCCACCGCAACTTCCAGCTTTACCTGGGCGGTCAGCTCGTGTCGCTGGCCGGCACCTGGATGCAGAACATCGCCCAGGGCTGGCTGGTCTACCAGATCAGCGGCTCCACGGTCATGCTCGGGGTGGTCGGCTTTGCGGCTGCCATTCCCGCCTTTTTGATCGCTCCCTGGGCCGGCGTGGTCGTCGACCGCGTTAACAAGCGTAACCTGCTGGTCGCCACGCAGGCGGTGCAGATGCTGCTGGCCTTTGTCCTCGCCTTTCTCACCTTTACAGGGCTAGTTCAAGTGTGGCACGTCGTCGTGCTGGCCGTCCTGCTGGGTGCGGTCAACTCGTTTGACGGCCCGGCCCGCCAGGCGTTTGTGGTCGATATGGTCGGGCGCGACGATCTGCCCAATGCCATCGCGCTCAATTCGATGACGTTCAATGCCGCCCGCGTCGTGGGCCCGGCGTTTGGCGGCATCCTGCTGGCCACCGTGGGTTCGGCCTGGTGTTTTGCCATCAACGGGTTTTCATTCCTGGCCGTGATCTTCAGCCTGCTGGCGATGAAGATTCCGCCCATGCACAAGTACAACGACAAGCGTTCGCCCTGGCAGCAGCTTAAGAGCGGCATTTCCTACTCGATGCATCACGAGGAGCTGCGCGGGCTGCTGCTGCTCGCCTTGTTCTTCAGCACCTTTGGCATTGCCTACATGACTGTGCTGCCCGCATTTGTCGACCAGATCCTCAAAGCCGGCGCGACGGGCTATGGCTTGATCACTTCGGCCGTGGGTCTCGGGGCGGTGAGCGGTGCGTTGATCGTGGCAAGGTACGGCGATCGCGGGCAGCGCGGGCGCATGCTCTTTGCTGCGGCCATGGCGTTTCCGGTCGTGCTGGTGCTGTTTGCAGTCAACAGCAACTTCATCATAGCGCTCCTACTCACCTACCTGCTGGGCGTCGGCTTTATGCTGCAGTTCACCGAGATCAACACGCTGCTGCAGACGCGGGTCGACGACAGCATGCGCGGCCGCGTGTTGAGCCTGTACACGCTCACCTTCTTTGGCTTTACGCCCTTCGGCAACTTGCTGGTCGGTGCGCTGGGACAGGCGATCGGCTTGAGTGTCGCCTTGATCATAATGGCGGTGATCACGCTGGTGTCTTCGGCCGTCATCTTCTGGCGTACGCCGGCGCTGCGCAGGCTGCCGTAGCGGCCCTGCACATTGGGGTGCGTCTCGTGTAGAATGACGGTATGATGCAGTCTGGCTGTGCACAGCCGGCTGTACGCCCATGCCGAGCGGCAGGGTGAAGATATTTGGCAAAGATGGAGCAGATGAGAATGGCAGAAGACAACATGCCGGCAGGCAGCGACTATGAAGTTGCCATCGTAGGGGCCGGCCCGATCGGCCTCGAGCTGGCGGTGCTGCTCAAGCGTGCCGGCGTGCACTACATTCAGTTTGACGCCCGCCAGATCGCAAACACGATGACCTGGTGGCCGCGCAACACGACTTTCTTCAGCACAACCGAGCGACTGGCTATTGCGGGCGTTCCGATTCAGAACAACCACCAAGGCCGCATTACCGGTGAAGACTATATTGCGTACCTGCGTGCCGTGGTGGAGCAGTTTGATCTATCCATTCATTCGTACGAGCCGGTCACCGGCATTCAGGGTGTGCCGGGGGGCTTTAAGCTCGCCACGCTGCCGCAGACCGGCGCGCGCAGCTACCGGGCGCGCCGGGTCGTGCTTGCGATCGGCGACATGCATTATCCCAACTGGCTCAACATCCCCGGCGAGGATCTGCCGCACGTGTCGCACTATTTTCGGGACCCGCACGACTATTTCCGGCGCCGGCTGTTGATCGTGGGTGGCAAGAACTCGGCCGTCGAAGCCGCCCTGCGCTGCTGGCGTGCCGGCGCCCAAGTCACCATCAGCTACCGCAAGCCCACATTCGACAAGGACCGGGTCAAGCACTGGCTGCTGCCGGACCTGGAGGCGCAGATAGAGGCAGGGACGATCGTGTTCCTGCCCGAAACGCTGCCACTGTCGATTCGATCCGGGTCGGTGGAGTTCCTGCGCCTGCAGGGCGGCCTGCCCCAGCAGGACGAGACGTTCGAGTACTTAACCGACTTTGTGCTGCTGGCTACCGGTTTTCGCGGCGACCAGAGCCTCTTGGAAATGGCGGGTGTCGAACTGCGCGGGCATAACCGCGTGCCCGTCTTCGACCCTGCGACCATGGAGAGCAACGTGCCGGGCCTGTATATTTTGGGCACAGTTGCAGCAGGCATCCAACAAAGGTATACTCTATTTATCGAGAACTGCCACGAACATGCCGCAAGAATTGCAGCTGCCGTCACGGAGAATCGCCCGGGCGCAGTTGGGGACGTGGCAGCGCGCAACTATGAGTTGGCATTGCACCAAATAGAGGCCAATTAGGCGACTTCGCAGTCGCCCCAGAGTAGGCCGGCCAGTTCGGGGCCCCTAGCTGAACGACAGGCGCCTATGCAGAGTGTATCCAAGCGCAACATCGACGTTGCCACTGCCAGGCAGATGGTCACTGCTGCTTTTGGCACGCGCGCAGCCATCGGCCGCTACGCCGAGCTGCGCGATGGTTATTACAACGCTGCCTACCAGATCGACCTGGCAGACGGGCGCCGCGTCGTGCTCAAGGTCGCACCGTCGCCGGGTGTGCGCGTGATGCGCTACGAGCACGGCATCCTGGGGAGCGAGGTGCAGATGCTGCGCCTGGTGCGCGAGCACACGAATGTACCCGTGCCCGAAGTCTACTTTCACGATGACTCGCTCACCGTGATCGACAGCCCCTACTTCCTGATGTCGTTTGTGACCGGCCAGGCTTATCACCAGGTGCGCGACAGCTATACGCCGCAGCGGCGTGCCATCGTCGAACAGACGATCGGCACCTATCTGCACCAGATCAACGCCATTTCCGGTTCCCATTTTGGCTATCCGGCGCTGGCCGGTCGGGGCTACACGAGCTGGCGTCAGGCCTTTCTGGCCATGTTTGAAGACCTGCTCCAGGACGGACTGGAAAAGTACGTGGTGCTGCCGGTAGAGTATGGCACGCTGCGCCGCCAAGTGGCGGCGGCGGCAGAGGCACTCGACGATGTGCGCACCCCGCAGCTCGTTCATTGGGATCTTTGGGACGGCAACATCTTCGTGGAGCCCAAGACCGGTTTGATCACCGGCCTGATCGATTTCGAGCGCGCCTTGTGGGGTGACCCCCTGATGGAGTTTCAGTATCGCACGCTGGAGATCAGCCCGGCTTTTGAGTCAGGCTACGGCGCTTCGCTGGTTGATGCTCCGAGTGCGCGTGCACGCCGCACGCTCTACAACCTCTACCTCTACCTGATCATGGTGATCGAGTGTTCGTACCGGCACTACGAGACCGACGACCAGGACCGCTGGGCCCGCCAGCAGTTGGCGGCCGACCTGGACCGCCTCGCAGGGCTATAGGCTATTCCTCAGCGACCCACCGTGCGACGGCGCCGCTCGGCAGCAGCCGTCCTTGCAGAGGACCCTGGTCCGCTTCAGCAACTGTCATCTCGCCTGCCTCTACCGTCCCCTTGCGCCGGCCGATCACCAGCTCCAGCTGGTTTTCCAGTGTCAGCGGCGAAAAGCCGGGGGTGTGGCAGCTGTAGAGGACAAACAAGCCGTCCTTTGCCAGCAGCGCTTTGCACGACTGCAGCAGCGGCACCAGGTCGTCTTCGATCTTAAAGACTTCGCCCTGGGGGCCGCGCCCAAAGGAGGGCGGGTCCAGGATGATGCCTTGGTAGGTATTGCCGCGCCGCTCCTCGCGCTTGACAAACTTCATGGCGTCGTCCACCAACCAGCGGATGGGGCGGTCGGCCAGCCCGCTCAACTCGGCGTTCTTGCGCGCCCAGTCCACTACGCCCTTGGCGGCATCCACGTGCACCAGGTGTGCGCCGGCCTGGCTGCAGGCCAGCGTGCTGCCGCCCGTATAGCCGAAAAGGTTAAGCACGTACAGGTTGCGGTCGTTGGTGGCCTTCATGCGTTGGCGAATGTTGTCACGCAGCCAATCCCAGTTGTCGATCTGCTCGGCAAAGAGACCCATATGGCCGAAGTTGGTCAGCCGGATGTGGAGGTGCAGGCTGCCGTAGAGCACGTCGAACTCGCGCTGCACCTTGCGGTAGAACGTCCATTTGCCGCCGTCTTCGCCCGTATCGCGGGTATAGACGCCGTCCGCCTTGCGCCATTCGGTTTCGGGGAGGCGCGGCTCCCACACCGCCGCCAGCGACGGCCGCACCAGCAGATAGGGGCCCAGCCGTTCCAGCTTTTTCATGTTGCCCGAATCAAGCAACTGGTAATCGTTTGTTACGGCGGCCATACTGACATCCTTCGCGTTATGGGCTTCGCGTTATGGGTGAACTGCCATCAGTCAAACTGCCCGGCGCGTTGAGTGTAGCACACCCGCCCACGGCCCCCAAGGCACGGCCGCCGCTATGGTATACTTTACGATTATGGCTACTCTTTCTCCCAAGTACAAGCCCGGCCTCGCTCCGGAAGACATCCTGCTGATCGAGACACTGGCGGCCAATGCCTGGCCGCCCGAACAAACGGTTGTGGTCGACGGCTGGCGGCTGCGCAGTGCCGGCGGCGTCACCCGGCGGGCCAATTCGGTCTGGCCGAACGCTCGATACCGGTGCGGTCGGCCTGGAAGAGAAACTCGCAGTGGTGGAGAGTCACTACTGCCGCCCTGGGCCAGCCCAGCATTTTTCAGATCTGCGATGCCGCCCGGCCGGCTGACCTGGACGCGATCCTGGCCGCGCGCGGGTATGGCGCCAATTCGCATACCTTCGTGCAGGTTGCACCGATGCGTGACGTGCTCCAGAATCTGCCGCCGCTGCGTCTCTATCCGAATTTTGAGATCGAGGTGAGCGAGGAGTTCTATGACGAGTGGTTTGCGTTCTACTGCCTGAGCGAAGAGGTGAACGACCACGCCGCAGCCATGCGTGGCGGCATCCTGCAGCGCATTGAACCCGCCCATGGTTTTGCCCTGCTCCGCATCGACGGCAAACCCGCCGCAGTGGGCCTGGGGGTGGTCGAAAAGGACTGGCTCGGCATCTTCTGCATGGCGACGCTGCCTGCCTTTCGGCGCCAGGGGGCGGCGGGTGCGATTCTGCGCACGCTTGCCATCTGGGGCCAGCTCTACGACGCGGACCAGGCTTATCTGCAGGTCATGCAGAACAATCCACCTGCCCAGCAGTTGTATGCCAAGGCCGGCTTTGCCACGGCCTACCACTATCACTATCGCGAAAAACGATTGCCGTAAGCACCAGTAAGCAGAGGACCGGGCAAAGGACCCACCAGCTATGTCCAGTTTGCCGCCAACCGAACAGCGCAACCCCGCCAGCATGCAGCTCGACCAGATGTCGGCGCTCGAACTGGCCGATCTCTTCAACCGTGAAGACGCCCGCGCCGTGCAGGCGGTCGGCGCCGTGCTGCCCGACATCGCGCGTGCCATCGAGATGATCAGCGCCGTGCTCGAATCGGGCGGGCGCTGGTTCATGGTTGGGGCGGGCACCAGTGGGCGCCTGGCCATGCTCGACGCGATGGAACTGGAGCCGACCTTCAACCTGCCGCCGGGTCTTGTGATCCCCTTGCTTGCCGGCGGGCCGGCAGCTGCTACGGGCACGCACAGAGGATGTGGAGGACGACGATCGGACGCGGCGCAGCGGATCTGCGCGATCAGGGTCTGACAAAGCAGGATATTGTCCTCGGCGTGGCTGCCAGCGGGCGCACGCCATATGTATTGGGGGCACTTGGCTATGCCCGCAGCGCCGGCGCCGCCACGATTGCGCTGGCCTGCAATCCGCTTTCGACCATCGGTGCTGTGGCCGACCTCGCCATCGAGCCGATCCCCGGCCCCGAGGTACTCACCGGCAGCACGCGGCTGAAGGCTGGCACCACCCAGAAGATGGTGCTCAACATCCTCAGCACGGGGGTCATGGTGCGCCAGGGCAAGGTCTACAGCAACTTGATGGTGGACCTGAAGCCCACCAACAGCAAGCTGCGCCGCCGCGCCGTGCGTATTGTCGGCGAGGTAGCAGATCTGGATGCCATCCATGCCGAACAGCTGCTGGCCGCAGCCAACTGGGATGTCAAGACCGCCGTCGTCATGGCATTGACCGGCATTTCCGCCACGGCCGCCCGTGCACGTTTGGATGCGGCGCGCGGCCACGTGCGGCATGCCCTTGACGATGACCGGCAGGTGGCACAAAATTCAATCTGATTCGATCTGAAAGAGGGAGTTGAGCAATGAATACGATATCGTTTATGACGGCCAACTACGTCGCGCGCGAGCTTGGCTACCACATGACCAAGGGCTGGATGGAAGGGGACGACGCCACCAATGCCTGGTTCGCCCCGATCGATACCTATGCCGAACGTTTTGGCGGCCTCGTGGCCGAGATCAAGTCGCTGGGGTTTGACGCCATCGATCTCTGGCTCGGCCATCTCAACTGGCGTTGGGCCACCGACGAGCACGTCGCCATTGCCAAGCGGGCACTGGCCGAGCGCCAACCTGAGCGTCTCCAGCCTCGCCGGCTGGTTTGGCGGGACGCCTGAGGAGTTCGCCACTGCCTGCCGGCTGAGCCAGGCCATGGGCGTCACAATCTTGGGCGGCAGCACCGGCCTGCTTGATGGGCAGCATGACACACTTGCGGCCATCGCACGCGAACATGGTGTGCGTCTCGGCTATGAGAATCATCCAGAGCGCAATACTGCCGAGATGTACGCCAAGATCGGCCAGGGCAACGAGGATGTGATCGGCTTTTGCGTCGACACGGGCTGGTTTGGCACGCACAACTACGACGCCGTGGCAGCACTTGCGCGAACTGGCCCCACGCCTGTTTCACGTCCACCTGAAGGACGTGCTTGCTCCCGGTTCGCACGATACCTGCCGCTATGGACGCGGCTGTGTGCCGATCGAGGCCTGCGTGCGCACGCTGGTTGACCTGGGCTACACAGGCGGCATCAGCATCGAGCACGAACCGGATGATTACAGCCCCAACGACGACGTCGTCGCCGGACCTGGCCATGGTCAAGTCCTGGCTGGCCTAGTGTCATAGATAACAAACAGCCGGGTTGACGCCATTGTCACCCGGCTGTTTGTTACGATAGGCAACGTCACCTGCCGCGGTGGGCAGGCAACACAGGTTAGTTCACGTTAATACGCGCGTACGCGGCGGCGGCTGAGGAGCCCTACGATCAGGGCAAATAATGCTGAGCCGATAATCGCCCACACGACCGGAAACGGCTGCCCGTCGACGTTGACGACGAAGAGTTCGGGCAGGCCCAGCGCGCCGGCGAGCCACCAACCGATCAACGCCCCGATCAAGCCCACCACGATCGACACCAAAAACCCACCCAGCGAATAGCCGGAGATCGCCTGCCCGAGTGCGCCTGCAATCGCCGCAATGATCAGCAGAACGATAAAACCAAGTAGTGTCATCTCGAGCCCTCCTAGGCATGAGCGCGAGTGCGTTTCCGCACCGCTGTCTGGCCTTTAGACTACACCCAGACCAAACGTGCCTGCTATGCATGGAGATACAACCCTTGGTAACAATATGTCCCCCATCTGTATCAGGTGCAATGGCCTAGAGTCCCTGGTTGCCCGTATGCTGGCACGGAAAGTAAGGGAGAGGACACCACTGATGGCCCAATCACAAACTGAGAATCACCCTGAGAATCATGGGGGTATGCGTCCCGCCACGCCGAGCACCGACGTCGCCCTGCTGCTGATCGACGTCATCAACGACCTGGCGTTTGACGGCGGCGAGGAACTGCTGGTGCAGGCGCGCCCGATGGCACAGGCGATCGCCGAACTCAAGCAGCGCGCTTACCAGGCCAACATTCCGGTGATTTACGTCAACGACAACTTTGGCCACTGGCGATCTGACTTTCAGACGATCGTCGAATACTGCATGCGGCCCGGCGTGCCCGGGCGTGAGACCACGGCGATGCTGCGGCCCGCCGCAAGACGATTACTTCGTAATCAAGCCTCGCCATTCGGCCTTCTACCAGACGAGCCTCGACCTGCTGCTGAAGTACCTCAAGGTCCGCAAGCTGATTCTGACCGGGATGGCGGCCGACATGTGCGTGCTCTTTACCGCCAACGACGCCTACCTGCGCGAGCTTGAGGTCATCGTCCCCGCCGACTGCTGCGCCGCCGAGAGCGAAACCTACCGCCGGCAGTCGCTCGATCTGATCGAGCGTGTGCTCAAGGCCGACATCACCCCAAGCACGGAGCTCGACCTCGTCCGCATTGCCGGCAGCCCACAACCGCACCTGACCTGAAATGCGCCTACTGGTTTACCAGCCCAAACCAATCGCCTGCCTCACCCACACCTAAGATGCCGGCGCTGTCCTGTGACCAGAACTGCTGCACACTCTGATGGCTGCTCCCTAATAGCAGTGGCCCGGAGAGTATGTTTACAGCGCCCATGTCTCCGATGCCGCCCAGGTCCTCAAGGGGAACGCCTGCCACCAAGTCATCCTGACCGTTGCCGTCGAAATCTCCCGTGGCGACCGTGAGCCCAAAGAGGTCGCCGGCTTCGGCGGCATCCAGCACCCCTGCGCTGTCCTGGGTCCACAGCTCGCTGCCGGCGGCCCCCAGCGGGCCATAGACGACATGGACCGCACCGGCATTGCTCACGGCACTGCTTGCGGGGCCAACGTCCTCATTCGGCACGCCGATGGCCAGGTCGATGGGTCCACTGCCGTCGATGTGCCCGGCGGCTAGCGCGTAGCCGAAGGTGTCGCCCGTCTCGGTGGCATCCACGCTGCCGGTGCTGCCCTGTGACCACAGCACGCTCGAAGCATCATCGAGGCCGACGCCCGCAGCACCGAAGAATAACTGCACCGCGCCGGCATTTACCACAATCCCGCCGGCGCTGGCGATGTCTCTATACGGGATGCCGATCGCCAGGTCTTGGACACCGCTGCCGTCGAAGTCGCCCGCTGCCATTGCCCAGCCAAAGCCGTCCCCGGCTGCGGCCCCACCGGTGATCCCCGCCGTATCTGCGGAAAACAGCCGGCTGCCGGTTGCAGTCAGGCCGGCGGCTCCGCTGCGAATGACATGCACCACGCCCCCATCCACTGTGGCGCCGACGTCTTCGTAGGGCACGCCGACGGCAAGGTCGTCCTTGCCATCGGCATCAAAGTCCCCGACGGCAAGAGTACTGCCGAACTGGTCGGCTGTCTCTGCCAGGTCGGCGATGCCCGCTACGCTCTGATGCCACTGCTGATTGCCGTTAATGTCACTTGTCCCCAGCCCTGCCAGTGAGCCATACATGACTTGGACCACACCGGCGTCGATTCGTCCGGCGATATCCTCGTTGGGTGCGCCGATGGCGAGGTCAGCATGGCCGTCGCCGTTAAAATCACCTGCGGCCAGCGCTGCGCCAAAGCGGTCGCCGTTCTCCGCCACTTCCAACAGGCCTTCGCTGTCCTGCGTCCAAATCTGGGTGCCCGCAGCGGTCAGTCCCGCAGCCGAGCCGTAGATGACCTGCACGGCGCCGGCCGCAGCCAGCCCGCCGAAACCCTCATGTGGTATGCCGATGGCCAGGTCGTC
Organism: uncultured Chloroflexia bacterium; assembly: GCA_963701415.1. Classification (GTDB taxonomy): domain Bacteria; phylum Chloroflexota; class Anaerolineae; order Caldilineales; family Caldilineaceae; genus Fredericiella. Next base: position 1,463,677 of record CAVPAH010000005.1, read on the forward strand.
GCTGCCGTCGCCGTTGAAGTCGCCTACGGCCAGGGCGCAGCCAAAGGCGTCGCCTGGTTCGACAACGTCCAGCATGCCCGCCGTGCCCTGCGTCCAGACCTGGTTGCCGGCGGCGGTCAGACCGGAGGCCGAACCGTAGATCACGGTGACGGCGCCGGCGTCGAAGTTGTCAATGCCGCCAGTTACTACGTCTTCGTAGGGCACGCCTACGACCAGGTCGTCATAGCCGTCGCCGTTGAAGTCGCCCAGCAGGCTCTGGCCGGACGGGGTGCCGGCGGCGGCGGCAGCGGCGGATTCCGAAGTCATGCGCGTGCTAGCGATACCGTCCGTCTTGACGGCAGGCAGAAACAGCAGGCGGTCGCCCACAAACGGTACGCCGCGCTCGCCGTTTTCGTCTACCTGCGGGCCGCTCCGGGTGCTGTCGGCGTCAACTTCGGCGGCGTCCGTCTCCGCCAGCTGCGCCGGGTCGGCACTCGTGGCCGAGCCGCCTGCGGTCGTGTCGCCGCGCAGTTCCTCCAGGACATCGTCAACGGAGCTGCCATTGGGGTCGACGGCGGCTGCGCTTTGTGCGACTACCCCTGCGTCCTGCCGAGGCCCAGCCTGCGCCAGCGCCTGTGTCGCCGTGCCCAGCAGCAGTGCCAGCGCAAGACCTACCTGTATTACCATTGCCTGGATCGCTGCCTGGCGCTGCATCGCCGTCTCCTTGGTCTGCTCTGATCTGGGTTGCAATAATTTAGCTTCGATTCAGTGCAGATTATCGGTGCTTTTACGGCGCGGCGCTGTGTCGTAGCGCACAGCAGGGTTGTAGACGCTTAACGGGGGATGTACAATATAGCCATGAACTGTGCGCCCATGACCTTCATCGACGTCGTCAATCGCCAACCGCCTCAGCCCTGGATCGACGGTGAGAAGATCCCATGGAATGAACCGGGTTTCTCGCAGCGAATGCTGGCGGAGCACCTAAGCCAGGCGCACAATGCCGCCAGCCGCCGTTTTGGACTCATCGACCAGCATGTGGCGTGGATCCATCAGCACGTTTTGGGCGGCCGGCCGGCGCGAATTCTCGATCTCGGCTGCGGCCCCGGCCTTTACCTGAATCGGCTTGCGCAATTAGGGCACCGTGGTACTGGGATTGACTTCTCCCCTGCATCGATCGCTTATGCACGCGCGACTGCCGAAACTGCCGGCCTGGCAGTTCAGTACCGGCTGGACGACCTGCGCACGGCAGAGTATTCGGGACCATCTGACCTCCCCTACGACCTGGCACAGCTGCTGTACGGTGAATTCAACACCTTTCGCCTCGGCGATGCACAGGCAATTCTGCGCAAGGCACATAGCGCCCTGCGTGCCGGCGGCTTTCTGCTGCTGGAGCCATCCACCTTTGCATCTATACACGCACTTGGTACGCCCAGGCCCAGCTGGTATGCCGCGCAGGCAGGGCTGTGGTCCGACCGTCCGCACATCGTCCTGCAGGACAATGCCTGGGACAGCGAACAGAGTATCGCAGTCGAGCGCTACACCATCGTCGATGCGGGGACCGGCGCGCTTGTCCAGCATGCCATGACCACACGCGCCTTTGAGGAAGACGAACTCGCCCACCTGCTCGGCGACGCCGGCTTTGCGGGTATCACCATCTATCCCTCTTTGCTTGGCCATGTCGATGACGAGCATGCCGGATTCTATGCCGTCCTTGCCCAGAAATCCAGCTGACTCCATTCATGCCACTAGACATCTCGCTCATCACCGACACGCTATACATCGCAGCCCATCCAACAGCCGCAGACGCCGAGTACCTGCGCGAACTGCCGACACACCTGATGCTTTCCATTCGCATGCGGCCGCCCGATCCTATCGTGCGTGCTGCCGCCGAAGTGTGGCACCACTTACCCTGCATGGATACTCCCCTGACGCCGCTGCCGATGCTGCTGCTGTGGACGGGTGTGGAGATGGCGGTGCCGGTGATACAGGATGGCAAGAAGGTAGTTGTACACTGCGCGTACGGGCGGCATCGCAGCGTTGCCTTGGCTTGCTGTATCTTGATTGCCCAGGGGTATTCGTCGAAGAATGCGATGGCGCTCGTCAAGCAGCAGCGTCCGGTTGCCGATCCCTATGCCAGATACATTCGCGCCCGCATCGAGCGTTTTGAAGCTAGATGGACATAATAAGAGGAGCAAGCCATGACTGAGATGATCGTACTGGCTTTTAGTACTGAGGGCGGAGCAAAGGAAGCCTTGGGCGTGCTGAGTCACCTGCAGAAGCAGGAGTCTGATAAAGCTAACCGATGCCGCAACGGTGGTGCGCAAGGCCGACGGCAAGGTGAAGGTCAAGCAAGCCGTGGACCTGGTTGGCGCCGGCGCCCTGGGTGGGGCTTTCTGGGGCATGCTGATCGGGCTGATCTTCCTGGTGCCGTGGCTGGGCCTGGCCATTGGGGCGATCTCGGGGGCGATTGCCGGGCGTTTCTCCGACATCGGCATCGACGACAAGTTTATCAAGGAAGTGGGGACGACCGTCGAGCCCGGCCACTCGGCGCTGTTCCTGCTGGTTGAACGGATGACTGAGGACCGCGTGCTGCCCGAACTGCAGAAGTTCCGTCCCACTGTGCTCCGCACCAACCTGTCGGCGGAAGACGAAGAGAAACTCAAGGCCGCCTTTGGGGCGTCAGAGTAGCTAGGTCCGCACGGTGAACCCATTCGCCCATCCACGCAGGCTGCTGCCGCGCCCGGTGCACTACTGGGTGCTGCCGTTCATGTACGTAGTCGCCGCCATCCTGCTCGGCTGGTTGCTGCCGCGCATCGACCGCCAGTTTATTCCCGGCCACTGGCAGACCGTCAGCATCAACAGCGAGACGGCGATCCTCTCGTCGATCGCATCCGGTATGATGGCGCTGACCGGCATTGTCTTTTCGATGGTGCTGGTCAGCGTCCAGGTGGCCGGCAGTTCCTATTCGCCGCGCCTGGTGCAGCTGGCTCGTCCATGATCCGATCATGCGCCATGCGCTGGGCGTATTTACCGGCACCTTTATCTTTGCCTTGATGGCGCTGGCTGCCGTGGATGTCGGCCATTCAGGGCGTGTGCCTTACCTGACAACGCTGATTGCGCTGGTTTGGCTGCTCGCGAGCATTCTGCTGCTCATCGCTTTGATCGAGCGCGTCGGCCAGCTCTATATCTCAAATGTGCTCTACAAGGTTGGCGACAGCGGCCGCCAGGTGATCGGGGCCATGTATGCGCCTGCCGACCGCATGGTGGCACTCAAGGAGCCCGAAGATCGGGCCGAAGGGGTAGATCCGGCCCAGGAGATCATCTACCATGGGCCCCCGCGTGTGGTCGCTGCCCTCGATGTGCCACACCTGGTGCGAGCGGCTGCCAAGGCCGGAGCCCTGATCCAGGTAGAATATGCCGTCGGCGATCTGGTCGCCGATGGCCTGCCGATTGCCCGTGTCTACGGCGGCCCGAAGAAGCTGGATCCGCGCGCAGTACTGGCGGGCATCGTCCTCAGCCAGGAGCGCATAGCCCTGCAGGATCCAAAGTATCCGATTCGCCTGCTGGTCGACATTGCCATTCGGGCACTCTCGCCGGCGGTCAACGACCCGACGACGGCGGTGCAGGCGCTCAACCAGATCGACGACCTGCTGCGACGCCTGGGCCGATGCCGGCTTGATGTTGGCCGCGTTGCCGACACTACAGGTGTGCTGCGTCTGCGTTATCCCGAGCCCTACCTGGGAGGACTTTCTGGACCTGGCGCTGCTGGAGATCATGTACTATGGGGCCAGCTCGGTGCAGGTGATGCGCCGCCTCGGCGCGCTCCTCGACGACCTGGAGCAGACCGTCAACCCTTCGCAGCAGGCGGAGGTGAGGAAATACCAGGAGCGGCTGCACCGCCAGATTCAGCAGGAATTCCGGCGCACCGATCTGCGCGAAGAGGCAGAGGAGTTCGACCGGCAGGGACTGGGGCTACACGCGGCAGGAGGACGGGGCGTAAGGAAATGTCCCGGGGACGGGAGCGGAATGTCCCGGGGACGTTCGCACGTCCCGGGGACATGGTGAGCTTGCTCTACTCTGACTGTTTCCTGCACCCAGTAGCGGGCGAAGCGGCCGGCGAGTTCGACCGGCAGGCGGCCCTGGAGGTGGGTGCCGTGCTCGGTGTGCTCCTCATGCTCGACCACGCCGTGCTCGTGCATCAGCGACACCAGTTCGCCGCGCTCGTAGGGGATCAGGACGTCGACGGCCGCCATGTGATGCTTGAGTGCCTTGTCGATCGCCTGCAGCAGGTCGTCGATTCCCTGCCCGGTCAGCGCACTGATGGCCACCGAGTGCGGATGTTCGGCCTGCAGCGCGGCCACGTGCTCCGCCTGCGAGCGGGTCGGACAAGTCGAAGCGGTCGATCTTGTTGAGGGCCACCACCACCGGCTTGTTGCCGGCGCCCAGTTCGTCGAGCACTTCCTCGACGGCGGCGACCTGTTCCTCCATGTTGGGATGCGACAGGTCTACCACGTGCAGCAGCAGGTCGGCCTCGGTCACCTCTTCGAGCGTCGAACGGAAGGCCGCCACGAGCTGCGTCGGCAGCTTCTGGATGAAGCCGACCGTGTCCGAGAAGAGGGCCATGCGGTCGCTGGGCAGCTCCACGCGCCGTGTCGTCGGGTCGAGCGTGGCGAAGAGCTTGTCCTCGGCCAGCACGTCGGCCCGGGCGATGGCGTTGAGCAGCGTGCTCTTGCCGGCGTTGGTATAGCCGACGACGGCGACCACCGGCGCAGCCAGCTCGCGGCGCTGAGCCCGGTGCTGGTCGCGGTGCTTGGCGATGTCCTCCAGCTGCCGCTTGAGGAAGGCGATGCGCCGTCCGATCTCGCGGCGGTCGGATTCCAAGCTGTGTTTCACCGGGGCCACGGACGCCGACCCCACCCGAGGCGCCGCCGGCGCGACCGCCGGCCTGGCGCGCAAGGTGCGTCCAGGCGCGGGTCAGCCGCGGCAGCCGGTACTCGTACTGCGCCAGCTCAACCTGCACCGCGCCTTCGCGTGTGCGGGCATGGCTGGCAAAGATATCGAGGATCAGCGCCGTGCGGTCGATGACCTTGATCTCCTCGCCCAGCACCTTTTCCAGCTCGCGCTGTTGGCGGGGCGAGAGTTCGTCGTCAAAGATGACGACATTGGCGCCCAGCTCGATGACCAGCAGCTTGAGCTCTTCGAGCTTGCCCGAGCCGATCAGCGTGGCCGGATGTGGGCGCTTCAAGCCGCTGCGTGATCCGGCCCGCCACTTGCAGATCTGCCGTCTTGGCCAGCAGCGCCAGCTCGTCCAGCGAGTCCTCAAGCGGCAGCAGCGAAGGCATGATATCGATATCGACGCCCACCAGTACGGCGATCTCCGCCGGCGGGGCCGTGGAGACCATGCCATGCGTATCGCGCACGACCGTACGGCGGCTGCGCTCACCGTCGCCGGCACTGTTGGCGCCATTGGCAATAGAATTATTGTTGATCTTGGAATCGAAAGATTGTGGATTACTCATAGTGACTCGTGTAACTGAGAAATTGGCGTCTTAACGGGCGGCCGTCCAACGACGAATCGTTTCTCGACAGCCTGCCGGCTATACCGGCAGCGTCGACTGCACCGGCAGCGTTGGACGATTGCGCGCGTACTGCCAGGCTACATCCGGCGAACTCTTCACGCAGCCCTTGAGGCCTTGTGCGCAGCCGGCATTTGCAGATCGTACGCAATCAAAGAGGGTCTCAGTTCCACATTCTAGCAGTCACCATGTTCCTTAGCAGTAATTATAGACGAATTGTCAGTATAGCACATGGCGATTGAATTGTCTAGTTTTGTCCGAACGCAAAAAATACAAGCGATAAGCGGGTCGCGTCGCCAACGTGATAGATGGTGTATGCGACGTGCTACTCTATCAACGGCGCAATCACGCTGCCGGAGAATTCTTCGGCCAAAATATCCATAAATATGCCATCATACGCCTTGCCGGCAATAATGCGCGCCTGGCGGCGGCGGCCGATTTCTTTGAAGCCGACCTTTTTGTAGGCGGCGATCGCACGATGGTTGAACGAATAGGTGCCGAGCATGACGCTGTTGAGGTTGAGCAGGTTAAAGGCGTAGTCGAGCAGCAGGCGGATTGCCTCCTGGCCATAGCCCTGGTTCTGGAACTCCGGGCCGATCATGATGCCCAGCATCGCCGACCGGTTGATGGCATCGAGGTTGGTGAGCATGCAGCGTCCGATTGTCTGCTCGCTATCCAGCGCTACGATGCTGAAGACATGCGACTGGTTGCGCAGCGCACTCTCGATCTGCTCGTGCATCCGCTCCAGCGAGGTTGGCGTATAGGCTTCGTCGCCCAAGGGGATCCCTACACTGAGGTCGTTCTCCCATGCAGTGTGGGCCGCGGCATCTTCGTGGCTCAGTGGGGAAAGATAGCAGCGTGCGCCGGTGATCTTTTTGTAGTAGGGCATGGTGTTGCTCCTTGATAGGGGGTAAATGTTCCGGGGACGTCGTCAGGCACATGTCCCAGGGACGTCTACGAACGCAAGCGTTCGCAACGTCCCCGGGACATTGCCGTCGGTGGGCTAAATCTGCACGCCGGCAGACTCTTCCAGGTGCTTGATGAAGGCGGAGGCGTTTTCTTCGCCCCAGCCCTTGTTGACGCCTGCCTTGATGTTCTCGCGGATGACTGCCAGCGCCGGAATCGGCGAGCGCAGGTCTTCGGCGAACTTGGCGATCAGGTTGGCGTCCTTGAGCATCAGCTTGAGCGCAAACGAGGTGTCGAAATCGCGCTTGACGAGCGCCCCGCCGACGCCGTCAAAGATCGGCGACTTGAAGTCGGTGACGTGAAGGACGCCCAGCACATCCTGGGGGTCCAGGCCCGCCTTGGTGGCCAGGATCATGGCTTCGCCGATCGCCTCGAGTTGGAAGGCCACCACGAGGTTGCCGACGAGCTTCATCGACGAACCCATGGCATTTTCGCCCATGTAGTGCGTCGTTTCGCTGAGCTGTTGCCAGGATGGGCTTGACCTGCTCGTACACCTCGTGCTTGCCGCCGACGACGATCCAAAGACCGGCGTTGGCCGCTTCGCCCTTGGAGCCAAACACGGGCGCATCCAGGAATTCGACGCCCTTGGCGGCGTAGGCAGCATGTTCGCGGCGGCTGGTGTCGGGGTGTACGGTCGTCATGTCCACCACGATCTGGCCCGCATGGACGCCGTTCAGGACGCCGTCCGGGCCCCAGACGAGGGCCATGACGGCCTTGTCGTCGCTGAGGCAGTACATGATGACGTCCGCGTCGCGCACGGCTTCGGCGGGTGTCGCCGCCTGCGTGGCGCCTTGTTCTACCAGTGGTGCGGCTCGCTCTGGTGTGCGGTTCCAGACCGTCACGGGGTAGCCTGCCTTAAGCAGGTTGCCGACCATGCCGCGGCCCATGATACCGATGCCGAGATACGCTATCTTCTGCATAATTCCCTCTCTAATAGTTTGTGGATTGCGGGCAACCCCACATTAATCGTAGGCTGCTTATTCCGTCTTGCGTTTTAGCTTGCGCTGCTCGCTGTAGTAGTTCGCCACCATGACCAGCAGCAGCAGCGCGCCCCAGGCGAACTGGCGGAAGAACTGGCTGCCGCTGGATCCGGACAGCTCCAGCGTGAGCATGTTCAGACCGGTGGAGAGGAACTGCAGGCACAGTACGGCCAGCACCACGCCCGAGATCGTGCCAAAACCGCCGTTATAGCTAACGCCGCCCAGGATGGAGATCAGCACCGTCATCAGCACAAACGACTCGCCGTAGTCGGCCTTGGCGGAGTTGGTGCGGGCCAGGAAGACGATGCCGGCAATCGCCGCCGTTGCGCCGGCCAGCCAGTAGGTGCGGATCAACACGCTGTTGCTGTTGATGCCGGAGAACTTCGCCGCACGGGCGTTGGTGCCATACATGTATACTTGGAAGCCAAAGGTCGTACGCGTCAGGATGATGGCGAAGATCACCGCCAGGATCGCGAACAGGATAACAGGAAGCGGGACACCAAACAGGTTGCCGCTGCCGAGGAACTCAAGCTGCATTGTCAGAATTGCAGGCCCGCCGCTGATCACATACGAAAAGCCTTGGTACAGCGACAACGTGCCCAACGTGGCCAGGATTGGTGGAATGCCGATGCGGGCGACGAGAAAGCCGTTAAAGATGCCACAGAGCGATCCGACGATCAGGGCTACGACGACCCCTGCCACGATGGCCAGGACCGTAGGCGGTGCATTGGGATCACCGCCGGTCAGCCGCAGCAGCGTCATCGCGACGAGGATGGCTGACAGGTTGGCGGTGCTCACGATCGAGAGGTCGATGCCGCCAGTGATCATGGTCACCATGATCGCCAGCGCCAGGATGCCGTACTCGGGGAACTGCACTGCCATCGACTGCAGGTTGCGTATGGTCGGAAACTTGTCCGGCAGCAGAATGCTGAAGGCGACAAAGATCAGGATTGCGATCACCAGCAGCCGCAGAATCGGGCTGTCGCTGCCGACGATGCGTTCCCACACGGGACGGCGTTTGGTCACATTGGTCTGTTGCATGGGTTCTTCCCGCTACTGGTTGCCTGCCAGGCCGATCCGCCGCGCGTTGCGCTGGGCCTGGATGGCCGGTATCCCGGTACCGATAATGATGATTGCGCCGGTGACGACGCGCCGCCATTCGGACGGCACACCGATCAGGACCAGGCTGTTGCTCATAATGGTGACCAGCGTTACGCCCAGGATGGCGCCGATCACCGATCCTCGCCCGCCCGTAAGCGATGCGCCGCCCAACACGACGGCGGCGATCACGTCCAACTCGGTGCCGACGATGTCCTGCGGGTTGGCCTGCCGGTTCAGTGGCGCCGTAGGTCATGCCGGCGATGCCGGACAGCAGGCCCACAAAGCCGTAGATAAAGTACTGGATGCGGCTGACATTAAAGCCGGCGCGCTCGGCCGCTTCGCGTGCCCCACCCAGGGCGTAAATGCCGCGCCCCAACATCGTGTAGCGCAGCAGCAGGAACACCAGGATTGCCACGGCAATGGTCAAGAAGATGGCCGGGTGCAGCTTGGAGACGCCGCCAGATTCCATCGGCACTTCCATGACGCTGGCGCGCGAAAATCCGGTCATGCTGGGCGGCAGATCCCGGATGATCTTGTTGCCGATGGCAAAGAGCAGCAGCCCGCGGTACATGCTCAACGTGGCAAGCGTGACGATCAACGTCGGCAGCTTGAAGCGGGAAATAAAGAAGGCGTTGATCATGCCCAGTCCGAGACCGATCATCGCCGAGATCACGAACGCAATCCAAAGCGGCGCATCCGGCATGTAGGCGTTGAGCAGCCGCACCGTCGAGTACATCGCAAAAATGGCGATGGCGGTGAACGACACGTCGATGCCGCCGGAGATGATGACGATCAAGACGCCCATGGCAAAAATGCCCATCACCGTCGCCGACCGCAGCAGATCAAACAGATTGCCGACCGTAAAAAAGACGGGATTGATAATGCCGATGATGAGCGACAGCACGATGATGGTCAGCGCGACCCAGGTTTCACTTTTACGCAAGAGGGAACGCCACACGGCTGATATCCTTTGCTCTAGCCTGTCTCTAGACTGGCTTAATCTTCAACCAGCTTGGCAGCCAGTTCGTTTTCGTTGCTCTGCGCCGGCAGGATCTCTTCGACGATCCGGCCGCGCCGCATCAACAAGATGCGGTTGCAGGTTTGCAGCAGCTCGGGAATGTCGTCAGAGATGACGATCAGCCCCATGCCCTGCTCTGCCAACTGCCGCATCATTTCGTGGATCTCATTTTTGGAACCGACGTCGACGCCCATGGTCGGGCCGTTGAGCACGAGCAGCTTGGGCTTGGACGCCAGCCACTTTGCCAGCACGACGCGCTGCTGGTTGCCGCCCGACAGCGTGCGTACGGCCAGCCCCGGGTCATTGGTCTTGATGCGCAGGGCCTTGACCCACTCGTCGATTTCGCCTGCTGACCCGCTTGGGTTCGGTCAGGCGCAGGCTGTTGCGCAGGTGGTCCATGACGCGCACGACGATGTTTTTGCCGATCGACTGCTCCAGGAAGAGGCCCTCGGTCACGCGGTCTTCCGGCACGTAGCCGATGCCGTGACCGATGGCATCCTGGATCGTGTGGATGCGTACGCCTTGGCCGTCGATGGCAATGCTGCCGCCAGTGGTGGGCAGCATGCCGAACAGCGCCAGCGCCACTTCGGTGCGACCCGAGCCCAAGCAGCCCGGTGACGCCCACGATCTCGCCGGGATAGACCACAAAGGAGACGTCTTCAAAGACGCCCTTTGCCGTTAAGCCAGCGACCTGGAGCACGGGGGCTGCGTTGGCTGCCGGCGTGAAGCTGAAGCTGCGTTCGCCGATCTCGTGGCCTGTCATCTCGAGCACGAGCCGCTTCTGGTCGTACTCGCCGACGGCGCCCTCGCTCACCTTGCGGCCGTTGCGCATGACGATCACCTGCTCGGAGATCTCCAGCACCTCGTTGAGCTTGTGGCTGACAAACAGGAAGGCGATGCCCTTCTGGCGCAGACGGTGGATCACCTCGAACAGCGCCCGCACCTCGCGCTCGGTCAGCGCGCTGGTCGGCTCGTCCATGATGATCAGCGGGCGTTCTGCCGCAGGGCCTTGGAGATGGCGATCAACTGCTTGTTGGCCACCCCCATCTCTTCCACCGGCGCATCGAGGTTCATGTGCACGCCGATCTGCCCGAGCGCATCGGCCGCTACGCTGCGTCACCTGGCGCCAGTTTACGACCCGCTTCCCATCGGCCAAGTTCCTCGTTGAGCGCGATGTTCTCCGCCACACTCAAGTTGGGAAAGAGGGAAAAGTCCTGGTAGATGACCTGGATGCCGGCGCGAATGGCGTCGATCGGACGGTAGGCAGTGTGCTCCTTGCCCTCGATGGCGATCGTGCCGCTGTCCGCCGTATAGACGCCGGCAATGATCTTGATCAGCGTCGATTTGCCGCAGCCGTTCTCGCCCACCAGCGTGTAGATCTTGCCGTGTTCGATGGTCAGGCTCACGTCCTGCAAGGCTCTGACGCCGCCGAAGGACTTGCTGATGTTGCTGAGTTGCAGAAGTTCGTTGGGCATAGAAGTGATGGGGTGAGGGCGACGAGCAACCTGCAGTTGCTGGGGCGCCTGGTGAGTCGGTGAGAGGCGACGGCATCCTGCGGTCGCTGGGCTGCCCTCTCACTCCATTCATACTAGAACGGGTATTCGTCCTTGTTCTCGTTGGTCACGTCGACCCAGGCCTGGCCGTAGAGGACCTTGCCGTCGCCGGTCAGCTTGTCGTAGCCCGGGAGACCCAGGTCGGTGCCAGCCGCCAACTTCCTCGCCGTTGATCTTCATCAGGGCGATCTTGTTGCAGGCTTCGCCGGCCACGGCCGGATCCCAGAAGCTGATCAGGTCCACGGCGCCGGTTTCGAGCAGGTCGCCTGCGATCGAGGGCAGGCTGGTGCCGACGACGAAGGTCTTGTCCTGGAGGCCGGCCTCTTCGATGGCCTGGCCGATGCCGGCCACGTCGGTGGAGGCGCTGCCCTGGAAGCCCTTGATGTTCGGATAGGCCTTGAGCAGTTCCTTGGCCTTTTCGTAGGCCTTCTTGGAGTCGTCAAAGGTCTCGTTCTTGTCGCCGACCAGCTTCATGTTGGGGTAGGCTTCCTGCTGGCGGGCAATGGCGCCGTCGACCCACTCGTTGTGCGTCTTGGAGCCCAGGCTGCCGACGAACACGGCATATTCGCCTTCTTCGCCCATCATCTTGGCCAGGTGGTCCATCAGGTGCGCGCCGTAGCCGACGTTGTCAAAGGCCTCGATGTCGTAGTCCATGTTCTTCTGGTTGGAGGCCTCGTGCGTGACGACGGTGATGCCGGCATCCATCGCCTTCTTGCAGCACCGGATCGAGCTGCTCGGGGTCCATCGGGACGACGCACAGAGCATTCACGCCCTGGGCGATCAGGTCCTCGATCATCGGGATCTGCAGGGCGGCGTCAGCCTGGTCGGGACCGACAAGCGAGGCCTTGACGCCGGTCTCTTCGCCGAACTTCTTGACGCCCTCTTCCATGCGGTTGAACCAGTTGATGCCGGCGATCTTGACGACGGTCACGAACTCCTTGTCGGCATTGGCGGCCGTATCGGCAGCGGGTGCCGCAGCTTCGGCTGCTGCCTCGGCGGTTGCCGTGGCTTCGCCTGCCGCCGGCGCTGCAGGCGCCGCCGCTGGGGGTGCCGCGCAACCTGCAATCAGGCCCATCAGCAGCACGATCAATGCAAACAGATACATCTTCTTCATGAATCGATTCTCCTGTTTACTGGTTACGAACACGACTTAGTAGAAGGCCCGCCGGCTGCCGACCAGCATCCAACCCCCACCTGGGCGGCACCCGGCAAACCCGACATACCGACTTCTTGCTCACCTACGGTCACTGACGCAAGCACGTCGAGAATAATGACGAACGCCTCGCAGCCCGGATCCACCTGGCCCTCGGTGCGTTCGCCGACCCAGCTGGCGCGGCCGATCTTGCTGCGCAGCGGGGTGACGCTGTCACGCCCGGCCGTGGCCGCCGCCAGGGCGGCCTGACCGGCTTCCTCGGCCGCCTTGCCTGTCGGCGATCGCCGCGGCAAAGGCCACCGCTGCCGGGTGCATGGCGTCGATCACCGTCTTGTCGCCCAGCTGGGCCTTGCCCGCGCTCCTGCACGCCGGCGTCGGCGGCCTGGAAGACGGTCGGCCAGGTCCTGGTCGGACCATTCATTGGTGCCGGTCACGGCCTTGCCGCCGCGCATCAGCGCCGTCGCCAGCAGGGTGCCAAACGAGGACGATCCCGCCTTGTTGGCGGCCATGCCCGGCCTTGCCCAGCCACTTGCCCAGGTCGCCGTCCACCGGCGTGCTGTCGGCGTACTCGATCAGGGCCTGGCCGATCTTGCTCAGGGTGATGCCCAGGTCGCCGTCGCCCATGGCCTGGTCGAGCGCCGTCAACTGCTCTTCGTGGTTGACGACGGCCCAGCCGGCGCGGCGCACGGCCCCTACCACGGACTGCTCGCCATAGATCGCGCTCATGAGGCTATACCTGCATAAAGAAGGGCGTGTGCGCCGGGTGGTCGAGCAGGGCTGCCAGCTCGTCGTCCAGCCGGAAGAGCGTGAGCGACGCGCCGGCCATCTCCATCGAGGTGGCATACTCGCCGACGTAGGCGCGGTGCACGCTGATGCCCCGGCCCGCTGAGGATCGCGTGCACCTTGCGGTAGATGATGTACAGCTCTTCGGGCGGGGTGGCGCCCAGCCCGTTGACCATCACCGCCAGCCGGTCGCCGGCCGCGGGCTGCAGGTCGTCGAGGATCGCCGTCGTCATGCGCTCGGTGATCTCGTCGGCGGTCTGCAGCTTCTCGCGCTTCATGCCCGGCTCGCCGTGGATGCCCATGCCGATCTCCATCTCGTCTTCGCCGATGGTGAAGGTCGGCTTGCCGGCGCGCGGGCACGGTGCAGGGCGACAGCGCCACGCCCATCGTGCGGATGTTGGCCAGCGCCTTCTCGGCCGCCGCCACCACCTCGTCGAGCGAGCCGCCCTGGTCGGCCTTGGCGCCGCCGATCTTAAAGGCGAAGACCATGCCGGCCACGCCGCGCCGGCGTGCGGCTTCGTCCGGCGGGGCCGAGGCCACGTCGTCCTTGACCAGCACGGTGCGCACCTCGATGTCTTCGAACGACGGCCATCTCGGCGGCCATGTCGAAGTTCATGACGTCGCCGCCGTAGTTGCCGTAGATGTAGACCACGCCCTTGCCGCCGTGGATGCGCTTGGTGACTTCCAGCATCTGGTCGGCGCTGGGCGAGGCGAACACGTCGCCCACGGCGCAGCCGTCGAGCATGCCCTTGCCCACGTAGCCCAGGAAGACGGGGAGGTGGCCCGAGCCGCCGCCGGTGGCCAGCGCGACCTTGCCCTGCGACCGGCGCGTCGGCGCGCACGATGCAGTGCACGTCATCGCCTGCGTACGCAAGCTGGTCCGGATGCGCCTTGAGCAGACCGTCGAGCATCTCGGGCACAAAATCCGCCGCCTGGTTGAGAATCTTCTTCATGCCTCAGCTCCTGCAACAGGGTTGGAGTGTATGGATATAGTGCGACGCGCAAAGGGGGGCACGCGCGGTCGCTATGAATAGCTCTTGGGATAATGTTCAAGTGTACGCACAACTGCGCAAAGGGTCGGTAATACTATACATGATCCCCGGCCAACGCGCCAATTGTGCACAAGCGCAATGTCCCGGGGACGTCAGGCCCGGTGAGCTGGGCGGAGGAAGTCGAAGTCGGCGCCTAGATTGGCTTGCTGGCAGTGCTGCATGTAGAGGGCTTCGTAGCCGCGGGGGTAGCGGGTGGGGGGCGGCGGGAGCGCGGCGCGGCGGCGGGCGAGCTCTGCGTCGTCGACGTGCAGCGTAAGCTCGCGGCGGTCGACAGAGAGCTCGACGATGTCGCCGTCACGCACGAGGGCCAAGCGGGCCGCCGACTGGCGGCTTCGGGCGCGACGTGCAGGACGACGGTGCCGAAGGCGGTGCCGCTCATGCGGGCGTCGGAGATGCGCACCATGTCGGTTACGCCGGCGGTGGCAAGCTTCTTGGGGATCGGCAGATACCCGGCTTCGGGCATGCCCGGCCCGCCAATGGGGCCGGCATTCTGCAGGACGAGGAAGTCGTCGGGCGTCACGTCCAGGTCGGGGCTGTCGATGCGCGCCGCCATGTCCGCCAGCGAGGTGAAGACCACCGCCCGCCCACGCTTGTTGAGGAGCGCCGGCGTGGCGGCCGAACGCTTGATGACGGCGCCGTCGGGGGCGAGGTTGCCGTGCAGGACGACGAGGCCGCCCTCGGCCTGCAGCGGCGCGGAAGCGGGGCGGATGACGTTCTGCCACTTGGGGAAGATGTAGGTCCTCGCCAAGGACCTCGCGCCAGGTCTGCCCTGCTACCGTCAACGCGTCGAGGTGCAGCAGGTCCCTGATCTCCTGCAGCAGCACACGCATGCCGCCGGCGCGATGAAAGTCCTCCATGTAGCCCGTGCCGGTCGGTTTGAGGTCGACGAGGATCGGGGTGCGTGGCCGCAAGTTCGTCGAGCCGGTCAAGCTCCAGCTTGATGCCCAGCCGGCCGGCGATGGCCGTCAGGTGGATGACGCCGTTGGTCGAGCCGCCGATCGCCTGCAGCACGCGCAGGGCGTTCTCGAAGGCGGCGGGGGTCATGATCTTGTCGGGGGTGAGCCCCAGTTCGATCAGCCGCACCGCCTGGCGGCCGCTTTCTTCGGCGTTGCGCATGCGGTCGGCGTAGACGGCGGGGATCGCAGCTCCGCCCGGCAGCATCATGCCGAGCGCCCTCGATCACGCAGGCCATCGTGCTGGCCGTGCCCATCACGCTGCAGGTGCCCGGCGTCGGCGCCAGCTGGCCTTCGACCTCGTCGATCTGCTCGCGGCTGATCTCGTTGCGCCGGTAGCGCGCCCAGAAGCGGCGGCAGTCGGTGCAGGCGCCCAGCCGCTCGCCTTCGTATTGGCTGGTCAGCATGGGGCCGGCGGCGACGACGATGGCCGGCAGCCCGGCGCTGGCCGCGCCCATCAGCAGGGCGGGCAGCGTCTTGTCGCAGCCGCCGGTCAGCACGACGGCGTCGAGCGGCTGGGCCCGGATCATGGACTCGGCGTCCATTGACATCAGGTTGCGGTAGAGCATGCTCGTGGGCGCCAGGAAGACCTCGCCCAGCGAGATGGTGGGAAACTCGAGCGGCAGCCCGCCCGCCTGCCACACGCCGCGCTTGACGGCGTCGACCAGCTGCGGGAAATGGCGGTGGCAGTTGTTCAGCTCGCTGTAGGTGTTGATGATCCCCACGATCGGCTTGTCGAGCGCCTCGTCGCCAAATCCCATGGCCTTTGCGAACGACCGGCGCAGGTAGAGCGCAAATTCTTTGTCCCCATATTCGGTGAGGTTGTTTGCCAGACCTTGAGCTGCCATTGCTTGCCCAACTTCCTAAATCGAACTGCGATGCGCTAGATTCCCAACGAGACGAACTTCGTCTCCAAGTACTCGTGCAGCCCTTCCACCGACGCCCTCGCGGCCAAAGCCGCTCTGCTTGACGCCGCCAAAGGGTGCCTCGGCGGTGGCCGGCGTCATGTCGTTGACGCCCACGATGCCAAACTTGAGCCCCTCGTAGGCCCGGACGGCCGTGCGCATGTCGTTGGTCAGCACGTAGGCGGCCAGGCCGTAGGGAGTCGAGTTGGCCTGGCGGATCGCTTCGTCGACCTCGTCAAACTGGTTGAGCAGCATGATCGGCCCAAAGGTCTCTTCCTGCATGGCACGCATGCCGCTGGAGAGATTCGTCAGCAGCGTCGGGGCATAGAAGAAGCCGCGCTCGAGGTTGGCCGGCGGCGCACCGCCCGTGAGCACCTCGGCGCCCTTGCCCACGGCGTCGGCGACAAACCCCGCCATGCGCTCGCGCGCGCTGCCGTGACCAGCGGCCCAGTCGTCACCTGCGGCTCCAGCCCGGGCCCGACGACGAGCCCGTCGATCACCGACCGGCTCGCCGCGACAAAGTCGTCGGCGACGGCGCGATGAACGTAGAAGCGACTGGGCGAGATGCAGACCTGGCCGTTGTTGCGGAACTTGGCGGCGACCGCCACCTTGGCCACCGCTTCCACGTCGACGTCGGGGAAGACCAGCACCGGCGCGCTGCCGCCCAGCTCCATCGCCAGCTTCTTGATGCCGTCGGCCGCATTGCGCATCAGCAGCTTGCCGACCGCCTGCGAGCCCGTGAAGCTCAGCTTGTCCACCAGCGGCGAGCGCAGCATGGCCTCGCCCATGGGCCCCGGCGCGCCGTTGACGAGGTTGAGCACGCCGGGGGGCAGCCCTGCCTCTTCCAGCACATTGACCAGCGCCATGGCGCTCATGGGCGTGAGTTCGCTGGGCCGCCCGACGACCGTGCAGCCGGCCGCCAGCGCGGCCGACCACTTGCGCGCCGGCAGGTAGGCCGGGAAGTTCCACGCCGTGATCGTCGCTACCACGCCGACGGGCATGGGCAGCGCAAGCAGCCGCTTGTTGCTGCGCCGCGGGGGGATCATGCGACCGTAGGCGCGCTTGCCCTCTTCGGCAAACCAGTCGAAAAGGTCGGCGCAGGCGGTCCACTCGCCGCGCGCTTCGGCCAACGGCTTGCCGCACTCCCGCGTCATGATCGGCGCCAGGGCGTCGAGGCGGCTGTAGATCAGGTCGGCCGCACGGCGGAGGATGGCGCCGCGCTCGTAGGCGGTCATGGCGGCCCACTTCGGCTGTGCCTGGGCTGCGGCGGCGATGGCAGCCTCGGCGTCGGCGGCATCGCCAAACGGCACGGCTTGAATCACCTCTTCGGTGGCCGGGTCGATCACCTGCCACGTGCCGCCATTGCGGGCATCCACCCAGCGGCCGTCGATATACATGCGATAGTTCATGGTCAGATTACCTCTTCGCTGCGCTCACGCTCGTAGGCGGCGCGGCGCTCCGTCAAATAAGTCGGTACGGGGACATCCCACCAGCCCGGGGCCTGGCCGCCCGACGTGCCAAGCTGCGTGTCGATCATCACCTCCACGACCGCCGGCCTGCCTGCTGCCAGCGCCTCTTCCAGCGCGCCTGCCACATCCTCGGTGGCAGTCACGCGCCGGCTGAGCGCACCAAACGCCTTGGCAATGTCGGCGATGTGCGGGGAGATGGGGCGGTCGTCCTGTTCAAACATGACGCCATACTCGGCGCCCTCGCCAAAGGCCAGGGTCTGCAGGTCGCGGATGGCCTGCCAGCCCTGGTTGTTAAATACTACCGCAACCACGGGAATATCGTACTGTACGGCGGTGGCCAGTTCCTGGACGTTCATCAGGAAGTCGCCGTCACCGACCAAGGCTACGACCGGCGTGTCCGGCCGGGCGAGCTTGGCGCCGAGGGCGGCGGGGTAGGACCAGCCCATGGTGCTGAAACCGCCGGCCGAGATGTAGGTCCGCGGCAGCGAAAAGGCCATCTCCTGGAAGACCTGGGCCTGGATGTTGCCGGCCGAGGTGAAGACAAGCCCGTGCTCGGGCAGCACGCGGCGCACATCGGCGATCACGCGGCCCATCGTCGGCGGCGACTGCTCGGATTTCGCCAGGTCTCGGAAGCTGGCGAGCCAGTGCCGCCACTTCCTGCTCGATCTCAGCTGTGTAGGGCGCTGCCTGCCAGGCACGCGGTGGCGTGGTCTCGGCCACCACCCGCAGCAGGTCGCGCAGCACGGCACGGGCGTCGCCGCTGATACCGACCTCAGCCGGGTAGTTCTTGCCGATTTCAAAGGGATCGATGTCGACGTGGATCAGCCTGGTGGGCGGGATGCTGAACGAATAGCCGGGGCGATAGGAGGACGTGGCCTTGTCGGCAAAGCGCACCCCTACCGCCAGCAGCACGTCGGCGTGCGCGGTCAGGTGGTTGCCGCAGGTGGTGCCGTTGCTGCCCATGTGCCAGCCATAGAGCGGGTGGGTTTCGGGGAAGGCGCTTTTGCCCTGCATGGTGGTGACGACGGCGGCGCCCAGGTGCTCGGCCAGCTGGAGCAGCTCGCGCTCGGCGCCGGCCAGCAGCACGCCGCCGCCGGCCAGGATAACCGGCCGCTGTGCCCCGACGCAGCAGCTCTGCGGCACGCTGGACCGCTTGGGGATCGCCTCCCGGCGCACCCTGCGGGCGGCGGGTCGCCGGTTCGGGCAGGCTGCCGAGTTCGACACCGGCCGCCTGGACGTCCATGGGCAGCGTGATCAGCGCCGGACCGGGGCGGCCGGTAAGCATGGTATTGAACGCCTGGCTGACTGCGCGCGGCAGCTGACCCGGCTGGTCGATCCGCCAGCTGCGCTTGACGACGGCGTCGAAGACACGCGGCAGGTCCGACCAATACTGGCGGTCGATCTCCTGGAGCACGCCGACGCCGCGCATGTGGGTGTGGGTTTCGCCGATCAGGACGAGCAGCGGGATCGAGTCCACGTAGGCGGTGGCCAGGCCGAGGGCGGTGTTGGCCGCGCCGGCGCCGATCGAGGTGTAGACGGCCACCGGCTGCCCGCTGGCGCGAAAATAGCCGTCGGCCATGTGCACGGCGGCCTGCTCGTGGCGGGGCATAACGACCTTGATCTTGTCCTGGCGCCGGCGCAGGGCGTCGATCAGCGGCAGGTTGCCGTGGCCGGGGATGCCGATGGCATAGGGCACGCCCTCGCGGATGAGCATTTCGACGACGATTTCTGAGCCGTTTAGTTGTAGTGACATGGGCAATCCTCTCTATTCATGTCCCGGGGACCTCGCAGGTCCCCGGGACGTTTCTTGACATCACTCCGTTACCTTGACCGGCCGGCCCAGGCGCGCTGATTCTTGGGCGGCGAGGGTGAAGGCGAGCACGGCGCGTCCCTGTTCGCCGGTCAGGGAGGGGGGCTCGCCGGCAAAGAAGGCGTCGATCATGTGGCGTGTCGAGTTGATAAAGCTGTGCTCCCAGCCGACCGGCATGTCGGAGTAGGTAAAGGTGCGCCGGTCGCGGTACATCACGACCGGCGGCACATCCATCATCTTGCCATGGCCGCGGGTGATCCAGATAACCCCCTTGGTGCCGGTAAGCTCGACCCGGTCGTCCTGGGCATAGTGCTGGGTATCCAGGACAAGCTCGGGCGAGTAGACGACCTCAAGCGCGCCGATGCGGCCGTTGGCGAACTTCCAGGAGACGATGGAGGGTGAGTCGAGGATAGCGCCCGGCGCGACTTCGGTGGCCCCGATCCAGGCGTGCACCTCTTCCGCCTGGCCCATAAAGTGCCAGCCGAGGGCGAATTTGTGGTGGCCGTCGTCAAAGACAAGCGGGCCGCCGCCGTTCTGGGCAGGGTCGTAACGCCACGCCTGGGCAGCAGGAGGCACGACCCAGGCGTTTGGGCTCGTGGCGGCGTTGCTCTTGATGCGGATGGAGAGCAGATCGCCGATCTCGCCGGCATCGACCAGCGCCTTGGCCCGCTGGACCGGCGGGTAGAAGATAAAGTTTTCAAACACCTTGAAGAAGACACCGGCGGCCTTGGCCGCGGCGATCATCTCGCCGGCCTGTGCAGTCGACAGCGCCATCGGTTTTTGCACGGAGATGTGCTTGCCGGCAGCGGCGGCATCGATCGTCGCCTGGCAGTGCAGGTGGTGCGGCAGCAGGATCTCGACCAGGTCGACGTCGGGCAGCGCCAGCAGGTCATGGTAGCTGCCAAAGATATGATCGTCGCGCACGCCCCAGGCCCTGCCGCGGCGCTGGGCGTTCTCGACCACGGCGTCGGCGACGGCCACGATCTCGGTGCGCGGGTTGGCAAGGTATTCGATGGCATGCAGGTCCGAGATACGGCCTGTGCCGATGATGCCGACGCGTAATTTGTCCATGGTTTCCCTCACATTCTTTTATGCCTGCCAGCGGCCGTTGGCTGCTTACCCCTTAACGGAGCCCAGCGTCAGGCCGCGAATGAAATAGCGCTGGAAGAAGATAAAGACGAGCAGCGTCGGGATGCTGGCGATGAGCGCCATCGCCCCCTGCACGCCGTACGCCACGCTGTACTGTCCCTTGAGCGAAGCCAGGCCGACCATGATGGTCCGCATGTCGTCGGACTGGGTGAAGATGATCGGCCACAAAAAATCGTTCCAGATCCAGGTGAACTGGAGCGTGGCGAGCACGGCGATGGCCGGCAGGCTGATCGGCAGCATGACGCGGGTGAGGACGTGCCACTCGTTGGCGCCGTCGATGATCGCCGCCTCGCGTATCGCCGAGGGCACGGTGGCAAAGAAGTTGCGCATGACCAGCGTGCAGATCGGGATGCCAAAGGCTGAATGCACGATGATCATCGGCCACAGGGTGTCGTAGAGATGGACCAGGTTGAAGAGCCGGAACAATGGGATCAACACGATCTGGGGCGGATAGAACATGCCGGCGACGACGAAGACGAACAGGGCATCTGAGCCCCGAAAGCGCAGCTTGCTGAAGACGTAGCCGGTCAAGATACCGCATGAAATCGATACAATGGTCGCAGGGATCGTCACAAGCAGCGAGTTGCGCGCATAAGTAACGACATTGCCGCCCACCCACGCTTCAACGTAGTTGGTAAAGCGCAGCGTATCCGGCAGCGACCAGAGCCCATCGCGTGCGATCTCCTCGGTCGTCTTGAAGGACGTCAGGAGCACGCCAAGACCCGGCAGCGAATAGAGCAGCACGACGACAGTCAGCACGCGACAGATGAGCCAGCGGCGAGCTGCGTGCCGCGGCCGGCTGTGCGGCTGGCTGCGGCTGTGATCGGGCTGACGACTCAGTCATAAAGGCGGTCCACCACCTGCACCTGCCGGAAATAGAAGACGATGATGAGAAGCGAAATGGCAAACAGCACGACGGAGATCGCGCTGCCGTAGCCCATGTAATATTTCTTGAACGACTCCGTATACATAAACATGGCCAGGGTGTCGGACGAGTGGAACGGACCGCCCTGGGTCATTACGTAGACGATGTCAAAGCTTTTGAGCGAATTGATAATGGCGAGCGCCATGACGACGACGGTCGCCGGCAGCAGCAGGGGGATGACGACATGGCGCAGGCTCTGCCAGTAGGTGGCGCCGTCGATCTCGGCCGCTTCGGTCAACTCCTTGGGCACGGCCGTCAGTCCCGCCAGGAAAATGACCATGGCCAGTCCCGTCTGCTGCCACGACCAGGCGAGGATGACCGAATACAACGCGGTTTCCGGTTCGGCCAACCAGGCGTGCGTCCAAGCGGCCAGGCCCAGCCGGTTCAGCACGACGTTGAGCAGCCCCCAGTCGGGGTGGTAGACCCAGATCCACACCTGGCCGATGACGACAAGCGACAGGCAGATCGGCAGGTAGAATAGCGACTTGTAGAAGTTGCCGGCGAAGCCGCGCCCGTTGAGCGCCAGGGCGATAACCAGACCGCCCAGCGACGGCAGCAGGATGGCGGCCGCCATCCAGATGACCGTGTTCCAGATCGCATTGGCGAACAGCGGGTCGCGCGTGATCTTGAGGAAGTTTTCGAAGCCGACGAAATTGTACTCGGGGTTGAAACCGTTCCAGTCGGTGAGGCTGTAGTAGAAGGAGACGAGCAGCGGCGCCACCACGATGACGAGATATAGGGCCATAGGCGGCGCAAGAAAGAGCGCTGCCCACAAGCGGCGCGACCGAGCCATCAGCCGTACTCCTTCCTAGCGATGCGAGTACAGTCACTACGCAGGCAACTACGGAGTGCCGATGCAACATGCGGCAGGTGGGCCGGAAGCCCACCCGCCGCATGTAACTCACACTTACTTCTTGAACACTTCCTTGGCGACGCCTTCGGTCTCGGCCAGGTAGTCGGCATACTTGGACGGGTCGTTCATGAACTGGGCGAACATGTTCAAGCCACCCTCGGCCATCGGCGGTGTCGTGGCCAGGTCGTAGTTAAAGGCAAAGACCTCGGCATCCGCCACCTGCTGGTTGGCCTTGCTCATGACCGGGTTGTAGATGGAGGCATCGACTTTCTTGGAGGGGGCCAGCGCGCCTTGGGCCTGGGCCCAGTCGGCCTGCACCTGCGGGTCGAGCAGGTAGAGCAGCAGCTTCTCGGACTCGGGCTTGTGCTTGGAGGCCGCCGTCATGACAAAGCCGTCCACCGGGCCCAATGCCGCGTTCGGCACGCCGTCCTTGATGGCCGGGAAGGGGAAGAAATCATAGTTCTCGCCCGGCTTGAGGTTGTTGCCGTTCCAGTAGCCGGTGATCCAGGTGCCCATTAGCGTCATGGCTGCCTCGCCCTTGGCGACCTGGTCCGCAGCATCGGTCCAGTCATAGGCGTTGGCGTTGTCGACAAAGTAGCCGTTGTCCACCAGCGTCTTCCACTGTTCCATGACCGCCATGACTTCCGGGTCCGTGTAGGAGGCTTCGCCGGCCATCAGCTTGGCGCGGTATTCGGGGCCGGCGGTGCGCAGCAGCAGGTAGTCGAACCAGAACTGGGCGGGCCAGCGGTTCTTGGAGCCAAGGGCAAAGGGCTTGACGCCGGCAGCCTTGAGTGTTTCGGCGGCCGCCATCAACTCGTCCCACGTCGTGGGCATGGTGGTGATGCCGGCGTCGGCCATCACCTTGGGGTTGTAGAACATGCCGACATAGTGATAGCCCATGGGGATCAGGTACTTGCTGCCGTTGTAGGTGGAAGCGCCGTCGGCGATGCCTGCCGGGATCACGTTGTCCAGGTCGTTGGCCTTCCAGAAATCGTCGATCGGTGCCAGGCGGCCGCCGTCGGTGACAAACTGCGTGCGCGCGCCGGCCCAGTAGGAGAAGACATCCGGCGGATTGTCGCCGGCCAGCGTCACCAGGATCTGCGTCTTGAAGTCTTCGTGGCCGGCGGAGTTGTCGACGGCCTCGATCCCCGGATTGGCGGCGCTAAAGCCGGTGAAGATCTTCCCCATGGCTTCCTTGCCGAGCGTGTCACTGAAGTAGTGAATGACACTGAGCTTGGCGGGTTCGCTCGCCCCGGCAGTGCTGCCGCCCGCAGTTGTTGCGGCGGGTGCCACCGCCGTGCAGCCGCCCAGCGCAAGGGCAAATGCCAGCAGCAGGGCAATTAACAGCGTAGATGATTTGTGCATCGGTCTTCTCCTGTGATGAAAGAAAAAGGGCAAACGGGTTCAACGGGTTGACAGCTGACTGCCACGCGGCTGGCGCAGGCGAGCGCAGGCATACTTGGCACCGGAGGGGTGCCGGGCACCACGAGAGGTGCTTGGGAGCCTGCTGCCGCCGTAGACGATGGGTGTTAGAATAAATGGAAGCCGGGATGTGCAAGTAGAGCCACACTCGTTTCACATCCTATTCGAATTTTTTCACAAAGTCAAGCATGAAATTTCCTAAAAACAGGTCAGTTTTTAAGGTGAAACCGGGGTTTTGTCGTTTTGTTGCCTACGTGTAGAATCTGGGTGTGAAAATTTTGAGTTTATTTTCACACCCAAGTGCTTGATGTTGATAGAGAGCGGGATGGTGCATGCGTCGCAAACAAGCTGTCACAATTCTTGATGTTGCCAGGGAGGCCGGGTTATCACCCAGCACGGTGTCACGCGTGCTGAACGGCAAGGGCTACTTTAGCGACGAAAACGCGCAGCGCGTGCATGCAGCCGTCGCTGCGCTTGGCTATCAGCCGAGCACCGCAGCGCGCCCTGCCCAGGAGCTCCCGACGCGGCTGATCGGGCTGATCATTCCGGATATCTCAAACGTCTTCTACACGGCACTGGCCGGTGCGCTGCTCGACGGTCTGCATGCCCTGGACTATGAGCTGATCGTATGCGTCAACAACGAAGACGCCCAGATGGACCTGGACTACCTGGAAATGCTCCAGGCCAAAGGTGTGGACGGCATCTTCTACACGCACCCTGCCCAAGGCAGCAACTCCGCCCATGTCCGCCGCCTGGCACTAGGCGGCATGCCCATCGTCGAACTCAACCGGCAGCGCGAGCAGGACTTCCTGGATGCCGTCCTGCCTGACAACTTTCGGGGCGTCCACCAAGCGGTCGAATATCTTGCCGAACTCGGGCACCGGCGCATCGGCTTTATCAGCGGCTCGGCGCAGATCACCACGGGGTCCGAGCGCCTGCTCGGCTACCGCAGCGCCGTGCGCCAGCTTGGGCTCGACGAGGACTCCGACCTGCTCAAGGTGGGCAGCTTTACGCGCGCGCACGGCGAGCGCGCGATGGCGGAGCTGCTGGCGCTGCCCAATTCACCCACAGCGCTGATCGCCGGCAGCAACCGCATCTCGATGGGCGCGCTGATGGTGATGGGTCAGCGCGGCGTGCGCATTCCCCACGACATCTCGGTGATCGGCTACAACGATACCGAGTGGCTGACGGCCTGGAACCCGCCTATCACGGCCGTCGATGTCGCCGTCGACGAAATGGCGCGGCTGGCGGTGGATCTTCTGCACCGGCGCATCGCCGGCGGCAAGCGCTACGACGGCAAGCCGGTGACCTACCATCTCAGCACGTCGTTGATCGTGCGCCACTCCTGCCGGGAGTGCCCCCAGGACACCAACGTGCTATGATCAGGAAATCAAGTGTCCCACTGTGGAGAAAATCATGCCAGGGTATCGACAGGCCCTACGCGCGTTCAGTCCGAGCTTGTGGCGCATCTTTGCCTCGCTGGCCCTCGTTATCTCTGTGTCCATGGGCCTGCAGGCGGTGCTGCTGAATCTCTACTTGCTGCGCCTTGGGTTTGATGCTCCCGCGATTGGCGCTGTTGGCCGGCATCGGCCAAGTGGTATGGGCGCTATCCGCCCTGCCTGCCGTCCTAGTCAGCAGCCGGATCGGCCTGCGCAACAGCTTTCAGCTGAGCCTGATGCTCGGCGGCCTTGGCCTTACGCTTATGCTCTGCGCCGAGTCTGCGCCCCAACCGACCTGGCAGGCATGGCTGATCGCCGGCCAGGTCGTGATGAATGTCGGCCTGGCGATCGGCACGGTCACCATGCCTCCGTACATCATGGCCGTAACCGGCGAACGCGAGCGGCCGCACGCGTTCTCGTTTGTGGCGGCCCTTATTCCTTTTGCTGCGCTGGTCGGCAGCTTCGTTGCGGGCATTCTGCCCGGCCTACTGGCGGCTGGGATGGGCATGGGGATGGAGCAGCCCGCGCCGTACCGGCTCGCCTTGTGGCTGGGCCCCATTCTCTTCTGGTTGGGTATCCTCCCGATGGTGGGGGCGGATCCGGGGTATGTGCATGAGGAGGATGTACTGAGTGAGCAAGTTCCCGCACCGGCTCAGGAGATGGCAAGCAGGCGGGCGCCGCTGGGATTGCTGGTCTTCTGGGGCATCTTTGTGCTCATCGCCGCTATCGGCGAAGGTTCAGTGCGCACGTTCTTCAACGTCTACATGAACAATGCGCTTGCCGTCCCGCCGGCTACGATCGGGGTGATTATGGGGGCAGCGCAGATCCTGCCGATCCTGGCGGCGCTGGCGCTCCCGTTGGCCTTGACGCATTGGGGGGCCGGCTACACACTGGGTGCGGGGCTCCTGGTCATGGCCGCCTGCCTGGCGCCGCTCGCCACTAGCCCGCAGCTCTGGCTCGCGGCTTTGGCCTACATGGGGGCGATGGCTTCGTTTACCATCGTGGGCGCCGGCCGCGATCTCTTTGGCCAGGAGATGGTGATCCCGCGCTGGCGCACCAGCAGCCAGGCGGTGGCAATCTTTGGGCTGGCGATGGGGAATGCCGTGGCGGCGGTCCTGGGTGGGCTGTTGATTCTGGCCGTGGGGTTTGGCGCGCTCTACTTGTTTGGTATGTCGGCGGCCGTTGTGGCAGCCGGGCTGCTGTTCCTTTATCTGTACATGCGGGGCAGGCGGCGAACGAGGTATGCGGGTGAGAGGGCAGCAGCAGGGTAGAATTTCTGGCAAAATTGGGGTATTGCCAACACGATAACTGTGTGCTATGCTGGACCACGGTTCGTTTTGTGATTACGTTCAATTCCTCGAAAGGAGGCGCAGCATGACAGCCCAAGTCTTTGTCACCACTGCTTGCTCGCGCCTGCCGCTCGTCTGCTAACGAACTGTTTCGTCTGCCGATCAGCCGCGGGTGCACCAAGCCCGCGGCTTTTTTGTTGTTAGTGAGGACCCGGAAACTTCCGGTCGCTAAGGCCTATCAAGGGCCAGCCTACCAAGGCCGCCCACCAGGGGCCGACGACGCTTTCCGCCTTCCTTGCTCAAGAGCCACGGGTTAGCCGGAGACCCGTGGCTTTTCGCGTCGTACGCGGAGCCACGGGAAGAATAAGTGTCTGTTTTCCAGGAGACTCCGACCGTGTCTTTTGACCTGTATCACGACGAGTACGAATATCTCGCCGCACGTTTTCAACTGAATACCGATGAAGAACAGCCCTCACGCGGCGGCAAGGCGCGCAAGAAGGGCAAGCAGCCCAACCAGGGGAAGCGCGCCGCCACCTTGGTAGATGCGCAGCCGAAGCTGGAGGATGCCTTCCACACCACCTACCGACCCGCTCGCTACGAGGAGGGCTTTCTCAAGGAGTCGCTGCAGCCGTTTGTCACCCAGACGCTGATCGACGACGTCCTGGCGCTGGTGAAAGGCGGCAAGGAGGCAAACGTCTATCTGTGCCAGGCCGCGCCGCACCTTGACGTCGAGCTGATCGCCGCCAAGGTGTATCGCCCGCGCCAGTTTCGCAACTTGCGCAACGACATTACCTACCGCGAGGGGCGCGAGCTGGTTAACAGCCTGGGCATTACGATCAAGAATCAGGATAACCGTGAGATGCGCGCCATTCACAAGAAGACCTCGTTTGGGGCAGAGCTGACGCATGTTTCATGGCTGATGCACGAGCACATCACGCTCGACCGGCTGCATAAGCTGGGCGCCGCGGTGCCCAAGCCGATGGGCGTGGGCGAGAATGCAATTCTCATGACCTATGTGGGCGACCGCAGCAGGCCTGCGCCCGTGCTGCACGCTGTCTCACTCTCGTACCAGGAGGCTGAATCACTGTGCGACGAGGTGCTGCGCAATGTCGAGCTAATGCTCGCCCACGGCATGATCCATGGCGACCTCTCGGCCTATAACATCCTGTATTGGGAGGGCAAGGTCACGCTGATCGACTTCCCGCAGGTGACGATGAGCGAGAGCAATCACAACGCCTACCGCATCTTCCAGCGTGATGTCCGGCGTGTCTGCGAATACTTCGCGACGCAGGGTGTCGAACGCGATGCGGACGCCATCGTGCGCCGCCTGTGGTCACGCTATGTCCGCCTGGCGCCGGATCGCACGGTGCAGGACGGCGTATGAGGGGTGAAGCAATGTCCCGGGGACGTCGTGCGAACGCTTGCGTTCGCCCGTCCCCGGGACATTGGTCCTCATGTCTTCACAACCTGCTGGACCAACTGGTCGCTCATGTCCCAGAGGCGGCGTTGGGCGGCCTGGTCGTAGGATGCGCCCGACGACTTGACCGGCTGCTGCTTGACGAAGTACTTGCCGGTCACACCTTCGACGGCGGGCGAACCCGCCAGGTAGATGGTCGTCTCCGCGCCTTTCTCGGGGGTGATGGCAAACTTCTGGACCAAGCGGCATAATGGCGCCCCAGATACCGCCGTTGGAGCGGCCGAAGTTGGAGGCGACGAAGCCGGGGTGCAGCGCATTGGCCGTCACGCCGCTGTCCTCAAGACGCCGCGCCAGCTCGTAGGTGAACATGACGTTGGCGAGCTTGGACATTGAGTAGACGCCAAATGCACTGTACTTCTTCTCGCTCATCAGGTCGTCGAACTTGATCGACCCGCCCTTGTGTGCGTCCGAGGAGACGTTGACGATGCGCGCGGGCGCGCTGGCCAACAGCACATCCTGGAGCAGCTGCGTGAGATAGAAGTAGTTGAGATGGTTGAGCGCCATCGTCATCTCGTAGCCCTCGGCCGTGACCTGGCGCGAGGAGAAGACGGCGCCGGCGTTGTTGATCAGCACGTCCAGCCGGTCATTTTGCGCCAGGAACTGCTCGGCCACCTGCCGCACCTGCGCCATCAGTGACAGGTCCCCGGCAATGAATGATATCTGGTCGTTGCCGGTTGATGCCTTGATCTGGGCCACCGTCGCCTCGCACTTCTGCACGCTGCGGCTGACGAGCACAAGCCTGGCGCCCTGCGCCGCCAGCACCTGGGCCGTGATCAGGCCGATCCCGCCGGTGGCGCCGGTGATGAGGCAGACCTTGCCTGCCATGCTCTTAGCTGCTGTATCGGGACCAAGCGCTGCCTGTGCGGCCTTGGCGGCATCGTTGGACTGGGAGCCAGTCTGGAACTGTGCTGCTGTCATGTGCCTATGCCAGGGCAGCCGTCAGCTTGATGTTGCCTACGCCGGCCAGTGCCTTCGAGATCGGGCAGCCTGCCTTGGCTTCCGCGGCCAGCTGCTGCAGCTGCGCGTCGTCCAGGCCGGGCGCGCTGACGTGCGTGTCCAATTCAATGTCGGTGATGGCCGGGCCGGCACCCAGGTGCACGGTGGAGGTCGTCTCGATGCTGGTGGGGGTGAAGCCCGCCTTGGTCAGCAGTGCCGACAGGAACATCGAGAAGCAGCCGGCATGCGCCGCGCCGACCAGCTCTTCCGGGTTGGTACCGGGGCCTTCTTCGAAGCGGGAGGCATAGGTGTACGGACCCTCATAGGCGCCGCTGCCCAGGCGCATCGTGCCTGCGCCTTCGCGCAGAGTTCCCTTCCAAACGGCACTCGCTTTGCGCACTGCCATATCTTAATCCCCCTTGTGTGAATGAGATGGTTTGATAGATATCCGCCAGTTGGCGCTTCCATTCACACTACACGCCGGGGGTGCCGGATTCTGTGAGCCCACTCCCAGTAGGCAGCAAAAAGCGCAGCGCCCGCGGCAGGCGCCTTGCCCAAGCCGGTTCCGTGTGGCGGTCGCCCTTGCCCTGCACATACAGCAGATCGGCGCCGTCGACGTAGCCTTTTTCCACGGCAAGGGTTGCCAACGGCTGTGCGCTGCTTTCGCGCGTGCCGTTGTCGACGTAGAGTCTGCCGCCGCGAACCAGCCGTTCGCGCACGACGCCGTAGACTGCACCGTTCGCCACCCAGAGCGAGGGACTCATCACCATTGCCCCGCCAAACACGTCGGGCCGGACGCAGTAGGCGTACAGGCTGATCAGGCCGCCCATCGACGAGCCGCCGATGATCGTGCCGGTGGCGTCCCCTACCGTGCGGAAGTCGTGGTCGACAATCGGCTTCAGCGTTTCTGCCACAAAATCGACATAGGCCCCGCCGCGACCGTGGCGCCAGTGCGCGAACGGGTTATATTCCTCGATGCGCTGCGCCTCCATGTGATAGGGGGCCACGACGATGGCCTCGCGACCCTCGGCCGCCAGCACCGTCATCGCTTCGCCCGCCCGCCAGGTCTTGCCGCCGAAGGCCGTGGCCTGGTCAAACAGGTTTTGGCCATCCTGCAGATACACTACAGGGTAGCGCTTCTGCGCAGTGTCGTAAGAGGCGGGCAGATACAGCAGCACTGTGCGTTCGTTGGCCAGCTGTGGGCTGCGCACGCTGCTGGCCAGCAACTGTCCCGGAAACACCCGCCGCCTGCCAGGCCCCGATGGGGTAGGGCGCCCAACGCGTGCGGACGCCGTCGAGCACTTGGTCTAGAGAACTGTCTTCGATCGTCAAGCTCTTGTTTCCCGCAGGCACATGATCGCGCCTGTCCTTTCTATTGCGTACGATTGTACCTAAACAGGTCGAACTGGTCATAAACCTGAGCAGGTGGGGACGCCTACGCTCCGAAATGAAAGACTTATGGCTGCCAGCCTGGCGGGCGCTTTGACAACATGGCGTTGTCGGTGCGACACTACACCTTACACCCGCGCTGCATGACGCGGCGCGGCTAAGAGAGGGAATGCGTTTGATCGCTTACTGTCCTACCGGCAACTTCCGCGGCCCGGCGTCTTTTAGCCCCCTGCGCTGTCCCATGACGGGCGCGCCGCTTGAATACACGGACCTGCCTGACTTTGTTCCCGCCGCGATCGATACCCGCGAGATGGGTATCTGGCGTTACAGCGCATTTTTGCCCGTCGTCGCGGCCAACCAGGCCCGCGTGACGCTGGGCGAAGGCTGGACTCCCCTGATCCGGGACGAGTGGGCCGGATTGTCATTGCACTGGAAGATCGACGCCCTGATGCCCACGGGAAGCTACAAAGACCGCGGCGTCTGCGTCATGGTGAACTGGCTGAAGGGCCTCGGTTATGAAGTGCTGGTAGACGATTCGAGCGGCAACGCCGGCGCCAGCCTGGCCTGTTATGCCGCCCGGGCGGGGCTGCGTTCCATTATCTTTGTGCCCGAGGTGGCGCCCGAGCCAAAGAAGGCGCAGGTCTCGATCTATGGCGGCGAGCTGGTAGAAGTGCCCGGCCCGCGCGCCGAAGCCACGAAGGCTGCCGAGGCCATGACCTACAACAGCCGCGAGCTTGCCTATGCCTCGCACGCCTGGCATCCTGCGTTCCTGCTGGGCCAGATGACAGTCGCCTGGGAAATCTGGGAACAGCTCGGGCGACTGGTGCCCGACTGGATCGTGGCGCCCGTCGGCCACGGCGGCACGCTGCTGGGCGCCTGGCGCGGCTTTCAACACCTGCGCCGTTCCGGCGTGACTTCCAAGCTGCCGCGCCTGCTGGCAGTCCAGGCCGAGCCGTACACGCCGATTTATGAAGCGTTTCCAGAATCATTGGACGGAAATTCGCCCCGAAGTGCACATGCGCACCATTGCCGCCGACGGCATCACGATCAGCCACCCGGTGCGCTGGGCTGCCCTGCTCGAGGCAATCCAGTTTTCAAAGGGCACCGTGATTGGCCGTGAGCGAGGATGAGGTGCGGGATGCCCACCAGGGCCTTGCCGCCCGCGGCCTGTTTGTCGAGCCAACCAGTGCTACTATCGCCGCTGCCCTGCGCAAGCGCGGCGGCGATTTAATCAAACCGCGCGACGTGGTCGTCGGCATTCTGACCGGACACGGCTTAAAGAGGCCACCCATGCTCGCCATTCCTTAAGGAGAGAACTATGTCATCGCAGCACTCGCTGCCAGATGAGCAGCCGAGTGATCACCTGGAACCGATACCAGATGATCAGCCGGCTGGCCAACTGGCCAATCAAGATTCTGCACCCCCATCTTCCCCCTCCTGCATCGCCGCCTGTGGCTGATCCCGGGCGCAGCCTGCACCCGGTCGAGTCGCGGCTCGGCATCCGCTTTCGCGACCCGGCGCTGCTGGACCGCGCCTTTATTCATCGCAGCTTCCTCAACGAACTGCTCGACGACAACGCGGAGCTGGTCGACAACGAACGCCTGGAGTTTCTCGGCGACACGGTGCTGGGGTACCTGGTCAGCGAACGGCTCTACCATCTCTTTCCCCTGCAGCAGGAAGGCGATCTCACCAACCTGCGGTCCGCCCTTGTCCGCCGCGAGACGCTGGCGCGTATGGCGCTGGAGTTGAATCTAGGCTCCTATCTCAAGCTTGGGCACGGCGAGGAAGAGAGCGGCGGGCGCACGCGTCCTGCCACATTGTGCGCGGTCTTTGAGGCGCTGATCGGCGCCATCTACCTGGACCTGGGCACCGATACGACGAAGGACGTCATCTTTGGCCTGCTGGCCGCCGATATCGAGCGCCTGCAGGCAACCACGCACACCAAGGATCCCAAAGAGCCGGCTGCAGGAGCAGGTCCAGGCCAACGAGGGAATGACGCCGCGCTACAAGGTGGCGGAGTCGATCGGTCCTGACCACGCCAAGCACTTTATCATGCTGGTGCAGGTCAACGGCCGCCCGCGCGGGGTCGGCCAGGGCCGCAGCAAGCAGGAGGCCGCGCAGCAGGCTGCCGCCATGGCGCTCCACCGTATGGGGATGCCCGCCAGCGAGTATGTGCGCGAATCCGGAGCTGGAGGCGAAGTACGGGTTGGCGGATGATGGGGCGGGGATGTGTCCGCTGCGATGTCCCGGGGACGTCGCGCGAACGCTTGCGTTCGCCCGTCTCCGGGACGTGCGTCGTTGCTACATGTCGACGACTTCGGCCAGTTCGGGGGGCAGGGCGTCGGCGCCGCCGGCCGCCTGGTTGACGATCTTGTCGCCCTCCAGCCGCAGGCTCATGACCCGGCTCACGCCGTCGTCGCCCATGGTGACGCCGTAGATGGTGTTGGCGCCTTCCAGCGTGCGGCGGTTGTGGGTGACGATGATGAACTGGGTGTCCTGGCTCATATCTTCCAGCATCAGCCGGAAGCGGTCGATGTTGGCCTCGTCCAGGGCGGCATCGACTTCGTCGAGCACGCAGAACGGCGTGGGGCTGACACGCAGGATGGCAAAGATCAGGGCACAGGCCGACAGCGAGCGCTCGCCGCCGGACAGCAGCGCCAGGCTCTGCGGGCGCTTGCCCGGCGGGCGGGCGATGATCTCGATGCCGCTGGCGCCGATGTGTTCGGGGTCGGTCAGCTCCAGGTGCGCCGTGCCGCCGTTAAAGAGCTGCTGGAAGAGCCGGGTAAATTCCTTGCCCACAGCATCGAAGGTGCGCCGCAGCTCGACATCCATGCGCTCGTCGAGCTCGGCGATGATCTTCTTGCAGGTCGGCCAGCGCGGCCTCCAGGTCCGCCGACTGGGTGAGCAGGAATTCATGGCGGCCGGCGGCCTCTTCGTATTCGCGTACGGCATCCGGGTTCACGTTGCCCAGCCGCGCCAGGCGTGCCCGCAGTTCGCGCACCTCTTCGTCCATGCCGTCGGGAATGGACTCCACCACCGGCAGCTGCTCGACAAAGGCGTCCCACGGCAGCGGGGGCTGATAGGCGACATCTTCACTCTGTTCCAGCGCCACCAGGCCCAAGATCCTGCTGGATCTCCCCGCGCAGCTGCTCCAGGAGGTCCTGGCTGCGCTGCAGGTGCAGCTGTGCAGTGTTCCACGCCGTCTCTTCCCGGCGCAGCGCCGCCTGCAGCGTGCGTTCCTGGGCCTGCTCTTCGGCTAAACTGGTGTCGAGAATCTGCAGCTGCGCCTCAAGCGGGTCGATCTGGGCCTGGAGCATCGCAATCTGGCTGCTCAGGTCATTCTCCTGGCCGCGCAGCACTGCCACCTGCTCGCCCAGCGTGGCCATCTCCTGTTCCAGCCCGGCGATCTGGCGCTGCTTGGCCGCGATCTGGTCGGCAATGGCCTGCCGGCTGCGCAGCGTGTTGTCGAGCAGGGCCTGCTGGCTGCGCAGGTGCCCCTGTGCTTCGGCGGCGGCCGCACGCCGTTCGGCCAGCTCCTGCAGCAGCTCGTCGGACGCGGGCGGCTGCCAGCTCGGCCTCGGCCTGCACTGACGCCTGCCTGTGCCGAAGCCGACGGCCTGCTCGAACGCTGCAAAGCTTGCCTGCAGGGTGGTCGCACGCTCCGCCAGCGCTGCTATTTCGGCGTCGGTCTGGGCGCAGCGCTCTTCCTGCCAGCGGCGGGCCTGGGCGGCGCGATCCGCACGCCGGCGCAGATCTTCCACCTGCTGGCGCTGCGCCCGCTCCTGCCGTGCCAGCTCGGCCAGGCGTGCGCTGGCGTTCTTCGAGCTGCAGGCGTGACGGTCTCGATGCGCTTGTTGTAGTCGCCGCAGGCGGCAGCCGCACTGCGCGCCTCCTGGCTGCTGCGCTCGATCTGGCCGGGCAGGTCGCGCAGCTCGCGCTCGCGGCTCAGCAGGGAGTCGTCGCCGCGCGTGTTCTCGCTGCCGCCGGTGACTGCGCCGCCCGGACGTACGATCTCGCCTTCCAGCGTGACCACGGTGGGCCGGGCGCCGCCGCCGAAAGCCGTCGAGCGCGCTGCGGGCGGCGGGCAGGTTTTCTGCTACCCACACCCGGTTCAGAAGCTGCTGCATGGCGGGAGCGACACGGGCGTCAAAGTCGACCAGGTCCACGGCGTTGCCGAGAATGCCGCGGGTGCGGGGGGCGGCGATAGCAGGCAGGACCGAAAGCCGGTCGAGCGGCAGAAAGGTGGCACGGCCGCCGCGCTGCTGCTTGAGATATTCGATGGCGGCACTGGCGTCGTTCCAACTGTCCGGTCACGACGTTCTGCAGCGCCCCGCCCAGCGCCGTTTCGATCGCCTTCTCCAGGTGCGAAGGCACCCGCAGCAGGCTTGCAACCGTACCCAGGATGCCGCTCAGCTGGCCGCTGTTTTTGCTGGCAGGCCTTGTTGGTTTGTGCGGCCGCCAGCACGTTGCGTACGCCGCTGCCGTAACCGGCGCCTTCCTCGCGCAGGCGGCTGAGCAGATCCTGCCGCGTGTGCAGCCGGTCCAGGGCCCGGTCCGCGGCGCGCCGGGTTTCTTCGGCCTGGCGCAGCTCGCCGCGCAGCGTTTCAATCTGCTGTTCGACCGCCGCAATTTCGGCCTGGATGCTGCCGACGCGCGCGTCCGCCTGCCCTGCCTGGGCTTCGGCTGCGCGCAGTGCCTCTTCGGCCGCGGCCGCTTCCTGCTGCGCCTTTTCCAGCGCCGCCGTGTGCTGTGCCAGCTCGGCCTGCAGGGTCATGCGCCGTTCGCCCACTTGCGTGAGGCGGCTGGCGGCATCCGTCTGCTGGTCCTGCTGGCGCCGCAGGAGACTGCGTGCGGCGTCCAGGTTCTTGACCAGGGCCTGCCGCGCTTCCTGGCGCTGGCCCACCTCTGCCTGCAGCGCATCAGCCGTCCGCTGTCGTTCGGCCTGCAGCACCTGGGCTTCGGCGACGGCTGCCTGCAGCTCGGCGACACGAGCCGCCAGCGTCTCCTGCTGGCTGTGCAGGGGCGCCAGCTCGCGCTTGGCATCCTCCTGGCGGGCGTACAGCTGCCGCAGCCGCTCCTGCGCCACGGCCAGCTCGCGGCCGACGGTCTCGGCGCTGCGGTGCAGGCCCGCGCCCGACGGCGTGCAGGTCGGCCAGGTCGGCGCGCAGCTGGCGCTGGCTGCTGCGCACGGTGTCAATGCGGGTGGTGACTTCGGCGAGCGCTGCCTGTCGTTCGACTGACAGCGGTCCGGGCGGCTGTTTCGGCGGCATGGCTGGCTTCCAGCTGGCGCAGCGTGGTGTGCCAGCGAAAGCCGTACCAGTCACGCAGCAGGGCCTGCAGGTCGGCGGCGATCTGCCCGCGCTCGCGGGCCCGTTCTGCCTGGCGCTTCATATAGCCCAGGCGCGGGCTCAGCTCGGCGACGATATCCTGCACGCGCGTCAGGTTGGTCTGCGTCGCGTCCAGGCGGCGCATCGCGGTGGTGCGCTTGATCTGGTAGCCGGTGATGCCGGCCGCCTCTTCGAAGAGCGATCGGCGCTCCTCGGGGGCCATGCTCAAGGCCCGGTCGATCAGGCCCTGGCCCACCACCGAATAGGTGCGTTTGCCGAGGCCGGTCTGCGCCAGCAGGTCGATCGACATCCTGCAGCCGCACGCGCTGGCCGTTGACCAGGTATTCGTTGTCGCCGTCGCGGTAGGCGCGGCGGGTGATCTCCACCTCGGTGTACTCGAGCGGGATTTCGCCGTTGGTGTTGTCGAGGGCAATGGTGACCTCGGCCATGCCCAGGCGCGGCCGCTTGTCGCTGCCGGCAAAGATCACGTCGCTGGTCTTTTTGGAGCGCAGCAGGCTGAAGCTCTGCTCGCCCAGGCACCAGCGCATGGCGTCGACAATGTTGCTCTTGCCGCTGCCGTTGGGGCCGACGACGGCCGTGATGCCCGGGTCGAATACGAACTCCGTGCTGCGGGCGAAGGTTTTGAACCCATGGATGGAAATGCGGTTAATGCGCATGTTGCTCAGTAATTGAGGCCGAAGTTCAAGCTGAAAGCGTCACGTTCGGCTGCGTGACCTATGGGATGGGCGTAAAATGCCAGAAGGGCGGCAGCACCAGCTCCAACAGAATGCCGAGCACAAACATACCGCCAAAGACCAGCAACGGCAAGCGCCGGCTGCGGCCGAATTCGCGCAGCCCGGCGCCAAAGCGGCCGGAAGCCAGCGGCTCGGCCAGCAGCACGAGCAGCCCGCCGCCACCGATGATCTGCAGAATGCTCCACAGCGGCAGCGCGACGACGACCAGGAGCGGGTTTGGCAGCGTGTAGCGCCAGTGTGGCGGCGCCAAAGGCCGCCAGGTTGGCCAACTTCATCAAGAACCAGGCGCCGACAAAGCCGGCCGTCAGCAGGCTGCCCAGCACGATGCCCAGGATTTCGACGACGCTGGCCAGCGGCTGCGTGGCAAAGGAGGCCGGCAGTGGGCTGGACTGTGCGTTGTTGGCGTAATACCACTCGGCAAAGGCAGCGCGATAGGTGAAACCATCTTCGAAGGCGCGTTCCGTGCGCGTGGCGTCAAACCAGGTCAGCGCAAAGACGGTGACCATGCTCAGTGCCAGCCACAGGAAGACCACGATCAGGGCGCTGCGCAGATCGCGCCGCCGCAGCGGCACCAGCAGGAATATCGCCAGGGCAAGCGCCTGCACCAAGGGGCAGAAAGCGAAACTGGCCCAGCACCAGGGGAAACCCCGTCGTGAGCAGGGCGAAGAAGCCTACCATGGCAAAGAAGACTGGATCCCGGCTGAGGTTGTATTCCTTCTCCATGTGCGCTGCCTGTTGCTGCTGGTCACTCCGGTGCGTTACCTACCGCGTGACCTGTGTTTGTTCCAAAGAAACGGGGTGGCTGAAGTCTCAGCCACCCCGCCGTTTCTGCTTGCGGTTCCGCACGCTGGTGCGGACCTGACCCTTTACTTCTGGCGGTTCGGGTCCAGGATCCACTGCACCAGGCTGTCGATCTCCTCGGGCGACATGCGCTCGGAGAAGT
This sequence comes from uncultured Chloroflexia bacterium, assembly GCA_963701415.1. Lineage (GTDB taxonomy): Bacteria > Chloroflexota > Anaerolineae > Caldilineales > Caldilineaceae > Fredericiella. The sequence continues at coordinate 1,500,879 of CAVPAH010000005.1, forward strand.
TCGCCGGCATCACCGGGTTGTAGCCAGGCTCGGTGTAGGCGGTCGGGTTGACGATGCTGGTGTGCGTAAAGGTCACGGCATCCTCACCCGGCACCTTGGTGCCGGCCATCTCGTACAGGTTGCCCAGGTTCGGGGCCACCGGGCCCTTGTTGGTGTCGGTCTGCGGCTGGTCGATGTTGTGGCAGCCATTGCAGCCCATGTCGACGAACAGCTGCTGCGGCGGTGCGCGGGCCGGTCGAGTGCGGCAGGTGCTCAGTCGTCGTCGACGGCCTGGCCGGTGTAGATGTCGGTCATCGGCGCGTTCTGGAACGGCTGCCACGGGTCGGTTTCGGCCGTCTGGGTCTTGGCGTCCGCTTCCCAGTTGAGCACGAAGTCGGTGACGTCCTGCACCTGGTCGTCGCGCAGCGGGCCGCCGTAGCGGCTCGACCACGTAGGCATCATCTGGGCCCACTGCGATGTCTTGTTAGCCGGGCGGCCGGCGGCCACCGTCAGCTTTACATAATCGTTGAGCGAGCCGGCGAAGCCGATGTCCTGTGAGGCGCCCTTCGAAGAAGTAGCGCGAGTGCAGGGCCGGGGCCACGCCGGGCAGGCCCTTGCCGTCGGGGCCATGGCAGGACTGCGCAGTTGTTGGCAAAGACGGCCGCGCCGTTCTGGATCGAGCGGCCGGCGAAGTTGAGTGTCTGTGCCTCCATGCGCGGGGTCTCGATCACCAGCTGGAAGAGCAGCAGGGCGATCATGGCCAGCACGCCCAGCAGGGCAAGACCCAGCTTAGCCAGCGGCGAGCGCACATATAGGAAGCGGTACCACGGTCGTTTCATGATCCTTTACGTCCTTGTTGTGTGCTGCCTATTCGCCGGCCGGTGCTTCAGCGTTCTGCCGCAGGAAGCTCGATATCTTTCATGCCGTACTGCTCCCAGTACATGGCGTTTTCGTGCAGGAAGAAGATACGCTTGTAAGTCTCTTCCTTGCCATCCGGGCTGAGCCAGAAGAGGTCCCAGGTAATGCGCTTGAGCTGCGGCTGTTCCTGGCTGATCGTCAGGACGCCGTAGGCATCGTTGAATGCCTTATCCTTCTTGTCGAAGGCGGCGATGCGCGGCTTCGAACTCGTGGAGGACGTGGTTCAGCTCTTCGCTGGTCGTCTCCGGGTGTCTCGCGTGTGTCATAGACGCCGATGGGCAGATTGGCGTAGCCCATCTCGCGCACCGGGCCCATGCCTTCTTCAGGCATCAGCTCCTGGACGATTTCGACGGCAGGGGCGCCCTGCACGGCATAGTAGGGTGTGCCCATCCAACTCAGGATGATGATCACGATGCCGGCCACCACACCGCTGATGATGGCCACGCGGCGGTCACGGCCGCGGCGGCTCGGGTTGCGGTCCAGGTAAGGAATCGCCCATGAGCAGCACCAGCAGGATGCCGGGCACGTAGACGCCGGCGATCGTCTTGTCGGCGATCTTGAGCAGGCCCTGCAGCCAGTAGAAGTACCACGGGGCGACCGTGTGCAGCGGCGTGGACTGCGGGTTGGCGATCGACTCCAGCGGCGCCGTGAAGAAGAAGGTGCATGCAAGACACCATCAGGGCGGTGAAGACGATCAGCACGGCGGTCTCGTCGAGCAGCACGTCGGGCAGGAAGTAGACACGGCGGTCGGCCGGAACCTTGTTGGCCGTATCCTGGCCCACCTCTTCCTCATCGGAGGGCAGGCTGATGCCGAAGTGCACGACCTTGTAGTAGTGCACAAAGAAGAACAGGAAGAGCGCCAGCGGCAGGAAGAGCACATGCAGCAGGTAGAAGCGCATGAGGCCGTTGGCGCCGATGTCGGGCGCGCCGCGGGCGAGCAGGTTGACCGTTTCGCCGACGATGGGCGGCGGGACGGCTTCGGCCATCGAGGTGCCGATGGTCACGGCCCAGTAGGCCAGCTGGTCCCACGGCAGCAGGTAGCCGGAGAAGCTGAGGAAGAGCGTCAGCACCAGCAGGATGACGCCTGTAAACCAGGTAAACTGGCGCGGCGCTTTGTAGCTGCCGGTGAGATAGGTTCTCACCATGTGCAGCGTCACTGCCACCACCATCAACTCTGCCCCCAGGCGGTGCATGTCGCGCATCATCTGCCCGAATGGGCACGTTGGCGAGCAGGCGGATCATGTCGGTGTAGGCGCGCTCCGGGGTGGGGGCGTACCAGATCATCAGGATGAGACCGGTGATCGTTTCGACAAAGAACAGGTAGGTGGAGAGCAAGCCGAGGCGGAACGTGTGCGTAAAGCGCGTCACGCTCTCGTGGTAGTAGGTCGGCTTGATGTGCAGCAGAAAGGCTTCCGAGTGCGGTTTCAGGCGCGGGTTGGGACGGCCCGGCGCCTCGCCGCGCAGCATGCGGCGCACTTCGCCGGCGGGAATGCCGGCCGTGACGCGCGTAAAGACGTCGTCCGCAGCGTCAAGAACTGTCCGCAAGAAACTTTTCTTCTGGACTTCCGGTTGTACGGCCATGTGACTCCTTCTCCTCAAGTCAGCGGATCAGACAAGCCGAATGACTGATACGGTAACACTTCATGAATGCCGAAGGCAGAAATCAAGTACGATCAGGCAGGCACGGCACGTGCCGGCGACTCGGCCGACGGCTGACCCAGTGTCTTCTTGCCGGTGTCGACGGTTACGATCCCGTTCTCTTCCGCCACCAGGAACGTGTCGAGCGAACGAGGCGCCGGTCCTTCGATGTAGAAGCCTTCGCGGCTGAACTTCGAGCCGTGGCACGGGCATTCGAAGCGGTTGTTGGACTGTGCCCACTTGTAAAGGCAGCCCAGGTGCGTGCACACCATGTAGAGGGCCTTGGGGCCTTCGTCGGTGGTGTTGACCAGCCAGAACTTGCCGGCCGTCTCGGCATGGGGCGGCGCGTCGGTGGGCGGCAGCGAGCTGACCGGGCCCAGGAAGAACTTACCGCCGAACTCGCCGGCCTTGAAGCGCGGGTACATAAAGCCGAACATGCCGGCGCCTACTTCAAGGACCAGCAAACCCAAGCGCGGCGCCCCACGCATAGGTGAGGAACTCGCGGCGGTTCATCGCCTTCTTGGCCTTCTGCTCGGGCGTCTCTTCGACAAAGACCGGCGGCGCGGCGACCAGGATCGGCGCTGCTGCCACAGCAGTGCCGCCGTTGGCAGTGCCGCCATTGGACTTGACTGCTAGCGGCCTTGGCCGCGGCGTGGTCGGCCTGGTGGACGGCTTCTGCGACCGCCTTGGCTTCCACGGCTGCCGGAACCACGGGGGCCGGATGTTGGCTGCCCGCGTTGTGGGTCGACGCTTCGATCACGGCCGCCGAGGCCTCGGCGGGCACGGCGCGTGCGTCCTTGGCCGTGGCGGCGGCCGCGGCAATGGCCGCTTCACCGCTGGAAACCGGGGGCTTGGGTGCCTGCTTGGCCGTCTGATCGGCGGTTGGCTTGGCCTGTTCGCCTTCGGCGCTGGCTGCCTTGCTTTTGGCGGCAGCCGCCTGCATCTTCGCCTTCATTTCGGCGATGCGCTTCTCTTTTTCTTCTGGGCTCAGATCGGCTAATTTATCCGCCATGTGGATCTGGTCTCCTTCTCGCTCCACCTGCTGTACCGGGGCCGGCGTGTTAGCCAGTGCATCACCCTGTGCGCTATGCATTGTCTGCCTATTGCAGCCTACTCTATGCACTGCTGCGGGTCCTGCAACCGCCGTTACCAATCGCAGCGTATCCTATCTGCTAATATGAGGAATATGGGCCGGCTGCCGGGCAGCGCAACACCGGCCCCACTTTAGCACACGCTCCATGCGCTTGTCAAAATTATCACAAATTTCGGGACCATTCCCAGCGCAGCACACGCGTTCGTTTGTGTATAATATCACAAGCGCAAAGGCTATGCAAATCTTGTACGAGGAGGAGTTTGTGAGGTTCGTGCGAGGCTCGGCCCACCAAGTTGAAGATCGGGTGGTGAAGTGGGCCGAGCCTCGCACGCGGTTGATTATAAGTCGGCCAACCGCTCGGCGAGCTGGGTGCGCTTGGCCTGGAGGTCGGCGAGCTTGGTGCGCTCGCGGTCGATGACCTCGGCGGGGGCCTTGCCGGTGAAGCCGGGGTTGTTGAGCATGCCCTCGATGCGGCCGACCTGGCGGTCGATGTTGTCGATCTCGCCCTGGATGCGCTTGCGCTCGGCGGCGAAGTCGACCAGGCCGGCGAGCGGCAGGTAGACGGTGACGCCGGCGGCGGCGAGCGTGGCGGCCTTGCCGGGCGCGGGCAGGTCGGCGGCGACCTGCGTCTCGGCGGCCTCGAGGCGGGCGAGGAAGGCCATCACGGGCAGGTTCTCGCGCAGCACGGCGGCATGTTCGCCGGCGCTGAAGAGGGCCGGGATGCGCTTGGGCGCGGGCACGTCGTACTCGGCGCGCACGTTGCGGATGCCGCGCACCAGCTCCTGGATGCGGGCAAAGGCGGCGTCGGCCTCGTCGTTGCGGCGGCCGCTGGGGCCGGGCCAGCGCGTCACCATGAGGGCGGGGCAGGCAAGCAACTGAGTTTCCTTGAGACACTCAGCTTCTGCGTGCGCGGGCGCACCCTGGCCGACGCCGGGCAGGTTCTGCCAGATGGCCTCGGTGACAAAGGGCATGAAGGGGTGGAGCAGGCGCAGGCCCTGCTCGAGCACGAAGGCCAGCACCTGGCGCGTGGCCTGCGCCTGCGACGGCGTGCCCTCGTTGAGCCGCACCTTGGCGGCCTCGATGTACCAGTCGCAGTACTCGTTCCAGAGGAACTCGTAGAGCTGGCGGCCGGCCTCGCCGAACTGCCAGGTGTCGATCAGGCGCGTGACCTCGTGGCGCACGGCGTCGAGCCGGCTGAGGATCCAGCGGTCGGGCAGGCTGAGCTGCTGCGTCGGGCGGCAGCACGTAGGTGGGGCTGTTGGGGTCGCCGTCATCCACGTGCAGGCGCGCCATCGGCCAGCTTCATGATCACAAAGCGGGCGGCGTTCCAGATCTTGTTGGCGAAGTTGCGGTTGGCCTCCACGCGGCTCTCGGCCAGCTTGACGTCGTTGCCGGGCGTGCCGCCGGTGAGCAGGGTGAAGCGCAGCGCGTCGGTGCCGTACTGGGCGATCAGGTCGAGCGGGTCGAGGGCGTTGCCCAGGCTCTTGCTCATCTTGCGGCCCTGCTCGTCGCGCACCAGGCCGTGCAGGTAGACGTAGCGGAACGGGACCTCGCCGGTGAACTTGAGACCCATCATGATCATGCGCGCCACCCAGAAGAAGAGGATGTCGTAGCCCGTCTCCATCACGGCGGTGGGATAGAAGGTCGCCAGGTCCTCGGTCTGCTCGGGCCAGCCGAGGGTGCTGAAGGGCCAGAGGCCGCTGCAGAACCAGGTGTCGAGCACGTCGGGTCCTGGTCGAGCGTCCACATCCTTGCCGCAGTGGGCGCGCGCCTTGGCCTGTGCCTCCTCGGCGGAGCGGGCGGCAAAGGCGGTCTTGTCGGGGCCGTACCAGACGGGGATGCGGTGGCCCCACCAGAGCTGGCGGCTGATGCACCAGTCGCGGATGTTCTCCATCCAGTGGTTGTAGACGCGCTCGAAGCGCTGCGGGCACGATCTGGATCGCGCCCGTCGCGCACCACCTCGAGGGCCGGCTCGGCCAGCGGCTGCATCTTCACCCACCACTGCTCGCGAGAGCAGCGGCTCGACCACGGTGTTGCAGCGCTGGCAGTGGCCCACCTGGTGGGTGTGCTCCTTTTCGGCCACCACGAGGCCCTGCGCCTTCATGTCGGCCCACAGCTCCTTGCGGGCGTCGTAGCGGTCGAGCCCGGCGTACTTGCCGCCCGCCTCGTTGATGCGTCGCGTCCTGGTTCATGATGTTGATCATCGGCAGGTCGTGGCGCTTGGCCGATCTCGTAGTCGTTCGGGTCGTGGCCGGGCGTCACCTTGAGCGCGCCGGTGCCGAACTCCGGGATCCACGTAGGCGTCGGCGATCACCGGGATCTCGCGGCCGAGCACGGGCACGAGCGCCGTCTTGCCGACCACGTGCTGTGTAGCGCTCGTCGTCGGGGTGGACGGCCACGGCGGTGTCGCCGAGGATCGTCTCGGGGCGCGTCGTGCTCACTTCCAGGAAGCCGCCTTCCTTGCAGCGGGTAGCGGAAGGTGTAGAACTTGCCGATCACCTCCTCGTACTCCACCTCGAGGTCGGAGATGGCGCTCATGCAGCGCGGGCACCAGTTGACCAGGTAGTTGCCCCTGTAGATCAGGCCTTCCTCGTAGAGCCGGATAAACGCCTCGAGCACGGCCTCGCTGAGGCCCGTCGTCGAGCGTAAAGCGCTCGCGCGTCCAGTCGCAGGAGATGCCCATGCGGCGCTGCTGGGCGCTGATGCGGCCGTGGTACTCGTGTTTCCAGTCCCACACCTCTTCCACGAAGCGCTCGCGGCCGAGCATGTGGCGGGTGATGCCCTGCTTCTCGAGCTGGCGCTCCACCACGTTCTGCGTGGCGATGCCGGCGTGGTCGGTGCCGGGCACCCAGAGGGTGGGCTCGCCCTGCATGCGGTGGTAGCGGATCAGCATGTCCTCGACGCTGGAGGTGATGGCGTGGCCCAGGTGCAGCGCGCCCGTGACGTTGGGCGGCGGCATGGAGATGACAAAGGACGCGCGGTTGGGGTCGGCCAGGCCGCTCTGTACCTGCTGTTCGGGCGTAAAGAAGCCCTGCTTCTCCCACCATTCGTACAGCGTGGTCTCCACCTCGTGCGGGTTATAGGCTTTTGCCATCTCGGACATGATGCACCTCTTGATCGATGACATTGACATCGTGCACAACCGGCTAGACCTCGCTCCGTGTGTTCGCAGACCTGCACTACGGGATGCCAGCAACAAAAAGCCTCTTCGTCTACAAGGACGAAGAGGCTTCGCGGTGCCACCTTGTTTACACGGTGCTGCCTGGCGGTGCCGGGCACGCGGCCGTGTCACTCTGCGCTGTAACGGGCTCGACCCGGAGAGGGCTAATGAATTCACCCTCTCGACCTTCCCGGCGACTTTCCCTGCTGCCTGAGCGGACGAGGCTTCCAGCCGATGACCTCGTCTCTCTGGCGCCGGCGTACAGGTACTCCTCCGGTGCACTGTCGTTATGGTATGAGAAGAGTATATGGATGGAGGGGCGAATTGTCAAGAAATCGGGACAAGTGTATTCCGCATACGTGTCTCTGTGCTATCGAGGCGTCTCCTGGAAGGGTGTCCTCCTGGAAGGGTGTCCTCCTGGAAGGGTGTCCTCCTGGAAGACGGTCCTCCAGGAAGGGGTGCGCGGAGGGGGCATAGGATCTGGCGGACAAGAGACCTTATGCCCCTTCCGGTCTTAGCGAACCAGGACCGGCAGGTAGAGCCGGTCGGTGACGAGAGGGGCCGGCGGGTCCGTGCCGGGCGCGGGTGGCGGCGGTGCCTCGTCGGTGACGATCACCGTGACCGTGCCGGTGGCGGTGCTGGCATTGGCGTCGACGGCGGTGTAGGTAAAGCTGTCGGTGCCTACAAAGTCGGCGCGCGCAGTGTAGACGACGCTTGTGCGGTCGGGCGACACTGCGGCTGTGCCCCCTGCCGGCAGGGTGGCGGTAACCACGGTCAGGCCTGGGTTTGACGGGCGCGAGCCCGGAGACCGGGTCGAGGTCGTTGGTGAGCACGGAGATCGTGATGGCCTGGCCACGACCGACGGTGGCGGTGTCGTCTACGGCGGTTGGCAGCGGCGTAAAGTTGGCTACCAGGGCACGGTCGGCCTTGAGCGTAAAGCTGTAGGCGGCGGTGCTGGTGACGGGCGTACCGCTCGCGCTCCAGTAGAGGAAGCGATAGCCCGCGTTGGCGTCGGCGGTGACTGTCAGCGGCATACCGTAGGCAAAGGTGCCGGCACCCCCGGCGACGCCGCCTTCGGCCGGTACGGCGCTCACGGCGACCTTGTAGTGGCTGAGGGCAAACGTGGCCGTTATCAGCCGTGACGCCGTGATACTGAAGGAGAGCGAGTTCGAGGAGAGACCGGCCGCGGCAAACACGGCATCCTCTGGGCCGGCGGGCTCACTCTCGGGTGCGGCATTTGCCAAGGCGGCGTAGGCGGCCGCGGCGGCGGGATCAGGGCCTGAATAGGCTCCCCCCTCGGGGTCACCGACCCAGCCGGTGAAGACGGAACCGGTATTGGCCGTGGCGGTGAAGGTGACCACCCGCCCAAAGTCAAAGCCTGCCGAGCAGAGCGGGGCACAGACGACGCCCGCCGGGCTGCTGATCACCACGCCCTTGCCGCTGCCGGTCCTGGCGACGCTCACACTCAGCGGCATGTTGGTGAGCGTAAAGACAACAGGCGTAATCAGCCCGGCGGCGGTGACGGTAACTGCGTAGCGGCCGGCAACGTTGTTGGCGTGGACGGCGGCCGAGGCCTGGCCGTTGGCGTCGACGGGCACGAGCCAGGGGGTGGTCACGTTGAGGCCCGCGCCGGCGGGAGGTGGCGTGTACGTAACGGCGGCGCTGGGATCCAGCCATTCGTAGGGGCTGCTGAGCGTCACCACGAGGGGCAGTGTAAACGCTTCGCTAACGCCGATCTTCTGCTTGTCGCCGCTGCTGAGGAGCAGCCGGTAGGACTGGGCCTCGTAGGCGCCGATGTCGACGACGTCGTTGACGGGACGGGGAAGGCCGCGAATATCGATGGCCGGCGCGCCGTCGTTGCTGCCGGTATCGCGGGCGGCGCTGCCCACCAGCAGCCGCAGGTCGCCATGGGCGGCATCGACAAAGCGCGGGTCGCCGCTGCCGTTATTGCCGCCATCGGTCAGGCTGCTGTTGTGGTTGTAGATGCCGCTGCCCCCACCTTGGACAAGGCTGTAGGCGAGCGTCGGGGCAGCATAGGCGTTAAACATCTGCGCGCCGCTGGTGGTGGCAGCGTTGCCCCAGAGAATGATATTGGTCAGCACCGGCTGGCTCGTGCCGCCGGAACCGTCGTTGTAGACGCCGCCGCCGTTGCCCGCGGCGTTGGCGTAGAAAGTGACGTTGGTGATCTGTGGGCTGCTCGTGCCATCGGTCGCGCCGCTGTAGATCCCGCCGCCGTTATAGCGCGCGGCGCTGCCGGTGAAAACGGCGTTGACGACGATGGGACTGCTCTCGCCGCCATCGCTGCCGTCGGCGAAGAGCGCGCCGCCGTGATAACTGGCCTTGTTGCCGGAGAAGACGACGTTGGCAACCGTGGGGTTACACTGGCTGTCTGCGCCGCGGCCCAGGCAGTAGAGGCCGCCGCCGCCCGTCTCGGTCGAGGTAAAGCCGTTGGCAAAGCCGCCGGTGACTGTGAAGCCGTCGATCCGGGTGGTAGTCGTGATCGGCGTCCCCCCGGTGCCGTCCAGCCACAAGACGTGATAGGCGTTGGTGCCCTGAAGCTGGCCGGTGTCTTCGGCTACGGAGTTGCCGTCCGTGTTGGTGTCATTGCCGTCGACGTCACCGGAGAGTATGGTCGGGTGGGCCAGCCAGTTGCGCTGGGTAAGCAAGATCTCGGTGCCCCCGAAGCCGCCATAGAGCGCAACACCGGGCGGCACTACAAACGCCGCGGCGGCGCTGTTGGCGACCTGGCTCTTGCCTTCATCCGGATAATAGACGCCTTCCTTGACCCAGATCTGCTGCACGCCGGGGCAGGCGGCGGCTGCGACGAGGGCATCCTGCACGGTGACAAAGGCGGCGAACCAGGAATTGCCGGTCTGGATGCCGGGAGCGTCCTTGGCGACGAAGACGACGCTGCCGGTGGGGCAGGTGACCAGCCGGGGCGCGGCGTACAGTGGCTTAGATAGGAAGGTTGGAAGCAGCGATGAAAGCGCGATGCAGAGCAGGGCGAGTAGAACGCGGGTCCGGGTCCGAGCTGCCAGCGGGGGTGGAAAACGGTGAATTGATAGAAGAGCACGCGCGTGCATCAGCCGACTCCTTGCGTAGTAGTGTCGTGCGTTGCAGCTTACGCTGAAACTGAATATGGTTCGCCCCAGTGTCGCGCTTGCGCAAGGCGCGTGCATCGGACAATTGTTGGGCGTCGCGTTGCCGTTAGCGGCGGGTGTCTAAACCTTGATGCTTGGGATTCGCAGGGTTTTCACGATGCTTGGCGTGCCGGCGGTGCTCGACGAGCTGCAGGCGGCGGGCGTGCTGGCGGGCGACGATGAAATGTATCTGCAGCTTGACGACCGCCGGCAGCGTGGCGCAAGGGGGCGAAACCGATGTTTAGTGACCCGGTACATGCATGTCTTGCTTTAGCTCTTGGCCAGCTGGCGGGCGACACTGCTGAGGCCTACGGCGATGATGAGGATGGCGCCTTGGAAGACGTACTGGTAGAAGGTGGGGGCGCCGAAGATGGCGAGGCCGTTAAAGCCGATGCCGATAATGAGCACGCCGATAAAGGTGCCCGGGATGTGAAACTCGCCGTCCTTGAGCGTAGCCGAGCCCAGGAAGGCGGCGGCGAAGGCGTTGAGCAGGTAGGAGTCGGCGGCGCTGGCCGTGCCACTGCCGATGAGCGACGCCAGCAGGATACCGGTCAGGGAGGCGCAGACGGCGGCTACGATAAAGGCCAGGATCTTGACGCGGTCGACGCGGATGCCGGAGAGCCGCGCCGCTTCGACGTTGCCGCCGACGGCCTGAATCTGCTGGCCCACGTCGGTCCGGTTGACCAGCAGCCAGAGCAGGAAGAGGACAACGAACATGATGATGATGTTGTTGGGAACACCCCAGACACGATTCAGGGCGATGGCGGTGAAGATTTTGGGCACACCTGAGGCGATGGGTACGCCGGTGGAGTAGGCGAAGGTCAAGCCGACCAGGATGGAGCCCATGCCGAGGGTGGCGATGACCGAGTTGACCTTGATCTTGGTAACGATCGCGCCGTTGACCAGACCGATGATGACGCCGACACCGAGCACGAGCAGGATGGCCAGCGGTACGGGCACGCCCTGGTTGACCATCAGGCCGGTCACCAGCACGCCGGCGAGGCTGCCATTGTAGCCGATGCTCAGGTCCATCTCACCCACAATCAAGACAACCGTGAGGCCGCCCGCAATAATCGCCGTGAGCGAGGCCTGGTTGAGGATGTTGAGGAAGTTGGACACGGTCGGAAAGGCACGCGGTGCGGCGAGCGAGAAGATCAGGATCATCACGAGCATGCCGATAATGCTGCCGTACTTGGCGACAAAGCCGAGGGCGGCGCGGCGGCCGGCGCCGGCAACAGCGCGTTGTTGCTCCGGTGGAGGTGTTCAATGGCTGCGAAGTGCTCATGTTCCTGTCCCTACTGATTGTGCGGCTGCATGCCCTGTAACCCGCTGCGCCCCTTCGTCGTGACGAGCGTAGCTCATGTGTAAGAGCGCCTCTTTGCTGATTTCTTCGCCCGACCAACTCGCCGGCGATGCGACCTTCGACCATCACGAGCACCCGGTCACAAAGGCCGGGCAGCTCCTCTACTTCCGACGAGATGACGATCACGCCGGCGCCCTGGGCGGCAAGGCTGCGCACAATGGCGTGAATATCGCCGCGTGCGCCCACGTCCACGCCGCGCGATGGCTCGTCCAGGATGATCACCTTGACCGGCTCGGTCAGCCACTTCCCGATGACGACCTTCTGCTGGTTGCCGCCCGAGAGGTTGCGCACAGGGGTGTCCACCGAACGCGTCTTGACCTGCAGCTTCTGCACGATCTCCTGGGCACGGGCATTGGCACGGCTCAAGGCTGATGAGCGGCAGCCAACTGACCCGGCGCAGCGAGGATACACGCGGAATGTTGACGTTGAAGGCCACAGTCTTGTCGAGCAGCAGCCCTTGCGAGCGGCGCTCCTCCGGCACAAGCACGATCCCCTGGCGCACCGCATCGTAGGGGCTGCGAATCGCGATCGGCTTGCCGCGCATGCAGGATCTCGCCGGCCTCGGGCCGGTCAGCGCCATAGATCATGCGCACGAGCTCGGAGCGGCCGGCGCCGACGAGACCTGCCAACCCCAGCACCTCGCCTTCGTGCAGGGTGAACGACGCATTGCGCACAAAGTGCCGGCGGCTCAACCCGCGCACTTCCAGCAGCACAGGGCGGTCCGGCGGTGCATGCGACACGGCCTCCACCTGGCCGAGATCGCTGCCGACAATGGAGCGCACCAGCGCAGCCTTGTTGAGCTCGGCGCGGGGCAGTGAGGCGACCAGTGCGCCGTCTTTGAAGACTGTGACCCGACTGGCAGAGATCCAGGATCTCATCGAGCCGATGCGAGACGTAGAGGATGGCGATGCCCTTCGGCCGAGAGCTCGCGGACGATGCGGAAGAGGCGTTCGCTTTCTTCCACCGACAAGGAGGCCGTCGGCTCGTCCATGGCGATCAGGCGCGCCTTGTGGATCAACGCACGGCCGATCGAGATCAGCCAGCGTTCGGCGACAGTCAAGTCCGCGACCGGCACATCCAGTGGGAAAGTCGATGCCCAGCCGCTTGAGGGTGGGTTCGACCTCCCGGCGGGCGGCACGCCAGTCGAGCAGGCCCGCGCGCTGCGGCTTGGGCAGACCGAGCAGCAGGTTTTGCAGGGCATTGAACTTGGGGACGAGGTTGAGCTCCTGATGGATGAAGCTGAGACCCAAGCTGGCGCGCCTCTTGGGGATTGGCGATCTTGACGGGGCTGCCGTCGAGCAGGATCGTGCCGGCGTCCGGCTGGATGATGCCGGCCAGGGCGCGGATCAGGGTGGACTTGCCGGCGCCATTGGCGCCCACCAGGCCGTGCACCTCGCCGGCAACGACTGTCGAGGTCGACACCTTTGAGCGCCTGCACACCGCCGAAATGCTTGACTAGAGACTGCACCTGCAAAAATGGCTGTTGGGACGACATGGCAGTTCACGCTAGGGGTAGATGGTGCACAAGGTCCGGCGACAAGATGATCGCTCTGGCAGAGCGGCGTATCTTCGCCGGACCTTGTGCCCTTACGGGTTGACCTCGCTCAGACTATTGTCTGCAGGGCGTTCGGGTCGATGGCTTCGGGGTGCTCGGCCAGGAAGGCCTTAATGGTGTCCTTGTTGACCACCTTGACAGGCACTTCCACGGCCTTGGCTTCCCACGTGTCGCCGGCCTTGATGGCCTCGTCGATCGTCTCGACCAGCACGCGGCCCTCGTCTTCCACGGCGGCCCAGGCGGTGGCGGTCATCCAGCCGTCCTGGACGGCCACGATGGCGTCGACGTTGCCGTTGGTGCCGTAGACCTTGACATCGGGGCGGTTCTGCTGCTTGAGCGTCGAGATGGCGCCCAGGGCGGGGTCATCCCAGCAGCCCCACACGGCATAGTTCGCCTCGCCCTCCGGGCCGGGCGGCCAGCCAGGCCGAGGCAAACTGCGCGCCTGCCTGCAGATAGCCGGGGATCGGGACTTCGTTCTTGGTGACCTTGATGTCGGGATACTCGGCCACGATCTTGTCGAACACTTCCTCACGCTCGCGGCAGACCTGGCCGGTGTGGTAGGTGAGGGCCAGCACTTCGCCCTTGCCGTCCATGTCGGCCACCATCTGCTTGATCACCTCTTCGGCCTGGGGGCCGCCGGTGCCGTTGGTGGCCACGATGCCGTCGGCCATGCCGTTGCCGAGACCGCCGCCCCAGGTGGCGACCGGGATGCCGGCTTCCTTGGTGGCAGCCAGGCCGGCGCCAAGCGAGGTGGTGGGGAAGACCAGGTCGATCACGGCGCCTGCGCCGCGCTGGGCCAGGTTCTGGAAGGCGGCGTTCGCCTGGTCGGCGCTGCCGCTGGCGTCGATGACACTCACTTCCCAGCCCAGCTGATCGGCGGCCTCCGTGGCGCCCTTGATGAAGCGGGCGTTACTGGAATCGGACGGCGTGATAGAGACAAGACCGAGCAGGAACTTGCCGCTGGCGGCCTCTGCTGGCCGGCGGCAGCGTCTGCTGCCGGCGCTTCCGTCGCCGTTGCCGTCCGCAGCTGCGGCTTGCAGCAGGTTGGGCGGGAGCCGCCGGCGCCGCGCAGGCGCCGAAGACCATGGCGAAAATGACAAGCAGGACGAGAACTGACCACTTGCGCATACTCTTACCTCCTGGCAATAGAACGGGTTGAAAAACGTTGTGTGAACTCACTTAAGCGCCAGTGCATTGCCGGGCGAGCCGGAGCCGCCAACCTTGTTGAGCGGCGCAGCGGTAAACATGCCCTTCGTATACGCCGTCGGCGGCGCAGTCGGCGGCCAGGGCGTCGAGCGCAAACATCTCACCCACGGCCATGCCCAGCAGCGGGATGATGCGGAAGTGGAGAAAGCCCTCGACAGTCGGCGTGTAGGGCATGGCTTCCAGGGCCGGCACATCGCAGGCAACGACGGCCACCTGGTGGTCCCACAGCCATTCGAGCGTGCTTTCGTCGGCAGAGAGGCCGGGCGCCTGGAGTTCGGGGCCACCCAGCTTCGAGATTGCGACGCGCGTGTCCATCGAGGCCGCGTTATACCACGCGATCCAGCCCATGCGGAGCAGCAGCACATCGCCGCCGAGCAGCTTGACGCCCTGCGCGTCGAGGGCGGCCTGCACGTCGGCAATATCAACGGCCACCCGTTTGGAGGCGTCGATGGGCCGGCCCTGCTTGTGCGCAGGTAGGCTGCCACGTCGGCCAGCACGAAGCGGCCGGCAATCCCGCGGCGGGCCCAGTTCTCGATGCCATTCTTGGTGCCGGGCTCGCCGGTGATCTCCGCACGCTGCACGCCATTGTAGTAGCCAAACTCTGGGTGCGGCATGTGGCTCAGCGCATCCCACTGCGTGGACGACTGCGGCCAGTAGCCGTCATAGTAGTCGTCCGTGCCCCACTCGCTGTCGTCGGTGCCGGGGGTCAGGTCGATGATGTGATGGTGCATGGCTTTGCGCCCGAGGATGGGTGGATAAGGCTTTTCCATCTCCCAGTTGAGCGAGAAGACCTGCCCCTTGCGCACCAGGGAGGCGGCGTGTGCCACACGTTCGGGCGTGAGCAGGTTGACGGTGCCGACCTGGTCGTCTTCACCAAAGAGGCCCCAGGATGAGCGGGGCAGGCTTGCCGGCGACGACGGGAAGGTCGCGGTAGCGGGGCCAAGGATTGGGAATTGCAGTAACTGAAGCCATAGAAACACGACTCCCTTGCAGGTAAACGGTTGAATGGATGGTTGGCAGAATGGAATCCGGGAGCTGCATGCTGTCGGCGTGGCAGAACGAGAAACGCGCTACTGAGCAATAGGCGGTCGGCAGCAGCGATATCAATCCTGCCCGCAATTGAGTTCTCCTATACGATTTGTGAAAGGGTGAACTTAGCCTCATGGTAAACGTTTTCCGGGGCAAAGTCAATAACAGCGCATATTGACACGCCGCAGAAGAGCATGGGTAACTTGATTGGACTGTCATGTTGGTGAGGTTACTCAATACGCACAGGTGATCGAAAGGACTTCTGCAATGGAATATGTCAGGCTCGGCAAGACTGGCCTCAAGGTGTCACGGCTGTGCCTGGGGTGCATGACCTATGGCGTGCCCGAACGGGGGCCGCACCCTGGACGCTGGACGAAGAGGACGAGCCGGCCCTATTACGTGCGGGCGCTGGAACTGGGGATCAACTTCTTTGACACGGCCAACGTGTACTCGGATGGGACGAGCGAGGAGATCCTGGGGCGGGCGCTGCGGGATCTGGCGCGGCGTGACGAGGTGGTGGTGGCCACCAAGGTGCACGGGCAGATGCGGGGCGATCCGAACGGGCGCGGGCTGTCGCGCAAGGCGATCTTTGCGGAGATCGACAACAGCCTGCGGCGGCTGCAGATGGACTATGTCGACCTGTACCAGATCCACCGCTGGGACTACGAGACGCCGCTCGAGGAGACGCTGGAGGCGCTGCACGACGTGGTCAAGGCGGGGAAGGCGCGCTATATCGGGGCGTCGTCGATGTATGCCTGGCAGTTCTGCCAGGCGCTGTACGTGGCCGACCGGCACGGGTGGACGCGCTTTGTGTCGATGCAGAACCACTACAACCTGCTCTATCGCGAGGAGGAGCGAGAGATGATGGGGCTGTGCCAGGCGGAGGGCATCGGCGTGATCCCGTGGAGCCCGCTGGCACGCGGCCGGCTGACGCGGCCGTGGGAGGCCGAGCCGACGGAGCGCATACAGACGGACGAATATGGCAAGTTCCTGTACACGCAGACGCAGGAGGCGGACCGCCGTGTCATCGACCGGGTGCAGCAGGTGGCGCAGGCAGCGCGGCGTGCCGCCGGCCCAGGTGGCGCTGGCATGGCTGCTGCAGAAGCCGGGCGTGACGTCGCCGATCATCGGGGCGTCGAAGCCGCACCACCTGGAAGATGCAGTGGCGGCGCTGGATCTGAAGCTGTCGGCGGAGGAGATGGCGGCGCTGGAGGAACCGTATCGTGCCGCACCCGCTGTTGGGGCACGCGTAGGGTATCGTTCAGGAAAAACGTCCCCGGCTCGGCGCAAACCGATCGTTTCCGTGGGGTGGTGGGGCGCCGTGCCGGGGTACGGGCAGGTGATTGATGTGCGGGCGCCGAATGTACCCTGCTAATCACTGAAAAAATTCGGCGCTGCGGGTATTGGCCGCTTGCAGCGCTTCGTCAAGTGTGGCGGCGCCGTAAAAGGCATTCTGCAGCTCAGTGTTCACAATGCCCTCAATGTCACTCCACGCCGGCAGGATCGGGAGATTGCGAACGCCGGGGATCGCGTCGAGCCAGACCTGGCTATTGGCGGGCTTCGCTTGCGGATCGAGAAAGACAGACGATTCGGCCAAGGCGATGCGTGAAGGCACGGTGCGTCCGGTGGCGGCCAAGAGCGTTTGACCCGCCGTCGAATTGGCGAATTCGAGGAAAGTCCAGGCGGCCTCCTTCTGCTTGCTTGCGGCCGCGATGCAAAACGCATCCGCATGCAGAATAGCGGCGCGCGTCTTGCCGGCCGGGAGCGCAGCAACATCCCAGTCGAACGCCTCGATCAAGCGAAATTCCGGTACGGCGCGCCGGCTGTCGATAAACATCGCCATGCGCCCGTTTACGAAACGACTCAGGCTGCTTTCCGCCTCTTCGGCGACAGCATCGGGCGTAACGTGATGCTGGTTTTGCAGCGCGATAAACCATGCCAGCGCCTCTTTACTCGCCGGCGTAGCCAGCGCCAGCCTGACGGGTGGCCGTGGGGTCTGCGCCACTGTCAGCAGCACTTTCGGCGACAATGTCGCCGCCATTCATCCAGACGAAGGGCGCCATGCGCACAATCGTCGCTTCGGTGCCAAAGCCATAGATACTCAGTGAGGCCGTCACGGTCGCTATCTTGCGTCAGCGTCTGCGCCGTCATCACAAAGTCCGCCCAAGTCCAGTCCGTCGGCCGGATAGGCAACCCCGGCAGCGTCAAAGAGATCCTTGTTGTAGTAGATGACCGAGCTGGATATGTTCTGTGGCAGGCAGGCCTGCTCTCCGTGCCACTGGAAGGCGGCCAACGCCTGCGGATAGTAATCGCTCGTCTTGATCAGCGTGCTGCCGGCGATATAGGTGGTCAACGGTTCTATCGCCCCGCTCGCCAGAAAACGGCCCAGATTGCGATAGTTGATGAGGAAGAGGTCGGGTGGCGTGCCGGCGGCAAAGTCAGCAGCGAGCCGCTTGCGGAAGTCGCCGCCGCTGGGAATGTTGACCAGATCGACACTGATAGTGCTGTGCTCGACGACAAAAGCATCAATCAACTGCTGGTAGGCCGTTTCGTCGGTCGGGTCACCGGAAATCAGGAATGTGAGCCGGGTGCCGGATGGACTTTCGCTTGCTGCCGGCGGCGGCAGGGGAGTGCAGGCCGTCAGCAACGCAAGCAGGAATCCGAGCACCAAAAAAGATCGCAGCATGGTAAGACGCTCGCTCCTTGGCAGTGTAAGCTGGGCTTAGGTTCTATCGTGCGTTGTCAGGCGTGGCATAGCGGCATCATTGCGAATGAAGTGCTGGAGTACCAGGTACACGACGATCACCGGCGCGGTCATAACGACTACAGCCGCCAGCAGCAGCGACCAGTTCGTAATGTTCATTTGCTGCAGCATCCGCAGGCCGACCGCCAGAGTATAGCGTTCCTCGGACTTGAGAAAAAGCAGCGGGTCGACAAAATCACTCCAGTAGTGTGAAAAGGCCAGCAAGAGCACCGCCAATGTCGCCGGCAGGGCCGCGGGCATGCCGATGCGCCGCCAGATCGTCAGGGCGCCGGCGCCATCCAGCCGTGCAGATTCAAACGACTCGAAAGGAATACGGCGGAAGGTCCAGTAAAACATCAAGACAAACAAGGACTTCGTTCCCATGACGGCAGGGGCAATCAACGCAAAATAGGTATCGGTGAGGCCAACCGAACTGAAGAGGACATAGCGCGGCAGCCAGACGGCAGTACTGGGAATCATCAATAGGGCGACAGCCAGGCCGACCAGCCAGCGCCGCACCCCAGCCGGCATCTGCGCCATCGCAAAGCCTGCCCAGGAAGCGGTGAGCAGCGTGATGGCGGCGCCAATGGTGCTGACCAGGATTGAATTGCCGACCTGTCGGCCCAGCGGCACAATGTGAAAGATCTCGGTGTAGTTGGACCAGGCCGGCGGCTGCGGCAGCCATTCCAGGGTATGCGGCGGAGGCATCCCCACGGGACGCAACGAATTGCTCAGAACCCAGTAGAGCGGGGAGACAAAGAGGAAAGCCATTGTCAACGCCGCCAGCTGCCAGAGCACCTTTCTCAGCAGCAGGCGATCAAACTTCATCAGCATACCCCCAACCACCCGTGAGCCTGCCGGCAGCCCAAAGCAACACCCCGAGCACCGCAAACATCAGCACCATCATCGACGCGGCGTGGCCGATGCGAAAGTGACTAAAGGCTTCGTCGTAGATGAGATAGGGCAATAAGGTCGTCGCATAGCCCGGCCCGCCCTCGGTCATCATATAGACGGGGGTGAACGTGCTCTGCGCACTGAGCAGGATATCGCGGATCAGGAGCAGGATCAGCCAAGGCGCCAGCAGCGGCAGGGTGATATAGCGAAACAGCTGCCAGCGGCTGCCGCCGTCGAGTGCGGCTGCCTGAAAGTACTCACGCGGCATGCCCTGCAACGCCGCAATCAGCAGCAGCATGCCCTCACCGACACGGAAACAGGCCATCAGCACCAGCGCCGGCAGGGCAGTGTCGGCGTCAACCAACCAGGCGGGCTGCGGCAGGCGCAAAGTGCCCAACACGGTGTTGAGCGGGCCGTAAAGGGGGTTGAAGAGCCAGAGCCAGATGAGGGCGTAGGCAACATCCGGAATCACGGAAGGCAGGTAGGCAGCGATCCGATAGTGGCGTACGCCCGGACGCTGCCGATGTAAGAGCAATGCCAGCACCAACGCACCTAGCACCTGCAGAGGTACACCCAGTGCCACATAGACTAACGAATTGTGCACCGCAATCCAGAAAACGTCACGCTGAAATATCGTGCGGAAATTCTGGAGGCCGCTCCACACAGGAGCGGAGAGTGCATCGTATTCGGTGAAGGCAAGCACCACGGTCAACAGTGCCGGCAGCATGATCAACAGCGCAGCGCCGACCAGAAACGGCGCCAGCAAGAGCCACAATTCCAGCCGATACCAGGATAAACGGCGGCACCGGGTGCGCGAAGCCTTCTGAACTGAGATGTTACGGGCGGAAGAGGTGAGGGACATTGAGAGTTTGCCGGTGCCGTTGTGATAGGTTTGAGCAGTAATGAGGTAATACCACAGACGCTGCCATGTGTCCACGCCGGGAGGCTAGAATATCGGGCCGAGGGCGTGGCCCCTACCTGCACGAGGGCGTGCAGGCTACGCGGGAGGTGTGTTCCGGCGCACCCAGAATCGTGAACCGCACCTGGGCTGAAAAAAAATGGTGTTGACAGCTAAATCGATTTAGATTAGTATGTAAGATAATCTCTGCTTTTGATTCCAGTGTGGCTTGTAGATTATATTCGGCGTAGACTGCGCAAGGATTGGCATGCCGGTTACCCTGAAGGACGTGGCGAAGCGCGTCGGGAAGTCCGTACCTACGGTTTCGCGGGCGCTGGGCGGCTTTGCGGACATCAGCCCGGAGACGCGGGCGGAGGTGCAGCGCGTCGCGCAGGAGATGGGCTATGTGCCGAGCGCGACGGCCACCAACCTCAAGAAGCGGCGTACGGACAACATCACGCTGGTGATGCCCGGCGAGACGCCGCTGCGTGTCTCGGACCCGTTCTTCGGCGAGTTTGTCAACGGCGTGGTCGATCAGGCGGCGCAGCAGGGGTTTGACCTGACGCTGGCGGGCAACAGCGGCGACGACGAGCGCGCGACCTACATTCGCTACATTCGCAGCCGCCGGACCGACGGTTTCATCGTCGTGCGCGTCAAGCACAAGGACGCGCGCATCGACCTGCTGCGCGCACAGGACGTGCCCTTTGTCGCCTTTGGCCGGACCAAGGACGACGACGACTATCCGTGGGTGGACGATGACGGCGCCTACGGCATCGGGCAGGCCGTCGACCATCTCGTGGCGCTGGGGCACCGGCGCATCGCTTTTATCGCCGAGCCGCTGCAACTCGCCAAGGCGGAGCACCGGCGCGACGGCTTTCGCACCGCACTGGCCGCGCACGGCCTGGCCGCCGAACCCCCGCTGATCGCCGGCGCCAATTTCCGCCAACCCTCCGGCCGGCTGGCCGCGCGGGCCCTACTCGACCTGCCGGAACCGCCGACGGCGATCGTGGCCAGCAACGATCTGCTGGCGCTGGGGGCGATGAGCGAGGTGCAGGCGCGCGGGCTCGTGGTGGGGCACGACGTCAGCATCACCGGCTTTGACGATATCATGCCGGCAGAGTACAGCCACCCGCCGCTTACCACGCTCCATCAATCCGCCCAAGAGATGGGGATGGCAGCGGCGGAGATGCTGGTCAAGGTCATCGGCAAGCAGCCGCTGCCCGAAAAGCACATCTTGCGCAGGCCAGAGTTAATCGTGCGCCAATCCACCGGACCGCTGCCGCCAAGCGGTGAGTAGAACCAACCCAAGGTTTTTCAAGCGTACCGCGCCATCCGTGTTAGTCTAGTAGAAACCAACCTAATAAGGAGACTCGTATGCGAGGAAACGCTAAGCTGTTCAGCCTGATCCTGATCGTGGCGATGCTGCTCACGGCCTGCGCCACGCCGGCACCTGCCGCACAGGCGCCGGCGGCGGAAGCACCGGCTGCCGAGACGGCGACTGAAGCGGCGACTGAAGCGGCAGCTGAAGCCACAACCGAGGAAGCGCCGGCCGAGACGGCGACGGAAGCGGCCACAGAGGAAGCGGCAACCGCAGTGCCGGCGGAAGAGACGGCTGAAGCCGCCGCCGCAAGCGGCGATGTCGTCTTCTTCTCGACCCAGTTTGTGCCTGTGGAGGAGCAGGAGAAGTTCCGTGCCATCTTGCAGGAGGGTGGGTTTGACTTTACCGGCTCAGAAGAGGGCCCGCTGATCGACGCACTCCTGGCCGGCGCACAGGCCGGCAGCTCGGAGATCGACGTGATCGGCACGCTGCACGGCACCTTCCCGCCGCTGGCGCGTGAAGATGTGATGATGAACATGATCGACGTGGCCGACGACCTGTCCGCCGACCGCACGCTGGCGGATGCATATCTCGAAACCGGTCTTCTGGGCAGCGACGATTTCCTGTACTACGTACCCTGGATGCAGGCGACCTATATCATGGCGGCCAGCCAGGAAGCGCTGCAGTACCTGCCTGAGGGCGCCGACACCAGCGCGCTGACCTGGGAGCAGCTGGGCGAGTGGTGCAAGAACATCTTCGACGCCACCGGCGAGGCACGCTGCGGGCTGCCGCATGCCGGGCTCTTCCACCGCTTCCTGCAGGGCTACCTGTGGCCCTCGTGGACAGGCGGCATGGTCAGCAACTTCAAGAGCGAAGAGGCGGCGGCGATGCTCGAGTGGGTCAAGACTTCGCTGTGGCCGTATGTGCATCCGCAGTCGATCAGCTACGAGTTTATGCAGGAACCGCTGATGTCCGGCGAGGTCTGGGTGGCGTTCGACCACACGGCCCGCCTGCTGGATGCGTTTAACAGCGATCCCGACAAGTTTGTGGCCTTCCCGGCGCCGGCCGGCCCGGCCGGCCGCGGCTTTATGCCGGTCGTCGTGGGGCTTGGCATTCCGGCGGCCGCGCAGAACCCCGAGGGCGGCCAGGCCGTGATCGAGTTCCTGACCCGGCCGGAGACGCAGGCGCGCGTGCTCAAGGACATGGGGTTCTTCCCGGTGGTCGAGGGCGTCGACACCAGCGATTTGCCCCCGGGTGTGGCGCTTGAGGCGGGCGCAGTGAGCGCACAGTCAGGATCGGCGGACGCGCTGCCGGCGCTGCTGCCGGTGGGGCTGGGCGATCGCGGCGGGGAGATCAACCAGATCTTCCGCAATGCCTTTGACCGCACCGTCATCAACGGCGAAGACGTGCGGACCGTCCTCGACGAGGAAGGGGCGAATCTGCAGAAGCTGATGGACGAGACAGGCGCGCCGTGCTGGGCGCCGGACGCACCCAGCGAAGGGCCGTGCCAGGTGCAGTAGGTTTCCGTTAGGCGGAGTAGGGGCACAAAGTCCGGCGAAACGGCTCAAGAAACCGAGTTTCTCGCAGAAACTCGGTTTCATGCCCCGCCGGACTTTGTGCCCGTACACAGCGTTCCCGGAGGTAGCTGGCATATGAAGAAGCAGCGCAATTGGGCGCCGTTTTTGCTGATCCTGCCTTCTGTTATCTACCTGGCACTCTTTTTTGCCTGGCCGATGTTCCGCGCGCTGACGCTTTCGGTGTGGGATGACGATGCCGTGTTGCGACTGAACGAGGAGCCGAGCGCCCAGAGCGCTTATGCCGGTTCGCTGCCACGCGGGGCGCTCGTCGCCATCGTCGACCGCCAGGGGAATATGGCTGCGGCAGAGGAACTGGCGCAGAGCAATGTGAAGACGGAGACCTGGTACCGGGTACGGGGGGCAGAGGGTGCCGGACAAGCAATCGAGGGGTGGGCGCCGGAAACACGGGTGCGTGTGCGGGAGCAGGACGAGAGCGGGCGTGCGACCGGCGGGCACGATCCGGCGCAAGCTGGGCAGCGGCGTCGACCCGCTGACCGACGTCTTCGCCGAGCCGTCGCAGGTGGCGCAGGTCACGGGTAAGCTGGATCCGAACGCACAGGTGGAGATCCTGGACACGGCGGTGCTCGAGCTCTGGTACCTGGTGCGCGGTGCGAGTTCCGATGCGAGCACCGATGCAAATGCCGGTGCGAGTGGCGGTGTGGATGCCGGTGGGGAACCGGGCGTGAATGCCGGCGGGGCAGGCGTTGAGGGCTGGGCGCAGTCGCGCTATGTCCAGGTGTACGGCGACGGGGAGGCTGGGCGTATCGACCGCGGCAACGCCGGCGAGCTGACGCCGCGCTATATCCAGGCGATGGTCAACGACCGCTTCTTCTGGCCGGCCCTGACGACGACCCTGCTGCTAATGGTGATCATCATCCCGCTGCAGTTTGTGCTGGCCATCATCATGGCGCTGGTCATCCAGGCGCAGCTCCGGGGCAGCGGTTTCTTCCTTTACGTGTATGCCATCGCCCTGGGCGTCTCGGACCTGGCGGTCGGCATCGTCTGGTACGCCATCTTTACGCAGTACGGCTATCTCAACAGCATCCTGCAGTCGTTGGGGCTGATCAGCGCGCCGGTCGCCTACCTGACGGCCGACACACGCTACTGGATCATCATCGCCATCTGCCTGGCGGAAATCTGGCGGGCGACGGCGATCGTCATGGTGGTCGTCGTGGCGGGGCTGCAGGCGATCTCCACCGAGGTGCTGGAGGCCGCCGACCTGTTTGGCGCGGGGCTCTGGAAGCGGCTGCGCTATGTGATCCTGCCGATGCTGCGGCCGAGCCTGCAGGTGGCGCTGATCCTGCGCACGATCCTGGCGCTGCAGGTCTTCGCCGTGGTCATTGCGTTGAGCGGCGGCGACATCGTGACGGTGCTGGCGAACGAGGCGTACCGGCAGTATTACGACCTGCGCAACATCAACGTGGCGGCCGCCTACGCCGGGCTGATCCTGCTGCTGTCGATGGTCAGCGCCGTGTTCTATCTGCGCACCGTGCGCACGAATGAGGAGGCCCAAGAATGATGGCAGCCGGCGAGCTTGCCAACGCCGCAGCCGCGCAGGCGTCGGCCGAGATGCGGCGGGAGCGGCGGCGGGCGCTGCGGTGGCAGCGCATCAACCGCGGGCTGGGCTACCTGCTGGCCATCGTGATTTGCCTCTGGGTGCTGGTGCCGATCTGGTTTATCGCCTCGATGGCGTTCACGACGCCGGCGTACGTGCGCGCCTATCCCAAGGGGGTGCTGCCCTTTATCCCCTTCTCGCTCGAGACGATGCGCTTCTTTCTCAGCTCGAGCGGGATCATCCCCGGGACGATCAACAGCATCGTCGTGGCGCTGATCACGCTGGTGCTCTCGACCCTGATTGCGGCGCCGGCCGGGTATGCCATTTCGCGCTACATCTTTCGCGGGCGGGATGCCTACCGGCTGTCGATCCTGGCGGTGCGCGCCTTCCCGGTCGTCATCCTGGCGATTCCGCTGGCGGTGGTGTTTATCAACGTGGGGATCTACGACAGCGTCTACAGCCTGGCGCTGATGCACACGGCGCTGACCCTGCCGACGACGATCCTGGTGATCGGCAGCGTCTTTGCCAGCATTCCTTATGAGCTGGAGGAGGCGGCGCAGGTCTTTGGCTGCACGCCGCTGCGCGCCTTTCGCCGGGTCGTGCTGCCGCTGGCCGCGCCGGGCATCGCCGCGGCTGCGATCTTCACCTTCGTCATGTCGTGGAACGAGGTATTTGCCGCCAGCATTCTGACGGTGCGCAACCGCACCCTGCCGGCGCAGGTATTGAGCGCGCTGAACCAGTCGTCGGAAGCCTACCAGTTTGCCGGGGCATTCTTCATGATGATTCCGGCGCTGATCTTTATCTTTTTCATCCGGCGCTACCTGTTCAACATGTGGGGCCAGATAACGAAATAGCAGGTGAGCCATGGCCGAGATCAAGATTGAGAACGTCACCAAGAAGTTTGGCGACTTTGTCGCCGTCGACAACGTCAGCCTGCACGTCGAGGACCAGGAGTTCATGGTGCTGCTCGGGCCGAGCGGCTGCGGCAAGACGACCCTGCTGCGGGCGGTGGCCGGGCTGGGCATGGCGGACGCGGGCCGCATCAGCATCGGCGGGCGGGACGTGACCTACCTGCCGCCGCGGCGGCGCGGGATCTCGATGGTCTTTCAGAGCTATGCGATCTTCCCGCACATGAACGTCTACGACAACATCGCCTTTGGGCTCAAGATGAACAACGTCGCCAAGGCTGAGATCGAGCGGCGGGTGCGCGAGGCGGCCGAGCTGCTGCACATCGAGGAGATGCTGGAGCGCTACCCGAGCAAGATGAGCGGCGGGCAGCGGCAGCGCGTGGCGGTGGCGCGGGCGATTGCGATGAAGTCGCAGGTGCTGCTGATGGACGAGCCGTTGAGCAACCTGGACGCGCTGCTGCGGCTGGAGATGCGCGCCGAGCTCAAGCGGCTGCTGGCGGAGATCAAGGCGACGACCATCTACGTCACCCACGACCAGATCGAGGCGTTGAGCATGGGGGACCGCATCGCCGTGATGCGCAAGGGCACCATCGAGCAGTGTGACAAGCCCACGATCGTCTACGACCTGCCCGGCACCGAGTTTGTCGGCGGCTTTATCGGCAACCCGCCGATGAACTTTATGGACGCGCAGGTGCAGCGGCAGAACGGGGGCGTGGAGGTCGCGGTGGGCGACTTTCGCCTGGCGCCGCACCGTACCATGCAGCCGCTGCTTGGAGCGTACGACGGCCGCCCGATCGTGTTGGGGATTCGTGCCGAGAACATGGAGACGCTGGCGGCGCCGGTGGACGACGGTCTGAAGGTGCGGGTGCTGGTGGTGGAGCCGCTGGGGTCGCAGAACCTGCTCACCGTGAAGATCGGCGCCAACACGGTGAAGGTGTCCACGCACCCGTCGTTTGAGGTGGCGCCAGACCAGGACGTCTGGCTGCGGTTTCCGGCCGACAAGATCCGCTGGATCGACCGTGACAGCGGGCGTGCACTCTATCCGGGCGGTAATTGACGATGGGGCTGCGCGAACTGCTGGCGGCTGCCTATGCGCCGGCGCAGGTTGAAGAACTCCACGACGCCATCATGCAGCGGGTGGCGGTGTTTCGCGGGAAGCACCCGCAGCCTGCCCCCGGCCGGGAGGCCAAATCGGGCGCCATTCTCATCACGTACGGCGACCAGTTTCGCGAGGCGCAGCGGCCGCCGCTGCAGTCGCTGGGTGCGTTTCTTGACGAGAGCGTGGGGGATCTGATCGGCGGCGTGCACCTGCTGCCTTTTTATCCCTATTCGTCTGACGACGGCTTTTCGGTGATCGACTACTACCAGGTGGCGCCGCAGCTGGGCACGTGGCAGGACATTGCCGCCCTGGGCACAGCGTACCGCCTGGCGTTTGACCTGGTCGTGAACCATGTGTCGGCGCAGAGCACCTGGTTTCAGCGTTTCTTGGAGGGCGTGCCACCCTATACCGGCTATTTCCTGGTGTTGGACCCCGCGACGGACCTGTCCAACGTGGTGCGCCCGCGCACCACGCCGGTGCTCACGCCGTTCCCGACGGCGGAAGGCGAGCGGTATGTCTGGACGACCTTTAGCGCAGACCAGATCGACCTGAACTTTCAGAACCCGCTGGTCCTGCTGGAGATGATCGACGTGCTGCTGTTTTACGTGGCGCACGGGGCGCAGATCATCCGGCTGGATGCCATTGCCTACCTGTGGAAGGTGCCGGGCACGTCCTGCATCCACCTGCCGCAGACGCATGCGGTCGTCAAGCTGCTGCGGGCCATTCTGGACTTGACGGCGCCGGCGGTGCAGCTGCTGACCGAGACCAATGTCCCGCATGCGGAGAACATCAGCTACTTTGGCGACTACGCGGGCGACGAGGCCCAGATGGTCTACCAGTTTCCGTTGGGGCCGCTCACCCTGCACACCTTGCTGCGCGGCGACGCAACCACGCTGGCGGACTGGGTGGACGGGCTGCCCGAGCTGCCGCCGGGGACCACCTTCTTCAACTTCACCGCCTCGCATGACGGCATCGGCGTGCGGCCGGCCGAGGGACTGCTCACGGCGGAGGAGGTGCAGCGGCTGGTGGAGAGCACGCTGGCGCATGGCGGGCAGGTGTCGTACAAAGCCAATGCAGACGGCAGCCGGAGCCCGTATGAGCTGAACATCACCTGGTACGATGCGCTGAACGATCCGTCGCTGCCGGCGCCGGTGCTGGACGTGGCGCGCTTCCTGGCTTCGCAGGCGATCATGCTGGCGCTGGCGGGGGTGCCGGGGATCTACGTTCACAGCCTGTTTGGCTCGCGCAGCTGCGAGAGGTGCCGCGAAGAGACCGGCCAGGCACGCTCGCTCAACCGGGAGAAGTTTTGGCTGGGAGAGATCCGGCGCGACCTGGCAGACCCCGGCACGCTCCGCGCGCGGTCTTTGAAGGCTATCGCCACCTGTTAAGGGTCTACCAGGAGCAGTTCGGTGCACACCCGGGCGCACGCCAGCGCGTCTTGCGCCTGGGCGCCGGCGTCTTTACCCTGCTGCGCATGGCGGACGACGGCCACAGCGTGCTGTGCGTCACCAATGTGACGGCAGAGGCGGTGCGGGTGGAGATCGACCTGGCCGCGCACCGGCTGCCACCGGCCAGCGAGTGTGACGATGTGCTGAGCGGCGAGATGATCGGCGTGCAGGACGGGGTGCTGACCTGTTCGCTTCGGGCCCTACCATGAAATATTCGTTCAGCCCTTATCAGACGCGGTGGCTTGTGCTATAGAGATTGCCCGTCGCGCAGCAGGCGCGCGGCAATGGGTGGTGCGATCCGCCTGTAGCGGCAGGCGCGCTAGCTGGCGACGTACCACGTGACCAAGCCCGCGAGCAACGTCACGGAGCTGCAGTCGCGGACGCCCCGATAGGCAGGATCTTGTAGGTCAGGTACTCTCCATGTGGTCCCATCGGTTCGTCGTACACGAACATCGCTAAGTGGCTTGCGGTATAGCGCAGATTCACTCCCTTGCCGGCGATCTCCGCAAACGCGGCGCGGTACACGTCGGTCGCCTGTCCGCCCATCATGACGGTCATATGGAACAAGTATTCATCGCCGTCAAAGTCCGCGGTGCGTCGCCAAACCGTTGGCTCAGTTCTTGGTTTAGCTTGTTGTGCAACGCTCGCAGCGTCGGGTTCTTCCTGAACTGCGATCAAGAGCAGGCCGTAATCCCTGGCTTGGTGAGTGATGGACCGCAGTTCCAATGTGGTCAGCTCCACCTCGAATGGCTCGATCGCAGGTGCCAGTTCGTCCATGTACTTTTCGAGCGCGTCGAGATCGGAAATGGCAAAAGGCTGCTTGAGCGAGACATGCGGCGGCAGGCGTGCGTCAATCGTGCCGGTGCGATAGTGGAAGTGAAGATTCCACGCCAACTTGCGCACGAAGTTATAGGCCTCCAGGTCGGCCAGGACGGCAAATGCAGCTCTCATTACCATATTATAGCAGCAGAAAATTGTGCCTGCAACGCCGAAGAATGGCGCGGTGTGGTGCGTGATCTTGTGTGCGCCGGAACATATCCGTCGTTTCTGTTTGGCGCTTCACTGATTCTTGAGCGTGTCGAGCAGGACCTTAGCCGCAAGCAGGTCGACAGTTTCGAAGCCTTCGGTGAACCAGCCGTAGATGGTAGAGAGCAGTGCATGTGCCTGGACGGACTTGCCCTGGGTCTGCCAGAGGCGGCAGAGGCTGGTGGTGGCGCGGAGTTCGAGGGACTTTGGCGCCTTGCTGTTGGGCGGTGGCGATGGCACGTTGATAGCAGGCCTCCGCTTCGTCCGCAGAGAGGGAAAGCGCCAGCATATAGTCACCTTGGAGCTTGAGGAGGTGCGCGTTCCAGAAGACGTTGCCGCATTCCTCGGCGTAGGCAAGCGCCTCGGTCACTTCGTCCAGCGCCTCTTCCCACTCGCCGGCGAGCGCCAGCGTCTCGGCCAGTAGGGAACGGCTATGGGGCTCAAACATACGGATGCCGCGCCTGCGCTCGGTCCTCTAGGCCCATTCGCACCAAAGGAAGCCCACTCTCTACGTCTCCTTGCTGCGCCAGCGCCCAACCACGTAACATCTGTCCCGTCGTAACAAACAAGGGAAAGTCGACTTGGATGCTGACAGTCGTCAGTTCCTCACCCAGCCGTTGGGTCGCCGGCGTATCGCGCAGAAATGAGTAGAAAACAGCGGCGAATGCCAAACCGACAGCGCGGAGCACTAAGTCAACCTGTAGAGATTTGACGGCGAGCAACTGGCGGCAATAGGCAAGTGCCTGGTCTGGGAAACCTAGAGACCAGAGGCACTTGACTATGCGCATACACGTGCTGATGGTTAGCTCGTTATTCACCCAGGCATGCGCCAGTTGCACCGGTTCAGCCGAAAAGGAGGGATGGCGTCGAAATGTTGCCAAGGCCTCAGAAAATTCACCAAGGTGGTAGAGCGTTATGCCGTTGCCAAGAGACAGAGAATTGACCAAATCCCTGTCGCCGAGTTCTTGCGCCAGGGCTACGGCAGCTCCGTTCAACTCGCGTGCCTTGTGCCATTGCCCCCGATTCCAAGCAGTAACAGTAAGCTGAGCCAATGCCTCACAGCGATACGGTAGATTGCCGGCCTGCGCTGCCAGCCCATCCGCTTTCTGGAAGGCGGCCACAGCCAACTCACTGCTCCAACCGTGAATCAGGTCCTGAACGGATCCGAGTTCAAGCCACAATTCAACCTCGGCTGCAATCGTTTCTTGATCAGAAGACAAGTTGTGCGCAGTTGAAATAGCCTTCTGCAAGTAATCCACTTCTTCGCGGTGAGCATATAAGTTGCGTGCCACTGCAGCAGCCTGGCGAAAGTAGGCAAAGGCCTCCTTCCAGGCGCCAGCTCCCTGGTAGTGCAAGCCCAGTTCGCCGGCGAGTGGGTCCAAATCGGCGGCGTGCAGTTTCTCCAGGGCTTGTGCTACGCGCCGGTGAAGGTGCGCACGCTTGACCGGGCTGCTTGTCGCATAGGCCACGTCGCGGATGCGGTCGTGGGTGAAATCGTAGCGGGCGCTGCCCTGCTCACGGACGATGCGGCGCCGCCACAGCTCGTCCAGGCCCCCCACGACCAGCTCTTCGTCTTCGCGGCTGGCTTCGGCAAGCAACGTCAGCGTGAAGGCGCGGCCGATGGTGGCCGCCACCTGGGCCAGGGTGCGTGCGGCGGGTGACAGCTGCGCAAGCCGCGACTCGATTAAGGCATAGACCTTGGGCGGCAGGCCCGCATTCGATTCGGGGGTCGAAGGCGGCGCAGTGTGCTGGCCGTAATCCCTGCCCGGTGCGAGGAACTTATCGCCGGCGCGGACAGTCTCGACGACGTACAGCGGGTTACCGGCCGTGGCTTGATAAAGGCTGGCGGCCGCCACCCCGTCCAGCGCATATTCCCGCACCGCGGCGCCCAAGGCGGCGGTATCCTCAGCATTCAAGGGAACCAAGTCGATGGTGGAAAGCCGACCGGCACGCAGCAGCGCGCGCCGTAACTGGTGCAGCGGGTGTTCGTCGTCGACCTCGTCGCCGCGTATAGTGCCGACGACGAGAAGCGCTGCCTGCGGCACCGTTTCGACCAGGTACTGCAGCCAGGCCAGTGTTTCGGCGTCGCACCACTGGAGATCGTCGAGGAGGAGCAGCAGCGGGCGCGAGTTAGCGGTGAAGGCGTGGCGCAATGCCTCAAAGAGGCGCTTTTGCTGCCAGCGTTCGGTTAAGGGTTCGGGCGGAGGGAGGTCGGGGTGCTGGATCAGTAACTCCGGTAGCAGGCGTGACAGCTCGCGCAGCCAGACGTGATCGAGACGTGCCAGACTCGCCTGCAGCGGCGGGCTGCGCAGCCAGTCGGCCAGTGGGGCATAGGCGAGGCGGCCTTCGAGCGCATAGGCGCGGGCACGGACGGCGATATGGGCTTGGCGCTGCACATGGACTAGCAGTTCCTCGGCCAGGCGCGTCTTGCCGATGCCGGCTTCGCCGGCGACGAACACCATCTGGGTGCCCGATTGCACGGTCCTGGTCCACGCAGTACGCAATGTGTGCCATTCCGCCTTGCGGCCGACCAGCGTGAAGTCGACGACTGGGACGGGGGAGACGGGCGGGGCCGAGACGCTTGGGGCAGCAACGAAAGGCTGCAGGAGGCGCATATGAACGTCGCGGGTGGCAGCATCGGGTTCGACGCCCAATTCTTCGGCCAGGACTCGGCAGCAAATATCGTATTGGACAAGCGCGGCGTTGCGCTGACCGCTCTGCTCCAGCCAGCCCATCAGCCGGCGGTGGGCATCCTCACGCCAGGGCTCGAGTTCCAGCAGGCGGCGGATGGTGGCGATCGCACCAGATAGGTCCCCTTCAGCGGCATGGCGCTCGCCGAGTGTCGATAGGCAGCCAAGCATCAGGTCACGCAGCCGTGCCCGTTCGGCGAGCATCCAAGTCTCGAACGCAGGGGCGTCACGCACATAGAAGCCGTCGAGAAAGTCGGCACGGTAAAGCGCCAGCGCGGACTGGAGGCGGTCGGAGTCGACGTGCTGAGTTT
The DNA here is from genome assembly GCA_963701415.1 of uncultured Chloroflexia bacterium. Classification (GTDB taxonomy): domain Bacteria; phylum Chloroflexota; class Anaerolineae; order Caldilineales; family Caldilineaceae; genus Fredericiella. The sequence goes on from CAVPAH010000005.1 coordinate 1,532,427, forward strand.
CGCCCTCAACCCCAGCGAAGTCGAGGGCATCGACCCAGTAGAGATCTGGGGAGTGCAGGCCAACAGTGTGATGGTCGATGGCAAGATAAGGCTCAAGCTGGCTGCGCAGCTCTTGAATCACCTTACGCAGGTTGCGGCGAGCTTCCTCCTCGCCGTGTTCGCCCCACAACAGAGCCGCGAGTGCCGCACGCGTATGTATGCGCCCTGTCATCGCCAGGTAACAAAGTAAGGCCTGCGCCTTAGCAGACAGACGCTGCCTGCCGACAAGCGGACCGCAGTCGAATTGCGGCACGCCGAGCAGGTACATTTGGAGCCTGGGAAGGGAGGTGGCGCTCAGGGAATACCTCGAAAACCCGGCAGACCTACCAAAACTGCGCCCTTGCCGGCCAACATTCACGCTGTACGGACGCGGCACGGACACCCAGTCTGCAAAACTTGCCGGCATGAACGTCGAAACAGGACCACTACACAGCGGCATAAAGGCAGGTGTGAGCGCCGTGTAGGGCCCTATTTTAGTCGAGGCGCCCAGCCTGATCAAGTGGCCGCAAGTATTTCCCTTTGCCCGCGCGATCGAGCGGCCGTGTCTGCGTAAGAGGGGTGGTGACTGAGGAAGCCAAAGACCATGAAAAGTGGGCTGGAGTGGATATTTTTAGAAGACGGCCAGGGTGAGCAGGGGCAAGCGCACTGGATTGCGCAAGCAAAGCCACGTGGCAACAGGAGGACGCGTATGCTGATCGCAGTGGCTGGTGGCATTGTGCTCATGCTGGTCGTCAGCTATGGCCTGTGGCGGGCAGCACAAGAGGGTATTGGCCGAATGGAAGAGGAGCTAGCTAATGCTGTCAGGCTAGAGGCCATCAAGGCGCAGCATGTGCAGCCGGAACGGAACGAGCACACCAAAATAGATACAATCAAGTTCCAGGATGGTAAGGCGATGGTGCAGACGCTCATTGCGCACACGGAGACCTCTGGCCAGGTAATTGTATATCCGAAAATTGTCTTCTATGCGCAAACTCCGCATGGCTGGCAGCGCACGGCGCCGGTTGGTATTTTCTGGGGTGAGACGCAAATGCTAGATACAGCCCATCTGCACTTTGTCTTTGGCGGCTGGGACCGTGCGGCCGTAGAGCAACTGGCACCTGGCGCCGAGTCGCTCTACATAGCCCTTCGCCGGGCCCTGGGGCGAAGCCCGACCGGTGCGGATGGCTTGCTTACGATCGAAATCGTACGGGAGCGTGTACTGCCGGACGAAGCCGTTATCGATGGGCGTATGCGGCTGACCTCGCCGCGCCTCTACGATCTTTCCTTTGGCTATACTGCGGAGGAACTCCTCGCCCACTTCACGCGCGAAGGCTATGGCCACGTGGATGTATGAGGCAGCGAGGAACAGAACAGCGCTCAGGCCGCAGTGGCAGTCAATGGCAGACGGGCTGCAGTCATGGCTTACAAGCAGCCCCGCCCTTCCGCTGGCACCGCCAGCACAGCGAAGCGCGTGCCTGGCACCCGCTGTTCAGTACGGCCACGGGCGTCTTGACGACCTGTACGCACAAGGCGCGTGGCTAGCTGCACCCAGCCTGATTGACTATATCGTAGCCATGCACGGGCTGGACATGCTGCCAGAGCTGCTGCGCGGCTTTGGGCAGCACGAGGAGTGGGAGACGCTTGCGCCCGCTGTACTTGGCATGAGTGCCGCCGAACTGGGGGCCGGCTGGTATACGTGGCAGAATTCCGCACAACGTTCGCTTAGCTGCCCGTGATGGGTGCTTGCAACTGGCCCATTAGGACCTGTGCCTCACGCAGGTCGGCCGTGTCAAAGCCTTCGGTGAACCAGCCGTAGATAGTAGATAGCAGTGCATAAGCCGCGACGGACTTGCCCTGGGTCTGCCAGAGGCGGCAGAGGCTGGTCGTAGCGCGGAGTTCGAGGCTTTTCGCCCCTTGCTGCTGGGCGGTGGCGATGGCGCGTTGATAGCAGGCCTCCACTTCGTCCGCAGACAAGGAAAGCGCCAGCATGTAGTCGCCTTGAAGCTTGAGCAGGTGCGCGTTCCAGAAGACATTGCCGCATTCCTCGGCGTCTGCAAGGGCGCCGGTCACTTCGTCCATTGCCTCTTCCCATTCGCCGGCGAGTGCCAATGTCTCGGCCAACAGGGAGCGATAGTATGGTTCATACATGCGAACGCCCCGCCTGCGTTGATCTTCGATGCTCTCACGCACTAACGAGAGACCCTCGTGCACTGCGCCCTGCTGCCCCAGCGCCCAACCCTGCAGCACCTGCCCCTCAGTCACAAAAAAGGGAAAGTCGTACTTGATGCTCGTGGCAATCAACTCCTCAGCCAGCATCCGCACTCTTGGTGCGTCGCACAGAAATGAGTACAAAATGGCGCCGAACACCAGGGCGGGATAGCGCCCCATGAAGTCAATGCGCTCATCTCCGAGAGAGAGCAGGTGGCGTCCAAACGCCAGCGCCTGTTCGGGGAAGCCTAACAGCCATAGACACTTGGCCGCACGCACATAGATTCCGGGCGCCATCTTGCCACCCGACCAGCTATATGCCAACATCTGCGGGGTCGGCGAGAAAGCAGGGTGTCGTCGAAACGCAGCCAAGGCTGCGGCAAACTCGCCTAGGTGGAGAAGAATCGTCCCATAGTCAGGCACCATGCGGTCGACGAAGAGCGGATCGCCAACTGTCTCAGCCAGCGAAATGATAAGCTCCTGCAAGGCACGCGCCTGGCGCCATTCGCCCCGGTTGCGATGAGCGCCCCCCAACGCACTTAGTGCACGGCAGCGATTGGGAAGATCACCGGCCCGTGCCGCTACCTCATCCGCCATTTGCCAGGCATGCAGCACCAACTCGTTGGTATAGCCATGAATCATCACCTGCGCGAGGCCTAAGTCATACCAGAGGTCCATAACTGCGGCGGTGATTGTCGAGTCGGTGGGCAGCAGCTGCGCCGCTGCCAACGCTTTCTGCAGATAGTCCACCTCTTCTCTATGCGCGTAGAGTCGATTTGCCACAGCTGCGGCCCGGCACAGGTAGGTGAACGCCTCTTGTGTGTCGCCGGCGTGCTGGTAATGGGCAGCCAATTCGCCGGCGACGGGATCCAGGTCGGCGGCGTGCAATTTCTCCAGCGCCCGCGCCACGCGACGATGGAAGTGCACGCGCTTGACCGGGCTGGTTCCGGCATAGGCGACATCACGAATCCGGTCGTGAGTAAAGTCGTAGCGGGCGCCGTCCTGCTCACGCACGATGCGGCGCCGCCATAGCTCGTCCAAGCTCCCGACGACTGTTTCTTCGTCCAGGCGGCCGGCCTCGGCGAGCAGCGGCAGCGTGAAGGCGCGACCGATCGTGGCTGCAACCTGGGCCAGGGTGCGTGCGCCAGGCGACAGCTGGGCCAACCGCGCCTCGATCACGGCATAGACCTTGGGCGGCAGTCCCGCGCCCGGTTTCGGGTGTGAGGATGGCTCGGTGCGCGGACCGATATCTCCTCCCTGCGTGACGAAGCTATCGCCGGCGCGGACAGTTTCGACGATGTACAGGGGGTTGCCGGCTGTAGCTTGGAACAGGCTGGACGCTGCCACGCTGTCCAGCACGTATTCCCGCACCTCTGCACCCAAGGCGGCGGTATCCTCAACGCTTAAGGGAACCAGGTCGACAGCAAACAGCTTGCCGGCACGCAGCAGCGACCGCCGCAGTTGGTGCAGGGGGTGCTCGTCGTCGACCTCGTCGCTGCGCACGGTGCCGACGACGAGGAGTGGTGCCTGTGGTGCCGTCTCGACCAGGTACTGCAGCCAGGCCAGCGTTTCGGCGTCGCACCATTGCAGATCGTCTAGGAGCAGGAACAGCGGGCGGGAGCCAGCGGTGAAGGCGTGGCGCAGTGCCTCGAAGAGGCGCTGCTGCTGCCAGCGTTCGGTCAAGGGCTCGGGCGCCGACATGTCGGGATGTGCGATGAGCAGCTCCGGCAGCAGGCGCGACAGCTCGCGCAGCCAGACACGATCAAGCCTCTCCAAACTTGCTTGCAGCGGTGGGCTGCGCAGCCAGTCGGTCAGCGGCGCGTAGGCAAGGCGGCCTTCGAGGGCGTAGGCGCGGGCGCGGACTGCAAGATAGCCCTGGCGTTGCACGTGCAGGAGCAGTTCCTCGGCGAGGCGTGTCTTGCCGATGCCGGCTTCACCGGCGACGAATACCATCTGCGTGCCGGACTGAAGAGCCTTTGTCCACGTCGAGAGCAGGGACTGGAACTCTGCTTTGCGGCCAATCAGGGGAAAGTCGACGGTCGCTACCGGCAGAGGAGGCGGCGGAGATAGCGGGAGAAGTGCTTGATGATGCGGCTCATGTGGAGATTGCGGAGCCTGCTGCACGGCAGGAGCGGCAGGTTGCAGGAGGCTGGCGTGCAGTGCCCGGGTGTCCTCATCCGGCTCGACCCCCAACTCTTCCGTCAGGGCGCGGCAGCAAAGGTCATATTGAACCAGGGCGGCGCTGCGCTGGCCGTTCTGCGCCAGCCAGAGCATCAGCCGGCGGTGGGCTTCCTCGCGCCAGGGCTCGAGTTCCACCAGGCGACGGAAAGCCCCAATGGCGTGCGGCAGATCGCCGGCGGCAGCATGGTGCTCCCCGATAACGGCGAGGCGCCCGAGCATCAGTTCGCGCAGCCGCGCCCGTTCGGTGAGCATCCAAGTCTCGAACAGAGGTGCATCGCGCACGTAGAAGCCTTCCAGGAAGTCGGCACGGTAGAGTGCCAACGACGCCTGCAACCGATCGAGGTTCATAGCCTGGACGTCCTGCACCGGCCCGGGCATGGCAGCGGCGAATTCGCCGGCATCGACCCAATAGGCAGCGGGCGAGCGGAAGGCAACGGCGTGATGGTCGATGCGCGAGATACTGGATCCAGGTGCGCCCGCAGCGCTTGAATGACCTTGCGCAGGTTGCGGCGGGCTTCCTCTTCGCCGTGTTCACTCCACAAAAGGTTGGCTAGGGCCTCGCGGGTATGCGTGCGGGCCGTCATCGCCAGGTAGAAGAGCAAGGCGCGAGCCTTGGTGGGGAGCTGCTGCACGGGCAGGGACACGGCACAAGTGATTTCGGGTGCGCCGAGCAGGTACAGTTTGAGCGGTGGAACGCCATCAATGGTCACAGGAATGCTCACCAGGACCTAGAAAACGCGACAAATCTGTCAAAAGGACGCGTTTTGCCCACCAAGATTCACGCTTTGCGGACGCTGCGCGGACGCCAAGTTTGCGAAACTTACCGGCACGAATGTTGGAACGCGGATAACCACTGGGAAGCGATACGGCGTGCGCAAGTCACCGTGCAGGGCGGCTATTATAGTCCACACTCTGCACGGGTTCAAGTTGCCCAAATCTCGCTGGGGGGCGTTCCGGTTGGTCCCGCGTAACTGGAGGCCGCCACAGCTCGCTTACAGCTGTCGGCTTTTCATACACAGAGATGGGAGGAAAAGGCGTATGCAGAAAATCACCGGTGTCATTGGAGTGTTCATTTCCGTGGTGCTGCTTGGGGGCTGCATGGCGGCAATGCCGGGGAAACAGGTCGAGCCGCAAGCCGGCCAATGGGCGACCTGGGTGCTCACGGCGCCTGACCAGGTGCCCGTGTCCCCGCCGCCCGAGCAGGCAGTAACGCAGCAAGAACTGCAGGAAATGAAGGCGATGGCAGGCGATCTCGATGCCGCGGCCCGCGACCAGGTGGCGTACTGGGACGCAGGGGCACCGTCCTACCGCTGGATCGAGATTGCACTTGACCAGTTCAGGAACAAGCCGATTGCCAACCCTCGTATATTACGGGGCATGTCGCTGATGGACGTGGCAATCTACGATGCGATGGTAGCAGCGTGGAACGCCAAGTACCAGTACAACCGCATACGGCCGAGCCTGGCGGACCCGACGCTGGCGCCGCTGGTGGCAGTGCCTAACAGCCCCTCCTATCCTGCGGAGCAGGCCGTGGCGGCAGGTGCGGCGGCGACGATATTGGGTTATCTCTATCCCGACGACGCGGCCAGTTTCGAGGCCAAGGCACAAGAGGCGGCGCAGTCGCGCGTGATGGCCGGGGTGAACTATCCCTCGGACGTAGAGGCGGGACTCGAGCTTGGGCGGCAGGTGGCGCAGCTGGTGATCGACCGCGCCAAGGTAGACGGTTCAGACGCAGTGTGGGACGGCACGATGCCGACGGCGGCCGGCAGCTGGACAGGTGAGAAGCCGATCGAGCCGCTGGCGGGAACCTGGCGCACCTGGGTGCTGAAGTCGGCCGACGAGCTGCGGCCGCCGCCGCCGCTGGCGTACGATTCGCCGGAGAAGGCAGCTGAAATTCAGGAGATGGCTGCCTATACGCGCACGTGGCAGACCAACCAGACGGCCATGTACTACCAGACGTTCGACGGTCTTTTGGCCGGCTGGTATGACTATGCCCACAAGGAGATCTTCGAGCATCATCTGGACGCTAATCCCCCGGCGGCTGCGCGCATCTATGCCCTGCTCAGCGTGACCCACTATGATGCCTTATTGGCCTGTTGGGATGCCAAGTATACCTATTGGGCGGCGCGTCCTTTCCAACTGGATCCGGAGCTTGTGACGCTGTTCCCGACGCCTAACCACCCCAGCTATCCGGCGGCGCACGGCTGTGCATCAGGCGCCTTTACTGCGGTGCTAGCGCACTTGTTCCCCGACGACGCCGAGGCAATCACCGCCAAGGGTGAGGAGGGTGCCAACTCACGCATGTGGGGCGGCATTCACTTCCCCAGCGACATCAAGGTGGGGCTGGAACTTGGCCGTGCCGTCGCCCAGAAGGTGATCGAGCATGACCAGCAGGCCGGCCAGCCGTAGCCCCAATTCCCCGGGGAGGCCGGGTTGCAACATAAGCTTTCGGGAGGGGCGCAGCTGCGCCCCTCCTGCATTCCTCAGGCTGCAGCCGCCTCACTCTGCAGACTCACGTTAGCGGGCATCGAGCACGCCCACTGCCCTTGTAGCCGCCCACGCGAGTGGCCTGGCGGCCACCCCGCACGGGGCGTGCGGGCTACGCGGGAAGTCTGTTCCGGCATGACCAGATTCGTGCGAGGCTCGCCCCACAGGGTACGAGGTTGGCGAGGTGAAGGGGGGCGAGCCAGGCACGGTGGCGGCGAGTTGGGCATGGCCGATGCATTGTTGAATGCCAGCGCCGGCGTTGCTGAAGTGACGGCGAAACCCTTGCGGCAGCAGACAGAACTGCAGGAGGAGGCTGAGCAGGGCTTGCACAGTGGGATCGGCGAAGCGCAGGGCGGCGGTGCGTTGCTGGTTGACGGTGAAGGGCTGATTGAGTTGCTGGAACGCAGCTTCGTCGAGGGTGCAATCATGGCTGAGCGATTGGACGTCGAGGAGACGTCGGTTGGCAGAGAAGCCGACCTGGCGCTAGGCAGGTAGATTAGAGTCTTATTCTTGTTCGTCGCCAGTGCCGCCGGCGAACGATAGAACACAAAATCCGGCCGTTTCACGCCACGCGGCGTGCGCAGGGTGCCTGCACCTCGAACGCATGGCCCAGTGCCTCCAGCACCGGCCGCACCAGCTCCCGTTCCGTCTGCGCCTCACTTGTGCTTGGTGTATACGCCGCCAGGATTGTCTGCACGCGCGCCAGCACCGGCCGCGCCTCATCAAGCAGCCCGCTCCAGGCGTGCGCCCCCGGCAGCGTCACATCCAGGTAGCGATCGGCAAACAGTTGGTGATTATGGTGGCGTTGGGCCAGTATTAGGGGAGATTGGGTGTCCGGCATTGGTATGTGGTTTCAGCTTGCAGGATAGTAAGCAGAGTATACCAAATGAGTGGACGCTGAACAAGGCACAACATGAACAGCAAGCTCCACATCGTCGCGCCCGCTGCTCAGACTCTTCGACAGCCAGACGCCGGCGCACTTGCCGAACGCTGCACGTTCCTGTTCCAGGACGCAGTGACAAGAACTGCCGGTGTGGGGCGCTTGCAGCAACTGTCTGGCTCACTCCAATCCATACCGTTGCCGCTCCTCCCGTGTAAGGAGCGGCGGGTCGCGTTGTATCAGATGCCGTGCCTTAGCCAGAAGCTCATCGATATCTGCTACCCAGATACAGGCGGTACCGTCGTAGCTGGTGGTGACGATGGCCTTGCCATCCGGGTCGTAGGCCGCAGTGTGGACTTCGTTGGTGTGACCTGCGAGTTGGCGTACCTCTTTGCCCGTGGCGGAATCCCAGATGCGGGCAGTACGGTCAGCACTGGCGGTGACGATGTTCTTGTGCAGTCTTTTTATGTGCCATGGTTGCTTCCGGCAAAGCCCTGGAAACGGACCAGTCTTGAAGAGTCTAGGCGCAACTATAGTGCGTGCGGCGCTGCAAGCTTACTGCTCCAAGCCTAGGTCGCGCAGTTCAGTTTCAGTCAGAAGGCGCGAAAGACGCTGGATGCGCTGTTCGGCTATTTTCAGCAGTATGTCGATTGTGGCGGGCCACAGTCGCACGGTAGTATCATTGCTGCCGCTGGCAAGGGTAGCGCCATCAGGACTGAAGGCTACTGAATTAACGTCGTAGGCGTGCCCCTTTAGCGTGCGCAGCAGGTTACCAGTACGCGTCTCCCACAGCCGCACGGTCTTGTCCCCACTGCCGGTAACGAGCGTACGGCCATCAGGGCTGAAGGCGACAGATCTGACGCCGTCGGTGTGCCCCGCCAGCGTGCGCAGTACTTCGCCTGTCTGCAAGTCCCACAGTTGCACGTTGTTGTCACTGCTACTGGCGAGGATTGCACCATCAGGGCTGAAAGCGACTGACGTAACAGCAGCGGTATGTCCCTCCAGCTCAGCCAGCAGGTTGCCTGTCTTCACATCCCATAGCCGGACGGTGGTGTCGCCGCTGCCGCTGGCAAGGATGGCACTGTCAGCACTGAATGCGACTGAAATGACACCGCCAGTGTGTCCTCCCAACGTATGCAGTAGCTCATGTCGTCCGCACGTCCCAAAGTCGTACGATATTTGTCGTCACCGCCGTTGGCGAGAATGCGGCCGTCAGGGCTGAAGATGACCGATCTGACAGTGTGGCCGTGCCCCTCGGAGCAGGTAGCTGGCTCGCCAGTGCGCACGTCCCACAAGCGCATGCTGTTGTCGTTACTGCCACTGGCAAGGGTGCGGCCGTCGGGGCTGAACGCGACCGAGGTAGACGGTAGTCGGTGTGCCCCTCCATAACGTCGCAACTGTTTACCGGTACGCACGTCCCAAAGCCGCACGGTGTAGTCGGACCCGTCGGTGTACCACATACCACCGCTGGCGAGCGTGCTACTGTCAGGGCTGAAGGCAACTGCGTTGACAGCAGCCGTGTGGCCCTTCAGAATGCGTATGCTGCTCGCCTGACATGCACATCCCACAACCGAACAACAGGTTCGGACGCAGTACCTGCTGGCGAGAGTGCTGCCGTCTGGACTGAAGGCGACCGCATAGATCGAGCCGTTGTCTCCCTCAGAGTACACGCAGTTCTTCACCTGTACGCACGTCCCACAGCCGCACGATATAGTCGCCACCGCCGGCGAGAGTGCTGCCGTCCGGACTGAAGGCGACCGAGACAACTGCGTCGATATGCCCTCGAACATCCGCAGTTGTTCACCCGGTGCGCACATCCCAAAGCCGCACAGTGTCGTCATAGCTGCCGCTGGCAAGTGTGTTGCCGTCAGGGCTGAAGGCGACCGAGTTGACACCGCCAGTGTGCCCCTCCAGCGTACGCAGCAGCTCGCCCGTCTTCGCATCCCACAGCCGCACGGTGTTGTCAGCGCTGCCGCTGGCAAGTGTGTTGCCGTCAAGGCTGAAGGCGACCGATCTGACACCGCCAGTGTGCCCCTCCAGCGTGCGCAGCTGCTCACCGGTCTGCACATTCCACAGCCGCACGGTGTTGTCATTCTCGACTGGTCAGCCGCTGGCCACTGCCACTTGCGATCATACGGCCGTCCGGGCTGAAGGCGACAGATCTGACGCCGTCGGTGTGCCCCGCCAGCGTGCGCAGCAACTCACCGGTCTGCACATCCCACAGCCGCACGGTGTTATCCTGCTGCTGCCGCTGGCAAGTGTGTTGCCGTCCGGGCTGAAGGCGACAGACCTGACGCCGTCGGTGTGCCCCGCGAGCGTGCGCACCAACTCACCGGTCTCCACATCCCACAGCCGCACGGTGTTGTCATCGCTGCCGCTGGCGAGCATGCCGCCGTTCGGGCTGAAGGCAACGACGAGATAACAGTCAGCATTGTGACCCTCTTGCGTGCGAAGTTGCTCACCCGTATTCACATTCCAGCGTCGTATTGTAAAACCGCCACTGCGCCGACGAGGATATTGCCGTCAACGCTGAAGACGGCTGAGTTGACGGGACCGATGCCATGCCCCTCGAACGTGCGCAGCAGTTGCCCGGTGTGTATGTTCCACAGCCGTAGGGGGTTGTCGCTGCCAAGAGAGTTCGTACTGCCAATGGCGACGGTGGCGCCGTCTGGATGGAACGCGACCGAGGTGGCAAACCATCTGCGTGCCCCTCCAGTGTGCGTAGCCGCTCACCCGTCTCGCACGTCCCACAGCCGAACGAGGTGCTCTCGCCACTTCCTTCCAGCTTGCGCTAACAATTGTACGGCTGTCTGGGCTGAAGGCGATCGAGGTGACAAAGCCGTTGTGAATCACGAGCGTCCGTAGTTCTTCACCTGTGCGCACATTCCACAGACGTACAAGGCCGGCGAGAGCTATGTCGCCGACAGAGACACCTGTGCCAGAGATGTCGCCGATGTAGCCTCCACCACCACCGGCGAGAATATGGCCATCAGGGCTGAAAACCAACGGTGCATGGCCCCCGTCTATGTTTTCGAGCGTGCGCAGTTGTTCCCCAGTATGCACATCCCACAGTCGTACGACGCCGGCTCTGCCGCCTCTGTCTGAAATGTTATCGAAGCCGCCGCTGGCGAGGATGTTGCCGTCTGGACTGAAGGCGACCGAGTTGACACTGTCAGTGTGTCCTGCGAAGATGTGCAGCAGCTCACCCGCCCGCACATCCCATAAGCGCACGGTGTTGTCTGTGCCGGCGCTGGCGAGAGTCCTGCCGTCAGGGCTGAAGGCGACCGAATTGGCACTGCCGGTGTGGCCGACCAGATTCTTCAGCAGTTCCAGCGTGGTTGCGTCCCACAGCCGCACAGCGCCATCCGAATTGCTGCTTGCAATCAGTGCTGCCGTCGGGGCTTAAGGCAACAGATGTGACAAGTCCTTGATACTGCCCTTGGTACGGACGGCAGGGTCATGCGCCAGGACGCGCCATCGACGGCTGCACGCAAAGCAGCATCCGCATTTACGGTGACGTAGCGTTGGAGCGAGTTCCAGGTGAGCTGACAGCATCGCGCGCAAGCAGTATGCTCACATCATCATAGATATGGTCGCGCTGCATGCGCAGTTGGGCGACAGCAGCTAGGCTTTCAGACTTCGCGTGGAGCGCGGCGTTTTCCGCCTCGACACGCCGAGCCTCGGCTGTGGCTTCGGCGCTGACGGCGGCAGCCGCGTTCGACCTCGGCTGTGGCCTCGGATTCTCGCGCCTCGCTTCTGTCGCCTCGTCGCTGTGAGCTGATGAAAGAACACCACGGCCACAGCCATCGCCAGCAATGCTGCAGCCAAGGCAATCGCTAGTCCCTGGTTGCGCCTGCGCAGCCGCTCGGCAGCGCGCTCCTTCGCCAGCACGGCAGCATCGATCGACCTCCCGACTGTCAGCGACCAGCGCCGGCCAGCTCGTCGCTCACGCCCAGATCGGTCGCATCCGGACCGTTGACCCACGCCTCGGCCTCGGCCAGCTCCACCGCGTCCAGCAGCCCGCCGCTCGCCGTCATCCTGGCGCAGCCGTTGGCGTTCTTCCGCCTTCTCCTCCAGCCGCCGCCGCGTCAGCTCGGCCGCCCGGCGCTCGTCGATCCACTGGTGAAGACGCGGCCAGCCGCGGATCAACGCCTCGTGCGAAAGGTCCACCCGGCGCGCTTCGTCGCTCAACGTGAGCAGTCGGTTGGCCGTCAGCGCCGCCAGCACGTGCTCAAGACCCCGCTGGCTGTGCTCGTTCCCGTGCGCAGCTCGTCGACCGTCTGCTGGCGCCGTGTGTCGGGGCGGCCCTGGCCAAACTGCAGCAGCCGCAGCAGAATGCGCTTGGCCATGCCCCGCTCGCCGTCGTTGGCCAGCACAGCGCGATAGACATGCTCGGCGTGCTCGGCCAGCGCCACCTGCAGCCCCGAGCGCCCGCTCTTGTCGCCCACCAGATCGGTGTAGGCGTCGAGACCGATCGCCAGCCTGGCGGCGTGCGCTCCACAGCATCACCAGCGTTTCCTGGATGAAGGGCAGCACGCCCGGCTCTTCCCCTGCGTCGGCCAGCAGCCGCTCGACCAACGCCGGCTGCAGTTCCACGCCTACGGCGCGCGCCGGCAGCTCGATCGCCTCGCGCAGCGCATCCCCGTGCGGCGGCGTTACCTCCAGCCGGTGTGTGCGAATCTGATCCCACAAAGGCGATGCCATCAAGTTGGCGTAGAAGTCGGCGCGTGCGGCGATGACCAGGTAGAAGTCGTCCGCGGCCTGGAGCTGCAGCAGCGCCGCTCGAACTGGCCGCGTTCGGCGGCCTGCGCTACGGTGAACAGCTCCTCGTATTGGTCGACGACCAGCAGCGTGCGCGTCCCCCGGCGACGACTGGCTGCGGCCGGTCCGCACCAGGTGGCCCACCATTCGTCCCAGCGGCCGGCGCGCAGCCACCACGGGCAAGTCAACCAGCCCGGCCAGCGTAGAACGGGGCGTCGCGCCCGGCCGCATTGTGTGCACGACCCAGGGCTTGGGGGCGAAATGATGGGACTCTGCCAGCGCCGGCAGGATGCCCGCGGCCAGCAGCGATGACTTGCCGCTGCCCGAGGGACCGATGACGGCCAGGAACGGGTGGCGGCGCAGGCGGTCGACGGCCTGGCCGATTTCGGCCTTGCGGCCGTAGAAGCGTGCCTGTTCGGCCGCAGTAAAAGGCTGCATACCGGGATAGGGGCATGTCGGGGCCGTGAAGGTCACACCCGCCCACTCCTGCTGCAGCTCGACCAAGCGCGGGTTAGCCGGGTTAACGGCCAGCGCCGCCGCCAGCAGCCCGTGCAGCCCCACGCGCTCGTCAGCCAGCGCCCACAGCGCCACGTCGTAGCAGAGTATCGTGCAGGTTGCGTCCCTGCACCGGCACAACCGCGTCCAGGTTGACGCTGACATCCGCGTGAAGCCCTGTGCGCAGCAGCTGCCGCAGCCCATCCAGTGAAAACGCATCCTCGAGGGCCGCACTGAGCCGTTGGATCTGGTCGCCGCCCAACGCGGACCAGGCGCGCCGGCGCAGCTTTGCCGTGGTCTCTAGCGCTACACCACCGTCGCCGCTGCTCGATTGTGCCGGCACAGTTCCGTGCGAGTCTGCCATGAGTGCTGGGGTCTCTCAGTTGCCTTGTCGGGAAAATGCAACAGGCGCAGCAGAGTAACAGACACTGGCAAGGCCGTCAAGCGCCGAAAAAACGCCGGCTGTTGCCGCTTACGCCTGGTGGCGGCAGCGGTCTCATGGCCCCAGCCACATATCCCGCTCTGCGCAATCCCCGCACGCCGCGCGCCCCGAATTTGGCACACTCCATCGCGGGCGTGCCCTTTGCAGCTTTCTGTAAGCCAAGCCGGCCAAACATGGTTGACAGCCATCTCTTGGCCGTGCTAAGGTGGTGCACTTTTTATTCGTGTGATCCTATTTGCCGGAAAAACCGAATCGCGATGACTACAACCCCCAAGCCATCTCCTGACCAGGTGGGCGCCGGACAACTGCCCACTGCCGCCGCGCGGCGCGTCCCGCTGGGCGGCGGCGAGATCGCACGCCTGGCTGCGGCGCTGGAATCGGCATTTACGCTTGACGAACTGAACCAGATGATGGTGACGGGGCTGGAGGGCAACCTGAGCCTCAGCCTTGATGCCGTGGTGGCGGTGCAGGGGCGCAACCGCCGCGACATCTGCCATGAACTGGTGCGGTGGGCGCTGCGCGACGAACGCGTGGGGCTGCACGGCCTGCTGGCGGCGGCGCTGCGCACGAACCCCACCAACCTGGATCTGCTTGAGCTGCAGGTCGCGTTGGCAAGGCGTCGTCTTCACCGCGCCGGCCTGCCCCTACCCCGGCATGAAGCCCTTCACCGCCGCCGAGGAGGGCCGCTTCTACGGCCGCGACGCCGAGATCGACCAGGCCGTCGACCGCCTGCGCCGGCGCAACTTCCTCCTCGTGATTGGCGCCTCGGGCAGCGGCAAGTCTTCGCTCGTGGCGGCCGGCATCGTGCCCGCGCTGCAGATGCCGAGTTCGCCCTACTTTGCCGGCAAGCCGTGGGTGGTCCACTCCATGCGGCCGGGTCCAGACCCCTTTTCCCGGCTCGCAGCGGGGCTCGGCCTCCAAGCCGCACCTACTGGCAGCACAGCGCCCGCTGCCGAGAGCGAGCGTGCGCCGGCAGTTGCCGCCGCGCTGCTGTCCGGTTTCCAGGTGCAGGAGGGCACGCGCCTGCTGCTGGTTGTAGACCAGTACGAGGAGCTGTTCACCACGGCCACGGCCGATCAGCGCGCGCTGATTCGAGCAAGCATTGGCAGGACTCCTGGCGCTGCCCGGCTGCTATGTGATCGCAGCCGTGCGCGCCGACTTCTACGCCAACCTGATCGAATCGCCGGGCCTGCCGGAGATCAGCAGCCACCAACTGCCCGTGCCGCCGCTGCGCGGGAAGGAGCTGAAAGAGGCTATCGCCTTGCCCGCCCGCGACGTGGGTGTGGAGCTCACACCGCAGTTGGTGGAGCGGCTGCTGGCCGATGCCGGCGAAGAGCCGGGCGTGCTGCCCTTCGTGCAGGAGACGCTGGTCATGCTCTGGGCCAAGGCGGAGCGCTTTGTCATCGACCTCGACGCCTATACCAGCCTGGTGGGCGAAAAGAGCGGGCGTTCCGGCCTGCAGGTAGCGCTGGCCAGGCACGCCGAGGATATTTACCAGGACGATCTGGCCGGCGATGCCGAGCGCGCCATCAGCCGGCGCATCTTGCTGCGGCTGATCCAGTTTGGCGAAGGCCGCGCCGACACACGGCGGCAGCAGACGGCGGATCAGCTGCGCCAGGGGACCAGTGCGGACGGCAGCTTTGACCACGTGCTGGCCGTGCTCACCGACAACCGGCTGCTGACGTTGAGCGACGAAGCGCGACGGGTAGATCTGTCGCATGAGGCGCTGATCGGCGGCTGGCCGCTCCTGCGCGAATGGATCGCCGAGCGGCGCGGCGCCGAGCTGCACGCGGCGGCGGCTCGAAGAAAAAGCGAGCGAACGCAAGCGGCTGCGCGAGCATAATGTAGCGGCCGGCCTGCTGGACGTAGTCGAGCTGGCCGAGGCCGAGCGCTGGGTGAACGGGCCGGACGCGGCGGAGCTGGGCGCCAGCGACGAGCTGGTGGCGCTCGTTGCAGACAGCCGTGCGGAGATTGACCGCAGCGAGCGCGAGAAGCAGGACGCAGCCCGGCGCGAGTTGGAGCAGGCCCAAGCATTGGCCGCCGCCGCCGAAGCGGAGCGAGCGGCCCAAGCTCTGGCCGCCGAAACCGAAGCGCGCCGTGCCGAAGAAGCGGGGCAGTCCGTGCGCAAGCTGCGCAAGCGCAACCAGATACTGGCCATAGCCTTTGTCGCTGCCGTTGCAGCCGTGGCCGTGGCCGTGTTGTTCTTCTTCAATGCCCAGAACGAAGCGCAGAACGCGCGAACGCCGAGGCGACGGCGCAGGCCAACGCCGATGAGGCGGCTACACAAGCGGCAATTGCCAAGGCCAATGCCGGCGAAGCGGCTACACAAGAGGCCATTGCCAAAACCAACGCAGCGGAGGCGAACAACCAGCGCGCCATGGCGGTGGCAGAGCGGGCTGCTGCGCAGAGCGCCGAGGCCACGGCGGAAGCGCGGCGCATCGAAGCGGTAGCAGCGCAGCAAAAAGCAGAACAGGAGGCGCGGCGCGCCCAGGCTGGCGAGTTGGCTGTGCATGCGCAGAACGCGCTGGTAGATTTCCCTAATGACCCATCCTTAGCACTGCTGCTGGCAATCAGCTCTGTGGAAACCACCTGGCGCGCAGATGGCTATGTTACGCGGAATGCGGGCGCTGAGCTTAGGAATGCGATTACCTCGGTCCCACCTTACCGCATGACGCTGCCGGCCCATCGGCACAGCGACCGTGTCAACTCGGCGGCGTACAGCCCGGACGGCAGGCACATCGTCACCGCCAGTTGGGACCAGACCGCCCGCATCTGGGATGCCGCCACAGGTGAGCAGCTGCGGGAGCTCACCGGCCACAGCGGCTACGTCAGCTCTGCGGCGTACAGCCCGGACGGCAGGCACATCGTCACCGCCAGTAGGGACCAGACCGCCCGCATCTGGGATGCTGCCACAGGCGAGCAGCTGCGGTAGCTCACCGGCCACAGCGGCCCTGTCAGCTCTGCGGCGTACAGCCCGGACGGCAGGCACATCGTCACCGCCAGTGACGACCAGACCGCCCGCATCTGGGATGCCGCCACAGGTAAGCAGCTGCGAGAGCTCACCGGCCACAGCGGCTCTGGTCAGCTCGGCGTCGTACAGCCCGGACGGCAGGCACATCGTCACCGCCAGCGATGACCAGACCGCCCGCATCTGGGATGCAGCCACGGGCGAGCAGTTGCAAGTGCTCACCGGCCACAGCGACGATATCAACTCAGCGGCGTACAGCCCGGACGGCAGGCACATCGTCACCGCCAGTGATGACCAGACCGCCCGCATCTGGGATGCTGCCACAGGCAAGCAGCTGCGGGAGCTCACCGGCCACAGCGGCTACTGTCAACTCTGCGGCGTACAGCCCGGACGGCAGGCAGCATCGTCACCGCCAGTGACGACCAGACCGCCCGCATCTGGGATGCCGCCACAGGCGAGCAGCTGCGCGAGCTCACCGGCCACAGCGGCCCTGTCAGGTCTGCGGCGTACAGCCCGGACGGCAGGCACATCGTCACCGCCAGTGACGACCAGACCGCCCGCATCTGGGATGCCGCCACCGGCGAGGAGCTGCGCGGAGCTCACCGGCCACAGCGGCCCTGTCAGGTCTGCGGCGTACAGCCCGGACGGCAAGACCATTGTCACCGTCAGTGTGGACCAGACCGCCCGCATCTGGGATGCCGCCACAGGCGAGCAGCTGCAAGTGCTCACCGGCCACAGCGGCTACGTCAGCTCTGCGTCCTACAGCCCGGACGGCAAGACCATCGTCACCGCCAGTGGGGACCAAACCGCCCGCATCTGGGATGCCGCCACAGGCAAGCAGCTGCGGGAGCTCACCGGTCACAGCGGTCCTGTCAACTCGGCGTCCTACAGCCCGGACGGCAGGCACATCGTCACCGCCAGCGAGGACCAGACCGCCCGCATCTGGGATGCCGCCACGGGCGAGCAGCTGCGGGAGCTCACCGGCCACAGCGGCTGGGTCAACTCGGCGGCGTACAGCCCGGACGGCAGGCACATCGTCACCGCCAGTTGGGACCAGACCGCCCGCATCTGGGATGCCGCCACAGGCGAGCAGCTGCGGGAGCTCACCGGCCACAGCGGCGATATCAACTCAGCGGCGTACAGCCCGGACGGCAAGAGCATCGTCACCGCCAGTGATGACCAGACCGCCCGCATCTGGGATGCCGCCACGGGCGAGCAGCTGCAAGTGCTCACCGGTCACAGCGGCGGTGTCAGCTCTGCGGCGTACAGCCCGGACGGCAGGCACATCGTCACCGCCAGTTGGGACCAGACCGCCCGCATCTGGGTAGCCGGCGTCGACGACCTTCTGGCCGAGGCGAAACGCCTGGTCCAGCGCAATCCACCACTCTTCACCCCCGAAGAGCGCCAGACGTATGGGCTAGAGTAAATGGGGAATGTAGGTCATCCGAGGGAGGAGACAACCAATGCCACCGACAGATCGGACCACGCAGGCAGGCGAGGAGAAGCCTAAACGCCGCCGCCGCAAAGGCACGCCGATTCCCGCGGCAATGGGGATGGCGGGCTTTGACTTCGAGGCCTATAACCGCCAGTTCATGCAACGGACGGGCGGCGCCGCGCTCAACAACGCCGAAGCGTATGGCGCCCGCATCGAGGCGATGCAGGCCCAGCCTGGCCAGACGTACTGGAAGGTGATCGGCATCCATCATCTCGCGCCGGACGAGAACCGCGACCGCCACAACGCCTTTGTCGAGGCGCTGGACGAGAACGGACGCCGCGTCAAGGATGGCAGCCTGCGCGTGGGCTCGATCTGGGAAGGCAAGACGGATGGGCCGGACAGACCCAAGGCGCTGGACAAGCCGGACAACGAACCGGCCGCCGACGTGCCGATCGAGAAGAACATGACGATGACGATCTGGCTGGAGGGGGCGGGTCCCTCCGAGCGCGTGACCAACCTCCACACCCGCCACGAGGACGAAACGGGACCCGGCGGCGGCAAGAACAGCCGCTTCCACCATTCGTATTACATCGTCTTCCAACGCACCCAAGGCGGTGCAATTACCGGCGGCCAGGGTGGCGTCCCAGACGTGGTCACCGGCCCCACCGGCGGCCCTACCGGCCCCGAACCCGGCGGCAGCGGAGGCGCAACCTCCCCAACACAGCCCTTCCGCTTCCTGCGCTGGCCGACCGACCACCTGCAGATCATCCAGCCCTTTGGCGTGAACCCGGAGATCTACGGCCAGTTTGGCTTTCCCGGCCACGAGGGTGTGGACATCGTCGCCGCCGAGGACGACCCCATCTACTGCGTCGCCCCCGGCACGGTCACGATGGTCAACACGCCCGAAGCCTGGCAGGCCAACCAGCACCCCTACGGCGTCCATGTGCGCGTACAGCACCAGGACGGCTACGAAACCATCTATGCCCATTTCAAGCATCTGCACGTCACAACGGGCCAGGCAGTCGCAGCGGGGCAGGTGCTCGGCCTGGCCGACCATACGGGCAACTGCTTTGGCGACCCGCCCGACCATCTCCACCTGACGCTGAAACGAGAGGGCGAGACGGCTCCCGGCTATCGCAACAACATCATCGACCCCATGCCCTTCCTGCTGCCGTTCCTGCAAGGAGGAGATGACACCGGCGCGGTCGCCCCCATCAGCCTGGGCACGGCGCAGGTGCGCGTGGCGCAGAAGCTGGGCCTCAACTGCAACGCGCCCATCGACGGCGGCGGCAACATCACCCCGCGCCTGGCCGACCCGCGGCTGATCCGCGAGACCGGCGTGGAATGGGTGCGGCTCAACTTTATCGTGCGCGGCTTTGCCGGCCCCGACGACGCGCGCTGGATCGAGACCTACCGCCGCATTATCGACGGGCTGCGCGGCCAGGGGCTGCAGATTTACGCCCTGATTGGGGCCGAGGCCCACACCGACGACCCCGGCAACCAGTTCCGCGACCCGCCGCCCGCCGGCGCGATCGACAACGAATGGATTCGCGGCTATGCGCGCAACTTCCGCCGTATTGTCGAACTCTTTGGCGCCGACCTGGCCGTGGTCGAGTCATTCAACGAGCCGAACGACTGGCACCACACCGACGGCGTCGAATGGAAGCGGGCCTGGATCGACCCGGGCTGGTTCGCCATCATGCTGCAAGCGGTGTACGACGCCGTGCGCGGCCTGTCCGTGACGCTCGTCTCCGGCCCGCTGCTCTCGACGCAGCACGGCAACGACGCGGCAGCCTACCTGCCCAAAGTCTACGCGGCAGGCGTCGAACGCTTTGGCTGGGGACAGGGAGGCGTGCCCGTTCCCTTCGACGGCGTGGGCTTCCACCCCTACGTAGCGAGCAACCCCGACAACCCGCAGGCTGAGATCCCGGAGCGCTACCGCCAGTACATTGCCGAGGTGCGCGCTGTGATCGCCCGCTTCGAGCCGCTGGGCAAGCCGCTGTACCTCTCCGAGATCGGCTGGCAGAACGCCGAGGATCGCCAGCCAGCATGTATGGAGGCTGGGTTGACCAGCGCGCTCGACGATCCTGCCGTCGCACTCTGCTTCTGGTATGGCATGCAGGACGACGCCGGCGAGAGATATGGCCTCTATCGCATGGATGGACTCACGCCGGGCCAGCGCAAGCCGATTTTCGACCGCTTTGTGGCGCTCGCCACCAGCGGGCGCAGCGTGCCCGCGGCCCGCACCTGGGCCAACCAGCCGGGCGCCCGCTGGGTGGCAGACCTGGACAGCACGCCCGACGACGCGGTGCTGGCGCCGGGACACATCTTCACCAAGATCTGGCGTGTGCGCAACACGGGAGCCACGACCTGGGACGGGGGCTACCGGCTGGTGCACGTGGACGGCCCGGCCCTGGGCGCGCTGAGCAGCCTGGCCGTGGTGCCGGCCTGCGCTCCCGGCCAGACGGCCGACATCCAGGTGGGGTTTGTAACGCCCGGCGCCGAAGGCCAATACACCAGCGTCTGGTCGCTGGCCGACGCGCAGGGCAGGCGTTTCGGCGAGGTGCTCTACACGCGGTTCCAGGTGGCGGCGCCCGCCGGCGTTGCCCTGCCCGCGGCGGCCTTTGCACCACCCGCGCCGGAGGCGCTGCCGGTTCCGTCGCCGCTGGTGGCTGCGGCACTGGGTGTGATCTACCAGACCTACTGGCTGCGTGTGTGGGCGGCTGCCGGCAGCCCCGACGCGCAGCAGGCGATCCAGGCCGCCGGCGACGACGCTGTAAAGGGTATTCAGGCGTTGATGAATCCATAGCGGTACCGGGCAGCAGTGCCGCCGAATTGGAGGCCGGCTGGCAGCGCTACGCTGTTCTACTGATCTCCTCGACCGACACAAGCACCCGATCGAGCGTTTCTTCGTGCGCCGGCGCTACCGACCAGTGCAGGCGCACGAAGAAAGTTTCGCCTGAACACTTGCGGTTGATGCCTTCCCAAGAAAACGACGTGCGGCCTTCGGCAATCCAGACAAGCTCATCGATAAACGCCTGGTGTGCGGGGGGCGGAACAAACTGATCCAATGCTACCCGCAGTTCCTCCGAAGCTGCCGGCGCCGTAGAGGTCGAGACTGGCCTGGTTGAAGGTTACGTTCTTGACCAGCGCAATCAGCTCGGCAACAAGGTCCGGGCGTACCTGAAGATAGGCGCGCAGGTCCGCTACACCGGCCTGCATGAGCGCATCCAGCCGCTGCTTGACCGCCGAGAAGTCCTGCTCCCACAGCGAAATCGGCGAGTTTTCGAACAAGTCGCGGTAACGAGCCTCGCTGCCGCGCAACGCTTCTTCCGTAGCCTTGCGCTGGGAGATATCCTCGATCACGGAAATGAAATAGCGCGGCGCACCGTGGGGCTCGTGCGCCAGCGATACCGTCAGGTTCGCCCAAACAAGGCTGCCGTCTTTGCGCACATAGCGCTTCTCCATGGTGTAGATTGCCAGCTCTTTGGCCAGCATTTTGCGGACGTTTTCGAGGTCGGCATCCAACCAGGCCGGCGCCGTGATTTCCTGGAATGTGAGCCGCATCAGCTCGCCCTGGGTATAGCCGAGGATCTCGCACAGCTTGCGGTTGACGCGCAGAAAACGGCCGTCAAGACCAATGTGGGCGATCCCCACGGCGGCCTGTTCGAAGGTGGCGCGAAAGCGTTCCTCGCTTTCGCGCAGGATCGTCTCCACCTGCTTGCGTTCTGTGATGTCACTGGCAATGGTGGAGACGCCCACGACCTGGCCCGTGTGGTCGCGGATCGGCGAGATCACGAGCGTGACGTCGATCTCCCGCCCGTTCTTGCAGTGGCGCCTGGCTTCGAACTGTCCCGACGCGATAGCCCATGGCAAGGCGGCCGATGACGCTCGCCTCTTCGGCAAGCTGGGTAGGTGTGAGCAGGCGTGAGATCTGCTGGCCGATCATCTCGCGTGCGGTGTAGCCAAAGATCTGCTCTGCCGCCGAATTCCAGGTCAGGACCATGCCGTCCAGCGTCCGGCTGAAGATGGCGTTCTCGGTGAATTCGACGATCGCCGCCAGGTGGCGCTGGGCCTCGTCCGCCTGCGTCCGCTCGACGAAGCGGCCTACACGGCGGGCAATCTCCTCGATGAGGCTGCGTTCTTCGGCCAGGAAGGGACCGTATGCCTCATGCCCCGCGTCTGGGGGATGGGGCGAGAGATAACCAACTGTCAGCGTGCCGGCGGGTCTGCCGTAGACGGTGATGGCGCTGCGCAGCTGCCAGGGAGTGGCCTGATAATTGGGCGTGGCATAGCTCTGGCCGCGAAAGCTGACGCTGACGCAGGTGTCCTCCGGATACTGCCAGCCGGCGGGGAGGATGGCGACCAACTCCATCAAGTAATTGGTCAAGGTCACGCCCGGGGTGCTTTCAAAGCGGGAGAGGGCGTACAGGGTGCTCAGCTCTTTGACGCGTTCGGCAAGGTCGTGCAGGCTGCGCTGCGCCGACTGCTGTTCGGCGAGCGCCGCCTCCAACTCCGCCACGCGCGCCCGCAGGGCAGCATATTCGATGACTTGTTGAGCGTTACGGCTGGTCATGGTCGGAGCGTGATCCCCTTGGATCTGATGGTATACTGGGACACCTGCCGGCGTCCATCCTTGCAAATGCCCATTCTACCACTGTTGGCCATGTGTCCGCCGGTAAAAAATCGGTCGCAGCGGCAGTCTACAGCTGCACGCTGGGGCCGGATGGGAGAGCGCACCGGGATTACAGCCGCTGCGTATACCAATTGTCACATTACCGTATATTGCATTAACGGGAAGGAGACCCAATTCTATGGCAGGCGTTGGAACGAGAACACTGGGGAAATCCGGCATGGCAGTGAGCGCCATGGGGATGGGGTGCTGGGCGATCGGCGGACCGTGGACGTGGCTGGACGGGCCGGGCGGCTGGGGAGAAGTCGATGATGCCGAGTCGATCCGGGCAGTGCACCTGGCGTTGGACAGCGGCGTGAACTTCTTCGACACGGCGGCCAACTACGGCGCGGGGCACAGCGAGCGCATCCTGGGCCAGGCGCTGGCGGGGAGGCGGCACCAGGCGGTGATTGCGACCAAGTTCGGCTTTTACGTGGACGAGAACGAGAAGCGTGTCACCCGTTTCCGGAGTGAGCAGGATGTGATCACCAACCTGCGCGTGGACTGCGAGCAGAGCCTGCGGCGGCTGCGGACGGAGTACATCGACCTGTACCAACTGCACGTATGGGACTACCCGCTGCACCGAGCGCTGGAACTGCGCGACATGTTGGAAGAGCTGGTGCACGAGGGCAAGATCCGCACGTACGGGTGGAGCACGGACGATGCGGCGGCGGCGCATGTGTTTGGCCAGGGGCAGCACTGTGCCGCGATCCAGCACGATCTCAACGTGGTGATGGATGCGCCGGCGATGCTGGCCGTGTGTGCCGAGCTGAACCTGGCGAGCGTCAACCGCAGCCCGCTGGCGCGCGGGGCGCTGACGGGCAAGTACAGCAAGGACAGCACGTTTGCGGCGAACGACGTGCGGCGCGACCAGTGGTCGATGGAGCATTTCTTCGATCCCACGCTCGATAAGCTGGCGGCGGTGCGTGAGATCCTGACCAGCGGGGGACGGACGCTGGCGCAGGGGGCGCTGGCGTGGATCTGGACGCGCAGCCCGAAGACGGTGCCGATCCCCGGCTGCCGTACGGAGGCACAGGTGCGGGAGAATGCGGGGGCGATGGCGCTGGGGCCGCTGACCGAGGGGCAGATGGCGGAGATTGAGGAGCTGTTGGGGCGGGTGAAAGCGTAAGAGCAGAAGATTTCGGGAGGGGCGCTGCGGCGCCCCTTTTTTGTTTCCTGGGCTGTATGGCGGGGCGAATGTAGTGGCACGCCTACGCGGTGTGTCGGTGCCGGTAGAGGCGGCCTGACGGCCGCCCCGCACGGGGCGTGCGGGCTACGCGGGAATAAATGCGCGAGATGCACCCGACTTAGGGCGGGCTATTGACAGATCCGGACATATATGATACAAGTAACTATGTTACTGTTATCATATAGCGCGCGAGGTGGGTTGATGGCGATTAAGTATGCGATGCTGGGGCTGCTGAGCTGGAAACCGTTGTCGGGGTACGACCTGAAGAAGATTATGGTCGACTCGGCGGCGTTTTACTGGTCGGGGAACAACAACCAGATCTATAAGGCGCTGGTGCAGCTGCACGAAGAGGGGCTGGTGGAGATCGAGGTGCGGCAGCAGGAGAACTATCCGCCGCGCAAGGAGTACACCATTACCGAACAGGGGACGGCGGCGCTGCGCGAGTGGGTGCTGTCGGCACCGGAGCTGACACAGTTTCGCAACACCTTTCTGATCCAGCTGGCGTGGGCCGACCAGCTAGATTCTGCCGAGTTGGATGGGCTGCTGGCGCGCTACGAGCATGCGGTTGAGATGCAGGTGCTGATGCTGCAGGAGCGCGAGCGGCGTGGGGTGCTCAACCCTGCCCGCACGGCGCGCGAGGAGTACCTGTGGCGGGAGATTTCCGGCTATTTCACGGCGGCCTATGCCAACGAACTGGCATGGGTGCGCAAGGTGCGCGAGGAGGTTGCGACGCTATGACACAGGCAACAGGGGCAACAGAGGCAACAGGGGCAACAGGGGCAACAGCCGTCCCGATCTACAAGACGCCCGAGGGCGAACGGGCGGTGATGGCGCTGTACGACCAGATGCTGGCGCGCTGGCCGGTGCCCTATACGACGGCGATGCTGCCGACGCGGCATGGCGACACCTTTGTGATCGCCAGCGGGCCGGTTGGGGCACCGCCGGTGGTGCTGCTGCACGGGGCGGCATCGAACGCGTTGGCGTGGATGGGCGATATTGGCGAGTACAGCAAGCGGCTGCGCGTCTATGCGGTCGACCTGCCGGGCGAGCCGGGGCGCAGCAGCCACAACCGGCCGCCGTGGACCGGACCGGCGTATGTGGAGTGGATGGAGGATCTGCTCGGGGGGCTGGGGATCGAGCAGGCGGCGCTCGTGGGGATCTCGCAGGGCGGGTGGACGGCGCTCAAGTTTGCCACGGCACAGCCGCAGCGCGTGGCGCGGCTGGTGCTGCTGGCGCCGGCGGGTGTGACGACGGCGCGGGCCTCGTTCCTGCTGCGGGTGATCCCGCTGTCGCTGTTGGGGCGGCGGGGTGGCGAGGCGATCAACCGCATCACGTTTGGCAAGCAGCCGATCCACCCGGACGCCGTGGCGTACATGAACACCGTCATGGCGCACTTCAAGCCGCGCATCGGGGCGCTGCCCAACTTCACCGACGAGGAACTGGCGCGGCTGGCGATGCCCACGCTGCTGATCGTGGGGGCGCAGGATGCCATATACCCGTCAGAGAAGACGGTGGCGCGGCTCAAAGGGCTGGTGCCGAACCTGACCGTGCGTATGCTGCCGGAGATGGGGCACGTGCTGCACGGGGTAACGGGGGAGGTGGCGGGCTTTCTGGTGAATGTGCCGGCCGGCACGCTTGCTTAAAAACGTACGCAGGGGCCGCTCGCTTGTCACGGGGCGGCCATTTCTTGCCTGTAAAATCTTATTGTATTCTCCCCAAACGTCCGCTATAATGGCAGCCCTCTAGCAAACAACAGCAATCCAGTCACAGGTGACTGGGGCACCGCGTCCCAATCCATTGCTGCTCACGTTCGCTGCGAAGCGAGGTCCCATGCTGTTACGCTTAGTGCAGGCGCTCCTGCTTGCCACGCTGCTTGTCCTGCTGAACACCTTGCACGCCCTGGCGGTCGACCCCTCATTTGCCCGCGGCCGTTTGTTTGGCACCGGACCTGCCTACACGGCCAGTGTCGCCGTGGGCGATATGGACGGCGACGGCGACCTCGACATCGTTACCGGCCTCCGGCACTCGATCGAAAACTACGGCACGCCAAACCTGGTTTATCTCAACGACGGCCGCGGCAGCTTTCCCAGCACGCGCTCCTTCAGTTCGGGGCCCAATGACTCGCTTGCTGTCGTTCTCGGCGATGTAGACGGCGACGGCGACCTCGACATCGTGACCAGCGACCGCGCGCTTGCCGGCGGCGCCAACCAGACAATCAACGTAGAGCGCAACGACGGTGCCGCCAATTTCACAACTGGACAGACTTTGGACGCAGCGGAGGGGCTCGCCGGCCTGGCCCTCGGCGACATAGACGGCGACGGCGATCTCGACATCGTTACCGGACGCCAGATTTATCTGAACAGTGGTACGGGCAGCTTTGCTGCAGCGCAGACCCTCGACGACGGCGGCGATACCACCTACAGCGTGGCGTTGGGCGATCTGGATGGCGACGGCGCCCTCGACATAGTTGCGGGCAGGAAGCAGCGGAGCGCAGTGTATCTCAACCGTGGTGCCGGCCTGTTCGGTCCTGCGGAGGCCCTCGCCGCCTACGATGACAGCGCCTACATTGTATTCATAGGCGACCTGGACGGCGACGCCGACCTCGACATTGCTGCAGGCAGCCATGCCTATTTTAACGACGGCGCCGGAAAGTTCCCCGCGGCTGCGAGCCTTGGCCCCGCGACGAAGTCCGGCGCTGCTGTTGGGGACATGGACCGCGACGGCGACCTTGATATCATAGCCAGCATCAATTCTGGCGATGGACAGACTGCACTCTTGCTCAACGACGGCAAGGGGAACTTCGGCGGCCCCATCAGTATTGCGGCGGAAGCATTCACCGGCGTGGCGGTGGCGGATGTAGACGGCGATGGCCACCTCGACGTCGTCGCCGGCGGCCAGGTGCAGAATGCCGTCTATCTGAACGACGGCAGCGCCACCTTGCAGCCGGCGCGTCGTTTTGGCCCGGCGGCAGGCGGCGACGGCAGCGCCCTGGTCGGCGACATCAACGGCGACGGCAGCCTGGACATTGTGATCGGGAACAACATCTATCTGAATGCGGGCGATGCGATCTTCCCAGATTTGCCCGGTTTCGCACGCAAGGTGAGCACGGACTCAGAAGCCAGCGCCAAAGCATTGGGGGATCTGGATGGTGACGGTGACCTCGACATCATAACTACCAACGACGTCTACCTGAATGACGGCGACGGAACCTATCCAATCGCCCGCGCTTTTGCCCCAGGCGAACAACGCATCAACGGCGTGGCGTTGGGCGATATGGATGGCGACGGCGACCTCGACCTTGTCACCGGCAGCAGCGGGACGGAGGATGTCGTCTATTTTAATGACGGCAGCGCTCACTTTGCTGCGGCCGGTGCGCATAGTGTTTACAACTTAACCTACAGCGTGGCGGTGGGCGACGTGGACGGCGACGGCGACCTCGACTTCATCGCCGGGCGAAGCGCTATCGACGGTATGGCCAATTCGGTCTCTATCAACGACGGCGCGGCGAACTTCACATATGGTGCTGGCTTTCGTGCCACAGCCGACGATACGTGGAGCGTTGCCGCCGGAGATATTGACGGTGACGGCGATCTTGACCTCGTCACCGGCGGCGCACGGCAGGGCTGGATTTACGTCAACGACGGGAGTGGTGGCTTTGCGGCGGCGAGCAGCTTTGGCAGCAGTGGGGACAGCCCCCAAACTGCAGTCCTTGGCGACGTGGACGGCGACGGAGATCTCGACATCCTTGCCGGTGCGGTCGCCACGCATGATGGGCAGGCGATCGCCTATCTCAACGACGGCAGCGGCGCCTTCGCGCCGGCTTCGTCCTTGCGCGTCTTTGCCGGTTCGGCCGGCCTCACGAGCGTCGCGGTCGGGGATATGGATGGCGACGGCAGCCTTGACGTCGTCGCCGCCGGGAAAGGCAAGCAAGGTGCCGTCTACCTTGGCAGGTATGCCGGCCGCCTGCCGGCGCACGCCGCCGTACGCCGCCCGGCGGCAACAGGCGACGCCAATTTCTACTCCACACCAGGCTATCTGGCCGCCGGCGTCATCGCCGTTCCCTACCTGCTCGGCGGCGCGCAGAGCAGTCCCCCCGGCCGTGAGGTGTTCGAATATTCGCTTTCCGGGGGTGGACAGTGGCTGCCTGCCGTTCCCAGCCCAAGTATGCCGGATGCAGGAGTGGCGCGCGCAGCGCTAGCCAGCGCGGCGCCGGATAACACAGTCTTGTGGCTGCCGGTCGTGGCGGCCGGCACCACTGCATCTGCCGGCAACCCGCAGTTTTTCCGCTGGGACACGCTGGCATCAGGCTTCTTTGGCCAATCGGACAACGTGGTGATGAGGCTGCGCGCTTACGCCCAGCCCGCGGCGCCTGCCGAGCCGGGCACCTACCGCTACACCAACATGGCGGCTGGATCCTTCCAACGCCCCTACAGTGCCGGGCAGACCTTTCCTTTTCGCGTGCGCGGCACGCAGGTGCGCGTGGAGCAAGATGACCAGCAGCGCGCTGCCGCCCTCGTCTACCGCCTGCCGGCAGGAGCGGAGCGCGGCGGCCAACTCATGGGCGGCCCTGCGGGTCCGTACCAAACCGACGGCCAGGGATATCTGCAGGGTCGCGGCCAGTTGGGTGTCGGCGACCGGCTGCTGGCGTTGCTGCCCGTCTCGCACACGGCGGCCTACGACGCTTACTACACCAGCCCGATTGACCCCAGCACGGGTCTCCCAGCCTACACCGTCGGCCAAGTCGGCGTGCAAACGCTCACTGTCTCCGACGTCAACCCGCTCATCTTGTTCAACCTGGATGTGGCGCTGGAGTGGGATGCGTCGAAGGACACCGCCTATCTCACCCAGCTGCAGTATGACCTCAACCGCACCTCCGAACTGCTGTTGACTGGTCCAACGGCCAGGCCGCCCTCGGGCATATCCGCATCTATCCATGACGCCGCGGCGCCAGCCCGCGGTGGACGGCTTCCAGCCCTGGCTTAACAGCCACATCCGCATCTATGCTTCCAACGAGGTGCACCCCAACGCCATTCAGGGCGGCATCGTCGGCGACCGCACGGTCGAGACCACGCCCGGCGGCAAGCAGGTTGTGTACACGCCGGGTATGGTTCACATCGGCAGCGTCTGGAACCGTTACGCCGACTCCGTCCACCTTGGGTGAGGATTGGCCGCGGGCGCTGGCGCACGAGCTTGGCCACTACCTCTTCTTCCTCGACGACAACTACATCGGCCAGGCGCCAGACGGCAGCGTGCAGTTCATCTCCTCCGACCCGAGCACCGGCTGCCCCGGCGCCATGAACGACCCCTACACCGACTTCCTGGCCAAGTACCAACCCCAGCAGAGCTGGCTTCCCGGCTGCACCAACACCTATTCACAGCAGACACTGGGGCGCTCCGACTGGGAAACCATTGCCGCCCATTATCCCTGGCTGCACGCGCCTGCTGTGCCCATCCAGCAGGTCAACCCCGGACCCTCCGGCCAGCGGCTCGTCTTCACCCAGATAGAGGTCGTGCCCCCACCCGCTGCTGCCGCCGACCGCCAGACACTCGGCCTGCCCATCTTCTCCATCTCGACGGCTGATGGCTCAGCCTATCAACCATCTGCTGGTGCCCACGCCTTCCTGCTCCAAGACCAGCGCATGATTGAGCTGGGCGCACCTTCGCTGGATCAGCTCGTCGCCCGCGGCGCCCGCAGCGGCGACACGCTCTGCCTGCTCGAGCCCGACAACGAGCGCGCCGGCTGCGTTGCCACCATGCCCGGTGTCGACCAGCTCGTGGTTCAGCCGGTGCCCGACTGGCAGCCGCAGGTGGTCTTCTCGCCCGTCACCTCGCGCACGCTCACCGTCCATGTGGCAGGAGTGGCAGAGGGTATTGCGCTCAAGGCCCAGCTCTACCCGCGCGACGGCGATGCCACGGCGGCTTTTGACCTGGCGCCGAGCGGCGGGGGGTACGCTGCCACGTTCAATCTCGCAGAGCCGGTCTTCGAGGGCAGCCTGCGCGTCTGGGATGCCAACAATCCCCTGCTCCAGGTCATCACCGACTTTGTCCTCGGCTCCAACCCCACGCGCTGGGACTCACGCGATGCACGCTGGCGTGCCCGCCTCGCCCGCTGGCGCGCGCGCCTCGCGCCCGTCATCGCCAGCGGCGGCAAGGTCGCCGTGCTCGGCGACAACGTCAACTTTGGCAGCGAGGACTGGGTCTTCTCGCTCCAGGCGGCCACCGCCCTGCCCGGCCTGTATGCCTGGGTCACGCCCATCGGCCAGGGCTACTGGCTGCATGCCAGCGCCAACGCCCCCAGCCTCGCCAACACCGCCATCAGCTTCAACTACGACCGCCGCGACGTGCCCGCAGGCCAGGAGTCGTTCCTGCAAATCTATTTCTGGGACGGCAGCAGCTGGAGGCCGCTGACGACCAATGTCAACACGGCCCAGGATATCGCTTCGGCGCCCACACAAGGCCCCGGTCTCTATGCTCTGGTTGCCGCCATTGGGATCCCGCTGCAAGGGCCGGGCTGGAACAATTTTGCCTACAGTATTGCAGGCAGCCCCACGCCGGTGGCGGCAGCGCTCGCCTCAATTACGGGCAGCTACTCGATCGTTTACAGCTATACACCGGCCGGCCCTGGTCAGCCCTGGCGTGCGTTCGACCCCACGGCGCCGGCCTGGGCCAACGATCTCAAAACCCTGGAGTACGGCCAGGCCTATTTGATCTACGCTACGCAGCCTGTGACCCTTTATCTCAGTGGGGGCAATGCCGGCCGTACTATGTCCGCCGCCACCATCGCCCTTGCCCCACCTGCCGTTTTCTATGGCGCAGTCGGCGGCAGCGCGGGCTTTACCCCGCGGGCCGGCATGGCGGTCACGGCCCTCATCAACGGCAGTGTCTGCGGCACAGGGGTGACACAAGATCTCGGCGGCGGCATCGGGTATGTACTGTATGTTGCATCCGGCGCCATGCAAGCAGGCTGCGGCGCCGAGGGCAGTATAGTCAGCTTTGCAGTAGATGGGACTGCCATGGCCGCGGCCGCCAATTGGGGCAACACCCGGGCGATCAACACGCCACTCGTGCCCTAGGCTAAAGGGCTTACGGCAGATGGGCGGCGTTGAGGCGCTTTTTGCGGGCGCGCCAGTCGGGGAGGGCGCGGTCGAGCAGCTTGTAGTAGGCGGGGCTGTGGTTGTGCTGCAGGAGATGGCACAGCTCGTGGACCAGCACGTATTCGATCAGGGTGCGGTCGGCCTGGATGAGGCGCAGGTTGAGCGTGATGGCGCCGCGGCTGGTGCAGCTGCCCCAGCGGCTCGTCATGCGGCGGATGCGGACGGCGGCCGGCGGTACGATGCCAAGCGGCGCGACCCGGCGGCCGGCGGCGGCCAGCTCTTCGGCGAAGACCTGCTGCGCCTGGCGGCGGTACCACGATTCGAGGAGGGCGGCTACGGCCTGCGGGTCGGTGGGAGTGGGCAGCTGCACGCGCAGGCTGTCGGCGTCGAGCGCGACCGCGGCCTTGCGCGCACTTCTCCAGCCAGAGACGATACTGCCGGCCAAGATAGAGATGGATTTCGCCGCTCGTATAGTGGAGCGCCGCGGCAGCCGGCGGCCGGGCGGCGAGTCTCGCCTTGCTTGCGCACGATCCAGGCGGCCTTGCGCTGCAGGACCGCCTCGACGGCGGGCAGACCGGCGCCCACTGGGGCGGTCACACGCACGCTGGTGTCGGGCCGCACCTGGATGCCGAGGGTCTTGCGGCGAGAGTAGCGCAGCTCGTAGGTGATGCGTGGTCGTGCCGTAGAGCAGGGAGTGAGTGGTCGAAGGTGCTGCTTTCACAGGGGAAAAGTCTATCACCTGGCAGGATGGCGAACAAATGTGCGCATGCGGAACGATCAGGAGTCGTCACGCTGAATTCATTGCGGCCGGCGCTAGGCGCGGGTGGGGAGGATGACGGTGAAGCGGCTGCCACGGCCGGGCGCGGCGGTGACGCTTACCGTGCCGCCGAGGCGGGCGACCACCTCGTGGACGTAGGCGAGACCGAGGCCGAGACCGTCGAAGCGGCGGGCGAGGGTCTGGTCGCCCTGGGTGAAGGGGAGAAAGAGGGCGGCCAACTGCTCCTCGTTCATGCCGATGCCGGTGTCGGCAACCACGATGCGGATGGCGGCAGCAGGCGGGCCGGCAACCGGCGTACGCGCAACGGGCACAGCGGGGACAGCTGACCCGCCGGGAGGGGTGCCTGGCGCAGGTTCGGCCGTGACGACCAGGTCGATGCTGCCGCCGTTGGGGGTGAACTTGACGGCGTTGTCGAGCAGCTCTTCGATGACCTGGCGGATGGCCTGGGGATCGCTCACGATGTAGAGATCGATGTCGCCGATCGACTGGGTGATACGCTGCTGTTTGTCCTCAGCCCTTTGCTTGACGGCATGGACGGCGACGGTGCAGAGCTCGTTGAGACGGCAGGTCTCGCGCGCAAACGGCGAGGAGTCGGCCATCAAGCTGGTGTACAGCAAGATGCTGTTGACGGTGCCCAGGAGGCGGACACCGCTCGCGTGGATCGACGTCACGTACTGGCTTTGGGGCCGGGTTGAGCGAGCCGCGCAGGCCGGTTTGGAGCAGCTCGCTCATGGTCAGAATGCCGGTGAGCGGCGTGCGCAGCTCGTGGCTGATCGAGGCCATAAAGGCATCCTTGCCGGCGTTGGCATGGTGCAGCTCGGCGACCGTGGCTTCGAGGTCGGCGGTGCGGGCGACTACCTGCTGCTCGAGGCGCACGTTGGCATCCTGGAGCTGCTGTTCGGCCTCCTTGCGGTCGGTGATGTCGGTATTGGTGCCGACCATGCGCAGCGGTCGGCCGTCCGCGTCCCAGGCGACGGCCTTGCCGATGCTGCGATGCCAGCGGATCTCGCCGGTCTTGGTGACGACCCGGTGCTCGAGACAGTAATCGGAGATGCGGCCTGCCAGGTAGTCGTCGACGATTTGCTGGCTGGCAGGGGCATCGTCGGGGTGGATGGAGGCGAGCCAGAACTCCGTGGTGGGCTCCACTTCGCCGGGCGCATAGCCGAACTGGACATACCAGTGGTCGTTGACCACGATCCTGCCGGTCGGTACGTCGGCGTCCCACAGCCCTTCATTGGCGGCATCCATGGCATAGCGCAGGCGCTCCTCGCTGGCGTGCAGGGCGGCCTGGAGGCGGTTGCGTTCGTCGATATCGCGCCAGATGGCCAGGCGGTAGCCGCCGCGCAGGTGCGTGACCGTCACCTCGACCGCAAGGGTCGAGCCGTCAAAGCGGCGCAGCCGGCTTTCGAAGGTGGCCCAGCCGGCAGTCTTGAGGCGGGTCCCAACGGCATTCCAGTGCGTCCAGCGTAGTAATCGGCAAACATGCCGTCTACCTTGGCGCCGACGATCTCGGCACGGGCGCGGCCGAGCATGGCGCAGGCAGTGGGGTTGACGTCTATAAACCTGCCCTGGGCGTCGGTCACGACGATGCCGTCGCCGGCCTGGCTGAAGAGCATGCGGTATTTCTGCTCGCGGTCGTGGAGGCGCTGGTGGAAGAAGGCGAAGGTGATGCCGCTGGCAAGAAAGACAAGGATGGCGACCGGGCTGCCGGGTTCGACCATCTGCCAGGAAAACTCGGGTGGCAGGAAGAAGTACCAGACCAGGAGGGCCGAGATCAGGGTGGCGCCGATGCCGCCGGCCAGGCCGCCGATGAGGGGGGCAAAGAAGGCGACCGGGTAGAACAAGAACCAGCGGGAAGGGCCGAGCTGCGGCCAGAGGAGCCACTGCAGCAGGCAGACGGCGAAGGGCAGGAACCAGGCCAGGGCCACACGGACCTTGGGACTGCGGAACGATGCTGCCAGATTGGGCGCCGGTTTCATAAATCACGCACGTTTCATAGGGGGGCAGGCCGCGCCGTGGGGGCCTCGTGCTCGCGTCATGCAGGGAATGACAGCGTATGTGTGCGACGCAACGGTGCAGGGCGGGCAGCAGTGACCCGTGCGGCTGTGGCTAGTATAGCACGAGTGTGGCGGAGGTACACGAACTTTGTAGCTGCAGTCGGAAAAACGTCCCTGTCTCGGCGCAAACGGATCGCCGTAGAGTAAGCGGCCTTGCGCCGTGACAGGGTCGAGGCCGTGCGGGTGTTTGGTTGACACCAGCGGCGAACGATTGTACATTTTGGACAATCCCTTATTCATTGACAGGAGCTGCCATGACCAAGCCAAGCTATTTCATCGTCAGCTGTGATGGCGGCGGCATTCGCGGGTTGATTACGGCGATGCTGCTGGAAGATCTTGATGTGAAGTGTTCTGGGTTTTTGAATAAGGTAGACCTGTTTGCCGGCACTTCGACCGGGGGCATCATCGCGTTGGGCCTGGCGGCAGGGATCCCCACGAGCAAGATTCGACAGCTGTACGAGAATGACGGCGGAGAGATATTCGTGCCCTTTCAGCCAGGGCTGCTGGAGCTGTTTGGCTATGTAAACGCGTACGTCGACGAACTATTGGAACCGTCGCCCATGGCACGGGCGGAGGCGGCGGCAGAGGCGGCCGGAGGGTTTGCCGGCCTGTCGAACCTCCTGCGGACGATCGAGGACGTGTTTCATGTCAAGTACACGGCCGACGGCCTGGCCGGACTCCTACGCAGGACATTTCAAGCGAAAATGATGAGCGACATCCAGCCCGTCCTGGTTGCCACCTATAACATTGCGCCTGTTGATGCGCCGAGCTGGCGGCCGCTGCTCTTGACGAATCTATCCGCGCCGCGCAACGCGCACGTCGATGCCTTGGCGGCCGGCGATCTCGCGGTGGTGGACGTGGCGCTGGCCACGAGCGCGGCGCCGACCTTCTTCCCGCCCCACAATGTGGATTCGATCGGCTACTGCGCCGACGGCGGCCTGTTTGCCAACAACCCCAGCCTGTTTGCGCTCAATTCGGTCATCAGCCGGAAAAATCCGGTAAGCACGATCTACATGCTCTCGTTGGGAACAGGCAGCATTGCGCAGAAGGTAGGTGCGGTGCCGGATCCGCTTGCCTGGGGTGTAGGGCAGTGGCTGCTGCCAAGACAGACGAGCAGCGTGCCACAGCTGCCGCTGCTGCAGACACTCATGGACGGTCAGGAGCAGATTGCCGACGCGCAGTGCGCAAAGATGCTGCGCGAGCGGTATATCCGTGTCGATCTGCCGCTGTCCGAACTGTACCCGCTGGATGACCTGCAATCCATTCCCGCCATGGTGAAGGAAACCCAGGACTATATCGACGGCACGACGAGCCCGCCGGGGACACCTGCCTGGCAGGATGTCGTCAACTGGGTGAATGCTGCGGTTGCGGCGAAGCCCTGAGTCCCTCTAATCTGTCTCCCATCCAATTGTGCGGTGCGTGTGCTATAGTGATAGCAAGCATGCGTTTCTATCCACGCGTAGAACCTCGCACACAAATCCCATTTTGCAGTGCAGGAGTAATCCCG
Source organism: uncultured Chloroflexia bacterium (assembly GCA_963701415.1). Classification (GTDB taxonomy): domain Bacteria; phylum Chloroflexota; class Anaerolineae; order Caldilineales; family Caldilineaceae; genus Fredericiella. Next base: position 1,567,599 of record CAVPAH010000005.1, read on the forward strand.
TAATGACAGTTTTTTCAAGACGAATTGTGAGGTGGTCGGGCGTGCTGGCGCTGGCTGCCATCCTCTTTGCCGTACTGTTCTACCTGGCGGTGCCGGGCGAAGTCCGGGCCTGGCCCGCGCCAGCTGGGCGTGAAGCGCCTCCGCTGCGGTGCCGGTCGCGCAGGCGAGTGCGACGCCAACTACCACCGCCAGCATCAAGGCAGGCGGCCGTGATAACGGCGGCGCCGGGCGCATTCCGGTTTGGCGTGGCGGGCGACCTGGGCGGCGTGGGCGCCGCGGCCGATTCGTTTGCGGCGCTGGCGAAGGATAAGCCGGACTTCTTCCTGGCCATCGGCGACCTGAGCTACGACGACATCGCGCCTGAGAAGGCATGGTGCAACTTCGTGAAGGAGCAGCTGGGCGACACCTATCCCTTCGAGGTGCTGGTCGGCAACCACGAAGAGCTGCCCAGCAGCAAGAGCGGCTTTATCGACAACTTTGCCAAGTGCCTGCCTGACCGGCTGGGCGAGCAGGGGCGCTACGCCCACCGCTATTACTTTGACTACCCGGCTGACGCCCCCATCGCCCGCTTTATCTTTATCGACCCGGACCTGCCGCGCGGCGAGGCGGACGCCGAATACTGCCGGAGCGGCGACAAGAGCAACTGCAACTGGCTCAAGGAAGCGCATCGACGAGGCGCAGAGCCAGGGCTTGTGGACGATCGTGAGCATGCACAAGGTCTGCATCTCCGCCGCGGAAAAGCCGTGCGAGGTCGGCGGCGAGCTGCTCAACCTGCTGCTCGAGCGCAAGGTGGACCTGGTGCTGCAGGGGCACGAGCACGGCTACCAGCGGACCAAGCAGCTGAGTCTTGGGTGCCGGCTGCCCGGAGCTGGAGCCGGACGTTTACGATGCCGACTGTATTGCGAGTGACGGTGGCGATGACGCCGTGTTCGTGCGCGGGTGCGGGGCCGGTCTTCGTCATCTCGGCGGCGTTTGGGCAGGACCCGTACGCCATCAACCTCGACGATCCCGAGCTGCCGTACATCGCACTGTGGATGGACCGACAGCAACGAGAGCAAGGGCTGGATGGAGTTCACCGTCACGGAGGACAGCATTGACGGCCGCTTTGTCGGCGTCACCGGGCCGCTGACCGACACCTTCACGATCAGCGGCCCGGCGGTCGTGCGCACGGTTCTGCCTACGGCCACGCCGACAGCAAAAGCTGCCGCCAAGCCCACTGTGGCGCCGACCGTAAAGCCGACGGTAAGCCCGACACATTCCAAGTAGGCGCTGCATGCGGGGTGGAACGTCCCTGGCTCGGCGCAGAAGGATCGGGGCAGGCGGTATGATCTTGCGCCGTAGTGCACCGACTGCGCCGCTAGGGTCGAGGCGGGCTGCCGTCTAGCTTGGGGCAGCAGTTCGACGATCATCTCGATTTCGACGGCGATATGGCGGGGCAGCTCGTTGACGCCGATCGCCGAGCGGGCGTGGCGGCCGCGGTCGCCGAAGACCTCGATCAGCAGTTCGGAGGCGCCGTTCATCACCAGCGGCTGGTCGCCGAAGCCCGGTGCGCTGGCCACGAAGCCGAGGACCTTGACGACGCGGGCGACCCGGTCGAGGCTGCCCGGCGGCGTCGCGGATGAGGCTGAGCAGGTTGAGCATGCAGAGGCGGGCGGCGGCGCGGCCCTCGTCGATCGTCAGTTCGGCGCCCACCTGGCCCTGGTAGGGAAACTGGCCGTCGCGCTGCGGGCCGATGCCCGAGGTGTAGAGCAGGTTACCGGTCTGGACGGAGAGTACATAGGCGCCGATCGGTTTGGGGACAGCGGGCAGGTCGATGCCGAGTTCGGCGAGGCGTGCGTCGATAGTCATGGGTGTGTTCCTTTTCTAGGTGGGCTAAAACCAGGTTTTGCTGCGGTAGGCGTCGTAGGCCGGGCCAAAGGCTGCGGCCAGCGTGCGTTCCTCGCGCCGGGCGCGGGCAAACTCGACTACGGCCACGATCAGCCCGATGACCAGTGCCCCCCAGCCGAGCAGGGCCAGGAGGGCGCCGAGCCATGCCAGGCCGCCGAAGACGTAGACTGGGTGGCGGATCTTGGCGTAGATCCCGGTGGTTACGAGCTCATGGGCTTCGGGCCGCACGGAGAACGACGCGCCCAGCTGCCAGCGGGCGGCGAACCAGAAGGGCACGGTTACGGCGGCGAGGCACAGCCCTGCGTACCAGGCGGAGGTGTGCGGGCCGAACCAGGCGGCGAAGGCGAGGAAGATGAGATAGACGGCGATATCCAGCCAGCGGAGTAGTGTGTTCATGATCGAGTACCGGAGATTTGTGACGTAGGTTGATAGGGGGATCATATCACTGCCGTGCTGACAACTGCAAGACCGGCCAGAAAAGCTGGAGGAAGCGACGAGCGGCAAGTCTCACCAGGCTGCGGCTGGGTGGTAGAATTCGTGGTCTATGCATCGTAGACCTTTGCGTGCTGAGGCTGGATCCGCAGTCCTGCGGATTGTGACCTGGAACTGTGCGATGGCGCTGCGCAACAAGTGGGAGCAGCTGGCAGCGCTCAAGCCTGACGTGGCCATTATCCAGGAGTGCGAGCAGGATGAGCGGTGGCCGCAGGGCGGCTACACCTCGGCGCTCTGGCATGGGGGCAACCGGCACAAAGGGCTCGCCATCGTGACCTTTGGCGAGTGGCGGCTGCGGGCGGTGGCGCAGGTGGATGCCGGTATCGAGTATGTGCTGCCGGTCGAGGTGCTCGGCCCGCGGCCGTTTCGCATTTTAGGGGTATGGACCAAGCCTGCGGCCAATCGGGAGCGGAGCTACATCGGGCAGATGCTGTATGCGGCCGAAGTATACGGCTCCTGGCTGGCAGGTGGTGCGGCGGTCGTCGCGGGCGATCTGAACAGCAATGCCATCTGGGATCGGCCGCGGCTGGCGCGACATGCGGACACGGTTGCCCTGCTCGACGCGTACGGTCTTGGCAGCGCCTATCACGCCTTTTTTGGCTGCAGCCACGGGGACGAGCGCCACGGCACCTGGTACCACCACAAGCGGATCGAGCAGAGCTATCACCTGGACTACTGTTTTGTCCCCACCAGCTGGATGGCGCATGTGCGCAGGGTGGAGGTGGGGCGGCCGGACGAGTGGCTGGCGTACAGCGATCACTGTCCGCTGATCGTGGATGTGGCGATGGCAGACGCGGCGTGAAGGGCTAGTTGTTGCAGGTGATATAGAGTTCGATGGCGAGTACGGCCAGGTGTGCATCGATAGTCATGGAGCGTTCTTTTTGGTTGGGGGGTTAGAATCAAGTCATGGATGCGAAAACAGAACTACCACCGATTGTCATCGAAACGTGGACGCCAGAACATCCGCGGTGGTCAGAGCTTACCGGCGTGGTTACCGAGCTAGAGCAAACTGACTGGGTTTCATTTACGGCTGACTGGCATTTGAGTTCACACATGCTCGTTGCGCTGCAGCGCGACAGAGTTGCCGGCTTTCTCTACTATGTAACGCAAGCAATTGGTGTCGAAGAGGACAGACCTGCTGTCATGCTTGCGGGGGCGACATTGACGGAAGGCAAGGTGATCGCGTTTGGCGTCGCGCCGGACCAACGACGAAAAGGCATTGGGCGTCTCCTGCAAGAGCAACTGATTCAGGAATGCCGAGCACAGCGTTGTCACCAGATTCGCTCCCACAGCGGCGATGCCAATGTAGAAAACCATCGTCTAAAGCTTGCGATGGGATTTGCGATGCATCCACTTGTCCCGGGGAGCGGTAAAGATGGGGCGTATTTTTTGATGCCGCTGCACTCTGCTCCTTTGGTTTAGGAAACATGGTCGTACAGGATAGAGCGCGAGCAGCAGGCTAGAGAGGTGCGAATTTCAATCCCTCAAATGGGTTCTGCCTCTGATCGACCTGTGGTTGAGGTGGTTGAGCGGTTGAGGCGCCGCACAATGTAGGTACAACAACTACAACGCCTCGTTCTGCGCCATCACGTCGATTAGGAGTACTGCCAGGATTAAGAAGACCAAAAGTATTGCTGTCATCATACACCTCCTGTTAGAAAAACTGCTGCTGGCAGAATTGTAGCGAGCGGGGCGCGGCGATGCAGCCTGCCTGTCTCGTGATTCGTGCGGTGGTGCTGTCAGGATTGTGGGGGAGTTGATAGATTGTGGGGCGGGCACAAGGTCCGGCGATTGGCGGCTCGCCGCGATTGGCGGCATTTGTCCGCCGGACCTTGTGCCCCTACGATACTGTGCGGAGCAGAAGACAATTGGCCGTAACGGCGCAACCGATGAAGGAGGTTTTGGTGGAAGCAAAGCAGGAACAGCCGGCGACGATCGATGAGTATATTGCGCAGTTTCCGGAGGAGATCCAGCAGAAGCTGCAGGAGATCCGGGCGGTGATTCATGCCGCGGCACCGGAGGCGACGGAGAAGATCAGCTACCAGATGCCGACGTTCTACCTGCGCGGCAACCTGGTGCACTTTGCCGCCTTTAAGAAGCATATCGGGTTCTACCCGGTGCCGTCGGGGATCGCGGCGTTTGAGGAGGAGCTGGCGCCGTATAAGCGGTCGAAGGGGGCGGTGCAGTTTCCGCTGGACCAGCCGATTCCGACGGAGCTGATCGGCAGGATCGTGGAGTTCCGGGTGGAGGAGAATTTGAAAAAGAAGAAGTAGCGGGGTGGGCCGGCGGGCGGCGCGACTTAGGCCGGCGGCGAGGTGAAGGTGAAGATGACTACGGCGCCGCCGGCGTGCGCTTTGTGCACTCGGCCTGGCTTGCCTGCGATTCCGCTGCCAAGCCGGCGTGCTGCTGCGCTAACGCCAGGCTGCAGTAGAGACTTGCCGGCGCCGAGTCGGCATAGGCTAGCTTGATGGCCTGGGTGTAGTGCGCGACGGCATCTGCCGCATGCCCCTGGTTGAGCAGCACGTACGCCAGCCGCTCGTGGGCCCAAGGATCTTGCGGGCGAAACTCGACGGCCCAGGTGTACTGCTCGGCAGCATTATCCCAGCTCTGGCCGGCGCGGACGGGGTTGGTGGGGCGGTATAAATCACCCGCGCGGCCGTGAAGCCAGCCGGAGTTGGGACGGCTGGTCAAGGCCGCCTGGTAGGCTTGCTCGGCGCAGGCTACATCCTCCCAGGCACTGCACAGCTCGGCACGCTGGATCTGCACGTAGGCGGCTTCCGGCGCAGCCTGTTCGGCCTGGCGCAGCCAGTCTTCGGCCGCGGCGCGGTCGTGCTGCACAGTCCAGGCGAGGCCGGCCAGCCCCAGATAGGCCCAGGGACGCAGCCTTGTCCAGCGCCAGTGCCTGCTTGAAGCGGCCGGCAGCGCCGGCGGCATCACCATTTTGCGCCAGCACGGTGCCCAGCCGGATCATGCTCGCGTAGGCAGGCGGCTGCTCGGCGCCAAACAGGTCCACGGCCTTGGCGTAGTTGCCGGCGGCTCCCGACCAATCGCCCTGCAGCTCGTAGATGAGGCCCAGGTCATGGTAAAGGGCAGCGCGACCCCAATCGTTCGGCATGTCCGGCAGCAGCGTCTCGACGCGCCGTACGGCATCGGCAAAGGCGGCGACCGCCGCGGGTGCCTGGGCATCGCCAATCCATTCCTGGTACGCTGCGCCTATCCCCAGGAGGGCGGCGGGATCGTACTCATTATCGGCGGCAGCAGCCTGCAGCAGTGCGATCCCGCCGCCGTAATTGCCGCTGAGCACGGCAGCCTTGCCGGCGTAGTAGCGCAGCAGGGCAGGGTTCCACTCCGCAGGGCGTGCATGCTCCGTGCAGGCGGGCTGCAAGATGGCCAGCAGCTTGGGATCGATCTCCTCGCCGGCGCAGTAGAGGGCGGCCATGAAGTCGGCGTAGGCCTGTTCCGGCTGGTCGGCGTAGTGGAGCAGCCCGGCGGCGGCGTGGGCGACAATGGCAACGCGCTGGCCCACTTCACCGGCGGCGATGTCGAAGCAGTTGGCGCAGACGACGCGGCCCCCAATTGGGTCGTACAGGAGGGGTTCGGCACGCAGCGTGCGCAGGCCGTGCGAATCGCCAATGCCAAGCATGTTGCTCAGCTCGAAGTGCACGCGCAGCTTGTCTGCCTCCTGCAGGATGCGGCCCCAGACGGCCAGCAGCGCACCCTCCTCCGCGGCGACTTTCTGTGCGCCTTCCCCGTCCTCCACACTGGGTACGACGGCCACCTTGACCTGGTCGGGCGACTCAGGGCCGGCCACGTCGCGAATCTGCTGGGCGATCTCGACGGCCAGCTCGTGGGCTGCGGCCGGGTCTGGCGAGGCCGGCTCGGCCACCACGGCGCAGAGCGGGATGCCGGCGCAGGCGGGCCCCGCCCACCAGTGAAGCAGCGCCGGATAAAGCTGCCAGAGCACCGCGCCGGCGGCGAGCAGCCCCAGCATGGATGCCAGCGCGATCGAAAGAGTGCGGATAGGGAGCGGGCGGGAGCGAGCGTGGTCGGGAAGGGGGCGCGGCTCGAATTCGATGCCTTTCAGTTCAGCCGCTAATGCCGCCAGCTGCTGATTCTTTGGTTTGTCTTTGCAGGCTGCGGCCAACAGTTCTGGAATCTCAGCCTGTGCGCCATAGTAGTCGACGAGGTCTTCCGTAATCTGGACCAAGGTGCGCCCCGGTATGGCGACAATGTGCGCGAGATCCTTGCCCAGGTACATGCGTACCATCCGGCGCAGTTCGTCCTCGTTGTAGGCGTCAAGCAGGGCGTCGCGCAGGCGCTCGACATGACCGTCGGTCAGGGCGATGCGGTCAGCCATGGGCTAGCGATCTTCTGCCACGAACACGGTGTACATCGTGTGTGTATCGCCGTTGCGCGGGGTGTTTGCTCCCAGGGTGATCCTGCCGGCGGGGAACTGTTGGCTGAAGACGCTCAACGCCACCGTGCGACCCATCGCATCCGTAAAACGCAGATCCAGGCCGGTGTCCCCAAATGACTGCAGCCAGCCTGGTTTCTCGGTGTACGCGTCGCTGTAGGCCACGTAGATGCGCACAGGCTTGTTGACGTCGAGATTGAGCCAGAAGTCGCCGTCCCGGTGCTCGCGATCGTTGTTGGCGGTCTGGATGTAGAACATGCCCCCCAAGGTGCCGGGCGCTTCAGAGTAGGTGTAACCGCGGTCGCTGTACACGGTCTGGCCGCTGCCCGCGAAGGTGATTACGTTATTGCCGGAGCCGGTGCTGGCGGAGACGCCGACCTGCAGCGGGGCGGCGTCCGTCGGGGTCGGCGGCGGGGTTGGCGTCACCGGGAGCGGCGTTGGCGGAACCGGCGTCGGCGGCGGCGCCACGAGCGGGAGAACGTCGATCGGCATATCGCAGGCCACATAGCTTGCGTTGGCCGAGACCCAGCCCTCCCGGCCGCCGTCTTCCACCTGCACGAAGATCCAGGTGCTGTCATCGTTACGCCCGAGCGGCAGCAGGGCAGCGCGATTTGGCAACGCGGCAAGGGGAGGCACGTAGGCCGGCCCCGGGCCGCTGCGCAGATTGAGGCTGTCTACCTGCACGCTGCAGCGCTGCGGCACCGGGGTCGAGGTGGCGGTAGGTGCCGGTGTGGCTGTGGCCGTTGCTGTGGCTGTGGCCGTCGCTGTCTCGGTCGGCGTCGGAGTGGGGCTTGAGGTTGGTGTGGCCGCCGGTGTTGGCGTAGCGGCCGGCGGGGGAGGTGGGGCGGGTGTAGGCGTCGCTTCTGCGAGGCATGAAACCAGATCGGCGCCTGGTTCTGCACCGGGTTCTGCACCAGGTGTCGGCGCCTGGGGCTGGCGCCAACGCGAATCGCTCCACAGCAGCTGGCCCGTATTCACATCCCAGAGTGCCAGGCGGTAGACAAGCCCGGCGGAAGCCAGATCGTGCGGGAGTGCGTCCAGCGTGACCAGGTGAGTACCCAGGCGCTCGACAAATGCCGCCGGTGCAAGCTCTGCTCCGAGCACCAACTGCCCGCCGGCGGTTGTGGGCAGCTGTGGATTCGCAATGCGATAGGGCGCCTGCGATGCGCCATCGTAGGCATAGGCCAGCAGCCGTACGGAGTGGCCTGCCAGGTCAAACAGCCGCGCATCGAGGCAGATGACGGGTGCGCTGCCTTCCGCGGCCGGCGGCAGGGACAGCGCCACGTCGCCCACGACTGCCCGCCGTCCACCGGCGGCCCATTCGAGATCGTGCAGCTCGCCGACGCTGCGAATCAGCCCTACTTCGCCCATGGTGCCGCGGCGCAGGATCACCACGCCGGCGATCTCGTAGCCGTCCGGGCGCTGCACGAAGGCCGGCCCGCCGCTGTTGCCTTCGCTGAGCGACTTTTGCACCTTGAGCAGGGTGCCGCCATCGTCGGCGTCAAAACCGCTGAGACCCTCGCTGGCGTAGTTGATGCTGTGGCCGCCAGCCAGAGGGTAGCCAAAGATAGCCAACTCCTCGCCGAACTGTACCGAGTCGGGGTCGGTCAACCGCAGGTAGGGCAAATTTACCTCGGCAGCATCCAGCGCGCGCCCCGCCTGTTCGTTCCAGTAGATCTGCAGCAGAGCAAGGTCGGACGAGGGGTTCTGCGCTACAACGCGTGCACGATAAAGGGCGGTAGGCGCCTGCCGCGGGTTGTCGGTGACCTCAATGACAAAATCGCCGAGCTGCGGGGAGAGGGGGTCATGCGAATCGCTGAGTGTCACGTGGTGCGCGGTGAGGATCAGCCCGCTTGGATCGATAAAGACGCCGCTGCCAACGCCTTCGTGGCAGCCCTGTATGTTGCAGCCGCGAATGCGGACGACCGCACGTGCGGCGTCGAGGGCCGCGGCCTGGAGTGGTGGTGCGGCAAGGAGCGGTCGGGGCCAGGCGGCATGCAGAGTCACGGCGACGGCCAGGCAGATCAGGCAGGCCAGACGGGGGCGCAGGTTCATGGTTGGCTGGTCTCAGCTTCCGGGGGAAGGATCAGAACCGTGCCGGCTTCAATGGCGTCGCTGCCGGCCAGGTCTGGATTGGCCGAGAGCAGGGCCGCGCCTGAGGCATCCAGCGAGGCTGCCGCCGCCGCAAGCGATGTTGTCTCCTGCATGACCATGATGGGTGGCATCGCCAGTACAGTACCCGGGGAGAGCTCGCCGGTGGCAGACAGCTTGGGGTTGGCCGCCTGCAGCATGTCGGCGGGCAGACCGGTATTGGTGGCGATCGAGGAAAGCGATTCGCCGGCCGATACCCGATAGCCGGGGGGAATCGCGATCATAGTGCCCGGTGCCACCGGATCGGCCAGCCCAGGGTTGACCCAGTCGAGCTGCTCCACCGTCGTCTTGAGATAGGAGGCCAGCACCTGTTTTGGCTGCAGCGCGGGGACAATCCACGTCTCGGGGGCGGCGACTTCGGCACCCTGCAAAGGTACCTCCGTGCCCACGGGCAAGGGCGTTGCCAGGGCAAGGATAGGCGTGGCAACCGGTCCAGGCGTGAGGGTGGCTGTGGGTGAAGCCGCGGGCGCCGCCGCAGACGCCGCACTGGGCGAGCCACTCCTAGCGCATGCTGAGATTATGCTAGAAACCAGAAGCAGAAAGATGAGAGGAATCGTTTTTGGCATAGGTGGCGGTCTCGTTGAGGGTCGCCAGGTACGACTCTACCATTAGTATATCACCACATGCCTAGCTTGTGCTTACCAAATCCTTACCGTGTTAGCGGCACACACCCGGCCAGCGTATTCTATCACGACCGTAGATGGGCCCAGAGCGGTTGGGGGTAGACACCAAGCAAGACATGGATCCTGCTGCCCCGGGTGCGTCTTACGAAATTTGGCCGCGCGGCCTACGCGTGTGGCCTGACGGCCACCCCGCACGGGGCGTGCGGGCTACGCGGGAAACGGGCGCATGGCGAAAATCGTGAATCATGCCCTGCCGCTTGACAGGGGCGTGACTTGGCGCGATGATACATGCGTAATTCTGCATATATGAGTTTTGGCATGCATTGTCTGACCACCTATGACTACACATTTACCTTCATCCCTTGACTTTACGTCTGAACCCCTTGAGGCCGACTACGAACTGCTCGCCGACCGGTTGAAACTGCTGGCCCACCCGGAGCGGCTGCGCATCCTTGGATGCCATTCGGCGCGACGCGGAGTGCGTCTGCCACCTGGAGGCGCTGCTGGGCAAGCCGCAGCCGTATGTGTCGCAGCAGCTGCGGCTGCTGCGCGAGGCGGGGCTGATCGAAGACCGCAAGCAGGGACAGAATGTCTATTATGGGCTGATCGACAGACGAGGTGCGCGCCTGGCTCGATGCGGTGCTCGGCCCGGCCGAGGGTGAGCTGCTGTCCTTGGCACAGCACAAGCGTGTGATCGCCTGTCCGTGTCCCAAATGCAACGACGAAGTGGAACTGATCCAGGTGACTTATGAGTAACGGACTGATGGTGACGCCGCAGCCCGAGCAGCGGCATGTGGCCTGGCGGCCATGGGCGATTGTGGCGTGCCGCAGCGGTCGCGTGGTGGCTGGTGTACAACGCCTTGCAGCCGCTGGCGATTTGGATCACAACCTCGCTGCTGGGGCTGTCGCTGACTTCACAGCTGGGTTCGGCGCTGGCGTTTTTCCTCTACGACGTGCCCAAGATCCTGATGCTGCTGGCGGGGATGATCTTTTTCATCACCACGCTGCGCACCTTCTTCAGCGCCGAGCAGACGCGCCGCGTGCTGGGCGGCAAGCGCACGGGCGTGGGCAACGTGCTGGCGGCAGGGTTGGGGGTTGTGACGCCTTTCTGCTCTTGCTCGGCCGTGCCGCTGTTTATCGGCTTTGTCAAGGCGGGCGTGCCGATGGGCGTAACCTTCTCCTTCCTGATTGCGGCGCCGATGGTGAACGAAGTGGCGCTGGGCATGCTCTTCGGCATGTTCGGCTGGCAGGTGGCGCTGATCTACATGGGCACGGGGCTGCTGATTGCCATTGTGGCCGGGCTGGTGATCGGGCGCATCCCCAATGTCGAGCGCGGCGTCGAGGACTTTGTCTGGGACATGCCCGCCGGCAGCAACACGGCCCAGCCCGGCGAGAAGATGAGCTGGAGCGAACGCTTCACCATCGGCTGGGAGGGCACACGTGAGATCGTGGGCAAGGTGTGGCTCTACGTTATCCTCGGTATCGCCATCGGCGCATTTATTCACGGCTACGTGCCCGAAGACGCGCTGGCAGGCATTCTGGGCGCAGACGCGTGGTGGAGCGTGCCGCTGGCTGTGATCGATCGGCGTGCCGATGTACTCCAACGCCGCCGGCATGATCCCGGTGGTCGAGGCGCTGATCGGCAAGGGCGCCGCGCTGGGCACGGCGCTGGCCTTTATGATGGCGGTCGTGGCGCTTGAGCCTGCCGGAGATGATCATCCTGCGCCGCGTGCTCAAGCTGCCGCTGATTGCGGCTTTTGTCGGCATTGTCGCCGTGGGCATTATGCTCACCGGCTATCTGTTTCAATTTTATTCTGGCCCATTAGGAGCAAAATCATGGAAATCAAGGTATTGGGCACCGGCTGCCCCAACTGCAAGAAGACCAAGGCCGTGGTCGCCGAGGCGATCCAGGAGACTGCAGCTCGACGCCAAGGTGATCGAGGTAGCACGACATTGCCGCGATCATGGCCTATGGCGTGATGAGCACGCCGGCCATCGTGATCGACGAGAAAGTGGTCAGCGCCGGCAAGGTGCCGGCCAAGAGCCAGGTCATGACGATGATTCGCAACGCCCAGGCGTAGAGCACGAAAGCCTCCACAAGGAGCACTCCATGTCACAGCAAGCTGCCGCCGTCAAACCCGCGCGCCAGCACCACCAAGCGGCTGTCGCTGCTCGACCGCTACCTGACGCTGTGGATCTTCCTGGCCATGGCCGTGGGCGTGGCGCTCGGCTATTTCCTGCCCGGCGTGGAAGGCGTCATCAACTCGTTTCCAGGTCGGCACGACCAACATCCCGATCGCCATCGGGCTGATCCTGATGATGTACCCGCCGCTGGCCAAGGTGCGGTACGAGGAACTGGGCGACGTCTTCCGCGACTGGAAGATTCTGACGCTGTCGCTGGTGCAGAACTGGGTCATCGGCCCGATGCTGATGTTTGTCCTGGCCGTGATCTTCCTGCACGATTACCCCGAGTACATGGAGGGGCTGATCCTGATCGGCCTGGCACGCTGCATCGCCATGGTCATCGTGTGGAACGACCTGGCCAAGGGCGACACCGAGTATGCGGCCGGGCTGGTGGCCTTCAACAGCATCTTCCAGGTGCTCTTCTTACAGCGTCTTCGCCTACTTCTACATCACCGTGCTGCCCGTCGTGGCTGGGACTGGCAGACGGCGCTGGTGCAGGTCAGCATGTGGGAGATCGCCCAGAGCGTCTTCATCTACCTGGGCATCCCCTTCATCGCCGGCTTCCTGACCCGCTTCTTCCTGGTGCGGGCGAAGGGCAAGGAGTGGTATCACAGCGTCTTCATCCCCAAGATCAGCCCGATCACGCTGATCGCGCTGCTCTTCACGATCGTGGTGATGTTCAGCCTCAAGGGCGAGCTGATCGTCAGCATCCCCATGGACGTGGTGCGCATCGCCATCCCGCTGATCCTCTACTTCGTGATCATGTTTGCGTCAGCTTCTTCATGGGCGTGTGGGCGACATGCGGGCTACAAGAAGACGACGACGGTCTCGTTCACGGCCGCCAGCAACAACTTCGAACTGGCGATTGCCGTGGCCGTGGCCGTCTTCGGCATCGCCTCGGGGCAGGCCTTTGCGGCGGTGATCGGCCCGCTGATCGAGGTGCCGGTGATGATCGGCCTGGTCAGCGTGGCCTTCTGGTGGGGACGCAAGTATTTCAAGAAGGATATGGAAGCCATCGACTGCGAGCTCCAGCCGGTGGTCGCCAGCAAGGTGCGGCAGCCGTCATGACGTTCCTGCCTCTCCACGCCATCGCGCCAAACGCAGAAGACACCCCAGTCACTAGCCAGTCTAGCCAGCCATCGGCAGCCACAGCTGCCGATGACTGGGCCTATGTGGACGAGGAAGGGCGGCTGGTGATCTCACCCGCCAAGCGGCGCGAGATGGGGCTGCAGCCGGGGGCGCGGCTGCGGCTCGAGCGCGACGGCAACACCCTGCGCATGCACCGGCCGCTGCAGCACCTGGCTAAAGTGTTCATCGAGCCAACCGACGCCTGCAACCTGGACTGCGTCACCTGTTTTCGCAACGCGTGGCAGACGTCCATTGGCAGGATGAGTGAGGCTACCTTTGCTGCCGTTCTCGGGGCACTCAAGACCATGGATCCGCTGCCGACCGTCTACTTTGGCGGCATCGGCGAGCCGCTGTTTCACCAGCGCACCGTGGAATGGATCGCCCAGGTCAAGCAGCTAGGCGCCCGGGTGGAGATGATCACCAACGGCACCCTGCTCACCGAAAAGCGCAGCCGGCAGCTGATTGACGCCGGTCTCGATCTCATCTGGGTGTCCATCGACGGTGCCTCGCCTGAAAGCTACGCCGACATCCGGCTTGGCGCCCAACTCCCCACCGTCCTCGCCAACCTGCAGCGTTTTCGCACGCTGCGCAAGGGCCACAAGACGGCGAAGCCGGAGATCGGCGTCGCCTTTGTGGCCATGCGGCGGAACATCCAGGACCTGCCCAAGGTGCTCAAGATCGCCCGCGGCCTGGGCGCACTGCACTTCTCCGTGAGCAACGTGCTGCCGGTCAACGAGGCCATGCAGACTGAGACTCTGTACAGCGACACGATGCGTTCGGTGTCCTATCTCTCTTCGCCGCAGACGCCGCGCCTCAGCCTGCCCAAGATGGACTTTAACGAGCTGACCCGGGATGCACTGTTTGAGGCGTTTAGCAGTGGTTTTAACGTGAGTTATGCCGGCGCCAAATGGGGTGGCAGCAACGACGTCTGCGACTATATCGAGTCGGGCTCACTCACCGTGGGCTGGAACGGGGATGTGAGCCCTTGCTGGCCACTGCTGCACACGCACGGCAGCTTTCTGCACGACAAGGACCATCTTTCCTATCGCCACATTGTCGGCAACGTAAACCAACGGGGCTTGCTCGACCTGTGGCTCGATCCAGCGTACATTGCGTACCGCGAGCGTGTGCAGAGCTTTGCTTTCCCGCCCTGTACATTCTGTGGCGGCTGCGATGTGTCGGTCGACAATCGTGAAGACTGTTTTGGCAACGAGTTCCCGACCTGCGGCACCTGCCTGTGGGCGCAGGGCCTGATCCGCTGTCCCTAGCGTTGGCTGCTACGCCGGTACATTTTCGTGGGGGTGGGGATGAGATGCTCCGCCCACTCCTCTATCTTGGCTCGGATCTGGTCGCGCACTGTGCGCACCTGGGCTATTTTCTCCTCATCGCTGCCGGTCACACGCGACGGATCGGGGAAGCTCCAATGCAGCCGCTGCGCCACGCCGGGGAAGGTCGGACAGCGCTCGGCGGCTTCGGTGTCACAGACTGTCACCACGTAGCGAAACAGCCTGCCGCTCTTGTACATGTCGAACACGCTCTTGGTCTTGGCTTGGGAAATGTTGATCCCGGCCTCGGCCATCACACGCACGACGTAAGGGTTGAGCGTACCCGGTTCAAGCCCCGCGCTTTCGGCAGCGAAACGGTCGCCGTAGAGATGGTTGACCCACGCCTCGGCCATCTGGCTGCGGGCGCTGTTGTGGATGCAAACAAATAGTACGGGCTGCTTATCCATGTGACTCCTCGTAGGTCTAGCAATTCATTCAAAACAGATTGTAGTAATTTTATTTCAATCCATTTTGAACGAGTTGTCAAACATGGTACATTACCGGTATGAACAGCACAGCTGACCAGTCAGTGCCGCCATTCCTCAAGCTGCTCGCACACGACGTGCGCTGGCAGATTCTCAGCGCCCTGGCACGCAGCGACCTGCGGGTCCAAGAGCTTGTCGCCGTCGTCGACAAGCCGATCAACCTGGTTTCGTATCACCTGAAGCTGCTGCGGGGTCAAGAACTTGTGCACGAACGGCGCAGCAGTGCAGACGGGCGCGATGTCTACTATTCACTGGACGTGGCCCGACTTGGCGAACTGTACCGCCGCAGTGGGGCACGGCTGCATCCTGCATTAGAGCAGGCAAGCCGCCCGCTCGAGCCGCGCGCCGTTGAGGGACAACCGCAGCGGGTGCTTTTCCTGTGTACACAGAACCGGGCGCGTTCGCAGATGGCGGAAGGGCTGCTGCGGGCGATGAGTGGCGGGCGCATCGAGGTGCAAAGCGCCGGGGTACGGCCGGGAAGCGTGCATTCGTTGGCGGTGCAGGCACTCGGCGACGATGGGGATAGATATTTCGCAGCAGCGATCCAAGCACGTGGACGAACTGCACGGCCAAGTGTTCGACCAGGTGATCACCGTCTGCGACCAGGTGCGCGAGCAGTGTCCCGTTTTCCCAGGCGAGCCTGATTTCATTCACTGGAGCATTGAGGACCCGATTGCTGCCGCGGACCGTCTGGCCGATGAGAATACGCGCCGCGCGCTCTTCGCCAAGACGGCACAAGAACTCGCGACGCGTATCCACTTTCTCTTAGCGACCGAACCCTGAATCTACCTACCGCGCAACCGCCTGCTCAACAGCGGACGCCGTGCCTGCCGGTGTTTTACCACAGATAATGGGCGAGAGCGTACGCATACCCTGCTAGGAGGGCGCCGAACAGGGCGAATCCCACATACAGCAAGAACACGCGCCGTGTCACCAGCCCGGCCACTGCCGCCATGGCAGGGAGCGTGGTCGTGGGCCCGGAAATCAGGAAGGCGAGGGCGGCCGCCGGGGACATCCCCTGCGTCAGCAGGCCCCCGATGAGCGGCATGGCCGCCAGGTTGCTGGTGTAGATGGGCACACCGAGCAGCGCTGCCAGCGCGATGGAGAATGGCTGGTCGCCGCCGAGCGTTGAGACAATCAATTCCTGCGGCACATAGAGCGCGATCAGCGCTTCGAGTGTATAGGCCAGCAGCATAAACTTCACTACCATCAGCGTAGCTTCCCAAGTTTCCGCCAGCAGGCGGCGGCCAAAGGCAGGCTGGGCACTGCCGGCACATTCAGTGCCGCAGCCACTTGCGGCATCTGCCTGGAGGACTGGCAGAGGTGAGCCCGTAGCACGGCCGGTGCTTGTGCCAGTCTCCGAGTCTGGGCGGCATGCCGAGTTAGTAGGGCCACAAGCCGAGGTTGCGGCGACGGCGGCCATTGTCATGGGGCGTGGTGTAAACGTGAACTGTGTGCTTACCCAGCCGCCAAAGCTGCGCCAGGCATTCCGGGCGCGGGCAGCCAGTGGCCTGGCGCGGCGTGTATCGGTGCGCAGAATGTTGGCGCCCAGCCAGCCGCGCTGCATCAGGAAATAGGTGATGAAGCCGGCGGCGAGGCTCAGCACCAGCGTCGACCCCAGCCGCCACAACGACAGCTCCCAGCCCAATGTGCTCACGCTGAGAAAGAAGATTTCAGGATCCATGGAGGGCGACGCGATCCAGAAGGCCATGACCGGGGCCAACGGTACGCCACCGATCAGCAGCGACGCCACGACCGGGATGACGCTGCACGAACAGAAGGGGCTGAAGGCGCCGATGGCCGTGGCAAGCACGATCGCAACCAGCGGCTGTGCGCTGAGGGCACGGTTGATAAAGCGCGATGCCCCCGACAGCTTGACGGCCACGGCCAGGGGAATGGTGACCAGCAGATAGGGCCAGGTTCCGGCGAACTGTGCGGCGACAAACTGGAAGATGGCGATAAGTTGAGCTAGCAATGGACCGGTAAGTTGATTGGCAAGTTGCGTAACCATCATTCTACTCCATTCATCAATAATTAATCGTAAAAATACGATAAAAGAAGGCAAAAAAAGGGGAAGACTCGCACCAACGTGTGAGTTCTAGAAGATCTCCCCAACCTTGGCACGGAACCAGGCAATGTTGGCGGAATGCAAGCAGTAGCTCACGGCGGTTCCGGTCACTGTCCCGTCGATCCAGCCGGCAGCGCGCAGTACCTTGAGATGCTGGGAGACAGTCGCTTGGGCGAGCGGCAGCACGTCGACGATATCGCCGGTGATGCAGCCGGGATGCGTGAGCAGGTATTTCATGATCTCAAAGCGGGTGGGATTACCCAGCGCCTTGAGCATGGTCACCAGCCGTTCCTGTTCGGCGCCACTGATGTCCAACGTACAGCAGGCGGCGTCAGGATTGGTGGGTTGGGGCATATCATGGTTCCTTTCGGTAACAGGTACACACCGTGCGAGGCTCGCCCCACCAGGCATGAGGTTGGCGAGGTGATGGGGGGCGAGCCAGGCACGAAGACGGTATCAGTCCAGGCGGCGGGCCGAGATGTTGCTGCTGGTAAAGCGGCTGACCAGCTCTTCGGCCACTGCCTGCGGGATGCTATCGGCCATGCCCCCCAGATCCTCCCGGATTTCCTCAAGCGTATAGCGGTGCTTGATGTCGACCTGGATGTCCTGGAAGCCGGCGGCGGCGAGCAGCTCCTTGTACTGGTCGATCGTCAGCGCGCCGGCGATGCAGCCGGCCCAGCTGAGGGCCGTGCGGATCTGCTCCTCGCTGACGGGCAGGTCGTCCAGGCGGCCGTCGACGACGATGTCGGAGACGGCGAGGCGGCCGCCGTTGCGCAGCACGCGGTAGGCCTCATTGAGGACCTGGTGCTTGGCGGGCGACAGGTTGATGACGCAGTTGGAGATGATGACGTCCACCGTCTGGTCGGGCAGCGGGATGGCCTCGATGTGGCCCTTGCGGAACTCGACGTTGGTGGCGCCGGCCTTCTCGGCGTTGCGGCGGGCGAGGGCCAGCATTTCGTCGGTCATGTCGACGCCATAGGCAAAGCCGGTCGGGCCGACCTTGCGGGCGGCCAGCATCACGTCGAGACCCGGCGCCCGAGCCGAGGTCGAGCACGACTTCGCCGGGCTTGAGGGCGGCGATGGCGGTGGGGTTGCCGCAGCCCCAGGACATGCCGCTCATGTCGTCGGGTACCAACGACAGGTCGGCGGCATCGTAGAGGGATACGTTAGCGACGTCGTCGGTGCTGCAACACGCACTGGTGCCGCACGAAGAACTGCTGGAACTGGGGCCGCAGCAGCTCGCAGGCTGGGCTGCCGCGGCTGCCTGGGCGCGCTGGGCATAGTGGTCGCGGACTTCGCTGCGGACCTGGTCGAGTTCGGGTGTAGCGGTGGTGGTCATGGTTGTGCTCCTTGTTAGATAGACAAACTTCGATATAGCGGGCAAAAAAAGAGGCCGTCAACAGCAGACCCCTTGCAGCAGCGCGCCCAGCCTGGATACGGCGGCGGGGCGCAGGTAGTAGTAAACCCAGAGGCCACGCTGTTCGGCCTGCGACGAGGCCGGCCTCGCGCAGGATCTTGAGGTGGTGCGAGATGGTCGGCTGGCTGAGCTCGAACTGGCTTTCGACGTCGCAGACGCAGACCTGGCCTTCGAAGCGGCTGAGCAGGTCGACGATCTGCAGGCGCACGGGGTGGCCGAGTGCCTTGAACATGCCGGCCAGCTCTTCGGCTTCGGCGGGCGACGAAGCGCAGGCTGGGCGGGAGGCCACAGCAGGAGGTTGTTTCGGTCGTGGGGGTGAGTGCGAGTGCTTGGTCAGACATGGTTGTTGGTCCCGTTTTGAATTGATGATTATCAATATAGCGCATAAATTGAAGTTTGTCAGATATGGAGTTTTAGGGAGATTTGGGCGGCGTTCCTGCTCGGCGCAGAGGGATCGGGGTAGGCGGAAGCGAGCGCTGCGCCGTGCCAGGGTCAGAGGCCGGCGATCGCCGTAAATGTGCCGGGTACGTCACACGGAACTTCACCTTCCGTCGTCGCCGGGAACGTGACAGTGCGCGCGATTTACTCTTGGTGTTCGAGGAAGGGGAGGTAGAGGCAATCCTCGACGGTGCCGGTTACGTAGGTCCACGTGTGGGTGGCGGGGGTGGGATCGACATTGCCGGCCGCGTCGCCGGCGCGCACCTGGAAGGTGTGGCCTCCGTCGGCCAGGCCGCTGTAGCTCTGTGGGCTGGTGCAAGGGGCGGCTGCGCCGCCGTCGAGCACGCATTCGAAGGCGGTGCCACTGCCGCTGCCGCCAGGGTCGCTCCCCGAAAGCTAAAGCTTGGATTGGCGCCGGCGCTGGGATTCGCCGGCCCGCGGTTCGCCGTCTCCGGCCCGGTGGTATCGACGACCCAGGTGTAGCGGCAGGGGTCGGATCGATATTGCCCACCCCATCGACGGCGCGCACCTGGAAGGTGTGGCTGCCTTCGGCGAGCGCCGCTGTAGTTCTGCGGGCTGGTGCAGGCGGCGAACCCGCGGCCGTCGAGCTGCAGTGGTAGCTCGCTACTCCCGACTCGCCGCTGTCCGTCGCCGGTGAAGCTGAAGGTGGCGCTTGTGCTGGTGCTGGGATTGGCGGGTTGGCTGTGATCGTGGTGTCGGGAGGCGTGGCGTCGATGACCCAGGTGATAGGTGGCCGGGGTGGGGTCGACGTTGCCCGCCTGTCGATGGCGCGCACCTGGAAGGTGTGGCTGCCGTCGGCCAGGCTGCTGTAAGTTCTGCGGGCTGGTGCAGGCGACAAACGCACCACCGTCGAGCTGGCACTGGAAGCCGGCCAGGCCGCTGCCACCGGTGTCGCTGCCGGTGAAGGTGAAGGTCGCTGTCGTGCTGTTGCTCGGATTGGTCGGGATTGCCGGTGATGGTCGTGTCAGGCGGCGTCGAATCGCTCAACTCGTACGCGCCGATGTCGCAGACGCCGCCGCTGGGCCGTGCGACGCCACGCTGGTCGGTGGCCGGGCAGGTGGCATTGTTGGCGGTGTTGATCGCCGGGCTGCCGGCCAGCAGGGCGTGGGTTTCGGTCGCGCCACCGTTGTTGGCCAACGGGCCCAGCAGCGGGTCGACCGGGCTGGCCGCCGGAGCCAACCTGGTTGTTGTTGACGCCATTGGTGATGCCGCTGGCACCGGTGCCGTCGCCGATCAGGTTGTACGAACTGGCGGCGACCACGGCGCCGCTGATGTCATCGCGGCTGGCAGCGGTGGAATTGAAGTTGCGGGCCACAATCGTGTTGCGCAGGGTGACCGCCGCCGTGTTCTGCGCAAAGCCACCGCCTGCCCCGGTGCCGTTGTTGTCGTTGTCGGCGGTGTTGTTGGCTGATGGTGACGTTGGTCAAGGTGGCGTTGCCCGTCTGACCACGCCGGGGTGACAAAATAGGCGCCGCCGCCGTTATTGTCGGCGCGGTTGCCCGAGATGGTGCTGTTGGTGATGTTGATCGTCCCCTGGTTGCCGGTGGTGGCGATGCCGCCGCCGTTGCCGAGGCCGCCGCCAGTCACGCTGGCGGTGTTGCCGGAGATCGTGCTGTTGTTGATGTTGACCGTGACCCCACTCGCTACGGTGATGAAAATACCGCCACCTTCCCCTCGCACGCTGTTGTTGCTGATGGTCGAGTTGTTGATTGTCAGCGTCCCGGCATTGCGAATGCCGCCGCCGGCTACGCTGCCGCTGGCGGGAATGGTTTGGTTGCCGGAGATCACGCTGTTGTTGATGGTCAGGGTGCCGCGGTTTTCAATCGCGCCGTTGGCGCCGGAGAAGTTGTTGACGATCCTGCTGCCCGAGATGGTGGTCGTGACATTGTTGTGCAGATACATCGCCCCGCCCTCTTTGAACGAAGTGGTGCGGGTGTCGCCGTTCTGTACGGTCAGAGTTCGAGAGATCGAATGTACTCGCAGCCGGAGGAAAGACATCAAAGATGCGCTCGATGCCGCTGCCGTCGATGATCGTGTTGGCCGGCGCCGTTGCCGTTGATCGCCAGGCTCTGTTTGACGTCCAGGTCGCCGCTGCCGCCGTTGTCCTCGTTGGCAGCGCCGGTCAGCGCAAAGGTGCCGTTGACCGAAAAGGTAATTGTGTCGGCGCCGGCGTTGTTGTTGGCGGCACAGACTGCCTCGCGCAGGCTGGTCTGTCCGTCCGGCCCGGGTAAGGATGCCAGGGTGACGGCGACGCACGTCCCTGCCGCATCAACCGTGTCGGCGGTGGTCGTGACGGTAATACCGGCCGCATACGCCACGCGGGCGGGGACTGAGGGCGATGACGACGAGGAGCGCAATTGCCAGCAGCACAGAGAACCCGCGCCCTAGCCATCGTCGCACCTGTGATTGATCAAGCATGCTTCATAACTTGCATCTCCTGTGAAGTCCAAAATGGTCCATCCACTCGTAGAGTCGTCAACTCTTCCGTGTGGCACGCGTGCCGTCCGGCCATTCCCCGCACAGGTGCAGTGCGCTGCCTCGCTACCAGAGGCAGCGCACTGCCGTCAATCAAGGGGCTAGTTGCGCGAGGGGTAGATGCCCTCGATCGCGATGATGTAGTTCAGGCCCAGGTAGGGCTGCATGTTGTTGTGCGGCTGGCTGCCGCCGGCAATGCCGACGGTCACGGTATTTCGCCGCCATAGGGCCGTCGGGTGCGGCGTTGCTGTAGACGATTGTCGCGTGCCGTCGAGGTGCCCAGGTACCGCCGCTGGGGCTGGCGCTGTCGCCGGCGTTGGCGATGCCCTGCTGCTTGGGCCGGATGGTTGTGCGCCGGCATCTCGGTGATAATCAACGTGTGGGTCGGTTCGCCGGCCAGCTCGCCCAGATTGTATGGTCGGCAGGCCCGGGCCTTGGCCGTGCCGACCGGCACGCGCCCACGCAGGTCGGGCAGGGCGAAGGTGTTTGCCCATTGCCGCCATAAGGTGGTGCCGAGCAGCGAGAACAGGGCGGTATTCTGCGCAATGCTCAAGAGCTGGCCCTGGCAGAAGGCCCAGCCCGCGGGGCGAAGTTGCCGGCAAACAGGGTGATTTCGCCAAGATATGGTTCGGACATAGGTCAGTTCTCCTCTTAGGATCGAATGCGGATCGGAATGCGATTGATGGTGCACCTTAGCGGCAGGCCGCAGGGCAACCATGGTGGAGTTCAAGTGCGCACGGGAGAGCAGCGGCATGGTGTGGGCCACCGATGCTGCAGTGGGACGTGGCCGAGCGAGCAAGTGTGTTATGGGATGTGCTGGCGTAAAAGGTTCCTCGATAGGGAAGCGACTCGCAAGCTTCGGCGCAACAGCGCTGCGGACTCTAACACGGTGCGTTGAGGAGCTGTCGACAGGGCTGAAAAGGGTGGCCGGCGGGTGACACCTCCTGGAGGTGGGGTACTTCCTGGAGGTGGGGGGACCTCCAGGAAGTAGTAGATCAGGCGGGTTCGGGGGTGGGGATGGCGCCAAGCTGCTGGAGCAGGCTGAGGTTATCATAGGCAAGCCAGCTCTCGACGATTTTGCCGTCGGCGAGCCGGAACAGCTCGAGCCCACTTATCGTGATGCGCCTGCCGGTTGGCGGCAAGCCCCCCAGGTCGGCGGTGTGCGTGGCGTGGTAGGTCCAGCGCTTGGTGACCTTGTCCCCGTCGGCCAGCAGCTCGTCGGTCGTGATGTGCAGGTCTGGGCAACCGCCCAGGAATGTGCGCAGCGCCTCCTTGAGACCGGCGAGATCGGTCACGTGCGGGGAAGCGGGATCGTGATGTACGTAGGTGGGGGCAAAGAACTGGTCGGCACTCTCGATGTTGCCTTTGTTGTAGAACTCCTCGGTCATGCGCAGAACGACGGCCTTGTTTTCTTCGAGTGACATAGCAGTCTCCTTAGGTGAACGGGACACACACTAACCGCGCTTGAGCGGTGACGACCAAGGTAGCGCAGGCGCGAGTGGGTGTCCACCTCCCCAGGGTGTATTGCCGAGGTGAAGCGGGTGTATTCGGCTCCGTGAAGGGAGCAGCCGGCTCCGTGAAGGTGCACTGGTGTTAGGCGAGGTGCAGGGTCTGTGCTGCGACCATGGCCTGCGCCCGGCTGACGACGCCGAGCTTGGCGAAGATGTGGTTGACGTGCTTCTTGACGGTGGTGATGCTGATGACGAGATGGGCGGCGATCTCCTGGTTCGAGTACCCGGCGGCGATGAGGCGCAGCACGTCAAGCTCGCGGGGCTGAGCGGGTCGAGCAGGGATTGGTTGGCAGCCTTCTGTGTTGCGGCAGGCGGCGGCACAGAAGCCGTGCGCTTGCGCGCTCGCGAGTGCGCTTTGTTCCAGGATCAGTTCGGTGACGGTGGCCAGATCCAGCGTGCGGCCATGTGCCCAGGCGGTGTGAAAGGCGCCGGCGCCGAGCTGGGCTGCCAGCTGCTGCCGCAGGTCGTGGAGCAGGGGCCACTTGTCCATCCAGCCAATCACGTCAGGCGGTCCGGCATCGGCCAGGCCAAGCAGCTCGGCTGCCCAGCGGTGCCGGCCGGCGCGGGCGGCCAGGATTGCGGCAACGGGCAAGCACATGCGGCGAAAGGTGGGGCTGTATGCCATCCCATCTGTCAGTGCGGTGTGCAGGGCACGCGCCGCTTGTGCGTTCTCGCCCAGGCCGCAGGCCGCTGCCGCCAGACTTAAGTGAACCCACATCACCAGCATGGGGAAGACGGACGTCAGGCTCTCCTGCCCGATTGCGTCGGCCAGGCGATAGTCGCCGCGCATGCTGGCGAGCAGGCTGCGGAAGGCGTCGGGAAAATTCCGGAAGACCCTATACGTCTGCTCGTCATAATAGTGGCTCTCGGCTTGCAGCCCCACGGACGCCTCGTCGAAATCACCCCGGGCAAAGGCGTACGCTGCTTTGGCCTGCCGGTTGCTGCGAAACCAGGGCAGGTTATCGACCTCCGCCAAGATCTCAAGGGATCCATCCATCAACTGCGTCGCTTCGTCTATGCTGCCTTCGAGGAAGGAAAAGTAGCTGAGTGCGCCCAGCGTGAAGCACAGGTTGTACAGATCGCCGATGCGGCGGCGTATGCGGATGGCCTCGTGCTGAAAAACTGCGAGCTGTACCAGGTCGCTTTCGAAGTAGTGGCCGCTGAGAACGATTAGCAGCGTAGCAATGTAGAAGTCGTCGCCAATTTCACGCCACAGCGCTTCAGGCAT
>CAVPAH010000006.1:0-527292 GCA_963701415.1 uncultured Chloroflexia bacterium
ACTCCACTTATGATCAATTAATCGTAAAAATACGATGAAATAAGGCAAAAAAAGGGCTGGTGTGCGACCCGCTCATCAGAAGATCTCCCCCACCTTCTCACGGAACCAGGCAATGTTGGCGGAATGCAAGCAGTAGCTCACGGCGGTTCCGGTCACTGTCCCGTCGATCCAGCCGGCAGCGCGCAGTACCTTGAGATGCTGGGAGACAGTCGCTTGGGCGAGCGGCAGCACGTCGACGATATCGCCGGTGATGCAGCCGGGATGCGTGAGCAGGTATTTCATGATCTCAAAGCGGGTGGGATTACCCAGCGCCTTGAGCATGGTCACCAGCCGTTCCTGTTCGGCGCCACTGATGTCCAACGTACAGCAGGCGGCGGCAGGATTGATTGGTTGCGGCATATCATGGTTCCTTTGGTAACAGGTACACACCGTGCGAGGCTCGCCCCACCAGGCATGAGGTTGGCGAGGTGATGGGGGGCGAGCCAGGCACGAAGATGGTATCAGTCCAGGCGGCGGGCCGAGATGTTGCTGCTGGTAAAGCGGCTGACCAGCTCTTCGGCCACTGCCTGCGGGATGCTAGCGGCCATGCCCCCCAGATCCTCCCGGATTTCTTCAAGCGTATAGCGGTGCTTGATGTCGACCTGGATCTCCTGGAAGCCGGCGGCGGCGAGCAGCTCCTTGTACTGGTCAATGGTCAGCGCGCCGGCGATGCAGCCGGCCCAGCTGAGGGCCGTGCGGATCTGCTCCTCGCTGACGGGCAGGTCGTCCAGGCGGCCGTCGACGACGATGTCGGAGACGGCGAGGCGGCCGCCGTTGCGCAGCACGCGGTAGGCCTCATTGAGGACCTGGTGCTTGGCGGGCGACAGGTTGATGACGCAATTGGAGATGATGACGTCTACCGTCTGGTCGGGCAGCGGGATGGCCTCGATATGGCCCTTGCGGAACTCGACGTTGGTGGCGCCGGCCTTCTCGGCGTTGCGGCGGGCGAGGGCCAGCATTTCGTCCGTCATGTCGACCCCATAGGCAAAGCCGGTCGGGCCGACCTTGCGGGCGGCCAGCATCACGTCGAGACCCGCGCCCGAGCCGAGGTCGAGCACGACTTCGCCGGGCTTGAGGGCGGCGATGGCGGTGGGGTTGCCGCAGCCCCAGGACATGCCGCTCATGTCGTCGGGTACCAACGACAGGTCGGCGGCATCGTAGAGGGATACGTTAGCGACGTCGTCGGTGCTGCAACACGCACTGGTGCCGCACGAAGAACTGCTGGAACTGGGGCCGCAGCAGCTCGCAGGCTGGGCTGCCGCGGCTGCCTGGGCGCGTTGGGCATAGTGGTCGCGGACTTCGCTGCGGACCTGGTCGAGTTCGGGTGTAGCGGTGGTGGTCATGGTTGTGCTCCTTGTTAGATAGACAAACTTCGATATAGCGGGTAAAAAAAGAGGCCGTCAACAACAGACCCCTTGCAGCAGCGCGCCCAGCCTGGATACGGCGGCGGGGCGCAGATAGTAGTAAACCCAGAGACCACGCTGTTCGGCCTGGACGAGGCCGGCCTCACGCAGGATCTTGAGGTGGTGCGAGATGGTCGGCTGGCTGAGCTCGAACTGGCTTTCGACGTCGCAGACGCAGACCTGGCCTTCGAAGCGGCTGAGCAGGTCGACGATCTGCAGGCGCACGGGGTGGCCGAGTGCTTTGAACATGCCGGCCAGCTCTTCAGCTTCGGCGGGGGCGAAGCGCAGGCTGGGCGGGAGGCCACAGCAGGAGGTTGTTTCGGTCGTGGGGGTGAGTGCGAGTGCTTGGTCAGACATGGTTGTTGGTCCCGTTTTGAATTGATGATTATCAATATAGCGCATAAATTGAAGTTTGTCAATACATGAAATATGCCTGCTAGATAAATCTAGTACGTATGCTGCAAAATCTCATTTTCGTATCCGCGAGCATTGGTTTTCTGTATCTCGGTCTATTCCAGAGTCCCCAGTTTGGTAATACGATGTTTTTGAATCCGCAGGTCCCAATAAGACACAAAAAAATCGTGCCATTCTCGACGACACCCACGTTGGGAAGGATGCATAGCAAATGACCAGCTCATTTGACGAAGATATCGGTACTGGCAACACAGCATTCGTCACAGCGGAGTCTAAGCGCGGGTCGGACCCACGCCGCCATCTCTTGATAGTCGCAGCGGCCGTATTCTTTGGGGAAGCCCTGATTATGCTTTTGATGCCACTGCTGCCGCCGATGGCGCTGTGGACAGAAGTGCTGCTTGACGCTATCTTGGTCACGCTTGCCGTACTACCGCTCCTCGACCGCTTTTTGCTGCGTCCGCTGCGCGCGGAGATCGCAGAACGCATGCGTGCGGAAGAGGCGCTCCGGACGGAAGTGGAGGTGCGCAGGCTGGCGGAAACGGAGCTGGCGCAGAGCAACCAAAAGCTGCGTGCGTTAACGGAGGCGGAGCGCCGTGCGCGCAAAATGGCCGAGGCGCTAGCAAGCGCTACGGTGGCTCTCAACAGCAGCCTGGATCTAGACGAAGTATTAGACCGCATGCTAGAGCAGACGCAACGCGTGGTCCCTTGCCGGGCACTGGCTGTGCTACTGATCAAAGGCGAGTGGGTGCAGATTGCGCGCCATAGGGACCAACTGGGTCTTTGGCAGCCGATATCTGGATTTCCGATCGCCAGGTTTCCCAAGCTGCGGGATCTCGCCGCCTCGTCGTGGGCGCGGCTGATTTCAGATGTTGAACTGGACGAACAGTGGATGGTTGCTTTGGGCCTGGAGTGGGTGCGTTCCCTGGTATTGGCGCCAATGGTCGAGGAGGGGCGCACGGTCGGCTTTTTGGTGACTCTAAGTGAGCGGCCCGGCTATTTCCGCAGCGGAACTATCGGATTTCTGATGACTTTTGCTGCCTATGCCGCTTTGGCACTCCACCACGCCGATGTGTACCAGTCCGAACTGCGGGCGCGCAAGGCAGTGGAGACTTTGGCAGCGACAAGTTTGGCCCTGACGCAGACATTAGAGATGGAGGCGGTGCTTCAACTGCTGCTTGTCTATTTGCGCCGGCTTATCCCTTACGGCAGCGGATGGATCATGTTACTCGATAGCGAGTCGCGTCTCGTCGTATGTGCGCAGGCTCACCATGACACAGCCAGCGAGGTGGGAACACGCCTTCCCCTCGCTTTCGATCTTGCCGACAACCCCCAACTCCAGAATTTGCTCGTAATGCAGCAGGGTGTGTTGGCGCAGAATCGTGAGGAGGCGCCCGCCTGGACAAGCAATCTGGCGAGCGGTGACAAACAGAGTTGGCTGGTGATGCCGATTGTGGCCGGCGGACGTGCACTTGGTCTTTGCAGTCTCGAAAAAGATGAGCCAGGCTTCTTTACGCCGGAGCACATGCATCTGGCGGAAGCCGTCGCCAGCCAGGCTGCCGTAGCAGTGCAGAATGCGTGGCTGTTTCAGCAACTGCGTGCAGGTCGTGAGCGGCTGCAGGCACTTTCGCACCGGCTCGTACAGGTCCAAGAGAACGAGCGCCTCTACGTCGCGCGCGAACTCCACGACGAAGCAGGCCAAGCGCTTGCTGCGCTCACGCTGGGGCTTGGGCAACTGGAGAGGGATGCACGAGACCCTACGAAGGTTGTGGAGGAAGTGCATGCTCTCCAGCAGGTGGCTAACGACGTGCAGGAAAGCCTGCACCGCCTGGCGATGGATCTGCGACCTGCCAGTCTGGATCACCTAGGACTGGCATCGGCACTTGGTGCATTTGTCGAAAAGCTCCGCAGGCAGTGCCCCGCTGCTCTGCAGTTTAAGCTGGTCGGCTGGAGCGAAGAGCGGGAAGCGCCCGTGGTAGAGGTTTCGCTCTACCGCATCGCCCAAGAGGCGATCACAAACGCTGTGCGCCATGCACAAGCCGGCAACATCTCCATACTCCTACAGCGCAACGACCACAGCGTTATGCTGACCGTGGAAGACAATGGCATCGGTTTCGATCCTGAAGAGACTACGTCTAGCGACCGGATAGGGCTGCTCGGCATGCGTGAGCGCTGCGAGATGTTGGGCGGGAGTCTGGTTGTAGAGAGCAAAGCTGGTGCCGGAACGACAGTGGTAGCAGAGGTCCCCCATGCCAATTCGAATCCTGATTTGTGAAGATCACATGTTGATGCAGCGCGGGATTGCCACGCTGCTGCAGACACAGGCGGATATGCTCATCGTCGGCGTGGCGTCCGACACGAATGAAGCGCTGCAACTTGCGCGCGAACACGGCCCGGATATCGTGCTGATGGATATCAGTATGCCCGGCGTCGGGGGCATTGAGGCCACGCGGCGGATCACCCAGGGCCTATCCGCAGCGCGCGTACTGGTGCTTACCGTGCACGAAGACGAGAGCATCCTGCGCGAAGCACTTGCCGCAGGTGCGGGCGGCTACATTGTGAAACGTGCGGCGGAGTCGGAACTGCTGGACGCGATCCGCGCCGTTGCGCGCGGGCAGGCCTATGTACACCCGGCGATGATGACATCGCTGCTGCGCGCAATCGCCAAGCCGGCGCAGCCTGCCGGTGCGACAGTGGATAGCTTGACACCGCGCGAGGTGGACGTGCTGCGCTTATTGGCGACCGGATACACCAATCGCCAGATCGCCGAGCGGTTAAGCGTGAGCGTCCGCACGATTGAGGGACACCGCGCCAATATTACGAGTAAGCTGGGCTTGCATAGTAGAGTTGACCTTGCGGACTACGCTGAAAAGCACCGCTTACTGGACTGATTCAGAAAACACCACGTAGTTTCCACTCGGTTCTGCCGCGTACTACGCGCGCCATACAGTAATTATTCCGCAACTTTTTCTCCGACAAAACGCGGAGTTTTAGCGCGTTTCAACCTTCCCCCCTTCCTGTACGATACGTTGTGCAGGTGTACTGTCCCACCATCCCATTGTCAAGCCTCAGCGTGAGCAAGCGGAGCCAAACTTGGGACACCTAATGAGCGCATCCAGGCGTTTCTTCCCGGCGATACCGGCCGACACATCCCGAGCTGCACAGGCGGTGCTCAGGGACGGTTCGCCCTACCGGGTGCTAGCGCATGAGATGGATGCGTTGTTTTCCCGTACAGTGCGGGACAAGACGAGCGAGCGCCCCACGGCGGATGATACGGCGGATGATGTCCTGTTCCTACGGCAGGCAATCGTGACGGTAATCCAGTTAGTCGAGTGGTTGACCGACCGGCAAGCAGCAGTGGCGACACAGACGCGCGTGGATTGGAAGTATGTACTCCACCTGTCGCTGAATCACATCGGTTTTCAACCACGTGTGTTTTGCCTGTTTCGCCAGCGGCTGCTGGCGGATCATTCAGCCTGGCAGAGCTTCGCGGCGGTTATGACCTCGGTGAGGGAGCTGCGCCTCTGGCCCAGTCACGATGCCGTGCTTAGCCAGCCCGAAGGCGCGCTCACGATAACCTGCAATTTGAACCAGGTGGCCTGGCTTGAAGATGCTATGGTACAGGCGCTGTACGCACTGGCCACTTCCCGCCCAGAGTGGCTGCGCCAGACTGCATTGGCGCATTGGTATGCACGTTATACACCGCATAGGTCACGGGACATCCTATCGCCGGCCGACGGAAGCTTGGACTCTGCGGTTATCGCCATCGAGTCCGATATCGGCTACCTTCTGCAGGTGCTGAGTGAAGAATCGGCAGCGGATTTGGCGCAGCTGCCAGAGATCCAGCGTCTGAAGCGTTCATCGCAGCAGCACGCGACGGTAGATCGGCGCCGGTCTGCCGTGGGCGTAAGCTGTTCCGAGTGCATGTTGGGCCTCTGTATCGCGCACGGCTGTTCCGGTTATGGTTAGTTGTTCCCTGCACCCATCTATCGCAGTTGTTGCAGTACTTCCCGGAGGATAAAATGCATAGGCTACTGTCAATATTGCTACTTTTTGCGCTGCTGGTCACAACGCCCGGAGCGGCGCTGGCTCAAGACGCGCCGGGTACGAGTGACCCCGATGCGTCGCCGCAGGTCTTTGTGCCGCTTATCAGCAGCGGTGGTGCTGCCGTGCAGACGGCTGGACCTGAGCAGCCGGTCGCGCCTGTCGCAGATGCCGCCAAGGACAAACAGCCCAAGGAGAAGCCAAACAAACCCACGCAAAAAGACCGCAAGGAAGCGGCGGCACGCGCACTCCAAGCAGGCGCACTGAACCCGCTGATGGTAGAAGCAGCGGCAATGCCGATCATCGACGGCGCCCCCCACTACTTCAGCCATCCCAACTACGCCAATAGCCAGCTGCCGACGGTGGAAGGGACAGTCATCGCGGTCGGCAATCCGCTTCAGGATCGCGCCTATGCCTCGGATTTCCCTGTAGGCGTGGGGAGCTGGCGCCCGTGTTTGTCGTCCTTCAGACGCCATTGCCAGACGGGATGATCCAGTCGTTCCAGACTTGGAACCAGGCGACGCGTGGCGCAAGCCCATTCCCATCGGCCGGCAACGTGTTCCATGCTTACGTGCTGCGGCCGACCGGCAACGCCAACGAGTACACGGTTGTATTTGACAGTGGTCTGCTCACGGTGCCGGCGCTCGCAAACCCGGCGGTGAGCGAGGTGGCCACGTTTGGCGTGGCGAACCTGGCCGTCCAGGCGGGCGACCGGCTTGCCTTCTACGGGCAGGGCATCCCCGTCGATACGGGTGCGGGCGACGACCTCGTGCACTACCCAGCGGTCCAGCCATTGCAGAATACAAATATCACGCTTGGCAGCACCGATTACCCAGTTTTGCCGCAAGCACGCACCTACTCGTTCGGCGCGCAAGTGCTCGACCTCTCGGGCCAGAACACCGTAATCGCCGGCGGGATGAGAAAGTTCGTGGACACGCTGCCCGGACTTGGCGCCGGTGCGGCGAACAACCTGGGCCAGTACATTCCGGTCGGCGTTCCCGACACGACGACATACCCCGGCACGGATTACTATGTCATTGAGCTCGGCGAGTACACCGAGCAGATGCACTCGGACCTGCTGCCGACTACGCTGCGCGGCTACCGGCAGGCCAACATGGACGGGACTCCGTACAACTATCTTGGCCCGGCAATCGTGGCGCAGAAGGATAGACCGGTGCGTATCCTGTTCCGCAACCTGCTGCCGACGGGCGAGGGCGGCAACCTGTTCATTCCGGTAGACACCACCGTGATGGGATCGGGGATGACTGCCACGGGCCACGAGATGATGGACCCAGCGATGGTGGACCCGCAGAACCCGATGTGTAGCGGCCCAGACAAGGCAATGATGGTGGCGGCAGGCCACTGCTATGCCGATAACCGGGCTACCCTGCACCTGCACGGAGGCGTCACCCCTTGGATCAGCGACGGCACGCCGCACCAGTGGATCACCCCGGCGGGTGAGACCACTGCGTACCCGGAAGGCGTCAGCGTGAAGGATGTCCCGGACATGCCTACTCCGGCCCCTGGAGAAATGACATTCTTCTACAGCAATCAGCAGAGCGCCCGCCTGATGTTCTATCATGACCACGCCTGGGGCATCACGCGCCTGAATGTCTATGCAGGCGAAGCCGCGCCGTACATCATCACGGATGCTACGGAGCAGGCGCTGGTCAACGGTGGGATTATCCCCGGGCCGGCTGACACCATCCCGCTGGTCGTTCAGGACAAGACCTTTGTCCCGCCGATGGCACAACTGATGAAGCAGGATGAGACCTGGGACACCGCCCGCTGGGGCGGCGAGGGCAACCTGTGGGTGCCGCACGTCTACTCGCCGGCCCAAAACCCGGGCGACGCCTCCGGCGTCAACCAGTATGGCCGCTGGGCCTATGGTCCCTGGTTCTGGCCGCCCACCAACAACGTCGAATATGGGCCGATGGATAATCCTTACTACGATCCGGCCTGCGATCCCGACCTGGGCTGGTGCGAGCCGGCACTGATGCCCGGCGTGCCCTACCTGTCGATGGGCATGGAGTCCTTCAACGACACGCCGGTCGTCAACGGGACGGCCTACCCGACCCTCACGGTGGAGCCGAAGCCCTATCGCTTCCGCATCCTCAACGCCGCCAACGACCGCTTCTTTAATCTGTCGTTGTATAAAGCCGTGGATGCGAACGGTGTCCTGTGCGATGCCAACAACCCCAATCCGGCGCCCGAGAGCACCGGCGTGGCATGCACTGAGGTTGCCTTGAACCCCGCCGAGGTAGCGGCTGCCCTGGAAGATCCCACTATCTTCCCGACACCGCTTTCGGGGACCGAAGGCCCGGCCTGGATCGCGATCGGCACCGAAGGCGGCTTCCTGCCGTCGCCGGTCGTCATCCCGGCCCACCCGACTACCTGGGTCAACGACCCGACGGTATTCAACGCCGGCAACGTCGACCAGCACTCACTGCTGACCGCGCCGGCCGAGCGCCACGACGTGATCGTGGACTTCTCGCAGTTTGCCGGCCAGACATTGATTCTGTACAACGATGCCCCGGCTGCCTTCCCGGCCCGCGACCCGCGCTACGACTACTACACGGGCAACGGGGACTACCGTGATACCGGCGGCGCATCGTCGACCCTGCCCGGCTATGGCCCTAACACCCGTACCGTGATGCAGATCAAGGTAAACGGTGGCGCGGGCACAAGCTTCAACCTCGGTGCACTCGAGACCGCCTTCAAGCCTGTCGGCCAAGGTGGGTTGGGCGTGTTCCAGAACGGGCAGCACCCGATCATCGTTGGGCAGAAGGAATACAACACGGCGCTTGGCACGTCATTCACAAGCAATGCTGGATTGGTCCAGATCTACGACACCTCGCTGACCTTCTCAAATGAATCGGGTGCCGCAGTTACGATCGACCTCAAGCCCAAGATGATCCAAGATGAGATGGGTGAGGCCTTTGAGCTGATGTACGGGCGCATGAGCGGCTTCCTGGGAGTTGAGACCCCGAACGCCCAGGCTGGCCTGCAGAACATGATCCTACACCCCTACACCTATCCGCCCGACGAGATCATCGACGGCATCGAACTGCCGCCTGGAGTGGAAGTGGCGCCACTTGCCGTAGCTAACGACGGCACGCAGATCTGGAAGATCACGCACAATGGCGTTGACACGCACCCGATCCACTTCCATCTGTACGATGTGCAGCTGATCAACCGGGTAGGCTGGGATGGGATTATCCGCAAACCCGATCTCAATGAACTAGGCTGGAAGGATACGGTACGCGTCAGCCCGTTGGAAGACACCATCGTCGCCCTGCGGCCGATCGTCCCGCAGATCCCCGCTGGTTGGGGTGGTCTGCCCAACAGCATCCGCCTGCTCGACCCGTCGATGCCCGAGGGTATGTACCTGGAAGGCGCCAACACAACGCAGCGTGAGGCGATGGGCCTGCCACTTCTCGCCTTTAACCCTGACGGCGAACCGGTCGACATTGTGAATCACTACGTCAACTTCGGCTGGGAGTACGTCTATCACTGCCACATCCTGAGCCATGAAGAGATGGACATGATGCATGCGCAGGTCGTGGGCGTCGCGCCCGGTGGCTCCGACTGGGCTCACGGGCGACCCGCACCGGCAGCGGGAGCAACCAGCGGTACAATCTCACCTGGACCGACAACTCGAAAAACGAGACGGCGTTCGTAATCGAGCGGCGAGTGGCCGGTTCGTCCACTGCCTGGACCAAGGTTGGCAACCGTTCCCTCCGACCGGCAGACTAGTGGCCCAGGGAGAGGCCACGAGGACATATACCGACCCAATCGGCAATACCAGGACGCTGTATGAGTACCAGGTGTACGCCATCAACGTCGTTGGCGACACCTGGGACTATTCCAACCCCGCCTTCAATGCGATACCGGCGGGTGGCGGCTGGCCGACACTGACGCTCGACTCGCGGTGCTGTGCCACCGAGCACCCCTGTGATAGCAGCCCCTGCCAACCTGGTGGGAAGCGCCGTTGTGAAGAACAAGAAGACGGCCACGGCCACGTTGCAGTGGACCGACAGCTCGAACAACGAGACGGGCTTCCTGATCCAGCGGGCCTATAACGCCACCTTCACGAGCGGAGTCGTGAACGCCACCGTTGGACCAAACACGAGCGCATTCTCCCAGGATGTGGCGCGCGGCACGATCTTCTACTACCGGGTCCTGGCCTTCAACGACACGACCCAGTCGGCTTGGTCGAACACCGCCACCGTCACGACGCCATAGATCTGCAGCTTTGGCGAGACCGGCTAGGGGAGAGCACTCTCCCCTAGCCGGCAATCTATGCGTTTCTGGCCGCCATTTACACAAGATGGGCAAGATGACAGCCTCGTATTAGCCTCATATCAGCCTTGTATCGGGCAGAGGTGCACGATGGAACGCATGAAGCTTCGCTGCCGGCGTTCTGGCAGTCCTCTTGGCAGCGGCTGCTGCCGCTGCTCCGAATCGCTCAGCAGCAGGTGAGGGAGCACTCACTTCACGCAGTGTTGAACAGCGCCAAGGCTTGCATCCACTAGCACAAGCACTACCCGGCTGGCAGCAGGTGAACAGCAACGGCTTTGGCGACCAACAGACCGGTGAAGTGAGCGCACTCGAAGCATTCAACGGTTATCTTTATGCCGGCACAGCCAATGCGACTGCAGGCGCTCGCATATTCCGTTCGCCAGACGGGGTGACGTGGACTCCCGTTACCGAACCGGGGTTCGGCATTGCGCATGACATTGCGCCGCCCGCCATCCTTGACCTGACGGTATTCAACGGGCGACTCTATGCCAGTACCGGTCGTGGCGATGGCCCAGGCCAGATATGGCGTACGCTGGACGGAGTGCATTGGGCGCCGATGGTCATCACCGGGTTTAGCAATCCCGACACCGTGGATATCTCGGTCCTGGCGGTCTATAACGGCGTCCTCTATGCTGGGGCCAAGAACCTGCTCACTGGTGCACAGATCTGGCGCAGCTTTACCGGGGACAACAATACCTGGACGCAGGTTGCACCGGTTACGCCGGGCACGGCTCCTGCCGGCGTCACCGGTATGGCCGTATTCGACGGCGCGCTGTATGCCGCCGTCGAGTCCGATGCGCCGGCGCAAATCTGGTATAGCTATGGCGGCGACTGGACGACTGTCGTCGAGCGATGGGTTTGGCGACAGCAGCACGAACTCGACCGGGGGTATGGCCGAGTTTGGCGGTTATCTGTACGTCGGTGCCGGCAACACTGCGAACGGCGCCCAGCTCTGGCGTACCGACGACGGCGCTACCTGGCAGCAGGTGATTGTACCCGGCTTCGGCGACCCGAACAACCGAACGGTTGAGCTGGTGTTCGTGTTTCAGAACCATGCTCTATGCAAGTGCAAACAACATGCAAAGCGGGGTTGAGTTGTGGCGGTCGACGAACGGCACCTTGTGGGAACGTACCAACCTGGACGGCTTCGGTGACAGCAACAACACCGGCCTCAACTGGAGCAACTCCGCAGGTTCGTTTCTCGGCCAGCTGTACGTGGGCACCTCGAATAGTGTGGACGGCGGCGAACTCTGGCGGATGGAGCAGATGCCTGTCTATAGCGTCGAGCTTTCACCCAGTCAAGCGAAGCACGGCGTGGCCGGCCACGCCGTAACGTACACCCTAACGGTTACCAACACCGGCAGTGTGTCGGAAACCGTTGATCTAGCGGCTACTGGCAATCACTGGACGACGACACTGTCTCCGCAGGTTGTAAGCTTGGCGCCCGGCAGCAGCCGGGCCGTAACCGTCGAGGTCTGGGTACCGCCCGCAGCGGCCACCGCAGACCGTGATCAGGTCTCCATCCAAGGCACCTGCCGCCATGATACCAGCAAGTACGACAGCGCCGTTTTGACCACGGTCTCCACCGGTCAGCTTGGAAGGATCTATTTGCCAGTCGTATCGATGAGCAGCCCGCAGTAGGGCGAGTCCCGCTGCCGGGAAATGCGCAAACCGCAACACAACTACAAAGGATCAATGTCATGAAGCGAACATTCTGGATGGCAGCAACTGTACTCGTTTTTAGCCTACTTGCGTTCGGATCCGGTATACCGGTGCAGGCCCAAGAAGGCCCGGCTAACCCCGGCGACATCATCACACTCGGCAAGGCGTTATTTTTCGATGCCAGCTTGTCAGTTAACGGCGCACAGTCCTGCGCGACGTGCCACGCGCCTGCAGTGGGCCACACCGGTCCGGATGCGATCGTGAATGCCGCCGGCGCCGTGTACCAAGGAGCACTGCCGAATCATTTTGGCAATCGCAAACCGCCCGCCTCGGCCTATGCCGGCAACAGCCCGCCACTGTATTTCGATCAGGCTGAAGGCGCGTGGTTTGGCGGCATGTTCTGGGATGGGCGGGCCACCGGTTGGACGTTAGGCGATCCTTTGGCGGAGCAGGCACAAGGCCCGTTCCTCAACCCGCTCGAGCAGGCTATGGCCAACACCCAAGTTCTGTGTGTGAAGGTCAAGCAGGCCAGCTACGCAGGCATGTTCGAGCAGGTTTGGGGTGCCGGCTCATTGAATTGTGCCAAGGACACAAATGGGGTGTACGAACGGATCGGGCACGCTGTTGCCGCCTACGAACGGAGCGCCGAAGTCAACCCCTACAGCTCGAAGTTTGATCTCTTCTGGGACACGGCAAAGGTCGCCGGAAAGGATGTCACGAAGATCAAGTGTGGAACCGGCGGCGGCATGGGTGGCGGCATGGGCGGTGGTATGGGCGGCGCCATGGGATGCCCTGGCGGCGGCATGGACCCCAATCGCTGGACGGCATATCGTAACCTGGGATTGAACGACGTCGAGCTGCAGGGCCTGGCAGTTTTCAACGATCGAGCGAAATGTGCCTCATGCCACACGCTTGAGCCCGGTCCCGCCGGCTATCCGCTCTTCACAGACTTTGGATACGACAATTTGGGCGTGCCGAAGAACCCGAGCAATCCGTTCTATGCAATGCCCCCTGCCTGGAATCCCGACGGCGCGAATTGGTTGGACACCGGTCTGGGTGGTTTCCTAAAAAGCGCCGGGTACGCACCGGAAGTCTACGAGCCGGAGGTGGGCAAGGTCAAGGTACCTACCTTGCGCAATGTGGACGCACGGCCGGCGCCGGATTTTGTTAAGGCGTACGGGCACAACGGGTTTTTCAAATCTCTGGATGAGATTGTCCTCTTCTATCACTGGCGCGCGATGATGGATGGCGGCTGCATGGATGCCGGCTGCAGCGGCATGGGTGGCGGCATGCAAGACATGTTCCCACCACCGGAGATAGATCAGAATCGCACGCCGTTAAGTATGTTCCCCAGGCCGCAGGTGGATAATATTGTGACCTTCCTAAAGACGCTGTCTGACGGTTACTTCCAACGGTAGCCAGGGACGGCGCGACGAAGTAGTTGTGGGGGAAGACTACTCTTCCCCCACTGCAGCACACGGATTGTAAATAGGTGGCGTGATGGTCCAGGTGTAGGCGGCGGGGGTGGGGTCGGCGTTGCCCACGGCGTCGACACGGCGCGCACCTGGAAGGTGTGGCTGCCGTCGGCGAGACCGCTGTAGCTCTGCGGGCTGGTGCAGGCGGCGAAGGCGGCCGCCGTCGAGCTTGCATTCGAAGCCGGCCACGCCACTCCCGCTGTCCGTGCCGCTGAAGGCAAAGGTCGCCGAACTGCTGTTGCTGGGATTCGGGCGGATCGCTGTCGATGGTCGTGTCCGGCGGGGTGGTGTCGATGGGTTACACCCAGGTGTAGGAAGCGGGGGTGGGGTCGACGTTGCCACGCCGTCGACGGCGCGCACCTGGAAAGTATGGCTGCCGTCGGCGAGGTCGCTGTAAGCCCTGCGGGCTGGCGCAGGCGGCACAACGGCGGCGTCGTCGAGGCTGCATTCGAAGCTGGCTACGCCGCTGCCCGGCGTCACGTCCCGCTGAAACGTGAACGTCGGCGACGCGCTGGTGCTCGGGTTGAACGGACAGCGCTGTCAATCGTGGTATCCGGCGGCGGCCGTGTCGACCGCGTAGACCTCGCCGGTGAAGGGCAGGTTGCTCGAGCGTCTTGTCGAGGCCCGTGTCGTTGACGCAGGTTCGAGACCCGAGCGTGCCGGCGCCGCTGCCGGCTGTTGGCCGTCACTGTCCAGCTCGTTCCGCTGCCGGTCACGTCGGCGATGCCGGCGCCGGACGAGGCCGCTGGGGACCAGGCTGAAGTTGCTGGCGCTCAGCCCGCTGACGGCATCGGCGAAGGTCACGGTCCAGGCGACGCTAGCGGCGTTGGTGGGGCTGGTCGCCGCTGCGGGTGATCGACACGACGGTCGTTGCCGGCCGGTTGATGGTGAGATTGGCCGATGACCGTCGCACTGTCCACGGTGGCGGCGCGCTGCCTGCGCCCGGCGGTGCGCCGGCGGTGTACGTGGCGGTGGCGGCGCCGTTGGGCTGGATGGTGGTCTGCGCACTCGAGATCGTGCCGAGCACGGCGTTGCCAAAGGTGACCGGCACGCCGGCCAGCGCACCCAGGTCGCCGGCGGCGTTCGCCGACGCCATCGGAGTTCTTGCAGGAAGTCGGCGGTGAGCGTGGCCGCCTGGCCGGTGCCGATCGTGGTGGGGCTGGCCGTGTGGCTGAGCACGATCCAGGGGGTGAAAGTCGGCGTCGCCCGCCACCAGGTCGCAGGGAGCGGCCGCAGGACCGGTGTTGCAGCCCCACCAGTTCGTCTCGGCGGTGGCTGTGCCGGAGGCGCGGAACAGGCCGCTGCCGCCGGCGGCCGTGTTGCCGGCGATGCGGTTGTAGCTCAGCGTCAGCGTCGCCACAGCCGCTTGCGTGGCGGAGTCGTTGAAGTAGATGGCGCCGCCGTTCGCCGCGGCGCTGTTGCCGGTGAAGGTGCTGCCGGCTGATGTTGACTGCGCCGTCGGTGTCGATGGCAATGGCGCCGCCGTCGTCCGCCACACCGCCGGCCGTGGCCACCGTCTGGTTGACTGCTGAAGCGTACTCCCGGTGATGCTGGCGGTACTCGGGACATCGGTGTTGATGTAGAGGGCGCCGCCGGATTCGGCTTTGTTGCCGGTAAAGGTGCTGTTGATGACCGTCAGCGCACCGCGCTGG
The DNA here is from genome assembly GCA_963701415.1 of uncultured Chloroflexia bacterium. Classification (GTDB taxonomy): domain Bacteria; phylum Chloroflexota; class Anaerolineae; order Caldilineales; family Caldilineaceae; genus Fredericiella. Next base: position 14,989 of record CAVPAH010000006.1, read on the forward strand.
CGCCTGTTGACGGCGCCGCCCAGCGCGAGGGCGGTATTGTTCTGCAGCGTCACGGTGTTGAGCGTCAGCGTGCCGCGGTTCTCGATCGCGCCGCCTGAGCTCGCCTGCGACTGGTTGTTGGCGAGGGTGCTGTTGCTGATGGTGACCGTGGCGTTACTGTTGATGAACATGCCGCCGCCCACGTTGAAGTTGGTGGAAAAGGCCTTGCCGTTCTGAATCGTGAGCCCGGAGAAGACGACTGTGAAGGCGGGGCCGCCGATTGGCGCAACATCAAAGACGCGGTCGACGCTGCCGCCGTCGACGAACGTGCTGCCGGCGCCGGCGCCCTGAATCGTGATGCTGCTGGGCGAGGTCAAAGTCGCCGGCGGCGTTCGCATTCTCGTCAGGGCCAGGGTTGATGGTGATCTGATATGTGCCGTCACGCGAAGGGTGATCGTGTCCGCGCCCGCTCCGGCCGCGCAGCCGCCAAACGGCAGCGTCCGTGTTGGCGGCCTGGATCGCTTCACGCAGCGAGCAGCCGGGCCCCGTGTTGAACTCGTCCGCGGTCGTGTTGACGGTGATGGTTGCGGCGTGCGCCCTGCTGCGCAAAGCCCAGGGCTGCCGGCAACCAGCGCCGCGGCGACAAGCGCTGGCGGCGAACAGCCGGCGCGACCAGCGCCGGAGAGTGTACGTGCGGGATTGGGCATGGCATGTAGGCATAGATGCTCTCCTCGAGGAGCGGAAACACGTTCCAAAGGCGGGCCAGAGACGGACGAAGACGGCCTGGCTGCCGGGTGCCCGGCAGCCAGGTATGCTCAGTTTCTTGAAGGGAAGATTCCCTGGAGGGCGATGATGTAGTTCACGCCCAGGTAGGGCTGCATGTTGTTGTGCGGCTGGCTGCCGCCGGCGGCGCCGACCGTGACCTGGCTGGCATTGGCATTCATGGTCGTGTCGGAAGCGCTCGAGTAGATGCTGTCACGCGCCGTCGAGGCGGCGGGAAATTGCCGCCTGGGGCTGGCGCTGTTGCCGCCGCCGCCGGCCGCATTGATCTGGCCTTGGGCAGGATGGTTGTGCGCCGGCATCTCGGTAATAATCAACGTGTGGGTCGGTTCGCCGCCATCTCGCCCAGGTTGACGCTGGGCAGACCTGGGCCTTGCCCGGTGCCCACCGGCACAGCGCCCGCGCAGGTCGGGCAGGGCGAAGGTGGTCTGCCCGTTGCCGCCGTAGGTGGTGCCGAGGATGCGAGAACAGGGCGGTGTTCTGGGCGATGCTCAGGATCTGGCCTTGGCAGAAGGCCCAGCCGCGTGGCGCAAAGTTGCCGGCAAACAAGATGATCTCGGCCGATGAATGGGTCGGACATACGTAAGTTCTCCTCGTCTGAATGGACGGTTGACCGCTGGATGGATTGCGAAGCTAAGGATGCGTGTTGTCAACGCCGGACCTAAATGCGATTGACGATGGCAATGGGACGTTCTTCGTGTGCGACAGCCATCGTGGGAACGACAAAGAGATCAAAATGTCCCAACCTGGGGGTGGGCAAAGGTATAGGTGCCTTGGGGCAGCGGCTGGCCTTTAGGACCGCAGAAGGCAAGGGAGAACCACTCGTGGCGGGGGGCGGCGGCTCGATTGGCGGCATGGGCCCGATTTTTGACGGCCGCAAGTTGAACGCTGCGCGGCACAGAACTGAACGGAAATCAGCTCCAGAATCAGCCCCGGAAGCGATGTGGTAGACGCGAAACGACTCGCCCACGAGGACGTCGAAGTCCGCGAAATGGAGATCGGCGATGGATCGCTTGGGCGCCAGGCCGCTTGCGGCGAACAGGTTGGGTCTGGCGCCCAGGCCGGCCATTAAGGCGAAGGCTGCGGACGTCTGCAAAAAGCCACGACGGTTCAACGGCTGGTGATGCGGCTGCTGATCAGTGCCCATAGGTTTCCTCAAAAAGACAGCACAAATATACGTGCATCACAGAGCGGGAGTGCGCTGCGCCACTCAGACACGTACAGTTTTCAGTTGGATTTTAAGCAACAGTAGAGACGAGCGTGGGCGTCCTGCTGAAAAGACAAAGGCGAATGTATCACGCTCATAACACGGATGTCAACATTGTGAAAAATGAACAGCGGGCGCGCATGATGGCACGTACGCGGCCGCCTCATCACGCCGTCAGGCAGACGGCAGCAGGCGGTTGAATACGGCCTCGTAATAGAGGCCCTGCGCATCCTTGCCGACCGGCACCAGAAAGAGCGCCAAACTCGCCCAGGCTGGAATGCTGCAGGTCGATACTGACGCTGGGGCAGCGGCAGCGGCAAGCGGGCCGCAGAAGGTCAGGGCAAACTGTTCCTGGCGCGGCGACGAGCGCCCCTCGCGCATTTCGACCAGTTCGAGATCGATCTCGCGGTCAGGCCCGAGCATGCACGTAAAGACAGAGTTCAAGTTCTGGGCAAAGTCGGCCTTGGTCAAGTGGTCAAGCATGCTCGTGTTCCTTCTGCTGCTTGTCTCCTGCTGCGCCTGGCTTCCAGTGCGGCATAGACGGGCTGCAGCCACTCCTCTGCCAGGCGGCGCAGATCGGCAGAGGCGGCTTGCGTCTTTGGCCTGCGCAGTCGGCGGAAAACGTCAGGCCAGGGGTTTTTGGCGTCAAACTGCGCGGCTTCCTGCATGGCGGCGACGGTCGGCGGCGGTGTAGCCCGTGCCGAAATGAACAGCAAGCTCGGTCCACACGGCAGCCGGCAGCTGTTGGTAGTTGATCAAACGAGCACGGGCATTGAGGTGCTGCAGCGCTGCGTGACAGACTCGCTGCAGCACACGGGCGCCATATTCGTCGAGGGAACCCGAGCGCCCGGCGACGGCTGGCTCCAGCCCCAGCCACTGGGGCGGCAGCAGGCCGGGCACCATCTGGCTGCCACGCTGCCGCTGGTGCGACACGAGCACCTGGACGGGGTCACGGTAGAGAAAGATCCACGGTACGTCAGGAAAGGCCGCCTGAATCAGGGGCAGCTCGAGCGTGTGCCAGCTGTCGAACTTGACGTAGAAGTGCTGCTCGCCGTTGCGCGGGCGAGCATAGACGCTGAGCAGAGCCCGCAGCCAGGCGATCCGCTGGGCGGACGTGATGCTCGGATCGTGCCAGTTGGCGCGCAGCACGGCGTCGACTGGGCCGGCTTCGGAAATCACGATATTTTGGGGCAGTGCTGCCAGCAGCTGCGCGACCAGGGTGGAGCCGCAGCGGGACATGTGGAAGATAAAGCCGTGGTGGAGCGGGGCAGCTCCTGAGGTCAGCGGCCTGCAGGACGTCTCGTGCGAAGCAGCAGTCGAAGGGGTGCGCACGCTGATCGTTGCTCGAAGAACGCGACAAAGCGTCTGGCCGATGTAGCGGCAATGCCGGCGGATCAGTCTGCTTCGAATGAATACGCGCGTCGATCAAAGCGGTGCGTCATCGGCCCACCGCTCAATCCAAGCACGCCGGCTTGCCTGCAGGGCATGCCATGTCTCCGCCGTGAATTCATAGCCGTGCGCCTGGCCCGACGCCAGATGCTCGGTAAACGCTCGCTCTGGATATCCCGCACTCTTCTGCAACACCGGTTCGGCAGCCCTGGCTCGAAAGTCCGCAAAGCTGCTGCGTCATCGCATGCCCGTCTGCGGCGCGCTGCCAGCCGAAAAATAGGCGGCGAGCCAGTCGTTGACGACGCAGTCGATCACCAGGTGGATGCGGTCGGTGGCGCTGTGGTTGTCGACCCAATGCTTGAGGTTGACGTTGACGTACCAGCACTCGCCCTCGGCCATGGGCACGCGTTCGCCGTCGAGAAAGAAGGCGACGGCGGGATTTGTGATCACGGGGATGTGGAGGCGCACTTCGCCGTCCTCGTAGCCCAGGCGATAGTCACGATGGGGGCGGATGCTCGAACCGGCCTGAAGGCGCAGCAGCCGCACGGACGTAAGCGGGCACTGGAACGCTGCCAGCACGGACTGGTAGTAGGGACAGCGGCCGAGGATTTCCGTATCGGCAAACGATCCGGTGGCCGTCGGGTCCGGGTAGAGGCTCATAGGCCGGCCGGCGACCGAACGCAGGGCCACGCCACTCCAGTTGCCTTCGTAGATGGACTGGTTAAAGTGGTCGATCCACTCGTCGGGCTGGATCAATGCTGAGCTCTGCCTTGAGCCGCTGCGGGTCAAAGTGAAAGGGCAGCTGCAGACTCTTGATCATGGCGTATGCCTCACGCTCGCTGGTTCCGGCGCCTGGCGTCGGCGGGCCGGCGGCGGCCAGATCATGGCGAGATAGACGCCGGGTTCACCCTGCGGCGACAAAACCTAACGCGTTGGTAGAGACGCCGGGCTCGGTTCGTGGCAAGGACGTGCAGCCGGATCGCCCGGCCGGCGGCGCCGCTTCGGCCTGCAGCGGCCTGAATCAGAGGCCGTGCCGATGCCGTGGCCTGCCAGGCAGGCAGCAGGGCGATGTCGACGAGCAGGATTTCTGCTGCGCTGCGATCGGTCATGATCCGGCCGACGGCAGTGATGCCCTGCCCAGGGGCGAGAACAATCTCGGTGACGGCGGCGGGAAACTGCAGGCGATACGACTGCTGCTGGGCGCGAAACTGCAGCTGCAAAAGGCGGCGGCTTGCGCGGCGTCCCACTGCCCCAGCGCCAGCTCTCGGCGCGCGTGGCGGCGTAGAGCTCATAGAGAAATCCTCATCGTCCGCAGCGGCCGGCCGCAGGGTGATCATGGCCGCGATCACGCGGGCTTGGCGGCAGCAGCCGCTGCGGCCGGATCTGCGGCCGGGTCTTCGACATCACGCACCCACTTGCGCATGTGGGGATAGGGTGGAACGCCGAGTGCGGCAGCCTGCCGGGGTTCGGCCGCCAGCCCGATCCACTGCAGGAGCGGCACGCCGATGTAGTAGCCTTGGCTGAAGTTCTCGAGGAGCATGGCGCCACCGCCGCGATAGCCGTCGGCGTGAAAGACGACGGCCGGATCGAGGCCGATGGCGAGGGCGGCGGCATAGGACCAGGCGATCGCGGCGATCTCTTCGCCCGCATCATCGCCGACGTTGTTATAGAAGCGCTGCCGGCGGCTGGGCGCGGCGACCGCCAGGTGGCCGGCCTCGTGCAGCAGGTCGCCCGGATACTGGAGCTGGGCTTCGTCGACCACCAGCGCGCCGTGGTCGATCAGGATCCCCGGCAAAAAGGTGGGGATGGACAGCGCGGCGGCGCGGATGGGCAGGCCGATGCTGAGGAGAAAGTCGGCGATCTGGCGAACAACTGGGTTGTGAAATGGACTGGCGTGCAAGTTTCCTCACTTGGGAGCAACTCACATGATCAAGCGCAGCGGCGTTGGCCAACGCACCGGCACAACGGCGCTGCGGACTCTACCACGCTCGGTGAGCGGCTGTCAATCGGGCAAAAAGGGCCTCGTGGCGGGGTACTTCCTGGAGGTGGGTACTTCGGTCGGACCACTTCCAGGAAGCGGTGATCAGGCGGGTTCGGGGGTGGGGATGGCGCCAAGCTGCTGCAGCAGGCTGAGGTTATCATAGGCAACCCAGCTCTCGACGATTTTGCCGTCGGCGAGCCGGAACAGCTCGAGCCCACTCATCGTGATGCGCCTGCCGGTTGGCGGCAAGCCCCCCAGGTCGGCGGTGTGCGTGGCGTGGTAGGTCCAGCGCTTGGTGACCTTGTCCCCGTCAGCCAGCAGCTCGTCGGTCGTGATGTGCAGGTCTGGGCAAGCGGCACGGAATGTGCGCAGCGCCTCCTTGAGGCCCCCGAGATCGGTCACGTGCGGGGAAGCGGGATCGTGATGTACGTAGGTGCTCCCAAAGAACTGGTCGGCACTCTCGATGTTGCCTTTGTTGTAGAACTCCTCGGTCATGCGCAGAACGACGGCCTTGTTTTCTTCCAGTGACATAGCAGTCTCCTTAGGTGAACGGGATCACACACCAACCGCGATTGAGCGGTGACGACCAAGGTAGCGCAGGCGCAGGCGGGTGTCCACCTCCCGAGGGTGTATTGCCGAGGTGCAGCGGGTGTATTCGGCTCCGGGTGAAGGTGTACTGGCGTTAGGAGAGGTGCAGGCTCTGGGCTGCGACGATGGCCTGCGCCCGGCTGGCGACGCCGAGCTTGGCGAAGATGTGGTTGACGTGCTTCTTGACAGTGGTGACGCTGATGAAGAGCTCCGCGGCGATCTCCTGGTTCGCGTACCCGGCGGCGATGAGGCGCAGCACGTCAAGCTCGCGCGGGCTGAGCGGGTCGAGCAGGGATTGGTTGGCAGCCTTCTGTGTGGCGGCCGGCGGCACAGAAGCGCGTGCGCTTGCCCGGCCCCCGGTGCACTTTGCTCCAGGATCAGCTGGGTGACGGTGGCCAGATCCAGCGTGCGGCCGTGTGCCCAGGCGGTGTGAAAGGCGCCGGCGCCGAGCTGGGCTGCCAGCTGCTGCCGCAGGTCTTGGAGCAGGGGCCACTTGTCCATCCAGCCAATCACGTCAGGCGGTCCGGCATCTGCCAGGCCAAGCAGCTCGGCTGCCCAGCCGTGCCGGCCGGCGCGGGCGGCCAGGATTGCGGCAACGGGCAAGCACATGCGGCGAAAGGTGGGGCTGTATGCCATCCCATCTGTCAGTGCGGTCTGCAGGGCACGCGCCGCTTGTGCGTTCTCGCCCAGGCCGCAGGCCGCTGCCGCCAGACTCAAGTGAACCCACATCACCAGCATTGGGAAGACGGATGTCAGACTCTCCTGCCCGATTGCGTAGGCCAGGCGATAGTCGCCGCGCATGCTGGCGAGCAGGCTGCGGAAGGCGTCAGGAAAATTCCGGAAGACCCTATACGTCTGCTCGTCATAATAGTGACTCTCGGCTTGCAGCCCCACGGACGCCTCGTCGAAATCACCCCGGGCAAAGGCGTACGCTGCTCTGGCCTGCCGGTTGCTGCGAAACCAGGGCAGGTTATCGACCTCCGCCAAGATCTCAAGGGATTCATCCATCAACTGCGTCGCTTCGTCTATGCTGCCTTGGAGGAAGGAAAAGTAGCTGAGTGCGCCTAGCGTGAAGCACAGGTTGTACAGATCGCCGATGCGGCGGCGTATGCGGATGGCCTCGTGCTGAAAAACTGCGAGCTGTGCCAGATCGCTTTCGAAGTAGTGGCCGCTGAGAACGATTAGCAGCGTAGCAATATAGAAGTCGTCGCCAATTTCACGCCACAGCGCCATGGATTCTTCGGCGCGTGCCAACTGGGCGTCATAGTCCTGGTTCCCGTTGTAGCGATCGCCCAGGACCCATAGGGAGTAGGCCATCTCGTACTTGTCGCCGCGCCGGCGTGCGCGCGCCAGGATGGCTTCGGCACGGTTGCGGTCCACGCCTGTCTTGGCAAAGATATTCAGCCGCTCGTAGCGTATGGCGATTTGATCCAACAGCACAGCCGTCTGATCGCCGGGCTGCCCGCGTAGGGCTGCTTCTACTTCCTTGTACAGCAATTGGATGTCGACAAAGCGGCTGGACATTTCGCCGGCGTTGGTACAGGCAGTCGAGGACGGGGCGCGTGATCAGGGCATACTGGGCGTGATCCGCAGCCCACAGCAGGGCGGCACGGATGTTCTCCCACTCAGCTTGGAGTTCGAACAAGGCAAGCCGCTGGCGGCGGCCCTTAACATCTTCGTCGCGCTGGGCTACGAAGCGCAGGTAGAACTCGCTGTGGGCGGCACGCGCCGCTGCGGCAGCACCGGCGGCGTCGAGCTGCTGCTCGGCATACTGGCGCAGCAGTTCGTGCAGATCGTAGCGGTCACCAGGACGCAGCCGGATGAGCGACTTGTCGCAGAGCCCGGCCAGGGTTTCCAGCGATGCACCCGCGACCTGCGTGGCGGCGGGGAGGTCAAAGCCGCCGCGAAAAATCGCCAGCCGCATCAGGACTGACTGTTCGCCAGGTGAGAGCAGATCCCAGGACTGGGCAAAGACCGCGGCCAAGCTGCGGTGGCGTTGGGGCACGTTGCGGAGCGAGGTGGTCAGCAGTGTGAGGCCCGTTTCCAACTCCGCGGCGATCTGCTCGGCGGACATCACGCGCAGCCAGGTCGCCGCCAGCTCCAGCCCCAGCGGCATGCCCTCGACGCGGCGGCAGATGCGCTGCACCGACTGGGCGTGGGCGCTGAGCGAAAAGTCCGCGTGCTGCTGGCGGGCGCGCTGGGCGAAGAGCTGCACCGCGCTGTAGCTGTCGAGCGGCGTGCTCGTGTCGTCGTGCGGGAAGGAGAGGCCCCCCAGCGGCAGCACCCATTCCTCACGGATATTCAGCCGCTCGCGCGAGGTCACCAGGAACTTTACGTGCGGGGTGGCCTGCAGGATGTAGGTGAGGAGCTCGTAGCCTGCCAGCAGGTGTTCGAAGTTGTCCATGACCAGCAGGACCTGTTTGCGCCCTAAATGGTCGGCGATCTGGAGGCGGAGGTCGCCGGCGCCGGAGAAGGTGAATTGGAGCGCGCCGGCGATGGCTGACGGCAGGAGGTCGGGCGAACTCACCGGGGCCAAGTCGACAAAAAACACGCCATCGGCAAACTGGACCTGGCCGGCAGCAGCCTGGATGGCAAGGCTGGTTTTGCCGATACCGCCGGGACCAAGCAGCGTGAGCAGCCGGCAGTTCGGGTCGGCGAGCAGGGCGGTGATGCGCGCCAGCTCCTCGTGGCGCCCCACGAAAGATGTAGCGAGGGGTGGCAAAGACGTCGGCATTGGCGGCATTATATTCTAGAATAGACATAGGTGCATACTGCGTGAAAGTGGGCCTCACCGTGAGAGAAAGGATCGCGTGAGAACAGGGCCGCTACATAGGCGTGTTAGATTAGAGCGAATCCCCACATTTCTCAGAGTGGCAAACAAAGGAGCTTCCCATGACAAAACCGGTTGTAATTGTCGGCGCATTGGATACCAAGGGCGAGGAGTTCCGGTTTGTGCGCGACTTGATTGCCGCGCGCAAGCTGGAGACGGTGCTGGTCGATTTTGGGGTGATGGGCGACCCGCCGATCGTGCCGGATATCCCGGCGGAGACGGTGGCGAAGGCGGGCGGCCACTCCCTGGCCGAACTGCGGGCGGGCGGTGACAAGGCGCTGGCCATGGAGACGATGGCGGCGGGGCTGGAGCGGGTGGTGAAGGACCTGCATGCGCAGGGGCGGCTGGGCGGCATCCTGGGTATGGCGGGGAGCGGCGGGACGGCGATCGCCACACGGGCGATGCGGGCGCTGCCGATCGGGGTGCCCAAGGTGATGGCCTCGACGGTGGCCGGCGGCGACGTGTCGGCGTTTGCCGGGACGGTGGACATCACCATGATGCCGACGATCGTGGACGTGGCGGGGATCAACTCGATCAGCCGGCAGATCTACGCCAACGCCGCCAACGCGATCGCGGGGATGGTGAGCGGCGAAGCTGCCCGAGCAGAAAGAGACCAAGCCGCTGATCACGGCCAGCATGTTTGGCAACACGACGGCGTGCGTGACCCGGGCGCAGCACGCGCTGGAGGCACAGGGCTACGAGGTGCTCGTGTTCCACGCCACGGGCACCGGCGGCCGGACGATGGAGTCGCTGATCGCCTCGGGCTTTATCACGGCGAGCCTTGACCTGACCACGACCGAGCTGGCGGACTATGTGTGCGGCGGCGTGATGAGCGCCGGGCCCGAACGGCTGTGGGCGGCGGCGCGGGCGGGGATCCCGACGGTGCTGGCGCCGGGGTGCGTGGATATGTGCAACTTACTGGGGGATGGACTCGATCCCCGAGAAGTATCACACGCCGCAACCTGTACAAGTGGAATCCCAACGTCACGCTGATGCGGACGACGGTGGAGGAGAACGTGCGGATCGGCGAGCTGATCGCGGCGGCGGCCAATGCGGCGAGCGGGGCCCGTGGCGATCCTGCTGCCGCACAAGGGCGTGTCGCAGCTGGACAGCCCCGGCGGGATGTTCTGGGACCCAGCGGCCGACGCGGCGTGTTACGACACGATCAAGGCGATGGTGAAGCCGGGGGTGCAGGTGATCGATTTGGACCTCAACATCAACGACCCCGAGTTTGCGGATAAGGCGGTGGAGGTGCTGCTGGGGATGATGATAGGCGCAAGCAGAGTGATCATGGTATTCCTCCTGAAAAAGACTCGATATCAAGCTATAGAAAGGAATGAGGATTATGGCATTTATTACACGTGACGAGGCCCTGAAGCGGCTGCGGGCGCAGGGGGCGGCGGGGAAGCCGATCGTCGGGTGCGGGGCCGGGACGGGGATCTCGGCGAAGTGCGCGGAGACGGGCGGGGCGGACCTGCTGATCATCTACAACTCGGGGCGTTATCGCATGGCCGGGCGCGGGTCGCTGGCGGGGCTGCTGTCGTACGGCGACGCCAACGGGATCGTGGTGGAGATGGCGGCGGAGGTGCTGCCGGTGGTGAAGAACACGCCGGTGCTGGCGGGCGTCAACGGCACGGACCCGTTCCGGCTGATGCCGGTGTTCCTGAAGCAGCTCAAGGAGATGGGCTTTACGGGGGTGCAGAACTTCCCGACGGTGGGGCTGATCGACGGCACGTTCCGCGCCAACCTGGAGGCGACGGGGATGGGGTACGACAAGGAGATCGACATGATCGCCGAGGCGCACAAGCTGGACCTCCTCACCACGCCGTACGTGTTTGACCCCGATCAGGCGGTGGCGATGGCCAAGGCGGGGGCGGACATGCTGGTGGCGCACGTGGGGCTGACCACGGGCGGGTCGATCGGCGCCGGGGTGGCGCTGACGCTTGACGAGGCGATCGGCAAGGTGATGGATATTGCGGCGGCGGGGAAGAGTGTGAAGAAGGACCTGCTGGTGATCTGCCACGGCGGGCCGTTTGACGAGCCGGACGCGGTGGGTTCGGCGCTGGCGAAGATGCCGGGGATCGCCGGGTTCTTTGGCGCGACGAGCATCGAGCGGCTGCCGACGGAGCGGGCGATCACGGGGCAGGTGAAGGAGTTTAAGGGGATGAAGTTGGGGTGAGGATGGTGAGAGGGTCGACGAGCGGCTGAGCGGCCGCCCCGCATCTGGGGATGCGGGCTACGCGGGAATTGTGCCGGGGCAGCTAGCCCCGGCACGTTTTTTGGGGCGTGGTTTACTTCGAGCAGCTGGTCGAACCACTGCTTTTGGTCGGCGATGCTGTAGAGGAAGGTGCCACGATGGTCGGCCTGGGGGCCGGCGTCGACGGCGGTGACTTCGGCGCCGCCGATGACTTTCTGATAGCCGACGGGCAGGGTGCCGATGAACATCGGGGTGACTTCGTCGATGCCGCCGTAGTAGACACGGGCAGGCGTGACGCTGCGCCAGCGGTAGGCGTGGCTCTCCTGCAGCAGGCGGCTGAAACGGCTCTCGCCGCGTGCGATGGCGGCCTTGAAGTCATCGTTTAACATGTCGGGCAGCTTGGCCGGGAGCTGCTTCAGGGCATCTTCGTACGGAATCGTGTTGAGGTAGAGCTCCCGGGTTGGCTCCTGGTACTCTGGCTTAATGGCGGAGTTGGCCAGTCCTGGGAGGGCATAATACTGCTCGAAGGCGTTGATCATGATCGACACGAGGGGCGGGATGTAGACGGCGTCGATCGGCTGCCAGTTGTTGGCCCAGCGGTTGACCATGGCGTAGAGATCGACCGGCCCGCTGGGGACGGCGGCGGCGGTGACGGGGATGCCGGTGCTTTCAAGCTTGTCGAGAAAGGCGAAGGCCGACCAGCCGCCCTGCGACCAGCCGCTGACGAAGAGCTGGCCCAGCTCGACGCCGAGATCGGGCGCCAGGGCCTGCGCCGCAAAGAGCATGTCGAGGCAGGCCTGCTGCGTGGCGGCTTTGACGATATAGCTGTTGGCTTCGGATCGAAACGCCCTTGCCGAAGTAGTCGGCGGCGACCAGGATGTAGCCCTGGCCGGCGAAGTTGGCCAGCATCAGCCGTGTTTCGGTCGACTGCTCGGGGTTTGAGGGCACTTCGTCCTTGCCGAAGACGCTGCCATGCTGATAGCTCACCACCGGCAGCGTGCCGCTTGCATCTACAGGCACGCCGATCAGGCCGGACGCCATCGTCGGCTTGTTGCCCAGTTCCGGCACGACCGAGGGGTAGGTGACGCGATAGAGCTGCACGGCGTGCCTGGCCGGCGGGTAGGTGATCTTGAAGTCCGAGAACTCGGCCAGTTCCGTGGTGAGGATCTGGTTCAGGCGGTCCACGTCGTAGACCGCAATCGGCTCGTACTGGAGTTTGAAGGAATTGGCCGGGACAGGTGACGTGCGCGCCGACGGGCCGCGGTGAGCGGCGCAGTGGGTGCCGAAGAGTAAGCTGCTGTATGGGATGATGGGGACCAAGGCAGCGCCGGCCGTGCTGGCTGCAAGTAATTCCATAAATCCTCGACGCGATAGTGATTGAGACGGCATATGTGCTCCTTACAGTGCCCTGATTGACCTGAACATCGTAGCGCGTTGATGTGCAGCGTACATCCGACAAATGATGTTGTTTTCACTGTCAACAGGTCCTGTTTTGTACCCGGCGCTTCTACCAAGATGGTTTGTCGCCGCCGCGACTGCTGGCTATGCTCGAAAACGGCCGCAGGGCGCGGCCGGTGAGCGGCAGCGTGGAGGAAAGCATGACGGCAGAGGCGGGGGATACCCCCAACCGGCATTTTGCGATCGGGCTGGCACGGGCGTTTGCCGGCGCGCTGATCTTCTCCATCGCCATGCTGATGACGATGGAGATGTGGTGGCTGGGCTTTTACATGGCGCCGGGCAAGTTGGCGCTGTTTACGGTGGTGACGGTGCTGCTGTTGGTGCGGCTGGCGCACGACCAGGGATTTCACAAGAACATCACGTGGCGCGCGGCGGTGATCGACGCGTTTGTGGGCTACGCAGTCGGAGTGGTGACGGCGGCGATCGTGCTGTCGCTGCTGGGGATCGTGCAGCTGGGGATGGCGTGGGACGAGATCGTGGGCAAGGTGGCAATCCAGGCGATTCCGGGGGCGATCGGGGCGCTGCTGGCGCGCAGCCAGTTGGGCGAGAACGGCGAGCACGGAGAGGGACTTGGCGATAAGCAGAGCGAGCCCATGCGCTATGGGGCCGAGCTGTTCACCATGGTCGTCGGCGCGCTGTATATTGCCTTTAACGTGGCGCCGACCGAGGAGATGGAGCTGATCAGCTTTCATGATGACGCCGTGGCTGGGGATTGCGACGGTGGTCCTGTCGCTGGCGATCATGCATGCGTTTGTGTACGAGGTGGACTTCCGGGGTGCGCACACGCCGGACGCGGGTGTGGGATTTTGGACGATTTTCCTGCGTTTCACCGTGACGGGCTATGCGCTGGTGCTGCTGGTCTGCCTCTTCCTGCTGTGGGTGTTTGGGCGGCTGGAGGCGACGTCGGTGACGGCGGCGTTGATGATGACGATCGTGCTGGCGTTCCCGGGGCGCTAGGGGCGGCGGCGGCGCGGCTGATTTTGTAAGGGGAATGGGGTATGTCGATATCACGCTTTGACGGCGGGGCTTCGGCGGCGGAGGAGCCGTCGGGACACAACGGTAAGGCGCACCCCGCAGCACGTGGCCAGAAGATGAGCGACGCTATGGGGGCGAAAGCTGCACCGCAAGAGACGCCGTTCTGGGAGAAGGCGGTAGGCGTCGCCGGGCTGCTGATCGTGCTGGCGGTCGTCGGCTTCTTGCTGTACGAGGCGCTGCAGCCGCAGACGGCGGCGGAGATCGTCGCCGAGGTGAAAGGCGGTCACACCGCAGGCCGGCGGTTACCTGGTCGACTTTGAGGCCTCCGAATCACGGGCGGCAGACGGCGGCGTCGGTCACCATCGAGGGGGCGCTGTACGACCCTGCGCAGGGAGATCGAGCCGGTGGAGACGGCGGAGGTGACGTTTGACTACATCCCCGACCAGTCCGACCGCACGGGTTCGTTTGTGTTCGAGCACGACCCACGGCAGTACGAGTTGCGGCTGCAGGTAAAGGGCTTCATGGACCCGTAGACGAGACAGGCTTCCGGGAAGCCTCGAGCGCCTTCCCGGAAGGGGTTAGCGGGAGGTCATGCGGCGGGCGACGAGGGAGGCGATCTCTTCGGCGCTGGTTTCGATGGGCTTGTTGGTGGTGTCGACGACGGTGATGTCGTGCTTGGCGAAGAAGTGTTGGGCCAGAGCGGATCTCGTCGCGCATCTCGTCGCGGTCGACGTAGGAGCCTTCGGGAATGCCGGTGCGCTCGGCGCGGACCTTGCGGTGGACCATGAGCTGGGCGGGCTCGATGATGAGCCCGACGACGCGGCGCATGTCGCAGCGCTTTAGCTCCTCGGGCATGGGGACCTCGGGCACGAAGGGGACGTTGGCCGTCTTCCAGCCGAGCATGGAGAGGTACATGGAGAGCGGCGTCTTGCCGACGCGCGAGACGCCGATGAGGATGATCTCGGCCTTGGGCAGATCCTCGATGCGCTTGCCGTCGTCGTGGGCGACGGTGAATTCGATGGCCTCGATGCGGTCGAAGTAGGACTTGTGCAGCTGGCGGTAGAGGCCGGGCTGGCCGAGGGGGAGAATGCCCAGCTCGCGGCTGAGGTGCTCGAGCAGGGGGCTGGCGAGGTCGAAGGTGACGATGCCGGCACGTGAGGCCTCGACGGCGAGCAGGTGGCGGCAGTCCTTGTTGACCATCGTGTGGAGGATGATGGCGCCCGGAATGCCGGCCGCACGGGCGACGACGCGGTGGACCTGTTCGGCGCCCAGGACGTGGGTCTCGATGTGGAGCGGCACGTTGACGTTGGGGAACTGCGCCAGGACCGTGCGTGCCAGCAGTTCGCCGGTGGCGCCGGTGCCGCCGGAGACCACGAAGATGGGCGGGCCCTGCTTGAGGGGGATGATGTGATCGTCGTCCTGTTGGATGGTCATGGGGGTATTTTCGGCGATGGGGGCGGGGTCGCGCAAGATTGGGGGGCGAGGCGATGTCCTGGGGACCTTTAAGGCCCCCGGGACGTGGATGTCAGGCCGTAACAAGCTCCTTCTCCAGCTGTGTCAGGTCGTTGGAGCCGATCGAGAAGCCGTCGAAGATCTCGCTGAACTGGTCGGCGAGGATGATGTTGGAAGGGACCTCGGCCATGACGTAGACCTGGATGCCCAGCTCACGCGAGACGATGGCGGCGTGGCTGGTGCGCCCGCCGCGGTTGGTGACGATGGCGGAGGCCGTCTTCATGATCGGCTCCCAGTCAGGGTCGGTGATGTCGGTGACGAGGATCTCGTTGGGCTGGAACTCGCGAATGTGCGACACGTTGGGGATAACGTGCACCTTGCCCCGGCGATCTTGTCGCCCACGGCCAGGCCCTTGACCAGCAGCTCGCCCTGGCCCTTGAGGCGGTAGGTGCGGATGGTGCTGACCACGCGCTGGCTGTGCACGGTCTCGGGGCGGGCCTGGACGATAAAGAGCTCGCCGGTCTTGCCGTCCTTGGCCCACTCGATGTCCATGGGGCAGTCGACACCCCGCGTGGTGGTGTAGTGGTCCTCGATCAGGATGGCCCACTTCGCCAGGGTCAGCACGTCCTCGTCGCTGACCTTGGCACGTCCGCAATCGTCAAGCCCTTGAACCACTGAATCCAGTGCATAACTCCCTCCTTTCAGAGTATGGCGCGGAAACAACGATCCCGTATGCGATTCAATTGGACATAGCCTCACTATCAGGGCAGCACAAAATGGGGTGGGGCGAATCGGTCAATTGGACAGGCGTGAAGGGTGAGTGGGTGGGAGATGTAAATTTGCCTCTTGACAAGCGGGGCAAGGTCCTCAGACTAGGACGTTAAGCAGATAGTCTTATTGACCAGCTTATGAGCTGCCCGCCTGCTTGCGGCGGATGAGATTGGCGGCGGTGTGATGATGCGAGTACAGCATGGCTGCGTCCCTGCAGCGCGCCGCCACGATCAGCGGCTTGTAGCCCTGGCGCAGGGTCGGCTTGAAGACATAGAACTCGTCGGGGGCGATGCGGCCCTGGACGATGTTCTCGCCGAGGCCGTAGGCGGAGGTCACAAAGACCACGTCGCGGAAGCCGCTCTCGGTGTCCAGGGTGAAGATCACGCCGGATGAGGCAAGGTCCGAGCGCACCATCTTTTGGATACCGACGGAGAGGGCAACGTCGAAGTGGCCAAAGCCGAGGGACGCGATAGAAGTGCCACAGAGAGGCGAAGCGAACCGACGAGATCGACCGCCGACCAGCATGGCTTCGCCGTGCACGTTGAGGTAGAAATGTTTCCTGCTGAAGCCGGCGGAAAGGATGCGTATGGGCAGGTCCTCGGCCGTCGCGGACTGGCAAGTCCGGACGGCTGCACGCGGCGGCGAGCTGGTCGGCGGTAAGCACGGCGAAACAGCTCTTCTGCATATCGGTCGGTGGAAAGTCGCCGAGCAGGATCAGGCGGCGAATCTGGGCGGTACGGCGCAGCAGGTCGTTGACGTCGTGCGTGTCCAGCCCTTTGAGAATGTCCTGGATGCGGGCTTCGAGTTCGTTATAGTGGAGAAAAGCCCGGTACGCATCCGCCGTAAGCGCAAAGCCATCGGGCAACTCTTCTGGATGCCTTTGGGCGACGAGCTCGGCGCCAAGTGGTCGTTTCGCCAGCACCTGGCGTTATGGAACACGTCCGCAATCGTCAACTCATTGAACCACTGAATCCACTGCATAACTCCCTCCTTGCAGAGCCGGCGCGGATACAACGATCTCGTATGCGATTCAATTGGACATAGCCTCACTATCAGGGTAGCACGAAATGGGGTTCAGCGAATCGGCCAAGTGGATAGTGGGCCGTTGTTGTGCCATAGATAGGGTACGTCCAAGATAGGAAAAGGAGGAGAATAGGCGGCAAGGGAAAGGAGACGAAGAAGGGGAAAAGAAGAGTGAGCGACGCGGCAAGCAATGCGAGCGGCGGCGAAGGATGATTGAGGTAGAGATCGCACACGGCGCAACTGGAGTGAGCTCGATCAGATTGGGAATCAGGTGAAGAAGAGCGCGGCAGCTGATGCAGTGCTTGTGAAAGTTGCCGGCGAGCCGAAAGAAGCACGATGGCTGCAGCAGGAAAAGCAGCTGAGACAGAGCTGACGCCGAAAGCAAGAGGTGCAGGAAACCACCTGGAGGGAGAGGTGACGTTGACGGGGTACACTACTGTACGAGTGTCGAGTGGTTTTTTGCACTCGAGCTAGACTGGAAATCGCCAGGCGCATGATGAGGAGCAGCCACGATTGAGGATCGCGCGGTAGGGGTGAGATCGCCCGTATCTGCGGCGAGGAGAGATTCGGCGCTGACGCGCATCCCGATGAAAAGAGCAGTCTGCACCGCAGCTGGACAATACGGATGCGAAGTGCGGCCAAGGGCCAAGCCGGGCGAGGGGCAGACGCCCAGCGAGAAGAGCGGCCGCTCGACTGAGCCGCCTGGCTCAGGCCGCAAGAAGAAAGTAGAGGCGGGGAAAGTACATGATCCATGTCGAGGTGGGACCGGCGCCGGACGAATTTCTCAATGCGCCGCTGCGCAAACGTGAGGTGGACGCGCTGCGGGCGTGGCTCAGCGAACCCGCCGATGTGCTCCCGCCGGCGCCGGCGTTGGCGGGGCGCTACTACGATGTGCACGGCTTAATGGGCAAATTGGAGGTGGCGTTTGCGCATAAGTGTGCTTTCTGTGAGGCAGGGATAGCGCCGGGCGAAGGTGCAATTATGTTCTACCGGCCGGTCGGCAGCCCCGCGGGCAGGATAGATGCCAAGTCACATTACTATCCGTGGCTGGCTTGGGATTGGTCCAACTTCTATCTAGCCTGCCGCGACTGTGTGGAGGTACGTGGAGCAGGGTTCAAGGTTATGCAGAAGGCAATGCCCGATGTATCGCACCTGGAGCGTGAGAATGCGGTCTGTTACGCTGCCCTGGAGGAACCGTCGTTACTTAACCCGAGGATAGAGGCTCCTGTTGCATTCCTACAATTCAACGAAAATGGTGAGATCACGGCACGGAATGGCGCTGAGCGCGGCCAGTATACGATTGCCAACTTGAAGCTGAATCGCCCAGCACTCGTGCGGAAGCGCAAAGAGGAAGCCCAGAAGTTCAAGCAGCTTTGGCTGGCGGCAGGTACGGCATGGATGGCAGACCCGAGCAGCGCCGCGCCAAATGTGGTGGAACTGACAACTGCTCTGACGGTACAGTATCGAAGCAGCAAGCCCTTTGCCGGTTTGAAGGCATATCTGCTGATGGAGTGGTTGTTGGGCGAGGAGATGGTGGCGAGGAGAAAGGACAATCCCTTTGCTGCGGCAAGAGGGCGCGAGCCGTGGCTGCAGGTATACCACGCGGCGATGGAGACGCTTGGTATTCAAGAATCAATTGACTCTGCCATCAGAATCAGTGATGAAAAGCCATCGGCGTCTGGACAGGGGCAGAGCAGTGCCGGCGGCACAAAGGCGGATACCATTCAGGTCATCAATATCCAGGGTGACATGTACCAGATCGGCTCCATTAGCGGCGGCTCGATTATCGTAGGCCGCAGCGGTAGGCAGCCGGAGGCGGAATAACAGAGGGGCCGCTGCTCTGGAAGGACGTTTATTAAGAGGACGTGGCGTCAGTCGTATCGCCGGCGCTTCTGCCAGCATGGGCACTGCGCCCGATGGCAATGGTCGTACCAGTCACCTGGCCGATATGATAGACATCGCCGGCAACGTTGTATTGCTGTGTCGGTCCACTGCCCTGGCTATCGGCGCCGGCGTTCGGGCGATAACCTGCCGCGAAAGCCGATAATGCCGGGTTGCTCGGGTTCGCCTGGCGGGCTGCGGCGAGCAGGTCATCGACGCGACCATTGCGCTCAGCCCACTGAATAAGGTTGAACGTCACTTCCTGTAGGTTGGCGCCGCCAGCGATGGAGGCCAGGTTCTCGTCAAGGCCGATGCGTACCATTTGCTGCAAAGAAGACAAGTCGAATGCTTTGAGCAGGGCATCCTGGAAGGTTTTCACTTGGGAACCGGTCAGTGCCATGGGAGGTAAAGGCTCCTTGCGCCCACTTGGAACAATGGCAGATTAGCAAGCATTGCTAGACGGGAATTGAACCATATCTATGCCGTGTACACAAACGCGTTGACGCGGCAGGAAACATGCGGTACACTGCAGCTACTCCGATGGGGAGTAGCGTCCTGGCCGAACCAGGATGGGTAGTCGTCAAGACGGAAGCAATTCCCGGCTGCCTGGAAGGAAATGCAAGACCATCGCCTAGATTGGCGGTGGTCTTTTTTATCCCCTTTGCCGGCACGCCGCCAAGTGCCGATGCAATTACCCTTGGTTGAACAAGAAGGAGTTGACTTGTGTCGAACATAAAACCCTGGCACGTGCTTGGCGTGGATGAGGCTGCTGCGCAGATCGGGGGCCGGCCCGGCGGATTGACGGGCGTGGAGGCCGCACAGCGGCTGGAGCAGTACGGCCCGAACGAACTGCAGGCGGCACACCGCGTGTCGCCTGGGCGATCCTGCTGGAGCAGTTCAAGAATGTGCTCGTCATCATTCTGCTGATCGCGACGGTGCTTTCGCTCTTTCTGGGCCACGGCATCGAGTCGATCGTGATCGCCATTATCGTGCTGTTTGCGGTGGTGCTCGGCTTTGTGCAGGAGTACCGGGCCGAGCGGGCGATCGAGGCGCTGCGGCAGATGGCGGCGCCGACGGCCACCGTGCTGCGCGACGGGGCGGAGACGCAAGGTGCCGGCGCGCGAGGTGGTGCCGGGCGACGTGATCCTGCTGCACACCGGCGACCGCATCCCGGCCGACGCACGCCTGATCGAGGCGATCAACCTGCAGGTGGAGGAAGCGGCGCTGACCGGCGAATCGGTGCCGGTGGAGAAGCACACCAGGGCGCTGGAGAAGGACGATCTGCCGGTGGGCGACCGCAAGAACATGGTCTATGCCGGGACGGCGGTGACCTACGGGCGCGGGCGGGCGCTGGTGGTGGCGACCGGCATGCAGACCGAGTTCGGCAAGATCGCGCAGATGCTGCAGGATATCGAGGTCGGGCGCACGCCGCTGCAGCAGAACCTGGACCGGGTCGGCATGGTGCTGGCGCGGGCGGCGTTTGTCGTCGTGGCCGTCATCGTGGGGCTGGGGTTGTGGCGCGGGCAGCCGCTGATCGACATGCTCATCTTTGGCATTGCCCTGGCGGTGGCGGTGGTGCCCGAGGCGCTGCCGGCGGTCGTCACGATTTCGCTGGCGATCGGCGTGCAGAAGATGGTCAAGCGCAACGCGCTCATCCGCCGGCTGCCGGCGGTCGAAACGCTGGGCAGCACCTCGGTGATCTGCTCGGACAAGACCGGCACGCTGACCAGGGACGAGATGACCGTGCGCCGGATCTACTGTGCGGGCGAGCTGTACGACGTGTCCGGGGCAGGGTATGTGCCCGAGGGCGAGTTCATCGGTCAACGGCGGCTCGCGCGGTGACGCCCACGCCTGAACTCAGCGCAGATGCTCACGGCGGCGGCGCTGGCTTCCGACACGCAGCTCGTGCAGGGGTGAGGCCGGCGCGTGGGATATCAAGGGCGATCCGACCGAAGGGGCGCTGGTGGTGGCGGCGGCCAAGGCCGGGCTGCAGAAAGAGGCACTGGAGGCGGCCCAGCCCGCGCGTGCAGGAGATCCCATTCACGTCCGAAACCAAGCGCATGACCACCCTGCATGCAGCGGATGGCAGCAGCGGAGGCCCAGTGACGATCGGTGACGCACTCAGTGGCGTATGCCAAGGGTGCGCCGGAGGTGATCCTGCAGGGGTGTACCTACGAACTGCTGCCGCGGACGGAGTCGCATGCCCGCTGGACGGCGCCGGTCGGGAGCGGATCCTGGCGCAGGCGCAGGCGATGGCGAGCGAGGCGCTGCGCGTGCTGGCGATTGCGGCGAAGCCCGACGCCACACCGGATACGGCGGAGAGCGAGCATGACCTTTCTCGGGCTGGCCGGGATGATCGACCCGCCGCGCCTGGAGGCCAAGGCGGCGATTGCGGTATGTGCCGAGGCGGGCATCCGGCCGGTGATGATCACCGGCGACCACCCGGTCACGGCGCAGGCGGTGGCGCGCGAACTGGGGATGCTGCGCAGCGGCGGGCGGTGGTGACCGGGGCCGAGCTGGAGGAGATGCCCGACGAGCAGCTCAAGCGGGAGGTCGAGGAGATCAGCGTCTACGCCCGCGTCTCGCCGGCGCACAAGCTGCGGGTCGTCACGGCGCTGGCAGGAGCACGGCCACATTGTGGCCATGACCGGCGACGGCGTCAACGATGCGCCGGCGCTCAAGAAGGCCGATATCGGCATTGCGATGGGCATCACCGGCACCGACGTGACCAAGGAAGCGGCGGCGATGACCCTGACCGACGACAACTTCGCCTCGATCGTGGCCGCGGTGGAGGAGGGGCGCGGCGTCTTTGGCAACATCAAGAAGTACTTGATGTACCTGCTCTCGTCCAACATCGGCGAGATCGGGCTGATGGCCGGGGCGGCGCTGCTCGGGCTGCCGCTGCCGCTGACAGCGGTGCAGATCTTGTATGTCAACCTGGCCACCGACGGCCTGCCGGCGCTGGCGCTGGCGGTCGATCCGCCCGAGAAGGACCTGATGAAGCGCAAGCCGCGCGACCCGCGCACGGGCATCTTCACCCGGCCGGTCGTGACGCTGATGGTGCTGGGCGGCATCTGGTCGACGCTGATCAACCTGGGGTTGTTTGCCTGGACGCTCAACTCGGGGCGCACGCTGGAAGAGGCGATGACGATGACCTTTGTCTCGCTGGTGCTGATCCAGTTCTTCAAGGCCTACAACTTCCGCTCGGACCGGCATTCGGTGCTGAACAAGCCGTTTGCCAACAAGTGGCTGAACCTGGCGGTGCTGTGGGAGATGGTGCTGCTGGTGTTGATCGTCTACCTGCCGTTCCTGCACGATGCGTTTGGCACGTACTCGCTGCCGCTGACGGACTGGCTGCTGGTGGGTGCGCTGGCGTTTACGATCGTCCCGGTGTTGGAGCTGGCGAAGTGGATGGAGCGGAGGGGGTGGTTTGGGGTGGTGGAGGCAGTAGGCTGCGCTTCGGCAGCGCCATGGTGTATAATTGGGTACCCAATGGCGCGCAAGTATCTCCAGACCCATGATATTGCCGATGCCGTAGACGTGCACGTGAATACCGTGCGGCTCTACGAGGAATGGGGCTTTATCGCGCCGGTGCCGCGCAGCGATACGGGGTACCGGCTGTATACGCGCACGCACCTGGAGCAGATGCGGCTGGCGCGGCTGGCGCTGCAGTGGCCGTATCCGGGGGGCAAGCAGGTGGTGCTGGACCTGGTGGCGGCGGCGGTGGCGGGCGACCTGGGGATGGCGATGGAACTGGCTTATCTGTACCTGGCGAATGTGCGGCGCGAGCGGACGCTGGCGGAAGCGGCCATCGAGTTTCTGGAGCGGTGGGCGCGCGGGCAGGTGCTGGATACGAGCCGGCGGACGATGACGATCACCCAGGTGGCGGACCACCTGGGGGTGACGGTAGACCAGCTGCGCAACTGGGAGCGCAATGGGCTGCTCACGGTGCCGCGCGACGCCGATACTGGGTACCGGCTGTATGGGGCGCGGGAGATCGGGCGGCTGCGGGTGGTGCGGATGCTGCGGCAGGGCGGGTACAGCATGATGGCGATCTTGCGCATGCTGCTGCGCTTTGACGCCGGGCAGATCGAGCTGCTGCGGGAGGCGCTCGATACGCCCGGCGAGAATGAGGACATCCAGACCGTGGCCGACCGCTGGCTGACGACGCTGGGCGAGCAGGAGAAGCGCGCCCAGGCCGTCATCAAGCAGGTGGCGGCGATGATCGACCTGGCGCAGCGCCAGTAGCAGACGTCAGTGGCTTGCGTGGTTGTGCCCTGCGGGCACATCCGTGACCGGCACCATCAGGTGTTCGGAGTCTGTTCCTTGAAACATGACGTATGGCTCGCCCGAGTCGTGGTCGGTGCTGAAGCTGCCGGCTGCAAAGCCGCCCGGCGCGAGCAGCATGACGTGGGCCGGCGTTGAGATCCAGTCTTCACCCTCGACGGGAACGGCGGCCGTGGGGTCCGTGTTGCTGGCGTCGCTGCCGCCCGCGAGCATATACGAGAGCCCCAGCTGTGCCACGCTGCGTGTCGTACCTGTCGTGAAGCCTTTGTCTGCGATGGCATCGTCGCAGAACGGATCGTTGCCGGGCGATACCAGGCGGTCGGGGAAACAGATCCAGCCGTTGCTGCCTTCCTGCAGGACGACCGGGCCGCCGCCTTCCTCGGTGGGGTAGCCCATCAGCGTAGCGTTGTCCACTACCGCTGCCGGGGCGGCGCTGCGCATGTTCTGGATTTGTTCGTCAGTTGACGCAGCGCTGGTGAGCGGCCCGTTTGACGGCGCAACGGCGGGTACGACGGGCAGCATGAGGTGCTCGTATGGCGTGCCTTCCCACATGATGTATGGGTAGCCTGAATGATGATCCGTCGTGAATACCGCCGGGTCGAGGCCGTCGGGGACTACGATCATGAGATGGGGCGGCGTCGTGATCCACTCGTCACCGGCAGTTGGTTCCACGGCCATCGGATCCGTGTTGCTCGGGTCAGAGCCACCGGCCAGCATAAAGCCAATCCCAAGCGCCGCAATTTCCGGGTTTTCCCCAACATGATAAGCAGCATTCCAGGCTTCCCACACAGCGTCGTAACAGGCGGGATCGTTGCCGGGTGAAACCGGCCAGTCCGTATAGCATGTCCAGCCGTTGGTTCCTTGGCGCAAGACAACCATGTCGCCGCCTTCTTCGCGCGGGAAGCCAAGAACTGTGGCCTCGCCGGCGATGACCAGCGGGGCAGCGCTCATGGCATTCTCGATTTGTACGTCGACCGAGTCGGTCGGCGCCACGGTGCCAGCGCCGGCCTGGCCTGCCGCCGGTTCCGCCTGCGTGACGGGGGGCTGATCGCCAGACCCCTCCCCAGACATAGTGCCGGACACTTCGCGCTGGATTGGCCGGCAGGCTGCTGACAACGCAGCCAGGCAGACGAGTAACAGAATTGTCATTGGTGACTTGAGGTTCATGGTCAACTCCTTGTGTGAAATAGATCCTGCATGGCGTCATGGGCTTGTTTGGGCACTGCCGTGCCAGGCAGCTTCCAACTCGGCGGCGTTGGTATCGAGCACGGCAGGGATAAGCGTTTCCCAGTCTTCATGGTGGCCAAAGCCTTGCAACAGCTCGGGCAGAACGTCGATACCGTAGGTTGCGACGACGAAATCGATCAGATTGATTGCGGATGCAGCTTGCCGCTCTTCCGCGGCTACTGCGCCGGGATAGTACACATTTGAGGTTTGCTTTGCTGTTGAGTCTGTACAGGGGCCGCAGCCGAGAAGTTGGCGCAGGCCAGAGACGTGAGAGGAGCCGACCAGCGTTTGATAGGCTGTGTGGATGTGCGGTGCCGCCAGCGGTAACGCATCACTGTCCGTGAGCCACATGCCCAACGCAACCACAATTGGCTGCCACTGCGGCTTGAGCGCAGTGGCGTGGAGTTGCCTATCCAGCATCTGGTCGGCAAGCGTCTTGCGCAGCAGGCTGGCGAGCAGCTCCTCAGACGTGTAACCAAAGGCGAGGTCGAACAGGTAGGGCGACGGCAGCCGGACGCTGCCGTTGACGAAGTTGGCGTGTGCCGGCACTTGTTCCGGCACAATCTCGATCGTGAGACGACCGCCGTCCGGCGCCAGCGACTGGCCGGTGGCCCGACGAAGGGCGACGTAGAGCGCCTCGGCACCCGGTGCCAACTGCTCGGCTGCGGCGCGGTCCAAGCGGCGGAAGACAAAATGCAGGTTGGGTGTGTCCATCACCTGGGGCTGACCCCAAAAGGCAGCCGCCGGCTCTGTGCGCCGCCAGCCCTGCGCCGTCTGTTCGAAGAATTGGGTCTGGTGTTGTACAAATACCTGGCCGGAGGACCACGTCCGGGTGATCACCACCTGGGCCACTGCCAGGCCGTCGAAGAACTCGACGGCCTCGACTGCCGCCTGTTCGGCCAGCTGCTGCTGTGCAGCACGCGCCTTGGCCGCATCCAGCTTGACGACATTAGCGACGTCCTGCTGCATCTTGGCGACGCCTAGCTGCGCAGAGTGCCAGATCTTGTAGATCACAAGGGTCAGAAGAAGTACAGCGGCGATAAGCTTCAGGCGCTGCCCCAGATACCCGTACCGCTCCATTGGATTACTTGGAGGGCTATTGTGAAGTCCATTGCCGTGTGTTTGTGGCACGCTAGTATGAGTCGAGGGAGTGTCACCCGCAGAGGCTGGTCCCACGCCATCCGTGCGCTGTGCCCACTCATCCTCATCGATTTCCAGAACGCTCCACTCCAGACTGCTGTGCCATGCGTTGGTGTTCATTTCGGACCTCCGGCAATGGTGGACGGGGAGATGAATGCGACAACTTGAAAAGAGCCGGCGGGTAGACTAGAATAGCGGTCCGGCACCATCCTCAATACCGCGCCATCTGCTTCCCATCAGTTGTCGACGTTCTAGCCGTATGCCTCGTTTGTAGCGGCTAGTCTTGCACACGGGGCGTGCGCAAAACGTGACAATGGATCGGAAAAACGTGAAAGTTGGCCCGCAAGACGTGACCCGAACGTGAATTCAGGGTTACACGCCGGAGGTTAGGGGTTTACCGTGGGTACGGACCACCGCGCCAAGCTTCGCATGCATCTGCTCGGTGCACCGCACATCAAGTGCGACGGCATTGACGTTGCGGATCGCCTGCCGGCCAAGGCGCAGGCGCTGCTCTACTATCTCGCAATGACGGGACGCACGCACACGCGCGCCGCTCTGGCGCGGCTTGTTGTGGGGCGAACACAGCGAAGTGGAGGCGCGCTGCGAATCTGCGCAAGGCGATCCAGCAGCTGCGCAGGCACTTCGCTGCCTATGTCGCCATCGACTACCACACCGTCGGCATGCGTTCACCGGACATCTACTGGCTGGATGCGGTGGAGTTTGCTGCGGCCACAGCCGAGCCTGGTGCCGCGGACACCGAGCAGCTGCAGGCGGCACTGGATCTCTATCGTGCCGACTTTCTGGAAGGCTTCTATGTGCGTGATGCGGCGGCATTTGAGACGTGGATGCTCGGGGAGCGCGAGCGGCTGCACGAATCGATGCTGCAATGCCTGTCGTTGGTGGCCGGCCGGTACGCGGCTGTAGGGCGACCTGGCGCAGGCGATCGCCTGCATGCGGCGGCTGCTGGAACTGGAGCCCTGGCGCGAGGAGGCACACCGCCAGTTGATGACGTGGCTGGCGCAAAGCGGGCAGCGCAACGCTGCCCTGCTGCAGTATGAGGTGTGCTGCCGTGCGTTGGCCGAGGAGTTGGGAGTCGAGCCGGATAAGGCGACGCGCGAATTACACGCACGACTGCTTGCAGACGGATGCGTCTCCTCAGTCCATACAGCCACCCACGACTGTCGTCGAGTACGCACTGGTGGGGAGGCGGCCGGAATGGCAGGCCTTGCGTGCGGCCTGGAGCAGCATGGTAGAGTCGGGCGCGTACATGGTATGTATTGGCGGGGAGGCGGGCATCGGCAAGACGCGCCTGGCAGAGGAACTGCTCATTGAGGTGCAGCGCCAGGGGCATGTCACGGCGCGGGCCCGCGCCTATGCGCTGGAGGGGCGGCTGGCCTATGCGCCGCTGGCGGAGTGGCTGCGCACGCCGCCGCTACAGGCGAGGTTGGCTATCGTCGACAAAGTCTGGCTCAGTGAGCTGGCCCGCCTGCTGCCGGAGCTGCTCATCGCACACCCTGACTTGTCTGCACCCGAGCCGCTGACCGAGCGCTGGCAGCAGAAGCGGCTCTTCGAGGCGCTGCGCCACGCCTTCACGGCCGAGACGCGTCCCCTGCTGCTCCTGCTCGACGACCTGCAGTGGTGCGACGCAGAGACGCTGGCCTTCCTGCAGTACCTAGTCGAGACCGCGACCCAGGCGCCCCTGCTCGTGGTGGGCACGGTACGCAGCGACGAGGTCCCTGAGGATCACGCCTTGCACCAGCTGCGACGCGCGCTGCTGCGCGCCGAGAGACTGACTGCCATCGACCTGTTATTCCTAAGTGCTGAGGCGACGACTGCCTTAGCGGCAGAAGTGAGCGAGGAGGCGCTCGACAGCGGAGCGGCAACCCGCCTGTACCAGGCCACTGCCGGCAACCCGCTGTTTGTCGTCGAGACGGTGCGTGCCGGAGGGAGCAACGCGCAGCCGACTGGAGAGGCAAGCCTGCACACCGGGGTGCCGGCAGGCCCCCAATCGGTTGTGGGTCTGCCGCCCAAGGTGTATGCGGTGATCGAGGCGCGGCTGGCACAGCTTTCCTCAACCACACGTTTGCTGGCGCAGGTGGCGGCCACCATCGGCCGCGCCTTCACGCTGCCGCTGCTGGCGGAGGCGAGCCGGGAGCACGAAGAGGCGGTCGTGGCTGGACTGGACGAGCTGTGGCAGCGGCGCATCGTGGGTGAGCAGGGGGGAGGCCGCTACGATTTCACACACGACCGCATCCGCGACGTGGCGTATGCCATGTGCAGCCCGGTTAAGCGTGAACACCTGCATCGCCGTGTGGCGCAGGCGCTGGAGAAGCTGCATGCGGATGAGTTGGATATCATCGCCGGTGAGTTGGGGGCGCATTATCAGCACGCAGGCGCCTGGGGGGACGCATTCGCCTGGTATTGTCGGGCAGCTGAGGTGGCAAAGCAGCTCTATGCTCATAATGAAGAGATCGACTACCTGCAAAAGGCTATCGAGACTATACCGAGGCTGCCTGCGAACAGCGTAACTGCCGCAACAGAGATTGACCTGTGGCTTGATCTGGGGTTCGCCTGCGGTACGGTTCGGGATTGGGGTGATATATCGGCTATTACGGCGTGGCAGAAGGCGGCCGATCTGGCAGCGCAAGCAGGCAATGTTCAGTATCGGTGTCGAGTACTAGCTCCTTTAACTGTTGTTTGCGGTATGCGGGGCCAATGGCACCAAGCACGAGCTTTGGGAGAACTCGCATTGTCCTTGGCACAACAGACTGACGACAGCCAGTTGCTCGCTCACGAGTTTGCCCACTATGGGACGACGCTCTACCACTTTGGCGAATTTGCCCAAGCCCTTGCAGCGTTCCATCGACATTCAACCTTTGTCTCGACACCGGCGGAACTTGCCTATACATGGTTGGGAGGCAGTGTAGACTCCAGAACGTTCCTCTTTATGACTCACAGTATCTGGCTGTTGGGTTTTCCAGATCGGGCGCTTGCCTATGGTCGAGAACTGGTCGCCGTCATGCCCCGACAAGGAGACTTCGGACGCCGCACTGCCGGTCTAGGCTTTGCTGGAATGTTTTACTCTTCGTTGCGTGCGGTGTCGACGGCGCAAATGCTAGGCGAGGAGCTAATGGCGTTCTGCATAGAGAATGATTATCCCTGGTTCGCCATGTGGGGACGGATGTTACTAGGGTGGGCGCTGGCGCAGCAAGGAGATGTCCAACAGGGTCTGTCCTTAGTTCGCATGGGCAGAGAGGACGAACGCCAGCGCGGTATCCGCGATCTTGAGCCCTATAACCGCTCCTTGTTCGCTGAGACATTGGCGCGGGCGGGGGAATGGGAAGAGGCGCTGGACGAAGTCACAACAGCCCTGACAGATGCCGAGCAAACCGGCAACTGCTTTTGGAACGCGCATCTGCTCAAGTTACAAGGGGATTTCCTCCAAGCGCTCTCTTTCTCTGCTGCAGATGTGGAAGCTTGCTACCAACGCGCTATCATCACGGCACGTGGGCAGGGGGCGAAAACTCTTGAACTACGGGCTACCACCAGCCTGGCGCGCCTGTGGCAGGGACACAGTAAGCAAGTGGAGGCGCGGCAGGTGCTGGGGGAAATCTACAGCTGGTTCACGGAGGGCTTTGACACAGTGGACCTGCTGGAGGCGAAGGCACTGCTGGATGAATTGTGACTTGGGCATCTTGCCTAGCCAACGCGCTTGGCGAGCGTGATGCCTGGCCGGCCGCGGCCCTCAGCATCCGGCACAACGCCGACTATCGTAAAGCCTATCTTTCTCCAGAAAGTCACCGCATGCTGCTCAGTGCCGGTGAGCCTGTTGAGCAGCCCACAAGGGTTCTGGTAGAGGTCGACTCCGTACAGCGGTGTTGCACCGGTTTCATCGCTGGTGCCCACCAGCAAACCGAGCACGCCACGCAATTGGGCAAGCCGCTCAATTTCGCGCACGAGCATGCTGCCGTAACCGTTGCCCTGCTCGGCGGGCGCAACGGCCAAAGGGTGAATTTCCCAGATTCTGCCGTGGTTGATGGGGGTCACGCCGATCCAGCCGCGCGGTTTTGCGTCCGAGTTCAAAAGCACGCGGTTGATCCGGTCAGCACCAGTCGCCTGCAGCACCCGCCGCCTGGCGTCGGCTGCAGCGGGCAGCCAGTCGGGGGCATGCGTTTTGAAGGCGTCGTAGGTTAAACGGGCAAGCTCGTCGATCTGGATAGGATCTGTTGGGTCAATTGTGATATACATAGCCGTTGCTCCCACATTTCTGACGTCAGTCTAGCACGTGGGGCGCACGCGGAGCCGTCTGCAAGGCAGGCGGGCACAAGGTCCGGCGAAGGGGAAGCTCGCCGCGATTGGGCCTTCATTGCGCCGGACCTTGGGCCCCTACGAACCGTGCGTGCCCCGAACGTAACATGCACCCGCAGGAAAAACCGCATATTGACAAGCACCAACATATAGTATACTGTATACGGGCACCCTACAAACGTTTTAGAGAGGTTCGGCCCGACGCCACCGTGCGCACGCACGTTGTGGCGACGGCTAGGCTTTGCGTGCCGACGGCAGCTGGTGCGTTTCCGGAGAGCGCTTGTCATGAGGCGATGGGACCCCACTCGTAGAGGCTCGGATCGTGCGCCTCAATGCGGAACAGCACCCTGTTACCGCGTACGAAGCTGAGCAGTATGCCCGGTTTGGCCTCACACCCAAGCTGGTCGAGGCCCGCACGCCCGCGGAGATTATACCGCACGTGGCCCAGGCCGACGCCGTGTTTGCCGTGTCGGTGTCGCTGCCGGCCGCCGTGATTGAGGCGATGGCACGCTGCCGGGTGATCTCGCGCATGGGCACCGGCACGGATAAGATTGACGTGGCGAAGGCTACTGTGCACGGGATCCTGGTCACCAACGTCCCCTACTTTTGCGTCGAAGAGCAGGCGGATCATGCCATGGCCATGCTGCTGGCACTGGTGCGCAAGCTGCCGCAGATGCGCAAGGCCATGGAGGCGGGGACGTTCCGCTATGCTCACGACCTGATGCGCACCAACCAGCGGCTGCCGGGGCGCGTGCTGGGCCTGGTGGGTTTCGGCAATTCGGCGCAGGCGATGGCCCGGCGGGCGCGGGGATTTGGCATGCGGGTGATCGCCACACGGCGCAACCTGGCTGCAGCGCAGGCCGAGGCGGCGGAGATCGGGGTCGAACTCACCGACCTGGCGACGGTGGTCGCCGAAAGCGATTATGTGTCGCTGCACCTGCCGTTGAGCCCCGAAACCTATCACCTCTTCGACGCCGCCATGCTGCACAAAATGAAGCCGGGGGCGCTGCTGATCAACACCTCGCGCGGCGCGCTCGTCGACGAGCCAGCACTGGTGGCAGCGCTGCGCGACGGCCACCTGGGCGGGGCCGGCATCGACACCTTTGAGGGCATCGACATCTTTGGCGGGGTCGAAACGCCGCCCGACCATCCGCTGTTGGCGTTCGACAACGTGGTCCTGACGCCGCACGTGGCTGCGGGGTCAGTCCAGGCGATGGAAGATGTGGCGCGGGGATCGGTCGAGAACGTGGTGGCCGTGCTGAGCGGGTACTGGCCGGATCCGGCCAACCGCGTCAACCCCCAGGTGCAGCCAAGGCGCCGCTGGCCGAGTACGATCCGCTGCTGTTCGCCGCAATGGAACAGGGCGCAAAGATAGAGGAGTAAACAGGTATGACATTGGCCGAGTTTCAGCCGCTCAGAACCCGCACCCTCAGCGACGAGGTTGCCGAACGGTTGCGAGATGCGATCCGCAGCGGCGGCATTCCACCGGGCAGCCGGCTTGTCGAGCAGGAGATCGCCGAGCAGCTTGGCGTCAGCCGGGTGCCCGTGCGCGAGGCGATCCAGACGCTGGTGGACGAGGGCATGGTGCGCAAATCGCCCCACCGCGGAGCGTTTGTCTTCCTGCCCACCCGCCAGGAAATCGACGAGATCTCGTCGCTGCGCGTCGTGCTCGAACGCTTTGTCGTGGAGCGTGTCGTCGCGAACTGGAACGCCGAACACGAGGCTGCCCTGCGCAAGATTGTCGAGGCCATGCGCGCCGGCATGCGTGAGGGCAACTACCATATCATGTATGAGCAGGACTATGCCTTTCACCGCACGCTGTGGGAGATCGCCGATCACTCGATCCTGATCGAGGTCGTTTCGGGCCTGCGCGCGCGCCTCAGCCGTTTTCTGTACGAGGCCGCCAGCGCACTCCCGCGGGAGAATGCCACCCGCCATGTCGACTCGCACGACGAAATGATCAATATCCTGAAAAGTGGTGATGTCGCCGCCGCCCAAGCCGAGATCACACAACATATCCTGGCAGCCAAGGAACGCATCCTGACCTACTGCCAGGTTGAGGACGTGGACGTTCCACCTATCGACTAACCGGCCAACAATTCACCAGGGGACGCAGCGCTATGAAACCAACCGTGGTCATCGGCTATCCGGGCTTTGGCGACATCGAGATCGAGAAAGAGATACTGCGCACCATCGACGCGGAAGTCATCCACGTCGGCGCCACGGATACACCGGCGGCAAAAGAGGCCGTGCGCCAGGCCGATGCATTGATGGTCACGATTCAGCCGGTCAAGGCCGATCTTATCGCGGGCGATGGAACGCTGCAAGCTGATCGCGCGTGTCGGCACGGGCCTGGATGCCATTGACATCGAGGCGGCGACACAGCACGGCGTGTGGGTTACCTATGTGCCCGACTACTCGATCGACGAGGTGTCGACCCATGCCATCACGCTGCTGCTGGCGCAGGCGCGCGGCCTGGCGCCGCTGCTGCGGTCGACGCAGGCGGGCAAGTGGGACGGCAGCGGCGTCTATGTGCGGCGGCTGCAGGGCCAGGTGCTGGGGCTGGTCGGCTGCGGGCGCATCGGGCTGGCTACGGCCGCCAAGGCACGCGGGCTGGGGCTGGAGGTGATCGCGTTTGATCCCTATGCAACGGCCGACACCCTCGCCGCGGCCGGGGTGCGGGCGGTGGATCTGCCCACGCTGCTGCGCGAGTCCGACTATATTTCGCTGCACTCGCCGCTGACGCGCGACAACCGCCACCTCATCAATGCCGAGGCACTGGCGCAGATGAAATCCAGCGCCTATCTCGTCAATACGGCGCGCGGCCCGTTGATCGACGAGGACGCCCTGTTGGAGGCGGTGCGGTCGGGCCAGATTGCCGGTGCCGCCCTCGACGTGCTCAGCGTGGAGCCGCCGGCCGCGGACAGCCCGCTGATGCATGAGGAGCGCATTCTCATCACGCCGCACATGGCCTGGTATTCCGAAGAAGCCAAGGTAGACGTACGCCGCCGGGGTGCCGAAGAGGTGGTGCGCGTGCTGTGCAACGAGCCGCCGCGCGCACCGGTCAATCGGGTGGAGACACGGCAGGCATGAACGCAGAGTCAGGAGATGCATTATGCCCACGCTCTCTGTTGGCGAGCTGCGCGCATTTACGCTGGACGTGTTGGAGAAGCTCGGTACTCCCCCGGACTTTGCGGAGATAGTCTGCAACAACCTGGTCGGCGCCAACCTGGTGGGCCACGATTCGCACGGGGTGCTGCGGCTGATCACCTATACGCAGTTTGTGCGTGATGGATTGGTCGTACCGGCGGCAGTCCCTCGCGTCGACTGGCGCAGCGGCGCAACGGCGCACGTGGACGGCCGCTGGGGCTGGGGTGCGGTCGGCGCACGCCTGGGTACGGAAACCGTCATTGCGCTGGCACGCGAATATGGCGTAGGGATCGTGACCGTGGATCGCTGCGTCCATATCGGGCGCATCGGGGAGTACGTCGCCCTGATGGCTGAGGCCGGTATGGCGGGCATCGCGGTCTGCAACTGCGGGCCGGGGGTTGCGCCCTATGGCGGGCGCGAGCGCATCTTTGGTACGAACCCCTTTGCGTTCGCTGCGCCCGGCGGGCCGGACCAGCCACCGGTCGTGGTGGACTTTGCGACGTCGGGGGTTGCGGAGGGGAAGCTGAGAGTCGCACGTGCCAAGGGCGAAATGGTCGCACCCGGCCTGATCGTGGATCGCAATGGGCAGCCGTCGCAGCTGCCGGACGCCTATTACGACGGCGGTGCGCTGCTGCCCTTTGGCGGGCACAAGGGCTACGGCCTGGGCCTGATGGTGGAGGTGCTGGGTGGGCTGCTGTCCGGCGCCGGCATCTCGTCGCTGCCCGGCTATGACAGCGCCAACGGCACGATGCTGCTCGCCATCGATGCCGCACGGTTCGTGCCCGGCGACGTGCTCCGCAGCCAGATGGGTGCGTTTGCGCGAGCGTATCTCCAATTCGCAGCCGGCCCAGGGTTTTGAACGGGTCCTGCTGCCGGGAGAACCGGAGCGGATCGCGGAGGCACAGCGCAGTCGTGACGGGATTCCGATCCCTCCAACGACGTGGGCGGAGCTGCAGCAGCTGCGCCAGACCCTGATGCAAAGCAACGGCCGGGACAGCGAACAATAGCACCCGCCATCAGAACAGAGAGGAAGGTACCATGACACAGACGGTCACAGCAACCGATCCACCAATTACCAAGTCGCAGCTCCTGTCGCTCTATCGGAAGATGCTGGTGATCCGGCGCACCGAGGAGCAGCTGGCGAAGTCGCATCAACAAGGGCTGATCCACGGCGCCTGCCACACCTATGTCGGCGAAGAGGCCATCGCCACCGGCGTCTGCGCGCACCTGCGGGACGACGACGCCGTCTTCAGCACGCATCGCGGGCACGGGCATGCGCTGGCCAAGGGCGTGCCGCCGCGCGAGCTGATCGCCGAGCTGTTCGGGCGCGCCACCGGCTGCTCGCGCGGGCGCGGCGGCAGCATGCATCTTTTCGCGCCCGAGATCGGCATGATGGGCACCAGCGGCATCGTCGGCCCCTGCATCCTGCAGGCGACCGGCGCCGGCTACTCGTTCAAGCTGCTCAAGACCGACCGGGTGGGGGTGGCCTTCTTCGGCGACGGCGCCGTGAACAACGGGGCGTTCCACGAGGGGCTGAACCTGGCCTCGATCTGGAAGCTGCCGGTGCTCTTCGTCTGCGAGAACAACCAGTACGCCACCGAGGTCGCCTTTGCCTACGCGGCGGGCAACCCCAACGTCGGCGAGCGCGGCGCAACCTACGGCATGCCCGGGCTGACGATCGACGGCAATGACGTGCTGGGCGTCTATCGCACGGCCGGCGAGGCCATTGCCCGCGCCCGGGCCGGCGGCGGGCCGACCTTGATCGAGTGCCACACCTATCGCACGCGCGCCCACGCCGAGGGCATGCGCGACGTGGGGTATCGGATCGCAAGAGGAGGTCGACAGCTGGAAGGCCCGGGATCCGATCGCACGCCACCGCGCGTACCTGATCGAGTCCGGCATGGCCGCGGCGGCAGAGCTGGACGCCATCGAGGCCGAGGTGCAGGCATTGGTGGTCGAGGCGGAGGAGTTCGCCCGCAACAGCCCCTGGCCCGACGGCGCGACGGCTTGTGACCATGTCTATTATCAATCAGCAGCAGCTTAGCCGGCGGCACGAGGAGCAATCATGCGCGAGATCACCTTTATCGACGCGACGCGCGAGGCCTTGGCCGCTGCTATGGCCCGGGACGCCACCATCTTCGTCGTCGGCGAGGGCATCGGCCCGCGCGGCGGCAACTTCAACACGACCAGCGGCCTCTACGACATTTACGGCCCCGAGCGGCTGCGCGACACGCCGATCAGCGAGCGCGGCTTTGTCGGCATGTGCGCGGGCGCGGCGATGACCGGCAGCCGGCCGATCGTCGACTTCATGTTCGTCGACTTCATCCTCGACGCCATCGGCGAGATCATCAACCAGATCGCCAAGATGCAGTACATGAGCAGCGGGCGGCTCAAGATGCCGCTCATCTTGCGCGGCTGCATCGGCATCGGCAATTCGGCGGCCACGCACCACTCGGGCAGCTACTTCCCGCACTTCGTCAACATCCCCGGCCTGCGCGTCGTCGTGCCCACCAACCCCTACGACGCCAAGGGTCTGTTTGCGACGCGCGCTGGTCAGCAACGACCCGGTGCTTTTCCTGGAGCACAAGTCCATCCTGTTTCGCAAGGGCCCGGTGCCGGAGGAGGAATACACGATCCCCTTTGGCCAGGCGCGGGTGGCGCGGGAGGGGCGGGACTGCACCGTGGTGGCCGTGGGCGGGATGGTGGTCAAGACGCTGCAGGCATGCGACGAGCTGGCGCAGGCGGGTGTCGACGTCGAGGTGATCGATCCGCGCACGGTCAACCCGCTCGACGTCGACACGATCCTGGCCTCCGTCCACAAGACAGGCCGGCTGCTGATCGTCGACGAGACCTTCCAGCCGTGCGGGATCGGCGCGGAGATCACGGCCCAGGTGGTCGATCGTGGCTTTGACGATCTGGATGCCCCGATCCGCCGGCTTAACGGCGCCTACGCGCCGACGCCGTACAGCCCCACGCTGGAGGCGGCCATCGTGCCCAACGTGGCGGGCATCGTGCAGGCCGTCCAAGAGCTGATGGCAGAGTAAAGGGGCAGGCAAGCGTATGGCCTATTCAATTGTGATGCCTCGCCTGGGCTGGACCATGGAGGAAGGCGTCTTTGGCGCCTGGCTCAAGGCGGATGGCGAACGGGTCAGTCCCGGCGACCTGCTGTTTACGGTCGAAGGCGACAAGGCGATCCAAGAAGTCGAAACGTTTGAAAGCGGGATTCTGCGCATTCCGCCCGACGCGCCCCAGCCGGGGGACGTAGTGGTTGTCGGCGCCGTGCTGGGCTACCTGGTGCAGGAGGGCGAGGAGCTGCCGTTTGCTGCGCCGAGCAGCCAGGTGGCCGCTGTGCCGCAGGACGCAAGCAGCGGCGTGAGCACGGTGGCGGAGTCTACACCTGCGCCACGGCGGCTGCAGCGGCGAACGGGAGCGATGCGATGCCGGCGATCAGCCCGCGTGCCCGCCGTGTTGCGGGGGAACTGGGGATCGATTGGACACAGCTGCAGGGCAGCGGCCGCACCGGGCGCATCGTCGAGCGGGACGTACGAGCCGCTGCGCAGGCAGCTGCTGACCCAGGCGGCAGAACTGCGGTCTGCGGGCGCCGGTCCGTGCGACGCCCGTGGCGCAGCGCGTGGCGCAGGATGCGGGCATCAACCTGGCCGCCGTCAGCCCCACGGGACCCGGCGCACGCATCCAGCGCAGCGACGTGGAAGCGGCCATCCGGGCGCAGCAGGCGCCTGCGGTACCTGCCCCCGAGCCGGCACCAGCCGCTGCGCCTGGCTCTGCCCGCCGGCGAATATGATGCAGTGCCGGTGTCGCGGGTGCGCCGCCTGATCGCCCAGCGCATGGTGGGCAGCGCACACGATACGGCCCCGGTGACGTTGACGACCGAGGCGGACGCCACGGCGCTGGTGGCCCTGCGCGACCAGCTGCGCAGCGCACTGGAGCCGCGTGGACGGCTCGTGCCGAGCTACAACGACCTTCTGATCAAGCTCACGGCCGTGGCCCTCCAGCAGCATCGGGCGCTGAACGCTACCTGGCAGGAGGAGAACATTCTGCAGTGGCGGGCGGTGCATATGGGGCTGGCGGTGGATGTGGACGGATGGCCTGGTCGTGCCGGTGGTGCGTGACGCCCAGGCGCGCAGCGTGGGGCAGATCGCCGCCGCCACCCGCGATCTCATCGCCCGGGCTCAGGCACGCCAGCTGCGGGCGGAGGAAATGCAGGGCGGCACCTTCTCGATTACCAACCTGGGGATGTTTGGGGTCGACGCCTTTACGCCGATCATCAACCTGCCGCAGGCGGCCATTCTCGGGGTCGGGCGCATCATGGCGCGGCCGTGGGTGGTAGACGACCAGGTGGTGCCGCGCAAGGTGATGGCGCTCAGCCTGACCTTCGACCACCGTGTGGCCGACGGGGCAGCGGCGGCGCGCTTCCTGAACCTGGTCCGTGAGTATGTCGAAGAGCCGTCGCTCTGGATGTTTGAATAAATCTTGGATAGATAGGGAGGCTGCAATGCCGATCGGCAGCAACGAAGAATGGGGCCGGGCAGATGATGCCTGTGCCCGGGCAGGCATGGATGCTGTGCTGCTTTCATCTCTCGCCGACGTGACCTATGTCAGCGGTTTTGAAGTGCCGATCCCGATCGGGGCCGGCAGCGAGTTCGCCTACGGGATCCCGCTGGCGCTCTGCACCAGTGGGCGACGCGCACAGCTGGCTCGTCGTGTCCAGACGGCCAAGGCGGCAAGGCGCGGCAGGAGTCGCGGCTGGACGAACTCGTCACGTATGATTCGTTTACACATCTCCATGCGGCTGGATTCGGCGGCGTCGTACCTGGCCGCCATCCGTGGCGCGCTGGCTGGGGCGGGGCTTGCGCGGCGGGCGTGGCACGCTGGGAATCCAGGCGCGCACGCTACCGTTTGCAGTGGCGCGCCTGATCCAGGAGGAGTTCCCGGACCTGAAGTTGGTCGAGGCGGGGCCGGCGCTGCTGGAGGCGCGGGCCATCAAGACGGCGCGCGAGATCGAGCTGCTCAAGCGGGCGTCGCACGTCGCCGACGTCGGCCACAACACCCTGGCGCGCCTGGCGCAGACGGCGGGGCAGGACGAGTTCGACATGTGGGCCGAGATCACGGCGCGCATGTTTGAGACCGCCGGACACGAGGTGCCGGTGGTCGGCGAACTGGTGACCGGCGAGCGGACGCGCACCGTGGAGTATCCCAACGGCCCCCGCAAGCGTATCACGCAGCCGGGCGATGCGGCGCTCATGGACATCAGCCAGCGCATCGACGGCTACTGGTCAGACTGCACCAACACGCACGTGATCGGCGGCGTGACGCCGACAGCCGAGCAGCGGCGCTATGCCAAGGCATCGCAGGACGCCTGTGATGCAGCCATGGCGGCACTGCGTCCCGGGGCGCGGGCGTGCGATGCCTGGAGCGCGGCAGAGCGCGCCTTCCGGTCGCATGGCCTGGAACCCGCCCACTACGCCGGGCACCAGATCGGCGTGACCGTCAACGAGCCGCCGCGGCTGGTGGTCTACGACCAGACCGTCCATCGAGGTGGGCATGGTGTTCAGCGTCGAGCCGGGCGTCTACCAGGGTCCAGAGGGCACCTTTGGCGCTCGGTCCGAGAAGATGGTGCATGTCACCGCTTCGGCCCCGTCGTCCTCTCCAAGTTTGCGTGGGGGGTGGCGTAATGGCGTCAAACCTGTTTGACCTGAGCGGCAAGGTTGCGGTCGTGACGGGCGCGGGGGCCGACGGCGGCATCGGCCATGCCATTGCGCTGGGCTTTGCCGAGAACGGCGCCGACGTCTTTGTGTCCGACATCGACGAGGCAGGCGCCAATGCGACGGCGGCCGAGATCCGGCAGCTGGGGCGGCAGGCGGAGGTGGCGGTCTGCGACGTCAGCAGCCCAGAGCAGGTGGCGGCGCTCTTTGCGGCCGTCGACGGCGCCTTTGGGCGGGTCGACATCCATGTCAACGTGCCGTATGCGTTTCCCAGCCGTGTGCATCCGGACGAATTGACGCTGGAGGCGTGGCACAAGACCCTGGCGGTGAGCCTGACCGGGTATTTCCTGTGCGCGCAGCAGGCGATCCGGCGCATGCTCACGCAGGGTGGGGGCGCGATCCTCAACATCGGCTCGATCGCCGGCGTGTCGGCGCTGGGACGCGGCAACTTCCCGTACAGCGTGGCCAAGGCGGGTGTGGCGCAGATGACCAAGGAACTGGCGGTCGAGTATGCGGGGCAGGGGATCCGGGTGAACGCCATCCTGCCGGCCCAGGTGCTCACGCCCAGCTTTCAAGAAGGCGCTGCTGGGCGACCCGCGCTTCAGCGAGAAGCTGACGCAGCGGCTGCTGATGGGCATTCCGCTCAACCGGCTGCTGGAGCCGGCAGGATTTCGTCGGGCCGGCGGTGTTCCTGTGCTCGCAGGCGGCGGGTGCGGTGACGGGTGTCCTGCTGCCGGTGGACGGCGGCAACCTGGCGTTGAATGCGGGCGGCAACCATATCTGGCCGGTGGACTGAACATATGATCGAGCAGCTGTTCTCGCTGGCAGGCAAGACGGCGCTGGTCACGGGCGGCAACGGCGGCATTGGCCGGGCAATCGCCCTGGCGTTCCAGGCGGCCGGGGCAAACGTGGCCGTGACGGGGCGGAGCGCCGAAAAGAACACGGCGATCGGCGCTGAGCTGGGGCCTGACGCGCTCGTGTGCAGCATGGACGTGCGCGACGAGGGCGAGGTCGGGGCCACGGTGGACAAGGTGGTGGAGCGCTTCGGTGCGGTCCACATCCTGGTCAACAACGCCGGCAACGTGTCGCTGGAAAACGTGCTGGAGATGCCCAGGGCACGGTGGGACGCCGTGATCGAAACCCACCTGACGGGGGCGTTTCTGTGCGCGCAGGCGGCGGGGCGGGCGATGGCGCGGCAGGGCGAGGGCGGCAAGATCATCAACATCGGCTCGATGTACTCGGTCTATGGTCCGCCCAATATTCTGCACTACGCCACGGCCAAGACGGGGATGCTGGGGCTGACCCGCGGGCTGGCCGTGGAGCTGGCGGTGCACAACATCCAGGTCAACGCGCTGCTGCCCGGCTGGATCGAGACGGATCTCAATCGCGAGCGCATGCGGGGGGCGTTGGGGGAGCATGCCCGCCGCAAGACGCCGGGCCGGCGGTTGAGCCGCACGGATGACCTCGTCGGCGCGGCGATCTTCCTGGCCTCGCCGGCCTCCGATTTTGTGACGGGCGTGACGCTGCCGGTTGACGGCGGGTATTCGATTGCAGATCGATATTGGCAGGACGCGGCGAGTTGATGTTGGCCGTTGCGGCCTGCCTGAAATCTTCAAAACCAAATAACACCAAAGGCAGGGAACTCTCATGATGGACCCGACAAGTCTTGAAGGCAAGCTGGTGCTTGTGACGGGGGCCGGCACGGGCATTGGCCAGGGGGTGGCGTTGGAACTGGCGCGCCGGGGCGCCGATGTGGCACTGCACTATTCGTCGAGTGCGGCGGGGGCAAACGCAGCCGTAGAGCAGATTGTCGCTACGGGCCGGCGGGCCGCGGCATTCCAGGGCGACCTCTCGAAAGTGGAGGACTGCCGGCGGGTGGTGGACCAGGCCGCAGCATTCCTGGGTGGGCTGGATGGGCTGGTCAGCAACGCCGGCATCACGGCGACCTACGACTTCCTGGACGTGACGCCCGAGCAGTTTGACCGCCTGTACCACGTCAACATTCGCGGCCAGTTTTTCTGTGCGCAGCAGGCCGTGCCGTACATGCTGGAGCGCGGCCGCACCTATACGGAGCGGCATCCTGGGGAGACGTGGGCAGGCGGCAGCATCGTCAACATCTCGTCGGTGCACGCCATCGTGGGGTTGCCCGGGCACTCCATCTACGCCGGGACGAAGGGCGCTATCAACTCCTTCAGCCGGGAGCTGGCGGTGGAGCTGACTACGAAGCATATCCGGGTCAACGTGCTGGCGCCCGGGTCGATCGAGGTGCCCAGCTATTTCTCCGGCGGTTCCGGCTACACGCGTGAGGTTGGCGATTCGCTGGTGCCCTGGGGCCGCGTGGGCCTGCCGGCCGACGTGGGGTATGCGGCGGCCTACATGGTGTCGGATGCGGCGGAGTTCCTGACCGGGCAGGTCATCTTCCTCGACGGCGGGTTGACGGCGAAGATGGCACTGCCGTACCAGCCGGCGTCGGGTGAACGCAAGACGAACTAGCGGTGTGTCAGCCGGAGATAGCTGCTCGGGTGACAAGCCTGAGCGTGAGATGCCATTCGTAGACGCTGCCGCCTGCGACCGTGCTGTGCTGCCCATGCAGGCGCGCCACGTCCAGGCGGTCCAGCGGCCCGGTTGCAGGCTCCAGAAAAATGTTGTATAAATCCTGCCAGCCGCCTTCATTTGGCAGCACGCCCAGGTAAGGCACCTGTTCCACCGGAAATTCCAGGCGCAGGGTCAGCTTACTCTGGGGATATGTCAGCTCGCACCATCCAGCGGGCAGCTTGCCTTTGACATAGTACTTCTCGGCATCACTGCGTGCTCTTCGGCCCGATCTGCCGGAGATCGCGCTGCGTGCCATCGGCGAGGTTCGCCAGCGGCCATGGGTGTTCATCCCCGTAGCTGCCCCAGCCGGCCAGAGGTGCTGAACGCCGTCACAATCTTATCGACCCCGTCCGGGAGGCGCAGTACAGCGCCTTCCTCCAGAACAAACATCGGATGGGCGGCCCAGATAAAGTCAAAGGCATAGGGCGAGAGATTGGTCAGCCGGTAACGCCATGCGGAGCGCTGCTGGGTCGGAAAATGAGATCCACTTCTCCAGGCGATAAGGGAAGCGGACGCCATAGGTGGCCATGTGCAGCTGATCTCCTGTGATGGTGGCAGACCAGGGAATGCTCCACACTTCGCCGTGGTCCGGGATGGGGGTGCCCTGCCAGGGGTAGCGCTCGTAGTAGCAGCGGTCGATGGTGGGGAACATGTCGTCAAGATCCCGAACATTCTCCCTGCTCGACATAATCGCCGTCGTAGGGCGCGATCCGGTAATGGTCGCCGGGGCGCTGGACCAGCAGTTCAAGCGCCGCCGGCTTGTAGAACAGGAGCAGAGCTTGGCGCCGATCTGGGGCAGGAATTGGGCGACCACCTGCGGGACTCGACCGTGAGCTGCCGGCTGATCTTTATAGGTGGAGCTATAGATCTTTGTGTTCACAGGAATAGCTGGATATGGCTGAGATGCAAGATGAGTTGGATTGGGCGAGCATTCTAGTTCCAAAAAATCCCTCTTGACAAGCGCGGCGGTCTGGTATACTGTATAC
This sequence comes from uncultured Chloroflexia bacterium, assembly GCA_963701415.1. Classification (GTDB taxonomy): domain Bacteria; phylum Chloroflexota; class Anaerolineae; order Caldilineales; family Caldilineaceae; genus Fredericiella. The sequence goes on from CAVPAH010000006.1 coordinate 56,916, forward strand.
ACGCAACCCAAGTTCCGCCCAACAAGACCAGATTGATGCAACTGCCCAAGGGCGCAGTCCGATAGTTGTTTGCCTGAGCTTGTCAGCAGGAGGGTATGCGCCAGCGGCGCGGTACCTTGGCAGCGCGTCCCAATGCACCTACACCAGAGGAGGAGGCAGGCGCATTGACTTTGCCGTGTCGGTCCGGTGCACGGCTGCAGCACGATTTTGTTCATCACACCGGAAACTCACAGGCCAGCCGTACAAGTACAAAGGAGAACCTATGACATCCCGCAGTCAACAGTCCATCAGCCGACGCGATTTCCTCAGAGTCTCGGCCATGGGCGCCGCCGGCCTGGCCCTGGCCGCCTGCGCAGCCCCCGCCGCTCCCGGCGCTGCTCCCGCGGCTGCGGCGGCGGTGAACACCGGGGCCAAGCAGAAGGTGCGCTATCTTTCGTGGTGGTTTGAGGAAGGCAAGCGCGGCGAGACCTGGCTGGCCTTTATCAAGGAGTTTAACGAGAAGAACCCCGACATCGAGGTCGTGGCCGAGAACATCCCCTTTGACGCCTACACGACCAAGACGATCGTGGGCGTGCAGTCGGGCAAGCTGGACGGCGACATCGTCATGGCCACGCCCGAGCTGGCACCCCGCCTGATCCGGTCCGATCTGCTGGCGCCGCTGGACGACGTGATCACGGAGAACAACATCACCGACCTGAGCTCGGCCCACGATGCCATGCGCAAGGACGGCAAGCTCTACGGCCTCGACATGGTGACGGTCGCCTTTGGCATCCTCTACAACAACAAGCGCTATACGGACGCCAACATTACCCCCGCCAAGACGCCCGAGGAATGGATCGACGTCAGCAAGGCCCTGACCAACCGCGACCAGCAGCAGTACGGCTTCTACTCGCCCCACCTGGTCAACGAGGCCTCGGATTTCTGGTTCACGCTGCAGGAGTGGTGCATGCCGTATAACGGCGTGTGGGCAGAGGGCAAGACGCCGCTGTTGACCTCGGAGCCGATCATCAAGGGTCTCACGCTGTTCAAGCAGATGTACGACGGTGCCATGCCGCAGGGCGCCGACATCGCAGACCGGCAAGCGCCTGTTCGGTACGGGTGCGGTGGCCCAGGAGCTGATCGTTTCGGCGGCCGTCGGCGGGTTGAAGCCGGACTTCCCGGATCTCTATCCCGAGCTGCGCAGCGCGCCGATCCCGTGGGAGAGCAACACGTCGCTCGCCCGCATCCACCCGATGATGGTCAATGCGTCGTCGCCGGTCAAGGATGCCGCCATCGAGTTTGTGAAGTACATGTACGTGCCGGACAACTACCGGCGCATGGTCGAAGGCTGCGAAGACGTGATCTTTGCCATCCCGTCGGCGGCGGATCCGGCGTACCTCGACAAGCTGCACTGGCTCAAGCCGGGCTATTACGGCGTGAACTATGTGACCCCCTTCGACATCGTCGGCGACTTCCTCTACAACTTCAGCGAGTTCGGGCAGATCGTGATCACGAACTTCTCCGACGTGCTCAACGCCAACAAGCCGGTGGAGGAGGCCATGGCAGCGGCGCAGGCGCAGGCGGAACAGCTGGCCGGCCGCATCGAGTAGGCATCAATTTCGGTTGTGCGCGTCTCACACTGTGCCGGCCATTGGCAGGCACAGTGTGAGACGCCGTTGCGCGCAGGGCAAAGGTTTACAAGTCTCTGATGGGTTACGAAGCAGGCTACTCCACAGGATCCGATATGGCAGCGAGGACCAGAGCACAGCAGGCACGCAGGGCGCGCACGCCTCGTTCGCGGCGCCGCTTGCTGCCCTATTTGCTCGTGCTGCCGATCATCCTCTATGAACTCGTGTTGATCGTTTACCCGATCCTCCAGGGCTTCCTGGGCAGCTTCCAGAACATCCAGCTGGCGTCCACGCAGCCCGTCGAGTGGGTGGGCTTCGACAACTACGTGCGCATGTTCAGCGACCCCAGCTTCTGGAAGGTTGTGCAGGTCACGCTGATCTTTACGCTGCTGGTCATCGTGGTGGCGATCGGGGCGGGGCTGGTGACGGCGCTGCTCTTCAACCGCCCATTCCGCGGGCGGTCGGCGGCGCGTTCGACGATGATGCTGCCGTGGGCATTTCCCGAGGTGCCGGTGGCGATGATCTTTATCTGGATCCTCAGCCCGCAGTTTGGCGTCGTCAACCTGCTGGTGCGCTGGATTCCCGGCGTCGACCAGAATCCGCAGTGGCTGCAGGTGCCGGCGCTGGCGATGGGGTGGATGGTGCTGATCACGTCGTGGAAGGTCTTCCCCTTCTACAGCCTGGTGATCCTGGCGGCGCTGCAGTCGGTGCCGCAGGAGATCTACGAGGCCGGCAAGGTGGACGGCGCCGGCAGCTGGCAGTTGTTCCGGCGGATCACGATTCCCAGCATCAGCACGACGCTGGAACTGCTGGTGGTGCTGGCCTCGATCTTCTCGTTCAAGCAGTTCACGATCCTCTACCTGATGACGGGCGGTGGGCCCTCGGGGTGGACCGAGACGATCGTGATTCGCATCTACAACACCGCATTTCGCTTCTACGACTATTCCTATGCGACGGCCCTGGGCGTGTCGGGCTTCATCGTCTCGCTGATGTTTGTCATCGTCTTTATCTTCCTGCAGGTGCGCCGGGCACGGGAGAACGCATAATATGAGGCAACAATCCTCCAGCTCCGACAGCCCCGACAGGCTATACCAGCCAGCCACGGCGCAGTCCGCGCAAGATCATGGGCAGTATCGTGCGCTATGGGGCCATCATCGCCGTTTCGCTGCTGACGTTCTTCCCCATCTACTGGATGCTGGTCAGCACCTTCCAGCCCAACCAGTACACGATGCACTACCCGCCGTCGCTGTTCCCGCAGGAGATCCAGTTCCGCCAGTTTGCCGAGCTGTTTGCCAACTATCCGATCGCACTGTGGCTGCGCAACTCCTTCCTGCTGGCGACGATGGCCATGTTGATCTGCACGTCGCTGTCGGTGTTGGGGGCGTATGCGCTGTCGAGCCTGCGCTGGTATGGGCGGACGAGTTTTGGCTTCTTCCTGCTGATCACGCAGATGCTGCCGGAGATGCTGATCGTCATTCCTATCTACCTGATCTATCGCAGCTTGAACCTGGTGGACAGCCTGCCCGGCGTCTCCTTGATCGATGCCGCGTTTGCGCTGCCGGTCTGTATCTGGATTCTCAAGGGGGTGTTCGACACCGTGCCGCACGAGGTGCTCGACGCGGCGGTCGTCGACGGCTGCACCGACCTCAACGTGCTGTGGCGGATCGTGCTGCCGCTGTCGACGCCGGGACTGGTGGCGGTGGCGGTGGTGGCGTTCTTCTCGGCCTGGAACGAGTATCTGTATGCCGTGATCTTGCTGCAGAGCGCTGATTTACAGCCGGCTTCGGTGGGGTTGACGACGCTCAAGGGGACGGGCTTTACACCGATCGAGCAGTATATGGCGGCGGGCCTGGTCTTCGCCATTCTGCCCGTCTTGTTCTACCTGCTCATGCAGCGCTATATCGTCTCGGGTCTGACAGCAGGCGCAGTCAAGGGTTAAGCCGCCACAACATCAAACGAGGTACAACATGACGATGAAGATCACGCGCCTGGAAACCATCTGGCTGGACGAGCAGCCCAACACGACCTGGGTGCGCATTTTCACCGACGACGGGCTGGTCGGGCTGGGCGAGACCTTCTACGTGCCGCGCGCGATCAGCGCCATGGTGCACGACGTGTTTGCCAACCTGCTGCTGGGGCGCAGCGCTTTCGATATCGAGAGCCACTGGCAGAACATGTTTTACACCGTCAACTTCTTCGGGTATGGCGGCAGCGAAACGCGTGCCATCAGCGCCGTGGACGTGGCGCTGTGGGACCTGTTGGGGCAGTATACGGGCCAGCCCATCTACAACCTGCTGGGCGGGCGCTGCCGCGACCGCATCTGGATCTACAACACCTGTGTCGGCCACGGCAAGCACCAGGACTTCCAGCGCTGGTTCACGGGACACGCCGGCGAACTGGCAGCCGAACTGCTCGAGCCAGGGCGTCAAGGCGATGAAGATCTGGCCGTTCGACCAGTTTGGCGTGCCGTTGGGCGGCCCGGTGGGGTCAGCGGGCGGGCGTGGGGGCCGTCGGCCCGGTCGGCTATCATCTCAGCCACGAGGATCTCAAGAAGGGCGTCGCGTACGTCGAGGACATCCGGCGCACGGTGGGCGACCGGATGGAGATCTGCATCGAGGGCCATGCGCGCTGGAGCCTGACCGACGCCATCAAGATCGCGCATGCGCTCGAGCCGTACGACGTGATGTGGCTGGAGGAGATCATGCCGCCCGACAACGTGGAGTCGTACGCGCGGCTCAAGCAGGCGACCTCGGTCCCGCTGTGCGTGAGCGAGCGGCTGATCACCAAGTTTGGCTTCCGCGAGGTGATCGAGAAGAACGCCGCCGACATCATCATGCCCGACATGGCCTGGTGCGGGGGCATCAGCGAGACGCGCAAGATCTGCCACATGGCGGAGACGTACCTGCTGCCGATCACCAGCCACGACTGTATCGGGCCGGTGGCGCTGTGGTCGGCGGCGCACCTGATGCTGCACATTCCGAACGCCAAGATCGTGGAGACGGTGCGGGCCTATTACGACGGCTGGTACAACGAGGTGATGACCGAACCCATCCCCATCAGCGACGGCATGATCGGGCTGCCGGGCAAGCCGGGGCTGGGGGCGGCGCTGCGCGAAGAGGTGCTCAACCGCCCGGATGCGCACATGGAGTATTCCGACGAGCAGCACCGGATCGATATGTCCAAAGGCTAAAGTCATTTTCCAGCAACTTCCTAGCGAAGGGAGCCGGATCTCATGTCATCTCTGGCAGATACTATCGCCGCCACCGCAGTGCGCCCAGGGAGCGTCATGGCCTGGTGGCTGAGCGGCACGGGCTTTGTCTTCAAGACCTCGCAGGGGACGCAGATCTATGTGGATCCCTATTTCAGCAACTGCGTCGCTCAGATCTTTGGCATCGAGCGCGCCGTGCCTCCGCCGGTCCCGGTCGGCGAGGCCGCAGCCGGATCTCGTCATAGCCACCCATTGGCATGAGGATCATCTCGACCCCGAAGGGCTGCCCCAACTGGCCCGGCGCAGCCCGACGCAGTTTCTCTGCCCGCCCAGCTGCCAGTCGCGCCTGCTCGGCTGGCTCGTGCCCGGCGAGCGGGTAAACGCCATCATCGAGGGCGAGACATTCACCTTTCGTGACGTGCGCATCACGGCCGTCGCCGCGCGCCACCTGGCGGGGATCCCGGGCTGGGAAGTGCCCGATGCGATCGGGCTCCTGATCGAGACCGAAGGGCTGCGGATCTATCACACGGGCGACACCGAGTACGACCTGCGGCTGCGGGCGCTGGCGTATGACAAGGATCGTCCCATCGACGTGATGCTGGCGGTCATCAACGGCACCGGCGGCAACATGAACGCGCATGAGGCGGCGCTGCTGGCCTGGCACATCAGGCCCAGGGTGCTCATGCCCATGCACCACATTTTGTGGAAGGACTCAGGCCGCCGGCGAACAGGCCACCTTGGATCCCAACCTGCTGGCCGATACGTACCGGCGCCTGGGCGGCGACGGGCGAGGTGCGGCTGCTCGCGGTCGGTGAGGGCATAACATTCACGCACAATCACGCAGAGTGAGGCATTTTCATGACCATCCCATCCGCAGACTGGTCCGATGTACAACTTCAGAACGAGCCGTTTCCGACGCTCTGCTATCGTTCTGCGCTGGTCGTTTATGAGGAGTCGTTGATTCACGGCCGTTTTGTCGGGCGTGCCTGGAACGGCGCGGGCTACGTCAACGCCTGGGAGGAAGGGCTGCGCCTGGACCCGGCGAAGCATCCGACGCCGCAGTCCTTCTGGCTCGAAGTCGACGGCCAGCTGCTTGCGTCCCACTGGGAATGGGTGAGCTTCGAACAGGTCCGGGAGGCGCGCGGCCTCCATACGGCGGTGACGCTGCGCCATGCGGTGCGGCCGGTCGACCGTGGTCGTGCACATGCTGCTCGACGGCACGGCGGTGTTTACGCGCTGGCTGGAGGTCACCAACACCGGCACGCAGCCGGCCGCCTTGAGCGTGGCCTGCCCGTGGAGCGGCGTCCTGGCGTCTACCCCACGCTGGCGGCTCCACCTGCCCGACTAAGGACGCTGCCCTCTATTCCATTGGCTACATGGAAAACAGCCACTGGGGCAACGAAGGCGATTTCCAGTGGCAGCCGCTGCCCAACGCGGGCTTCCAGAGTCAACGGCCGCTACCGCCGCGACCGCCATCGCCACCCCATGTTCGTGCTGCGCAACAATGCCACCGGCGAACACTTCACCGGCCAGCTGGCGTGGTCCGGCGGCTACTGCTTCGAGTTTGATCTCGACGCCGACCTGGGGACGACCGACCAGACCGCCCGGCTCTTCTTTCGCGCCGGGCCGGACGGCCCGGCGCCGCAGCGCGTCATTGCGCCGGGCGAGACGCATCGTGACGCCCGAACTGCATCTGGGCCTCACCTTTGGCGACCTCGACACCGCCATACAGGCCATGCACGACCACATGCGGCGCAGCGTCTTCATGCCGCAGCCGCGCGGCCGCGGCGGCTGGGTGGAGTCGGGCATTGGGCCCGAGATCGAGATCACGACCGATTACGTCTTCCACCAGATCGATTCGGCGGCGGCCGTGGGCGCCGAGGTCTTTTTCATCGATGCCAGCTGGTACGCCAAGCCGTACAGCCACTGGTGGCATACGGTGGGCGACTGGGATGTGGACCGCGAGCGCTTTCCCGGCGGTCTGGAGCCGTTCCGCGAGCGTGTCCACGCGCAGGGGATGCTCTGGGGGCTGTGGATGGACGCCGAGCGCATCGGCAACGAGAGCCAGATGCTTGCAGGAGCATCCCGAGTGGCTGGCCACGGCCTATGACAAGGTGACGCCGCTGGGCAATCTGCTCGACCTGACCAGCCCGCCGTCGCCCAGTGGATGGAGGATCAGATCAGCCGCGTGATCGACGAGAACGAGCTCGACTTCTTCCGTCTGGACTACAACGTGCCGGGGATCGGGCCCGGCGCGCAGCATGTGCGCGACGGCTTCGTCGAGAACAGCTACTGGCGCTACTATGACGCGCTCTACGCCGTCTACGACCGGCTGCGGGCCAAGTTTCCCGACGTGATCTTCGAGAACTGCGCGGGCGGCGGCGGTCGCACCGACCTCGGCCTGGTGTCGCCGCTTCAGCCATACCTGGGTGACCGACTGGCAGATCGCGCCGCGCGCCTTCAGCATCACCAACGGCATGACGATGGCGCTGCCGCCCGAGTATGTCGACCGCCTGATCGCCGGGCAGAACGGGCATATCACCGGCGACGTCGACTTTCAGGCGCGCCTGCTGCTCTTTGTGCGTCCGACGCTCGGGCATCTTCAATCCGATCGGCGGCAGTTGGAATCCCCACCACCTGGAGCGCGTGCGCCACATGGTCGATCTGTACAAGAACTTCGTGCGGCCGTTTATGGCGACGGGGCGCATCTACCATCACACGCCGAGCGTGGTTGGCCCGGAACCGCAAGGCTGGGGTGTGCTGGAACTGGCGGCAGGCGATCGCAGCCGCGCCATCGCCGGTGTCTTCCAGCTGTCATCGCCGCAGGCCGCCGAGTATCTGCTGCGTTTCCGCGGCCTCGACGTCAGCCGGCGCTACCGGGTCACCTTCGACAACAGCGCGCAGAGCTGTGAGGTCGATGGCTTCACCTTGGTGAAGCAGGGACTTGCGATTCGCCTCGAAGGAGCACTCACATCGGAGTTAATCTTGGTGGAAGCCCATGCCTAAGTGGGAGGCGAACTCATGACGCTCAGCAGCAAGGAACGTATCGGCCGGATTCTGAAACATCAGCCGGTGGATCGGATCGGCCTGTTTGAGGTCTACTGGCGTGAAACCGCCCAGAAGTGGGCGGCCGAGGGCCATTTTGCAGCGCCGGGCGATGGTGAGCGATCACTTCGGGCTCGACTTGCGGCGCACCGGCGGAGAGATCACGCCGGCCAACTACAACGTCGTCAACCTCATCGCCGACGTCGATGCGCGTGAAGAGATCGTGGAGGAGACAGAGACGGTCAAACTCACCCGTAACGGCAATGGCGCCTTGCTGCGCTGGAACAAGCAGGTGTCGGGCGCGCCGGAACATGTCGGCTTTGCCGTCCATGACCGCCGCAGTTGGGAGGAGCATATTCGCCCGCATCTAGTCGACGAGAGCACCTATGAGCGGCGGCTCGACTTCGCCGCCTACCGGTCGCTGCGGACCAAGTGCATCGCCGAGGAGTTGTTCATGGCCGGCGGCGTCGTTGGGCCTTTCGACCAGATGTCGCCCATGTGCGGCCACGAAAACTTGCTGCTCGGCATGGGGCTTGACGGCGAATGGGTCCAGGAGATGGCCGATCTATATGCCACGGTTGCCGTGCGCCTGCTGGAAATCTTATGGGCGCGCGAGGGGCTGCCCGATGCGCTGTGGGTCTGGGAAGACCTGGGTTTCAAGCAGCGGCCCTTTATGTCGCCGGCCATGTACAAGACGCAGATCTTTCCCGGCCCACAAGAAGCTGTTTGCATTTGCCCACAGTCATGGGCTGCCGGTCGTCCTGCACTGCGACGGCTATGTGGAGGCACTGATCCCCCACTTGATCGAGGCAGGCATCGACTGCCTCCAGCCGATCGAAGTAAAGGCTGGGATGGATTTGCTCAGGCATGAAGCAGTGTTACGGCGACCGGATTGCGCTGATCGGCGGCATGGACGAGCGTGTGCTGGAGACCAACGACTGCCAGGCCGTCGAGGCTGAGCTGCGGCAGAAGCTGCCGGAGGCGATGGCGGGCAGCGGCTATGTTCTCCAGGTGGATCACAGCGTGTCGCCCTTGGTGGAGTATGCCACCTACAGGTTTTTTGTCGAGCGCGGGCTGGAAATCGGCACATATTAATGCTGATAAATCCAAGTGGGTACAAAGATCCTCTTGACAAAGGAGGCCGGGCCATGCTACGATTGCGATGCAACGGTAAACGGTTAACCGTTTACCGTTTGCGCAGTTTGCTCCCTTTGTTTGCAGTGGCCCAATTTACCGAGTCAGCAGGAAACAGACTGTGCGCAACCACGAACTGGCACAAGCCTTGTCGCTTCCCGCCAAAGCCCACCTTGGCTGACGACGTGGCCGAGCGTGTGCGCAATGCGATCTTGTCGGGCCAGTTGGCGCCCGAGGCGCGCCTGAGCGAAGCCATGCTGGGCGAGCTGATGGGCGTCAGCCGTGGTCCCGTGCGCGAGGCGCTGGCGCGCCTCGAACGCGAAGGATTGATTGTCGTCGGCCGCACGGGCCGGGCCAGCGTCGCCCGGCTCTCGCGCGAGGATCTGGACGAGGTCTTCAGCCTGCGCCGGACCCTGGAGCGGTTGGCCGTCGAATATGCCTGCAAGCGGGCAACGCCGCAGGACCTGGATGCGCTGCAGGCCGTGGTCGACACCATGGCTGCAACGATCGCCCAGGGCATTAGCGAGAAAGAAGCGGCGGAGCTCGACCTTCGTTTTCATGATGTGATCTACCAGGCCAGCCGGCATCAGCGCCTGATCAACACCTGGGCTACCCTGCGCCCGCAGGTGTACGTGATTATGCTCAGCCGCAACGTGGCCAGTGCGGATTTCCAGGACGTTGCCGTAAACGGCCACCAGGGCATCGTGGATGCAATCAGAACCGGCGACACGCAGTTGGCGCTCGAAGTAATCGAGCAGCACATGTTGGTCGCCTATGAACTTGTGAGCAAGAGCTATGGACCGCCGTCTGTCGACGTGAGTCAGACACGACGGGCAGGATAGCGCCGAGGGTAGCAATAGCTGTACTTCGTTCTGTTTTACCAGGTTTGCGACAACAGAAGAGAGGCGGGAATGAGGCTGATAACGTTTACTGCCGGGCAACAGCGTCTTGGCGCGCTGTCGGGCCCCGACGGCACGGAGCGAGTATACGATCTGAATCAGCTGGAACCACGCCTGCCGGCCGACATGCTTGCCTTTCTCGAAGCCGGCCCAGAGGCGCTGGACCTTGGCACGGCAGGCGCTGGCTGCGGCTGCGCCCGACCAGGGCTTCGAGCTGGCCGCGGTGCAGCTCAAGGCGCCGATTCCCCGGCCCGGCAAGATCATCTGCATCGGCCAGAACTACCTTGCGCATGCGCAGGAATCCAACGCCGGCGCACCGCCGTTCCCCATCATCTTCGCCAAGTTTGCCAATTCGGTGATTGGCCCCGGCGAGACGATCGTATTCCCGCGTGCGGTTGAGCAGCCGGACTATGAAGGCGAGCTGGCCGTCGTCATCGGCCGCCGTGGACGTAATATCCCCGAGGACGAGCGCGCTGGACTACGTGGCCGGCTATATGCCGCTCAACGACGTCAGCGCCCGCGACTGGCAGATGCGCACCAGCCAGTGGGTGATCGGCAAGACGCCGGACACCTTCTGCCCAATGGGGCCGGCGCTGGTGACTGCCGACGAGATCCCGGACGTACAGAATCTTGCGCTGCGCACCATCATCGGCGACGAGGTGCTGCAGGAAGGGCATACCAGCCTCATGATCTTCTCCGTCGCCCACCTGATCGCCGATATGAGCCAGGTGATGACACTGGAACCGGGTGACATCATCGCCACGGGCACGCCGGCCGGCATCGGCGCGGCGCGCACGCCGCCGCGCTGGCTGCGGGCGGGCGACGTCGTGCGGATCGAGATTGAGAAGGTTGGCGTGCTCGAAAACGTGGTCGCTACGGAGCCCTAGGCGAAGCAGGAAACAGGGCGCCGTTTCCCGACTGATCAGGCACTCGCTGGCAGTTCATTCCATCAGCAAAGGTCACTAGGAGGAGAAGCAATGTCCGAGCAATCGAGCACCACAATGTTGGATCGCGCTGCAAAGCGATCCGTGAATCGCCGTGATTTTCTACGCTACTCCAGTATTGCGGCTGCCGGTCTCGCCTTGACGGCGTGCATGCCCGCGCCGGCCGCAGCGCCGGCCGCCCCGGCCGCTACTGCCGGCACCGAGGCCGCTGCGGCGCCGGCTGCTGCGGCCAGCACCGGTGTCCTGTGGGGCCTGGAATATGATCCCCATGTCGAGACCTACCATCGACTTGCGGACATGTTCAAGGAGAAGAACGGCGTCACCCTGTCCGTGGAGCCGCAGGCCTGGCCGATCGAGACCAAGCTGATTGCGGCGCTGGCGGCGGGGACGCAGCCCGACGTCATCTGCATCATGGGCAAGATGTGCGTCCCGCTGTACATCCAGAAGGCGCTGATGCCGTTGAAGGAAGCCGTCTATGCCTCCAATGGCGTCAACCCTGAGACAGACTTCATCGGCGACGGCATCGGCGCGTACTCTTGGGAAGGCGACATCTATGGGGTGCCGACCGAAGTCAACGGCGTCGGCAACGTGGTCAATGTGCCGGTGGACGATGTGAAGGCGCTTGGTCTGGATCAAGCAGTATCCGCCGACCAATGGCGAGCCATGGTTCGAGAGCTATGAATCGATGTGGGATCTGGCCAAAGCCCTGCAAGTCGAAGCGGATGGCAAGGTATCGAGCGCTGGGGCTTGAGCAGCAAGGGCTGGGACAACCAGAGCTACCTGGGCATGCTGCGCACCGTGCTCAAGCCGGAGGGTGTCGACTGGTGGGACAACACCAATAAGAAGTTCAACATCAACACCGAGGCCGGTGTCAAGGCCATGGAACTCTTTGCCGAGACCCCGGTCAAGATGGGCATCGAGACCGAGCTGGATCAGAACTCAGATCGACGCTGCGCTTGCCGGCAAGGTAGCGCTGGCACGCGGCAACGGCACTCCCGCGGTGCAAGGGCCGCGATTTGGGCTACAACTACTTCCTGGCAGGCGTGCCCAAGATCAACGGCACCGAGCCGCCATACCTGGTCGGTGAGGCCGGCTGGGGCTTCGTGGCGCCCAAGGCAAGTCCAAGAACCCGGACACTTCGATCAAGTTCCTGCAGATGATGGCCACCGAGGAAGGGCAGATCGGCTATGCCAAGATCTACGGCGGCATCATCTCGGCGTGGAAGGGATTGACCGGCAACTTCTCCTACTTCGCCGACCCGGCGGAAGACAGCCCGAATGTGATGGCGGCCAAGCTGAGCCAGGATCATCTGCTTGCGCAGACCCAGTACTACGGCGAAGGCTTTGGCTACCCGGGCGAGGTGGACACGATCGGCGGCGAGATTACCTCGCTGGTGCGCCAGGGCAAGCTGACGGCCGCGGAAGCCGTAGCCCAGTACCAGGAGCGCACCGAGGCCCAGTACAACCAGTACCTGGAAGATGTCAAGGCGGTTGGCGGCTAACCGCGGAGCCTAACGACGGTTAGCAGTCGTCTGGCGCAATCTGACCGGCAAATCGCACTGTTTTGCCGGTCAGATCGCATCCATCTGCATCACCCCGCGTGGAAGAGAATGCATTGGGGCAGTTTGCTGGCGCCACAGGTGACTCATGCAGATGACCAGCATGAAGGAGTAGGAGGGTATGACGCAAAGCACAACGGTTCTACAGACAGAGCGGCCGCCGGCTTCGCAGCAATCGCGCGGCTGGGGTGCGACCCTGCGCAGGACGCTGCGCAAGCCACAGTTCTGGTTTGGGGTCACCATACTTGTCCCCACTCTGATCTGGTACTGGTACTTCGCCTACCAGCCCATCATCTTGGCGTTTCGCATCGCCGTGGTCAGATACCAGATACTTGATCCTGCCGGCAGCCCGTTTGTCGGGTTGGACAACTTTCGGCAGCTGTTCAACAATCCGCTGTTCTTGATCTCATCCGCAACACGCTCACCTGGGCGGTTCTCTCCTTTGTCGGGATGCTGCCGATCGCCCTTGGCATCTCTCTCTGCCTGGTGAATGTCAAGCGGGGACGCAATTTCTACCAGGGGATCATCTTCCTGCCCGTCGTGATCTCGCTGGTTGCGATTGCCCTGCTCTTCCGCATGTTGATGGACCCCGAAGTGGGCCAGCTGAACTGGATCCTCGACCGCTTTGGCCTGCCAGGCTTTACGTGGCTTTCCAGTTCCGACACGGCTCTGCCGACGGCGGTCGGGATCGGCATCTGGAAAGGGCTTGGGCTTCTACGTGGTCATCCTCACGGCCGGCATTCTGAACATTCCTATGGAACTGCAGGACGCAGCCACGGTCGACGGCGTGAACCCCTGGCAGCGCCTGCGCTACATGACGCTGCCGCTGCTGTCCCACACGTTGGCGCTTGTGATGGTCGTCCTGGCGATCGGCGCGCTGCAGGAGTTTACCAGCGTGTTCGTGCTGACCAACGGTGGGCCAGGCAATGCGACCTACATGTACAACCTGCTCATCTACCAGGAAGCGTTCCAGGACATTCGCTTCGGCACGGCCACTGCCGCGGCGCTGATCCAGTTCATTTTCATCATCATGATCACTGTCGTACAGTTGCGGCTGATCCGGCCTCGCTGGTCTTATTGAAAGGCGTATACATCGATGGCTGCCACTCCCAATAAATCCCAGGCGCGGCGCCCTTGGATCACTCCGAGCGCCGTCGGACAGTTTGCGTCGCACGTGGTCTTGATCTTCGTCGCTTTGCTGGCGATTGTGCCATTTATCTGGATGTTCTTTGCCTCTTTCAAGACATTCAAAGACTTGGTCAGCAACCCGGGCATGCTGCCGCAGGTCTGGACTACAGCCAACTACATCGAGATCGCCAGCCGGGTGAACTTCGGAGCGGCTTTTCTCAACAGCGTTATTGCCGCGGTCTCAGTGACGGGCGTCACGCTGCTTACCTCGGCCGCGCTCGGCTATGTCTTTGCGAAGTATCAATTCTGGGGCAAGGAGGTGCTCTTCTTCCTCTTACTTGCCACCATGATGGTGCCCTTTGCCGTGGTGCTCGTGCCGCTCTATCTCACGATCACCTCGTTCGGGCTGTCGAACAATCTGGGCGGCATCATCATCACGGGCCTGTGGTCTTCCTTTGGCATGTTCATGATGCGCCAGTTTATGGAGACCATCCCCTCTGAACTGATCGACGCCGCGCGGATCGACGGCGCGTCCGAATGGCGCATCTTCTTCCAAATCATCCTGCCGCTCTCCGGCGCACCCCTGGCCGCGTTGGGCATCTTTGCCTTCCTGGCGAACTGGGACAGCTATCTCTGGCCCTTGGTGGTGCTCAGCAGCCCGGACCGGCAGACACTCCCCCTTGTCCTGGCCGGCCTGCGCAACCTCTGGTGGACGCGCTATGAGATGTGGTCGGCAGGCTCGATGCTGACGGTGATCCCGGTCATGATCATCTATGCCGTAGCCTCACGGTACTTCATCCGGGGCATCGCCATGACAGGCATGAAGGCGTAATTCACTCACAACCAACACATAAGGAACTGGAAACAACCATGAATACAGTGCAAGCCGCGCCTGGCACCAAGCCTGAAGACATGCGCAAGAGCCAGGCTTGGCTGGAACGCTATTTCTCCAGTGCCGCCGCGCTTCCTATCGCCTTCACATTTGCCGGCGAGGTCATTTCCGGCATCCCGGCGGCGTGGGGACCGCGCCTGCAGCGGCGCAAGGTGGACGCCAACATCGCCGAGCGCGTTTACGTCGGCCAGGATCCGGCCAGCGGGCTGCAGGTGCGCGTGGAGTGCACAGAGTACAAGGACTACCCGGTGGTCGAGTGGGTGGCCTGGTTCACCAACATGGGCGACAAGCCCACCCCGCTGCTGGAGGACGTCCTGGCCATGAACGCTGTCGTTTGACGGGGCGTCGCCCGTGGTGTACCACTGCAACGGCGACTACTACAGCGAAGACGGGTACACGCCAACCGAAACCGCGCTGCAGGCGGGCGGCGAACTGCGGTTTGCCCCCAATGGCGGGCGTCCCTGCGATGGCGCGTTTCCTTATTACCGCCTGACCTTCGCCGATGGGGGCCACTCGATCGCCGTCGGCTGGCCTGCGCAGTGGACGATTCGGTTCCAAGGCAATGCCGAGAGCGTGCAGGTGCAGTCAGGGCAGGAAAAGACACACTTGCGCCTGCTGCCGGGCGAAAGCATCCGCACCCCGCGCATGACCGTCCTCACCTGGGCGGGAGACAGTGCACGGGCCATCAATCTCTGGCGCCGCTGGTACCTGGCCCACATCCTCCCCCGGCCCGACGGCCGCCCGCTGCGCCCGCTGCTGGCTTGCGCGGCCACGGACGAGGGTGAGGAGTTCACCGCCGCCACCGAAGAGAACCAGATCCGCTTCATGGATACGTTCAAGGCAGCGCGGCTTCAACTTCGACGTCTGGTGGATCGATGCCGGGTGGTATCCCTGCTACAACGAGGAGCACCAGCGCCGCTGGTGGCGCACCGGCTCATGGATTCCGGACCCCGAGCGCTTCCCGCGCGGCCTGCAGCCGATCTCCGACCGTGCGGCGGAGCATGGGGCCGACCTGCTGGTGTGGTTTGAGCCGGAACGTGTGCAGCCGGACACGGCGCTCGACCTGGAGCACGACGCAATGGCTGCTGCGCACGCAAAACAACGACAACGGCCTCCTGTACCTGGGCAACCCGGAGGCGCGCCAGTGGGTCACCGATCACTACTGCCAGCTCATCCGTGACAACGGCATCAAGATCTACCGTCAGGATCACAACTTCCCGCCCCTGGACCACTGGCGCACCAACGACGCCGAAGACCGCCAGGGCATGAACGAAAATCTCCACGTGCAGGGCTATCTGCAGTTCTGGGACGACCTGCTGGCTCGCAACCCGGGCCTGTGGATCGATTCCTGCGCCAGCGGTGGGCGGCGCAACGATCTGGAAACCATGCGCCGGTCGGTGCCGCTGCACTATACGGACTACGGCTACGGGGACCATCCGGTGAAGCTGGCCTTCCACCGCACGCTGTACGAGTGGATCCCTTACTTCAAGGAGTGCACCCTGTCGTGGGATATCGACGAGACGCAGACCCGCGCCGACGCCGGCTGGGATGGCGGTGCGGGTGGCTCGACTTCGACGGTAACCGTGCGGGCGCGCTTTGACCCGCGCATCGACAGCTATTCCTATCACTGCGGTATGGCGCCAATGCTGTTTGCCACACTCGACATCCGCCGCGACGACTACGACTTTGCGCTTGCCACAAAGATGATCGACGTCTGGCGCCGGGCTGCACCACTGCTGCTCTACGGCGACTATTACCCGCATACACCCTTCCATACGCAGCGCCAAGGAGTGGGTCGTCTGGCAGTTTGACGATCCCATCGCCGGCCAGGGCTTTGTCCAGGGGATCCGTCTGCCTGCAGCCCCTGCGGAAAGCACGACCGTCTGCCTGCAGGGCATCGATGCCGCCGCGCAGTATCGGTTCGAGAATATGGAAAGTGGGGAGACGCGCGAGGTAGCAGGTGACGCGCTGATTCGTGACGGTTTCACCTTTGCGGTGCCCCCGCGCGGTGGTGCCGTCTGGTTCTACGAAAGGCGCTGAGAGAGCAGATGCGTTTCGGCAAGCTTGACATCAACCCCCGGCTCAGTCCGGGTGTACTGGACACGGCAACGTGGGATAGGGCAGGGGCCTGGGCCGCCGCAACCGCCGACGGCGCCATCGACTGGCAGTCCTGGGTCGCGGCCGCCAGGCAGGATCGTGCCGCTGCCCACGGGCGAGGGGCTGACGCCCTACCTGGCTTCCTGTGCCTGGCATGGGGACACGTTGGTCTGTCTTGCAAGCCTGCCGGACGGTCAAGAGGTCTTCACTGCGATCGGTCCGGCGGCAGCAGATCTACCGTTGGGAACACCCTTGGGGCAGCGGGCGCTTATGCCCGCTGCCCCAAGCACGCCGGAAGGCGTGCTCGCGGTCTACCCCACGGATGCGCCGGTCATCGATCGCTTCTTCCGCACGCTCGCGCCCGACCAAGGGCCCGCGCGCCTTGGGACCTGTGCCGCGCCTGGGTATCGGCACACGCATGACGACGGCGGTCTGGCCCGCGATCTGGAGCGCGATGGCGCAGCGCGGCTTCGCGGCCAACGCAATTCAGAATTCGGTGCGCGAGCTGAACTTTCTGGAGACGCTGCTGGCAGGGCGGCCGGCAGAGAAGAACATCGCGTTTGGCTTTGGCGCCATCGAGACCGGTTACACCGGCAGCTCGTTTGAAGGACTGTGGGTCGCAGGCGTGCTTGACGCGCTCAAGCATGGCAGCCGCCTGCCCTACGGCGCCGACGCCGACCATATCCAGGTCAAGCGGGGCGCCGATGGGCTGGCACGCGCAATGCGCATGCTGGACGCAACGCGCTACTACTCGTTCTATACGCTGGACGTGTCAGATGTGCTGGACTATGCGGCTACTGCACGGACGGCGCCGCCAGGCCTGATCTCGACCGCCGCACCGCCGGACCTCGTCGCCTATCACCGGCAGCCGCGGCGGGTCGGCGGCTTCGACTATCGGCCCGACGATGGCACGCTGGCCCGGCTGGTCGGCAAGTATGCCGTCGCACTGGATGCAGTGGGGCGCTCTATGCGCACATCTGTGCGCGTAAGGCCGAGCACGAAGCGGGCAGGCGCGACGGCGCGCCGTTTGACCTGGAGCTGAGCATCGACGAGCACCCAATGAGATGCCACCTTTGACTGCCTGACCTCCGAGACGGAGCTGATCTTCGTGCTGCTGGAGGCGCAGCGCCGCGGCATCCCGCTCACCCATGTCGCACCCAACTTCGGCGTCGAGAAGGGCACGGACTATCGCGGAGCGGACGGGCTGCCGGGCTTCGAGGCACGGGCGCGTACGCTCTGCCGCATCGCCGAGGAGTTCGGCGTCATGGCCGATTTCCACTCGGGCGACGACCTGAGCGCAGCCTCGCGGCAGGCTATCGGCCGGGCCACCGCGGGGCGCAACCATTTCAAGGTGTCGCCCAATCTGCAGCTGCTCTTTGCCGAGGTGCTGGCCGAGCATCACCCACGACTGTTTCGCCGCTGGTGGCAGGATGCCTTGGCCTACGCCAGCCGTGAAGCCGGCGACGGTTCGGCATTTGCTCGCGACTGCATCCGCCAGTCTGATGCGTCGACAGCCGTCGTCGCACGATGCGATCTTCCACAACTTCAGCTTTGCGTTTGTCGGGCGGCGGGATGCCGAGGGGCAGTTCATCTGCCGCGAGGAGTTCTACAGCCTGTCGCCGGAATTCTACGCAGCCTACCAGGAGTGCATTCAAAACTACCTGCTTACCTTAGCCAGCGACGTCTTTGGTGAACCGCTGGCGACCAGGTAGCCCAGATAATGGAGAGAAGTGACGTGACGGTTAAGATATCTGAACTTACCACACCAGCTGAAGGCTGGCGATATCACTCCGGAACTGCGGTCTATACAGAGCGCTTCCGCGACGGCCGGCTGCTCGCCGCTTCACTGCAGGATACAGGGATTCCGTATTACACGGAGGATGAGGAGACCGGCACGCCGGCCTTTGACCTCGTCGATCGACGGCGAGTCTCTCGGCCTTCGGCTGGGAACTGGTCGAGTCCGGCAGTCACTGCGGACCACACCGGTGCTCCAGGCCACGCGCCTGCTCCTGCGCCACACGCTCAAGCCGGTGGAACTCGAAATCGTCACACTGGCGGGTGGCGACGGCTTTTTCAGACGCCAACTGCGGCTTACCAATACGTCGTCGAGCGCTACCCTGAGCCTGACCGCCGTGGCGCCGCTGGCAGGCACGATCTGGCCCATGGTCGATAACCTGCGTGAGAATCTGCACGACGGGGCCGGGGTGCCCTACCGCGTCGGCTGGATGCAAGATGTGGAATGGGGCAACGAGGGCAACTTCCAGTGGCAGGAGGTGCCTCTAAACGTCGAGCTGGCATTTGGCTCGCTGCGCGGGCGCAGCGGTTACACCACTCCTTTCGCCGTAGCGCACAACAACGTCTATGGCGGCTACCTGGTGGTCAGCCTGGCCTGGTCCGCCAACTGGCGCATGGGCTTTCGCTGTGACTACGCGCCGCAATACCGGCACCAGCCGGCTGGTCTTTGCCGCCGCCGCCAGTGGGACCTGCACCCATGCGCATGATCGCCCCCGGCGAGAGCATCACGCTGCCGGAAGTCCACTTCGGCCTCAATCATGTGAGCTTTGACGATACCGATCCAGTGCTGGCATGCCTACCTGCGCCGGCATGTGCTCTACCGGGTCGGCGACGGCCGGCAGCCGATCATCTACAACCACTGGGGCTACATGCAGCACGAACTGAGCGAAGCAAGGCTTGCTGCGCGAGGTGGACATCGCCGCCGAAGTCGGCGCCGAACTCTTCATGGTCGATGCGGGCTGGTATGCCGACGCCAACACGCCCTGGCCCGACACCAGTGGCGACTGGCAGGCCGGCAATCGCCTGCCCAATGACCTCTTTCCGGTTTTCGCCTACGCCCGCAGCAAGGGGCTGCTCTGCGGCCTGTGGGTGGAGATCGAGAGCGCGGGCAAGGCCTCCAAGCTGGCCGCGGAGCACCCGGACTGGTTTATCACCCGTTACGGCAAGCCGGTCGAACGCATCCTGGACCTGGCAAAGCCGCTGGTGCGCGATTACGTCGAGAGCCACCATCTTCCGGCTGATCGAGCGCTATCAGCTCGACATGTTCCGGCTCGACTACAACATCGACGCCTGGGAAGGGCGGCTTCAACCTGGTGACGGCCGCCAGGAGAACACGCTTGTGGCGTCACGTCGAGGCAATCCACGCAATCTTCGACAAGGTGCGAGCCCGTTATCCACACCTGCAGCTCGAAAACTGCTCCAGCGGCGGCGCCCGCACCGACCTGGGCATGAACAGCCGTTTCACGACCTTCTGGATTTCGGACTGGATGCGAATGCCGCGCACGGTGCGCATTCTCAACGGTATGTCGATGGCCCTGCCGCCCGAACGGATTGACCGGATGTTTGGCGTCTGCATGAGCGGCAGCTACCGCGGCAATCCCGAAACTCAGATGCACACCATCCTGCTCGCGCATCCGGCGGTCAGCGGCTTAACCCCCAGTCTGCCGGAGGCCAACCCCGAACTGCTGCGGCTGGCGAAGAAGTATCTGGCAATCTACCGTGACTTTATCCGCCCGTTTCACCAGGATGCGCGTATCTACCACCACACGCCCGTGCTGCCGGGCGCTGACGGGAACGGTTGGTGCGCCATCGAGAATGCTGCCGCCGACCGCAGCCGCATTGTGGCTGCCGTCTTCCGCCTGGTCAATGCTGCAGAGGATACCTACTGCCTGCGGCTCCGCGGCGTCGATCCAAATCGGCGGTACAGCGTAACTAGTCGAACCCGATGGGACCGTTATGCGGGTTGAAGGATGGGTATCTGGCACAGCAGGGGCTGACGATCCGGCTGGATACGCCGCTCACCTCGCGCCTGCTGCTGTGTGAAGCGCATGGAGTAGCCCTCATGGACCTTTATCTTGACAGCTCAAATCCAAAGGAAATCTTGGAAGCGCGGCAGTTGGGGCCTGCTCTCAGGCGTCACGACCAACCCCAGCTTGATTGCGGCAGCCGGGCCAGATATGGAGAAGACGTTGGCCGCCGTCCTGGACGCCTCGCCGGGACCGGTCTTTGCCCAGGTAATCGGCTGGCACGATCCCGAACCGATGCTGCGCCAGGCGCGCTGGCTGCATGCCTTTTCGCCGCAGATTATCGTCAAGCTGCCGGCAAGCGTGGCCGGTCTGCAGGCGCTGCAGCAGCTCAAGGCTGAACTGCCCGACCTGCGGCTGGCCGTCACGGCGATTGCCTCGCTGGCGCAGGCGTACCTGGCGGCCAAGGCCGGCGCCGACATCGCCGCCATCTTTAACGGGCCGCTGGACCAGGCGGAAGACACGGCGCACGACATGATCGCGCCGATCCGCCAGATCTACACCAACTATGGCTTCTCGACCAAGATCCTGGCCTGCGGCCGCTATCCGCGGCTCTTTGGCGAGATCGCCGTGGCCGGCGCCGACATCTGCACGATGCGCATGGAGTTTATGCGCCTGCTCTACGAACATTCCTTTACCGACGCACGCATGAACGGCTTTCTCAAGGGCTGGCAGGGCGTCTTCGGCGACAAGACCTGGCCGGGGCTGCCATGAGCGTGCTCGATCTGTTCCGGCTCGACGGCCAGGTGGCGATCGTAACGGGAGGCGCACGCGGGTTAGGGCGCCAGATGGCGCTGGCGCTGGCCGAGGCCGGCGCCGACGTGGCGATCTGCGATCTGCTCGACGAAGCCGGCCAAGGGGTCGCGGCTGAGCTGGCGGGCCTGGGCCGGCGGTCGCTCTTTGCCAAGGTCGACGTGACGCGCGGTCGAAGAAATCGAGGCGTTTGTCGCGCAAGTGGTGGCACAGCTGGGCAAGATCGATATCCTGGTCAACAACGCCGGGATCTCCTCGGACGGCCTGGCGCTGGAGGATGAGCCCGACGATGCCTGGCGCCGCATGATCGACACCAATCTCTCGTCGATGTTTTACGTCGGCAAGCGGGTGGCGCGCCACATGATCGAGCGCGGCGAGGGCGGCGTCATCATCAACCTGGCTTCGATCAACTCGCTGGTGATCAGCAACATCACCCCGCGGCACAACGTGCCCTACTGCGTGGCCAAGGCCGGCGTCGCCCAGCTGACGCAAAGGCATGGCCGCCGACTGGGCGCCGTACGGCATCCGGGCCAATGCCATCGCGCCGGGCACCATGCTCACCGCGCAGACCGCGGCCAGCCGGAAGTACCCGGAGATCGTGGAACGCATCATCGCCAACACGCCGATGAAGCGCTACGGCGAAGAGGAAGAGATCAAGGGGCTGGTCGTATACCTGGCCTCGCAAGCATCCTCGTTCATGACCGGCAGCCTGGTGGTCATGGATGGCGGCACGACAATCTGGTAGATAGGAGAAGATGAGCTTTGGCAGCAACACCGTCCGGCCCCTACCCGGGTCACCGCACAAGATTTGACTGCATTTTGCCTGGAGGCGATGCGCCGTGCCGGGCTTAACGACGAGGACGCACAGCAAACTGCCGAAGTCCTGGTCTCGACCGACACACTGGGCACCTTCACGCATGGCACCCGGCAGCTGCGCGGGCTGCTCAAGAATTTGCGCAACGGCCGCCTGAGCGCCGCGGCCCACGAGGAGATCGCCGCCGAGGGACCGGCATGGGCGATCGTCGACGCGCACTATGCCATGCCGCCGGCGGTCTCCTACCGGTCGATGCTGCTGGCCATGCGCAAGGCGCAGGCATGCGGGATCGGCTATGTTGGCGTCAAGCACAGCAGCCACTACGGCGCGGCCGGCTTCTACGCCAACCTGGCCGCGCGCCACGATATGTTCGGGCTGTCGATGTGCAACGTCGACCCGTGCATGACCGTGCCGGGCTCCAAGGGCAGGGTGCTGGGCACCAACCCCATCGCCTATGCCGCCCCGGCGGGTGAGGAGAAGCCGGTCTACCTGGACATCGCCACCAGCGCCGTGGCGGCGACGAAGATCTACGCCGCCAAGAGCCTCGGCCAGCCGATCCCAGACAACTGGCTGGTGGACGAAGATGGGCTGCCTACCAGCGACTACAGCCAGTTTCCGGAAAAGGCCGTGCAGCTGCCGATGGCCGGGCACAAGGGGTACGGGCTGGCCGTCATGGTCGAGATCCTCACCGCGGTCCTGACCGGCGCGGCAGTTATGAGCCAGGTGAGCAGCTGGGTGATCGAATCGCCAGAGCCGACCAACGAAGGGCATGCCTTCATCGCCATCGACGTCGGCCAGATGATGCC
This sequence comes from uncultured Chloroflexia bacterium, assembly GCA_963701415.1. Lineage (GTDB taxonomy): Bacteria > Chloroflexota > Anaerolineae > Caldilineales > Caldilineaceae > Fredericiella. The sequence goes on from CAVPAH010000006.1 coordinate 79,619, forward strand.
GATCGGCGAGTTCAAGGGCCGCATGGACGGCATGATCCGCGAGATCAAGTCCGCACCCTGGCTAAGGGCGCCGACCGCATCTACCTGCCCGGCGAGATCGAGCTGGAGCGGCGCGACGGGGCGCTGGTCGACGGGATCGACCTGCCCGCCGATGTCGTCGCCAGCCTGCGCGGGCTGGCCGACGATGTGGGACTCGACGCCGCCACTCTATTCAAGTCGTAAATGCAAACGAAGGGATCACAACCATGTTTCACCCGCTCTTCGATCTCACCGGCCGGGTCGCCCTGGTCACCGGCGCCGCGCAAAACATGGGGCGTGCGTCGGCCATTGCGCTGGCCGAGATCGGCGCCGATCTGCTGATCGCGGACATCAACGAGCAGGGCCTGCAGGAAACCGCCGCCATCATCCGCAGCTTGGGCCGGCGGGTCGGTGCCGGTCGTCTGCGACGTCTGGAATGAAGAGCAGATCCGGGCCATGTACGCGGCAGCTGGATCGTGAATTCGGCCGCATCGACGTCGCCGTGAACATACCCGGCGGCAACAAGCTGGGCCATCCGGAGGAGATCACGGTCGAGCAGTTCACCGAGGTGATCCATGCGACCCTGGTGAGCAAGTTCATCTCGTGCCAGGAGGCCGGCCGGCGCATGCTGGCCCAGGGCAAGGGCAGCATCATCAATATGTCGTCCATCGGCGCGGTGCGCACGCTGGGCCGCGGCAACTTCGCCTACAGCATCGGCCAGGCCGGCGTGATCCAGATGACGCGTGAATTGAGCACGGAATGGGGCGACCGCGGGGTGCGCGTCAATGCCATGGCGCCGGCGCAGATCACGAACCCGGGCTTCGAGATCCGCATGGACAACACCCCGGGCCTGCGCGAGCGTTTCCTGCGCGGGATCCCCATGGGGCGCCTGGGCGTGCCCGACGACATCAAGGGTGTCGTGATGTTCCTGGCATCCGACGCTTCCGGCTTCGTGACCGGCTCGGTCATTGCCTTCGACGGCGGCAACCTGGCCATGGGCGCCAACGCTACCATTGGCCGCAAGGAAGCCTGAAGCGCAGCTGCGCGCCACGCAGCAGACGATGGCAGTAGTGGAAGGACCGGGAGCAATATGGTGATGACAGGACGCGAGCGCGTTCTGTGCGCGCTCAACCACCAGGAACCCGACCGTGTGCCGATCTTCTTCGGCACGTCCGGTGCGACGACGATGCTGGCACCGGGCTATGAGAAGCTCAAGGCCCACCTGGGCATCACCCGGCCGACGACAGTCTTCTGGCGCGGCCTCCAGTATGTCCTGATGGACGAAGAGGTCACTGGCCTGGTCGGGTTCGGACGGGCGGCCGTTGATCGCCGGGCCGGCACCGTCGTCGCTGGCGCGTGACATCTCTGCCGACGCCTACGTGGACGGCTGGGGCTGTCTCTGGGAGCGGCGACCAGGCAGCATCTACTACGAAGTCGTCGATTCGCCGATTCGCACCGCCACGATCGACGATCTGGACCGCTTCCCGTGGCCCGACCTGGCGCATCCCAGCCGGTTCGAGGGGCTGCGCGCCCAGGCCAAGGCGATTCAGGATGCCGGCTATGCAGTGGTGGCGCTCAGCGGCGTCACGCCTTTCGAGCAGGCCTATATGTGCCGCGGGATCGAACAGTGGATGGTTGACCTGGCGGCAGATCCCGAGTTCGCCGTGGCCCTCATGCGCAAGATCACCGACCTGATGCAGGCCAGCGTGATCCGGCTGCTGGAGGAGGCGGGCGACTGCATCGACGTCCTGATTACGGGCGACGATCTCGGCGGCCAGACCTCCACGCTGATCTCGCCTGCCATGTACCGCCGGTCTGATCAAGCCCTTCCACGTGGAATTGATGACGGCGATCAAGCAGCGGACGCAGGCCAAGATCTTCTATCACTCCGACGGCAACATCTACTCGCTGCTCGGCGACCTCGTCGAGATCGGCGTCGACCTGCTCAACCCGGTGCAGGTCAGCGCCGGCAACATGGGCGACACGGCCCGGCTCAAGCGCGAGTTCGGCGATCGCCTCTCGTTCTGCGGCGCGATCGACACCGGCTGGGCGCTGCCGTTTGGCACCCCGGACGACGTGCGCGCCGAGGTGCGGCGCCGCATTCAGGACCTGGCCCCAGGTGGCGGTTACATCCTCGCCGCAGTACACTGCATTCAACCGGATGTGCCGGTAGAAAATGTCATCGCCATGCTTGACGAGGCAAAAGTGGCCGGCAAGTATCCGATCCAGCTATCCCACCAGAATCATTAAGAGGAGCATGTTAATGCCTGCATTCAAAGTAGTCATCACCGATTTTGGCGATCCCGACCACAGCCTCGAAGCCGGTGTCCTGCGCGACTCCGGGCTCGATATCAACCTGGTGCGGATGCAGACGCGGGATCCGGAGGAACTGATTCCCGTGGTGCGTGACGCCGACGCGCTGATCGTGCAGTGGGCGACGATCAACCGCAAGCTGATCGAGACCCTGACCCAGTGCAAGGTCATCTCCCGCTATGGGATCGGCGTGGATATGGTCGATCTTCAGGCTGCGGGCGAGCACGGTATCCCGGTCGCCAATGTCCCCGACTTCTGCATTGAGGAAGTCAGCGACTCGACCATCGGTTTCATCTACGATCTCAGCCGGCGTCACTTTGTCCTGGACCGCTATGTGCGGTCCGGCGGCTGGGGTTCGGGGCGCCCGATCCCCTACTGGCCGCCTCCCGCGCCTGCACGGCCAGGTGCTTGGCATCGTGGGGCTGGGCAACATCGGCCGGGCGGTGGCGCACAAGGCCGCCTGCATGGGCGTGAAACTGCTTGGCTACGACCCGTACCTCACGCCGGCGCAGGCCGCCGAACTCAACGTGGAGCTGGTCACGCTCGAAGATCTGCTGCGAGACTCGGACTTTGTCAGCTTGCACTGCCCGCTGAACGACGAGACGCGTGGGCTGATCGGCCCGGCGCAGTTGGCGCTGATGAAGCCGAGCGCCTGCCTCATCAACATGGCCCGTGGCCCCGTGGTACAGCAGGCAGCGCTCTACGATGCGCTGGTGAACCATCGCATCCTGGCCGCGGCGCTCGACGTGCTCGAACAGGAGCCGCCCAAGGCCGACGACCCGCTGCTGCAGCTGGACAACGTGATCATTACGCCGCACACGTCCAGCGGTTCGGTCCAGGCGGTGCTTCAGCTGCGCCGCGATACGGCGCAGAATGTCGTGGACGCGCTGTGCGGCAAGCTGCCGCGTTCGATCGTGAATCGCAAAGCCCTGGGTTGGTAACTAAAACAAGCACCAAATCACACGTTAGAGAGGTTCGCTGTGCAACACAATCCTGCCAAACAAAAACTGTTAGAGGGGAAGCCGGCGATCGGCACCTTTGTCGCCATGCGTTCGGGGCTGGCGGCGGCGATGGTCGCACGTGCCGGCTGTGACTACGTGCTCATCGACAACCAGCACGGCGAGTGGGACGATGCCAGCCGGATCGAGGCGATCCGCGCCGTATACCTGCAGAACGTGGTGCCCATGACGCGCGTGCGGGCCAACGATTACGGGCTGATCGGCCGTGCATTGGATTCGGGTATTCTGGGGGTGATCGTGCCCATGGTGAACTCGGCGGAGGAAGCCAAGGCTGCTGCGTACGCCATGCGCTATGCGCCGCGCGGCGGGCGCTCGACTGCCGACAATCTGGCCGCCCAATTTGGCGGTGACTACGGCGCCTGGGCCAATGACGAGGTCTTCCTGGCAGTTCAGATCGAGACCGCCGAGGCGGTGGCCAACGCCGAAGCGATCATGGCTGTGGACGGGGTAGATGCCTGCCTGCTGGGGCCGGCCGACCTGGCGCTCTCTTTGGGGACCGTCCAAGGAACGCCAGAGCATACGGAGGCCGTCCTCCAGGTGCTGGAAGCATGCCGCCGGACAGGCAAGATCCCCGGCATTTTTGCCGGCACGCCGGCGCTGGCCCGCCGCTGGATCGACGCGGGCTACAGGTTCATCACCGTCGGCGCCGACGCCCGGCTGCTGGAAACCGCGGTGCGGCAGACGCTGCAGGAGGTGGGCGTAGCGGCCGGTTGAGCCTGTCTGTACGGAGATAAACCCTCCACTTGTACACCACCCCCCTACAATGAAGAAAAACAATTTCTTCAAAGGGGGGAATCGTGAACGAACCGATCATTGCCGTCGAACAACTCGGCAAGACCTATCGCGTGCCCGAACGCCCGCCGGGCCTTGCGGCGGCGGTGTCCAGTCTCTGGCACCGCACGTACCGCGAGGTGCCGGCGGTGCAGGGCGTGAGCTTTGCCATCGCGCCGGGTGAGGTGGTGGGGTTTATCGGCCCCAACGGGGCGGGTAAGACCACCACGCTCAAGATGTTGACCGGGCTGCTGCAGCCTTCGGGCGGCACGGCGCGGGTGGCGGGCTTCGTGCCGTGGGAGCGGCGGCCCGAGTACCTGCGGCGGATTGCGATGGTGATGGGGAACAAGAGCCAGCTGCTCTGGGACATCCCGCCGCTCGACACGTTTCACGTCCTCGGCGAGATCTACAGCGTGCCGCCGGCCGACCTGCAGGTGACGCTTGACGAGTTGGTCGAACTGCTGGGCATCCAAGCGCTGCTGACAACGCCGGTGCGCAACCTATCGCTGGGCGAGCGGATGAAGTGCGAACTGGTCGCCTCGCTGCTGTACCGGCCGCAGGTGCTGTTCCTCGACGAGCCGACCTTGGGGCTCGACGTCTCTTCGCAGCGCCGGCTGCGCGCATTTATCGGACAGTACAACCGGCGCACGGGGGCGACGATCATTCTGACGAGCCACTACATGGCCGATGTCGTGGAGCTGTGCCCGCGCGTGCTGCTGATCCAGGAGGGCAAGCTGCTCTACGACGGGGCGCTGGCGGAATTGAGCGCACGCCTGGCCCCGTTCAAGCTGGTGCGTTTGACGCTGGCAGAGAACGTCCCGCTGAACGGTGTGCTTTGCTGCGGGTGCCGATATACTCGAGCAGGAGAATGGGAGCGTCACCTTGCGTATCCCGCGCGAGCGCACGGCGGCCGTGACGGCGGGACTGCTCAACGCGCTGCCGGTGGTGGATCTGGCGGTAGAAGACCCGCCGATCGAGGCCGTCATCGACCAGATCTACAAGGGAGGTGCACTGTGAGCGTAACAAACCCCATGCGCCAAACCCCCAATACAGACTGGCGCAGGCACTGGCAGGCGAACTGGCGAGCCGGCGCCGCGTTGGTCCGCAGCACATGGTTGTCGTGGATGCAGGCCCGCAGCTTCTTCTTCCTGGTGGCATTCGGATGGATGGTGCCGCCGCTGATCTACCTGTTCGTCTGGTCGACGGTGGCGGGCGAGGATGGCGCCGGCGGGATGAGCCGCGACGAGTTCATCGTCTATTACCTCCTGCTGATCCTCGTGAACCAGGTGACCTATGCCCAGACCAACTGGACGGTGGGGGACACGATCCGCACGGGCGACTTCAGCCGGCTGCTGCTGTACCCAATGTCGCCGATCTTCAACACGGTGGCGAGCGAGCTGGCGGGCAAGGTGGTGATGCTGAGCTTTGTCGCCCCGGCGACACTCCTCCTGGCGCTGTGGCTGCGGCCGCAGGTGACCTTCACGTGGCAGGCCGTCGTGCTGTTCGTGCCGGCGCTGCTGCTGGCGTGGCTGCTGCGTTTCTTCTGGGGCTATTGGCTGGCGCTGCTGGCGTTCTGGTCCACGCGGGCAGATGCGCTGCTGGCGGTACAGGATGCGCTGGTGTTTCTGCTGGCAGGCCAGGTGGCGCCGGTGGTGCTGCTGCCGGGGCCGATCCAGGCACTGGCGCTGCTGCTGCCCTTCTGGTACATGCTCGGCTTTCCCGTCGAGGTACTGATGGGGCAGCTGACGGCGGGCGAACTCCTGCGCGGCTTCAGCCTGCAGCTGGGCTGGCTTCTGGTGGCGGTGGCGGTGTATCAACTGGTCTGGCGGCGTGGGCTGCGTCGCTACAGCGCGGTAGGAGGATGAAGCCATGCGCTATCTACGCCTGGTAGGTTCGTTTATTGGCGGTGTCGGCGCAGCAAGAGCTGGCGTATGGTGCCAACTTCGCGCTAGGGCTGCTCAACACGCTGATCAATGTCGTCACGGGATGGTTGGGATTGGCGATCGTCTTTGGCCAGGTCGAGAGCATTCACGGCTGGAGCTACGCATCGGCACTGGCGGTGCTCGGCGTATATCTGGTCGTCGGGGCCGTGCGCGACCTGGTCATCAGCCCCAGCCTCGACCGGCTGGCGGGGCTCGAGGGCGACCTGTGGCGGGGCACGCTCGACTTCGTGCTGCTGCGGCCGATCAACACGCAGTTTCTGGTCAGCCTGCGCGAGTGGCGGCTGCTGGCGGTCTTTGACATGCTGCTGGGGTTCGCCGTCGTCGGCATGGCCGGGACGCGGGTGGAGATGTCCGTGGGGCAGTTTGCGGCGTTTGTGGTGGCGCTGCTGGCAGGGTTGCTGACGCTGTATGCCGTCTTCCTGCTGTTTACCAGCCTGATGTTCTGGAGCCCGGGATTTCTGTTCACCTGGGTATTCAACGGCATCTTCCAGATGGCGCGCTATCCAGTCGGAGTATATCCGGGATTTCTGCGCCTGGTGCTGACGTGGGTGATCCCGATCGGGGTCATGACGACCATACCGGCGCTGGCGCTGACCGGCGAGGCGCCGGGATGGCTGTTGGGGGTAGTTGTCGTGTTCGCAGCGGGTGCATTTCTCGGCGCGTCCTCCGTATTCCGGCGTGCGCTGCGCCAGTACGCCAGCGCCTCGTCGTAGGTAGGCTTCCGGGAAGACCCCCTCTTCCCGGAAGCCTATTTGGTGGCGATGATGAGGACGTCGGCGTTGAAGGGGTGCATGCGGATGAGCGATGGCGTGCCCGGCTCGACGTCCGGCACGGCGATGCGGCGGGCGGCGAGGTCGACGAGAATGACCTTGTAGTCGGTCAGATCGAGGTTGAGCGTGAGGTCGAAGGCGTAGGGCGAGTAGATCGCTACCGTGCCGACGGTCGGGGCTGGCGGCGGCACGGATTTCGGGGTCGCCGGTTTGTACTATACTGGAGGGTTCGAGGGCGAAGAAGTTGTAGGTCTCGAACAGCCAGCGAGCGAAGCCGACGTCCCAGGCGCCTTCGAGCGTGAGCGCCACGTCCCAGGGATAAGGCTCAAACGAGCGGGAGGCGTTGAGAAAACTCATCCCCGGCTGATGGAACATCCAGGTGCCGTGGGCGCCATAGGTCACGCCCATTTTTGCGCCGCTCAACAGGCTTTGCCAGGTTGCCTTGCGTACGTCGAAGGCGTTGAAGCGCGTTCTTTCGCCCACGCGGCCGTGGCCCTCGTAGGGCGGTTCGCTGTTGACCACGGGGCGCTTGACGGGATAAGCCGTGAACTTCTCGGCGAGCACGTAAGGCCGGTCCTGGCGGCCGGCGCCGTGGCCGGACTGGTACATGTAGAAGTCGACGGCGTCGACGAAGGCGCGCGGCAGGTCGCCTTCGGGATGCAGGTGCATGGTCAGCAGCGCGTCGGGACAGACAGCCTTGACTGCCTGCAGCGCGGCCATGTAGTAGGGCACCTCGTCGGGCGCTTCGAAGCGAGTATCGCCGCTGATGAAGAAGATGGGGTCAAAGCGGGCGAAGCGCTGGGCGGCATAAGTGGCGTAAGGGGCGACGGCAGTCAAGGGCATCGCCGATGCCACGGGGCTGCCCTGCGAGCAGCGCGTGCCGGGCACGTAGCTGCACCAGAGCACGCCCAGCACGGGCGCAAAGCCCGCGGCCACCGCCATCTCGACCATCTGCTCGGCCTTGGCAAAGTACTCCTCGTTGTAGCGGGCAAAGTCCCAGTTGCCTTGCGCGTCCTTGAGAAAGGGATCGACGTTCTGTGAGCCCATGCTCGTGTCGTGGGTCACCGGCAGAATGCTGATCTGCAGGGCGGTGAACCCCTGCAGCTTGCGATAGGCGAGATAGCGCTGCCAGTCGCCCAGCGGCAGGTTGGCAAAGGCCATCCAGGCAGTGTCGGCCAGGTAGAAGAAAGGCCGGCCGTCCTTCAGCAGGTAATCATGAGTGGGGGCGACAGTCCAGCGGCTCATGCAGTTTGCTCCTTTGGCGTATTGAGCGGTGCGTGCAGGTGCGATGATAGAAGTTCAGTGTACCACAAGGGTGCTGCGCGACGCGGGGTGCAGCCCCGCCGGCCTCGAGTGGGGTGTGGTATCATCCTCCTGTTATGCATAAGCTCAATCGGCGCACTTATCTGCTTGGCGGCCTCTTTGTCCTGGCGCTCACTGCCCTTTTTGCCCTTGCCAACTGGCATTGGCTGCGTGCCAACGTCGTTACGTATGGGTGGGACCGGCTCGACCACCTGATCACCAGTCTTGTCTACCGCGATACGCTTAGCCAGGTGACGCCGCGTTCGCTGCTGGCGGCGCTGGCATACAGCGACTATTACCCTCCTTTGGTGCATTACGGCGCCGTGGTGCTGTACCGGCTGTTCGGCGTGGACGAAGACGTGGCGCCGATGGTCAACATGTTGTACATGGCGATCCTGTTGGGGGCCACATTCTGGATTGCGGCACGCTGGCGGGCGCAGCAGTTAGCTGACACCGCTGCCGGTGCTGCTACCAGTGCAGGGGTCTTTTGGACAGGCGCACTGGCCGCAGCGCTGCTGGGGCTGTTTCCCATCGTCTTTGCCATGTCGCGCTATCTGTATCTCGATTTTGCGCTGACGGCGCTGGTGGCGTTGGATCTGGCGCTGCTGCTTGGCTCGGAGCGGTTTGCACGGCGCTGGCCCGCGTTGGGGTTTGGTCTGGTGCTGGGACTGGCATTCTGGGTCAAGTGGACGGCAGCGGCGTTTGTTATCGGGCCGCTGATCTACATGGTGCTGCGTGCCGAGGTGCTGCCGTATGCGTGGCGCCATCCGCGGGCGCTCCTGCCGCGCTGGGGTTGGCTTGCCTTGGCCCTGCTGGCAGGGGTAGTGGCGATCGGGCTCTGGTTGTGGCTGGCGCAGGATGTCGTGGCGACGCTGCGGCTGGGTTGGTTGCTGGTGCCGTTGTTGGGCGTGCTGCTGGGGGGCGTGTTTTATGCGGTGTTTGTGCCAACCGGAGCGCAGGCAGACGGACCGCAGGCGTCCTCGCCTGCTTCCCCTGCCGCAGAAGAGCAGGCGAGGACGCCTGCGGTCCAAGGGGAGCGGCTGCGCAACGTGCTGGGGGCAGGCGTGGTTGCGGCGTTTGTGATTGCGCTGTGGTATCTGACCAATATCGAGTTCCTAAACTATTTCCTGTTCACGGCGTATGGGCGCGAGGAAGAGCCGTTCTATGCGTTTGGCAAGTACCTGGGCGAGGTAGTCAACGAGCAGCTGGGGCCGTGGTTTGCGCTGGTGTTTGTGGTTGTCGTGGTGGTGTGGGCGTGGCAGGCATGGCGGCGCAGACGGAGAGGCACGGAAGACGATCACGATGTGCAGCTGGCTGCGCCCGGCGTGGTCGACGAACTGCAAGTTAGCGTGCAGTCTCCGCGGGAGAATTGGCTGCGGCTGAGCGATATTGGGTGGGTGCTGCTGCTGTGGGTGGTGGTGCCGTACTTTGTGTTTTCATTCCGGGTGACGCTGGCGCATTCGCGCTTTGTCATGCCGTTTCTGCCGCCCTTTGCCGTCTGGATGGCCGTGGGGCTGATGCAGTGGCGTCCGCCTTTGCTGCGTTGGAGTGCCATTGCGGTCGTGCTGCTGCTGGGTATTTCGCAATATGCTCTGATCTCATTTGACGAACTGGCCGCCTGGCGGACGCCTTTTCGTGTAGAGATTGCAGGCGAACCCGTGAAGTTGCTGGCAAACGGGTTCTTTATCCAGTATCCGGCCAGCGGGGTGACGGACCCAGGCTATGCCGTGGCGCCGGATGTGCTGGCCTATGTGGACGGCCAGCGGCAGCCGGGCGGCGCGCTGCCGGGCAAGGACGTGGTGAACCTGGGGCTCCTGGTAAATTCGTACCAGGTGCACGAGAAGCACTTCCTCTACTCGATCTACAAGGACTTCCCCCATGTGCGGCTGCGCGAGCTGGCGCGCAACTGGAGCCAGCAGCCGGCCTACAACCAGCTCTTTGACATGGACTATGTGCTGGTGAGCGATACGCACACGTTCCGCACCAACGAGAACAGCCAGGCCGCCGTGCAGCGGATTCTGTACGACCCCACTGATGCCTTCAACCAGGCATTCGAGCCTGTGCGCCAATGGACGCTGCCAAGCGGCGAGCAGTTGACGCTGTACGGCCGCCGTTTTGCGGCGCTCGAGCCGGGCGTAGCGCCGGACGATTACCAGCAGCTCCTCAAGTTCTTTGGCGACCGGCTGGGCCCCGGCGACGCCGTCGTGCTCGTGTCGCCGGACCAGGTCTACATGCTGGGCCTGTCGCTGCCGGCGGATGCGGGGGCGGCGGTCGTGCCGCTGCCGATACCGGGCGAGACCGCAGTAGAAACCGCAAAACGGCTGCAGGACCTGATCGACAGCTACGGGCGCATCTTCCTGGTCAGCCACAACGCCGAGCAGGTCGATCCCAACGGCAGCATCGAGGTGTGGCTGCGCGCCAACGCAGTGGCCGCCAACGACGAATGGGCCGGGAGCGTGCGCGTAACGCCGTTTGTGACCGGCGCCGGCACCGGACGCGAGGGCACGGCTGCGCCGCTGGACACCGCTGCCTGGGAGAACGGCCCGACGCTGGACCTGGCGTCGGTGCAGGCGGCGAAACCAGGCGATGACGCCGACCGCCGGCAGCGGGCTGGTCGTGACGCTGCGCTGGGAAGAGGGCGGCGCGACGTCACAAGCGGGAGACGCGCTCAAGGCTTCGCTGCAGCTGTTGGGCGCCAGATGGGGCCTTGGTGGCACAGGAAGACCGGGAGATCGTGGCGGGCGAGCAGCAGTTCGTGTTGCTGATCCCGCGGTCGGCAGCGCCCGGAGAGTACAAGCTGGGCCTGGTGGTCTATGACCCCAGCACGGGGCAGCGTTACCCGGTCGCCGGCGGCGGGGATGTGGCGGCAGTTGGGGACGGTGGCCGTTGGCCCGGCGCCGGTGCCGGAGCCGGTGGCGCTGCCGCCGCTGCGGCATCCGGATGATGCTGAGGATGAGGGAAGCTGAAGCACGCGAAAGAGAGGCGAGGCGGGACGCCTGCGGTCCAGGAGGAGCGATGGCAAAGGTTTTGGTGACGCGGAATATTCCACAGCAGGCGATCGAGCGGGTGCGGGGGGCGTGCGAGGTCAAGCAGTGGGAGAGTGATGCAGCCGATCCCGCGCGATGTGCTGCTGGAGTGGGTGCAGGGCGTGGATGGGATTTACTGCCTGTTGACGGAGCGCATCGACGCTGCGCTGCTGGACGCGGCGGGGCCGCAGCTCAAGGTGGTGAGCACGATGTCGGTGGGCTACGACCACGTGGATCTGCCGGCGCTGCGGGCACGTGGGGTGGCGCTGGGCAACACGCCGGGTGTGCTGACGGAGACGACGGCGGACCTGGCGCTGGCGCTGCTGCTGGCGGCGGCCCGGCGGCTGCCGGAGGCATGGAGCGCCGCCAAGGATGGCACGTGGGGACCTTGGCAGCCCGAGTGGATGACCGGCCGCGACGTCCACGGCAGCACGGTGGGGATCGTCGGCCTGGGTCGCATCGGCGCCGCGGTGGCGCGGCGGCTGTTGGGGTTTGGCTGCCGCATCGTCTACAGCGGCCCGCGGCCGCGGCCGGAGCTGGCGGAGCCGCTGGGCGCGACCTACCTGTCCGTTCGAGCAGCTGCTGGCAGAGAGCGACTTTGTCTCCATTCACTGTCCCCTCAACGATGCCACACGACATCTGTTCGGCGCAGCCGCCTTTGCGGCGATGAAGCCCACCGCGATCCTGATCAACACCAGCCGGGGCCCGGTGGTCGATCAGGAGGCGCTCTACCAGGCGTTGAAGCGCGGGCAGATTGCCGCCGCGGGGTTGGATGTAACCACACCCGAGCCGCTGCCGGTAGATCATCCGCTTTTCTCGCTGCCCAACTGTGTCGTGCTGCCGCATATCGGCAGCGCCTCGATTGCGACACGACTGCAGATGGCGTTGATGGCGGCCGAAAACCTGATTGCAGGTGTAGAAGGCAAGCCGCTGCCGAATGGAGTGTAGGGTCGCTACCGGGGGAGATATCCAGTGTTTTTGGCGATCTACCCCGGGGAGGTGCATAATTACTTTCAAATCCAAACCACTCCTGCATACAGTTGGCCATCGCCAACTGCTTGAAGATGAAATTAACCGCCATTTACCCATCACGCGCTGGACGAAGGAGCCGCAATGAGTGACACGATTACTATCGTCGACAATCGCACTGGGAACAGCTACGAGCTGCCGATCCAGAACAGTACGATCAAGGCGAGCGACCTGCGCAAGATCAAAGTCGATCCCGAAGAGTTCGGCATGATGACGTATGATCCGGGTTACGACAATACGGCTTCGTGCAAGAGCAAGATCACTTATATCGACGGCGACAAGGGCATCTTGCGCTACCGGCGGCTACCCGATCGAACAGCTGGCGGAGCAGAGCACCTTCCTGGAAGTGGCCTACCTGCTGATCCACGGCGAACTGCCTACTGAGCAGCAGCTGCGCGACTGGGAATACAAGGTCATGCACCACACGTTCCTGCATGAGAACATGCGCGAACTGTTTCGTGCCTTCCGCTATGACGCCCACCCAATGGGCATGATGATCAGCGCCCTGGCCTTTATGTCCACGCTGCACAAGGATGCTGTGAACGTAGAGAATGCCGACATCCGCTACAAGCAGGTGCTGCGTATCCTGGGCAAGCTGCCGACGGTGGCGGCGTTCTGCTATCGCCATCGCATCGGCCGCCCGTTCAACTATCCCAACGCCGACCTGGGCTACGCCGAAAACTTCCTCTACATGCTGGACTACATGAACCAGACCACGTACGCCGTGAACCCCACGCTGGCGAAGGCGCTGGACATCCTGTTTCATCCTGCATGCCGACCACGAGCAGAACGCTTCGACCTCGGTGATGCGTTCGATCGGTTCTGCCTATGCCGACCCCTACAGCGCGATGGCGGGCGCAGCGGCGGCCCTGTTTGGACCTCGCCACGGCGGCGCGAACGAGGCTGTTGTCCGCATGCTGGCCGAGATCGGCGACGCCAAGAACGTGCCGGAGTATGTGGCGCGGGTGAAGAAGGGCGAGTTCCGGCTGATGGGCTTTGGCCATCGCGTCTACAAGAACTATGACCCGCGGGCCCGCATCATCAAGAAGGTCGCGTACGACGTCTTTGAGATCACTGGCACCAATCCCTTGATCGACGTAGCAGTGGCGATGGAAGAAGTGGCGCTGCGTGACGAGTACTTCGTCGCCCGCAAGCTCTATCCCAACGTGGACTTCTACAGCGGCATCATCTACCAGGCGATGCGTTTCCCGCCCGACATGTTCACGGTGCTGTTCACGCTAGGGCGTGCCCCAGGCTGGCTGGCGCAGTGGCTGGAGATGATCACGGATACCGAGCAGAAGATCGCCCGCCCACGGCAGGTGTACCTGGGCTATGACAAGCGGGATTATGTGCCGGTAGAGCAGCGGTGGTAGAGAAACGCAATGTCCCGGGGACCGGCGAAGCGACCGTTCGTAGCGGTCCCCGGGACATTTTTATTGGGCCTAATTCACATCCCCTTGCCCGCGCCAGAAGCGTTCGACCTGGCGGGAGAGCTGCGGGAAGCTGGTGAGCTGCGGATCCTGTGCGAATAGAAGCTCCGCTGCCTCGCGTGCCTGCTGCAGGGTGGCGAAATCGCTGAGCTGGGCGACCTTGAGGCCCGGAAGACCGCTCTGGCGTGTGCCCAGGAACTCGCCGGGGCCGCGCAGCTCGAGATCTTTCTGGGCGATCCAGAAACCATCGCGTGCCGTGCTCTTTGTCGGTGAGCAGCAGCAGGCGCTCACGGGTGGCAGGCGTGGCTGATTTGGTGATCAAGGCGCAGTAGCCCGAGTACTCGCCGCGGCCGACACGACCGCGCAGCTGGTGCAGCTGTGCCAGGCCAAAGCGGTCGGCGTCTTCGATCAGCATGACGGTGGCATTGGGCACGTCGATACCGACTTCGATCACGGTCGTGCTCACCAAAATCTGCGTTTCGCCGGCGGCAAACGCAGTCATGACGGCGTCCTTCTCGCTGCCGGTCATGCGTCCGTGCAGCAGGGCGACCTTCAAGTCGGGAAAGACCTCTTCCTGCAGCCGCTTGTGTTCGGCCGTGGCGGCGCCGACGTCGAGCACGTCGCTTTCCTCGACCAGGGGATAGACGATGTAGGCCTGGCGGCCGGCGTCGATCTCACGGTGGATAAAGTTGTAGAGACGCTGGCGATCGGCCTGCTCGAAGAGCTTGGTCGTGATCGGCGTACGGCCCGGCGGCATTTCGTCGATGGCACTGATGTCGAGGTCGCCGTAGACGGTGAGCGCCAGGCTGCGCGGGATGGGAGTCGCGCTCATAACCAGCAGGTGCGGCTGGCCCTCGGCCTTGTTGCGCAGCACGCCGCGCTGTTCGACGCCAAAGCGGTGCTGCTCGTCGACGATGGCAAGCCCCAGGTTGGCGAACTCGACTGTCTCCTGGATCAGGGCCGTCGTACCCACGACGACGTCGATCGAGCCGTCGGCACAGGCCCTCAAGCACTTGCTCGCGGCTTTCGCCGGTGACGCGGCCGGTAAGGAGCGCCACGTTGACGGGGTTGCCGTCCGGACGGGTGAGCTGGCCCAGCAGGCGGCTGACGCCGCGGTGATGCTGTTCGGCCAGGATCTGCGTGGGCGCCACCATGGCGGACTGCAGTCCGTTGAGCGCCGCCACCCACATGCCGGCGGCGGCGACGGCCGTCTTGCCGCTGCCCACATCGCCTTGGACAAGCCGGGTCATGGGAATGCTGCGCTCGAGGTCGCGCAGCATTTCGCCGATCACGCGCTCCTGCGCGCCGGTCAAGGCAAAGGGCAGCACGCTCGTGTACTCCACAAGCTGCGTGTTTGTGGCGTAAAAGGGCGGCGCGGAGATTTCCTGCAGCGCGCGCCGGCGTTGGAGCACTCCCAACTGGATATAGAATAGCTCTTCAAAGGCCAGCCGGCGGCGAGCTGAGTCCAGCGTGTCAGCGCTGTCGGGAAAGTGCACTTGATAGAGGGCCGTAGGCAGGTCCACCAACTCGTACATGTGGCGCAGGTGGGCCGGCAGCGGGTCGCTGACGAAGCGCACGAAGTCGTCGAGTACATCGTGGATCAGGTTGCGCATCCGGTTGTTGGAAAGACCCTCGGTCAGCGGGTAGACGGGCGAAAGGCGGCCCGTGGCGACGCGTTCGTCGTCCAGTTCCTCGAAGACCGGATTCTCGATCGTCTTCTGGCCGCGGAAGAGGTCGATCTTGCCCGAAAAGCGCATCGTCGTGTTGGGCTTGAGCTGCTTGGCGACCCACTTGTTGTACCAGGTGGCGCGCAGCGTGCCGGTCGAGTCGCTGAGGATGCCCTGCACGACGGTGCGGCTCATGCTGATCTTGCGCTCGCGGATCTCCCACAGGTTGGCGATCACCGTGACCTGTTCGCCCGGCTCCAGCTTGTCGATCGTCCGCATGAGGCTGTAGTCGTCGTAGCGGGCAGGCAGGTGCCAGATCAGGTCGATCATCTTTGTGATGCCGAGGCGGGCAAACTGTTCGGCTGTGGCCTCGCCGATACCGGGCAGGATGGTGAGGGGACTCTGCAGGTCCTTGGCCGTACGTTTAATGTTGGACGCTGGACGGCGCGGGCGTTCTACCGGGCGCGGCGGTGGGGCGCCGTAGTCATCTTCCGGGGTAGCCTCATACACCTTGCCCAGTCCGGGCATTACCTCGACGCGTGCAGGGACCGCCTGCTCTGTCTCTTCGCTGGCGGCCTCAGGAGTCGTGTCGGCAGCGCTGGTCAGCTGCGGCTCATCTTCTCCGAGTGGAATCTCGAGCGGAGTATGGTCGACGCTAATGCGCTCCGGGACACCGTTCTCGGTGCCCGTCTCCTCGACGTAAATGTCTTGTTCGTCGCGTGCCGACGGCTCGTCGGTTGTTGGTTCGGCCGCCGGCGGCTGCCACTCATCGTCCATGACGGTGCGCATGTCGGCTGCGATCTGCGGCCGTGCAGCGGCCGCGCCGTCGTAGCGCTGCATCAGCCCAGTAAGGGCCGTCACACGCTGTGGGTCGACGCCTTCGCTGCGGGCGTCCTCGGCCCAGCGAGCCGACATGGCGCCCATGCCACCGATAACGCTGCGGTTGCGAAAGCTCTGGCGCTCCTCCAGATCCAGGATGCGCAGGAGGCGGGTGAAAGCTGGAGTGCTCACGGATCAATAGGTCCCTTCATAGACCACTACGCCCAGCGTGTTGGGGCCGATGTAGGTTGCCAGGCTGGGCGGATATTCCACCTTGCGCACCGGCACCTTGGGCAGCGTCTCGCGCAGGCGGGCGATCAGGTCGTTGCGCTGCGTCTCGTAGGCGTGATGCATAATGCCGATCTCGCGCACCGAGGCGAATTCGGCCACAAACTCGTGCAATTTCTCTGTCACTTCTTCGCTGGTCTGCACTTTTTCTTGCGTGACCAGGCGGCCGTCTTCGACCATCAGCATCGCCTTGATGCCCAGCATCGTGCCGAGCAGGCTTTGCGAGCCGCTGAGGTTGGCGCTGCGCTGCAGGTAGCCCAGGCTTTCGGTGAAGAAAGTGGCGTAGAGATGGGGCACTGCACCGTTGACGATGCGGGCGATCTCGTTGACGCCGGCGCCACTGTCGGCGGCCTCGGCTGCCATCTGTACCAGCAGCCCCAGCCCATAAGAGGTAGTCTGGCTGTCGAGCACGCGAATGGTGTAGCGGCCCTTGAGCATTTCGGCGGCTTTGCGCGCCTGCGCCCACATCGGGCTCAGGTGGCTGCTCATGTGGATGGCGACGATGGGCTGGCCGTCGTGGTTGCCTTGGAAATAGTCAAGAAACGTATTGACGGGCGGCGCCTGCAGTTCGGGTACGGTAGTCATGCCCGCCTGCTGGGCATCGCTCAGGGTGCGAAAGAGGTCGTCGGCCGTAAAATCGCTGTCCTCTTCGTAAAACGAGCCGCCGACCTTGAGACGATGCGGAATGACCTCGATATCGTAGCGGGACAATACTTCCTGCGGCAGATAGGCGTCGCTATCCGTAATAATGCGTACTTTGCTCATGGCCTGGAGGGCAATCTGCTCTATCGTTTGGCATTGTATGCTGGTGAATCGTCTATTCAACGGAAACAATAAAGTGATAGTGAGGCTGGCCACCATAGGCAAGCTCCACATCCAAGTCAGGATACTCGCCGCGCACAGTTTCAGCAAAATCTTGTGCTGCTGCTTGGGCCACAAAGTTGCCGTAGTAGATGGTGATCAGGCTGCCCTTGGCGGCATCCATCTTCCTGAGCAGATCGACGCGAGACGTCATGGAGACTTTCGCCGCGCACCACCAGCTTGCCGTTGCGCAGGCCGATGAAATCGCCATGTTGGACGCTGAGGCCGTCGACCTCGGCCGTACGCACGGCCTGGGTCACCTCGCCCGCCTGCACCTCGCTCATCTGCGCTTCCATCGCCTTCTTGAGGTCGTCCAGGTCTTCCGCCAGCGGGTCATAGACGGTGAGCGCAGCGATGCCCTGCGGCATATTCTTGGCGGGGACGACCGTTACCTGGCGCGGCGGTTTTTCCTTGTTCAGCTGCTTGGCAGCCTGCTGGGCAGCCATCATGATGTTGCTGTTGTTGGGCAGCAGGATGACACGCTGCGAGGGCAGCTTGCGTACGGCGTCGGCCAGCTCGGCGACGCTGGGGTTCATGCTCTGGCCGCCTTCGACTATGCCGCTGGCGCCAAAGTTGCGGAAGATCTCGGCAAAGCCATTCCCGGGCGACACGGCGACCAGACCGATATGCGTCTCGTCCAGGTGAATGTGGACGGCGGACGGCTGGTCGGCGGCGTTGACGCCCTCAAAGACGCCTGCCATCTGGTTTTCGGCGGCCATATCGTCCATGTTCTCGACGACAACGTCGGTGAGAAAGCCGGTGGTCACGCCGTAGGTGAGCGCTACGCCGGGATCAAAGACGTGGACGTGCACCTTGACCAGGTTTTCGTCGCCCTCGACGAGCGGGCAGTCGCCCATGGCGGCGATATCGGCGGAGATGACGGCCACCGGCTTATTCGGCTTTTCGATCAAGAACTGGACGTCGAAGCCCCACTGGATCGGGGGCAGGGCGCGATTGCCCTTGCGCTCGCGGCGCTCCTTGAGGCTGAGGCTTTCGGCTTCATCCTCGGTCAGCTTCGCCGTGGCGCACCGGCTGGCCGGTAAGGGCGCGGTACATGCCCTCGAACACAAAGTAGAGGCCCTTGCCGCCCGAATCGACAACACCGGCCTTCTTGAGCACGGGCAGCTGTTCGGGGGTGCGCTGGACAGCCTGGTCGGCACCTTCCACCACCTGCTCCATCACCTTGCGCACGTCGTCGGTGTTTTCGGCGGCCGAGGAGGCGGCGCTGCTGATCTCACGCGAGACGGTCAGGATGGTGCCTTCGACCGGCGAGGGGACGGCGTCATAGGCGGCCTCGGATGCCTGCTGCAGGGCCTGGGCAAGATCGGTGGCGGTGATGTCCTGCTTGCCACGCAGCGACTGGCTGAAGCCGCGCAGGATCTGGCCGAGGATCACGCCCGAATTGCCGCGCGAGCCCTGGTGGGCGCCTTCGGCGGCGGCTTCGGCCACATCGCCGACCGTTGCAGCGTCGTCGCGGCGGGCGATGTTGTTCCAGGCCGACTTGATGGTGAGCAGCATGTTGGTGCCGGTGTCGCCGTCGGGGACCGGAAAGACGTTGAGGCGATTGACCTGCTCGTAGTTGTGCGCCAGCCAGTCGTAGGCTGCGCGGAAGAGCGAACGCATATCCTTGGCGTCAAGCGTCGTTACGGGCTGGTCGGCCGGGTATTTCGTAAGCAGTTCGGTCTCGGTATCGTCTTGGGGGCTGCCGGACATAGTGTCGTTCTGCGCAGTCTTAGGGCTTAGGCTCGGTGTCGCAAGTTCGTCACCTGTCTCGGCAGTCGCTTCAGCATCTGGCGCGTCGCCGTATGTGTTTTCCTTCAGTTCAGCGTCCACACCCCACTCCTCTCGCTCTATCAGCACCCCTGGCGGCTCGCGCCGGCGTGTGTTACGGTCACATATTACAAAGATAGTAACACCACAAAGTGGTGAAGGTTTCAAATTCTGGTGGCTGTGGCATAAGTCTACCACATGTTTCCTGAGTTCTTTGGGCGTTCTTTGGCGCGCTTTTTTGACACGACTATGGGCGCTATGCTAGACTCTCACTGTTATTCATGTGACGAATCGGCTGTGGCAGGCGCTAGGCGTGAGTCACAGTGTTAAAGGATAGAAACGAGTATTCGGAGGACAGCATCATGGCAAAGTGTCAACAGTGCGGCAAGGGTCCGCAGTACGGCAACAACCGGCCTTGGTCCAAGAAGGCCACGCGGCGCCGCTGGGGTGTCAATGTTCAGAAAGTGAACGTGCTGGAGAACGGCCAGATGGTGTCGAAGCGTCTGTGCTCCTCTTGCGTGCGCACGCTCTCCAAGGCATAACCTCTGCGCCGGAATATCCGAATGGATCAAAATTCGCCACCCTAGATTAGGGTGGCGTTTTTTGTTGATCTGATGCCCTCTGAATCCTATACGAATCAAGGTTCAGACACTGGAAAATAGACGGTATACCGCTGCTCGCGCACTTCGTGCAGGGGGATGAGGCGGAAGTTGCGGGCCTGGCCGCGGGTGCGGTAGCTGGGCTGCCAGAAGGTCCACTCGCGTTCGTTGTCGGGCGTGAGCAGCGCCTGGGGCCGCGCTGGGTCGCCGGCCAGGGTGCGCTCTTCGTCCACAAGACCGGCGAGGACGACAGGGCCGTCCATAAAGGCGACGGTTTGTGGTTCGTCGGGGAGCGGGACCGCGGTGAGCGTCTTGGGCAGGACCAGGCGAATCGTGTCGTCGTGCCAGGTGCGGTGCAGCGCCTCGAAACGGGAGCCGCCAGGAGCAACCGACTGGGCTTCGCCGTTGACGGTGATCTCGGCGGCGCCGTCAACCCACCAGGGGATGCCGCAGCTTGAGCGTGAATTCGGCGGGCTGTGCGCATGACACCTTGATGTCGATTGCCCAGCTGCGTGGGCGGCGCGTGGCCCCATGCTGCGGGTCGCTGGTCTGGGTGATGGCGACCGGCGTGCCCTGCCACTGCCAGGCGGCCGCCGTCGGCACGTACTGGGCGATGACCAGTCCCTCACCGTCCTCGAAATAGATGCCCTGGTTGTGGATGGCGTGCGCCTGCACGAGCGTGCCGTGGCAGCACCAGAAGTCCTCGGTGGGCGAGCCCCAATTCTTGACGGCGCCGCCCTGGAGCGGCAGGAAGTAGGCGATCATGCCGGTGTCCGGGTGCTGCTGCGCCAGGATGCCGTTGTAGAGGTTGCGCTCCCAGTAGTCGGCATAGGTCACGTCGCCCGTCCAGCGGATGAGGTAGTCGGCCAGGCGCATCATGTTGTAGACGACGCAGTGCTCCTGGTTCTTGTCGCCCAGGCGCGCCGCCAGCTCCCCGGGCGGCGTCCAGATCTCGCCGCAGGTCTGGCTGCCGGTGGCGTAGGCATCACGCTCGGTAACGGCTGACTGCCAGTAGGCGTCGACGATGTCGCGCCAGCGCTGCTCGCCGGTGACCTCCCAGGCGCGGGCTGCGCCGTGCACCTCGGGGATCGTGGTGTTGGCGTGCATGTTGGTGAGCACGTCCGTGCCCGCCACCAGCGGATCGAAGAGGCGCGGGCGGTCGTAGCGCTCCATCAACTCGCGATGGCAGGGGTCGCCCGTGACGGCGTAGAGGTTGGCCCACACCTCGAGCATGCCGCCGGTTTCGACGTCGAGAATGTCGTCGAGCTGTTCGCGGGTGAACTGGCTCGTCCAGCGATGGAACCAGGCGGCCCATTTGACGAGGATGTCGAGCGCCTGTTGGTTGCCCGCCAGGGCGTACATCTCGTAGAGGCCCATGAGCGGCTTGTGCAGCGTGTAGTGAGGCGCCCAGACGCGCTTGCCGCGGGCGATCCAGTCCAGATAGGTCGTCGGGATGGAGCCGGCCCATTCGCCGCCGTTCTCCTCCTGGCAGCGGGCGAGCTCGGCCACGATCGCGTCGCCCTTGGCCTTGGCCTCGCCGTCGCCGGTGGCGGCGTAGAGGCGGGCGGCGGCAGAGAGCCAGTGGCCGAGGAAGTGGCCGCGCAGCTGGCAGGTGGGGATCTCCCAGCCGCCGTGGCAGCCGTCCAGCCCGGCGCGGTCGCGCGGCCCCCAGAGGCCGGCCTCCATGTAGTAGTTCTGCAGCAGGTTGTCGTTGCGCAGGTCAAGGACGTAGCGGCGGTTCAGGTTGTAGCGGTGCAGGAACGGGCTCGGCAGCAGCTTGACCTTGCTGGGCAGCAAGGGATGGAAGACTTCGTTCATTGTCTTGGTACTCCGGTTTGTGCGGCGATGGAATTAGCCCTTGATGCCGCTCATGACGATACCTTGGATAAAGTAGCGCTGGGCGAAGAAGAAGAGCAGAACGACCGGCAGGATCATCGCCGTGGAAGCCGCCATCAGCAGGTCCCAGCGTGTGCGCATCACGCTGCGGAAGGTGGCCAGGCCAATGGCGACGGTAAAGTTCTCGGGTGAGCTGAGGTAGAGCAGCGGGCCCGATAAAGTCGTTCCAGCTGAACAAGAAGGTGAAGATCGCGACGGTGGCCAGGGCCGGCTTGGCCAACGGCATGATGATGCGCCAGTAGATGCCGAGTTCGGTGCAGCCGTCGATGCGGGCGGCGTCGGACAGCTCGTTGGGCAGCGTGCGGAAGAACTGGCGCAGCAGGAAGATGTTGAAGGCGCCGCCGCCAAAGAAGAACGGCACCGTCAGCGGCAAGAAGGTATCGATCCAGCCGAGGCGGCTAAAGATGATAAACTGGGGGATCATCAGCACAAAGTAGGGCACCATCATGGTCGCCAGGACAATGGCAAACCAGAAATCGCGGCCCGGGAACTTGATACGGGCAAAGCCATAGGCGCACAGCGATGCCGAGCCCACGATGGCGATCATGTTGAGCGTCACGATGATCATCGTGTTCATAAAGTAGATATTGAACGGCTTGTAGGTCAAGGCCTCGATGTAGTTCTGCCAGCGCACCGGATCGGGAATCCAGATCGGGCGGGAACTGGAAAATCTGGTTTTCCTCCTTGAGCGAACTGCTCACGAGCCAGACAAAGGGCAGTATCATCACGATGGCGCCCACGATCAGGATGACCCAGATAAACAGGCGCCAGGTGCCATCGCCGTTCCAGAAGGCAGTCCGGTTTGATTGGCCTGCGCCGCCGCGACGCGTGCACTAGTCGTGAGGTTGGGCGCCGACGTGTTGTTGACTTGCGTCATGCGTGCAGTCTCCTTACTGGCCGTCTTCGTAGTGCACGCCACGGCCGACATAGCGGAAGATAAGCAGGGTGAACACCAAGATGATGACGAAGAGCACCCAGGCGAGGGTTGCTGCATATCCCATGTCAAGGTAGCGGAAGCCGGTGCGGTACAGGTACAGCACGTAGAACAGCGTCGCGTTCTGCGGGGCCGCCGTCGGTGATCAGGAAGCCGGCGGTAAAGACCTGGAAGGAGGCGATGATGCCGATGATCAGGTTGAAGAAGATGATCGGTCCCATCAGCGGGATGGTAATGTAACGCAGCTGTGCCCCACGGCCGGCGCCGTCGATCTTGGCGGCCTCGTAGAAGCTTTCCGGGATGCCCTGCAGACCGGCCAGATAGATGACCATGCTGCCGCCCAGGGCCCACAGGCTCATCAGGATGAGGGCGGGCAGTGCCCAGGTCGGGATCCTGCAGCCAGGCCACCTTGGGCAGGTGGAAGTAGTTCAGCATGGCATTGAGCAGGCCAAACTCGGTGTTGAGGATCCATGCCCACAGGACGGCGCTGGCGACGGCCGGCACGATGCTGGGTAGGTAGTAGACGGTGCGGAAGAACGAGATGCCGCGCACCTTGGAATTCATGAGCAGCGCCAGCAGGAAGCCGAGCACGAGTCCAAGCGGGACCGAGACGAGGGTGTAAGTTGACCGTCACCTTGAGCGACTGCCAGAACAGCTTGTCGTTCCAGAGGTGAACAATGTTTTCAAACCCGACGAATTCGGGCGGGCTGATCAGGTTCCAGCGTTGGAACGTCAGCCACACGGCTACCAGCGCCGGGATCAGAAACCAGAGCAGAAAACCGAGAATAAAGGGCGAGATAAACAGATAACCGGTCAGCGTGCGCCGGCCGGCCAGCGTGCGCGGCATCAGCTTTTCGACAAATGCGGCCATAGGAACCTCCTGTCTGAACCGTGATTCGCTAGGATTTGCAGGGATTACCATGATTTGCCGGCAGGCCTCGCCGCACGAATCATGGTAATCCCTTCATCATGAATCGTGGTTCAGACTAGCTGCGTGACATCTCTTGCTCGAGGATGGCGTTGGCCTCAGGCACGGCGGTGGCCATGGCCTCTTCGGCCGTCATGTCGCCGATCCAAACGGCGTCCAGCGCCGGCGTGATGACCGACGTTGGTCTTGGGATAGCCGGGCGGCATGTAGAGCACGTGGCCGTACTTGGGCAGGTAGGTGGTGACCATCTGCTCGTAGCCCGCCGGGTGCACCTCGGGACTCATCCACTCCTTGAGCCCATCTTCGGTGGTCAGGGCTGTCTGGCTGGGCAGCCACAGGCCCGTGCGGCAGAACTGGAGTTGGTAGTAGGGGGTGGAGAGGAAGCGCACCCACTGCCAGGAGGCATCCGGGTACTTGGTCGCAGGCCATTGCGCTGTGCAGATGTGCCTGCATGCTGGTGGCGATCTGCGTCATCTTCGGCAACACGCCCGTACCCAGCGTGCCCTTAATGTTCTTCATCCAGTCCAGTGCCCACGAGCCCTCGATCGCCATGGCCGAGCTTGCCGGTTTCCAGCATCTGCGTGTTGGTCATGCCCAGGCTTTCGACGGCGGTGGACATGGGCATCACCTGGTGCACAGCATCAGGTCGGCGATGTTTTGCATCGCCTGCGTGGCCTCCGGTGTGTCGAGTACGATCAAACTCAGTTTGCGGGTCGATCCAGTCGCCGCCGTTGGCCGCTATTGCCGCGTGCAGTTGCGTGCTGCCGCTCAGATTCGGCCAATGTACGCCCCAACGATCGACATTGTTGATGTCAAATCCGGCGTCGCCCGGATGGTTGCCGTTGACATCTACGGTTAGTGCACGCGCTGTCTCGAGGAATTGTTCCCACGTCCATGCTTCTTCGGGGTTCATGCTGGGCGGTTCGACGCCTGCTGCCTCAAACGTGTCGGCGTTGTAGTAGATGTGCGGCGCGACCCAGCACGAGCCGATGCCGTACTAGCGACCGTCTTGTGTGCAGCGGTCGTGTTCTTGTGGCTCGATGAAATAGCCCTCGGCGCCGACCAGCGTGTCAGCTTCCAAAAAGTCGGTGATGTCGAGCAGCAGATTTTCCTTGATATAGGTGCGATAGTCGTCGCTGCCGACAAAAGCTGTGTCGGGCGGCGTGCCGGCAGCCACCATGGCCAGGAATTTTTCCGGCGTACAGTTCGGGTGTGTGCAGCCATTCGACCTTGATGCCTGGGTTTTCTTTCTCGAACTGGACGATGGCGTTGCGCACACCTTCGTCTTCGCCGGGATTGCCCCAGCCCATGAAGGAGATCTGTGTGACGCCTGTCTGCGGGGGCAGCAGCTTCGCCGGCTAGCGGTGCCTGCCTGGCCTTGGGGAGCAGCGGCGGGCGCACATGCGGCCAGCGCCAGCGCGCCCAGGGAGATACCGGTGAACTTCAGAAATGTTCGGCGAGACAGTTCATTGTGAGACATTCGCTGTTACCTCCAGATGGTAAATGAAATTAGGGCGCGTTGTGACACTGCCAAGAGCATGCTAAAATCTGGGTTATCTGGGCACAATACGGACTGAGGTTCGCCGTGATTATACGGTAAAACGTTTTAAAAGTCACGCGCTTTTGTGCCAAGTTTGTGCCAGGAGTTGCCAACTATGCCCGAAAATCGGGCGACACCATCCTCATCAGCTAGCGCCGTGCCGCCTGACACATTTGTCGAGGAGGTGCGCGCGGCGCTTGATCATCTCTATGACTATGCATTTCTGCACAATCATCCGCTGACATGGCGGCTGTGTGCGGACAGCGGCGCCGACGGCGTTACCCGCGCCCAGCGCGTGCGCACAGCTGCTGCTTGACGCGATCGAACGTCTGCGGCCGGAACAGCGCCTGACCGGCGACGAGATGCGCGCCTACGCGATCCTCACCTTTCGCTGCATAGACGGCATGTCGATGGACGAAATAGCGGGCAAACTGGGGCTGAGCCGGCGACAGGTCTACCGTGAGTATGCCAAGGGAGTGGAAGCGATCGCGTGTCTAGTTTGGGATGCTCAGCCGGCCGAGCCGCCGGCACAAGATCGGCAAGTGCCCCTTCCATCCTTGGAAGACCCAACCCGGTTGAGCGCGGCGGCAGAAGAAGTCACGCGTCTGACCAGCAAGCTTCTGCTCGAGCCGGTGGATCTGGCGCCAGTGGTGCAGGCGGTCGCCGACCTCCTGGCGCCCCGGATCCAGACGACAGGCGTGGCACTGCAGCATGCAGTGCCAGCGCAGGCGAAGCGCCCTCCGTCGTGGCGGACCGCGCGCTTCTGCGCCAGGCACTGCTCAACTTGTTCAGCTATGCGCTCGACCAGGCGCCGCGTGACGGCCAGGTAGCAGTGACTTGCTCGCTCCAAGGAGGTGACGTGGCGCTCCGGCTGTCGACTCGCTGCCGTGATCCACAGGGCACAACGCGGCGTGAAGGCGTAGGCCTGGCGGTAGCGCAGTAAGCTGGTCGAGGCAATGGGCGGGCAGGCATCAATCCGCCTGGTAGAGGGCGAATGGTGCTGTTCGCTGCTGCTGCCCGTTGCCCAGCGCGATACGGTGCTGGTAATCGATGACAACGCCGACTTGACGGCACTGTTCCAACGCTACGCCGCCGGCCACAGCCTGAACGTCGTAGGTGCAACCAGCGGCATGCAGGCACTGGAACTGGCCAAGGACCTCCGGCCACAACTCATTATCTTGGATCTCATGCTGTCGAATATGGACGGCTGGGAGATCCTGCAGCGGCTGCGGCGCGCCGAGGAGACACAGACTACCCCGATCGTGATCTGCTCTGTGCTCAACGAGCCGGATCTGGCGTACTCGATGGGGGCAAGCGACTATGTCACCAAGCCGATCAGCCAGACGACTCTTGTAGACGTGCTGCGGCGCTGGCTGGGGACACTGCATCCGGCCGTGTAAGACAGCGCAGCACAGCGTTTAGCAGGTTGAGCAACTCGGTCAGTGTAAAGCCATCCGGCCGGCAGATACGCAGTTCGCCCTGTAGCGGTGCACTTTCCTCGTTGACGTTGCGCACCGACACCACGATGATCGGAATGCGCTCGAATTCGGGTGTGACTGCCCAGTCCGCCCGCAGCGCTTCAATGACGGCACGTCCCCCCATTTGTGGCATGTTAAGATCCAGGAAGATCACGTCCGGACGCTGACTGCGCGCAATTTGCAGTGCTTCCTGGCCGTTAAATGCTTCGTAAAAATGTAAGCTCGGGCTCCAGCGTGCGCAGCATGCGGCCCAAGAGACGGACCACGTGGGGGTCATCGTCTACGAGGAGGGCAGTTTTGGGCGGCTTGGGGCAGGCGTGCCAGGGCGCCGGCCAGGTCTTCACGCGTGAGAGGTTTGGGCAGGTAGTCGTCGGCCCCCATCAGCAGCCCCAGGTGACGCATGGACGGCAGCGGGCAGGTGATCACCGGAACATGACCTGGCAGGGCCAGCCGTGCGAGTGCCTGCGGCGTTTCGTCGGCCCAGGCGGGATCCTGCAGAACCAGGTCGGGCAGATCGCCGATGGCTGCTTGGGCGGCGGAGAGATCCGCCGCAAGCACAAACTCGCACTCTTCGACATGGCGGCGCAGGATGCTGATCGTGCGCGGGTCCTCATGCAGCACCAGCACGTGGGACGCAGTGTCAGGGTTGGACAGGGGGCGATTGAGGCGGTAGGCTGCCCGCGGGAGACTGTGCATCTCTGGCAGGGGCAGGGTAAAGCTGACGCACGTGCCCTGGCCCAGAGCGCTCTCGATCCAGATGCGGCCGCCGTGCAGTTCGATGAACTTCTTGCTGATCGCCAGGCCCAGCCCGCTGCCGTCACGAATCTGGATTTCGTCGAGCCGGCTGAAAGCCTCAAATGCGCGGTGGAGGTTGGCAGGGTCAATGCCGCGCCCGCTGTCGGCGACAGCCACGGTGACATAGTCGAACTGGCCAGAGGGGGCTTGCTCAGGACCACCAGCACTGGCGGGTTTGATCGTTCGCCGTTACTTGTATCCGCACCCAGCCCTGGTCGGTATAACGCATGGCGTTCGTGAGCAAGTTGAGCAGGACCTGGCGGATGCGTGTGCGGTCCATCAGCAAAGTCGGCAGCGTATGCCGGCATGACGATCTGGAGTTCGAGCCCGCGGGCGTCGGCCAGGCCTTGCACCATGCCGGCGACTTCCATGATCAGCTCGCTCAGATCGGTGCGCTGCTTGGTAAGCGGGAGCTGGCCGGCCTCCAGCTGGGAGAGATCGAGCACGTCGTTGATCAGCTCGAGCAGGTGGCAGGCATTGCGATAGGTCGCCATCATGTCGCCGCGGTAGGCAGGCGGCAGGGGCACGCCGCCGTAGCTTTCGGGCGCCGTGGCCATCATCTCGGTGAAGCCGACGATGAGGTTGAGCGGTGTGCGCAGCTCGTGCGAAACGTTGGCGACAAATTCAGATTTGAAGCGATAGGCCTTCTCCGCTGATTCCTGGGCAAAAATGAGCGCATGGTTGGTGCGTTCAAGGCGGTCGTAGGCGATGTCGAGGGTCTGCAGCACGCGGCGCAATTCGGCGCGATTCGTCTGTGCCTCCTCGGCGTTGCGGCGCGCCTGCTCCGTCATGTTGAGTGCCCAGCCGAGGGCCGTGTAGAGGCGGCGGCTGCTGACGATGGCAGCGAGCGCGGTCAGGCCGATGAGCGAAATGGATAACACGATCGTACTTGGTGGCTGGCCTGCCTGCCAGCCAAAGTAGGCTGCCAGGGACGCGCTAACCAGGGCCAGCAGGACGGTCATCAGTCGTACTGCTGAGCATCGCGGCCACGACGACAAAGGGTACATACAACATCACGGCCTGGTCTGGCCCAATGACGCCGACCAGCAGGGTGACTGTGATCAGCAGTCCGCCCAGGTAGCAGGCAACCGCAGCCCGGAGGTGGCGCTCTGCCAATTGGTAGGCCCCAAAGGCGCTGATGCTGACTGCTGCCAGTGCTGCATAGGCAGTCGCGGTCAACGCATGGGAAAACAGCACGGCGTACGCTGCCCAGGCCCAGACGCTGATGAGCGTGGCCGGCAGCACGATGGCCAGCGACTCACGCACGATGTCGTCGAGTGCCTGGCGTGTGAGGTCAAGTGAGGCGGACCGCTGCGAGGTGGTGGGATAGAGAGCGCAAGAGGTCCATAGGCAGGTCAGGTTCCTCGCAGGGCTACAGTGCGGCGCAGCTGGCCGCAGCCGGCGTTGATTTCGATGCCGCGGCGCAGGCGCACGGTCGCAGGAACGCCGGCATCGCGCAGGATCTGGGCAAATCGTTCGGTGTCTTCGTCGCTGGTGGGCTGGTAGGGGCTGTTCGGGATCGGGTTAAGCGGGATGAGGTTTACGTGGCAGAGAACGCCCTGCAGCCTGGCCGCCAGCTCCTGCGCCAGCTCGGGGCTGTCGTTGATGCCGCGCATCAGGGCGTATTCAAAGGTCACGCGGCGGTGCGTCTTGTCGATATAGCGCCGGACGGCGCCCAGCAGTTCGTCGACATTGTAGGCCTTATTGATGGGCGTCAGCTGGTTGCGCAGCTCGTCGTTGGGCGCGTGGAGGCTGACGGCCAGGCCAATCTGGATACCTTCCTCGGCCATGCGGTCGATCATGGGGACGAGGCCGACCGTGCTGAGCGTGATGTGGCGGGCGCCAAGGCCAAACGCGTCGGGGTCGGTGAGCCGGCGCAGGGCCGTCCAGACGTTCTTGTAGTTGTGCATCGGCTCGCCCATGCCCATCAGCACGATGTTGGTTACGTCGCTGGGGCGGTCGACCACAGTGATCGGCGGGGCGGCGGGGTCGGCCAGGTAGCGGGCGAAGTGGAGCACCTGGGCCACGATCTCGCCCGACGTGAGGTTGCGGGCAAGGCCGCCCTGGGCGGTGGCGCAGAAGGTGCAGCCCATGGCGCAGCCGGCCTGGCTGCTGATGCAGAGGGTGCGCCGCTCCTCGTAGAGCATCAGCACCGTCTCGATGGTCTGGCCATCGGGCAGTTGAAAGAGCGTCTTGAGCGTGTCGGCGTTCAGCGAGACCATCTCCGCAACAGGCTGGAGCGGCGTGAGCGTGGCCCTCGCCGCCAGCTGCTCACGCAGCGGCTTGGGCAAGTTGGTCATGGCCTCAAAGTCCGCCACGTAGCGCTTATAGATCCACTCCCACACCTGCCGGGCGCGGAACTTCGGCTGGCCCAACTCGGCCAGAAATGCCTCGAGTTCAGGCAGCGACAAATCGAGCAGCGACACGCGCGGATCGGGCGCAGCCGGTTGGATCAAGGGTATTGCAGTCATAAGGAAACCATTATACCGCAAATCACGGTTCAGACATCCACCCGAGCAGCTGTGTCAGGTCTTCGGCAATCAGGTGCGGGGGCAGCTGCTGGGCTTCGAAGTGTTCGCGGGTGTCGATGCCGGTGAGCATGCCGACGGTCTTGAGGCCGAGCGAGATGGCGCCGGCGATGTCGGTGTCGTAGCGGTCGCCGACCATCATCGTCGCGTGCGCGTCGACGCCGAGGCGGTGCAGGGCGATCTCGAACATGGGCGTGTTGGGCTTGCCGATAATGATGGGCTTCACGCCGGTAGCGGCCGTGAAGAGGGCGAGCACGCTGCCCGCACCGGGAATCTGGCCGCGTTCGGTCGGAAAGGTGAGGTCGCTGTTGGTGCCGATGAAGCGGGCGCCGTTGCGGATGGCAAGCGCCGTGTCGGCCAGGTCGTTAAAGGTGAGATTGAAGTTGGCGCCGGAGACGGCATAGGCGGCGTCAAACGGATCGGTGGTCAGCTCAAATCCCTGGCCCAGCAGGGCGGTGCGCAAGCCATCCATGCCCATCACGAAGACCTTGCCCTTGGGCCAGCCGTTCGCCACCTGCTCGGCCAGCCAGGTGGCCGTGGCCTCTGAACTGCCGAGGATGCGCGTGGGCGAGACGTGGATATCCATGGCGGCCAGCTTGTCGGCAAACTGCTGCGATGTCATGCTGGCATTGTTGGTGATGCACAGCCAGCTGCGGCCGGTGGCGTCGAGATAATCAAACATGGCCTGCACGCCGGGGAGAGGGCGCTTGCCGACGTAGACCACGCCGTCCATGTCGAACAGCGCAGCGCGGATGTGGGACAGCCATTCAATTCTGGGTGACATAACACTATTGCCTCTCGTATGCGCATCTGCGCAGCGGAATGTTTTGCGCTCCATATTATTCCATGAGCAAACGCCTGCGCGATAATGGACGCATGCCTACACTCGAACAAATATCGGCCGGAGGCGTGGCGTTCCGGCGCACAGGCGAGGGCGTGAGCGGCGGACCTGGAGGTCGCATTGATCCTGGTGGGGCCGCTGTTAAGAGGGAGATAGATTATGAGGAGATGGGTTGTGGGCGTCGTTCTACTGTTTGTGGCGGCAGGTTGTCGACCGGTGCAGGCACCTGGCGGGCCAATGGTTGCGCCTACGGTTGCGCCGCCAGTACTGCCCGCATCTGTTGAGCCCCAGGGGGCGGTCAAGCGCATTCACGATCCGGTGATGGCCAAGGAGGGAGACACTTACTACGTGTTCTCTACCGGGTCGCGTGTTGCCGTCATCTGCTCCAAAGACAGGGTGAACTGGGAGTCGTGCTATCGCCTGTTTGATTATCTGCCGGGGTGGGTGATCAAAGCTGTGAAAGGCGTAGGCGACCTGTGGGCGCCGGACATCTCCTACTATGACGGTAAGTGGCAGGTCTATTATTCCGCCTCCACTTTTGGCAGCCGCGATTCGGCGATCGGATTGGCGACCAATGTGACCCTCGATCCTAGCAGCCCCGACTTCAAGTGGGTTGACGAAGGCGAGGTGCTGCGCACCCGCAACGGCGACGACTACAACGCCATCGATCCCAACTTCGTGCTGGATGCAGACGGGCAGCCGTGGCTGGCTTTTGGCAGCTTCTGGAGCGGTATCAAGCTTGTCAAACTGGACCCGGCGACGCGCAAGCCTGCGCCTGATGCAGAGATCCTCTCCATCGCCA
This sequence comes from uncultured Chloroflexia bacterium, assembly GCA_963701415.1. Classification (GTDB taxonomy): domain Bacteria; phylum Chloroflexota; class Anaerolineae; order Caldilineales; family Caldilineaceae; genus Fredericiella. The sequence goes on from CAVPAH010000006.1 coordinate 110,986, forward strand.
GCCGCCGCGGCGCACCCGGCAACACGGAGGCGATTGAAGGCGCGTTTATCATCCGGCACGGGGATTACTATTACCTCTTTGCCTCATTTGACGCCTGCTGCCGAGGGTGCCGGGAGCACATACAACGTGCGTGTCGGGCGGGCGGAGGAGATCACCGGGCCCTACGTCGACCGCAACGGCGTGCCGATGCTCAAGGGTGGCGGCACGCAGATCACGGGCCCCTATGACCACTGGCGTGGGCCGGGACACAACGGCATCTTCAGCGAGAACGGCGTGGACTGGCTGGTGTACCACGCGTATGACGCCGATGAGAGTGGGATTTCGAAGCCTGCGGTTAGAGCCGATCAGCTGGGATGAGGAAGGCTGGCCGCACGTAGCGAGTTACGTGGGTCCTGAATAGGTCGGATTCTCAGGCCCCGGCGCGCAACTCAACCTGCTATGACAAGCACGACCGTCACGCGCGAACAAATTCTTGGCTTTCGGCTGCAGCGGCAGAACCTGGCACTGCGTCTGGCTGCAGGCTCGTTGGAAGAGGCGGCAGCCGTCTGCGGTATCCAGAATTCGCCGCCGGGCGCGGCGCTCCTGGGACTGCATGCCAGAGTGGAGGCGATCAGCCGTGCGGCGCTGGATCAGGCGCTGCTGGTAGACAAGCGGCTGGTGCAGTTGTGGTCCGTGCGGGCAGCACCGCTCCTCGTGCCGATCGATAAGGCCGCCCCCTTCACAGCTTGGGCTGCTGCCGCGCGGCGAGGAGGAGCATCGCTTCTTATCAAGGGTGCCGGCGAGCACCTGGCACGGCTCGGCGTGACCGCAGTTGAACTGGTGGCCGCCGTGGGGGGCGCGGTCCCGGAAGCGCTCGACGGGCGTGAACTGACCAAGGACGACTTGGGTCGCGAACTCAGCCGGCGGCTGGCGGGAACGCTTGCCTCCAACCAGCTTGATCTCTGGAACAGCCCAGACCAATGGGGCCACTTCGGCGAATCCCTGGTGCGCTTTGCACTCTAACGTCGTCTCCCTGCAGGGAGTATTCTGCGTGATATCGCATGTAGGATGGCCCGGCGACATTTGTACGTACGGATCAATGGCTAGGGCAGCCCTTTGCGCAAGTGAAACCCGAGTCAGCGGCTGCTGCGCTGCTGCGGCAATATCTTGCGGCGTATGGGCCGTCTACGATGCGGCACTTTTCTGAATGGGCCGGCGTGTCACCTGCGCAGGCCGAACGCACTTGGCGGGAGTTAGCAGCGGAGCTGACCGGCGTCAAGTTGGCGGAGTAAGACCTTGTGGATGCACACTGCTGATCTGCCGAGCCTGCAGGATGGCACGCTGCCACAAGGTGTGCGCCTGCTGCCACCCCATGATCCTTACCTCGCCGCGCGGGATCGCACGTTGTTAGTGCCGGACAAGCAAATTCATAGGCAGATCTGGCGCGCCGTTGGCAGCCCCGGCGTCGTATTGCACGATGGGGAGATCGCAGGATTCTGGCGGGTGCAAAAACGAGGATTAAAGCTGCGCGTCGAAGTGACAGAGTTTGACCGCCACCAGCCAGTGCGCACCGCACTGGAGGAAGAGATAGCTTGCCTGGCAGGGCTTCGTGGCTGCCGAGCGAGTAGACATCATCTATACGTGATTAGGTTGCATTAGGTCACAGGACCTGGTTAGGAAATCCAATGCCGCCATTATTGGAAGCAAGTCACCTGGTCAAAAAGTATGGCGAGTTTGTAGCCGTCGACGATGTGTCGTTCAGCATCGAAGAAGGCGAGATCTTCGGCCTCTTGGGGCCGAACGGCGCCGGCAAGAGCACGACGATCGCCATGTTGTCGGGGCTGTTTCGGCCCAGTGCGGGCACCGCACGGATCGGGGGGCTGGACGTGGTCAAGGACCTGGGCCGCGTTAAGCAGCTGATTGGCGTCGTACCCCAGGACCTGGCGCTGTATCCTACGCTCTCCGGGCGCGAGAATGTGACCTTCTTTGGCGAGTTGTACGGGCTGCACGGGAAGGAACTGCGCCAGCGTGTAGATGAGGTGCTGGGCTACGTGGGCATGGTCGAGCGCGCCAAGGATCCCGTCAACGCGTATTCGGGCGGTATGAAGCGGCGCATCAACCTGGCGGCAGGGCTCGTCAACCGGCCGCGCCTGCTGTTTCTAGACGAGCCGACCGTAGGCGTCGACCCGCAGAGCCGCAATCACATCTTTGAGAGTGTCGAGCGGCTCAACCGGGAACAGGGCATGGCGGTTCTCTATACGACACATTACATGGAAGAGGCAGAGCGGCTGTGTGCGCGAGTCGGGATTATCGATCGCGGCAAGCTGATCGCACTTGATACACCGCGGCAGCTGATTGCACGGCTTGGTGGCGGCATTATCCGGGTGGGCGTGCCCCTGCAGGACGACAGTGTGTGTCAGGGCGTGGCGTCACTTCCTTCCGTGGCGGCCGCGACCTGGGCTGCGCCCGGTATGCCGGCAGCGGACGGCGACACGCGCGCCGATGCGAGCGCCGCAACCTCGGCACCACTCGCCCGCCCGGTACTCAAGGTCGAGGCACGTGAGGGGAGCGACGCATTGGTGCAGGTCATCAACTACTTGAACCAGCGCAGCGTGCCCATCCTGTCGCTCGAAGTCCTGGAGCCCAACCTGGAAACCGTGTTCCTGCATCTCACGGGGAAGAGCTTGAGGGACTGAGCCATGAACCTGCTGGCGTCATTTCGCAAGGATCTGCTGCTCCTGCTGCGCGACCGCGGCGAGATGGCCGCGCTGTTCTTGATGCCGCTTGCGTTTATCTTGCCCATCTGCCTGGCCTTTCCTGCGAACGGCTACAATCTAAACGCCGACGCGAAACCAGGCCTGCCGGTGGCCGTCTATGACGTCGTCGCCGGCCAGCCGCCCGCGCACACGCAGGAACTGCTCGACTCGCTGGCCGAGACGTTCAGCCTGGAAATGAACTACGACACCGCAGAGGGCACACGCTTAAGTGTGGACGGAACCTGCCCGACCACCGGCCCCGCCTGTGATGAGGCGGTGGCGAGGGGGCGCGTGCAGCGCGACGAGCGTAATGCCGGACTTGTGATTCCCGTCGGGCTGTCGGCAGCGATCGACGCCGGGCAGCATATTTCGCTTACGCTGCTCTATAACCCTGCACGCAGTCCGGTTGACCGGCAGCTGGCTGCGGCGGCGATTACAGGCAGCACGATGCAGCTGTCGATTCAGAACCAGTTGGGCAACGGGCTGCGCCAGTTTGAAGACCTTATCGACCTGGTGCCGGCCGAGGTGCAGGACCAAATCCGCCGCCAGGTCAAAGGTGACGCTGCCGGCAGCGATGGAACAGGCGGCCGCGTCGCCTGCCCCAGCGCCTGCGCCGGCGCTAGAGGTAGTGTCGGTGCATCCTACGAATTCACGGCTTGTACGGACGCCCAACACTGTCGACCAGACAGTTCCCGGGTACACGGTGATGTTTGTCTTCTTTCTCATCGGAACGGTCACGGCGTCACTGCAGTTGGAGCGCAATACTGGGATGCTGCGGCGGCTGCTTACGACTCCTATGCGGCGCAGCGCGTTTCTGAGCGGGAAGATCCTGGCCGGCGCGGTGATTGGTGTGCTGCAGGTGGCGACGATGTTTGCCATTGGCTACTTCTTTTTTCACATGAACCTGGGCAGTGCTCCCTTTGCCTTGCTGCTGCTTACTGTCGCCGTGGTGCTGTCGGCAGTATGCATAGGGCTCGCGGCGGCAGCCTATCGCATCGAGCGCGGCATCAACATCTTCTTGATCGTCGCCGCCTTGCTGGCAGGATGCGCCTTCCCCGTCGACTGGCTGCCCCCTTTCCTGCGCACCGTCAATGTCGTGCTGCCGCAGACATGGGCCAGTGGCCGGGTACCAGGACCTGCTCACACGTGGGCTCGGGTTCGTTGACGTGCTGCCCGAAATTGGCGTGCTGCTGGGATTCGCCCTTGTCTTTTTCTTGCTCGCACTGCGCCGTTTCCGTTCTGAGATAACCAGCTGAGCAGGTGGAAGGAGTGCTCGCACCATGTTGCGCAAACTTTGGGCTTTAATCCGTAAAGAACTGCGGCTGGCAACGCAGCAGCCGGCGCAGTGGGCATTGATCATGCTGACGCCGCTGGCTTTCGTTGCTGTGATGGGAACGGTGTTTGGCGGCGGTGGCGCGCCGACCGTAGCCGTCTACTTCGTGCGCGAGGATGATGGGCGGCTGGCGCGACAGGCAGAGGATGCGATTGCCGGCGCCGGCACGCTGGACATTGAGACGCTGGCCACGCGTGCCGAGGCCGATGCTGCCGTCGGAGCAGGGCAGCGGATGGCAGCGATCGTCATCCCTGCCGGCTTCAGCGCCGCCGCACTGACCGATCAGGGAGCGCAGGTCGAGGTGATCGTCGACCCGGCACGCGAGCAGATGGCGGGCGTCGTGGTCGGCCAGGTGCGGGCAGCGACGGCGCCGATGCTGATCGACGCCGAGGTCACGCGTGGGGTGCAGAGCGCCTTCAACACTGCGCCTGACCAGTTCGGCTTTGACGCACAGCGCCTGGCGGCTGCCGGCATTGACCTGGCCACCGTGCAGAAGTTTCTGACTGCCGCGATCAAGGGAGTGGTTTCAAGCCAGGTGCAGGACGCCATGGACTATCCGCTCGTCGGCGTGGAGCAGCAGCCGGCAAAAGAGGGGGCGCCGGCGGTCAGCCCGACGATCTTCGACTACCTGGTACCGGGATACAGCGTGTTTTTTGCGTTTTTCATGCTGGGCCTGATGGCGGAGGCCGTTTACAACGAGCGTGTGAGCGGCGGTGTGCGGCGGCTGCTGGTGCTGCCGGCGCCACGCTGGCTGCTGCTGCTTGGCAAGGGCTTGCCCTATGCCCTGATCGCCATGCTGCAGGTCGTCGTCGTGATGGGGGCCAGTGCGCTGCTGTTTGGCTACGACCTCGGCCGTGACCCCGTGGCCCTGGCGCTGCTGATCGTGGCCACGGGACTGGTGGTCGGCAGCACTGGCCTCCTGGTGGCGGTGCTCGTCAAGAGTGAGGGCCAGGTCAACGCCGTGCCTACGCTGCTGCCTCTAGCCCTGGCTGCCGTAAGCGGGGCCATGTTCCCGAGCATTGCGATCCCCACACTGAAGCTTTTTACACCCCATTACTGGGCCATTCAAGGATTCTACCAGGTCACGGCGCTGCAGGGCGACCTTGCGAGAGTGCTGCCAAACATTGGTGCCCTGCTGGGCATCAGCGTGGCTTGTTTTGCCATCGCAGTGTGGCGATTCCGCTATGAGTGACGAGTACTCATGAGACCTGTGGGCGTAGTTCGGCGCTAAGAAACGTCGCGCCGGAACTGACGGCGCGCACAGCCTCGATAAGGTCGAGCGGGTTTTCCTTCAGGACATAGCCTTGGGCTCCAGCTGATAAGGCGCGGCGGACGTAGTCAAGTTCATGATGGCCCGACAGCATGATGCAGCGCAGATCCGGGTGCGCCTGGTGGATAGCGCTCACTAATTCGATACCGCTCATCGTCGGCAGAGACACATCGACAAGCACGAGATCTACGGCTAGTCGAGGTAGTTGTTCTAGCGCAGCTTCAGCTGTCGGCACCAACGCGGCGACCGTATTGTCGCCAAAGCGGCTTAGAAACTGAACTAACAGTATTGGCAAACGTGGCATTGTCCTCCACGATCAGCAGTGCGGTCATAGGTGATTTTCTTCCCGTCTCTGTACAGGTACATAGAGTGTAATTGTGTTCCTTGCGCCGGTGCCGTTGCAACCTTCATGCTGCCGCCCAGCAACTGCATGCGCTGGCCAATGCGCGGCAAACCCTGGCTGGTTTGGCTGCTGCCGCTCCGCCGCCACTTTCGACCGGATCAAAGCCTCGCCCATGGTCGATCACGTCGATGCGGAGATGACCGTCGGCTTGGGACATGGCCACCTGGGCGGTATGTTACACGCCGCGTGTTTGACCACGTTGAACAGCAACTCACGGACCGTCTGGAAGAGCAGCACGCGCAGGTCTTCATTCAGCCGCGGGAGCGAGCTTTCAGCCTGCCACCGCGACCGTCAACCCTTGCTGCTGGCTCATCTGCGACGCCAGCCAGCGCATCGCAGCTGCCAGACCTTCGTCGTGCAGAACAGGGGGGCTGAGGTCCACGCTAAGCTCACGCGTGATCTGCACGGATTCGCGCAGCGCCTCCTCGATCTCGGTCGACAGCCTGCCGGGCCGGCGCCAGTTGGCCGGCGTCTAGAGACTGACGCAGGGCGGCGAGCTGGAACATAAGACTGAACAGTCGCTGCTGCAGGTCGTCATGTAGGATTCCGGAAACGCGGCGGCGCTCCTCCTGTTCGCTCATCGTGAGCTGCGTAACCAACTCGCGTACTTGAGCTGTGCGTTCTCTGACCTGCGCTTCCAGCCGCTCCTCCATCTCTCTGCGGTCGGTCAAATCGCGTGCGACCTTGACGTAGCCGCTGTGTGTTCCTTCTTGCAAAGGGGTGAGCACGCCGCTGGCAAAGAAGCGGGTGCCATCCTTGCGCACATGCCAGCGCTCGTCGGCGGCCCGGCCTGCAATCCGTGCCTGGCGCATTTCTTGGGCAGGTACACCGTATGCACGATCCTCAGGTGTAAAGACGATGGCACCGGACTGGCCGATGATCTCACTCGCGGTGTAGCCGAAAACCTGCTCGGCGCCACTGTTCCAGTCCACGATCGTCCCCGCTTCGTCCTGCGTGACGATGGCGTAGTCGTTGATGCTTTCCATCGTCAAGCGTAGGCGTTCTTCACTGATGCGCATTGCCTCCTGGGCCAGTTTGCGCTCTGTCAGATCGCGGCTCACCTTGGTGAAGCCGAGGTGAGTTCCGTCTTCCGCGCGCAGCGGCGTCATGATTTCGTTAGCCCAGAAGCGGGTGCCATGCTTTACGCAGGCGCCAGCCCTCTTCTTCGGACTGACCGGTCGCCAGTGCGCGCTGCCATTTCTCGCTCAGGCTTGCCTGCTGCCACGTCTTCCGGAAGGTAGAAGCGGTGCACCGGTCCGGCCGATGATCTCTTCTGCTGCGTAGCCCTTCAGCCGCCGCGCGCCCTTCATTCCAGCTGGTCACCCGGCCTTGAGGCATCAAGGGTAAAGATCGCGTAGTCCTGCACACTTTCAAGCAGCAAGCGCATCGGGACCTCGGAGCACGCGCAGTTCGTTCAGCTCTTCATCGGCCTGACGGCGAGATTTCTTCAATTGAGTCAAGCAATTCACGGTACTTGCGTTCCCAGTGGCGAGCGTCGGCTTGGGCTGCGCGCAGTGCCAGTTCGACATCCATAGATGCTGCGAATCTACCTTCCGGCAAGGTTGTGTCGCAGCTGCGACAAGAGCTTAGCGTGTGGCGGCGGTTAGCGCACGGATGGCGCAACGGGATAGTGCGATGGGACAACTGGGATGGCGGAGAACTACGGGAGCCCGGATGATGGTGTTGGAGAATGACTCTGCCGTGACCTGCGGCGGCAAGGTTCGTGCGCGCAGTGTACGTTGCCTTGCGGGCTTTGTCAACAAGCGCGGGCCGAGCGCACACAACCGTCGGGGCATTTGCGCTTTTCCTGACGATCGTCACTTGCATTCCCAGCCGCAATTCGGTAGCGTAACCGTGAACACGCAATGCACCGCGCCATGCAGGCGCGGCAGCCTGCCCGTACAGCCAATCGAGTGCCCAAAGGAGTGTATTTATGGCTTTGAAAATGAAGATTACCTACTCCACGATGTCTGCCGACAACGAGGAACTGCAGTCGGCGTTTGACGCAGCGTTTGCCAAGGTGCGCCAGTCAATGTTGGGACTGGAAGTGCCGATGTTTATCGACGGTGAGAAGGTGTATGCCGAGGAAAAGACCAGGGCCTGCAGCCCGGTCGATACGTCGCTGCATCTATGTACGGCGCAGAAGGGTACTGCGGAGCACGCCCGCATGGCCGTGTCTGCCGCACGCGCGGCTGCACAAGGGATGGGCGGCCACGCCCTGGCAGGAGCGCGTAGCGATGCTGCGCAGCGTGGCGCAGACGATCCGCGATCACAACTTTGAGCTGTCGGCGGTCATGGTGCTGGAGGTCGGCAAGAGCCGGCTTGAGGCGCTGGGCGAAGTCGAGGAGACGGCCGACCTGGTCGATTACTACGCCAATGCCATGGAAAAGAACCATGGCTACATCAACGCCCTCGGCAAGACGAACCCTGACGACCCACACGAGAGCAACATGAGCGTGCTCAAGCCGTTCGGCGTGTGGGTGGTCATCTCGCCGTTCAACTTCCCCATGGCGCTGGCGGGTGCACCGATCGCCGCTGCGCTGGTGACCGGCAACACGGTGGTGTTCAAGGGCGCGTCGACGACGCTGTACACGGGCTGGCTGACGGCGCAGCTCTTTGCCGAGGCCGGCCTGCCGCCGGGCGTCTTCAACTACGTATCCGGCCCCGGCCGTACCGTGGGGCAGGAACTGCAGGACAACCCGGATATCGACGGCTGGACCTTTACCGGCTCCTATGACGTGGGCATGCAGGTGGCGCGCAACGCGCTTGTCCGGGCACTACCCGCGGCCGGCCATCATCGAGATGGGCGGCAAGAACCCGACGGTCGTGTCCAACAAGGCTAACTTGGAGAAGGCCGTGCAGGGCGTCGTGCGCTCGGCCTTTGGGTTGGACGGGCAGAAGTGCTCGGCCTGCTCGCGTGTCTACGTGCACGAGGACGTCTACGACGACTTCGTGGGCAAGCTGGTCGCAGTCGACGCAGCAAGCTCAAGGTGGGCGACCCGTCGACGCGCGAGGCGTTTATGGGTACGGTGATCGACAAGGGCGCCTATGAGGACTACCAGAAGTACGTGGCGCAGGCGCGCCAGGATGGGCAGGTGCTCTTTGGCGGCAACACGCTTACGGATGGCGACTATGCCAAGGGCTACTACGTGCAGCCGGCCATCGTCACCGGGCTGCCGGAGAATCACCCGCTGGTCAAGAACGAGCTGTTCCTGCCCATCCTGCACGTGGCCAAGGTCGGCAGCGTGGAAGAGGGCATGCATCGGGCCAACGACACGCACTATGGGTTGACGTCCGGTTTCTTCAGCGAGGACGAGGAGGAGGCACGCTACTACTTGGACAATGTCCAGGCGGGCACGGTCTATGTCAACCGTGCGTCCGGCGCAACGACCGGCGCCTGGCCGGGCATCCAGGCCTTTGGCGGCTGGAAAGGTTCGGGCATGAGCGGCAAGGGCGTCGGCGGGCTCTACACGCTGCCGCTGTACATGCACGAGCAGAGCCAGACTTGGTTTAGGTAGCGTTACCGCTGTGTGCCGTTCACACCCAAGTGTGAACGGCACACAGACCTGGAAACGTTTGGTCCGCACGCCACGTGCGAATCAATTGATTGTCACCACGTGGTTCGTAAGTTCTCCAGCCCCATCAATACCGATCGTGATACTGTCGTCCGGCGCCAAGGTGAAACCCTCGGGCGGCACCACACCTGTGCCTGTCAACAGCACGGCTCCCAGCGGGAAGGCAAGGCAGCGGCCAAGGTACTCGACCAGTTCGGCGGGACTGCGCTTGATCATGCGGGTACTCGTGCTGCCGCTGAAGACTTCTGCACCGTTGCGTTCGATACGAATTCGAATGGCCACTTGCGGCCATGCTTCCCGGAATGGCTGCAGCACAAGGCGTGGGCCAAGCGCACAGGCGCGTGTGTAGATCTTGGCCTGGGGGAGATAGAGCGGATTTTCCCCCTCAATGTCGCGGCTGCTCATGTCGTTGCCAATGGTGTAGCCGACGATCTCCATCGTCGGGTTCGCTACCAGGGCCAATTCCGGCTCAGGGACATTCCAGGTAGCGTCACAGCGGATACCTACGCCGTCATGTGTGCCGACGACCCACGGGGCCTGGGCCTTGAAGAAGATCTCGGGCCGTTTGGCCGTGTAGACGCGGGCATAAACGTCACCACCGTCCTGTGCTTCTTCCTGCCGGGCGGCACGGCTGCGCTCATACGTCACGCCGGCAGCCCAGATATCCTGGGCGTCGACGGGAGGCAGCCAATACATAGAATCCGGTGCCGGCGCGCGTTCCAGGTCTGCCGGCTGCACGTGAACGGTCGCCGCTGCTGCCAGGCGATCTAGTTCTTCGATTGCGGCTTGGACGCGGCCGACACTGGAACACAGCCAACTGCCGACCGAGCCGACGGCCTCGGTCACATCGTGGACAATTCCTGCGCGTTCCACGCCGACGCGGGGACCAACGCCAGGCGCATGGTAGCGGACGAGTGATATGTGGGTCATGTTCGGCTCCAATGGTGTGCGCCAGACACTACTCTTACTGTTGGATTTTTATTGTTCGATGTCACTTTCCACGTCTACCGCTGCGGTCGCAACGGCCCAGGCGATGACAAACCAGACGCCACCGCCCAGCAGGAGGGCGACGGCGATGTTGGCGGGCGCCATGGGCACCTGGCCGCGAAAGATGCCGACAATCGTCAAGAGCAGGCCGACAGCGCCAAAGCCAAGGCCGATCTTGATTGGCAGTGATACCCTGCGGTGGGTGGAGGAGAGCGGGGGAGAAGACACTGGTTGGGACTGCGTCTCACGGTTCATGCTGTACAGTATACTACATGAACAAAACGACCAGGTATAAAGGCAAAGAGACACTCGCGTACGCCGAATACGGCACTGCGCGCGGGTATCCCATTCTGATCCAGCATGGGCTGATTGCGAGCATTCGCGATTTCCACCTGTTCGATTCGCTGATCAGGGCCGGCACACGCCTGATCTGTGTTGCGCGGCCAGGGTACGGCCAGTCATCGCCGTATCGCATGCGCAACATGGTCGAGTGGGGTGACATCGTGGCCGCGCTTGTCGACGAATTGGCAATCAGCGCAGTTCGACGTCCTCGGCATGTCTTCGGGCGCCCCATACAGCTATGCGATCGCCCACCGGCTGCCGGACAAGGCGCGGAATATCTTCATCTTCAGCGGCACGCCGGCACTCTACGACGAGCGCGTGCTCTCCCACTGGCCGTATCCGGCCAACAAGGATGCGAGCATTGGCGAACTCGAGCAGTTAGCCGAAGAGCTGTTCTTCTCCGGACTCAACGATCAAGATCTGCAGCGCGCTGACATCGTCGATTCGCGGATGAATCACTGTTTTGGCATTGCCCAGGATCTGAAGCTGCGGTGTGTGGACTGGGGCTTCACGCTGCCGGAGCTGCAAACCCCCGTGTATATGCAGCACAGCGAACTGGACGAGTCCGTGCCGCTCGTTACAGCGCAGATCACGGCAGGGCTGCTGCCAAACTGCTGGCTGGAGGTGCGAGCGCAGGGCGGACACTTTTCAGATAAGGAACTGGACGAGTTCATCCGATCGACAATGCTGCCGCATTACGCCCGTGCGCCGCGCTAACTCAGGAGTTAACCTAGGCCGCGCGCAGATCCTGTATATTCAACTGCAGGCGGCGTTGGCCCTGCCATTCGTTGTTCTCGGCCTGGAAGACCACGTCGACGTAGCTGCCTTCGCTCAGGGCATCTTTCCAGTCGCCGAGGCGGAAGCCGATGGCGTCGAAGACGTGGCTGCCGGGACCGCTGTCGAGACCCAGCTTGAGGTGTTTGCCCTCGCCGACCGTGCGCACGCTGCGCACGCGGGCATGCCGTGCCAGCAGCACGGGCGGGCGGTTGTCTTCACCGGTCGGCTCCAGCCGGCCAAACTGCTCGATGAGGCTCCAGGAGAGGTCTTCCAGGTTGACCTCGGCATCGATCTCAAGTGTAGGACGCAGCTGGCTGCGGTCACCCAGCTCGGCGGCAGCCAGGCCGGTGAGCGCCTCGCGCAGGGCGGGCAGGTTGGCGGTTTTCACGGTAAAGCCGGCCGCGAGCGGATGACCTCCGTGGCGGATGAGCAGGCCATCCACGGCATCAAGGGCGCGGCTGATGTCGAACTCGGGGATGCTGCGCGCGCTGCCGCGTGCCGTCTCCTCCTCCTGGCGCAGGACAAGCGCGGGACGGTAGAAACGTTCCGCCAATTTGCCTGCCACCAGGCCGACGATGCCGTGCTCGAAGTTGGCGCTGCCCGCCATCAGCAGCGGCGGATCGTCCGCCAAGTCGGCCGCCAACTGCTGCTCGGCCTCGGCCTGGACCCTGTCGGTCAGCGTGCGCCGCTGCTGGTTCAGATCTTCAAGGGTTTTGGCGTGGATAAATGCCGTCGTCGGGTCGGTCGTGCGCAGCAGGTCGTACGCCAGCTTGGCGTGCTGGAGCCGGCCGGCGGCGTTGAGGCGGGGAGCCAGCCGGAAGGAAATGGCGGTGCTGTCCACGCTGCCCGGCGGCAGATCGGAGACACGCATGAGCGCTTCGATGCCGGGGCGCGGCTGCTTGTTCAGCCGTTCGAGGCCGCGCCGTACAAGCGTGCGGTTCTGGCCCAGCAAGAGGCATCACGTCGGCGACGGTACCGAGCGCTACCAGGTCGAGCAGGTTTTCTTCGATCTCGGCAACGTCGTCCGGTCCGAGGCTGCTGCCTCCGCCGTCGTTAGCGGCGGCACGCAGCACTGCCTGCGCCAGCCGATAGGCGACACCCACGCCGGCCAGGCGATCAAACTTGGACGGGCAGTCGGCACGCCGCGGGTTGATCACCGCCAGCGCCGGCGGCAGCTCCGGCCCGACCGTGTGATGGTCGGTGACGATGACATCCATGCCCAGGCGCTTGGCGTGCGCCACTTCCTCGATGCTGCGGATGCCGCAGTCGACCGTAACCAGGAGCTTTGCCTTGGCCGCAATGCGTGAAATAGCGTCCAGGTTGAGGCCGTAGCCCTCGTCGACGCGGTCAGGGATGTACGGACCCACGGCGCCGCCGGCAGCCTGGAGCGCCATGACCAGCAGCGCAGTCGAACTGACGCCGTCGACGTCAAAGTCGCCGTAGACGCAAATGGTTTCACCGCTGCGGATGGCGCGCAGGATGCGCTGCACAGCCGGCGTCATGTCGGCGAGCTTATATGGGTTGACGGTTGCGACATCGGCACCGTTGAGGAAGGCGTCGACCTCGGCGGCGGTGCGCAAACCGCGGTTGTAGAGCACCTGCGCCAGAAGCGGGTGCTCGTGCACGGATTGGAGGAAGCTTGCCGGTGCGGGTGTGGCGACGTGCCATTTCTGCTGCAGCGGATGCATAGAACAAGGAGTATAGCACGTCCGGCCGATTCGTTTAGAACATGGCAGGCACAGCGGGGTAGAGATTCAAGACAAGTACCGCGCAACCCCAGTTTCATGGTACAGTGTCTGAGGCAAAGGAGACATAATGAACACGCAACAAGAAAGTTCTCAGCCAGGCCAACCTGCTGCCGGGCAAAATATCTACCGGATAGTGCAGGCCGTCTTCCGCATTCTGTTGGGCGTTTTCCTCTTCTTCGCAGGCATAAGCCACCTGACAGTGGCCCGGACGGAGTTTTTGGCTCAGGTGCCTGACTGGCTGCCGCTGGATGGCAATTTCGTAGTCGTCCTGTCGGGGATTGTCGAGATTGCACTGGGGTTGGCCCTGATCTTCTGGGTCAAGCGGCGCGTGCTTGTCGGTCTGGCCGCCGCCGTATTCTTCATCCTGATCTTTCCGGGTAACATCTCACAGTACGTGAATCGGATAGATGCCTTCGGTCTCAACACCGATCAGGCCCGCTTCAATCGCCTGTTCTTTCAGCCAGTGTTGGTGCTTTGGGCGTTGTGGTCTACCGGTGCCTGGCGTGTGTTTTTCCCAAAAAAGGCACAGTCATAGGTTGTGGCATTAAAATGATCCTTTTGAGAGGCGAGGGGGTGTGCTCATAGAGAGGAATTGCCGCCGTGCCTTGAATAGGCTATGATCAGCACATGAGTTCCACGCTTGACCGGCTGCGCCGGCTGCAAAGTCTACGCCCGCAACGCACACGACCCGAACCGACCTATGTCCCGCTGGAAGAGGATCTGCCGCCGGAGATGATGAGGCCGGTGCGGCGCGGGCCGCTGGAGGAGCTGGCGCCGGGCGAGGAGTGGGTCACGCCGCTTGGGACATGCTATGTCGTGACGGAAGCGCACCCATTGGCGGCGGTGCGCGGCAGCCGGCCGTTGGGCGAACTGCTGGCAATGGCCCCGCGTGCGCTGGCCTCCTGGCATCCCGACTTCGGCCTGGACGAACTGGATGACTTTGGCGGGGCCGCGTTTATCGATACCGAGACCACGGGACTTGGGCAACGGGGCGGGCGTCTATGCCTTTATGGTGGGCGTGGGAACGTTCGAAGCGCCTGAGGGCGCAGCCTTGCCGTCAGACTTTGTCGTGCGCCAGTTCTTTATGCGCCACCCGGGGGAAGAGGCGGCCGTGCTTGCGGCCGTGGCCGACCTCCTGCGCGACAAGCGGCTAATTGTCACCTTTAACGGCCGCGGCTTTGATGTGCCGCTGCTGCGTGTACGTTATCTGCAAAACCGCCGCCATCTGGCGGAACGGGCAGCGGTCGCACTGCTGAGCGAGAGCGCACCGCACCTGGACCTGTTGATGCCGGCGCGCAGGCTTGTGGCGGCGGCGGCTGCAGAGCTGCCGGCTTGATCAACCTGGAGCAGATGATCCTCGGCATCCGGCGCACACAGGATGATGTGGCAGGGGCCTTGATCCCTTACCTGTATCTTGACTACGTGCGCACCGGCAATGCGGGCGAGATGAGCCGCGTCTTCTATCACAACCGCGAGGACATTGTCTCGATGGTGTCGTTGGCGCACCGGCTCATCCAGGCCTATACAGCGCCGGAGGAGGCGGAGGCAACGCTGGAGGTGCAGGGTGAAGACTGGCTGTCGCTGGGCGGAGGGTACACGCGCTGCGGCGACCTGGCCCGCGCCGAGTGGGCCTACCGCCATGCGCTGGAGGTGATCGCCGACGACAATCACCGGGCGCAGACCTTTGCCCAGTTGGGCGACCTCCTGAAGCGGCAGGCACGCTGGCAGGAAGCGGCCGAAGTTTGGGAGCTGTGGCTCACGTCGGTGCCAGGTGTAGACCCGACGCCGTATGTCGAGCTGGCCAAATGCTGTGAATGGCAGTGGCAGGACCTCGAGCGCGCCGAGATGTGGGTCGGTTGGGCGCTGCACAATCTGCGTACGGCCCCAGCCTACCAGCGGCTGCCCGGCCAGGTGGCCGACTTGGAGCATCGCCTGGCGCGCATCCAGCGTAAGCGCGCGGGCACGACCTAGCAAACTAGCGCGGCAAGCAACGCTGGCCCCAAAAAACACAAAGCAGCAACTTGCCCAACACATGGGGCAAGCAAAATAAAACATCTAAAAGCACTATCCGCATGAAATACGACAAAGGAGCTGTCCGCCATGAGCTATAAATTCCCCAGCCCCGAATGGGTCGGCGAGTTTGAAAAGCAGATCAACACCAGCGATGCCTATGCCAACGCGGCCAAGACCTGGGAAGGGGACATCACGCTTGTGATCGAGGGTGGAGCCGGCATCTACCTGGACCTGTGGCATGGCAAATGCCGCGCGGCCGAGTACCTGAGCGATCCCAACGCCAAGTCGCCCGAGTTCAAGATCACGGCCGACATGGAGAAGTGGAAGAAGGTGCTGGCCAACAAGCTGGACCCGGTCCAGGGCATGGTGACGCGCCAGATCAAGCTGGACGGCAACCTGGTCAAGATCATGAAGAACGTCAAGGCGGCCCAGGAACTCGTGCGCTGCGCCACCAAGGTCGATACAAACTATTGATGCGGGCCGCAGCCCATATCTCCTAATATCTAGGGGGCGTACTATGTGGTACTTTTCATCGCCCATGGTGGTGTATGGCGAGGATGCGCTCAGCCACCTGCACCATATTCAGGGCTCCCGCGCGCTCATCGTGACCGACGCCACGCTGGCGCGCCTGGGCATTGCCGGCCGCATCGAGGATCATTCTCAAGGATGTGGGGTTTGAAACCTGCGTCTTTGCCGAGGTGGAGCCGGAACCAAGCCTGCAGACCGTGCGCCGCGGCGCCGCCGTGGCCAGCGAGTTCCAGCCTGACTGGATTATCGGCCTGGGCGGCGGCAGCCCGCTGGATGCGTCGAAGGCCATCTGGGCGCTGTACGAGCGGCCGGACCTGGACCCGACCGACATCAACCCGATGGAGACGTTGGGGTTGAGCAAGGCCAAGCTGATCGCCATCCCCACGACCAGCGGCACAGGCAGCGAGGTTACCTGGGCGCTGGTGCTGACCGACACGGAGGAGAAGCGCAAGTTCAGCACGGGCAGCCGCGAACTGGTGCCGACCGCTGGCGATCGTCGATCCCTCGCTGACGGAGGCGCTGCCGCCACGGGTCACCGCCGACACTGGGCTCGACGCGCTGACGCATGCCATCGAGGGCTACACCTGCACCTGGGCCAACGACTTTTCCGACGGTCCCTGTCTGAAAGCCGCACAGCTGGTCTTTGACTATCTGGAGCGGGCCGTCAGCGACGGCAGCGACATGGAAGCGCGGGAGAAGATGGGGATTGCCGCATCGCTGGCCGGCTTGGGTTTTGGCAACGCCAACCTGGGGCTGGCCCATGCCATGGGCCACAGCTTCGGTGCGCTGTTCAAGCAGCCGCACGGCCGCGCCGTGGCGCTCTACCTGCCGTACATTACCGAATTCACGGTCAATGCGGGGTTGGGCCGCTATGTCGATATCGTGCGCTTCCTCGGCTGGAGCGACAGCCGTGACCCCGAGGCCGCCGGACGCATGCTGGTCGAGAAGATCCGCGAGTTGGAACGCGCCGTCGGCCAGCCCATGCGCATCGCCGACTTTGGCGTGAGCCGCCAGGACTTCGAAGCCGCGCTGCCCAAGCTGATCGAGTACGCCGAGCAGGACACCCAGTTCTTCACCGCCCCCCGTATCCCCGAGAGCGAAGAGCTGGCGCAGATGTTTGAGTACATCTACGAGGGTAAGGCGATCGACTTTTAGGTTAACCTCGCAACGATGTCCCCGGGACGTCTACGAACGCTTGCGTTCGCCACGTCCCGGGGACGTGGTGGCTCGCGGGGACATGGCGGGCGCACCCTTCCCCAATTCTACCGACCCACCACCTAGCCGATCGATGGATGTGGCGCCTTTTGCTTTGTGTGACACTGGAGACAGAACTCGAGTCCTAGTGCTGCTTTCAGAATCACAGGCAAAAGGAGCCGTTATGTCTGAAGTTTTACCTTCGCTTTCTGAACTATCCAACGCCATCGCCGACCTGGTGGAGCGGACCGGCAGCGCAGTCGTGCGCGTGGAGGGCCGCAACCGCATGCCCGCCACCGGTGTCGTCTACAGCGCCGACGGCGTGATCGTGACGGCCCATCATGTGGTCGAGCGCGACGACAATCTCGCGATCGGGCTGCCCAACGGCGAGAGCGTGCCGGCGCAGTTGGTAGGCCGCGATCCCAGCACCGATCTGGCCGTGCTGCGGGTTGGGGGCGGGCAGCTGAGCGCTGCCGCATGGGGCGACGCCGGCGAACTGCGGGTTGGCAACCTGGCCTTGGCGCTTGGCCGGCCCGGGCGCAGCGTGCAGGCTGTGCTCGGCCTCGTGACCGCCCTGGGCGGCGCGTTCCGTACACCGGCGGGCGGCGAGATGGACCGCTACCTGCAGGCTGACATCGTCATGTATCCTGGCTTCTCGGGCGGCCCGCTTGTCGCCGGCGACGGCCGGGTGGCCGGCATCAATTCCTCGGCACTGGCACGCGGCGTAAGCCTCACCATTCCGGTCGGCCACCGTCAAGCGTGTCGTGGAGACGATTCTCCAGCACGGGCACATGCCGCGCGGCTACCTGGGCATCGGCATCCAGCCGGTGCGCCTCGATCCCGCGCTGCATGCACAGCTGGATCAGCAGACAGGCCTGATGCTGATGTCGGTGGAGAGCGATGGACCTGCCGCCCAGGCTGGTCTGCTGCAGGGGGACGTCCTGGTGAGTGTGGACGGCCATCCCTTGCGCCAGATGGATGATCTACAAGGGCTGTTGACGAGCGGCTTGGTCGGCAAATCGGTTGCTATCCGCTATTTGCGGGCGGGTGCAGTGCACGAAACGGCGGCGGTGGTGGGCCAAAAATAGACGACAGCCCGGTCGGCCTGTCTCCGGAGATCGTTCATCTTCTATATCCAGGTACATAGACGCATGCTGGCAACAGGTGTATGGTAGCGGGAAGAATGGGAGCCGCTGCAGTGCCGTCCACTGTTGCCAGCATGCCTGCCGTCCGGCGCAGTGCGCTCCGTCGAAGCATGCGCATGCACTGGCGCTAGTTTTTGTGACCGAGTTGCCTTTATGCCCTTGTCCACCGTCCGCCTGGTCGTTATAGACGATGACGACGTCGATGTAGAGAGTGTTGTCCGGTCGCTAAACCGTAACGGTATCTTTGGCGAAATTACTGTTTTTCGCGATGGCCTGGAGGCACTGCGTGCCCTGCAGCAGCGAGCCTACCAACCTGCCCTCTCGTCCACTGTTGATCTTGCTTGATCTGGACTTGCCCCGCCTCAATGGCATCGAATTCCTGGATGCATTGCGCAGCGATCCGCGGCTGTCCGGCACCGTTGTGTTTATCTTGACGTTGTCGGATCGGACGGAAGACAAGATGGCAGCCTATGACCGACAGGTTGCCGGTTACCTCCTCAAGTCCAAATTGGGAGAAAACTTTGCGCTGCTCCCAAAGCTGCTGCGCAGTTACTGCCGGCTGGTTGCGCCGCAGATGACGCCGTCGCACATGCAAACGACTCTATCCTGAAAGCCCAACCATTGTGAATCTTTCTTCCGGCAAGCCACTTCATATCATTTTGATCGAAGACGACGAAGTCGACGCCGAGGCCATCGAACGCGCCTTTCAGATCCTGGGTGTGGCCATCAAAACAACGCGCTTTGTGGATGGACGCATGGCGATCGATGCTTTGCGCAGCGCGTGGGGAAGCCAACTGCACACTGAGCCACACGTCATTCTCCTCGACCTCAACATGCCGCGGATGAACGGTCTTGCCTTTCTCGATGAACTGCGCAAGGAACCTGTGCTGCGGCGCAGCATCGTCTTTGCGCTTACCGGCTCCGATCTAGAGGAAGACAAAGCCGCAGCCTACGATCGCCGTGTCGCCGGCTACCTGGTCAAGCCGCATCTTGGCCACGACTACAGCTCGCTGCGTGAACTGCTGGACGTGTACTACCAGGCCATAGAGTTTCCCGTGGGTTGAGCCATGCGAGCCGTCAAGAGGCTGCCGGCGCCTGTCAGGTTACATGCCTGGGCGCAGCATTTCGAACATGGCGCCGATCTCGGCATAGTCGCCACGATAGCCCGCGCGCAAGATGGGTTGGGCGGCGGCCGTATCGAAATAACCATTCTTTAGATAGCGCGGGTCGATGTGCACGCCCACGACCTGACCCAGCGCCAGGTACTGCTCCAGCGGGTTGCCGTTCACGTCATGCAGTTGAACGATCTGCAGCAGCTTACATTCGAGTGCGGCAGGGGCCTCCGCCACGCGCGGTGCGCCTACCAGCCGGCACGGTGCCGGAGACAGGCCTGCCAGGGCCATTTCGTCGACCTCGGCGGCAACCGCGGCCGAGGTCGCGTTCATGGCTGCGGCGAGCGATTTGCTGACAAAGTTAGCGACAAATTCGCCTGTTGCTTCGATGTTGCGAATGCTGTCCTTGCGCCCTGTGCTGGAGAAACCGATGATCGGAGGCATGTCGCACAGTGCATTGTAGAAGCTGTAGGGCGCCAGGTTCACGACGCCATTCGGATCAAGCGTCGAGATCCAGCCGATGGGACGTGGGGCTACGATAGCTTTAAAGGGATCATGGGCCAGGCCATGGCCCCGCAGCGGTTCATAGAAGTAGAAGTCCGTTACTGCGGACATGCGTGTGCTCCCTCTCGAAATTGACAGATAAGTTGTTTTCACCTGTATTCTACTTCGTAACGGGCTTTGCACGGATTTCGTACTTGCCCCATAATTTGTTGTCCGTAATGTTCTGAACGCGCCCTTTCCCAGAGTCCCGATGCACCGGACCTGGGCTGTGGGCGTGTGATCTGAGACACGCTGCAGGTGTTGCGCGCTGCACTGCTGTTTGCCGCATCTGCGCCACAATAGAGGAGGCGAACGTGCAAGAGAAGCCACAGGACCAGGCACTTGCCCGCCGAATTGCGACATTGAGAACGATGCCTGTTTTTGCCGACCTGGCGGAACGCGACCTGGCCAGCCTGGCCGAGGATATGCGTTCTAAAGAATATGCAAAGGACGAAACGATCTTTCGCCAAGGGGACGAGAGCCGCGAGGTCTATTTCGTGCGCAAGGGAAAGGTGCGCATCTATAAGATCAGTCCCAGCGGCAACGAGACCACGATCGCGATCTTTACGACGAACGACGTGATCGGCGAACTGGCCGCGATCGATCAAGAGCCGCGATCGGCCTCCGCCAAGGCCATGACTGCAGTGTCGCTGCTTGCCATGTCGCAGGAACGCTTTCTTGTACACGCTGCAGACGCTGCCGCGATTTGGCATGGGGATGGCACGCCTGTTGGCACACAAGCTGCGCTGGACCGCAGCGTTTGCCGAGTCAATTGCCCAGTTTGACGCCGCCGGCCGCCTGCTGCACATCATTCTGCAGCACAACGACCAGTATGGCGAGGTACTGGAACAGGGCACACGCTACCAGGTCAACATCGGGCTTGAACCAGTCTGACCTGGCGTCGATGGTGGGCGCACGGCGCGAGTGGATCAACCGCATCCTGAGCGAGTGGCGGCGGCGCGGCCTGCTGGAGTTCGACAACGGCGTGATCACCATCCTCGATCTGCCCCGTGTGCGCGCCGAACGTGACAGCCGCATTGAGGCAAATCAAGGCGAGTGGTAAGGGAATTGCCGGCAGAGTTGGAGCCGAGGAGAAACACCATGCAAACTCGCAATTCGTTGCACCTGTATCTCATCGCTCTAATCATCGCAGCCATCGTCATCCCGTTTACGTGGTCGCGCGCTGCGCTGGCGCAGGTTGAGCCTGCTGCCGCGGACGAGACCAACGCCCAGAACCTGCTGCTCCCCGCGCAGCAGGATACGACCCTTGTGCAGCTGCAGCCCAGCCAGAACTTTGGCGCGCAGCCGACCTTGGTTGTCGGGCGCCAGATAGGCGTCGAGCAAGTCAGCAGCTTCGAGACGCTCGTGCAGTGGGATCTCGCCGCGCTTCCCGTCGGCACAACCATCAACGCTGCCGAAATCGGCTTGTTTCAGACGGGCGCTTCGGCCGAGGCCGGTACCGTGTTGGTCAACCGAGTGTTGACACCATGGGACGAGGGTAAGGTCACCTATGGGACACGACCGGAGACTGTCATCTACGATCGGACCTGGTCCCCGCCGCTCAATACCGGTCAGTACGTCTTCTATCAAGGTGAGCGCGCTAAACAACACCACTGCTGCGAACCTGGTGCAGGGCTGGGTGAACATGCCCGCAGAGAATTATGGCATACTGCTAGGCTACGGCGGAACGGGTTTCGCGGGCACGCACGTTTGACAGCCTCGAAGCGCCAGACAAGCACCCGCCGGTGCTGCGAATAGAGTATACACTGCCGCCGATCCGGGTCTGTCTCAACCAGGCTGATCCCTGCCAGCCTGCAGGGGGCGCCGGGGTATACGACAAGACAACCGGCCAGGTACTCACTGCCGATCCCAACGGCTTGATTGACTCGGCGGCGGTTAAGCTGGGGGACGAACTATGGGGGCGCCTGCCGGTGAAGGACCCCTATCCTCAATCCCGCCTCTTCTACACTACGGGTGCCCTGGCACCGGTGACGGCCAAGCCAGTTTCAGCAGTACGGCGACTTTCCGAGAGATGCGCCTGGTCGTACGTGCGGACAAGCCGCTGCTGCTGTACGACCTGAACATGACGGCGCAGTGGTACCTCGACGACAACCCGTCCTTTATGCAAACGCTGCAAAGTAACATCGTGCGCGCTTCGGACTATCTGTACGACTTTACAGACGGCCAGTTCGCCCTGGGCACGGTGACGGTGCGGCAGAGTTATGAAGGCTGGGATGCCGCCGATATCAAGCTGCACACCAGCAATGTGCTGCATCCGAACGCCACTATCGGCGGCATCGTGCTCACCGATACGGTAGACATCCAACCCACCGTCGACGTTACCTACACGCCCGGCAGCATCTTTATGGGCTCGTACTGGAACCGTTTTGGTACACCGCCTAACCAAGAGGTCAAGTACAACGGCGTGGTCGTGACGCAGGATGAGATGGTCGACGACTGGTCGATCGCCCTTGCCCACGAGATGAGTCATTATCTGCTCTTCTTGTTCGACACGTATACGGACAAGAACGGCGTTAGCAGCGATGCCCTCGCCGCACAGTGCACCGGCACGGCCATGGGTAACGCGTATGCGCCCGGCAACCAGGGCTTTATTTTTGACCAGGCTGCCTGGGACAGCGCCTGCGGCGAGACTGAGGCGCACTTCCGCCTGCACGGCCGCACGGAATGGGCGACCATCGCCGGCTGGTACAACTTTGCCGTCATACCATCCGAACCTCTCTTGGGCAGCTTTCCACCTGTTCCACTGACCAATGTGGTCTTTGTCTCGCCGGCCGTGACGCCGGAGCCGCTTGCCAGCCAGGTTTACACGCTGACGTACCAGCTGGATCAGACCAGTTCGGGTGAGGCCCGGGCCTTCCTGCTGCGCGACGACAGCATGATCTTTGAGCAGGGCAAGCCGGCCAAGGGGACGACCACGGTCGAACTGACCGACGCACGAGTTGGCGACCGGCTGTGTGTCTACGACTTGAACGACCATGCCGAGCAGCCGGAACTGCCGCGCCACCAGTTTGGGTGCAAAACGGTCGCTGCCGATGACAGCCAGTTGGACATGACGCAGGACGCGAGCTGGAATCCGATCATTACGATCGAGCAGACCGGGCTTCAGCAGTTGAGCGTCACCGTGGAGCAGGCACTGGCAAATGGGCTGGTGCTCCAGGCAAGGTTGATCCCCGAGACAGATGCGGCGGGGCCGACGCAGTCACTCGTGCGTAACGGCGATACCTGGACCACCGAATTCAACCTGGCAGCACCGGTCGAGCCTGTCTACCTGCAGCTTTGGGTCGAGGAATCGCCGGCTGCGCCGCAGACACGGCGCGAGGTTATGTCGGATCGTGGTACGGGCGGCGACGGGGCGTTTGGACCGGCGCGCTTGCATGGCGGCGTTATGGCCGTCTCTTCTGATGGCAATGCGAGCTACCAGAGTGATGAGCCGATCGAGCTTGGGCCCGGCGAGTCGATCGCCTGGCAGAGCATGCCCGGTACACCCCCTGTACCGCCCTGGAAGCAGATTTCGGGCCAATCCTATCGTTTGGATGCGTTTCCAGCCCGCGCTCGTGAACGGCGGCACCGTTACGATTCAGTATGAAGATGGCTTTGGCGTGCTGCAGTCCGCCGGTGCGTCGGCGCCAGGCGCTGCCCAGCCGCAGATCCACTTCTGGGACGGCAGCCAGTGGCTCCCGCTGCCGACGACGATCCTAAAGCCTGCGGGCGCTGACGGCGGCCTTGTCGCAGACGGCATCCAAGCGGCTTCGGCGCCCAGCCAGGGTGTCGGCATCTATGCGGTGATGATAGACAACAAGCCAAATCTATTTATGCCGTTACTGCGGCGATAATCTCGGCGTGTACCGCTACCTGCGTCAGGTAAGAGCGGCGCAGGGCAGCGTTGGAGATACGCTCAGCGCGCTGTAGGAGCAGCGCAACAGCCTGCTTTTCGGCGTGCCGGGCAGCTGTCACGTCGCCGAGGACAGCAAGTGTCTGCGCACACAGCCAGTAGTCGCGGTGCGGAAAATCGGGCCCTTCGCCGCCGCATTCGTCGAGGATAGCCAGGGCGGCCCGCGCCGCGGCTTCTGCTGTGCCGAATTCGCCAAGGCCCAACTGGGCGGCTGCAAGGGTCGCATATACCGCCGTCGACGAGAGCGGCTGCTCAAGCTGGTCAAACAGTGCGAGAGAACGTCCGGCCTGTTCGGCTGCCGCCCGGCAGTCGCCGGCGCGCAGGCTGGTGAGGGCAAGGTCGCTCAGATAGATCGCTTCGAGGCTTACATCTCCGTGCTGTTGGGCCAGACAGCATTCCCTTCTGCAGCGTCCGCTGTGCCTCTTCCAGTCGTCCGGCATCGCGCTGCGCCTGGCCAAGGTTGCAGAGAATGTAGGCGGCGCCGATCTCGCTCTCGATAATACGGCTGCACTCCATAGCCTGCTCGAGGTGAATAAACGCCTGTTCGTACTGCCCGACAGCCGTGTAGAGTATGCCCAGCTCGTTTAGCTCCAGCATTTCGTCCCAGCGGTTGCTGCATGGCCTGCTGGATTTCCAGTGCCCGCTGCAGGAGCGGTTCGACCTGGCTGTAGTCGCCCATGTAGCCGTAGGCTTGGGCCAGGCTCATCAGGCTAGTCCCGACGCCGGCACGGTCGCCGATCGTCTCACGTATTTCCAGCGCCTGGGCAAACAATCCGGTCGCAGCCTGCGTAGTCGCGCTGCAGGTTGGCGACCGAACCTAGAGCATTGAGCGCACGCGCCTCGTACTGCAGGTCACCCAAGCGCTCCGCGGTCTCCAGCGCCTGCTGCAATTGGCTGCGCGCCTCTTCGTAGCGGCTCTGCTGACGGTAGACGAGCCCCAGCCCATAATGCGCCTCGCTGACGACGTCCAGGTAGCTATCAAGATAGCGATCGCCTTGCTGTGCCAGGCTGAGCGCCGCCAGGTAGCCCTTCTGCGCTGCGGCATAGTCGCCTTGCCGCCAGTCGATGGTGGCCTGTTCGATATAGCACTTGGCCTCGCTATGGCGATCGCTCTGCTGCAGCGGCAAGCGACAGCGCTTTCTCCAGCGCCTGCGCGGCGTGGCGGTGCTCACCCGTGGCGGCGTAGAACCTTGCCCAGAGAATGGCGGCTTCCATTTGCTGCTGCGGTTCGTCGCTGCCCAACTCGTCCAAGGCCAACAGCGTCGCCTCTTCTTGCATACGCCGGCCGAGAATGTGCAGTACTTCGGCGCGCCCCTTGAGCCAGTTCCAACGCAGCTCCAACTGGATCGCCCGATCAAAGTAGGCCAGGGCAGTTTCGTTGGCATGTTCCTTGCGTGCACGCCAGCCGGCGGCATCGATGTAGTAAATGGTCTTGGCGCGCACTGGGGGTGAGGTCGTATCACCCTGGCCATAGTGATGCGCCAGGCGTTCGACGTCGTCGGGCGAGCGGGCTTCGATTGCCTCTGCGACGGCAACATGCAGGTCCTGGCGCTGGCTTTCGAGCAGGGTCTGGTATACAACCTCCTGCGTGATGTTGTGCTTGAAGACATATACCAACCGCGGCTGCTGTGCTTCGATGCGGGCAAAGTCGCGCTTCTGCAGCATCGTGAACTGGGTTTCCAGCGCCTTCATGTCAGGCTGGCTGGGATGAGCCAGCGCCAGCAGATCCAGTTCAAACACACGGCCGATCACACTGGCGACTTTTAGCGTCAGCTTGTTTTCTTCCGGCAGCCGATCGAGGCGTGAGAGCACAAGCCCATGGATGGATGCCGGCACGCCGATGTCGATGGTCGTCAGTGGCGCGTTGGGCGCCAGCTCCCAGCCCCCGCCAGTGCGCTCCAGGCAGTTGGCGCGGCGCAGCGCGTCGATCAGGGCACCCGACAGCCGCCAGACGCCCTGATCCCGGATCAACAGTGAGCCTTCAGACAAGGCATCCACCAACTCTTCCGTAAAAAAGGGGTTGCCCTGGGCAAGCGAGTGGACGAACGCCAGTACCAACTCCTCGACGTCACCCTCTTCGATTCTCCCGTCAAGCCGCTGGCGCACAAGCTGCGCAGTGCCGCCGGCGTCCAATTCGGCAAGCCAGATACGCTGCTGGTTGGGAATGTCGGCCAGGTCGGCAGCCAGCGATTCCTGCTCGGGACCGAGGGGGCGCTGCACCAGCAGCAGGAGCAGCGGTGCCGAAGCCACCACACGTGCCACTGCCAAGATCAGCGAACGCGATGCTTCGTCGAGCCAGTGCGAGTCCTCTATGACCAGCAGCAGTGGCCGCTCACTGGCCGCACGGCGCACAATATCGATCACCAGCGCAACCAGTGCCTCCTGGCGCATGCGGGTATCGAATGCGGCGGTCGTCGGATTGTCTTCGATCGGCAGGCTGAGCAGGTCGCCGAGCAGTGGCAGACGCAGTAGCCATTTAGGGTCACGTGCCTGCAGCGCTTGTTCCACCTGCCGGACTTGCGTCCGTCTTGGCCTCCGCGGCGTCGCCGTCGAGCGCAGGCGGGAGATCAAGCAAGCTGCGCATAAACTGCTGGGCGGCAAAGTAGGCAATGTTCTGGGCCGTGCTTTGGCAGGCGGCAGAAACAACGTGCAGGCCGCGCTTGGCCGCTTCACGAACAAAGTGGCCGGCCAGGTGACTCTTGCCGGCACCGGCTTCACCCTCCAGGCGCACCATGACTGCCCGCACCGCCGGCGGCAGTGCCGGCGAGACGGAGCAGCTGCCCGATCTCATTGTCGCGCCCGAGCAGTGGGGTGGCAGGCGACGTGCTGAACGCCAGCGGCTGGGCTACGGGCACCCAAGACGGCAAATACCTGTTGGGGCTCGGACTTGCCTTTAAAACTGCGCCGGCCAAGATCGGCAACATCAAAGCCCGCCGCCACCTGGGCTGCCACGTGGGCACTGACGCAGATCTGCTGCGGCTCGGCCTGCGTCATCAAGCGCGCCGCCATATTGGTGGCATCGCCCAGCACGCCATAGGTCACGCGTGTCTCGCTGCCATAGGCGCCCGACGCGCATCAGGCCCTGGCTGATGCCGATGCGGATGTCGCGGATCGCCGCCAGCCGCGGCGGCGGATTGCGCAGGCTGATGGCGGCGGCGACCGCACGCTGCATGTCGTCGTCGTGCGTGAGCGGCGCGCCAAAGGCGGCGTACAGATAGCTGCCCTTGTCGCCAGTCGTCAATTGGATCACGGCGCCGGCATGGGCGGCGACGACGCCCTGTACCCAGCGCACAAAGCTGTCGAGCACGGCGCCGGCCTGGGCGTCGGCGTCAAAGTCAAGGCCGCCGAACTGCAGGAAGAGTGCAGTGGCGGGGCGCAGTTCGGCGAGAAAGCGCCCTTCCTCGCTGCGCAGCCGTTCGTAGACAGGCGCCAGCACCCACTGCCTGCTCACGCTGTCGTCCAATATCGGATGGGCCTAGGCGGCCTGGCGGTAGAGCCCGGCGATGGCCGGCGGCCGGCTGCGCCAGCACTGCCAGCTTCTTGCCCGCTGCAGCTGGTGCGCCATTCCTGCACCCGCGTGGTCTTGTCCAGCGCAGCCAATGTGGCGGCATCGACCACGACATCGCCTTGCTGCGCAGAGTGTTCGGCATCCGCCAGCGCATCGAGCGTGCTGCCGGCCAGGACGTCGATCAACTGGATGCCCGGCTCGCCCACCAGCAGGCGGCTCGCCGCGCCGGTCACGATCGCTGTCTTGAGCCCCAGCCTCGCCCGTAATGCCGCCGGGCAGCGTAAGCTCGGCAAAGTGCGCCATGGCGCGCTGCATGGCAAAGGCGCAAGCCACGGCGGCGCGCGCTGCCAAGCGGTTGTTCCTGGTTGGTGGTCTGACTGGTGTTCTGACCGGTCAGCTCCTCGCGTCTCGCTTTCGTCAAACCAACAGGTAATGGCATCGCCGCTGAACCCGATCACGCTGCCGTTGGCGGCTTCGACTGCACTGATCAGTGCGGAATAGACCTGATTCAACTGCTGGGTGAGCACCTCGGCGCCGCGGCGCTGTCCTAACTGCCGCGCCAGCGCCTCGGTCAGCGGCGTAAAGCCGGAAATGTCGGCAAAGAGGGCCGAGCCATACGCATGTGCAGGCAGCGTCCGGTGGGCGGCCAAGCGCGCGCCGCCGGTCCTCAGGGATGAATGCATTGGTCATGCGCCGGTTGGCGCCGCTGCCGTGTGAACTCAAATGACCCCCGCCGCCTGCAGCCGATCGATTTCCTCCGGGCTGTAGCCGAGCAACTCACCCAGGATGGCTGCAGTATCGTAGCCAAGCGGAGGGGGTGCCAGGCGCACGGTGGCGGGCGTGCGCGAGAACTTGGCGACGGGACCGAGCAGGTCGATGCGCCCCGCAGTTGGGTGATCGACAGTCTGCACCATGCCACGGGCGCGCACCTGCGGGTCGTCGAGCGCAGCGGCGATGTCGTTGATCGGCCCTGCCGGCACGCCGATACCGAGCAGCAGGTCGATCCACACGTCTGCTGCTTGCGTCCGGAAGATCTCCTGCAGCACAGGAATCAAGCTGGCGCGGTTCGCTACGCGCGCGCGGTTGGTGCGAAAGCGTTCATCCTCGACACAGGTCTGGGCGTTCGATCTTCAGACAGAACTTGCGATACTGCTCGTCGGTGCCAATTGCGACGGCAATGGCGCCATCGCGGGTCGGAAACGTCTCGTAGGGCACGATGCTGGGGTGAGCGTTGCCGTAGCGGGCGGGGGAGACGCCTGTCGCCAGGTAGTTCTGGCCGACATTGGCCAGCCAGGCCACCTGTGCGTCGAGCAGCGCCACGTCGATCGCCTGGCCCCTGCCGCTCTGCTGGCGTTCGTGCAGCGCTGCCAGGATGGCGGTAGCGGCAAACAGGCCGGTCGTGATATCGGCGATGGCGACGCCGACCTTGTATGGCTCACCTTCGGCAGGGCCCGTGATCGACATAATGCCGCCTTGGGCCTGGATCACGAAGTCGTAGCCCGGCCGGTCGCGAGTACGGGCCCGTCTTGGCCATAGCCGGTAAGCGAGCAGTAGATCAACCCCGGGTTGTCGGCTGCCAGCGCCTCATAGCCGAGGCCCATGCGGGCTGCGGTGCCCGGTTTGAAGTTCTCGATCACCACGTCGCTGATCGCCGCCAGGCGTTTGACGATGGCGACGCCTTCGTCCGCCTTGAGGTTGACGGTGAGCGAGCGCTTGTTGCGGTTGGCAGACAGATAGTAGGCACTCTGGTCGCCCACCCAGGGAGGGCCCCAACTGCGGGTGCCGTCGCCGCTGCTGGGCTCTTCGACTTTGATCACGTCGGCGCCATAGTCGCCTAAGAGCATGGTGCAGTATGGACCTGCCAGGACGCGTGAGAGGTCGAGGACACGCACTCCTGCCAGTGCGCCAGTATTCACGATTACCTCCTACTTTGGGGTCACCACTTCGCCGCCGGTGCTGCCAGTGCCGCTGAAAATCAGCGGAAACCGACGGCAAATGCCGGGCAGCAGGCTGCCCCGGTTCAGGCACATACGCCGGCGATCAGCTTGGCGAGCAAGGCTGTGCGCGGCGTGATGCTGTCCAGTTCAATGTATTCATCAGGGCTGTGGTCGAGCCCGCCGATAGGACCCAATCCGTCCAGGACCGGGATACCTTCCGCGGCCACGAAGCTGGCGTCGGAGGCGCCGCCGGTGCTGGCACCTTTGACCGTAAAGCCGATCTCCTGTGCGGCCGCCTGCGCCAGCGCCTCCAGCCGTTCCACCGCCGGCGTGCGTTCCATGGCCGGCATCGCAGTGTCCAGCGTTACGTGCAGGGTGGCAGTTGTGCCCGCCAGCACGGGCTGCTGCAGCTGCTGACGGATGGCGTCGAGCAGCGGGGGAATATCTTCGTTGCGCCAGGCGCGCAGGTCGATCTGGGCGAGCTGCATGTTCGGCCACGACGTTGGGCTGTGTGCCGCCTTCGATGCGACCGATGTTGACCGTCACGCCCGGGCGGAAGCCGTTGAGCTTGTCGATCTCGGCCAGGTGGCGGAGCAGGGCGAGAATGGCGCTGCGCCCTTTTTCGGGCTCGACGCCGGCATGGGCGGCCTTGCCCTTGACCTCAATCGTGCACCAGACGGCGGTCTTGCGTGCGGTGACGATGTCGCCGTTGGCGCGGGCCGCTTCCAGGGTAAAGGCGACGTCCGACATGCGCGCAGTGCGGCGGATCAGCGGAATCGAGCAACGATCGTGGATTTCTTCGTCGCAAACGCAAAGAAAATTGATGGCTCCATAGCCGGTGAAGCCAACATGATCAAGCGCCTCTATGGCATAGAGACCGGTCAGCAGGCCCGCCCTTCATGTCGCATGTCCCCGGACCCATGATCTTGTTGCCGTGGATCGACATCGGCCGCGCGGCGGCTGTGCCGACGGGAAAGACCGTGTCGGCGTGGCCCAGCAGCATGACGCGCTGCGTACCTTGGCCCTTGCGCACGGCGAGCAGGTTGTCGCCGAGCGCCGCCTGCCGTTCGCGCGTGCAGTCGAAACCGAGGCAGGCCAAGGCGTGCCTGCAGCCAGTCCTGTACGGCATCGACACCCGGCTTGTGGAGGGTGCCCGCCTCGATGGCCGTCAAGGTGCGCAGGTCGGTGAGATAGCGTTCCTGCTGGCCAGACAGGTAGTCCAGGAGTGCGGAGGCCGGGAGTGTTGAGGCCGGACTGATTCGTGAGCGATGGTTCCATGTCCCTATTGTACCGTCAGACGCTCCGATCCTCAACACTGCCCCCCTGCCGGGTAGGTACCTTGTTCCAGAGCCGGCCATGAGGGAAGGTCGTGGTTTAACCGCATTTAACCATCCGGTACAACCCTTGTTAGGTCAAGCCTTTAGGCGTGCCAGACTGGCACAGGTAAAGGTAATGTAGATTTCGCTATTGAAAACGTATCGGCGGTATGGTACGGTATGCCAGCCCTCCGGCATGTGAGAATATCAAACAATATTGAGCAAAGTGACAGGTATTGAAAGGGAATAGATCAATGACTTTGAAGCGCAATTTGCTGCTGGCCGTTATCAGCGTGCTGGTCGCCGGCCTGGTAGTCGTGGCCTGCCAGCCGGCGCAGACTCCCAGTGGACCAGCGGCCGCGCCAGGAGCCGCCAGCGAATCGGCGACGCCGCAGCCGGGCGCCACTGAAACCAGTGAGGGAGAGGCAGAAGCATCGCCATCGGCCGAGGCGACCGGTACGGAAGAAGCTTCGGCGGCTGCGCACGGCGACGTGACAGGTGCGGGTGGCGAACTGGTGATCTACTCGGGGCGCAGCGAAAACCTGGTTGCCCCGTTGATCGAGGAGTTTGAGAAAGAGACCGGCATCAACGTCGAGGTGCGCTATGGTGGTACGGCCGAGATGGCGGCGACCATCCTCGAAGAAGGCGACAACTCGCCTGCCGATGTCTTCTTTGCCCAGGATGCAGGAAGCCTGGGCGCACTGGCCCAGGCCGGACGCCTGGAGAAACTGCCGGATGAGATCCGTCAACAAGGTGGATGCCCGCTACCGGGGTCCCGACGGCGAGTGGGTGGGCGCCAGCGGGCGTGCCCGCGTGCTGGTGTACAACACCGACCAGCTGCAGGAAAGCGACCTCCCGGAGAATGTGCTTGGCTTGACCGACCCCAAATGGGCCAACCAGGTGGGCTGGGCGCCGACCAACGCCAGCTTCCAGTCATTCGTGTCGGCAATGCGCAAGCTGAACGGGGATGATGCCACGCGCCAGTGGTTGGAGGACATGATTGCCAACGGCGTGCAGAGCTACGACAATAACGTGGCGATCGTCGAGGCCGTAGGCAAGGGCGAGATTCAACTGGGCCTGTCGAACCACTATTACCTGTACCGGTTCCTCGAGGAACAGGGTGAGAGCTTCCCGGCACGCAACTATTACTTTCCGGATGGCGGTGCCGATGCGCTGGTCAACGTGGCGGGCGCCGGCGTCGTCAACACCACGAACCAGGAAGAGCTGGCGCTGCGTTTTGTCGAGTTCCTGCTCTCGGATGAAGCGCAGCAGTACTTTGCCGACGAAACCGTCGAGTATCCTTTGGTCACGGCCGACGTCAAGGTAAACCCACTGCTCAAGCCGCTGTCCGAGCTGAATCCACCCCAGATTGACCTGAGCGATCTGAGCGATCTGCAGGGGACGCTAGAGATGCTGCAGGACGTGGGGGCACTGTAGTAGTACTTTCATGTCCCCGGGACAGGCGAACGCAGGCGTTCGCATCACGTCCCGGGGACATTGCTGCTCACCTCTCATAGTCTCTTCATGTTTTGCTCTCACAATATCTTTGTCGCTGCCCCTCCAATGCGGTAGACTAAGTTAGTTATGGGAGTGCTGATCCAGATTCTGGCCACTTATGCACCGTATATCTACCTGGTCTGCGGGCTGGTGGCACTGTATCAACTCTATCGCTTGACACAGGTGCGCGCAGATCGGCGCCAGGCCGTCTTCTCTCTCGAGCGCGAACGAGCAGTCCGCAGCCTCTACAGTATCTTCACGATTGCGTTGATTCTTGTCGCTGTGATGGGCGTGACCTATTTCGCCAGCAGCACGCTGCCAAAGGCAGCGAGCCGCCGCCGAGCCCGTAGCGACCGAAGATCTGCCCCCGGAATTCTCGCTGCAGATCGTACCGACAAATACGCCGCTCCCGGTCACACCGTCGGCCACCCCTACGGAGACGATCACGCCGGCGCCGCCCCCGCCTACTATCACCGCCGCGATCGATCCAACGATCGCCGCCTTGACGCCGCTGCCACCGACGGCTACGCCGACACTGCAAGCTGCGCCGGCGGCGCCCATAGCGGCCGCACCCCTCTGTGACGAGCGCAGCACCATCACTGCGCCGGGGAACGGCGCCACGGTCAGCGGCGTCTTTAGCCTGGTTGGCACGGCAACGCATGATGCATTTAACTTCTACAAGGTGGAGTTCGCGCCGGGCGCAAACGCCACCGGCGGCTTTACCTATCTGGCTGACGGGCGCGGGCCTGTTTTTGGCGGGACCCTGGCCAGCGTCGACACGCGTGGTTTTGGCAACGGGCCGTGGACGTTCCAACTGACAGTGGTCGATCAGACCGGCAATTACCCCGAACCCTGCCGCGTCACCGTGAACGTGCAAAATTAGCTGGACGAGATATCGGCTGGGTATAGGTTCAATATGGGCTGCGAAAAAGCGTGAACTGGCAACAACTGAGCGACCGACTCCAGAATCTATCGCGCCGGGACAGGCGCCGGCTGTCAATGCTGGCCGCAGCGTTTGTCGCCGCCCTATTCTTGCGTGTTTGTCTGGATAGTAGGCTACCAGTTTGGCATGGCGCGCGGGCTGGCACAGGCACAGGCTGCAGCGGCTACTGCCCAGGCTCAGCTGATTGCCATGCAGGTGCCCACGGCGACAGATACACCGACGCCGACGGCAACGAGCACACCGCAGCCGACGTCTACTCCCACTTTGACCCCGACGCCTACGGCGACGCCCGCCTCCGCTGCCGAATGGGCCGACCGTTACCTGGCCAATACCCTTGAGGGGCTGAACACGCTGTCTTTGCTTGATTTCAGCCCCGAACGCGCGGCGGCGCTCGTGCAGACGCTGGCGCAGGAAGCGGGCATGGCGTTTGTGCCGGTCAGCTACAAGGAATTGTCAAGCGAGCCGTGGGCCGCCTTCGTCTCGCCGCGCACACCGGACGGTACGCCGCTGCCGATGCTTTTCTGGCGCAACACCAATGGCGGCAACGAGGTGCAGGGCCAACTGCTGACCGACGTTGTGAATGCGCTTGGCGGATCCGCAGAGCGGCTACGTGCCGCTTGCGGCCGGGCTCAGCCAGGGCGTGCTGCGCAGCGATCCCCAGGGCCGCTATGCAGCCCTCATGATCGAGCAGCCCACTGCGCGCGAGGATGTGTCGGCCTTCGTGTGGGCACAGCCCCAGCCCGGCGCCCCCTTCGTGCTGATCTGGCGCAGCAGCGACGAGCCCGCATGGACCTTCCGCGCCCACGACAGCCAGGTCAGCCTTGGCAGACGGCGAGCGCTTCCTGCCCGATATTCGTATCGATGGCCCCCTGCCTGCCGACAGCACCGCTGCGTACGCAGGCCGGCATTCCAGGCGTCTTTATCGAGCAGCCGCCGTTTGCCGGCACGCGCTTCACCGTGCGCTGGCAGCCTGCGCTGGCGTCCGACACCGATCCCAATGCGCCTGCCACGCTCAACGGCTATCGCCTGGCCGCCACCGAAGTCGCCGCCACGCCGCTGACGACCCTCGCCACCTTTCTTGGACCTGCTGGCAGAAGGGTGAGGCCAACCGCGCCCAGGACCTGGTCACGCGGCTGGACCTGCTGAGCGAGGCGGCGCGCCTCAACATGACAGCGCCGGGCGACTGGATGGCGGTCTATGTCAACGACCAGGACCGTGAGATCCAGGACGAAAGCACGTCGCTGCGCATCCGTTTCTTTGACAACGCCGACCGCAACCGCACGTTCGAGGCGCTGTTTGAGCAGCAGGGCGACGGCGGCACCTATCGCATCAGCGAGCTAAAGACGGTCGTGCTGGCCTCCGCCGCCGGGTTGGTGACGCCTGCGCCGGCTAAGCCCACACCTACGCCGACCACGACGCACACGCCTCTGCCCTGCTACGCCAGACGCGTCCGGCAATCAGCCCACGCTGGCAGGCGCTCGGCCCGGGCGCTGCCTTTACCTTTACCCTGCCGTTGACAGATACGCTCGCAGGCGGGGATAACCTGAATCCCACGCTCGAACCGACACCTACGGCGACACCGACATTTACCCCGACGCCGACCGACACCCCGACGCTGACGGCGACGCCGACCGACACGCCGCTGCCCACGGATACGCCGACGCCGACCCCGCCGCCGACGGAGACGCCAACGCCTACGCCCACCGAGAAGCCGCTGCCGATCCCTCAGATCCCACCAGACGCTGCAGCGCCTGCCAATGGCTATATGCTGCTGACGGAGACCGGCCGCCTGCGCGGCGGGCCGGGCACCGACTACATCGTCGTGGCGGCGCTGCAAAACGGCACCTTGGTCGACATCTTCGGGATCACCGAGGCGGGCGACTGGCTGCTGGTGCGGGCGGCGACGGTTGATGACGGCCGCAGCAATGTTCTGGGCTGGGTTTCTTCGCAGCTGGTCGTGCCCTATGCGGATCTCGCAGGCGTACCCCGCTATCGCGCCGACGGCACATCCGTAGATGCGCCGCCGGCCGAATCAGGCGAGCAGGGCGGCGGCCTGGGGCAGCTGCTGTCCAACCTGCCTTCGCCGACACCTACCGCCACGGCCCTGGTAACGCCGGTCGATCACGCCAGCCTGAAGTGCGGCAACTCCCAGCGGCCAGCGTGCCCGGGACCAGAGCGCCGGCGAGCAGGTCGTCGCCGTCGCCGGCAGCGCCATTCCGCCCGACCCGCTGCAGCCGATCACCATGACGCTGCCGGACGGCGAGCAGCACGCAGGTCCGAGTGCAGGATGCCGTGGTCGAGGTCTGGGGCGGCGTGTTTAATGACCCGCAGGCCGGCTGGGTGCCGGCGCCGGCCGACCTTGCTGTGGCCGGGCACACGCGTTTACCTGCAGGCGGCACCCACGGACAACCCCGGCGAGAGGGCACGTTGAATGCTACGCGCGTGCGGATCGTGGGCGAGCCAAGCGCCGAGCGGGTCAAGCTAGCTGGACCTGGCGGAGGTGCGCGATGCCGTAGGGGCCAGTTCGGCTGTGGCACTGCTGGGCAGCCAGGCGCAGCCGGGGCTGTACCTGCTCAGCAGCGACCACAAGGCGCAGCAGCTTTGGCAGTACGAGAATAGCGCTGCCTGGGTCAGCGGCGATCCTAATGCCGGATTTGTCCTGCGCGAGCCGCAGGCGGCAGGCGGCCTATCCACCTTCACCTGGGTGCGCAATGACGGGACTGGACTGCAGTTTTTTGCGCAGCCTTACCACACGGTGCAGGGCGTGGCCGGCGATGCCTACGGCGGTCTTTGGTGGATCGAGACCCCGCAGGCAACCATGGACCAGTGGCAGCTGTGGCATTACGACCCGGCGACAGCCAGCGATTGCGCTGCGGTTGCAGGCGACGGGCAATCTTTTTAAGGCGAACGACGAGAGCACACGGCGCACCCCGATCTTGCAGGCCGTGCAGCCGGTGATTCCAGGCGACGTTTCCAACGTCATTCTTTATGTCGACACCGTGGATACAGAGCGCCAGACACCCTATGCCGGGTTCTACCGGCTGTCGGTGCAGACGGACGGCGACGGGACGGCGCAGGGTGAGTGACGGCCCCAAGCTGCTGCTGGCGCAGGGGCAGTACCGCGGCCCATTGGTGGTCAGCCCTGATCTGAGCCGGCTGGCTGTACTTTGCGTACGATCCCGCAGTGCCAAGTCTCACCTCTGGCGCGGTCAAGCCGGCCAATACGCTCAACCTGTTGACGCTGCCTGGACGGGGCGAAAGCACTGTCTCAGCCTGTGTACAAGACCGAGACGCGTTTTGAGTTCCTGGCGCCTGATGTGGCGTGGCTGGGGAGTGACCGGCTGCTGGCGGCGCGCAGCCGCTTTGCTGCTGGCGGTACGGACATCGACCAGTTTGGCATCGTGCAGGTGCAGCTGCCGCCTCCCGATGCACCGGCAAATGGGACTGCAGATGCCAATACGGGGGGCGATACAGGGAACGGCGCGATTACGGCCAACTCGTATCTGCTGCCACGCCAGCAGTCGCTCGTCGATTTTGCTGCCTGCCTGGACGGCACGGCATTGCTGCTGACGCGGGATCGTGACGGCAACCAGGCGCTGGCGCGCTGGCAGGGCGGCGGCCAGAGTTTTCCGCTGTTTGGGCTGCCGGCACAGCTCGACCGCACCCACTTGTGCTGGCAGACGGCTGCACAGCCGGCTGCTGACACAAGAGTAGGCGGGCAGCAGCGCCATGCCACCAATTTGCACCCGGCCTGCCAGGCGGGTTCAGCTACTTTGCCAGCTGGCGCGACCTTGCGCTGGCCATGGGCGGCCTTTTGGCTGTCACTTTTCTGATCATCTGGTGGCGGCAGCAGACGCGTCACTGGCACCGCATTGTGTTGGGGACTTTTTTGCTGGCCTTTGCTCTCGGTTTTGCCAGCGTCTACCTGTTCGAAGTGCCGCCCCATATTGCGGGTTGCCCGCAGGGCTGTAATGGGTGGCGCGGCTATCCGCTGCCTGTCGCGCGTATCACCCAGGAAGGACAAACCCAGATCGGGCTAGGGGACTTCGCCCTCAATTTGCTGCTGCTCTGGACGCTGGTGCTGCTGGGGGCACTGCTGGCCCGCGTCGTGACTTCGGCCGTCGGGTGGGAGGAACGCGGCCGGCGCAGCCGGACACTCATTCTTCTACTGCTGTTTGCCGCACCTTGGGCCTATCTGCCGCGTTTTCTAGACCCGCCACAGCCGGCAACGAACGGCGAGGAACTGCGGTTGGTCAACAACGCGCGCCGCGCGGCCGAAGCCACCTACGGCATCACCGGGTTGTGGGTGCAGCGGCTGGCACTCGAGGATGTGCGCCTGCTCAGCCCCAATCCACTATCCGAGAGCGAACCGATTCTCGCCGGCGTGCGCAGCCAGGTCTGCCTGCGCGGGTATACGTACTTCTACTTGCCTTGGCGCCGCTATCGCGTCGATCTAGAGCCTACCGGCGTCACTGCGCTGGATCTGGTCGAAGTGCCGCTTGGAGGCTCCTGCTGGCAGGAAGTAGCCCGTTAGGCCGTTTCAGACAGATCAGGGGGCATCGCCGAGGCTAGAGTGACCGGCGCCTGGCTGCCGTGGATTGGGCTGCTTGGGCACACGCACGGCGTGGATGCCCTCCACCACCTCCGTCGTTTCATAGGTGGTCAGGTGGCTCAGGTCGCGAAGGCTGGTCGCAATTTCGTCGAGCGCGTCCTTGCCCATCAGGGCCTGCTTGTCGGTGAGCGGCTTGCCTTGTTCCGCCAGATGCAGCAGGAACTGCATCACCTGGAGGCGGTTGAGAACAACGTCGTTGACGGTGACCATTGTCTGGCGGAGCGTTTCCAGGCGGATGTTCTCCTGGCGCAGCTCCTCCATGTGCTTCAGGGTGCGCAGCAAGTAGACAGTGCCGAGGCCGACAAATACAAGCAAGGCCATATTGATGGCTTCGGCGCCCGGCGGATAGGGCCGTAAGGGCATTGCAACATAGGTCGCGAGATACCCGAGCGGCAGCAGGAGCACCAGCGCGATGCCCAGCTGCCAGGCAGAAAACTGGGTGGCAAAGGCGATAAGAATGACGTAGACGACCGAGTACTCGATGTAAGAGGGCGACACAGAGTCGAGGGCAAGCACTACGATGGCGAGGAGACAGATGACGACGCCCGTTGCCACGCGATGGCGTGTGAGCCAGGCGCCAACTCGGCCTAATGTCACTTGCAAGCGTGCAGAGCGAAGCGGACGATTCATGTCAGGTATGTCCCGCACTCAGCCATGTGAGTCTGCCATAGTTATCTGCCAGAACGCAGAAAATGTCCATTTGGCTCGCCCCTTGTTACAACAGAGCACGTGGAAGGCAGTTCCGGGCGCGAAGGATAGGCGCCGCCGCAGTGCAGATAGTTCGTGCCAGGGAACGGTGACGGCCAGACCATCGGCCAGAGTGCACTGGCGATGCTGATGCGGATCCTATGTCCCGGCAATAAGCGATAACCGATGGCCTTGAGCGGCACGCGCACACTATAGACAACCTCAGGTTTCAGCGCTTGCGGCTTGCTGGTGTCTGTATGCTGGGTGAGGTTGAGCACGCCAAGGCACGGGTCAAAATCGGGCGACTTGAAGCTGCTGCGAGGCGGTGCTATTATAGCCGCAGCGCACACTCGACTGAAAGGGATACATGCGAAACGGCACTAGTCGGGATAACCGGACACGTAACCGGCGCCAGTTGCCTCCTGTTGCCCATTTGGGCCCCTTTGGGCCGTCTTCCCCACTCTGCAACCCGCATCCGCCGTACAGCTGGTTGGACGAAGAGTCTCTAGAGTCAATCCATACTATGACTCCCGACCGTGACCTTCTGATCGACACGGTGCCCGGCCATCCACACATTGTGGTAGGGCTGGGCGCAGCGCATGGCTTTAAATTTGCCTCGGTCATTGGGCGGCTGCTGGCAGGGCTGGCCGGCTTCGGCCCGGTAGACGCCGACCTGGCGCCATTTGCGATGGACCGCGCGATCCTGCTCGAGGAGAACCCCGCGCGCTCGTTTCTGATTTGATCCAACAGTGAAGGAAAGGATGAACGTATGAACGGAATTCTACGCCCCTCGCCACGTCCATATGCCCGGCTGCTAGCACTGCTCACCAGTGTGCTCGTTGCCGGCGTGCTGCTCTTTGTGCTGGCCGGCTGTGGCGGGCAGGCCGGGCCTGCCGGAGGTGCAGCCGGCGCCCAGGAAGGTGCCACAGGAGCTGCAGCCTCTGCAGGGGCAGCGGTTGTGCGCATCGGCCAAGGCGGGGCACCGGACTCACTCAATCCGGGTGTCGCCGTGCTGGCCGAAGCGTATACACTCTTTGAGCTGGTATACGACTCCATGTTCCAACTGCAACTGGACGGCTCCTATACGCCGGAACTGGCCGAGAGCTATACCGTGTCCGACGACGGCAAGGTATGGACCTTCAAGATTCGCGACGAGGTCAAGTTCCACGACGGCACGCCGCTGACCGCCGCAGACATCGCCTTTAGCTACAACCTGTATAAGGACCATGTGGAATTTCCCTTTCCTCAACACGTACACCGGCTTCTTTGATACGATCGAGGCGCCCGACGCCAAAACCGTGGTGATCACCCTGACCGAGGCGATCCCCAACATGGAAAGCCAGCTGATCTACCTCTACGTGCTGCCCAAGCACATCTGGGAAGCGCATGTCGAGAAAGCGGCCGAGTTCGAGAACCTGGAGATGGTGGGCAGCGGGCCGTTCAAGCTGGTCGAGTACCAGCCTAACCAGTTTGCCCGTCTCGAGGCTGTCAAGGATCATTACCTGTATCCGCCCAAGATCGACGGCGCGGTCATTCAGACCTTTTCCAACCAGGACAGCCTTGTCCAGGCGCTGAAGACGGGCCAGGTGGATATGATCACCGAGATGCCCGCCACGGCGGTGCCGGGCCTGCGCAACGCCGAAAACATCAAGCTGGTGACCGGCCCACCGGCGACGCCATCCGTGACCGACATCATCTTCAACCAGCTTGCGCCGGAGAACTGCCCGAGCGACGGTGGCGTCTGCAAGGGACACCCGGCGCTGCGCGACCGCAACGTGCGCCTGGCGCTGGCCCATGCGACAGACAAGAAGAAGATCATCGAGCTGCTGCTGCTCGGCCTGGGCACGCCGGGGCTGACGCTGATCCCCGACAGCCTGGGTGTCTGGTACAACAGCTCGCTGCAGGACTATGCCTATGACGTGGCCCAGGCCAACCAGATCCTGGACGATGCCGGCTACAAGGACAGCAACGGCGACGGCATCCGCGAAATGCCCGACGGTTCACAGCCGCTCACGTTTCGCGTGTACTATCCCAGCGACAGCGCCACGGCCCCACGCATGGCGGAGCAACTCAGCGACCAGTGGAAACAGATCGGCGTGGGCACCGAGATCCAGACGCTGGACCCTGACGCGCTTACTGCGACCTGCTGCCCTGCCTTTGATTTTGACATCATTCTGTGGGGCTGGGGCTCCGATCCGGACCCGAACGCGCTGCTCAGCGTGATGACGACGGCAGGCATCACGACCGGTAATAACGAGACCGGCTATTCCAACCCTGCCTTTGACGACCTGTTCGTGCAGCAGGGCAAGGAGCTCGAC
Source organism: uncultured Chloroflexia bacterium (assembly GCA_963701415.1). GTDB lineage: Bacteria > Chloroflexota > Anaerolineae > Caldilineales > Caldilineaceae > Fredericiella. The sequence goes on from CAVPAH010000006.1 coordinate 151,422, forward strand.
AAGGACAAGCGCAAGGAAATGGTGTGGGAGCTGCAGAAGATTGCCTTTGACGACGTAGTCTACATCATCCCGTATTACGGTCTCAACGTGGAGGCCTATCGCACGGACCGCTTCGAGGGCTGGATCACAGATGCCGGCAAGTTGGAGCTTGTGGATCTCACATCGTTAACCGTCATCGAGCCGGTACAGTAAGGCGAATGCAAACATGAATAGCTTTCAGATTGCCACTTATCCGGATCCTGCCGTCGAGAGCCTGGACAGCCGGTTTGACGATTACAAGCTGGGCAACGCGGCGGTTGAGCGGCTGTGGACCGGCGCGCGTTGGGCAGAGGGGCCCGTCTGGTTTGGCGACCACCACTGCCTGCTCTTCAGCGACATACCCAACGACCGCCTGCTGCGCTGGGACGAGGCCACAGGCGCGATCAGCGTCTTCCGCAACCCGTCGCACTTTAGCAACGGCAACACGCGCGACCGCCAGGGGCGACTCGTCACGTGCGAGCACCAGGCGCGCCGCGTCACGCGTACCGAGCACGACGGGCAAATCACGGTGCTGGCGGACAGCTTCGAGGGCAAGCGGCTCAATGCCCCCAATGATGTCGTCGTGACGCAGGACGGCACCGTCTGGTTCACCGACCCGGGCTACGGCATCCTGTTTGACTATGAAGGTGGCAAGGCCGAGTTCGAACTGCCGACCCGTGTCTACCGCATCGATCCCCAGAGCGGCAAGTTGAGCATTGCCGTCGACGACTTTGACCGCCCCAATGGTCTCTGCTTCGCTCCCGACGAGTCTCGCCTGTACGTCGTGGATTCGGGCGGGCCGCAGCACATCCGCTGCTTCGATGTGGTGGAGGGTCGGCGGCTCACGAACGGCCGCTTGTTTGTCAAGCCGGCGTCGGGCACGGCGGATGGCATACGCTGCGACGTCGACGGCAACGTCTGGGCTGCGCTCGCCTGGTCGGTGGGAGACGACCTTGGCGTCGCTTGCTATGCGCCCGACGGGGTCCAGATCGGCAGGATCCACCTGCCCGAGATGTGCTCGAACCTCTGCTTTGGCGGCCCGCGCAAGAACCGGCTGTTTGTCACCGGCGGCACGTCGTTGTATGCGCTGTACGTGAATACGCGAGGAGTGTAGGAGGAAAGACATCGTCCCCGGGACCGCTTGCGGTCGCTTGCAGGTCCCGGGGACTTGCTAGTTCATCAGACTCACCGGCAGCGCCTTCAGGCCGCGCAGCAGGAAGTTGTCGCGATAGGTTACCTCGTCGGCTGGCCAGGCGCAGCGTGGGCAGGCGGCGTGCCAGGGTGCTGAACGCAATTTCGCCTTCCAGGCGGGCCAGGGGCGCGCCGAGGCAGTAGTGGATGCCGCCGCCAAAGGAGAGGTGGCGGCTGTCGCCGCGGCCGAGGTCCAGCTGGTCGGGATTGGGGAAGCGAGCAGGGTCGCGGTTGGCCGCGCCAAGGAGGAAGGCAACCTCCTGGCCACGGCGGATGGTATGCCCGCCATATTCAAATGCTTCCTGCGCGATGCGGGTCGTCATCTGCACCGGGCTGTCGTAGCGCAGCAGTTCCTCGACGGCTGCCTGGGCCAGCCCTGGGTTCGCCACCAGTGCCTGCCACTGGTCTGGATGGCGCAGCAGAGCCAGGGTGCCGTTGCCGATCAGGTTGACGGTGGTTTCGTGTCCGGCGATCAGCAGCAGAGCGCACGTGCCGAACAGTTCGGACTTGGTCAGCTTGTCGCCTTCCGACTCCAAGCCGACAAGCGCGGAGATCAAGTCGTTCTGCGGCTGGGCGCGGCGCTGCGCCAGCAGGCCGTCGAGATAGTCCGTCAGCGCCGCCGCTGCGGCCGCGGCACGGTCGTAGACCGCTGCCTCGTCCGTCAGGTCCAGCGCGCGGGCAATAGCGTCGGACCAGTCGTGGAACTGGACATAATCTTCGCGTGGGACGCCGAGCAGGGCGCAGATCACGGAGACGGGTAGGGGATAGGCAAAGGCCGCCATCAGGTCTACCGTGCGCCCCTCACGTGCTTGCTGTTCGGCGTCGTCGAGCAGTCCGTCCGTCAACTGTTGGATCGAAGTCCGCAGTTGGGCTACCATGCGCGGGGTGAAAGCCTTGTGGACGAGCGAGCGCAGCCGGGTGTGGTCCGGCGGGTCCATCAGCAGCAGCCAGTTGCCCATCATGTCAAAGAGCGGCTTCTGGTGGTCGGGCGGCGGGATTGGCTCACCCAGCCCCTTACGCATCAGGCGATCATCGCGCAGCAGGCCGGCGCAGTCGTCATAGCGGCTGAGGAACAGCATGCCCCAGGCGTCCCACTCGAAAATTGGGGCATGGGTCTGCAGTTGGGCATAGAACGGGTAAGGATTGGCCCGGAACTCAGGCATACGCGGGTCAAAACGCATCGGTGCCTCCTCGGCGACAGGATTGTTGAGCATCGAGGCGGATTGTACACCTGTAGGGCGTGAAATGCATGTAGTGAGCAATAGCGTTTCCGGTCTACATCGCGGATTTCTTGACTTCACATCGGCCGCCCGTTGATCTGCCCCACGTAGTATTCGTCGCCGCGCAGCAGCGTCGAACTCGATGGCGTCGCCGGGCCGGTGGCTGCGCAGGATATCGCAATAGTCGCGCATGGTGCCGTCGCCGGCCAGCCCGATGCCCTCCATCCGGTAGATGACGTCGCCGGGCTGCAGCCCGGCCTGATCCGCCGGCGAACCTGATTTTACGGCCACCACCCAGATGCCGAACCAGTCGTCGCTTTCGTCAAACGCAAGGCCGTTGATGCCGATCGAATCCACATCCTGGCCCTCAGCCAGCTGTTCCACGAATGGGACGGCGAGTTCCTGGTTGACGGCAAAGAACAAGCTCTCTTCGTCGTTGGCGGCGAAGTTGACGCCGACCACACGCCCCGACCGGTTGAGCAGCGGCCCGCCCGAGTTGCCGGGCTGCGTAGTCGGGACGAGAAACGACAGAAACGTAGACAAAAACAGAGGGTGCAGGCGTGGGTGTGCACCCTCTATCATACTCTGGCATTGGCCTGCCGCACCTCCGGCAAACCTCTATACTTTGCCACGTTTGCCAAGGCACCTAGCTGGTTACGAGCATCGCGACGACTGCCAGTATCAAATAGGGCATCAGCAGCAGCGGCACATTGCTCTGAACTTGTTCTTGCGCCGGCGGCGCCGGCATCACGACCAGCGCCGGCTGCGGTGGAGGATCCTGCGCCGGGTTCGGCGCGAGGAACAGGATGAGCAGCAAGAATACAAACAGGGCGCCTGCCAATTCAAGTGTCATGGTGCGGGGTCTCCTTTCTTAAACTAGCTTGGTGAGAGTGCGGCGACACCTATAGCGTACAGGTTCTAGTATGCGGTGTAAATGCTTCAGACTGCTGCCACCCATGGCACCTATGGTCCGTGATCTAGTTAACGGCCCACTACAGTTCGCCAATTGCCAGCTCTGCTGTGTGGCGCACGACCTGGTCGACGGAAGCCCAGTCACTGTCTCCGCTCCTGTCGGGGATTTTGTACGCGCCCCCTGGTTTCTGTGTACTCGCCGCCCGGGTAGCCGGCGGCATACACGACTTGGGAGGAGCCAACGGGGTATCCTGCCACAGCAGGTAAGGGAAGCCGCTGCCACGGATGTCGAGTACTGCCAGGTCGTCACATTCTGAGACGCCCAGCAGCACGGCGTTGCGCGGTTCGCTTTCGCCGTAGAGATACACGTCAACGCGTGCTCGCCCCGCAGCGCGTGGTGCCCGACTATGTCAAGGACGTGTGCGAGGAAATCTGTGCCGCCGCCTGCAAGGCGCTCAACACGCAGCAGGCCGGCGTCGTTCTCTTCGAACCTGACGATGGCCCTTGACGAACGGCGGCACGGATTGACGAGGCGTGATCGTCGCTCCCAAGGTGTCAGAAAGCCTAGTGACGTGCCTGTAAGCGGCGAGATGCGAATATCGGCCGCGTAACACGTTGCAGTTCCCCTGGATCGACCTGCGCAGCGTCGCGGCCATGGCCGGCCTGCGCCGTTCCGCTCAAGCCGCTGGCCATCGCCGATGCCCAGGCGAGTCCGCGCCGTGGACGGCCTGCAGCCGTCTGTTTGCTCATGCAGCAGGTCGCCTCCGCCCTGCTCGTGCCGCTCGTGGTCAACGGCGAGACTGATCGGCATGCTCAGTGTCGACGCTCGTACGCCAGCGCCGTACGTTTGCTGCCGACGATCGTCGAGGTCGCCCACCTGATTGCGGCGCTTGGGCGCGCCGGCCATCGCCGCCGCCCGCAAGCTGGCCGACGAGCGCCGCGTCAGCCGCGACGAGGAGCGCGCCCGCATCCGCCACGACCTGCACAACTTGCGCGGCGTCATGAACTCGACGATCGTGGTAGACCTGCAGCTGATGGAAGACATGCTGGATCGCGGCGAGTATCGACGCGTTGGCCGGCGAGTTTCGCGTGGTGCGCAGCCAACTGAGCTTCATGCACAACCAGTTCGGCATTCTTGATGCTTGACCTGCATGACCCGGTTCTGTATGAAGAGGGGCTGGTTGCCGCCGTCGACAACTACATTGCGCAAAGCCCCAGCCTGTCACGCCGTGTCAGCTTTGCGACCGCAGGACCGGAACTCGCACGTCATCTTAAGCTTGCAGGTGCAGCATGTCGTCTATCGCATCGCCCAGGAGGCCATCGCCAATGCCTGCCGTCACGGCATCGACGGCTCGCCCGACGGGGCACGTGGACGTGCGCCTGACTGCTGCCACGACACCGCCCTGGAACTCGATCGTGCAAGGACAACGGCCGTGGCTTTGACCCGAGCCAGGCCGCAGCAGGGCTCGCTTGGCTTGAACATCATGCGCCAGTGGGCGGCGGACATGTTGTACAAGGCCAATCTAGACATCGGCAGTACGCCCGGGGTAAGGCACACGCATCCATCTCTGCGTCGACCTCTGCGCAGGCGCAGTTTGAGGGTGCAGGGTGATTGAGACGCCGTCGCCGCCGGGGAGAGTTATGTTGCAAACGGGAGGAATACGACTGTCGCAGCCTGCAAACATCCGCGTGTTGATCGCGGACGACAAGGAACTGGATCGCGAGGGGGTAAAGGCGCTGTTGCACAATCAGCCTGACATCGAGATCGTCGGCACGGCCGATTCGCCTACCAGCGTGGCGCCGTTGGTGCGCCAGTATCAGCCCGACGTGATCCTGCTGGACCTGCATTGGCACGGCAACCGCCGCGCCGGCGAGCAGATCATTCACGACGTGCGCGGCGTCTCGCACACGGTGCGCATTATCGCCCACAGCCAATATCCTGAGCTGGTCGAAGCCGCCGCCGACGCGGGTGCGGATGTCGCCGTGACGAAGACCTATGACCGCGGCCAACTGGTCAGCCTGATTCGTGGCGCGGTGGGCCAGGTGCCGCAGCACGCATCCCGCCGTGGTCGACGAGGACCGCACGCTCTCGGAGCGCGAGCTGCAGGTGCTAGCCTGTATCGCCGAGGGTGATACCGACCGCGCCATTGCCGCAAGGCTCAACATTGCCACCAACACCGTCAAGCGACATGTCGCCAACATCTTTTGCAAGCTGGACGTGCAAAGCCGCGCCGAGGCCGTCAACCGGGCGCACAACAAGGGGCTGTTGTAGCATAGATACAGCGTCGAGGAGTTCGGCTATTCCTGCCGCACTGCCATCAGCGCCAGGCTGCGTACGCGGTGGCGGCCGTGGTGGTGTCGCCTTGCGGGCCATCGGTTGTGTATTCGGTGGTAAAGCCGCCTGAGGGCGCCTGGAGGGCTAGCAGGGCGTCGATGCGGCTCCTGTCCACCGGCACGCCGATGCGGGCGCCGGTAAAGATCGCCAGCGCCAGGTCGCGCGTCAGGTAGCTGCCCGGGGACTCCGGGCGGCGGCAGCCCGCAGCGTCGAACTTGCCCATGGCTTCCGTGTACAGCCGCTGCGCCTCGCCTTTGTCGCCGCCGTTCCACGCACGGAGCGCGGCGATGAAGTCGAGGTAGCAGTCGTTCTCCCAATCGGCGATCACCTCGCCGCTCGTAGCGTCTCAGCCCAGATGCCCGGCTGCACTTCCTGCTGCACCGCCGTATGCGGCGGCCAGGGGATCGCTTCGCCTTGCATCGCCTCGATCAGCCCGTGCTCGGCCGGCGGGCAGAGCGGCCAGGCGGTGCGCAGCTTTGCGGCGGCTTCGGGCGCATGCGCCGTTTCAAATGCCCACAGCGCAAGTCTGGTTGTCGGGCGCCAGCCAGTGGCGCGCTGCCTCTTCGCCGGCGGCCGCATGCAGCAAACCCGTATCGTCCACCTGGCGTGCCAGGTACGACAGCGACGCGCCCCAAATAGGGTTGGAACGCTGCCAGTGGTTCCGCCGGCGCTGCCTGGCGGGCGGTGCAGCCTGCCAGGGAGCAGGCCAGCAGCAGCAGGGCGCAGGCTCGTATTCGCAAATCAGACACTGAACTGTTAGCCGTGAGTCCTTCCTGGCCTTTCCCTACGCGCCGGTCACTGTGCCGGCAGCCACTCGCGGATCGTCCTGACCAGGTCCTTGAGCAGGAATGGCTTCGCAATGTAGGCGCTGGCGCCGGCCGCAAGACACAGCTCGCGGTCGCCGGGCATCGCCAAGGCCGTGAGCGCCAGGATCGGCGTATCGACAAAGCGCGGGTTGGCGCGCAAGCGGCGCGTGGCTTCCACACCGCTGATCTTGGGCATTTGGATGTCCATCAGGATGAGATCGGGGCCCACTTCCTCGGCGCGCTCCAGCGCCTGTTCGCCGTCTCCCGCAAAATAGAGATCATAACCGACGGCTGTAAGGTAATCCTCCAGCGCCAGTGCATTCATTTCGTTATCATCAGCGACCAGGATCTTTGGCCTGGCGCCTTGGGGGTTCTGCTCCGCAGCGACGGCCGGCTGCTCATCAGGCGGTGAGGCATGTGTTCCGGCGTTGTCGACAGGCTCCGCGTAGTGAACTGTCTCACGAGTTGCCAATTCATCCTCCCAACTACTGCGAAGATACCATACTTATTTCCCGCCTATTATAGCATTAGTTTAGCGCCAAGTGTGTAAGCAAAGTGTAAGTAGTTACGCGTTATTTGATAGACGGTGTACCAACATCATGTCGCCTGTCGCTCTCCCACTACAAAAGGACCTTGGCGATCGCCAAGGTCCTTTTGCTTCCCAATAATAAGTCTGGCTCCCCGGGTTGGACTCGAACCAACAACATTTCGGTTAACAGCCGAACGCTCTGCCGATTGAGCTACCAGGGATCGTGTACTGCTCGCAGGCAAGAGTGGAGTATAGGCCAGCCGCCCCACTTTGTCAAATTCATGTGCCAAACTTGGCGCGTTTCAAGCCCCCTCCTAGCCTTTGGGCGCCACGATCCGCACCTCTGTCCCGCCTGTATGCGGCGATGTGATCGTTAGATAACCGCCTACCATTGCCAACAGCGTGCTGTGCAGGGCCAGGCCATTGCCGCTTCCGCCCGGCACCGGATTGGTGCCTCCTGCGTCGATGCCGACACCGTTGTCCGCAACGGTAAGTGCCAGTTCCGATACGTCGCCGCACCCCTCCTGCAGTGTGATTTCCAGGCGAAGAGGCCTGTCGGCCGTATCCCCGCGCCCGTGCGCTGCAGCGTTGCGGATAACCTCTCGCGCCGCGCCAAGGATCACTTCACCTACCACCTGGTCGACGTAGACGCCTGACTCCCCCTGGGACATGGCTGGGCTACCGGCGGCATGCACGGGGACCCCCTCCCACATGACCTGCTCGAAACTGTGCGCAAATTCTCCTTCCAGGAGGCCGCGCAGCGCCCCTGCCAACTCGCATGGGTTGGCGGCGGGTGCCGGTGTGGGCTGCGTACTGGCCAGCAGCTCGGCGATCTGACTGTGTACGTCGGCCAGCGTCCCCAGCGCCTCCTGAACGGGCGGCTGCTGCCGGTCGGCGCCGCTCAGCTGCAGCACGGCGAGGTGCAGTGCCGGGAGGATTTCGTCGTGCAGCGCTCGCCGTGTGCGTTGGTCCATAATTCGCTGCTCGGCCGTGCGCTTGCGCTGCAGTTCCATCAACCGCAGCAGCATCTGCTCACCGGCCAGCAACTGTACGACACGTTCGCCCGCCGCCTGGGCGGTTTCCATCTCCTCCTGGCTGTACAGGCCGCCGTCAACCTTTTCGCCGACCAGGAGCGCACCGATGCGCTCGCGTGCGTCCCAAAGCGAGATCGCCCAGCGATATGGTGCATACGCCTCGGGATCGAGTGGTGTCATCCCGGGCTCGAGTTCGCGCAGGTCGCGCGATGGCGGCTGGGCAGGGGACGAACCACCGAAACTGGACCACGCATTATCCTTGTTCACATCTGGTGGCGGGTACCAAAGCGGGGCAGCGACTAGCGGCGCAACGCTGCCGAGTGGAACGAGCTGTGCGTTTGCCGTTCCTAGAACGTCGCGGCACAAGGCACCAAACATGGCAGCGGCCGAGCCGCTGTGATAGGCTGTGGCGGACTGCTGCGCGCCCGGGGTACGCCCCTGGCTCTGCACAAAGGGCCGCAGCCCCGCTACGAATTGCTCGCGTTCGCTAAACGCCCGCCAGACATACAGCGCATAGAAAAGCGTCAGCAGCAGCGTCGCCAGCAGCAGGCTGTAGATCGGTCGCAGGTGGAGGGCGATGCCCCAGCCGACGAGTGCCGCATAGCCCCCCGCCAGCAGGATGGCATAGCGCCAGTGGCGCACAAAGCTGCGCCGCGGCAGCACGCGGCCCGTAAAGATCTCATAGGCTACGATCGCCTGTCCCAACAACAGGGTCGCCACTGCCACCAGCGTCGCAAGCACCAGGTCGTATGCAGCAACAGTTTCGATGGGAATGCTGCTCAATTCGCCGCGGGCACCCATCGCAATCACGCTGCCTACAAACCCCGTGGCGACCACCGTCACTGCCAGCAGTGTGCCGGCTGTGCCAAGGATCCAGGGCAACGCCCGCCGCCGTGCGATCTGGCGTATTGGCATCTCTGACCTCGGCTGGCCGCCGCAGCGCGTCGATTGACAACACGATGCATGCTACCGTAAACAGGGGGAACAGCAAGAACAGGAGGGGGAGGCCACGCACCGCCAGCGACCCACGCCAGTCCATCTGAACCAGTTGGTCATAGGCGGGAATCGGGTTGGCCGCCACCAGCAGCGCCAGCAGTCCTGCCAGCCAGGCGACCATGATCCACAACACAGCGCGGTGCCGGTGGCGCAAGGCGTTTTGGGGTACTGGATTTGACGCTGAATTTGACACTGCCCAGAAGCCGCTGAACCACAGCACGGCCACGTACCAGGCAAAGGGCGCCACGGTCACCGGGAACCAGCCGGCCCGCCACCAGAAGTTGAGGCCATCAAAGTTCATTGCGAGCTCTTGGCCGAGAATGGCACTGTGGCTGATAAAGAAAACAGTCGCCACCAGCATGCCACCGCCCATCAGCCAGACGCCCCAGTCGCGGCGGTTGGCGTTGAGCAGCACGGTCAGCCCCATCCACAGCAGGAGCATCGTGTTGAAGAGCGAAACGGCGATCAGTGCCCAGTCCAGCCAGAAGATACCGGTCATGGCGAATACGGCTCCCAATCGCCGCGGCCGTTGAGCGTGTAGGCCTCACCTTCGTCATCCCAGCGGATCAGCCGCCGGCTGTGCACGATCAATGCAGCCCGCGTGCGGGCGGTTTTCTCGTCGGTGCTGCTGTCCGCCAGCCCCCAGGCCGCATAGATTTCGCCATTGGTGCGGCTGATGGTGCGCTTGTCGCGAAAGCCGAGGCGTGCCGCAATCTGCTGGTTGGTCAGCCCTGCCGCCAGCATGCGCGCCACGACCTGCTCGTTGGGTTCAAGCAGGCTCATCGGGTCCTGCTCGTCGCGCTGCCGCACCTCCTGGATGCGTGCCTCGACGCTGGGGTCGACAAAGCTGCGCCCCCCCACGGCATCGCGCAGGAGCGGCACGATCATCTCGGGCAGCAGGTAGTTGGACTTGCGCACGTAGGCATAGTGGCTCAGGATGCCCGCCTGGCGAAAGGCACGGTAGTAGGCGTCGTCATCCTGGATCGAGTAGAACACGATGGGCAGGCGCGGGTACTCGCGGCGAATGGCGACGGCCGCGCGGATGCCGTCCAGCTCGCCTGCCAGGGCCACGTCCATCAGGATGGCGCCGGGGGGGCCCTCTGCCAGGCAGCACTCTAACGCGTCCTCGCCGCGCACGGCAGTGCCGACCACCTGCACCACTCCCGTCGCCTCCAGTCCCGCTTTCAGCGCAGCCTGCAGGCGCAGGTTGTCCTCTACCACCAACAGCCTGATCACCTTGTTTTCCGTCATGTTCTCACCTTGCCACTAGCGCTGCGGCCTGGCAAGCACTCAGGTGCGCAGGCCGCAGCACACAGGCGGTGGCATGGGGGAACCGCCCGTGAGAAGGTGTGCAGTGACACGAGACACCGTTCGCCAAGAAAGGAACCGGTACCATGAAGGTAAAGATGATTCTTCCCGCCCTGACCGAGGCCAAGAGCCCATTCTTCCGTCCCATCAAGTACTCGCTCTTTCCGCCTCTGGGGCTGGCGACGCTCGCCGCCTATCTCGACCCCGACGACGAGGTCGCCATCCAGGATGAGCACGTCGAGGAACTCGACCTCGCCGACGCGCCCGACCTGGTCGTCATCCAGGTCTATATTACGTCAGCCTGCCGCGCCTATCAACTGGCGGACCACTACCGCGCCCTGGGCGCACATGTCGCGTTGGGCGGGCTCCATGTCACCTCGCTGCCCGACGAGGCCGCCGCGCACGCCGACACGATCTTCCTCGGCCCCGGCGAGGACACCTGGCCGCAGTTCCTTGCCGACTTTCGCGCCGGGCGGCCGGGCCGGCGTTACGCGTCGACAGTGCGCACGCTGGGAAGCGTGCCGCCGATTCGCCGCGATCTTATCAAGCGCCATCTTTACCTGGTGCCCAACTCGATCGTCGTCTCGCGCGGCTGTCCCCATGTCTGCGACTTCTGTTACAAGGAGGCCTTCTTCCAGGGCGGCCGCAGCTTTTACACCCAGGCGGTAGACGCCGCGCTGGCAGAGATCGACCGCCTGCCCGGGCGCCATCTCTACTTTCTCGACGACCACCTCTTTGGCGACGCCCGCTTTGCCGGCGCACTCTTCGAGGGCATGCGCGGCATGGGGCGGCTGTGGCAGGCGGCCGGCACGGTGCAGTCGGTGCTCAAGCCTCGGCTGCTCGAGCAGGCGGTGGCGGCGGGGCTGCGCAGCCTCTTTGTCGGCTTTGAGACGCTCAACCCGGAGGCACTGCTCGAGCAGCGCAAGCATCAGAACCTGCATCGCGACTACAACGCCGCCGTGCGGCGGCTGCACGACCTGGGCGTGATGGTCAACGGCAGCTTTGTCTTTGGCATGGATCACGACGACGCGAGTGTCTTCGACCGTACGGTCGGCTGGGCCATCGAGCAGGGAATCGAGACTGCCACCTTCCACATTCTCACCCCCTACCCAGGCACGGCGCTTTATGCACGCATGCAGACCGCCGGCCGAATGACCACTTATGACTGGGACCGCTACGACACTCGTCACGTCGTCTACCGGCCGCAGCAGATCACGCCTGAGGAACTGGAGGCGGGCTACTGGCGGGCTTACCGGGACTTCTATCGCTGGGGCTCCATCTTCAGAGGCGCCACCACCAAGCCGACGCTCTATGGGCAGCTGCGACACGTCGCCTATGCCGGCGGCTGGAAGAAGCTTGAGCCGTTGTGGGACTGGGTGATCCGCGCCCGCCGCGTCAACCAGCTGCTGCCCGTGCTGGAGAGCGTGCTTGCCGAGTGGGGGCACAAGCCCCCCGCAGGTTCCGAGAAAGTGCCGGCCGGCTTTCGGGAAGACTCAGCCTTGCCGGCGGCTTGAAGTGGCGGTGACGCGAGGGATTTAGACCTCACTTCATACGGTGGGTGGCAAGGCCTGCTTGATGGAGATTGTCAGCCCGTCAATCCCTTCACTCCGCAAAACGGGGACGATGGTCGAGAAGAGCGCCGGGTGTATGGCGACGGCAGCGTTATAGCGCTTGGCACCGCCGTCGCCAGCGGGGTTGAGCATCTCCGGGCGCAGGGTGTTATCGGCGAGGATCAGGCCGCCGTCGCGCACCAGTGCCACGGCCTTTTCAAGGTAGGCGACGTAGCCATCTTTATCGGCGTCGATGAAGGCCAGGTCAAACGGCGCCTCGTGCTCCTGCTGCATCGCCGCCAGGGTCGTAAGTGCCGGCCCAACGCGCACCTCTACCATTCCGGCCAAGCCGGCTGCGGCGAGGTTGCGGCGTGCGACGGCGGCGTGGTGCTCGTCGATCTCAAGCGAGACCAGCTTGCCGCCGGGAGGCAGCGCGCGTGCCAGCCAGATGGCGCTGTAGCCGCCGAGTGTGCCGATCTCCAGGATGCGCTGCGCCCCGATCATCAGTGCCAGCAGCTGGAGCAGCCGGCCGCCGGTGGGTGAGACGTTGATAGGGCGCAGCCCTGCTGCCTGCATCTCCGCCCGTGTGCCCTGGAGAATCTCATCCTCCGGAGCAAACAGGTCGCCAATATAGGCATCGTAGTCTTCAAAGCTCGGTTGGGTCGTGCTCATGCGGTCCCCCCGTCAGCAATGATGGCGCGCACCTTGTCCTGGCATTCCTCGACGGCGCTGCGCACGCGGCGAATGGTTTCCTGCTGTCCCCCCGCAATGGCGAGGCGCAGGCCGCTCCACACCACGCGCTCGAGGTGATCGAGTTCGTCCTGGAGAAAGCTAACCTCCTGCTGTGTTGCCGGCGCAACGGTCGAGCCGTTGATGCGCTGCCAGAAGGCAGCTATCTGGAGGGCCTGAGCCTCGAGTTCGGCCTGGCCGGCGTCGGTCAACTGGTAGATGCGCCGCTCTGCCTCTTCCGTGGCGCGAACAAGGCCCTGGTCTTCCAGGTATTGGAGGGTGGGATAAACCGTGCCAGGGCTGGGCACATACTTGCCGCCCGAGCGTTCTTCCAGCGTCTTGATGATCTCATAGCCATGCTTGGGGCCATCGCGCAGGGCGTCGAGCAGGATATAACGCGCATCGCCGCGTCGCGCCCGATCGCGCCCACCCTCGCGTCCTCCCGGACGTCCCCTGCCGCCCGGTCCGTGCCGTTCAGGCCCACGGCTGCTGCCAGGGTTATCCCAGTTGTTCTCTTCCCAGCCTCCCCTGCGCGCGTTCCTGCGTCCGCCTCTGGGGTCGCGGGGTTGTTCGGTGTCCTGTCTTCGATTGTCGTGCATAAAACCTCACTTTAAGTGTTATCGCGATATATCGTTATATCGCTAGTCGCAGTATACACGCTGGAAGACTGCTTGTCAATACGGAATATTGCGATATATCGCTTGTGGGGCGTATGCGTTTCGCTACGCAGTTGGTTCAAGTGGAATGTAGATATCGAGCGTGTGAAAGCGTGCTAGGACGGAACCGTACGGGAGTTTGCAACTGCAGGGTGTATAGTATCCGTGCAACATGATTGGAACTGTCATCATCGGCTGTGGGTCGTGATTTGATGATCTTACTTATTGTGATTGTGCAGGCGGAGGACGTGGGACAACTGTCTGAGCAGCTGATCCGTGACGGCCATCGTTTCACGCGCGTCAACGCAAGCGGCGGCTTCCTGGCTAACGGGAGTTCGGTGCTGCTGGTAGGCGTAGCGGAGGAGCGCCTGCCGGTCGTCGCAAGGATGATCGCCGCGACGTGCCACACCCGGTCGCGTCTTGCCAGTGCGGCTGCCTGGACTGGGATGGTGGGAGGATACGCGGCGAGCGGCTTTGTGCCAACGGAGACGACGATCGGCGGTGCCGTCGTATTCGGAGTCCCGGTAGAACGCTTTCTGCAATTCGGTGGCAGCCCGGGGCTGCCGGCGGTGGACGTAGCTGCAGGCGACGAAACCCTGGCACGGCGCGGCACCAAGCTCGTAGTGGCGATCGTGCAAAAGGATAACGCGGACGCAGCGGCGGCAGTGTTGATGGACGCCGGCCACCGGTTGACGCGTATTGACACGGCGGGCGGCCTGTTGCGGCGCGGCAGTGTTACGCTGCTAATCGGCGCGTCCGCTCCCCAGCTGCCTGAGGTACTGGCCCTCCTCCAGGCGAACTGCCGACCGCGTGCGGAGCGGGCCCCGATGCAGGAGAGCGTGCCAGCGCACAGTGCAACGATCTTTGTCCTGGATACCTCGCAGTTTCTGCGGTTCTAAGTGATCGCACAAAGGGATATAGTCCGTCAGAAGATCCAATTGTCGCTCTGTCGCGGGCGCCAGGAAAACCCCGGCTGCGGGCGGCGTATCAGGGACCTGAACGCGGAGTGTTGCTCACATCCTAGCGGGCGAAGGCGTTGCGTAGGGCGGCACTAGCCTGATTGATAGCCGCGCGGGTGGCGGGCGTGGCGGCGAGAGCGTTGAGTAGGATGAAGTCGTGGATGGTACCGAGGTAGCGCGTGGCAGTGACGACAACGCCGGCCTCAATCAGCTTGTGCACATAGGCTTCTCCTTCGGCGCGCAGCACGTCGTTTTCAGCGGTGATGACCAAAGCGGGCGGCAGCCCATGCAACTGCTCGAGCGATGCCCGCAAAGGACTAGCGGTGGCCTCCTGTCGCCGGTCGGCGTCGGCGTAGCAGTCCCAGAACCACTGCATACCCTGCTGCCCCAGCCAGTAGCGGCCGTCGCCGAACTGGCGATAGGTGACGGTGTTCATGTCTGCGTCGGCTGCCGGATAGAAGAGCAGCTGAAAGGAGATTTTGGGCCCGTTGCGCTGACCGGCAAGCATGGCGACAGTCGTCGCTAGGGTGCCACCCGTGCTGTCACCCGCCACCGCCAAGCGCGAGGTGTCGACACCAAGGGTGGCGCCGTGCTCAGCGACCCAGGCGGTGGCGAAATACGCCTGCTCGAGCGCAACCGGGAAGCGGGCCGCAGGCGCACGGTCGTAATCGACAAACATAATGGCGGCCTGGGTTGCATTGACCAGTTCGCGCACCAGGCGGTCGTGTGTTTCAACATCGCCCAACATCCACCCACCGCCATGAAAGTACATTATGCCCGGCAGGAGGCGCCCGGCGGGCAACTCGCCCCCGCTGCCCGCCGGGCGAACGATGCGCATCCTGACCGTGCCGGTGGGGCCGCCTTCTAGTATACGCGCCGAAAAGACAGCGGGCTGGACGGCGACATGGACCTGATGCTGCAGCTGCAGCAAGCCACGGCGGGCGGCGGCAGGAGGCAGCGCGAATAGGGGCGGGCCGCCGGCGGCTTCGAGTGCCTGGAGAAAGGCCAGCGTCTGGGGTTCGAGCCGCGCGGCCCGGTCATCATAGCTCTGCATGTTGCCTCGTTGCGCTACATAGGCTGCCAGGAGGTGGGCGCCGACCTTTGGTCGGACACCTCCTGGCAGGGTTGGTGGCTAGGCAGCCTGGATGTGGCTATCTACCCAGCTTTGGATGTCGGCCATCACGACTTCCTTGTCGACGTCGTTAAGAAGGTCGTGGTAGTGGCCCTCATACAGCTTGAGCGTCTTGTCGGTCGAACCGGCCCGCGCATAGAAGTGTTGGCTGCCGCTGGGCTTGGTAGCCTTGTCGAGCGTGCCGTGCAGAATGAGCACGGGGAGGGTGATCTGCGGGAACTCAGCCTTGAGCCGTTCGTCGGCGTGCACCAGCACGGCGACCGTCTGGGCGGGCTGCGACTCGTCGGCAATCAGCGGGTCGGCATTCATGGCCGCCACGACCTTGGGGTCGCGCGAGAAGTCCTCGTTTTTGAGCTTGAACACATGGCTATGGGGAAGAATGTGGCTGACCCCGGCCAGCAGGGAGAGGACAAGATCCGGGGCAGGCAGCTCGAAGGCAAAGCTCTCGCAGATCAGGCCGGCGAGCTTGTCCTGATGTTCGAGCGTGTAGACACAGGAGATGACACCGCCGGCGCTGTGGCCGAGCAGGAAGACCGGCAGCCCCGGGTTCTCGGCCCGAGCTGTTGTTACAAGGGTATCAATGTCGGCGATGTAATCATCCATCTTCTCGACGTAGAAGCGCTCGCCCTCCGATTGGCCGCGCCCGCGCAGGTCGATGGCATAGACGGCCAGGCCATGGGCCACGAACTGGTCGCCGACCCAGAGATATTGGCCGCTGTGCGAATTGAAGCCGTGGACGATGACGACGACGGCACGCGGGCTGGCCGCGGCGGGGCGCCAGGTGCGGGTGAAGATCTTGAGCCCGCCGGCGCCGGAGAAGGTTGATTCTTGAAGCGAAGCTTGCGTGGTTGCTTGCGTTGCTGCTGACATGAATTTGTCTCCTATTCGAACGATACGGCACACGTGAAACTAGTACTGGGCACAAGCGTTACAACTTCACAAGTGGCAGCGGATTGGCGGGATGGCGGGAAATCCAACTCCCCTCCAACTGCACGAGACGCTTGTGGAAGCCGGCGTTGGGAAAGTGGCGCTTGACGGCCCGGATGTAGGCGACCGGCAAGCCGCAGCGCACAATTCCCAACGAGAAATCCACCAGGTCGCCACGACGGAATACTTCCACCAGCGGGTAGCGTGGATCCCGATAGCGGCTGAGCTTGTGGTGCATGGCAATCATCAGCTCAATTTCGGCAACCCAGTGGCCAAGGCCATGCTGCTGCAGATACCCTCGCGCCAGTGCCTGTGAGGGCGGCAGGTAATCAAAGGTGCTGCTGGTCCAGATGCCTAGATCATGAAAACAACCGGCGATGAGAACCTTGGCGCGCTCTTCGGCACTGCAGTCGTGCAGCGCTAGACAGAAATTGACCATGCGATAGACGTGGTTTTTGTAGCCCACATAGTCGCGGCCGATTTCGACTTTCCGCGCCCCCAAGATCTCCTCTACTTCGAGAATCCGGTCTTCAATGGTCATCGCAGTGGTCGTCGTGGCGCTCATAGTGCATTCCCCTTGTGCTGCCGCATGGCGCTTTCTACTGCACAGTGGCTTTGGCCGCTTGCTCAATCAGCTTAACAACCTCTTTCGGCTGGGAGATAAAGGGCACGTGGCTTGATTTGACCTCGACGGTGGTGGCGTTCATGCGCTGGGCGAGGAAACGCTCCATGTCGGGGCTGAGGGCCTTGTCTTCGGCCGCCACCATGTACCAGGAGGGAATGGTCCTCCAGGCGGCGGCGTCGTTCGTTTCGACAAAGATGTGGCCGTTGACCGGCTTCTGGGCCGCCGCCATCACGCGAGCGGTAGTCTTGTCGACATCGGCCGCAAAGATGGCACGGAACTTGGCACGGTCGATATAGAGAAAGCCGGCGGCGTCGGGCACCAGGGATGTACCAAGCTCGGTGGGGAACTGGGTGAGCAGGCTGATTCCCGTTTCGTTGGCGTCGAGCGCGAAGGCCGCAATAAAGACGAGCGCCTTGACGTTCGGTGCGCCGGCGGCCGCGCCGCTGATGACGGCACCGCCATACGAATGGCTGACCACGATGACGGGCCCAGGCTGCGCATCGATCACACGGCGAGTGGTCTCAACGTCATTGGCGAGCGAGATGAGCGGATTCTGCACGGCGATCACCGGGTAGCCCTTTTCTTCCAGGAGCGGAATGACTTCCTGCCAGCCTGTGCCGTCGGCCCAGGCGCCGTGGACAAGCACGATGGTGGGCAGCGCTTTGTCGCCACGCCCCTTGTGTGCAGCTTCGGCGTCAGTCGATGGCTGGCTGGCGGGCTGCTGGACGAGGGGCAAGAATAGCGGATCGCCGACCTGGTCGGGCGCGGACTGCGCCAGTCCGCCGTGGGCCAACACGAGCACTACGGTCAGTGCGGCGAAGACGGCAACACTAATACGAACAAACGTACGCGCAAGCATGGTTCCTCCTTGTGAATATCTAGCAAAATGTGCTCACGAACACAGGTGGCAGATACTACGCTTTTCATCCTGGCAGGGATGGGGTAGAATCGTGCCGCAAAAAGGAATAGCGATTGGGGTCGTGCTGGATTTGGCGGATGAGTACACGATACCTGCAAGCGGCGGAGTTGTCAGTGTGCGCTGGATCGCCTTTCGGGCCGGCAGCGGTTCGCCTTGGTACGCATATTCGTGACCGCATAGGAAGCAAAGACTACGCATGCCCCACCGGCAGCAATACCGTCCCAGAAATTACACCGTTGCGGAACTCCTGCTGGCGCTGCGCAGCCGAACTCAGTTCACGCAATTGGAGCTGGCGCGGCAACTGGGCATCAGCCGGCGCAGTATCCAGAAATGGGAGAGCGGCGAGAGCTACCCGACGGCCGAAAACCTGCGGGCGTTAATTGCGCGGTTGGTTTCGTTGGGGATTTTTGCGACGGGTCGTGAACGGGAGGAGGCCGCCTCCCTCTGGCAGCAGGTGAGCTACGATGCACCGCAGCACCTCCCGGCGTTTGATTCTGCCTGGTTCGATCAGTTGTTGGGCGCGCTCAGAGCCCAGCGAGAGCGGTACGTTAGCGGTCCCGGCTGTGCTGGATGCGGCTGGCGAGTCGCGGCCGCGGCCGTTTCCGCGGCCGACTAACCCATTGGTCGGCCGCGCAGCCGAGCTGGGCAAGATCGAGACCCTGCTGGGCGATCCTGCGTGCCGACTGCTAACGCTGCTGGGGCCAGGCGGCATTGGCAAGACGCGGCTGGCGCTCGAGATGGCGGCGGCACTGGCGGATGAGTACCGCGACGGCGTGGCGTTTGTGGCGCTGGCCGCGGTCAATGCGCCGGGCCAGATTCCGGGTGCGCTGGCGGATGGGCTCAACCTTCCGGCTGCAGGGCCGGAACTGCCCGTTCTGGACTTGACGGAACAGTTGATACGTTTTCTGTCTGCGCGGCAGATCCTGCTGATCCTCGACAGCTTTGAGCACCTGCTGGAGGGAGCGGATCTCGTCGCCGCGATTGTCGAACAGGCTCCCCAGGTCAGGATCCTCGTGACTTCGCAGGCGCGGCTGAACCTCCAACACGAATGGCTGTATGACGTAGATGGGCTGACGTATCCCGCAGGGGACGCGCAAGACTGGCGCGGCCCCGACAGCCTGGCACAGCTGAACGACTACACGGCCATCCAGCTGTTTCTGCAGCGAGCCGAGCAGGTGCTGCCAGGGTTTGCCACGGGCGAGGCGAGCCTCGCTGGAATGGGCCTGGCGCCGCTCGTGCGGATCTGCCAGCAGGTTGCGGGGATGCCGCTTGCGATTGAACTGGCAGCGGCCAGCCTGCGCACCTTATCGATCGGCGAGATCGAACGCCAGATTCGCAGCAATCTGGATGTGCTGGCGACGACGCTGCGCGACATGCCGCCTCGGCACCGGAGCATGCGGGCGGTGTTCGACCATGCCTGGAACCTCCTGAGCGAAGCGGAGCGGATCTCGTTGAGCCGGCTGGCGATCTTCCCCGGCAGCTTCGACCGTGTTGCGGTGGAGGCCATCTGTACGCTGCTCAGGGAGCAGAATGCCGCGCGCGCGGATCCGCGCCTGAGGTTCGTGTTTACACCGCCGCTGCTGGCGGCACTGGTCGATAAGTCGCTAGTGCGGCAGATCAGCCTGCCAGCAGACGGGCCGGATGAGGCTGGTGGGGCATCCGGCGGGACGGGGATCGGCTGGGGGGCGCGTTTTATTCTGCTTGAGCCGATCCGCGACTATGCACTGGCGGCGCTGGAGGCTGAGGGAGTGGGGCCACAGGTGATGCATGGCTGGCTGCAGCGGGCGCACGCGACCTACTACGTGGGCCTGGCAGAGGCGGCGGCGGACAAGTGGGAAAACGAGCAGGCGGCGGCTATGGCGCAACTCGGCCGCGAATATGCCAACCTGCGGGCAGTGCTGCAGTGGGCGTGCGCGGCGGGCGACTTAACGCTGGGGCTGCGGCTCGGCGCAGCGCTGCGCCGGTACTGGCTGCGCCGCGGCGCAGTAAGCGAGGGGCGTGCCTGGCTGGAGGAACTGCTGGCGCAGGCCGGCCATGGGACCGGTGGCCCGGCCGTGCAAACAGACACCGCCCAGCACCTGGCCGATGACCTGGTCAGCCGCTTAGGTGCGATGCAGGCAGCCGCCTGGCTGGCCTCTGAGCATCATGATTACGCCCGGGCGGCGCAGCTCTTCGGCGAGAGCCAGGCGTTGCGCCGCGCGTTGGGCGATGCAGGGGATGACCTGGAGGACGATACGCAACTGCTGGTCAACGCAGCGCTCGAGGCGCGGACCGCAGGGCGGTATGAGCAGGCGACGGCCTACTTGGAGGATGTGCTGGCGCGGCAGCGTGCGTTGGGGGAGCGCGGGAGCTTTGGCAGCGGCGGCCTGGGGCGCACCCTTTTTCTGCTGGCGCTGGTGCGCCGCGAGCGGGGCGATTTTGTTCGGGCGCTGGCGTTGTGTCGAGAGTACATGGCGCTGCACGGCGAACTTCGCGATGGCTGAGGGCCTGGCGATCGGGCTGCTGATTCAGAGCGACGTGGCGCGCGACCAGGGCGACAGCGCACAGGTACGGTCGTACGGCGAGGCTTGCCTGTTGCAGCTGCGACAGCTGGGGGTGCAGTGGGCGACTGGATATGCGCTAAACAACCTGGCGTTGGCCGCGTATCGCGACGGTGACCTGGCAGGTGCCCGGGTATTGATCGGCGAAAGCATGGCGCTGCTGCGCAGCCAGGAGGTCGCGGGCGGGCTGGCCGAGGTGCTGATCACGCAGGGACAGATCCTGCAGGCGCAGGGAGACGTGGCAGCTGCCTACGGCGCATTGACCGAGGCGCTGCGGCTGGCGTGGGATGTGGGTCCACGCGTGCTGGTGGCGACGGCACTGGAGGCGTTGGGCAGCCTTGCTACTCAACCGGGCGGCAGCGATGCACGCATGCCTGCGGCCCCACCTATCCAGCCGCAGGCACATGTGCGAATCGCCGACGCGGATTTGGCGGTGCGGCTCACCGCCGCCGCGGCGGCACTGCGCGGCCAGATGGGTGCGCCGGTGCGGCCGGCGGATCAGCCTACAGTCGAGCGCACGCTGGCGGCGGCGCGGATTGGGCTGGGAGATGCGGCTGCCTTTGGCACGGTGTGGGCGGCAGCCGAGCGGCAGCCGCTTGAACAGATCCTGAGCGCAATTCCCGGCGCGGCGGCGTTTGCGGCTGGCCTTGTGCGCGACCCCGCCGGGGTGCGTGAGCTCGGTGCAAGTGAGGCCGGCGGTGAATTGCTTGCCTTGCGGGGAATGCCCGCGCCCTACCGCTCCCGCCGCGTCGATTGGGGGTTGGCGCAGGACGTGCCGGCGCTGTATGGGCGAGCCAACGAACTGGCACTGATGACGCAGTGGGTTATGGCAGAGCACTGCCGCGTGGTCACGCTAGCCGGCATGGGCGGCGTCGGCAAGACCAGCCTGGCCGTGACCTTTGCCCACCAGGTTGCGCCCCAATTCACGGCCACGGTGTTTCGCTCGTTGGGGGAGGCGCCGCCACTGCCCGACCTAATCGACCAGCTGATCCATGGCGTAGGCGGCCAGCAGATCGCGTTGCCACTACAGCTGGCGGACAAGCTGGCCATGCTGGTGGAACTCCTGCGGCACGCGCGCTGCCTGCTGGTGCTCGATAACTTGGAAACCCTTATCGAGAGCGGCACCAGCGGTGGGCAGTACCTGCCCGGGTATGAGCAGTATGGGATGTTCTGGCAGCGGTTGGCCGAGACTGCGCACCAGAGCTGCGTGATCCTGACCAGCCGCGAGCAGCCCGCCGAATTGGCGCCACTGGAAGGGCCGCGCGCAACGGTGCGCAGGCTGCGCGTGGCGGGGCTGGCCGAAGACGCTTGCCGCATGCTGCTGGCCGAACACGACCTGATCGGAACAGCGGGCGATGCGGCGGCACTGGCACGGCGGTTTGGCGGCAACCCGCTGGTGCTGAAGCTGGTGATCGAGCCGATCCGCACCTTGTTTGGCGGCGACATCGCCGCGTTCTTGGCGGAAGGCAGCCTGGTCTTTGAAGGAGTCGGGCAGCTGCTGGCGCAGCAGATCAGCCGGGCGTCGGTGCTGGAGCAGGCCCTGCTTACCTCCCTGGCAGTCATGCGCGAGCCGGCAGTGCTGGACGACCTGGTCAACGCGACTGGCGGCGCCAGCCGGTCGGTGGCGCTGGCGGCGCTGCATGGTTTGTGGCGGCGCAACCTCATCGAGCGCGGGCCAATGAATGTGACTTTCACCATACAGCCCGTGGTGCTGGAATATCTGACCGAGCAGCTGCTCGAGCGGGCGGCGCAGGAGATCGTACAAGGTGAATTCACCGTGCTGCCACGCCATATGTTGGTGCAGGCCACGGCCAAGAATTACGTACGGCACAGCCAGGAACGCCTGATCGCCATGCCCCTGCTGCGGCGGCTGTTGGGTATCTATGGCAGCCCAGACGCCGTGGATCGCCGGCTGTTAACCATTTTGGATCAATGGCGCGCTCAATCCCTGGTTGACCAGGGTTATGGGCCAGGGAATATCCTCCACCTGCTGCGGCTGCTGCGGGGCAACCTGCGCGGGCTGAACCTGGCGCATCTGGCGCTAATCGAAGTCTATTGGCAGGGAGTGGAGGCGCAGGACAGCAGCCTGGTCGACAGCTTTGCGCGGAATAATGTGTTTACCGAAGCTTTTGGCATCGTGCACGCCGTTGCGTCGACGCCGTCCGGGGCGTTCTGGGCAGCGAGCAGCGCCAATGGTACGGTGCGGGTCTGGCGCGACGCGGGGCGTACGATGCATCTTGCCCTCGCTGCCCACAGCATGCAGGTGAAGACGCTCGCGTTTAGCCCAGATGAGCAGCTCCTGGCAAGCGGCAGTTGGGACTGCACGGTCAAGCTGTGGGAGATGGACAGCGGCGCGCTCGTGCGCGTGCTGGAGGGGCATACCGATTACGTTCAGGACGTCGCCTTTGCACCCGACGGGCGGCGGCTGGCCAGCGCCAGCGACGACCAGACGGTGCGGATCTGGGATACGGCCACGGGGGTCTGTCTCAGGACGATCCCGGCGCACTCGGACAATGCCTATGGTGTCGCGTGGAGCGTAGACGGCAGGTGGGTTGCCAGCTGTGGCTTCGACCATAACGTATGCGTGTGGGATGCCGCCAGTGGCGCGCGCATACAGACGCTGCGCGGGCACGTGCGGCCCGTAAGCAAGGTGACCTTTTCGCCTGACATGCAGCTGCTGGCCAGCGGCGGCTTTGACCGCACGCTGCGGATTTGGGACATCGCCAGCGGGGAGTGCGTCAAGGTCTTTGGCGAACACACCAGCACGATCATGGGCATTGCCTGGAGCCCTGACGGGCGCACCATAGTCTCCTGCAGCTATGACGGCACGATCCGGCTGTGGGAACTGCAGATTGATCAAGCACGGCAGCTCTTGCTGGGGCATCTGGCCTCGATAAACTCGATTGCATTCAGCGCCGGGGGAACGCTGCTGCTAAGCGGCAGCGATGACCAGACAGTGCGGGTATGGGACCTGGCGAGCAGCCGGTGTGTGCGGGTCATCGAAGGCTATGGGCACTTCTGTTATGGAGTCGTCTGGAGCCCGGATGGCCGATCGCTGTTGAGCGCAAACAGTGACACAACGCTGACTATCTGGGACCTGGCCGAGGGCACAGCCCGCTTGACGCTGCGTGGGCATACGCACACCGTCTACGGCGTGGCCTGGAGTCCGGATGGGCGACAGCTGGCAAGCAGCGGCTTTGACCAAAGTGTGCGCATCTGGGATGCTAAGAGCGGCGCCTGCCTGCGGATTATGCGCGCACATACGGATACTATCTATCGTGTGGCGTGGTGGAGCCCGGATGGGCGTCGGCTGGCGAGCGCTGGCCGTGACCAGGCGGTACGTGTGTGGGACGTGACTACGGAGACGGTGCTGTGGGAAGGCCGCGGGCATACGGCGCCGATCAACGAGGTAGTGTGGAGCGCCGATGGACAGCGGCTGGCGAGCTGCGGCGAGGATCGCACGGTGCGGATCTGGCGGGCAGCGGATGGAGTGCTGCTGCAGACGCTCATAGGCCACGAAACTAGCGTGGCGGGGGTGGCTTGGAGCCCAGATGGTCGCCGGCTGGCAAGCTGTGGGGGCGGGGGCCGCATGGGGGAGCTGCTGCTATGGGATGCGGCAAGCGGCGAACGACTGCATGCACTGGCGGGGCATGAGCGTGTCGTTTCGCGCGTGGCGTGGAGCCCCGACAGCAAACGACTCTACAGCGGCGGTATGACCGGTGCCATCTACTGGTGGGATGTGGAAAGCGGCGCCATCCTGCACATGCGGCAAGGCCATCACGCCTGGCTGCGTTCGCTGAGCGTGAGCCCGGACGGACGGCTGCTGGTTAGCAGCGGCGAAGATGGGGTGATCCATCTCTGGGACAGTGAGGACGCGCAGCTGATCCGGACCTTACGCATCGACCGGCCGTACGAACGCATGGATATTCGCGGACTAACCGGGATTACGGCGGCGCAGCACACGGCGCTGGTTGCGTTGGGAGCCGTAGATTCCAGCGCGACAGAAGCAGCATCTGGCGCTACGGCAGGCGGCGCATGACTTCGGGCAGAGGTTTGCGCCGGGCAGGTGGGGGGACAACGGCGGGATAGCCGAAATAGAGAAATCCGGCAATTTCTTCGGCGGCCGGGTCGATGCCGAGCAGCGTGTAGGTTTGAGCCTGCTGGCTCTGCTTGCCGGTGTTCCACTGCATGCCTATGCCCTCGGCCCAGGCGGCGAGCTGGATGTTCTGGATGGCGCAGCAGGTAGCAGCGTAGTCCTCGCGGCGCTGGAGCGCGTCGCCGCTCAGCAAATAGGTGACCGCTACGATGAGCGGCTTGGAGAGGATCTTGTGCCGTGCGGCGGCCTGCACCTTGGCGCGCGTCTCGGCGTCGGTCGCGGGGGCCAGGCTGCGCAGCTGTGCCTCTGCGCCCGCGTCCGCCAGCGCCTGCTGCGTGGCTGGCCCTAACACGATAAAGCGCCACGGCTCGGTCAGACGGTGATTCTGCGCCCAGAGCCCGGCATTGAGTGCACGTTCGAGCACGTCGTCGGGGACAGGGTCAGGCTTGAAGTCCTTGATGGTACGGCGGGTGTGGATGGCATCGAGCAGCTCCAAAACAGGTCTCCGTTCGGCAGATGGCATGTTGTTTGATTTCACTGGTGCTGGATCATAGGGCAGGCGTGACATTCGGCAAAGTTGGCGCCATTGCAATGTGCCGGGGACGTCATCCACGTGCCGGGGACGTCCGAACGTCCCCGGCACGTGGGCAGTCGACTACAGCAACTCGACGACGGCTTGGCCGAGCTGGATTTTGGTGCCCTTGGCAATAGGGACGGCGGCGCCCGGGGAAAGGTCTGTGCCGTTGACCTTGGTGCCGCCTGGTGCATCAAGGTCTGTCACGAAGAAGCGCCGATCCTGGCGGTGTACGCGCGCGTGTTTGCGCGCAATGGCCTTGTCGCCCGGCAGGTAGAGTGTGCAGCCGTCGTAGCTGCCCAGGGTTACGGCATCGAGCACGTCCACCTCCAGCCCGCTGCGGGGGCCGTTGAGGACGCGCAGCCGTCCGTGGGCCAGGATCGTGAGGGTCATCGGGATGAGGGCGCCAAGACAGGCGCCGATCAGGATGAGCCCGAGCGCGCTCATGATCATCTGGGCATTGTCCATGCCTGCCGCATCGGCCGCGCCCTGGTGCACGACGATTTGGGTCATCAGTTCGTAGCACAGGCCGCCGATGCCACCGGCGATGATCCCGCCGATGGCACCGTAGGCTGCGCGTAGAGGCGAGCGCGCCACCAGGCCGTTACCCAGGCCGAGGAGCAGGCCGAGGAGAACCCAACCCAGCAGGCGCCCCTGCAGGCCGCCGCCCGAGATGACAAAGAGCAGGCCACCGATCAGCATCCCGACGGCGCCGCTAACGAGGCCGACGGCCGCGCCGCGGAAGGCACCCAGCACCGTGGGGCGCAGTGGCCGCTTGTTGGCGATGCCATCGGCGGCACCGAGCATAAGACCGATAAAGAGGCCGGCACCGGCGCCGATAAACGCGTTGGCGGCGGTCAAGGGCCAGGCGCCGGTGGCAAAGATGCCGACGATCTGCCAGGCGAGCAAGCCACCGATGGCGCCGAAGATTGCGTGGTAGTAGATCTGGCGTGTTCTGTTCATTGTATGGATCTCCTAGGCTTATACCTTGGCGCCGCAGCCACTGCAGAAGCGGGCGCCGGGCCGGATAGGGCGGCCGCACGTGGGGCACGCCGGCGCACGTGTGCTTGCTGCTGCGGCCGGCACTGCGGCCGGCGTGGGCTGCATCCCGACGGCTGGCTCAGCTGGGCGCCTGCCAACCCAGGCCGGAGCTGTCAGGCTCAGCAGAAGGACTGTCAACAGGCCGAGGAAGATGGGAAGGCTGGACTGAATGTTGATCAGGTGCGGCTCGAGGAAGGCCTGCTCGCCTGTCTTGCCCCCCACCGTGATGGCGATGTCGCGCGTCGTGCCGTCGTAGCTGGAGCGCGGGCTCTTGTAGGTCAGGCGGTACTGCTTGGCGATGTCGCCGCCGATCTCGTCGATCATGCCGGTAAAGTCGGTGGTGTGGGTGAGTTCATAGTACTTGCCGCCGGTCTCACTGGCCAGGGCCCTGAAGCGTGGGTCGTCGGCGGCCACGGTGTAGACGACAAAGCCGCCATCGCGCAACTGCGGCGCCAGCGCTGCGGCGGTGAGGCGCGAATAGGCAGAGCCGTCACCTTCCTCGTGGGGCGCAGCGTCGGTAATGAGCAGGAGCACCTTCTGCGCGTCCGGGCGGAAGTGGAACGTAGTGGCTCGTTCCAGCGCGTCAAGGGAGGCTTCCGGGTCGTCGCCGCCGCCCTCTGCCTGAAGCTGGCGCACCCAGTCAGTGAACTCGCCGGCATCCGCCGTCAAGGAGAGATCTGCCTGGGCGATGGCGCGAATCTCGTCGCCAAAGGCCACGAGGCCCAGGCGAAAATCGCGATTGGCGGCGCGCAGCTGCTCGGCGAAGGCCACACTGGAGCGGATGGCGCCGTCGATCTCGCCCCCCATGCTGCTCGTCGTATCGAATACGAAGACGACGTCCACGGGCCGCTGCTCACCTTCGCCGGCAAAGTCGACGATCTCAGCCGGCGCGCCGTCCTCGGTTACCTGGAAGTCGTCCGGCGTCAAGCCGGCCGGGAGCTTACTTGCTTCTGCATCGATATAGACGACCATTGCGGGAAACTTGCTGGGGTCCACCTGGGTGATGGTGATCGCATCTTGCCCATACACGACCTTGGCTGCCAGCCCCACCAGTGCCCCAAGTCCCAGCAGCAGCGCAAGGCCCAGGTGCCGCCAATGTTTACTGTTGATTGTGTTTGGTCTTTTCACGGTATGTCCTCCACCAAATATTCCACTTGGATAACCTTCCATCGCCCCTCTCCCTGTGCCAGCCGATAGACGCAGGCCAGCGTCTCAGTCTTTCGTTCGCCGGCGGCGTTCGGGGTACCCGCAGGAACTTGGGGATACGTTGTGCGTGCGTGCTCCTCATGGGTCAGGACTTCGATATAGGGTGCGGCGCGCCTGATCTGCACCACTTCAAGCGACAGGATGTCAAGCTGCTGGTACTCCCCGGCGGCACGCAGGGCGGCAGCGTTCTCGAGCACCTGGTCCAGCGCTGCGCCGGTGGCAAAGACGGGCAGTTGAGTCAGGACGTCATCGGCGAGTGTCAGGAGCGCAGCCTGCTCGCCCTGGCGGTAGCCCTTGACCACCTGCACCAGCTCTCCTGCCGCGGGCGCCGACCAAGGTGCCTGCCAGCCGTCCGGAAGCTGGCCGGCAAACGAGACCGTTAACGCCGACATGCTGATGCCGAGCAGGAACAAGAAGGTCAACGACCAGAAGGTTAGCGACCAAAGCAGCCAGGTGCGCCGGCCGCGCAGAACTACGCGCATAGTAAGAGACTCACAGCAGTGACCTCATTGGACCGGATAGCTTTCCACCGGCTGGCCGGTTACAACGTAGTCAGCCGACATCCAGCCAGTCACGCCGTCGGCGGTGCGGACATAGAGCCAGGTGGCAGCCTGGTTGCGGGCAAGGACGAGCACACGCTGCCCCGAGTCGATGCCTAGCATGACAGGTGAATCTGTGCCCGGCCCGGTACGCAGGTTGACCAGGCCGCCCTCCTCGCCGGCGTCGACTGTGCCGAGCATGCCGACAATCTGTGCGCTAGCGGCTGCCGGCGGCGCGGGCTCCAGCTCACTGTCCTGCGACGGTTGCTGCGGCATCGCGGCCAGCGTTGGTTGTGCGGTCAGCGTGGCGGCCACGGCCGTATCAATCTGGCGCTGCAGTGCCACTGCAGTGGCCGCAATGTTTGGTGTCGGCGTAGCAGATGGCGTAGCAGTGGGCCGGCGCGTCGCCGTGGCGGTGGGGGTTGGCGTCGACGCTCGGGTCGACTGCTGGGTAGGCGATGGTGTAGGTGACGGTGTCGGCATGGGCGTCGACGTCATGGTCGCGGACGGCACCGGGGTCGCGCTGGGGCGGGCGGCGAAGATGGCCGGCGCCCGCAAGGCAGCGTCAAAGGTGGCCACCGCGCGCGTAGCCACTGCATCCGGCGTCGCACCGCCGGGTTCGAATGCCAGCGCGACAGCGTTGGGCACCAGGCCCGAGGCACAGGCGGACAGTATGCCGGCGGCGGCCAGGCCCCCTAAAGCCACGGGTATGAGCGTACGCAAGGATGGCAAGGGGTTCATGTGTGTTAGTAGACCTGCAGTACCAGGATTTCAGGTGCCAGCGCTGCCAGCCGGCGTGGCTGGTGCAGCCAGATCGGGATGGCTTGTTTCTGCCCGGCCAGGCAGCCAAACTCGGGGCGCGTAATGTCGAGCCACGACACGGCAGGATCCAGCCGGCCGTGCAGGTAGCCGCGTCCCCGGTTTTGAATGACAAAGGTCAGCCGGGCCGGTCCTCCCCACCCGGGCCACATCCAGCGCGGATCGGGCAGCCAGCCCATGCCCAGCCTGCGCTCGACGGTGCGCCAGTTGTGCGCGTAGCGCGGTGGTTTCGCGCCGAGGGCACGCAGGGCAGTTTCAAGCGCGATGTCGTCATGGGACAGTGTACTTGCCTGCCGGACCTTGTCTACGAGCCTGCCGCGTGTAGGCCCCGCTAGGTATTGGGCGGCCAGTTCCAGGTCGCCGCTGCGCAGCATCTGGATGGCCTCCTGCCAGTGGTGGTCGCACCAGCTCAGCAGCTCCCCGCAGCTGGCAAACGAACTGGGAGGGAGCGTCACGAGCAGGTGCGGATCGGTGTGCCGGCGGGTGGGCGCAGCGGGGCGCTTGCCCTGCAGTGCCGCCAGCATCTCCTGGGCATCCTGGTAGCGGTCGGCCACGTTTAGCTGCATGGACTGGAGGATGACGGCTTCCATGCCGGCGCTGAGGGCAGGATTATGCCGACGCGGGGGAATCAGCTCTTGCCCGCTCTGACGCACGGGAGCATCGACTGGCGCGTGGCCGGTCAAAAGGTGGTAGAGGGTGGCCCCGAGCGCGTAGATGTCGGAGTAGGTGTCGGTCTGTCCTGTCTGTGCGTACTGCTCCGGCGGCGAATACCCTGGGCTGACGCCGCGTGCCCCACGCAAGGTCTGGGCGCCGCTGCCGCCGATCTTGGCGATGCCGAAGTCGATAACCTTGACGGTCCTGCCGTCGGGCAGGAGCAAGATGTTACCCGGCTTGATGTCGCGGTGTATCACGCCGACGGCGTGGGCGTGCTGGAGGGCCGCCAGGAGCTGGGTGGTCCAGCCAATGGCGTCCTGTTCGGCGAAGGGACCCTGGTTCTGCTGGAGGCGTGCCTCTAGCAGTTCCTCGAGTGTTTCGCCGGGGATATACTCCATGACGGTAAAGAGCGATTCGACAGGCACAGGATTTGCGCTCGTCGTGTTGGGTGGCGCCAGCTTCTCGACAAATTGGGCATGGACGCGCACAAAGGTCGCGTTGTTCACGATCTTCTGGATGGCCACTTCATGGCCGAACTGCATCAGGCCCTCAGACGATAGGTCGGTGCACTGCTTCACGGCCAGGGTTTGGCCTTGCCGATCATGCGCTAGGTAGACATAACCGAAGCCGCCCTGGCCGATCACGGTTTCGATCGTATAGCGGCCACGGGCCAGGGTGGTTCCCGGTGGCAGGGGCTGCAGGCGGGAGTTGGTCTGTGCTGTCATCATGGCGGACTCACAGCAGCTGCAGGCGCGGTCCCGTCTGCGACACGCCAAGCGAGGTGAGCAGTGCTGCACGCATTTCGGCTGCGGTCTGGTAGCGTTCGTCGACGCGCATGGCGGTGGCCTTGGCAATGATCTGCTCGAGTTGTGGCGAGACCTGCGGATTCAGGGTGCGGACAGGCGGATACTTCCAAGGTGTCTGTTCCACGTCGTAGCCCGTGAGCAGCACATGGAGGGTGACGCCAAGCGCAAAGATATCGGAACGGGCATCGGTCTGGCCGTTGCCGTACTGCTCGGGAGGGGCAAAGCCCGGTGTGCCGAGCATGTGCGTGTCCTTTTGCTTGCCCGGCTTGTAAAAGCGGGCGATGCCAAAGTCGATCAGCTTTACCTGGCCGGTAGCGGTTTCGACCATGACATTGCTCGGCTTCAGGTCGCGATAGATGATGGGTGGCGTGCGGCCGTGCAGATAGCCCAGCACGTCGCAGATCTGGAGGGCGATGGGCAAGAGCTGTGCTTCCGTGCCGCCGCACCGGCGGAGAAATGCCGGCAGGATCTCGCCCTGCACATATTCCATGACCAAATATTCCTTGTTGCCACCGGTAAAGTGGTCGACGACCTGCACCAGGTTGGCGTGGCGTAGGGTGCGCAGCAGCGTCGCCTCACGCCGAAAGTCGGCGACGGCAGCCTGCCGCTCTGCGGGGTCCAAGGCGGTGAGGTCCATCTCCTTGAGGGCCCACATGCTGCCAGGCTGCCGCACGTCACCGACCGCGTAGACCGAGCCCATGCCGCCCTTTGCCAGCAGCTGTTGAACACAATAGCGGCTGTTGAGGAGGGGCGCTGGCGAAACGAGCGACACGGCAGGCACCAGCGCGGCTCCGCAGGCACTGCAGAACCGCGCCTGGCGGCGGGCTGGCTGCCGGCAGACTGGACAGATCTGGACCAAGGGCTGGCCGCAACGTGCGCAGACCCGGGCGCCGGCCCGGTTACGATGGCCGCAGCCGCCACAGCATGCTGGCGCGCGTGTCACAGTGGCTAGTTTACCTGGAATGTGGCCGCCCATTTGCCCAGCCGGATCTGGTCGCCCGAACGAAGTGGCTGGCGGCTTTGTGGGGCCACGCGTTGGTTGTTGATGTAGGTGCCATTGGTGCTGTTGAGATCCTGCAGGAACCATAGGTCGCTCTGCTGGACGATCTCGGCATGCCGGCGCGAGACGCCGGCCGCGTCGCCGTCGCTGTGTGTCGTGTCGACGTCAGGATAGATGCCACTGACCTGGTCCTCACGGCCGATCAGGTAGCTGGGTTTGCCCGCCAGCTCTATACTCTGGCCGTTACCAAGCAGGATGTGGGCGCATCCGCCGCGGCGCGCGGCGGGTACCGCTTGGGCGACAGGCGCACTGGCAGTCGTCACGGGCGCGGCCGCAGCGGGAGCCGGCGCGCCGAGGGCTGCACCGCATTCCTCGCAGAAAGCGTCACCGCTCATCGCTGCTGCCCCGCAGACCGGACAACAGCCGGTGCTGGCCGCAAGAGCAGCAGCCGCAGGCGCCGGCACGGCAGCTGCGTTCAAGGCGGCCAGGCTGGCGCCACACTGGTCGCAGAAGGCGGCGCCAGCTTCGTTCGGGGTATTACAGGTTGGACAGGTAATCATTTCGTGTACTCCCTATTGTTTACGCCTTGCGGGCAGACAAG
Source organism: uncultured Chloroflexia bacterium (assembly GCA_963701415.1). Classification (GTDB taxonomy): domain Bacteria; phylum Chloroflexota; class Anaerolineae; order Caldilineales; family Caldilineaceae; genus Fredericiella. The sequence goes on from CAVPAH010000006.1 coordinate 183,144, forward strand.
CAAGCTTCGGTTGCCCTCTTCCCGGAAGGGGTCAGGCGGGTTCGTCGAGTCTGTGGGTGAGCTTGCGCGTGCCGTACTGAAGTTTTTTGGTGCCGGCGGCACTCAGCTGGCCTTGCTGTTCAAGGTTGGCGATTTCTTGCGCGGCTGCCTCTGCCAGCTCGGTTTCACCGAGCGAGAGCAGGCGAGTGGCGGCGGTGCGCAGCTGCTGCGTTGCCAGGCCGAGGTTGCCGGCCTGGGCCTCGGTGAGCGCACGTGTCTGCAGCTTGAAGACGGAGACCTTTTCGATCAGGTTCATCACCTCTGCGTTGGGCGGGCTGAGGCGGGCTGGGTTTTCGGCAAGGGTCAGTACGATTTCTTCACGCACGCGCTCGCCCCTGAGACCGGCGCCGGGGAGATCGTAGGTGACCTCGGCCTGGGCAATGCGGTACGTGCCCTCGGGCCTTGGCTGCGCCACGAGTTCGATCAAGATGGACTGGCCGGCGCCGCTTTCCAAGTCGCCAAGGTAGAGCTGCACGTCGCGCTCGGAGATGGCGCGGGCGTCGAGCTTGCTGATCTGCGGGACGATACGCCAGGCAGCGGCCGGGATGACGCCGGCTACCAAGCGGAGCGTCAGGCTGGCATTGGTGGCGACTGTCCCCTGCATCGCCTGCAGCGTCTGCTGGAACTCGGTGATGATCTGCTCGGGCACTGCAAGGTGGTCGGATTGGCCGCCGCTGTACTGGGCAATGGCGTCCAGGAGATCGGCATTCCACTCGTCGCCCAAGCCGAACGCAGAGATGGGGATGCCGGCCTGGCCGCACTCACGGGCGAGCTGGCGGCACTCTTCCTCGTCGCCGTAGGTTTCGCCATCTGTGAGCAGGATCATGCGGCTCACACGCGTCGGCGCCAGGCCGCGGCGCAGCTCTTCGAGGCCTTTGCGCACGCCCTTGGCCATGGTCGTGCCGCCGCGTTCGACGATTGCGTCGACCTGCGCTTGGAGCGCGACTCCCTCTGCCAACGGCTGATTAGGCGCCAGCAGGTCGACCTTGTCATCGAACAGGACCAAGGACACGTGATCCTGCGGCTGCATGCGGCGAAGGATCAGCTTGACGGCCTCGCGCACGTGCTGGATCTTGTCGCCGGCCATTGACCCGCTGCGGTCGAGCACAAAGCCGGCGTTGAGGGGCGCATGGCTAGTGGCAGCCGTCGCTGCGGGTATGACGTCGAGCAGCAGGTAGACCTTCTGCGTCGCGGGCAGGGTCTGAAAGACGGTTCGGTTCAATTTGGCGTGTAGCGTAATCTCGCCTGGCATTGATTCCTCGCTTGAATATGGTGGGGAAAATGTTCCCTACGCCTCTCCCGTCTGGCGGCGGCCGCAGCGGGAGCAGAAGACGGCACCTGGGCGCACGGTCCTACCGCAGCCCAGGCACGTGGGTGTGGACGCCGGCTCGGGTTTGCCTGCCTGTTCGTCGCGCACCTTGGCCGCGGATTTCTCGAGCTCGGCAATCTCGTGGGTAGCGGTCTGCACTTCGTGGCATAAGCCTACCAGCTCCGCATCACTGATACGACCCTGCTCGTAGAGACGCCAGGTGGCTTCGCCCAACTGTTCTACAGCCTCGCGGCGCTTGCGCTCGCGGGACCGTTGTTCGAGTTGCAGGCGTTGAAGTCGCATCATCTTGCCTGCCTCAAACGCAGCCCGGTCGGCGCCGCTGCGCAGGCCTTTCATCATTTCGCTCATTGGGCTAGCCTATTGCCCGCACGACGATGGCGCTAATGTTGTCGTCGCCACCGGCGAGGTTGGCACGGCGCACGAGTTCGTCGCAGATTACCTGTGGATCCGCCAGGTTCAACTCGAGCACATCGGCGATCCCTTCGCTTCGCAGCATCTCCCAAAGCCCGTCGCTGCAAAGCAGGAGCAGGTCGCCCGGAGCCAGATCGGTCCCATAGCAGTCGACCTCCACCGCAGGGGTGGACCCCAGGCTGCGGAAGATCTCGTTGCGTCGGGGGTGGCTGTAGATGGCGTCTTCCTCGATCAAGCCGTTCTTAAAGAGGGTATATACGTGCGAGTGGTCTTCTGTTAGCTGGCGCAGCTCGCCTGCGCGCCAACGATAGGCGCGGCTGTCGCCGACGTTGGCGAGGTAGGCCTGGTCATCGACCACAAGCGCCAGGACAGCGGTTGTGCCCATGTTGCTGCCATCGGCCGAGGCTGTTGCCAAGATCTGGTGGTTGGCAGCTCGGAACGCGCCCTCAATCAGTTCCTGCACGGTGGCAGAGGAGTAGTTCTCCAGTGTGGGCAGGCCGAGCGTCGCCAGGAGGGTCCCTGCGATCACCTCACAGGCGGTCCTGCTCGCTAGCTCTCCATCCATATGGCCGCCCATTCCGTCAGCCACGAGGTACAGGCCCAAAGTGGGCCCGGCCTGGGAACTGCTGATAGCAGTCGCCGTTAGCACAAAGAGGCTGTCTTCGTTGGCCTGGCCTCGGCGCGCAGCGCCGACATCGGAGCGCTGGCCTGCCAAAAGGCACCGTGTATATCCAAACGGGCGTATTCCGGCCACCTCGCCTGTGGGACCGGGCAATGCGCTTTGGGTGTCCTCGGGCTCTGTGTCCTCGACAGCGTCACGGACGACCTCAGCAACGACTGCAAATGTCCGGCCTTGCCAGGTCACATGTGGATCGCCGTTGCCCGCTGTGCTCTCCGCAAGTCCGCACATGGGCCAGGGCGAAGACATCTGGAGCATCTGGGCGCCGCAGTTCGAGCAGTAGGGTTCGTCGTCGTCGGCGATGGCCTCCGCCCCGCAGGCACGGCAGATGCCGCGATCTTCGACTGTGTACACCAACTGCCCGGCGGCACTGGTCTTGCCGGCGATAACATAATAGCGCCCAGCGATGAGGGTGCCGGGCACCAGGTCCATCACGACGTCTGGCGCCGGAGCAGCAAACCAACCAGATAGGGGCGGTTGAGGTTCGTTATCAAGTGCGGCGCCGCATTCTCCGCAGAAGCGCGCTGTTTCACGATTCTCATAGTGGCACTGCGGGCACAAATTCATCATCAACACTCCTGGCAGAACCCTTGCACCGCCCGTCGGTGCAGCACTTTGAGGGCAACTCATATATAGATAAATCTACAAATGGGGTATTGAGAATTTGTGAAGATCTGGCGAGGAGTCTGTTAAGGTTGGGGCGGCGAGTTGAGGTGGCAAAAGAAACCGGGCGGCCACTGGGCCGCCCGGTATATAACACTAGCCTAAGATTATGCTACGACTACGGTGGTGTCGAACAGCTTGTCGTGCCAAGCTTCTTTGCGGCCGTCAAAGGCTGCCCAGATAAAGCCGAGGCCGAAGATCAGGCCGCTGATCCAGTAGCCTAGCGTCCCGCGGAAGCCGCCGCGCCAGAAGCTCAGGCCGGCACCATCGCGGCGCAGCACCTTGATGTGCGTGACCTTCATCCCCAGCGACTGGCCGCTCTTGCTCCACAGGTAGCCAAAGTAGATAAACTGCAGGAAGAGCAGAATAACAGCGATGACCAGCCCGACGCCGCCGATGATGAGTGCCAGCATGTTCGAGTTGGTGGCGTCTGCCGCGCCCATGAAGGGGACGAGGACCAGTGACAACAGCCAACTGATGATGCTCAACATGATGCCATCGATGAGGAATGCGAGAAAACGTGCCAGAAAGCCAGCCTTAGCCATGGTGGTGCGTACCTTTCTTGATGCGTGCCGTGAATCTGAGTATAGAGATTTGGATGGATTCGGTTAGGGTTGATTAATACCGGTAAATCAGCTCTGTGGCTAGCCAAGATAGTCGCGCAGCTTGCGGCTGCGCAGCGGATGGCGCAGCTTGCGCAGCGCCTTGGCCTCGATCTGCCGCACACGCTCGCGCGTGACGCTGAACTCGCGGCCGACGTCTTCCAGCGTGCGGGTGACGCCGTCCTCCAGCCCAAAGCGCATCACGAGCACCTTGCGCTCGCGCTCGCTCAGGCCGTCGAGGATCTCCTCCATCTGCTCCTTGAGCAGCCGCCGGCTGGCGGAATCCACCGGGCCGGGGAGGCTGTCGTCCTCGATGAAGTCACCCAGGTAGCTGTTCTCTTCCGAGCCGACCGGCGTCTCGAGGCTCAGCGGCTCCTGGCTCAGGCGCTGGATACGCCGCACCTTGGCGGCCGCCCGTTCCAGCCGCCGTGCGACTTCGCTGTCGAGCCGGCCTCCCCCACGCAGCAGCCAACTGCGCACGATGCGCGCGTCGTCGGGCTCGAGGAACTCCATCTCCAGCGCCACTTCCTCAAAGGATGGCTCGCGGCCCAGCTCCTGCTGCAGGCGCCGCTGCACGCGGGCCTGGCGGTTGATCGTCTCCACCATGTGCACAGGGATGCGAATCGTGCGCGCCTGGTCGGCGATCGCACGGCTGATGGCCTGCCGGATCCACCAGGTTGCATAGGTGCTGAACTTGAAGCCCAGCGTGTGGTCGAATTTGTCGACCGCCCGCAGCAGGCCCAGGTTGCCTTCCTGGATCAGGTCAAGGAAGTTGAGGCCGCGGCCGATGTAGCGCTTGGCTACGCTCACCACCAGGCGCAGGTTGCTCTGCGCCAGCCGGTTATGCGCCAGCCGCCCCTGCGTGACAGCCAACTCCAGCTCGTCCTTGCGGTCTAGTTCCTGGTCGCTCAAGTCGGCGTCGGGCCGGCCGGCAAACTCTGCCAGCTCCGCCTCGGCCTTGACGCCATCCTCGATCTTCTGTGCCAGTTCCAGTTCTTCGTCGGCTGTCAGCAGTGGGTGGCGCCCGATATCGCGCAGGTACATGCGCACCGGATCGAGGCTTTGGCCGACCTCTTGAATGTCGGCGATCAGCTCTTCGATCGGGACATACTTCTCCTGCTCGATCTCTTCTTCCAGCTTGGTATCGCGTTCGATGCGCGGGATGGGGGCGGCGGCATCTTCCTCCTCCTCTTCCGGCACATCGGCGAAGATATCCTCCTCGGGTGACGGCTGTTCCTCGCCCAGGTGGATATATTCGTCCAGTTCACTTTCGCTGCTGTTAGCGCTGCGAGGCAGCGGCGCGATCGGCTCCATGTCCTCTTCGGAGTCTTCGTCTGGAGTCGGAATCTGGCGTGGTTTCACCATCAGTAGATCTTCAATCCTTTTTCGCTGCTAGCTCGTTGCGAAAGCTCCAACGGCAGTCTCGCCATCACCTGCTGCAAGTGCGATAGTTCGCGCAGGTGCTGATTGTTAATACGGAAAAAGCTGCGCACCGCCTCCTGCTCGCCCGCGCTCTGCATGTCGGCCAGCAGGTATTTGATGTTGATGGTCTCCTGCTTTAGACGTTCGATACGCATGCGCACGAGAACCTTGGCGGCATCCTCGCGTTGCAGCAGCGGATTGTCCTGGGGCACTTGCGCCGCATAGGCTAGCAGATGTGCCAGACGCCCATGCAAACCTAGTGGCAGTGTATCCTGAAACAGCTCGATATCCCAAGGTTCGTCGCCGGCCAAATAGCGCTTCAGTGCCTGAAAGATCTCGCGGTTTTCGCTGTTCTGCCAATCTTCGACCGTGACCGCGGACAGATTGAGCAGTTCGGTGGCGCCGCTCAACCAGACCAGCAGGTTGCCGTCGGCAAGCAGGCTGGCGAGCAGGTGATCTTCGTGCTCGAAACGTGATAGCGACAGCTTTGCCGGCACGGTCTCGCGCCTGGCCCCCTGCAGCGCGTCGCGCGCCGGTTCAGCGGCCCCCGGCAGCGGCGGAGATTCTTCGCGCCCCCATTCTGGGCCGCCTTCTCCTGTCGCTGCCGTTCGGCGTTGGCCTGCTGCGTGCGCGCTGCTGCCTGCACGCGGCCCGCAATCGTGATCTCGTCTACCTGCACGAGGCGGCTCAGCCGCTGGACGTAGTGCTGGCGCTCGATTTCGTCGCCCAGTTCGGCAATCAAGGGCGCCAGTTCGGCCACGGCCAGACCCTTGCCGCGGGCGCTGCTGAGGTCCTCGGTCGAGGCTACGACGTCAAAATAGAAGTCTACCAGCGGCTTGGCTGCATCCACCGCTGCCTGCCACTGCGCAGGGTCGCTGCGGATGACGTCGTCGGGATCCTTGCCCATGGGCATGGTCGTGATCGCCAGGTTGGCGCCCAGCCGGTCTTCGAGACGCACGCCGCCGGGCGTGACAACCGGCTTGCGCACGCGTGCCAGCGACTGGCGTGCCTGGTTCAAGCCCACGGATCGTCGCCTGCTGGCCGGCTGCGTCGGCGTCCAGCGCCAGCACGAAGTTGTCGGTGTAGCGCTGCAGCTGTCGCAACTGCTCGGGCGTTAGTGCCGTACCCATGCAGGCGACGACGTTGTGAAAGCCAAACTGGTGCGCTGCAATCACATCCATGTAGCCTTCGACGATTACCACCTGATCGCGCTCGCGGATCGCCCGCTGGGCCAGGTCCAGCCCGTAGATCACATGCGACTTGTGAAAGACCGCCGTCTCTGATGTGTTCAGGTACTTTGGCACGCCGTCGTCCATCACCCGGCCGCCAAAACCGATCACGCGGCTCTGCCGGTCGCGGATCGGGAAAATCACGCGGTTGCGAAACATGTCAAAGGTGCTGTTGCGTTCCTCGCTGCGCTTGACGACGCCGGCTTCCAACAGCAGATCCAGGCTGAAGCGCTGTTCCAGCAGGTGGTCGCGCAGGCTGCTCCAGGCGTCGAGGGCAAACCCAAGGCGGAACTGTGCGGCCGTGGCTTGGTCAATGCCGCGCCGTTCCAGGTAGCGGCGAGCGGGCTCGGCGGCAGGATGATGGATGAGAACGTGCTCGAAGAACGCGGCAGCGGCCTCGTTGACGTCGTAGATTTGTGCTCGCTGTTGGCCGCTGCGGTCCTCTTCGCGGTCGCCGATTTCGATGCCGGCTTGTTTGGCCAGCAGCTCCACCGCCTCGCGAAACTCGAGGTTCTCCTTGCGCATCACGAACGAAATGACGTCACCGCCGGTTCCGCAGGCGCCAAAGCAGTGCCAGGTGCCGGTATGCGGAAATACGACGAAGCTCGGCGTTCGCTCGCTGTGAAAGGGACAAAGGCCCTTGTAGATGCTGCCCGCGCGCTTGAGCTCTGTATAGCGAGAGATTACTTCTACGACGTCGACCCGCTGCTTGATCTCGTCTGTAACGCTTCCGACCATGCTAAATGGGTTCTCCGCCGGGAACAAAGCGGCCGTAGACGCTGCGGTACCGCGAGGCTGCCGGTACAGATTATAACGGGTGTTCTAGGGGGTGTCAAAGCACACGCCAGACAGCTTGCCTGCGGCTTCAGGCGCGATCCCTGCGTTCCGCGCACGATATTCAGGCGAAATTCAGGCGCCGTTCAGACCGTACTTGCGTGCCACCGTGGGATAGATTCGTTCGGCTTCCTGGAACACGTCGCCGAGTTGCATGGCCTTGAGCAGATTGCCGTTGGTACGGATGCGACCGGTAAAGAATGCCTTGTGTGTGCTCTCTTGTCCCAGCCACATGGCATGGAGCAGGTCGGCCGACAGCAAAATCTCCAAGTTCGCCAGCCCGGGCGTAGGACCGAAGAAGACTTGCAGCGGCGGCTGGCGGCCGTCCAGCAGGATCTCGGCATCCGGCTGCGTGGTGCGCATGCGGATCACCAGGTTACTGCGGGTAAAGGAGTCGATGTGCTGCGGGTGCTGCACCACAAAATCAAACACTTCCTTCATTACTGTGTAGAACTGATCTGCGTTGGCATAGATGGCCATGGTTGGACTGCGCTCCTACCCACCGATCAGCGGCGCGTGTTCGCGGCTCGCCCGGCGCGATTTGACCATCAGCGATCGCCCTAACACGCTCTCGTACCATTCGACATAGCGCTTGATCGTGTATTCCATCTGGTGCGGCCGCGCCCGCTGCAAGGACGCCTGGCCCATCTCTTCCCAGCGTTCAGGCATGCTCAGGAAGAGCCGAATGCTCTCGGCCAGGCTTTCGGCATTCTGCGGGTTAAACAGGAACCCGTTGGTGCCGTGTTCGACAAGCTCGGGTAAGGCACGGGCGTTGGCGGCCAGGATCGGCTTGCGGCACGACATAGCCTCCAGCGTGGCAATGCTCTGCAGCTCCGCCCAACTGGGCATCACAAACGCATCTGCGCTGTTGAGCAGCATCGGCAGGTCCTCGCTGTCGATGTAGCCTAGAAACGTGACACGGTCCGCAATGTCCAGCTCGTGCACCATTTCTATCAGGGAATCACGGTACATACCCTTGCCGGCAATGGCGATCTGGCACGCGCCCGGCGGCAGCAGCGCCATCGCTGCAACCAGGTAATCTAGCCCTTTTTCACGGTCGACACGGCCTACATAGAGCAGCACAGGCTTGTCCAACGCCAACCGAAAATGGCGCCGGATGACGCTGCGTTCCACGTCGAGCGTCGGGAAAGAACTCATCCTGGTCGACGCCGCACGAGATGGCCTTAACCGGAATGCGAATGTCCTGCTTGCGCAGGATGGCAACTGCCGTTTCCGTTGGCGTCGTGGCGGCATCCAGCTGGTTGAAAACCTGAAGCATGTCCTTCCACATTGCCTTATGCACGACACCCTGTACGCTGCGCGGGATATACAAGTTGTTAGACCAGTTGGCAGGCAAAAAATGGTTCGTGCCCACAATCGGGATGCCACGTTGGCGCGCGATCCGTAATACCGTGCGGCTGAGAAAGAAATGGTCCTGAATATGAATGATATCGGGGGCGAACTCGGCGATGGTGTCTTCCACCCAGCCGTCCGAGAAGGCCGTCACATTCAGGTTATGCCCGAGGTGTAGGGCAGGGACCGTCTGCACGATGACACCGTTCATCAGCTCACGCTGGGCGATGCCGCGCATCGAAGGCGCCAGTGCCATCACCTCATGACCGGCCCGCACGAGGCCTTCTGCCAGACGAATCATGAACACGGCCTGGCCGTTGTCTTTGCGATAATAGGTTTGACCTGAGAAAAGCACTCGCATGGGCAGGCTCACTCGTTCAGGTGTGGGACACTGGCTTTGCGAGCAGTGGCAATGCGCCCAAACATGCGGCGATACCACCACAGGAGGACCAGCAGCAGCACAATGCCGCCGATCAGAGCCGCTACCTGCAGCCCGCGCTCCATACTCTTGATGTGCTCGCCCAGACGGTAGCCAGCAAATACAAGAAAGCCTGTCCAGAACGGCTCGAACAACACACTTACGCCAGCCAGCCGCCACCAGGTTACCCGCATCAGCCCGGCCGAAACCAGCGTGGGAATGCTGAGCAAGCCCATGGAGAGCTTGGCCATCAGGTACATCTTGACGCCGTGCTCTTGCACGCCGCTTTCCAGCTGCTCAATCTCGGTCTTGCGATTCTGAAACCAGCGCAGGCGATAAATGCGCCCACCCCGGCTGCCAAACCGGCCCAGCCAGTACCAGAATTGATCGGCGAAGAAGTTGCCGATCACGGCGGCGACGAACACCCACTCGGCGCGCAAAATCCCTGTCGCAGCCATAGTGCCGGCGACCAGGGTGACACTTGGTCCTTCCAAAAACACGAGCAGTGCAATGAGAACGTAGCTCCAATTGCCCAGGTCAGGAAGGTTTCCAGTGCGGATCGCCTCCCAGAAGCCTTGTAAAAATTCCATTTACCCTGGCACGCCGCCGCTACTCCGATCATTCCGAATTATTGGTTCTTTATAGCACGGTTTTGGCAATGCTGTAAACTCAGCAGAACTCCCGGGAGGCAGCTGCCCCCCGGGAGTTCCTTTCTATCAGCTAGGATTGACCTATGCCGTTACCTGCTCAGCGTGGGCAGGAACAGGTAGGCGTTGGCCGCACCTGGCGCCAGCTGGATTGAATCTTTGACGATCAGTGACTCGTTCCCTGCCGCGTCCTTGAATTGTGCGTACACGGTGCACTCCTGGCCGGGCTCGCAGACCAGCGTCCAAGGCACCACCGGCTGCACCGGCTGCCACGGGATGCCGTCCATCTTGTCGGTGTTGGCGATGCGCATCTGCACGTTACCGCTGACCGTGTTGACCTGCTGCGACCACATGTCCGTCATGTGGGCCGCCGAACCCTGCGCCGCACCGTCGAGCGGGGTGTCGGTAGCGCTGATGTTGAGCTCGACCTGCTTATTGTTGGTCTGTACCGCGTCGTTCTCGATCAGCATCGCACCAGACGGCATGTCCGGATCCGCCTTGGGCGTCACGGCGATCGGTTCGCTCAGGTCACCCTCGACCGGATTGCCCTGGTCGTCGACGCCGACCGGCTGCAGGACGACGTAGTATGTCTTGTCGTTCTGGAGCGCCCTTGACCTGGAACTCGCCCGGCCTGGTGTTGCCCTGGCCCATATCAGTGCCCTGGCCCAGGTCGTCCTTGTTGTCGGACAGGTACAGGATCACGTTGGTGTAGGAGAAGACCGGTGTCCAGTTGATCAGGATCTGTGCATTCAGCGGCCGCACGTTGATGTGGCCGAAGTGGACGATCTTGTCGTCGCGTGGGTTGAGCGGGTCGCGCCCGTTGCGCACCTCGGAGCCATCGCTCTCGCCACCCTTGTCGGTGTCCGCCCGGCATGGTAGCGTGCCATAGCCCAGTTCCTCGATGTTGCTCAGGCCATCGTGATCGGGGTCATCCTTGCGGTCGTCGGCCTGCAGATTGAGCTTACAGCGGCGCTCCCACTCGTCGGGCATGCAGTCTTTGTCCTGGTCGTTCTGGCCGCCGCATTCCTGGGTGGGCTTGGGCCCCTTGATCCAGAAGCCGCCGTTCCATTCGCGAACCAGGTTCTGGCGGGGTTGGCCGGATCCTTGAAGGCGGCCAGGATGCGCACGCTGTAGCCGCCGCCGTAGGCAGTCGAACCAAACTTTGTGCCGTAGATGTTGTCGCCGGCGGCGCCGTCGCCCGAATTGCCGTCGTCGAACATGACGCGGCCGACTGTGCCCGCAGGCCCATCCACGATGGCGAGCATGAGGGCGGCCGGCACCGTGCCGTTCTTGTCCAGCAGGAAGCCGGCGATATCGACGTTGTCGCCCGCCTCTGCCTTGCCGGCATTAAGCCCCAACAGGCGGCCTTCGAGCTGGATCGTCGACTGCACCGACACGTTCATGATGAAGTCGAACGTTTCGGCGGCGGCCGGTTGCAGCGGCTGTGCCTCCTGATTGTCTGCTGTCAGGCCAATGATCGGGCAGCCGAAGTAGTAGGTGCGGAACTGCCATTGGCCCTCGGCGGGATTGGTGACGACCAGCACGTCATCAAAGGCATTGTTGCGTATATCCCAATCGGCCGGCGTGAAGCTTTCGCGCGGGCTGATTGGATACCAACGCTTGCTCCGGATCCATGCCTGGCATCAATACTTCCACTTTGCGCTGGTCCGAGTTGATGCAGCCTTGATTGTCGGCCTGTTTGCCCGCTACCACCAGGCGCAGCTGATTGACGCTTTTGTCCACGTTGACAGCTAGGACCTTGCGGCTATTGGGGAGGTCGAAAGCCGGTACCCCGGTATAGCTGCCGTTGAAGATGCGGGCGGCCCCCTGTGCCTCAGTGTCGAAGTAGTCATACACGTTGGCCAGACCCAACTGTCCGGGCAGGTAGGGGGCGGCCAGCACGGCGTCTGACATTGTCGATCAACCCGATGGCGCCGATCGCCCCGATGGCTGAAGCTGCAGCGGTCGTATCCACGCTCGCCGCGGCCAGGCCTGAGCCGATGCCATTGGTGGCCACTGGGCGATAGATGCCGCCAGTGTCGGCCGCGATCGTCGCCATGAGGTCACCGGGCGCCTCGGGGCCGAAGGCGATGGTGTTCACGACCACGCCTGCGTTCTTGATCTCATCCTTGACGTCGGCATACAGCGGCCGGACATTTTCTTCGCCGTCCGACAGCAGGAAGATGTGCTTAGGATTGGTGTTGCCCGGGGCTGCCACAAGTTGGTCCTTGGCCGCCTTGAGGCCGCCGCCGACGGGCGTCCAGGCACGGGCGCTGATGTTGGTGATCTGAGTGCGGGCAATACCGATCAAGGCTGCTATGTTGCCGGCGTTGACGTCGGAGCGTGGCAGCAGGGTGCGTACGTCGAGCGGGCAGTTGCCGCTGCCGCCCGGCAGGCCGCAGCCCGGCGGGTTATCGGTGGCCGACCAGTCTTGGACCAGGAAGCGGTCGCCGACCCGCAGGAGGTCCGCCACTACCTGGCCGGCCTTCTTGGCGTTGTCCAGGCGGCTGCCTTCGCCGATAGCATCCTCGGTGCTCATCGAGCCGCTGGCATCAAAGCTGAGGGCGATGTCGGTGTTGCCGGGCGCCACGTAGAGCAGGGCGTCCAGCTCGGTGTCGTTGATCGTGCCGAGATTGATGCGGAAGTCGACAAAGGTCGTGCCGGCGGGCTTGGTCGGGGGCATCAGAATCGCCCAGTACTCGTCGCCCACTTCTTGGAAAGAACCCGGCACCACGGTTGCAGCCGCACCCTCGGCCTCAAAGGTGAATGACGATTCGGGCAGGCCGCGCACGCTGTTGACGCCATCGCGCACAGTCCAGCGGGCCAGGAAGCCGATGGGGCTGTCCGGTGCGCCGACCAGGGCAAACCTGGTCTGCGTCGGCTCGAGGATCTGGATGGTGGGATTGACGCAGGTGAAGCGCACGGTGAAGCTGTAGTTGTTGGCAAAGCTGTTGACTGCGGCTACGACCAGGTTATTGACGCCCGCGGCCGCAAAGGTGCGCACGTAGTTTTCGCCGATCGTCGCCGAGCGCAGCACCGTGGTGGGCGCCGTCGTCTTGGCGGCCATCAGGTTGATGCCCAGCTGCGCGCCGGCCGCGCCGTCTACCTCCGCCTGCAGGTAGGGACAGCCGGCCTGCGGCGTCACCTGGTAGTAGCGTGCTGCCCAGTCGTCGGGTGTTGACTCGGTCCAGCTCTGCGCGCCGCCGGCCATGTTGACGTTCTGTGTCGCCGGAGCCAGGTTGCCGTAGGGCGAGGCGTCGTCGTCGGTGTAGACCAGCTCGGGCTGCGTGGTCGGATCGGCCCAGCTCTTGGCCCAGTTGGCGGCAAAGAAGTCGAGGAAGAAGCGCTTCTCGGTCATGCCGGGCTTGAGCGAGGGGATGAGGGTGTTGAGCACGTAGAGGGTGTCGGCGTTGTCGCAGGCCTCGTAGTGATGGTACATGGCGTCGATGTGGTGCCACGGGTCGGTGGGGGTACCAACGGTGCCCAACTGCTCGATAAAGTACTTGAGGAAGATGTTGCCGTAACTCTTGTCGTACATCGACGTGCTAGGGTCGTAGGTGGCGCCGGAGTACCCTTGCGCATCCAGCGTGGCGTCGACCGTGTCGGAGCCGAGATCGGCATAGCCTTCCACAAACTCGGCGTCGTCCGGGTAGTTGGGCCGCAGGTAGCCATAGCAGCCGCTGTCGTACGAGTACTGCAGGTAGTGCTGCGCTTCGTGGTAGACCGTCCACTGGCCGCCGCCGTTGCGCACCATCGGCGAGTCGATGCCGATCCGGCAGTTGCCGGGGCTGCCCCAATAGGCAATACCGGACCAGCCTACGCCGTCCTCCATCTGCACGTTGAGCCGCGAGCAGCCATTGTCATACAGGTGATGGCCGGAGTCGGTGTGATAGCGTACCCAGGCATCTTCAAACCAGGCTGCGACCTGCTGGGCCTGGGCGTCGCTCGTGATCCAGTGCTGCAGGTTGTAGGTGGTCCCGTCGTCGATGCGCGTCGTGGCGCTCATGACCTTGGTGTACCACACCCGCACCGTCTTGTTCACGCCGCCGACCGTAAAGGTGCGGTCGACGCACTCGTCGAGCAGCAGGCCGTCGATGGTCGGCCCGCCGGCGCAGGCTGCCGCCACGCCTGCCGGTGCCACTTGTGGCAGGTTATAGGGTTCCGGATGAACAGTGCCGTCGTCATGGGCAGACACGGCCAGCGCGCCTCCCACCATAAGCAGCAGGGCGATTGCCCATGCCAGCACCAGCACGCGGCTGGTGTGATTGATGTTAGTTGACATAAATCTCCTTCTCGAGGCAAAAACTGTCTGTTGCGTGAACTGTTGGGCTCACACTGGTACGCTTGTGAATTAGACCGGGCAGCCGGCAGGCCGCGATGTGCTCGTGTTTCTACATCGACATCAACGGGGTGAATGCGAAGAAACTGCGATGGAGGGGCAGAGAGTGGTAATCACATGACGTGCTCCTTTCCACGTAGACCGAGACGACGCCGTGCAGCGGGGGTGCGGGTCAAACGGAACTACTTTCAGTATACGGAAAGGAACGCCGCTCTGCCGTGCGCCCATCAACGGCAGCATTGTGCGCAAGATCACGCATTCAGCGCATCCGAAAACGCATGAGGAGGAGCAGGTGTAAAAATAGAAAGGAACAAGAAAGAGAGGTGACAGCCGCCGTAAGATGATGTGGGGGCAAAGCAGAAACTGCTTGCGATTAGCGGCTGTCGTATGACCACTATAGATTAAATTGCCGGCAATTGCAATAGAATTTATGTGCTATTTAAACGCCGCGGCTTCCCGCACGACAGATCCGGGCCAAGCCCAGTACCTAGATATGTGTCAGCGTTTTGTCAGGAAGAGTTGATTGACAAATACGAAACGCGGCACTCATAATCGTACACTGATTTGTTAATACTTTTTACCCGGTGTTAACAATTTACAGTCGAATATGCAGTGGCCGTTGCTTAGTGGGCCGCTTGATTGCTTTGCTGCCGTACAGGTTCGATATCGCACTCCGTACCTGTGCGTAGGTTAGTGTTCTTCTTAGAGCCGCAGCTAAGCCGGTGCAGATACCAGCGCACCGGAGGTTGATCTTTTGATGCTTGCATAAGAAGTATCCATAGCAGCAGCTTGTAGTTCAGTTCGGCGAATGCAGATGTAAGTGTATCGGTTCTCGTGTTCCAGTCGAGACTCGTGTGGTGAGCTTTATGGCTTGCGAGGAGCGAAGATCAAACAATGACGACACAACAACTAGTTCTCATCCCGCCACGAGAGGTTAAGCTGTTCCGCGAACGGTATCGCGTAACGAAGCGCATCATGGACCTGGTCATCTGCACGCTGGCGCTGCCGCTGCTGCTGCCGCTGCTGGGCCTGCTGGCTGCGCTGGTGTACATCGACGACCCGGGTCCTGTGTTCTTCAAGCAGTATCGCACCGGCAAGGGTGGGCGGCGGTTCAAGATGTACAAGCTGCGGACGATGGCCACGAATGCGGAAGAGCTGAAGGTCAAGTATGCCCACCTGAACGAGCTGACCTGGCCGGACTTCAAGATTACCGACGACCCGCGTGTCACGCGGGTGGGACGGTTTTTGCGCAAGACGAGCCTGGACGAGTTTCCGCAGATCATCAACATCCTGAAGGGTGACATGAGCATTGTGGGGCCGCGGCCGACCTCGTTTGCGGCCAGCACCTACAAGCTGTGGCAGACGGAGCGGCTGGAAGTGCTGCCCGGCCTGACAGGGTTGTGGCAGATCGGTGGTCGCAGTGACCTGGATTTTGACGACCGGCTGAAGCTGGACATCCAGTACATCGAGAACCAGAGCCTCTGGCTCGACCTTCAGATCATGGTCCGCACGGTAACGGTGGTCTTCACCCAAAAGGGCGCATACTGATCTCTACGACCAGACTTACCGCCAAAGTCAGAACGATAGGGAAAGGATACGCGATGGGCAGAGGTTGAGCAGGTAGTTGCAAGGAGTACCCACGATGTTGAAATCAAACCGCATAATCGCCAGGACGGCAATCGCCGACCTCGACTTGACGAGCCGCGTCCAACTCGAGGCAGTGGTTACCGATGCTCGCTCGCAAGCAATCGATTTCCAGCAGTTCAAGCAGCTTGATACAAGTTGGACGAAGTTTTACGGCAGGTCGTGACTGGCGTCGTTATGTGGCGGATTTCTTCGGGCCCCTCGAAGGCAAGACCCTCCTTGACGTAGCGTGTGGCTATTCGATGACGCCGGTTATCTTTGCCCTGGCAGGCGCCAGGGTTCACGCCATCGACGTGGCGCCGAAGACGATTGCGACTGTACAACGTTTTGCCAGTTACAAACAGGTCGCCGATCGGATGCAGGCTCATGTTGGCCCTGCCGAACAGATGCCCTTCGCAAATGATACCTTTGATTTTGTCTTTGGCGGCGCTGCCCTGCACCACCTGCAGTTAGAATCCGCGGCACGCGAAATCGCACGGGTGCTAAAGCCTGGAGGCAAGGGCGCTTTCCAGGAACCGTTGGGCCACAATCGCTTGCTGGAGTTTGCACGCGACTATCTGCCGTACAAGAACAAGCATCCAGCCAAGGGCACCGATCGACCACTTTTCATTGCTGACGTCGAACGCTTTGGTAGCCACTTCAAGACCTGGAGTTACCGGGGTTTCGGCCTGACAGCCATGGCAGGTAAGTTACTGCGCTTGCCGCGCAATTCTTCGCTGCGCCACGCCTTGTATCGGTGCGATGAGTACTTGTTTGACACGGTGCCCTACATCCAGCGCTACGCACGCTACTCCGTGATCTGCGTGACCAAGTAGAGTTGTGGGCTGGCAGACAGCCGAACGAATTGGGCTTTTCGTAACAGCAGCGCGTTTATTGTTTAGTAGAGGTTCACACCATGAGGCAGCTATACTCCGCCCTCGTCGCAACAATCGTATGGCTTTCGTTCCTTTTCAACCTGGAATGGTTGGTCGGCTCGTTCGTGCTCGCACCCTTTCTGTACTGGTTCATCCCGACGTGTGCGGTGCTGGCCATTCTGATGTGGGGACGCTACCGGGTATCGCTGGTGTGGCTGCTCGCCTTTGGTGTGACTGCGTACGCGGCCCTCGAGATTCAGTTTGCGCTGACGCATGAGGGCGAGACTTTAGCTGCGGTCGTCATGAGCCTGGCGGCTGTCGTCGTCACGATCCTGCTGAGCGGCCTGCTGGGACGGCAGCTGGCACAGCTGCAGCGCCTGCTGACCAACCTGATGGTGGGCCAGACCGATGGGGACGAACGGCTGTTTGAGAACGCCCAGGGTGCGCTCTATCGCGAGGTGCGGCGGGCGCGGCGCTACCACCATGCCCTGGCCGTGCTGGCAGTCGCCACCCCCAAGGTGCCGGTCGAGCTTGCCCAGGCGCCGCTGCCGGCCGAGCCGTACTCGTTCCGGGTCGTCGGCGACATGCAGCGCGACCTGGTCAAGAAGTATATCCTGGCCCGCACCGCCCGCCTGCTGCGCGAGCAGCTGGACGACACCGCCGTCGTCACCCAGCGCAACGACCATTTTGTCGTGCTGCTGCCCGAAACCGCCCATGATGACCTGCAGCCTGTGCTCCTGACGCTCAAGGCAGCAGCGCAGGAACAACTGGGGATTATACTCAATATCGGCGCCGCCACCTTCCCGGACCAGGCCATCACATTTGAGTCGCTGGTCGAACTGGCAGAAGCCGAAATGGTCAAGCAGCATCACGTAGGCACGCCTGTGACGCCCCCCCTGGCGGCACCGCAGGTGGCAGCTCAGGAGGCAGCGCCAGCAGCAGTGCCGGCTGGGAGGATCGCAGTACCTGCAGGAGTCGAGATCAATGGCTAAAATGGGTATCGGGTCCACCTCCTACTCCTGAGTAGAGAGGTGGACCCGGTAATCATTTCTGTGCGTATGGCAGGTACAATTCTGGGCCAACGATCGTCACGCCACCGTAGCTGCGGCTGTTGTCTGCTTCTTCGCTAATCCCATCTGGCGCAGTGGTGATCACTGCTGCCGACGTCGATGACGGGGCTGCCGGCTTGGCTATGATCAGATGGTTAGATGGTCCGAACACTGTACCAAAGTCGTAGGATGCCCACTGTCCCCGGTGACTGAGCGGGTCTGTACGGTCGTTCGCATTATAGCTGTCCCGCGTGCCTCCCCAAGCTCCATAAGGATCGTAGACCACTATTCGCCGGCTGTCCGCTGTCTCCCGATAGCCGACGACGACGAGGACATGCTCCAACTTCGTGACAATGCCGTGATACGCTCGGAGCAGGACAGGCCGGCCGCTGTCGATCTCCTGCTTGACAATTGCCCAGGCGCCAGCGGACTGGAGGTTTAGGTCGTGCGCATTCATGCCTTGGACGACCAGTTCAGAAGCCATGCGTGTCGTCACCGCATTGCCCGCCGGTGAAGGCGCGTCCAATACGTTGGGATACTTATACATCTCTATAGCCCTGGCGCTCATCGAGGCCTGATCGGACGGTATGATACCGTTCATAGCCAGCACCATGGCCATGGAAGCTACGCTTGACATATTCTCCCCGGTTGGAGTAAGCGCGCGTTGGTTCAAGTAAGCACGGAGCGGCACCCAGTTTTCGGCCACACTTGGATTGCCAAGAGACTCCACGAAGTCCACGATGTTGGTCGCACTCGTGAACTGAAACGCGCCGGCCTGGTCTGTATTCACATGCGCGTTGAACTTAATCTTTTGTGAGCGTAAGCCGGCTGGGACCTGCCAGATGACTTCATAGGGTGCCACGTCGTCCATGCCGGCAGAATGCCAGGCGCCATCATAGAGCACGACAAACTCGAGGCTCGTGATCGGGTAGCTGCTGGGATTGTACAAGGTCGCGGCAAGCGTCAGCGCAGCAGGGCCTGTAGTGGCGCCGTTCACAGGCGTCAGTAATTGGACTACCGGTGTCTTCACGCCCTCCAATACGACGTTATCTATGTCGCCAGTATCCGAAGCGCTCCGGTATTCCCCGCGAATCCGTAGGGTATCCACGTTCGACAGCAACGCCTTCATCTCCGCCTGGGTAGGGATACTCCCGTCGCTTTTCGTCCACCCCGAT
The DNA here is from genome assembly GCA_963701415.1 of uncultured Chloroflexia bacterium. Classification (GTDB taxonomy): domain Bacteria; phylum Chloroflexota; class Anaerolineae; order Caldilineales; family Caldilineaceae; genus Fredericiella. The sequence goes on from CAVPAH010000006.1 coordinate 201,832, forward strand.
GTCTCCGAGAGCACGACGGCGTAGGACGTCCATGTCTTGCCAGGATTGTAGGGCGTGTTGTAATAGAATGTTCCGCCGGGACCTTTGAGCACTACATCGTTGTCATCACGCTGCTGGGTGAGGGCCGACTGCCGGAGCTCGAAGCGCAGCGCCTGGCCATACGCTTCGGAGATATCTCCGAGGAACTTCGCGGGTGCCTGCCAGTACCAGAGCCCGCCTGTTTCAAGGTCTGTGGCGCTTATGTAGCCGCCCGGATTGCCGCCACTTGAAAAGTAGTTGGGGGTGCCGCTTATGGCGATCGCCGGTAACGGTCCATCCCTCGGCGTCGACGTCGAACGTACTCACCGCCAGAGGAACTGGTTGCGGCTGCTGAGCATATGCAATACGGACGGTAAAGAACGAGGTAAGCAGCGACGCAACGAGCAGCAGCGTTCTGCTGCGCAGTTTGGAATTGAACATAACAGCTCCTGCCCATTGTAGGGGGAATGTGCGATGTGGCGTAGCCGCATCGCATATAGCTTGAGACTGCCATTATAAGGATATACTATTTTACTGGATGTTAAGAATGTATCAAGATACAGTTTGAGGCGCGAACCATGTTCCCAAATGGCTGGTGGCGCAAATGAAGCAGTTGCGCCTGGACGGACGGGTGGGCCTTTGATTTAGTACAGCGCGTGCTCAGCGTACAATGACGCTAGTTCCAGCGGCGCTCAGCAGCGACTCAACTTCCTGGCGTGTCGTCACTACGATATCGCCGTGCTGGGCAAGCGCCATGCCTGCCAGCAGCACGCCCGTTCGCAGGCCGCGCTCGAGATCGCCGTCCAGCCAGCCGTCGAGTACGCCGGCTGCCAGGGCATCACCTGCGCCCAGGCGATCGACAACAGCGACGGGCACGGCATCCACCTGCAGAACCTCGCCGCCGTGCCACGCCAACGCACCCGCGGCGCCGATGCTCATCACGACGACCTGCGCCGACGTCTGCTCTGCCAACTGGCGCAGAGCGCTGGGTGGGTCGCCTGCACAATGAAAGAGGCGCTGTGCATCGCCATGGCCGCAGAAGAGCAGGTCGACCTGGTGGAGAAGCGGCGTCAAAGCCGCAGTGGCCTCGGCTGCGCTCCACAGCTTCTGCCGGTAATTGACGTCAAAGCTGACGGCCAGACCGGCACCCTTGGCACGCGCCACGGCCTCGCCCACGATGCTGCGGCAGCTTGCCGACAGCGCCGGCGTGATGCCGGTCAGGTGCAGCAGTCGCGAGCTCAGCAGCGTGTCCCAGGCGACGGTGGCAGGCGTCAGCTGCGTGGCGCACGAGTTGGCCCGGTCGTAGATAACCTGTATCGGACGTGGTGGCGCTGAGAACTCCACGTAATAGGTGCCCATGCGGCCATCCTTGCACCAGTGCACACCGCCAAGATCCACGCCGGCCATGCGCAGGTGATTGGCCGCCAGCCGCCCCAACGCGTTGTCTGGGAGTCCGCCGACCCAGGCCGTGCGCCGGCCCAGCCGCGCCAGCAGCGCGACCAGGTTCGACTCTGCCCCGCCCGGCCGTACGTCTAGCTGCGAGGCCGTCTCCAGACGGCTACCGGCGGGGACACTGTAGCGCAGCATGATCTCACCTAATGTGGTTACATCGGCGAACCGATCATGGCCCATAGAAGACCTCGAATTCGTGGCGCATTACGGCGTCCGGCAGGCTGGCCGGCTCGCGCAGGATATTGGTGGCCAGGATCCCCTGGCGCTTGAGTGCTTCTTTGGCGCACCAGACCGATAGATCCACCGACTGCATCGACCAGTTGACAAATGGGACCAGCCCGTCAAACCGGCGGCGCGCTGCGGCGTAATCGCCTCCCCCGTACAACTCATAGACCTCTGCTAGAGGTGGACCGAAATTGGCGGCGGGCATGCAGCCCTTGGCGCCGCGCTGTAGGCCCTCCCAAAAGCTCAGCCCACCCCAGCCTGCAAACACGTCCATGCGGTTGTCGCTGAGTGCCAGCACTTCGCTGGTTTTTGGGCCGGCCGGGGTGCCCTCGATTTTGACCGAGGTAATATTGGGGCAGTCGCGGTTGAGCCGCGCCAGCAGCTGGCCTGGCAGCGTTACGCCGGTCAACTGCGGCGCGTCCTGTACCATAATCTCGACGTCCACGGCCCGCGCAATGCGCTGGTAGTAACGGTAGAGATTCTCGCCGTCGGGCTTGATAAACATGGGGGGCAGTACCATCAGCGCTGTAGCACCCAGCGCCGCCGCCCGCCGCGCCCGGATCACTGCGATGTCTGTGCCGTTGCCGTCGGCGCTAACGACGACAGGCACGCGGCCGGCCGCAGTTTCGATCACAATGGCGGCCACCCGCTGCTGCTCGGCCTCGGCCAGCTTGTAGCCCTCCGATGCGATTGCCGGCGCCGCCAGGCCATGCACGCCGCCGGCGATCAGGTGCTCGACCTCGGCGCGCAGGCTCTTTTCGTCGATCGCGCCCTCCTCTGTGAAAGGGGTGGCGACGATGGGGATACAACCGTGAAGCTTGCCCATGCCCGAACCTGCCCCCGAACCTGCCTATGCCATAGCGTTGGTAAGCAGGGCCATCTCGTCGGCGCTGAGGACGAGATCGAGCGCTGCCAGGTTTTCGACCATCTGCGCCTCCGAGCCTGCCGCCATCACCGGCACGACGATGGGGTTGCTCTGCATCATCCAGGCAAGAATCACCTGGTTGGCGCTGACGCCGTGCGTCGCCGCCACCTGCCGTAACGCTGCCAGCCGCGCGTCGGCATCTGGTCCCAGGTACTGCTCGCCAATGGTGCGGTCCGGCCGGGTGTAAGCGCCGCTCAGCAGCGATGAGTAGGCCAGCAGCGTCACGGGATTGTTACGGCAGTAATCGAGCAGGTCGTCGTTGACGGCAAGCTGCGGGTCGAAGCTGGCTCCGGGCTTGGGGCGCAGGTATGTATAGCGCTGCTGGACGCAGCAGTAGTCCGGCCAGTCGTGGGCGACGCTGAGCGCGTGCGCCTGTGCCAGGCGCCAGGCCAGGAAGTTGGATGCGCCGATATAGCGCACCTTGCCCGCCCGCACCAACCGGTCAAAAGCTGCCAGCGTCTCCTCCATCGGCGTGTTGCGGTCGTCCACATGGGCGTAGTAGAGGTCGATGGTGTCCACGCCCAGGCGGCGCAGGCTCTTGTCGCACTCCTCCTCGATTTGCCGGGCGCTGAGGCCGATTGTGACGCCGGGATACTGGAATCCAACCTTTGAAGCCAGGAAGATACGGCTGCGGTTGCCGCGGGCGCGCATCCACTCCCCGAGCAGTGTCTCGCTCTCGCCGCCCTGATAGCCTTCAACCCAGTGAGCATAAATATTGGCCGTGTCGACAAAGAAGCCGCCCGCATCCAAATACTGGTCAAGCAGCCGGTAGGAACTGACCGCGTCGTTGCGTGTGCCGAGATACATGGCGCCCAGGCAGTAGATGCTCACGTCGACGCCGGTGTTGCCAAGAGGTACAGTACGCATGTCAGGAATCCTTCTTTCTACGTGTTCAAGCTGCCGCCTGTGCGCCAGTTTGATCGGTTGAGCCCACCCTGCCGGCCGGATCAGGTACCAGGATGATAATTGGGATGGCGCGGCCGCCTGTGCGCGTCTTGTATGCGGCGTAGCCGCCATAGAGCGATACTGCTCTTTGCCAGAGGCGGTCGTACTCTTCGCCGCTCGCTTCGCTTGCTACGTAGTCGGCAGTGCGACCGCGCCGCGTGACGGTAGCCTGCGGGTGCTTCTTCAAGTTGTAGTACCAGGCTGGATGGTGTGCCTGGCCGAAGTTGGACGCAATTAACACATACCTATCGCCGTCCGGTATCCCTATCAAAGGTATGCTGCGCAGCTGCCCGCTCTTTGCCCCAATGGTGTTAAGGGTGATCACCGGCAGGCCCGCCGTCAAGCCTACCATCGTGGTCCTGCCGCCGGACAGGCGCAGCACGATGCGGTCCGTGCGATGTGCAGTGGGAATGAACAGCTTCGACCCCAACGACGTGGCGGCGAACCACTGGATCGACTTCTGAAAAATGTTGGGGGTAATATCGCCATCTGCCATGGTGGTTGATCACTGCTTCCCAATCAACGCCTTGCGTTTGTGCCAGTCATCCTTGTAGAGGCTGAAATGGATGCGCTGCTCAGGGTGTGCGGCGATCACGTCTTCGTCCATCACCACGCCCAGGCCCGGACCCGTGGGCAGGGGGAAGTAGCCGTCTTCGACCTTGGGCAGCCCTGGCGCCGACTCAAGCACGTATGGCTCGTCAAAGTCGTTGAAGTTCTCCTGGATCTTGAAGTTGGGCGTCGAAGCCGCCAGGTGCAGCGCCGCCGCCGTCGCTACCGGCCCGCCGACGTTGTGCGGGGCAATCAGCACGTAGTACGTATCGGCCCACGCTGCCAGCTTCTTGGTGTTGAGAATTCCGCCAAAGTGGGCGATGTCGGGCTGGATGATGTCGGCCGCATGCAGCTCGAAGAGCTCGCGGTACTCGTGCATGGTGTGCAGCCGTTCGCCTGTTGCTACCGGTACCCCCAGCGGGCGTACGGCGTCGGTGACCTTCTGCAGCGCCAGCATGTTGGCAGGCGGCACCGGCTCTTCCACCCAGCTCGGCTTGAAGGGGGCCAGTTCCATGCTCATCTCGATCGCCGTGATCGGGTTGAAGCGGCCGTGCATCTCGATCAGGATCTCCACGTCCGGTCCTACGGCGTCACGCACAGCCTCGACCAGGCCAATGGTTTTGACCTTTTCCGCACGCTCCATCTCGTAGTAGCCGGCGCCAAATGGGTCGAACTTGAGCGCCCGGTAGCCCTTGGCCACCGCCCGCTGCGCGGCGGCGTGGAATTCCTCGGGCGTGCGCTCGACGGTGTACCAGCCGTTGGCGTAGGCCTTGATCTTGTCGCGCACGGCTCCGCCCATCAGCCGGTAGACCGGCTGGTCCGACGGCCTTGCCGATGATGTCCCAGCAGGCCATCTCGATCACGGCCAGGCCGGTCATGGCGATCTCGCCGGGCTTGCCGTAGTCCTCGATCGTGAGCCGCCGCGCCAGCCGCTCGACGTCAAAGGGGTCGACGCCCACTACGAAGCGGTCGGTGACATCCTTGAGATAGCCGACCAGCGAGTCCACCTTGTTGATCGGCCGGCTTTCGCCCACGCCGACCAGCCCCTCGTCTGTCTCGACCTTGACATAGACGAGGTTGCGCCACTGTGTGCCCAGCACAAATGGGGTGACAGCGGTAATCTTCATAGCCTTACCTTTCAAATCGCAGTAGTACGCGTTGCGCTAACTGAGCCGCTTGCCGACGACAGTTTGGATTACGACCGACAGCACGATGATGAGGCCGTAGATCAACTGCGTGTAGAAGCCCGACAGCCCGATCGCCACGATACCGGCGTTGATGGCGCCGATGATAAACGACGCGACAAAGGTGCCGTAGATCGTGCCCGTGCCGCCAAAGACGGAAGTGCCGCCCAGGAAGACGGAGGACAGGGTGTTGAGCAGGTAGCCTTCGCCCAGGGTCGGCCAGTAATACGTGACCTCCAGCGAGGCGACCAGCCCGGCAAAGGCCGCAGCCAGCCCTGTGATGCCAAAGACCAGCATCTTGCGCCGGCCGACGTTGATGCCCATCAGGCGGGCGCTGTCCTCGTTGTCGCCGATCAGGTAGACGTGCGCGCCAAAGCTGGTGCGGTTGAGCAGAACCCAGGTCCCGATGGCGATCAAGACCGTCCAGACCATCTGCATCGGGATCAGCCCAAACAGCCGCCCGACAAACAGATCGTAAAAGAAGGTCCCACGTGTCGAGAGCAGCGAGGTGCCGCGGCCGTCCGTCGCCACCTGCACCACGCCGCGCCAGAAGAACTGCGTGCCGATGGTGACGACCAGCGACGGCACGCCGAAGGCGACGGTGATCCAGCCGTTGAGCGTGCCGGCCAGCAGCCCGGCCACCAGGCAGCCCACGAGCGAGATCCACATATTGCCCGTCACCAGCAGCAGGGATGCAAAGATCAGCATGCCGAACGACATGATCGACGGGAACGACAGGTCCATCTCGCCCGTGATAATCACCATCGTCAGCGGCAGCGCGATGATGGCAAAGAAGGGCGTCGTGGACATGAACGCCTGGTAGATGTTGTACGAGAAGAAGGTTTCGGGCGACCCGATGGCAAAGACGGTCCAGATCAGCAGCGCGACGATCGTGATGCCGATCTGAATGGCATGCGAGCGCAGGTACCCGGAAAATCCGGAGCGTGAAGACGAACGCTTGGTGGTGGCGGCCTCAGCGGTCATGCTCTGCCTCCCTGGCTTTGGGCCAGCTTGCCGGTGCGCGCCACGGTATAGAGCCGCTCGATCAGCTCGTCCAGCGTCACGTCCGACTTCTTGAACTCGCCTGCAATCATGCCGCGGTCGAGCACGACGATGCGGTCGACGACCGGGTAGACATGGAAGATGTTGTGGTCGATAAAGATGCAGGACTTGCCGGCCTTGGGGATGGAGGTGATAAAGTCCAGCACCTTCTTGGTTTCGGAGAGCGAGAGCGCCATGGTCGGCTCGTCCAGAATGATCAGCTCGGCCTCAAAATAAAGCGCACGCGTGATGGCGATGCCCTGGCGTTCGCCGCCCGACATGGTGCGCACCGGCGTCTCGGGGTTGACGGCCTTGGAGGTGAAGCCCATGTGCTCGGTCATCAGCCGCTGCGTCTCCCGCTGCATCTTGCCCACGTCCAGGAAGCCCAAGCGGTTGGTGATCTCGCGGCCCATAAAGATGTTGCGCCAGACGCTCTGCAGGTCGGCCAGCGCCTTTTCCTGGTAGACCGTCTCGACGCCCAGGTCGCGTGCCTGCTGCACGCGTCAGGTGGTCTACCTTTTTGCCATGGAAGTAGATCTCGCCGCCCGGGTCGGGCTGATGGTAGCCGGTGATGATCTTGATCAGCGTCGATTTGCCGGCGCCGTTGTCGCCCAGCAGGCCGACGACCTCACCCGGATAGACCTCGAAATTGATATTGTGCAGGGATTTTACTTCGCCAAATGATTTCGAAACGTTTACCAACCGAATCGTCGGTTCAGGCATATGGGTGCTCCTGCCGTGGCTCGAGAATGTGCCAGGGACCTGCAGAGCGACCGCCTGCGGTCGCTCGGTCCCGGCGACATGCATCCGTGCATCCTTACCGGATTTCCTTCTCGACAAACGGAGCCAGGAACTCGACGTTGTCCTTGTCGGCAAAGCCGGCGCCGGTGTCGATCATCAGGCCCGAGAAGCCGTAGATCTTGGTCAGGCAGATCTGCAGGATGGGCAGGTAGCCCTGCAGCCACGGCTGCTGGTCGATGACCAGGTCGGTCCAGCCGCCGCGGATGGCAGCCAGCGTGGCCGGCGACAGGTCAAAGCCGGCGCCGATAGAGGTCGTCGGCGCCCTTGCCGGCGGCCTTGAGATAGGTCTCCAGCGTCGCGGTCAGGCCGCCGTGGTCGGTGACGACCAGCTTGACGTCCGGGTTCGAGGAGACGTAGCCGGTGAAGGTCGGCGTGCCGGCGGCCGGGTCGGCGTTGGTGGCGGCGTCGATCTCCAGGTAGTCCACGGTGAGGCCGGCTTCCTCGAGCGCGTCGATCACGCCCTTGGTGCGCTCGCCGCGGCTGGGCTGCGACAGCAGGCCCCAGACCATGGCGCGGTCGCCGCTCTGCAGGCCAAAGCGCTTGACGGCTTCCTTGCCCAGGTTGTAGCCGGCCGTGTAGTTGACGGCGCCGACGTAGCCGAAGCCGTTGCCCTGGTACTTGCTCAAAGCTGGTCGGCAGCTCGGTGTTCTGGCTGGTGACGATGATGCCCTGCGCTTCGGCGTCGTCGATCAGCGGCGAGAAGGCATCGTCGCCCGGGTGGCCCATGACGGCGATGCCGTCGGGCTTGGTGGCGACCGCTTCCTGGAACTGCTGGATCATCTTCTGCGGGTCCCAGTCGGAGAAGACATAGCTCACCGTGGGGCCCAGATCGGCTTCGGCCTGCTTGGCGCCGTTGTAGACATTGTTGGCGAACACGCCGCCGGCAGGGCCGCCGGGGAAGAAGGTGATCTTGACATCTTTGCACCACTTGCCTGCGCCATCGGCCGCGGCACCAGCGGCGGCCCCGCGCCTGCTGCCGAGCCGGCGGGCTGCACAGCAGTGCAGGCCTGTAAAAGCAACGCCGCAATCAGCAGCACGGCTAGCGCGGCAAAACGCACGTACCGAGAACGAAACTGCATACGATCCTCCTGTTGCTTAAAACGTTTTAATGGAGCGAGAAAGAAAACATTGGGAAGCGGCAGAAAAGTAACGGACAGGCTCTATTGTAGGCTATCTCTCAATCGTCGTCAACCGCACCATCCCGCTCATTTCAGGGCTGCGGCGCCCCCTGTAACCCACCTAGCACGACCGCGGCAATTTCGGCATAGGAGGTGCACACAATTTCTGCCCCAGCCTCAGCCAGCGCTGCACGAGCGTAGGATGTTGTCAGCCCCAACGTGTGGCAGCCGGCGCCGCATGCCGAGGCAATGCCGTGCAGCGAATCCTCGATTACCAGGCACTCGCTCCGCCGGAATGCCCAGCCGTACGACCGCCGTCAAGTAGGGCTCGGGATGCGGCTTGGCGTGCGTCACATCCTCGGCGGTCACGACGACGTCGAAAAACGGAGCCAAGTCGAACTTGGCGAACGCCAGCTCCTGGTTGTGACGCAGCGACGAGGTGACCAGCGCCATGGCGCCGACGTGCGCGCGCACGCGACGGATAAAGTCCACTGCCCCGGGAATACTGGTCACGCGGTCCTGCATTTGCAGAAAGATGCCGCTGCTTGTCGGCCAGCAGCGTGGCTGCCGGCACACTGCCTCCCAGGTAGGTGCGGCTGGCATATTCGAGAAACACCTCGTCGGGGATGCCGAGATACTCGGCATAGATGCTGGTAGGGCAGCGTAACGCCGTGCTGCTGCATGGCCGCACCAACGGCGGCATTGTGCAGCGTTTCGGAATCGATGATGACGCCGTCGAGGTCAAAAATAAGGGCAGAATACGCTACTGGGTGTGGCAAAGCCTTGCTCCATCCTGATGAGAAAGTGATCGACGAACAGATCAGATCTATTCTACAGCAGGATGAGCCCGGCCCGGGTTGCACGCACCACCGCTTCGGTGCGGCTCTGCGCGTCGAGCTTGCCCAAGATGGCGTTGATGTGGAATTTCACCGTGTGCTCGCTGATGCCCAGGCTGCGCGCGATCTGCTTGTTGGACAGCCCCTCCGCCATACCCCGGAGCACATCTAACTCGCGTGCCGACAGCTGCTCGAACGGCGCCGCATCGCTGCCGGACCCATCCGTATTCTGGCCTGCCGCCGGCATGTACCGGCGCCGGCAGCAACTCCGGGTCAAAGACGAGCAGGCCTTGCCCCACCGCCAAGGCGGCCGCCGCTAGCTGCGCACCGTCGGTGGTGCGGCTCAAGAGCCCGCGTGCCCCTGCGGCCTGCACAGCAGCGGCCCCGGCCGGTGCCCCGAGAAGTGCCATGACCGGCAGCCCATGGTCGTCGCAAAAGCGGCTGAGCACGTCGATCCGGCCCGCCACATCCCAGCCCAGGTCCCAGATCAACACATCGGGGGCGTAGGCCGCTACGGCAGCCGTCAAGTCACCGTCACTGCCGGCCAGCCCCGTCACCGTGACGGCAGCCTGATCCACCAGCAGCGACGCAATCCCCGCCGCGTGCCAGCGGGTCGTCGGCTACGATCAAGATACGCAGTGCGAATGGTGTCATACCCCAAGGATAAAGGCTGGCACCCTGCGGTGGCAGTGATCCCCCTTCCCGGAAGGGGGCCGGGTATAATGAGGGCCGCTGATATGATGAAAGGGGCGGAAGAATGAAGGTTGAACTCTCACTGCTGAGTGAACGGAGCCGGCCTGAATGTACTGGCGGAGCCGGAGCGCACGCTGCTCAGCGTGCTGCGCGATGATCTGGGCCTCACCGGCACAAAGTATGGCTGTGGCGACGGCAAGTGCGGCGCGTGCACGGTGCTCTTGGATGGACAGCCGGTGCAGGCTTGCAGCATCCAGGTGGGCGCTGCCGCTGGCAAAGAGATCACGACGATCGAAGGCCTGGCGACTGGGGGCAGGCTGCACGCGCTGCAGGCGGCGTTCTTGGAGACGGGCGCCCTTCAGTGCGGGTACTGTACGCCGGGCATGATCATGGCGGCGGCGGCGCTGCTGACCGCCAACTCGCAGCCGACTGACGCCGAGATCCGCACTGCCATGCAGGATAACATCTGCCGCTGTGGCGCCTATCCGCGCATCGTCGCCGCCATCCGCCTCGCGGCAGGCAGGAGCAATGGCGACGAACATTGCATTGGAGACCGCGCGAATCCGCCCAGACACCCGCAGGTGACCGGCATGCCGGCGCCCCAACGCTTGAGGAGATGAGGACGGAAGGGCTGCTGGTCGCCTATCCCTGCCCCGACCTGGACCTGGCGTTGTTTGCCGAAGAAAGCGTGCCGCCGCCTGCCGAGGGCAGGCCGCTGACCGAGATCGGGCCCTGGGTACATATCGGCGGCGACGGGGCCATCACGCTGAGCGTGGGCAAGGCCGAGGTGGGCCAGAACATTCGCACGTCGCTGGCGCAGGCTGTGGCGGAGGAGTTGCGCGTGCCTGTGCATGCCGTGCGCGTGGTGATGGGGGACACGGGACGTACGCCCTATGACATGGGCACGTTTGGCAGCCGCACCACGCCGATTACGGGTCTGCAGGTACGCCGGACCGGTGCAGCGGCACGCGAACTGCTGCTGGAGGTGGCCGGGGCTACTTGGAATATCGCACGTTCAGACCTGGAAATTGGCGACGGGACAGTACGCGACCCCGTCGGCGGTCGGTCGGCGACGTATGCCGAATTGGCACGCGACCGCCAGATCCTCCGCATCGCCGCCGAAGATACGCCCGTAACGCCCCCTGTCGACTGGGCGGTGGCTGGTCAATCGGCAGCCAAGGTGGACGGGCGCGCCTTTGTTGTCGGTGCGCACGCGTTCGCGTCCGACGTTGCGCTGCCGGGGATGCTTCACGGCAAGGTGCTGCGACCTCCTGCTTTTGGCGCCGTGCTGCAGAGCCTCGCGACGCAGGCAGCGGAGGAAATCGAAGGCGTGACGGTGGTCCGAGAAGGTGACTTTGTGGGCGTAGTGGCGCCTGATGAGCACACGGCAGCACACGCCATTGACGCCCTGCGTCCCCAGTGGAGGACAGAACTGCAGGTGTCGCAGCCGGAGCTGTTTGAGTATCTCAAGGCGAATGTGGTCGAGTCCGTGGGCCGGCAGGGACCGTACCTGGCCGTCGAGGGGTCCATAGCAGATGGGCTGGCACAGGCGCACGTGGCGCTGCAGCAGCGCTACACGGTCGACTATATCGCGCATGTGCCATTGGAGCCGCGGGTGGCAGTGGCCCAATGGGTGGGCGACGAACTGACGGTGTGGACCGGGAGCCAGCGTCCCTTTGGCGTGCGGGCCGAACTGGCGGCGGCATTCGGGCTGCCGGCGCGCCAGGTGCGGGTGATCGTGCCCGACACTGGGGCAGGCTACGGCGGCAAGCATGCCGGCGATGCGGCGGTCGAGGCAGCTCGACTGGCCAGGGCCGTAGGGCAGCCGGTGCGGGTCGCCTGGACGCGCACGGAGGAGTTCACCTGGGCCTATTTCCGGCCGGCCGGCCTGATCGAGATCGCCGGCGGCGTGAACCGTGCCGGCGATCTGACGGCGCTGGAGCTGCACAACTACAACTCCGGCGCAGCCGGGATAGAACCGCCCTATGCGCTTCGCAACAAGCACATCGAGTTTCATCCCACGCTGTCGCCGCTGCGCCAAGGGGCGTATCGTGCGCTGGCCACGACCGCCAACACTTTTGCCCGCGAGAGCTTTCTGGACGAGCTGGCGCAGGCGCTTGGGATGGATCCGTTCACATTCCGGCTGCGCAACCTGCGCAACGAGCGGCTGCGCGCTGTCTTGACGGCAGCAGCGGAGGCGTTTGGCTGGGGCACGCGACCGAAGGCGGCAGAGCGCGGCTTTGGGCTGGCGTGCGGCACGGAAAAGGGTTCTTACGTCGCTGCGTGTGTCGAGGTGGCAGTCGATCCGAAGACCGGCGAGCCGCAGGTGTTAGAGGTAGTGCAGGCCTACGACTGCGGTGCTGTCATCAATCCTGACAACGTGCGCAGCCAGGTTGAAGGAGCGATCATCCAAGGCTTGGGCGGGGCACTGTTTGAGAGCGTGCAGTTTGCCAACGGGCGAATTCTCAACCCAAACTTGGTGGATTATCGCGTGCCGCGCTTTGGCGACATTCCTGAGATAAAGACGATCCTGATCGACCGCAAGGACGTGCCGCCGGCGGGCGCAGGCGAGACACCGATCGTCGCCGTTGCGCCGGCGATTGGCAATGCGATCTTCCATGCGACGGGCGTGCGCCTGCGTGCGCTGCCGCTGGCGCCGGAGGGGATCCGGCTTTAGCGTTCCAACGGTGGCAGGAAGACACCCTTCCAGGAAGACGGTCTTCCTGGAAGGGTGCTCTTAGTCTTCGGGTCTCGCCGGCCTGCTGCTGCCACTGCATGGTGTAGAGACCGTAGTAGCGGCCGCGCAGGGCCAGCAGTTCTTCGTGCGTGCCCCGCTCGACGATGCGGCCGCGGTCCATGACGACGATCTGGTCGGCGCCGACGATGGTGCTCAGGCGATGGGCGATGACAAAGCTGGTGCGCCCTTCCATCAATGTGTCCATGGCCTGCTCGATGATCTTCTCGGTGGCCGTATCGACGCTGCTGGTCGCCTCGTCGAGGATCAGGATGGCCGGGTTCGCCAGCAGCGCCCGGGCAAAGGAGATCACCTGTCGCTGGCCAACGCTCAGGTTACTGCCGTTTTCCTGCAGTACGGTGAAGTACTTGTACGGCATCCGCTCAATAAACACATCGGCTCCCACGGCGCGTGCTGCGGCAATTGCCTCTTCATCGGTGGCGTCAAGCCGCCCGTAGCGGATATTTTCCATGACGGTGGCGCCGAACAGGTAGGTGTCCTGGAGCACGATCCCCATCTGGCTGCGCAGGCTGGCGACGGTCACGTCGCGAATATCGAAGCCGTCCACGAGCACTTTCCCGTCCGTCACATCGAAGAAGCGGGCCAGCAGCCGGATGACCGTGCTCTTGCCGGCACCTGTTTCGCCAACCAGGGCGATGCGCTGTCCTGGCGCGGCGTGCAGCGTGACGTGATCCAGCACCGGCTCATCGGGCTTGTAGTGGAACGAGACGTCGACAAAGTCGACCTCCCCGCGCACAGGGGGCAGCACCTTGGCACCGGGCTGGTCCTCCAGGTCGGGCGGCGTGTCGAGCAGGCTAAAAATGCGCTCACACGAAGCCATCGTGACCTGGAACGAGTTGTAGCGCTGTGCCAGCTCGCGAATGGGGTCAAAGAAGCGGTCAACATAGAGTAGGAATGCCACGAGGGTGCCGGCTGTCAGTGCGTCGCCCAGCACCAGCCAGCCGCCTACGCCGATGACAAGCGCGCTGGCGAGCGAGCCAAGAAAGTCGACGCCGGGGAAGAAGAGAGCCGACAGGCGAGCGGCGACAGTGTTGGCGTCAAAGAAGGAGCGGTTGATGTCGTCGAAGTGGCCGATGTTGCGGCGTTCGCGGTGGAAGCTTTGGGTGACGCGGATGCCCTGAATCGACTCGTTGAGATAGCCGTTGATCAGCGACAGGCGCGAGCGGGTGGCGCGGTAGGCCTCGCGCACGTGGCTGCGCCAGTAGCTGGTGAGGATGATCATCAGCGGCAGCATGGCGAAGGTGACCAGCGCCAGCACCCAGTTGAGCAGGAGCATAGCGATGCCGACGCCAACCAAGAAGAAGGTGGCGCGCACGGTGCCGGTGATCGTCCAGGTGACGAAGTCCTGGAGCGCACCGACGTCGCCGATCAGGCGGCTCATCAGGCGGCCCACGCTCACGTTGTTGTGGAAGTTGAGCGACAGCGCATGCAGGTGGCGGAAGAGCCGGCTGCGCAAGTCGGCGACGACACGTGTGCCGACAAAGGCCATGATCATAATGCGCTGGCGGTTGCAGAACCATTCGGCGGTGGCGGTTGCGCCGAAGATAAGCGTCCAGATAGCGCAGGGCCTCCATGTTGCCGGTACGTAGCCCCTCGTCGACCGCCTTGCCGATGATCCATGGGCCGGATACGGCGAGCATGGTAGTTGCCGCCATCCAGATCATGGCGGCGAGCACCTTCCAGCGGTAGGGCCGGACAAAGCCGTAGAGCCTTGTCACCAGGCCTGTATCGTACCCGCGGCTGATGGCCTCGTCTTCGGCCTGGCCTAGCAGCGCGCGGACCTTCTCTTCGCGCCGCTTGCGCTCCTGGGGCGAGTCTGGTGCCGGCTGCTCAAATGGCAGTCGAGTGGTGGAAACGCTCATCGACCGACCTCCTTGTCACTGGGCTTCGTGGCGGGGGGTTTTGTGCTGGGCGCTTCGGGGGTCCCGATGCTGTTTCCGTTGGGGGAAACCCTGGCGGCTGCGAGGTTCTGCTCGACCTGGGTGTACTCCTCCTGCGCCTTAAGCTGGAGGTCGTAGATGTGGCGATAGAGACCCTCGTTCGCCAGCAGTTCGTCATGTGTGCCGCGCTCGACGATGTGGCCGTGATCGAGCACGAGGATGCAATCGGCGCTCTTAAGCGTCAGCAGGCGCTGGGCGATGACAAAGGTCGTGCGGTTGCGCATCAATTGGGTCAGCGCCTGCTGGATCAGGTGCTCCGTTTCCGTGTCCACGCTGCTGGTGGAGTCGTCGAGGATGAGGATGCGGGCGTTGTAGAGCAGGGCGCGGGCGATGGCGATGCGCTGCTTCTGGCCGCCGCTCAGCGTCACGCCGCGCTCGCCGACGCGCGTCTCATAGCCTTCGGGGAAGCGCGCGATGAAGTCCTCGGCGTTGGCTGCCCGGGCGGCGGCCCGGACGTCTTCCATGGAGGCTTCCGGGAGACCATAGGCGATGTTTTCCCGAATCGTGGCGCTGAACAGAAATGGGTTCTGGAGCACGACGCCGATGTTGCTGCGCAGGCTGTACAGCGTGGTGTCGCGCACATCGATCCCATCGATGGTCACACGTCCTGCCGTTGGGTCATAGAAGCGCGAGATCAGCGAAACCACCGTGGATTTGCCGCTGCCTGTCGGGCCGATCAGCGCAATCGTCTGGCCCGGCTCGGCGCAGAAGTCGATATCCTTTAGTACGTGGGCGCCGGCGATGTCCCCACCAGGGTAGGCAAACGAGACGTGCTCAAAACAGACCCGGCCGGCGAGGTCTTTGAGTTCGATCGCGTCCGGCTTCTCCTCGATGTCGTTGGGGGTGTCGATGATCTCGAAGACGCGGCCGGCGCTGGCCCCGGCCGTGGCGGCCAGGTTGACCAGGTTGCCCAGCTGCTGCATCGGGCCGTTGAGCATCAGCAGGTAGGAGATCATGGCAAAGAGCGTACCGACGGTGATGACGCCGTCGATCACCTGCGGGCCGCCGAACCAGAGCAGGATAAAGATGCCGATCGCCAGAATAAAGGTAAAGAGCGAGAAGTGATTGCCCCAGGCGACGATCACGCCCTTGCGCTTGTCGTACCAGCGTTCGTTTTCCTCCTCAAAAGTGGCAAACTCGTGCGGCTCGCGCGCAAAGGCCTTGACCACGTGGATGCCGGTGAGGCTTTCCTGCATGCGCGTGGAGAGCACGCCCATCTGGGCCTGGATCGTGCGCCACATCGGCTCGACGACGCGGCCAAGCCGCAGCGCCACAATGACCAGGGCGACGATCGCGGGTCAGGCCAGCAGGGCGAGGCGTGGATCCATCAGGAACATGGCGACCACAACGCCGATCGTCAGGAGGACGGTGGCAACGAGCTGCACCATGCCGGTGCCGGCGAAGCGCTCGGTCTCTGAAATATCGCCCGTGGCGCGGCTCATCAGATCGCCCGTGTGCGCCTTGTCGTGAAAGGCAAAGGGAAGCGTCTGCACGGCGCGGAAGAAGTCGTTGCGCAGGTCGTAGGCCACGCGAAAGGTGATCCACTCGCCGTTGTACATGGTGAGAAAGCCGGCGATGCCACGGATTACGGCGATGCCCAGGATCAAGGCGGCAGCCCAGAAGAGCTTGCTGGCGTCACCCTCGTCCAGCCCCTGGTCGATGGCCTGCTTGATGATCTGCGGCACGAACAGGTTGAGCAGCGTCGCAAACAGCATGCCGCCGTAGGCGGCGAGAACGTGCCACGGGTGAGGGCGTAAGTAGGCGAAGAGGCGCCGGTAGACAGAGAACCGCTGCGTCATGAGTAACTCCAGGAGACAGGAACTTTCAACCCTATAGAAATGAGTTGCTCTTTCCTGTATAATATCTATGCAAAGTTGCGGATGGCACGGTCAAGTGGTCGTAAACATTCACTTTAGCACTGCCTTTGCCGCTGGGCAAAAAACGTTTGTAACTGCCGCAGTTTATGATGTCGCTGCGCTGGGAAAGGAGAATTTAGCAAAGAAACTGGATGTGAATTGTACAAAAGGTATGCAAACTACTAACAAAAATGCAGTATCTAGGTATTGTGACACTGCAGCGGGTGGGGTGCAAGCCCCCGCTGCCACGATGTGTGTTGTTTGCAGGCCCAGGTTCATTCCAGAATCGTTGTAGATCTAGAACCAACATAAAGGAGTCATTCTATGTCCCTAACAAGAGGGTATGTGCGCATGCTGTGCGTGCTGGCTTTCGCTTGTGTGCTGTCGCTCGGCGCCGTGAAGTTGGCGCTGGCGCAGTCCGATGCCGACCAGTCCCCAGACAGCTCTTCCGCCAATCCTGTCGTCAATGTAGGTCATTTTGCTCCTTTTGGAGCCAATGTTGCCGGCACATCGGTCACCGTGCGTGTAAACGGCACTGATGTGTTGACCAACTTTGTTTATCCGAATGTCGTCAAGAGCATCAACGTACTGCCAGCCGGCACCTATACGGTCGAGGTGCTGCCTACGGGCACTGCGACGGTTGCCATCTCTGGCGTTGTGACGCTGGAGAACGACAAGCAGTATACGCTGTTGGCGATCGGCGACGGCACCAACCAGCCGCTGGCGCTGGCGGCGCTGGAGGACAATCCCGGCGCGCCGCCGGCCGGGCAGCTGCCAACGTGCGCATCGCCCACTATGCGCCCTTTGCCGCCACGCTGCCTGCGACTGCGGTGGACATCTGCAATGACGACACGGGCGCGCCGGTGCCGGGCCTGACAAACGTGCCCTTTGGCGTGGACTTCGCCGTGGCTGCCGATTCCGGCCGGCATTTACGATCTGAGCATCGCGGTTGCCGGCACCAGCTGCGCGACCACGGCGCTGGATATCGACCCCCTGGCCCTCGTGGCGGGCAAGACGTATGACGTCTATGCCATCGGCAAGAACAACGCTGCTTTCCCGCTGGCGGTGACCAGCATCACCGGGCTCGACTTCCCGGCACAGGTTACGGTCGGCCACTTTGCTCCCTTTGCGGCCAAGCATTCCCCAGACGGCTGTGGACATCAAGGTGAACGGTGCGCTGGCCTTTACCGATGTCGTCTACGGCAACTTCGTACCCAATGTGGCGCTGCTCCCGGGCTCCACCACGGTGGAGATCCTGCCCGCCGGCACGTCGACGGTCGCGCTCAGCGGCACACTGAACCTGAAGAGCGGTGCGGCCTACGACGTCTTCGCCATCGGCGGGGCCAACAGCCAGCCGCTGGCGTTCAGCACGACCGAGATCAGCACGACGACGCCGATCAGGCAAGGCGCTGTTGACCATCGGCCACCTGGCACCGTTTGCGGCCAACGTCAACGCCACGGCCGTCGATATCTGCACGGACGCCGGCGCGGTCCTGCTGCCCAACGTCAAGTATCCGCAGGTGGCCGCCAACCTCCCGCTTGATCCGGGCGTGTACAACCTCAAGATCGCCATTGCCGGCACCAACTGCGCCACGGTGGCGCTCGACCTGCCGCCGGTGCAGCTGGCGGCGGGTGGGATCTACGATGCGTTCGCCATCGGCCTGAACAACGCCGCGTACCCGCTGGAAGTGACGACTACGACGGGCCTGCCGTTTGTGGCATACGTAACCATCGGTCACTTTGCGCCGTTTGCAGCTGACGTGGCCGGTACGGCAGTCGACATCCGTGTAAACGGCACGCTCGCCTACACGGACGTCGTCTACGGTGACTTTGTGCCCCAGGTGGTGCTGCCGTCCGGCCCGACGCTGGTCGAGATCCTGCCGGCGGGCACGCTCGACCGTGGCTCTGAGCACGACGGCCAACCTGGCGGCGGGTGCGGCGTATGATCTCTTCGCCATCGGCGGGGCGAACAGCCAGCCGCTGGCCTTCAGCACGACGCAGATCAGCACGACTGCGCCTGCCGGCAAGGCGGTCGTGACGATCGGGCACCTGGCGCCGTTCGCCAGCAACGTGAACGACACGGCAGTGGATATCTGCACCGACAGCGGTGTGGCCATTCCGGGCCTCACCGGCATCAAGTATCCGCAGGTGGCAGCCAACCTGGTGCTCGATCCGGGGCCCTACAACCTCAAGATCGCGGTGGCAGGCACCAACTGCGCTACGACGGCAATCGACCTGCCGCCCTTCCGGCTCTTTGCTGGCGAGATTGCCGACGCCTTTGCCATCGGCACGGGCGCCGCCCGCCTTCCCGCTGGAGCTCGTCACCACCACGGGGCTGTACACGGTAGGTGAAGTACCTGCCGATCATCCGCAACCAGGCTCCGCTGCAGTAGCAGCTGCGGTGATGTCCCGGGATCGGCGGATGCTTGCTTCCGCTGAGGTTCCGGTGAGCGGTGAACCCATGTCCCCGGGACCTTAAGGTCCCGGGGACATTCTCTCCTTGCCCTGTCACCTGTTCCGCCTGCCGCCGGAAGGCGGCCATGTCGATTCACCTGCCCGCTCAGGCGCGCTTCTTCGGCGGCGAACGCCAGCAGGTGGCTCTCCAGCGAGACGCGGGCCGTCGTGAGCGGCGCTGCTTCGCCGCGCAGAACCCGCACGAAATCGGCCATGATGCCCTCGTCGCCACCGCCATGGCCCGCAGGCGGAATCGACCAGGATGCGCTCGGTCTTGCCGCCGTGATAGTTGATCTCAATCTCGCCCGGATCGAGGGCGCGGGCGCGCAGGGTGGCGCGTGTGCCGTCATAGCGCATCGAGCGGTGCTCCTGGTTGGAGTGGCCGTGCATGATCATGTTGACCGAGGCGCCGTTCTCCAGTTCCAGCAAGACACTCTGGTGGTCCACCACGTCGTTGTCGCAGCGGTAGACGCAGCGGCCGTATGGGCCTTCCTGGATGGCGCGCAGGCGCCCGGCAAGCGTGAGATCGGGCGAAATGACGTTGAACGGCCAGACGTCGGGGGCGCTGGGGTCGAGACCCTCGGCTGCCAGATGCCTGCGCCCGCCCGGGAAATGTGCGCTGATAGTCCAGGTAGATGCCGATGGCCGAGAACGGGCACTGCGGGCTCGATGGGGCAGTTGTCGACGCAGCGGCCGGGGATCTCCGGGCCCACGCTTTCGGGCCGATAGTGGATCAGCGAGCCCACCGAGCTGAGGCGCTTGACGGGGCTGTTGAGGTTCCAGACCAGCACGTCAAGGTCGTGGCAGCACTTGGCGAGGATCATGGGGCTGGAGAGCGCCTTGTTGCGCCAGTTGCCGCGTACGAAGCTGTGCGCCATGTGCCAGTAGGCGACGTTTTCGCGGTGTTCGACGGTGATGATGTCGCCCAGCACGCCCGAATCAAGGATCTCGTGCAGCTGGCGCCAGAACGGCGCATAGCGCAGCACGTGGCAGATCTGGAGGACGCGCCCCGTGCGTTCGGATTCCTGCACCAGCTGCACGCAGCCCTCCAGCGTGTGCGCCATGGGTTTTTCCAGCAGCACGTCGTAGCCCGCCCGCATGGCGGCAACGGCCGGCTCCACGTGCATCTGGTCCTGGGTCGTGACGATGGCAGCGTCGCCCAGCTGCCCGGCGGCCATAAGGTCCTCCCAGGTGCCAAAGCACTGGGCGTCGTCCAGGTCATGGGCCTCGGCCATGCGCCCGCGGCGGATAGGGGTCCGGTTCGGCCACGCCGACGATGCGGACCTCGTCAGGGTGGCGCAGCGCATAGGATGCGTAGGCATACGTGCCCCGGCTGCCGGCGCCGACGACGACAATCTCAAGTGGTTTCGACATAGTCCATTGCCTTCGGTTTTTGTTCGCGTGCGTTAAGCGTTAAGAAACAGATGCCGCCCACCACGGCGGCGAGCGCACAGAGCGCAAATAGTGGCGGAAAGCCAAAGGCCTGTACGACCAGACCACCGGCGAGCGTGCCTGCCAGCTGGCCGCCGCCGGTGGCGGCCGAGTAGATGCCGCTGACGCTGCCGCGGGTCTGGCGGTTGCCGTGCTCGGCGGCGTAGGTCATGGCGCTGGCCATGTAGCTGCCGTAAGAAAGGCCGCGCAGCACCTGGACGCCGATCAAGGCGGGCAGCCATTGGGCGACAAAGATATAGCCCAGAAAAACGAGCGAGACGCCAAAGGCACCGGCCGCCAGGAGTGGGGCACGCCCGATGGCATCGGAGGCAGTGCCCGGCGATCGTCATGCCGGGCAGTTCGATCAATGCGGCGAGGCCCCAGAGGCTGCTGATCGTTTGCTGGCTGTAGCCCATGTGTGCCATGGCGTTGGGCCACATCGAGGCCGCGGCGCCGACGGCGGCGGTCCAGATAAAGACGCCGCTCAGGAACAAAGCCGGCAGGCCCAGCGTACGCTGTGGATAGCCTTGGGGGGCACCCAGCGGCGCGGCCGGTGCGCTGCCGTCCTGGAGGGGTGCTGCCTCGGCGGCGAGAGCAGGGCGCTCCGGCACTGCGGCGTTCGTGTATCAGGACCATGACAAGGGCTGCGGCGACATAGCAGCCTGCGGCGATCAGGAACACAAATGGGGCGGAGAAGCGGGTGGCGAACCAGCCGCCGGCGACGGCGCCGACCGCAAACGAAGCCGAACCGATGCCGCGGAAGATGCCCATGTTGCGGCCGCGCCGGCCGGAGTGTTCCAGCAGATCGCCCATCATGGCGAGGCTCAGCGTGCGCGTAGGTGCCGCTGCCGATGCCTTCGACGATACGGACCGGCCAGGCCAGGTTGGCGGTCGGCACGCGGGACAGCCAGAAGTAGGCAAAGCCGAGCAGCAGCAGCCCGCCAATCAAGCAGGGGTTTGCGGCGAGTAAGCCGGTCCGAGAGCCGGCCGCTGGTATAGTTGGCGAGCAGGGCGGCCAGCGTAAAGGAGGTGAGGATCAGCGAAATCTGGGCGAAGCTGGCGCCGAGCGATTCAAGATAGATTGTCATCACCGGCGACGTAAAGCCCATGGCGACGAACACAAAGGCACTGACGAGGGTAAGCAGGCGGAAATCACGCATAGGGAACGCACCAGACGGCGAGAGACTGTTAGCAAGGAATGAGACAGAGGTCTTGGGAGCGTAACATAGGCAAAGAGCGGCTGTCAAAGGGAATGCGACGCCAAGGCGTTGCGCCGCAACGTGAGCGCGCTCAAAATCTGCCAAAGTTTGACACGCGTTCTCCTGTATGCTATAGTCTGCACTCCTTTGCACGTTAAAAACTCAGGACAATGCGAGTCGTCGCTGCCGGGGTCACCTGGTAGAGGAACTTCCCGACTCCTGCCTGGCCGGGGCAACCGGGCCAGGGTCGTTGCCCCACGAAACAGCAAGTGGGGGCGCCGCATCGGCAACGATGTGGTGACTACAACCGCAACAGAGAGCAATCCCACCGGTGGCAAGCCGGCCAGGGGTGAAAGGGTAGGGTAAGAGCCTACCAGCGGTGGCAGCGATGCCGCCGGCTAGGCGAGCGTGCAACGGGGAGCAAGGTGAGTGGGTCTGGCCGGTGTGAGCCGGTTAGATCTCGCCGCAGCGGGGTGGGTGCGTCGGGTAATACCCGGCAAGCCATGCGCCGCCAGCCGCCACGGCCTAGGTGTAAGCCATGGGACGACGAGGCTGAGATAGATGACGGCACAGCAGGAAATGTGCGCAAGCACAGGCGACTGTGGACAGAATCGGGAGTACAGCATTGTCCTGAATTTGCACGAACGCAGAACGTGCGCTATAGTGTGGTCACACTGCGGCAGGTAAGCCGACGTGGCGGAACTGGCAGACGCGATAGACTTAGGATCTATTACCGCTAGGTGTGGAGGTTCGAGTCCTCTCGTCGGCACTGGGTTTTAGCCAGGGGTGTGACCAGGCAAGGGCCCGTGGCCTAGCGGGAAGGCGTCTCCTTTGCAAGGAGAAGATCGTCGGTTCGAATCCGACCGGGTCCACTCTTGCAGCCATGGGTTGCCTGGGTTTGCAGTATTGTATATGCGGGCGTAGTTCAGTGGTAGAACGTCTCCTTGCCAAGGAGAAGGTCGTGAGTTCGAATCTCATCGCCCGCTCTAGGGGTCGGCCAAGCGGTCGGCCCTTTTAATCGGGTTGTTGCGATAGCAGCAGCCTGGTTGCACGCCGAGGTAGCTCAGTCGGTAGAGCACAGCACTGAAAATGCTGGTGTCCCCAGTTCAAGTCTGGGCCTCGGCACCTCTTCCCCGTTGGGGGATCGTCTAACGGCAGGACTACGGACTTTGGATCCGTCAATCGGGGTTCGAATCCCTGTCCCCCAGCCAACATGACGGGGCAGGCCATCCTGCCCCGCTTTGTTTGGCAGGCTGTAGCATTTGCCGACTGTAGCATTTGTGCTTTACTTTCATAGTTAGATATGGCGGCTGTAGTTCAGCGGTAGAACACCAGATTGTGGATCTGGTTGTCGTGGGTTCAATCCCCACCAGTCGCCCCACTCAATAAAACAGCTAGAAACAAACAGCCCCCACCTTGCGGTGAGGGCTGTTTGCTGTGGTGTCCGGTAGCACACCTAGAAGGTTACCCCTAGAGGTGTGGCTACCGGACGCATAAAGCTACTTTTGTCCATGCGCACCACCTCCTATTATTGGGATAGCGATGTTAGGCTGGGGAAGTCGTACATTGTAAGGCTTTGTACAATCTTTGGCTACACTTTCTGCAGCGCTTTCCCTAGCTGACTGTAGTATCGCACATTCGTTCCGCAATGTCAAATGCCAATTTTTAATCTAGATACTGCAAAAAGTAGGTTGCCAGACCCAAAAACAGCAGGAAACCCATTATGTCGGTAAATGTGGTGACAAAAATGCTTGAGGCCAGAGCCGGGTCGATGCGCAACGCCTTGAGCGCCATGGGCACGATTACACCGGCAAAGGCCGCTACGACCAGGTTGCCCAGCATGGCCAGGCCGATCACTAACCCCAAATAGGGGTTGCCCTGCCAGGCATACGCAATCAGTGCGACCAGCAGGCCCACCGTGATGCCGTTGATGATGCCAATGCGGAATTCGTGCCACAGCGCCCACAGCGTCTGCTTGGGCTCGATTTCCTTTAGTGCCAGCGAACGTACGACGATGGTCATCGTCTGCGTGCCGGCGTTGCCACCTTGCCCTGCGACGATAGGCATAAAGGCAGCAAGCACGGCCGCCTGCGCAATGGTACCTTCGAACAGCGACACTACCCAGGCCGCCAAAAACGCCGTACCCAGGTTGATGATCAGCCATGGCAAGCGGTTGCGCACCGACCTGGGAATGCGGCTGTAGATTTCCGAATCCGCAGAGACTTGGGCCAGCTTGTAGATGTCCTCAGTTGCCTCTTCCTCGATGACGTCCACGACGTCGTCCACGTGCACGATACCGATGAGCTTACCCGCTTCGTCGACTACAGGCAGCGCCACCAGGTCATAGCGCTGAAGCAGCTGCGCCACAGCTTCCTGGTCGGCTTCGGCGTGCACGGAGATCACGTTGCTGTCCATGATCTCCTCGATGGACTGCTGCGCCTGCGCCAGGATCAGGGCACGCAGGCTGACTACGCCGATCAGGTGGCCGTAGCGGTCGAGCACGTATAGATAGTAGAACTGGGTTTCGTCGCGATACTGATCCTTGATGAAACGGATCGCCTCGTCCACCGTCCAAAAGCGGCGCAGTGAAGGGGGCGGAGCATTCATGATGCCGCCGGCCGTGTCCGGGGCAAAGGAGAGCAGGTTGGTTACCTCCTCCGGCTCGTCCATCTGCTCGATGACTTCGGCGGCCTGCTCGGGCTCCAGCTCGCCGAGCAGGTCGGCGGCCATGTCGGGCTCCATCTCGTCGAGCACGTCGGCCAGCGTCTCCGTGTCGAGGTGCTCGGCGACGTCGGCCATATCCTCTTCGTCGAGCTGCTCGAAGACTTCGGCCAGATCCTCGGCTTCGATCCGGTCGAGGATCGCCGCTTGCTGATCGGACTCCAGCTCGGCCAGCACCTCGGCGCTGTCGGCCGGGTGGAGCGAGAGCAGGTAGGCGACGGCCGCGTCGAGATCGTCGGTGTCGAGGGCTGTCTGTACGCGCTCGAGCGCATCGTGAAACAGAATCGGATCGACCATGTCACACCTCACCAAGAATGGTTCATAGACTGTGCATGGCAGAGGCTGTAAGACGGGCGCATGATCGCCGGGCGCTGGCCCCGGTGGGCTGGCGTACAAAGAAAAAAGCCAGCCGTGACGCCGGCTGGCTTGAAGATTGTGTGGGGAGAATGACGATAGGCAGCAAGGCCTTATCGCCGCAGGTTGTTACGCGATAACGCCGCCGCCTCTACTCGTTACGCTCTCCCGCCCATGGCGCCCACAATGGCGCCAGCCGGCTGCGCGTCCGCAGAGTCTGCTTGCGTATTCAATTGCGGCGGCACTGGCCGTCGCGGTAGTTGACAGTTGCCAGGCCCGGGGCGAAACGGCATGTCGGGGGAAACTCGCGTCCGCCAAGGCCATGGTACTGTCCGGGTCCGGCTGTTGGTCAGCCGCAACCCGCTTACGATGTTCTGGATTCATTGTCTTTCTTTATATGGCGGACAAGGCGCCGCACGGACTTCCTCGCCACAAGCGTCCGGCTTCCTTCTCCGCCTACCAATCGGGGCAAGAATAGCACCGGCAGACATTACTGTCAAAACGACACCGTGGCCACGACGCGAGCCGTTACCTGCAGCCCGATCGCCACGCTCAAGCCAGGCCAGTTCTTGCTCAGTCAGATGCAGATCAAGCGCTGCTGCGTTGACGGCAAACTCGGCGCCGTTGGCGCAGCCCACCAGCGTGAAGACGTTCCAGGGCTGGCTCAGTACATAGGCCAGTGCCAATTGCGGCACACTGACGCCGCGCTGCTGCGCCAGCTCTTCCGCCCGCGCATAACGGGCGAAGTTCTCGTCATAACAGTAGGACTGCACGCACAGCTTGTCGAGGTATGCTGTAAACGTGTCGAGGTTGTCAGGGCGGAAGCGGCCGCTAAAGAAGCCGCCGGCCAGGCTCGACCAGGTGAACAGCGGCATCTGCGTCTCGCGATAGTAGCGCCGCGCCGCCTCGTTCGTCTTCGCCCGTCAGGCTAATGCAGTTCTCCCAGGGTTCCTTGAACTGGATCGCCAGGCTGAAGTGCGGGCTGGCGGCGGCAAATGGCACCAGCCCATGCGCTGCCGCGTACTCGTTCGCTGCCTGGATGCGGCTCTGGCTCCAGTTGGAACCGCCAAATGCCTTGATGCGACCGGCCGCCAGGTGCTCGTTGAGCACTTCGACGATCGGCCCAACCGGCACGCCGGGATTGTCACGATGCAGCAGGTAGAGGTCTATGTAGTTCGTGCGCAGCCGGGCGAGCGAATCGTGGATGTCGGCCGTGATATCGAAGGGTGTTACGCGCTGGCGATCCTGGTTATGATGGGCACCCTTGCCGATGATTACCACCTGCTCGCGCAGCCCGCGTTCGTTGACCCAGCGCCCAAACGTGCGCTCGTTGTCGCCCTGCCCATACACGTGGGCCGTGTCAAAGGTATTGCAGCCCAGGGCAAACACGGCATCCAGTAGTTCGACGCTGCTGTCCCATGCATCGGATCGCACCATCACGGTGCCTTGCACGAGACGCGAAACCGGCTTGTCCAGGCCGGGCACGGAACCATACAGCATGGTCTTATCCTTTTCGTTCAATGATGGAGTTCATTTCGTTTGCTGCCCTGCAATGATATAGAGCTGCACATTACGTTACACTATTCGCGGCCGGGGAACAATTCGTGGTTGGCAGGCGTAAGAATGGTGTTGCTTGACGTGATGTT
Source organism: uncultured Chloroflexia bacterium (assembly GCA_963701415.1). Classification (GTDB taxonomy): domain Bacteria; phylum Chloroflexota; class Anaerolineae; order Caldilineales; family Caldilineaceae; genus Fredericiella. The sequence continues at coordinate 227,975 of CAVPAH010000006.1, forward strand.
AAGCGCACTTTAAGCGTTGGTTGCGCCGCCTGTGGCGCAGAGGAGATCGACGATGAAATCGTGGGGCCTTCCAGTTCTACTGCCACTACTGCTCGCCGCCGCATTGTTGCTGGCCGGCTGTACCCTTGCTCCGGTTACCGAGCTGCCGCCGGCAAGCGCCGATTCGCCGTTGGCGCCGGTCGCTGCCACCCCACAAACCGAGGCTACCCCCGTCGTGAGCAATGACGATGCAGACGACTGCGCCTGACGCGGGAGGCGAGGAGCAAACGATGCCCAGTTCGAACGTAGAAACCGCCGGGTATCCCCGGCGATATTCTGAATTCCGTGCTTGACGACGCCGCACAGAAGCTGGGGGTAGCACCCGACGCACTGGTTGTGACCAAGGCCGAGGCCGTCACCTGGCCGGATGGTTCGCTTGGCTGTCCCGAACCGGGCATGTTTTACACGCAGGCACTGATAGACGGCTACTGGATCGTCGTCGAAGCCGGCGGCCAGTCACTGGACTATCGGGTCAGTGGCAGCGGCAATTTTCGTATCTGTGACACGCCGCAACCGGGGAGCCGCACAACGCCATAGCTTCTGTTGTGCAACGACCGTGGCCCTAGCGGGTTCCATCAGGAACTGCGCCAAGCCAGCGGTCAAACCAATCAAATGCTTCGGCCTGCATGGGTTGGTCGAATTTGTGGGGTCCCGGATAGTAGCTGCACCGATAACGGTCGCTGCCACCGGAGCCGGCATAGATTGCGTTCAGCATGGCGTCGGCACGCTGCATCTCGGGCAGCGTAAACAGCTCGTCGTCTACGTCGTTGAGGACGAGCGCCGGGCGCGGCGCACGCAAACCGAAGATTTCTGGATAGTCCAACTCGTGCGGAAGGTGCGGGATGTAGATCATCCATGTATGGGTATAGCTCTTGTTGAGGAGATAGTCGCGCCACGTGGTCATCATGCCGACACAGACGGCACAAGCGATGCGGTCGTCCAGCCCGGCCAGGTAGCAGGTGCGCAGGCCGCCGCCTGAAAGGCCGCCGCAGCCAACGCGTGAGGGATCAACTTCGGGCCGCGCACAGAGCACGTCCAGGGCACGCCGGTCTTCGGCAAGCCAGACGCCGGCCCATGTCGTGCCGGCACAGAGCAGCGACTTGGCCATAATGGATTCATATTGGCCCGACCATACGTTATAGGCTTCTACGGCTTCCAGATCGTCGCCATCGCCGGCAGTGTCGGCGCGAATGGCAGCTGGTACGTCGGCCAGGCGTACACGCCGGCTGCCAAAGCCAAAGGCATCGGGCACGAGCACCACATAGCCGCGTTTGGCCAGGGCATTGGCCCAGGCGACGCCCCCATAGCTGGCGTCGGGTTCGGTCACGGCAGGATGGCGAGGTGCACCGGTATCGACGATTTTCTCCTTGCCAAAGTACTTGCGACCGCTGTGATCGTGGAGCGCGAGGACTCCTGGCAGCGGACCCTTGTGCCCCCAACGGTTTCAGAAGGATGGCCTCGGTAGGTGGTCCGTACGGCAGCTGCCAGGAAAGCTCATCGACCTGCAGCCCATCATAGGCATAGCTGCGGTGCACCTGTACCTGCTGGCTGGCCACCGGTGTCAGGTGGCGCCAGGCACTCCCAGACGCGGGCGCGTGCCTGGGCGCGCCATGTCTCCAGATCCGGCCAGCCGCCGCGACGCCACGAGAGCGCTCCCGGGCCCTCGCCGGCCAAGGCAGCAGCCCACGGACCGTACGCACCCAGCATGTTTGGTTCAAACGCAGCGTTCATGTGGCCCTCGCCTTTCGGTTCCAGGTATAGTATAGTCTCCGACGAATGGGGAAAGTATCGCACAATGACGGCCATTCCTCCAGAGATTCTCGAGCGTGTGATCGAAGACGGAATGCGGCGCTGCAACTGCATGCGTGAGCAGTGCCGCATTGTGTCGGCACAGGCCGTCACATGGCCCGACGGATCACTTGGCTGTCCTGAGCCGGGAAGAAGCTACACGCAAGCCCTTGTCAGGGGATATCGGGTGGTGCTCGAGGTGCAGGGCGAAGCAGCTTGACTACCGAATTGGCGGGCGTGGCTACTTCCGCCTGTGCACCGGATCCAGCCGCGGCGGACGGTTGCCCGCTCGGCGGAGTCTAGCGCCCGGCGCCAGGCCGTTGTGGTCGGGCGGTGACCAAATCAAGCGGGGCCGGGCATTCGCCCGGCCCCGCACGCTATCTACCAACTCAGCTCCACTTTAGGGGTCAACGCGCACGATGGTGGGACTGGGCATGCCAGACGCACCATCGTAGGCCACCGAACCCAGGTATTTCGTGCCTGCAGTCAGGCCGCTAAAGCTCAGATTGATCGTGCCGGTGGCACCGAGGGTCGCCGAGGCAGGCGCGGCTGACGGCCATGTTGCCTGCCGCTGCCGTGCCCAGGAGCCATGTGTGCAGCTTGAACGGCGACGAGCCGTTAACGCCCCAGCCCTGGACAACCACGGTCAGCGCAACGTCCGCAGCAGCCGGAGTTGAGAAGACGAAGTTCACTTCTTCGGCCGAAGTGCCGGAGCCGCTGCTGCCGACCAGCGCCGCGCCTTGGAACACGCAGAGGTCGATGTCCGAACCCGGGTTTACGTCGGCGTCAAAGAGCGCGAAGCGGGCATAAGTCGTGCCGGCCGGAATGGTGACCGGGATCAGCTGTGCGTTCGGTGAGCTCAGCGAACAGGTGCTGTCGGTTGGGTCGTCGGCAACAGTACCGGCGGTGACAGTCGCAGGCACCAGGCCACGCGGGGTGGCCGAGAAGCTGCCGGTGTAACCAAACGTTACGTTGTAGGAACCGGAAACCTGCGAAGGGGCCGCCAGCGCCACCGGGCGAATGACGATGGGGCTGCGTACAACGTGCGAACCGTCGGTCCAGGTCAGTTGGCCGCCGGTGTAGGCGTTGAGCGCCGCGGTCGTGCGGGTGAAGCTGACAGTGAAGCTCTTTGACTCGCCCGGCTTGAGCGTCAGCGAAGCCGGACTCACGGTGACCGCTGATACCCGACATGCCGGTCACCGATGCAGTGTAGGTGGCCTTGGCCTTGCCGACGTTAGTGACGGTGCGCTTGACCGTCTGCGTGCCGGCCAGGTCACCGATGGCGATCGACGGACTGTTGAGGTCGCTAGGGTCGATGGCCGTGATGCCGAGGGCGGCGCAGAACGCGCCAGGCTGCACGCCGCAGAGGAAGCTCAGCCAGTCGTTCCAGCCGGAGTCGTAGACCAGGCCGGGGTCGACTGCGCTGTTTGGCTTTACGTGGCCGGCGCCCTGACGGAAGATGACAGCTGGATTGGTGTTGGGGCCATCCAACACGTCATAGCCGGTCGTCATCAAGGCGGACTTGATGGCCATGGGCGACCAGTCCGGGTGTGCCTGCTTGAGCAGGGCGCCGAGGCCGGCGACATGCGGGCTGGACATCGAGGTGCCGCTGTAGAGGTCGAAGCTGCGCCCGGCGTTGCCCGGAGGGGCGACAGCCGCCAGGATGTCCTGGCCCGGGGCGATCAGGTCGGGCTTGAGCAGGTCGCCGTTGCCGGCACGCAGCGGGCCGCGCGAGGAGAACGAAGCCGTGGTGGGCGCAGGCAGGTTGTAGACGATCGTGGCCTGGGCGATGCTTGCGGTTGCGCCCGCAGTCGCTGCATAAGCCTTGATGGCGAGGCCGTCGGCATGCGTTCACGTGCACGGTCGGGACGTAATGGAAGTCGGCGTTGAGCGAGTTGTCGGGATTGTTGTACAGAATCATGCCGACGCCGCCGGCTTCCTGGACGGCCAGGCTCTTATCGACACGTGCGATCACACCGCGCAGGCAGATGAACGATTTTGCCTGTAACTGCTGGCCGGATCCAGCGTGCCAGGGGAAGCAGAGCTCGACGTCAGTCGGGTTAGCACCGGCAAGACCGGCATTGACCGAGTCGATCAGAGGGGCAGGACCGACGGGGGTGGCGACAGAAGCGCCGAGTAGGTCACGCCGTTGCCGAGGGTGACAGCGCCGGTGCCGTTGCGGTTGTGGGTGCCGGCGGCGACGGTGGTCAGCCAGGGGCCAGGGTGGGCCACGGTGCTCGTGGTGGGGCCGCTGTTGCCGGCGGATGCGGCGACGAAGATGCCGACGCTGGCCGCATTCATGAAGGCGATTTCGACCGCGTCGCGGAAGTTGGTCTGTGAGCCGCTGATCGAGAAGTTGATTACGTCGACACCGTCAGCCACGGCTTGGTCGATAGCGGCGACACTGTCAGTGCTGAAGCAGCTGCCGCCGGTGCCGGTTTCCCAGCAGACCTTGTAGGCAGCGATGCGGGCGCGCGGGGCGATGCCGCTGATGGCGCCAAAGGCGGCAGCGGGGCCGATGGCCGGCACACCGGCGTTACCGCCGGCAGTCGAGGCGGTGTGGGTGCCGTGGCCGCCGAAGTCGCGCGGAGAGTTGTATTCCCAGGGCAGTTGAGCGTCGATGCCGGCGTTGCCGCCCCAGCCTTCGTTGAAGTACTGGGCGCCGATCAGCTTTTGGTTGCAGTTCGAGGCGGTAAACTCCTCGCCGGGAACACAGCGGCCGTGCCAGCCGGGGATCTGCTGGTAGCTCAGCTTGCCATCCTGCGTGCCGTTGCCGTTGAGGCCGGTGCGATCGGAGAAGCTTGGGCTTTCGGGCCAGGCGCCGCCATCGACGATACCGATGATGATATTTTCACCCGCACTGCCGACGCCGCCCAGCTGATCCCACAGTCCGCCGGGCGCATTCAGGCCGAGGAACGTGGGGGTGGAGGAGGTGTCGAGCGACCGCAGCGTGTCCTTCTCGACCGCCACGACGCCGGGACTGGCGACTAAGGCAGCAACCTGTGCTTCGGTCAGTTCAGCGGCGAAGCCGTTGAAGCTGTAGCGGTAGTTGTAGAGCTTGCGGCCACCGCCGACGCCGTTGAGGACCTGGTCATGGCGAGAATCCAGAAAGCTGACGTACTTGACGACGTCGGGGCTGTTGGGGTCGATCTTTTGGCCCTTGCCTGGCTTCGTGGCCTTGTAGCCGGGGATCCCGCCGTTGTAGGCGACGACCGGCGGCTCGATCATGCTCGACGATGTAGACGTTCTTGGTGCTCTTAAACCTCGGTGCGCCGGGGGCCGTGGGGTCACCTGAACGCACACCGCCGGACTTGGCGGCGCCGACGGCGTCCACACCGCTGCTTTGCAGGAGCGGCATGAACAGGTTCTGCCTTTGGCCAGGATCGTCTGGGGTCCCGGCATCCTGGGCTGCGACTGGAACAACTGCTGCCACCAGGAGGAGGGCCACGATCACAACGGTCAGGACTCTACGCATCAAACTTCTCCTTCGATACGGGAATGCAGGTAGGATGGATAAAACAGTGGATGCTGTTGGAAGATAGCGATTAGGATGGTGGCATAAGGTAATTGCGACCGCGCTGCAGCGACATGTCGCTGCCAAAGGGGCAGAGGACCCCTGGTGACCTGCTGTAGATCAAGTTCGGATTTGGCTGTTGCTACTGCTGGTGCTGTTGCTACTGCTGATAATGAATAAGGTGCGCTGTGACTTAGGAAATAGTCTACGCTAGGGGCGTGCTACGGCCAATGGCGTGTGCATACCGCAAGCTTGCAAATTGCTGACAATTTTACAGGAAGTCCCGGCTGCACTGGGCAACCGGGACTTTTTGCGACAAGCTACGATTGCAACAATGCAGTCAGTCGCCGGCGTACAGCACGGCGACTTCTACGCCTTGCTGGGCGCCGTCGCGATAGAGCAGCATCAGGCCAGACTCTGTGTTATTGGTGGTTTCGCCGTAATCCAAAAAGCGCAGCCTGTCGCTCTGCTTGGGCGCCAGGACTGTTGCCCCGATACCACCCATCTCGAACAGGGCGAGGTACTGCTCACCCAAGGGCGAAATCGTAATGCCGTCGATTGCGTCGGTGACCTCACCCGTGAAGTAGTTGTCTACAGCCCGCACAGAAATATTCATCGGATCGAAGAAGTTGGCCGCGTTCATGCCGATCTGTTCGCCGCAGATGAACATCACCGTATTGCCGCTCTTCATCTGGTGATCGGTATAGAAGTAGGCGCTTACTCGGCCCGCTTCCACGTTGCGAACATATGTCATGTTGCGACCGTCGAGCCCCATTGCCCCATAAGGTCGTTCGGCGGTAAAGACAGCATAGTCGACGGTGCCGTTCTGGTCGGCGTCGATGTCGACTTCGAACGAGAATGGATAGTTGGCATGCGTCTGCTGCTCGAAGGTGTTGGCGGCAAAGGCCATCACAAAGGAGGGATTGGCGCTGCAGACACCGGCCTCAACGGGGTAGGTAGCATACCCTACGTAGCGCAGATCGGGCGTCGGGTTGTTCTCGCCAGCACCGCCGCGCGGCAGGTTGCCGTTCTGGCCAATGAGCGAGTAGGTCTCGATTTTCGAACTGGCCACGCCGCTGTTGTGCAGCTTAACCAGTCCGGCCTGCCAATCCAACCCAATGTCGCCCACGGCACGCGGCAGGATCTGCCAGGGAAGATGGATGGTTTCACTTGGATTGGCGATATTGGTCAAAGTGACATAGCCGTCGTATTCGAGCTTGGAGAGGAGGTCGCCGTCCGCACCCTGTGCACCAGAGTTGAGCGTCCAGGGATCCAAGTTGCCCGTGCGCACGTGGAAGCTGATCCCGAAGCTGCCGTTGGCCTTCGGGCCGACCCAGATCTCCTGTGGTGCCGCAACGGTGACACCGCCGCGCACCTCGTCGTCCGCATAACGGAAGGTGACATCGATCCGGAAGGTCTTGCCCGTGTTTGCGTAGTTGCGCACTGTAACGGCCGCACGGTTCAAGAGATTGTCGCGCGACCAGTCCTTAAAGCCGAGCGAAATTGCGGGCTGGTGGGTGTCGGCTTCCCAGGCAGCACTGGGCGAGGCCGAGCGCGTGGTCCACCCGCAGTTCGCCGCCGCCGATACGGGTGATCGGCGCCAAGGTGCCGCCAAAAGCCAGGGGTCTTGTTCTTGATCTCGGTTTCACCCGTGTTGACCAGAACAGCCTTGATTTCGGCTGCGGTCCGACCGGGATAGGCCTGCTTGAGTAACGCTGCCGCACCTGCCACCATCGGCGCTGCGCCTGACGTGCCGCCAAATGCCACCACGCCGGTGCCACTGCCTGCGATGGCAGAGACCGAGGCCCCGGGGGCGCTGATCTCCGGCTTGATGATGTGTGTCAGCATCGTCGGGCCACGCGAAGACGAGCCGACCACATGCTGAACCAGTGGCTCTTGCTGTGCGGGGTCGATGCGCAGTGTGACACCTGCGGCCAGCCCGCTGCGCAGCGTATTGGCGTCGGCCTGGCTGATATTGAAGCCCGGGACGGACGGCGTGCCGCCGCCGTACCCAAAGACTCTTGGGTCGCCCGGGGCAACGAGACCCACGATGACTGCTGCTGCGCCGGCGGCGGCAGCGTTCGAAACCTTGATGCTGAGCGCGCAGATGCCGTAATCGGCCAACAGGATTTTGCCGTCCAAAGAGTCTGGCGGATAGGGACCGCAGGCGAGTAGGTTGCCGCCGGCGGCATTGCCATACTGCAAGGGGCCTTCGATCACGTCGGCCAGCGGCGCCGAGAAGGGCTGGTACCTGCCCCCGATCGAACCCCCAATCGCGGCGGGGGTTAGGATATCGATCATCGACAGCATGGCGGAGGGTATTTCGGTTTCTGCGACCGACAAGGCGGAGGGAGCAGCCGAAGGCGAGCCGACGACAAACGGTCTATCGCCACTGTTGCCGGCCGAAGCTACCGTCAGTACTCCAACCTTCGCAGCATTCTCGACAGCCTGTGACAAATCTTCGTCATACGCCTGCCCGTACGGCTGGCCAAGCGACATATTAACGATGTCCAGGTGATCGCTGGTGTCGAAGTCGCCGTTGGGATCGACGACATAATCCATCGCCTGAAGGAGCGCCACCCCGCTGCACTCAGTGTCGACGGCGGAGCAGACCTTCAGCGCATAGAGTGAAGTGCCCGGCGCCACGCCATTCACGCCGGCGAGGATGTCGGCAACGTGCGTGCCATGGCCTTCGGCGTCGATTGGGTCCTCGTCAGGAGCCAAGGCTCCGTTGGGCCAGGCCTCGCCTACAAAATCGTAGCCTTCGACGACCTTTGCGGTCGGGAAGAGACCGTCACGCGTAGTATTGAGCGGGTCGTCACCGGCTGTGCCGTACGCTGCGGCATAGGCTTCCACCGTGCCGGGACCGCCCAGGTTCGCATGAGTATAGTCAATGCCGCTGTCAAGCACGGCTACCCGTACACCCTTGCCATCATACCCTGTGTTTTGGACTGCCGTTGCGCCGACGTACGGGACGGTACCGGCGAGGTCCAGTTGGTAGTCAACAACGGGGCGGATCGAGCGTACCAGGGGATCCGCCGCTAACTCCGCGATGGCGTCTGCATCGACTTCAAGCATGAGCGCGTTGAGCGCCTTCTGCGCCGAACCAAGGACTACTGGTTGAGCATCCAACGCCTGGGCTGATGCCACAAGCTGGGCTTGCTGTGCCTCAGCTGCATTCACAGCCGCGGCAGCACCAAGGGCAGCACCAGAGATACCCTCGGCTGCTTGGCGTTCTATCAATGACGGGGCGCTGAACTGCACGACGACGCTCACTCTGCCTTCCGCCTGGCGCAGCACGGTTGCCATCTTGGTTTCCGCCACGGTGCCGTCGACGGCGATAGGTTGGTCAAGCTTAAGAGCAGCGACGTTGGCGGGCAATGTACGCTGCGCTGTCACCCGCGCGGCAGCCAGAGCCTTCTCGGCCGGGATTGTGAGTACTGTTACAGCATCATTTCTGGCACTGGGAAGATACAAGTAGTGGTTGCCTGCAGGTAAGCCATCCGGCTGTGCCGGCTCTTCATCCTGGGCAAATACCGGCGCTACGGAAGATAGCAGCAACCCGGCCACGATCAGAAGCACGAGCCACGATCGCTTCGAGCTAATCATGAAAATCTCCTAAACAACAGGAAGTGGATGGTTTGGTCGTACAGGAGCAATGATAGGGCAGCGTGCAGGGCGAAGATAATGGACACCTCCTACTTGTGTTTGGGACGACGAATGGACCTTGCCAATAATTGGTGTGCCTCGACCAGTGTAGCACGCCCGGAAAAGCGCTACCGCTTACATGATGCTGACAAATAGCTGTCAATTAGTGCAAAAAAAAGCTATAATATTATAAGTCTGTTTGTGGTAGAAGGCAAAAATAAGACCGGTTAGCGGCGAACACTGTTTCGCCGCTAACCGGTCTGTGTTAAATCGGTGTTCTGCCTACGGAGAGTTAGGGTGTCCTTAAGGTGACCGTGACGCGTTGTGGTGGGGCGCTTGCCCGCCTTTCTGGCGTGTAATAGTCGTAAACCTGGCTGCCAGGCGTCTGCACGACTGCTGGGTAGTGAGCCTGCAGCCGGTATTCAAACGTATGCACCTGCTCGTTGGCCATACCAGTTACATAGAGCAGCATCTGGCGGCCGGTCAGTTCATAGCGATCAATCTGCCCGCTTGTCACCAGCTTGTCCAGGTCGCCGGTGACAGGTGTAAAGCCGGGCGGTAGACCCAGGTCCACGATTACGGTGCCTGCAGTATGGTCGCCCAGTAGTTCCAAATTCGCACGCACCCCAACCATTTCGTCGACTGCCAGTTCGCTGCGGTCATAGCTGACCGAGATGCGCAGCGATTTTTGCACTGCGGCCAGTGCCTTTTCCCAAGGCAGGTAGTAGTCACTGATGACCTGGTACTGCAGCTCGCGGTCGCCGCTTACTGCCAGTGACAGGATAGACTCGGGGGCAACATTGTCCAGCACCACCTGCTGCACCACGTCGTCGTTGCCGGCTGCGACGGCAATTTCCTGAGTTGCCGGCGTGCCGTCAGCTTGCACGTAGGTCACTCTCACGGTGGCGTCGCCCTTTGTCTTCGTGGGAGGAGATGCCAGGAGCAGGGCCTTCAGCGCATGAACCGTTGCCTGGGTCGTGTAGAAGCTGCCGTTGGGGTCCCGATGGGCGATCAGGAAGTTTACGGCTTCTTGGGCCGCATCCGGCGCCGTGTCGCTGCGCAGCAGCGCCTGAGCGGCGATACCTGTCACTTCGATCGCCCCGGCTGTGCCGTACGAGCCCAAGTACGTCTCCGTGCCTGGCGTCCAGTAGATTTGACCCTCTTCGCTCGTCGCTTGGGATAGCAGCTGGTCAATCACCGGTGCTGCATCGCCACCGCCCGCGATCAGCGCATTGGCGACCAGCGCCAGCGTGTAAGCATTGAGCGTGTCGGCAGGCTGAGGCGTGCCCGCGTGCGGCCGGCGTTCCAGCCGGTCCAGGCTGCGCTCGAGGTAGCGAATCGCCTGACGCACCGTCCGATCTTCTGCATAGCCTCCATCGGCGAGGCCCCACGTCATGTACGCCGTGGTGGCCAAGCGGTAGTCCATGGTGGTCGGCAGTCAGACGACGCCATATCGGTGCCGTAGGCGTCCCAACTGCCGTCGGGGTTCTGGCGTGCAGCAAGGAAGTCAACCATTCGTGCTATCACCTCAGGATCGACATAGGCCACCTTCGCCATGTCGCCAAACTCCGACACGCCATAGGCGGTCAGCATCGTGTTGGCCGGCGGGTCGCCAAAGAGGCTGAAGCCGCCCGGTTCGCCGTCTACCTCGAAGCCGATCAACTTTTGATAGCCCAAGTTGATGAGGTAATTCGCCTGCATCTCAAGGCGTGGGCTGGACTGGCCGGTACGCTTGAGGTAATCGAGCACCAGCACGTTGGGATAGGTGGCGCTGCTGGTCTGCTCAAAGCAGCCATATGGCATCTGGAGCATGCCTTCGAGGCCCGCGATCACCTGGCTGACGACACCCGGATAGATCTTGACGGTTACTCTGCCGGTGCCGGGGACTGCATCGGCCGGCAGCGGCAGCGAGATCTGCTGGCTCTCTGCCAGGCGGCCGCCGGTGGCCTCGGTGGTATGTTGGCCATCGGGCAGCACCTCGACCTCTCGTTGCACGGCGTCACTCATATACGAGCCGGTCGCGGTGATCTGCAGGTCGTGTGTACCAAACTGCGTCACACGAATCGGGAGATAGGCTGCCATGACCTCGTTGGCAGCGGCATCGAACGCCAACTGCGGCTCGCCGCGGACTTCGAACCAGTCGGCCGGCGCTACGGCGAGCTTAATTGATTGCGGTTCGGCCAGGTAGTTATAGACGGCGATCGGTACGTCGATCTCGTCGCCTACGGTGAGGAAACGAGGCAGATCGGGCTCGACGAAGAAATCCTGGAAGGCGCGCAGCCCGATCTCGGCGCTGCCTAGGTTGCCATTCTGGTCGGACACCAGCAGGCTGGCGCGCCAGGTCGTGATCGAGTCTGCCATGGGCACCTCGATCTGGGCGTGGCCTTGCTCGTCCGTGACCAGTTCAGGCATCCAGTAGAGCGTCTCGGGGAAGAATTGGCGCAGCCGCGGCGGCTTCTCGCCGCGTGTGGCAGAAGTCGTGCCTTCAAACGCCGGCTGTTCGGCGGCGGGCGCCGCGGCCGGAGCAGCGGCGGGTGCGCGCGCAGGCGCCCCAAACGAAAGCGCCCAGGCTGAACACGACCAGCCCGATGAGCAGCCGGCGCCGTGTGCGGCTGCCGTCGTAGAACGCCAAGCCAAGCAGGGGCGCGGCCAGGTAGATGCGGTTGCCCCAGGCCGAGGCGAGCGTCCAGGGATCGAAGGGCGCGTGGCCTTGGCCCGCTGAAGCTGCTGCGCCGGCTGGTGTCGTCGGCGTGCGTGCATCGGCGTCGGCAGCCAGGATCTCGGCGAACGTGCCGGTCAGGGCGACCTGGCGGGAGGCGGTGTCGGCGTAGCGCACGCTGTCGGGTGCCGAGTCATAGGGTGAAGAATCGTCACTTGCGAGGTCGACAAAGCTGTGAATGCCATAGCGCGGCTTCTGCAGTTCACGGTTGAGGAGGAAGTAGGTACGGGCAAAGTGCGAATCGGAATCTTCGACCGCGTACACCGATTCATCCACAATTGCCACGCCAACGGCGGCCTGCAGTGGCTGCCGGTTGCGGCTGACCTGGATGTCGAGCACCGCCGTCTCGCCGGGCTGGTACTCGGGTTTGTCGGCGCTGACAGCGACCTCAGCCGGGGCAGGGTTCACGAGCACATAGCGCCGGTCGCGCACGACCTGGCCGGCTGTGTCTACCATGTAGGCGTTGAGTTCCAGCGTCCCCAGCAGGCTGCCGTCGAGGTCAACGGCAGCGCGCGCCACGCCATTGCTTATCGGCAGCGGTGCCAGGCCAAAGGTCTGCCGATCCTTGATGATGTCAAGATATACTGTACTGGTTTCGCCACCGGTAAAAATGTCAACGTTAAGCGTATCACCGACGTGGTATTCGGCATTGTTCTGGCCGCAGCAGCAGCGAGGCCAGGCTGCTGGACTCGTCGGTGCCCAGCAGCAGCGGCTGCGCGACGACGTCGCCCTTGTCGTCGACAGCCGTTACAACCAGTGAGGTCAAGCCGTCGTTGGGAGTGGTAAGCGTGATCACTGCCTGGCCATAGGCGTCGGTTACAGCGTGGAAGGTCTCGCTATAGGTATCGGTCACGGTCAGCACAGCCTGCGCAGCCACGCCGTCGGGGTAGGTGACGTCGAGGTAGACGAGGTCGTCGATCCCGCGGCGCAGCCGGCCTGACTCGGGAATGGCGTCGATCAGCAGCGCCTTCTCGGCGACTGTGACATTGTCGTCGACGCTCTCACTGTGGCCCGCCGTGTCGGCCACAGTGATTTGGAGGTCGATGTCGACGCTTTTGTTATCGAGCTTGCCCTGGAGGCTGTCGGGGACGAGGAACGAATAGTCGTAGTGACCATCGGCATCGGTCTTGCCGTCGAGCTCGACAACCGTGCGTTCACCGCGGCCGTCGTCGAGCGTGCCGCGAATCGACACTGCGCCATCCGCTACCGGCTTACCAAAGAAGTACTTTGCCTCGACCGACCCGGTGGCCGCCTGGCCCGGCAGGTAGAAGGTGCTGTCTGGATGGAACGTAACCTCGAAGCGTGGCAGGCTGTAGGGCTTGACTTCGACGCTGCGTGAACTGACCGTGGGGCCCATCTCCGCGGTAATGGTGTAGTCACCGCTGGCTGCATGCGTATCGAGCGGGAAGTCGATGCTGGCAATGCCATAATCACTCGTCGTGAGGTCCTGGCGGAGCAGCTTGTTGCCCTCGGGATCGGCGACTGTGAGCGTCATCGTCATGCTCTTGGCGGCCTGCATGTCGAGGGTGTCGAGTGCCAGGCCGCGCATGTGGATCACCTGGCCGGGCTGGTAGACGGGCTTGTCGGTGGAGGCGAGCACGTTATAGGTACGACCTACGTATACATCGCGATAGGTCTGGAAGCTGCTCATCCGACGGCGTGTAGCCGTTTTCGTTGTGTGGAAGCTGCGTCCGTATCTCCAGCACCTGCTGTGGATCAGCCAGGTCGGTGGGGACGGTGAAGCTGACGTTGGCGATACCATCTTGCCCGGTGGTACCGCTGAAGAGCTCCCGGCTGCTGCCATCAGGCGCATTCAGGTAGACCTCAACGGTGGCGTCGGGCCAACGCTGCATGGAGTAGGGCGCGCGCGGCTGAACCAGGAAGCTGGCCTGGCTGCCGGGCGCCAGGTGGTCGACGTCGCCCAAGATCGCCACATGGGCCTCGTCAGGCGTAGGACCGGCGGGCTGCGGTGGCGTAGGGGTGAAACAGCCAAAGATGAAAAGAAAGAGCGGCAGCATGAGCCGCAGCATGCGAATAGCGCGGGTGTGCCTTTTGCTTCATAACAGGACTCCCTGGAACTTGAAGGCAGAATACAACAGCGATATGGTATTGGGGGCAGCTCATCGAGCAGCGTGGGCGTGCTGATTTCCCTGACGCTGTTGTATCATGCACAAGCGCGTCAGATCGAGCGCCAAATGTGTAACAAATGAGGTTGAAACCGTATCATTGAATGGTACAACCAGTATAGCACAGCCTGCAGGATGGGGATCGACCATCTTTCGAGCCCTTTACCTATGGGCGTGCGAACGCCTTTACCATGAGTTTGCCCCTGGCTATGACACAATCAGCCGTTTGGTAAGCGCGGGCGCCTGGCCGGCATGGCGGCGCAGTGTGCTGCCACATATCAAGGGCCAACGTGTGCTTGAGATCGGCTTCGGCACCGGAGAACTGCTGGCCGAACTGGCCAGACTGGAGGCAGTTCAGGTTAAGGGCTTGGAACTGTCGTCGCACATGCAGGCCGTTGCGCTTCGCCGCCTGGCGGCGAATGGGCAGTCAGCACCGCGCATTCAGGCGATCCGCTGCCGCTATGCCTTTCGCCGCCGAGTGCTTTGACACAGTAGCCGCTACGTTTCCTGCGCCCTATATCCTAGATCCCCACACCTTGGCTGAATGTGCCCGTGTGTTGGATACGGGTGGCCGGCTTGTCGTCGCCGGCCTGTGGGTGCGAGCCCGTGACAACCGGCTGCGTCGCATGCTGCCGATTTTTTACGCTGACCCGCCTGCCAGTGTCCTGGCACGGATCGCCCAGCAGGTGGAGAGGGCAGGCTTTCAAGTGACATGGTTCCATGAAGTTGTCGGCTGGGCTGAAGTCCCGGTCCTGGTTGCCGAACTGCCATGATGCCCAATACCTTGTGTGTTAATGGTGGGGGAGTGTTGCGCACGGCAGGCGGCCTGCGCTTCGTCAACCCGCCATTGACGGGCGCCAAGTACTGCAATGCTCAGATTGACGACTATCAAGGCCTGCCGCGCCGTAGATTTCCGCACCGACCGCCGCTGCGCCTGGCGTTGCGCGCACGTTTCTCGCACGCTGCCGGGGTGCTGTCCGGCACGGCCGGGTTTGGTTTCTGGAATGATCCTTTCTTGATGACCGACTTACGCGCTGCCTATGCTGCCGCGCGCGCTGTGGTTCTTCTATGCGGCGCCGCCCTCGGACATGCGGCTGGCAGTGAACACGCCGGGGTACGGTTGGAAGGCCGCGGCACTGGACGCACTGCGACCAGTCGCCCTGACCGCGCTGCCGCTGGCCGGGCTGGCGATGCCTTTGATGCGCAAGGTGGGGATTTACCGTCGCCTGTGGCCGTTCTTCGAACGAAGATTTCGGATTGCTGAGCAGCTGCTTGGCGAAGAGGTGTTAGCCGGCGGCATGAGCGCATGGCACGAGTATGTCCTGGAGTGGGGATCACAGATGGCTACGTTTCTGGTTGACGGGCGCCGCGTGCTGGCGGCCTCGGCACCACGCGGGCCGCTTGGCCTGGTGATCTGGCTCGACAATCAATATTTGGCAGTACATCCGGCGGGCCGCCTCCGCTATGGGCTTGTGGCAAAATCTGAGACACAGTGGATGGAAATCGACGATCTGCACCTGGAGACGTGACGCGATGAACACGAGTAATTTTTGGACCGACGACTATCCGCGCCCGTCCGACCTGCCCAGCAGCGAACTGCCCGACAAAGTAGACGTGGCAGTCGTCGGCAGTGGCTACACGGGGCTGCATGCGGCCATCACCCTGCGTAAAGCAGGGGCCGATGTGGCAGTGTTAGACCAGGAGACCGTTGGCTGGGGTGCTAGCAGCCGCAACGGCGGCATGGCCTTGACCGGCATGAAGATGGAGATGCCGCTCGTCTTCGAACGCTACGGCGCAGAGTTGGGGCGCCAATTCTGGGAGTGGTCGCTGGCTGCGATCGATCACCTGGAGTACACGCTGGCAGAGGAGCAAATCAGCTGCGATTTCGCACGTACCGGTCATGTGCTGCTGGCAGCCAAGCCGAAGCACTACACGGCCATGGCGCACGAACTGGAATGGATGCGCAGCACGCTGGGTTATGAGGATGCCTGGCTCGTGACGTAAAGATCAGCAGCAGGCGGAGATCGGCACGGCTGAGTTTTTTGGCGGGCTGGCCGACCGGCGCAGTGGGGCCCTGCACCCAGCCAAGTATGTGTTTGGCCTGGCCCAGGCAGCGGCCCGTCGCGGGGTTATGCTGGTAGAGCGTGCGCAGGTGACAGGTGTCGCCCGGCGCCAGGGTGGCTTCTATGTGGGTACGAGCCGGGGCATGCTTGAGTGCCGCGAACTCTTGATCGCGACTAACGGCTACACGTCGAACTTCGTGCCGGCACTGCGCCAAGGCATCTTCCCCATCGGCAGCTACATCATTGTCACCGAACCCCTGCTGCCGGCGCAGCAGGCGGAAATCAGCCCGCAGCGGCGTATGTTCTTCGACAGCAAGAATTTTCTCAACTACTTCCGCCTGACACCGGATGGGCGCATGCTGTTTGGTGGTCGCCACAACCTGTCTACGAATCTCGACCTGGCGGAGAGCGCGCGGATGATGCGCCAGCGTATGGTCGAGGTATTCCCACAGCTGGCCGGCGCCATCGTTACCCACACATGGACCGGGAAGCTCGGCGTTACCTTTGACCTGATGCCGCATGCGGGCCGCGTCGAGGGCATTCACTATGCCTACGGGTATGCCGGGCACGGCGTGGCGATTGCCGGCTACCTAGGCAAGGAGGTAGGCGAGATCATTGCGGGGAAGCGGCCATCGACGCTCTTTGCGGAGATCGACCACCCGCGCTTTCCATTTACACGCTATGACAAGCTGTATCTGCCGCTCGTCTCGTCGTGGTTCCGCGCACTTGATGCGTTAAAGTAAGTTTAGCTCCGCCTGCGGTCAATACGGGCCGAACCTTGAATGCCGAGAACGGCGTCGGGATGGACAACCGGCTGCGGTGGTTGCCGGCGAATTTTGACGCATTCGCCTATACTCTATCAACATGAGAGCCGGTCTTGCCCTTCTTACCGATCGTACTATCGAGAACGCCGTCAATCAGCTTGCTTGGGACATCAACCAGCGCTGGCAGACGGGGTTGATGGCGCGTGCGTACCCTGCCCACATCTCGCTCAAGCAGCCGTGCGAAATCGGCGATCGGCTGGCGGATATGGAGGTATTTATGGCGCGCTTCGCGGCCTCCATCCCACCGCTGTCGATCGAACTGCGCGGTCTATACGTCTGGGAGAATGTGCTGGGAATCGATGTGCGCGAGACACCGGCGCTGCGCGAACTACACAACCGGCTCAACCGCGAACTGCCGCCTGTCTTTGGCGACGTGCAGGCCGACTTTGACGGCGACGCGTATCATTTTCACATGACCGTGGCGATGGGCGGCGCAAGCGCAGAGACCTATAAGACGATCTTTGCCACATGTGCTGATGTCGTGTTGCCCAGTGCCTTTACTGCACGCGAACTCGGATTGTTTACGGGCTATCAAAAGAGTGACGGCAGCTGGCAGTACATGCTGCACACAGTGCTGCCGCTGGCCGGATGAAAAAGCGGGCACGAAGTCACTCGACTTCGTGCCCGCTTTTGTCTATGTGTGATGGCTAGCGCGCCTGCGCATCCACCACGGCCATGATGGTGACATTGATGATGTCACGCACGTCGGCGCCGGTGGCGAGGACGTGGACCGGCTTGTTCATGCCGACCAGGATCGGGCCGATTGCCTCGGCGCCGCCCAGGCGGTTGAGCAGCTTGTACGACGAGTTGGCGGAGGCCAGGCCGGGGAAGACCAGGATGTTGGCGTCGCGCACCTTGCTGAACGGGTAATGGCGGTCCATCAACTCGGGCGTCACGGCCACATCGGCCTGCATCTCGCCGTCGACCTGGAGGTCAGGGCGCTGCGCCTTGACGATCTCAGCTGCCGCACGGACGCGTTCCTGGCGCACGTCAGGCGTGCTGCCAAAGTTCGAGAAGCTGATCATGGCGATACGCGGCTCGACGTCGAGCAGCTTGGCCAACTCGGCGGCGTTGAGCGCGATGGCGGCCAACTGCTCGGCATCGGGGTCGATGATGACCGTCACGTCGGTGAAGAAGTAGATCTTGTCCTGCACCAGCATGACATAGACGCCGCTGACCCAGCCGCCCGGGCGTGGCGCCGATGCACTGCATTGCCGGCCGCAGCACTTCGGCATAGTTATAGGTCAGGCCGGCCACAAAGGCATCGGCATCCCCCGCTTCGACCATCATCGGGCCAAAGTAGGTGCTCTGCCGCATCAGGTCGCCGGCACGGGCCAGCGTGACGCCCTTGCGGGCGCGCTTGTCATAAAATGCCTGGGCATACTCCGCGCGCTTGGCCGAGCGCATCGGATCCACGATCTCCGGCGCGAAATCCAGGCCCAACTTTTTGATTTCGGCACGGATCTCCTCTTCGTGACCCAAGAGAACGGGCGTGGCAATGCCAGTGGTCATGACTTCAAAGGCGGCGCGGATCACCTTGTTGTGCTCGCCTTCGCCATAAACGATGCGCTTCGGCGCCTTGCGCGCCTTGAGTTCGAGCAGGCGCATCATCTGCGCGCTCTTGCCAAGGCGGGCCGACAACTGGTTCATGTAGTCATTCATGTCGAGCTCGCGGCGCGCCACGCCGGTATCGATGGCGGCCTTGGCCACGGCCGGGGCCACCCACATCAGCACGCGCGGGTCCAGCGGCTTAGGAATGATGTATTCGCGGCTGAAGCGCAGATCGGTGAGCCCATAGGCGCGGATCACGCTGTCAGGCACATCTTCCTTTGCCAGTGCCGCCAGGGCCTTGGTGGCGGCCAGCTTCATCTCCATGTTGACGGCCCGGGCGCGCACGTCCAGCGCGCCGCGGAAGATGAAGGGGAAACCCAGCACGTTGTTGACCTGGTTCGGATAGTCGCTGCGGCCCGTGCCGAAGATGCAGTCCGGGCGGGCTGCCTTCACCTCATCGTAGGTGATTTCGGGGTCCGGGTTGGCCATGGCAAAGATAACTGGATCCTTGGCCATGCCGCGCACCATGTCACGCGTAACACAGTTGGCGACCGAGAGGCCGATAAAGACATCGGCGCCCACGAGCGCTTCTTGCAGCGTGCGTGCGTCGGTCTCGACGGCGTACTTTTCCTTGAATTCGTTCATGCCGGCCGTGCGACCCTTGTAGATGACCCCCTTGCTGTCGCACATGATAAAGTTCTCGGGTTTGGCCCCAAGCGCAAGGTACAGGTCGGCGGTGGCAATCGACGCGGCGCCGGCGCCGTTGAGCACGATCTTGACGTCCTCCATTTTCTTGCCGACCAGTTCAAGTGCATTGATCAGGCCGGCGCCCGAGATGATGGCCGTGCCGTGCTGGTCGTCGTGAAAGACGGGAATGTCGACACGCTTCTGCAGCTCGCGCTCGATGTAGAAGCACTCGGGCGCCTTGATGTCTTCCAGGTTGATGCCGCCGACGGTGGGGGCAATCATCTGGCCAAACAGAATGATCTCGTCGATGCTCTTGGAGTTGACTTCAATGTCAAACACGTCGACGTCGGCAAAGCGCTTGAAGAGGACGGCCTTGCCTTCCATCACCGGCTTCGCGGCCAGCGGGCCGCGGTCGCCCAGGCCAAGAATGGCGGTGCCGTTGCTGATGACGGCCACCAGGTTGCCCTTGGCAGTGTAGTCATAAGCAAGCTCGGGATCATCGGCGATCGCCAGCACGGGGTATGCAACGCCAGGCGAGTAAGCCAGCGACAGATCGCGCTGGGTATCCATCGGCTTCGTCGCCGTGATCTTCAGCTTACCTGGTCTTCCGTGGGCATGATAATCCAATGAATCCTGTTTTAAACTCGACATTTCGTTCTCACTTTCAATACGCAATCCGGTGCGGGTTGTGAACCAACCTCCAGCGTACATGCGATGTGCCTGAGGCACAATACGTGCATGTCAGGCAATTGGAGGGACGAATGTCATGGATTTGAACGATTGAGGGTGGGAATGTCCCCGGGACCTCAAGCGAACGCCTGCGTGCGCCGGTCCCGGGGACATAGGCGTCTACCGCACGGTGTTGGGCAAGAAGTAGAATCCAAGTGCCAAAATGCCGTACACGGCCAGCAGCATGGAGCCTTCCAACCAGTTTGACCTCCCATCCAGCGCCACAAATGCGCCGACAAGGGAAGCCGCAAACAAGGCAATGACCTCGTAGTTGTTGAATTCCAGGGTCATTGGATGGCCCATGGCGAGCGAGACAAAGACCAGAACAGGCGCGACAAACAGCGCAATTTGCAGGCTAGAACCGAGGGCGATGGAGAGGCTAAGATCCATCTGGTTTTTCATTGCCACCTGTACTGCTACCAGGTGCTCGGCAACGTTACCGATGATCGGCACGAGGATAATACCGACGAAGAACTCGCTAAGCCCAAATGTCTCGCTCACAGCATCCAGCGAACCGACGAGGAATTCGCTCATGACGGCCAACCCAACTACCGCCGACGCACCATGATCACCAGGGCGCGGCTCGTGCTCCAGGGCGGCGCTTCGTGCGGTCAATGCCTCGCCGACACCGTGTTCCGCTTCCTTTTGCGGCAGCCGCAACGTGTAGATAATGCTCAGCACATACAGCACTAACACGACTGCGGCCGTGGTCAAGCTCAAATACTCGACGCGCCAGAAGTCCGGTTCGATTGCCTGGCTAAAAAAGGAAGGGATGCTGATCACGATTGCCGCCAGGATTGTGAGCGTGGCATCTACCGTCACGCGGCTGCGGTCAAAGCGTTGGATACCATGTTTGAATCCGCCCAACAACAGGCTGAGGCCCAGGACAAAGAGAAGGTTGCCCAGGATCGAGCCGATAATCGACGCACGCACTAATTCGATTGAGCCGGCCCGGATCGCCACCAGTGTGATAATTAGTTCGGCAGCATTGCCAAGGCTGGCATTCAGCAAGCCACCGATCTGCGGTCCTGTCTTGGCGGCCAGTGCCTCGGTCGCTTCGCCCAAGATCCCCGCAATAGGAATAATAGCCAGCGCGGCGGTGACAAAGATCACCATTTCGCCCCAATGCAGAAACTCCGCTGCAACGGCAACGGGAAAAAAGAGCAATAGCCAACGAATCCCCTTCATAAGGTCTCCCTCTACGGCCTTGTGTTGCGGCGGCTGGTGGTGGTTGGTGTTTGTTAAGTTGAAACGATTTGAAATCGGCGAGAACTACAGCAGGTTGCGGACCTGTTTCTTCATATATCCAAGCAGTGCATGCAGCCCGCGCACGCGCTGCGGCGTAATCACTTCGGCGAGTCCCAGCAGCATATAGGTGTCGTCAGGCGTGGCGAGGATATCCTCGGGCGAGGCGTCGGCAAAGCCTTCGAGCAGGATTGACGCGTAGCCGCGAATCGTGGGCGATTCAGGCGGAATGTCAATGTAAAAGTGCACCTGGCCCTCCTCCAACTCGGTAAAGAGGAAGACCGGCGCCTGGCATTCGTGGACCTGTTCCATCTGGTCACGGCGCGCCTGCAGGCGTTCAGGCAGCGGCGGCAGACTGTCGGAAAATTCCAGCAGCAGTTCCATCCGCTCACGCGGGGTCGCCTCGCGGAACTGCTCGACAATCTCCTGTAGGGCAGGGGGGCAGCGGTCGATCTTTTCTTGTGTCAGCGCGTCCATGGTCAAGCTCTTTCTACCGTCATCGATTGACCGGGGCATGGTAACGCAGACGGGGCGCGGGCGTCAAAAATGTGCGGGGGTAATGTCCCGGGACCGGCGACCGCAGGCGTTCGCTTCAAGGTCCCGGGGACATGGTGACGCTGCGTGCGCTTGATGCCGAAGCGGCGTGCTTCCTGGTTGGCGAGGCGGGCGCTGACTTCGAAGAAGCCGTAGGTACGGCGCAGTGGGCCATAGGAGTGGTTGACCAACTCCTGCAGGTCAGAGGCCATGAGCTTCCAGAGCATCGTCTCAAGCTCCTCGATGCGCTGGAGCATGGCGGCGGGCGTGGCGGGCGCCGGGATATCGCAGTAGGTGGGCGGCTTGCCGTAGCTGTAGGGAAAGGTGACTTCCTCCGACGGCGTGCGTGGCAGGCTGCCGAGGGCCGTGGCGGCCATGCCAAAGGCCAGCAGCTGGTAGCGCAGGCGCTCCAGGCGCTGGCGTTCGGCATGGCCGCCACTTGCCTGACCTGCAGGTCCTCCTTCTACGGGACCTACCTGCGAGTCCCAACTCCTCGCTCAGTGCGCCCCAGTCGTGCAGTACGCGCTCCAGCAGGAAACGCAGCTCCGCCTTGCTGGGTGCCTGCGTGCTGCGCACGGAAAACACAAAGCCTTCGCGTACTTGGGCCATCAAGTCACGCGCCTGCTGGAGCACGATACTGCTCAACCGGATCGATCTTGCGTGGCTTCTCCCGCGGCTTGCCGGCAAAGGTCGTACGATGCTGCAAGCCGAGCGACAGCAACTGGGTGGTTGTTTCCGCTACCTCGCCAATGCGCGCAAACTCGTGCAAACTGGCACTGTCGTGCATTCCACTGTCGTGCATACATCTCCATCACAACTCCGCCGGTGCCCAATCCCGCCGGCGCCCCAACGAACATTGGTTGGCTGGTCATTGTATGCAGATTTGCAGACGCGTAAAGTCGCGATTTTTGACCCGGCCGGCGCATCCGCCGGCCGGGTCCAAAATCCTTCTAGACGACCGGCAGCCACTGCCAGTGTTCCAGGTAGTGGTCGTAGCAGTTGCCTGCGATCCAGTTGAGGGCAGGACGATGCTGCCCGTCCCACTCGATCGTGCGGGCGGCCCAATCGGCAAAGTCGATGCCCCTGACAGCGGCGATCGCCTGTTCGTGTACGGCGTGGAACTCGTCCATCACCTGGGCCAGGCTCTTGCCGGCGCTTTGCTGCATCAAGAAGTCATTTTCCTGGTCGATGTCCCAGCTCTCAGCTTGCTCTTTCGTTATGCCAAAGGTTTCGTGGCTGGGACGCCCGCCTATTACTGAACCGATCAGGTAGCGCTCCCAGGCCGTCACGTGCGCCAGGTGATCCTTGGGCGACCAGCCGCCGTCAATACCCGTCGTCATCTGCTCGGGTGTCATGCGGCGAATCAGCCCGTTGAGACGCGCCCACTCGCGGTCGATGCGCGCCAGCAGTTCGTCTAAGGACGCAGGCGGCGCGCTGTACTGCGCGCCCACCGTGCGGCGGATCTGATCGACGTGGCCTTCGCCGTGACCGGAATAGAGCACCAATTGGTCCTCAAGCGTCACAAGCCCGCGCTCGGGGTGCGAGCCTGTGCGCTGCCAGGCTTCGGCCGGCAAGGTTTCCCAGAACTTGACCCAACGCATATGCATGCCGCGCAAGATTTGCACTGAGGCAGAAACGTCAGGGTCCTCGGCATCGGGGAGCGCGGCCCAGCGGTCCTGATCGTACGGCTTGAGGTAGGGTTCTTCCTCAGTCACCATCAGCCGACAGCGCACGTAGCTGTTCATGTGGGAGTCAACCAGGTGATGGACGTTCTGGGCTGCGGACCACTCTCCTGCGACAAACTTGCCTGCCAGTTCCTCGGGCGACAGCACGCCGACCAGGTACTCAATTTGCTCCGGCAGCCGGCGGATCTTGTCGATCATCGCGACGCGTTCTTGGGTTGTGGCCATATTCTCTCCTCCCCGTTTGCATGGAATAATGGTAGACGGACAGTGTACATGCCGCGCGCGCAGTTCACAAAGCCGGCGGTGCCGTGCTTGCTGCACACCGAAACTTCAAACGATCTACATACTTGATTCTGAAAGGAAAGCACGCCGTGTCGCAATCGACCATTTTGGGCGCCAACCTGCCCAATCTCCCCTGGGAAGACCGTCCTACCGGTTCCTCCGATGTCGTCTGGCGTTACTCCGCCAACCCGATCATTCCGCGCGATGCGATCCCGACTTCCAACAGCATTTTCAACAGCGCCGTCGTCCCGTTCCAAGGGGCGTATGCCGGCGTCTTTCGCTGTGACGACAAGCGCCGCCACATGGACATTCATGCCGGCCGCTCCAAGGATGGGATTCACTGGGAGATCAATCCCCGGACGATTGACATGCTTGGTGACCCGGAGGTCACGAAGCTGCAGTATCGCTACGACCCGCGCGTCTGCTGGATCGAGGACCGCTATTATGTGAGCTGGTGCAATGGGTATCACGGCCCCACGATCGGCCTGGCCTACACGCTATAACTTCGAGACCTTCTACCAGCTCGAAAACGCCTTCCTGCCCTTCAACCGCAACGGTGTACTCTTCCCGCGCAAGATTCGGGGCAAGTTTGCGATGTACAGCCGGCCCAGCGACAACGGCCATACGCCCTTCGGCGACATCTTTTATAGTGAAAGCCCGGACATGGAGCATTGGGGCCATCATCGCTGGGTTATGGGCACGAAGGGGGGCTGGCAGTCAACAAAGATCGGCGCCGGCCCCACGCCCATTGAGACGCGCGAAGGCTGGCTGCTCTTCTATCACGGCGTGCTGACCTCCTGCAACGGTTTTGTCTACAGCTATGGCGCCGCCTTGCTGGACCTCGACCAGCCGTGGAAGGTCATCTACCGCGGGGGACCGTACTTGATGTCGCCGCAGACGCTGTATGAGTGCGTGGGCGACGTGCCCAATGTGGCGTTCCCCTGCGCGGCGCTGACCGACGCTGCGACAGGGCGCATCGCGCTCTACTATGGGGCGGCCGATACTGTCACCGGCCTTGCCTTCTGCCAGGTAGACGAAGTATTGGCGTGGCTCAAGGCAAACAACGAGCTGTAATGGCAGAAAAGCCATCCTTGCGCTCCCCGGGCCGGCGGTCGGCACCCCGCCGGCCCAGCCCCGCCAGCCAGCCGCCGGCAGACTGGCGGGGCGCGGTGGAAGATGAACTGCAAACCAATATACTGCCGTTCTGGATCGAATATGCCGTGGATCCCAGCGGCGGCTTCGTCGGCGCGCTCACGGATGACCTGGTTGTCCACAACGAGGTGCCGCGGTCAGGCGTCGTCTGCGCCCGCATCCTGTGGACCTATGCGGCAGCCTACCGCCGCTTTGGCCGGCCCGAGTATCTGGCCATGGCGCAGCACGCCTTTGCCTACCTGACCGGCCCGTTCTGGGATAGGCAGCACGGCGGCATTTACTGGCAGATCGACGCCATGGGGCAGCCCGTGAGCGCACGCAAGCACAGCTATGCCCAGGCGTTTGCAATCTACGGGCTGGCCGAATACCACCTGGCGACGGGTGACGAGCAGAGCCTGGCCCTAGCGCAGACGCTGTTTTCCCTGCTCGAACGACACGCTCACGATCCCGTATATGGCGGCTACATAGAGGGCTGCGGGCCGGCGTGGGATGCGCTGGCCGACATGCGGTTGAGCGACAAGGAACCCAACTGCCGCAAGTCGATGAACACCCTGCTGCACATCCTTGAGGGGTACAGCAACCTGCTGCGGGCGTGGAACGATTCGCTGCTGCGCAGCCGTCTCCGCGAACTGCTTGGGATCTTCCTGGAGCAGGTGCTTGAAGGCGGCGCCCATCGTTTCCGGCTCTTCTTTGACGATGCCTGGCATGCCATGCCGGACCATATCTCCTATGGGCACGACATCGAGGGATCCTGGCTGCTTGTCGAGGCTGCCGAACTCCTGGGTGATCCGGTGCTGCTGCAGCGTGTGCGCCTCGAGGCGGTGGCCATGGCGCAGGCCGTCTGCACCGGGGGACTTGCGGCAGATGGGAGCGTCATGTACGAGCGGCGAGAGGATGGCAGTGTCGATGCCACCAAGCACTGGTGGGCGCAGGCGGAGGGCGTCGTGGGGTTCTACAATGCCTTCCAACTCAGCGGGGACGAACGCCTGCTGGCCGCAGCGCTGGGCTGCTGGCAGGTCATCTGTGACCAGTTTGTCGATCGCAAGTACGGCGAGTGGTTCAAGGTGTTGGACCCTGCCGGCAAGCCGCTGCCGGGCCAGTACAAGGTCGGCCCGTGGGAGTGCCCGTACCATCACGGACGCATGTGTCTCGAACTTGGCGGCTGACGCGAACGTCAAGCTTCAGTACGACGCATGCGTTAAAACGTTTTTGCCTATTGACGATTAAAACGTTTTAGGTGTATACTGGCGTCGAAGGTCACTACATTCTCTTCCCGGGAGAAATGCACCCCTCAACGAATTCCGTGTACGTCAATTTAATAGTGAAGAGAGGGTTTTATGAAGGCCTCAAGAGTTACTCTTTGCCTGGCAATCGTGCTTATTATTGCCGTGCTGGCAGGTTGCACCGCGCCCGCCGCGACCGCGCCGCAGGGCCAGGCTGCTGCTGCCCAGCCTGCCGCTGCAGGCGCCAAGACATTTAAGGACCTCGTCGTGTGCTTCCCACAGCTTGGCGCCGAAAGTGACTGGCGCACTGCCAACACCGCGTCGATGAAGGAAACCGCCGCAGAAGTTGGGCATCAAGCAGCTCGTGTTCTCCGACGCCCAGCAGAAGCAGGAAAACCAGATCTCTGCCATCCGCAGCTGCATCCAGCAGGGTGTGGACGTCATTGCGCTGCCGCCAGTGGTGGAAACTGGCTGGGACGCCGTCCTGACCGAAGCCAAGAATGCCAGTATCCCGGTCATCGTCGTCGACCGCTCTGTGACGGCCGACCCGTCTCTGTATGCCGCGCACCTGGGCTCGGACATGGTCGTTGAAGGCCAGCGCGCCGCCGAAGAAATGAACAAGCTGCTGCCCGACGGCGGCAAGATCGTCGAACTGAGCGGCACGACAGGTTCCGGCGCCGCAGTCGGCCGCGCCCAGGGCTTCCGCGAGAAACTCAACCCCAACATCGAGATTATCGACTCGCAGACCGGCAACTTCACCCGTGCCGAAGGCAAGCCCGTGATGGAAGCCTTCCTCAAGAAGTATGCCGACCAGATCGACGGCGCCTTCATCCACAACGACGACATGGCCATCGGCGCGATCGAGGCCGTCAAGGCTGCCGGCCTGAAGCCCGGCGATCTGAAGATCATCTCCGTCGACGGCACGCGCGGTGGCTTCCAGGCCATGGTGGACGGCTGGATCCAGGCGGACGTCGAATGCAACCCGCTGCTGGGGCCGCAGGTGCTGGATATTGCGCTGAAGCTGGCCAATGGCGAAGAAGTGGTCAAGGAACAGCTCACGAACGAGAGCGTCTTCTATCCTGACAAGGCCGCCGAACTGCTGCCGACCCGCCAGTACTAGCCCCAGCTCGTTTGTGCCTGGGTTCCCGGGAAGCTCAGGGCACATCAGTCGCTATTTCTCAAGAGGGGCGACGCCAGCAGCGTCGCCCCTCTTAAAAGCAACCTGGAAACCGCAAGAGAGAGGCATGCCCTGTGCCAGAGACCAACGACTTTCTCTTAACCATGACGGGCATTTCCAAGACGTTCCCCGGCGTCAATGCGCTGGAGAATGTGGACTTTGCCTTGCGCCGCGGGGAGATCCATGCCCTGGTCGGGGAGAATGGGGCAGGGAAATCTACCCTGATCAAAGTGCTGACCGGCGCCGAGCATGCGGATGCCGGCACGATTGTGTTGGACGGCCAGACCGTGCAGGTTCGCTCGCCGCAGCAGTCGCAGGAACTGGGCATCAGCACGGTCTACCAGGAGATCAATCTTTGCACGAATATCTCGGTCGCCGAGAACATTTTGCTCGGCCATGAGCCGCGGCGCCGCATCGGCAGCATCAACTGGCGCAAAATGAACGCCCAGGCGAGCCAGGCCCTCAAACGCCTGGGGATCGACGTCGACGTGAGCCAGCCGCTGGGCGATTATTCCGTCGCCATCCAGCAGATGGTGGCGATCGCGCGTGCGCTCGAGGTGCTGTCGGCCAAGGTGCTGATTCTCGACGAACCTACCTCCAGCTTGGACAACAACGAGGCGAACCGCCTTTTTGACGTGATGGCGAAGCTAAAGAGTGACGGTCTCGGCATCATCTTTATCACCCATTTTCTTGACCAGGTCTACCAGGTGTCGGACCGGATCACGGTGCTGCGCAACGGGCGGCTGGTGGGCACCTATGTGACCGCCGAACTGCCGCGCGTCGAACTGGTGGCCAAGATGCTTGGGCGCAGCCTGACCGACCTGGTCGAGGTGTCAAAAGCAAAGGCCAGGGAAGAACAGGCGCATGGAAAACAAGCGCTGGGTCGAAGCGAAAGGCCTGGGCCGCAAGGGCGCGTTGGAGCCCGTCGATCTGGACATCAACGTCGGCGAGGTGGTTGGCCTGGCCGGCCTGTTGGGCTCCGGCCGTACGGAACTGGCGGAACTCATCTTTGGGATCGACAGCCCCGACACCGGTACACTGGTGATCAACGGCCAGGAGGTCGAGCACTTTTCGCCGCGTGAGTCGCTGCGCAACGGCGTAGCCTTGTGCCCGGAAGATCGCAAGGCAGAAGGCATTGTCGGGGACCTCACGATTCGCGAGAACATTATCCTGGCCCTGCAGGCCCGCAATGGCTGGATCAGGTATTTGAACGTTCAGAAGCAGAACGAAATCGCCCAGCGCTATATTGATCTGCTGGGCATTGCCACACCTTCACCCGAGCAGCTGGTCAAGAACTTGAGCGGCGGCAACCAGCAAAAGGTTATCCTGGCACGCTGGCTGGCCACCGACCCGCACGTGCTCATTCTGGACGAGCCTACGCGCGGCATCGACGTCGGCGCCAAGGCCGAGATTCAGCGGCTGGTGCTCGATCTCGTCGACGAAGGCAAGTCAATTCTCTTCATCTCCTCCGAGTTGGAAGAAGTTCTGCGTACCAGCCACCGCATCGTGGTGATGCGCGACCGCAAGAAAGCTGCCGAGTATGCCGGCGATGTAAGCGACCAAACCCTCATCCAAACGATGGCAGGCACACAGTGAAAAAGACACCACTGTTCACACGTATGCGTGAAAGCCAGCTGTTCTGGCCGCTGGTGGCGCTGGGGATCATCTTCCTGTTCGACGCCATATTTGCGCCCGGCTTCTTTAAGATCGGCATCCTGGACGGCCATCTCTTCGGCAACCTCATCGACGTGGTAAACGATGGCGCCCCGCTGATGCTGGTTGCCATCGGCATGACGATGGTGATCGCCACCGGCGGCGTCGACCTGTCCGTCGGCGCCGTCATCGCGATCTCGGCGGCGCTCGCCACCGTGTTGATCAATCCGGCCCTGGGACACATCTGATCACCAACGACATCTTGACCAAGGATGCCACCAATACGCCGCTGCCGATCATCGTGCTGGTCTGCCTGGCGGCAGGCACTGCCTGCGGGCTCTGGAATGGACTCCTGGTTTCCCGCGCCAGGATCCCACCGATGATCGCCACGCTCATCCTGATGGTCGCCGGCCGCGGCATTGCCCAGCTGATCACCAACGGGCAGATCATGACGATCTACTACACGCCCTACTTCTGGTTTGGCAACGGGTTCATCCTGGGGCTGCCCGTGTCGGTCTATATTGTGGCCCTCGTCCTCACCTTGGCCTGGATGGGGGTGCGGCGCACGGCGACGGGTCTGTTTGTCGAGTCGGTGGGCATCAACTCAAAATCGACCTACTACAGCGGCATCAGCGAGCAGAACGTCAAGCTGCTGGTCTACACGTTCTCGGGTTTCTGCGCCGGCGTGGCGGGGCTGATCCTCAGCTCCTACGTCCACAGCACCGATGCCAACAACATCGGGCTCGGGTATGAACTGGACGCCATCCTGGCGGTTGTGCTGGGCGGCACGTTGATGACAGGCGGGCGGTTTTCCCTGCTGGCCAGCGCGATCGGCGCCCTGGTCATCTGGGCCTTCACCATCAGCATGTACACCTTTGGCGTGCCGGCCGCGGCGCTGTTGGCTGCCAAGGCGGTGCTCGTCCTCGTCGTGATTCTGCTCTACTCCGACTACACTCGCCGTTTCATGAACAGGCTCTTTGCGCGGAAAGGACCTCAAGATGGCGCAGCGGTCTAGACGGTTCCTCTATAACAACGCCCCGCTCCTCATCGTCATGGCGATTTTTGTCGTGGCGTACGTGATTGCCGGGCAGGTCTATCCGGCGATGCAGAAGCCGCAGGTGTTTTTCAACCTGTTCATCAACAATGCCAGCCTGCTCATCGTTTCGATCGGCATGACGCTGGTGATCCTGACCAAGGGGATCGACTTGTCGGTGGCAGCCGTGATCGCGCTCACGAGTGTGGCGTCAGCTGCGTTGCTCAGAAACAACGTGAGCCCGATGGTGGTCATGCCGTCGATGCTGGTGATGGGGACGCTGTTCGGCTTTACGCTGGGCTGCATTATTCACTATCTCAAGGTGCAGCCGTTTATCGTGACCCTGATGGGCGCCTATTTCGCCCGCGGCATGGCCTATATCATCGACCTGAATGCTGTCCCGATCGAAAACGGGTTCTACAAGGCCCTGGGCCTCACGCCCATCGTGATTCCGTTCCTGCCCAAGTCTTACGTGTACGTCTATGCCTTGGTCGGCCCCATCCTGCTGGTGGTGGCCGTCTACCTGAGCTACTTCACGCGCTTTGGGCGCACCATCTACGCCATCGGCAACAATGAACAGTCGGCGGTGCTGATGGGTTTGCCGGCGGGGCGCACCAAGATCGCCGTCTATGCCTTCAGCGGGTTCTGTGCTTCGCTGGCAGGCATCGTGTGGAGCGTGTCGCTGCTTTCAGGGTATGGGCAGTATGCGCCGTCGATGGAACTGGATGCCATTGCCGCGGTCGTGATCGGCGGCACCCTGCTGACGGGTGGCGTCGGCAACGTGATCGGCACCCTGTTTGGCGTGCTGATTACCGGCACGATCATCTCGATCCTCCAGTTTAATGGGACCCTCAGCTCGTGGTGGACGCGCATCGTGATCGGCGTGCTGACGCTGGTCTTTATCGGCATCCAGAGCTTCTTCTATTCGCGCAGGAAGCGTGCGTAAGGGGCACCGATTCGTTCGGCGAAGGCTGCACGGGACGCGGCTTGTGCAGCCCTCGTAATCGAGACCGCAATCTGGACGTGCTACAATAGGCCCTGTCGATTCCCACTTACGAACGACGGAGCCTATTTATGTCCGCAACTGTTTCTGCCGCTGTACGGTCCAGATCGAGTTGGCGCCGGCTGTGCCCGCGCACTTTGGCCCGCGGCTGCGCGTTCCCGGCTGGTGCTGGCGCTTGCAGATACCGGCGGAAATAGGGGGAGTGGCCCTAATTAACACGCATTGCTGCATTCAGATGGATTGCTGCACGAGGCGAGCAGGGTACAATAGGGACAAAAGCGCAAACTAACCCTGCAATTGCTAAGTGGAACGGAGCAGTCATGGCTGATCAGGATACCGTAACAGTCGAGCGCCGGCGCAAAACCGAGCAGTCCGGCCCGCGCAAGCGTGCCGAGGCCCCACAGCGTCGCCGTACCGATGGCGGCGGCAGCGCGCCGCCACCGTCGGGTGGCGGTGGTGGTTCCAGCGGTGGCAGTGGCTACAGCGGCGGGGGCGGATCGTCGGGCGGCAGCTACAGCGGTGGGTCGCGGCCAGGTGGGGGCGGCTCTATGCAGATCCCCGGCGGCGGCTGTGGGCTGGCCATAGTCGTGCTGCTGGTCATAGGCTTTCTCGTGCTAAGAGGATTTGGCGGCGGTGGCAGCAGCGATGGTGGCGCCACCCCCAGCGACCAAGTCGCCAGCCAGCCTGTGGCGACGGAAGCGCCGATGCAGGCTGTAGCGACAGAAGCCCCGATCCAGGTCGAGGTGCCGACACTGGCACCAACGGCGACTCCCCGCCCGGCCGCCGAGGCGAGCGGTGCAGGCAGCGCAGACAGTGCAGGCACTAAGGCCGGCCAGACGTGGACCGTCCTCCTCTACCAGGATGCCGACGACCAGGTACTTGAGAAGGACATCATGACCGACCTGAACGAGGCCGAGCGTGTCGGCTCGACCGATCGGGTCAACATTGTGTCGCAGATCGACCGCTACAAGGGTGCCTACAGCGGGGACGGCAACTGGGACGACACGCGTCGCTACTACATCAAGAACGACCAAGACCTCAACAATTTGAATTCGCAGCTGCTGCAAAAGGGTGAAGCCAACATGTCGGACGGCAACACCCTGGTCGACTTCGTCAAGTGGGGCATGGAGAAGTACCCGGCCGACAAGTACGTGCTGATCCTGTCTGACCACGGCATGGGCTGGCCGGGCGGCTGGAGCGATCCCAACCCAGGCGGCTCGGGCCCACGCGGCATTCCCCTGGCGCGAGCCATGGGCGACGACCTGTACCTGATGGAGTTGGACGACGCGCTCGCCACCATCCAACGGGATACTGGCCTCGACAAGTTCGAGATCATCGGCATGGACGCCTGCTTGATGTCGCACCTGGAGGTCTTCAACGCCCTTGAGCCCTACGCACGCTACGCGGTGGCCTCGCAGGAGACCGAGCCGGCGCTGGGCTGGGCCTATACGGCCTTCCTCGACACGCTGACCAAGAACCCCGACATCAGCGGCGCCGATCTGTCCAAGTCGATCGTCGACACCTATATCAGCGGCGACCAGCGCATCCTCGACGACAAGGCGCGTGCCGAAATGCTCTCGCGCGGTTCGTTCCTCGACCTTTTGGGCGGGCCGACGGCGGCGCAGATTGCCGACCAGATGTCGCAAGATGTAACGCTGACGGCGCTCGACCTTGCCCAGCTCCCCGCACTCAACGATGCGGTAAACAACTTTGCCGCTGCAGCCCAGCAGGTGGACCCGCGCGGCATGGCCAAGGCGCGCCAGTATGCGCAGTCGTACACCAGCATCTTTGGTTCGGAGGTGCCGCCGTCCTACATCGACCTCGGCAGCTTTGCCGGGCTGGTCAAGAAGGTTAGCGGCGGCGGGGCGCTCAGCCAGGCAGCCGACGGCGTGATCGCCGCCATTCAAAATGCAGTCATCGCCGAGAAGCATGGGCCGAACAAGCCCGGCTCGACGGGCGTTTCGATCTACTTCCCCAACTCGCAGCTCTACGGCAATGCGGCCGCCGGCCCGCAGTCCTATGTACCGGTGGCGCGGCGCTTTGCCGAGAACTCACTGTGGGACGAGTTCCTGGCCTACTTCTACACCGGCAAGCAGTTTGAGCCGCAGACCAAAGGCCCGACGATCCCAGCCGGTGTGACCCGCGCACCAGGCACCACGCCCATCCAGGTAGGGCCGATCCAGGCTACGTCGACGAACACGGCGCCGGGCAAGCCGATCACGCTCACCGCCGAGGTCAACGGCAAGGATATCGGCTATATCTACTTCTTCACCGGTTACTACGACGAGCAGGGGAACTCGATCAACGTAGTCGACATGGACTACCTCGAGGCTCCCGAAACGCGCGAGCAGGACGGCGTCTACTATCCGGTCTGGCCCGAGGACGGCAGCTTCAACGTCCAGTTCAAGTTCGAGCCGCTGGCGTTTGCCCTGACGGACGGCGACACGACGGCTGAGGCGCTGCTCACGCCCGCAGACCTACGGCGCCAGCGCCGACCAGGCCACCTACACGGTGGAAGGCACCTACACCTTTGCCAACGGCGACCCGCCGCTGCATGCCCGCGCGTACCTGCGCGACGGTGTGCTGCGCCAGATCTTTGCCTTCAACAAGGACGAGGGGGCCGGGGCGCCGTGGGAGGTCACAATCCAGCCCGGCGACACCTTCACGGTGCAGCAGAAGTGGCTGGACCTGGACCAGAACGGCAAGGTCCAGCAGGTAGGCTGGCAGGACGGAGAGACGATCACGCTGGGCAACGCGCCGGTCAAATGGGAAGAACTTGACGCTGCCGCAGGCGACTACGTGGTCGGTTTCATCGTCGAGGACCTGGACGGCAACCAGTTCCCGGTGTACCAGAAAGTCACCGTGCAGTAGGATTTCGCATCTATCGCGTAGGGGCACAAGGTCCGGCGGAAGACAGAAACTGAGTTTCTGCGAGACCAGTTTCTGGTCTCCCGCCGGACCTTGTGCCCCTACATCCCCCGTCTACGCTTATTCAGGCCGCCGGGCGAACATCCCAAAGCTTTCCATCCACATCACCAACTCGTCGGCCTGGTTGGTCACGTCGATGTGGATGCGCGCCGTGCCGCGGTCGGGCTTGCTTTGCGACATGGCGCACCTCCTGCACGGTGAGCACCGCATGCAGCGTGTCGCCGGGACGCACAGGCTTGACCCAGCGGATCTGCTCGACGCCAGGTGAGCCGAGGCTCGACGAGTGGCTCAGCAGGCCGTCGACCAGCAGCCGCATGGTGATGCTGCACGTGTGCCAGCCGGAAGCAATGATGCCCCCGAATATTGAGTTCCCAGCCGCCTCCGGGTCGATGTGAAACGGCTGCGGGTCGAACTCGCGCGCAAAGCGCAAGATCTCCTCTTCGCTCACCGATCGTTTGCCCAAATCTACCGTGGCGCCTACCGCCATATCCTCAAAATAGTATTTGTGTTCGCTCATGGTCCCCTATTGAACCATGATGCAGTGCGATCAACAAGATGCGATTTTTCAGGAGGGTATGATAGAGTGCTGCCAAGCACAGTGTTGAAGTTTTGTAAGGAGAAGAGCAATGGCCCCGCGTGCCCTTATCGCCGGCGTTGGCATGATCCCCTTTGTCAAGCCCGGCGCCAACGAACCGTATCCGGTCATGGCCGGCCAGGCTGCGAACCTGGCCCTCGCCGATGCAGGAGTAAGCTACGACCAGATCCAGCACGCCTACGTTGGCTACGTCTATGGCGACTCGACCTGCGGCCAGCGGGCGCTGTATGAGCTGGGCATGACCGGCATCCCGATCTTTAACGTCAACAACAACTGCTCGACCGGCTCAACTGCCCTCTACCTGGCGCGGCAGGCGGTCGAGGCAGGGGTGGTGGAATGTGCGCTGGCGTTGGGCTTTGAGCAGATGGCGCCCGGCGCGCTCGACTACGCCTTTCCCGACCGGCCGGCGCCGCTGGAGCGCTTTACGCACGAGGCCGAACTGGCCTACCCGGGGCAGAAGGCGCCCATGGCGATCCAGCTCTTTGGCGGGGCGGGGCTGGAGTACCAGGAGAAGTACGGCACGCGCAACGAGACCTTTGCCAAGATCAGCGCAGAAGGCGCGCAAGCACGCGGCGCATAACGAGCGCGCCATCTTCCGCAAGCCCGTGACAGTCGAGGAGGTGCTCGCCTCGCCCCTCATGTTTGGCAACCTGACGCGGCTGCAGTGCTGCCCGCCCACGTGCGGGGCGGCGGCGGCCGTCGTCGTGTCCGAGGCATATGCGGCCAGGCATGGCCTTGACGGCCAATGTTGCCATCGTGGCGCAGGCGCTGACCACCGACTACCACTCGACCTTTGACGAGCACAGCATGCTCAAGGTCGTCGGCTATGACATGAGCCGGGCGGCCGCCCAGCAGGTGTACGCGGCCAGCGGCATCGGCCCGGAGGAGGTGGACGTCGTCGAACTGCACGACTGCTTTACCGTCAACGAGGTGATCTCCTACGAGGCGTTGGGCCTGTGTCCCGAGGGTGGGGCGGAGCAGTTCGTGTGGGACGGCGCCAATACCTACGGCGGGCAGGTCGTTACCAACCCCTCCGGCGGTCTGCTGGCCAAGGGACACCCGCTGGGAGCCACGGGGCTGGCGCAGTGCGCCGAGCTGGTCTGGCAGCTGCGCGGCCAGGCCGGCCCGCGGCAGGTGGAAGATGCGAGGATTGCCCTGCAGCACAACATCGGATTGGGCGGCGCGTGCGTAGTAACAATGTACCAACGCGTCGGTTGACGCCCTATAGTATGCGTCGCCCGCACGCCATCGTGCGGGCATGGGGGCACGCCTACGTGCGCCGATGATTCGACACACTCACCGGAACGGAGCCTGCCTGTGTACCAATTCCCTAACACACTCAAGGGCCGTGTCGCCCTCGTCACCGGCGCCTCGCGTGGCGTCGGTAAAGGTATCGCCCTCGGCCTCGGTGAAGCCGGGGCCACGGTTTACATAACAGGTCGCACCGTGCAGCCTGGGACGAGCCCCGGCGGCATGGGCGGCACGCTGGGGGAGGTCGCTGCGGCCGTTACGCAGGCGGGCGGCACGGGGATCGCCGTGGCCTGCGACCACACCGACGACGACCAGGTGCGGGCGCTGTTTGCCCGCATGCAGGCCGAGCAGGGGCGGCTCGACATCCTGGTGAACAACGTCTGGGGCGGCTACGAGCACTTCTACGACGGCACCCGCTTTTGGGAGGAGCAGGGCTTCTGGACCGCCCCAATCTCCCGCTGGGACAAGAGCTTTAATGCCGGGGTGCGTGCCCACTACGTGGCCAGCGTACTGGCGGCGCCCATGATGATTGCCCAGGGGGCGGGGCTGATCGTCAACATCTCGTTCTTTGCGGCCCAGCGCGACGACCGGGGCGTGATCTACGGCGTGGCCAAGGCGGCCGACGACCGCATGGCCGCCTGCATGGCGCACGAACTGCGGCCGCACAACGTGGCCGCCGTCTCGCTCTACCCCGGGCTCGTGCGCACCGAATCCGTGCTGGCCGCCGGCGACTACTTTGACTTCTCCAACTCCGAGTCGCCCGAGTTCATCGGCCGGGCGGTGGCCGCCCTCGCCGCCGACCCCCAAATCATGACGAAGAGCGGCCAGGTGTTGGTCGCCGCCCAGGTGGCACTGGACTACGGCTATACCGATATCGACGGCAAGCAGCCGCGGCCCGTCACGGTGGCGGAGACGTAAGCCTATGGCGGGACCACTGGCAGGTCTCAAGGTCGTGGAGTTTGCCGGGATCGGCCCCGGCCCGTTTGCCGCCATGCTCTTTGCCGACATGGGGGCGGAGGTCGTGCGGATCGAGCGCCGCGGGCGTGAGCCCGCAGGCCGTTGAGCCTGCTCAACGCCGGTCCCTTTGACGTGCTCAACCGCGGCCGCCGGGCGGTGGCCGTCGACCTCAAGCGGCCGGCCGGGGTGCAGGTGGCCCTGCGGCTGGTGGCACAGGCCGACGCCTTGATCGAGGGCTTTCGCCCGGGCGTCATGGAGCGGCTGGGGCTGGGGCCGGACGTCTGCCTCGCCCACAACCCGCGGCTCGTCTACGGCCGGATGACCGGCTGGGGACAGAGCGGGCCGCTGGCGCATGCCGCCGGGCACGACATCAACTACATCGCCTTATCGGGGGCGCTGCACGCCATCGGCACGCCCGAGCAGCCGCTGCCGCCGCTCAACCTGGTAGGCGACTTTGGCGGCGGGGCGCTGCTGCTGGCGTGGGGCATGCTGGCGGCACTGTGGGAGGCGCGCAGTTCGGGGCAGGGGCAGGTCGTCGACGCCGCCATGACCGACGGCGCGGCGCTGCTGATGGCGATGATGTACGGTGTCAAGGCCGGGGGGCTGTGGTCCAACGAGCGGGGCGCCAACCTGCTCGACGGCGGCGCGCCCTTCTACGGCACCTATGCCTGTGCCGACGGCAAGTACCTGGCCGTGGGGCCGATCGAGCCGCAGTTCTACCGGCTGTTTCTGGAAAAGGCCGGCATCACCGACCCGGAGCTGGCGAACCAGTACGACCTCACCGCCTGGCCTCATCAGCGGGAGAAGCTGGCGGCCATCCTGCGGACGCGCACGCGCGACGAATGGTGCGCGCTGCTCGAGGGCAGCGACGCCTGCGTCACGCCGGTGCTTGACCTGGAGGAGGCGCCGCAGCACCCGCACAACCAGGCGCGCAGCACCTTTGTCGTCGTCGACGACGTGCTGCAGCCGGCACCGGCGCCGCGGCTGAGCCGGACGCCGGGGGAGATCCGCAACCCGCCGCCGCAGGCCGGGCAGGACACGCAGGCCGTGCTCTGCGAGTGGGGCTTTACGCAGGAAGAGATCGACGCGCTGCTGGCCGCGGGTGCGATCGGGGCATGACGGCCAGGGATCAATCGCCGGCGATCAGGCCGGCAAACGCCTCGGGCGTCGGATGCAATAATTGGCTTGCCTGCTGGTCTTCATAGTTTTCTCCCTCCAGGGATTCTGCGGCTTCTCGCATTTAGTATACGTTCGGTTGGCTGCCGGACAGTAAATCGGTACAGGGATGGCAGCCGCCAACCTACCTTGCGCGATGCCCGTTTCTTCGCGCAAGGTAGGTTGACGGCTGCCATATCCTGCACTATTCTTGCCTCAGTCAGCTGAGGACAAGCTTTGGACACGAATGGTCAGCCCCAGGAGGTACGCTATGCTTGCTCGCACCTTGTTTACGCCCGAACATGAGCAGTTTCGCCAGGCGGTGCGCCGGTTTGTGCAGAAGGAGGTCGCGCCGTATTACGACCAGTGGGAGAAGGATGGCTGCGTGTCACGCGAGGTGTGGCGCAAGGGCGGGGCGCAGGGACTGCTGGGGATTAACCTGCCGGAGGCGTACGGCGGCGGCGAGGCCAACGACTTCCGCTACAGCACAATCGTGATCGAGGAGCTGATGCTGGCGAACGCCCCCAGCGTGGGCTTCAGCCTGCACGCCGACGTGGCGGCGCCCTACATGGTGACCTACACGACCGACGAGCAGAAGGAGCGCTGGCTGCCGGGGATCGCCGCGGGCGAACTGATCCTCGCGATCGCCATGACGGAGCCGAGCGCAGGCAGCGACCTGGCGGGCGTGCGCACGACGGCGATCCGCGACGGCGACGACTACATCCTCAACGGGCAGAAGACATTTATTACCAATGGCCTGCTGAGCGACCTGGTGATCGTGGTGGCGAAGACAGACCCTGCCGCCGGGCGCAAGGGGATCTCGCTGCTGGTGGTCGAGCGCGGCATGGAAGGCTTCCGCCGCGGGCGCAAGCTGGAGAAGATGGGGCTGCACGCCCAGGATACGGCCGAGCTGTTCTTCGACAACGTGCGCGTGCCGGCCGCCAACCTGCTGGGCGAGGAGGGCAAGGGCTTTGCCTACCTGATGAGCAACCTGCCGCAGGAACGGCTGACGATCGCCATCAAGGCGGTGGCGGCCTGCGAGTTTGGCCTCGCGGTGACGACCCAGTACTGCCACGAGCGCCGTGCCTTTGGCCAGCCGATCGGCAGCTTCCAGGCCTCCCGCTTTGCCCTGGCCGAGATGCAGACCGAGACGCAGGTCGCCCGCGTGTTTGTCGACCGCTGCATCGAGGATCTGAATGCCGGGCACGCTGAGCAACGAGGCGGCGGCGATGGCCAAGTGGTGGACGACCGAACTGGAAGGCCGCATTCTCGACCGCTGCGTGCAGCTGCACGGCGGTTACGGCTACATGCTCGAATACCCGATCGCCCGGGCCTATCTTGACGCCCGCGTCCAGCGCATCTACGGCGGCACCAACGAGATCATGAAGGAGATCATCGGCCGCAGCATGGGCTTTTGAGCAGGTTTTTTGCGCGGGCTTGTACTGGGCGAGGTGCTCGCCGCCGTCGACCCGGACGACCGTGCCGGTTACGTAGTCTGCCTCGATCAGGTAGCGGACGGCGCCGGCGACGTCCGCCGGCGTGCCCAGGCGACCCAGCAGTGTGCGCTCGGCCATGGCAGCCTGCTGCGCGGCGCCGGCTCCATCGGGCGGCAGCACGGCGCCGGGCGCGACGGCGTTGACGCGGATCGTGGGCGCCAGCTCCAAGCGCCAACTGCTGCGTCAGCGCCAGCAGCCCGGCTTTGCCGACGGCGTGGGCCGTGAAGCCCCGCCAGGGGGTCCACACCGATAGATCGACGATGTTGACGATGGCGCCGCCACCACGGGCCAGCATGCCAGGCGCCAGCAGGCTGGAGACGTAAAAGGCGCCGTCGATCGAGATGCGTGTGACCTTGTGCCATGTCGCGAGGTCTTTCGCCAGATCCTCGCTCGGCACCTTGATCTTGCCAAACAGGCTGGCCGCGTTGACCAGGATGTCGACACCGCCAAAGCGATCGTTCACCTGCCGGACCATGGCCTCGCACAGCGCCGAAGTCGGCTACGTCACACTGGACGGCCAGGGCATCGCACGCCCAGCGCCTGCGGCTTCGGCTGCCGTCGCCTGCGCCGGCGCTGCCGACGAATTGTAGTTGACGACGACGTGCGCGCCCGGCGTGCGCCAGCATCAGCGTGATGGCCTTGCCGACACGGACGGCACCGCCCGTCACCAGTGCGACCTTGCCCTGAATCTCCATGGCAGCTGCCCTCCTGCGCCTACAGCTCCCAATACAAAAAGGCGGGGCAGTCGCCCCGCCTCATCGTTTTTCGCTGCAGTCCTACTTCTTGCCGCTGGTGCTCAGCGTGCGGGCCATGATATCTTCCTGCTGCGCCCGCTTCCTGTTCGGATCCTGGCGCCTGTTCTTGCCGGACTTGCCGCTGGTCGGCAGCACGACGCCGCTCTTCTCCTGCGCCCGCTTAAACGCCAACTGCATGGGCGTCAGCACCTCGACGTCGGCGATACTCGTCGACAAGTTCGGGTTCCGGTTCGGGTTGCGGTTGGGACTCGGCATTCTGGCCGCCACTGATACGCCGACTGCTGCGGCGTCTCCGGCTCAGGGCGCAGGCCCTTCATGCTCAGGTCCACCCGGCTGCGGCGGCGTGCGATCTCGATCACGCGCACCTCGACCAGCTGGCCAACCTGCACCACATCTTCGGGCTTGGCGATAAAGCCTTCGCCCATCTCACGCACGTGCAGCAGCGCATCGCGGCCGATGCCGATATCGATGAAACGCGCCATACGGGAGAATGCGCGTCACCGTGCCTTCGACGACTTCGCCCTTCTGCAGGTCGCGAATCGTGCGCTTGCCCGGTTCGATCATGGTCAGGCTGATGCGGTTGCGATCCCGATCCAGCTTCTTGATCCACAACGTCACCTCTTGGCCTTCCTGCAGCACGTCCGACACCTTGCCGACGCGCTTGGCGGAAAGCTCCGAAATATGTACAAGGCCGTCGCGCCCGACGCCGATGTCGACAAAAGCGCCGAACTCGGTGATGCGCTTGACCGTGCCCTTGACCTGCTGGCCGACGCTGAGCATTCTCACCACAGTGCTGTTGGCATCGACTGCGCCCGCCTCGTCGCCTGCTCAGCGTCCGTCTCGATGGCCGTCTCGATGCTGCTCTGGGCGGCACTAGGGGCAGGAACTGCTGGCGCTTCCGGGGCCGCTTCCGGCGCCGCTTCGGTGGCTGCAACGGGTGCAGCAGCTTCAGCCTCTACGGCTGCGTCAACCTCTACGGCTTCGGCAGCCTCTAGCTGGCTTCCGCAGCCTCTACGGCTTCGGCAGCCTCTGCGGCTTCGGCCTCCACGCTGCCGCTTCGTTTACTGTGGCTTCGTTGACTTGCTGCTCGCTCATGACTGTTCTCCCGAACACTACCGGCGTCGCACCGGTACTGCCGGTCGCCACGCCTCGATCCTCTTAACTCTTTGTTGTTTTCGTTTTTTCGTTCGCTTGTTTGCGTCCTCGGTCAACAATGACCCCCGAAAATCCGTTCCAGTATACTTGCAAAAACCGAATTTGCCAAAGCGAAAGGGCCGCGTGAAACAAAGAAATGTGCCGCAGTGGTATACTGGCGGAAAAGCAGCTGCTAATTCGAAAGGACTTCACATGGATAGCAAGATACAACAAAAGCGGGACGAACTGGTTGCCCGGCTGCGCAAGGCCAATGACATCACCTCGGCCAACGCCGTGTTGAGCTGGGACCAGTCCACGTACATGCCGCCCGCCGGGGCTGCCGGCCGCGCCCGCCAGATGGCGACGCTCGAGGGGCTGGCACATGAGGCCGCCACCGATCCCGCCATCGGCCGCCTGCTCGACGAACTGCAGCCCTATGCCGACAGCCTGCCGCCCGACGACGACGATGCCGCCCTGGTGCGCGTGGCACGCCGCAACTACGAGCGGCGCACCAAGGTGCCCGCCGAATTTGCTGCGGCGTTTGCGGGCCACGTGGCGGAGACCTTCTCGCTGTGGGCCCAGGCGCGGCCGGCCAACGACTTCCGCCGCGTGCAGCCCGCCTTGGAGAAGACGCTGGATATGAGCCGGCAGTATGCCAACTTCTTTCCCGGCTACCAGCATATCGCCGATCCGTTGATCGACAGCGCCGACTACGGGATGAGCGCAGCGCAGATCGGCCCGCTCTTTGAAGATCTGCGCCGGCAGCTCAGCCCGCTTGGTCAAGGCGATCGGCCAGGCGCAGCAGGTCGACGACAGCGTCCTGCACCACCGCTATCCGGAAGCGCAGCAGGCTGCCGTTCGGCGAGTCACTCGTGCAAGGCTCTGGGCTTTGACTTCGACCGCGGGCGCCAGGACAAGACCCACCACCCATTCATGACCAAGTTCGCGTGGGGTGATGTGCGCATCACCACACGCTACAACGAAACTGATCTGGGCGACGGGCTGTTCAGCAGCATCCACGAGACGGGCCACGCGCTGTATGAGCTGGGGATCGACCGCAAATATGAGGGCACCCCACTCGATACCGGCACGTCCGCCGGCGTACACGAGAGCCAGTCGCGGCTGTGGGAGAACATCGTCGGGCGCAGCGCGGGCTTCTGGGAGTACTACTTCCCCAAGCTTGCGCGCCGCCTTCCCCGAGCAGCTGGCCGGCGCCGACGTCGAGACGTTCTACAAGGCGGTCAACAAGTCGCAGCCGTCACTCATCCGCACCGACGCCGACGAGGTCACCTACAACCTGCACGTCATCATCCGCTTCGGGCTGGAGCTGGACCTGCTCGAAGGTAAGCTGGCTGTGGCCGACCTGCCCGAGGCCTGGCATGCGCGCTATGTCGAAAGCCTGGGCGTGCGCGCACCGGACGACCGTGACGGTGTGCTGCAGGATGTGCACTGGTATGGAGGTCCGATCGGCGGGGTGTTCCAGGGCTACACGCTGGGCAACATCATGGCGTCGCAGTTCTACGCCGCGGCCTTGAAAGCACATCCGGAGATCCCGGGCGATATCCGGCAGGGCAAGTTCAGCACGCTGCACACGTGGCTGCGCGAGAACATCTATCAGCACGGCAGCAAGTATACGGCCAACGAACTGCTGGAGCGTGTCACCGGCGGTCCGCTGGCCTTGGCGCCGTATTTGGAGTATCTGCGGACCAAGTACGGGCAGATCTACGGGCTGTAAAACAACAATGTCCCGGGGACGGGCGAACGCTTGCGTTCGCCCGTCCCCGGGACATGAAGAGGTGACTACCCTCGCATACGTTCCATCTCATCTTCCGCCAGCGCGATCGCGCCGAGGAGGCCGACGTCGTCGCCCAG
The DNA here is from genome assembly GCA_963701415.1 of uncultured Chloroflexia bacterium. Taxonomy (GTDB): domain Bacteria; phylum Chloroflexota; class Anaerolineae; order Caldilineales; family Caldilineaceae; genus Fredericiella. Next base: position 270,793 of record CAVPAH010000006.1, read on the forward strand.
CTCGGCGCTGACGATCTCGAGCTCGTTCCAGTAGCCGGGGGACTGGCTGCGCTTGCGGATGGTCTCCCACATCGTGTCGACCATGTATTCTTGGGCGTGCAGCCAGACGCTGCCGCCGATGACGATGCGCTGCGGGTTGAAGATGTGGAGCAGGTTGGTGATGCCCACGCCCAGATAGCGTCCGTTGAGCGCAAACTGGTCAAGCGCAAAGGGGTCGCCCTGGGCGGCCGCCTGCTGGACCAACTGGGGCGTCACCGCATCGATGTCGCCGTTGACCCACTCGCGCAGGATGCTGTCGGCGCCCGCCAGCAGCTCTTTGCGCACCCGCCGTGCAAAGTTCGGGCCTGACGCCAAGCCCTCTAGCGTGCCGACCTCATGCCGCCCTTCTTGCTCACCCGTGTAGTCGATCGTGATATGGCCGATCTCTGCCGCCAGCCCCTGGCGGCCGACCAGCAGCCGCTTGCCGCTGATGATGCCGCCGCCGATGCCGGTGCTGACCGTGATGTAGATCATATGGTTGGACTTGCGCCCAGCGCCGTAGCGGTATTCGGCCAGTCCTGCCAGGTTGGCGTCGTTGCCGATAAAGACCGGCACGCCAAAACGCTGGGCCAGCACCTGGCGCAGCGGGATATTGTGCCAGCCCGGCATGTTGGGGGCCACGAGCACCACGCCTTCATAGGGTCGGTAGGACCAGGTGCACCCAGCCCGATGGCCGTAATCTTCTGCCCCTCCATCGCCAACTCGATCTGGGCGCAGATGCGTTCGATCACGGCCGCTGGCCCTTCGTCGGCCAGCGTCAAGCGTAGCTACGCGGGTGCTGCATGGCGCCGTCCTCGTCGGCCAGCGCGGCACGGATCTGCGTTCCGCCCAGGTCTACGCCGAGGAGTTGCATGGTCATCTCTCACCTCTTGTAGATTGTTGGTGGATGGTTCGTCAATGCCTTCTATGGTACGCCATAGGTAGAAAAATCGACAACCGCAGCGCGCTTGCAAGTCGTTGCACATCTGCCCTTCTGCTATAATTTTGTCAGCACACACCCGCACCTATCTGGTGGCAGAAAGGCAGGTCAAGCATGACATTTGCAGAAGCGGATGCCCAGTACGAAGTCATCAAGCAGCAGTATCTCGCGGGTGCGCTCGACGAGGAGCAGTTCGACGAACAGCTCCACCGGTTGATGGTGCTCGACGATGCGGGGCTTTGGTGGGCAAAATCGCGCGAGAATGGCTCCTGGCACTATTACGACCCCGGCAAAGAAGATTGGATCGCCGCTACGCCGCCCGCCAGCACGCCCGAAGTGCCATCTCCACCGCTACTGCCTAGTGCACCTGCTGCCGAGCCAAAGGCAAAGCACGCCAAGACAGTTGAGTCGCGGGCTGTAGATCCGACCCCCCCGGCGGCCGGTACGAGTGAGTCAAACCTGCCGCGCTGGGCGGCCGTGCTAAAGCCTGGCATCTACTGGGGCTGCTGCGGCCACACCAGCGGCGGGGCACTCCACTACGGGGTCAGCTCCGGGGTCAGCTGCGGGTCAGAGACGGCGCTGCCGAGCACAAGCCAGGGGGCGCCTGCAACGGCCAGCTACAGCGCACGCGATTTCGGCCCGATCGCCGAACTGACCGGAGGGATGAAGGTCCTCTTCTACATCCTGGCACTGCTGCTACCCATACTCGGCCTCATTCTTTACTTCGTCTATCGCAACAAGCCTGCACAGGCCGATCGCACGGCTGCGCGTGCCTTTCTAATCCTGGGTATCGCCTCGATCGTCTTTTCCTGCATGTGCAGCACGACCTTTTTCCTGCTTGAGTCGACCTTTCTTGGAACGGGAACCGGGCCGTGACGCCTGGTGACCTCCTCTCTGCCTGGGATCGCCTCAGCCCCATCTACCAGGCACACCATGAATTCTCGACCATGGATGTACACTACGGCCCCTGGGCACCGCTTGAGCGCGATCTGCAACTGCTGGGTGACGTTGAGGGACTGCACATCCTCGATCTTGGCTGCGGTGGCGGCCAGTGCAGTATCGCTCTTGCTCGCCAGGGTGCAATCGTCACCGGTGTCGACCTCAGCGAAGTCCAGCTTGCGTATGCTCGCCGGCTGGCTGCGCAAGAGGACGTAGCAGTCCGGCTCGTTCAGGCCAGCGCGGAGGATCTGTCGCCGTTGGCTGCGGGCTCCTACGACCTGGTGTTCAGTGTCAACACGTTGACATATGTCGCCCGCGCCGCTGCCTGCCTGGCGGAATGCTGTCGCGTGCTAGTGCGAGGCGGGCGTCTCGTCTTGAGCTTGGATCACCCGCTGCGCCACAGCTTTCTCGATCCTGGCCTGACTGATCTCGACGACGAGCTTTCGATTGTACCGGTGCGCAGCTACTATGACGAAGGCTGGCATCGCTGGCGGTGGCCCGGCAGTGGTATTGTTCTGCAGTCTTACCACCGCACCATTGGCCAGTGGACCGACCTGCTGGCAGCTGCGGGCCTGCAACTGCTGCGCATCGTCGAACCCCTGCCGCCGGCGGATTTGCTTGACGACCTCTTGCCAGAGGACGGCGCCCAAGCACCACTGCGGCTGATTCCCCACACGGTTATCTTTATGGCTCAAAAGGGCTAAGGCAGGCATAATACAGCTATGATCGCAAAGCTTGCAACCGTGTCTCAGATGCCGGCCCCGGCACGCATTACTGCCATCGAGAACGAGAACTACCGCACCAAGACTTTTACGCTCGACGTGCGGCTGGACGCCGAACCCGGCCAGTTCGTGATGGTGTGGCTGCCGCGTTTTGACGAGAAGCCTTTCTCGTTGGTCAATGCCAATCCCGTCACGTTGATGATTTCGGCCGTGGGGCCATTTACGCGCCTCGTTCACGAACTGGCCGTAGGCGATCACCTGTGGCTGCGCGGCCCGTTTGGCCAGGGGTTCTCGCTCCCCGCCGGCTGCCGGCGGCCGGCACTGGTCGGCGGCGGCTACGGCGTGGCACCGCTGCTATGGTTTGCGCAGCAGCACGTCGACTGGGTGGATGCTTCTGCCGTCATCGTCGGCGCCCGAACGGCCGGCGACCTGCTCTATACGCGGCGCTTCCAGGCCATCGCCGACCACCAGCCGTCGCTGGTACTGCATACCACGACCGAAGATGGGAGCGATGGTGAGCCTGGGCGCGTGACCGACGTGCTGGGGCCCCTGCTGGAGCAGCAGGAGGTCGACAGTATTTTTGCCTGTGGGCCACACGGCATGCTCGAGGCATTGGCAAGCCTCGCCCGGCGTTATGGCGTTACCTGCCAGCTGAGCTGGGAGGCGTACATGCGGTGCGGCATGGGCATTTGCGGCGCCTGCGAGCACGACGGCAAGGTGCTCTGCATGGACGGACCTGTGCTGCCGGTCGCCCTCTAGCGGCTGCGCTGTAAATACGTACATATGGCGAACTTCTACCGGCAGCTGCAGGAACTGCTCGACCAAGGACTGGACGTCGCCGTTGCTACCATTACGGAGACCAAAGGATCCACGCCGCGCGGGGTAGGGACCAAAATGATCATCCACCCCTATGGCAAGCATGTTGGCACTGTGGGCGGTGGCTGCGGCGAGGCGGACGTAATCCGGACCGGGCTGGACGTCCTGGTAGACGGCCAGCCGCGTACAGTTGTGGTCGACCTCACTGAGGATATCAGTATGCGGAGCCTGGGCGTCTGCGGCGGCATTCTCAATGTCTATATTGAACGCTGGTCCGCCGCCCCGCCGGCACAGACATGAACGACCAGGAGATTCTCAGTACAGTGATGGCGGCGCTTGACGCGGCGCCAGGCTGTGGCGCTGCTCACGGCGACGGCCGGCACCGGTATATTTGCCGATCGCGTGGGCTCGCGCCAGGTCGTCGTAATGGAACCTGCACAGCAGGCGCCTGGCGACCTGATCGCGCCGCAGTTCGGGGAGCAGATCCGGCGCGATGTGCATGCTGCGCTGGTCGCGCGCACGCCACGCAGTGCCACGTATCAGGCCGGCAGCGATTTCCTGCAGGTGTTTATTGACATTCAGACGCCGCCTCCGCACCTGCTGATCATAGGGGCCGGGCACATTGCTGCTCCGCTGGCCGAGATCGGGCGCATCTGTGAGTTTGAGGTCACGGTGCTTGACGACCGGCCCCAGTATGCCAACCGCCAGCGCTTTCCGCACGCCGACCGCGTGATTGCGGGGACTTTTACCGAGGAACTGCGGCGACTGCGCCGTGGGCAGCCCACCTTTGACGAGAACACGTATCTGGTGCTCGTGACGCGTGGGCATCAGTACGACGTCGCCTGCCTGCTCGAGGTGCTTGACGATCCGGTCGCCTATATCGGCATGATCGGCAGCCAGCGGCGGATCCGCGCCGTCTATGAACTGCTGGAGCGCGAGCAGGGCGTCGTGCCGGAGAAGTTCGACCGCATCCATGCACCTATCGGCCTGAATATCGGGGCGCAGACGCCAGCAGAGATCGCCGTCTGCATCATGGCCGAAATCATCAGCGTGCAGCGTGGCCCGGCCGCGGGCACGGGGGAGACGGGACAGGTGGAAGCCTCAGCGCGCCGCTGCAGCGCCAGCGCCAGTCGCGCCGCGACAACAAGCCATCCAGCCAACCATTGTCTTGAGGCAAGGCCGTGAGTCACCATGTCGATTTTGCTTGAAGTCATTGCCACCTCACCTGCTGATTGTGTCGCCGCACAGACGGGCGGTGCCGACCGGATTGAGCTTTGCTCGGCCATGCCGCTGGGCGGGCTTACACCTTCCCTTGGCCTGCTGATCGAGGCCCGCGCAGCCGTGCAGCTGCCAATCATGGCCATGATTCGCCCACGGCCGGGCGGCTTTGCCTACAGCGACCCCTGATTTCGCCGTCATGATGCGCGACGCCGAGCTTGCCCTTGCCCACGGTGCCGATGGTATCGTGTTTGGGTGCCTGCTGCCCGATGGGCGAGTAGACATAAATCGGGTGCGTGCATTCGTGCAGCTGGCAGGCCGCCGGGAGACAGTGTTTCATCGCGCCTTTGACGTTACGCCCGATCCGTACGCTGCCCTGGACGCCCTGATCCAACTAGGAGTGACACGGGTGTTGAGTTCCGGCCAGAAGCCAAGTGCGCTAGAGGGCGCCGCCAACCTGGCGGCATTTCGTTCGCACGTGAGCAGCCGGCTGCAGGTGCTGCCGGGTGGCGGGATCACGGTGGAGAACGTGCGCGAACTTGTGCGCCTGACGGGTGCGAACCAGGTGCATGCGTCACTCAGCGGGATCCGGCGCGATCTGTCCACGGCCGCGAACCCGGCGCTCCATTTTGGCGCCGCTGACCATGCCACCGGAAGATCATGTCCGCATCACCGATGGGGCGCTGGTGGCAGCCATGCATACAGTTCTGCAGGGATAGCTGCTGTATAATACCAGTTATGATTACTCGCGAGACTCTGGAACAGCGTGAGTGCCAGGTACTGGCGCCCTACGCCATGACCAATGCCGCCAGCCGCGGCCGGCACTATCCTGAAGGCAAGGACCCGTACCGCCTGGACTTTCAGCGCGACCGGGATCGCATCATCCATACGACGGCTTTCCGCCGTCTCGAATACAAGACCCAGGTCTTCGTCTACTCCGAGGGCGATCACTACCGCAACCGGCTGACGCACAGCATCGAGGTGGCCCAGATCGGCCGCACGCTGGCGCGCGGCCTGGGCTGCAATGAAGATCTGACTGAGGCCATCTGCCTGTCACACGACCTGGGCCACCCACCATTTGGCCATGTGGGCGAGGAAACGCTGAACATCCTCATGTCCGATTACGGTGGCTACGACCACCAGCGCCAGACCTTTCGCTTGGTTACCGAACTGGAGCACCGCTATCCTGACCACCCAGGCCTGAACCTTACCTACGAGGTGCTGGAAGGCGTGGTGAAGCACGATACGGACTACGATGTGGCCGATGCGCGCGACTTCAACCCGCACGAGCGCGGCACGTTGGAGTGCCAACTGGCCAACCTGGCCGACGAGATCGCCTACAACACGAGCGACCTGGACGACGGCCTGCGGAGTGGAATTCTTGTGCCGCGCGCAGTCGCGCAGCTGGCGATTGCCCGCAAGGCGCTGACGCAGCTGGATCTGCTTAAGGACGCCGACCTGGGCGAGGATTTGCAGCGCTACCGGTTTGTGCGCCGGCTTGTCGGCATGGAGGTTACCGATACGATCCGGGCCACAGCTGCCAACCTAACGGCTGCCGGCGTCGACAGCCTGGCGGCGCTGCGTGCTCAACCACGTAACATGGCTGGCTACTCGCCGGGCATGGAGGAAGATAACCTGGAACTGCGGCACTTCCTGTACGATAACTTCTACCGGCACTTCCGCGTCATGCGCATGGCCGTCAAGGCCGAACGCACGTTGACCAATTTGTTTCAGGCCTATGTCAACCGTCCGGACCAACTGCCGACTGAGACGCGCGCAAAGGTAACGGCGGAGCCAGGGAGCCTACAGCGGGTGGTGGCCGACTACCTGGCAGGCATGACCGACCGCTACGCCATCCAGGAGTACCGACGCCTCTTTGACATGGAGGAGCGGGCTTAGCTGAACCTAGGCCCCTTAGGCTTTGCGTTTGACAACCAGCTCCAGGACGACGTTCTGGAAGAACCCCTCGCGCGTGTACTGGACATTCTTGATCAGGCAGTCAAGCAGCAGCTGCTTGCCTTCCAACTGGAAACGTGTGTTAGGGCCGGCCACAATCGGCGCAAGATTGGGGTTGACGCGCTGGTACTCGTCGTACAGGTGGTCGTGGGCATAGTCGCTCAACAGCAAGCGGGTGGTCGTCAGCGTGGAGCGGCCGTCGCTCTTATCGAAGAGCACCACCTCCATGGCGATGGGTTTCTCCATGTCATGGTCAAGCAGCCCATTCTTCTGGGGAATGCCGACGCTGTACTCGCCAAGGTAACCGTCGCCGCTCGGCGAACCAATCGGCTTGCCCTGGTCGAAGTCGACCTGTCCCAGATAGTAGGTGGCAGTGTAACTGTCGATGGTAGTGTAGCGTTCGTAGCGTGACGGCGTCGGCGGCTGCAGCGTCGGCGGCGGGGCCGTACGCACGGAGGTACCCGGGACGTTGGTACGTGCAGGCGGAACCTCACCTGGTGCGACATCTCCAGTTTCGTTGGCAGTCGCGTCATCCACTAGATCGTCGCCTTGATCGTCGTCCTCGTCGTCCTCGTCTTCCCACGGGCTGCTGTTGTGTGTGCTGCCGGTAGGCTGCTCATTGTCGTCTGTGTCCACGATGGTAACGCCCCGCCGTGTCGGCGGGTAGATTTCGTCGTCATCTTCGGCATCAAAGCCGTGTGGATCCCGGCCCTCCACTGCTACAGGACGTTCCACCGTCGAGCGCATAGCTGCTGCCGGCACAACGCTGGCACGCATGGGGCTAAGGCTGTCGCGGTCAAACGCCTCCACCACGGTAGCCGAGGAGGTGCCGATCTCTTCATCGTCAAAGCCGTCCGCGACGGCGCTGCTCGCCTCGAGCCCACGCCTTTGATTCAGTGTCCACAATAGATAGAGACCGCCGCCGATCAGCAGCAGCGCGACGAGCAAGCTCAACACCCACTGTAGAGGATTGCCTCCTCCACCCTGTTGGGCACTTGCCGGTGCCGCGCCCGGCGCTGCAGCCGGAGCATCTGCGGCAGATTGTTCGGTGCTGGCGGCGGCACTTGCGTCTGACGCGCCGGTGCTCATACTCAATGGGATGCCTACAGCCGCTGCCAGCGTCGTCAGGTTGCTCACCTGGGTCGCTCCCCCGGCCTGAGAACTATAAAAAGCGATGGCGGAATCGAACGCCGAGCGGATATCACCCCCAAGGGCCGCCAGGCGTTGGGCAGCGACGGAAGCCGCGTTGCGATCGCCGGCAGCAGCCGCCAAGGCATAGGCATCAGCCGTGGCACCCAGGTACAGGTAACGCGCCTCCGGCGTATTAAACTGGCTCGCGGCTGTAGTACTGCCTGGCGAACCTCCCGCGGTTTCGGTAACTGCGCCGACGATGGGCCCCTGCCACTCTACCGGCCACCAGACCCAGCCGATCAAGAGGCCCAACGTCAGCCCTAGGATGATGCCAACAATCAAGCCTACGACCGTAGTGCGGTCCACCCGCGTCGCCTTGACTGTTTCCATGCGTTGCTGCCATGCCATCGAAGACTCCTTGGGTTACAAGAGTTCGGTACGGCCTTGCCGGCGCAGCTGCTCTACGACGTCCTTGACACGCTGCATGTTGCGCTTGTCGCCGATCAACAGGGTGTCGCCGGTGTCAACTACGACCAGGTTGCTTACATTCACTAGCGCCACAAGGCGTTTATCACTGTAGACGATGTTGCCTTCACTGTCCAACAGCAGAACGTCGCCTTTGGCTATGCTGTTGCCGCGATCGTCCTGCTCCAAGATCGTTTCCAAGGCATCCCAACTGCCGACGTCGTTCCAGCCCGCCTGCAGCGGGACCACAGCCACGCGCTGCGCGTGCTCCATGACTGCATAGTCGACACTGATGCTGGGCATGTCGGCCCACTCGCGCGCCAGCACCGCCTCGGCGTCTGGCGTATCCATTGCCGTTCCGATGCGCTCGAGCCGCGTGTAGATTTCAGGTGTCTGCCGCTCCAGTTCGGCCAGCCAGACAGCCACGCTCGCCACAAAGATGCCGCCGTTCCAGTAGTAACCACCTTCCAGCAAGAATTCCTCTGCCGTGTGGCGATTGGGTTTTTCGAGGAACCGTTCGACTGCGTATGCGGGCGCTTCCGCGTTACTGGCCGGCAGCGGCTCGCTGCGCTTGATGTAGCCGTAGCCGGTATGGGCATAGGTCGGCTCGATACCCAGCGTGACCAGGTACCCGTCCGCCGCCAGTTCGCCGGCCTGGCGCAGCGCTGTCCGGAAGCATTCGCTGTTCAGGATCACGTGGTCGGCGGGCAGTACGGCGAGCACTGCATCTGGGGCGGTGCGCCGCAGGTGTACGCAGGCGAGGCCGATCGCCGGAGCCGTGTTGCGGCCGCTGGGCTCGACCAGGATCTGTTCGTCTGGGACGTCGGGCAGCTGCTCGCGGGCCAACCCCGCAAAGGCGGCGCCCGTTACGACAAACAGCCGGTCACTGTTAACGACACCCTCGAGTCGCACGGCCGTTTCTTGAATCATCGTCAGGCCGCTGCCTGTGATTTCCGTGAACTGCTTTGGCCGGTCCTGTCTGCTGCGGGGCCACAACCTTGTGCCCACGCCGCCTGCCAGTATTGTCGCGTACATCTTCACACCTCTTTGTGTTGGGCACGTGCGTGCCCCATTAGTTGACTTTTACATAGGTCATGGCGGCGACCTGGCGCACCAGGCCCTTCAGTTCGAGGATGGCGAGCAGCCCGCCGATCGTCGCCGCCGGCATGCTGCTCCCACGCACGAGATCGTCCACGTGCTTGGGCTCGGCCGACAGCAGCGCCAGGATCTTTGTTTCTTGTTCGCTGGCCTGTTCGCCTGCTGCCACAGTGCGGCGGGCATCCATCCGCTCCTGCAAGTGCACCATGTTCAACTGCTCCAGGATATCGTCCACCGAAAGCAATGGCGTCGCGCCCTGTTGAATCAGGCTGTTGCAGCCGGCGCTGCCCGGGTGCAGAATGCTGCCGGGCACGGCAAACACATCACGTCCTTGTTCGGCCGCAAACTTGGCGGTAATCAACGCTCCGCTGCGCTCGCCGGCTTCGACGACCACAACGCCGCGACTCAAGCCGCTGATGATACGGTTGCGCGGCGGGAAGTTGTTGGCGTCGGGGCGTGTCCCCAGGGGATAATCGCTGATTACGGCGCCCTGGCCGGCGATCGCCTGGGCCAACCCGCGGTTCTGCGGCGGGTACAGCTGGTCGAGGCCGCTGCCCAGCACGGCGAGCGTGCGGCCACCGGCGTCGATGGCTGCACGGTGTGCCACCGTGTCCACGCCGAGCGCCAGTCCGCTGACGACGGTAACCCCATGACGCGCCAGCTCGGTTGCCAAGTACCTGGGCTACTTCACGCCCGTACGTGCTGGCATGCCGGGTACCCACCAATGCCACGGCCCATTCGTCCTGGCTGGTCAGCCGGCCGCGCAGGTACAGCACCGGCGGTGACGCATCGATCGTGCGCAGTGCCGTGGGATAATCGGGATCGTCCCATGTCAGGACCGTTACACCGGCGGCCTGCACGCGGCTGTACTCTTGTTCGGGATGAATCTCGCGGCGGGCGTTGAGGAGACTTTCAATGCTGCGGCGGTCGAGCCGCGCCGCCTGCAACTGTTGGATCGAGGCGTGCCAGGCTGCCTCGACGCTGCCGCACTCGTCGAGCAATGCCCGCAGCCGGGCTGGTCCTATCCCGTTAACGCGGTTGAATGCAATCCAGTAGGCGGTGGCGCCGGGTTGGCGAGGTTGGGGGCTGCCCGAATGGCCTTCGAACTTGCCGTCAGGTTTGCTGTCAGGTTTGTTGCCAGGTTCGCTGTTCACGGGCCTAGTTTACACGTCGATCAGGCCTTCAAGCAAGCGCACGACCATAACCCCGTTAGGAATGTCGACTTGTTCGACGACATCGGCAATGGCGGGCAGGAGAATGTCGCGGCCCCCGTTCAGCTCTGCCGCCGGCCGCACGACGTAGACGTCGTTGGCGCCTGTCGCCATCACGTCGGTGATCTTGCCGAGCTGCATGCCGTCTGATGTCACCACCTGCAGCCCGATAATGTCGTGGATCCAGTACTGGCCTTCTTCTAACTCTGCGGCCTCGGCTTCCGGCACATAGAACCAGAGACCGCGCACCTCTTCGGCTTCGTTGCGGTCGCCAACCTCTTCTAGGCAGACGAGCAGGTTCGTCTTGTGCGGCCGCACTGTGGCCACCTGAACTTCTTCCAGGTCTTCTCCCAGGTACAGCGTTACCCCGGGGGCAAAGCGGTCTGGAAAGTCGCTGTAGGCTTCGACCTTCAGTTCGCCGTTGAGCCCATGTGCGCCGATAATCTGGCCGACGGCCAGGTAACCGGGTGGCACGACGACGGCCTGGTTGCGTATATAGTAGACGTTTGGTTGCGGGCCGCGTTTCGTATCGCGTTTGGTGTCGCCCTGAGGCTTACCAGCGGCGGGTCCAGAGGATTGTGTGCTCATAGCGTCACTCACGCCGAACGTTCAGAGTTCAAATCAATAACTGAAAATCAAGGGCTGAAATCAAGACCTCCAGAAGGTTTCCGGCCGCAGGCCCTCACCTCTGGAGGTCTCAATCTACATACGAGCTATGCCTAGTGCGTCAGTCGATCTCAAGTATCACCGGCTTGCTGCTGTGGCGCGTTGCGACGTCGAGCAGAGAGCGCATCGCATTGGCGACACGTCCATTGCGGCCGACGACGCGGCCGACGTCACCTTGCGCCACCTGCAGTTTGATGATCGTCTCGCGGCGTGTCTCTTTTGTATAGACACGCACACGGTCAGGCTGCTCTACCAATGAGCGCGCCAGAAAGCGAACGAGATCTTCCATAACCGTCTAGGCCTCCAATCAGGCAGCGGCGCCGGCTGCACCCACGGCTGCATCTGCCGGCGTATAGGGGATTGCCTTGCCGTTTTCGTCGATCAGCTTGGCGCGCTGCAGAATGCGAATGGCGCCATCGCTCGCCTGGGCACCGTTCGCCAGCCAGTGGGCCGCGCGGTCCATCTGCAGGCTGTACGGTTTCCGGCTTGGTGTTGGGATCGTAGGTGCCGATCGCCTCGATAAAGCGGCCATCGCGCGGCGAGCGCTTATCGGTCACGACGATGCGGTAGTAGGGGCTTTTCTTGGCGCCCATGCGGCGCAGACGAATGCGAACCACGTCTATTTTACTCCTTCAACAAACAGCAGTTGTTAGCTCTCAAAATGGACAAAACTCAATATTACGGTCAAATCGTCTATTCACAAAGGAAACGCTCGGCGATCAAGATCAGTGCCAGGCACTGTTCAACACCATACCCGCCATCAGTCGTCACTGCGTCGTGGGTAGAGGAGGCGCAATAGAAGGTTGCGCCAGCCACACCGCCGTGCGAGGACAGCCGGCCTTCTAGCTTCCTCCCTTAAACATATCCATCCAGTTTGGCGGCAAGTTACCCGGCAGCCCACCCTGGTTACCCGGGAACCCCTTGCCGGGCCCCATCGGCGGGCGCCCATGCTTGCCCTTCTGTTTCTTCTTCTTACTGCGCCCCATGCCCATCACGCCAAGCTGTTTCATCATCTTCTGCATATCGCGGAACTGCTTGACCAGCGTGTTGACGTCCTGCACGGTCGTGCCGCTGCCGGCGGCAATGCGCCGGCGCCGGCTGGCATTGAGCAGGTCGGGGTTGCGACGCTCGGCCAGTGTCATGCTGTTGATAATTGCCTCGGTGCGCTTCATGCCGCTCTGGGCCAACTGCGGATCGAGGTCCTTCGTGACCTTGTTCAAGCCGGGGATCATGCCCATCAGGTCGGTGATGGGGCCCAACTTCTTGATCTGCTTGAGCTGGTCGAGGAAGTCTTCGAAGTCGAACTGGCCTTCGGCCAGGCGCTGTTCCATCGCCGCCGCGTCAGCCTCGGTGATGTTCTCCTGTGCCCGCTCGATCAGGGTCAGCACGTCGCCCATGCCGAGGATACGGCCGGCCAGGCGTTCGGGGTCAAAGGGCTCGAGGTCGACGATCTTTTCGCCGGTGCCAAGGAACTTGATCGGCACGCCCGTTACCTGGCGCACGCTCAATGCCGCGCCGCCGCGGGCGTCGCCGTCGATCTTGGTCATGATCAGGCCGGTCAGCGGCACGCGCGCATTAAAGCCCTCGGCGACATTGACGGCTTCCTGGCCGGTCATGGCATCGACGACGAGCAGGATGTCGGCAGGGCGCGCTACCATGCGCACCTGTTCCAGTTCCTGCATGAGCGTGTCGTCGATCTGCAGGCGGCCGGCGGTGTCGATCAGGACGATGGTGTAGGCCTTCTCGCGTGCCAGCTTAACGGCGTTCTTGGCAATGGTCGCCGCACCTACATCCGTGCCTTCGGCATGTACCGGCACGTCGATCTGTTTGCCCAAGACTTCGAGCTGCTTGATGGCGGCGGGCCGGTAAATGTCGGCTGCCACCAGGAGGGGGCGCTGGCCGTTCTTGCGCAGCCGCAGCGCCAGCTTGGCGGCCATCGTCGTCTTGCCGGCGCCCTGCAGGCCCACCAGCATGATGACTGTCGGCGGCTGACCCGAGGTGTTGAGCGGGGCAGGTTTGCCCAGCAGCTCAATCAATTCCTCGTGGACGATCTTGACGACCGTCTGCGCCGGGGTCAGGCTCTGCATCACCTCGGCGCCGATCGAGCGTTCCTTGACCTTATCGACAAACTCCTTGACCACCTTGTAGTTAACATCGGCCTCGAGCAGCGCAAGGCGCACCTCGCGCATGGCGACGTTGACATCGCTCTCCGTCAGCTTGCCTTTGCTCGACAGCCGATCGAAGACACTCTGAAGTTTGTCACTTAGGCTTTCAAACACAACACCGTCTCCGTGTGTCCTACCAATAACGATGCGCCCGTCGTTTGCTCCACCCCACATGCGGGCAACCGGGCGCAATCCATCGCACAGTATATCGAATTCCCTATTTTGGGTCAAACCAAGAGGGCGCGGGGGTGCATTTCTAGTTCAGGACGCGCACGTCCTAATCCGTTGCGTCCCCGTCCGTGCCAGAAGACGACGCCGGTGCGGCTGCCGGCTCTGGGGTCGGTGGTTCCGGCGTGGGCAGCACGGGTGCCGGCTCAACCTGGGCCGGCGGGGGAGGCGGCTGTGTGGGTGCAGGCACCTGTGTTGGTGGCGGTGGCGGCGGTTGTGTCGGCGCCGGTGCCTGCGTGGGAGGGGGCGCTGTGTGGCGCGGCGCCTGGTGGGGGGCGCTGGTCGGCGGCGGCTCCGTAGGTGGGGGCTGTGTCGGTACCGCAGTCGGTACAGCAGTCGGCTCCTGCGCTGGCGCGCTGGTTGGGATGCTTGTAGGTGCCTCCGTCGCAGCCTGCGTCGCAGCTGCGGTAACCACGGGTGTGTTGACTGGTGTGGTCTCCGGCGTGGTCTCCGGCGTGGCTCCCGGCTCGGAGGTAGCTGCCGGCGTTGCAGTGACCGGTTCAGTCGGCACCGCGGTCGCACCCGGTTCGCTTGTGGCCGTTCCTGCCGCAGGTGCCGTGGCCGTGGCGGCTCCCGTCGGCACTTCGGTTGGTGCCTCAGTCGCAGAGCCTGTGGGCAAGGCAGTCGGCGATGTAGACGGCGTGCCTCCAGGGATTTGACCCGAATCCTCAGTCGGTGTGACCGCAGGCGTCTTGCCCGGCTCAGTTGTCGGTTCGGCGGTCGCCGGCGCCGTAGCGTCACCGGTCGGAACTGCCGTGACGTCGCCGGTTGGGATTTCGGTTGCGCCTTCGGCCGGTATGGTTGTCGGCTGGGTAGTCGGGGGCATCGGCGTCGCGGTCGGCTGCGGAATCTCCGTAGCCGGCGGCACCGGTGTCATTGCCGGCGGCGGCAGGGTTGGCGTCGGCGGTATGACTGGTGGCGTCACCCGTACATAAACGCGGTCGGGCAGATAGATCTGGCTCACGCCGACCAGGCTGGAAGTTTCGAGGCAGTTTACGTCCATGATACGGATAACGCTTACGCCGGTGCGGTCCGACAGCCTGGAGAGGGTGTCACCCGTGCCTGACCGGATAGGGCACCCAGGATGCCGGCAACAGAAGCTGGCAGCCGCTCGCGCGGACCGGCGCTGCCGTCGGCGTCGGTGCCGGCTTGGGGCTGTCCACCACTACGGCGCGCACGCCTTGCACGACGTTCGGATTGCCGGGTAGCACCTTGTACGTCAGCTGAACGACGGCGCCGGGCACCAGCGAGCCCTGGATGGCCATCGTTTCAAATTTCTCGATGCCGGCAACGGGCTGGTAGTTGGGCGCCACAAGGAAGGGGCCGATCATCATCAGGTCGCCCTTGTTGCCGTAGTACACCATGGCTTCGGTATTCTCGATCGACAACTCGGCGCGCGCATCTGTGCGTTCCTGCTGCATTTTGGCCAAGCTAGCGGCCTCATCGGCCAGTTCCTTTTGATTGTCGACAATGACCTGAATGCGCTGGTCCGCCGGCGCCAGGCTCATCCGCTGCTCGCGCATCCACTGCTTGAGTGGATAGACGGCATCGCCGGGCAGAGCGGCCTTGGCGGTACGCACCGTCCAGAAGGTCGCCAGGTACACGGCGATGATGATCGCGGCCAGCGGCGCCAGCCGCAGCAGTGGGCTGTCAAACAGGCTGCCCCAGCCCATCATCAGACGTTCCCACCAACCTGGCTGCGGGGCACGCTTCTGTCCGCCGAGCGCAGCGGCTTGCGCCGGCACCAGCGCCTCGGCGCCGAGCGTTTCTTCCATCTCGGCACGAATGGCAGCTGCCTGCTGCAGGAACTGGGTGCGCGCCAGGGAACGCTGCCGCACGCTGCGCTGCGGCAGCGGCTGCACTGCCACCTGGTCCGCCAATTCGACGATTGCCAGCAGCTCACTTATCTCAGCCTGTGCGTCTACTGGGAAGGACGCCACGATAGAGGCAGGTGGTTCACCCGCCTTCAGGCGTTCTACAGCTTCCGCAAACAGCTCATCCATTGTCATAAACTACACCAAGCCCCGGGTTTTCTCCCGCTGCACCCTATCAGTGCATATATTCATACAGCAGCCCGCGCAGAGTGGTGACCGCCCGATACTGCAGCGCCTTGATGGCGCCCTCGGTGCGGTTCGTCATCTCTGCCACTTCTGCAATACTGTATCCGTCCAAGAAGCGAAGGCTCACAACCTCCGCCTGCTCATCCGTCAAGCGCCGGATTGCGGCGCGCAAACGTTCGGCATCGATATTCATCTCAGCCGTTTCTACAGGATCTTCCAGGTCCGATGCCATAGGCGGCGCCTCCTCGAGGTCGATCGCGCTCTGGCGGTCGCGGCGGCGATAGTGATCGATGACCAGGTTATGAGCGATCCGATATAGCCAGCCGGAAAACGAGCTGTGCCACGCTTTGCGGTCGCGAATTGACTCCAGCATGCGTAGAAACACTTGCGCGGTCAGATCCTCGGCCAACGGCTGGTCGCCGGTCCGTCGAAAAATGTAGCTGAAAATCTTGGCCTCGTACCGATCATACAGCTCGCCAAGCGCAGCCTCGTTATATTGCATGGCAGCCGCCAGCAGTTCTTCTTCGCTTGCCTCAGTGATCGGCATGGCTTCAATGGTACGGCTACGTTTCGACAGACTCTTAAACATGATGACGCACAAACTGCGAAAAAGATTACGGCCAATTTGAGCGCCCACAGTCGGCGCGTACACAGCGCCCGACGCGGGAAGTGCGTTACTTGCGTTTCGTGTCAGATCACAGCCGGATGTAAACGCTTGCTGGCAGGCATTCTATAGCGCCATACACACCTGCAGCACGCGGATGCCGCCCCACTTTGCGGCGTGCTGGGCGCTGACATTGCCATCGGCGTCCGCCGCCGAGCTTGTGTTGCGCGTCAATGGCCCAATGTCTGCTACCACAGGCGTATGCTTGAGCACGAAGTCGTCTATGGCCTGCTCAACTGTCGGATAGAAGCAGTCGTGACACAAAATATAGGCGCCGGCCAGGCAGTACGGGAGTACGCCCTCCAGATCGTTCAGCGTGCCTTGATAGGTATGGTCGCCGTCGATCAGGACAAAATCAAAGCTGCCGCCGGCCGCTGCCGCGGCGTCCTTGATCGCCGCCGGCGAATAGCCGCTGTACCAGGGTTGCCCGTCGCTCCAGATGAGCTCAGCAGCTGCGCATCTACGCGCGGCTCAGGATCAACCAGTGCCATGCGGGTGGGCAGTTCCAAGGCGTCCAGGGCCGCACACACAATGGCTGCGGACCCGCCATAGAGGGTGCCGACTTCCAAGTAGCGCTGAGGCCGTGTCCCGTAGACAAGTGCGTACAGCAGCAGCCTTTCGGATGGCAACATCGATACTGGCGCCGTGGCCAGCACGCCAAGCTGCTGCACGTCCAGCCCGCGTGTCATGTCCCATTCCGCCGTTTGCACCTGCGGCGCCAGGCGGCCGTCTGCGCGTCCGCTAGCACTGCGGCGGCTGCGCCACCAACCTTGGATCGAACCTAAAACGCCCATGCCGGCCTCTTCATGCAGGATTTATCTAGGAGTTTGTTTTGCGGTAGACGTCGTAAATGCGCTGGACTGCCGTGAAGTTGGTGAAAATCGCCAGAATCCATAGCACGGGCAGCATCCATCCGGTGACCAGCCCCAAGATAAGTACAATAATGCGTTCGGTGCGCTGAAAGAAGCCTTCCTTGCACTCGATGTTGACCGCTTCGGCGCGCGCCCGTGTATAGCTCACCATGAGGGAGCCAACAATGGTTACGGCCAGCAGAATCACGGGCGTGCGCCCGTCTGCCTGGCCGCTGTAGTACCAGATCAGGGCAACCAGGGTCACGGATTCGGAGAAACGGTCCATCACGCTGTCAAGAAAGGCGCCGAAGATAGTGGTCTTGCCCGCGTGCCGGGCCAGGGCACCATCCAGCGTATCGAACAATGCGGCGAAGATCAGCAGTAGACCCCCCCACAGCAGCTGTCCGGTAGCCAACACGGCCGCAACGGCGACTGTCAGGAAAAAGCCAATCAGGGTCAAGGCGTTGGGGCTGATTCCCGTCTTTTCGAGCCAAACTGCGATCTGCCCCAATGGGGCCGCAATCCACCCGCGTCCATATTTGGATATCATTTTCTACGAATTTCCTCCAGCATGCGGACACCCGTTGCAGCGGTCAACCAGCCCTGGCGTTCATCTTACCGTCTCTCAAGGTGCGCGTCAAACAAAACCGGCTGCGGACATGACGAGGGGGTGACCTGAGCCAGGTCACCCCCTCGTTCAATCGTCTACTTCTTGCCTGACTGCCTGCGCAAGAAAACAACGTTCACTACTTGCCCAGGATAGGCATCCATGTGCCCCAGTCGCTGCACACCATGTTGATCGGGTACGAACGCACCGCAATCGGGTTGCTGGCATCGTAGGACGGGCCGATCAGGACGAGGCCAGCCTGTTCGAAGCCGGTGCTGCGCAGCGTCGGATCGACAGTCAGGGTCAGCTGTGACGGGAGCGTCGTCGTGTTGACCGTGATGGACGTGATCCAAGGCACCTGCGAGGTGTAGGTCAAGTCCGTGGTTGCATCGATGGATGCAGCCTGCAGCAGGTTCATGCGGCCGGTTGCTGCCAGCACCTGCTCGTCGCCGGCCGCGCTGTGCAGCAGCAGGCTGCTGCCATCCTCGCTGCGGGCACCCAAGTAGAGGGCGCCGTTCAGGTCAGCGCTAGCGCCTGCTGCCGCCAAGGTTGCGGTATCCCACACCTGCACGTCGCGCAGCTGAGAGCCGGGCAGGCCGCTGAGCGCAAACGTCACGTTGCGTGCCGACGGCGTGTCACAGGGGATGAAGAAGGCGCTGCGTGCCGGCCGGAATTGCTTCGAACGGCGGCGTCACCACCGTTATCGTCACCGGGATGACCAACGGGCTGTTGGTGGCCTGCGGCGTACCGGCATTGAAGAAGCTGAGCGTAGCCTGGATCGTCTGGCCAATCTGAAGGTTACGGGCGTCGACACTGTAGGTCAGGACGAGGCCGGCCTTGCTCTTGCCGGGGGCCTGGCCGGTGGTCGGGTTGATCTGGAACGGACTGAAGTTCGACACCGCAGTGAACGGAATCGAATCTTCCGTGCCGGCGTTCTTGATTGTGATCTGGCCGGTGGTCACGAACCCGTAGTTCACCTGCAGGTCGAGCTTGGCGACGCTGGTGGCGAAGAGCGGCCCCGACGTGCTGCCGGCTGCATCCAGGTCACCGATCGCAATGGTGCGGCGGTTGGTGGTTGTGGAGAAATCCACTGCCTGCGCCGACGTGTTTGCATCGGGATAGTAGCGAATGTTGTTGTTGCGGATGATGACGATCTCATCCTTGCCGTCGCCGTCGATATCGCCGGCAGCCCCTGCCAGATAGCCATTGTCATCGGCCAGCGGCAGACCATTCTGGAACTCGCTGATGATCTGGTCGTCGCCATTGCCGCGTACGATCAGGCGTGCCGCAGTCGGGTCGTTATCCACCTTGCGCAGGAGGATCGCTTCGTCGTCGCCGCTGCCGTTGATGTCACCCATAAAGACCGTGCGCGGGCCGGGCTCAAACAGGAACCCACCCTGCCAGCTTCCGGCGGCCCCGGGATCGGCTGGGAAGGCGTTGTTGGTATAGGAATAGACGCGGAAGCTGTCCTGGGAACTGCTGCTGGCACAGCGCGGATCCGTCACCATAACCAGTTCCTTGTTGCCGCCCTTGAAGTAGTCGCCAAACGTGGCATCATACGGCTGGCGACAGCTACTGCCATACTCGAACAGCTTGCGCATGTTCTGGTCTGGCTGGTAAGCGCGGCGTGGCGACACCGGATTCGGCAAACACGACCTCGTCGCCGCCCGTACCGTCGATATTGGCGACGTTCACCCGATCCCAATGCTCGCTAAAATTGACGCCCACATGCTCGGTCCATTGTGTGCCGGTTCCGTTCTTCGCCGTGGTCTGCTTATAAATCACGACGCGCCAGTCATTGTCATCTTTGGCTTCGCCCGTCACGGTTTCGCGGACTACCAGAATCTCGTCGCCGTCCACATTGGGGTCGAAGTTGCCCGCTGCCACGATCTCAGGCCGGTCAGCCAGGGCGAAGGATGCCAACTGTTTCCAGGGCACGCCGTTGATTTCCTGGCCGGGAACCGTCTGGCCGGCCGCTACGACCGGGTCATAGACGGTCAGGACGACTGCCAGATGGGCCGCTGCCGCCGACTACCACAATTTCCTTGTCGCCGTCGTTGTTAAAGTCGCCCAATGCAGCGCTGCGCCAGCCGCCGGCGGGGCTCACAAACTGAATCGTCTTGGGTGTGTTCGGGGCCTCGACGTCCAGCACGCGTACATACCCCTGACCGTCGATATAGACGATTTCCTCGTTCGGATTGACGCTGGTTTGCGCCGGCTTGACGACGTCGCTCCCCTGTGCCTGTGCCACGGTCGGCTGCAGCGCTGCTATCGGTAACAGCGACAGCATCAGCGCAGCCAGAATGAACCAGCTCGCCACCTTGTGGCGTGCTACTCTGTTCATAATCTAAATCCTCTCCTCTGCAACTCTGTCTTGATCAGCGCAAAACGCTGACGGAATGGGTATAGCACGCAATTGCCCAAATGCCTGATTGGCGGTATTCTACCCAAGATGAACCCGGTCAGCCGCGGTACCATTAAACATGCAAAACGACTACAGGATCGTATGGGATCGCTGCAATCAAGGCATTGTACACAATCCGAACGTGCAGCCCAAGATAGATGTTCCCTTTTCATATATCGCTCTTGAATCTATTTTTCCTTTATCACATCAAAAATGTACAACCATGAATTAACGGAGGCTCCCACATTATGGCACCTATTCGCGTGACAGTGACCGGCGCGGCCGGCAACATCGGGTATGCGCTGCTGTTTCGCATCGCCAATGGCGATCTGTTTGGCCCCAACCAACCGGTGATTCTGCAGATGTTGGAAATTACACCGGCCATGAAGGCACTCGAAGGCGTCGCCATGGAGCTGGTCGACTGCGCGTTCCCGCTGCTGGCCGACATGGTGTTGACCGATGATCCGAACCGCGCATTCCAGGACACCAACTGGGCGCTGCTGGTCGGCGCCCGCCCGCGCAGCAAGGGCATGGAGCGCAAAGACCTGCTTTCGGCCAACGGCGCCATCTTTACGGTGCAGGGCAAGGCAATCAACGATAACGCTGCCTCAGATGTGCGCGTACTCGTGGTCGGCAATCCGGCCAACACGAACTGCCTGATCGCCCAGCGCAGCGCCCCCGACGTTCCGGCCGATCGCTTCACGGCCATGACTCGGCTCGACCACAATCGCGCCATGTTCCAACTGGCCGACAAGGCGCAGGTGCCGGTGACCGCAGTCAAGAAGGTCACGATCTGGGGCAATCACAGCGCCACGCAGTACCCGGACGCCTACCATGCCGAGATCAACGGCCAGAATGCCGCTGCCGTGATCGACGACGACGCCTGGATCAAGAGCATCCTTCATTCCCAATGTCCAGAAGCGCGGTGCGGCCATCATCGAGGCGCGCGGCCAGAGCAGTGCCGCCAGCGCGGCCAATGCCGCCATCAACCACGTGCAGACCTGGTACAACGGCACGGCCGCAGGCGACTGGGTGAGCATGGGCATCCCCAGCACGGGCGCCTATGGTTCGCCTGAGGGCGTCATCTTCAGCTATCCGGTAACGGTCAAGAACGGCGTCTACAGCATTGTCGAGGGCCTGGCACTCAGCGACTTTGACAAGCAGATGATTGCCGCCACGGGCCAGGAACTGGTGGAAGAGCGGGACGCAATCGCAGAGATGCTCGGGTAGCATCGGCAGCCAAAAGCTCGTGCGAGGCGCCGGCCGCTAGAATCTGGACTTCAGCCGATTCTAGCGGCCGGCGCCTCGCACATACACGCCGAGTGCGGACATACTACTCAACGTTTTATGCGCTCAACCCTCCGGTAGGCGCCGTCATTCGCGTGTACTGCATCAAGTAGGATTGCACGCCGCCCGCCTCGAGCGTCGTGCTGCCCGACCACGGCACACGCTGGCGATAGCGCCCGTCGGGCAGCATTTCCCAGGCCTGGCGTTGATCCTCCAGCGAACTCTGGAGAATGAACCACAGGTACTCCTGGAGGCGTGGATCTTCGATCGGCGTTGCGGCTTCGACGCGGCTGCTGAGGTTGCGCCGCATCCAGTCGGCGCTGCCGATGTAGTACTGAGGCGCGCCGTCGTTGTGGAAGTAGAAAATGCGCGAGTGCTCGAGGAAGCGCCCAATGATCGAGATGACGCGAATGTTGTCGCTGACCCCGGGGATGCCTGGCCGCACGCGGCAGTTGCCGCGCACGATCAGGTCGATTTCGACCCCCGCCTGGCTGGCCTCGTAGAGCTTGCGCACGATAGCCGGGTCTTCCAGCCCGTTCATCTTGGCAATGATGCGTCCGGGCCGGCCGGCCACCGCATGGGCAATCTCGCGATCGATCAGGGTCATGAAGTGGTTGCGCATGTTGACAGGCGCCACCAGCAGCTTGCGGTATTCGATCTGGTAGCTGTAGCCGGTCAGATAGTTGAATAGGTCCAGGAGGTCGGCGCCGATGTCGGGATTGCAGCTGAAGTAGCCGAGATCCGTGTACACGCCGGCGGTCTTGGCATTGTAGTTGCCCGTGCCGATATGGTAATACGTGCGCAGCCCATCTTCTTCCTGGCGAATGGCCAGCGACACTTTGCAGTGCGTCTTTAGCCCCACCAGGCCATAGGCCACGTGGCAGCCGGCCTCTTCCAGCTTGCGCGCCCACTCGATATTTTTGGCTTCGTCAAAGCGTGCCTTGACTTCTACGAGCACCGCCACCTGCTTGCCCATCTCGGCCGCTTGGATCAGTGCGGCGATGATCTGCGAGTTGTCGCTTGTGCGGTAGAGCGTCTGCTTGATCGCCAGCACCTGGGAGTCGCGTGCCGCCGCCTCCACAAACAGCTGGGTGCTGCCTTGGAAGCTCTGGTACGGGTGGTGGACGATAATGTCGCCCTGGCGAATGGCGCTGAACATCTCGCCCGGCCGCCCCTTGCTGTTGATGCCTGCAAAGCGCGAGGGCGCCAGCGGCGTCCACGGTTCGTACTTGAGGTGCGGCAGGTTGATATCGGCCAGCGCAAACAGGTCAACCCGCCGCAGCAGCCCGCGCACATGGTAGACGTCGTCGTTGTCCAGGTGCAGCTGGTTCTGCAGCAGCGCCAGCACTTCGGCCGGCATCTTCTCGTCGACTTCCAGCCGTACGACCGGTGCAAAGCGGCGCTCGCGCAGTTCTTCCGAGATCATTTCCAGCAGGTCGTCTGCTTCTTCTTCGTTGCGGGCAAGATCGGCATTGCGGGTGACACGGAAGGGATAGACGGCCAGCACCTCCATGCCTTTGAAGAGCGTATCGAGGTTGGCGGTGATTACCTGTTCCAGCGGAACGAAGTGCATCGGGCTGTCGAGCGGCACCCAACGCTGGCGGGTCTGCGGCACCTTGACGCGGGCAAACTGTACGTCGCCGCTCTGCGGGTCGCGCAGCACGACACCCAGGCTGAGGCTCAGATTGCAGATGAACGGGAAGGGATGGCCCGGATCGACCGCCAGCGGCGTGAGGATGGGATAGACTTCCTTTTGATAGAAGCTAGTCAGCTTTTCGTGCTGGGCTGGCGTCAGTTCGTCGTAGTTGAAGACACGGATGCCGTGTTTGGCCAGCGCCGGCAGGATGTCGTCATGCAGGCAGTCGCTTTCGACGCTGATCATCGCGCGTACGGTGGCTGCGATAAGCGAAAGCTGCACGTCGGGCGCCCAGCCGTCGAGCGTGAGGTTGGCGACCCCTGCCGCCTTCTGGCGCTTAAGGCCGCCGACGCGCTTGCTAAAATACTCGTCCAGGTTTGATGAGGTAATGGCGATAAACTTGAGCCGTTCCAGCAGCGGGGTGCGCGGGTCCACGGCTTCGTGCAGGACACGCCAGTTGAAGTAAAGCCAGCTCAATTCGCGGTTGTAGACTTCCTCCGAGCTGCTTAGTTCGTCGATCGACAGCGTCGTAATATCGTAGCCGGGTTCAATTACGCGGCTGAGGCGGGAGCGTACGGTCGCGCTGGAAATTATGCAGGAACGTGAGATAGCGCTCTGACATGGCGCCGGTCTGCTCGGCCTGTTGGTCCGATCGGGGGGCGGTGTCTTGCACCGCTTTCGCTTCGGCGGCCGCTGCTGGAACTTTGCTTGGATGGACTGGTACTGTGGGGCGCCGATCCGTTTGCCGCCGGTGTGGTTCGGCGGCGTGTGCGGCGCGTCTTCTTTTCCTGATCCGCTGCCGTCCCGGCGGTTGCCTCTTCGGCGCCGTTTACGCCGGCACGCTCTCGGGCAGCCTCCGTGGCCTTCGGCGTGCTGAGACTATGCGCCAGCACAGCGCTATCTGCGCCGTTGACTGAACCATGGGCAGGTGTCGTCTCAATCCCAGTATCAACCACACTATCAACCAAGGGTTCAGTCATAACTTTGTCTACCATGTACGCACCTCCTGGGCTCTGCCCTCGCCGCCTGACGCTGGCGCCGCTAGCATATCATGGACCTTACTTCTTGTCGAACATCTCAAAAATGTAAGGGGCTCTCCGCCGCAGAAACTTGGTAAGGGTTTTGGTTGACATGGGGGCACAATGGACGTATCTTTGTGCCATGACGCTGATTCTAGACCGGTACCCGATTGATTACCGGCGGGAGGTAGTCGAGAACGTATTTGCCACGACTGCGAGTGGCTATTCGATGTGCCTCGTGGGGCTGGCCGGGTCGGGTAAGTCAAACCTGGTTACATTCACCAGGCAGCCCGAGGTGGTACGCCACTATGCCGTCGACGCACCCACGGCAGAGAGTACAATCGTCTGCTGGATGAGTTGCCTGCAGGCAGCCGATTCGCCGGCACGATTCTATGCAGAGATGCTCAACGGCCTTGGGCCGGCAGCAGAAAAGGTCGGCTACGACGCTGCCGTCGATCGGCCCTGGCAGCGGTTATGCTGAGGTGCGTGCGGCTGTGCGGCACCTGTGCCAGACGGCAGGCCAGCGTATTATCTATATACTAGACGAGTTTGAGAGCCTGATTCGTCAGCAGCCGCTGTATCTCTTCGAAGAGCTGCGCAATGTGCGCGATGAGGTGCGCACGCCGCCGCGCTTTGCCTACGTGTTTATCACGCACCGTATGCCGCATCGCGTAGTTGGCAGCCAGCCGTTTGAAAACAGCTCGCTTTACCGTCTGATCTGCGACAACATGGTGGCCTTTGGCCCCTATCGACCGGAAGACGCCAGATCCATGCTGGATGTGCTGGCCACCCGCGAGAAGCTTACGATCGAGCCGATTGAGCGCGACCGCATTCTGATGCTGAGCGGCGGCCACGCCGGTATCATGTTTAGCCTCGTGACGGCTACTAAGCCTCGCTTTAATGTGCCGGCGCGCAAGCTGATGGAACTGGCGACGGCGCCTGGTCCCGTCCGCAAGGCGTGTGAGCACATTTGGCGGCACCTGCACAGCACGGAGCGTTCCGCCCTCTTGGATCTGGCGCGCGGCGTCGTGCCGGCGCCGTGGCTGCGAGAGTTTCTCTACAAGCGTGGCCTGGTTGACAGCCTGCAGGCGCCCGAAATTTTCTCCCCGGTGTTCAAGGAGTTCGTACTCGGCTTGGGGGAGCGCTAGTATGGACTGGTTGATGCTGTTCATAACTGTGGTGCTCGCAGGGGTAGGGGCCCTTGCCCTCTACGTCTTGGTGACTCGCTTTCATACGGTGCCGGAAGGCCATGTCGCTATCATCCAGCGCCTTGACAAGTTCGAACGCACTGCCGGCCCAGGCCTCTATTTGCTGCGGCCAATGGAGGAAGAGGTTGCTCGCCTCTACGTGCGCCAGCGCGAGGCAAGGGCTGTCGTGCCGAACGTGTTTACCGAAGGTGGGCTGCCGGTGACGGTGAATCTGCGTTACTCGTACTCGCTCGATCCCAGCCTTATGAACCGGGATGAGGTCTATTACAGCGACGAAGAGCGTGACGAACAACTGCGCACGCTGCTCAAGCGGGTATTTCAGGATCTGATGTACCAGCTGGCGCAGCTTCCCTCCTCCGATGGTGCGCATGCTGCGGGTGAAGATCCGGATCGGGTGAACATCGAGCGGCTTTTTAGCCCATTTGCCGGTCGAAAAGCCCGCATCGTTCAGACCGAGCTTGAACCGGCCGTGCGCGAACACCCTGCGGCCACATGGTTACGTCGTGACCAATGCGCCGGTGTTGATAAACGGCCTCACGCTGCCGCCCGAGATCAGCGGGGCCTACGTCGACCTGCTCCATACCGACTTCGACAGCTCGGCGCGTGCGGACTTTATTCGCCGTGTGCGCAAGGCCGCACCCAACATGAGTGAAGGGGGGCTGGTTCAGCTCCTCAATATCATTCAGAATCCCTCAGCTTCTATTCAGAGCGTTTTCTCGGGCGGCACGCTCGATGCTGAGGTGCTGCTCCAAGGCAGCCAGCTCAGCACGCGGCATGCAATCCGCCCGGCAGGTGCGCTGCCCCCTACGCCGCGTGAGCCGGCTGCGGATGCCCAGGGCGGCCGGGAGGTTGCCCTAGTAGAGGGGCTGCCTGCCTCAGCCGAATCGCCTGCGAGCAAGCCGCAGACTGCAGCGGGCACGCCTGCTGGACCTGCAGCGGACGCCGGCATGGATCCAGACCATCCGCTGACCGAAGAGGACAATGAACTGCTAAAGACAACGCGCGAAGAGGTTGCCTAGCTGGGTAGTGCCAGCTTGGTGCAGATCATGGCTGCCATCGGCAGAAAGCTGAGTTGGAAGGCAGCACGCAGGTCCCGGCCCGTGCCTTCCACCACTGCGATACTCTGGCGTTCGAACAGGCCGCACATGCGCAGGGCTTCGATCAAGCTCTCTGCCACCTGGCGCGCGTCGTCAAGATAAGAGAAATGCGTCGAGGAGTGGTATGATGAGATGCAACCATTATTCGCCCGCATGATGAGGAGATGCTGACAATGTTGGTCGTGCACGTACACGTCTATGTTCTGCCCGAAGCCGTGGACGCTTTCAAGGCTGCCACGATTGAGAACGCGCGCAACAGCGTACAGGAGGCGGGCATTGCGCGTTTTGACGTGATCCAGGACAACGATGACCCAACGCACTTCGTCCTGAACGAAGTCTACCGTTCACAGGCAGCGACCGTGGCGCACAAGGACACTGCCCACTATGCCGTGTGGCGCGATACCGTTGCGCCCATGATGGCCAAGCCGCGCACGGCGGTACGGTTTGCGAACGTGTATCCGGCCGACGAAGGCTGGTAAATCGCCGCTAGCGACCCTGCTGGGTCAGGAACTGGATGCCCACGTAGGCCAGCATGGCCGTCCCGGAGTTGTATAGAGCGTGCGTCACCATCGACGTGGTCGTGTTGGTGTAGTTGCGAACGATGCCAAGCACGAGGCCCAGCCCAAAGACGACCAGCGTCGCCAGGGAGAGCCCGTATTGCCCGTGCACCAAGGCGAACAATAGCGATGTGATGATCAGGCCAAAGCGCGGCTGCATAGCGCCGCGGAAGACCGACTCCTCGCCAATACCGGGCGCAAGACCCACGGAGAGAATGCCCAACGGAGTCGCAAATAGCGCCCCCGTCAACAGCTCCGTCAACGATTCGACATCTTGGTCGACGCCCACGCCGGCGTTGGTGAGGAGCGACATCAAGATGGGAATGACCGGAATCAGCACCAAGGCCGCCGCAATGCCGATCATGAGATCGCGGCCGCTGGGGCGCACAATCCCCAGGCGTACGAGTGACTGCCGAAAGGTGCGGCGTGTGAGCCAGCCGACGCCGATCAGCGCCATCAGCACAAACATGATGTTCTGCGCCCACAACCCTGTCAGCGACACTGGCGCTGTGCCCGTCTGTTCCACCTGCTGGGCGATCAAGTTGGTCAGCGTTTTCAGGCCGATGCCGAGCGTGAGACCCTGGTTCAAGATCGGCGTCATCGTCAGCGCCAGCGCCACCGTGTGTACGGGGTGATCGGGCTCGAGGTTGGTGAAGCGCGCCACGAGGCGGCGCGCCGGCTTGAGCAGCAGCAGCAGGCCAACGACACTGGGTAGGAGCACGCCAAAACCGAGCCAGGCGGGCGACTCAATCTGAATGGGTGCTGCGGGCAAATTTGCCGACAGCATGAACACGAGGCCGAGCACGAATGCGACGATATAGAGCAGCGCAGTCGCAACGTAGCTGACGACAACTGGCGCCATGTAGGGACCGCCCTGCTGCCGCAGCCGCTCGCCCCAGTTGGCAAACAACAGGATGGCGAGCAGCGGCAGGAATTGGAGTGCTACGTTTAGAAAGTCATTGACCATTCTGCAGGGCTCCTACCATTCTCTCCAGCCCCTGTTGCAGCAGATGGCGGGGACAGCCGTAATTCAGACGCACAAATCCTTCGCCACCTTCGCCAAACCACTTCCCGTCGTTGACCGCTACCTTGGCCTGCTTGAGGAAAAAGTCGCTTGGCGTGCCTTCGATGCCGAGCTCACGGCAGTCGATCCACAGGAGATAGGTGGCTTCGGGGCAGGTCACCCGTACCTTTGGCAGCGCGCGCTGCAGGTACGCGACGGCATAGTCGCGATTGGCGGTCAGGTAGGCGTTTAGCTCGCGCAGCCAGTCGTCGCAGCGCGTATAAGCGGCTTCGGCGGCAGTGACGCCCAGAATGTTGGTGTGGGGCACAATCCCCATCGCCGCCTTCTCCACCTGCTTGCGCAGCTCGGCATTCTGAATGATTGCCATGCTAAAGCCTAGACCCGGCACGTTGAACGTCTTGCTAGGAGCCATGAGCGTAATGGTGCGCTGCGCAACTTCGGGTGCCAGGCTGGCAATCGGGATGTGCTGCGTGTTACCCATCAGCAGGTCGCAGTGAATTTCGTCGGAACAAATCACGAGATTGTGTCGATCGCAGATCTCTGCCATCTGTACCAACTCGTCGCGCCGGAAGGCACGTCCGACCGGATTGTGCGGGTTGCAGAGAATGAACATGCGGGTCGCGTCGTCGGTGACTGCCTCGAACCGTTCGAAGTCAACCGTATAGTGCAGGTGCTGACCTTCGTTGTGCGCAACTAGTGGGGCGACACGCAGCGTGCGGTCCTGGTTGGCCGGGGCACTCAAAAACGGGCCGTAGACAGGAGTATGTACAACCACGCCATCACCCGGTTGCCCGATGGCCCGGCTGACGACGTTGAGCCCGCTGACGAGCCCCGGGAGAAATACGATGCTGTTCGGCTCAATGTCCCACTTGTAAAGCCGCGCCAGGCGTTCGACCACTGCGGCCCGCAGCTTGGCTGTTGTCGCTGCCATACCCGAAAACCGAGTGGGCCACGCGTTCCTGCAGCGCTTCGACGATGGCCGGCGGCGAGGCAAAGTCCATATCGGCCACCCACATGGGCAGCACATCCGGCCCAAACGTGGACCACTTCCCGCTGTCTGTCCCCCAACGGTCGGGCGAGTTATCAAAATCAAAGGCCATCAGTGCACCAGAGCTTTCCGTCTGTCAGAGCTATTGATGAACAAGAACGGCGAGAAGACTATGCCTCGCTAGTCGTCGCTTTCAGTCCGTACCACTTGCCGGTTGAGCGAGTTCCTTGTCGCCCATTTCGTCGATCTGCAGATGCATCCCCTTGCGTGACCCGGTCTTGTAGGCCGCACGCGCCATGGCCGACGTCGAAATCGGGGCCGTGGCGAAAATCAGTGCAATCAGCAGCAGCATGCGGAAGAACAGGTCCTGATTCCAGAAATGTACCCCGGCCGCCAGCAGCAGGCAACTTACGCCCACCGTGGACGCCTTGCCGGCCGCATGCATGCGCGAAAAGACGTCTGGCAGGCGCAAGAGCCCGATGGCGCTGATTAACATAAATACTACGCCGATAGCGGCCAGGATGACGGCCGCTGTTTCCTGTGTTGACATATGCGCGCTCTCCCCGGCCAGCGCCTGCTGCCGCTAGTGATCATCCCGTTCCCAGTCTTGCAGGTTCGCACGTTCCATGTAGCGGGCAAACATCATCGTCCCGACAAAGCCAAGTACGGCAATAATGATAGCAGCGTCAAACAACGACGGCACATCGTAGATCATCGTATACAGGGCCATGATCCCGACAGCGTGTATTGCAATCGTGTCAAAGGCGACCGTGCGGTTGGGCGGATTTGGACCCAGATACAGGCGGATAAAGCACAGCAGCAGGGACACCCCCAGCAACGTCAGCAGCACCATCAACCAGGCTTCATAACTCATCCTGCCACGCTCCACTAACGTGTAAACCGCAGAATGCGCCGCTCGAAATCGGTCTTGATCTGGCGTCGCATCTCGTCCGGATCGTCTACCAGCAGGTTGTGCACATAGAGCACACGCTGCCCGCTCGGCTTCCTTGGCCACGTCGATGCTGAGCGTGCCCGGCGTCAGTGTGATGGAAGACGCCAGCAGCGCCAGCTCGAAGTCTGTGCACGGCTCAAGCGGAATGGCCACAATACCCTGTCGCAAGCGCGCATGCGGTGACAAGATAATGCCGGCAACCTGAACGCTGCTTTTCAGGATTGCCCATACCAGGTACACGCTGTAGCTCACGGCGCCCCAGGTTCGCCGTCCGTAGGGGCGGTAGAATCAATGCCAGCATCACGAAGCCAACAACAAACCCCAGGATATAGTCGCCCGGTCCGGCCTTCGGCTGCATGGCCTGCCAGACAAAGGCGACAAGAAAATTGAGCAGCAGCACGGATCCCAGCTTCATGGTTGTGCCTCCTTCACCGCAACAGCCTGGCCTGCATTCAGCGGCTTGCGGCTGCACGAGGTGCTGCGGCGCCACGGCATCGATATAGGACTGGCGGTCGATCGCCTGCCGTGCTGCAACTTGGGCGATGTCAATTGCCGGCTGGGCAAAGATACCGATTGCCAGGCTCAATGCGACCAGCACGGCGGCCGGTCGCCACCAGCATCACGTTGATGTCAGCCCGCTGGAAGTGCTGGCGTGCCGGGTACGCTCGCTTTGGCTTGCCCCAGAAAATGTACTGCCAGAGCCGGATCATGCTCATGGTCGTGAGCACGCTGACGCCAAGGCTGACTGCGGCGATGAGATAGTTGTTGGTGGCAAAGGTCGCTTCCAGCAGGCCCAGCTTGGCGACAAAACCGCTTGTCAAAGGAAACCCCGCCAGGGAAAAAGCAGCGACAAAGAACACCGTGGCCAGCACCGGTTTTGATGCCGCCAGGCCGCCTAACTCGTTGAGCTTGCCCGTACCTGTCTCCAACTCTACCTGGCCGCCACCCATCAGCAGTGCCGTTTTGACGAACTGGTTGTGCACCAAGAACAGGATGGCGAGGGCCAGACCAAAGCCTACGCCAAGTGGGCTGGGGGAGAGCGCCACGGCAAGTCCCATCAGCATGTAGCCGATCTGGCTGATAATGTGAAAGCTGAGCAGGCGGCGAATTGTCGGCTGGGCAAAGGCCCCGAGCACGCCGATCACCATGGTAAGGCCAGCCATCGTAAGCAGCAGCGGCTGCCAGGCGAGCAGCAGGTCAGGGAAGAAGAGTGGAAAGACACGGAAGAGCGAGTAGACACCGACCTTGGTCAGTGCACCGCTGAACAGCGCCGTCACGGCCGGGTGCGGCGTGTGATAGCTGCTTGGCAGCCAGAAGAAGAAGGGGAACATGGCAGCCTTGCCCGCAAAGGCGATCAACAGCAGCCCGGCGATCATCATCTGCACGGTAGAGGGTGCTGCCCGGCATGCGTTCGGCAATCTGCGCCATGTTAAGCGTGCCCAGCATGCCGTAGGTGATGCCCGCGCCCAGCAGCAGCATCATGGAGCCCATCAGGTTGAGCACCACGTAGCGAATGCTGGCGTTGATCTGGCTGGGGGTGCCGCCGAGCGCCAGGAGAACAAAGCTGGACATCAGCAGCACTTCATAAAATACATAAAGATTGAACAGATCGCCGGTAATGAATGCACCATTGGCGCCCATCAACAGCAGCAGGGCCATCGGGTAATAACCGAGGCGCTCGCGCCGCGAGTCGAGGCTGGCCATGGCATACGGCAGCGCCAGCAGCGCCAGCAGCCCACCCGTGGTCAGCATGATGCCGGTAAGCGCATCGGCATATACGGTGATGCCAAACGGGGCAGGCCAGAGCCCCATCTGGTATACGATGGGGCCGCCTACCAAGGTTTCGACGAGGATCACCAGCGCCACAATAAAGTTGCTGATGACTGCAATCAGCGCCAGCACCCGCTGCACGCGCACGTAATGCGCTGCCTTCAAGACCTGGAAGATCGCTGCAAGGGCGGCGAACGCCAGCGGGATCGCCACTGGAAAGGCCAGCAAAGTTGGCGACAACGTCATACGTCCTCTCGCTTACCCGGCTGGGTCGCTGTCCGCAACATGTCTCTGCTCATTCCGTCCCCGGCAGTACTTCGTGCGCCACTTCCGCCATTGCTTCAGGGCGGTCGTAGACCTCGTCGAACTCATACTGGAAGATGTCATAGTCGTCGGCGGCTTCGTGGTGCGCAACCTCGCCTGCTGCATGCATAAAGGGATCGGCCGAACTGAGAACTGCAGCCAACTCGCCAGGCGCCAGATCGCCGCCCGTAAAGGCATCGCGGCGGCTCACGAGCACGACCAGGAAGGCAGTCACGCCAAAGCTGATCACGATCGCCGTCAGGATCAGCGCCTGCGGCAGGGGGTCGGCGAAGACGTGTGCGGCCAGGATCTGCGCGAGATCACCTTCGTGCGGAATGATGGCGGGGGCGCCATGGGTCAACTCGCCGGTGCCAAACAATGTCAGGTTGACGGCATGCGTGTACAGCGCCAGGCCCAGAACGACCTTGATCTGGCCACGCTGCAGGATCAGCAGCGTACCGCTTGTGAACAGCACGCCTACCAGGATTGCCAGCATCAAGACGGTCATGCGAGATCAGCCTCCTTAGCCGCCCGATTCGCTACCGGACCGTGGGGCAGTACCGGCTCCGGCAGCACCGGCTCTTGCTCTTCGATCTCGTCGCTGCCGCGCTCACTCAAGTTGAGCAGGAATGTGATCGCCATGCCCGATGACGACCAGCATGACGCCCAGGTCAAACAACTGCGGTGTACCGATTTTGAACTTTAGCCCCACAAAGTAGAACTCGAGCCACATGCCCTTGAAGAAACCGCCGCCATAAAGCCCGATCAGGGCGGCCGATACGGCAGCCAGCAGCCCGACGCCCACCAGCGGCAGCAAGTAGCTGCCCATCTGCTTGCGCACCTCGGGAGCGCCGCGCGCCAGGATATGCAGTTCAATGGCAGCCGCCACTGTTAGACCGGCAATAAAGCCGCCGCCTGGATAGTCGTGACCGCGCAGGAAGAGCATGATGGCCAGCATGACCAGCACGGGCGTCAGGATGTAGTCGACCAGGCGCAGGTAGATTTCAATCATGTTCCTTCTCCCGTTTGACCGTTCGCCTGTCCCACCATCACCTGCAGCCGCCGATTCAGTTTGCGGCGCAGGGCGTGCAGGTGCTGGCTTCGCAGCACGGCATAGCCGCCAAGCGCGGCCAGGCCCAGCACCGTGATCTCGCCCATCGTGTCATAGCCGCGGATATCGACCAGGATGACGTTGACGACGTTGCCGCCCTGCCCGATAGGGATTGAATTGGCCATGAAGTAGGGGCTGATGCTCGGTCCGACCTGGTAGATGTAGCTCGCCAGCACCAGCCCGGCGCCAAAGATGCCCATGCCAATCGCCAGCACCCAGCGTCCGGCCTTGCGGCGTGGATCCTCGTTGGCAACAGCCTGGTCCGGCTTGACGCGGAAGAACACCAGCACCAGCAGAATGACGGTCAAGACCTCGATCAGAAGCTGCGTCAGTGCCAGGTCGGGTGCGCTGTAGAAGACGAAGAAGAGTGTAACCGCAATGCCAACCACGCCCAGGCTGATGATAGCGCTCAACCGCGAGCGGGCACGCACCGTCGCTATCGCTGATACAAAGGCTACGCCCATGATCAGAAATTCGATCGGCAGCGGGGCCGGGCTGTTGGCGAAGATATTCAGCGATAGCCAATCCATTTGCATGTAGGCGAGTATAACGACGATGACGCCGGCAAACAGGGTGATCGCAGCTTGTGGCGCCATCGGCCCACCCTGGATGATCTTTGTCAGGCGATAGGCAAAGCCGTAGATGGCATCCACGATGGCATCATAGATGTACGTGCCGTTGAGGCGGGGCGGTGTTGCCTCCAACCCCCGACGCACAAAGCTGCGCCCCGCTGCGACAAGCACGGCCACAACCAGGATTGCCAGGCTTAGGATAAAGACCGGGGTCCAACCGTGCCACAGCTTGAGCGACTTATCCACCAGTGTGCCCTCGACCCCATGCGCAATCGAGCCTGCCGCGGCGCTCAGCAGCGGCTGAAACAGCGGCGCGGCCAGCGTGGTCACAGCGCCGAACACTGCCAGCAGCAAAGGCGGCAGCACAAACCAGAAGGACGGAGCATGGTGCAGGTGGGCCGGCTCAGCATTGTCCGGGTTCCGGCGTAGAAACGCCTCCCAAATCAACGTGAAGATCGCACCGCCGCTGAACACGGCCATGACGACTACCGCCAGCAGGCCCACCAAGCCGATGGTGGCCGCCTGCACAAGCGCCTGGTTCGCCAGGGTGCCGCCGTGCGTCCACAGATGGTAGAACTCGTCCAGCGCCAGCTCCTTGGCCAGGAATCCCCATGTCGGCGGCACGCCGGCCATCGAAAGTCCGGCGAGGACTGCCACTGCTGCCACCCAGGGCAGCTTGCGCCAGAGGCCGGCAAGGCTGCGCAGGTCGCGTGTGCCCATGGCATGGTCGACGATGCCTGCCATCAGGAACAACGGGGCTTTGTAGAGCGCGTGGGCCAGGATGGTGACCACTACGACCATGGCCGGTTCGGCTTCGCCAAACGCCAGCAGCATGACCATGGTGCCCAGTGCGCTGATCGTGGTGTAGGCGAGTATCGCTTTCATGTCGCGGTAGCGGATGGCGCTCACTGCTCCCAGCACCATCGTGATGCCCCCGACCACGAAGAGCGGCCAGAACCACAGCGCCGAGTCGCCGAAGGTCGGGTGCAGGCGCGCCAGCAGATAGATGCCGGCCTTGACCATGGTGGCCGAATGCAGATAGGCGCTGGCTGGGGTGGGCGCTGCCATGGCGCCCGGCAGCCAGAAATGGAACGGAAACTGGGCGGACTTTGTGAATGCTCCCAGCATGATCAGCCCCAGCGCCCAGGGGAAGAGTGGCGAACTTGCCAACTCCGGTTTGGCCAGGATCTCGTCGATCTGGAAGGTGCCGGCAGCCTGGCCGAGCAGCAGCATGCCACCCAGCATGGCCAGCCCACCGGCTGTGGTGACGATCAAGGCACGCCGCGCACCTTCCACTGCACCCTTGTAGCTGCGTTTGAACGCTATCAGCAGATACGAGGTAATGCTGGTGCCCTCCCAGAAGACGAAGAGCAGCAGCAGGTTGTTGGCCAACACCAGGCCCAACATGCAAGCCATAAACGAAAACAGGAGCAGGTAAAAGTAGCCCTGCTGCTCGTCATGTTCAAAATAGTAGTTGGTGTAGAAGGCGATACAGGCGCCGATGCCGGTGACTATCAGGCCAAAGAAGAGCGAAAGCCCGTCGAGGCGCAGCGACAGCGTCAAGCCAAGACTTGGCACCCAGGGAACGGTCTCGACAAGTGAGCGGCCAACGCCGTCAGCACCCGCAATATAGGAAATCTGGAGGATCAACCAGCCAAAAACAGCTGCGGGTGGAAGCGCGGCCAGCCACGCAAACCAGTGAGCACGGTGGGGTCGCAGCAGCCACAAGGCCGGCCCGGCCAGGGCAAGCACGGTGACGCAAACAAACAAGGCAGTCAAGGGCATTCAACTCTCGCCATGCAAGGATATGAGTGTAGTTATCCCACGCGGGCGGCGCGTGGGTATTTCTGCAAGCATACCGCAGGCGCTGACAAACACGCAAACATCGCGGCGCAATCAGGCTTGAGAATGCCGCTAGTTCGCTGGGTCTGGGCGCAAAAAGAATCCCCGGGCCGCCACACGGCCCGGGGATTCGACCCAATCGACTGCTTGCCTGCGTTTAGCGCGCTGCCGCCGGCAGGAACAGGAGGTTGTCCAACGTCACGTTGCTGATGCGCGTGGCTACCTGGGCGCCGCTTGCATCGGTGTAGCTGTTGACCAGTACGGTGTCGCCCGTCGCAACGCTGCCAACCATCGTGGCGTCTGTCACGACATAGCTGCGCCCGCCGACGACCCATGTGGAGGTTGAGGCACCCACTGCTGCTGCAGCAACGCTGTCGTCCATCTGCTCAACTTCGCCGATGTGGTCGTCGTCGCCGCCGCCAGGCATCACGTGCGCTTCCATTTCGACGATGACGCGCGTGGTGCCGTCCATGCGATACTTGACTTTCACAAATGTGCCGACGTCGATGACGCCATCTTCCTCGTCAAACTGGCTGTTTGCGTCGGCGACCAGCTCCACCCCGGCGACGGTCCAGTCGCCGACAAAGCCATCGGCTTCGGGCGGCATGGCCTCGACAAAGCCCACCAGCCTGAGTTCACCCTGCGGGTTGCCGCCGGCTGCCGGCGGCATGGACTTGATCTGCTTGGCCACACGATTGCCGTTCTCGTCCAGCCAGTACTTCACACGTACGTTCTGGCCTACGTCCAAGGCGCCATGCTGTGGGTTCCAGCTCGGTGGAAATCGTCACGGTGTAGGTGATGCCGCCGATCTGCCACACACCCTCGCCGCCGCCGTCCGGGACGATATCGATGGCGCCAAACGCTACCGCGTGGTGTTCAATCGTGCCCGTGCCCATGATCGTGGCCGGGACCATCGTCATCGCCGTCGTCGTGGGGCAGGGCAACGGTCTTGATTTCCTTGGCCAGGAGGCTGTTGTCCTGCTGGACGACAAACTCGACCTTGACGTACTCGCCAATCGTGAACGACCCATTCTTCTCGCTGAACTCGGTATTGGCATCGGCCGTAAACGTGAGGCTGCCGATGACCCACTCGCCGATCAGATCCGTCGGGGAAGCTGACCAGCTTGGCATACAGCTCGCCATGCCCGTGACCGTTGCCCCTTGTCGCCGCCGTTGTCGTCGCCACTGCCCTGCTTGCAGGCGAAATCGCGTGCGGACCTGAGTTCACGCACATAGGTCTCGTCGCTGGACATCTCGCCGACGACGCAGCTGTCCTACTGCGATAGTGCCGTACGGCTCCTTAATCTCGGTCTGTTCGGTGACAGTGTACGGCTTGCCGCTGATTGTCCATTCGCCGATCGTATTGTCGGGAATTACCTCGACGATCCCCCTGAACTCGCTGCCGTCGCCGGGACCATCGCCGGGCCCGCCATGACCGGGACCATCTTCGGCGTGTGCAACTGCGGTCATCCCCATGAGGGGCAGGAAAATGCCGACGAAAAGTGCTACCAGCACCAATCGCCACCAATGATTTGCATGCTCTACTCTAGACATTGAAATCCTCCTTAGGTTGGTGAATCTTAGCGTGCAAGTGAATGGCACTGTCGTGGCCATAATTGCATTGCTGACTCACAAGAGGGAGGCCTAGGGGTCGAAAATACAAACTTGAACGTCGCAGTTTTTACGTTCGCAGTACGGTCAGA
This sequence comes from uncultured Chloroflexia bacterium, assembly GCA_963701415.1. GTDB lineage: Bacteria > Chloroflexota > Anaerolineae > Caldilineales > Caldilineaceae > Fredericiella. Next base: position 308,021 of record CAVPAH010000006.1, read on the forward strand.
CTACGTACGGCTGGCAGATGGCTGCCGGTACGACGGTGTAGGGCCAACGCTAGGCAGTGCGTCAAAGAAATGTCCCCGGGACCTCTAAGCGAACCATCGGTTCGCCGGGCCCGGGGACGTCAAACTGCTACCTTGAGTTACCCACTATGCGTCTACTTGGATAGTGAGGGCAGGAAGATATAGGGTGGTCCGTAAGGAACCGCACCTGACACCTGTGTAGGAGTTGGTGTCGGCTCAGATGGTACGGGCGTCCACGTCGGCGCTACCGTGGGCTCCGACGGGCGTTCCACCGGCGCAGTTACCGACGTCGCGGTGGGTGTCGGTGTGAATGTAGGATCCTGTATCGGTGGCGCTGCGGGTGTCGACGTCGGTGTCGACGTTGATGCTCGTCGACGTCGGTGTCACCGTTGGTGTTTCTGTCGGTGTCGCCGTCGGTGTTTCTGTCGGTGTCGCCGTCGGTGTTGCCGTCGGTGTTGACGTCGGTGTCACCGTTGGCGGTAGTTGCGGCAGCGTTCCCTGCATCGCGGCACCAATGTCGACCAGGCGGCCCAATTGTCCAGGCATAGCCGGGATTGTAGCTGTCAAGACTCATTCCGGTCTGGACCAGCAGGTCGGCTACCTGCGAAGGCTGCGCGGTCGGGAACTGCTGGCGCAGAAGTGCTGCCGCACCGCTGACAAACGGCACGGCCATCGACGTTCCACTCCACGTGGCATACAGGATCGAGCCGGATACCGGAATTGTGGAGGTAATTGACACTCCTGGGGCTGCCAGATCGATCCAGTCGGCGCCATAATTCGCAAAATCCGCCTTGTGGTTGGCCTCGTCCAAGGCTGTAACCGCAACAACGCCTGGGTAGGCAGCAGGGTATTGCGGCGTTACCGCATTATCATTGCCCGCAGCGGCTGTAACTAATACGCCATGGGCTTTGCGCACGTAGCAATTGCTTCTTTCAGGACGTTGGCGTCGGCATCCGTGCCCAGACTTAAGTTGATCACATCCGCACCATTTGCGACTGCCCAGTCGATGGCGTGTGCCAGGACAAACATGTCCCCGCGCCCGTCGACATCCAGCACGCGAACAGGCATGACCTTGCTCTCGGGTGCCACGAGCAATACGATGCCGCTAATATGAGTGCCATGGCCTTCCGCCGGACCATCTGGCTGTCCGGGTTCCGGTCCATCCTGGGGGATAGCGTCTTCATTCACCAAGTCAATGCCTGGCAGCACGTGCCCGACAAGCGCAGGATGGGAAACGTCGATGCCCGTATCGAGGACGGCGACGACGACGTTAGTGCCGGAGTACACACCTTGTACCGGCGGAAGGTCGACCTGCTCCAGTGCCGTCTGATTGATGTAACCAGTATTATCGTTACTGCCCCACTTCCAAGTACGGTAGGGGTTGCCGACCGGGCCAGACGGAATCTCGCTGACGTAGTTCACCTCTGCCCAGACGAAGTTTGTCTTGTCTGCGTTGAGGACAGCAGCTACGCCGGCTTCATCTAGACCCTTGGAAATTGCAAAACGATAGATTCGTGCCGGAGGAAAGCAGGGACTCCACCGGCGTAAGCCGGTACTGACGATAGGTCTTGCAGCACTTGGGTAAGAACCGCCGTCGGCGTCAGCCGGGCCACGATTTCGCCAGACTGGAACCGGTTAGGGCGAAACTTGACGGCCAGCAATGAACCGTCAGCCTGGCGCTTGACCTTTGCTTCCACCCAGCTCTTTTTGGCCGGCGGCACGTTGCCGAAGCCTCTTGAGGGCTGTCTGGGCGTCAACAGTCACCGTGACAATCTTGCCCGAGTCCATGATCTGCCAGGTGCCGACAAAGCCGGTGGCAGGACCACCTACGACCGGCCCAACCACTTCTTCGTTGTACGCCGTAAACTCAACTTGCTCTATGGAGCCGCCGCCGAGCGCGGCGTTCACTGCCGCACGGCTGCCGGACGCTTCACGTGCCGGGGCAGTGACAGCAGCCGCGCGCAGTGTCATGAGCAGCGTGGCTGCTAACACCACGGCAGACAAAGCTGCTATTGCCACGGCGCTGCGTTTACCATGTGCTATCGGCTGCATAGGATCACTCCAATCTCAACTTGAACCGCCCACCTCAACGAAAGAACTAAGCATGCAGGGCGCAGTTGGTGCGGTCAATCTCACACTGCAAAGACTAGCTCGCCAAAGCCCGTAGTTACATCTGTACTGCATTTGTAAGTAAGTGCTTACGGACTTGGTCGTACTTCCATTCCCAAAAGCAAGACTGGTACTTTAAGCATACGAGATATATAGGAAAATGGCAAATTGCATTTTGCCCATCGGATATCCTCGTATACGGACCTGACGGAGCCGGGTTAATCCCCAGACAAGGCAGGTAAATACACTTTCTTGGGATACACGGCCGCACCAAGATTCAGCAGGTGTCCCAACTTGCCCTCATAATCCGGATTATATGGATCGAGGTCTGTCCCCGTACCAACAAGAATATCAGCAATTTCCTGTGCCTGGGCACCGGGAAGGTGCTGGCGCAGCAATGCCGCCGCGCCGGCAGCAAAAGGAGTAGCCATCGATGTGCCACTCCACGTGCCGTACAGGATCGAGCCCGAAACCGGTACGGTCGACGTGATCCCGACACCTGGCGCTGCCAGGTCAATCCAGTCGGCGCCGTAGTTGGCGAAGTCGGCCTTTTTGTCTGCATCGTCTACCGCAGTGACGCCGAGTACACCTGGGTCTCCTGCCGGGCACTGCGGCGCATCCACGTTGCTGTTACCCGCCGCTGCCACCATGATGACACCGCGGGCTTGTGCGTCGAGCACAGACTCCTCCAGTACTTTGGAACTGCAGTCGGTCCCGAGGCTCATATTAATGACGTCGGCGCCATTCATGGCCGCCCATTCTATAGCATAGGCAAGGATAAAGGTATTGCCACGCCCGTCGACGTTGAGAATGCGCACAGGCAGGATTTTGCTCCCCGGTGCAATGTGGGCAATTACACCGCTTACATGCGTGCCGTGTCCCTGGGCAATACCGCCGGCCTGGCCCGGCTCGGGACCGTCTTGGGGTATATCGTCGAAATGAACCAGGTCGCGGCCGGGTAGAAGCCGTTCCGCAAACACTGGATGGGTCGCATCGATACCCGTGTCCAGCACCGCGACCGTAACCCCAGTGCCCGAGTACATGCCCTGGACTAGCGGGAGACCGATCTGGGTAAAAGCGCTCTGGTTGACATAACCTCTGGGATCGCCGCTGCCCCATTTCCAGGTGCGATAGGGATCGGCGACTCGGACCCGAGGGAATCTCGCTCATGAAGTTCACTTCGGCCCATGCGAAATTGGTCGTATCCGCCTGCCATGGCCGCAGCCACAGCCTGTTCGTCAAGGTCTTCGGCGATGGCAAAGCGATAGATTCGCGCGTCTGACAGCTGCGCATCGAGCAGTGCCAGGCTGAAATTCGAGTAGCTGGTCAATACATCCGTGAGCGTGGCCGTCGCCGTAAGACGCGCCACGACTTCGCCCGGCTGAAACCTGTTCGGGCGAAGTTTGCGTGCCAAGAAGGTGCCATCTTCCTGCGGTCGTCCTTTTGCTTCGACCCAGTCGTAGCGCTGCGGCATCTTGCCAACCACGAAGTTGTCCAGGCGGGTGTCCGGCGTCACTACCACCGTCATCATCACGCCTTCTTCGATGATGTACCATGTGCCTGAGAACCCCTCGGTCGGGGCTTCCCAAACGTAACCTATCACCTTGTTCTTGTTGTCGCGGCGTACGATGCTGCCGGTGCTGCTGTCCAGGTCGGCGTTGTCGGCAATACCTCTACCTTGGTCCAGGACCTGCTGCTTATTATGAGCGGACTCTGCTGGAGACACAATGGCCGTTCGGGAACTCGGCGCCGATGTAGTGGCAGCGGCGCGCAGGGTTGCGAGCAGCATCGCCGTCACGACGACGGCGGCAACAACGGTCATTATTGCCAGGATCCGATGTTGTCCGTGGGCTGCTGGCTGCATTGTCGTTCCTCCACTGTCAACTCGAATCGCCCATCACAACATAGGGGGCCCAGTAGTACGGGTGGCGGTTGCCCCGGGCGGCCTCGCATTGTACGGTGCGTAGGGCCGCGGCGGGCCGCATCCCCTGCCCCGTCAATTGTGCGTAAAATGCGTCCATCAATATAGCGGCGCTGGCATCGTGAACGTTCCACAAACTAACAAGCAATGTTTCGGCGCCTGCCCCCAAAAAACCACGCACCAGTCCAATCGCCTCGTCGCTGCCCTGCACTTCAACAGCACCGCTTTCACAGGCGCTGAGGACAACCATGCGGGCATCGAGCGGCAGGCGATAGATGGTGCGAACATCGACCCAGCCGTCGGCTAGCTTTAGGGCGGAAAAGAACGGGTTGTCAGGACGAAACACGCCATGGGTGGCGATATGCAGCACATCTCCTGCCTGTGCCGCTTCCCATAATCCGGCCAGGCCTGCCTGGTCGTCCAGATAGAGCTGAGATTGTTCGAAGTGGCGTGCGGCCGCGCGCACTTCGGTCTCTGCCTGTGGTATCGCTTTGTCGCGCAGAGCAATGCCTGCCAGCGAACGCACACGTCCTTTGTCCTTTGCGCGACCCTGCACAGCAAGACTCGCACTAGAAGCATACGAGACTTCGTACGATTCTAGCAAATAGCACGCACCGTCCCAGAACGCATGGAACGGCGCCAGGTGGAGCGAGCCGTAAGGAATAATGAGCAGGCGTTGTGGCGCTTGCTCTTGAAGATAGGGCCGCAGCGGGGCAATCAGCAGATCATAGTGGCGGCGCAACGCATTGCGCGTCCCTTCAAGCAACCGGGCCTGATGGCGCTCCTGGTAGCCGGCGCCGATCTCGACACGCCCAAGTTGGAAGCGCAGCTGTGCCTGCGCATCCTCGAGTGCACTGACCGTGGCCAGGTTTCGCACGATCTGTGCCTCGGTGGGCGAAACGACAAATGCCATCAACTCTGCGCCGGCCACAAAGTACACGAGCGCCGTCTGGCCAGAATCCAGGCTCGCCTGCAGTTCTGCGAGTGTGACGGGAGCCGCCTGCTGCAGCCACTGGGTGCGCTGCCATTCGAGCCGCTGCAAAGTAGCTTCGCGCGCCCGGATCTCCTCGGTGATAGCGGGCGCCATACCGCGGCTGCCACCTTCTCCGCCGAGCAGTTGGTTATAGAGCCAGTAGAGGCGTCGCCGTGTTTCCGTCACCAACTCACGGACGTCGGGCGCCAGGTCGCTAGTTGCCTGAATGTCATCCACCGACGTCAGCAGCCGTTCTAACAGGGCACGCGAGCGGGATCGTTCGACAACGTCAAATGCATCGGATATCGTGGCGGCATCGGCCTCCGGCAGATCCAGCAGGCTCAATACCAGGTCAACATAGATTCCGGTCTTGTCGGTGAGAAAGGCCGTCCTCAGCTCTTCAATTGGCAGCAGACCACGCTGTGCCTCGACGATCTCCAGTGCACGCACGAACTGTCGGCGTGCGTCGTCCAGCCTGCCTTGAGCGCGCGCAATCTGACCGGCTGCGTACAGGACCTGCAGATGCAGATGCGGCAGGGCAGTGCCTTCCTCGGGTGAAACAAGGCCAAGTGCATTCGCCGCGGCATCGACTGCGCGCTGCGCTCTATCCAGCTGGCCAAGCGCAAGGCCAAGGCGGGCATTGAGCAAGTGCAACTCAGTAGGTTGTAGCCTGGTCCCAGGCAAGAACGATCTCGTCGCCGTCCCGCGGCTGCTCGCCTGCAACCGCCTGTTCTACGAGAAGAATGTCAACGCGCTGTGTCGCGCCCTCCAAATTGCCGCTGCGCAAGGCCAGCGCCGCCTGTGCCAGCCGGACGCGATGCAGCCAGTAGGCATTGTCCAACTGGGTAAAGATCGCCTCTGCCTCCGCAAAGGCCGTGCCTGCGCCCAGTAGGTTGTTGCGCTGCCATTCCAGAATTCCAAACAGGTATAGTGCCTGGCCTAGTTCATAGGTCTGCTGCGTCGCCCGCAGAATCTCCTGTGCGCGGCGCAGGGCGCTCTCTGCTTCGGGCAGCAAGTTGAGGGCCAGGTAAGTGGATGCCTGCTCCAGAAACAGGATGTCGGCCGCCGGCCAGAGGTCCGGTACGCTTTCGACATCCATTGTTCCCAGCAGATCGAGAGTCGCAGCATCGAGTTCTGTGACGGCCCTGGCGTATCGTCCGGTGCGCACATACAGGTGACCAAGATTGGTGCGCGTCTGGCCGCGATCGATCGCGCACTTCGGGCAGGCTTAACCGTTCCACGGCGCCTTCCAGCAGTGTCTCCGCTGCCTGGGGCTGGTCAAGATAGGTTTGGGCCAGGGCAAGGTCACGTTCGACCAGCGCCACGCGCATCTGCAGGTCGGCAGCCTCAGCCGGATGAGCGGCAGCTGCCAGCAAGCTTAGATAGCGCTGCCGGAGGTCACTGTTTATCTCGGCCGCCTCCACAAAGCGTTCCTGGTAGCTGAGCAGGGTCGCCAAATTCTGGCGCGCGTCCATCTCCACGAGCACGGCTTCGTCGGACTGCATGGCCGACAGGGCCGCAATCGATGCGCGGATGGTTGTCTCTGCTTCGTCGAATCGCCCCTGCATTGCCAGGAGCTGCGTCAGCCCTAGACCACTACGGGCAAGGCTGATATCGTCGCCTGCCTGCTGCCAAAGGCCGCGCGCCTGCTGCAGAAAGCTCTCGGCCGTCACGAGGTCGCCTTGCTCCGCTGCCAGGCGGGAGCGGGCATAGGCAAAATCGGCTGCTGCTCCAGGTTCACTTCCCGTTGCCGCAAGCATGGCATCGATCACGGGAAGCCAGCGTTCGACCTGAACCGGATACGATGCGGCAGTGGCCAATAGTAACTGCGCAGCCTGTGCGGCTGCGCTTGGGGTAAGTATTCCACTGGCGGCAAGGGTGGCCAAAGCCTGCTCGGTGGGCAGGTCGGCGAGCTGTGTGAGCAGTTCGCCGGTTACGGCACCTGTCGCGCCGCTGTTATTGTCGGCCATTACGTAATCTCCAGCGCCTCGATTTCGATGGTATCGCTGGCGGCCGAGACGATGGACAGCCGGTATGTGCCGGGGGCAATGTTGCGCAGCGAAAACAGGCCGCTGGCGTCAGACTCGGTTTCGTACCGCACGTCGCCCTGCGGGTCGATCCATTGAACAAGTGCGGGAGTCAAGCTTGCGTCGCCTGCACCCGACTCGCCGCTGGCAATGATCTCACCATGGGTGCGGAATACGCGTCCTTCCGGCTCGATCAGCAGTTCAACTTCCGCCTGTTCCGTGGCATAGAGCAGGCGATACCCCGTATTGCCTGCACCACTGCGTACGCCCTGGAGTGCCGGCTGCATGCGGCTGTCCCACGCCAACATGGCCGTTAGACTGCGCCATGCAGCAACAAGGCGCGAAGGCTGCTGCTGAATGTTCGCCTGCGCCGCGTAGTAGCGATCAAGCGCTGCCGCCGATGGCTGGCTGACACGCAGTACAGAAAGCTCGTGCGCCAGCGTTTGCAGGTCTGCCAAGGCATCGCGGCAGGCAGCGCAGGCAGCAATGTGCTGCTCTGTTTCGCTTGCCAGCGGCGCGGCATCGAAAGCGTGGTTATACAGTAGATGGGGGGGCAAATGCATCATGGACAGCGCCTCAATCTAAATAATATTCCTCATCCTGCAATACAAGAGCATTTTCCCCCAGCAAAAGATACATGAACTATTTTACTCATCTACTTTGTTCATCTTCGAAGGGATTCTGTTCACCCAACTGCAGACGCAGTTGGCCCAGGCAGCGGTTGCGTGTAGGTCCAATGCTGCCTTTAGGGATATCTAGCAAGGTGCTGATTTCGTCATAGCTCGGCTCGCGCGTATCGAGGAAGATCATCTCGATCAGCTTGCGGCAGCGTTCGCTGAGGCGTGCTACGGCAGACTGCAGGACTTCCTGCTGGGTCCAGCCGTCCAATGCTTCTTCGGGGGTAGGCAGCGGGCTCACGAGCTCGGGACGCGTCGGAAATTCATCGCCGTGTTCGGGCTCATCTTCGAGGGGCTGTTCGCGCCGCCGGCGCTGTACCATGCGCCAACAGAGACGGCGGGCCGTCGTCACCAGCCAGGCTGGCAGGCGGTCCGGGTCATCGATCGTGTGCAGATTCTGGGCCAGAGCCAGAAACACTTCTTGTCCGATGTCTTCGATCTCGGAGGTCGTCAGCCCATAGCGCGCCGGTACCGAGTGCACAAGGCGCGCGTAGCGGTCCACTAGCTGATGCCAGGCATTGGCGTCCCCTTGCAGACAACGTTGCACCAGCGCAGCCGGGGAAGCTTCGATCGAGCTGTGCGTTGCGAAGAGTTGCTTCATGATGATGTCTAATCTTACCCGAACCGGCAGTCAAACCGCTATCAAACTGTGGAATTGCTGTCGCTTCAATTTACGATTGCAGACTGCGCTCCGGATTGGCGAATGCGCTCCTCTGGAATACCATGCACCGGGCGGAAGCACTACGGTGCTATTATATACTGTAGTTGAGATTTTACATACGGAACGTGCAATGACCGCACTAAATACACATCGCTTGGAAAAAGAATACCCCGTGGGCGGCGAAAGCGTGCATGCGCTGCGCGGCGTGACTTTTGCCGTACAGGCAGGTGAAATTTACGCATTGTTGGGTCCGAATGGCGCCGGCAAGACGACGCTGCTTTCGATACTGACTACGCTCTTGGCCCCATCGCGCGGCTCGGCCGAGGTGGCCGGTTACGACGTGGTGACTCATGCTGCCGAGGTGCGCCGCCGCATCGGCGTCACATTCCAGGAGATCGTCGTCGACGGCGATCTGACCGGCCGGCAGACGCTGGACTTTCACGGCCGGCTGTACGGCCAGGATGGCGCCACGCGCCGGCAGCGCATCGACGAACTGGCCGCGCTCGTCGAGCTGTCGGATGTGCTCGACCGCAAGGCTGAGACCTACTCCGGCGGCATGAAGCGGCGGCTGGAGCTGGCGCGCGGGCTGATGACTGCGCCGCAAATCCTGTTTCTCGACGAGCCGACCCAAGGCCTGGACCCGCAAAATCGCGCCGGTATCTGGCGCTACATTCGCCGCCTGCGCGACGAACGCGGCATGACGCTGCTGCTGACCACACACTATATGGAAGAGGCCGAGCAATTGGCCGATCGTGTGGGCATCATCGACCACGGCCTGCTGGTCGCCGAAGGTGCGCCGCATGAGCTGGTGCAGCACATGGGCGCCGACGTGATCACACTGGAGGGACCGGGCGCAGTAAACGGTCTGCAGGCACGCCTGGAGGCTGAGCCCTATGTCTCGCAGGTCACGCTGCACGAAGCGGACGGGACTTACCGCCTGCAGATCGGCGTGGACAACGGGGAGCAGCGCCTGGCGCCAATTGTTGGCCTGGCCGCCGCCAGCGGCGTCCATGTTCAGCGTGTCAGCACGAACAAGCCCAGCTTGGGCGACGTGTTCCTGGCGGTGACGGGATACGCACTGCGTGATGCTGAACCTTGATTCACACCTTGATTCACACGATGCGAGGATTACCATGATGCGCGAGCACCCGTATGTCTCGCGCATCATGTTAATCTTCTAAATCCTACGAATCGTGGTTCAGACACCCAGCCTGTTGCGCGTCAGGATCTCCCCCATCCCTTGGCGCGTGCTCACCACATGCCCGGGCAGCGGCAGGATGCGCTCGTGGATCGTGTCCAGGATCCACTCCTTGGTCGGGAAGAACATGTCCTCCAACTCGGCCGCCGGCGTGATCCAGTTGCGCGAGCCGACGACGGCCGGCGGGCCGTCGAGGTAGTCGAAGGCCAGCTGCGTCAGGTTGCTGGCGATGGTGTGCGCAAACGAGCCGCGCTCGGTGGCGTCGCTGGCGATGACGACCTTGCCCGTCTTCTTGACCGACTCGACCAGCGGGCCCATAGTTGAGCGGGTTGAGGAAGCGCACGTCGATCACTTCGGCCGACAGGCCGTACTTGTCCTGCAGGACCTTGGCGGCGTCCAGCGCACGGTAGAGCGTGGCGCCGATCGTGATGATCGTGATGTCGCTGCCCTTGCGCCGCACGGCCGGCTCACCCAGCGGCACTTCATAGTAGTCCTTGGGCACACCGCCCTCGACCAGGATCTCGGTCTCGGGATAGAGGCGCTGGCTCTCGAAGAACACCACCGGGTCGCTGCCCGCCAGCGCCAGGTTGAGCATGCCCTTGGCGTCGTACGGCGTGGCCGGGAAGAAGACCTTGAGCCCCGGAACGTGCGCCACCATGGCGCTCCAGTCCTGCGAGTGCTGGGCGCCGTACTTGGCTCCCACCGAGACGCGCAGCACCAGCGGCATCTCCAGCAGCCCGCCCGACATCGACTGCCACTTGGCCATCTGGTTGAAGATCTCGTCGCCGGCGCGGCCCATGAAGTCGGCATACATCAGCTCGGCGACGACGCGGCCGCCGCACAGGGCATAGCCCGTGCCGGCGCCCACGATGGCGCCCTCGGAGATCGAGGTGTTGAACAGCCGGTGGTAGGGCAGCGCCTCGGTCAGGCCGCGGTAGACGCCGAAGGCGCCGCCCCAGTCGCGGTTCTCCTCGCCAAAGGCCACCATGGTCGGGTCCTGGTAGAAGCGGTAGATCATCGCCTCGAACAGCGCCTCGGCATAGGTCAGCGTCTTGAGCTTGGGCGTCGGCTTGCCCTGCTGCGTCAAGGCCAAAGCGGAACTTCTCCTGCGTCTGCTTCCAGCGCGTCTCTTCCAGCGGCAGCAGCACCTCGGGCTGCGCGGTCGGCATAGCGCTCGCGCTGCTTGTTGCTGAACATCACCTCGGCGATCTCGTCGCCGTCGATCGCCATGCGCGGCGAGAGCTCGGGCGAGATGGCGGCGGTCAGCACAGTCTTGAGCTGCTCGATCGTGCCCTGCACCATAGTCGTCCAGCTCGCTCTGCGGTCGCGTGGCCGTTCTCGACCAGGTACTCGCGATAGCCGATGATGGCGTCGTGCGCGCGCCAGAGGTCCACCTCTTCCTTCGTGCGGTAGGCCGAGGCATCCGAGGGCGAATGGCCCGAGAAGCGGTAGGTGATCGTGTCGAGCAGCACCGGCCCGCGCCCCTCGGCGAGGATCTGGCGCTTGCGCTCGATGGCGTCGGCCACGGCCAGCGGGTTGTAGCCGTCGACCCGCTCGGCGTGCATGGCGTCCGGGTTGACGCCCAGGCCGACGCGCGCCAGCACGCCAAAGCCCATCGTCTCGCCGATCGGCTGGCCGCCCATGCCGTAGAAGTTGTTCATGAAGTTGAAGATGATCGGCGGGGCGCCGCCCACATCCTCGGGCCACAGCGTCCGGTACTGGTCCATCGCCGCGACCATCATGCCTTCCCACACCGGCCCGCAGCCCATCGAGGCGTCGCCGATGTTGGCGATGACGATGCCCGGCTGGCGGTTGATGCGCTTGAAGAGCGCTGCGCCGGTGGCAATGTCGCCCGAACCGCCGACGATGGCGTTGTTCGGCATGACGCCAAAGGGCGGGAAGAAGGCGTGCATCGAGCCGCCCAGCCCCTTGTTAAAGCCCGTGATCTTGCCAAAGATCTCGGCCAGCGCGCCGTAGAGCACATAGTTGATGGCCAGCTGCTTGACGTCGCCCGTCTTGGCAAAGGTTTCGACGACCGACAAGGTGCGCCCACCCATGTAGGACGCGCATGATCGCCAGCAGGTCGTCGTCGCAGAGCTTGGTGATGGCCGACAGCGACTTGGCCAGGATCTCGCCGTGGGAGCGGTGCGAGCCAAAGATGAAGTCCTCGGCCGTCAGGTTGTAGGCCATGCCGACGGCCGCCGATTCCTGGCCGATCGACAGGTGAGCCGGGCCCTTGTGCTGGTACTCGATGCCCTCGTAGACGCCCTCTTTCTTGATGCGGTCGAGCATCGTCTCAAACTCGCGAATGTAGACCATGTCGCGGTAGATGCGCACCAGGTTGTCGCGGCCGTATTTCTTCGCTTCCTGCGCCGGGTCCGAGACATAGGCGTTGATGGGAATCTCCGGCGACCGCCAGGCGGGCGGGCTTCCGTTGTTCGGTTGGGTCGATCAGAATTGCTTTTGTCATAGTCTATTTCTCGCGAACTGTTTCTTCCTCTATGCGTTACACGCTCTGCGTTTTTGCCATCCAACGTTCGGGACTGCCAAGCATTTCAAAGCCGCCGTACTTGCGGTACAGCTCGTGTGCGTCGCGCGTGGCCAGCATCAAGCGGCGAATCTGCGCCAGGTCGGGATGGTTGACCACCGTCTGGACCAGCCACTTGCCTAGGCGCATGGCCTCGCGCGGATTCGTCGACGAAGACATCGCACAGCCAGCCAAAGGTGGCCAGGTCCGTGACCACGCGGGCAAAGCCTACCTGCCTGTCATCATGGTAAAGGCCAAAGCAGAGCGAGTTGGCGATGCTCTGCTCGACCGTCTCCCGGCTGCGCCCTTGTGCCCAATACGACTGCTCGCTCAGCCAATGATAGATGTAGTCAATATCCAGGCGCTGCTTGTCGGTGCTGATCAAGTAGCCGTCCTCACGCATCCATTCCATTACGATCAGCCTGCCAGCACGAGATCGATGGCCGCAATTGCCTGGCCCAGCGCCTGCAGGAAGCGGGCGGCCGGCGCGCCGTCCACCACCTGGTGGTTGATGGTCAACGAAAGCCCGATGTGCGGCACAAACCGGACCTCGCCATCTACGTCCACCGGCTTGGGCTGAATGTTGCACACGCCCAGGATCGCTACCTGCGGCGGGTTGAGCACCGGCGTGAACATTTCGACGCCAAAGGCGCCCAGGTTGGTCACGGTGAACGTGCCGCCGTTGAGTTCGTCCGGCAGTACCTTGCCGTTCAAGCAGGCATTGGCCAGGCGCTTGGCTTCGGTCGAGAGCTGGCGCAGGCTGAGCGTGTCGGCGTTGCGTACGACCGGCACCATCAGCCCACGCGGCGTGTCGACGGCCATGCCAAGCTGCACGTGCTTGTGCTGGTGGATGGCATCGCCGGTGAATAGGGCATTGAGGCCAGGGAACTGGGGCAGGGTGCGCGCAACGGCCAGCAGCACCAGGTCGTTGATCGTCACGCCGCGCAGCCCCATCGCTTCCGGGCTGGCCTTGAGCCGGGCGCGCAGCGCCTGCAGGGCGCGTGCGTCGGCTGAGGCGTGCAGCGTCAGTTGCGCCGTCGTCTGCAGCGACTGCAGCATGCGGTCGGCGATCACCTTGCGCACGCCCTTGACCGGGATGATCTCCACGTCGTCGGCCGCCATGGCAGGAAGCCGCGTGCGGGCTGGCTGGCTGGAGCAGGGGCAGATTCCTGGCTCCGCTGTTTCGCTCTTTACCAGGTCCTTGCTGGTCACGCGCCCGCCGGGGCCGCTGCCCTGGCCGGGCACGGAGTAGCCACCTTCGGCCACCATGGCCTTGGCGACAGGCGTCAGCTTCGGCTGGGCCGCGAGTGCGGCCTGCACGTCGCGTTCGATCACGCGGCCGCCCGGCCCGCTGCCGGCCAGGCCCGCCGGATCGATGCCCTTCCGCTCGGCCAGGTGGCGCGCGCGGGGAGAGATGCCGACCGGCTCCTCGCCGATCACCGAGCCGCCGCTGCCGTCGTGGGCGCCGGCGCAGCTGGCTTAGCTGCCGGGATTGCCGGTTCCACCGCTTGTTGCGGGGGCGGTGCCGGAGCCACTGCCGCTGTCGCGCCTGCCGGGGCAAGGCCGGCGGCGTCTTCACCGGCCGCGCCGACGGCCGCAATCGTCGTCATCACCGGCACGTCGTCGCCTTCTTTGAAAGTAGGCCGCCAGCAGCGTGCCCGCCACCGGGCTGGGCACATCCATGGTCGCCTTATCGGTTTCCACCTCGCACAGCACGTCGTCTACCGCAACGGCGTCGCCCACGTGCTTTTTCCAGCTGACGATAATACAGCTCTCCACCGAATTGCCCTGCTTGGGCATCACTACTGCTGTCGCCATACACAATGCCTCGTCGCTAATTTTGGCTTATAACGATCTCTAACTACTTACGGCTGCGCCCATCGGGCTGTACCTGCTGGACAACACTGTCGACGGCTGCCGCTGGTGCCTCGGTGCCGGCGCACGCTGGCCGGTTTTGCTTGGTTTGCCTGTTCCTGCTCGGGTCTTCGCCCGACAAGTCGATGTCGCCGATCGAATCCAGCACATAGGTAGGCTGGTAGGGATACTTGGCAATTTGATCGCGCTGCGTCACGCCCGTGAGGACCAGCGCTGTGTCCAAACCACTGCTGACCGCGCCAACAATGTCCGTATCCATGCGGTCGCCGATCATGATGGTCTCTTCGGAGTGGGCGTGCAGGTAATTGAGCGCACTGCGCATCATCAGGGGATTGGGTTTACCCACGAAGAAGGGTGCCACCCCGGTTGCCTTCTCGATCAGCGCCGCCATCGCGCCACACGCCGGCTCGATGCCGCCCTCGCCCGGCCCCGAAGGGTCTGGGTTGGTGGCGACAAAGCGCGCACCCGCCGCAATCAGGCGGATTGCGCGGGTGATCTGGCGGAGGTTGTAGCCATGCGTCTCGCCCAGCACCACGTAATCGGGCTGGAGGTCGGTAATAATGTAACCGGCAGCGTGGACGGCCTCCGTCAAGCCGCTTTCGCCGATCACGAAGGCCTTGCCTCCTGGCTGCTGGCTCTTGATAAACCGTGCCGTGGCAATGGCAGACGTAAAGATTCTGTCTTCCGGCACTTCCAGGCCCATCGTTTGCAGGCGGTGCGCCAGGTCGCCGGGGGTATAGAGCGGATTATTGGTCAAGACGAGGTATGCCAGCCCACGCGCATTCAGCGCATCGATGAACCGCTGCGCGCCGTCCACCACGGTGCGCCCGCGCACCAGGACACCGTCCATGTCCATCAAGTAGTTTTTGTATAGTTTCATGCAATCCTCCGAAGGAGTCAGTTTGTTCATTCTTGGAAGCTCGTCTTACAAGCGTTCCATTGCGGCCTGCGACGTTGCAGTACTACGAACGTCAGTGTCTAGTATCGCGGTCCACTGTTAACGTTGTCTACACGGTCTCCACGATGATGCCGGCCGCCTGTATCTGCTGCACCAGTTCTTCCGGTGCACCAGCATCTGTGATGACACGGTCAATCTGGGCCAGATCCGCAAAAGAAGCTACGCCGACGCGGCCCCACTTGGTGGCGTCGAGCACGGCGACCACCTGCCGGCAGCGCTCGACGAGCGGGCGTTTGACAGCGGCTTCGTCCGGGCTGACATCGGTGAGGCCGGCATCGGGGCTGATGCCGTGCGCGCCAAAGAAGCCCTTTTCCAGGTTGAGTCGCTGCAGTTCGTCAAGTCCATAGGCACCGGTAAACGAGGCCGTGGCGCGCTGCAGGATCCCCCCGACCATGATCAAGTCGATGTGCTGGGCGTCGAACAGCTCGTGCGCAACCTCCAGGCTGTTGGTGACGACCGTAAGATGCTGGTGCTGTTTCAGATGATGGGCGATCGCCAGCGAGGTGCTGCTGCTGTCGAGAAAGATGGCGTCGCCGTCACACACCATGCTGGCGCCGGCGGCGCCGATGCGGCTCTTTTCCTTCACCTGGCGCTGCCGGCGCAGGACCAGTGCCAGTTCGTTCGTGCCGCCGGCCATCATGGCGCCGCCGTGCGTGCGCACCACCAGCTTGCGTTCGGCGAGCGCCTGCAGATCGGCACGCACGGTTACTTCCGATACGCCAAACGAGGCGCTGAGTTCGGCCACCGACACACGCCCGGCCGCTGCCAGCCGGTCCAGAGATCGCCTGCCGGCGCTCCTCGCGAAAGAGATCGCTGCCGCCTTCTATTTGTTTGTGATTGCTTTCGAATGCTTTCATTTGTGCTCAGTATAGCGTGGTTTTGGGCCGGTCGTCAAGAGCGAATATGAAAGAGTAGTGCTGATTTCTGGAGCTTCCACTCCGGTCAGTCGTCGGGCTGCCCCCTGCATCAAGGAACCGGCTTATATTCTACAATCTCGCCGAAGGCCTCAAATCCAAGCCGCCGATACACACCGATTCCTGCAGCTGCAGCCTGCAGCACCCCTGCGCCGGCGCCTCTTCTATGCGCCTCCTGCAGCGCGTGCAGGGTCATCGCGGAGGCAAGCCCACGGCCGCGCCAGCTTGCGTGCGTGGTGATGTTGTACAAGCCGGCAACTCCACCGGCAAGGGTCGCCTCTAGCGTGGCGACTGGCATCCCCTTCATAAAACCCAAGAAGAACTGCTGTGGGCAGTCCGGTGTGAGCAGCGCTTGCGCTGTCAGCTGGTAAAAGCGCGCCGGTTCTGCGTCAGGTGTGACGGTCAGGGCAAATGCTTTCAGCTGATCGACTGTGGTTGCGCGCTGTATTTGGAGTCCGTCGGGCAGCTGTGGCACGGCGGGCAGTTCCGCCAACGAGATAGCCATGGCCAGCTCACTCTCGGCACGGGCCAGTCCAGCATCAAGCAGCAGTTCGCCTAGCCACTGCGGTTGGTCCGCCGGGCCGACCCACCAGGAGAACTGGTTGCTGCCTGCAGCAAAGAAATCGAGAGCTGCCCCGATGTGTTGTCTGGCCTCGTTGGCAGGCAGGCGCGCACAGCAGGCAATGTTGAAGGTGTCACAGGCGAGGCCAGAATCTACGAGTGTGAGAATTGGCCGCATCCAGGTGCGCATGCCTGCCGCTCGCTGCGGCGCCCACGTGGCATGCACCACGAAATTTGCGTCGGCAGCCGCAGCTATATCGTCGACAGGTAGTCCCATAATGACACCTTTTCCTGTGCGCTGGCGTTAACAACTTTACGGCGTAGATTCCGTACTGCCAACATGCGCGAACTCAGTAGAAGAAGGAGCCCAACACTCATGACTGATATCACCGTCGATCTTACCACGACCGCTATGTTATTGCGCCTGTGCCTGGCGGGCGCCATTGGTGGCCTGATTGGCTATGAGCGCCATATTCATCATAAGGCCGTCGGCGTGGCCGGCATGATGCTGGTCGCCATTGGCAGCGCCGCCTATATGTTGCTGGCCAGCCACCTTGCACTTACGGATCCCTCTTCGCTCAGCCGCGCTCTGCAAGGGCTGCTGCAAGGTATCGGTTTTCTGGGAGGCGCCGTGATCTTTAAGACCGGTTCCGATGTGCGCGGTATCAAGACTGCGGCAGCAATCTGGATTACAGGCGCCGTTGGCCTGGCGATCGGCACCTGGTTCTGGGCGTTAGGCGTCATTGTCGGCGTGACAACGGCGGCCATTCTCTTCATAGCCGATCGATTGGCGTCGCGTGAGCCATAGTGCACAGTGCGCGCAAACGGCCTCAATTCGATCTTTGCCAAAACCTTGACAAGTTTCAGAGCCCATGCTACGATTGATGAGCCCTGCATATAGAATACAATCAGAATATTTATTCAAATCCCTCTTGGATAGGTTAGCTGCGCGGTGTTTTGCGTGCTGTTTTGCGGGGCGCTCGGTCTCGGCATTCGTGATCTCTTGTCTATAAAGTCTGGAACAAACCGCCAAGAAAGGAAGAGGACCATGAGTACACGTCGAATGCTGGTATTTGCGTTTCTGGTACTGGCCTTTACTGCATTGTTGTCTGCCTGTACCGCACCCGCCGCTGCGCCGGGCCAGGACCAGGCAGCAGCAGAGCAGGGGGCTGCAGGCCAGGCCGCCCCGGCTGCGGAGGGCAAGAAGGACTTTTACTTTGTGTACGTGCCGAAGCTGGTGCATCCGTGGTACGAGGATGTGAAGGCTGGTGCAGACCGTGCGGTAGCCGAGTTGGCGCAGCGTGGGATCACCGTGAAGTATGACTGGGATGCGCCGCCGCAGGCGGATGTGGTGCAGCAGACGCAGCGGTTAGAGGCGGCGATAGCGAAGAATCCAGATGTGCTGTTCGTGTCGTGCCTCGATGTGGCAGCGGACAAGCCGCTGATCGAGGAGGCGGTGAAGCAGGATGTGCCGGTGATCGGGTTTGACACACCGTGTCCGGAGACACCGCTGACGATGTTTGTGGGGCATGAGAAGTACGTGCAGGATGGTGCGGACCTGGCCGAGGTGCTGGCAAAGGCGCTGGACTACAAGGGCGAGATTGGCATTCTGCTGGGGAGCCCTGGCGCCGAGAACCACAAGCAGCGCGTGGAAGGGTTCAAGGAAGCGCTGGCGCAGTACCCGGACATCCAGATCGTGGCCGAGGAGTACGACAACGACGATCTAGAGCGGGCAGTGAACCTGGCGGCGAGCATGATCCAGGCGCACCCGAACCTGAAGGGCATCTTCGGCGCCAATGCCAGTGCACCGGTGGGTGCGGGGCGTGCGATCGTCGAAGCTGGCAAGAAGGGTGAGATCCTGCTGGTGGGTATGGACGACCTGCCGGAGATGGTGAACTTCATCAAGGACGGCACGGCGCTGGCGATGAGCGTGCAGGCCGTGCCCGAAATCGGCTACTGGACCATCATGCATGGTGTGGCGCATGCCAACGGACAGACGACGCCGACCGTGCACGATACCGGTTCCTTGGTCGTCGACAGCAGCACGGTGGACACCTACAAGAGCGCCGGCGAACCCAAGAAGGACTTTTACTTTGTGTACGTGCCGAAGCTGGTGCACCCGTGGTACGAGGATGTGAAGGCTGGTGCAGACCGTGCGGTAGCCGAGTTGGCGCAGCGCGGGATCACCGTGAAGTATGACTGGGATGCGCCGCCGCAGGCGGATGTGGTGCAGCAGACGCAGCGGTTAGAGGCGGCGATAGCGAAGAATCCAGATGTGCTGTTCGTGTCGTGCCTCGATGTGGCAGCGGACAAGCCGCTGATCGAGGAGGCGGTGAAGCAGGATGTGCCGGTGATCGGGTTTGACACACCGTGTCCGGAGACACCGCTGACGATGTTTGTGGGGCATGAGAAGTACGTGCAGGATGGTGCGGACCTGGCCGAGGTGCTGGCAAAGGCGCTGGACTACAAGGGCGAGATTGGCATTCTGCTGGGGAGCCCTGGCGCCGAGAACCACAAGCAGCGCGTGGAAGGGTTCAAGGAAGCGCTGGCGCAGTACCCGGACATCCAGATCGTGGCCGAGGAGTACGACAACGACGATCTAGAGCGGGCAGTGAACCTGGCGGCGAGCATGATCCAGGCGCATCCAGAACCTGAAGGGCATCTTCGGCGCCAATGCCAGTGCACCGGTGGGTGCGGGGCGTGCGATCGTCGAAGCTGGCAAGAAGGGTGAGATCCTGCTGGTGGGTATGGACGACCTGCCGGAGATGGTGAACTTCATCAAGGACGGCACGGCGCTGGCGATGAGCGTGCAGGCCGTGCCCGAAATCGGCTACTGGACCATCATGTACGGTGTGGCGCATGCCAACGGACAGACGACGCCTGTCGCCCATGACACAGGCTCGCTGGTAGTGGACAACAGCACTGTCGACACGTATAAGTAAATAGACTAGAAGGGCTTCCCGAAAGCGCAGCTTTCGGGAAGCCTTTGCCCTGCAAGGCGGCTTATGGATGCCAACCTGATTCTAGAATTCCGCAACATCAGCAAACACTTTCCCGGTGTGAAGGCGCTGCAGGACGTGAGCTTTGGCGTGCGTGCGGGCGAGGTCCACGCCATAGTCGGCGAAAATGGCGCCGGCAAGTCGACGCTGATGAAGATTGCCGCCGGCCTTTATGTGCCGGACGGCGGCCACGTGCTGCTGGATGGACAGCCCGTCGCCATCCGCGATGCTCACCATGCGCTGCGCTTGGGCATTGCCATGGTGCCGCAGGAACTCAATCTCGTGCCGGAAGCTTCGGTGGCCGAGAATATCCTGCTCGGGATTGAACCGCGCGGTGCTCTCGGCGTGGTCAAGCGGCGGGAGCAGACGCAGCGCGCACGCGAGATCCTGGACTCGCTGGGCATCAACATCGATCCGGCGCGCAAGGTGCTGTCGCTGAGCGTGGCCGAGCAGCAGATGCTTCAGATCGCCCGTGCCCTGGCTTTCCAGTGCAAGATACTGATCTTGGACGAACCGACTGCGGCTTTGAGCCTGCGCGAAAAAGAGGTGCTGTTTGAGCGTCTGCGCCGGCTGCACCAATTAGGGACTACGATCCTCTATATTTCTCACCGCATGGAAGAGATTTTTGAGATCTCAGACCGTATCACCGTATTGCGTGACGGTGCGCTGATCGGCACAGTGGAACGCGCTGGCGTCACGCACGAGCAGATAGTCCAAATGATGATTGGCCGTCCATTGGGAGATTTCCTGCAGAGCAGGCGGCAGAGGTCCGATGCTGGTGCGCCTGTGCTCGAGGTTCGCGCCCTTACACGTAAGGGCCAGTTTGAAGATGTCTCCTTTGTGCTCCACGAAGGCGAGATCCTGGGTTTTGCCGGACTGGTGGGCGCCGGTCGCACCGAAGTCATGAACTGCCTATTTGGAGTTGAGACTCCCGACGACGGCGAGATTCTGCTCCATGGTAAGCCGGTCGTAATCCATTCTCCGGCCGAAGCAATAGCCCTCGGTATTGGCTATGTACCTGAGGAACGCAAGCGACTAGGCATCTTTCCGGTATTGAGTGTGCTGCAGAATCTCACAATGCCCTTCCTTAAGCGGCTGCAGTACGCAACCGTAGTCGATCGCAAGACCGAACGCCAGGAAGGCCAGTCTCTAGTTCGCCAATTACACGTGCAGACACCCTCGCTTGCGCACCCTATCAACAATTTGAGCGGCGGCAACCAGCAGAAAGTGATCCTGGGGCGATGGCTGGGCAGCGGCGCCGGCATTCTCGTTCTGGATGAGCCCACGCGCGGCATCGATATCAACGCCAAGGCGGAAATCCACGGGCTGATCGTCGGCTTGAGTGATAAGGGCAAGAGCGTGATCCTGGTCTCATCTGAAATGCAGGAACTGACTGCAATTTGTGACCGCATCGTGGTCATGCGCCAGGGGCGTGTCGTCGGCATTGCAGATGCACGGGCGGCAGCGCAGGACGAGCTCTTTCGCTTGGCAGTTCTAGGCACGCAAGAACAGGCCACCGGCAAAGGTGCAACCGGATCGGCCCGTCCGGTCGCAGCGAGCGCGTAAATTCGGCGCATCAAATTAGAAAAGAGAAGTCGCTATGTCCACACAAACCGGCCCACAAACAGGTAACTTGGTCGAACAGCCGCAGAGTGAGTCGTGGGCGCGCCGCTTGTGGCGAACGATTACACAGTCTCAGGCGTTGGTACTGATGTTGTTCCTGGTCGTGATAATCATTCTCATTTCTCTCTGGGCGCCGCGCTTCCTGCAGCCAGGCAACCTGGCGGTCATCGTGCGCCAGACTTCTTTTATTGCCCTGGCTTCGATGGGACAGATGTTAGCCTTGATCGCAGGCGTGATCGACCTGTCGGTCGGCGCCACCGCCGGCTTTGCCGGCATTTGCGCAGCGATGTTGATGAACGCTACGCCTATCAACCCGTATCTAGCGCTGTTAGTCGGTATCCTGGTAGGGACATTTATCGGCTTGATCAATGGCTTGCTCGTGGCTTATGTGCGGCTGAATCCCTTTATTGTGACGCTCAGCATGTCCTTTGTAATCAGCGGCCTGATCCTGGTGGTGACCGGCGGCTGGGCGATACCAGATATGCCTGATTCGATCCTCTGGCTGGGACAGGAAAATATCGGCGGTGTGCCCGTGCCAACGATCGTTACGCTGGTGGTGGCGTTGGTGCTGGCCTTCGTTCTCAACCGAACATTTATCGGTCGCCACATCTTTGCCGTGGGCGGCAACAAGGATGCTGCTAATCTGGTCGGCATCCGGGTTCCGCGCATCATCGTGCTTGTTTACATGATTGCCGGCACGCTTTCGGCGTTGGCTGGCGTGCTGATGCTGGCTCGCCTGGCCTCGGGTCAGCCCACTATCGGTGCAACGTGGCTGATGCCGTCGTTTGCGGCGCCGATCTTGGGCGGCGCCGCACTCAGCGGCGGCGCAGGATCCGTGCTGGGGACGTTGGTAGGCGCCACCATCATGACGGTGATTCAGAACGCAATCGTCATGACAGGGATCTCGGTATATTGGGAGAACGTCGTCGTCGGGTTGGTGCTGGTGGCGGCGATCATCTTGGACCGGGTGCGGACACGCAAGCGAGCATAGGTCGGTTCGGCGGTTAGCTAGGCTCGTCCAGCAGCCGCCGCGCCGTGAATTGGTCGGTGATTAGCACGTTGATCCAGCCCCCGCGCAGCGCGCCCAAGATGGCGGCGTATTTGCGTGCGCCGCCTGCCACGCCGATCGAGCGATCCACGCGGGCAAGCTGATCCAGTCGCATCGAGACAACGCGCTCATTTAAGGGTGTGTCCACCGGCTTGCCTGCGGCGTCGAAGAAACGCAGAAGGACATCGCCTACCGCTCCCTTGCTGCGCAGCAGTTCCAGTTCGTGCGCAGGGAAGATGTTGCCCGAAGCGGCCAGCAGCTTGGACGGTTCGATGGCACCGATACCGACCAGGGCCGTCGTCACCTGGTCAAACAACTCGATGACGTCGCGGATATAGGCGTCGGCCAGCAGCACCTCACGTGCCGCTGGGGAATCCAAGCACGCCCGGCGCCGGCAAGTAGATGGGTGTGCCGCCCAGCAGGTCGGCAAAACGGCCGGTGAGACGGTTGGCGTGCACCTTGGCCGACGGATCGCCGACGCCGCCGAGGATCTGGACGACCCGCACGTCCCCTTTGCGTACGACCGAATGCATGGCGTCGACGAGCGCCAGCAGCGTGGCGCTCCACGACGAGATGCCGATGATTTCGTTCGGGCGAAGGGATGACTCGACATAATATGCGGCGGCGCTGCCGATCTCGCGTTCGATCAGGCGGTCATCTTTGTCACTGCTGCAGTCAACCACGATCGCATCGCGCAGGCGGTAGCGGCGCAGCAGCTCTTCTTCCAGCTCCGTATAGACACCCTGCGGCACCGTGACCGAAATGCGAATGATGCCGTTCTCGCGCGCCTGCTGCAGCAGGCGCGAAATGGTCGGCTGCGAGAGACCCAGGCGCTTGGCGATCTCCGACTGCTTCATGTTCCATTCGTAATACATGCGCGCCACGCGCACGGTCAGCCGCAGTTCATCGAGTTGTGCCATAGCAAAGTTCCATAGATACAAGCTTTGAATGTATATTCATTTTGCCTTGATTCGACGGATTATACAAGGTATCATACCAGAAGCTGAATCAGTATTGATGAATGAATATTTATTTACAGGGTGAATGCCAATGGATAGTGCAGAGCTTGCGCGCAAGTCGATTGCCTATCGCAAGACGATCTTGACGATTATCAAACAGGCAAACGCCGGCCACACGGGCGGCAGCTTGTCCTGTGTCGACATTCTCAATGTGCTCTACAACCAGGTGATGAACGTGTCGCCGCAGACGATGAGCAGCCCCGACCGAGACCGCTACGTGCACAGCAAGGGCCATTCGGTCGAGGCGCTCTATACGGTGCTGGCAGACCGCGGCTTCTTTCCGCGTGAAGAACTGGACACGCTGTGCAAGGCTGGATCGCACTTCGTCGGCCATCCCACCCGCAAGGTGCCGGGAATTGAACAAAACACCGGCGCCCTCGGCCATGGCCTGCCGGTCGCCGTCGGCATGGCGCTTGCGCGCCAAGCTGGATGGCCGCAGCTACCGCGTTTTCACGATCATGGGGGACGGCGAGCTGACCGAAGGCTCAGTCTGGGAAGCCTCCATGAGCGCTGCGCACTACAAGCTCGACAACCTCGTCGCAATTGTCGACCGCAACACCCTGCAGATCACGGGCCGCACTGAAGATGTTATGGGTCTTGACCCGCTGGCGCAGCGTTTTGCTGCGTTTGGCTTTGCCGTGCGCGAGGTTGATGGCAACGACGTCGCTGCGCTGGCCGAGCTGTTTGCCCAGGTGCCGTTCGAACCGGGCAAGCCCAACCTGGTCCTCGCGCACACGGTCAAGGGCAAGGGCATCAGCTTTATCGAGGACACGGCCAAGTGGCACCACCACGTACCCACTGACCAGGAATTGGCCACGGCGATCGGCGAACTGGAATCTTCTGAACAGCAACTGGCAGGCCGCGCATGACACTTCTTCAAGCCGCAAAACCAAACCAACAGGTATTTGCCGACACGTTGTTGGCCCTGGCGCAGGCGGATCCCTCGATCCTTGTCGTCACGAGCGATTCGCGCGGGTCGGGGCGGTTGGTGGAGTTTGGCCAGAAGCTGCCCAAGCAGATTGTCGAGGTCGGTATCGCCGAGCAGAATCTTGTCGGCGTGGCCGCCGGCCTGGCCTCGACCGGCAAGCGCGTCTTTGCCGTCTCGCCCGCCTGCTTCTTAACCGCCCGGTCGCTGGAACAGGTCAAGAACGACGTGGCCTATTCCAACCATCCGGTCACGCTGGTGGGCATCAGCGCCGGCGTCTCCTACGGCGCGCTGGGCACGACGCATCACTCCTTGCACGACTATGCCGTGCTGCAGGCGATCAATAACATCGATATCGTGAGCCCTGCCGACAACTTTGAAACCAAGGCTGCCGTCGAGGCAGCGTTGACCCATCCCCGCCCGCTTTACCTGCGGCTGGGTAAGAAGTCGATGCCGGACCTGCATGCCGCCGGTACGGTCTTTACCATCGGCAAGGCGCTGTCGCTGCGCGAGGGCGCTGACGTCACGTTCATCGCCACGGGTGAGACGGTCCTGCCCGCCTACCAGGCTGCGCTGGATCTGGCGGCACAGGGCGTGGATGCAGGTGTGCTGAGCGTGCACACGCTGCGCCCGCTCGACACCGAAGCCATTCTTGCCGCCGCACGCCGATCGCAGGCGCTGGTCACGGTCGAAGAGCACAGCGTCAATGGCGGCCTGGGCAGTACGGTGGCCTCCCTGCTGATGCAGGCAGGGCTGTTCCGCCCCCTGAAGATCGTCGGCATCCCCGACGAGTATACGTACACCGGCAGCCAACTCGAGATCTTTGCCCACTATGGGATCAGCCCGGCGGGCCTGGCACAGACGGCGCAGACACTGCTTGCCACCAGCCAACGGATGACAGTATGACGACCTTCCTGGGGATCGATCAAAGCACTTCGGCAACCAAGGCACTGCTCTTCTCCGCCGCCGGAGAACTGCTCGACCACGTGTCTCTGCCGCATCGCCAGCTGTACCCCCAGCCAGGATGGGTGGAGCATGACGCCGACGAGATTTACAACAATGTCGTGACCGTCATTGCCGATCTTCTCGGCAAGCGACCTGACCTGGCCAAGGACGTTGTGAGCCTGAGCATCACCAACCAGCGCGAAACGTATGTGGTTTTTGATGCCGCCACCGGCCGTCCCCTGCACAATGCCATCGTCTGGCTGTGCCGGCGTGGCGAGCCGGTCTGTCGCAGGCTGGTCGACGCAGGGCACGAGAGCCGCGTCCACGAGCTGACCGGCTTGAAGATCGACACCTACTTCCCGGCATCAAAGCTTACCTGGCTGCTGGAGGCGCAACCCGATCTGCGCCGCCAAGCTCGCCAGCGGCGAGGCGCTGTTCGGTACGATCGATGCCTACCTCATCTATCGCTTGACCCGCGGCGCCGTCTACGCCACCGACCACACCAATGCTTCCCGCACCCTCTTCTACGATATCGCCAGGCTGGCCTGGAGCGACGAGCTGCTGTCCATATTCGGCGCCAGGCTCGGCCGGCTGCCCGAGATCCGTGAGAGCTGTGCCCATTTCGGCCAGACCGACGTCGAGGGCCGTCTTCCCGCGCCGCTGCCCATTTGCGGCGTAATGGGCGATTCGCAGGCGGCGCTCTTTGCGCAGCGCTGTTTCACCCCAGGCAGCGCCAAGGTCACGTTCGGCACCGGCTCGTCCGTGCTCATGAACATCGGCGATCGCCCCGTGCTTTCGCCCAGCGGCATTGTCACGGCGATCGGGTGGGTGCTCGACGGCAAGCCTACCTATGCCTTTGAAGGTATTACCAATTTTACGGGCGCTACCATTGCCTGGCTGCGCGACCAGCTGCAGCTGATTTCCGACGTGGCTGAGACCGAGGCAATTGCCGCCAGCGTACCTGATACCGGCGGCGTCTACCTGGTGCCTGCCTTTGTCGGGCTCAGCGCCCCTTACTGGCGACCCGATGCACGCGCCACCATCACAGGCTTGTCGCCCTCGAGCACGCGCGCGCATGTCGTGCGCGCAGCACTTGAGTCGATCGCCTATGTCATAGCCGATGTGCTCAAGCTGATGGAGGAGGACGCCGGCCTCACGCTGCAGTTTGTCCAAGGCGACGGCGGCGCCGTCCGCAATCGCCTGCTGATGCAGAGTGTGGCCGATATCAGCCGGCGCACCGTGCGTGCATCGCGCCTGCCGGAGCTTTCCCCGCTGGGCGCAGTACTCAACGGCATGCTGGGCATGGGTACGGCAACATTGGACGATATCCGTAACATGCCGGCCGATTTCGCCGAGTATGTTCCTAAGCTTGCGCAAGACAAGG
This sequence comes from uncultured Chloroflexia bacterium, assembly GCA_963701415.1. Lineage (GTDB taxonomy): Bacteria > Chloroflexota > Anaerolineae > Caldilineales > Caldilineaceae > Fredericiella. Next base: position 334,383 of record CAVPAH010000006.1, read on the forward strand.
CCGACCAATTGTACGCCGGGTGGAAACAAGCGGTTCACCAGACGCTGGCGTAAAATGTGTAGTCTAGGGTCCTAGCAGTCTCAAACGTTTGCTCCCGCATCGGAAACAAAGACATTTGCTTATGCGACGAAATCTTCCACTTATTATCGGCATCGTACTCGTGATCGGGTTCATTGCCGTCCTCCCATTCTCGGTAACCATCGTGCCGATCGCCCAGGTCGAGGCGGTCGAGGCGGCCGAAAAGTTCGATGCGCCTTCCTTTGTGGCCGGCATTTTTGACTCTAAGGTCGTGCCCACGGTCCAGGAGAAGGCCGTCGAACTCTCTACCATCCTCAGCCAGTTCCAGGTAGACGACAAGGGCATCGCCAAAAAAGGACGATCTGATTCCGATTGCCCAGCAGAACGGCAATATCACGGTCGGCGAAGCCCATGTCTACATGGTGAAGGGCAAGGGCGTGGTGACCGAAGTAGATACTGAGTCTCGCGTAAAGACCATGACCATCCAACTTGAAGGCTACGACGGCCCGATCAAGGTCCGCCTCTACACGGGGCCGCGTATCCCGAGCGATGAAACATCCGTCCGCGATGCAGTTGGCTTTCTCAACTTTGGTGACTTCCGCAGCCAGACCGAATACGGCAAAGTTGGCAATGAACTGAACAAGCTGATCGTCAAGCAGGTGCTTGGCAGCGTAGATGTGAATACCCTGGTGGGGAAAACTATCGAGTTTACTGGCGCCATCGGTATCCGCACCTTTAACCTGCTTGATATCGATCTGAGCCAGGTTGTCGTCGTGCCCGTTTCGCTCAAGGTGGTTGAGTGATTCCATGACGAGCCAACCCGCAGCCCCAATTCAAGCCCCAGGATCTACGCCCGAAGCATCCTATGTGCCTGGCGCTGCTGTTGTCGAGCCTCCTATTGCCTTGGCCGCCGGTTGCAGCAGTAACGCCGCCGGTCAAGATGCGGAGATCGTGCTGCGCGCCGAGCAGATAACGAAGGTTTTCCCGGCACGATGGCGCTAGATCAGGTCGACTTCCTCGTGCGCCGCGGCAAGGTCAACGCCCTGGTGGGAGAAAACGGCGCCGGCAAGTCGACGCTGATGAAGATCCTGGCGGGGGTCGAGCAGCCCACTTCCGGCCAGATGTACATGAACGGCGAGCCGATTCACCTGCGCTCGCCGCTGGATGCCGAGAAGCGTGGTATTGGCATCATCTACCAGGAAATGAATCTCTGCCCGAACCTGAGCGTAGCTGAGAATATCTATCTTGGCCGCGAGATGGCTCCCAACGGCGTCATTGACCTCAAGCGGCAGCGCGAGCAGGCACGTGTGTTGATTGAGCGCTTGGGTCATACGATCGACCCAACCATGCCGGTGAGCGACCTGCGCATCGGCCAGCAGCAGATCGTCGAGATCGCCAAGGCGCTGTCACAAGATGTGCGCGTGTTGATCATGGACGAGCCCACCTCTGCGCTCAGCGCGGCCGAAGTCCAGGTGCTGTTCCGGGTGATCGACGATCTGCGCAAGGCCGGCGTTGCGATCATCTACATCTCGCACAAGCTGGAAGAGATTACCCAGATCGGCGACTACATCACGGTGCTGCGCGACGGCAAACTTGTGGCCGAAGAGCAGATCTCCCTCATCGACGTACCCTGGATCATCGAGAAGATGGTCGGCAAGAATCCCGCCGCGCTCTTCCACAAGGAAAAGGTTGCATGTCGGCGGCGAAATCCTGCGCGTCGAGGATATCGTTCTGCCAGGGCGCGCCGGCGGCAATGCGGTCGACCATGTGTCGTTTACCCTGCATAAGGGCGAGGTGCTTGGCTTCTATGGGCTGATGGGCGCCGGTCGCTCCGAATTGTTCGAGTGTCTTGCGGGGCTTCATCCCGAATCAAGCGGCCGCATTTGGCTAAACGAGGAACCGGTCAAGTCGAAGAATGTGACCGCACGAATCGAGGCCGGCATCATACTGGTGCCTGAGGACCGCCAGCGCGAGGGCCTCGTGCAGGCGCTCTCCGTTGCGGACAACATGCTGCTGGCAAGCTTGCGCAATTACTTCAACGGTTTCTACCTGGTACAGCGCAAAGAAGAGACGGCGGTCAAAACCCTCATTAAGAACCTGGCGATCAAGGTGGCCGATCCGAAGCAGCTGATCACTGCCCTGAGCGGCGGCAACCAGCAGAAAGTCGTGATCGCCAAAAGCATGCTGACATCCCCCAAGATTCTCATGCTCGACGAGCCGAGCCGCGGCATCGACGTCAACGCCAAGTCCGAGATATTCGCTATCATGTCGCAGCTGGCCCAGGATGGCTTTGGTGTGTTGTTTATCTCGTCCGAACTGAAGGAAGTGATGGCGATGGCCGACCGCATCTTGGTGATGTCACGCGGCGCAATCACGGGCGAGTTTCTGCGTGAAGATGCGACCGAAGAACTCTTGGTGACTGCTTCGGCTGTTGGCCATGGTGTCGGAAAAAAGAGTGAAGAGGCTGTTGTTGAGCCGCCAGCCCCAGTAGAAGCAAAGTGAGCAGCGTAACGAGAGGCAAGGAAGACGATGAGCCAGGCAAGTGCGGCATCCGTACAAAAGCAAAGAGGATTTACAAAGACCGATCTTCAGCAACTTCTGTTGCGAGGTCGGGCGTTTATTGCGCTGTTTCTCGTCACGATCGTGTTCTCTGTTATTGTCCCAAACTTCCTGGAAGCGGCCAATATCCAGATCATGGCCAAGCATGTGGCGCTCAATGCCATTCTTGGCGTTGGCATGACCTTTGTCATCCTCACCGGGGGCATCGACCTGTCGGTCGGTTCGCTCGTCGGTTTGACCGCCATGATCGCCGGCCTGCTGATCAATGAAGGCCTGCGCCTCCCCATGTTTGGCGTGATTGCCTATCCGCACACCTGGCTGATCTGTGTCATTGCGCTCATCGTCGGCACGCTGATGGGCTCCATCACCGGCTTCATCATCACGCGCTTTAACGTGGCCCCATTTATCGCCACGCTGGGTATGCTGTATGTGGCCCGCGGTTTTGCGATGCTGCTCAACAACGGCTACACCTTCCCCAACCTGGTGGGGCGGCCCGAGTTGGGCAATACGGGGTTCCCGCAGCTGGGTGCCGGCGAATTCCTGGGGATCAACTACTCGATTTGGATCATGGCGGCCTTCATGTTGGTCGCGCTCTTTGTTTCCAAACGCACGCCGTTTGGCCGCCATGTCTTTGCGATCGGCGGTAACGAGCGTGCCGCCGAGCTGTCGGGCGTCAAGGTCAACCGGACCAAGATGCTGGTCTACATGATCAGCGGCTTCTGCGCTGCCACGGTCGGCTTGATCATCGCTTCGCAGCTGGTGGCAGCTCACCCGGCGACGGGTACGGATTTCGAATTGAACGCCATTGCCGCCGTGGTGCTGGGCGGCACCTCACTTTCCGGCGGACGCGGCGGCATCGGCGGCACGCTGATCGGCGCCTTCGTCATCGGCATCCTGAGCGATGGCCTTGTCATGCTCGGCGTGTCGTCCTTCTGGCAGATGGTGATCAAGGGCCTGGTCATCGTGGTGGCCGTGATCATCGACCAGATGCAGGCGCGCATGCAGGCACGGATTGCGCTGCAGAAGCAGCAGGAACTCGGGTAAGCTGATCAGCACACCTCGTGCTTTTCAATATTCTTTTGTCGAAGTTGTCAACCCTGCAAAATCAATTCTTTCGCTCGGAGGAACACATGTCCAAAAAGCAGTTGATCTCGCTCATCGCGGTGCTGGCGGTAGCCATGCTGCTGCTCGCCGCCTGCGGTGGCTCCAGCGCTACCCCGGCCGCCACCGAGGCTGCCCCTGCCGCGACCGAAGCCGCTACCGTGGAAGCCACTGAGGCCGCAACGGCCGAGGCCACGGAAGCAGCCGACAGCCACGCGAAGCCACCGTCGAAGCCACGGCCGAAGTCACCGCCACTGAAGAAGTGACGTCGACCGAAGCCACGACCGCGACGGAAGCATCCTCGACCGGCGCCAAGCTGATCTGCGTGATCGTGCCGCCGGTTGAGAACCCGTTCTTCGGCGCCATGTCCGAGATCGCCGCCGCCAAGGCCAAGGAACTCGGCTACGACGTGCTGCAGCTCGTGCATGACGACGATGCCAACAAGCAGATGGAGCTGTTCGAGAGCTGCATCGGCCGCGGCGCCGCCGCCATCATCCTCGACAACGCCGGTGCAGATGCCTCCGTCGCCGCCGTGCAGAAGGCCAAGGATGCCGGCATCCCCAGCTTCCTGGTCGACCGTGAGATCACCCAGGAAGGCGTGGCCGTCGCCCAGATCGTCTCCAACAACTACCAGGGCGCGACGATCGGCGCCGAGTACTTCGCCGAGCTGATGGGTGAAGAGGGCAAGTATGTCGAGCTGACCGGCCGCGACACCGACACCAATGCCCAGATCCGCTCGCAGGGCTATCACGACGTGCTCGACACCTATGACGGGCCTCGAAATGGTCGCCCAGCAGACCGCCAACTGGAGCCAGACCGAGGGCTACAGCGTCATGGAGACCATCCTGCAGGCCAACCCTGACATCAAGGGCGTCATCTCCGGCAACGACACGATGGCCCTCGGCGCGCAGGCTGCGCTGATGGCCGCCGGCCGTGACGACGTGATCGTCGTGGGCTTCGACGGCAGCGACGACGCCATCCAGTCGATCATGAAGGGTGAACTCAAGGCCACCTCGCTGCAGCCAGTCGCCGAAATGGCGAAGCAGGCCGTGATCCAGGCCGACCAGTACATCAAGACCGGCAGCACGGGCAAGCCCGAGAAGCAGTCCATCGACATGGTGCTGCTGACGGCCGAGAACGCCTGCCAGTACAAGACCTTCGCCCCGACCGGCTCGACCGACAAGTGCGAAGTCACCAAGTAAGTTAGGTCGTGTGTTCGTAGGGGCACAAGGTCCACCGGACCTTGTGCCCTACGTCTCGTCGTTTGTTCCCCACCATTCCCACTACGGAGTAACAAAATGTCTCGCATGACGTTAGGCGTCATCTTTGGCAACCGGGATTTCTTTCCCGACCACCTGGTCACCGAGGCGCGCAATGATATCGGCGCGCTCTTTGCCGACCTGGATATCAACGGCATTATGCTCGACGACTCCGCGACGAAGTTGGGCGGCGTCGAAACCTGGAGCGATTCCAAGCGCTGCGCCGACCTCTTCCGCCGCCATGCCGACGAAATCGACGGCATCCTCGTCTGTCTGCCCAACTTTGGTGACGAAAAGGGCGTAGCCGATACGGTCAAGCTGTCGGGGCTTAACGTGCCGATCCTGGTCCAGGCGTACCCCGACAATCTCGACCAGTTCATGGTCGAACGCCGCCGCGATGCATTTTGCGGCAAGGTTTCGGTCTGCAACAACCTGCGGCAGTACGGCTTTGCCTACACGCTGACCGACCGGCACACGGTGCATCCGTCGTCGCCGTCCTTTCGCCAGGATCTCGTCAATTTCCTCGGCGTCTGCCGGGTGGTCAACGGGCTGCGGAAGGCGCGCCTTGGCGCCGTCGGCGCCCGCCCCGGCGCATTTAACACCGTACGCTACAGCGAGAAGCTGCTCCAGGCGTCCGGCATGACCGTCACGACGCTCGATCTCTCGGAAGTGCTGGGCTGGGTGCACGCGCCTGCCGGACGAAGACGGCGCCGTGGCGAAAAAGCTGGCGGACATCAAGGCCTATGCCGACTACGGCAGCGTGCCGCCGCCTTCACTGGTCAAGATGGCTAAGCTGGGCGTCGTGATCGAACGCTGGATGGACGAGAACGACCTGGTGGCCAGCGCCATCCAGTGTTGGACGTCACTGCAGCGCAACTTTGGCGTCAACGTCTGTACGTTGATGAGCATCATGAGCGAACGCCTGATGCCGTCGGCCTGCGAGGTGGATATCACCGGCGTGGTGTCGATGTACGCCCAGCAGCTGGCCTCGGGCACGCCCAGCGCGTTGGTCGACTGGAACAACAACTACGGCGACGACCCCAACAAGTGCGTCTTCTTCCACTGCGGCAACTGGGCCAAGAGCTTTATCCCCGATGCCGCCATCAAGACGGCGCCCATCCTGGGCACGACCTTGGGCGAAGAGAACACCTATGGCGCCATGGCCGGGCGCACACCCTCCGGCCCGGTGACCTTTGCCCGCGTCAGCACCGACGACGTGAACGGCGCCATCCGCACCTATGTGGGCGAGGGCCGCTTCACCGACGACAAGCTTGACACCTTTGGCACGCGCGCCGTGGTCGAGGTGCCGGGCCTGCAGAAGCTGATGAAGTACATCTGCAAGAACGGCTTTGAACACCACGTCTCCATGAACGGCTCGCATCACCGCGCCCGTTCTGGCCGAGGCATTCTCAACCTACTTCGGCTGGGACGTTTACACGCACGAAGGGTGACATTGAAGGACCAGCCCGTGGCTCCCCGCACTAACTTTGTGGTTGGCTAGATCACGTGCGGCGAGCCAGGGGCTGACTTGACTTGTCTATCCGCGATTCTTTCAACACTGCCACAGCAGTTCACGCAGCGTCGGATATACCCGCTCGTACAGTGCAAAGCGTGGCGCGTAGGCTGCCGTCTGTTCCGGCTGCGGTTCGATCCGCTGCTTCATCCGCACAGTCGCATTCACCGCTGCCGTCACGTCGGCATATTCTCCCGCGGCAACACCACCCAGCAGGGCGGCGCCCAGGCACGCTGCCTCCGTCACCTGCGGCACCCGCAGCGGGATGTTGCAGATATCCGCCTTGAGCTGCAGCCAGAGGGGGCTGCGGGCGCCGCCGCCTACTGCGTGCAGCTCGGCGATCGGCGCTCCGGCCGCGCGCAGCAGGTCAAGGTTGATGCGCAGCTCGTACGTCAGCCCCTCGAGGATAGCCTTGGCAATGTCTGCCTCAGTGGTGGCAAAGGTCAAGCCAAGCAGCGCGCCCTTCGACCGTGTGTCGAGAACCGGTGTGCCGCTGCCGGCAAAGTGCGGCAGCAGCAGCAGCCCGGTGGGGCCCGCGGGCGCGTTGGCCAGCAGCAGGTCGTACGCATCCTGCCCGCTGGCGGCCGCCTGCTCCACCTGCCAGCGCCCGAGCGTGTCGCGGAACCAGCGCAGCAGCAGGCCGCCGCTGTGGTTGAGCGTCATGGCCAGGTAGAGGCCCGGCACGACATGGCGGTAAACCGAGATGCCGCCGTCGCGCAGCCGGTCGTCCAACGCCGGCGATGACATGGCTACCTCCACGACTTCGGCCGTGCCGCTGGAGACCATCGCCAGTCCCGGTGCAATGACGCCGGCGCCGAGTGCCGCACAGGCCTGGTCGTGGCCGCCTGTCGCCAGGACGACTTCGCCCTTGATGCCCAACTCATCTGCCAGCTCCCGGCGCAGCACGCCGACCGGACCACCCTGGAGGGGACCCGGCACAGCCAGGCGCGCCGTGTCGATGCCACAGTGATCGAGGATATCGCCTGCCCAGTCGCCGCTCGCCAGGTCCATCATCTGCGTGCGTGACGCCAGGCAGGTGCTTATCACGGCCTTCCCACTCAGCCGGCGTAGGAAGAAGTCCTCGTACAGCAGAAACTGCTTTGCCGCACGCCAGACGTCTGGCTCATTTGCCTGCAGCCAAAGCAGCTTGGGCAGCGTGTTGATCGTATGCACCGGCATGCCGGTGCGCCGGAAGAGTTCGTCGGCACCAAAGACCTCACACAGACGCTGATTTTCGCCCACCGTGCGCGTGTCCATGCCCAGGATCGCAGGACGCAGGGCCCTGCCTTCGCCGTCGACCGGAATGACCGCCTCGCCTTGGCATGAGAGCGCCAGCGAACGTGGTGGATCGGCCTTGGCGTCCTCGCCCGCCGTCGCCTCGCGCAGGCATGCCCACGCCAGCTGCCACACCTGTTCGGCGTCCTGTTCGGCCCAACTCGGATGCGGCGTGAGGATCGGGTACTCGCGCTTGGCCTGGCTCAGAATGCGACCGTCCGCCGCAAACACGATTGCCTTGCAGCCCGTCGTGCCGATATCGAGACCAATGAGCGACATAGCGCTTCTCCTTGTCGCTGATGTCCCCGGGACCTTAGTCCGCATGAATTTACGGCACGACGACCGCTTTCAACCCTTCACCGCTGTCCGCCGTCGCAAACGCCTTGCCGACCTCGTCCAGCGAGAAGCGGTGGGTGATCAGCTTATCGACCGGGATCACGCCGCGCTGGAACAGGTCGAGCGCCGACGAGTGCGCGGTGGGGTGATAGGAGAAGGCGCCGACTACCTCGATCTCCCCATAGTGGATTAGGTTGCCGTCGAGCGCCGTCATGGGATTGGCCTTCGGCAGGCCGCCAAACAGGATAACGCGGCCGCCTTTGCGGGCCATCTGCACCGCCTGCGTCTGCGTCGAGGCGACCGGATTGGCGCAGACGACCACGTCGGCGCCGAGGCCGCCCGTCCACGCGCGTACCTGCTGGACCAGGTCAGGTGCGTTGCCGTCGAGGGTCAGATCCGGTTCAAAGCGCTTCGACATTTCCAGCCGCTGCGCGCTGACGTCGATGATGCAGGTAGCGGCGCCGCGCGCCTTGGCGACGGCGACGTGGAGGCAGCCGATCGGGCCGGACCCGATGATGACGACGCGGTCGTCGATGCCGGTCTGCGCCTTGGCGTGTGCGGCCAAGACTGACGAACAGGGCTCGGCCATGGCCGCAAACTCGTCGCTCAGCCCTGCGGGCACGGGGTGGACGATGCCGTTGACCAGCACCTCGCCGGTCAGCACCATGCGCTCGGCAAAACCGCCGGGATAGCCGGGGGTGATCCCCAGCAGGCGAATGTTGTCGCACAGGTTGTACTGCCCCCGCTCGCAGTACCAGCAGCGCCCGCAGTGAATGTCGGGCGCAATGGCCAGGCGGTCACCTAATGCGTAACCTTTGACCTCCGGCCCCACTTCGACCACGACACCCGAAACCTCATGGCCGGGAATCATGTCGGTGACACCCGCCGGCGGCCCCTCGCGCCAGCGGCGCAGGTCCGACCCGCACACGCCGCAGGCTTGGACTTCCAGCACCAGCCCATCCGCCGGCGCCGTGGGCGTAGGAACTTCGCGCACCTCAAATGTGCGCGGACCCGTCAAAATTGCTGCTTTCATAATGGTTCCTCCTTCAGACAATATCCAGCGTCAACACCCAGTCCGGCCCGTCGACGGGCGGCATGAACGTAGCCGGCGTCGTTGCCGAAAATTCGCCGATGGTCTGCGTGGCGCCTGAGCGGGGGTTGTACCAGGCAGCGCGCACCGTAGGACTCGGCTGCCCAATCCAGGCGCACGGCGACCGGATGGGGGGTGGGCAGATAGACCAGCGCGTAGCGTGCCTTCGCTGTCGCGGGTGGCAGTGCGATACTCGCCGCGTTCGCCGCCGTCGAACAGCAGAATGCTCTGGTCGGGTATGCGCGTGAGGAAAGGCCGCGATTCGATCAGGCGGCGCAAGTGGATCATCTGCCCGGCGGCAGGACGGTCGATGGCATCCTTCCAGGGGCGGTCGGCATGATTGATCGGCTCATAGCGTTCGCCGCTGAACTGCCACATCGTGTGGTGGCCGTAGGTCACGCCGCAGCCGCCGGCAAAGACCGAGCGGTAGCATTGGCGGCGCACATCTTCGGCGCGGAAGTAGCCGCTCTCGGGATTCCATGTGGGCCATGGGGAGATGGGATGGTCCTCGTAGTTCGGTTCGGCGTCCAGCACGGGCTTTGTCGGCTTCAGGTTGTAGTCGTGGGCGATCATCTCCCACGTTGGGGTGCTGCGACCCGAACCGTGGCCGGACTGCATCATGTTGAAGTCAAGCCATTTCTCTTCGTGCAGCCACTGTGAACTCGACTGCGTGCCCGAGGGATGGTAGGTCTTGATCACACGCTGGCCGACACCTTCGTCGATACCTGCCGCCATGGCGCGCCAGATCGGGCGGTAGTCGTGCGTGTCGGTGAAAGCCGGGCGGTCGCCGCCGAGGACCCAGATGATATTGGTGTCGCTGCGATAGCGCTCGCCCAGCCAGCGGCCGTAGATCTGTGCGTTTTCCTCATTAAAAACGATTGGCCCGACACCCCACATGTGGGCGACCTTGTCGCCCCAGGTGGGCAGCAGCGCCACGTAGATCCCATGGTCGGCCGCCATGCGAATGACTGCGTCTACATGGCGGAAATAGGCCTCGTTGGGCCGCGTCGGGTCGTCTTCGATCAAGGCATACTCGCCGTAGGCATTGGGCGTATGCAGCCCATCAAATTCGGCGAGCGCCACCGCCTGGATAACGTTGAACCCTTTGCTGCTGGCGGTTCTTGAGAAAGAACTCGGCCTCTTCGAGCGTCAGCCGATGAAAGATCTCCCAGTCCGTATCGGCCAGCCAGAAAAACGGCTCGCCGGTTTCCGTGACCAGGAAGCGGTGGTTCTCACTTACTGTAATGCGCGGCAGCGTAGTCATACTTGCAGGTTCTCCTCAGTTCCTCTTCGTGATCGGTCAGACAGTTATGCGAGTGGCGGTAGTTCGCGCAGTGCCGCCAGGGCCTGGAAGTCTTCCTTGACGTGGCCGTACAGACGGCGATATAGAGCAAAGTATTCCATGTAACGGGCGTGCCGGCCCGGGTCGGGGTCCATCTGCGCCACGTACTGTGTCCACTGCTTGGCGACGTCAAAATTGGGGAGCACACCGGTCGCCACGCCGGCCAGGATGGCGTCGCCGTAGGGTGCACCGGTGCGACGCTCGACCAGAACGGTGGGCACATTAAAGACATCGGTGATGATCTGGCGCCACAGCTTGCTGACGGCGCCGCCTTCGTTGAGCACCAGTGGATACTTGATGGGCAGACCTGCCTGCAGCAGCAGCTCATACGAGTCATAGAGTGCATAGGCGACCGCTTCCATCATCGCCCGCACCAGGTGCCCCTTGGTGTGGTTGAGCGACAGGCCAAAGATCACGCCGCGCGCAGCTGTGTCCCAGATCGGCGTGCGTTCGCCCATCAGGTAGGGCAGCACAAGCAGCCCGTCGCTGCCGGGGGCGATCTTCTCTGCCTGGAGGTTGAGCAGGTCGTAGGCGCTGACGCCCAGCACGCGCTCGGTTTCCATTTCATACTGGCCAAATGCGTCGCGCAGGTAGCGGATCGACTGGCCGCCGGTCATCGTCGTGGGCACGGTAAGATAGGTAGTGGCCGAGTCGACGGTAAATGCCCAGTTGATCATCGTGGCGCCGACGGCACTGAAGTTGAACGCCTTGTCCTTGTGCACCACGCCAAAGTTGCCCACCGTGCCCAGGTTGCTCATGATGTCGCCCTCGGCGGTGATGCCGGCGGCGATGCAGCTGGCGGCGAAGTCAACCTGCCCGCAGCAGACCGGCGTCCCTGCTGCCAATCCCGTGGCTGCAGCCGCTTCGACAGTGACACTGCCGACGATGGCCTCGGAGCGGTGAATCGCAGGCAGGATGTCGGGCGCAATGCCCACCGCCGCCAGCATACCCTCGTCAAAACAATCGTGCTGCAGATCAAAGGCGACCCCATAGAAGGCTGCCCCGCCGTTGTTGACCACTGCCTGCCCGGTCAGCTTGAGCGTGATAAAGCCGTCGATCGTGAGCGCCTTCCAGATGCGACGGTAGTCGTCAGGCCGGTGGCGCTGCTCCCACAGCAGGTTGACCAGCACCGGGTGGTCGTCGATGCGGTTGCCAGTCAGCTGGACGATGCGTTCTTCGCCCACGTGGCTGCGCAGCCAGGCAACCTCCTGCGTCGCGCGGCGATCCAGCAGGTTATAGGCGTTGTGGATGGGACGGTGCTCGGCGTCCACCATGACCAGCGACGGCAGCGCCGACGAGACGGCGAGGCCGCGGATTTCGGCCGGCACGATATGGGCGTGGGCGAGGGCCTGCTGGATCAGGCGGCAGCCAATGGTCCAGTAGAGGTTTGGGTCGTGCTCGGACCAGCCCGGCTTCTCGTGGATGAACGGGTATTCCTCAAAGGCAAAACCCAATACGGCACCCTGCGTGTCGATGATGCACGCCTTGGCGCCGCCCGTGCCGTAGTCGATTCCCAGCAGATAATCCGCCATAGATAGCAGGTCTCTCCTTTTACTTCTTAACTAGCTCTGACGTTGCGCCCGAGGGGTGGGTCTGCACCAATGTCACGAGGTCAAACCCGCGCACGTTCTTGGCAACGTAGACCAGGGCATCGCCTACTGCGCCAGCGGCCAGGGTGCTGCCAAACGGGAACACACCATCGCCTTCGCCCTCCTTGCCCGAGTTGACGTTAAGGACGACGTCGCTCAACTGGCCGAGCGGTGAATCCGGCACCCACGTCAAGGCGATTACCTTGGCGCCACGTTCGTGTGCCACTGTCGCAAACTGGTTGATCTCGGCGCTCTTGCCTGCCTTGGACAGGGCAATAAGCACATCGCCCGGTGCAACGGCGGCGGAGGGGCCGTGGAGCGCGTCGGCAGGATGGACGAAGAAGGCGTGCATCCCACAGGTTGCCAGCAGGTGGGCCAGGCGGCGCGCAATCATGCCCGAGGTGCCGGACCCAATCGTCATGATCGCACCTTGACACATAGCCACCATGCGCGCAGCCTCCACAAAGGAGTCGTCGAGCAGCTCCGCCACTGCGGCGACCGCCGCCGCGTCACTGCGCACGATCGCACGTGCGTCGTTAAGGATTGTTTCGTTGTCCATAGATCGGTTCTCGCTTGTCTGTTACGCGCTCCGTGTCCCCGGGACCTTTAAGGTCCCGGGGACATGAGAGGTCCTGGGGACATGATGGACGGCGGCAACCTATGGCAGGTTACCGGAGCCTCACTAGTCTCATCCAAACAGCGCGCGACGCAGCATCGCCTGGGCAGCCATGGCGTCGCCGGTCGCGTAGATGGCGTCGGCTTCCTTGGGGTCGATGCGCTCGGCGGCCTTGGCAAAGCAGTCTCCAGCCAGGCCAGGCTTTCGCGCGCCACGGCAATCTTGTTCTTTTCACGGAAGGCAAAAATGTCAAGCGAGTACCAGCCGTCGTAGCCGGTGCGGTCCAGCCAGTAGAAGAACTCTACCCACTCCAGCGTGTGCACCGAACCGGGGATCATGTCGTCGTCCCAGTAGCGGTAGTTGTCGTTGAGGTGCAGGTGGATCAGCCGGTTGCCAAAGCGCTTGAGCAGGGCAACGGACTCGGCCATCGTCTCATAGCCCATGTTGGCGTGGCCGACGTCCAGGTTGATGCCGAGGTTGGGCTTGTTCATCGTGTTGACAAAGAGCAGAGCCTTGGCCGTGCTGTTGATCATGATGTGCGTGCGCGGCTCTTTGGGCTTGAACTCAAGCGAGATCTTGACGTTGGGGTTGTGCGCGGCGCACTCGTCCAGGCCTTCGAGCATCCAGTCGTACATCTTGAGGTAGTCGGCCTGGAAGACATAGTCCCAACCGTCGTGGCCGGGCCAGGGGCTGACATGATTGCAGCCGGTGCTGGCCGCCAGGTCCATCGCTACCTTGATGCGGTCCTTGGCATCGCGGCGGACGCCAGGATCAGTGGAGGCCAGCGTGCCCCAGCCCCACTTGGGGTTGGCCCAGATTTCGGGAATTACGCAGGCCAGTTGGAAGCCGGCATCGTGAATCTGCTTGACGACAGCATGCTGGTTCTGGTCGTTGATGTGCCAGCCGCCGATCACCTCGATGCCCGTCAGACCGGGAACCTGCTTGGCGTCTTCCAGCATCTGATCAAACGAGCGCGGTTCGGTGTAACCCTGCAGCACATAGCGGTCGGCAGCAGTTGCCAAAGACCACGGCCACGGCTGCGTAGCGTCTGGTTTTCATGTGTCACTCTCCTCCTCTGAAACTATGAATTGGCAGCAGATAAAGCTGGTGTTTCCTTGTCGGTGCGAATATTCCGGCGGCGCAGCTTCTGTAGCTGAGTGTTGCGGAAGGCATCGAGCAGGATGGCAAATAGAATGATGCCGGCGGTGATGAGCGGCTGCAGATAGATGTCGACCTTGGCGAAGATCAGTCCGGTCTGGATCATCTGGATCAAGACGGCCCCCAGCACGGTGCCGGGGAAGACGGTACCGAGGCCGCCAAACAGGCTGGTGCCGCCCAGGACCACGGCGGCGATGGCGTTGAACTCGTAGCCTTCGCCAAAGCCGGGATGAACCACACCTTGCTGCGCGACCGAGACGAAGCCGCCCAGCGCTGCCAGAAGCCCGCTGGCCAGGTAGACGGTGGCTAGCACACGGTTGACGTTCAGACCCTGCCTTTTTGGCGGCATCCGGATCGTTGCCTACTGCATAGATGCGTCGTCCTATCGGCGTCATGGTAAGCACCAGGTGTGCGATCAAGACCACAAAGGCGAAAATTACGATGGGTAGTGGAACGACGCCAAACAAGCGAGTTGAGCCCAGCTGCAGCACGCTGTCGGGAAAGGGAATCTGGATAGACTGCGAGAAGAGCAGCCCTATGCCTTTGCCTGCGACCATCGTGCCGAGCGTGGCGATAAACGGGACGATCTTGAGCTTGGTAATCAGGAAGCCGTTGACTGCGCCAAATAGGAGGCCGACGCCTAGACAGACCAGCAATCCCAGCCAAACCGGGGCCTTCATGTTCTGCATGATCAGCCCGGCCACCGCGGCCGAGACGTACATGTTGGAGCCCACCGACAGATCGATGCCACCGGTCAGGATGACGAACGTCATGCCCACGGCAACGATGCCGATGTACGAAGCCTGCTTGAGGATCGTTTCCGCTGCCTGTGTGGTAAAGAAGCGGGGCGAGAGCAGGCCAAAGACGAGGAATACGATGACAAACAAGATGTAGGGTGAATTTTGCAGCAAGAGCTGCTGCGTGCGTCGGTTGTTCATTGCGTCTTGTGCTCCCGGAAAGCAGCGCGCAGGATGCGCTCCTTGTCGTACTCGTCTTGTGCAAACACCGCCTGCACTTCACCATTGCTCATGACTAGGATGCGGTCACACACGCCCATCAACTCGTCCAGTTCCGACGAGATAAACAGCACGCCTGCACCCTCGGCTGCCAGCTGCGCAACGATCGTGTATATTTCGAACTTTGCCCCGACGTCGACGCCGCGCGTCGGCTCGTCTACAATCAGTACCTCGGGCGTATTCAGCAGCCACTTGCCGATCACTGCCTTTTGTTGGTTGCCGCCGCTCAGCGTCTTGACCGCCTGCTGGCGCACATCCGCCGCCTTAATCTTGAGGCTGTCCACCACACCGCCGATCTGCTCGTTGAGCTTGCCCTCGCGCAGCGGCGCAAAGCTGGAGCCGGCGTAGTGAGGCAGGGCCACAAGCCCGATGTTGTTGCTGATGGATATGTCCATGAGCAGCCCTTCCTCACGCCGATTTTCGGTGACAAAAGCCATGCCCATGTCAATACTGGCACGCGGCGACAGCTTGTCGTGCGGCTTGCCGTTGACCATGATTTCGCCGCGCTCGTAACTATCCATACCAAACAGAATCCGTGCCAGTTCGGTGCGTCCAGAACCCATCAGACCAAATACGCCCAGCGTTTCACCCTTATGCAGCGTGAAGTCGATCTGCTCGACGATCCCGGTCTGTGATACGCCGCGCACTTCCAACGCAGGAACAGTCGTTGCTTTTGCCGTGCGCTGCGGATACAGCTGCTTGATGTCGCGGCCGACCATCAGCGAGATCATACGCCCGATGGTGAACTCGTCTTTGCGGCCTTGGCCCACCAACTCGCCATCGCGCAGCACAGCAATTTCGTCGGCCAGCCGCATCACGTCGCCCAGAATGTGCGAGATATAGACGATCGATGCCCCATCGCTGCGTAACCGCTCGATCAGGGCGAAGAGCCGATCTGTCTCGCGTGCCGTAAGTGAAGTGGTAGGCTCGTCGAAGATAATCAGCCGGGCTTTGAAGCTGAGTGCTTTGGCAATTTCTGCCAACTGACGCTCGCCCGGCGAAAGCTTTTCCACCAGGGTGTCGGGTGACACCTGCAGGTCTACGGCATCCAGAAACTGCCTGGTCTGGCTCGCGCATGGCACTGCGGTTAAGCATGGGCAGCCAGCTGAGCCGCGGAAAGCCGTTGATAAAAATGTTTTCGGCGATGCTCAGGTTGGTAAATAGGTTGAGTTCCTGGTGGATGAATGCCACGCCGGCGTCATTGGCGTCGCCGGGCGAGCGCGGCGCATAGGGCTGGCTCTCCAGCAGCATCTGCCCGCTGTCAGGCGCCACTACCCCGCCGACCAGGTTCATCAGCGTGCTCTTGCCGGCACCGTTCTCGCCTACCAGCCCCATCACCTTGCCGCGCGGCAGGTCAAGGCTGATGTTCTTGAGCACACGTACACCGAAGAAGCTCTTGTCGATATTCTCAAAGGTTAGAATGGAGTCAGTCATGAGCGATTCCTCAAGAACGGGCTAGCAGCCGCGTGCGCGCCACGTCCAGCCCCGCCGCCAGCAGAATGACGGAGCCCTTTACGATTTGCACCCAGAAGAAGGACAGGTTCAGCAGATTGAGGCTGTTGTCAAGCAGGACAAAGAAGAGCACGCCAAAGACCGTCCACATGATCTTGCCTTTGCCGCCCGAGAGGCTGGTGCCGCCGATAACGGTCGCCCCGACGACATCCAACAGCAGGTTGGCGCCTAACGTGGGCCGGCCCGCCGCCAGGCGCGCGGAGTAGAGAATTGATCCGACGGCAGCAAAAAGGCCGCTCAACACATAGGCAGTGATAATTACTCGCGCCACAGGTACGCCGGACACTGCGGCTGTGCGTATGTTCGTACCCACGGCATAAAACCAGCGCCCGAGCACTGTGCGGCTCAACAACCACTGCGCGGCAATCGCCAAGGCGCCGACGAGAAAGAAGGAATAAGGAATAAATGCGATTTGTCCCTGGCCGATAGCGACATACGCATCCGGCAGGTGAATAATGTTTTCCGATTTGGTAAGAAAGATGGCGGCTGCGCTAAAGAACATCATGCCGACCAACGTCACCATAAAGGGTGGCGTTTTGAGCTTGGCCACGGCTGTGCCGTTCCACAGCCCGATCAGGGCGCCCACAACCAGCATTGCAATTAACGCCACCGGCAGTGCCAGCCAGCTGCCAGTCAGCGGGCTGCCCGTCTCGCTCAAAAACATGCCCCACAAGGGGCTCTTTTCAAACAAAACGGGGTCCAACTGCGTCGTCATAATCGCTGCACCGATCACGCTGACGAGCGCGATGATCGCCGATTGTGATAAGTCGATGCCCGCCACGATCAGAACAAAAGTCTGTCCGATCGCAACCGCCAGCAGCGGCCACATGTTAGAAAAGATATTACCGAGATTCTGGGGGGTGGCGATCCGCGGGATAAAGGGCCAGAGCACCAGAAAATAGATGATGCTTAGGTAGAGAACGAAATACTCCGATACCAGCAGCCTGCGCAGGATCTGCCGTACCCTGGCCCAGCCGTTCGTCCGCACACCAGCGGCGCTGTGCATGGGCGAGGTCTGGGAATTGCTCAAGTTGGCCTCCGTCATAACACTCTTCCCTGAATAAACGGCGATACGATCTGGCACGGGTTGGACAACGACGGGCTTTTCCGGCGCTGCCCAACCCGGCCACTAACCTATTTACTGGCTAGTTACTGTAACAAGTTACTGGGGCACCGTGAAGGTGCGGTCCAGGCTCTCGCCTGCATCCTGGACCAGCTTGCAGCCCCACATGTCGCCGGCGCGGTCTTCCCAGTTCGCCTGCGTCAGCGCAAAGCCTGGGTCGTCCATCCAGTTTTCCGGCGTCTTCTCGCCCTTGGCGATCGCATCCAACATGGCCTGCATCATCGTGTCGGCCTCAAAGAAGAGGTCCTGCACGCCGGTGGCGTCCACATACCCGTCACGCATCAGTTTGCATGCATTCGAGTCGCCATCCAAGCCGGCCAGGATCATGTGACCCTCTTCGCCGATCTTTGCCCAGCGGCCCAGCGGCTCCAGCACGGAACGAATCTGCGGGTACATGAAGTCCGAGGACGTGAAGATCATGTCAACTTCCGGATTGGCCTGCATGGCTGCTTCCAGGTTGGCCAGCGCCGTGGCGCCATCCCACTTGGTGGGAACTTCGATCACTTCGTTGAACAGGTCCGGGTTGGCCTCGATAACGTTCATGAAGCCCTGGCGGCGCCCCACAGCGTTCGGGTCGCCCAAGTCGCCGACCATGATCAGCGGCGTGACCTTGCGGCCAAGCTTTTTGGCCTCGACGGCCATGTGATCGACGGCAGCCTGCGCGATTACCTCATTGTTGGCGACGATCACAAGTGTCGGATTGTCTTTGTTGGCCGGCGGGCGGTTGAAGACGCCGATCGGGATGCCGGCCTTGTTGGCTTCGCCGACGATCGTCACTGCGCTCTCGCCGTCCTGCGGGATGATGATGATGCCATCCACGCCCTGGGCGATGCAGTCTTTAACCTGTTCGAGCTGCTTGTTGGCATCTTCGTTGGCGTTGCGCTCGATCACGTTGATGCCCAGGCCGCCAAGCGTCTCGACGATGGCCTTGTGCCCTGCGACCCAGAACTCGGTCTCCAGGTCCTGGTAGGCAAAGCAGATACTCTTCTGGTCGCCACTGGCAGCAGCATCGGCTGCTGGGGCCGCGACCTCTTCGGTCGCTGTGGCTGCTGCCGCATCACCCGCTGCCGGGGCAGCAGGAGCCGCAGGAGCCGCCGCAGGGGCGGCGCATGCCGAAAGCAGCATGCTCAGCACAACCACAACCGCCAATACAGCATGTAGTCGTTTCATTGTCTCTTCTCCTAATAAGCTTTTGCACACAAAAAAAGACGAAGACGTGAGTAAGGGTGCTCACGGGACGAACCGTGACGATTACGCTAGGGAGCGATGTAAAACCCTGCCGAACAAATACCGCCTGCGGTAAAAATCTACGGTAAGAACACTGCCTTGAGTACTTTGCCTTCGAGCGCCATCATGGCACCTTCCCTGAAATCTGACAGCGGGAAGCGGTGCGTGATCAGCTTGTCCACAGGTATCCGGTTGGTCGCCACCAGCTTGACCGCCAACCGGTAATGGCGCGGCGCAAACGTGGTGGTGCCGATCAGGGCCAGCGCGTGGTAGTGAACGATGTTCATATCGACTGGTGGCTTGCTGTCGTCCTTGGGCAGCCCGCCAAAGAGCAGGATGCGTCCGCCCTTGCGTGCCATTTCCACCGCCTGGACCACTGCGGCGGGGGCCGGCGTGGCGGTAATTGTGACGTCTGCACCGCGCCCGTTGGTGAGTCTGCGCACCTCGCTGACCAAGTCTACCTTGGAGACGTCAATCGTGGCGTCCGGTGCAAACGGCTCGGCCAGGCGGAGACGCTCCGCATTGATGTCTGCGATAATGATACGTTCCGCACCGTGGAGCCGCGCCAGGGCAATGTGAATGCAGCCGATAGGGCCCGAACCGATGATCACGACCGTGTCACCCAGCCCCACCTTGCCGCGCTCCTGCGCGTTGAGACAGGACGAGATCGGCTCTGCGATAGCTGCGCTGCCTGGATCGACACCGGCGGGCACACGTTCGATGACACCCAGGCGAATCGCCTCGGGCGGCACAGCCATGTGCTCGGCCAGGCCGCCAGGCCATGCCTGGGCAATCTCGCGATAGTTCTCGCACAGCTCAAACTGGCCTTCCAGGCAGAAGTCGCAGTGTCCGCAGTATACGACCGGTCCCATGCTCAGAAGGTCGCCCTGCTGCCACGGTCCTTGATAGCCTGCCCCGGTTTCGGCCACCACGCCACATATCTCGTGGCCGATCACGTACGGCATCTGCACCTTGCGATGGCCGCTGCGCAGCGTGCGCAGGTCGGAGCCACACAGGCCGCACGCCTTGACGTCGAGCAGCAACCCACCTGCAGGCGCCTCTGGTGCCGCTACGGTCTCGACGCCAAACTCCATTGGCGCCCGTACAACAACTGCTTGCATCGTACCGGCCATGCGATTACCTCGGCAGCAGGCTTTCCTGCAGCTGGCGCAGCTTGTAGACCAGCTGAGTCGTGTCAGGCGCAAAATTCTCTGCGGTCAGCAGCTCGCCACGGGCGATGTCTTTCAGCACGCGGCCGCCGGGCGTCAAGCCCATGGGGATACCGTGCAGCGCCTTGGCCTCTTCCGCCTTGTAAATGCGGCTGAAGAAGTCGAAGCCGCCGATACCGTCAACCTTCTGCCCTGTCTTGAGGTCGCGTTTGGCCACGCTCACTAACTCGGCCACCATCCCCTGGGGCTTCAGGACAGATTCGCCGTAGACGACGGCTTCGGCCACGGCCTGCGGCGTTTCGATGCTGCACAGGTGGAACGGGCGATATAGTGTGTAATAGGGGCCGTCACCCATCGAGTAAAACTTCATGTCGGCGCGCGTGTGCGCATCGTCACTGGTGACGATCACAAAGACGCCGGGTGCCACCTTGCCTACCGAATACTCCACGCAGCCGCGCCGGCTGAGGATGCCGCCATCTTCCTTGGGCACGAACACCTTGTTGAGATCCGGCAACATCAACCTTCGCCCCGTGCGCGCCGGGGACATCAGGCACAAGACCGGTGGCGTTGGCCATTGCCGCCAACTCGACCATTGTCTTGGTGCCGTCCTGAAAGGCCGCCAGCATCTTGGGGTTCATGTTCTTGCTTTCGGCTTCGACGCGCGCCGTATCTGGATTGGCGTAGTAATTGATGGGGTTGTTCTTGCCCTTGCCCAGGCAGACCACCTCGAAGCCCAGCGTACTAACGAAATCGTACAGCTGCTTGCACACGCCCGGCTCGTCACCGGTAGAGGCGGTGTAGACACAGCCGGCCTGCTCGGCCATGCGGGCGAGCATGAGACCCACGGTCACGTCTGTCTCGACGTTGAGCATCACCACGTGTTTCTTGTGCATGATGCTGTGCCAGGCGACCTGGGCTCCCACTTCGGTCACACCGGTTGCTTCGACCACTGCGTCGACGCTCGGCGCCTGTGTCAGCAGCAGGGCATCTTCGGTCACGACGTAGCTGCCGCGCCGCAGCGCGTCTTCTGCCTGCCCTACGTCGTTGGTAACGCAAATCGCGCTTTCCGGAATGCCCAGTGCCGCCAGCGTCTTGAGCGGCCGCTTGATGTCCAGGTCGGCAATCGCGTAGGTTTCCATGCCCGCCATCCTGTGGGTGACGTGCACCATGCCGGAACCTTCCTGGCCGCAGCCGACGAGCCCGACACGAATCGGTTTGCCGGCTGCTTCTCGCTTACGCAAATGATCGAGCAGTTGCATGATGAGTGCTCCTAAAAGGGTAACGTGCAACAGAGACGGTTAGAGCTGCAGTCTCCAGAAATTACGGTGGGTAGAGTTGGGAGCCAGGCTGCTTACCGGCCACTCTGTTCGGATGAACAATGATGAACAAGTGACCGAACGTATGATAGCATACCATTAGGGCACTGTCAAGTGTTCAGTTTTGTTCATGTGTTCAGCGCGTACAGAAAAACAAAACCGAGTCCTGGCAAAAACTCGGTTTTGGTCCTGCCTTTCCTAAGCAAAAGTTCGCAGCCGCACCGCACAATAAGGCCTATCAGGCGCCGGAATCTCAGCTGCATCCTGAAATGTGCCCGGGAGACTCTCGATCGTCATATTCCAGGTGTCAATCAGCTCTACTGTAAACGGAACACCATTGGGCAGGCCAAAGGTCCAGGCCGCAGGGCGATTCTCGCCGAAGTAGAAGATGCGCGTGTCCCCTGCACTTGCCCCGGCAACAACCATCCAGGGCCACATGTCACCCATCGGTTGGAGACCACCGGGAGGCAGCTCCTCGATAATGCTGCGCAGGAACCCAATGCGTGGGGCGCTCTCGCCGCGCAGCACGCCGCCTTTCGACCACCACAGCAGATCCTCTGGATGCAGATACGTTTCGCCATGGCCGGCATAACCACCGTTGATCACCATCACCCAGAAACGATGCACCAACTCCTGCGCCGAAATATTGCCCCACGGCAGCGGGATGTTGCCCTCGTACTGGCACTCGTCGTTGACGATCGGCTTGCGATACAGCTTGCGCCACTGCCGCACCTGGTTGACGTCGAAGTTCTGGATGCAGACGTGCGTCACCCACGGCTTGGTGTGGTCGTAGTTCATGCGCGTGTCGCCGTTGTGGACGGAGCGTAGGTGGTGATAGGGGTCCAACTCCTGGATGAGCTGAAATGAGTGGTCCCAGCGCTCCATCGGCTTGACGTCGAGCAGGAAATCGTACTCGTTGGCGAGCGACCACCAGACGTTACGGTAGGCGGCGAGGCGCGCCACGAGGTAGTGCAGGTAGTCGTCGTCCTCGGCGGCCGACATGCGCGCATAGCCCCAGCGGTCATAGGGGTGGAACACGATGATATCGGCCTCAATGCCCAGGTCACGCAGTTGGCCCACTCGCTGCTCAAAGTGCTGCCAGAACGCAGGGTCAAAGCGGGTTAAGTCCTGGCTGCCGTCTGCGCTGCGCTCATATGGATAGTAAACCGGCTCGTTGGCGTTGTAGATGTAGTCTTTGGGGAAGACGCACATGCGCATCTTGTTAAACGGAGCAGCAGCCAGTGTTTCCAGCGTCTGCTCCTCCATTGCGTCGCCTTGATGAACCCAGGCATAGCAGGTCGTGCCAAACGAATAGTACGGTGTGCCGTCTGCATAGGCGAAGTGCATCTGGTTGTGTACATACACCGGCCCGTGGTTCCCGCTGGCCGGCGCCGTGCATTCGAACTCGCCCACAACACCATCAAGTTCTGCTACATTGCTGCGCGTTATATACGACCAGCGTCCGGTCTTGTCCGGCATGAGGCGAATGCGATATATGCCATCGCCATCGTAAAAGCCTTCAGGATTTAGCGTGCGGTGGCGGAAGCGAAACTCGGCACTGAGTTTGACGTCCACAAACGGGTTGCCGTCGCGTGGCCCTTGCAGTACAACCTCAAAGATATCCCATTGTTCTACTTGCGCTAGCTGCGTGTCCGCATTCACTGTTCTTGTTCCTACTCCTTGAGTGCGCCGGCGGTGAGACCCGCGACCATATAGCGCTGCAGGAAGATATAGAGCAGGATGATCGGCGTGATCGAGATGACGACGCCGGCCATCAGCTGCGTGTATTGCGATGAGAATTGGCCTTGAAACTGGAGCAGGCCGACGGGCACGGTGCGCGACTCGTTGGCGCTGATCAGCACAAGCGCCATCAGCAGCTCGTTCCATGTCGCCAGCGCGTCGATGATAAAGAGCGTGGCGAGCGCCGGTGCCGACAGCGGCATCAGGATGCGCCAGAAGTTGCCCCATTCCGTCGCACCATCAAGGCGGGCGGCCTCCAGCAGTTCCGACGGCACCGTGCGGAAAAATCCGCGCATGACAAAGATCTGGAAGGGCAGGCCAAAGACGACATAGGGCGGGATCAGCGCCGGCAGCCGGCCTTCGATGCCAAGCTGTTTCATCATCACCGAGCAGAGGCGTCAGCGTTACGTGTACGGGAATGGCCAAGCCAATGAGGAAGAAGACAAAGATGAACGGTGCTGCCAGGAAACTTCATCTTCGCCAGCGGGAACGCAGCCAGCGACGCAAGCACGATGCCCAACGGAACTTTGAATATGATCAGCATCAAGCTGTTACGAAAGTAGGTCGAGAAATTGCCAATCGTCCAGGCACGCTCAAAATTGGCGAACACGAACTGCCTGGGCCAGGCAAAGATACCATTGCTGATCAAATCGTTCATGCTGCGCACGGATGTAAGCAGAATGAAGATAAATGGAACCAACCAAACAAGGGCCATCAGCCCGAGGATCACGTAGAGCATGATGCTGGCGGACCGTTCTTCGACCCTTCATGCTGGCCGTGCGTTTGGTTTTCTTGTCGGCCCCCACTCCGTTGCCGGTCGGAAGTTCGTTTTCTGTGCGGGGAGTGATTGTGCTTTCCATCGCCGTCTTGCTCCTCAATCACGCGACATGTGCTGAATGTACGGGATAGCCATGACCAGCGTGATCAGGGCAATGATCCAGGCGATGGCGGCGCCGTAGCCGGAGTGGTAGTACTGAAAAGATTGGAAGTACATCCACGTGCCCAGTACCTGCGTTGAGCGGCCGGGACCGCCATAGGTCATCGTGTAGATCAGATCAAATGTCTTGAATGAGCTGATCACGGCCAGGGAAAAGACGATCACGTTGGCTTCGCGGAGCCAAGGCAGGGTTATCTTCCAAAAGAGCTGGCGCCCGTTGGCGCCATCCATCTTGGCGGCCTCGTATTGCTCAGCTGGGATGGCTTGCAGGGCAGCCAGGTAGAGCACCATCGGGAAGCCGATACCGCCCCATATAGCCGTCACAAAGGTGGCGGGCAGGGCGGTTTCGTACAGCGAGAGCCAGCCGCGGGCAAACTGGTCAAGGCCGATGCTGCGCAAAAAGACGTTCAAAAAGCCAAACTGCGGGTTGTACATCCAGGCCCAGATCATGCCGACAGCGACAAGCGGCAGCACCGCCGGGCCGTAGAAGATAGCGCGCAAGATATTGCGGCCGCGCAGCTTGCGGTCCAGCGCCACGGCCAGCAGCAGGCCGATCGTGGTGGGAATCAGCAGCGTGCCAATCGTCCACAGGATGTTGTTGCGCAATGCCAGGCGGGCCGTATCGTCGGAGAAGAAAATCATGCGGTAGTTTTCCAGCCCGACGAACTCGATGTTGGCCGACAGGCCGTCCCAATCCATGAAGCTGATGACCAGCGACTGGTACATTGGGTAGACCAGGAAGCAAAGATACCAGATCAGGGCTGGCGCCAGGAAGAGATACGGGGTCAGGCGCCAGTTTCGTTGTCGGCGGCCGCGTGGCTTTTGCGCTTGCGAGGAAGTGGGTGTGTTCATCGTGTGGACATAAGATGGGTTTACTCCGATCGCGGGTGCGGCTTCAGCCGCACCCGCGAGTTGCACTAGAGATCTTCTGTTACTGCTTGGCCTGCCACTCTTCGACGCGCTGCTGCATCAGCTTAGCGCCTTCCTCGGCCGTCATCTGCTTGGCGACGATGGCGTCCTGGACCTCGAAGAAGCCGTCCATCAGCTCCTTGACAAAGGCCTGGTCGGTCGGCGGGTAGGTCGACTCGGCGCTCAGGATGTACTCGCGCCAGCTGGCAGCTCAACGGCCACTCGTTGCAGTCGGGGTTGACGCCGATGGTCGCCGAGTTGGCAAAGTCGTTGATCGGGAATTGTGTCTGGACATCGGCGCTCGTGATGAAGTTGATGAACTCGGCAGCCTCATCCGGGTGCGCAGCGCCGGCCGGGATCATCCACTGCTCGGGGAACGTCGAGAAGCGCAGCGGCTCCTGATCGGTGGGCGGCAGGTAGAAGTCATAGTTGGCGAGGTCCTGCTCGTTGGTCTTGAGCACGCCTTCATACCAGACACCTTCCAAAACCAGTCCCGCGTCACCGGAAAGAACGGGAAGCGTGAGTCATCGGGCGACGATAGTCAGGAAGTCCGGCACGACCCAGCCGTTGTCGATCCACTTTTGGAAGGTGTTGTAGGAGTCGACCACGCACTGCTGGTCCCAGCTAGCTTCCAGCGAATTGAGCTTGGTCGTGCACTGCCGGGCCGCAGTGGTGCTCGAGGAAGTAGTCGAGCACGCGCATCGTGTGCCAGCCGAACTTGCCGCCCAGGCTGACGCAGTACATGTCCTTTTCCTTCATGGCTGCGCATAGTTCTTCTTGCTCGGCAAAGGTGGTCGGGACCTTCCAGCCGTTCTGCTCAAAGATGTCCTTGCGGTACCAGAAAGCCCATGCCCAGGGCATGATAGGGTACGCCGTAGAGTCTTGCCGTCGAGCGTGATGCGGTCGACAACCCACGGTGCAAACTTGCCGTTCCAGTCGTACTTCTCGTAGTAGGGCGCCAAATCCATGACCTGACCGGCGTCCACGAAGGGTTCGGCGATTGATCCGCCCCACATGAAGAACAGGTCCGGTGGATTGCCCGAAGCCATGGAGGTTTTGAGCACGTCCGGGTAGACGGCGGCGCCGCTGCCGGCGGTGGATTCGCTGATCACTTCGATGTTCGGGAACTTTGCCTCGAATGCGTCGATGACCGGCTGCCACTGCTCGCTACCTTCTGCAGTGAGAATGTTCGCCCAGCGCAGTTGGATCTTCTCGCCGGAGGCAGCCGGGGCAGCAGCCTCGTCGCCGGCCGGTGCGGCCGTAGCAGCAGCATCACCCTCAGCTGCCGGCGCGGCGGCCGGGGGCGGCGTGGCCACACAGGCAGTCAGCAGCATGCTGAAGATTGCCAGCAGGGCTAAAATCTTGAAAAGGTTCTTGCGGTTGTGCATGTTTGCCTCACACTGAAAGTTTACGATTGGAGAGCTGACAAACACTGTTGGCGGACAAAGTTGGTGATTACGTTTTGTCTTCTTCCGCATCTCCCTCCTTGTGATTGATCCAGTTACCTGGAGAACATGGTACGACGAACGACAGATTGGGTTGTCAGGGCTGACCTGTATCTGTTCGCCGGGACGGTAGGGTAGGTCCAAGCGGGAACAGCAGACTGGGTGGCAACTGGTGCCACAACTTGCGCGGGGGCGTGTGAATAAATATTTATTTGCTTATAGCCATTCGGGCATCCACATCATAACGTACATGCCCATCATGTCAAGCAAAACTGAATAATCATTCATACATCGTATGCTATGAGATCGTACCTCTTCCCCCTGAAGAAATGCGCAGGGTGGTGCTGGGCCCTGAATCTACGCCTTGACGACCTGGCGCATGGGAACGTCGAGCTTCACATCCTGCAGAAGCTGTTCTGCCGTGGCGTCGTCGGTGATTAGCACGTCGATCAAATGCCCGCGCAGGGCCCCGCGAATGACTTCAAACTTGCCGGCGCCGCCGGAGATCCCGAGTACGCGCGGGATCCGCTTCATCTGCGCCAGATCCAGGCCGATGATGCGATCGTTGATTGGATGGTCGATCGGCCTGCCGTCACGATCGAAGAAGCGCAGCGCAATGTCGCCTACGGCTCCCAAAGCGCGCAGTTCCTCGATCTCTTGGTCAGTTAAGATCTGCGATTGGTACAGCACTGTATCGCGATCCGGCACGCCGATGCCGACGATCGCCAGGTCGGCCCGCTCCGCTAAGGCCAGTGTTTCGGCAATGTTGGCATCCTGCAGCAGCGCATCGCGCACCATCTGGCCGCCCACGATGCCGGGCGAAGGCATCAGCCTTGCCTTTGCGCCTAACATCTGCGCCATGCGCAGCGTCAAGTCCGCCCCGTAGGTTTCTGACTCCACACGCCCAAGACCACCCAGCATCTGTACTACGCGCAGGTCAGGCAGGTTATGGGGCGCCAGCGCCTCTATCAGCGCCAGCATCGTAGTCCCCCAACTGATGGTAATCACGCGCTGCTCGTTCAGGCAGCGCGCCAGATAGTTGGCTCCTGCCATGCCAAGCTCGGCCGCGGTGCCGGCTCGGCTGCTGCCTACATCGCAGATCACCACCTCGTCCAACCCATACGCCTGCTCAAGCTCGCGTTCGCGGTCCCCATAAGATCCAGGCGGCGCCACGATCGTGATCTGCACTACCCGTGACTGTCGTGCCTGCTGCAGGAGCCGCGAGACTTTGATGCGCGAGAGCCCAAAGCGCTTTCCAATTTGGTCTTGGGTCAAGCCATCCTCGTAATATGCAGTTGCGATCTTGTATAGCAGCGTCGCGTCAGTCATGGGTGCTTTCCATCTACGCTCCGTTTTCGGCGGAGCATGGGCAAGCGGCATCAGGGAGTTGGGAAGCAGAGTTCAAATGAACGTAACTTGTCAGATGAACGATCTAACTATAGCACGGCGTTATAGGAGCGTCAAGTGGCAAAAAAGGGCCGCAAAAGACAATCTCTAATAGAGCAGCAGCCGCAGCCCGGCCAGCAGCGTAAATGCCATTGCCAGCAGCTCGAACAATCTCTGGTCGATATACTTGATCAGCACGCGCCCGGTTACCGCACCCGCAACGGCGAATGGGATCAGCGGCAAGCTGATTTGCAGCGAAGCAAGGTTAATCAGCCCCAGGCTGTAGCTGAAGGGGACTTTGAACAGGTTGACGGCAAAAAAGAACCAGGCCGACGTGCCCATAAAGATCATCTTGGGCAGATGCATCGCCAGGAGGTAGATGATCATGATGGGCCCGGCAGCGTTGGCGATCATCGTCGTGATGCCGGCACTGACGCCGGCGACCGCCGACACTAACCGGTGCGGCTTGGCATCTTCAGCCAGATGAGCGACGGCCTTGCTCCGGCTGCGCCAGAACTGCAGGCCAACCAGGCTGACCAGGATGATGCCGATCAGCCGCTGCGTGGTCTGGCTGTCGATGCGGCCCATGATGAAATAGCCGATGATCACACCTGCGGCGGCCCAAGGAAACAAGCGGAACAAGTGTGGCCAGCTCACCTGGCGGCGGTAAGCAGTAACGGCCACGATATCGGCGCCGATCAACACGACCAGGACGATGCCGGTCGATTCACGCGCCGGCAGTGCACTGGCAAATAACGCCACCGAAAGCACGCCCAACCCGGCAATACCTGTCTTCGATAACCCCACCAAATACGCGCCCAAGGCCGCCAAGGCCCACTGCCACGGTTCCAGCACAATTCACCTGGTTTCTAGCTTCAAGATCCCTTATGCATCTACGTTTGTCCACGCACAGCGGCGAGCCGTGCATAGATTGGCGCTAATGCCTCGTAACTGGCCGTATACACCGCGAGCAACTCGTCGTACAGAGCAGCATTAGCCCGGTTTGGCTCGACGATCTGGACTACCTTGCCGCGCTCAGCTGCAATCGACCAATCGTACTGCCCGATTGCCACGCCCGCCGCTACGGCGGCCCCCCAACTGGTGGCTTCGCCTTTCAACTCGAGCATGTGAATCGGCAGCTGAAAGACGTCGGCCAGTATCTGCCTCCACAGGGGGCTCTTGCCGCCGCCGCCAATCAGCCGCATAGCCGTAATCCCACCTGCCTGTTCGCGCAGCGCGTCAAGGATCTGGCGCAGCCCAAGCGCCACCCCTTCTAAGACGGCGCGCGCCATCTCGGGCTTGCCATGCTGCATCGCCAGCCCTATGTACGCTCCCCGCGCCAGCGGGTTCCACCAGGGGCTGCGCTCACCCATCAGGTAGGGCAGGAAGATCAACCCACCTGCGCCGGGCTCTACCTGCGCGGCCGCCTCGTCTAAATCCGTGACCTTGTGACCTTCGAGTGCCTGCCACGCCCACTCGCGCGCGCCGCCTGCCATCTGCTGCACGCCCATGGGCGCATAGCGCTGCGGGTGCACGTGATGAAACGTCATCGTCCGCTGCCGGGCATCGGGCAGCGGTGCCAGCGTACTGATGCTGATCCATGCCGAGGTGCCGATCACGCAGTAGGCCGATCCCGGCTCGATCACACCTGCACCAACGCCCGCACACGAGCCGTCGCCGCCGCCGATCACGACGGGCGTGCCGGCTGCCAGCCCCGTCTCCCTGGCTGCCGCCGGCGTTACTCTGCCCACGACCGCGTTCGATGGGTGCAGCGCCGGCAGCTGTTCTGCGTCGAGCCCCAGCGATTGCAGGAAAGGCTCATGCCAGCATCTGTGTACCAGGTCAAACAACAGCGTGCCTGAAGCATCCGAGTAGTCCGTCGCAAAGACGCCGGTCAGCTTGTGGACGATGTAATCTTTCGGCACAAGAAATTTCGCCGCCCGCGCATAGATGTCCGGCTGGTGATTGCGCACCCATAGAATTTTGGGCGCGCAGTAGGCCGGGCTGGTGCGGTGCCCGCAGCGCAGGTACACCTCGTCGGCGCCGCACGCTGCGGCAACTTCCTGCGCCTCGGCCTGGGCGCGCTGGTCGGCCCAGATGATGCAGCTGCGCAGCGGCATACCATCTGCATCCACCGGCAGGCACCCCATCATCATGCCGCTGAAACCGACGGCGCCGATCGCGCCCGCCGCAACGCCGCTGGTTGCCAGCAGCTGGTGAGTCGTGTCGCACACGGCCTGCCACCACGCTGCAGGCTCCTGCTCGGCCCAGTTGGGTTGGGGGTAGGCTGTCGCGTACGGCGCAAATGCGCTCGCCACCAGGTGTCCATCCGCGTCAAAGATCGTTGCCTTGTTGCCCGAGGTGCCAAGGTCATGCGCAAGGATATAGCTTGCCATCATATTGTCTACCTGTTAAAAGCTGCTGGCGTGCGAGGATCACTGCATGACCAGTGTAACACTCTCGCACCTGTTCACCAAGAAAGCCTCTAAAATCGTTTGCAAACGCTTGCGAAACTTTGGCAGGCTATTTGTTTTGGCTTGCCAATAGCCCTTCTCTGTGCTAAAGTGTGAAACAGCTTTTGAAACACTTTCGCTCCTCCCCAAAACAGGCGCAAATCTATCATGACGCAACAAGCAGCCGATCTTGACTTGGAACAAGCGCTCAACAGCTTCGATCGCCGCCAACGTGATGCTGCGCTCGCAAAACTGTTGGAACGCTACCCGCAGGCACCCACGCCCGCCGAAGTAGCCAATCTTCACTGTCATACGTTTTTCTCGTTCAATGCCTACGGCTATTCGCCGGCGGGGCTGGCATGGCTGGCGCGCCAGCGCAGTATCAAGCTGTTGGGCATTGTGGACTTCGACGTGCTTGATGCCGTGGATGAGTTTCTTGATGCGTGCGATGGCGCAGGCGTCCGTGGCAGCGCCGGCATTGAGTCGCGCGTCTTTATTCCCGAGTTCGCAGACCGCGAGATCAATTCGCCGGGTGAGCCGGGCGTTTATTATCACATGGGGATCGGCTTCACCGGCGGTGCCATCACGCCGGCCGCCCAGGTCATCCTCAACGAACTGCGCGAGCAGTCGACACAGCGCAACCGTGCCCTTGTTGCTCGCGTGAACGCCTTCCTGGCTCCCGTCGCCGTGGACTACGAGGCAGATGTGCTGCCGCTGACGCCTGCCGGCAATGCCACCGAACGCCACATTGTCGTCGCCTACATCCAAGCCGCCGCGCGCATGACCGGCGACGCCGCCGGCTTTTGGTCCGAGCGCCTGGGCATGGCGCGCGCCGCCGTCGAAAAGGCGATGGCCGACAGTCCATCGTTCCAGAATACGCTGCGCAACAAGTTGATGAAGAAAGGCGGGCCGGGCTACGTCCAACCCGGTCACGACACTTTTCCACCGGTGGAGAAACTCAACGCGTTGTCTGTTGCCTGCGGCGCCTTGCCCTGTGCGGCGTGGCTAGATGGTCTCTCGCCCGGCGAACAGGCTATCGAGGAATTAATGGATCTGCTGATTGGCAAAGGCATCGTCGCCCTCAACATCGTGCCTGACCGCAACTGGAACCTGCCCGACCCTGCTGCCGCCGAACGCAAGCAGCACGAACTGTACAAGGTTGTGGCACTGGCGCAGTCGCTTGACCTGCCGCTTAACGTCGGCACTGAGATGAACAGCTTTGGGCAGAAGATCGTCGACGACTTCGATGCTCCGGCACTTGCTCCCGTGCGTGACGCGTTCATGGACGGCGCCTATTTCATCTACGGCCATACACAGCTGGGGCGCAGCCTCGGCATCGGTTATCAGAGCGCCTGGGCCAAAAGCTACCTGCCTACACGCCGCCAGCGCAACGATTTCTACACCCGCGCCGGCAAACTGCTGCCGCCAGGTGCCGGGGGCAAACGCGCCCTCTCCGCCATCCAGCCTGACATGGAACCGGCCCGCATCTTAGCCGTACTCGAAAAATAGCCAGTAGTAGGACACCCGGCCAAGACACTAGGCAGAGACACTAGCCAGAAACACTAGGTAGACGCAATGACCAATCAAAAATCCGACACCAAGCTGGACCAATATCGCACCGCCCACTGGCCGCTGCCCGAACAGAACCGGCTGTGGCCGCTCTTCGGTGCGGGCTTTGAGAACCTGGGACTTGACGGGCAGGCAATGGATACGCCGCTGCCCAAGCCCGGCCCCGACGAACTGCTCGTACGCCATGATGCCGTCGGTATCTGCTTTTCCGACATCAAGGTGATCCGCTCTGGCGAGAAGCACCCGCGCATCCACCACAAGATGAAGGAAGACCCTGTCGTGCTTGGCCACGAGGTGGCGCTGACGATCGTCGAGGCAGGCAAGAACCTGCAGGCACAGTACAAACCCGGCGACCGTTTTATTGTCCAGGCCGATATCTATATCAACGGCCAGACCAGCGCCTACGGCTACGACCTGCAGGGCGGTTTTTCCCGCTATTCCGTCATCGACTGGCGCGTGCTGGCCGGAGACCACGGTAACTACCTGGTGCCGATCCGTCCTGAGGCGGGATACGCCGAACTGGCATTGTGCGAGCCCTGGGCCTGCGTCGAGGCTTCGTATACGGTCGAGTATCGCACACGCTGGCAAGATGGAGGCACGGTCTGGTTGGTGGGCAACGGCGAGGGCATCCGTTTCGGGCTCGCCTCCACCTGGCGCCCGGCCAAGGTTGTGCTTGACGTCAGTGACGCTCGCCTTTGCCGACCGTGTGCGCAAGTGGGCGCATGAAACCGGTATCGAGGTGGTAGCGGGAGACGATGGGACGACCCGCTACGACGACATCGTCATTCTGCAAGGCGACGCCGATCTGGCGGAGCGCGCATTTGGGCGCCTGGCCAATGGCGGTATCTTCAACGTCGTCTTGGGCCAACCCTTTGCGCAGCCCGTCTCGGTGGATATCGGCCGCATGCACTACGACCACCTGTTTGTCGTCGGTACGGATACAGCCGATCTCTCGGTCGCGTATCAACCTGCCGCGCACGCAGTTGAAGCCTGGCGGCGTCACCTGGGTGCTGGGTGCGGCCGGACCAATGGGGCAGATGCATTTCCTGCGCGCCCTGACCATGCCCGGCAAGCCCGGCAAGATCGTGGCAACCAACCTCCACACCGCCCGGATGGAGCCTGTACGCAAGCAGTTCACCCGCCAGGCCACCGAATCCGGCGTTGACGTTGTTTACCTGTCGCAAGATGAGTTCGCCGATGAGGAAACGTTCTTTGCGCGCAAAATGGCTGAGACGGATGGCCGCGGCTACGATGACATCGTGATTATGGCTCCCACCGTTTCTGCCATCGAGCAGGCGTCGGAGATGGCAGCGGTCGGCGGCGTGATCAACGTCTTTGCCGGCCTGACGCGTGGCACGCAGGCGCGCATTGACCTCAACGCCGTCGCCCAGCGTGGGGTGCGCTATACCGGCACCAGCGGTTCGTCGATTGCGGACCTGGTCCATATGCGTGATCTGGTCGAGACGAAGCAGCTGCCCACCAACCGTTCGGTCGCTGCCATTGCCGGCCTCGAAGGTGTGGCCGAGGGGCTGCGTTCGGTGTCAGAGGGACGTTTTGCCGGCAAGGTCGTCATTTACCCGAATCTGAGCAAGCCGCTGCCGCTCACTCCGCTGTGGGAGCTGGACAAGGTGCTGCCCGAGGTCGCCGCCAGGCTGGACGAAGACGGCATGTGGACGCCCGAGGCCGAACAAGAACTGCTGCGCGAGATGCTGTAGGCTGAGACTTAGCCGAAAGGGACTATGAGCCAGTTTCAAAATCGTGTTGCTGTCGTCACCGGCGGCGCCCAGGGCTTGGGCGCCGCCATTTGCCGTCGTCTCGCTGTCGAAGGGGCCGACGTTGTCGTCGCCGATCTCAAGCTCGCGCAGGCACAGGAAGTCGCGCACCAACTGGCCCAGGAAACCGGCCGTCGCGTCGTCGCACAGGCCGTCAATGTCGCCGACGAAACGACGGTGCAGGCGCTCTTTGATGGCGTCGTGGCGCAGTTGGGCCGGGTCGACATCGTCGTCGCCAATGCCGGCATCGTGCGTTCCGGTCCCGTGGACGAGATGAGCCTTGCCGACTGGAAGCTGGTGATGGACGTAAACCTGACCGGCTTCTTCCTCACGGTCCAAGTACGCTGCCCGCGTCATGAAAGCGCAGCGCAGCGGCGTGATCATCCAGATCAACTCCAAGTCCGGCAAGAAAGGCAGCTACAAGAATGGCGCCTACGCTGCCTCGAAATTCGGCGGTATCGGCCTGACCCAGAGCGTTGCGCTCGAATTAGCCGAGTATGGCGTCCGCGTCAATGCCGTCTGCCCCGGCAATCTGCTCGACTCGCCGCTTTGGACGAATGAGCTGTATGCCCAATATGCCAAGCGCCTTGGCATCACCGAGGCCGAGGTGCGCCAGCGCTATGTGGACCAGGTGCCGCTCAAGCGCGGCTGCACCTATGACGACGTTACGAATGTCGTCGTCTTCCTGGCGTCCGACCAGTCGAGCTATATGACGGGACAGGCAATCAACGTCACAGGTGGGCAGGAAATGCGGTGAGCATCCTATGACCCGCACTTTCGTCGGCTTCGGTTTCGGCGCCATCCAGGCGGGCCTTTTTCTGACCGAGGCATACCTATCGCAGAACTTTGATCGCCTCGTGGTGGCGGAGGTGCTGCCCGACGTCGTGTCCGCGGTCCGTGCCGCCGGCGCCTTTACGGTGAATATCGGCCACGCCGACCGTATTGAGGCGCTTACCGTCGGGCCGGTTGAGATCTATCAACCGAGCGTCGCCGATGACCGAACTGCCCTCATTGCTGCGGTCGCTGCTGCGAGCGAGATGGCCACCGCGCTGCCCAGCGTCGATTTCTACGCTCGCGGCTCTGCTGGTTCCGCAGTCGACGGTGTAGCCGACAGCGTCGCCGACAGCGTAGCCGCCATCCTTGCCGCCGGCTTGCGCATGAAGGCTGCCGGCGGCGGCCCGCTGGCGGTCGTCTATACTGCCGAAAACAACACACGTGCCGCACACCTCCTCCAGTCGGCTGTGCTTGCCCATATTCCGGGTCCCGAACAGGCGCAAGTCATGAGCCGCGTACAGTTCCTCGACACCATCATCGGTAAGATGAGCGGTGTGCCCGAAGCGGCCGACCTCAGTCCGATTGCGCCTGGTCTTCCTCGCTCTTTCCTGGTCGAGGCTTTCAACCGTATCCTGATTGACCAGATCGAACGCCCCGGCATGGTCCATGCGCGCCATCTTGATCCCTCCTGGCAAGACTATGCACGCGGCATTACGGTATTTGTCGAAAAAAGCGAATTGCAACCGTTTGCGCAGGCTAAGCTTTATGGGCATAATGCAGGGCATGCCCTGGCAGCCTATCTTGGCCATAAGTTGGGGTTGACCCGCATCGACCAGCTAGCCGCCCGGCCGGATCTCCTGGGGTACGTGCGTGATGCCATGCTGTACGAATCCGGCACTCCTCTCTGCCGGCGCTACGCAAATGTCGATCCGATGTTCTCACCGGCGGGTTACCGCGCGTTCGTGGACGACCTGGTGGTGCGTATGGTTAGCCCGTATGTGCGCGATACCATCTCGCGGGTCGGCCGCGACCCCGCACGCAAGCTTGGTTGGAATGACCGGTTGGTCGGGGCAATGCGCCTGGCTGCCGCAGACAGCGTGCCACCCCATCGCTATGCCACCGGAGCTGCCGCGGCCCTGGACTGGCTAGCCGTCCCCCTGCTCGAGCGTCCGCAGTACTTGCACCAGCTATGGGCCGCAGACAACGCTGAGCGGTCCGAAGCGGAGCAAATGAGTGAACTCATCGTGCGTGCAAGTGCACGCCTGCAAACTTGGTCCGCGGAGGGTTTTCCTCCATTGGAGACAGTGGAGCTGCAACATGAGTGAGGAGTACCGGCCTCTGGATGGCGATGCATTCCTATCTAGCGAAGAGCGTCGCGAACGAATCATCGAGGTGCTGCGCCAGCAGGACGAGGTTACCGTTGTCGAGCTCAGCCACCGCCTCGGCGTCTCTGAGGTGACGACGCGCAAGGATCTTCAGCAGTTGGAAGAGCAAGGTTACCTGACGCGTGTGCGCGGTGGCGCCGTCGTTTCCGGCCGCGGCCAGTTGGAACTGCGCTTCGCCGCACGTCAGCAGCTGAACCTGGACGATAAGCGTCGCATCGCCCAACGCTGCGTGGAACTGATCAAGCCAGGCTGCACGATCTTCTTGGATGGCAGCACCACGGCATTCCAGATGACGCGCCTGCTGCGTGATATGCAGAATTTGACCGTGGTTACGACCGGGCTCTACGCTGCACTCGAGTTAAGCTTTGCGCCAGATGTGACCACGATCGTCGTCGGCGGTATTCTGCGCCGCCGCACCAGCAGCCTGGTGGACACGCTGAGTCCCAAGCTCCTGACGCCGGCTGCACGTCGACCTGGCCTTTTTGAGCTGCCGCGGCTTTTCACCCGAGCACGGCATGATGGAATCCGATCTGCGTGAGGCGCAGACCAAGCGCGCGATGGCCGAGACTGCAGCGCAGAAGGTGGCGATGATCGATCACTCGAAATTTGACAATGTCTATGTGGCCACGTCACTTCTGCCCGAAGAAATTGACCTGTTGGTTGCCGACAGTAATCTGCCGGAAGAACAAGCGAAAGCCGTGCAAGCGGCCGAAATTAACCTCGAACTCGTATAAGAAAGGCCTGGTGCCATGGCTGCCTCCATCAACTTCGTAGCCGCCGATCTTGGGGCTTCCAACGGGCGTGTCTTGTTAGGTCGCTGGGATGGCGAGCGCTTTGCCCTGGAAGAACTGCACCGCTTTGCCAACGGGCCGGTAACGGCCGGCAGCCGGATGTATACCGACGTCCTCTACCTATGGACGGAGATCAAGAACGGCCTTACCCGCTACGCCAGCCGCAACACCACGCCGGTGGCCGGGATCGGCGTCGACACCTGGGGTGTGGACTATGGCCTCCTCGACAGCGCCGGCCGTCTGCTGGGCAACCCGGTACACTACCGCGATCCACGCACAAATGGCATCTTTGATCGCGCTTTTCCCATCGTCTCACGTGCCGAAATCTTTGGCGAGACTGGCCTCCAGTTCATCCAGCTCAACACGCTGTTCCAACTCGTGGCCGCGCGCCTGGACAGCGACCCGCAGCTCGACTGCGCGCACACTATGCTGCTGATGCCCGACCTGTTCCACTATTGGTTATCGGGCGAAAAGATCGCCGAGTATACCATCGCCTCCACCACGCAGATGCTCCG
Source organism: uncultured Chloroflexia bacterium (assembly GCA_963701415.1). Taxonomy (GTDB): domain Bacteria; phylum Chloroflexota; class Anaerolineae; order Caldilineales; family Caldilineaceae; genus Fredericiella. The sequence continues at coordinate 371,278 of CAVPAH010000006.1, forward strand.
TGCACACGATCGCCAATGGGCCTTTGATCTGCTCCGCAAGTTCAACATCCCGACCGGCATGCTGCCCAACATCGTGCCGCCTGGCACCGTGGTGGGGCCGCTGCTGCAGCAGGTGGTGCAGGAAACCGGCCTGGCCTCTGGGATGCCCGTCATTGCCATCGGCAGCCATGACACTGCGAGTGCGGTCGCCGCCATCCCGGGCTTGGACGAATACAGCGTCTATCTCAGTTCGGGTACCTGGAGCCTGATGGGGCTCGAAACGGCCCAGCCGATCGTCAATCAGAAGACGCAGGAACTCAACTTCACCAACGAGGGTGGAGTCAACAACACGATTCGCCTGCTAAAAAACATCACGGGCCTATGGCTCCTGCAGGAATCACGCCGCCAGCTCGAGCGCGAAGGCCGCGCCATTACCTGGCAGCAGATGCTGGCCGAAGCCGAGCAGGCGCAGCCGTTCAAAAGTATCGTTAACCCAGATGCCCCTGACTTCTTTGAGCCCTCAAGCATGATCGACACAATTCGCGCCTTCTGCCGGCGCACGGGCCAACCTGTACCCGAATCAGTGGGCGAGGTCGTGCGCTGCTGCCTGGAGAGCCTGGCGCTGCGCTATCGCTGGGTTGTAAATGCACTGGAGGAGCTGCTCACGAGCGCCGACGGCGTTGGGGGTCCGCGTCTGACCTCGGTGCGCATCGTAGGTGGGGGCAGCCAGAATCGCCTGCTCAACCAGTTTACGGCCGATGCCTGCGGCCGCCTCGTTGTCACCGGTCCCGTGGAAGCAGCCGCCCTTGGCAACGTCATGATGCAGGCAGTAGCCACCGGCCACATCAAGAACCTGGCCGAGGGGCGAGCCGCCATCGCACGTTCCATCGAACAGGAACATTTCGAACCTCATCCTAGTCCGGGCTGGGACGACGCCTACGGGCGGTTCCTCGCCTTGATCAACTGACCCTACCGTTCCCGTCCAGGAGGCCATCCATGCGACCGTTCCGTTTTCTACCTTGGCTGATTACCGGGTTCCTTGGCGGAGCCGGCGCCGCTGCCTGGCTGCTCCAGAAGGAGCCACCGAAGGCTTCTCCGCCCAAGCGTATGCCCACTGCGCCCGTGCCTGCAGGGACCCCATCTGCCCCCATGGGCGAAACCAGGGTCGCTGCCGTTCAGATCCCTCCTGCGGCCACAAGTCAGAACAGTGCTCAGGAACTCGACGAGTGGAAACAGCGCGCCCAGACCGTCCAGTCCCAGCTCAAAGATGTCGAGGGCTCGCTCTTGAGCCTGCGCGGCGAACTGAATGCGGTCCAAGGTTGGCAGGCTAAGACGCCCAGCCTGGTGCGGCTGGGACAGTCGCTGGCGAGGCTGCCTGCCAATAAGGCTGCTGCTGCCGACGCCGCCATCGCTGCCGGTCGCTTCCCTACCGTCAGCCTGGACTGCCAGGATCTTTCCCTGATCGACGGCATCGGCGAGACGTACGAGCAGCGGTTGTACACCGCCGGCGTGGGCACATTCTGGGAGCTGGCCAACCTGAACGACGCCGAGCTGCGCCAGATCCTGCACATCAGCGACCTCCAAATGCATACTACCGATTTCGCCGATATCCGCCTGCAGGCGCGCCAGCTGGCCATTGACACCAACACGGCGGGACTGCTGTGGGAAGGCGAGGTGCCCGACGACTTCGCCCGCATCAAGGGGATCGGCAAGATCTACGAGCAGCGCCTCTACGATGCCGGAATCCGCACCTACCGGGCCCTGGCCGCGTCAAAGGTCGAAGACCTGGCTGCGATCCTTGGGCCGCAGGTCTTCCACCCGCAGATCAACCAGTGGATCACGCAAGCCCAGGCCTTTGTGAACGAACAGACGGCTTAGGCGAGTCGCCCCGCTTGCTACCCGGCGGCTGCCTGCCGGACGCCATATTCGCGATAGAGCGATATCGCCACGGTCAGCGCCGTCAGTGGCAAGACAAACCAAAGCATAAAGCTTTGGAACTGCGGCAGCAGGGCGTGCTCGCTGGCGGTCAAGATTAGATAGGCCGTATAGGCGACATAATAAAGCACGAAGACGGCCCCCTCCCAGCGGGCAATGGTGTTGCCTGTGATGAAAACGGGCAGACAGGCAATCGCCACGGCTACCATGAACGGGATGTCCATGGCAATCATCCCCGGCGCAACCGGCAGGCCCTGACCGGGTGCTACGATGGCGCTGAGCCCTAACACGGCCAGGACGTTGAAGATGTTACTGCCCACGACGTTGCCCACGGCGATATCGCGTTCGCCGCGCACGGCTGCAATGAGCGAGGTGGCCACCTCGGGGAGTGACGTGCCTGCCGCTACGATGGTTAACCCGATCACGAGCTCGCTGATGCCAAATGCTCGCGCCAGTTGGATCGCACCGTCTACGAACCAGCGCGCTCCAAGCACCAGCAGCACTAGGCCCCCGAGCGCAAGCCCAATGTTGAGCATCATCCTGCCAGCGGTGCGCGGCTCCGGCTTGCCGTACTCTTCGGAATATTCTGCTTCGACGGCGGCGCTCTCCTTGCCTTTTCGGCTCTGCACGATCTGGAGCACCGTGTAGGCGATGATCCCGCCAAACAGCAGCCAACCTTCCCACTGCTCGATAAAGCCGTTGAGTGCCATCAGCAGCAGCGTTACAGACACGCCGATCATGATGGGTACGTCCCAGCGCACGAGCTGCTGGGCCACCACCAGGGGCACGATTAGGGCCGAGACGCCCAGGATGAATAGCACATTGAAGATGTTGCTGCCGACTGCATTCCCCACTGCAATATCAGGTTGCCCGGCCAGTGTGGATTGCACGCTTACCGCCATTTCCGGCGAACTGGTGCCAAAGGCGACGATGGTAAGGCCGATAACGAGAGGGGCAACACCCATTGCTGCCGCAAGCCGGCTCGCCCCTCGCACCAGTGCTTCGGCGCCGATGACCAGCAGGACCAGCCCTCCGGCCAGCAGTAGAAACATTGTGAACGTCATTGAATACAGCTTCCTTCTCAATTTTCAGACGCCGGCACACGCCGGCGCACGTTGTCGATCAAATGTTGCCTCATTTAAGCGGATTTTCGTACGGAGTCAGTAAGGGTCTATCTGATTGGTGACAAAAAAACGTCCCCGGGGCCTTAAAGGACCCGGGGACTTATGTGCGCTCACGCGCTTAGAACTCTTGCGGCACTGCGACGTCATACCAAAACTTGCTGCGCCGCTCGTTGTTGAGGGGGATGTGGATGTGCTTGACTTCCAAATATTCCTTGAGGCCCCACTCGCCCAATTCGCGGCCGATGCCGCTCTGCTTGAAGCCGCCGAACGGTGCCTCGGCATTGATTAAGTGATAGTCGTTGATCCAGATGGTGCCGGCACGGATGCGTTTGGCCACACTCAGCGCCCGCTCGGCATCGCGGCTCCATACTCCTGCCGCCAGACCGTAGATCGTGTCGTTGGCGATGCGAATCGCATCTTCTTCACTCTCGTACTTGATCACGCACAGCACCGGCCCGAATATCTCTTCTTGGGCAATCCGCATGCTGTTGTCTACGTCGGTAAAGATCGTCGGCGTAATATAGTGGCCGCCCGCCAGGGCAGGATCGTCGACACGCTGGCCCAGTAGGGCCGGCGTGGCGCCCTCCTCGATGCCCAGCTTGATGTACTCCTCTACCGAGCGCAACTGCCCGGCCGAGATCAGCGGTCCCAGGTCGGTCTCACCGTCGCTAGCTGGCCCCACCTTGAGCCGGCTGGCGCGGTCGGATCAGGCGCGGCACAAACTCGTCGTAGATGCTGGCCGGCACCAGCAGCCGCGTGCCGCTTTCGCACGCCTGCCCGTTGTGCATGAAGGTGGCCCACAGGCTGCCGTCGATAGCGATATCAAAGTCGGCGTCGTCAAGGATGACGTTCGGGCTCTTGCCGCCCAACTCCAGCGTCACTTTCTTGATTGTGCTCGACGCCTGGATCATGATCTCGCGGCCTACCTCGGTGCTGCCGGTAAAGGCGATCTTGTCCACCATCGGGTTCGTGCACAGCTCGGGCCCCACGACCTGTCCCGGCCCTGTAATCAGGTTAAGCACGCCCGGTGGCAGCAGACCCGTGTCGTGGATGATCTCTACCATTTTGAGCGCACTCAGGGGCGTAAAGGTGGCCGGTTTGAGGATCACCGTGTTGCCCGCCGCCAGGGCCGGGGCAACCTTCCACACCGCCATTAAGAACGGGAAGTTCCATGGAATTATCTGGCCGCACACCCCGATAGGCTCGCGGCGCACCATGTTGTAGGAGAGCGCCGGGAAGGTGATCTGTGGCACCGGTTCCATGGGCTCAAAATCGGCCAGCTTGGCAAAGTGGCGGAAGTGGATCAGGCCGACTGGGATGTCGAGCAGAAAGGCTTTGCGCCAGGTGCAGCCACGGTCACGCATTTCCGCTTCTGCGATTTCATCCTGCCGAGCTTCGAGGGCGTCTACCAACTGGTGCATCAACCGTGAACGCTCACCGGGTTGCATGTTTGCCCAGTAGCCGTCGTCAAAGGTAGCGCGTGCCGCCTGGATTGCAAGCCGTGTGTCCTCAATATCGGCCTGCGCAATCAGTGCCAGTTGCTCGCCTGTCGAGGGATCAACTGTGGGGCGGTACTGCTCTGCCAACGGCGTGCGCCACTGGCCGTTAATATATAGATTGTGGCACGGCAGGCTGCCGTTGCCGTTGCTATCTGTCATAGTCCTCCTCACTGCACATCGCTTGGATTCAGTTCCAGGTCGCGCACACAAACGTACGGCGCCGGTCAGGCCGTACGCTGCATCTATCTCAGCCTATCCTTTGCCAGTTCCGGTACGATTGCGAAGGAATTCGCCTATCCTGCTTCTTCCCGACCGCTAGTTCTGGGCGCCACCCATCCAAGTCTCGTGCACATGCAGCCAACTCAAGCCTGTGGGGGCCGTGGCATCGGCCACTAACAGGGCCGTGCTGATGCACACGGTGGTTTCCCCGTCACGCGTTTGCCACTCGCGATAAGTGCACAGCGCCCAGTCTTCACCTGCCGCCCGCAGGGTGTGCGCATCCGTCCACAGTTTGAAGCCATGCCGGGTGCCGTATGCTGCCCGAATCCAGGCTGCTGTTTCGTCAGCGCCCGCGACGCTCCCGTCCGGGCCGATCAAGGTAAATCCGGCCGCCGTCGCCTGGGTGAAGCGCCCAAAAGCTGTGTCCGTGGCGGGCAGGCTTCCCTCGAGCCACGCCTGAAAGAAGTCGTGTAATTCCTGAATCTCGCGGCACAGGCCGTGCCTGTAATACTTGAATTGGCCACGATTTCCCCTTTAACGAACCCTTTAGATTTTTCTCATTGCCGTCTAATGTGGCGGGGCGATACTATACATGCGCTGTTGTTCCAATGCCGATGGCCCTCCATATCATCGGCTACCGAAAGCCTCGTGGCTCCCAGCTTCCAGGCTTTCACCAAAAATGAAGTCCCGCCTGGCTCCCTGCCGGCGGGACTTTTGTTTTGGCTCTACGCTGCCCCAATCTTCTCCTGCGAGGGTGTGTCTACACTCGGCTTCAACTCTGCCTTCTCTGCACCCGCCAGCAGATCCGACCAAAGCAGGAAGCTTACTACGCCTATGCCAACACCAACCCACAGAGTGCAAAAGCGAATCAATAGGGCGGCTGCTGTGGCCGTGGCAGCAGGCATTCCAAATAGGCGGATAACCCAAAACACGGCGCTGCCTTCAAAACCGCCCAGCCCGCCCGGCATGGCAAATAACGCCCCGATCACCGTGCTGATGTTAAAAATGAAGACGGCCATGAAAAGAGTCTGCCATGTCAGCGGTGCGCCAAAGCCCACAAGCACGATCCCAAATGCCAGCCCCGACGTACCCCAGGCGATGATCCCGAGCGCCAGGGCAAAAAGACAGGGGTACGGGACGGAAGATCGTGTAACTGCTGTCGTAGATCGCCAGCAGGCTGTCGGAGAACTTGTGTACGAAAGGGATCCGATGCGCAAACGCCAGCACCTTGAGCGCCAGCGGCCGGATCTGGATAATCACGATGCCGACCGTAAAGCACACCAAAAGTACCAGTGCCACCAGCTGTGCGCGCGGCTCGGGGAACGACAGCAGGCCGACACTTGCCAGGAGCAGCATGGCAATGCCGTCGATCACCCGCTCCGAAACAATCACCGGCGCCGTCGTGCTTATTGGGGTGCCGGTCACATTCTTTACCATGTAGCTCTTGAGCAACTCGCCCACCTTGCCGGGCGTCATCACCATCAGGCTGCCGACGCCAAAGATGCGTGAGCTGTCCCAACGCCTGATGCGTACGCCTATCAGCACCAGCCACCAGTGCCAGCGGAAGACACGTACGACATAGTTGATGAGAGCCAGGCCGACGATTAAAGGCAGCCACTGCCAGGGGAACGACTTGAGCGCTGCCGCCAGATCCTGCCAGTCGCTCAGCAGGGCCAACACCACGTACAACAGCAGGGCGCCGACGAGCGACCAGATTAATTTCTTACGGAGATCAGGACTCATGAAGAGGGATTATACAAGTGGGTGGGCGCGAAGCAACAATGAGAGGGTGAGAGGGTGAGAGGGTGAATACTTCACCCTCTCACCCTCTCACCCCTATAGTCTTAGGGATAGAACCCACGCAGGCGCATCGCCTCTTCAATCCGCTCGATCGAGATGATGTATGCTGCCGTGCGCAGCGTGCATTTGCGCTGGGTCATGGTGCCGATCACGGCTTCCAAGTTATCCAGGAGCGTGGCCTCCATCTGGCGGCGCACCTCACCCTCCTTCCAGAAGAAGGACTGCAGCCCTTGCACCCACTCAAAGTAGGAGACGACCACACCGCCGGCGTTACAGATGATGTCGGGAATGACCAGCACGCCCTTGTCCTGCAAAATTTCGTCCGCTTCGGGTGTCGTGGGTCCGTTGGCACCTTCAGCCACGATCGTCGCCCGCACCTTGTGCGCGTTAAGCTTGGTGATCTGCCCTTCCAGGGCGGCCGGCACCAGCACGTCTACCTCCAGCGCCAGCAGTTCCTCGTTGGAGACCGTGTCCGAGCCGTTAAAGTTGAGCACACTGCCCGTATCCGCTACGTGGCGCTGCAGCATGCGTAAATCGATGCCGCGGCTGTTGTAGATGCCGCCAAATTTGTCGCTGATGGCCACGATGCGGGCGCCGCGTTCGTGCATAGTCTTGGCCGTCCAACTGCCGACGTTGCCAAAGCCCTGGACCGCCACCGCAGCATCGTCCAGCCCGCGCCCCATGCGCTGTTTCATCACCGAACGCGTGATATAGGTAACCCCTAAGCCCGTCGCCGATTCGCGGCCGACTGTGCCCCCGATCGAAACGGGTTTACCGGTGACCGTCGCCGGCACCGAATAGCCGACGGTCATGCTGTAGGTGTCCATGATCCACGCCATCGTCTGCGGGTTGGTGCCCATGTCCGGCGCAGGAATGTCGGAATGAGGGCTGATCAGCGGAATGAGTTCGGCCGCATAGCGGCGGGTCAGGTTTTCGGTCTCGCGCAAGCTGAGCGTTTTCGGGTCCACCACGACGCCGCCCTTCGCGCCGCCATAGGGGAGATTCAAGACAGCGCGCACTTCCACGTCATCCACATCGCCAGCGCGCGCACTTCGTCCATATTGACGTGCAAGCTGTAGCGGATGCCGCCCTTCGACGGGGCCTTGGGTGCTTGTGGTGGACGCGGTATCCGGTAAACATCTGCACCGTGCCATCGTCCATTTTGACGGGGAAGTGGACGATCAACTCGCGCTGGCAGGTCCGCAGATAAACGCGGATGTCGTCGTCCAACTGCATGAAGTCGGCTACGCGATCGAGCTGGCCCAGCGCGACGGCATATGCCGAAGCATGGCGATCGGCCGGTGGATCGTAGGGTGTAGCACCAATCGGGTTATGTTCGTCGAGAGCGGGTGCTTCTTGGGGAGCGCTGGAAATAACCGGAGAAGTGATTGGGGCAATCGTTGGGGAGACGGTGGTTGTCCCATTCGTGCCATGACTGCCGTTGGCGCCGTTGGTTCCATTCGCCAGCGTGGCCGGCGGAGTCGAGTCTGTCGCCTCCGGCAGTTTGATGTTTTTCGCCATTGAAAAACTCCTTTATATGATTTTCTCACCTCAAACCAGGTCCGGCGCGCTGTCCAGGTGAGAGCCGGCGCACACCGTATGTAGTCCCTATTCTAGCCCATCTTGCGCTGAAAGGGAAGATCCTCGGCTAGCGAGTTTTGGCGCCGTAAATGTGCCGTGCAGCTCAGATACTATCCTTTCCTACGTCAATTGACCGATGCGGTGTTTCGTGCACTGACATACACTATCTCTGTACTTCACAGATGTACAGCCCACCAAAACAACCATCCCTGTGTCGCTCAGGACCAACTCGTAACCTTACAAGGTAGCCTCGCCATGTACGTAGATCCTCTACCCTACCAGGATTCACTGCAGAACATGCAGCGCTATGTCGTTCGCTTGGAATCCTACCTGGCTGCATTGGCTCCCCAAATGAAGGCTGCCGAGAACCAAATGCTGCTCCGCTTGCTGGACGATCAGATCGCTTACGTTAATTCGCTGATGGGCATGCTGCAGCAGTCACCGTGTGAGCCCCGACAGCAAGAGGGCATGAACAGTTGGTGCGTGCTCTTTCTCCACCTGCAGGCGCTGCGCGTCTGGGTCAGTTGCTGGCGAGCCGGCTGTCGCCCCGCTGGTGGAGTTCCGACGCTCGATATCGGCTACAGCATCCCGGCCGCAGTGAAGGCAAGACGTTCGATCGCGTAGACGTCGCGAAAGCTAAAAGATGTCGATTGGCGGTTTCTCGGCCACCGATTCTGCGGCCGGTGGGCCAAGCGCGTCGCGCAGCCACTGGATAAAGGGCACCATGGACGTAAATCGTGCCACGACCCAATCGGCCAGGTCGGCTGGCGCAACACTGCTTGCGGCGACGGTTTCGCCGGCAAATATATTGTTTGCGCAGCAGTGTGGCCATATGGGGCGCATCGGCCGGTACGCCGGCCGGCAGCCGCTTGAGCGAATCGCCGTAAATTCCGCCCATGGCCGCAAAGGCCGGGTCTGCCAAAAGCGTGTCGAGGCGATAGGGATGCGCCTGGATGAAACGGCGGACAGCGGCCAGATGCGCCGGCTCGGTGCATACATGCCGCCGCCGGCCAGCAGTTCGCCGCCTTCTTCCCGGTTTGCCGCAACGTGAAAGTAGTAGGAGGGCAAGTTGACGTTGCGGCCCTGGGGGCAGAACAGGGCGCTAAACTGCGTCTTGTAGGGACTCTTATCGCGGCTGAAGCGCACGTCTCGGTTGATACGAAAGAGACAGTCTGCGGGGCGCAGATGCTCCACTGCCGGATTGACCACGGCTAATCGGGCCAGGATCTCGCCCACCAGGCCGGTGAACTCCTGGCGCAGCCCCTGGTATTCGCCGCGGTGCTCCTCAAACGAAGTCTTGTTGTTGTTCTCCGCCAGTCCCTGCAAGTAGCCGAGCAATGGAGATGTCATATCATCCCTCCTTACTCGCCAGTCTACCACAAAGACCCGCCGCGTGCCGTGGCTCGCCCCACCATCATCTCACCAACTTCGTGTCTGGTGGGGCGAGCCTCGCACGAATCCGTGAACTAAGCCCGCTGCTGCCGGTACCCTAGCTTCTGTATCCGCCTGGTATTCCGGCATTCGCAGCGGCGGCAGCGCGGCTTCAATTCGCGGTCCGGTGCTGCTCCAGCCACGGCGGCAGGATCAACTGCTCGCCCAGGTGCGCCGGGTCCTCGTCGCGGTCGAAGCCAGGCCCGTCGGTTGCCAGCTCAAACAGTACGCCGCCCGGTTCGCGGAAATAGACAGACTTAAACCAGAAGCGGTCGATCTGCTGCGTGGGCTGCAGCCCGGCCGTCGACGGCGGCGTGCACCGCCATTTCCTCGGGTGTATCGGCCACCCGCCACGCCACGTGATGAATGCCGCCGGTGCCCCAGACGCCGCGGCGCTCCCCAGGAAGCTCCTTGACGTCGACCACCTTGCCTGCCCCGCCGCCATGGACCCCAAAGCGGTGCCAGCCGTCCTCGCTTCCGAGCGCTGCGAAGCCAAGCTTGCCCGTCAAGAACTCTGCCGTCGGCGCTAACTGGCTTTCCCACAGCCGCACGGAATGCATGCCGCGCAGCTGGTGCTCGGCCGGCACCGGGCTTTGTTCCCAGGCCGTCGTTGCAATCGGTGTGTCCGTCGCTACGAGCCCCAGACGCATGCCATGTGGGTCGGTGAACGGCAGCACCGTCTCGCCAAAGCGCTGCTCCAGCGCATCCACGCGCACCCCGTGGCCGTCCAGCCGCTCCTGCCAATAGCGAATGCTGGCCGGGCTGATCGAGAAAGTTACTTCCACACTCAGGCCTATCCCAAGACGCGCCTGTGCCATGCGTGGCCACGGGAAGAAGGTCAAGTCGGTGCCCGGCGTGCCGTCGGCATCGGCATAAAAAAGATGGTAAGTGTCCGGGGCATCTTGATTGACGCTCCGCTTCACCAGGCGCAGACCGAGCACACCAGCATAAAAGTCTAGATTTTCCTGAGCATCGCCCGAAATGGCGGTAACATGATGGATGCCGTGCACGGTTGCTGACATGAACTCACTCCCCTTTGAACTCGACTGTCCTGCAAAATGTGAATGGTATTATCTGCAGAATAGTTTAACATCAAACTAATTGCACCAATGTGAGTGCGATCACTTTTCGCATAAACCCCGCGTGGGTATCAGCGTCCTTGGATAGCACCAGGCATATCCACCCACTGCGCACAGACTAAATCTCTGCGGGAGGATGGCTGCGAATCTGCTGCCACTCTCCTGCCACGCGTTCGGCGTCGCCGGCCGACAACGGGCTAGAGCCGTAGCGCGCCTGCGTATACACCGCAGTAATGGTCGTGAAACCGGCCGCATGGGCTGGATACGCAGCCACCAGGAGATCGCACAAGCCATCGGGAGTCATGCCCGGCGCACGCTCATGCCCATGCGCTGCAGCCCACTGCAAAAGCTGTTGATAGGTAAGACGCACGCGGTGTCGCAGCGTCTTCACCGGTGAGTGCCAGGTACGGCGGACAGCGCCTGTGTCCTGCCCGCGGCGGCGCAGCAGCTGCGCAAGCTGCGCTTTGAGCAGGTCAATGCTCAGGATGCCCTCGTGCGTTTCCGCCACGTCGTCCTCGGTGATCGCCTGGTAACGGCGCACCGCCAGGACAAAAAGGACGGCGATGGCGACAACCGTCAACACGCCTGCGCTGATCCACCAGATCGTGGGATCGACAGGGGCGCCCCCTTGGCCGGCAGCCTGGGTGGGAGGCGCAAGCGGGCTAGGCGGTGCCATGGCCATTTGCATGGATTCTGGAAGGGGGAGCAAGGCAAGCAGGCCTACCAGCCAGGCCAGCACCATGAATATCGGGTAGCTGATCACCATGATCGCCCAGGCCACGATTTGGCCGACCAGGGCCAGGACCGCGGCCACTGCAGCCGCCAGGCGGCCCAGCGTTTGGGGCACGAACAGCCAGCTCAGCACTAGCGCCATGACCAGCAGGACGGCCACCACGACTCCAACGGTAGCCCACCAGTGGGCGGGCAGCGCCAGGTCCGGCTCGCCGAGCGCATGCTCGTAGTGACGAGTCGCCTGGATGCTCGCCAGTGCCAGGAGGAACAGGCCCAGGGCCAGATAGGCAAGCAGCACGGCCAGCAATTCGGATCGCTCAATTAGCTCCGCCGCACTGTTGATCCCTAGCACGAACATCAGCCCCACGAGGCCGCTTAGAAAGTTGCGTGACAGGGCGTCATAGGAAACCGTCGTGCTCCCGGTCCGCAAACCCCACCACCACAACCCCGCCGCCAGGACGAGCGTAGTCAGCGCACGGCCCGGCTGCTGCGCCATGGCGGCAGGCACCTCCGCAAACGCCGTCAGGCCCCCACCAGCACCGAGCCCCAGGTAGACGGCGGCGGCAAGCGCAGCCAGCCCAATCGGGAGGCAAGCATGGCGCCGCGCTCTAGTCCGGCCGGCCCCTCTCACCTCGCTGCGTCCCCCGCCGGCTGCACCGGCGGATTTATTGCCCATTCGGCTGCCGAGCTGTGCCGCCAGCGTTCCCCGCAAGCAAGCCAAACACCATCCATGGTGCCAGGACGTCCCGACCATCGTCAAAGGTGCTCAGCGCGAAATAGTGCAGAAGGGGCCATAACCACAGCGCACGCAGCAGTGCCAGCCCGTACGCAAGGATGCCGTCGTCCAGTACATGCCACCGCCGTGGCTGCAGCCCGTGGCCCCGCAGGTAGAGGCTCATACGCCAAACTCCAAGCCGATGGGCGAGTCCTCGCGCTGGACGCCGTCTGCTGGCTGCATGGCAGCGGTCAAGCGAGTGTAGGCGGTTTCGCCGCCGATCCATGCGCAGCGCAGTTGCCCTGGAACGTCCACCGGCGGCTCGTCGCCGACGGCGACGAGCGCTATAGGATGACCCGCACGCTGGAGATCCAGCAGCGCAGCGTTCGTTCCGGGTCCTACCACGGCAGTAATGGCTAGGATGGGCACGCCGTACGAGAGCCCAGCCTGTTCGCTGCGCAAAAAGCGCTCGAATGGCACCGATGGCAGGTCTGGCACGCGTGCCAGGGCCTCAAGGATGGCCTGCCACTGCTCCGGGTGGCGCGAGGGGGCAAGCCGGATGCGCTGCGTGGTGTGCCGTCGGGGTGCATTGACATAAAGCCCCACGGCTTCTCCCCGGTCGAGCAGATGGCGCGCCAGCGATGCCGCTGCAATGATGCCGTATTCCAAGTATGAATCGATAATGGCCGGCGTGCCACGCACCGTCTGAATATCGAGAAAGATGGCCGTGCGCAGGGTTGCGCTGGGATCAAAGGTCTTTGTCTGCAGGCTGCCGCGGTGGGCAGTCGCTTTCCAGTGCAGATGCCGAGGGTTGTCGCCTGGCGCATAGGGCCGCGTGCCTGCGATCCGCAGCGGGTCGTCGACAAGCCGGCGCAGGGAGGACTGTTCGCCGAAGGGGTGGGAGGTTGCCAGGTCAAAGGCCGCGACCGGCACAACCAGTGGGTAGACCACCAGTTCGTCGAGCTGTTCGAGCACACGCTCGTGGCGGCGCAGCCCAAACAGGTCACCCGACTGCAGCTTGACGGGACCCAATATAAACGCGCCGCGTTTGGCAGCCTTCAGATGATACTGTTTGCGTACACGTTCGTAGAACCGCAGCGAGAGCGTGTTGGTGAGCATGCGGCGGTTGGGCTTGAAGGAGCGGTGCATGCGCCGCGGGCGAGGGTCACCTCGGCCGGCAGTTCGTCCTCAACCTTGAGCCAGGCCAGCGGCAGCGGCTTGGCGTTGGTGATCTGGATCGTGAGATCGGTTTCCTCACCGACAAAGAGACGGCTTGCGCTCAGCTTGCGCTCGTAAACCATGCCCGCCGACCGCGTAACGGTCCCACAGCGCCGCCAGTCCGGCCGGCAGCGCCAGCAGCAGTGCCACTAATGCCAGCATGGGATCGCGCAGCACCAGCGCCAGTACCACCGTGAAGGCAATCAGCCAGGTGAGCCACCTGGTCACGTTCGCTTACCCTCCGGCCCGGAAAGCTGGCCAGAAAGTTGGCCGGTAATCTGCTGCGGCGGCTCCTCGACCGACCAGCTCTCCTCGACCGGCACCGGCGTCTGGGCCGTGACTTCAGCCAGAACGTGCGGCCGCACTCTTGCCGCGCAGGCTGGTAGGTCGCCAGGATGGCGGTGCGCCAGCACAGGATAGAGCAGCGCCTGGATATCGTCCGGCAGCACGTAGCTGCGGCCCCGCATGGCGGCGCGGGCTTGCGCCGTGCGGTAGAGGGCCAGTGAGCGCGGGGGCTGGCACCAAGCTGCACTGCGGCGTGGTCGCGCGTCGCGCGCACCAGGCGCACGATGTACTGCTCGACGGCGGGATGAACGTAGACCTCGCGCACGGCGGCCTGCAGGGCAGCAGCTCCTCTGCCGCTATGACCGGCTGCAGCTCGGCCAGCGGGTTGCGAGGCGGAAGCGCTGCAGGATGGCGCGCTCCTCCTCCTCCTCGGGGTAGCCCAGGTCGATCCGCAGCAGGAAGCGGTCCATCTGCGCCTCGGGCAGCGGGAAGGTGCCCTCCAGCTCGATCGGGTTCTGGGTCGCCATCACCAGGAAGGGCCGCGGCAGCGGGCGCGTCACGCCGTCGATCGTCACCTGGCGCTCCTCCATCGCCTCCAGCAGGGCCGACTGGGTGCGCGGCGTGGCCCGGTTGATCTCATCCGCCAGCACGATCTGGGCGGAATCGGCCCGGGGCGGAACTCGAACTCGCCGCTGCTTCTGGTTGAAGAAGCTCACCCCGGTGACGTCGGACGGCAGCAGGTCAGGCGTGAACTGGATGCGCTGGAACGAGCAGCCCAGCGAGCGCGCCAGCGCGTGCGCCAGCGTGGTCTTGCCGATGCCCGGCACGTCCTCCAGCAGGACGTGCCCCTCGCAGAGCAGCGCTACCAGCAGCAGGTCGATGACCTCCTCCTTGCCGACGATGACGCGGCCGACATTCGCACGTTGTCGAGCCGCAGTTACGTCCTGCACTTTTCTCATTCCTCGGGGAGGCCATTCGGGGTTCATATGGAAGGTCATCTTCAGCGCCGCAATGACGACGATGTATCGACCTGAGCTTCGCCTCGTCGGCCACTAGGCGCGGGCAGCCGCGACAAGGTGCCGTTGACCTTCTCAACATCTTGGTCAGTTGTTGGCCAAACGCCGCTGCGGTCGCCGACCGCGAGGGCGCTCCAGCAGAAGCCGCCAGGCGAAACGGGCCCTGGGAGAAGATGAGCGTACGCGCGAAGCGCAGGTCGACCTCGAGAAAGCGCCGCCGCTGGCCGGATTCGCGGGGCGGAAAGCCGCGGAAAAGGTAAAGCCGCGCAGGGGCAGGCCGGAGAGCATGAACCGCCACGACGGAGCCCCGCCGGCCTGGGCACCATCGTCATCTTTCGCCGCCGTCGACAGCCTGGCGCACCAGCGAAGAGCTGGTTCGAGATGCTGGCGCGCCGGCGTCGGCTAATGAGCGCTATGTTCGCTTCACCAAGAGGCCGAGGTAATGCGCCTCCTGGCCTTGTTCGTCGTGTTCGTGAAAGCGCATCCGCCGGGCGGGCTGATTCGAAGCGCCTGAGCAGTTGCTGGTCGTGCGTGTGTCTTCGTGGCGATGAAAACGACGCTGCGCAGTGTTTCGACGCCCGGAGCGCGACGCCCCAGGTCGCCGATTGGAGCGGCGACGAGAGAAGAAGTATATCCTGCGCCCGGATCAGGCGCTCAGCGCTTGCTCAGTGCCGCTGCGGCCGAGCCAGCGCCAGCTTCGAGCGCTCGGTGATGGGTTGCCGTTCCACGTCCCAGCCGGCCCATGTGCGGTAGTAGATCTGGAGCCACCTCCTACTCGTCGTACCGGAGGCCGTCGCTGGCGCCGCCTTGAGCGGCCAGCCGCTTGAACAGCTTGTCGTCCTCGTGGTAGGGCTCTTCCTGGCATCGAAGACCTTCATCAGGTTGACGCGGCGGGTACGTACCGTCATCAGTCTCGATATTGACGTCCACCCGGTGACGGCCTGCACCACCTGCGGCGCGGCATGTGCGCGGGTAGTTCGGTGCCCTTGACGGTGATCGTGCGCGCCTCGGCTTCGCGCCCCAGCCGGGCGGCGGCACGCGCCGACCCTTCGGCGAGCAGGTCGCCGAGCCGCCCGTGCCGAAAGGCAAGCGCATCCAGCGCGGCGATCATGGCGTCGGCGTCGCCCATGCGCAGCTCCAGCCCGTCGGTCTGCTCCAGACTCAGGATGCCCGCTTCAAAGCACTCCATGGCCCAGGCAATCGTCGCGCCGGCCGCAATCGTGTCCAGCCCGTAGTCGTTGCACTGGCGTTGGCATCGAGATCGCCTCGAGGTCGCGATGCCGCAGTAGGATCCCAGCGTCGCGATCGACTCGTACTCGGGCCCGCCCAGTTCCCGCGGAATCTTGTACTTGCCGTCGACTGCGACCTCGCGTTTGCAGCGCACCACGCACGCGTAACAGGTGTCACGATCGACCAGAATCGTCTCGGCCAGCCGCTCGCCGCGAGATCTCGTCGGCAAGTCAAAGTGGCCCGACTTGTAGTTGAAGGTGGGCAGGCCGCCCTATCGTTCTGGCCGATCGCACGACGCCGGCTGTGCCCAGTTCGCCCAAGCTCTTCCATGCCACCCGCGTTGGCGGCGTATTCCTTGCCGCCGCCCCGGCAATCCGCTTGACCGTGGCGGGGTCGGCCACTGCGGCTTGGTTGCGCCCGCGCACGGCGATCGCCTTGAGGCTCTTGCTGCCCATGACGGCGCCCAGCCCGTGCGACCGGCGGCGCGGTTGCGCATGGTCATGACGGCGGCGAACTTGACGAGCTGTTCGCCGCTCTGCCCACAGCAGGCGACCTCGATCTTGTCGTCGCCCAACTCCTCGCGCAGCTGCGTTTCGGTTTCCCAGCGCCCATGCCCCAAGATGGCGGCCGCATCGCGCAGTCTCGGCCTCGCCGTCGTGCAGCCAGAGATAGACCGGTCTCTCGGCCTTGCCCGTAGACGACAATGCCGTCGAAACCGGCGAACTTGAGCTCGGCCGGGAAGAAGCCGCCCACCTGGGAGTCACCGATCGCGCCCGTCAGCGGCGACTTGGCGTTGACAGTCATGCCATGATAGCCATTAGGCATAGTGCGGCTCCGTTGCGAAATCAATAAGCGTCAGTGGCGGCGTATTGTAGCGGAGAGGCGTACGCCCGTCCAGCTCAGTTGGCGGTGATCTGTCCGGCGCCCACGGTATGCGGCTTTTTGGCCCCCTTGCCGGGCTCATCCAAGTCATAGCGCCGCACCAGGACATTTTTACTTCACGCGAAACAACACGATCATAATGTCACCGTAATGATCCTCAGTTACGATCGCCACGACGAAGTTCTCGGCCGGCACATTCGCCATGATGCGCTTGAGTTCGTAGTCGGGCAGCATCAGCGGTTCATCCGCCATGTCTGTTGACCTTGCTGCCGACGGCAAGGTCGCTGGCCGCTAGCACGCCGACCGAATCGTTGTCGCCCTTGACCAGCACGGTGGCATTGACGACGTGAAATTTGTCGTCCGCGATGCCGTCCTGGATGAGGTCGAGCACGTCGTCAAGCCGGTCGTAGTCCGGAAAGGCGATCGTGAGCAGGTCGAGCTTGGGCAGGCCGGTGCGGCCGCGCCGGCGCTACTGCGGTCCCCAAGCAGCCGCCGCGCTCGGGTCGCCGCACAGCCAGCGCTGGATCCGGCTGATGATGAAGGTATCCTCCTCGGCGCGCCAGGCATAGATGACACACGTGTGCGCCAGCTTATCATGCCAGCCCTGGCGGCGGTCGTCGATGATCACCCACAGCACACCGAGACCGAAGGGGACGCTGCCAGCAAGAGGCAGACCCAACGCACAAGGCTACCCCAAGCGACATGTGCTTGCCGTCCATGCGCACGACGCGCATCCCCAAGACGTACATGCCGATGGTCTGCCCGGTCGCAGAGTAGAAAAAGACGAAGTAGACAGGCGCGGTCAACCACGCGGTATCGTCCAGACGAAATCTACCATGCCGCACAACCACTGGGTGCGGGTGCGGTGCCGCGGATAAATGGATGCGCCGATCTGCGGCAGCAGGGACTCGGTATTGCTCGCCGAGCACGTATTCGGATCGACCCCTAGAAAAATATGGTATGGGCAGGCGGATCGCGAATACATGATAAAGATCAGGGCAATGACAATGACCAGGATGTCGATCAACATCGCTGCGGCGCGCGTGAAGAATCCGGCATACTGGCCCAACATGCCGCGGTTACGCAAGTTGCCCTAGTCATGCGTGGTCTCCATTGCGTGACGGCTTTTTGGACGGCGGCAACTTTGGGGACTGCGTGGCCGCCCCATCGACAAAGTCCGAGGGCAGGCGGGCCACCTCGGCGCGGCGCTGCACCTCCGGCGGCGGCGGTCGGCAGCTCCTCACGCTGCTTGCGCCCGAGGACGCGGCGTACGAGCATCTCGACCACCGAGTCGGCGGTCACGGCGCGCTCGCGCACCTCGTTCATAATCTCGGTGGTCATGCCGATCGTCTGGCCTGCCACCAGGTTCTGCACCTGCTCGGGGTGGGCGTTCAAGTATGTAATGTAGTCGTCACCTTGTTGGCGAATCAGCGCCTGCAGCTTGGGATTTAGCGTGGTACTTAGCGAGTCCAGGTAGGTGTTCGCCTGCTCTTGAATTAGCAGCTGAATGGTCGGGTCCTTGACCAGGGTGGGTAGAATGGCGTCCACCTGTTTGCGCACCAGTTTCTGGACCGCGGCATTCTCACTCAGAGCGGCAGGAACTTGTCGAGCTTGTCCGTGATCAGCTTGTCCACCTGAGGGTGGGTGCTGATGTAGTCGAGCACGGCATCGATGGTGTCCGAAATGGCCACGATGGTGAAGCTGCCGGTCTGCGTCAGCCCCTCACGGCCCCTCTCTTCAAGCTGCGTCACTCGTACTTCGACACCGGTCACTACGGCATCAACCGGCCGGCGCACCATCTCGGTCACACCCAGCGCATCCAGCGGCTTCAACAGAGGTTCAGTTATCTGACCGGCGGTATTAAGTACGGACTTGTTGAAGTTCCAGAACGCGGAGATGCCGTTGCCGACGGTCTCGATACCCTCGAATGCCGCACCGGCCAGGCCGCTCACGACGCGCTCGACCGCTTCCTTGTTCTGTTGAACTTGGGGCGCGCTTCCAACTGCCTTCTGTGCGCCGGGATCGTGCCCTGCGGGTTTCTCACTGCCTTGAGTCATCTAGTCCTCACCTTGTTGTCCGTTTTGCGTAGTGTCGCGGCCGACAGTGCGCAAAACCTCGACCAGGTGTTCCACACGTAACGGCTTGGTGATAAATGCATTCATGCCTGCGTCAATGCTTGCCTGCCGATCCTCTAAGAGGGCTGAAGCTGTCATCGCGATGATCACGGGCTGCCGTTTGCGGCAGCTGCTCTCGAATGATGCCGCGTTGCCTCTAGCCCGTCCATTTCGGGCATGTGCAGATCCATAAACAGGACATCGTAGGCGTGATTCTGCAATGCGGCAATTGCCTCACGGCCGTTCGCTGCTATGTCGGCGCGGTAGCCCAAGACGGTGCAGCAGGCGTTGAGCAACTTTCTGATTGACGATATTATCTTCGACTACGAGGATTTGGCAAGGCGCAGTGACACATAATTCACCGATCGGCGCTAACACCCGGGTAGGTGCGGCGTTCGTCGCTGCGCCAGCGTTCGGCCGCAGCGGTCACCGCAATTGTAAAGTGGTTGCTCCATGCGCAGGACGGCTGGTTATGCCGTCAACGTTCCTTTCGTGCTGGGCACGCCCTGCCGGCGCGGGTCGATCTGCGTCGCCCCATCCAGCGCACGTGCCAGCGCCTTAAATAGTGCTTCAACCTTGTGATGGTCGTTGCGCCCATATTCCACGCGCGCATGCAGATTCATACGCCCGTGGACGGCCAGCGTTTCAAATAGGTGGAAAATCAGGTCCGTCCCCAGCTGCCCACCGCGGCGTAACAAACTGGGCGTCAAAGACGCAGTAGGCGCGCCCGCCCAGGTCGATGGCGACAAACGCCAATGACTCGTCCATGGGGACAAAGCTGTGCGCCGTGCGCACCAGCCCACGGCGGTCGCCCATGCCTGGTCGAGTGCTTTGCCCAGGCAGATAAAGACGTCCTCGGCGCAGTGATGGTCGTCTACGTGCAGATCGCCTTGCGCCTTGACCGTGAGGTCAAAAAGCCATGCGCGGCGAAGAGCGTGAGCATGTGGTCGAGAAAGCCGATGCCGGTGTCGATCTCGCTCTTGCCGCTGCCGTCTACGTTGAGTGTAAGGTGGACGTTGGTTTCGCCCGTCTTGCGTTCGATTGTCGCAGTGCGTGCCATGAGAGTCTGTACCTGTCCGTCAGCTGAATTTAAGGTTAATGATACTCTATCACATTCGCCAACAGGCTGCAATATTGCTACTCTTGCCACAGCAGCGCGATGCCGTCACCGGCAGGGAGCACGAGCTCGCCTGCGGGGCCGCTATCGCAGGTCGTTCCGCTCCACAAATCAGTGTAGCTGCCGGGCGCTGCATAGACGTGGATGGGTCGACCCTGGCGGTCCAGCAGGTCTGGAGCAAGACTGCGGTAAGCGCACCGTGTTCCACCTCAATTGGTACTGCGAACGTTGCCCAGTGGGATCCGGTAGGCCGCACGGAATGGCGGGCAGCTGCGCCGGCGCGCCGAAGAATGTAGCGGGAAGCGGCGATGTTCCGGTTGTGGACCAGCGAAGGTCCCAACATGCCACGGACCACGACGATGCGGCCGCTGCCGAAAGGCCGCTCCCACACACAGGTCTCGCCGTCGTGCGCAAAACGCAGCTCTTCCCAGGCGTGCCACCCGCCGGCAGGAGCTAGCTCTGCCTGGCTGGCGCGAGCAGCCAGCGCCCCGCCGGCTGCCCGTCACAGCACCAGTTCATACCCGTCGGGGCGGGTCTCCAAATCGACAATCTGCATGCCTATCGCCTCAGCTAGGACGCCGGGCCACGGCCGCTGCAGGCTGCCGTTCAACGTCTTTCGGCCGCAGGTGGCGTCAATAACCGGACATCCGCCACTGCGGGCAAAGGCGAGCATGCGTTCGGCAGCCTCTTCTGCCCATGCCACCACGTGCGAGAGGACTATCAGGTCGCCTGGCTGTGCGGCGCGTATCGGGCAGCGAGACGATCGGGGCCACGGCAGTGGTGATGCCAAGTTCCATGAGTCTCACCGCTAACAAGGCTCCGCCGTGAGCGCCGTCATGGGCCAGCCGGCCCGGCACCGCAGTTCCCGCGCGCTTCACCGCCTCAAGCGCCTGGGCGTGCGGCGACATGCCTACCCATGCTCGCGGTCGTGCGGGCGCCCAGCGACCGGTGCGCGCGTAGGCAGCATCCAGACGTGCACGCAGCTGCGCCAGCATCTGGCTGCGGCCGCTCGGCCGGTCCTGATTGTCGAGCAGGCCCCAATCGCCGGCCTCAAAATCGTGGCTGCGCACGTTAAGGCACCACCCAGTAACGGACTTGGCGCCCGCCGCCAGCCCGGCCAGGTAAAACCGGGCTAACTCGGCCGGCGTTACGTTGGACGGCCGGTTGGACGAATTGAGCGTGTTGCCCGACTGTACCTCTGTCACCTCGACCCGGCGTGCCCCCGGCTGTGCTGCCTCCAGGCGTACGCCGGCCACCATCAGCCCCGGGAACTCGAGCCGGTCGGCAAAGGTGAAGTGCCATGCCGGATGATAAGAGGCGCCGATCACGTCGACGCAGGCGGGCCATGCCATCCAGGTCGGTGCCGCCGAGAGCCTGGTTGGCCAGTACTTCGGTGGGGTTGACGCACAGTTCAGTAGACGCGTCGATGCTGCGCACGATCTCCTTGATCCAGGCCAACTCGCCGTTGAGCCACGCGGCGCGTGCCTGCCAGTCGAGCAGCCAGGGGCCGTAGCTGTTCCAAAACTGGCCAGCGGTGGGCCGGGTGCGGGATGTCTTCGGGAAACTGGACCTCGGCAAACGTCTGGTAGCCGGTGCGCCAACGGTGGTTGAGTGTAGCGATGTCACCCTGGTAGTGGCGTTCGAGCCAGCCCTGCCAGTGGGCCAGGGCTTCCGGCGTACGCTCGTTGCCGCCGTTGGGCTCGTTCCACAAGATCCACTGTCGCCAGCCCGGATGTCGCGGCATACCGTTCGACACAGGCGCGAATGTAGCGCTCCATCGGGGGGCGTTGGTCAGGCGAGAGGAAGCCGGTATGCGAGTGCAGCATCGAAGGCGTGCCGAGCCACCAGGGGCCGGAGTTGGCGGTCAGCGTCGCCTTGATGCGGACACCGTGGCGTACTGCGGCGTCAAACGCCAGGTCAAACACGCCAAAGTTCCATGTGCCCGGCTGCTCTTCGATCCACGGCCACATGAGGAAGAGGCGCGCCCAGCCCAGGCCGCTCGCTGCAGGACCTGCGCAAAGAGCATGTCCACACGCTCCGCTGAGTCGTCCGGTTCAAGCCAGACCTGGCATCCCAACTGGGCGCGGGCGGACGGCACGGCACGACGATGCTGCACGTGATTCTGCCGATGAGGCGTCAGTCGCTGGCATGGCGATTTCCCTTCTATTCGCTAAGCGTGGCTGAGGTTACACCTGTCTGAGGGCTTGAATCAGGCGGTCGGTTTGTTCCGGGCGGCCCACGGAGATGCGAATACAGTTGCGCAGCCCCGTCTTATTGTAGTGGCGCACCAGGATCCCCTTGCGTTCCAGCGCCAGCTTGAGCTCTTTGGCCTCACGTCCGGCGACGTCGCAGAGGATAAAGTTGGCATGCGAAGGGTGCGGCTGCAGATAAGGAATCGTCTGCAGGCAGCCCAGCAGCCGCTCTCGTTCGTGCTTGAGCAGTTCGACGACGTCGCGGATCTGTTCGACATGGCGCAGGCTGGCCAGACCGGCCACGGCGGCGGCGACGTTGACGTTGTAGGGCTGCTTGAATTTCCACAGCTGCGCCATCAGCCAGGCCGGGCAGATGCCGTAGCCCAGGCGCAGGCCGGCGATACCGGCCGCCTTGCTAAAGGTGCGCAGCACGACCAGGTTGTCGTGGTCCAGCACCCAGGCGGCACGGCTGGGATGATCGGCAAACTCGACATAAGCCTCGTCCAGCACGACCAGCAGCGGCAGCGCCAGCAGCCGGCGCAGGTCGTCGTCTTCCAGCCAGTTGCCGGTGGGGTTGTTGGGCGAAGTCAGAAAGAGGAGCTTGGGCGTTGCGCCGTCCCGCTGCCGGACTTGCCAGCAGCCTCTTCGATCGCCGGCACGTCGACGGCAAAGCCCGGCTTGCGCCAGACCTCGATCACCTGTGCGCCTTCGAGCTGGGCGTCAAAGCTGTACATGCCAAAGGTGGGCGGGCAGTCGATGATGGCGTCGCCGGGCACCAGGAGGAGGCGTCCCAGGTAGTCGAGCATCTCGTCGGCCCCGTGCGTGGGCAGAATATGCTCGGGCGGTACGCCAACATAAGCCTGCCAGTGCCTCGCGCAGTTCCGTCTGCTGGGGGTCCGGGTAGATGTGGTAGTAGTTGTACTCGGCCAGGGCTTCGAGTCACCGCAGGGACAGGGCCGTACGGGTTCTCGTTGGCGTCAAGCTTGACGATCTCGCTCGATGGGGATGCCGAGCCGCCGGCTCAGCACCTCAAACGGCAGGATCGGCGTGTATTCTTCAAGGTCGGCGAGTTCAGGACGCAGCAGCGTGCGCGGGTCAAATTGGCTCATGGCGCACTATTGTACCACGCGCACCCCAATGTCCCCGGGACGTCTGCGAACGCTTGCGGTCGCCGGTCCCGGGGACATGTCTTCTCGCGCGAGCTACTTGCTCATCCCGCTGCGCTTGCGGGCAAACTCCACCGCCACCAGGCCCAGGACGACGAACACGGCGACCCCGGCCGCCGGCAAGCTGCCGCCCACGCCGGTGGTGGGCAGTGCCTCAGGCGCTGCTTCGGCAGCCGCCTCCGGCGTGGCCTCGACGTCGCTTCGGCCGCTGCCTCAGTCGTCGCGGTCGCTTCAACTGTGGCCTCGACGGTCGGTTCCGGCGTGGCCTCTGTGGCGCTGCCGCAGCCGCCTCCGGCGTGGCCTCCGCAGTTGCTGCAACCGTTGCTTCAACGGTCGCAGTCTCCGTAGCCGCAACAGTCGCCTCGACCGTAGGCGTGACCGTCGCCGCAGCCTCGACCGTCGCCGTCACAGCTTCGGTCGCTTCGGGCTCAGGCGTCGCCAGGGCTGCCAGCGTGGCAGCCGCATCGTCCAGCCGCGTGATGCGGCCGTCCAGTTCGACGGTCAGCGGCGAGTTGGCCTGGACGTAGTCGCCTACCACTTCGCTCAGCGTGGGGCCAAAGTCGTAGGGGTCGATGGCATCCTCGGCAAACATGCTGTAGCCGTCGCCGCCGGTGCGGTTGAAGTTGTTGCTGGCCAGCTTGTAGGTGGCCTCGGGGTCGATCGGGCTGAAGGTGCCGTCGGCATTCTGCACCTCAACCGCCGAAACGCGCTCGCCCACCGGCTTGCTGCCGTCCCATGAGAAGCGCACGCCGGAAACCTGCGGGAAGCGGCCCGTGCCCTCGTTGTCGGGGTTCTCGGCGCGGCTGACGCCGTTCTCAAGCGCCGCCACGACGTCGGCGCCCTTCAGGCCAAAGGTCGCGACGGTGTTGTTAAAGGGCAGCACCTCAAGCACGCCGCCCACGGTGATGTCGCCTGCGTTCAGGCTGCTGCGGATGCCGCCGCCGTTGGTGATGACGATCTGCACGCCTTCGCTTGCCTGCGACGCCAGCATGGCATCCGCCACGAGGTCGCCCATGGTGCACTCGTTAAAGCGGCACGAGGAGCGTTCGCCGTCCAGGTCGGTCGTCGTGCTGCCGATCACCTCTGCGCGCAGCGCTTCGACCGGCATGGCCAGCATCTTCACCTGCGCCAGCACCTCCGGATCCTGCTGCGATCGAGGCGTCCAGCAGAATCGGCGCGCCATCCCACTTGACCGGCACGCCCGCATCGTCAAAGGTCACGTCGAGTTCGCCCAGGTACTTGCCATAGGCTTCGGCGGACACGATCAGGACCGGGTCGCCGCTGGGCGACTTCACGACGGTCGGGTAGGGGCCGGAGGCGGCTTCGTCGGTGTTCGACAGCAGCGTGTGGCTGTGCCCGCCCACGATGACGTCGACGCCGTCGATCGCAGCGGCCAGCGTCTGGTCGTCGGCATAGCCGATGTGCGAGAGCAGGACGATCTTGTTGACGCCCTTGTCCTGCAGTTCGGCGATGACCGGCTGCAGTGACTCGACATAATCGTTGAAGGTCAGGTCAGGGCCCGGCGACGAGTTGATGGACGCTTCCTTGGTGGTCAGGCCGATCACGCCGACCTGCTGCGCCGTTGACGTCGAGGATCGTGTAGGGCTCGATCTTGCCCTCGAGGTCCGCCGACTTGGAGGCGTCGATGTTGGCGCTGAGCACCGGGAGCTTGGCCTTGTCGATAAAGGCGGCCAGGTTGGCGGGGCCGTCGTCGAACTCGTGATTCCCGATCGCCATGGCCTGGTAGCCAAGTTCGTCGAGGAACATGGCCTCTTCGGCGCCCTTGTACTGGTTGTAGAAGAGCGTGCCCTGGAACGTGTCGCCGGCATCGACCAGGATGGTGTTGGCGCCGTTTTCGCCGCTGCGGATGCGGTTGATCTCGGTGGCGCGGCGGGCTACGCCGCCGATGCATTCGCCGGCCGCATCCTTTTCTGCGCTGCAGCTGGTGGTCGAGCCGTCATACTGCTCGATGTGGGCGTGCGTGTCGTTGGTGTGCAGGATCGTGAGCGTAAAGCCGCCGTCGTCCTGCGCCACTACGGGTACAGCGCCCGTAAAGAGCGCCGCCAGCAGCGCCAGGACCAGCGCCAGGCTGGCCGCACTGCTGACAAAGGTAACTTTACGATTGGTCACTTTGCGAACTCCTTTCGCAGCTTGGACTAGGAATGTATTGCAGGCAGGCTAGGCGAGCCGGCGGCGAACGGCGGCGGCATGCGCCGACAGCCCTTCCGCGTCGGCCAGCGTAGCTGCCGAGGTGCCAATGTCTTGCAGCGCGGTCTCGTTGAGACCGATCACGCTGATGATCTTGGTGAAGTCGTTGACGTTGAGGGGGCTGGCAAAGCGCGCCGTGCCGCCGGTCGGCATCACGTGGCTGGGGCCGGCTACGTAGTCGCCCAGCACTTCAAAGCTGCGCTCGCCCAGGAAGACGCCGCCGGCGTTGCGGATCTCGCCCAGCCACTGCCAGGGATCCGCCACCAGCAGGCAGAGGTGCTCCGGCGCATAGGCGTTGGCCAGCCCCACCGCCTGGGCGAGGCTGTCGGTGACGACGATGCCGCTGCCGCGGGCGAGCGAACCGGCGATGACCTCCGACCGGCCGAGTTCCTCCAACTGCGCCATGACGGCCGCCTGGACCGCCTCGGCCATGCTGCGCGACGGCGTCAGCAGGATCGCGCAGGCCAGGATGTCGTGCTCGGCCTGCGCCAGCAGGTCGGCCGCGGCCAGGGCGGGATTGGCGCCTTCGTCGGCAATCACCACCGTCTCCGTCGGGCCGGGCAGGCCGTCGATGCCGACCATGCCAAAGACCTGGCGCTTGGCCAGCGTGGTAAACAGGCTGCCGGGGCCGCAGATCTTGTCGACGCGGGCGATGCTCGCCGTGCCATAGGCCAGCGCGCCGATCGCCTGGGCGCCGCCGGCGACATAGACGGCGTCGACGCCGACGATGGCGGCTGCCGCCAGGATCGTCGGGTGCGGCAGCCCGCTGTCGCGCTGCGGCGGCGTGATGACGCTGATATGGGGCACGCCTGCCACGCGTGCCGGCACGGCCGTCATGATCAGCGACGACGGCAGCGGGGCGGTGCCGCCGGGAATGTAGACGCCGACCCGTTCGATCGGGCGCACCAGCTGGCCAAGCGTGCCTTCGGCGTCGTTGTGAATCCAGCTCAGGCTCGGCTGCCGGCGGTGAAAGCGTTCGACACGCTCCACCGAGTGGCGGATCGCCGCGACGACAGCAGGATCGACCTGATCGATGGCCGCCACAACTTGCGCCTGCTCCAGTGCCAGTGCCGGCGGGCGCACGCCGTCGACCTTGACCGACCAGTCCAGCACGGCTTCGTCGCCGCGGGCGCGTACGTCCGCCAGGATGCGGCGCACCGCCTCGTCCGGCGTGACGCGTTCGCCAAAGGTAGCCTCCAGGCGATCGAGCAGCGGATCCGGGATTGCAAGTTCGTCCCAAGCGGGGCGGCGGAGAATCGTAGCAACGGCAGTGGCAACATCGTAGATGCGCATCATGGGCGTGGATAGTCCCGTTTCGAAGTTGAAGTCTTCTTCAGCTATATACATTACCGCATCTACCGGAAGACGCCAAAGCCCACAGCCACGTGGCGCGGTGTAGACGGCAGCCCCCTGCATTCGGACCGCAGGCGTCCTCGCCTGCTCCCCCCTCCGGAAGTGCCCCACGGTCTTCCAGGAAGACCCCAGCCGAGGACGCCTGCGGTCCGCGGGCACGTGCTGTTTTCGGATTGGACGGAATGCAAGAGTTGGCGTACACTGGCGTTGCATGTCGGTTTTTTCGGACGCTTGGAACTATTTCCTTGGGGACCAGGAGCGGTTTGTCCGCCTGCTTAGCCAGCACCTGGTACTCAGCTTTAGTGCCCTGGCCATCGCCTTGCTGCTCTGTGTGCCGCTGGGAATCTGGGTCGCCCATCGCCCGCGGCTGGCGCAGGGGGTGATGAACTCGTTTAATACCCTCCGCATCCTCCCCAGCCTGGTCATCTTGTTCCTGGCGCTGCCTTATCTTGGCCTTGGCTTCCGCCCTGCCCTGATCGCGCTGACCGTCCTGGCCTGCCCGCCCATCCTCATTAACACCTATGCCGGCATCCGCAGCGTCGAGCCCGCCACGCGCGAGGCTGCACTGGGCGTCGGTATGTCGCCGCTGGCAGGCGCTGCTGCGTGTCGAACTGCCGTTGGCGACGCCCGTGATTCTGACCGGCGTGCGCATCGCCACCGTCGAGGTGATCGCCAGCGCCACCCTCGCCGCCTTTATCGCCGGCGGCGGACTGGGCGATTACGTCCTGCGCGGCTTTGCGCTGAACGAACCAGCTGTTATGCTTGTCGGCGCCGTTGCCGTGGCACTGCTGGCCCTCGCCGCCGAAGGGCTGTTTGTGCTCGTGCAGCGCACCTCCGCCATCCGCACCCGATCCAGCGTAACCGCCACACCGCCAGCACTGTAGCTTTTTGCGAAAGGAAGCAACGTATGACGACGACTCGCGAGTGGATCGCGCGGACGGTCCGCTGCATGGTTGGCCCTGCTGGCCATCGTGCTCCCCCTGCTCTTTGCAGCCTGTGCCGCTCCGGCTGCCCCCGCCGCGCAAGCGCCGGCAGCCGAAGCAACTGCTGCGAAGCAGCCGCCGACACCGGCAGCACAGGCGGCACCGCTGCCCAGGCCGAGGGCTCCGGCGCGCCGCCGAACGGCCCGGTGCGCATTGGTTCCAAGGACTTCACCGAGGCCATTCTCGTGGCCGAACTGTACGCCCAGGTGCTGGAGCGGGCCGGCTTCACGGTCGAGCGCAAGTTCAACCTGGGCGCTACGCCGATCGCCCACGCCGCGCTGCTCAAGGGCGATATCGACCTGTATCCCGAATACACTTCGACCGGCCTCCAGGAGGTGCTCAAGGACACCAATCGCTACGACGATGCGGCCGCCATTCTGGATGCCGTGCGCAGCGGGTACGAGCAGCAGTTCCAACTGACCTGGCTCGACGCTTCGCCGTTCAACAACACCAACGTCTTCGCCACCACGGCCGAGATCGCCCAAGCAGTACGGACTCAAGACCATCAGCGACCTGGCGGCGCATGCCGCGGATCTGCGGCTGGGCGGCCCCGCCGAGTTCCCCGACCGCGTGGACACGCAGGGGCTGGACGCCGCGTACGGCGGCTTTGTGCCAAAGTTCAAGGAGTTCAAGCCGCTGGGCACCGGCGCGCTGCGCTACGACGCGCTCCAGAACGGCGAAGTCGACGTGATCGTGGCGTTCGGCACCGACGGCCGCATCGCCGGCGACAAGCTCGTCGTGCTCCAGGACGACAAGAACTTCTACCCGATCTACAACATCGCGCCGGTCGTGCGCCAGGATACGCTGGCGAACAATCCCGGGATCGCCGATGCGCTCAACGCCGTGGCGCCGCTCCTGACCAACGAGGTGATGGCCGGCCTCAACTACCAGGTCGATGGCCCAGAGAAGGCCGAGCCCGGCGCCGTGATCACCGCCTTCCTGGACAAGAACGCGCCGGCGCCGTAGCCGCAGCGCCACAGCACGCCCCGCACGCAGCGCACCTAACGTCCCCGGGACCGGCGAACCTTGGTTCGCTGCAGGTCCTGGGCATGCGCGCTACTTCGGACATACTACACATTCCTATGGACCTGATTCAGATCGACCATGTCACCCGCACCTTCCCAAACGCACCGCGGCCCGGCGGTGGACGACGTCAGCCTGTCGGTGGCTGCCGGCACGTTTGTGACGCTGCTGGGCCCTTCGGGCTGCGGCAAGACGACCCTGCTCAAGATGGTCAATCGGCTCTACGAGCCGACGAGCGGGCGCATCCTCGTCAACGGCGAGGACACGGCCGACGTCTCGCCGACCGAGCTGCGCCGCCATATCGGCTATGTGATTCAACAGACCGGGCTCTTTCCGCACCTGCGCATCGAGGACAACATCGCCACCGTGCCACGCCTGCTGCGCTGGGACAAGGCGCGCATCGACCGCCGCATCGACGAGATGCTCGAACTGGTGAACCTGCCGCTGGACTACCGCCGCCGCTACCCGCGACAGCTGTCGGGCGGCGAGCAGCAGCGCGTCGGCGTCGCGCGCGCCCTGGCCGCCGACCCGCCGATCGTCCTGATGGACGAGCCCTTCGGCGCCATCGACGCCATCAACCGCACCCGGCTGCAGGATGAGCTTTGCGCCATCCAGACGCGCCTGCACAAGACGATCCTGTTCGTCACCCATGACGTCGAGGAGGCGTTCAAGCTCGGCGACCGCATCGTGGTGATGCGCGAGGGCAAGATCGTGCAGGAAGCGCCGCCGCTCGCACTGGCCACTGCCCCTGCCGACGAGTTCGTCGCCAGCCTGGTGGGCGCCGACGACATGCTGCGCCGCTTGAGCCTGCTGCCGGTCGACTCCGCCATGCTCCAGGCGGACGGGGGGACCGGCTCAAACGGCAGCAAGCAGGGCGACCTGCCCACGATCGGCGCGTCGGAAAACCTGCGTTCGGCGTTGGGGCTGCTGCTGCAGAGCGGCGCGCCGGCCCTGCACGTGGTGGACGGTGACGGCGTCACCTTGGGCCGGCTCGATTTTGGCGGGATGCGCGATGCCCTACTTACTCAATAACGGCGCCCGCATCGCCGAGCTGTCGGGCCAGCACTTCTATCTGACCCTTGTCTCGCTGGGCATCGCCATCGTGATCGGGCTGCCGCTGGGCGTTATGATCCATCGGGTGCGCTGGCTCCGTGGGCCTGTACTTGGGGTCTTCAGCGTGCTCTACACGGTGCCAAGCCTGTCGCTGCTGGTGCTGCTGATTCCCTTTACCGGCCTGTCGGCCACCACCGCTATTATCGCCCTGGTCATCTACGCGCAGCTCGTGATCGTGCGCAACACGCTGGCGGGGTTGGAAGGCGTCGACGCCCGCACCGTCGAGGCCGCCCACGGGTATGGGCATGAGCAACTGGCAGCGCCTGTGGCGGGTCGAGCTGCCGCTCGCCTCACCTGTGATCCTGGCCGGCATCCGCATTGCCACCGTCGCCACCATCGGCATCGGCACCATCGCCGCCTTCATCAACGCCGGCGGCCTGGGCGTGCTCCTCTTCGAAGGCGTCCGCACCAGCAACTACGACAAGATCGTGGCCGGCGCCATCGCCGTCTCGCTGCTGGCGATCGCCATCAACTGGGCCCTGCGCGCCGTCGAACGCCGGCTGGAGCTGCGGGTGAGAGGCGTCTGAACCACGAATCAAGGTTCAGGCCGTCGCCGCTGCTACCTTCGTTCCGCGCTGGATCTGCAGCGCCATCATGGCCCCCGCTACTGCCAGCGCACCGGCGACTAAGAACGCAATCCCGTAGCTGCCCAAGGCATCCCGCGCCAGGCCGCCGCCCCATGCGGTCAGCGCTGCGCCGATCTGGTGTGCGCAGAACACCCAGCCATAGACTGTGCCGACATTGCGGCGGCCGAAGTTGTCCGCGACCAATGCGGTGGTGGGCGGCACGGTGGCGATGTAGTCGAGCCCAAACAGGATCGCAAAGGCCCCCAGCCCTAACGGCTCGGTGACAAAAGGCAGGAAAAGCAGCGAGATGCCGCGGAAGGTGTAGTAGATCGCCAGCAGCTTGCGCGGGTCATAGCGGTCGGTCAGCCAGCCGGAACCGAGCGTGCCGACGAAGTTCATGGCCCCCATCAGTGCCAGCATGCCCGCCGCTGTGGTCTGGGCGATGCCATGATCGTGCGCGTAGGGGATCAGGTGCGTGCCGACGATCCCGGTCGAAGTGGCGCCGCAGATAAAGAAGGTGCCGGCCAGCAGCCAGAATTCGACATTGCGCAGGGCGCGGCCCATAACACCCTTGTCGGCCCCACCCGCTTGCACCGGCGTCGTGGTCAGCGGCGCGCCCATGGGAGTCAGGCCCAGGTCCGCCGGATCGTTGCGCATCCAGATTGCCACCGGGATGATGGCCAGCATCGCCAGCACCCCGAGCATAGTCGAACTGGTGCGCCAGCCAAGGCTCGTCGCCAGGATCATGAGCGCCGGCGCAAACAGCAGCTGGCCGGCCGACGTGGAAGCACCAAACATGCCGATGATCAGGCCGCGGCGGGCGACAAACCAGCGCGTCGCCACCGTAGCGCCCAGCACGCCGGAGATAATGCCCGTGCCGATGCCGCCGACCAGGCCCCAGAGCACGGCCAGCTGCCACGGTTCCTGCACGTACGCCGAGGCCAGCATGCTGATGCCGACCAGCCAGAGCGCGGCAGGGGCAACGTGGCGGGTGCCGTAGCGGTCGATCAGCAAGCCGCCGACGGGGGCAGTTAACCCCAACACCAGCAGGCCCATCGAGGCCGCAAACGAGATGACACCCATGCTCCACTGCGTGTCTTCCTGGACGGATACCAGAAAAACCCCCGGCGCCGAGCGGACGCCGGCCGAGATGAGCAGGGCCAGGGCGGTTACGGCGACGACCACCCAGCCGTAGAAGAAGCGAGGTGATTTGGCTGAGTTGCATGCGCTGTTCCCTACAATCGTTTAGCTTGAAAACAATCGCTGGATTGTACCACAACATCCCGCGTGGTCGTGGGGCCTGCCGGCGATATCAATGTACTCGCATATTGTAATTAATCGTATTACAATATGTTCACCATCAGCCCTGTTGCGTACAATGAATCGGTTTGCCCCGGGCGTTCGTGTTCCTGCAGCGGAGGAAGCCACGATGGCGGCACTGTCAATCCATTTGCTTGGCGACTTTCGGCTTGTCCTCGATGGACGGCCGATCACAGAGATCAATACGGCGCGGCTGCAGTCCCTACTCGGCTACCTGGCCCTCCATCGCCAGGCGCCCCAATCCCGCCAATACCTCGCCTTTCTACTGTGGCCTGAATCAACCGAAGCACAAGCGCGCACGAATCTGCGCAAGGCCCTGTACGATCTGCGCCACGCCTTGCCGGTGATCGATGATTTCGTGTTGAGCGACAGCACAAACTTGCAGTGGCACGGCGATAAGCCCTGTGCGGTCGATGTGAGTAGCTTTGAGGAACTGCTGGCGCAGGCGGAGCACGCTAGCGAACAACAGATTTTGCGGAATGCCTTGGAGCAGGCGTTGGCATTGTATGTGGGGGACTTGCTGCCTGCTTGTTACGATGACTGGGTCATCACAGAACGTGAACGGCTGCTCCAACGCTATCTGCGTAGTTTGGAACAGTTGACCTCTATTCTGGAAGGCATGCGCGAGTACGGCAAGGCCATTGGCTGTGCCCAGCGCCTGCTACACACCGATCCACTGCAGGAATCCGCCTACCGGATACTCATGCGCCTGTACATGCAGAACGGCGATCACGCCCGTGCCCTGCGCGTCTATCACACTTGTGCAACTGTCCTGCTTGAGGAACTCGGCGCAGACCCTGGTCCCGACATGAAGTCTGCATATCAACGCCTGCTGCAGATCGATGCCTCGTCAGCCACACCAACAGCCGTCAAACCTTCGGCACAAAGGCAGAGGCTGCCATTGGTTGGGCGTCGGCAAGAGTGGGCAGCGATCCAGGATGCCTGGCGGGCCGCCGCCATTGGGGAGCCGCAACTCGTGCTGATAGCAGGTGAAGCAGGGATTGGCAAGACATACTTGGCCGAGGAATTCCGCCAATGGGCAGATCGCCAAGGCTGTATCACGGCGAAGGCGCGTTCCTATGCAGCTGAAGGCAAGCTGGCGTACGCGCCGGTGGCAGATTGGCTGCGGACCGATGCTATCTACTCGCATCTGGCTCAGTTGGAGGACGTCTGGCAAGGGGAAGTTGCTCGCTTGCTGCCCGACCTGCTGGCCACGCAGCCGGATCTGCCGCCACCACAACCTCTGACCGATAGCTGGCAGCGTCAGCGTTTTCGCGAGGCCCTGGCACGCGCGGTGCAGCAAAAGGACCGAGCACTGCTCTTGGTGCTGGACGATCTGCAATGGTGCGACCAGGAAACGTTGGAGTGGCTCCACTATTTGCTGCGCTTCGATCCCCAGGCGCAACTGCTCTTGGTGGGCACGGTACGCACCGAAGAGGTTCAGCCGGACCACCCTCTGCACGTGCTAATCATGAATCTGCGCCAGAACGGCAAGCTAACCGAAATTGAACTTGGCCCGTTGGATCTGGCCGAGTCGGGCGAGTTGGCGTCGTGTGTAGCCGGCATACCGCTCGAACCACACTACGCGGCGGCGCTGTATGCCGAGACCGAGGGTTACCCCTTGTTTGTAGTTGAGATGGTGCGCGCCCGAGCGGCGGATACACACGGCGCATGGCCCACCACCTGGCCACCCGCCGACCTGCCGGCGCGAGTGCAGGCGGTGATCCATTTCCGTCTCGATCAGCTTACACCCGCCGCGCACACACTGGCCTCGTTGGCAGCCGTTGTCGGCCGTGCGTTTGCTGCAGATGTGCTGCGGCACGCAAGCGAAGGCGACGAAGAGGCCCTCGTGCAAGGACTGGACGAACTGTGGCAGCGACGCATTATCCGCACGCAAGGACAGCGCGCCTACGACTTCAGCCACGACAAGATTCGCGAAATTGCCTACCGGGAGATTAGCCCAGCACGGCGACTCCTCCTGCACAGGCGCGTGGCCCAGGCGTTGGAGGCGGTATACGCCGCCGAACTCGACGCCGTGAGCGGACAGATCGCCGTTCAATATGAGCAAGCGGGCATGGCATTGGAAGCAGCAGCCTACTACCAGCGCGCGGCCGCAGCTGCGCAGCAGATGTATGCCCACGCCCAGGCCAGCGCGCAGCTCGAGCAAGGCGTGGCGCTACTCAAGTGTCTCCCGGCAACAGTCGCGAATCTGCAGCAGGAACTGCAACTGCAGCAGGCGCTCGCCGTGTCGCTGACCGCATGCAAGGCCGTGTCAGCGCTAGTGGTGAAAGACGCGTATGCGCGAGCGCACAGCCTCGCTCAACAGGTCGGCGACGAGCGTCAGCGCCTGCTTGCGGCAGCCGGACTGGTGGTGAGCGAATTGACCCGTGGGGAGATTCGCACGGCGCAAGAGCTGGTCTTGCGCTATCTGCCACCGGTAGAACAAATCGCCACGTTCGCCGGCTTGATGAACATTGCTGGACTGGCCGGAATCGTTTCTATGCACCTAGGCCAGTGGCGCAGTAGCTACCATCAGCTTGAGCAGGCGCAGGCGCAGGGTCACGACCCTTGGGATGCACGCACGTCGCTTACCTGGGCGCAGCATCAAGGGACGGTGAATCGGCGCCATCAGGTCATAGTACTGTGGCATCTCGGCTATCCTGAACGGGCGCTGAGACAAATGGTTACGACGCTTGCCCTAGCGCAGGACCTAGGTCATCCGTACAATCTGGCGGCTGTATTGGTGTGGACGGCGTGGCTGCATCAAGTTCGACGCGAGCCGGCGCTCGTGTTAGAGCAGGCCGCCAAAGGCATTGCCTTGGCAGAACAGCAAGGATTTCGCTACTGGCTGTCCTATTTCCGAATTCTAGAGGGTTGGGCGTTTGCCCATCGGGGGCAGGCCGCGCAGGGCATCGCCAAGATCGAAGCTGGTCTGGCGGAGCGGCTGGCCATGGAGGCAGGTGTGCATAGGCCAACGTTTCTCGGGATGCTGGCTGAGGCCTATGGCGCGGCCGGACAGCCAGAGCGAGGCTTGTCTGTGCTTGAGGAAGCGTTGTCCCTGGTCGCCGCAACCGGTGAGCGCTTCTCGGAGGCAGAACTGCACTGCATTCGGGGAGATCTTCTCCAGATGCAAGCGGCCGACGCCGCCAGGATCGAGGCCTGTTTCCAGCAGTCATTGGCTATCTCCTGCCGCCAGGAAACCAAGGCAATCGAGTTGCGGGCAGCACTGGGCCTGGCCCGCCTATGGCAGCGCCAACGGCGCCCCCAACAAGCATACGACCTGCTGGCCCCCATCTTGAGCGCCTATCGCGAGGGATTCGACACCCCCGACTTGCAGGATGCCAGCCGCATCCTTCGCTCATTGTCGACCTGATCCACACGCCCTGCATCGAGCTGTTCGTTCCGCCGCGCACAAAATCCCCTCTCTTCATTACATTGGCTCAGTCACCTCCTTTTCCGGTAACGCTTATATAACGCCGGCCCTGCTAAGCTTCGTCACTAAGGCGGGTAGCGCTGCGGTTGCACTTACCGGCTCCCTGTGCTGCACAATGTGTCTTTGGCATAGGAGGTGACGAGTGGTACAACGCGACGCCGATCCGTACCTGCCGCGTTCGCAGCTGTTCACCATCCGGCTGTGGATGGAGCCTGTGGGCGACGGCCGTCTTGAGTGGCGGGGCCGGGTGCAGCATGTGCCCAGCGGCCAGTGGGAGACCCTGCGCGACTGGCCCACCTTGGTGCAGTTTCTAGAGCAAGTGTTGCAGCAGTTGAACAAAGGAGAAGACTCATGAAGGGAAAAACCACAACAGCCATCCTCGCATGTTTGTTGGCGGTCAGTCTGCTCTTGGCCGGTTGCGCCATGGCTGGCCGCCCTCAGCTCGAGCCTCAAGCCGGACAGTGGCAGACGTGGGTTCTGACTTCGAGCGATGAGGTGCAGCCGCCGGCGCCACCCGACCGGGCGGCTACCTTGGCGGAAATCGCCGACATGAAGCAGATGGCGGCCGGCGACGACGGCACTGCCAAGGATCTCGTGGCGTATTGGGACGCCGGCTCGCCCTCGTACCGCTGGCTCGCAATGGCCGTCGACCAGTTTGCCCAAGCCAAAATCCCGCCCAGCCCCAAGCTGAGCCGCGGGCTGTCGTTGATGAACGTGGCTGTCTACGACGCCATGATCGCTGCCTGGAAGGCCAAGTACGCGTACAACCGTCTGCGCCCTAGCCAGGTAGATCCGACGCTGCCCACGCTGATCACAGCGCCTGCCAGTCCATCCTATCCATGTGAGCATGCTGTCGCCGCGGGCGCGGCGGCGACCGTCCTTGCCTACCT
Source organism: uncultured Chloroflexia bacterium (assembly GCA_963701415.1). GTDB lineage: Bacteria > Chloroflexota > Anaerolineae > Caldilineales > Caldilineaceae > Fredericiella. The sequence goes on from CAVPAH010000006.1 coordinate 407,481, forward strand.
GTTTCCCGATAACGCGGACATGTTCATGGCAAAGGCGGAAGAGGAAGGGCGGTCGCGGGTGCTGGCAGGCGTGCAGTACCCCAGCGACGTTGCTGCAGGACTTGCCCTTGGCAAAGCGGTGGCGGAGAAAGTGATCGAAAGCGCCAAGGCTGACGGTTCAGACGTCGTGTGGGATGGCACCATGCCCAGCGGACCGGGTTACTGGACGGGTGAGAAACCGGTTGACCCCGTGAGCGGCTCTTGGAAGACGTGGGTGTTGGCGTCTGGGGACCAGTTCCGGCCCCCGCCGCCGCCGGCCTACGATTCCGAACAGATGCACACCGAACTGATGGCGCTGGAGACCTACACGCCGACCTTTGCCAGCAATGCCACCGCATACTTCTGGCAATCGCCGGCCGGCGGTCCGATCTACTGGTACAACGTCGCCAGCCGAGACTTATTTGAGCATCGCCTCGACCAGGATTCGCCGCTGGCTGCTCGCGTGTATGCTGCCATCAGCGTGGCGCAGCATGACGCTTTTGTCGCCTGCTATGACGCCAAGTACGCATACTGGTCAATGCGTCCTTTCCAGGTGGATACAGCGTTCAAGCCGCTTTTCAACACGCCCAATCACCCCAGCTACCCTTCGGCACACAGTTGCCAATCCGCCGCAATTGCGACGGTGATGGCCAGCCTCTTTCCCGCCGAAGCCGAAGCCGCCTGGAAGGCTGCCGAAGAAGCAGGAAACTCGCGCATGTGGGCGGGAATCCACTTCCAGAGCGACGTCGATGCCGGTTTGGCCCTGGGCAAGAAGGTAGGTGAACTGGTAGCCCAACGCGTCGCCGCGATGTCACAGCCTTAATTCCTACAGCCTCCCAATGGGGATGTCAGGAGGTCACCTTTCCAGGAAGTTCGCTCGCTTCCTTGAACGGTGACCTCTGTTTAGTATGCACGCCTGGCGCGCGTGCTTGGCGCCAGGCGCTGCATCGCTCACGGAACGGAACACTCCTCCCAAAACGGACGTATACTGTAGAGTATGCGTACACGATTCGCCCGTCTTATTCACTCGCGCCGGTTCCAGATTGCCGCTGGCATTATCGTTGCGCTGTTGATCGTCGCCGGCGTCGCCGTCTACCAGTGGCTGCTGGCCGATCTCCCACCGATCGCCAGCGTCGAGCTGCGGGCGACTCGGCCGACAACCCAGATCCTCGACCGCAACGGCAAGCTGCTCTACGAGGTGGTGGACCCCCAGGCGGGCAAGCAGATCGACCTCTCGCTCGCGCATATTCCCAAGGCCTGTGTGCAGGCGACGATCGCCACCGAGGACGAGCGCTTCTTCTCCCATTTTGGCGTAGACCCGATCGCCATCGCCCGTGCCGTCTGGCAGAACCTCAACGGCCGCACGGTGGTGAGCGGCGGCTCGACGCTGACCCAGCAGCTGGCGCGCACGCTGCTGCTCTCGCCCGACGAACGCTACGAGCAGTCGCTGCGGCGCAAGCTGCGCGAGGCATGGCTGGCCTGGGAGCTCGAACGCCGCTACGCAAAGGACGAGCTGCTGGCGCTCTACTTGAACCAGACCTATTACGGCAACTTCGCCTTTGGCCTCGAGGCCGCGGCGCAGATCTTTTTTGCCAAGCCGGCGCCCCAGCTGAGCACGGCCGAGTGCGCACTGCTGGCGGGTCTGGTCCAGTACCCGACCGGCTACAACCCGCTCGCCGACCCACAGACGGCCAAGAACCGGCAGCTGACGGTCCTGCGGCTGATGCAGGAGGCGGGCTATCTCGATCCCGCCACCTCGGCCCAGGTGGCCGCCGAGCCGCTGACCTATCGCTCGCGCCTGTTTGACGTCAAGGCGCCCCACTTCGTGATGTATGTCCAGTCGCTGCTGGCAGACCAGCTGGGTCCCGAGCGGCTGCGCGACGGCGGCCTGCGCGTGACGACGACGCTCGACGTCGACCTGCAGCGCCAGGCCGAGGACGCCGTGCGCCGGCGCCTGGCCGCGCTCACCTGCCGTGACGAGTCGGCCTGCCAGGATGCCGCCGGCCGCGACCGCCGCGTGGACAACGCCGCCGCCGTCATTATCGACAGCCAGACCGGCGCCATCCTGGCCATGGTCGGCAGCCCCGACTATTTCAACCAGGGCATCGCCGGCAATGTCAACGCCGCGCTCAGCCTGCGCCAGCCCGGCAGCGCCATCAAGCCCTTTACCTATGCGGCTGCGCTCGATCCGAACTGGAGCGGCAAGGCCGGGCAGCCGCCGCTGACCGCCGCCTCGATCCTGCCCGACCTGCCCACCACCTTCTATGTTGAGAACGTCGACGGGCAGATGGCCGCCTATCGCCCGCAGAACTACGACCGTATCTATCACGGGCCGGTCAGCGTGCGCACGGCCCTGGCCAACAGCTACAACATTCCCGCCGTCAAGGTCCTCGACCGTATCGGCGTCGACACGCTGCGCGAGCTTGCCTCGCAGGCCGGCATCCGCTCCTTCACCGGCCGCTACGGCCTGGCGCTGACCCTCGGCGGCGGCGACGTCCGCCTGCTCGAACTCACTGCCGCTTACGGCATCTTTGACGACGGTCGCACCCTCCCCACCCAGGCTATATTGTCGATCGAGCAGGTGGATAGAGATGAGCCCATGAGAAACCGAGTTTCTCAAAGAAACTCGGTTTCTGTGGTTGCCCCCTCACCCTCTCAGGGCAGCCAGGTGATCTCCCCCCAATCCGCCTACCTCATCACCGACATCCTCTCCGACGACGTGGCGCGCCAGCCGGCCTTCGGGCGCAGTTCGATCCTGAACCTGCCCTTTCCCGCCGCCGTCAAGACCGGAACGACCACCGACTGGCGCGACAACTGGACGGTCGGCTATTCGACACGCCGGCTCGTGGGCGTATGGGTGGGCAATGCGGACAACAGCCCGATGCTGGATGTCAGCGGTGTCGACGGGGCCGGTCCCATCTGGCACGACCTGATGCTGCTGGCGCACACTGCGCCGCCGCCGGCCTTTACGCGCCCCGCCAAGATCGTCGAGACCGAGATCTGCGCCGCCAGCGGCATGCTGCCGGCACCCGAGTGCCCGCGCAAACGCTGGGAACGCTTCCTCGCCGGCACACAGCCCACGCAGCCCGACAACCAGTTCCAGCGCCTGGTGATCGACCGCGGCACCGGCCAGCTGGCCACCGACGCCACGCCGGCCGACCGTCGCGGCGAGCGCGTCTACTGGCTGCTGCCGCCTGAGTATCACGACTGGATGATCGGCCAGGGCATCGCCATTGCCCCGGTGAACGCAGCCGGAAACAGCGGCGGCAGCTTGTCACGCTGCGCCGGGGGATGCTCCGCAGGCAGGCGCACGCGGTCAGCCCGCCGGGCCGCTGCAGTTGGCAAGCCCGGCCTCCTATACCGCCTATCAGCTGCATCCCGGCGTGCCAGGTGAGAGCCAGCGTCTCGAGGCGGTAGGCTACACCACAGACGGCCGCGCCTGGCACAGTCTACGCTTGATGCTGGACGGGCAGGCGATCGCCGCAGCAGGCCGACAGCGCCCGCCTGCAGTCGTGGTGGCCCATGACACTGGGCGCCCACACCATCTGGTTGGAGGGCGAGCGCGAGCAAGGCGGCGAAACCATCCGCTCCCAAGTAGCACAAATCAACGTAAATCCATTTACGACGCAATCCGTCACCATGCAGGTCGTAGATTAACCCCTTCCGGGAAGAGGGGGGTCTTCCGCGGAAGACCCGCCCTCTTCCCGGAAGGGTGCCCTCGGTCGTACGTCTCGAGAAACGCGGGAACAACACCCCTCGTATTCTCGTCAAGGTTGTGATTAACGATTCGCTTTCCTGAACAACAGCGTTCATAGGAGGTCGTTGTGTCGAAGTCGATGCAACTCAAACAGCTTCACGTGGCGATTGTGTTCGCCATGCTCCTTTCGTTGCTCGCGCCCTTAGTCGGCGCGCAGCCCGCCTTTGCCCAGGATGCAGCAGCGGCACCCCCTGTGCTGCTCTCCACCACGCCTGCCAACGGCGAGGCCTGGGACGGCAGCCCCGTGACCTTTACCTTTAACAAGACGATGACCTCGGCCGAGATCGTGGTCAGCCCCCAGCTGGAGGGCACAACCACCGTGCAGGGCAGCGAGGTGCTCTTCACGCCCGTCCGCCGCGCCTGAAACCAACACGCGCTACCAGTTCGTCCTGGTAGCGGCCGCCGCCGAGGACGGCACGCAGCTGAACTCCTCGCAGCAGGTGACGCTGCAGGCGTCGGGCCCGCTGTCCGTGGCCGCTACGCAGCCCGCCGACGGCAGCGTCGACACCGACCCGACCGCCAACATCACGGTGATCTTCAACCGCCCGGTCGTGCCGCTCACCGGCGTCGAGGAGCAGGGCAGCCTGCCCCAGCCGCTGAGCATCACGCCGCCGGCCGCCGGGCAGGGCCGCTGGATCAGCACCAGCGTCTACCAGTTCACCCCTGACGTAGCGCTCGCCGGGGCCACGCAGTACCAGGTCACCGTCGCTGCGCTGACCGACGTGGCCGGCGACGCGATGGCCGAGCCGTACACCTTCAGCTTTACCACGGCCGCGCCGATCGTGACCGAGTCCACGCCGTCGGGCATCTTTGTGCATCCCGACACCGGCGTGCGCGTGACCTTCAGCCAGCCGATGGACCCCGCCAGCACCGAGGCCGCCTTCAGCCTCTCTGCCGCCGGCGGCGAGGCCGTAGAGGGCACTGCCACCTGGAACATCACGAATACGACCCTGATCTTCACGCCCACCGCACCGCTGGAGTATGGCGCCGAATATACCGTCCAGGTGGCGGACACGGCGCAGCCCGCTTCGCAGCAGGGCAACCTGCGCGAGGCCTACTCGAGCACGTTCACGGTCGTGCCGCTGCCCGAGGTCTACAGCTCGAGCATCCTGGACGGCTCTGAAGCCGTCGACCCCGAGACCGAGCTGCGCATTCGCTTCAGCGCGCCGGTCAGCGACACCACGCTGTTCGACAACATCCAGATCACGCCGCTGGTGACCAGCACCAACGTGGTCAGCTTTACCTATTCGGACTTCTACGAGAACACCAACCAGAACCAGACGAGCATCGGCGGCGACGTCCTGCCGGGCTACGACACGCACCTGATGCTCAACTGGTACCGTGAGCCCAACACCACCTACACGGTGACGATCGGCACGGGCGTTGTCGACCAGTTCGGCAACCCGCTGCCCGAGCCCTACACGCTGAGCTATACCACCGGCGACTACAAGCCGCTGATCCAGCTCGACCTGGACCACTTCACCCACTACAGCACCTTTACGACCACGGTGGTGGGCGTCAAGTATCGCAATATGGACACGGTGGACGCCGAGCTCTTCCGGCTGCCGCTCAGCGAGCTCTATCTGCTCGGCGGCGAGAACCAGTGGCAGATGTGGGACACCTACCAGATCCCGAACCGGGAAGAGAACCTGATCTGGAGCAAGAGCGCCCCGGCCGAAGGTCCGGCCAACATCGTCAATACCCTGGGCTTTAAGCTGGTCGACGGCGACGGCAACCCGCTGGCGCCGGGCGTCTACATGATCGAGGTGCGCAACCCGCTCAGCATGGCGCCCAACACCGACCCCGCAGCCGGCCCGGCGGTGCAGCGCGGCGTCATCATCATCAGCGACAACAACATCACCATCAAGCGCGGCGTCCAGGGCGACAGCCTGGCCTGGGTGACCGGCCTGGCCGACGGCCGGCCGGTGGCAGGCGCCCCCATCTCCTTTACCCGGAACGGCGCCGAACTGGCGCAGGGCACGACCGATGACGACGGCGTCGTGACGTGCCGCGCTCGGCCTGGGCCCGAATGACCAGTATGTGCCGGTCTTTGCCGCCAGCGGCGAGCCGGGCGATCCGGACTTCGCCGTCGTCTCCAGCGACTGGGACACCGGCATCGAGCCCTGGTCGTTCAACTTCCCGCCCACCACCGGCGACACCTCCCCGGCCGTCTTCTACATCTATACCGAGCGCCCGATCTACCAGCCGGGCCAGACCGTCCACTGGAAGGGCATCGTCCGCCTGCTGGAGAACGACGCCTGGGCGCTGCCCCCCGCCGGTGAGTCCTACCAGGTGCGCATCAACGACACGATGGGCAACCTGCTGCAGGACAAGGCATACACGGTCGACGAGTACGGCACGATCCACGGCGACTTTGTCCTGTCGCCCGATGCCCCGTCCGGCTACTACGGCATCAACAGCCAGATCATGTACGAGGAGAACCCGGTCGCCTACGGCAGCGCCAGCTTTGTCGTCGCCTCCTACCGCAAGCCCGAGTTCCAGATCGACGTCAAGAGCGACCAGCCCGAGTACATCCAGGGCGACACGATCAAGGTCACCGTGCAGGCCAACTACTTCAGCGGCGGCCCGCTGGTCGACGCGCCGGTGGAGTGGCGCTTGACGGCCAGCACCTACACAGTTCAACTGGGCCGATGCCCCCAAGGATCGCTACTATTCGTTCGATCCCTTTGACCCCAATGCCGCCGACTACAACCCGTACCAGAACGCCTACCTGGGCCTGGTGCAGGAGGGCAAGGGTGTGACCGACGGCGAGGGCCGCTTCGCGATCGAGGTGCCCGCCGACCTGGGCGCGTCGCTGGCATCGCAGACCTGGTCGATGGACGTCGTGGTGACCAGCCCGACCAGCCAGCAGGTGTTCAACAACGTGACCTTCCCCGTCCACCGCGGCGAGTACTACATCGGCCTCAGCCCCGCCACGTAGGTGGCGCAGGCCGGGCAGGACGCACGCAGGTGGATGTCGTCACCGTCACGCCCGACGGCGAGATGTATCCCAACGCCGACCTCGACGTCGTGGTCTACGAGTTCCGGTGGAACAGCGTCTACGAGCAGGCCGAGGACGGCAACTACTACTGGAAGAGCACGGCCGACCGCACGCCCGTCTACACGACGACCGTGAGCACGGATGCCGCGGGCGTGGGCTCGTTCGACTTCACGCCGGCCAAGGGCGGCCAGTACCAGGTCACGGCCCTCGGCACCGACACGCGGGCAACGAGATCCGCAGCGCCGCTCTTTGTCTGGGTGGCCGACGCCGGCTATGTGGCCTGGCCGCAGCAAGAACAACGACCGCATCGAGCTGGTGGCGGACAAGAAGCTGTATGCCCCCGGCGACACGGCCAAGATCCTGGTGCCCAATCCCTTCACCGGCACCGTCGAGGCGCTGGTCACGACCGAGCGCGGCGGCGTCATGGACAGCCGTGTCATCGAGCTGACCGGCAGCAGCCAGACCATCGACGTGCCCATCACCGCCGAGATGATCCCCAACGTCTATGTCGGCGTGGTGCTGGTCAAGGGCGTCGACGAAAGCAACCCGTTTGTGGCCACGCGCGTGGGCTATGCCGCCCTGTCCGTGGACACGAGCGAGAAGGAGCTGTCGATCGACATCAAGCCTTCGGCCGACACCGTGGCGCCCGGCGACACCGTCACCTACACGCTGACGATCCGCGACAGCGCCGGCAACCCCGTGCCCAACGTCTCGACGAGCGTGGCGCTGGTGGACAAGGCCGTGCTGGTGCTCGGCGCCGGCTACCAGGATACCCGCTCGCTGATCGACATCTTCTACTACGAGCGCCCGCTGGGCGTCACCACCGGCTCGCTGATCGTCATCAACAAGGACCGCGTCAGCGCCCAGCTCGCCGAAGGCGGCAAGGGCGGTGGCGGCGGTGGCGGCGACGGCGGCCTCGAGGTGCGTGAGGACTTCCCCGACACGGCCTTCTGGCGTGCCGACTTCGTCAGCGATGAGAACGGCGTGATCGAGTTCGCCGTGGAGCTGCCCGACAACCTGACCACCTGGGTGCTGACCGCCAAGGGCGTCAACGACGCGACGCAGGTGGGCGAGGCCACCAACGAGATCGTGGCGACCAAGCCGCTGCAGGTGCGCCCGGCGCTGCCGCGCTTCCTCGTCGGCGGCGACCAGGCCGTGATCGGCGGCGTGGTCCTCAACGGCGGCGACGCCGCCATCGAGGATGGCGAGTTCACCATCGAGGCCAGCGGCGGCGTGTTCCAGGCCGAGACGAGCCCCGAGCCGTTCAACCTGGCCGCCCCCGGCGACTACGACCACCTTTACCTATCCCTTCGCCGTGGACCCCACCGCCGTCGAGCGTGGTGGTGACCATGACGGCCGTGGCCGGCGACCTGTCCGACGCCGTGCGCGTCGAGATCCCGGTGCAGCGCTACCAGACGCCCGAGACGGTGGGCACGAGCGGCGTGGTCGACTCCGGCAGCGTGACCGAGGCGGTCTACGTGCCTGCCAGCGCCACCGACGACGGCGAGCTGCGCGTGACCGTGGATCCCAGCCTGGCTGCGGGCCTGGTGGGCGGGCTCACCTATCTCGAGCACTTCCCCTACGAGTGCACCGAGCAGACGGTCAGCCGCTTCCTGCCCAACCTCTTCACCGTGCAGGCGCTGCGCGAGCTGGGCATCGACAACAACGAGCTCGAGGCGCAGCTCTCCTACCAGCTGGGCATCGGCGTGCAGACCCTGCTCAGCCGGCAGAATCCCGACGGCGGCTGGGGCTTCTGGCCGCAGGAGGAAAGCTCGCCCTTCATCACCTCCTACGTGCTGTGGGGCCTGTGGAACGCCGACCAGATGGGCTACAAGGTTGACCCGGCCGTCTTCGACCGGGCGGCCAACTACCTGGACAGCCAGTTCATGGCGCCCGACGAGGTGACGGCCGACTGGCAGCTCAACGAGATGGCCTTCATGCACTACGTGCTGGCGCGAGATGGGCCGCGGCGACGCCGGCCGCATCAGCACGCTCTACGACGTGCGCGAGCGGCTCGAGCCGTACGGCCAGGCCTTCCTGGCCATGGCGATCCACACGATGGATGCGAGCGACGCGCGGGCGACCACGCTGGCCGACGACCTCGTGGGCAGCGCCATCGTGAGTGCCACCGGCGCCTTCTGGCAGGACCGGACGCTCGACTACCAGACCATGAGCACCGACGTGCGCACCACGGCCATCGTGCTGGATGCGCTGCTGCAGATCACGCCCGACCAGCCGCTGCTGCCCAACGTGGTGCGCTGGCTGATGTCGGTGCGTGAGGATGGGCGCTGGCAGACGACGCAGGAGAACGCCTGGAGCATCATCAGCCTGACGGACTGGATGGTGCACACCGGCGAGCTCAACGCCGACTACGACTGGAGCGTGACGCTCAACGACGGCGAACTGGGCAGCGGCCACTTCGACGACCCGACCAGCCAGCAGGAGCTGCGCGTGGCGATCGCCGACCTGCTGCGTGACCAGGCCAACCTGCTCAACTTCAGCCGCAGCGATGCGCCGGGCGAGATGTACTACACGACCTTCCTGACCTACAACCTGGACGCCGCCAAGGTCGAGCCGCTCGACCGCGGCATGGTCGTCGAGCGGCAGTTCTTCGTCGACGGCAAGCCGGTCAGCGAGGTCAAGGTCGGCGACGTCGTCAGCGTGACCGTCACGATCGTGGCGCCCAACGACCTGTACTACGTGGCCGTCGAGGCGCCGATCCCGGCCGGCGCCGAGCCGCTCGACCCGAACCTGCCGACCGGCTTCCAGTACGACCAGCAGGGCCAGCCCGATCCTCAAGCCGATCAACGCGCGCCGACGGGCGGCTGGTACAACTGGACCCCGGCCTCGCTCGACTATCGCAGCGACAAGGTGACCATGTTCGCCACCTTCCTGCCCGCCGGCTCCTACCAGTACACCTTCGAGATGCGCGCCGCCTTCCCCGGCGACTACAACGTCCTCCCGGCGCAGGGCGAAATGCTCTACTTCCCGGAGGTGTGGGGCAGGAGTGGAGGCCAGACGTTCAAGATCAACGAGTAAGTGGCTTGTGTAAGGCTCGTGGGTAAAGCGGGCCCCAAAAGTGAAGTAATACGAGAAGGCCTCTGTGCTTAATGAGTGTGCTGCAAACACACTCATTTCGCCAGAGGCCTTACCTCGTTACGCCGAGGAAGGTTACTCGGCGTCATACCAAATGCTTTCCATGTGCCGGCTTTACCGGGACTGCTGGATCGGGTACACACCCATCCCATCCAGCCACCAGGTTCGGGGTTGATGTTCCACAAGCGATCGCCATCGTTCCAAGTGCCTGCGTTGGGTGGCCCACTTGCATAGCCTTCAAAGAAGCTCATTTGTGCGGTACTGCCCGTGTTAGTGCAAACGTTCTGTGTTTTCGCGATACCCTGAATATTTCCCGAGCACTGCCGCCAACTGCTCGCACAAGTAAGGCAGGTAGGGGTCCAGCTTGCTCGGCAGCTTGCGCTTGGTGGCACGTTCGGGGAACTGGTCAGCGCTGACAAAGGTGCGCACGGTGTGGATGCTCATGCGCAGGCGCCGCGCAATGGCGCGCTGACTCACGCTCGCAGCGTGGATTTCCCGCACCTTGTCGTAGCCTATGACTGCCGCAGCCGCCTGCGCCAAAGGGCCACCCCCACCATTGTTAGCAGCGCCGGCTTCTATCAATGCTCGAGACTCTGCTTTAGCAGTGCCATCCGTCGCAGTGGCGGCGCGCAGAGCAGCTTGGTGACATGCCAGCAGTCGTTCGACCATTTCGCGCAGATTCTGGAGTAGATGAAAGCGGTCGGCAACCTGGATGGCATCCGGTGCGCCACGCTTGCACCCTCGGCGTAGTCGTTGGCGCAGTCACGGCTGATGATCTCCACGCCGGGATGTGCCTGCAGCCAGCGTGCCAGGGTGTCGGCGAAACGGTCCGACAGCAGATCGACTGGCCGGTGTTGCTCCAGGTCTACCAGGATCGCGTCGTACACCTGTCCTTTGCGCAGCGACCAATCGTCCACACCCAAAACGCGTGGCGTAAGTCGCTCGGCAAGCGGTGCGTTGCGGACAAAGCGCAACAGGGTGGACGCGCTCACCGGCATTCCCTGCCGGCGTGCCGCTCGCATCCCAGCTTCACCACCCAGGTCGAAGCCAACCTGGCGCTGCTCGTGGTGGAGTCGCTCGGTTCGCCGCGCATACGGCGCTGCCAACTGCGGCAGCCGCTCGCAGAAGATGATCTGCTCACAATCTTGATAACGGCAGAATAGCTTTCGCACCTGCATGCGCAGACCAACTGCCATGTCGGCGCATGGCAAGTCCGCCAGCCGGCGTTGATACCGGCTGTGCACCACTTCTGATGGTCGACTACACCCGCGGACAGGCGGCAACTTGTCCGGCGGTGAGATGAAACATGATCCGGTTTTCATCGGCAAGAATATCGTCGAGGTCCAGCCACCACAGCCACGGCAGGAGTAGATCGGTTAACATCGGGTTTCTTTCAGTGTACTTGCAGCGTTGTCCCGATTGACAACCCGATGATTCTACTCAGCCTGTCAAGTCGTACTCCTCCGCTGGGTGCGTTTCATATTTTTGGGTGGCGGCTAAGGGAGGCAATTGCGCACACGTTTTCGCCCAGAGTTGCGCGGCTTGGCTGACCGCCAAATAGGGTGTTTGTGGCCGTGTTTCGGCCATTTAGCGGCTAGTTATGCGGGCTCCGGCCTGAATTCAACTACCGACCTGGCTCACTTGGCGACATGCCCGAAAATCTGAAACGCACCCTCCTCCGCTTCACCAAAAGTGCGGGTGAACCGATTTCTCATTGACAAACACACAGGTCCCCGTCAAAGGTCTCAAATGCACACGACTCATCGTTCTTGGCGATGTTTTTCTCTATCGACTCGTCCTGCCACATCTCGCTTAGGTCTTGCATTCATGCGCACTTGCAGTGACTTCATCATGTCGGTTGCCAAACACAAGTGGATCTCCAGGAAACGCTGGCTCCAAACAGGCTATCAAAGGCACCCTGTCAGCGGGGCCCGCGGGTTTGGATCGGGCGATGGCAGTAGTCCCATATGCGCAGCACCAAAGATGTGAATAGTGGCTCCTCACTCGATCCAGCGACTATAAACTCCAGCGACCTTCCGGACGTGCGTGTATTCGATGAATCGGTACAGCGCCGCGTGTATTCTGTCGCACCAATTCACTGACAATCGCCGGCAACCTTGTGCGTAGTTCACTCTCAAGCTGTACTTTGGCATCTGCAGTCCAGTCACCAAAGGTATCAAAGCTGACGTCGGCATAAATGACGTTCGCTACCACCGTACCCAGTTCGGCGTGTAATTCCACCACTACCTGAACCCGCACCCATGTACCCAACCCGTAGGCCGAGGCAAAAAAGCGTTGCGTAGTGACACAGCATCGGCGCCCTCTGCTCGCAACACTGGGGTTAGAACAGCTCGGCCTGACGGGCTAAACGTAATCGCTATACCCCAATCGCGAAGAACTTGTATAGCTGCGCCGATGTTACTCTCCAACTCGCTCCCAATTGAGTCTAGGATGCTGCGCCACGGCAGCACGGCAGAACATGCTCCAATATCGTAAGCGCGGAGCGACTGAGCACCCCGCCAGCCTTCTGGAATTGTTACACCTAAGCTGCTGGCGAGGGCTGATGGCGAAAACTGCTCAAGATTTGACACTGTCGCGGAATCTGGATAATAGATGCGTACAAATTGCGCAGAAGCAATCCCATCAGTGTGTATCTGAGTTATGTCTGGGCTCTCAAACAAGTCTCGATCAAAGATATCGATGAAACTAACGGCGTCACCTCGCCAACGCAGGGAGTTCAACTCCGGAGGCAGCGAATGGGATACGGTTACCGGCGGTAAGGCAACGGTTCGGAATCCATTCTGATGGGTGATGACCTGAACCATTCGCGGCGGGCAGTCTGCTCGGCCGACCGCCCGTCATTGAATAGTCGCCGGTACAGACCCGGATTTCTGGACTTTGAGGTGAGGAACAGTGATTGATCGTGTTCAGCAACGTATTGCGCGGGCCGGGCGGCAATGCGGCAATGCAGTTTTCCCAGTTTTCAGCAAAGCTCATCAGGTGAGTTGTCCCGCGACTGTGGGGTGCTGTGGCCCGCAGACGAGCCATGAAGCCCGTACTCCCACCCGACCAGAAAGGTTCCGTCAGGGCGATGGATGCAGACCAACGGAAGAGGCGCGTATCTCCAAAGTTGATAGATTCGGATCGTGAGCGGGTTGTGCCGACAGCCTCAAAACGGCCACTGATAAAGTTGAAGGCTTCAATCTGTACCGGCTGATTCTCGATATAATGATAGCCCTCTAGCGCAATCGGTAAAGTCCGATCGCCCACTCTCTTTCCATCGAAAGGTGAATAGGTACACCCCGCCAGAAAGGAAGCTATCAGGACGGTCAACAAGGCAGGTACCAACTTACTGGTCAACAGGCTACACAATATCATCTCTTGCCTCTTCTTTCTCATGAATCAAGTGAAGTCGCATGAATGAACGATTCGGCTCTGCCTAGCTTAAGGAGGCTGAACAGCTCGGCAAGCCGTCAGTGTTGTTGAAACTGACTGTTCCAGTTGTTGGCGTTGACACGTTGACCAACATGGGCATTCCCGTTCTGTAGTAGCGGCCGTTGAATCCCGCAAAGTGTTCTGGCGGGTGCGGAGAACGCAGAAAGACAGAGTACGATCAGAGATCCAAAGGTCGCTTGCAGCGCCAGAGGACAAAGGCTTCAAGAGCCGGGGAACACTACCCCGAAATCCGAAGTCGGCGTTCCCGCCGTCAGGCTGGCGGTCGTCCCGTACGGCGCAGCGCACCCTGGCAGCATTGAAGTAGAACGAGCCGCCACGTATCGTGCGGTAGGCTGCGCCCTCTAGCTTCTCACGCCCGTCTTCCGGATCGTAGGGATAGCCCGCAAACTTGCTCGACGTCCACTCCCACACGTTGCCGGCCATGTCCAGCGCACCGAAGGGACTGATGCCCTCCAGATAGCTGCCGACCGGCGCCGTGTCGCCCACGTTCATGTCGAAGTTGACAAGCTCAGCAGTCGGGAGATCATCGCCCCATGGGTAGGCGTGGGCGTCTCATCCCTTCCCCGGCACGCTTTCTCCCATTCCGCCTCGGTGGGCAGTCGCCCACCAACCCACCGCGGATACTGGTTTGCCTGATGCCAGGTGACGAATACCACAGGATGTTCCGCGTAGGTTGGGTCGTTCCATCGGGTATTGTGGGGAAGGGGAGTACTGCAAGCCCCCGCCTGGACGCACCTGGCGTACTGGGCATTGGTCACCTCGGTGCGCATGATCCAGAAGGCGCCCAGGTCGAGCTCCGATTGTTGAGACTTCTCGTTAGCACCAGCCACCGGATCGGCGTAGCCTGACCCCATTACGAACGGGCCGGCAGGCACATAGACAACCGGCGGCGGCTCGGTAGCCGGGGCGGTTGGCACAGGGACAGGGGTTTGTGTTGGTGTCGGCTCGTCGGTGGGCGATACCGCAACCGTGGAGGTCGGTTGGGGAGAAGGAGTTTCTGTCGCCGCCGGCAAGCCCGCTGCCGCCAGTGCTTCCGTTGCAGACGCGGTGGCCGGCTCGCCTCCAAAGATGTCATTCGTCGCTGTAGCCGACGGGGAGACAGGGACAGATGGGAGTATTGTGACTGTTGCGGGGAACAGGGTGCGCTCGGCCACATACACACCCAACCCTCCGATAATAACTGACGTCACGACCCACAGCACGAGGAAGGGAGACCACCTCATTGCATGACGTTCAGACTCAGCCGGAAGAGCCTCGACAGGCTCAGAACCTTCAGCCGGCGAGACCTCGTCTCGACTGCGCTGAGCAGGCACACTTTGCCGCCACTGCTGCGACGCCTGCCATGTCGCTTGAATGGCTGTATTGCCCGGCTGCTGCGCATGGGCGCCGTCGATCAGGTCGAAGGTCATGCCTCCTCGTTCTGCCCACTCGATAACGTTGAACACACGGAGCCTCAAAGTACCGGGAGGGGCGATCTCGTCCAAGTCTTCGTCCAGCTCGACGCGCAGCATCATTTGCAGCATTGGCTCGTCATACCCGCTGAGCAATGCCTCTTGCAGCTGCTCGACTTTGTTCCTTGCTGAGCTTCATATCCAGGCCGATCCTGGGATGAGGTGGCCTGCTGAGGGGCGAAATGAGCGGAGTGCTGGTGTTAACAATGCAGCCAGATCCATCGGTGCTGACCTCAGCAGTCGGTTGGCCGGGGACTGTTACAGAGCATGTTCCCGGCAATTCTTTGGAGTGTAGACGGAATGCGAGAGCGTGTCAACGAACCGCGCAGGGTTCTCCGCAGCGGGGTCATGCTGGCTCGCCACGGTATCCCCGCAGTAATCTCTAACCGTGACGTCGCCTTCACCCGCCAGGCTTATGCGCAGGCCCGCTATGGAGACGAACTGCTGCTTTGCGCCGGGTGCCCTACACCGCCATCTACATCGGTGCGGGCAACAACGAATTCCTCTTGCGTATCCCCAGCCCTACTATCAGCCCGAGGGGTGTATCGACGCCTGCAGGGAGCAGCAGGCCATGGGCAGGCTTGGCGGTGCCGCATGGCGACACCAGAGCCCACAACAGCGCAGATGCCAGCTGCTTGGCTTTAGCTGCCCCTGGGGGCAGCAATGCCTTGTTGAGCGGCGTCACAAGGGAAAGGCCTAAACCGCCAACAGTACGAACGTTTCCCGAGCGCCAAGCCTCGTGGAATTAGCAACAACCGATCCGCCACCGCTACCCCCGGCACTTACGAATTGCCCGTTGGCTGCCCGAAGACCTACTCGACCGCCGGGTCCCGGTATAAGCTCAAACGTCTCCCATTCTCGGACAACGGTCCGGTTAGCGACCAACTCGCGTCCCGCCGCCATTTTCCGCACAGAGGAAATAACCGTTGTGAGTCTGAAAAGCGACACGGTTGCTACCGAGGTAGACAACCTCGAAGGTTTCGTGTTCGCGCAACCATGGGCGGTTGGCATCGACGCCAGATTCCTCCTCCTCCCTGAGCTCCCATGAACTGTCCACCACGCACTTGAAGCCCCACGGCCCGGGGATAGATGAAACCTTCCGTCCTCACGAAGCGGTATCCAGAAGCCTCGGCGTCCTGCCGACCGGTGCGCGTACACGTGACGAAGTTGTCGCCTCGCGCCTCGCTCCAGAAGAGGTTAAGAGCCACGCTCCCAAGCGTTTGAGTCGAGAACACGTGCCCTTCTATGCGAACGGTGCTATAATGGGCGATATTGGCGTCCCTCCTGCCTGCATCTGAGGCCGCAACGAAGTTGTCGCCTCGTCCAGAATGCCAGAAGAGCGTAAGCGGCACCGTGCCGGGAGCGGTGTCCGCAAGGATGTACCCCTCTGTGCGGACAAACTCATACCCGGCATCGAGTGCGCTCTGCCTGCCCGCATTCGTGGCAGTACTGAAGTTGTCTCCACGTGCCGGGCTCCAGAAGAGGTCCATCGGCACGGCGTTGTGCGGTCCATGACTTGCGCGCATCCTCCGCGCGGCTTGCTCTACTTTCTCCCACAGGCTGACCACTTCCTCGGCACCCTTGAATAATTGCCCTACGAGCCGATCTGCGTCACCACGCCCCTCGCGGACAAGGGTATCGTGGATCGCCTGAATGAAGTCGGGCAACATGCCATAGTGTGCGAGGCCCTCCACGCGAAAATTGAACGTCTTGTCGCCGATCACGCTTTTTCCCAGTGTCGGCACGCTGTCGCGCAAGGCCGGCGGCGCCAGCCGGTTTGCAGCGGTGATGGGGTAGCTCGTCCTAGGCGCCGAGCGCGACAGTGGAATCTGCGGCGTGAAACCATTGATGTCAGTTCCGATACCAATACCATGACCTCCGGTGAGGGCAAGCGCGTCACGATATATACCCACCCAAGTTCGCATAGGATCTTCATCAGGCGCAAAGGCCCGATCGCTGCGCGACGTGCCCAGCCCGATGACACCGCCATGCTCCACCATCGTACGGGCGAAACTCCGGCGCATGTCCCGCTCACTTCCTGACGCCGGGAGTCCGTCCTCGGGGTCAGGTCGCATGCCAGTGTGGGAATTCATCAAGGGGAATATGTGGTGTTGCGCGGCCGTAAGCGCGCTTGCCTGCGAGTTCTCAGACATGTGTGAGAGATCGATCATCAGTCCATGGCGCATGAGCATCTCGAGACGTGCAACATCGAGCCCTGTACTGTTCTTGTGTCCCTCATGGGTGGGGTAGTGCAGAGCAGCATAGTCCCCATCCCGGATGAAGACAGGCTCTACCACGCCGAACTTAATGGCGTCGTAGGCAATGTAGTCATTAGGGTCGGCAGCCCGGAACGGATCGTTGGTCAGATAAACGAGTCGTTGGGGGCGCGACAATTGGAAGAGGATTGCAGGATCGCCTGTCACGTCGAGAAACTTGCCGGTCAGGTAATGATTGCTCGTGTTGAAAACGTCATGGTAAACTGCAACACCACCGATACTATTGTTCGCTAGATGGATCGGAATGACGTGCCGGATCTGGAACTCATCTTTCAGTGCGATGATCTGTTCTATCGTCAAAGCGTCCATCTCGACGCTCAAAACGAGCGTGAGCTTGTTAGCCTGGATCGCTTGTCTGGCCTCTGCAGGGGTGGTCACGATCTGCATCCAGCTGGGGTTCGCAGCAGCCATCTGATGAATAAATCGGAGTTGCACACGGGCCGACTCGTAGTCATACACGGGGCTTGCGTGCGGCTCCGGTGCGCCATATGTCCGGTGCCACAACATTGCCAGTACCTCGTTATCGGTCACGCACGCCATCATCAGCCGTAGGCCACCCTGCCATGCACGCGGATCCAGGACACGTGCATCTGCTGATGCATCATCGATCACGCGTGGGGCCAACCGGTGAATGATTTCCAACCGTTGGCCTGGTGCGGGTGACCTGTCAGTTCGCTGATAGTGTTAAGCACCGTCGTGCGAGTCCCTGTCCGGATCAGGCCACCGTCGTCTACGTTGTGCGCTACGACATCACATGGGGGAAGATCGGCTGCAAGATCGACCGTATCCGCCGACAGCCCAGGCTTCCCCCAAAAGATGCCAAACTCTGCAAGACTTCCATCTGGGTTGACCTCAGCGCCGAACCCTAGGTGTGACGCTGGATGAGCATGTAAATCGGCGAGCCCCCAAAGCGGGGTTGTATCATGGGGCATGAGTGTCTCCTTCTGTGATGAACGATTCAATCCATGTCGTCTAGCGTAAACCCGAGGCTCGAGGCCACGAGGGCACCAAACTCCTCCCTGAATGCACCCGACCCTAACACTCACTAGCCGAACGCAACTGTCTTGTCCTAGCCCGCGGCGCTCCGTCGTGCCAATAGGTTAAGGTCGATGCTTTCTTCGCTGGACTCGCGGACTACCTGCCCGACCGCGCACCCGAACTCGTGCAGGCAATCACTCAGTTGTTCGCTCACATCTACCATGTAGACCTCACCTTTCCAGTTTTAGTACAACAACGGTGATTCTGCGTAGTGACTGGCGATTTCTACCCGGGATCTGGAGCCGTCATCCAACGACTTTACCGTGGTTGCAGTTAGGCGCTGCCGTCGCGCCAACCGGCATTCGTCACGTCACGCAGGTGCGAGAAAGTTCTCCTGTTCGATAATTCGCCCTGCGCTGTCCACGTGGAAACGATCGACGACGCGTAGCGTGCAAGCTGGCGCTACGATCTCAAGGTGGAACTCAACCGTCACGGCCGTCAAGTCCTGGTTTATATCGGAGTCATTACCTCGACCCGTCCCATTAATTGCGGCAGCGGCGGCCACCATATGGTGCGCAAGTTCTCCCGGCCGACCAAAGGCACGCTTGAACCGCCCGGACACAGCGGTCCGCGCCGACCCACATCTTCCGTGTAGGGAATGGCGTCGAAGTTCTTTTGGCCAAGTCCTTCGGTCACATACCGCCGCCCTATGGCATGCAGTTGGGCGCTGCGGGCTGCAATATCGATTTGTTGTTGTGCTTGCATGGTGATTCCCTCCAATATCTCCGAAAGCTCGTCTTTAAGATCTACGACACATGACAGGACTGGCAAGAGTCTGCCTCATCCGTGCGGTGCAGTGAGTTCAAGCTGAATGTTGTCAGGATCCCGGAACGCAAGAACGTAGAGCCCCAAGTCAGCGCCGAGGTCCTTGATTTCCCCATGCGCCACGCGCGCCGCCGTCAAAGATTTGCAGCGCCGTTTCCAGATCGGCGCGGCGCGCACATCGAGACTGATATGATCCAACCCCACGCGGTTTTCGCTAAATCGGTCGCCCGGGAGCGCTTGGGCCGGATCGCACGGAGGCGTGAGCGCCAGGATTACACTGCCGTTGCTGAGCAAACGGCGTGGCCCCAATGCAAGTGCCGTCTGAAAACCAAGAAAATTTGTGTAGAATTCGACCGAATGCTGTACATTTGTCACCGTCAAGGTGAAGTGATGGACCGAACCGGTTGCCAGCGTAATAGACATGTTCCACCTTCCAATTGTGGCTTGCAGTATTGCGCGTAAGCGATAAGACAAGCCAACAATAGCAGGCGTGGCGTTACACAGGCGTTAGACATGTGCGTTAAAGCGGCTGTTACATGGGGCGATCTAGGAACAGAAGTGTTGGAAGTTTTACGGCGGGGAGAGAGTTGCCTGCACAGCCGGTGTCGCCAGAAAGCTGTGGCAGAGATGGCTGTCCGAAAGCGCAGCCACGAGTGTGTGGACATGGCCCACAGCCACCTGCTGATGCATCTGGGCTGCATACAGGCGCTGCTGCTGCCGATAAAGCGCCGCCTGCATGTCATGGGCTTGCCAGAGAAGGGGAACCAAGACTTCGCGCCCTCGGCCAGTGTGATCGCCGCCTGCAAGTGCGACTCTGCTGCTTCAAGCTCGCCGCTGGCCTGGCAGCAGCGAGCCTGCGCGATTTCCAGTACTGGCAAATGGACGGGCAGTCGGCGTCGGCGGGCTTCGCCGAGTGTTTGCTTTACCAGTGCCTGCGCCTGTGCCCGATCACCAGTCATCTGTGCCGCTGCGATCACGGCCAGCGGCAGATCTGCCAGCATAATCCAGCCCCGGCTGATGGCGCCTACAGGCTGATCGCGCAGCGCCGCCCGCAGCCAATGTTCACCCTGTGCAACGTTGCCCATGGCAAATGCATCTTGTGCCAGCTGCGCCTCAATGGCCGCAAGCGTAAATGGCGCATGTCGCGAGCCAGCGGTGTGCGCTTCCTTATGCAAAGCCTGCGCCTGCTCGAGGGCGCCCACCGTGCGCAGCAATGCACCGGCACAAGCCCCGAACAAGATATAGGCAACCACACATCCTGCGGCCTGGCCGCTGCGCTTGCTTTCCTCGAAATCAGCCAGGGCGTCACCCCAGGCGCCGAGCAGCATATGCACCAGGCCACGTATGCCCACGGCCAGTGACAAATTCCAACCATTCTCGATTTTCCGGCAGAGGGTTGTGGCTTCTTGGGACCAATGAAGGGCGTCGGCAAAACGCAGTCGATGATAGTCACTCCACGCCTGTTGGGCGAGATCGTCGGCCAGCATCGGCAGATCGCCCTGTGCATGAAAGATCGCACGTGCTTCCTCGGCGTGACGCTGCCCCTCCTCCTGCCTGCCACTCAGCCGCAGGTTGATTGCTAGGTCGTTAAGGACAAAGGGCAGGCGATTCTGCAACCGATGCTGGCGGCAAAGCGCCAGGCTGGCTTCTCCGGCTGCCTGCGCCGCTGCATCCTTGTCGTAGTGCGACGCTGTGACCATCTGGCTCCACAATAAGCGTGCTGCCAGGTCGTGATCACCTAGCTCTTGGGCGAGGGCGACGCCACGTTCCGACATTGCCTGGGCGTGCTGCAAATCATGCGCGCTGGTTGGTTCGCTGTACGCCGTGGCTAGGTGGGCGACGGCGGCTGCCTCGTCGTGTTGTTCGCACTCGGCCGCCATTGCGGTCAAGGTCTGATAGACCTCGATCGCCGCCGCAAAGTCGCCGGTATGTTCAAGCATCCGCCCGCGGACGTGGTGTAAATCTGAATCAGCGTTGCGGTGGGCAGGTTGAGCTTGCCAGCTATTTCTACGCAGCGGCCATAGAGCTGCGCCGCACGATGAATCGCATGCAAGTCGGCGGCGACGTCGGCAGCATGAACATAGCAGCGCCAGAGCCTGGTCGGGTGAATTGGCTTGTTGAAAATGAAAGGCGGCCTGGGCGTTGATCGCTGCCGGATCATTCTGCAGCCAGCCGCGTGAGCGCCTCGCCCACTTTGCGATGGAGATACTGCCGCCAGGATGCACTCAACTGGCTGTAGGCCACCTCGCGCAGTTTTATCGTGGCTAAAGTCATAGACGCCACCCGCCACTTCTAGCACAATCCGCCGCTGGGAAAGCTCGTCCAGGCCCTGCAGAACTTCGGCTTCCGGTTGGCCACTCGCAGCTACCACCAGCGCAAGCGCAAAGCGGCGCCCGATCGCGCTGGCTAGACCGGCCAGTGATAGGGCCAGGGGCGACAGTTGCGCCAGGCGATAGTCGATCACGGCCTGGACCTTAGCGGGGAGTACCAACTGTGCGTCGACAGCACTGAAGATGGGAGGTATGGCATCGCTGCGCACGGTTTCCACCACAGAGAGGGGAATACCCTCTGTCGCAAGTGCCAGTGCCTTAGCCTGCGCCGGCGGCAAAGCGTAACCGGCCACGCGGTTCCGCCAGCACAATCGTTTCGGCGGCGTCCAATGGCCCCAACGTTATTTCGGTCAGCCAACCCTGGCGCTGCCAGCCCAGGAGCAACGACTGCAGGTGCGGTATCGCGGCTCACTTCTTCACGGCGCATAGTGCCCACGACAAGCAGCGGACAGTGGCCGGCAAAGCGCAGGAAGAAGAGCTCAGCCACTCCAGCGTCTCCCGATCGCACCACTGGAGGTCATCCAAGGAGAGCAAGAACGGTTGCGGCAGCGCCAACAAGGCATACGCCAATGCCTCGAAGAAATGACGTCTTTGCCAGGCTTCACGCAAAGGGGCGGGGTTGGGAAGGCGAGGGAACTGGCGGCGCAGTTCCGGGAGGAGACGCAGTAATTCTGACTGCCAGAGCGTATCCAACCTGCCAATGGCGCTTGTGACGACGGGCGTGCGCAGCCATTCAACCAGAGGGGCATAAGCCAACGATCCTTCGCCTGCATAACAGTGGGCGCTGATGGTTGGGCAGTGCTGCTGTGCCACCGGCGAGATGAGCGCCTGCGCCAGTTTGCTGTTGCCAATGGCCCGTTCACCGCTTAATAAAACCACCTGGGGATAACCAGCCTGCAGCGTGCGCCAGTGACTCTGCAGTGCCGCCATTTCACGGACGCGCCCCACTAATACCTCCCCATCTTGCATGAGATGCGCATCTTGGCTGCCATGCGGGCCCGTAATGAAGGGCAAAGGTGGATTCTTGAGGGCGGCATAGGCGCTAGACAGTGCCGGCCCAGGCGCAACGCCCAATTCGCGTTGCGACGGGCCAGCGGCTTCCTGATAGATGCGGTGGGCGGCGGGCATGGTCACCGCTGACAAGCGCGAGCCGGAGCAGGTGGACGTAGACGGTTTCCTGTAACGGGTCGTGCAGACGCCATCGTTCGGCAGCCTGGAAGGCGAGCGTATATTCGTTACGTGCGGTGTACAGCTGGATCAAGCGCTCCAGCGCCTCGGCATAGGATAACCGCAACCACGTCCGTAGCGGTGCAATCCAGTCGTCGTAGCAGCCGGGCAAGAGGTCGCCTTGATAGAGTGCAATCGCCTTTTCCAATGCCGCCAGCGCCATTGCTTCATCCCCGCTAGCGGCCTCGGCAATGGTGCTGTCGAACTTTGCCACATCCAGCGTAAAACCTGCCCTGGTGCGCCAGAGCAGCGTCTCGTCTTCAATCTCGATGTATGCCTGGGCAGCGGGCACCGCACGGCGCAGGCGATGCAGTAAGTTGCGTAAGCTATTGCGTGCGTGCGCTTCGCTGCTGTCAGGCCAAAGAGAAAAGAAATCTTTTGGCGCTGTTGCGGGACATCTGCGTGCAGGAGCAGGTAGGCCAGCAGCGCCTGCAAACGCGGGGTGTTTACGGTGGTCAGCGAGATGCTGCCACAGACAATGCGGAAGTCACCCAGCAGTTGGATGTCGAGATCGGACATCGCCGGCATTCCTTTGTTGGCTTGTGTATCTTGGACATCAGCGTGAGGTAAGATCTACCGGCGCCGCTGAGAAGATACACGTACGGTGCGTGAGCGAAGCAGCCAGACTGAAACAATGGGTCATAGTGGCAAGCGGCTAGCAGCTGTAGTATAGTGTAATTATCTGTAAAAAACCATCATGGAAATTTGCCATCTACAGCCAGAAGTAAGGGCGCGGGTGTATGTCATACGGGTGGCGGCGTACAGGCAAGGGGAAACATGCGTTTATGAACAGCCCACTGTGGCCTGACACCAAGGCACAGGCTTGATCTCGAACGATGTCCCAAGCAAGCTCTTCAGCTCAAAGCGTACACAGTGGTTGCAAGATGGAACGCTGCTTCGGAAATAGGACATTGAGGAGCACGGCCGCCTCCGGACTCGCCCACGCATCAGGCAAAAACGCCCGCAGTTCGTCCAGGCTGCGATACCCAAAGAGCAACTGCACGAACACGAGCGGCGGGAACCCGGCACTGGCATCGTTCCCATAGACCGGCGCCTGCCATGGCTCAGCCACCACCAACTTGCCCTCCGCAAACTGCAGGCGCAGCCCATCACGGTAAAAGTCGATCTTCACCTCGCCTGTGTACGCCCGGCATGATCGATCCCGCCAGGCGCGCCTCCAGGACCGGCGCAACGTGCCGCAGGAACGCCGGCATGTCCGGCACCCGCACATACCAGGCATAAGGCGGCTCCTCGCGCATCGGTACGGTATCGCGCAGGACATCAAAGAGCGGATGGCTGCGGCCCAAGTTGAAAAAGATCGCGCTGAAAGGCTTGGCCGATTCGCCGACAGTGGGTACCTGCTGCCCGTACGCGCTCAGCGCCCGCAGCAGGCTGGGCGCAGCCGTCTGCCAGTTGACGCCGGCGTCGAGCTGCAGGGCAAAGACCACCAGGTCGCTGCCCCAGCGCTTGGCGGCAAGCGAGGTATAACCCACGACCTGCCCGGCCTGATCGAGGATCATGTGCAGGCGCCCATACAGCGCCGTGCCGGTCGGCCCCACTTCGCGCACGAACGGCTCGTCCCAACTGGTGATGTGGTGCCGCCAAAATGCCTCCGTTGCCTCGTGCCAGACGAAACTGGCGGCGGACGGCAGGTCGTACAGCCGCATCAGCTCTGGAATGTCGTCGAGCGTGGCCAACCGCAGGCTGTAGGCTTCGCTGTCCCCCTCGGGCTGCTCAGGGATCGCCGCCACCGGCACCTGCCGGCCGCCTTCCAGGTCGAGCGCATATTCGTAGCCGAACTTCCGGTAGAAGTAGCGGATGCCGGTGATCGCCAGCACAAGCTGCCCCTCCGCCCTGCTGCGCGCCTCGACCATCTCAAACAGCGCCCGCGCCAGGCCGCGCTTGCGATAGTCCGCGTCGGTCGCCACCATCTCCGGCTGCCCCACGTCGAGCGGGATCCCGCCATAGCGCCAGCGCAGCCGCCATAGGCAGGTGCAGGCGACGATCGGGCTGCCGGGCCGGCCGGTGTCCTCCACGACGGCGAAGTCGCCCGGCCCCATGTAGGGAAAGTCGCCGTTCATCAGGATCCGCGCCACGTCGGCGCTGCGTACGTTGGGCGGATCGTCCGGGCCGTCGCGAAAGACGTGGCTCAGCAGGTGGGCGATGCCCGCTTGGTCGGCACGGGTAGACCAGCGGCGGATGAGCCCGCCGCCAAGATCGCCGGTGTAGGTCGGGTCGGAGAGTTGAGTGGACATAAGCGATATTTGCCTTTACACTTTGCTATCTTATCGCGAGTTGAGATTTCGGTTATTCTGGGAAGGATGGGAGCTGCTATGGCCGTCACACCACCTGCCACATTTCACACCCGCAGGCTGCTGCTGCGCCCGGTGACGTTGGCCGATGCCGAGGCCATCTTCACGGCCTACGCCCAAGATCCCGAGGTCACCCGCTACGTGATCTGGTCGCCTCACCGCCACCTCGGCGACACCCGCGAGTTCCTCCAGCGCTGCGTCGACCGCTGGGAGGCCGGCATCGGAATTCACCTGGGCGATCTGCCTGCCGGACGGCACCCTGATCGGTAGCTTTGCCCTGCGTGTCGACGGCCACAAGGCCAACACCGGCTATGGCGTCGCCCGCCCGCATTGGGGCAAAGGCTACGCCACCGAGGCGCTCCAGGCGGTGGTCGATTGGGCGCTGCAGCAGCCGCAGATCTACCGCGTCTGGGCGACGTGCGACTGCGAGAACCCCGGCTCCGCCCGTGTGATGGAGAAGGCGGGCATGACGTACGAGGGCATCCTGCGCCGCTGGATTCTGCATCCGCAGGCCGGCCCCACCCCGCGCGACTGCCTGTGCTATTCGATCGTGAAGGAACGCGCTAACCCACGCTCCTGTCCCGGTCGTAGACGATCTCCCCGCCTACGACGGTCATCAGCACGTCGATCTCCTTGATCTCGGCCTCGGGCACGCTGAAATAGTCGCGGTCGATCACGACCAGGTCGGCCAGCTTGCCCGGGGCGATCGTGCCCTTGAGACTCTCCTCCCGCGTGAGCCAGGCGCCCGCCGCCGTGTACGCGTGCAGCGCCTCCTGCCGGCTGATCGCCTGGTCGCCCGCCACCAGGTGGCCGAGGTTGTTGCGCCGGGTGACCAGCGCATAGAGCCCCACAAACGGGTTCGGCGAGACGGTGCTGGGGATGTCGGAGTTGGCACAGAGGACGACGCCGTGGTCGAGATACTTGCGCGCCGGCTTGTAGTTGGCGGCACGCGCCTCGCCCACGTCGCGGAAGATCATGTCGCCCTCCCAGTAGAGAAAGGTCGGCTGGATCACGGCCGCGATGTGGTGCTCGGCCATCTGCTCGAGCGCGCGGTCGCTCGGGAAGTAGGCGTGGATGACGTTGTGCCGCGCATCGGGCCGCGGCTGCGCCTTGGCGACGTCGGCAAAGGCATCCACCACCAGGTCCATGGCCCGGTCGCCGCAGGTGTGGATGCCGACGTCCCACCCCAGCTCCTGCGCCAGGGCAAAGCAGCGCCGCAGCTCGACCGGCGGCATGCGCGTAAAGTCGCCCACGGCACTCTCGCCTTCAAACGGCTCATACATCAGCGCCGTGTGCGAGCTGGTGCCGCCGTCGATCGCCATCTTGAGCCCGCCCAGCCGCAGCCACTCGTCGCCCAGCCCCGAACGCACGCCCAGCGCCGCCGCCCGCGCGTCCAGCGCGGCGGCATCTTCTTCCTCGCGAAAGCCGTGCCAGCTCGGCATCATGTTGACACGCACGGCCGGCAGCAGCTCGTCGCCCTGGCGCGGCCTCCCGGCCCGGCCACCAAAAAACGCCTGGTACGCCGCCATCTCCCACGGGTAGAGGCCCGGGTCCACCACGCTGGTGATGCCGTAGCGGTTCATCTCGGCACAGCCCAGGTGGATCGCCGTCTCCAGTTCCTCCGGCGTCGGCCGCGGCAGCAGGTTGCGCACGAAGAGCTTGGCGGCGGCGCGCAGCAGCCCGTTTGGCTCGCCGTCGGCGTCGCGCTCGATCTTGCCGCCCTCGGGATCCCGCGTGCTGCGATTGATGCCCGCCAGCCGCAGCGCCACGCTGTTGACCAGGTCGGTGTTGAAGAAGCGCATCAGGATCACCGGGTGCTCGCTCGTCGCCGCGTCGATGTCGGCGCGCGTCGGCAGCCGGTTGGCCGCCTCCCCCGTGAAGTTGTTCTCGTTCCACCCCTCGCCGACGATCCACGCGCCCGGCGGCGTTTCGAGCGCCCGCTCGCGCACCAGCTCCATCATCTCCTCCGGCGAACGGCACTCGTCGAGCCGGATGCGTGTCAGCTTGACCCCCACCTGCTGCAGGTGGTTGTGGCTGTCAAAGATGCCCGGGCAGCACGGTCGCGCCCTGGAGGTCGACGACCTGCGTGTGCGCGGCGGCCAGCGGCGTGATTTCGGCGTCGTGCCCGACGGCCAGGAAGCGGCCGTCCTTGATCGCCACGGCCTGTGCCAGCGGCTGCCGCGCCTCCATGGTGTAAATGCGGGCGTTGTGAAAGATCGCGTCGGGCGCGAGCGTAGAAAGCTGGAGCATGTTGTGCCTGGTGGAGCGGATGGAAGTTGAGGTTGGTGAGTCGAGACGGGTGTGCGGCCGCCTACAGCAGGCCGTGCGACCCCTGCAGCTTGCTGCCGCTGCCGGTTGGCTTGTGGCTGCGTCCTAGCCAGTGGGCAAACCGCTCGCGCAGCGTGGTGCGCGCCGGCGGCGCCTGTTCTGCCTCGCAGCAGGTGTAGACGCCTCTTTCAAACTGGTCACGCCGTGTCATGTCGGCGTCGCAAAATCTGCCGGCTTCTCCAGGTAAACTCATCGGTATGCTCCTTTCAACGAAACGAGGTAGTTCCGCCCCAGGCTCAGCGCACAAGTCTACTTGTTGGGTAGTACAAGGGCGCTGAGCGAGGGGCGATATCCGTTCCCGTGCCTGGCGCTGCCCCCTTCCGCTGGCAGAAACTGAGTTTCTCAAAGAACTCAGTTTCTGACGTTATGGGCAGCGCCTCGCACGGTTCTTCCTACAACTCCGCTACTGCCGCGGGTTGATCCCCCGGTAGATCTGCGATTCGCGCGAGGCGAAGCGCGAGCGGTTCCAGGTGGTCTGGCCGGCGCTGTTGGGCTCAAACATCGGGCCCACAATGTCCAGCTTGACCAGCGCATTGTTGATCGGATGGTAGATCGGCACCAGCGCGACGTCGGAGACCAGGAGCTTCTCCGCCTGCGCGTACAGCTCGTTGCGCTTGGCTTCGTCGTTGAGCACCTGGCCGGCGTCGCACAGCAGCTTATTATAGTCGGCATTGTACCACGTGTGGCGGCCCGGCATCTGCCCCTTTTCGGTGACGCCCTCAGGCTCGCAGCCGCCCCAGACGCCCAGCATGTTGCTGCCGTCGACAAAGTCAAACTCGTACGGCACGAGGGCAAAGCTGAAGTCGCCCGAACCGGTGCGCTTCTGGCTGCGCAGCTTGTCCATGTAGGTGTCGTAGTCGAGGTCCTGGATCTGGATGTTCATGCCCAGGTTTTCCTTGAGCATGGCGGCGATCGCCTCGGCGGCATTGGTCAGCGCCGGGAAGGCATTGCGCGTGTAGAGCGTGAACTGCGGCAGCCCCTGCCCGTCCGGGTAGCCGGCCTCGGCCAGCAGCTGCTTGGCCAGCGCAGGATCGTAGTTCTGCACGTCCTTGAGCGCGGCCACGCTCTCGCCTGGGAAACCCGGCGGGTTCATCGTGTACGCCGCCTGCGACTGGTACTGCAGCGGCCCGTTGACGATCTTGTCGCGGTCGATGGCATGGCTGATCGCCTGGCGCAGCTTGAGGTTGTCAAACGGCGCGTTCCAGGTGTCAAAGAACAGGTAATAGGTCATGAAATTCGGCCAGGAGATGTGCTCCTTCTGCAGCTCGGGGTTCGCCATGATCTGGGCCATGGCCGAGGGCGGCAGGTCGTCGGTGTATTCGCCGCCGATCGAGTCCAGCTCGTTGTTCTGGTAGGCGGCGAAGCGCACTTCAGGCTCGATAAAGCGGTAGACGATCTTGTCGAGCAGCGGCGGGTAGGGGCCGGTGTACTTGTCGTTGGCGACAAAGTTCAGCTGCTTGCCCTTGTCCCAGCTCTCCAGCTTGTAGGGACCGGCAAAGACCCAGTTCTCGGGCTTGAGCGCCCAGGTGCCGTCGTCGAGGCGATCCTTGACGATGTGCTGGGGCACGACCCACACGTCCGACATGATCTTGATCAGGTAGGGCGTCGGCTGGTCGGTGGTGATCGTGAAGGTGTAGTCGTCCACCTTCTTCACACCCAGCTCTTCGGCCGCAACTTCGCCGTTGACGAGTTTGCTCCAGTTCTGGATCCCCATCATGCCGTAGAACCACTCGAAGTCGTAGTCCGGGCGGGCGAAGCGCTGCAGCGTAAAGACCCAGTCGTCGGCGGTGATCGGCGTCGCCGTCGCTCCACACCTTGTCCTTC
Organism: uncultured Chloroflexia bacterium; assembly: GCA_963701415.1. Taxonomy (GTDB): domain Bacteria; phylum Chloroflexota; class Anaerolineae; order Caldilineales; family Caldilineaceae; genus Fredericiella. The sequence continues at coordinate 436,360 of CAVPAH010000006.1, forward strand.
TGCAGATTGAAGGTCCAGGTCAGCCCGTCGTCCGACACCGACCACGAAGCGCAGGCATTGGGCTGCGGCTCGAAGTCCTTGTTGGGGCGCACGCACGAGTCAGCCCAGGCGAAGTTGTCGCCGACCATTTCCGGAGTACACCGAGGCGTCCCAGGTCAGGTACTTCTGTTCCTGGGCCGGCATATACATCACTTGCTTGTCGAGCGGGGCGGCGTCGGCCGGCAGCGTCACGCCGGCACGGTTGACCACCGGTGCGCCGGGTGCGGCGGCGGGGGCCTCGGCGGCAGGGGCCGCCGGTGCGGCCGGTCCACCACAGGCGGCCAGTATGCAGGGCAGCGGCAGCCATCAGCCCGGGCACCGCCATCCGCAGCGGGTGCTTGAAACGCAGTTGATTCATTGCAGGTCTCCTTCCGAATCGGTTTGCGCAAATGAGTTGCGGTTGAGATGAGATCTATTTCCCCTCCACCATCTTGGGGTCGAGCGCGTCGCGCAGCCCATCCCCTACGAGGGTGAAGCCAAGCATAGTCAATGCAATCATCACGGCCGGAAACAGCGCCAGGTGCCAGAAATAGGTCATGTTGGCGATCCCTTCACGGCCGATCATCTGTCCCCAGCTCGGCGTCGGCGGGTTGATGCCCACACCCAGAAAGCTCAGCGCCGCCTCGGCAAAGATGGCGCGCGGGATGCCCAACGTGACCGAGACGATGATCGGCGCCAGCGAGTTGGGCAGCAGGTGGGACCAGATGATGCGCGGGGACTTGGCGCCCACGCTGCGCGACGCCTCGACAAATTCCTTCTCGCGCAGGCTCAGAAACTGGGCGCGCGTGAGGCGGCAGATCTCGATCCAGCTGGTGATCGAAATTGCCAGCAGCACGTTCCAGTAGCTGGCGCCCATGCGCAGCATGATCAGAAAGGCCAGCAGCAGCACGGGCAGCGCCGACATCACGTCGACGATGCGCATGATCACAAAGTCCGTCTTGCCGCCTCGCCAGCCGGCCAGCGCCCCCATTGGCAGGCCGATCGCCAGGGCGAACACCTGCGAGAGGATGGCGATGCTCAGCGAGATGCGTGCGCCGTAGACGATGCGGCTGTAGACGTCGCGGCCGTTGAGATCAGCCCCCATCCAGAACTCGCGGCTGGGAAATGCACCGGTTGGGCCGATAAATGATTCTTCGTAGCCGTAGTGGGCAATCAGGGGCTGCGGCTCGCGCCCGAGGAACAGCGCCAGGAACCAGTCGTCGGCAAAGACGGCGATGATCAACAGGAAGATGACGATCACGAGCCCCACGACCGCCAGCTTGTTGCGCATAAAGCGCCGCGCGGCATCGCGATAGAAGCTGCGCTTGGGCAGCACGCGTGTGGGTGCACCGGGGGCCAGGTCAAGTTGCGCAGTGGTCATCGATAGCGCACCCGCGGGATCCAGGAACAGGTAGAGAATGTCGGTCACCAGGTAGGTGATGGCAATCAAGACGGCCCACAGCATGGTCAGGCCGATGATCATCGGGTAATCGCGATCAAAGGTGCTCGTCACCCAGTAGCTGCCCAGCCCGGGGACGCGAAAGATGGCTTCGATAAAGATCGAGCCGGTAATCAGGTCCGGGATCAACGGCCCGGCCACCGTGATCAAGGGCAGCATGGCGTTGCGCAGCACGTGCCGGCTCATCACCGTGCGCGGGCTGAGCCCCTTGGCACGCGCCGTGCGCACATAGTCGGCGCGCAGCGCCTCGACGACGCTGGCCCGCGTGTAGCGTGCGATGATGGCGACCGGCGCCAGGGCATAGGCCAGCACCGGCAGCACCCAGTAGAGCGGCCCTTCCCAACCGCCGGTGGGCAGCCACTTCAGATAGAGCGCAAAGACCAGGATAAAGAAGATGCCCCACACGAAATGCGGCGTGACAAACCCAAAGATCGACATCATCGTCGCCAGGTAGTCGACCCAGGTGTTCTGCTTCACGGCGGAGATGATCCCAAGCGGCACGCCGACGCCAAATGCCAGGACGATGGTCATCAGCCCCAGGTGCAGCGTCACCGGCCAGGTGCGCCCGATCAGCCCCAGCACCGACTCGTCGGGATGCTGGAACGACATGCCAAAGTCCAGCCGCACGACGCCGCCCAGCCAGATCAGGTACTGCTGCCACAGCGGCTTGTCGAGCCCATAGCGGGCCTGCATCGCCGCCAGCTGCTGGTCGGACATCAGCTGCTGGCCATATTCCCAGGGACCGCCGGGCACGCCGTGCATCAGCCAGAAGGTGATCATGGAAAGAAACAGCAGAGACCATCAAGCAGACCGGCCAGGCGGGTCAGCGTATAGCGGATCATTGTGCACCAAATTTGACGTCAGGCCGGGGAAGCCAGGATGTTGGGCCAGAAGTTGCCCGCATGCTACCTTACCTGCCAAGATTTGTCAATCGCCAAAAACCCAGCCACCCCTTCCCGGAAGGGTGCCTCTTCCGGGAAGCCTGCACGCTGCGTTACAATCCTCCCACCTGCTCTAATCCCAATCCCTTCATCGCACGAAAGGTAGTCGACTCATGAAGATTCTCGTCATCGGCAGCGGCTTGATGGGGCCGGCCGCCGCCTACAATGCCCTGCTGGATAAGGATGTCAAGCGTGTCACGCTCGCCGACGCAAATGGACGCGCGCTCGAAGAGGCGCAGGCACGCCTTAACCGCCTGCACCCGAGCGACAAGCTCCACACCGCCGTGCTCGACCTGGCCGACCACGAAGCGGCGGTGGCCCTGATTAGGGCTCACGACGTCGTGGTGGCAGCGCTCCCCTCCTTGGTGATCCCGCTTGGCGTCCGCGCCGCCGCTGCGGCACGGCAAGCCGTGGGTCGACCTGACCTGGCCCGCGAACGAGGAACTGCCCGCGCTGCAGCAGCTGGTGGACGAGGCCGGCACCCTGGTCGTTCCCGGCTGCGGCGTCGAACCGGGGCTTACGGAGATCATGGCGCGCTGGGCGGCAGAGAAGCTGGACCGCGTCGACGAGCTGCACATCAAGTGCGGCGGCATCCAGGCCGTGCCCTCCGGGCCGCTGGCGTACAAGATCGTCTTTGGCGGCCACCGCCTGCCGCTGCGTGAGCTCCCGGCCCGCATCGCCGAGGATGGCGCCCTGCGCGACGTGCCGCGCTACTCAGGCGTCGAAACCTTCACCTTCCCCGGCGTAGGCGAAGTCGAGGCCTGGCACGAAGGCTTCATGCCCTGGCTGCTCGAACTGGAAGCGCTGCAGGGACTCAAGCTGGGCACCCAGAAGACCGTGCGCTGGCCCGGCTTTGGCGCCAAGGCGACGCTGCTGCGCGAGCTCGGCCTCCTCAGCCTCGCGCCCGTCAACGTGGGCGGCACCCAGGTCGCACCCAAGCACGTGGTGGACGCCGTCCTCTACCCGCACGTCAAGATGAACGACGACGACCGCGACCTCACCATCTTCCGCGTGGAAGCCCTGGGCGAGAAGCACGGCCAGCCGCGCCGCTACTGCGTCGACATGCTCGACCGCTACGACGAGACCCTCGGCTTTACCTCGATGGCGCGCGTCACCGCCTTCACCGGCGCCATCGTGGCCCGCATGATCGCCCGCGGCGACATCGACGCCAAGGGCTGGGTCACGCCCGAAAAGGTGATCACCGGCAAGCTCTTCGACCGCCTCGTCAAGGAACTGGCCGAGCAGGGCGTGACCTTTACCGTCACCAAGGAGAACACGGCGCCGCTGGAGGTGTAGGGGCCGGCTGCTGGGGAAACGTCCCCGGCTCGGCGCACACCTACCGTGTAGGGGCAAGGTCCGCTGCGCCGTGCCGGGGTCGAGGCAGTCAATCTCTCGCGACAGAGTGCACGCCTCGATCCTGGCACGCCGCAGCATCACTTCGCTGCTACTCACACCGGTGCGGCGAGCCAGGAACGTTTTCCCCTACACCACCTTTATCACTACCTTCCCCCTGGCGTGCCCTTCCTCCATGTAGCGGATGGCGTCGGGCACCTGCTCCAGCGGGTAGCAGCGGTCGATTACCGGCGTGACTTTGCCGGCCTCGATCAGCTCTTTGAGATAGAGCAGATCCGCCTGGCTTGCATGCGCCGTCATGCTCCCCAGCTTCTTCTGGCTGCCCAGCGAATAAAGCGGACCCAGCACGAGAGCTTGGAACATCTGCGCCGTCGCCCCGCCGACCATGACGTAGGTACCTTTGGGGGCCAGCGCACGCCGGTAGTCACCCAAGCGAGCGGAAGCCGTTGACGGCAAGGATCAAGTCGTAGCTTTGCCCGTTGCGCGTGAAGTCCTCACGCGTGTAGTCGATCACGTGGTCCGCACCCAGTTCTCTCATCCTCTCTACGTTGCGGGTGCTGCAAACGGCCGTCACCTCGGCGCCCAGCGCCTTGGCGATCTGGACGGCAAAGGTGCCCACGCCCCCTGAGGCGCCCTGGATCAGGACCTTCTGTCCCCGGCTGCACCTTGCCCTGGTCGCGCAGCGCCTGCACGGCCGTGAGCCCCGCCATCGGCACGGCCGCTGCCTGCTCAAAGGTGAGATTGGTGGGCTTGGGCGCCAGCACCTTCTCGGGCGCACAGACGTATTCGGCGTAGCCGCCCCACCCGCTGCCGGCGATCTCCCCGTACACCGCATCGCCCACCTTGAACTGTGTCACGCTGCTGCCGGCCGCCTCGACGACCCCGGCGATATCGCCGCCCAGGATCGTGAAGTTCGGCTTGCGCAGGCCTGAGCCGAAGCGGACCAGGAACGGGTCGGCGCGCAGCATGTGCCAGTCTGCCGCGTTTACCGACGCTGCATGCACCCGGATCAACACCTCGTCGGCCTTCGGCGCCGGCTGCGCCACTTCTTTGAGCTCCAGAACATCGGGCGAACCGTAGCTCTCGGTCACAATTGCTTTCATTCTTAAACCCACTTCCATGCGTACCATACTGTCAATCGATCCTTCATCGTTTTCCCCAGCCTCTAGCTCGACCAATCCTTGCAGACAACCGACACCAGCGGCATGCCCAGATCCCGCACGCGCTTGAGCAGCCCGTGCAGCGCGGCCTGGTCGGCGACCGGGCCGGCCAACAGCGTGTCGCCGTTGTCTTCCAACGTGACCTTGAGACCCTCAAACCACTCAGCCCACTGTGGACCCAGGTGCCCCCTCAGCCTGATCTCATAGACTGTGGACGAACAAGGCTCATCGTGGTTCAAATCGCTTGTCTCTGGCATACTGTCGTTCCCGCTGCGGCCGTTCGGGCCCGCCTGTCGTGCGCGTGATTGATGCCTGCAGCATAGCGGCAGGGCAGAGCGGCTGTATAGACACTTAAGTGTCAGGGGTGGTGTTGCTTCACCTACCGCGGGGCAGCAGGCTGAGCGCCCGCGCCTTGGCGATGGCCTCGGTGCGCCTCTGCACCTGGAGCTTTTCGAAGATCCTGCGGTTGTGCCCTTTCACCGTGTCCAGGGCGAGAAAGAGCCGCTCGCCGATCTCACGATTGGAGAGCCCATCTGCGACGAGCTGCAGGATCTCAACTTCGCGGGGACTGAGCGGCTCGACAAGCAGCTGTTCTGCTGCTGCACTTGCCGGTTGCCGCTCCGCCTGACCCGTTCGTTCCTCTGCCGCAAAGGCCTCCAGCAGCTTGGCCGTATAGGCGGGCATGATCCCGCGCGCAGCTGCCGCCGCCAGCAGCTGCGCCATCGCCGGCCCTTCGTCGACAAAGCTGCGGACAAATCCGCCCGGCTCGGCCAGTGCCAGCGCCACCTGGAGGACCTGCAAAGCCTCGCTGTGTGCGCCGCCGGCCTGAAATGCGACTGCCTCCAATATCAGGATCTCTAGTCGTTCGTCCTGCCACTGCCGCGCCTCTGCCTGCTGCCGCAGAGGCTCCAGCACTGCCAGCGCCGCCTGTGCGTCACCCAATGCAATGAGCACCCGGGCCTGGCTGCTGGAGGGCCCGAACGTGTCGGCCGCCGCTGCGGCAGCTGCCAGATTGCCCTGCGCCAGTAGGATGGAGCACCTTAACTGCCACCATGTCCGGTATGCGCTGTACGAAGTGCTGGAGCCGCACCGCCTGCTCGGCTGTCGCCGCCAGCACTGCGGCGTCCGCCCCGTCCCCCTGGGCAAGCTTCAGGCGGGCCAGAAACAGGTCACATGCCACGACTCGGTCTGTATCGGGCAGCTGGCGTGCCAGGTGGGCGCCTTGCTGCGCATGCTGTATGGGCGGCAGCAAGGTCGTTCCACTCGTAGAAGATGCGCGCCAGGCCAAGGTGCGCCCCGCACGCCACCGGTAGTGGTGGATCGCCGACGAGTCGCAGCACCTGCCGGTAGGTCTCGGCGGCCCGCCCCAGCTGGTTGTCCAATTCCTGAACATGGGCCAGGCCGAGGGTGGCCATGATGTGGATGATGAAATGGCCGATGGACTGGCTGATCGCGATGGCCTCCGTGTAGGCGCGGCCCGCCGCTGCCACGGTCGCCCCGCAGGTGGTAGGCATACCCCAGGGTCCATGTCGTGGCCGTGCGCACCGGCAGGTTGTTGGGATTGAGGTGCTCCAGCGCACGGCGTGACTGGAAGACGATGGTGTCTACGTCGTGCTGCGTCACCGCCAGCGTCGCCCGGATGGCGGCGATATGTCCGATCTAGGTCGCGCGTTCTTTCGTCCGGTTCGCGACCCTGCAGGGCCGCCTCGGCCGCTTGCAGCTTCGGTTCGACGGCCGCCAGCTGGCTGGCAAAGATCAGCGCCGAAGCATACATGACCCACAGCCCGGGCCTGGCGTCCAGCACCTCTGCGGGCAGCGATGCCAGCCAGTTGAGTACGGGCGCCACCGCGCCGCGAAAGAGCAGGGGCATCCCCCTGCCTTCCGCCAGCCGTTCGGCGCGCGCAACATCGCCGGCGGCAGCGGCATGTTGAAATGCCTCGACTTCCAGGCCGTTCTCTTCAAACCAACCGCTGGCGCGGACGTGATATTCGGCCACGCTCGTGCCCCGACTCCCCGAGCTGCGGCCGCGCTCTGGCGCAGCCTCTGCCGCAGCAAGTCGCCGAAAAGGTGATGATAGCGATACCAGCGCCGCTCGTTGTCCAGTGGAATCACGAACAGGTTGGCGCGTTCGAGGTATTCCAACGTTGCCTGTCCAGAGCTCCTCATATCTTGGCCGGTGTCGTGCCCGGTATCCTCGTGCACCACGGCATCGCACAACGGCCCGCACATGCGATCCAGGATCGACGTGCGCAGCAGGAAGGCCTGAATGCCGGCGGGCTGCTGATCGAGAACTTCCTCCATCAGGTAGTCCAGCACGAAATGATGGCTGCCGGTAAAAGCCTTGATAAAGCCAGCCGTGTCCCTGTGTCCCTGCATGGAAAGCGCCGCCAGCTGCAGGCCGGCGATCCACCCTTCGGTCCGCGTCTCCAGCGCGGCAATATCCTCCGGCAAGATGTTCAGGCCCATCACCTGGTCGAGAAACGCAGCGGCCTCGTCAAAGCTGAAGCGCAAGTCGGCGGCCCGCACTTCGGCAAGCTGGCCGCGTGCCCGCATCCTCGCCAGGGGCAGCGCGGGATCCTCGCGGGTGGCGACGACGACACGCATCTGCGGCGGCAGATGCTTGAGCAGAAAGCTGAGCGCGTCGTCGACCGGCCTGGCGTCCGCCAGGTGGTAATCGTCCAGGACGAGCACAAAGGGGTGCGGGATCGCAGCGACTTCGTTGAGCAGCGCGGTCAGGATCACGTCGATCGGCGGCGGCTGCGGCGCCTGGAGTACGCCCAGCACGCCGCTGCCAATATCCGGCGCAATTGTCTGCAGCGCTGCCACGAGGTAGGTCAGAAAACGGGCGAGATCGGCGTCCCCTTCGTCTAGTGAGAGCCAGGCAACGGGCCGCCCGCAGTTCCGCCGCCCATTCGCTGAGTAGGGTGGTTTTCCCAAAGCCGGCGGCGGCAGAGACGAGGATCAGGTTGCGCTCCAGCCCTTCGTCTAGCCGTGCCACCAGGCGCGGCCTGCGGACGGCGCTGGAGCGCAGCGGCGGCACATAAAGCTTCGTCGCTAATATTGCTGGAGCTGCCGGTGCAGCATAATCAGTTTCGACCCTGCGCGAAGAATCAGGTGGCATCGAAGCAGCAAACCTTTCCCTGGCAGCGAGCAGATCGGTTGTTACTACTTATAGAAGCGACGGCATTAACGACCCAACTGGTCGTGCGTGGGCTCCGCTCAGCAGAACCAGTGTTCGCTGAGACGCGGCGGCGGCACGGCGCCAACCGGCGCGACCTCAGCGGCCGGTGGTGTGAGACCGGCCAAAGTATAGGCGGCACGCTCCACGGCGGCAAACGCCGTATATGGGTCATCATCCGCCGCCTGCTCTGCGATGCATGTCACCTGGCGCTGCAGCTCGTCCATCCTTGGATCGGGGTGCGTCCACCGGTAGGTGAAGTTGGGCGCGTCGAGTTCGCCCAGCCACGGCGCGCCGGCGTTGTCTGCTAGCAAGGCGCTGGCAGGCGGAATCAGCATCCGGATCGACAGCTGCACGGCGGGCATATGGGCAATCAGGCCGCGGCTGCGGATCCAGCGCAGCAGGTCCAGGTAATCCTCAAGCGACGTCCACGGCGTGAACGGCATCAAGGTCGGCTGCGGCTGCAGCCCGGCCGCGCGCAGCACCTCGAGTGCGGCGTCCATGTCCGCGACGGTGTGGCCCTTGTTCAGCTTTGCCAGCACGGTGTCGCTCGTCGCCTCAAACGCCGAGACGACAAACGTCGCACCATACCGGACCAACTCGGGCATCAAGTCGCGGTGTTCGAGAATGTGCTCGACCTTGGTCGTGAAGTCAAAAGAGAGGTCGGGAAATTCGGCATGCAGTTGGCGTGCGATCTCGCGGGCATGGCGCGGCCCGTTCAGAAAATCCGGGTCGCCAAACGTAATATGCCCGGCGCCGGCTGCCACCTGCTGGCGGATATCCGCCAGCACCGTTGCGGCCGGTACGACAAAAAAGCGTCCGTTATAGACCGGAACGATAGGGCAGTGGCGGCACGTGTGCAGGCAGCCGCGTGATGCCTCCACGTAGCCGCTTGGTTTTGCCCCCGTGCTGTCGACATAATATGCGTAGTTCTCCAGCGGGGGCAGCCAGTCACGCGCCGGCACGGGCAGCGCCAGCCGCACGAGCTGCGGCTCAGCCGGGCTGCCGCGCATCGTCACGCCTGCAACCGCCGCCGGGTCTTCGCCGCTCAGAACGGTGTGGGCGAGTGCCACCAGCGCCGTTTCGTACTCCCCGGCAATGACTGCGTCCGCCAGCCCTTCGTCGCCCAGGAGGTAGTCGCGGTTGAGCCAGGCATACAAGCCATAGAAGGCGATAAACGCGCGGGGGTTGGACTTGCGCACGCGGCGCGCAGCATCCACGCCGATCCGCATGGCCGTATGCATCGGCACGGCAATCGCGGCAAAACGCACGTGGCGTGCGATGTAGGCCGCAAACGGCTCGACGGCCAGGTCGACAGCGGTAGCCTCGATCCCAGCCTCCTGCAGCAGCGCCAGCGGCCACGCCAGGCTCAGCGGCTGGTGGCCCAGTTCGTAGCAGGAAAGCAGCAGTACGCCGCCCTCCTGCCTGTCTTCTTGCCCACTCCGTCACCCGCTTCGTGCCCTTCGTGGCTCACGCTACTTCACCTTCTTCAACCGCCGGTTGGTGGCGTCCATATCCACCGCATCCGGGATCATAGGCGGCAATCAGCTCGGCAAACCGCTGGCGTTCGGGATGGCGTGGATTCTCCCGCGCCTCCAGCAGCGCCTGGTATCCCCACGCCCCGCCGATGTGCTCTGGCGGCGCCGCGCGCTTGCCCTTGATGCACAGCGGCAGCACCTGGCCCTCTACCGGCGGCGCAATCTCCTCCACCGCAACCTCAAACTCCCAGTTCACGCTAAAGTCATAGAGATAGGCGAACTTCGCCGGCGCCGCCGGCACCAGTTCGCCCAGATCGTGACCGCTTCTCGTCGCGCACGCGCCGGTACCCCTCCACCGACGCCTCGCCGTACACCTCGGTTCCAATCGTGAACTGGTGCAGGTGCTCGTCCTCCCAGCCCATCAAGCGCCTGGATGATCGCATGCAGCTGCGCCATCGTCGTCGTATCCGCCACCTGCAGCCGCCGCCAGATCGGCGGCTTCACCCCGCGCAGCGTGACCTTCAACGTATATACAGAATTGGGGGGCGTAATCTTCTTGCTAGGCATAGGCCATCGATCCACGATCTTGCTGTAGCGAAACCGCTCGGTCTCGCACCAACCGGCCAAAGCCGGTTTCGTCCTCAGGAGGACTGTTCTCCTGGAAGCGGGCTTCCTGGAGCCGTCTTCCAAAAGGCACTAATACGCCGCCAGCGCGCGCGCCGCCTGCTCGATCTTCGCGGCGTCGGGACGGTAGGCGTCTTCCAGCGGCGGGCTGAACGGGATCGGCGTGTCGAGGCTGCCGAGCCGCTGCACCGGCGCGTCGAGCCACTCGAAGGCCTGCTCGGCCACCAGCGCCGCCACCTCGGCGCCGATCCCGGCCAGCTGGTTGGCCGCATGGACGACCAGCACCTTGCCGGTCTTGCGCGCCGTGGCGAGGATCGCCTCCGTGTCCAGCGGCTTGAGCGTGCGCAGGTCGAGCACTTCGGCCTCGATGCCGTCGGCGGCCAGGCGCTCGGCCGCCTCCAGCGCCTCGTGCAGCATCGCGCCATAGGTGATGATCGACAGATCGCTCGCCCGCGCGCGCCATGTGCGCCACGCCCATCGGCACGACATACTCGCCCGGCGGCACATAGCCCTTGAGCGAGCGGTAGAGCGGCTTGCTCTCGAAGTAGATGACCGGGTTGTTGTCGCGGATCGCGGCGATGAGCAGCCCCTTGGCGTCGGCCGGCGTGGCCGGCGCCACGACCTTCAGCCCCGGCGTGTGCACAAACCAGGCCTCGGGGTTCTGGCTGTGAAAGGGGCCGGAGCGAATGCCGCCGTCGGTCGGCGCGCGGATCACCCACGGCACGGCCCCGTCCCAGCGATAGTGCGCGGTGGCGGCAAACTGGACGATGGTGTCAAAGGCCGAGGAGATGAAGTCGGCAAACTGCATCTCGATCACCGGGCGCAGCCCCATCAGCGCCATCCCGCTGGCCGCGCCGACAAAGCCCAGCTCGGCCAGCGGCATGTTGATCACGCGGCGGGCGCCGAACTCGGCTTCGAAGTCCTTGGTGACCTTGAACGCGCCGCCAAAGCTGCCGGCGATGTCCTCGCCCATCAGCAGCACGTTGGGGTCGCGGCGCATCTCCTCGCGCAGCGCCTCGCTGATCGCCGCGATGTAGGTAAGGGTGCGATCGCCGGCGGCGTCGTCGATGCCCCCGAAACCAAAGTTGCTCCCCGTCGCGCTTGGCGGTGTGTTGGCGGCTGCGGTGGTCATGGCGCGTACACTCCTTCCGTCACTGTCTCGGGCGCCGGCAGCGGGCTCGCCTCGGCATACTGCCAGCGCAGCCGCAACCTCCTCTTCGCAGCGCGCCCGGATCGCCGCCAGCTCTTCGTCGCCGGCCACGCCGTCGTTCAGCAGCTTCTGGGCGTACAGCCGTAGCGGGATCGCGTTCCTCCCAGTCGGCCAGCAGTTCGCGGGGCACGTACTCAAAGCCGTCGTGGATGGCATGCCCCTGCATGCGCATGGTCTTGGCCTCGATCAGCGTCGGCCCGCCGCCGGTGCGCGCCCGCTCGACGGCCTCGCCGACGACGGCGTAGACCGCCTCGACATCGTTGCCGTCGACCGCCACGCCCGGTATGCCGTAGGCCTCGGCGCGGCAGGCGATGTCCGGCACCTTCATCTGCTGCTCCAGCGGCGTGGAATAGGCGTACTGGTTGTTCTCGACGATCACCACCAGCGGGGCATTAAAGACCGCTGCCATGTTGAGCGTCTCGTGAAACAGGCCGGCGCTGCTCGCCCCGTCGCCGGTAAAGGTCAGCGCCACACGCGGCTCGCCGCGGTAGGTGAAGTTCATCGCCATGCCGAGCGCGACCGGCAGCGAATGCGGCAGGTGGCTGATAAAGCCGACGATGCCCAGGTCTAGATCGCCCATGCCGTGCAGATTGGCGTCGCGGCCGCCGGATACGCCGTTGGCGCGGCCGAGCAGGTTGCCAAAGATGCGCCGCGGCGTCATCCCGCGCAGCAGGTAGCAGCCCAGGTCGCGGTGCATGGGCGCCACCACGTCGTCAGGCGCCAGCGCATAGCCGGCGCCGACGCTGATCGCTTCGTGGCCGCGCTGGCTGAAGGTGCCGCCCATCCCACGGCCCTGCTTCCACAGCGCCACCATGCTCTCGTCAAAGCTGCGCGTCAGCTGCATCCAGTAGAAGAGGTCAAGCTGCTGCTCGCGCGTCAACACCCCTGCTCCTCCAGTTTCCGGCGAATTGCCGCCAGGACCGCCGCCACTACTGCCTGCGGCGACATACCGCGTCGTGTCGACGTGGACGGCATCGTCCGCTGCGCGCAAGGGGAGCAACCGCACGGTGCGAGTCGATCTCGTCTCGGCGTAAAATATCGCGCAGGACATTCTCAAACGCAGCCACCTGGCCGCGCCCGGCCAGCTCGACATGGCGGCGGCGGGCGCGCTCTTCGGCCGATGCATCCATATAGATCTTGACCGCGGCATCGGGCGCTACCACCGTCCCGGTGTCACGGCCGACCAGCACGATTCCCGGCTTGTCGGCCTCGCCCCGACCGTAGCGCTGCGTGATGCGGCGCTGCTGCACGGTCAAAGCTGCCCGCACCCCTGCATACGCCGCCACCGGCGATACGTGCTTGTCGACGATCGGCGTGCGGATCGTCCAGGTCACGTCGTTGCCGTCGAGCAGGACGGTCGTCTGGCGTCCATCCTCGTCGCCGGCGCCCGGAGCTGCCAGGTCGATGTGTACCGTCTCGGCCAACTCCGTGACACCGCTCTCATCTTCAATTGCGACACCGCGCTGCAGGGCGGCAAGCGTCACGGCGCGATACATGATGCCCGTATCGAAGAAAAGGAAGCTGCAGAGCCCGGCGACGGCAAAGCCGATCGTGCTCTTGCCGGAGCCCGCCGGCCCGTCGATGGCGACGATGGCCGGGCGTAGGCAGCCGGCGCGTGCACCCAGCGACACCCTGTCCTGTCCCTGAGTGCCCAGTACCTTAGTAGCGTTCTCTGGTGTCGTGCTTGGCGACGGAAGCGGCACGGCCTCAGCCACGGCGCTGCTCCTTCTTGGGTGACTTGGGCGGGCCGCCGCTCGTTCCCCTGGCGCCCGGCTTGTTGGATGGTGGTCGATTTGCCGCAAAACCCTTGGCAGGACCCTTGGCTGGGCCTTTTATCGTGATTGATTTTGTCGTCGGCCCCGACGTAGGCCTGGCAGGGGACCCCGAAGCGGACCTCGTTGCGGGTTTGTCTCCTGGGCTGGCTGGCTGCAGGGCGGCTTGCGTTCCGGGACCTGGCTGCGCTCGCCGTGGATTTGCTGCCCGCCACCAGGCGGATCCGTTTGGCCGGCCCCGTGGGCGTCGCCGCACCGGCGCTTCCGGTACCACGTCCACCGGTACCACGTCCACTGGTACCAGGTCTGCCGGCGCTGGGTCTGCCTGTATTTGCCCTGCCGGTGTTTGCCTTACCGCTGCCTGTTCTGCCGGCGCCGCTGCCTTTTCGCTGTGGCGCCCTGGTTTCCTTGATCGTGGTCAGCCCTGCCATCTTGCGCAGCGCGTTGATCTCATCCGTCGTCAACGGCCGCGCCTGCCCAAGTTCCAGGTCCCCCAAGGTCAGGGGCCCGATCGACCAGCGCAGCAGGCGCAAGGTCGGATAGCCGACTGCCGCCGTCATGTGGCGAATCTGCCGCTTCTTGCCCTCGCGCAGCACCACGCGCAGCCATACGCCCTCATTGGGTCCCTTGCTGAGCTTGAGCGTGGCAGGCAGGTAGCCGACGATCATGACCTCCGCCGGCGCGCTGCGCCCTTCCGGCAGGTCGACGCCGTTGCGCAGCCGCACCAATGCCTCCTGGGTAGGCTGTTCGCCCAGCAGCACATAGTATGTCTTGGGGTGCTGGTAGCGCGGGTGTGTCAGCCGGTTCGCCAGCTCGCCGTCGTCCGTCAGCAGCACCAATCCTTCGCTGTGCAGGTCGAGCCGGCCAACCGGAAAGACCCGATTGTGCCCGCGGCGGCAGCAGGTCGTCTACCGTCCGGCGCAGTTCGCCCGTGCGCAGGTCCACCTCGTCGCCGCCAATGTCGCTGATGACGCCGCGCGGCTTGTGAACCTTGTAGTAGATGTGCTGCGGCTGGAATTCCAGCCGCTTACCGTCTACCATGATGCGGTCGCGAGCAGGATCGGCTTTGACACCCAGTTCGGTAACGGTTTTGCCGTTAACCTGGACGCGACCTTCGCTGATTAGCGTTTCGCACGTCCGGCGACTGCCGATGCCGGCGGCCGCCATCAGTTTCTGTAATCGTTCGGCCGGCATGGTGCTCTCCTTGCCGTTAACTGAAATCTGGCTGGGATCCGGGGGCGATTAAAACTTTGACCACGCCTTTACGGCCCGCATGGGCGAACGCCTTGATCCCATCACTGAAGCGGATAACAGGCAGTGATCAGAGGTCGTACGTCGATGACGTGACTTTCCAATGCTGCCAGCGCCTTGTCAAATGGGCCGCATCGGCTGCCCACGAGCGTGATCTCGTCCACCACCAGGCTGCTGACATCAAAGTCGCGCAGGCGTCCGGCAAAGGTGCTCTTGAGGACAAGTGTACCCGACGGCCGCACAAGCTGCAGTGCCGATGCAAACCCATCCGGCGAGCCTGTCACTTCGACCACGACGTCTGCCGGCTGCTGGCCCAGCTGCGCCAGCGCTTCGGCCGAGCTGACGACGCCACGGCAGCGCTCGTTCTGCGGCAGCAAGGCCAGCTTGTCGGGATGCCGGCCAATGACGGTGAGGTCGCAGCCTGTTGTGGCCAGCACCCAGGCGCACAGCAGCCCCAGCCGGCCGTCACCCTGCACGTAGACACGCGTCGCGGCATCGATCTGGACCTGTTCCAGGATCTCAAACGCCGCCGCCAGTGGCTCGCAGAATACCGCCTCCTCGTCTGTCACCGTGTCCGGCACTGCATGCAGATTGGCTACCGGCAGCGTGACGATACTCGGCAAACACGCCGTCGCGCCCGATGATGCCGACGCTGGTGCGGCTGCGGCAGTGCTTCCCCAGCCCGCGCCGGCACAGGTCACAGTGCCCGCAGCCGACGTTGATCTCGCCCACCACGCGGCGCCCCACCCACTCATCGGCGCCCGGGGCGGCGGCAACTGTCCCGACGAATTCATGTCCCAGTATACCGCGAAACCCGCCTTTATAGCCACGCGTCAACTCGATGTCGGTGGCGCAGACGCCGGCCAGGTGCACGGCGATCAGTGCTTCGCCGTCACGCGGCGCCGGCACAGGGCGATCTGTCTGGAGTTCCAATCCTGCGGCGGTCAGAACCAATGCCTGCATGCGCTGCGCTGCGGGCATGCGTGTTGCCTCTTGCATTGTCTAGCACACCCAATCTGGCTAAAAAGAGACGGCGAAGCTGTCCGCTCCGCCGTCTTTGTACACAACAGGGAATATCAGGCGGCAACCGGTCGCCCGTTGCTGCTGGCCGACGGGATCCTGCCCCGATGGAACAGCGCCTTCTCATCCCACGCCACGAGGATCGGCGTCGCGTTGAAGATCGAGCTGTACATACCGGAGATGAAGCCGACGATCAGCGTGGCGACGAACTGCTGCAGCGTGGCGCCGCCCAGCACCAGCAGGGCGGTCAGCACCAGCAGGGCGGTGATCTGCGTGGCGATCGAACGGGTAGCCGTTTCCAGAATGCTGCGGTTGGAGACGTCGGCCAGGCTCTCGCCCCGGTGCCGGCGCAGGTTCTCGCGCAGGCGGTCAAAGACCACCACCGTGTCGGTCACGCTGAAGCCGATGACCGTGAGGATGGCCGTCAGCGTCAAAGCGTCAAACTCCCAGCCCGCAATCCAGTTCATGATGCAGATAAATGAGATCACGACCAGCACGTCGTGAATCAAGGGCGATGACGGCCGCCGTGCCAAAGCGGAAGGGGTGCGGCACCTGGCGGAAGGCCCAGGCGATATAGAGCAGAATGAGGACGGCGGCAATGGCGACGGCAAGCACGGCCGCACGTGCCGTTTCGCCGCCGATCGTCGGCCCCAGGCTGCGATACTGCAGTTCTTCAAACGCGCCCGACCTTGGTCGTGATCGCCTGTTTGAGCTGTTCCTTGGCGGCAGCGTCTACCGGCTTGAACTTGACCTCGACCGCCTGCCCATTCTCAAAGGTAAAGGCCGAGGTGTCGTCATAGCCGGCATCGACAAAGACCTGGCGCACGGCGCCCGGCTCGACGGCCTGCTGGAAACGCATGTCCCAGACCGTGCCGCCGGTAAAGTCG
Source organism: uncultured Chloroflexia bacterium (assembly GCA_963701415.1). Taxonomy (GTDB): domain Bacteria; phylum Chloroflexota; class Anaerolineae; order Caldilineales; family Caldilineaceae; genus Fredericiella. The sequence continues at coordinate 452,711 of CAVPAH010000006.1, forward strand.
ATGCTCAGCGGCAGCAGCGTGCCGTGTGTCGCCAGCGACCAGATCATGTAGATGATGCCGGGGATGATGGCGATAATCGAGATGGTAAACCACAAGTTGCGTCGTTCGACAATATGCATGGCGCGCTCCTAATTAGTAACCGACAATCGTGTGCGCCGTCTCGGTCTTCATCTGGGTGCCCAGCAGGGCGCGCATGAAGACGCGGGTGACGAACACAGCAGTGAACAGGGACAAGGCAACACCGATAGCGAGCGTAAGCGCATAGCCCTTGACGATGCTGGCGCCAAACGTATTGCCAAAGATGTACAGCACGAGACAGCCGATCAGCGTGGTGATGTGGCTGTCGATAATGGCCGACCAGGCACGGCTGAAGCCGGCTTCGACCGCCAGCCGGGGCGAGCGGCCCGACCGCAGCTCTTCCTTGGTGCGCTCAAAGATCAGGATGTTGGCGTCCACCGCGATGCCGATCGACAAGATGAAACCGGCAATACCCGCCAGCGTCAACGTCACCGGCACAAACTTGTAGATGGCCAGGTTGAAGAGGATGTAGCAGATCAGGGCGACGTCGGCGATGATGCCCGGGCACGCGGTACATGGCGACCATGAAGATCATGACGGCCAGCACGCCGATCAAGCCGGCGATCAGGCTGCGCTGGATCGAATCCTGGCCCAGCGTGGCGCCGATCGTGCGAATGTCCGCCACCTTGAGCGGCACCGGCAGGGCGCCATACTGCATCTGCACGCCCAGCGACTCGGCTTCTTCACGGGTGAACTGCCCGGTGATGACGCCCTGGTCGCGAATGGCGGCGTTGATGACGGGCGCCGAGAGCACGACGCCGTCAAGCACGATCGCCATGGGCTGGCCGATGTGGGTGCTGGTGAAGTTGTAGAACTTGTCCTTGCCCGGCGTTGCTCAGCAGGAAGGCGATCTCCCACTTGCCGAACTGGTCGGCACGCGCCGTGGCCGTCTGCAGCACGTCGCCGGTCATCGCCGTCTCGAACACCTGGTCCGGATAGGGGATCGGCGCCGATTCACGCGTACCGGCATCAATTGCTGCCTGTACTTCCTGCACGGCGTTGGGGTTATTGGTCGTGTTGACGATCATGCCCTGCTGGAGCGTCGTGCCCTTGGGGTCGACGAACTCGAGCTGGCCGGTCGAGCGAATGGTCTCGACCGCCTGGTCCGGGTTGCTGACGCCCGGCAGTTCGGCGATGATGCGGGTGTCGCCCTGCTTCTGCACGACGGCTTCCGAAACGCCGAGGCCGTTCACGCGGTTTTCGACAATGCGCTTGGCGGTGTCGATGCGCGCCGGCGGCGAGCGTCTGGCCTTCGGCTACGTCGGCTTCCAGCATGACCTGTGTGCCGCCTTCCAGGTCGAGCCCCAGCTTGAGGCCGGCAAAGTTGTCGGCCGTAGCCGGCATTCTCCGAGCGGACGAGCCAGCTTGGATGGGGAAATGGCAGCACGACGTAGAGTGCCAGCGCCACCAGGATGAAAATTACAACCAGGGCAATTGTGTTGTTTCGCATACGTTCCTTGTCTACTCCATCTGATCATCAAATGCCCTGTTCGGGCTAACCCTGAGGGGGCGGGGTGGATCGTCCGCGACAGGCCGCGCCGGATGGCAAAGGCCCACCCGAGCAACCTTGCTATTATATGCGGACAGCGAAAAGCAATACAAATTTTAGGGCCCTACAGACCACACTGAGGCCGCAGTTCGAGGCGTGCTGCAGGACCCTGCACCTGCCTGGCTTCTCTGTGCGGGAGCGCTCTCTATACGAATATCGCCGGCTATTCTGGTTGTGCGAAGAACTCGCGGAAGCCGCGCAGCACCAGCTCGTTCTCCTGTGGCGTGCCGATGGAGACACGCACACAGCTTCCCAACTCGGGATAGGCAGCCAAATCGGATACTAAAAGGCTGTGTTCGTGTAGTAAGTGCTTGAGCAGCGAGCTGTTTTTGGCGATTCGGTTTCGACCAGCAAGAAATTGGTGCCGCTGGGGTAGACGTGCACCCCGGCTATCTCGTTGAGCGCTGCTGCCAGGCGTTCGCGTTCGTGTAGTATTAACTCTCGTGACGCAGCAAACCGGTCGCTGTGCTCCAGTGCAACCTCGGCCGTCACCTCGGCAAAGACGCTCAACGGGAAATCGCTGACGGCCTTCTGCAGCTGGCCTGCCAAATACGGCGCTGGTCAGCACGTAGCCGACGCGCACGCCGGCCATTGCATACAGCTTGCTGAACGTGTGCAGCAGCAGCACGTTGTCATGCGCCAGCAGCGGCGTGAAGTCTTGCCCGCTAAACTCGCTGTAGGCAGCATCCACCAGCAGCAGGCCGGGACAGCCGGCCGCGATACGGTCGAGATCCTCGATGCGCGTAGACGGTGCCCGTGGGATTGTTGGGCGCACAGACGATGACCAGCCGCGCTTCGTTGATTTCCGCTGCCTCAATCAATTGCATCCACCGGCAGGGCGAAGTTGTCCTGCGCCGCCAGCGCTACGTCGACGCTGTTCGCCTGCACCATGCGCACGCCCGGACGGTAGATCAGAAAGGTCGGGCTGGGCAGCACCACATTGTCGCCGGCGTGCAGAATACAGCTCATGATCAGCCTGATCAGGTCGGACGAGCCGGGACCGGCAACCACTTGATCGGCACGCACCCCGCGGTACGCCGCAATGCGTTCGATCAGCGACCACGGCCGCAGCCCCAATGGGTAGCGCGCCCAACCCGCCTGCGCCAGCCGTTGGAGCACGATTTCCTTGAGTTCGGCGGGAAACTCGTAGGGGTTTTCGTTCCACTGCAGCCGGTGCCGGTGCATCTCTACGCGGAAGGGGTCTGCCGGCGGCAGGCCGCGAATGCCTGGCTTGATCCAGTGATGCTGTTGTTCGTTGGTCATGGCCGTAGATTATAGCATGATCCGGGCAAACATTATGCCCATCCGCTGCTTTGCGGTACACTGTCTCTCTATTTGAGCAGCCGCGCGCTGCGGACGAACGCGAGTAATAAAGGACGATGTACTCTCATGAGTGGAATACTCTTACCCGGCCAGGATAAGCGCCCGCAGGGCGGCAGCAGCGAGCGGCAGTAGCGGCAGCAGCGGCATTGAGTTGCCCAAGGGCTATGCACGCAAGCGCAGCGAAGAAGAGAGCAGCAGCTGCCCACCCCGGCCGAGACTGCGCCTGCGGACGATGCAGCTGTAGCGGCCGGCGCCGAAGAGGCGGAAGCCCCCCAACGCGGCAGCCGGCGCGGCCGGGGGCAGGAGTTTCTGTTTCCGCCGACCGGCGCGCAGGTGCAGTGCCCCAGCTGCGGCACACCCTATGTCGTGCCGATCTTCTCGATCATCGACCTTGGCGCCAACCCCGAACTGCTGGGCGCACTGCTGGGCGGCCAGGTCAACATGGCCATGTGCTCCAACTGCGGCGCCGGCGGCGCGCTCAATGCCCCGCTCATGGTGCACGACCCGGGCCACGATTTCCTTGGCGTCTATACGCCGCCCAAGCGGCATGGACGATGTCCAGCGCCAGAAGCTGATCGGCGACCTCACCCAGGCGCTCATGCGCCGGCTGCCGCAGGAACAGCGCCGCGGCTACATGCTGACGCCCAAGCAGTACATGGACTGGCAGCGCTTCATCGAGAAGCTGTGGGAGTTCCAGGGTGTTACGCCCGAGATGCTGCGCCGCCAGCGCGCCCAGACCGATGCCCTGCAGAACCTCGTGCGCCTGGTGGACGACGAGCAGGCGCTCGACATCGCCATCGCCCGCTATGCCGACCTGATCGACCGCCAGTTCTTTGGCCTCCTTGACCGGCTGGCCGTGATGATCAGCACCCAGGGCGATCCCCAGGCTGCGCAGCAGATGATGACGCTGCGCAATGCCTTGCTGGCCAAGACCGACGCCGGCAAGGAGATCAAGGCGCTGCAGGACAAGATTCGCGGCTCTGCTCGAATCGATCCCGCCGACTGCCACGCGTGAGGATGTGCTCGACATCCTGTTGGGCGCCTGGGAAGGCGAGGACGGCCGCGACATCGTCACCTCCGCGGCTGTCTCCTTGGGGCCCATCCTCGACTACCAGTTCCTGCTCTGCTTGTCGGAGCGCATCGACCAGACGACCGATGCCGCCGAGCGGGAGAAGCTGGAGGAACTGCGGGCCCTTGTCACCGAGCTGCAGGACCAGCAGCGCCAGAGCATGCAGGCAAGTGCCGCCCAGGTGCAGGAAGTGCTGCAGGCCGTCCTTGAGGCTCCCGATGCCGCGGAGGCACTGCGCCAGTATGCCGACGCTATCGACGAGACTTTCCTGAGCCTGTTGGCCGGCAATATCGAACGTGCGGAGAGAAGCAACGCCACGGCTGCGGCCCGCCGCCTGCGTGAAATCTACGATGCCGCGCTCGACATTCTGCAGGAGCGCATGCCGCCCGAAATGCGACTGATCAACCAGCTTGTCAACGCCCAGGATAAGGGCGCCGTGCGCAAGCTGCTGGAGGAAAACCGCAGCCTGATCGACTCCGATTTCATCGAGGCGCTGCGGCAGCTGGAAGACGATTTCCGCGGGCGCAACTCCGTAGATGTGGCCGACAAGCTCAAGTCGGTGCGCGCCCAAGCACAGTTGATGATGTAGCCCCATGCCGGCCATCATCGCTGAAATCGTAACCACCGGAACCGAGATCCTGCTGGGCGACATCGTCGACACGAATGCCGCGTGGATCGCCCAGCAGCTGCGCGAAGCAGGCGTCAACCTTTACTATAAGACGACGGTCGGCGATAACGAACTGCGCGTGCGCGGCGTCATCGAACAGAGCATGCAGCGCTGTGACGCCATTATCGTGACCGGCGGCTTGGGGCCGACGGTAGACGACATCACGCGCCAGGCGATCGCCAATGCCACCGGCCGCACCCTCGTGCTGCATGAAGGGGCGTTGGAGACGCTCAAGCAGCGTTTTGAGCGCTTTGGATCGCAGCTGACCGAGAACAACATCCAGCAGGCCTACGTGCCGCAGGATTCGATCCTGATCGAAAACCCGATCGGCACCGCGCCGGGCTTTATTGTCGAAACGGAACGCTGCGCCGTCATTGCGCTGCCGGGCGTGCCGCGCGAGATGAAACGGCTGATGGCCGACACCGTGCTGCCGTACCTGCGGCGCAAGGCCGGCGAAACCGGCATTATCCGCCGCCGTATCTTGCGCACCCTTGGCATCGGCGAAAGCACCATCGACGTGATCTTGGACGACTTTATGCATGCCGCCAACCCCACAACGGGTCTGGCGGCGCACACCGGCCAGTGCGATATTCGCATCGCCGCGCGGGCCGAAACAGCCGCCGAGGCCGAGGAACTGCTCGACCGCGCCGAAGCGACCATCCGCCAGCGCATGGGCGAGTTTATCTACTCGACCACGCCGGGCGAGAGCTATGAGACTGTGCTGGTGGGCAAACTGCTTGCGCCGGCTGCAGAGCAGGCCAGGCGTAACGCTGGCCGTGGTAGAGAGCAACACGCGCGGGGCGCTGGCCGAGCGGCTGGCCAAGGCCGATCCACAGTACAACCCGGTGCTTCTGCAGCAGGTGGTGAGCCTCGAACAGGTGCGCGCCGCCTTCGCCGATGCGCAAGCTGCCTCGATTTCGGATAGTCAGATGATGGAGCGTGCCGCCGCCGCTTCCGCACAGGAAGCGCGCCATCAGGCGGGCGCCGCTATCGGCCTTGCCTTGATCGGCACGGCCGGCAGTGACGAAGGTGTCTTTGGTACCCAAAGCGGCGAGACCTGGTTGGCTCTTGCCGGAGAAAATCGGCGTAGAAACTGCCCGGTCTGCGCTTTGGCGGCAGCGATGACTATACGACTGTGCGGATCGGCAACGACGCGCTGCGCAAGCTCGCGCAATTTGTTGCCTGATTTCGTGATTTTTCTATAGACATGGCAGCTATTTTTGAGTATCTTGAGCATGTAAACGTCCTCAAGCGGCTGCCCCGCACTGGCTGGCTGCTAAATGGCGTAGTACCTTGTGAATCGGTTGCCGACCACTCGTTTGCCGTCGCATTGCTGGCCATCGGACTGGCCGAGACGATCAACGAAGATTGGGCGGCAGAGGGCCTGGATCGTCCGTTGGATGTCGGCCAGATCGTCACTATCGCAGTGGTGCACGATCTGGCCGAGGCTCTTCTCACCGACCTGCCCAAGCGCAGCACGGAACTGCTGGGTAAAGAGGTGAAGCACGCAGCGGAGGCCAGGGCCATGGCGATCATACTGGGAGCGGTCGCCAACGGAGACAAGTACGCACGCCTGTGGGAGGACTACAACAGCGCAGCCACGCCGGAAGCCCGGCTCGTTCGTGACACCGACAAGCTGGAGATGGTGCACCAGGCATTGGTGTACGAACGAGCCGGGCAGCGCATGTTGCAGGAGTTCTGGGAAGTAGGCGAGTGGCACTATGCCGCTTCCGCCCGTGTCTACGCCGATCTGCGCCGGCAGCGCAGTTGACGTAAAGTAATCGAACAGTCGACGCCAAGCTGGGGGGCCAGTAGGCAGGAAAGATCATGATCATGAACACGCGTACCGATCACGCGCTGCCCTCCAATGCAGGTGCTGTTTTCGCTCCTCATCGTATTTTCGCTGCTGTTAACGACTGCCGGTGCTGCGCTGGCAGCCCCCAAAGCCCCGGCCGGCGAACAGGCTCAACAGCCTGCCGTCAAACCGCCAGAAAAGCCGAGTGCCGTTAGCCGCTGCTGCACCTTCGCTGCAGAACACGACGAACATTCTGCTGCTGGGCAGCGATCGCCGTCCGGATACGCCCAACTGGCGCACGGATGTAATGATGATCCTTGCCATCGACGAGGCGACCAAGCAGGTGGGCGTCATCTCGCTGCCGCGCGATATCTACGTGGACGAGATCCCCAACCACCGCGGCAACAAGATCAACGTCATCGACTACCTCGGCGAGCAGGACGAACCCAACGGCGGCGGCCCCAAGCTGCTCAGCCAGATCATCGAAAAGAAGATCAACGTACCCATCGACCACTACATTCGCTTTGACTTCGAGGCCTTCAAAAAGCTGGTGGATGCCATGGGCGGCGTCGAGATCCAGGTAGACTGCCCGCTCTACGATCCCCAAGGCTACGACCAGGGCGGCCTGCCTCTGGCGCTCGACGAGGGCGTCCACCGGCTCAACGGCGGCGAGGCGCTCAGCTACGTCCGCAGCCGCCTGATCGGCGGCGACCTGGAACGCGAGCGCCGCCAGCAGCGCTTTGCCTGGGCCGTGCGCAGCCAGATCCAAAACGAGAACCTGCTTCCCCGTGTGCCGGCCATGTACCAGGCGCTCAACGACCACGTGCAGACTGACCTGGGGCTGCGTGACGCCATCAAGCTGGTGCGCTTCGCCCTGGGCCTGGACGCCGAAAAAGTGCACGGTTTTGTCGTCAACGACCCCAGCATGATCAAGGAAGGCTATGCCGGCCAGATGTGGGTCTGGTACCCCAACTGGCCCAAGATCGCCGAGGCCGCCAAGAACCTCTTCACCACGCCGTCCCTCCTGGACAAGGAAACCGACGTGAAGTGCCCCGGCTAAACCCGCCGTCGTGATCATGTCCCCGGGACCGGCAAGCGAATTGAAGGTTTCGCCGGTCCCGGGGACATTCACCCTCCCTCATTCTTGCTCAAAACCCGTACCCTTTGTAAACTTACTTCCGTTTTGGCCGCCGACAGAATGTCGGGGCATCAGCGCGTGAATAGTCTATAGCGAGCCGGCATGGTACGCCCCTTGTCGCGTCGGCCGCACCAGGAGTCCTCAATTTATGTCGTTGCGTTGGTGGAAGGCGACCAGCGTTATGCTGGTTTTATCGCTGTTCATCAGTTCGTGTGGCCCCAGCATCTTTGCCGGCGAAGCAGGCGTTCAGCAGGCCGCCCAGGATGCGCTTCCGAAACCTCCTTTAGCGATTACCAAAGACAGCAGTCGACCCGATTCCCGCGCTGAATGCCGAGGACTTACAAGCCACCCAAGCCGCCGGTGCGTCCCTTCTCCGTAAGCGCTGCGCTCTTCCCGCAGACGGCCGCCGCCAACGCCCAGCCGGATGCCCTGCTGGTCGGTGCTGCCCCTGCCGTGGCGCCAACGCCGCTGCCTGCCCCGACCGGCCCCTCGTTTGAGTGGAGCAAGACCGACAACTACCTTGTCTTGGGCACCGACCATCGGCCGGGCTGGACTTCGTGGCGCACGGATGTCGTGATCATCGTCGGCGTCGACCGCGTCAACAACCGGCTTGCCGTCTTCAGCATCCCGCGTGACACGTATGTCGACATTCCCGGCTATGGCTATGGCCGCATCAACCAGGTGGACTTCATCGGCGAGAAGGCCAGCCCCGGCGGCGGTGGTCCACGCCTGGTTTCGCAGGTGCTTCAGAACATGCTTGGCATCAGCACCAACCACTGGGTGCGCGTGCGCATGGATGGCTTTATCGACGTCGTCAATTCCGTCGGCGGCGTGACGGTGCATCTCGACTGCCCCTTTTACGAGCCGATCTTCAACCTCAACACCAACGCCTGGGACTACTTTGCGCTGCCCGCAGGCGACGTGTGGATGGATGGCGATACCGCCTACTGGTTTGTGCGCCTGCGCTATCGCGAGAGCGACATCGGGCGCAACCGCCGCCAGCGCCAGTTCCTCTGGGCCCTGCGCGACCAGGTCAGCAAGACCAACCTGCTGGCCAAGTTCCCTGAGCTGTACGGCGCGTTCCAAAGCACGTTCACGACTGACCTGAGCGTGCTCGATATGCTCGACCTGATGAACTGGGGCACAAACCTCGACGCCGGCAGCGTGCGCGCCGGCGGCCTGGGTCTAATCGATCTGCAGAGTTACACGACAGCTGAAGGCGCATCGGTCCTGCGCGTCGCCGATCCCGCTCACGTGCGCGCCGTCGCTGAAGGGATCTGGTCAGCCCCTGCCATGGTGGATGCCAACCGCCAGGACACCACCCGCTGCCAGCCGCTGCCCGGCCGGCGTCACATTTAACACGGCCAGCACAACGCTCGACCTGTCGTCCGTAGACCCGGATGCTGCCGGAGTTGCTCCCGCAGACGCTTCTGCTCCTGCCGATGGTGCCCAGCCAACTCCCGCCGACGCCGCGGCCCAGCCCGCAGACGGCAGTCCGCCGCCCGCCGTCGAACCGTCACCAACGCCTGAGTCAGTAGCAATGCCCGCTGCCACGCCAACTGCCGACGGCGGCCTGCCCCTGCCGACTGCTACCCCGGCACCGCAGGCATCGTCGCTGCTGCTGCCCACTCCCACGCCTGCCCCGGTTAGCATCTCCGACCTGCCGCCGGCCAGCGGCAGCTAGCTTGCCCGATTCGTGCCTGGCGCTGTCCCGATTCACTCCGATAAACCTCGGACCTTGTGGGCAGCGCCTCGCACGATTCTCGATCTCCGTTACCCTTTCGCCCAGTACTCGCGCACCAATTCCGCGCTCGCCCGCAGCCAGCGGTCGTGCCCAAAGATCTCCAGCGTGATCGTCCCGTCGTAGCGGAAGTCCTTGAGCACGCGCAGTTCGTGCGGCAGGTTGATGCTCCCACGCTTGGGTGCGCCAAACGGCAGGTGATCGTCGGCGCTGCCGTCGTTGTCGCTCATGTGGATGTGCACGAGCCGGTCCCGCAGCGCAAACAGGTAATCGCGCGTCATGCTGCGCGCCGTTTCGACGTTGCCGTGGCCGATGTCAAAGGTCAGCTTCAGCTCCGGCAGGCGGAAGAATATTTCGCGGAAATACTTGAGCTGGTGGCGGTTTGCAGGTCCATTCTCCAGTGTGACCGCCACGCCGCACTCGCTGCCGTGCTTGCCGAGAATGGTGTAAGCCTGGCGGTAGAACTCGTAGCCCTGGTCCTCGTCCAGAAAACTGGGCCAGCCCAGAAAGTGCGTCGTGCAGAACGGCGCCCCCAGCACCTGCGCTACGTCGATACACCGCCGCAGCTCGTCGATTGCTGCCTGTCGCACCAGCGCCGAGGCGTTGTGGATCGGCAGGTAGGGCGCCGCGTGCGCCACCACCTCCAACCCTGCGTCCGCAATCGCCTGCCGCACCACCTGCCAATCGTGCCCTTCCGGCGTGGCTGCTGGCGCCTCGATGGTGAGGTCGATAAAGTCCAGCCCCAGCCCCGCAATGCGCTCGATCTCCTTCATCAAGTGCATGCGCGGGTTGTTCATAGCGCCCAGTTTCATGCCGCTAGCTCCTTTCGGCTATGCCTTGTTGCCCACTGCTATGGCGGATGCGAGGCCGGCCGCCGATTGTGTTGCCGTCCTGGCAAACGCCAGCAGCCCACCCAGCACTGCCAGCATGGCCAGGCCGATTAGCATCAGGTACATCCCCCAACCGGGGACAAGATTGTGGTTGTAGAGAGTGGCGATTTCCGGCAGCACGCGCAAGAACTGCGTGACCGGCACCACGGCGGCAACTGCGCTCAACAGGATGACGATCACGCCCGTAACCAGCCGCGGCAGCAGTGCCAGGAAGGGACCAAAGGCCACTGCCGCCAAACACAGCAGGATCGCCGCCAGCTGCTGCTGAAACTCCGGCGTCAGCATCCGCTGCGGCGTCCAGGCAGGCGGCAGCATGTTGAGCGCCGCCACGATGGCGCCAAATCACCTGCAATGCGATCATCGGCCATGCGACCAGGCGCTGCTGCCAGCGTAGTTCCTGCCGCCAGGTACAGAGGCTCAACGCCAGGCTGATCGCGACCAGCGGCAGGTAAAACCCCTCCCGCCACAGGTTCGTCGTTCCGCCCCGCACTAGCGGCAGGAACTTCACGTACTCGCCAAGATCTAGCCCCAGGATCGCCAGCCCCGCCACGCGGTGGTCCACCCACGGCCCCACATACCCCCAAAACGCCAGCAGTGCTCCAAGCGGCAGCAGCACCCGCAGCACCCAACCCACTTTAGTGGGTTTCGCATCTCCTAGCACCGAATTCATTCGGTGCGGCTCGCGTGCCATTAGGACTTCCGCCCCGCCGCCGCCAGCCGCCGTTGGTGGCGTGCCTCGCCCGCCTCAAAGTCCACCAGCGCCTGCTCGCCGTCGAGCAGCAGCGGCGGCACTGGCGCCGGGCGCCGGCTCTCGTCGAGCGCCACAAACACAAAGTACGCATCGTTGGTGAGCAGCCGCTCGCCCGTCAGCAGGTATTCGGCTTCCACCCGCATCGCTACCTCGATGCTGGTGCGCCCCACCCAGGTGATATGGCCGTGCACGTGCAGCAGCCGTCCCAACAGCACCGGCTGCAAGAAGTTGACGCTGTCGATGGTGACGGTCACGGCCGGCCGCCGTGCATGGCGCGCGGCAATGATGCCGCCGCACTCGTCGCAGAGCTTGAGGATCACGCCGCCATGCACGTTGCCCAAGCTGTTGGAGTGCTCCGGTTGGGTGAACATCGTGAGGGTTAATGCTGTTTCGCCCGCGGTGCGCGCCTCAAACTCGGGCGAACCACCCTTTTGCACCATCATTGCGTTGCCTTTCAGCCCTTTTATTGCGCTCGATCCCGCCGCTTATTCTTGCTTAGACTACAACAGCTTGTGGTAGGCCGACAATAACTGCTGTGCGCTGCGCTCCCAGGTGAAGTGCGCTGCATGTTCCTGCCCGGCCGCTGCCAGCTGCGCCGCTAGCGCCGCATCGGTCGCCAGGCGCACGATCCCCTCGGCGATGCTGTCGACGTCCTCTGCCCGTACGTAGATGGCTCCCGGTCCGCCCGCCTCCGGCAGGCACGAGTTGTCGCTCGTCAGCACCGGCGCACCGCACGCCATCGCCTCCACGATCGGCAGCCCAAACCCCTCGTACAGCGAAGGGTAGGCAAAGAACGCCGCCCCGCTGTAGAGGGCAGGCAAATCGGCGTCGGCAATGAAACCGGGAAACAGTACGTCCTCTGCCAGCCCCAGCTCCTGCACCCGGGCAAAGATCGACTTCGTAGAGCCAGCCCTTGCGCCCGCCGATGACGAGCCGGTGCGGCAGCCGCGCCTCTGCCCGGGCTGCGGCAAATGCCTCGATCAGCCGCACGAAATTCTTGCGCGGTTCGAGCCGGCTGAGCGCCAGGATGTAGGGGCGTTCGCCCAATCCATAGCGCTGCCGTACCTCGACTAGCTGCTGGGGGTCGTGTACCGGCCGAAAGTGCGCGTGGTCGACTGCCCCCTGCACGACTGTAATGCGTTCGAGCGGCACCTGCCACTGCTCGTTGAGATCCTGCGCCGTGTGATGGCTGTCGGCGACCAGGGCATCGGCGCGGCGCACGCTGCGCGGCACCACCACATTCAAGTAGTGGTGCAGGCTGGGCATGGCGGCGTCGGGATAAAAGAGAAAAGCCAGGTCGTGGACAGTGAGCAGCTTCGCGCCGCGCATTGCTCGGCGGAAGCACAAAGTCGGTGGCGTGCAGGAGATCGAGCGGGCCGCCCGTGAACCACTCTACGCGCGGCAGCGGCAGATCCAACCGGTGCCAAAGCCGCACCATGTTGCGCTCGTCGAGGGGCGTCGTGTGCAGTGGCAGGGGCGACTGCCGCCGCTCGGCTGTCGTCCACCCGCCCCACGACAAACAGCCGCAGGTCCAGACCTTCAGCCGCGGCGAGCAGCGCGGCAACCTGCCCGCGGATGATGCGGCCAATGCCCGCCTGCTGGCGAATCGCCGGGGTATAGTCGATGGCGACAGTGGCCATGCCAGCTCCCCAGCCGGGCTACTTGTTACGGAACGTCCAGAGCCGGTTGACGATGAAGTTCCAGAACAGGACGACGCCAATGGCCACCGCAATCGAGAAGTTGTAGTTGACGACCTCGGCCAGCATCGGGTTGTGGAACACCGTCTGCCAGAATGGATACAACAGGTGGCTCACGACTTCGCGCACGATCGTGTTGATGCCCGAGCCCAATGATGCTGACGACGAAGAACTGGCTTACCTGCACCCAGCGTGCCTTTGTCGTCGTATAGCGCCGGTCGGCAAAGGTCCAGTTGTAGTTGAGCAGGTAGTTCTGCAGGACGGCGGTCATAAAGCCGATCGCGTTCGCCGAGGCGTCAGGAAAATGAAAGCCGAAGTTCAAAACGTTGGCAATCGTGAGATGGGTGATCATGCCGGCCACGCCCACGGTCGCAAACTTCGCAAAACGCTTGACCTCACGCCGGTTGGTCTCGCTGATCGGTAACGATGACAATGCGCTCAACACAATACTCCAGTGGTTATTCGTTTGACGATCGCCCAGCGCACTCTGCGTTGCGATCCACATGTGCCAAGGCCAGCCATAGACCGACCTGAAGTACCATTCCCTGCACAAACAAGTTGTCCACGACGTTATGTACGCATAGGTGGACAAGAACGCCCAGTATACCTACCATCAGTGCCGCACGCCAGCGGCCATAGGTCGTGGCAGTCCGTCCCGCTGCCCGCAGCTGCCGCCACACAAATACCAGCGCCGTTGCCATCAATGCCAGGTACGCCGCCAGCCCGATCAACCCTGTCTCCGCTGCCACGTTGAGATAGATGTTGTGGGCGTGACCCAAGGCATCTTCCCATTGCGGCAGCCGTACCTGTCGGATAGACCTGCGCATAGTTGCCCGGCCCGACTCCGAGCCACGGCGCCAGCGCCCACATCCGCTGCGCCGCCACCCAGTGCGCCACCCGCTCGAGCACGGAAAAGTTCTCGTCCGTCACGGGCTGGCTCAACACATCGGTCAAGCCAAAGTACGCCGGAATATCCGCCAGCCGCTGCGCGATCGGCGCCGGTACGACGTCCGGGCTGAACGCGCCCAGCAGCAGCCCCGCCAGGAGTAGCAGAACTGCCAACCCGCTGAGGATGGCCGCCAGCCGGCTGCGCAGCACCAGCACGACCAGCACGCCGGCCGCTGCACCCAGCCAGGCGCCCCGGCTCCAACTGGCCAGCAGGCCCCCTGCAATCAACGCCGTGCTCACACTGTAGAACGCCGCCCAGGCCCACGCCTGCCAGCGTACCGCCCGTCCACGTACGATCTCCTGCCAGGCCCAGATGGCCAGGCTGAGCGCCACCGGCAGCGACAGACCCATGTACCCGCCGAACGGATTGGGCTGTCCAAACGAGCCATAGGCGCGCATGAAACGTCCTAGCAGGACGAAGTACTCCGGCCCGACTGCAAAGATAAACTGGTAAAGTCCCAAGATCGCCTGCGCCATTGCCCCCAACACCAGGGCGGCGGCGACCCACGGCGCCTGCTCGTGTGTCAGCAAGGCTGGCGCCACCAGCAGTAAAACGAGCAATTCGACCCATTTTATCACCTCGCGCGCCGCTTCCCCGAAATTGGCCGCGCCCCACGCAGATGCAATCAATACGCTCGCGTAGACTGCCACCAGCGCAATAACCGGCGACCCGTGCAGAGTCAGCGTGCGGCGGCGTGCGCCGTCCACAAACCAAAGCCCCACCGCTGCTGCCAACAGCAGGTCGGTAATGCTGGCCGGACCAAGCCGGATGCTGGAAGTGACAGGGAGCAGTGCCGCCAGGGGCAGGAGGATCAACCAGGGCCAGCGCAGCACGAGCAGCGCAGCAGTGACGGCGCCAGCGACCAATACGACCTGCCGCAGCGGCAGCAGCGCAATCGCCGCTGCAATTGCCAGCAGTCCTGCTGCTGCCAATAAGGTGCTGCTGGTACGGGATGGCGTGGTCGGAATGCCGGCCGTCATAGGTCGCAAGCATACCCTATCTTCGCCTATTTCACCTAACGTGGTGCTGACATTCAGCTGTTGCAAATTGCACGTGACTTATCCGTATCTTTAACGTCTTGTTTAGTGGTAATCTTGCGAAGTGCTATTGGGGCGCAGCTACGCAGCTGTCAGCTGCTGTTACTCGCTGTCCCTACAGTTGGCCTCAACCAACGCCGACGTCACCGCTGCCGGCAATGCTGCCGGCGGCACTGCAAAGGAGAGTTCCTACCATGTTGAGATCCTTCCGCCTGCGCACCCCCTACCTGTCCGCTGCTGCTTGCGTGCGCAACCGTTATCGCACTGGCAGTGGGGCTGCTTGTCCCCCAGATCGGACGGGGCCAATCCGACGACCAGCTGAATACAGCCTTCGGCCCGCAGCTCTTTACGATCGCCATGCCGGCCGGCCAGTGGCCTGCCACCATGCCGCCGACAACCGTGCTCCACGCCGCCATCGAGGAAGGCGATCGGACCGTCTTTGTCGCCAGCGGCTCACCCAAGGATTTTGCTGCACTCCAGAAGGCCGGCGTGGCCGCAACTCTGCTCGACGACAACACGGCTGGCCAACCGGGCACAGCAGGCAGCGCCTACTACCTGGTAGATGCCTCCGCCGAAAATGCTGTGGAGCTCGCCACAGCGGCGGGCGACGTGCTCTTCAGCGGCGCCACGGCCTTGCTCGTTCGTACCTCGACCGACAATGAACTCGCTTTCGTCGAGCAGCTGACCACGCAGGGTGTGCCCGTCAGCCTGCTGAGCGCGGCCGCCCTCGCCCCGCCGACAACCGAGGGTATGCTCGTCGGCGCAGCAGGCGTCACCGCAACGCGTGATCCGAATGTCGACTACCTCCTGCCGCGCCTCACCGAAGCCGACTTGCGCTCCATGGTGGATGGCCTGAGTGGCCAGCAGGCCGTGACAATTGGAGGTACGGCCGTTACCCTCAACACGCGCTATACGTTCTCGGATCGCCTCCGCGACGCCGAAGCCTACGTCTATCAGTACTACCAGAACCTGGGAATCCCCGTGGTTTACTCGCCTTGGACCTACGGCAACTACAGCGGGCGCAATGTCATTGCCGAGGTGCGCGGCGCCGTGACCCCGAACAAGGTGCTGCTGGTCGGCGGCCATCTGGACAGCATCTCGCAGATTCCCTACACCACCGCACCCGGCGCTGACGACAACGGCACCGGTACGGCGGCGACGATGCTCATCGCCCGCCTCTTGAAGACCTACCAGCCCGACTTTACCGTACGCTTCGTGCACTTTACCGCCGAAGAGCAGGGGCACTGGGGCAGCAAGGTGTATGCCGCCCAGATGCGCGGCCGCGGCGAGCAGGTGATCGGCTATATCGACCTCGACATGATGGGCTATGACGGCAATGGCGATCGCGTGGTCGAGATCCACACCGGCCAGCGGGCCCAAGTCCAATGCCTTCGGCACCGAGTTCCTGGAACGCAACACGCGTTACGGCCTCGGCCTCAACTTTGAGCGCAAGAGCACGACCGCCAGCCGCTTCTCTGACCACTCTTCGTTCTGGGACCAGGATTACGCGGCCTTCCTGATCATCGAGAACTTCTTTGACGACGCCATCGCCCGCGACCGCAATCCCTGGTACCACAACACGGGCGACCTCCCTGAGCGCGTGGACTACAACTACACGGCGCGCATCGCCCGTGTCGCCCTGGCGACAACCTACGAAATGGGCGGCTACAAGCCCGCCGGCGCACCCACGCCCACCCCGACCGTCACGCCCACGCCCCTGCCGACGCCCACGCCGGATCCGGCCAACTGCACCAACCTGCTGGTCAACGGCGACTTCGAGACTGCGGTCGGCTGGTCCTTTGGCTCGACTCCCTATCCGGCTCGCTATGTGACGTCGCCCGTCTACAGCGGGCTGCGTGCCGTCAGCCAGGGCTTGCCGCCAGGCGTGAGCAACCGGGTTGCGCACTCGTCTGCCTACCAGAAGATCACCATTCCGGCCAACGCGCCGGCACCGGTCGTCCTGCGCTTCGCCCGCTACAGCGGCGGCGCGGCCGACGGCGTCGACTATCGCGAGATCCTGCTGCTCAACTCCAGCTACGGCTACCTGGCGTCGCTCGAACGCAACAAGCTTGCCGGCGACGAGAAGTGGGTGGAGCGCACCTTCGATGTCACCGCCTATCGCGGGCGCACCGTCGTCGTCTACTTCAACGTCTACAACAACGGCGCGGGCTCGCAGATGTGGAACGCCATCGACAAGGTCAGCCTCGGCAGCTGTGCCAACTCCTCTGCCCTCGCCGACCAAGGTGGCAAACCGGTGTCCGCTCCCTACGTGGACCCCAGCCTCAGTGACTGGCACCTGTACATGCCCAACGTCCTGTCCGAACTTCCCGGTGGCACCATCCCCGCCTGCGCCGTAGCACGAAACCCGCAACAATAAAGAGGCTGCGCCCATGAGCGCAGCCTCTTTGTTTTCTGGCGGAGAGGGAGGGATTTGAACCCTCGAGGGTGTTTAGCCCTACCCGTTTTCGAGACGGGCGCACTCGGCCGAGCTATGCGACCTCTCCGTAACGCAACTTGAGCACCAATTGCAGAGGTGAATTTTAGCGTAACGGCGGCATAAAAGCAATTTGTACCGATACCGAAATGACACCACATCAGCTTGCACATAAGCTGCGAAAATGCTAGTATGTCGCAACTTTGCAGAATTGTTGCAAAGTTTTTTGGTTGTGTCTCTAGTGTCAAAAAGGTGAGAGTGAGCAATGTCTTCAGAAGCACCCGCCCAGACTTCAGCCGACTACCAGGGTTGGAAGTCCCTCGTCGCAAAGTATCAGACGCCGGACGTCAAGGTCAGCACCTGGCAGTTGGTCAATTCGTTCGGCGGACTGTTCCTCTGCTGGGTCCTCATGTACTTTAGCCTCGTTTACGTGGGCTATTGGCTGACCCTGTTGCTCGCCATACCCGCCGCCGGGTTTTTGGTGCGCATCTTTATCATCCAGCACGATTGCGGCCACGGTTCGTTTTTCAAGTCGCGCCAGCGCAGCAGACATCACGGGCACAGTCTGTGGCGTCTTTACGCTGGTTGCTTACAAGTACTGGCGCAAGCAGCACGCCATCCATCACGCCCACCACGCCGAGCTGGAGGAGCGCGGCATCGGCGACGTGTGGACGATGACGGTCGACGAGTACCTGGCCGCTCCTTGGTGGAAGCGCATGGCCTACCGCATTTTCCGGAACCCGTTCTTCCTCTTCGGATTGGCCCCGGCTGTCAACTACCTGGTGCTCGAGCGTTTCCCGCTCGCTGCCAAGCCCGAATGGCACAATGGCGAGAAGGCATCCGTCTGGTGGAACGACGTTGGCCATCATCGCGCTGGTCGCAGCCATGTCGCTGTGGATCGGCTTTGACAAGGTGCTGCTGATTCACCTGCCGGTCGTCGTCATCGCCGGTTCCGTCGGCACCTGGCTCTTCTACGTCCAGCACCAGTACGAGCGCACCTACTGGGAGCACACCCCAGAGTGGGACTTCACGCTGGCCGCCATGCACGGCAGCTCGTTCTACCGGCTGCCCAAGCTGCTGCAGTGGTTCACCGGCAACATCGGCTTCCACCACATCCATCACCTGAGCCCGCGCATTCCCAACTACAAGCTGGAGGAGTGCCACAAGGACAATCCCCTCCTGCAGCGGGTCGAGCAGTTGACGCTGTGGTCCAGCCTGCAAGACCGTGCGCCTCGCCCTCTGGGACGAGCAGCAGCCGCCGCCTGGTCACCTTCCGCGAGGCGCTGCAGATGAAGCAGGCCCGCCAGTCCGTCGCCAGCAGCGCCTCCGCCTGACCCAGCCGCCCCAGCGCTCAGCGCACATAGCAGTCCCAACCGGACTCTTCGTGCGTCGAACCTGGGCGATTCATCCTCAGCCTCTCCTCATCACCACGCCAAGGCCAACTGGACAGCTTCTCCCAGCGACAGCCTTTCGCCTTCGTGCCAGGCAGCCTCGAAGGCCGGATCTTGACGGATACTGCGGCACGGCCGCCATCAGGCGTTCGTAAAATGCCATTACGTGCGGCTGGGGACGAATGCTCCGCTGCCGCTCCAGGCAGACTCCATCGCAGTCAGCTTTAGCATATAGCTTGGCGGCGATGGAACCGCTCCGCCGCGCAGGCGAGCAATCTCGGCGATCCCGGCTAAGCAGTTGAAGACGTTGTGGCCAGTCCAATCCGAGGATCTTGCAGCGCCAGGCGCAGGCAGCAGCGAAAGTCCACCAAGGCCGACGCCAATTTCGTCCTGCTCAAAGTGCACCTGCCCGCGAAACAGGAGTGGAGCAACACTCATATAAGGGAAGGGTGTAGCCCTGAACAGCCTGATACTTTCGTTGAAGCACGCAATTGCCAGTTCGGCTTCTCCTTGCAGCCTTGCCACCTGTCCACGATCGATCAACGACCCCGGCGCGGCAAACACACAAACTGTCCCCGGGACCGGCGAACCTTTGGTTCGCTTGCAGGTCCCGGGGACAGTGTCCACGCGACGCACTCTGGCTGATCGGCGCATATATACTGCATAGCCGCTGCTGTCCAGCCGCCGACAAAGGTAGAGAGCATAGCCAATACCCGCTGTTCAGTCGGAGACAGCAAGTTGTAACTCCAGGCCACCGTATCGTCGATGCTCGCGTGGCGCGGGTCAGACGCCCGAAAGCCTGGCCGCACCGAGGGCACGTGCCCATTTAGGCGATGGGCGATATCCTGCACGGAAAACGTGGCCGTTGCCGCGGCGCTCAACTCAAGCGCCAGCGGAATACCATCAAGCAACGTGCAGATTTGGGCAACTGAGCCCGCGTTTTGTGGCGTCAGCCGAAAATCTGCAGAGATATCCTCGCAGCGCTGGACGAACAACTGGACGGCCGGATACTCCAACATTTCCGCCGCTTCGGCCAGTTGGCCGGGCTGTGGGCAAGGTAAAGGCGGCACTGAATAGACAGTTTCTCCAGCAATGCTCAGTCGCTCGCGGCTCGTGACAATCACCCGTAGGTTGGGACAACCTTGCAGTAGCGTCTGGATGAAGCGAGCTGCGTCGCCGACCAAGTGTTCGCAATTGTCGAATACAAGCAGCACACGGCGGCCCTGGATAGCTCCCAGCAAGGTTTCCAAGGCGGGCTGCTGATCGCTTACCTCGTTCCCCAGCGCTGCCAGAACCGTCTGTGCGAGTAAGTTCGGATCGCTGATAGGATAGAGCTCAACCAGGCAGAGCTCGTCAAACGGCATGGGGCCGGCTTGCGCACCGTCTTCCACAACCGGCGTTTCAATGTCCGCTAGCCATCTACATGTCTCTACGGCAAGGCTTGTCTTGCCGCAGCCGCCCGGACCAGTCAGTGTCACCAGGCGTTTTTCTGCCAACAGCCGGGCAACATTGCGCACGTCCTGCTCGCGCCCGACAAAGCTTGCCAGACGCAGGGGAAGGCTCTGCCGTGGCAAGAGGTTGCGCCTTTTGCGGTCGTCAGGCTGCTTGCGAAGCTCATCTGCTCCCTCACTATGGGCCACGCTCGCCAGTTCGATCAAGCGCGCCACGACCTCAGGCTGCCGCTCTAGGTGCAGCGCCGGCACGAACAGCGCATGGATGGTCGCTACGTCCGGCGGTCGCTCGTCATGCTCCAGCCGGCTGATCATACTCTCGCTGTACCCGACCGCAATCGCCAGCTCGCGCTGCGTCAGCCGCGCGCTGCGTCGCAGGTAGTGCAGCAGCGCGCCAAACGTGCGTATACGAGGCAAGTGGGTCAATCGTCGTCATGGTCGCCACAATTCTCGCTCGCTTTCACGCCACTCCTACGTCAAGACGCATCCGCCGGCCGCCGCCCGCAAGATGTGAATTTCGCTCGCCCCGTTCAAGCCGCTGACGGAGGCCCAACGGGCTCACTTCGCCGTTCACCGCGACGACAATACCCGGCCGCAGCCTGTCGCCCTCTACCAGCCGCCCCCACAACCCCGGAAACTGGGCTTCTAGCGCCAGCAGCACGCTGCGCACATCGCCACCGGCTGCCTCTATCACTTCAGCCCCACCGGTCAAATCCCGATGCACGGCCGGCACCCACACACTATGTGTCAGCTCATCCATGTGCACGGTTAAGCGCCGCCAGCACCTTGGGCGGCGACATCGGCAGCACGTCCATGCGCACCCCCGTCGCCTGTGCGATGGCATTGGCCAGCGCCGCCGCCGGCGGCAGGATCGGCGATTCGCCCACCCCACGCACGCCGTACGGATGGCCGGGGTTCGGCACCTCGACGAGCACCGTGTCGATCATCGGCAGGTCGAGCGCCGTGGGCATGCGGTAGTCCAGCAGGCTGGCGTTGCGCAGCCGCCCCTGCTCGTCGTAGACATATTCCTCGTTCAGCGCCCACCCGATTCCCTGCGCCGCGCCCCCCTGCAGCTGGCCCTCGACATAGGCCGGATGGATCGCCTTGCCCACATCCTGCAGCGCCGTGTAGCGCAGAATATCTACCTTGCCGGTCTCCACGTCCACTTCCACGTCGACAATGTGGGCGGCAAAACCCGGGCCCAAATCCCCGACGGAAACACCGATGCCGAGGCGGTCAGCGGCTTCGTCAGCTGTGCCGCCACCTCCGCAAAGCTCTCCGCCTTGCCGTCCGGCCCATAGAACATGCCGCCCTCGGCGCGCACATCCTCGGCGGCGACACCCCACAGCTCAGCCGCACGCTCACACATCTCCGCCGTGATCTTGCGGCCCAATTCGTAGACGGCCCAGCCGGTGCCAAAGGTGGTGCGGCTGCCGTAGGTGCCCTCGGTGTAGCCCACGTGTGCCGTCCCCACCACCTGGATGCGCACGCTTTCATACGCGATGCCCAAGCGTCTCGGCAAACTGCATCGCGATCGACGCCCGGCTGCCCCCAATATCGGTGCTGCCTTCGACCAGGTTCACCGTGCCGTCCGGATTCACTGCCGCCGACGCGCTCGACTGGCCGCCCCAGTTGGACCACAGGCCGATCGCCACGCCGCGCCCGCGCTTCGTGCCGCGGCGTGCCGTGCCCAGTGGCGCACGATAGTGCGGATGGGCAGCTGCTGCCTGCAGGGTTTCGATTGCTCCAACCCTCGGGAGCGGTCGCCCGTCAGGCCTGCGATCACCCTCGGTCACCGCATTGCACAGCCGAAACTCGAGCGGGTCGATGCCCAGCCTCTGCGCCAGCTCGTCCACCACGCTTTCGCCGGCAAAGACGACGTTGGTGCCGCCCGGCGCCCGGTACGGCGTCGCCTTCGGCCGGTTGACGACCACGTCGTAGCCGTCGATCAGCACGTTCTCGACCTTGTACGGCGCAAAAATGACGTCGCACGCTGCCCCTACCGGCGAGCCGGGATAGGCTCCCGCCTCGTAGACCAGCTCAGCCTCCGCAGCCGTCAGCTGTCCCGCCGCATCTGCCCCCATCTTGACCCGCATCCACGCGCCGGAGGTCGGCCCGGTCGCCGCCAGCACCTCGGCGCGCGTCATCACCAGCTTCACCGGCCGGCACCCGCTCTTCTTCGACAGCAGCGCCGCCACGCGGCTCCAGGTAGACGCTGATCTTGCCGCCAAAGCCGCCGCCGATCTCGGTGGGCGTCACCTCGATGTCGGCCACCGGCACCTGCAGCAGCTCAGCCAACTGCTCGCGCACCGAAAACGCCGCTTGCGTGCTGCACCAGACTGATATGCGTCCGTCGTGGTTCCACAGCGCCGTCGCATTCTGCGGCTCGATGTAGCCCTGGTGCACGGTCGCGCTTTGAAAGACGCGCTCTACGACCACGGCTGCCGCGGCAAAGCCCTGCTCCACGTCGCCACGCTGGTGGCGAATGTGCTCGGCTACGTTCGTGGGCGTCTCGCCCCGCTTGCCCAATTCGTTGGTGCGCAGTTCGGGCAGCAGCAGCGGCGCGTCCGGCTGCATCGCCCGCCGCCCATCCAGCACATGCGGCAGCACCTCGTAGTCCACCACGATGCAGCCCAGCGCTTCCTCGGCGATGTGCACTGAGTCCGCCGCCACCGCCGCCACCGCATGGCCGTAGTAGAGCACCTTGTCGTCGGCCAGGATGTTGTTGCTGGCGTAGCGCATATTTACAACCGATTCGCCCAGGTCCTCCATGCTGTCGGCCAGGGCCGGCAGGTCGGCTCCGGTCACGACGGCGCGCACGCCGGGCAGTCTCAGAGCCGCCTCAACGTCAATAGCTCCGAATGCGGGCGTGAGCGTGCGGGCTGCGCAGCACCTTGCCGTACAGCATGCCCGGCAGCCGCACGTCGGCCCCGTAGATGGCGCGCCCCGTCACCTTGTCCACACCATCCGGCCGGATCGGGCGCGTGCCGATTACCTTGTACGCGGAACCGTCAGCCGTCCCGTTTTTAGTCGCAGTCGTCATTGCGCCAGCTCCTTATTGGTCAAACCTGTCTGCGCTTCCTTATGCCGCACTGGTGGCTTCGACGGCGTCGGCCGCATCCAGCACGGCGCGGACGATCTTGTCGTAGCCGGTGCAGCGGCAGAGGTTGCCCGCCAGCCAGTAGCGCACCTCGGCCTCGGTCGGGTCGGGATTGCGCTCCAGCAGCGCCTTGGCCGCCATCAGGAAGCCGGGCGTGCAGATGCCGCACTGCAGCGCCGCGTGTTCGAGGAACTTCTGCTGCAGCGGGTGCAGCTTGCCACCCTGCGCCATTCCCTCGACCGTGTCCACGCGGCAGCCGTCGACCTCGACCGCCAGCACCAGGCAGGAGTTGACCAGCACGCCGTCGAGCAGCACGTTGCATGCGCCGCAGTTGCCGTTGTTGCAGCCCTCCTTGGCGCCGGTCAGTCCCAGCACGTCGCGCAGGACCTCCAGCAAGCTCTGCCGCGGCTCGCACAGAAACTCGACCTGGTTGCCGTTCACCGTGGCCGTGACGACATGTTTGCGTATTTGTGTACCGTTCATCTTGCCCTCCTGCCTGGCACGCGTCAACCGCCATCTCCAGCGCTCGCCGCACCAGCACGCCCACGATCTGGCGCCGATACTCAGCCGTCCCACGCATATCTGTGATCGGCCGCGCTGCCTCCTGCGCGATGACGGCTGCCGCAACGAACGTCCCATCGTTTACCGGCTGTGCTGCCAGGATGCTCTCGATCCCCGGCACGGCCAGCGGCGTAGGCGCCACGGCTGCCAGGGCGACGCGGCCCGTCACAAAGCGGTCGCCCTCGTTGCGTCGAGCTGCACCCAGGCGGCCGCGCCCACGACAGAAATGTCCATTTCGTTGCGCGGCGTAAAGCGCACATAGGCGCCGCCACTGTGCGGTGGCGGCGGCGGCAGGTGCAGCGCCACCAGCAGTTCCTCAGGCTGCAGCACCGTGCGTCCCGGTCCGGTGCAGAACTGCTCGACCGGTACCATGCGCCGCCCCGCCGGACCCGGCAATCTCCGCTTGGGCGGCATGGACGATCAGTGCCGGAATGGAGTCGGCGGCCGGCGAGGCGTTGCACAGGTTGCCGCCCAGGCTGGCGCGGCCCTGAATCTGGACGCCTCCGATCTGGCGCACTGCGTCCACCAGGCCCGGATATAGGTGGGCAACATTCGCGTCGCCGTAGATGCGCCAGCAGGGCGTCGCCGCCCCGATGTGCAGGCCGGTCTCCGCGTCGTAACGCAGTGCCGTCAGTTCGGCAATCGACTTGACGTCGATCACCAGGTCCGTTGTCAGCCGCCGCTCGCGCAGCGCCACCAGCAGGTCGGTGCCGCCGGCGAGGATGCGTGCCCGGCCCTGTGCCTGCTGTAAGAGGCCGGTCGCTTCGTCGATTGTGGTTGCTCGGGAGTAGTCAAAGGCTTGCATGGCGCAGATTGTAGCGCACAAATTTGGCAAACACAACTGTCAAGAAATCGCATGTTTGTCAAGTCGCCGCGTGCTACAAGAAGCATAGGCAGTTCTTGCAATTCGGCATCACATTCAGGAGGCGACCTATGAAAGCAATCACAGCATTCGTTCTTGCCGTCACACTGGCATTGTCTGCCACCAGCGCGCCGGCCGCATTGGCGGCTCCAGCGCCGCTGAGCCACAGTCGGGCTGCACGTTCAATCCGTCGAACCACCTCGGCGGCTCGTCGCTCGCCGATCGCCGCACGCGACGGCTACGCCTTTGTCGGCAGCAGCGCCGAGTTTGCCGTCGTGGATGTCCAGGATGTGCAGCACCCACGCCGCGTTGCCTATCTGCCGCTCGCCGCCAACGACATCGTCTTGATGGCCAGCTACGCCTACGTCACAAATCGATCTGGACTGGTGACGATCGACCTCACGGACCCGGCGCATCCTCAGCAGGTTGCCTTCACACCCGCCGTCCAAGTCTCTCAACGGCCTGGCCATCGCCGGCCATCACGCCTTCGCCATTGCCCCAGAAGGCGGCTTGTTTGTCTACGACATCTCTGATCCCCTGCACCCCCAGCAGGTGGGATTCTTGCGCAGCTCGCAGTTGGAGGGGATTGCGGTCCAGGACGGCTTCGCCTACCTGGCCACGTCCACCGGGCTCCGCATCGTGAATGTTGCCGACCCCCAACGCCCCACCCTCACCAGCTTCGCCGGCATCCCGCGACCGGTAGAAGGTGTGGCGGTGGCCGGCCGCTATCTCTACCTGAGCATCATGCCCGGTGCCCTGCTGATTGCCGATGCGGCTGACCCGGCGGCCCCCGTGCTGGTCGGCGGTGTCAGCCTCCCCACCTACACCAAGAATCTGCAGGTGGCCGGCGACAAGGTCTATGTCGCCAACGGCACCAGCGGCGTTGCCGTCGTCGACGCGGCCGATCCCCGTCACCCGCGCCTGCTGAGCACGGGCAAGGTGGGCGCTCTGGTAACCGACGTAGCCGTGACCGGCACTGCCAGGCGCCGGCAAGTTGGTCATGGCAACCGACGTGTCCGAAGGTGGCTTCCATATCTTGCGCAGCTCAGATGTCGGATACTGCTAACGGCAGTGGGCGCCTATCGCGTGCCGGGCGTAACGGCGGACGTTGCCGCGCTCGACCGCTACGTCTACCTGGCGACAGGAATGGACGGCGACGTTACGATCGTCGATTACGGCGATCCACAGGCAACCTGGCAGGGGTCGGCTTCTTCCGCACGCCCGAGCACTCCACCATGGTGCGCGTCCATGATGATCGGCTCTACGTCTACGGGGAGAACGACACGATCAGGGTGATGGATATCGCCGATCCTCTTCACCCCGTCGACGTCGGCACACGTTCGCTGTCCGACGGCGTCCGGCTCCTGGCTGCCCACGACCGCCTCGCCTTTCTCGCCGATCAGGCCGGGATGCTGCACATCTACGACACGGCCGCCACTGGTATGCCGCAGCAGGTTGGGCTGTTTGCCGTGGCCGGCGAGATGCATGACGCCGCCATGACCGACACCTACGTGCTCGTGGCGGCGGGCGCACAGGGGGTGCTGGCGGCACGCTATGGGGGCACTACATCCGCCGTGCCGTTCCAGCGCATCCCCATCGCCGGCTCCGCTCGCTACATCGCTGCCGCCGGGCTCAACTGCCTATGTGCTGACCGACGACGGCACCCTCTTTACGCTCGACCTGTCGGCGCCCGGCGCTCCCACTGGTCACCGACCAGCTGGCCTTGGGCGTTGCCGCAAGTGCCCTCATGCTGCGCGACGGCCGCCTGTACCTTCCCGCCGGCGAAGACGGCGTCTACGTCGTGGCGTATCGGCAAGGACGGTACGCTGGGCCCGGTAGATGGTATACGACACGCCGGGCACGGCGCTGAACGTCGATGTTCGCAACAACCGGATCTTCGTGGCCGATGGCTATGCCGGCCTGTCGGTCATCGAGCTTGCGAACTAGGTGCAAAAGATAGCGACATTTGTCCGTTGACGTGGGAACTCTTGGCCTTACACTTCGTCTCAGGACTGTAAGCTTTATTCCTGTTTGTCAACGTACAAAGGAGCGCGCAATGCTGCGACGAATCTTCGTGATACTTCTTGGGTCTGGTGTTGCTGGCGGCACTGCTGGGTGGCTGCAAGCCGGTCACGGCACCTGCGGCCGCACCCGCCGAGCCCGCAGCCACTGCGGCTGCTACGCCGGAGGCGGCACAGGAGGGCGCCGGGATGGCCAACCCTGCCTCCGTCTACTGTGAGCAGAACGGCGGCAAGCTTGAGATCCGCGACGAGACCGATGGCCAGGTCGGTTACTGCATGTTCACCGACGGCAGTGAGTGCGAGGAGTGGGCCTACATGCGCGGCGAGTGCAAGCCGGGCGAGGCCAAGGAGTCCGCCGCTATCGGCATGCCCAACCCTGCCTCAGTCTTCTGCACCGATAACGGCGGCACCCTCGAAATGCGCAAGGATGCCAGCGGCGGCGAGTACGGCATGTGTCTCTTTAGCGACGGCAGCGAATGCGAGGAATGGGCCTACTTCCGCGGCGAGTGCACGCCCGGCCAGGCCACCCCGCAGTCCGCCCCGTCTGCCAACATGCCCAATCCCGCATCCGTCAACTGCGAAGACAAGGGCGGCACGCTCGAGATTCGCCAGGATGCGAGCGGTGGCGAGTACGGTATGTGCGTCTTCGCCGACAACACTGAATGTGAAGAATGGGCACTCCTGCGCGGCACCTGTGCACCAGGACAGAATCCGGTTTCCAAGTAATCTGGTCGCGTGCCAGGGCTGCTCAAAGCAGCCCTGGCACGCTGAACTTGCTTTATACCTTTCCTTCTCTTTCCAACAATCTACCTCCGCCACGCCCCAAATTATCCAACATTCCGCCGGTTACAGCGTCCTCGCTTGATGTTAGCCTTGAATTCAGAGTGGCTGCGCAGCCAAGCGGCTGGGGATTTACGCGGTCCAAAAGTAACCACTCCGTTTTCATCGTAGTCAGGGAGGCTTTCTATGAAGCGAATGTATTTCTTTATTGCGCTGGTGACAGCCATCGTGCTCACGCCGCTCGCAGTCGTCATTTCTGCCCCGGACGCTGCTTGGGTTAAACACCCCAGCAACCCGATCTTCAGGCCCAGCACAAGCGGCTGGGACAACTCCAATGTCACGGCCGCCAAGATCGTTTATGAGGGCATGTACCGGATGTGGTATACCGGCAATGGCACCATCGATCAGCGTACAAACATCGGCTACGCCACCTCGCCCGACGGCATCACGTGGACGCGTTATGGTACCCAGCCTGTCCTGCGCTATGGGACTGGCTGGGAGTCACACGGCATCAGCGCCCCATCGATCTGGCACGACGTCGGGGCAGGTCTGTGGAAGATGTGGTATGCCGGCCGCGATTACCGCGGCATTTACAATATTGGCTATGCCACCTCGCCTGACGGCATAGCTTGGACCAAGTACGCCGGCAACCCGGTGCTCAGGCCCAGCGCCGTCGGGGAGGACGACACCAGCGTCGTTTCGCCCCAAGTGATCTACCGTGCTGGCGTCTATTACATGTGGTACGCCGGCCGCGGCAATAGCAACCAGATCTTCTATGCCACCTCGCCCGACGGCATCTATTGGGCCAAGCACATCGGCCCGGTGGTGAGCCTTGGCGGCGACTTCACTTGGGACAATGGCGAGATAGCTGCGCCCTCCGTCCTGTGGACCGGCGCCCGTTATGACATGTGGTATCAAGGCTACAGCCGTGGCACGCTGCAGCGCTATATCGGCCACGCCTGGTCCACTGACGGCATCAGCTGGACCAAGGATCCGCTGAATCCAGTCGTCGGCCTTGAGCCCAATAAGTGGGACTCGAACAGCGTCTATTATCCGTCGGTCTATGTCAGCATCACGGGCGATCCGATGCTGTGGTATCAGGGCGAAACTGGCGAAGGCGAGACCAAGAGCCTTGGCGTGGTTCTGTGGGATCCCAATGCGGTGCCGACACCGCTGCCGACGTTCCCGAGCTGAGCCGACTCCGGATCCCAATGAGCCGACTCCTACGGTCACGCCCACGCCGATCCCCGTGCGCTGCGCCCTAACCGGCGAGGAATGCGTTCTGCTGCCGGCCATCAACAACGGCAACGACTAGATCGTGTACTGCAGGGCACAAGGTCCGGCGCACTTGCGCTGCCATTTGCGGCGAACGCTTCTTCGCCGGACCTTGTGCCCGCCTTTCTCTTAGCCGTTGCCTTCGCCTACTCGTACCGCAGCGCCTCGGCCGGATAGATCCGGGCGGCCTGCCACGCCGGCAGGATCGTCGTCAGCAGTGAGAAGAGGTAGGTTGCCAGCACGATCAGCGCAATCTGCCCCCACGGTATCGCCACGATCGAGCGGTCTAGCTGAGGGAAGAACGCCCCGACCAGGCTGTTGCCCAGCACGATGCCGGTCAGTGCGCCGATCAGCAGCCCGGTGATCGAGACAAAGCTTGATTCGATCACGAACGCCAGCCCCACCATGCTGCTCTGGAAACCCAGCGCCCGCAGCATGCCGATCTGCTGCCGCCGCTCGATCACCGAGCGTACGGAGATCACGCCCAGCGCGGCGATCCCGACCAGCAGGCCAAGCGCCATGAAGCCTTGCAGCAGTTGCAGCGCGCCGCCCGTCAGCCGTTGGCGCTGTGCGTACTCGTCGGCGATCACGCTGGCGTTGAGCCCGCTGGCGACAAACGTGCCCTCGATCTTGGCGGCCACTGCCTGCGGGTCTGCCCCGTCTACCGTCTTGACGAACAGCTCGTCGCCTGTCACGGGCACGCTGCGCAGCTTGGCCAGCGCCGCCTCGCTGCCGATCACCTCGGCCGGCGCCAGGTTGTCCTCATCCGCCAGTACGCCGATCACCTGTACCTTGTGATTGCGCGTCACGCCGTCCTGGCCCAGGGTCGTCAGCTCCAGGTACAGCTCGGGAATTTGCCCGCCCTGCACCTACAGGTCGGCCAGGCGGAACGTCGAGCGCCACTCGCCGGGATCCCCGTCGCCAAAGTCGTCACCGAAATTCGCGTGCTGGATTCGTTGCCAGATTGCGCGTGCCAGCTCCCGCTGCCTGATCGTTGGCAGTTGGAGCTCGCCTGGTCGATCCC
This sequence comes from uncultured Chloroflexia bacterium, assembly GCA_963701415.1. Lineage (GTDB taxonomy): Bacteria > Chloroflexota > Anaerolineae > Caldilineales > Caldilineaceae > Fredericiella. The sequence goes on from CAVPAH010000006.1 coordinate 482,294, forward strand.
ACGGCGGCGGTTGCGCGCCCCTTCGTCGGCAAACATGTCACCAAACACCGTCGTGCGGGGCTGCAGCAGCGACGGCTTGATGATCACTGTGTCGTCACGGCTGGCCAGCGCATCCCAGACTGCCGCATCGTCGGCAAAGCCCGGCGCACGTGCCTGCAGCTGGTAAATCTTGCGTGCCTGCGCTACGTAGCCGTCGTTGACTCCCGTCATGCCCGTGCCCTCGTAGCCCGCACCGGCGCCCGCCTGCCGCGCCTGCACGAACTGGTTGGTGATGGCGCCCACGGCCGCCACCTGCGACCGCAGCGCCTCGTCGCTGTTGGCCACGGCCTGCGCAAAGTTGTCGATCGGGCTGAAGAAGCTCAGCAGCGTCGGCGAGACGCGCAGGTCAAAGCCGGCCGTCTGGCGCGGGTCCAGCCGGATCAGCGACTGCGTCGTGTTCAGGATGACCGCCATGACGACCACTGTGGCCATGATCATGGCAAACAGCACCATCGTCATGCCCGTGCGGAAGCGGGTGCTCAGCGGGTAGGCGATGGCCGTCTTGAGCACGGGGCGCAGCGACGGGATAAACCCGAGGATCGCCGGCGATCACCGAGCTGAGGAAGCGCGGCGTTGAACATGACCAGGAGGATGACGCCGATGATGATCAGCGGCCCGCCGATCGTAAACACGGTCGGCGCCTGGGTCGGGTCCCACGTGAACATGCCCGGCCACAGCTGCGGCGCCCACGCATACCAGGGCGGCACCCAGATCGCCAGCAGCCCCAACCCCAGCAGCGAGTAGACGATCGTGTAGCCCGTCTCGTTGCGCAGCGGTGTCAGCTCGAGAATGCGCCCGATCAGCGTCGTGGCGCCGTACAGCGTCACGGTCAGCGCAATCATGGCCAGGCTCAGCGAGCGATTCGTAAATGCCTGCCACAGCAGGTACAGGCCCAGGCCCGTTACCGCGATCGGCCAGCCCCACCGCCAGGCGCGCCCCAGCCACGACCGCCGCTTGCTCTCTGCCTCGTCCGGCAGGTTGCGGATGGCGGTGACGATGTTCATCTGCGAAACGCGGCCGGTGGCAAAGGTCATCGCCAGCCAGGTGATCAACACGCCCAGGCAGTAGGCGATCACCACCGACTCCCACGAGATCTGGAAGCTGACGGCAAAGATGCCGCCCACCTGCGAGTTGATCTGCCCCGTCGCATCGTTAAACAGCTGGCTGATGAATGCCGTCATGGCATAGGTAATGCCGATGCCCAGCAGCACGCCCAGTGCGCCCGGCCGCCAGGTTATAGACCATGCCCTCGGTCATAAACATCTGGACGATCTGGCCCCGCTGCACGCCCACGGCGCGTGCCACGCCGATCTCCACGCGGCGTTCGGCCGCCAGCATGACGAAGATCAGCACGATCAGCAGCAGCGCCGCCAGGATGGAGAAGATGCCAAAGATCGAGAAGATCGACGAGAACACGCCGCCGCCGATGTTCGCCGCGGCGACGATGGTCGTCTTGTTGAGCGGATCGATCTGCTCAAACTGGTTGAGGTTGCTTACTGCCTTGCCAAACGCCTGGGCCACGTTGGCGGGCAGCGGCAGGTTCAGCAGCCATTCGTGCACGCTCTGCCGCGCCAGCACCTCGCGCAGTGCGTCGTCGTCGCTTCGCCTGCACCGCCGCCATCATCGCCTTTACATCCTGCTGCGACATCTGGTCGATGGGAAAGCTCTGCAGCAGCGTCTCGATGACGCCCGCCATCATCGGCGGCACGTCGCCATCGGCGTTGACGTCGATCTTCGACGTCGGCGGGCAGCGAGGCCGCCTCGCGTTCGACGATGGCGCGCACGTCGGATCGGCGCAGGATATCGGCGACCGTGCCCACGGCCACGGAGTCGAGCGCCAGCACCCGCAGCCGCTTGCTGACCGCATCCGTGTGCTGCATCCCGGTCATTTCGTCGCCCAGGTTGGAGACGAGCACGGCGTTGACCTTACCGTTCATAAACAGCAGCTGCTGGGCCTCGCTCAGCCGCAGCATGACGACCGGCATGAGCGCGCTGAGCGGGCCGGCCTCGTCGACGATGGCCCGCACGCGGAAGCGCACCGGCAGCGGCCCGATATAGACCTCGACCACGTCGCCCACGTTGGCGCTCAGCCGCTGCGCGCCGAGCCGGTTGAGATACAGATCGCCCTGCCGCAGCTGCAAGCCGTAGGTGGACAGCACCTTGTCCAGGTCGTAGCCGATCGTGTTGAGGTTGATGGCCCGCAGCAGGTCGCCCGAGACGCCTTGCAGCGCCGCCAGCGAACCGGTCATGGTCTGCGCGGGCGACAGGCTGCTGGTGGCCAGCGCCTCGACGGTCGCCGACAGCAGCTCCGTATCGGTGAGCTGTGCCGCCGCTCCCAAGCTAGTCCCCAACGTGCTTGTCATAGGCACAGCCGGTCACAGTCTGTGTCACCGCTTCCTGTGCTGCCCGGCAGCTGCCCACTTGCGGCCTCGGTCTGCGCCAGCGCCTGTACGACCGCCGCCAGCTCGCGCAGTCCGATGGTCTGCTTGCCCAGCACCCGCAGCGGCTGCGTGTTCACGCCCAGCTGGTCGAGGGTGTCCAGGCTGATCGGTAATGTCGGGCAGCGACTGCGGGTCGACACCGGTGATGACTGCGCCCAACCCCGCCAGGATCGCAGGCAGCGACGGTGCGCGCTTCTGCCGCCCAGCGTCGTGCTGCCGCTGATGGGCGCGCTTGCTCCGAGGTCCGCGGGCACGCTGGCTGCCAGCCGGTTGAGCTCCGCCGTGATCGAGGGCACAAACGCCAGCAGCCGCGACGACTGCAGGAAGACATTGCCGATGCCCGGCTGCAGCGTGTCCATGGCGAGCGACTCGCCCGTTACCGAGCGCAGGCCAAAGGTCTGCGGATACTGGTCGTCTACGGCATAGATAAAGCCGATCGGTTCGCTGGCCCCGGAGGTAGCGTTGCGAATGATGGTGGGAAAGACGATTGCCCCGGCTACGCCGTCGATGAGCGGCTCTTTGGCCGCTTCCATCCGCAGCTGCTCGAGCCGGTTGACGCTGATCGACGGCAGCCCGCCCTGCGCCAGGGCAAGCACGCTGTCTACGCCCCCGCGCATGACCCCTTCGAGCGTCGCCCGTGCCTGCTGGGCCTGCTCGTTGCTGGCGTTGGGATTGCCCATGTTGGTCAGCATCGAGATCAGCGGCGGCGCAATGATCTCGTCCACTTTGCCGTAGGCCGCCACTGACTGCCGCTGTACCGAATAGCGCAGCGTGTCGCCGGTGCCCAGCGAACTGATGATGATCACCGTGCTCAGGGTCAGGCCGATGACGATCAGCGCCGTCTGCGTGGGCCGCCGCGTCAGCGAGCGCAGACCGAGCTTGGCCAGCACCGGGTTGCGCCACGAGATAAAGAGCAGGTAGAGCAGGATGGCGGTGACGCTGCCTATCAGGAAGAAGATGACATAACTGCTAAATTGTCCAAACATATTAAGCCCCCTGCGCCGGGCTGGCTATCGCCTGCGCCGCGGGTTCAGGTGCTGTGTCGCGGCTGACGATCTGCCCGTCGTGCATGCGCACGATGCGGTCACATGCCGCCGCCATGTCGGGATCATGTGTTACCACGACAAACGTCTGGCCGCGCTCCTGGTTGAGCCGCCGCATCAGCTGCAGGACATCGTCCGCCGCCTTGCTGTCGAGCGCGCCTGTGGGCTCGTCCGCCCATACGATCGCCGGTTCGTTGACCAGCGCGCGCGCCACGGTCACACGCTGCCGCTGGCCGCCCGACAGCTCGGCCGGCCGGTGGTCGGCGCGGTCGGCCAGCCCCACCTGGTCGAGCACGGCCAGCGCCCGCCGGCGCGCCTCGCGCGTCGACACGCCCGTCACCAGCAGCGGCAGCTCGACGTTTTCGACCGCCGAGATCACCGGCAGCAGGTTGTAGGTCTGGAAAATAAACCCCATGCGCTCGGCGCGATACTTGGTACGCTTCTTGTCGCTCATCTTGCGCAGCGCCGCGCCCTCGATCTCCACCTCGCCCTCTTCAAAGTCGTCGAGGCCGGACAGGCAGTTGAGCAGTGTCGTCTTGCCGCAGCCCGAGGGCCCCATGATGGCGAGCATCTCCCCGCGGCTCACGTCGAGGTCGATCCCGCGGAGGGCATGCACTTCGATCTTGCCGTTGCGAAACCACTTCTGGATCTGTTTGGCGGAAATGATGGGTTGTTGCGTAGAATCAGCCATTCGTCACGTTCCCGGCCCAGTGCTAGGGTCTGATAGAGTGCAAGGAGGGTCCCATGATCAATATTCGATACGTAGAAGACGCTGCGGGAGTTGCATCCGAACACCTGGCGGGATTCTTCGTCGGCTGGCCCAATCCACCGTCACCCGACACGCACCTGCGGCTGCTGCATGCGAGCGACCACATTGTACTTGCCCTGGATGAGACGACCAATGCTGTGATTGGCTATATCACCGCACTAAGCGATGGCGTGCTCTTCGCCTACATCTCCTCCCTGGAAGTGCTGCCTGCCTTTCAGGGTCACGGTATCGGCAGCGAACTGGTCCGGCGCCTGCTCGCCCGGCTGCAGGACATCTATGCGATCGACCTGCTCTGCGATCCCGACGTTCAGCCCTTCTACGCCCGTCTCGGCCTGCGCCCTGCCGGCGGCATGCTCATCCGCAACTACGCCCGCCAATCCGGCGCCTGACCTCTTCCGGGAAGACCCCCCTCTTCCCGGAAGGGTGGGTCCGGGCTTTGTCCCGCGTAGCCTGCACGCCGTGTGCGGGGTGGCCGTTAGGCCACACGTGTGGACGACAACACGGGCACGTGGGGCCCGCTCCGGCGAGGCCGGGCCGCCGCGTGGCGCCGCGCGTGCGTCGGCAAGCGTAGCCCACAGGACCCGCACGCGGCGTGCGGGCGTGACGCGTCGCGAGCGTGACTCGTGTGCCACAGCATGCAGCCGCCCTCTACCTGCTGCCAGAGCCCCTTGCCGTTCGTCCCCACCAGCGTGCCTTCGCCGCAGCAGCCGATCGCCGTCAGCATGCGCCCTTGCAGCTCCTCCGGCCCTAACGGCCGCCACGCTGTGCTTCCCGCCGGGTCCAGCACAAACAGGCGATCTTCGCTGCGTACGACCACCTCGCCTCTTGTTCCCACCCACAGGCGCGGGACGAAGTTGGCGTTGGCAGCACGCTCGCCCGCCGGCAGTGCGGGCAGCCTGCGCCAGCCAGCGTTCTCCCGCTGATAGACGCCGTCGTCGCTCGCCGCGTACAGGGTGGAATCGCCTCCAGCCGCGAGGTCCAACACCGTGCGGCCCTCTAAGCCGGCGGGCCGCCATGGCCCCTGCAGCTCATTTGCCTCCCACACCCCGCGCTGCTCAAGGCCTGCATACCATACGCCCGCATGGTCAATCACCACATTGGCATGTACGGCCGGCGCACCGGCAGCCGGCGCCCACCGGCTGTCCCCCTTGCGCCAGAGCAGCCCGCGGTCGGTTGCTGCCACCTGGCGTGTTTCGCCTGCCTCGCCGTCTTCGGCAGCGTCGCGGAACACGTGCTCGTCAGCGCCCTCTGCCCGTGGCAGCAGCTTCTGCCCCTGCGGGGCACTCGGCGCTTCAAGCTGCCAGATCTGCCCGCTGCGATTTGCCGTCAGGAAGAGGCTCCCGCTCTCAGCCATGATGCGTACCCGGTTCGTCTCCGCCCATCCGCGCGGCGCACCGAGCGGCGTCTCCCACCGGATAGTTGCTTGTGGAAACACGAAATAGGGCGCCAGGCGGATATTACGGAGCTGAAAATTCTCCCACCGCCACCACGCATACTGCCGCACAGGGAGGCGCAGCCCGCCGGCGATGGTAATCTCATTGACGCCTGCCCGCAGCACGCTCGGTGGGATAGGCAGCCGCTGCGTTGCCCACGTGCTGGTAGGATCCAGCCGCGTGCGCGGCTGCAGCGGATCGAAGAGTGTCGTGCCGTTGATTGCTATGCGATTGGCGGGCTGATCCACCTGCATCGTCTCCAACAGGAGCTCGTAGCTGCCCTGCGACTGGTTCTTTTGCACAAAGAACTCGCCCTTCCAGTCGGGGCTGAACCGCTCGCCGCCGCGATACAGGTGTACCCAATGGGGGTGTAGTTCGCCGCGATCCCCCAGGCGGACGATGACGTCGGGTGCGAGGATCTCGACCGGCGCGTCCTTGTCATGTGACGCGGGCGTCGCGTGGGACGTGCTTGCGGTGTCCTGGCGTTCTACCAGGGCGCGGTAGGCCGGCGTTGTCCGGCCGGGGCCTTGCCAGAGAGCGTAGCCGTAAACATCTGGTGCGCGCGTGAGTTCCCAGAGGGCCATGCGCTGGAGCCAAGGGTAGCGTGCGGCCCATTCTACTGCGCCTATCGTATAGTCACGCTGTTGTTCTGCGGTGACAACCTGCCAGCGATCGGCCGCCGGTGCGCTCGTGCGCCAGCCCATCTCTGTAATCCAGACCCCCTTGCGGTCGTCGCCGTTGGCGATCATGACGGCGCGCTGCAGCTCGATACGCCGAAAGTTGAGCCGGTCCGCCGCCGCCGGCTGGCCTGGTGGTTGGCCGAACCCATAGGGATGCGCCGCCAGCACGTCAAAGTAGGCGCCTGCGCCCTCCCTATAGAGCTGTTGGAGGTAGTCCAGGTCGCCGGCGGCAGTTTGGCCGTCGCCCGTGGTAAACGCCAGACCTGCTGCTGCGACCGGCAGCCCAGGCGCGGCTTCCTTGACGGCCGTGTACGCTGCCTTGAGCAGGGCGGCATAGGCGGCTGCATCCGGCGTGCGGCCATCCCACTCCACTGCCAGGTTCGGCTCGTTCCAAATGATCGCTCCCGCCAGGCGTGCGCCGTACCGCTGTACCAGCGGCTGGCGAAGTTCGTGTAGGCATCGAGATTCCAAGGTGCCGGACCTGCATCCGTGCACGCCCAATCCGGCGGGCGATCCAGCCGCGCTACGACCGCGAGCCTGTAGAACTCGGCGGCTCGCAATGCTGCGTCCGGGACCTCCCGATCAAACGAATCAGGCGTCGGCTGGATGTCGCGCCAGCTGAACACGATGACCGCAAAGCGCCCACCCGCCGCAGAAGCGGCGGCAAAGTGGGCGGCATCACCTTCGGCAATATGAAACCCCAGCGTGGGTCCTCGTGCTGCGGCAGCGTCCACTGCGCTTGCCTTACCCCCAAGCAGCAGCGAGCAGGCGGCGATGACCAGGAGCAGCACGCATGCCTGCGCCCGGTGTGACGGAAGCGTGGGCACGGTGTGGGTGCCTGCTATTTGACTTCCTGCGCCGTGAACTGCACGGTCACCGTTACCCCATCCGTCACCTTGAGAATGCCGGCGATGTCGGGTGCATCAAAGCCAAAGTCGTTCATGTAAAGGAAGGTGCTGGCGCTGCCGGTCAGGGTCTCTCCGTCCAGCTTGGCCGTCATGTCCCATGTCAATGGCTGCGTGGTATCGCGTATAGTCATTTCGCCGGCAACCTGGAAGGCGACGTCTTTGCCAAAGTCCGCATCTGGGGGCAGCTTCTCGACACTCGTGGCGACAAAGGTCGCCTGCGGGTACTTGCTCGATTCCAACCAGCGCTCGCGGATGGCCCGGTCGCGGCGGCCGCTGTCGGACTGCAACGTGCTGAGGTCGACGGTAAAGGTGCTGTTGGCGATGCTCACGCCCCCATCGGCAAAGTCCAGCGTCACCGACCCGTCGATGGCGTTGGTCTTGCCTACTGCCGTCACAAACGGGATCGCCTGGCCAAAGAACTCCTCCTCGACGGCATACTGTGCCTGCGACTGCTCTGGCACGATGGCAAACACGCGCTGGCTTGCGCTGTTCGTCTCGCTGCCGCTGTCGCCAACCGGAGTAGCTTCCGGCGCCTGGTCGGCCGGGTTGACTTGTGGAGCCTCAACATCACTGCCGCTCACTGCTTCTGCGGCAGGCGCAGCTGCAGCTTCGGCGGTTGCTGCGGCCGCTGATTCTGCTGCCGACCCCCCAGCCGCGGGTGCCGCAGCCGGTGCGCTGCAGCTTGCCAGCACCAGGCTCACGATCACCAGCACAGCCAGAATTCCGTACGAATACGCGCGTTTCATGATTGACCCTCTTCCCTTTGTGTGGATGGCTTTGCTTTAGTTTTCCACGGAGAGGATGCCACATTGTTGCGGCTGCGAATGTATTCGTTTTCCCGTTTGCTCTGTTCGCCCGCTCGCGCGGCGATTTGCGGTATAATTCAGGGGTAATCATGTGCCGCTGGGCCACGCGTCGCCCAGCCGTCAGAAGAAGGTAGTTGTGACAGAACCCCTGCCGGAGCCGAAGCCGGGCTCCCAAGATACGCAGGCTGCTGGGGAAGAAGTGTTCAAGCCGCAGCGCGGCAGCCGTTGGGTCGATATTATTGTGCTTGTCGTGGTTGCGATCGTCGTGTTGGGTGGCATCGGCAAGGCGTTCAGCGATTCGGACATGTTTGCCGAGGCCACTCCGGCGACGACCGGCGAGACCTGCCCCGAGGAAGGCTGTGTCAAGCCGCCCGACGAACTGTGCGCCGGGCGGCCGGTCAAGGCTATCATGGGCCAGAGCGGAAGCAAGCTGTACTACACCGGTGAAAACCCCGGCTATCAAGGCATTATCGCCATTCATGTCGAGCGCGGCGACCGCTGGTTCTGTACGGAAGAGGGCGCCAAGACAGCCGGCTTTACGGCTGCCCCTTGACATGGCACACCCTGCCGTCCGTCGCTGAGAGGGTGCGTGTCGCGTTATCTGCCAAAGCCGAACCTCCCGCGTAGCCCGCACGCCCCGTGCGGGGTGGCCGCCAGGCCACACGCGTGGGCGGCAACACGAGAGGGCACCACGGGCACGTGGGCGTGCCCCAGACCCGCACGGGGCGTGCGGGCTACGCGGGACAGATCCGTGCACGCAGCCTCGCTGCGCAAAATGTGAGTCGATCCTTTGGCTCGCTTGCTCATGCCTTCCCGTTCCTCGTTTTGGCAGGGGTCGCCCCTACTGCCTGGTATGCTCCTTCCGCCGGCTCGCGCGGGACCTCTGCCATATCGGTGGCGATTGGCCCGCTGCAGAGGGTGTCCTCGGCAGCCTGGCTTGCCAGCGTGCCCAGGCTTTCCAGCAGTTCGTCGACTTCCTCGACGATTACCACCAGGCGGTCGCCCGGCCGCGCGCGCTGCAGGCCCTTGCGGACTGCTTCGTACTGGTCGCCGGCGAACTCAAACGGCTTGTTGGGAGGCAGGTGCCGCCGCATCCGGTCTGTCGTCTCGCCCACCTCGCGCCCCCGCCGATCCATCGATTCGTACAAAATATACTCGTCAGCATACGAGAGTGTCGCCGTCATACTCTCTTCCCAATCCTCGTCGCGGCGGTCGCCGGGCAGCGTGATTGCCATGATAGTGCGCCGCGGCTCGAGGGCCCGCACGGCCTGTCCCAGCGCGGCCAGCGCCGCCGGGTTGTGGCCATAGTCAAGGATGACTTCGATGCCGCGCAGCTCCATGCGGTTGAACCGCCCGGGCACGCTCAGCTCGTCGGTGACAAAGGTGGTCAATGCCCGTGCAATCATGGCGGGGTTAAGCCCTGCTGCCCAGGCCGCCGCCGTCGCTGCCAGCGCATTCATCACCTGGAACTCGATCTTGCCGTTCACGGTAAACTCCACGCGGCTCAGGTCGGCGACCTCCATCACCTGCTTGCCGTCGGCGACGACGATCCTGTCCTCCTCGACGTACACACCCGCCTCGCCTTCGGCCAGGTGCGCTGCCATCACGGGGTGATGGGCACTGAGCGCATAGTAGACCACCCGGCCGCGTGCCGCCGCCGCCATCTGCGCGACCAGCGGGTCCTGGGCGTTGAGCACGGCGGCACCGTCTTTATCGACCGCTTCGACCACGACCTGCTTTACCTTAGCCAGCTGGTCAAGTGTGTTAATCCCCCCCATGCCCAGGTGGTCGGATGAAATGTTTGTGACCACGCCGACCTTGCAGCGGTCAAACGCCAGCCCTTCACGCAGAATGCCGCCGCGCGCAGTCTCCAGCACCGCCACCTCGACGTGTGGGTGCAGCAGCACGGCCAGCGCGCTCTTGGGCCCTGACGAGTCGCCGTGCATGATCTGCTCGTGCCCGATATAGACGCCGTCGGTGCAGGTCATGCCTACCGTCCAGCGCGCCGTGTCATACATGTGAGCGATCAGCCGAGTTACGGTCGTCTTGCCGTTCGTACCGGTGATGGCAATGACCGGAATGCGGGCGTCGCTGCCAGGCGGGTAGAGCATGTCCACGATCGGTTTGCCCACGTCACGCGGCTGCCCATCGCTCGGGTGCAGGTGCATCCGCAGGCCCGGGGCCGCGTTGACCTCCACGATGCCGCCGTTCTGTTCGGCCAGCGGCCGGCTGATATCGCTGCAGACGATGTCGATCCCGGCCACGTCAAGCGCCAGGATCTGCGCCGCCAGCTCCGCCAGATGCACGTTGCTGGGGTGCACCTCGTCGGTCACGTCGATGGCCGTGCCGCCGGTGGAAAGATTGGAATTGCGCCGCAGCCGCACGATCTGCCCCGCCTCGGGTACGCTCTCCAACGTCATGTTCTGCTGCTGCAGCGTCAGCTTCACCGCGTCGTTGGCCACCACGCGTGTCAGGATGCCGCCGTGGCCCGGCCTGCGCCTGGGATCCTGGTTGAGGATTTCCATCAGTTCGGCGACCGTATGCTGCCCGTCGCCGATAACATGCGCAGGGTCGCGCCGCGAAGCGGCCTCGAGCTTGCCGTTAATGATGAGCAGGCGGAAGTCGTGCCCTTCCAGGTAGCGCTCGACCAATACTGAACTGCCGTAGTCCCGGGCAATCTCATAGGCGCTGCGCACCTGCTCTTCGCTGTCGAGATTTACACTAACACCCTTGCCTTGATTGCCGTCTGCCGGCTTGACCACAACCGGCAGGCCTACCTGCTGGGCAATCTGCCACGCGTCGTCCGGCGAGTTCGCCGTGTCGCCGTCGGGAACTGGCACGCCTACCTGGCGCAGCATCAAGTTTGTGAGCGACTTCTCCTGGCATAGATCCACCGCAATTGCGCTGGTATAGGATGTCTCCGATGCCAGGATGCGTTTTTGGTGTACGCCGTAGCCAAGCTGTACCAGGCTGCCCTTGGCAGTAATGCGCAGCACCGGGATCCTGCGGGCACGTGCCGCCTTCACGATGGCTGCGGTGCTTGGGCCCAGACGGTACTCGTCCGCCAGGATGGCGAGCCGGTCCAGTTCGCCCTGGATGTCGAAAGGCTCGTCATGCATGGCGGCCAGCACCAGCCGCAGCGCCGTGTGGAACGCTTCTACCGCCGGAACCTCTTCTTTGTACTCGATAATGACGTTGTAGACGCCAAGCTCACCCGTCCCACGTGCACGGCCGTAGGCGACGTCAAAGCCCATGCGCATCTGCAGCTCAAGCGTGATATGCTCGACGATGTGGCCGAGGTAGGTGCCGCGGCGCAGGCGTTCGATAAAGCCGCCCGGCCGGCCGACACTGCACTCGTGCTTGTGCAGGGTGGGCAGCCAGGCAACCAGGCGATCCACAAAACCGGGAAAGCTGCTGCTCGGGCGTTCGTCGTAGGGGCCGATGTCCATGACGGCGTGCAGCACCGGCATATAGGCATATAGGTTCGGACCACGCAGCACGCGCAGGCTGCGAACGGTCACTGGGTGCGTCTCCATCTCTTCCTTTACTTCATCTACCTGTTTAGGTTCTGGCGGCTGCGTTCAGCGCGCTCTAGGTCTTCGCGTGTTTCTTCCGTCTCGCCCGCGGCGCCCAGGGCGCTTGAGCGGTTGGCCGTGGTCCAGCCGGCATCGTCGGGGAGCGTCTGCTGCTCGGCTGTACTCGTCCTGGCTGCACCCGTATAGGTGGTGTTTGTTACTCCATAGCGGGTGTCACGGTCGCCTTCGGCAAGTGTGGTGTTGCGCCCGGTCATGGCGACGTCCCTGTCATAGCTGCCGGCGCCATAATCTGATGCGTACCCATATTCGTCCTCGGCAAAGTGCGGCCGCGTGCTGGTGAGCAGCGCCACGACGATCTCGAAGGCACCAAATGCCCAGAACCACGGGCGCAGGTCGGGGGCGACAACGCCCAGGAACGGAAGGGCGACGAGCGCCAGGCCGCTCAGGAGGTCGAGCACCAGGTGCACCGGCATCGGCAGCAGCTTGAACACGCCCAGTTCGTAGCGCGTGATGAGGCTGTAGACCAGCGCCGCCGCGCCCAACGCCATGAAGATCATGGCTTCCGGCTGCGGCCAGTTGAACAGCAGCGGAATGGCGATCAGCACCAGGCCCGTGAGATAGTCGAGAACACCGTGAATTCGGGTTGGGATCAATTTTGCGATCATGTGATTGTCTCCTTTGGATAAGTCGGCGACGCGGCAAAGCAGCAAGGGGGGATTCCGTGGCGTCCACCAATCGAGGTACATCGCATGCCGCAATTGTTATGGAAAGGACCTTGACCGTACATGGGAGGCGATTAGAACCCACGATAGAAACGTGGATAGATGAAAGGTAAATTACGAACTTTGTCGTGCGGTGTTGGGGAGCCGGCCGGATTACGCTGTCGTTTTGCCTATGCTGGTCTATAGAGGTGCGCTTCAAGCAGACATAATGAGGTCAAATTGTTACTGCAGGTGGGAAGTTTGGTGTGTCCCGCGTTCTTCCCGCTTAATCCGCACGTTGCGTGCGGATTGGACACATCCCCGCCGATGTGGCCAAGGCTGGGTTTGAGGCGATGCTGAAAGGTGAGGGTGATGTGGTTACGGGGTGGAAAAACAAGGCCCAGGTCGCCATGTCGAGCGTAACGCCCGTAGGCACCAAGGCCGAGATGTTCCGCAAATATAACGAGCCGGGCACGGCTGAGGAATAGCGGGCCACTACGTGCCGGGGACGCCCAAACGTCCCCGGCACGTTCTACTTCACTACCCCTGCCCGGCCTTTGCCGTAAACGCCAGCTCAATCCGAACATCGTCAGTCACATCTGCCACGCCCGGCGCACTGGGGATCGACAGGTTGAAGTCGGACCGCTTGATCGTCGCCTTCGCCAGCCCGGTGATCGCTGTGGCGGAGTCGGCCTTTACTTCCACGTCAAATGTCACCGGCTTGCTCACATCCTTGATCTTCAGATCGCCCGCGATCTGGAAGGTAAACGTGTCGCCCGCCCCCGCTTGCGCCGGCAAGCCCGTGATGGCCGTCGGCGTAAAGGTGATGAAGCGATATTCGTCCTTGTTCGATTCCAAGATGAAGCGGCGAATCGCCCGGTTGCGCAGATCGCGATCGGTGCGCAGGTCGCGCGCGTCGATCGTGATTGTGCTCACGGTGGTCTTGGCCGGGTCGGCTGCATCGATCGCCAGCGTGCCGGTGATCAAGCTGGTGACGCCCTTCACTTCGGTCGGGATGCCGATCAAAGACTCGTTGATCAGGAAACGGGCCTCGGATGAGCCCTGGTCGATTACAAACGGAGTGCCGCTGCCCGTGCCGGATGCGTCGGCGCTGGCTCCCACAGCTTCTGCCGCATCGGCGGTGCTGTCTGCTGTCTGCGTTGCAGACTCCGTTGCCGCCACCTCGGTGGCGACATCAGCAGGGGGGGCAGTCGGTGCTGCAGTAGAGGGCTCAGTCGTCGCTTGCGGCGCCTGCGTGCCGCTGTTGTTGCATGTAACCAGCACGACTGCGGCAAGTGCCAGCAGCAGTACGACAACAACAATGCGTACGATAGTTTGCTTGGTCATACGTGTCTCGCTCTAGCTTTGCTAGCTAAGGTGGTGACAGCCACCTACCACTACTGGCAGGTGGCTGTCACCTTCTTGCCGCCAGTTTGGCGGGGCATCTGTTATTCTACTGCGGCTTTTCCGCGACGGCAGGAATGCTGCGCAGGTAGGCGACGATGGCACGCACGTCGTCTTCCGTCAGCTTGCTCGTGCCGTTGTCGATCACACGCTCCATCGGGCCCTCGACCTTGCTGCCGTCGTCATACTCGCCGGTCATCAGGAAGTGCACGATGTCGTCGTCGGGCAGGCCGCCCAGGCCAGCGCTCTCGTCCGGCGTCAGGTTCGGCGCGATGTCGTCGTTCATTATGACGGCACCCGCCAGCAGGCGCGTCGTGTCCGGCGCACCGGCATCGTTTTTCGGCGTATGGCAGTTGCCGCACTGGCCCAACGCGACCAGGTACTCGCCGCGCTCGACACCCGTGGTAGGTGCCATGGCCGGCGGCGGCGCTGCAGGCGTGAACGGCGGCACGGGATTGGTCAGCTCACTCTTGGGTACCTCGTTCTTCACGGGGGGCAGCGTCTTCAGCGCGGCCGCCATGTCAAAGGCATCCTGGTCCGACATTCCACTCCAGGCAATATACGGCATGATCGGGTGCAGCTGGCGGCCGTCCGGCGTCGTGCCCAGGCGCAGCGCATCCACAATCTGCTCATCCGTCCAGTTGCCGATACCCGTCTCAGGGTCAGAGGTGATGTTCGGCGCATAGATCACACCAAACGGGCCTTCAAACTTCATCCCGCCGGCCGGCGCCTCGAGGTCGCGGTTGAAGTGGCAGCCGCAGCCCGTGGTCGCCGCAAAGATATAGCCGCCGCGCGCAGGGTCGCCAATCATGGCCACGCCACCTGCTGCGGCGCCTTCCTCAGCCGGTGCCTCGGTTGCTTCCTCGGTTGCTTCCTCAGTCGCTGCGGCAGTCGCTTCTTCTGCAGCTTCTTCGGTAGGCTCCTCGGCTTGCCTCAGCGCAGCTTCTTCTGTGGGGGCTGCTGTAGCCTCTTCCACAGCCGCAGCTGTTGCTTCTTCTGTTGCTTCTTCTGCAGCAGCCGCTGTGGCGGTCTCGGCCGCTGCTTCTGTAGTCGCTTCTGCCGTGGCTTCACTGCCGGCGGACTCCGCCGCCTGCTCCGTCGGCGCAGCTGCCGGCGTCGCCGGTGCACAAGCCGCAAAGACGAGCAGGCCGATGGTTAGCGTCGCGGCAACGGCCAGCCAGCGCAGCTTGGACGAGTGGTCGTTTGAGTGCATGCAGTATCCTCCTCTAAGGTTTGAGCAAACAAAGCTTGAAGCGTATGCTCAGACGGCAAGGAGGCAGTGCCGGTGCCCTGCCGTCCCTGGGCGTGGACGCCCATACACAACAAACGACTCGTTTTGGGTTTGTGGATTGGTTTGACGTCAAAAGATGTGAGGAAAAAGCGCGGTCATGCGCGTGCCAGGCGCTGCCGACCCATATCCGTTAAACGTCGGACATTGTGGGCAGCACCTGGCACGATGCCTTCCCGCTTGCCTACGACTCGGCCAGGTTGGAGGCGACGATCTCGGCAATTTCGTCCGGATGCCGCGCCACGCGCGCCCCGGCTTCCTTGCAACACGTTCATCTTCTCGGCCGCCGTACCCTCGCCGCCGGAGATGATCGCGCCGGCATGGCCCATCCGGCGTCCGGGCGGCGCCGTCTGCCCGGCAATAAAAGCCGTCACCGGCTTGCTCATCTTGCTGTCGATAAACTCGGCCGCCTTCTGCTCGTCCGTGCCGCCGATCTCGCCGATCAGGATGACCTGCTCGGTCGCCGGGTCGTCTTCAAACATCCGCAGCACGTCGAGGAATGATGTGCCGTTGATCGGGTCGCCGCCGATGCCGACGGCCGTGCTCTGCCCGATCCCGCGGGCCGTCAGCGCATAGACGACTTCATAGGTCAGCGTCCCCGAGCGGCTGACGAGGCCGACGTTGCCCGGCGTGAGAATATGGCCCGGAATGATGCCGACCTTGGCTTCGCCCGGCGTGATGAGCCCCGGGCAGTTGGGGCCGATCAGGCGTGTGTTGGTCGTGTCCAGGTACGCCCGCACCTGCACCATGTCCAGCACCGGAATGCCCTCGGTGATGCAGACGACCAGCTCGATCCCGGCGTCTGCCGCCTCGATAGATCGCATCCGCGGCAAAGCGTGCCGGCACGTAGATGATGCTGGTGTTGGCGCCCGTGGCCTGCACCGCCTCCTGCACGGTGTCAAACACCGGCACGGTGCCAAAGACCCACTCGCCGCCCTTGCCCGGGGTGGTGCCGCCCACGACGTTGGTGCCGTAGTCGATCATCTGCTTGGTGTGGAAATTGCCTTCGCGGCCGGTGATGCCCTGGACCAGCAGCCGTGTGTTGCTGTCGACAAGAATGCTCATGGTTTTGCTGCTCCCTAGGCGCCCTGTGTGCCGGAATCTTTTCCGGATTCTTTGGCCGCTGGACGGCCTTCTGGGCGGCGTCGGCCAGGCTGGTGGCGGTAATCAGGTTGGCCTCGGCCAGGATGCGCCGGCCCTCTTCCTCATTGGTGCCGACGAGGCGGACGACAAACGGCACGCGCACGTCGAGCGTGCCGATGGCCTCCAGCACGCCGCGTGCGACTTCGTCGCAGCGGGTGATGCCGCCAAAGATGTTGATCAGCACCGCCTTTACGCGTGGGTCGGCCAGGATAATGCGCAGCGCGGCGGCGACCTTGTCGGCCTGTGCCCCGCCGCCGATATCCAGGAAGTTGGCCGGCTCGCCGCCATACAGCTTGACGATGTCCATCGTGGCCATCGCCAGCCCGGCGCCGTTGACCATGCAGCCGATCTCGCCGTCCAGGTGGATGTAGGAGAGATCATAGCGCCGCGCCTCGCGCTCGCTGGGGTCCTCCTCGTCGGCGTCGCGCAGCTCGGCAATGTCCGGGTGGCGGAACAGCGCGTTGTCGTCCACCGAGATCTTGCCATCCAGCGCCATCAGCTTGTTGTCGCCCGTGATCACCAGCGGGTTGATCTCTGCCAGGCTGCCATCCACGCTGACAAACGCCCGGTAGAGCGCCTGGGCGATCTTGATGAAGTCCTTCGTCAGGTCCTTGGGAATGCCGATGCCGTCGGCCAGGTTGCGTGCCAGGTGATCGCGCAGGCCCAGGAAGGGGTGTGCCGCCACCTTGACGATCTTCTCGGGCGTCGTTGCCGCCACCTCTTCGATGTCGACGCCGCCTTCGCTGGAGGCCATCATCACGACGCGCCGGTTGGCACGGTCGAGCACGGCGCCCAGGTAGATCTCCTTGGCGATGTTGGCCGCCGGGTCCACCAGCACCTTGCGCACCTTGAGGCCCTTGATGGTCATGCCCAGGATGGCATCGGCGTGTTTCTCGGCTTCCTCGAGCGACCTGGCAAGCTTGATGCCGCCTGCCTTGCCGCGCCCGCCGACCAGCACCTGTGATTTCACGACGACCGGCGTGCCGAGGCGCACCGCAATGTCGCGTACTTCGGCCGGGGTCGTGGCCACTTCACCCTGCGGCACCGGAATGCCGAACTGGGCGAAGATACGCTTGGATTGATACTCGTGTAGATTCAACCTGGAACCTCCTTGCCGATTGCTCCGGTTGCGAGCGCATTGGGTATTGCGTTGGTTGAACTCTGTCGAGTCTCGGCACCGATCAGGTCGAAGCTCGCGGTTGGTTCACGTCGATTATACTGCGCGGCCGAATGGCGGAGGGAAAATCCCGCGACGTCAAGGGGACTATTGCCCGAACATGAGACGCAGCCGTCCTCCCCGCCAAATTGTCGCCGGACGGGGGCCGCGCTATAATGGGCGGGATCATGACCCGCCGACCGTTCGTCTACTGCCCCTACTGCGCCACGCCGCTGCAGGATCTCCATTACGGTCACAAGACGCTGCGCGCCTGCCCCAACTGCCGCTTTGTGCAGCATCACGACCCCAAGGTGGCCGTCGTCGCCCGCATCGAGCATGATAACTGCCTGCTGCTCGTGCGCCGCGGCGTCAACCCGAGCAAGGGTCTCTGGGCACTGCCGGGGGGCTATATGGACGCTGGCGAAATGCCCGTCGACGCCCTGCGCCGCGAGATTACTGAGGAGCTCGCGCTGCCGATCGACGTGCATGAACTCCTTGCCATCTATCCCATGGTCAACCATGAGGGGCCCGGCCAGGGCATTGTGCTGGTCTATCGGGCCACCCCTGCGGACGCGCGCTGCTCTACGGCAGTCGCTCCTCCCGCGTTGGACGATGTCGCCGAGGCACGCTGGTTTACTGTGCAAGAACTCGCGGGCGAGCTGCCTGTCACGCTGGCCTTCGCCTCGACCGAGGTCGAGGTACGGCGGTGGGTAGAGGCCCCGGCCCGTTTTGTGGCAAATACATCATCTTCAAAGGAATTGGATTTATGACGGGAAAACGCTTTCTCATTACGGGGGGAGCCGGATTTTTGGGCATTAACCTGACGCGCCATTTGCTGGCGCGTGGGCACGACGTCGTCTCGCTCGACCTGGCGGACTTTACCTACCCCGAGCGCAGCCGCATCACGGAGATCAAGGGCGATATTCGCGACCTCGCGACGGTCAAGCGCGCCATGCAGGGCGTGGACATCGTCGTGCACACGGCCGCCGCGCTGCCGCTGTATACGCCGCAGGACATCTATACGACCGACATCGACGGCAGCCGCAACGTGCTCCAGGCCGCCTACGAAGAGGGCGTCGAGCGCATGATCCATATCTCCTCGACTGCCGTCTACGGCATCCCGGACCACCATCCGCTCTTCGAGCACGACAGGCTGCAGGGCGTCGGCCCCTACGGCGAGTCCAAGGTCAAGGTCGAGGAGAGTCTGCGCAGAGTACCGCGCCAAGGGCATGTGCGTGCCCATCATCCGCCCCAAGTCCTTCGTCGGGCCCCGAACGGCTGGGCGTCTTTGCCCTGTTCTATGACTGGGCCAAGGACGGCAAGAACTTCCCGGTGCTTGGCAGCGGCAACAACCGCTACCAGCTGCTCGACGTCGAAGACCTCTGCGACGCCATCTACCTGACCGCCACGCTCGACCGTGACAAGGTCAACGACGTCTTCAACATCGGCGCCAAGGAGTTCACGACCTTTAAGGAAGACTACCAGGCCGTGCTCGACTACGCCGGCTTTGGCAAGAAGATCATCCCGCTCCCGGCCGGCCCGGCGATCTGGACCCTGCGCCTGCTCGAAAAGCTCAACATGTCGCCGCTCTACCGCTGGGTCTACGAAACCGCCGTCGAAGACTCTTTCGTCTCGATCGAAAAAGCCGAGCGTGTCCTCGGCTATGCCCCCAAGTACTCCAACAAGCAGGCGCTCATCCGCAACTACCAGTGGTACATCGACCACCTCAGCGAGTTCGAGGGCCAATCCGGCGTCTCGCACCGCGTCCCCTGGAAGCAAGGCGCCCTCTCCGTCGCCAAAATGGTCTTTTAGTTTTCCGATCAAAAAAGAGCCGGGCATCACTGCCTGGCTCTTTTTACTCTCCGCAGCGTTATTCCTTGCTGATCGGAATATCTTGCGTGCCATCGCCAGCGGTTGTGCTGCCGGCCGGGGGGGTCGTGGGCTTGGCCGCACCCGCCTGCGCGTTCTTGGCCTGGAGATCGGCAGAAACCTTGTCGAGCTGGTCGCTCAGCGAACGCAGACCCACGGTCAGCGCGCTGCTCAGGTCGGCAAAAAACTTGCTGCTCGTCATCTTCTCGCCGACCTCATTGGCCTTCGTGTGCAGGTCCTTGGCTTCCGGAGAGGTGGCGACCTGCTTAAAGCCGTCCTCGATCGAGACGGCCATCGTGCTCAAGCCGGCTCCGCACGTCGTTTTCGATCTGCTTGCGCTGTTCGCTGTTCCAGGCCGTCTTGACGACCGCCGCGAACTTGTCCGCCAGCTCCGTCAGTTCGTCCAGTATTTCCTGCCCAGGCTGCGGCTGGCCGGCAGGTCGCGCCGAATCGGTATCGCCCTGGCTGCTGCCCTGTGCGCCGGAGATATCGGGGTTCTTGTTGCTGTCTTCCATGGTAGCATGCTCCTCTATTTGAACGCAGTCTTAATCGTTCGCGTATGCGATATATTACACTACGCAGCAATAACGAAAAAGGTTCAAGGTGTTTGGGGATTAGGGCGATCGTCGGTTATGTGCCGGGGACGTCCCCGGCACAGTTGGCCTGCACCTACGGTTTGACCACCACGTGGTCGCCTGCGGCTTGTCCGTTGACGGTTACCGGCAGGCGTACCTGTGTCTCCGGATCGTAGAGCCCGACACGGATGACGTCGTCTGCTCCTGGCGTGACGTTGAGGAGGTGTTCGGTCGTCAGGAACTCGCCCGGCTGCCAGCTGCCGCTTGGCGCCGGGCCGGCGCGGGGATCCCGCGCCTGCCGGGGGACCGTCCTGCTGGGCAACGGTCTGCCCGTCCGGCGTGTCCAGGTGGACGAAGATGTGGTGGGGCGGCAGCAGCGGCTGGAGCACTTCCCAGTAGAGCCGCACCAGCGTGTGCCCATTGCCCGCCGGCGCCAGGTCGTAACCCAACAGCCGTGCATGCGTGCCAAGCTGCGGCGGCTGGGGAAACGCATGGCTGGGCTCGGGCCGCGTAAAGCTTGCCGCACGCTGCACCACGGCGATCGTCGCCAGCTCCACCGGTGCCGTCTTTTCACCCGTCTGCGGGTTGCGGAAGCCGGCCACAAGCCGGTACCGGCCGCTCGTGACTGCTCCCGGCACGTTAAACGCCACGGGCACCTGCACCAGCGCGTCCTCCGGCCATGCCGCCGTGGGATAGCCCCCCAACGGCCAGCCTTCATAGCCGGCCACGCCGCGCCCCTGCGGGTCCAGCAGGCTGAGATAGATCTCCGTCGGCTGCGCCGCCTGCCCTTGACCCCCAAAGAACAGCGTCGCGCCAAGCTCCGTGCCCGCCAGCAGCGACGCATCCTCGTCCGGCCCGGTGTAACCCAGCAGCTTGACATCGCCGGTTTCCGCCGGTCGCGCCAGCGGGTGCTGAATGGGCAGCCGTTCGGGGCCGAGCTGGGGTCCTGTGCCTGTTTCGTCCGGCGGGCTCACCTCGAGCTCGCCGATCACCGCCGCCACCGCATCGCTGCCGGCAATGGTGAGCGGCTGCCCGTCCGCCGTCTGCACGCTTACGCCAACCTGGTAGCCGCCCGGCGGCAGACCCACCGGGACGATCAAGCCCACCGTCTCCGTCACCGTTTCGCCTGCCGCCGGCAGCTTGCGCTCATATTCACGGCTCGACCAGACATGCCCCTCTTTGTCCTGCAACCGCAGGCTCACGTTGGCCTCGCCAGGTTCGCTGCCCTGCCAGACCAGCGCTGCCGCCACCGGCACGTTGGCGCTCGCGGCGGCGGTAGGTTCGATTCCCGCCGCCAGGAGCTTCACACGCCCGAAATCGGCGTTCTGTGGGGCCGCGGCCGGTGCCGGCAGCCTGGCCCAGGCCGTGAGCCGGGTCGCATCGTACCAGCGGTTTTCCAGGTTGGCAGCAGTGCCGGCCAGATACTGCTCGATCGCTGCCGGCAGGCTGCTGCCAAAAGTCAGCGGCTCCGGAAACCAGACTGTTCCCTGCTGCAGCGCCTTGTCGATCGCGGCCGCCACGGCCGGCGACCAGTCTACTGCCGTGTCCGACAGCAGCAGCGGCCTTGGCCCCGGCGGCGCTTGTTGGTCAAGCCCCGTGTAGGCGCGCCAGTAGCCGACCTGCCAGGGGAAGATCGCCAGGAATGCAGCCTGGTTGTCGCCCTGCTGCACCATCTGCCGGATCAACGGGCGGTAGTCGTCCGCCGTGTAGCGTGGGGTCGTGTAAAAGGCGGCGATGCCGATGGCCGCATTGATCGCCATCGCCCCCGCCGCAAGCTTGCCCAGGTGCGCCACGCGCCAGGTGCGGTCGATGCCATAGGCCAGGAGGAGCAGCAGGTACGGCAGCGTCACCAGCAGCAGCCGCTCGCCCCCGGTGGGAAAGAACGGCAGGCGCAGGTTGATCAGCCAGCCCAGCACCACCGGTACCGCCAGCCACGTCCACAGCGCCCCTACGGCGCCACCGGTCTCGCTGCCCTGCTCGCCGGCCCGCTGCGTCCGTGCTCGTTCACCTGCAGCGCCTGCTTTAGCCTTAGCTGCGGCCGCAGCGTCTGTCCCAGCACAAGGCCCAGGATGATGGCGCAGATAGCGATGGTCGCCGGGGCCAGCGCCATCCATTCAGCCGGCAAGGCTGCCAGCTGCACCTGCCCCGCCGTAAAGGCTACCAGGTGACGTTCGAGATACGCGAGCGGCCCCAGCGGCGTGTCCTGGTCTGACTGAACTTTGCTGCCCACGTAGCCCACCAGCTGCGGTACAGCGATAGCTTACCCAGGGCAGGTAAAGCAGGAACATGAGGACGTACATGGCCGCTAACGCGGCAAGTGCCCGCACGCCTTGAAGGTGCGGACGAGGGGAGGCAGGGAGACGAGGGGAGGCAGGCGAATCCGACGCAAGCGTCGGCGACGCCTGCGGTCCGAGTTGTGGACGCTCTGCATCTCGCGGAGGAGGAGGACGGCCGCCCACACTGCCTGGGCGCGCCAGCAGCAGCGCGGTGTAATAGAGCGTGTACAATGCGGCCAGCCCCGCCACCACGTAGACGGCCGCCCATCCCCAGCGTCGGCGACCCGTCATCCACTTCCACAGCGCCAGCGAGGCGGCCAGGCTCAGGGTCAGCGCCAGCCCGTACATGCGAATTTCCTGGCTGTAATAGAGGTGGATCGGGCTGAACGTAAGCAGCAGCAGTGCTGCCCACAGCGTCAGCCGCCGGGCGCCAAACATGGCACGCGCCAGCCAGTACTGCAGCGGCAGCGCCAGTCCCGCGAACAGGATCGACAGGGTGCGGCCGTTCTCAGGCGATGGTGCGCCGGTCACTCCCAGCCACGCATGCAGCAGCGCATAGTACAGCGGCGGGTGAATGTCGCGTGCCGTCAGCCACAGCATCCGCGGCAGCGACTCGGTCGCGAAATAGACGCTGTAGCCCTCGTCCCACCAGATCGGCTGCCACGACAGACGCAGGCTGCGCAGTATCACGCCGGCAGCCACGACGGCAAGGACGATCCAGGCGGCGCGTTTCATGGATAACCGCAGCCGTTACGGTTTTTCGTACCGCACGTACAGCTCGCGGTTTTGCTCGCCCCCGATCAAGGTAAATGTCGCCGGCGGGCCGGCGGGCGCGCCGCTGCCGTCCACCAACTGCACTTCCCATTTTCCGGCGGCCTGGACGCTGGGGAACTCTACCTTCAAGTTCTGAAAACGCTGCCGCGGATCGGCGACCGGCCATGTAAAGCCCGCCGCATCGATCGACTTGCCGCTGACCGGCATCTCCACGCCGTCTTTTGTGACGCGCAGCGTATAGTCGGCCAGGGCAGTGGTGCCTTGGTAGACATAAAGATAGATGCGCACCAGGTCGTTGGTTTCGACAAACTGCTCCTGCGCCACCAGGTTGAAGGGGAAAGCCGGGGCCGGCGGTTCCGTCGGGGCCGGCGGTTCCGTCGGCGCAGGCGTATCGGTCGGTGTCTCGGGCTGGGCGGGCTCAGCAGCCGGTGCAGCTTGTTGTGGCGCCGCTGCTGGGGGATCGGTGGCGGCCGGCGCTTGCGCAGCCGGCGTTGCTGGGGCTGGTGCCGGCGCCTGCGGGGCAGCAGGTGCTGCTCCTTGGGCGACGGCAGCGTCTACGGGGCCGGCATCGCTGTCGGTGACCGGCACGGCGTCGACGTTGCCGGTGGTGTCCACATACGAGTAGTAGACCCACGCCGTGCCGTTGTCGACACAGCACACAAACCACCACTCGTCGTCGGCCGACTGGCCGACGATCCGCAGCTCATCCCCGCGCGTCAGCTCGCGGATGATATTGTCGCTGGCAATGTCCGGCCGCTTGCGCGCGTTGACCTGGTCGCTGTTGACTACGGCGATCGGCGCATCGGCTGCAATCTCAAGCGGCTGCCCCGCAGCGGCTGCCCCGCCCGTATTGGCAGGCGACGCCCCCTGGGGCGCCGTCGGCGTCACCGGGACCGGCGTCGGCGTCGGCTGCTGCGGCGTGGGCGTAAAGGTCGGGCGCGGCGTGCGCATCACTTCGTCCGCAGGCTGCTCTTCTGCACGCGCCAAAACAGCCGGCCAGCGCCAGGGCCAGTCCAATCAAAAACATCAGGGCGATCGTTCTTCGATGTGTCATGTTTGTTAGCGTACTCGTGCCCAGCCTATGTAAACTTCACGATTCGGGTTGCTTGGGGCAGTGGTAAAGGTTACGGCGTCGGAAAGCTGGTGTCCGGCGCAATCAGTAACGTACACTGTCCAGGTTCCAGTTCCCAGCTCCGTCAGCCGTGTGTCCGTGGTGCCCGGGTTTTCGACCTTCGGGTCGGGCGGCGTGTATTCATACTTATAGTTGTATTCGACGCGGTTGCCGGCGCCCGGCGGCGCACTGAACTCGAACGCATCGGTGCTCGCCCGGTCCACATTGGTGTTCGGCCGGTCAAACCCCTCGAATTTGACGTCCACACAGTAGCCCGCCGCCGGCACCTCGGTCGGGTCCTGGCCGATGTACAGCTTTACCCAGATGGTCAGGAACTGGTTGTCCGTCGGGAAGAACTGCGGCCCGATGCCGCGCTCGAACGGATAGGGCGTCGACGTCGGCGTCAGGCGTGGGGGTCGGCGTCAAGGTCGGCGTAAAGCTCGGCGTCGGCGACGGCGGTCCCTGCGCTACCACCAGCGGCGCCCCGCCGGGATCGTTGACGACACGCACGTGCGACGAAGCCACCCATACGGAGAAGCCGTTGACGCAGCAGATCTCGTACCACGTCCCTTCCGGGTTGCGGCTGATGATCGCAATGGGAATGTTCGGCCCCAACTGCGCCACCAGCGGGTAGTCCGGTCCTGGCCCGGTGCGCAGCGCCACGTAGCCGCTCTCCACCAGGATAAAGGCGTCGCCGTCGGCGCCGGCGTAAAGGTCGGCGTCGGCAGCGGTGTCGGGCGTCGGCGGCAGCAGCGGCGTCGGCGTCGGCAGCACGCCTGTCTCCGGCCCGCCGGGCACCAGCGGCGACTGCGGCTGCTGGGGAGCCTGGCCCGGCAGCGGCGTCGGCGTGTCAAACGGGTTGGGTGTCGGCGTCGGCGTAAAGGTCGGCGTGGGCGGCGGTACGGGCGTATCGGTCGGCGGAATCGCCACCACGATCTTGTCGCCTTCCACCGTCGGCTGGATGATGATCACGCCGGGTGTGCCGTTCTGCGGCGGCGTCACCACGATCAGCGGCGGCAGCGATTCGGGCGTCGGCGTCCACGTCGGGGCCAGCGCCCGGGTCGGCACCGGCGTCGGCGTCGCGGGCAGGATCAGATCGCTGACATTACAGGCCAGCGTGAACGCCAGCATAAACAGCGCGGCCAGCAGGCCGCTCAGCCGGATGTTTGTGCGTTTTGCGGTTGCCGTGGGTTCCGCGGTGCGTTTTGCCGTGCGCTCTGCTTCGGTCAACTCATCTGGCGCATCTGCTGCTGGCGTCGACACTGGAGCCTCGTTCACGGCGAGTTAGGTGCTGGGATACCATCGGCGGAAGTATAGCACGCCGTCGTCTTAAGCACGAAGTGAGTATAGGTACAGGTGTAACGCGGCGTGCCAGGATCATGTCCCGGGGACGTCCAACGTCCCCGGGACATTTTCGTGCAACGTCCCCGGGACATATTGTATTTGGCGCCGGCACCGGTACGCGTGTACCATATAACTTCTGCGTGCATGCCATCCGTTCTGTGATGCTCTCTGCATGCAGTCTTTTGCAGCCGCTCAGGGCTGCCCAATACGCATCTTCTTGATGCGCTTGTTCATTAGGAGAAACGATATGTCGCGCATGAAAGTTCTGCTTTTAAAGGATGTGCCCGAGTTGGGCGAGGCCGGCGAAATCTATGCTGTCGCCGGCGGCTATGCCCGCAACTACCTGATGCCGCGCGGCTTCGCCGTGCTGGCCACTAAGGGCGCCGCCAAGCAGGCTGAAGAGATCAAGCAGGCCGGACTCCGCGCCCGTGCCCGCGACCGCGCCAACGCCGAGGCCCAGGCCCAGATGATCTCCGGCAAGCGGCTGGTCTTTGCCGCCAATGCCGGCGAGAACGACCGCCTGTACGGCTCGGTCACCGCGGCCGAGATTGCCGAGAAGTTGGGCGAAGTGGTCGGCTTTGACATCGATCGCCGCCGCATCGAGCTTGAGCACGCCATCCGCGACCTGGGCATCTACGAGGTGTCCCTCCGCATGATGCAAGACGTGCACGCCAAGTTCCAGGTTGCCGTCGTCCGCGAAGGCGAAGGCTGGAGCGAAGCCGAGGCACGCCAGAATCGCAAGCCTGCCGCCCAACCGGCGGCCTGACGTCAAGATCGTCCAAGAAACCGAGTTTCTCACAGAAACTCGGTTTCTTCCCCTATTTCCCCAGCACCTTCCCTGCCGTATCCTGTCCCTGCTTGATACAGTCCGGTATCCCAACGCCCCGGTACGCGCTGCCCGTGACATAGACGCCGGGCGGCAGCGCCGCCTCGATCCCCGCCACCCGTTCCAAGTGCCCCACGTCGTACTGCGGGTTGGAGCGCCGCCAGCGGTAGATGCGGTGAAACAGCGGCTCAGCCCGCATGCCCAGGAACTGCGCCAGCTCGCCCCGCACCGTGGCAATCAACGTTTCGTCGTCCAGATCCATCGACTGCGGGCTGCGCGAGCCGCCAAAAAACGCCCGCAGCAAAATATAGCCTTCCGGTGCCCGCTGCTCGAACTTGACCGAGCTCAACGTGATGGCATTGATCGGCCGCTTCGCGCTCGCCGGGACCACCAGGCCGTAGCCGTTAAGCGGGTTAGGCGCCTCGCCGGCCCGGAAGCCAAACGAGATCGTGCCCGTGCTGACATAGCGGATCCCCGCCAGCAGGTCGGCCGCCGCCGGCGCCAGCGGCCGGACGATATCGGCGCTGACAAACGCCGGCGTCGCCAGCACCACGGCCTGCGCCGCGATCTGCTCCCCGTTCGCCAGCCGCACCGTGTACTCGGTCCCATCCCGTTCGATGCCCCTCACGGCCGTGTGCAGGCGCAGTTCGCCCGTGAGCCGTGAAACCAGTACCGTCACCAGTTCCTCGATGCCGTCCTGGAATGAGACAAAAGCCGACAGTGGCTTGTTGGGTGCCGGGGCAGCCGGTGGCGCAGCCGCTTTGCGCGCCCGCTGTGAAGCCAGCATCCCCTTGGTGACACTCCCGTGCTGCGCCTCCAGCTCGCGGAAGCGCGGGAAGGTCGCCAGCAGGCTCTGCTTGTCCGCCTCGGCGTTGTAGATGCCCGACATCAGCGGCTCGGCGATCTTGTCCAGGCACTCGCTGCCCAGCCGCCGCCGTACGAACTCGGCCAGCGTCTCGTCGCCATCGTCGCGGCGCGGCGGGATAAAGAGGTCCATCCCCATGCGCAGCTTGCCCCAGGGCGAGATCAGGCGTCGAGAAGACAAAGGGCTTGAACTTGGTGGGCACGATCATCAGCACGCCGTCGGGCAGCGCCTTGGGCTTGCCCTTGTGCAGCACGTAGGTCTGGCGCTGCCGCTCGTTGGTCCCCAGCATGTGCGCGCTCAACCCCAGCTCGCGCGCCAGCGCCGCGCCCCACGGCTTCTGCGTGATAAACGAGTCCGGCCCCCCCTCGACGACAAAGGTGCTCCCGTCCGCCACCGTCACGTGCTCGCTGTAAATCTTGCCGCCCCAGCGGTCGCCCTGTTCCAGCAGCACGTACGGCACCCCTGCCTTCTGCAGGTAATAGGCCGTGCTCAACCCGGCGATGCCGCCGCCGACGATGACGACCGGAAGACTTTGTGTCGAATCTGAACTTGTCATAACTCGCCCAACACCGCCCGCATCGCCTGGTGTGTGGCGGCGATCTCTTCTGCACCGTGCGCCGTGCTCACAAACCCAGCCTCAAACTGGCTGGGGGCAAAGTAGACGCCGCGCTCCAGCATCGCATGGAAGAAACTTTCCATACAACGCCGGGTCCGCATACTGCTTGGCCTCGGCATAGTTCGTGACCGCCGTCCCCGCCTGCTTGAGGAAGTAGAAACCAAACATCGTCCCTGCGCAGCCCGCCTGGATCGGCCGCCCGGCCGCCTTGGCCGCCGCCTCGATCCCCGCCACCAGCTGCGCCGTGGCCCTGGCCGCCGCCCCGAACACCCCGGGCTTGGTCAGCTCCTGCAGCGTCACCAGTCCCGCCGTCATCGCCAGCGGGTTGCCCGAGAGCGTGCCCGCCTGGTACATCGGCCCCGCCGGCGCCACCTGCTGCATGATGGCCCGCTTGCCGGCATACGCGCCCACCGGCAGCCCGCCGCCGATCACCTTGCCGAGGCAGGTGAGGTCCGGATCGAGGTTCCAGCGCGCCTGTGCCCCGCCCAGCGTGACACGGAAGCCGGTCATCACCTCGTCGAGGATAAACAGCGCGCCTTCCTTGCGGCAGAGCGCCTGCAGCCCGGCGAGGAAACCTTCCTGCGGCAGCACAAAGCCAATGTTGGCGGCGATCGGCTCGACGATCACGCCGGCAATCTGCCCCGGGTTGGCGGCAAACAGCGCCTCCACGGCCGCCAGGTCGTTATAGGGCGCGATCAGCGTGTCGGCCGCCGTCGCCGCGGGCACGCCGGGCGAGTCCGGCAGCCCCAGTGTCGCCACGCCCGACCCGGCCTGCACCAGCAGCATGTCGGCATGGCCGTGGTAGCAGCCGCTAAACTTGACGATCTTCGCCCGCCCCGTGTACGCCCGCGCCAGCCGCAGCGCGCTCATCGTGGCCTCGGTCCCGCTGTTGACAAAGCGGATCATCTCGATCGACGGCACCAGGTCGATCACCAGCTGCGCCAGCTCGCTCTCCAGCTCCGTCGGCGCGCCGTACGAGGTGCCCCGTGTCACCGCCTCCTGCAGCGCCGCCACGACGGCCGGATGCGCATGTCCCAGCGCCAGCGGCCCCCACGAGAGCACGTAGTCGATGTAGCGGTTGCCGTCCACATCCCACACGCATGGCGCCCTGCCCGCGGGCGATAAAGCGCGGCGTGCCGCCCACGCTGCGGAACGCCCGCACGGGGCTGTTGACGCCGCCGGGGATCAGTTGTTGGGCCTGCGCAAAGAGTGCTTCGGAACGCTGGGTGTTCATGCGGTCTCTCCTGCAGCTGCATACGAATATTCGTGAATGAAGTCCACCAGCCGGCGCACGTTGTCTACCGGCGTCTGCGGCAGGATCCCGTGCCCCAGGTTGAAGATGTGCCCGTGCCAGCCCGTGCTGCGTGCCGAATCAATCACGGCCTGCGCCCGCCGCTTGACCTCCGGCCAGGGCGCAAAGAGCACCACGGGGTCCAGGTTGCCCTGCACCGCCACCCCTGGCCCGAGCATGCGCCACGCCTGCGCCAGGTCGATCCGCCAGTCGACGCCGATGATGTCGCCGCCCGCCTCCTGGATCAGCGGCAGCATGCCGCCCGTGTCGGTGCCAAAGTGGATGATCGGCACGCCCGCCCGGCTTGCGATCTCCAGCGCCTGCCGGCTGTAGGGCAGCACGTACTCGCGGTAGTCGGCCGGGCTCAGCTGTCCCACCCAGCTGTCGAACAGCTGCAGCGTCTGCGCGCCCGCCTCGGCCTGCGCCAGCAGGTACTCGCCCACGACCTGGCTCAGCTTCTCCATCAGCCGCTGCCACGCCTGCGGCTCGCTCAGCATAAAGCTCTTGACCCGCACGTGGTTCTTGCTGCCCCCGCCCTCGATGGCGTACGACGCCAGCGTAAACGGCGCGCCGCTAAAGCCGATCAACGGGATGTTGCGGCTCGTCGAGCTCGCGCCGCGCCAGCCGGATCGCCTCCAGCGTAAACGGCAGCGTCTCCTGCGGCGGCGTCACGCGCAGGGCATCCACGTCCGCCGGCGTCCGGATCGGGTTGTGGATCAGCGGCCCTTCGCCCTTGACGAACTCGAGCCCCAAGCCCATCCCCTCCAGCGGCGGCAGGATGTCGGCAAAGATAATCGCCGCATCCAGGTCAAACGCCTGGATCGGCTGCATCGTCACCTCGCACGCCAGTTCCGGCGTCTTGATCAGTTCGAGGATCGTATACCGCTCGCGCAGCGTACGGTATTCCACCATGTACCGCCCCGCCTGGCGCATCAGCCACACGGGTGTCGCGTCCACCGGCTGCCGCCGTGCCGCCTCTAAAAACCGCATCTGTTTGCCTTTCCATTCACGTAATTCGCAGGGGCACACGGTCTGGCGGCGAAACCGAGTTTCCAAGAAACTCGGTTTCTTGGGCGTCCTGCCGGACCTTGTGCCTCTACCGCTCGTTATTCCGCCAGCCAACGCGCCGCGTCGGGCGCAAAATAGGTCAAGATCATGTCGGCCCCGGCCCGCTTGAAGGCGATCAGGCTCTCCAGCGCACAGCGGCGCAGGTCGAGCCAGCCGTTGGCGGCCGCCGCGTGCAGCATCGCATACTCGCCGCGACACCTGGTAGGCCGCCAGGGGCAGCGGGAAGCTCTCGCGCACGGCGCTGAGGATGTCCAGGTAGGGCATGCCCGGCTTGACGATCAGCATGTCGGCTCCCTCGGCCACGTCCAGCGCCGCCTCCTTGAGCGCCTCGCGCCGGTTGGCCGGGTCCATCTGGTACTGGCTGCGGTCGCCAAACGACGGCGGGCTTTCGGCCGCATCGCGGAACGGGCCGTAGAAGCCGCTCGCATACTTGACGGCATAGCTCATGATCGCCACGTGGTCGAAGCCCTCGCCGTCGAGCCCCGCCCGGATCGCCGCCACCATGCCGTCCACCATGCCCGACGGCGCAATGATGTCGGCCCCTGCCTCGGCATGCACCGCCGAGGCCCGCGCCAGCAGCTCGCGCGTCGGGTCGTTGAGCAGGTAGCCCTCGGGCAGATGGGCGTGGTAGTGCGCATCGCCCGCGGCGTTGATGATGCCGCAGTGGCCGTGGTCGGTGTACTCGCAGAAGCACATGTCCGAAATCACCACGAGCTCCGGCGCGGCATCCTTGATCGCCCGGATGGCCTGCGGCACGATCCCCTGCGGGTTGTAGTTGTCGCTGCCCACCGCATCCTTGGTCGCGGGGATGCCAAACAGGATCACGGCCGGAATTCCCAACGCCGCCAGCGCCTTGGCCTCGCCCGCGAGCTGGTCTACGCTGAACTGGAACTGCCCCGGCATCGACCCGATCGGCACACGCTGGCCGCGGCCGTGCCGGATAAACATGCGGGTAGATAAAGTCCGCCGGCGAGAGCGCGTTCTCGCGCACCATCCGCCGCAGCGTGCTGCTGATGCGCATGCGGCGGGGCCGCATGGCCGGAAAGGCCGCTCCCTGCGCGGGGTACTGCACCTGGGGTGCTGCTGTGTCTTTCACAATTGTTGCGTTCATTTTGCGTCCCGATAGTAAGTGCTCAGGGCTTCGACCAGCCCTTCCAAGCTTTGTTTTGTCGCCACTATGGTCGCTGCTGCCGCCGGCGGCAGGCCGGCCGCATGCATCGCATCGGCCGTCACCGGCCCGATGCCGGCCAGCACGACACGCTGCAGGGCGCTGAGATCCACGGGTGCGCCGCCTTCCTGCTCGAGCCGGGCCAGCAGATTCCGCACCGTCGACGGGCTCGTAAATGTGATGGCGTCGACCCCTTCGCCCCTGCCGGCTCCTTCTGTCAGCAGCGTCGCGCAGCGGCACGCCGCCGCTGCCTGTTGTCGTGCGATACGCTGCCAGCGCGGTGACGTTCAGCCCTGCCGCCGTGAGCCCCTGCACCAACGCCGGCCGCGCAATGTCAGCCTGCGGCACGAGCATACGCTGGCCGGGCTTGGCGATCGGATCTGTCCCTGCGGTTAACGCCTGCACCAGCCCTTCCGCCTTGCTGTCGTCGGCTACCAGGTCGGCGCGGCGGCCAAAATGCTGTGCCACCGCTTCCGCCGTGGGCACGCCGATCGCCGCGAGCCGGACGGCTGCCAGTGCGTTGGGCCCGATCCCCAGCGCTTGCAGCCGGCTCCCCAGCACCAGCACGGTGTTGGCACTGGTGACGACAAGCCAGTCATAATCGCCCGCCGCGGCCGCTGCCAGCGCCCTGTCCAGTGCCGTCGTGTCCGCCGGCGGCTCGATCGCAATGCACGGGTAAAAGAGCGGGACGGCGCCGCAGCCGGCTAGCAGTGCGCCCAACTCCGGCGCCTGGTGCACGGCCTGGGTGACGACCACCCGCTTCCCCGCCAATGGGCCGGCCGGCGCACCACCGATCATCCCGGGATCCCCGCCAACAGGACCGCTGCCCCTTCGGCCAAGGCTCGCTTGGCCAGCTGCTCGCCGAGGCCCTGCGCATCGCCCGGATCGCCTTGGGCCGCAACCTCTACCTGGCTCGACCCATCCAGCGCCGTCACGCGCCCCTGCAGGCGCAAGATTACGCCGCCGTCTCCCGCTTCGACCACTGCCAGCGCTGCAATCGGCACCGCGCAGCCCCCGCCGAGCCCCGCCAAAAACCCGCGTTCGGCCTCCACCGCCGCCCGCGTCGCCGGGTGGTCGATCGGCGCCAGCAGCGTGCGCAGCAGCTGGTCGTCACGGCACTGCACCGCCAGCGCCCCCTGCCCCGGCGCCGGCAGCATGACGTCGAGGTCGAGCACCTCGGTAATCACGTCGCCATGCGCCAGCCGCTCGATCCCCGCCCGTGCCAGCACGATGGCGTCGTACGGCCCATCGGGGTCCAACGCCTTGCGCACGCGCGTGTCGACGTTGCCGCGGATATCGGCCATCTCCAGCTGCGGATAGCGGTGGCGGATCTGCGCTGCCCGCCGCCGGCTGCTCGTGCCGATCGTGGCGCCCGGCGGCAGCTCCGCCAGCCGGCGGCCGCTGCGGCTGACCAGCACGTCGTGCACCGGCGCACGCTCCGGAATGGCCCCGATCGCCAGCCCCGCCGGGCTCTCGGTCGGCAGGTCCTTGAGGCTGTGCACCGCCAGGTCGATCTCCCCGGCGTGCAGCGCGGCCTCCAACTCGGCCGTAAACAGCCCCTTGCCCCCAATCATCGGCAGCGGCTTGTCCAGGATGCGGTCGCCTTGGGTGTGCAGGACGATGATTTCGATTTGAAGCCCCGGCCATGCTTCCTGCAGCCGGGCCGCAATATAATCGGTCTGCCAGCGCGCCAGGGCGGACCCGCGGGTGCCCATGCGCAGGCGGGGCAGAGGCGGGGATAGAAGGGGTGTCTGTTCAGCCATGCCGGCCGTTTCCGTTCGTCAAGGGGGACTGTTCGCTGGCTTCGTCGAGCGCAAACAGCTCTTCCAATGCCTGGGCGTAGGCGATGCCGTTGCCATGCGCCGCATGTTCTTTGAGTCGCACCGTCGGCGTGTGCAGCAGCTTGGCGACGATGCGGTGGGCCATCTGCGCCACTTCCTGCTCGACCAGCTTTTCCTGTCCGCTCCCATAGTCGGTCCGGTGCTCGATCCGGCGCAGGGTGCGCTCCAGTTCGGCCCCCGCCACCTCCTCGGCCCGCCGGCGCAGCTCGACCAGCGCCGGCACGACCTTGCGCTCGTTGAGCCAGTACAGGTAGCACGCTGCCTCGCCGTCGATGATGCTCTCGACGTCGGGAACGGCCGCCTGTCGCCGCGCCAGGTTGGTGTCGATCGTATCGCGCAGGTGGTCGATGTCGTAGCGCTGCACGCCCTCCACGCCGTCCACCCTTACGTCGATGTCGCGCGGCAGGGCAATGTCGATCAGCAGCAGCGGCCGCCCGTGGCGCTGCGCCTGCACCGCCTCCACCTGCTCGGCCGGCAGGATCACATGCGGCGCCGCCGTGGCGCTGATCACCAGGTCGGTCTCCAACAGTACTTCGGCCAGCTGCGGCCACGCCAGCGCCCGCCCGCCCACGCGTGCGGCGATCCGTGCGGCGCGCTCCTGCGTGCGGTTGACACAGGTGATGGCCGCCATCCCATGCTGCTGCAGCGCCGTGGCTGCCAGCTCGGCCATCTCACCTGCCCCGATCACCAGCGCCCGGCGCCGCGCCAGCGGGCCGAGCTTCTGTTCTGCCAGCAGCGCCGCCGCATGGCTGATCGAAATCGTGTGGCTGCCGATCCCCGTTTCCGTGCGTGCGCGCTTGCCGCAGTGCAGCGCATAGCTGAACAGGTGCGACAGCACGGGCCCGTGCGACCCGGCGGCCTTGGCCGCCTCGAAGGCGCCGGCTACCTGGCCTAAGATCTGCGGCTCGCCCAGGATGAGCGAGTCCAGCCCCGACGTGACGCGCATCAGGTGCCGCACGGCCTCGCCGTCGTAGGCGTAGTACAGCAGGCTGCCCAGATCCTCGGCGTTGGCGCCGTACAGGTCGGCCAGGTACTCGCCGAGCGCCGCCGTGCCCGCCGCGACGTCGCTGGCGGCCGCATATACTTCCAGGCGGTTGCAGGTGGAGATCACCACCACCTCCTGCAGAGCCGGCGACTTGGCCGCCAGCCGCCGCAGCTCGCCGTGAACGACGTCCAGGCCGCAGCTGTTCAGGGTAAATCGCTCGCGGATATCGATCGTTGCGGTGCGATGATTGAGTCCGGCCAGCAATATTGATGACATAATTTATTGTGCCGTCTGCCTGGCACCCTGCACGATTGCCGCCAAGGTCGCCACCATCGCGGGGCTGTCGTTGAGCATCGGCGGCCGCTCCACGCGCACCCCCGCCCGCCGTGCGATCTCCTGCACGCCGATGTCGATGTCGTACAGGACCTCGACGTGGTCGGCGATAAAGCCGATCGGCGCAATCAGCAGGTTGCGCTCGCCCTTCTGCGCCAGCTCCGCCACCAGGTCCTCGATCTGCGGCCCCAGCCACGGCACGCCCGTCTTGGCTGCGCTCTGGTACGAGAACATCCAGCGTCCATCCGGAAGCTCCAGCCGCTCGGCCAGCAGCTTGGCCGTCTCGCGCAGCTGCCGGTCGTACGGCTCGCCCCGCTGCACGATAGACTCGGGCAAGCTGTGCGCCGAAAAGACGACCAGCACCCTGTCGCGCTCCTCCGGTGAGAAGCGTCCCAGCGTGGCGCGCACGTTGGCCGCCACCGCCTCCAGGTATTCCGGCTGCGTGTGCCAGCTCTCGACAAAGGTCACGCCTATTTGCTGATGCGGCGGGCAGGGCGGCCAGCGCCTCGTCCACCTTCTTGCGATAGGCGCCGATGCTCAGCGAGCTGTAGTGCGGCGCCATGCAGACGACCACCATCTGCTCCACGCCGTCGGCCGCCATTTGCGCCACCACGTCCTTGATGTAGGGATACCAGTGGCGCATGCCCACGTAGACCGGGATGCGGAGTTGCTCTTGCAGCTGCGCCGCCGCGCTGTTTGTGATCTCGAGCAGCGGCGAGCGCCCGCCGATCTCGCCGTAGCGGTGCGTGATCTCGTCGACCAGCGCCTGCGGCGTCTCGCGCCCGCCGCGAATGTCCAGCAGGTAGGCCGGCACATCCTCCAGCTTGTCCGGCCCGCCGTACGCCAGCAGCAGCACGGCGGTCTTGCTCTCCAAAGCAGCCTTGCCAGCAGCTTTGCCTTTTTCCAGGGCACTCATGCGTTGTTCTCTACCTTCTGCTCCTGCTTCTGGTCTGGCGTTTGCCCCATGTTCTGCCACAGCGCGCGGCCGATAAAGAACGGCCCCAGCCGCTCCAGGTGCAGCGACGTCTGCTTGGTCTTGCGCATGCGCTGCACGATCGACGATAGCGGGTACAGCTCCGGCCCCAGCAGCCCTACCACGAAGTCGTTGTCGTTCTTGTCCAGCCCATGGCATGCCAGCCGGATATCCGAGCCGTAGCCCGCGCGGCCGTAGGCGTGGCCGATGCCGCCGTGCTCCATCAGGATCGTGCGCTGCTCCGGCACAGGCAGCTGCTCGAACGACCCCGCCCGCCGCAGCGGGTACCAGATCGCCCACGGCCACTTGGCGTCGCAAACCTTCTCGACCGGCCGCGTCAGCAGCAAGCGCTCGAGGTTGTCCTCGTTGCCCAGCGCATAGGTGCGCCCCAGCATCGTGTATTCGGGCTTGGGTGTCAGCGCTGAGAAGGGCGGCCAGCGCAGAAACGGCCGCAGCGTGTCGAGGAAGAAGTTGGGGTTTTCGCTAAATGTGAGCAGGGCCACGCCAAAGGGATCGTTGATGTCTTCGTACAGCACGCTGCCAAAGCTCTGCTGCTTGAGCGCCTCGACCAGCGTCAGGGCTTCCGTGCAGTTGCCAAAGACCATCAGCTGCATAAACAGCCGCCGGTCGAGGGTGAGCTGCCGGCCGTCCGCCGTATGGCTCCGCTCGTTGATATCGATGCCTTCCGTGCTAAACGGCTGACCCATGAGCTAGACCTCCAAATCCACCTGTGCCCGTCGCAGCGCCGCCGGCTCATACGTGCAGAACGGCTCCTCGTCCAGGTACGCCATCGTCATGCCGTACGCCCGTGCCCGGCAGCCGCCGCACACCTTCTTAAACTCGCACAGCCCGCACTTCCCGCCCAACAGGTCGGGGTTGCGCAGCTCTGTAAACAGCGGCGAGTTCTCCCAGATCTCTCGGAACGGCTGCTGGCGGATGTTGCCCGCCTCGACCGGCAGGTACCCGCAGGGAAAGACCTCGCCCCGGTGGCTCACAAAACAGACGCCCGTCCCCGCCAGGCAGCCCTTGCTCACCGCGCTCATCGCCTGACGCGCCTGGTCGCTCTCGCTGCCATTGCCGTTCGTCCCGCCCGGATGGCCCCCAGGATGTCCACCTGGATGCCCGCCGGCATGCTGCTGGCGCCGGTGGCTGTCCGGCCGCTCGCGCACGATGCCCAAGCGCCGCTCTTCCGCCTGGCGCTGGCGCACGATGCGGAAATAGTGCGGCGCACACGTCGCCTTGAGTTCGATGCCGCCTTCCATCTCGGCGTCGTACATCCAGTTGAGCACCTTTTCGTACTCGTCGGCCCGGATCTGCTGGTCGTCGGCGATTTCCATCCCGCAGCCCACCGGCACGAGCAGGAAGAGGTGGAGCGCCTGCGCCCCTAACCCTTTGGCCAGCGCCAGCGTCTCCGGCATCTGGTGCGAGTTGTGCCGTGCCACCGTCGTGTTGATCTGGTAGGGTACGTCCAGCGCGGCCAGGTGTTCCATCCCGGCGATCGACCGCTCAAAGGCCGTCGGCCCGCGGAAGATGTTGTGCGTCGCCGCGTCGGCCCCGTCAAAGCTGATGCTCACCCGCCGGATGCCGCTGTCCTTGATCTTCTGCGCCACGGTGCGGTCGATCAGCGTGCCGTTGGTGGCCAGCGCCACGATCAGACCTGCGTCCGTCGCGTGCCGTGCGATCTCAAAGATATCCGGCCGGAAGAGCGGCTCACCGCCCGACAGCACAAAGATCGGCCGGGCAAATGCTGCCACCTGGTCGATGAGGTTGAACGCTTCCTCGGTCTTCAAATCTTGGGGCAGCAGTTGGTCCGCCACCGTCATGCGGCGGCAGTGGATGCACGCCAGGTTACAGCCAGCGGTTGTCTCCCAGAAGATCAGTCTGGGTGGCGGATACGATGAAAGTTCCATGAGCATTTCCTTGGATGGGGAGAACGCGGGGGCGAGAACTCAAACCGGATCGTGTCAAATAACACCAAAAAATCTATGGAATCCTATGCCTTGCTGCCGAAATCTCAGCATCTCCAGCGTACAATGCATTGGTTTTCTACGCAAATTGGGGATTTGGTTTGGGTGCGTCCGAGCCATTAATAGCTCTCCATTGCAAACACAGGTAGGGAATACCTGTATTGACTACGCATAATCTACGACTTACAATTGAGGATGAACATTGAAGAACGTCTCGTGACGGCGCAGAAATTGCTACTGTGTTTGGGAGTGCGCCTTGGCATACGGCGCGGTACGACACCCCGATACGCGGAGCCGGCAGCAACTGGCTTCCTTGCTTACCGTGGCCACGGTGACAGGAATCATGGCTGTTGGTCATGCCTTGCTACTTGCGCCTGACGGCAGCCCGCTGCGGGTGATTGCGGCGCTGCTTTTCATTCTTCTTCCCGGCTTGGTATGGGCTGAACTCCTGATTGCGCATGCCGAACCAATCCTGCGTTGGACAACCGGCAGCGGTCTCGGCTTTGCAATCGCGATCCTGACTGGCCTGCTTCTGCATACATTGCCGGGCCCGATTCTATTGTGGCAGTGGGTAGCGGCGGTCGATCTGCTCGTCGCCGTGCCGCTCGTCGGTCTGCTCGTGACGGCCAATCGCGCACAAGGGGAAACAGCCACCGAGGGCAGTCCGCGCAGCATTCTGCTGCTCTTGCTGTTGATCGTCCTGTTGGGCGGCATCTTCCGCTTTGCGGAACTCAACTACAGCGAGTTCCAGGGCGACGAGATCGAAGCAGTCGCACCGGGGGCACGTGCCATTGAAGGCTATGATGATGCCCTGACGCTGCAGCGGCGCAAGGCACCCGCCGAAGTGCTGCTGCCCATGCTGATGTGGCGTACGACGGGAGTGTTGACGGAGGGCACGGCCCGGCTGCCGTTTGCGGTCGCCGGTCTGCTGATTATTCCCTGCTCTTTTGTTATGGGGCGCCGGCTGCTCAAAGGCGAGGCTGGGTTGGTCACAGGGTTGACGGCGGCGCTCATCGTCGCCCTCTGCGGCCTGCTCGTCGCATTCGCGCGCGTGGTGCAGTACCAATCACTGGTTGTGCTGATGACGGCATTGAGTCTGCTCTGCGCCTGGGAATGGCGTGCGGCGGGTGCAGTGCGGTGGGCCGTGCTCGCAGGCGTTTTCCTTGGCAGCGGCCTGTTGGCGCACTACGACGCCATCGCCGTGGCACCGGCCCTGGCCTTTGTCGGTTTGGCGGCTGTGCTTCAGCGCGACGGCACACTGGTACCGTCGCCGTGGGTCACCTTCGGCCGCAGCCTGGCGATGGCCGGCGCGTGCCTATTGGTGGCGGGCCCTTTCTATCTGGCCTATCTGACAGATCCAGCCTTTGGCGCCACCGACAGCTATCTGGCCGGCCGGGTGGGCAACCAGATCCTGCACGATAATCTTGGCGGCTTTCTCCGCATCACCAGTTTCTACAATTCTTTCTACTTTGTTGTCGTCACGGGGCTGCTGGCATGGGTGGCGATCATCTGGCCGCTGCTGAGATGGCGCAGGACAAGCCGCCTGACCGGCCATGTGAGCTGGCTGGGCCTGGGCCTCGCCGTCCTCAGCCTTGTTCTATGGCTGGGAGTATGGCACTTCTTCAGCTTCCGGCTGGCCGCGGCCGTGATGGTGGTACTTCTCGCCGCCGCGCTTGCACGCCCCAGCAGCACAGAGCAGCGCAGCCTGCTCCTCTGGGGCGGCTGCGCCTTTCTCGCCTTTGTGTTTGTCGTCGCGCAACCGGGTACACACATCTATGTGACCATGCTGCCGCTGGCGCTGCTGGCCGGCGAGGGCGCGGCCATGCTGTGGGAGGGGCTGCCGGGCCGGCATACCAGGACAGGTGCAGTGGCGGTCGCCGCGGCAGCTGCTGCCGCCGTCCTCGTCTTCAGCGGTTACCTGTTCGCAGCCTACCTGCGCCAGGATGTGAAATACTGGCAGGACTGGCCCCAGAGCCGGCTACCCTTCTACTGGATGCCGGAGGAATATGCCGAGCTCGACGGGTTTGGCATCTTTGGCATGGTGCACCGCAGCGGTTGGAAAGCGGCCGGCGCCTGGCTGCAGGCGCAACCACCGGCAGCCTATGACTCCAACGAGAAACCGGAAGTGACGGTCTGGTACACACGTAATGCGCCGCGCCCCAGCCGTGACGAACAAAGCTACTGTGCCAAAAAGCCACCGACCTTGTTCATCGCCGACGACCTTGTCGGCGCCGCCGGCCACTATGCCGTCGCACCTGATGACTTAACCGGCTACCAGCACACCGGCACTATCACACAAGCGAACGGCAAAGGCATCGCCATCTACACGCTGCGCTCCCGCACCGCCGAATGTGACGGCCACGCTTGACAGCACGCAGCTGGATGCAGCCTTTAACAGCACGGCCATCCCTGCGGCGTTCGTCCAGCAGCCGCAGCCAGCACACCAACTGCAT
This sequence comes from uncultured Chloroflexia bacterium, assembly GCA_963701415.1. GTDB lineage: Bacteria > Chloroflexota > Anaerolineae > Caldilineales > Caldilineaceae > Fredericiella. The sequence continues at coordinate 521,976 of CAVPAH010000006.1, forward strand.
GCCAACCTGGACAACCAGGTGCTGCTGGTCGGCTACGATCTCGACTGCATGACGCCAGACGGTCGCGTGGCGCTGACGCTTTACTGGCAGGCATTGGCCGATCTAAAGATCGACTATCATGTCTTCGTACACCTGGCAGGCGGGCTCGAACCCGGCAGCCCGGCGGGGATCTGGGGCCAGTCGGACGGCGTGCCCGGCAGCGTCAGCGCACCGCTGCTGCTCTGGGATTCTGCGCGGCTGCTGGCCAGCCAGCAGGGCGGGGTTGAGCCGCTGCCCACGTCGACGTGGCGAAAAGGCCAGTTGATCCGCGACCGCCGCAGTTTTCAAATCCCGGCGGCGACGCCGCAGGGCCGTTACACGCTGATCGCCGGTCTCTATCAACTCCAAACGGGTGAGCGCCTGCAGCTTATCGATGCGGAAAATAAGCCAATTGCGGATTACGTGCAGCTCACGTCGGTCGTGATGCCAACAACAACGGAGGTGGCCGCCGGCGAGGCTCCCTAGCTGCAGTCGCAAGCGGAGGCACTGGAAGCCGCTAACCTGCGCACCGCTAACCTGCGCATCGCTAACCTGCGCAATCGACCTTCAGGCCCTCAGTCACTGTATATACGGTAACCACCCAATCATTGATCCACGTTGCGCTGGTGGGATAGCCGCATAACGGATCGTCCGGATTGTTGGCACGTGGACCTGTGTAGTTGTTGGGCTGGCTGATCTCCACGACGTAGTCGTAATAGTGCTGCTGCAGCACGTGCCCGTAGTCAGTGCGCGGGAAAGCCGGGTCCAATGTCGCAACCTGGGGTTTACGGTGGGTGCGGTGGAGCGTGCGCTCAAACACTTCGTAGGGGAAATAGTCCACATCAAGATCCCAGAGATCGCGACCGGCAAGGGTGGCGGCGCGCCACCGCATCGCCAGCAGTCCAAACTGATCGTTGAAGTCGCCCATAAAGAGCACGGGCCGGCTGGGGTCGACGGTGCGCAAAGCGTAATCCTGTACGGCGCCGGAGACGGGACTGCCCTCAAGTGCAGCCGCGAGTTCGCTGCGCAAGCCCGGCAGGGCCCGCACGGCGCCGGCCGCAAGCAAGCCAAAGATGGCTACCAGCACGAGTGTCGCCCAGCGCGGTCCGCCAGTCCTTGTCTCTACCCAGCGCAGCACTTCCACCAGGCCAAGAGCTGCCAGCAGCCAGATCGGTGGCGCCAGCGGCAGAAAATGCCGTGGCTCGTGGACCGCAGAAACGGTAAGCACGACAAACGCAGCCAGGCTCGACCAGAACGCAAGCCGCACTGCCAGTTCGGACCAACGCCGGACGCCGCCGATCGCCGCCAAGCCGATCACGATCAACGCCAAAGCCGGCGTCGTCGCATACTGCCCCAGCCAGACCATGGGGAGATAAAGTAAGTTGTCCGGCGAAAGGATAGGGGCATTGGTGTCATGGTCGACGAAGCCAAGCAGAAGGGTTGTGCGATCGGTGACCAGCCACCACAACGCAAACAGCCCGCACACCAGGCCCACGACGGCCAATGCTTCGCCCCAGGCGCGCCGGTCGATACGCCATGGTGGTGCAGCTGTCAGCAGTGCCGCGAACGAGACCAGGCACAAAGAAGAGGCCAAAAGAATACTTCGTGAACATGAGCAGCGCGGCGAGCAGGCCGGTCGTGAGGAGCCACGTGAGGCGCCTGGGATAGCGCACAGTGACATTCAGCTTGTCTGCCGCCAGCAGCAGGAGGACGCCCAACAGGGCGCCCGTCATTTCCAACATGGCAAGGATCGAATTGGTGACGACTACTTCGCTGGTGATGGCCAGGGCAACCGCAAACGCGCTCCCCGCCACCGGCAGCCATAGCGTGCGCGACTGGAGATCGGAACCCCTGGCGGCGAGACGATACGTCAGCCAGGCCAAGGCAGCCAGCGTCAGCGCCAGATTGAAAACTGTTGGCAAACGGGAGGCTGCTAAAGTAGGGCCGCCAACGAGATAGCCCGCCGTCACAAACAAGGAATGCACCGGTGGATAATGGCTTTGGTCCGTGAGCGCGCGTAGCAATGCGCCCGGTGCCAGGTCGCTCAGGGCATGGTAGACCTGCCAGCCATCCAGCGCGTGATTTGCCTCGTCGGCATCGAACGCGATCGTTGAAGCCGCCACGGTCGCCGCTAAGAAGTACAGTTCGGCAAGGGCCGTAAGCACGACAAGCGTGGCTATGCCGGCGATTGCCGCGCGTAAGATGGGGTGCTGTGTTGAATCCATGCGTCGTATTCCCGAGGTGTCTATACCCCCTACTGTATCTTCGCTGCACATCTAGGCACATAGGTGGGCAGCGACATGGGGGAATAGCCTGTAAGCGTATACCAAATACTTGGCAAGACGTAAATACTGCTACGCTGCGCAGGGTACATTGAACCAACTACCGCGGACATACCTGGTTGTCTTGATCCTGTTCCTTTGCGCATGGCTGCCGCGTGCCACTGCGCTGGCTACGTTTGTCACCGTGGACGAGCCCAAGTGGTTGACGCGCGTCGGCAAACTTCTCCAAAGCGCTGGCGGACCACGATAGCGCCGGCACATTCCAACGCGAGCATCCTGGCGTCACCGTCATGTGGGCAGGCGCCTTAGGAATTTTACAGATGCTGCCGGCGTATCCCCAACTTGCGCCTGGCTACTTCGAGCCTGGCGATCCGTCCTTGGCAGATTGGCTGAAAGCCCACTCCAACCTGGCACCACTTGACCTGCTGGCTGCAGGACGACGCTGGATCGCGTTGCTGCTCGCACTGCTTACGGCCATGGCATTTTTCCCGCTGCGCCGCCTGGTCGGTGAAGTGCCGGCCATCATTTCTGTGTTGTTTGTGGCTTGGATGCCGTGGAACCTGGCGCTCAGCAGCGCTTTCTGCACCCGGATGGACTTTTGGCCGGCTTAACCTTCCTGGCACTGCTCTTTTTCCTGGCCTGGCTCTACGACCAGAGGTCGCGGCCTGATCTGGTGATTTCGGGTGTGCTGATGGGGCTTGCGTGGCTGACAAAGACACCGGCGGCGTTGCTCATACTCACCGGCGCCATTCTCGTTGCTGTGGAGCTCTGGCGTAAGCCAGGCGGCGGTGATGGCGCCTCTGTCAACAAGTATTCAGGCCGAGACACGAAGATGCTGCTTGGCGGCTACGTTTTTTGGGGCATCATCGCGGCAGCAACCTTTGTCGTGTTTTGGCCGGCCATGTGGCTCAATCCGCTTGGAACCCTCGCACAAATCGCCGCTGAGATGAGCGCCTATGTGGCCGGCCATGATAACGGCAACTTCTTTATGGGACGCCCAGTCGACGATCCTGGCGTACTCTTCTATCCAGTCGCCTACTACTTTCGCGCCACGCCCGCCACACTGATCGGGCTGCTGGCGGCGGCCGTGGCAGCCGTCCGGCGTGATTGGATATTTCGTGACCCGTTGGTAAGAAAGACCGCGTTTGGCTTGGTCGTTTGGGCGCTGGTATTTTGCGTAGGCATGACGTTTCCGGCAAAGAAATTCGATCGGTACTTGCTGCCGGCGTTTCTTCCGCTCGATGTCGTGGCTGCGTTGGGGTGGATCGCAATCGCCTGCCAGGTTGCAGACTGGACTCCGCGTCGCCGGCCGGCCAAGAGCGTACGAACTCGTTACTCCGGATCCGTGTTTGCCTGCGTCCTGGCGGCAGCCATCGTGCTGCTGCATGGTGGCCCCGCGCTGCTGCATTTCCCCTATTACCTGACGTACTACAATCCCCTGGCCGGGGGCAGCGTTGGTGCGGCCAACGTGCTGTTTGTTGGCTGGGGAGAGGGCCTGGATCAAGCCGCAGCCTGGCTCAACCAACAGCCGGATGCGGCACACAAGCGAGCACTCTCCTGGTATGTCAATGGGCCTTTTTCCTATTATTTCGCCGGCGTGCCGCTGAATGTGTCCGGATCCGAACTGGCCTTGACCGGCACGGATTACGTCGTGCTCTACGCCAACCAGATTCAGCGCCGTGAACAACCCCAATCGATTCGCTATCTTCTGGCGCAGCCGCCCGTCCATATCGTGAACATTGCCGGGCTGGAATTGGCCCGCATCTACGACATGAACGCCATTCTAGCCGCGCACACTGATCGCGCGCGGACCTACTTGCTGCACTCCCGATTACAGCCTCATGGCCCGGCTTAGCCATCGACACGCTGCGTACCTGGGATAGTGTCACGATCGGCGACGTGTTCCGGGTTGCTCTGCACCTGAACGGCCGGACCGACGGCTCGCTTACGTTGTCAACTCGTCTTGTCGATGCTGCGGGCGCCAAGGCCGCCCAGCTGGATGTGCCGGTGTCCGCCGACATGGAACTCTCGCTGTTCATACCGCCGGAAACCGCGCCGGGTGACTACACGCTCCAATTCGTGGCGTATGATACCGAGACGCAGGAGCCACTGACGGACAGCCGTGGGCAGAATACGACGAATGTGGCGAGCGTGCATATCATGGCAGAGCCGTAATCAACCACCGCCGTCCCACCGCCCCGACATACTCCGACGCCGGCCGGATCAGGCGCCCGGTGGCGATTTGCTCCTACGCGTGGCCGATCCAACCCGCCAGCACGCCGACGGCAAAGGTCGGCGTGAACAGCTCCGTCGGCAGCCCGAGCCCGTGCAGGAGCAGGGCGGTGTAGAACTCGACATTGGTCTGCAGATTGCGCCCCGGCTTGTATTCGTGCGAGCAGCCGTACGGCGGTCGCTTCCACCGCGGTGGCCAACGCGTATAGAGTATCCGTCGCCGCCGTCGGCATAGAGCTCGCGGCGCCGCTGCCGCCAGCACCTCGGCCCGCGGGTCGCGCACCTTGTAGATGCGATGGCCGAAGCCCATCAGACGCTCACCGGCTTCCAGTTTCGCGCGCAGGTAGGGCTCAGCGCGCTCCGCCGTGCCGATCTCGAACACCATGTCCAGGGCCGGCCCCGGGGCGCCGCCGTGCAGCGGCCCCTTGAGCGCGCCGATCGCACCCGTGATGGCCGACACCAGGTCGGAACGTGTGGCGATGATCACCCGTGCCGTGAAGGTCGACGCGTTGAGCCCGTGATCGATGCCACGGTGTTGAGATAGGTCTCCAGGCCACGCACGTGCCGCGGCTGGGCATGGTGCCGGTCAGCATGTAGAGGTAGATTGGCGGCGTGACCCAAGTTGAGATCGGGGGCGACCGGCGTCTCGCCCTGGCGCAGGCGCCAGTAGGCGGCAACGACGGTGGGGATGCGGGCCAGAGCACATGGCCCAGGGTGCCGTCGTCACATGCGCTGGGCGGCAGGTCCAGGTCGAGGGTGCCGGCCGCCATGCGCAGCACGTCCAT
>CAVPAH010000007.1:0-86911 GCA_963701415.1 uncultured Chloroflexia bacterium
TTCTGACTGCGCGAAGGGCACTGCCCACGATTTCTTCCTCATTCATGTGCTGACAAGGATTTTGACGTCTGGAATAGGGGCTTTGACGGCGCCGCCCAGTTCATGAGGGAAATGGGGGTGATCGACAGCACTATTCATCGCAAATTGGATGACCCGAACTCGATCATGGTTGCCCAGCAGGTTTCAGAAAGCTCTGCAAATGCGTATTTGGCGATGCTGGAAGGATCTCATGCGCGACGGGCAGAGGAGGGTATTCTTACCTTGGAACTGTGGGCTGGCAACAGCGTATAGACGGCTGGCGCATAAGCATCGGATCTATGGTCTCGAAGCTCTTGGAAGCCCAAGCCGATCGGGCGCAAGAGAATGATATATCTATACGTTCGGCACACTGTGAGCGATTATGCGCAGTGGAAAGAAGGCTTCGACATACATTATTCTACGCGCCAGGCGGGAGGAGCCACCCGGGAAGCAGTGGTGTTGCGTGACGTGGAACACCCAAATGAGATCATCGTGGTCTTGGGTTGGCGCGACCTGGCGCAGGCGCGACTGTATGCAAAGTCAGTCAGTTGGCAGGTGGCGCTGGCAAGGATGGGGGTCGTTGTGATGCAGGTTATGCGTGTGGACCATCATCAGAAGCAGCCCCAACACCGGATACGGCGCATGTAGTGCAGTCGGGTATAGCGAGGGCTACACAGTCCCGTAACCTAGAGACTAGCAACGAAAGCGCCAAATATGCAATGCGCCAACTACTATAGGTAGTGGCGCACTTGCTAGCGAATCAACTATATATTGTGTGGTGGCGATGTCGTGACTTGAACACGAGACCTAGGGATTATGAAGCCCTCGCTCTAACCGACTGAGCTACATCGCCGTATGGACAAACCGCCAGCAATCCATTGCCGGCGGTTGTCTAGTTGCGGGGGTAGGAATCGAACCTACGACCTTCGGGTTATGAGCCCGACGAGCTACCGCTGCTCCACCCCGCGTCAAATGTTCAAGTAAGATATCACAGCGGCGCCTTGCAGTCAAATTCTCCGTCGTTCGTTTGAATGACAATGCGCAATTGACAGCGGCCAAACCGTCATATTACGATTGTCACGGCCTGCGCCAGTCGCGCGCAGGTCTCGCGTTGGCACGAATCGACCTACAGGAGGTTGGCGCCTTGGATGCCAAAGTACAGGTACTACCCATCGAACAGCTGTCGCCTGAGGAGCACTCAGCGCTGCAGGCTTTGCAGATTGCAGTTTACCCTCCCGACGCCTCGGCGCCATGGCCGGGACGGTTTCGGGAATGGGCGGGGTCAACCTATCGGGTGCTCGTAAACGATGGTGACGGTCGCCTTGTGGCCCACGCCGGTCTCCTGGTGCGCGAAGCGTTGGCGAACGAACAACCGGTACGCGTGGGCGGGATCGGCGGTGTGATGACGCATCCGGACATGCGCCGGCAAGGGCTGGCTGCCGCTGCCATGGCCAACGCCGTCGAATTCTTCCGCCACTTAGGCGACGTGGATTTTGCTCTGCTGGTTTGCGAGTCACACCTGTTGGCATATTATGCGCAAATCGGCTGGCAGCCATTCGGCGGCCGCCTGATCGTGCGCCAATGGGGCGAGCCCGAAGAATTCACCTTTAACCGGGTGATGACTTACCCGATCCGGTCGGCGCCGGCGCCTGAGGGAGTGATCGACCTGCTCGGCCCGCCTTGGTGAGATAGAACCTGCCTGGCTGCATTGCCGAGCGGCAGTTGGCGCGCAAAAACCGCCGTCCTAGCACTTTTTGGTGAGAACTAATACGCTGGGAAGAGGAGGTCGAACCAGCGCTGCCAGTTGGGGTTGGCGTCGATGGGCATCCGCACGGTCGCTGCCGCTGCCGCCGCGGCACGGGGCCTCCGCGCAGCCGGGATCGACGATCGCAATCAGCTGGTCGCCTTCCTGCACGAGGTCGAGCGAGTCGCGGGCGATGGCAGCCACGTGGGCATCGTCGTTGGCCTGCGCCAACTCCTTGCTCAAGATGGCAGTGCGCACCTTGGCCTGCTCGATCTGCTGCTGCATCGCCACGATCTGCGCCTCGACGGCGGCCTTTTCGCCCAGCTTCTGCACGTAGCTCGCTACAAACAGCAGGCAGGCCGCCATCAACACGACGATGATGATCCCCGTCGAGCGGCGCGCCGGCGTCACCTGGCTGCCGGACACAGCACTCGAGGTAGGGGTCGTGGAACTGGTCATTTCGTCGCTACGCCGCATCGATTCTGAAACAAATAATGGCAAATTCCTTTGCGGTACTGGTAGCTATAGATTAATGCAATTGCGGGGAAGTGTCAAGAGTCAAAAAGACAAAAAAAGAGGAGACGCTTAGCGTCTCCTCAATGAGGTGCCGAAGGAGGGACTTGAACCCACATGAGCTAATGCCCACTACGCCCTGAACGTAGCGCGTCTGCCAATTCCGCCACTTCGGCTCACCTGTGAAGAAAAATATACCATGAGGCCCGGGCATTGTCAAATCTTTGGCGCAAGCCGACATAGATCGGCCGGCACCGCTACCGTGCCGTTGCCCGCATCTCGGCTCGCCACTTTCAGCATCAGGTCGCCTACTACCGGCGTGCGCAGCAGCGTGACCAGCGTCTTGTACATCACGTTGGGCACGACGACGACCCGGCCGCTGCCGATGTCGTTGAGCGAGTCACGCACGACGTCGGCGGCGTTCAGCCAGACAAAGCCGGGCGTCTTCTCCTTCTTGAAGCGCTGGAAATCTTCGGTGCTGTGAAACTCGGTGTGCGTGTAGCCGGGACACAGCGCCTGCACGTACACGCCGCTGCCGTTCAGCTCACTCTGCAGCCCCTGCGGAGAAGGCCACCAGGTAGGCCTTGCTGGCGTGATAGTTGACGTTGCCGGGCAGCGGCGTGAAGGCAGCGACCGAGGCGACGTTGACGATGGCCCCCCGCTTGCGCGCCGTCATGCCCGGCGAGCGCTGCCTGCGCCAGCCGCATCGCCGCCATGACGTGCAGGTAGATCATCTCCTGCTGCCGCTGCGGGTCGGTCTTGGCCAGCCGGCCGGTGGTGCCAAAGCCGGCGTTGTTGACCAGCACTTCCAGCGTGTCGCTGCGGGCTATCCATTCCTCGACCAGCCGCACGCCCGCCTCGGTCGTGAGGTCTGCGGCCAGGACGTCCGCCTGTACCCCGTAGGTGGCGGCAATTTCCTTTGCGAGCTCCCGCAGCCGGTCTTCCCGCCGGGCGACCAGCAGGAGGTTGTAGCCGCGGCCGGCCAGCTGCCGCGCATACTCGACGCCCAGCCCCGCCGAGGCGCCGGTGATCAAGGCCGTGGCGCCGCCGCGCTGCTGTTGGCGCGCCCAAGGCGGAAACGGCGCGCGCGGGCGCAGCAGCCAGGCAGCACCAAGCGCTGCACCAATCCCGAACAGAACGGGGCGAGACAGTTTCATCGGAATCTCCTAAGCGTGTGGGCGGTTTAGTCGCCGCCGGCAGCGGGCGGCGCGCCGGGTGGCGTGGGTGGGGCGCCCGCCGGCACCTGGTTGGCCGGCACGCGCCGCGAGTCGATGTACCAATCCGCAAAGCTGCGGAAGCGCTCAGATGGGTCGTTGATCGACCCGATCTGCACGTTGTTGACACGGTTGCTGACCCCGTACGTGTAGACGGGGTAGTAGAGCGGCAGCGCCGGCAGCTCCTCGGCAAAGATGGTCTGGAACTGCTGGTAGAGCGCCTTGCGCTGCTCGGGGTCGGTCGTGCGCCGCGCCTGTTCCATCAAGGCGTCGGCATCGGCGTTCTGCCACCCGGTGTAGTTCTGCCCGTTGCCGGTCGCCTGGCTGCTGTGCCACTGCGTATAGGGGTCGGGGTCGCCCACCTGGTCCCAGTTCGTCAGCGCGACCTCGAAGGTGCGCGGCACCAGGAAGTCGGAAACCATGCCGGCAAACGAGACCGGCGTCACCTGGGCGTCGACGCCGATCGCCTGCCAACTGGCGCCCAGCTTGGCGCCGATCGCCTTGTGCAGGTTGTCGTCGCGCACCAGCAGCACAAAGCGCAGCGGCTGGCCGTCCTTTTCGCGCACGCCGTCGCCGTTGGTGTCGACCCAGCCGGCTGCGTCCAGCAGGCGGTTGGCCTCGCCGGGATCGAAGAGGTACTTCTTCACGGCGGGGTTGAAGGCCCAGTTTTCGGGTGTGAGCAGGCTGTCGGCGACCACGCCTTGCCCCGCCAGCACGTCGCGCACGATGGCCTCGCGGTCGAGCGCATACATCAGCGCCTGGCGCACGGACTTGTCCTGCAGGAACGGCACGTTGGGGTTGGCCACGTTGAGCAGGACGTTGACATAGCCTGACTCGATCGAGGAGAACAGCTGCAGGTCGTCGCGGCCCGCCGCCGTCTCGATGTCGTTGGGCAGGATGCGCCGGATCCCGTCGATCTGGCCGGCCTCGAACGCCGACAGCACGCTGGCGTAGTCGGGGAAGAACTCGAATTCGAGCGTCGAGATGTAGGGCGTGGCGCCGCCGTAGAAGGTGCTCGGCTCAAGCTTCAGGTGGTCGGCCGCGTACTCGGTCACGCGCATGGGCCCGGCGCCCAGCGGGTCGGGCGCCAGCGAGCGCGTCACGAGGTCGCGCGCCGGCACGTTTTCATAGCGATGCTTGGGCAGCAGGCCGATGGTCGTATAGTCGAGGAAGGGCGCCAGCGGCTGCGGCAGCGTGAAGCGCACGGTCAGGTCGTCGAGCTTCTCGACCTTGACGTTGCGCCAGAACGACGGCAGGCCGGGCGTGTCCACCAGCGAGGGGTCCTGGAGCACGCCGACGGTAAACAGCACGTCGTCGGCCGTCACCGTGCGCCCATCCTGCCAGAATTGCTCCGGCTTGAGCTTGAAGGTGTAGGTCGTGTCGTTGTCGGCGGTCCAGCTGGCGGCCAGGTCGGGCACCACGCGGCCGGTCTTGTCGATGCGGGTCAGGCCGCGGTAGATCAGCGTGCAGAGATCGCGATCCACGTCGTCGCCCTGGCACCAGATCGGGCTGAGATATTGGGGTGAGCCGGCGACCCCCTCGCGGAATGTGCCGCCGCGATCGGGCACGAGCACCGTAGCGACGGTGTAGGTCGAATAGGCGAGCAGGGCGAGGAGGAGGACGATGCCGATCAGTGCCAGGCCGAGCAGCCACGCGAAGTGGCGGGCCAGCGAATCGGCCGGCGATGGACCCTCACCCGGTTCGGTGAGTGGCCCATCGGTATAGGAAGGAATCTGCTGCATGCGCCGCCAGGCGAGCTAGGGAGATCAGGAAGCCACGATAACCGTGACGAGGCACATGACCAGGAAGATGGCCGTCAGCAGGAAGGAGATCTGGAACAGCGTCTTCTCGATGCCGCGGCGGCTGCGGTAGATGTCACTGCCGCCAAACACGGCGCCCAGATCCTGCGCCGGTCTGCCCCTGGATGACCACGACGGAGATCAGCGCAATGGCGATGATGTTGGTCGCCAACATCAGGAAAAAGCCCAGGTTCATGGTATGTCCTCGTCTGTATCAATAAATCCTGCACATCAACCTGTACAGAGGGGTCGATTCGCTTCTAAATATGACCATCGGGCAGTATATCAAGAAATGGCCGATGGGCAAAAACGGCAGACAGCCTGGCGGCTATATGGTCCGGTATGGTCGCATCTACGGCATGTGCAGCACGAACAGGCGCGGATTTGCTTGCAGGTCGCGCACGACTGTCAGGGTCGCCGCGGGATAGCGCGCACGCGCCGCTGCCAGCGCAGCTCGATCGCTTCCTTGGACGATGACCTGGCTGGCGGGCGGCAGGGTCGCGGGCAGCGCGTCGGGGCCGACGGCGAGCGCCTGGTTGACCCGGGGGCCGGCCGCATACTGGACGACCGGATCGTCGAGCCGCACGGCGGCGTCGGGGGTTGAGGAGACGAGCACCGCGACGGCGGCGGGCGATAAGGTGGCGAGCGCCCGCCCCGTGTAGCTGGCCGGGTCGTTCTCGACCGCGACAAAGCCGTAGTAGCTGACCCAAGCGAGCACGAAGACGGCCACGAGCAGCCCGCCGGCCAGGGATGCGGCGGCGGTGCTGCCGGCCTCATTGCTGGCCAGCGTCCACAGCGCCGCCATGCGGTCGAGCGCAAAGACGACGGTGATGCCGACGACCGGCAGCAGCGGTAGGAGCAGCGGCCAGTAGGGCGCCACGGGGCTCAACGCGCCGGCCAGCAGCAGCGTACAGCCCAGCCAGGTCAGCAGGCACCAGCCGATCAGCCGGTCGAGATTGAGCAGCAGCGCACCGATCCCCAAGATAAACAGGGGCGCCACGACGCTGTGGACGAAGTGCCCTGGAAAACCGAAAACGCTGCTGGCGTCCGGCGTCCAGAAGAGCGTGGTGATGGTCGCCCGCAAACTTGCCCACCAGTCGCCGATCACGGCTTGGTCGGGTCCGCCCTGCAAATAGGCGTGGAAGGCGCCCGGGTTCAAAATCCAGGCGATCAGCAGCGGCGATGCGAAGACCAGGTAGCTCGCCAGCCAGACGACGAAGATGCGCCAGGAGAACGGCTTCTGCAGCCGCAGCCCCAGCCACCACAGCAGCAGCACCGGCGCAAAAAACAGCCCGCTGCGGTCGAACCACAGCGCGCCGGCGGCCAGGATGCCGCTGGCGGCCAGCAGCGGGAGGTGCATCTTGCGTTGGCCGGCGAGCAAGGCCCAGGCGGCGAAAGTGCCGGCCGCCGTGGCCGGCAGAAAGGGGGCCAGGCGGCCAAAATGAAACAGCGCCACGGCCGCAGCCGTGAACCCGGCCGCCAGGACGGCGAGCCCACGCCGCTGCGGCGAAATCCAGAAGAGTTCGCCGGCGAGCAGGTAGGCGCCGGCGACGGTGGCGAGCGCGGCGAGCAGCCCGACGAGATGGGCGCCGGCCAGGCTGCTGCGCAGCGCCAGTGCCGCGAGCGCGGCCGGGAAGTAGGCAATCTGCGGGGCGCCGGTCGCGCCGGGCGTCAGCCAACTCCCTGCGTTACCTGCCAGCAGGGCTGCGGCCTGCAGCCCGCTGCGCGCTACCTGCGGGTCAATGCGTACGGGCAGATTCGTCCAGCCCCAGGCGACGAATAGCGCGGCGACGATTAAGATCAGGACCAGCCAGATCCAAGGCGGGGTGCCGCCGGCGCGGACTTCGGTGGCGCCGCCAGCGGCATTCTCTGCTGCGATGTCTGCTGCGGTCTCGCCGGCGGGGACACTCCCTGCGCGCATAATGGGCACCGGCTGCTCCTCCCACCCAGGCACGAGCAGGCCAAAGACGATGGCGCTGCCGGCCAGCAGCCACAGCGCCAAGGTGTACAGGTCTTCTGCCAGCCAGTAGGCGGTCGGCTGTAGAAAGGGCAGCCGCTCGAGCATCCAGGCAGGATACAAGGTCTGCAGCGTGCCGTGATCGAAAATATATTGGGCGAAGTAGGCGACTACCAGCAACACGCCCAAGGCCAACAGGCGCAGCACACGCGAAGACTGGACCATAAGCTATTCGTGTAGGGGATTCAAGGAATGGTTACGCTGCCTCGGGTGCGCTGGGAAGAGAGGCCGGCAAGAAAAAAGGACTTCCTTGATACAAGGACAGTCGCCTGCCCTTCCATCAAGGTCATCCTTTCCTCCTGTAAATCAAGCCAAAAAGCAGGGCTTGGGCGAATCTGTTACTCGGTTACGACAGGCTTGCTCTCGACGACGGGAGCCACGGCAACAGGTACCTGCTCCACTGCGACAGCGGGCGCGACCGGCGGAACCGGGGCCGTCGAGGTGGCGGGCAGCTGAGCTACCGGGGCCTGCGTGGGCGGGAGGACCTGCGGCTGCGCGGCAGCCTTATCGCCTTCGTTCAAGCCTGATTCCTTACGGAACTCGCGGACGCCCTTACCGATCGAACCAAACACTTCGGGGAGCTTGCCGACGCCAAACAGCATGGCGACGATCAATAGAATTAAGCCCAGTTCCACCGGACCTAAATTAAATGGCATTGTCGATTCTCCTTCACACCCATGTAGGACTAAGACTCACCTGGCGACTCGGACCGCATTTGACCCTATTTGACCGTAGCGGGTGGTGTTTGGCCAAGCGCATGGACGGTCTCCACGCCGCTATTATAGCACGCGCATTGGGACGTGCAAATGCCACAATCAGTTCCCGGGCGCGTTGCGCCGACCATCGCCGCGTATGATAGAATACCTGTGCTATGCTCAACGAACTGCGGATCCGCAATTTCGCCATCATCGACCAGCTGCACCTCACCTTTGGCCCCGGTCTCAATATTCTGACGGGCGAGACGGGCGCAGGCAAGTCGATCATTATCGACGCCGTCGGCCTGCTGCTGGGCGAGCGCGCGAGCACCGAGGCAGTGCGCGCCGGCAGCGAGGTGGCGGAGATCGAGGCGGCGTTCCGGCTGCCGGACGACCCTGAGTTGGCCGAGCAGCTGCACCACCTGCTAGACGAGCAGGGACTGGACGATCCCGACAGCCCCGACTGGGTGGTACTCAGCCGCGAAGTGCGGCTCAACGGGCGCAACATCTGCCGCATCAACGGGCGCAGCGTCTCGCTGCAGACGCTCAGCGAACTGGCCGACCTGCTAGTCGACGTTCACGGGCAGGGCGAACACCTGAACCTTCTTAAACCGAAGACGCACGTCCAGCTGATCGACCGCTACGCTGGCTTGCTCCCGCTGCGTCGGGAAGTGGCCCAGCAGGTGACGAATTTACGGCATGTGCGCAGTGAGTTGCAGCGGCTGCGCCAGGATGCCCGCACGCTGGCCCAGCGGGTCGACCTGCTTTCGTTTCAAGCCGGCGAAATTGCCGCCGCCAACCTTCGCCCCGGCGAGGAGCAGGAGTTGGAGTCCGAGCGGCGGCGGCTGGGCAATGCCGAGACGCTGATGAACCTCGCCCAGGCGGCGCAAGCCATCCTCTCGCAAGAGGATAGCGAGATACCGGGCGCGGTCGATATGGTCGGTGAGGCCGTGGGCAAGCTGGAGAAGCTGGCGCGTGTCGACCCCGACATGAGCGAGACGGCCGACGAAGCGCAGGTGCTGCTCGAACAGCTTGGCGACCTGGCGCGCACGCTCCAGGATTATGCCGAGAGCCTTGAGTTCAATCCTGAACGGCTGGCCGAGGTCGAAGAGCGGCTGGAACTGATCGTCTCGCTCAAGCGCAAGTATGGCGATACCATCGAGCAGATCAATGCCTACGGGGCCCGCGCCCAGACGGAGCTGGACGAGATGGCCAACTGGGAAGTGAAGACGGCCGACCTCGAACAACGTGAGGAAGCGCTGCTGCGGGCGATCGGGCAGACTGGCCACAAGCTCAGCGAGCAGCGCAAGGCGGCAGGCGAGCGCCTGGCACGCCAGGTAGAAACCGAGCTGGGCGATCTGAAGATGACGCGCGCCCGTTTTGGTGTAGCGGTTGAGCAGGTTGCACGGCCGGATGGCGCCTATCTGCCCGACGGCCGGCGGGTGGCCTTTGACACGTCGGGGCTCGACCAGGTGGAGTTTTTGATCAGCGCCAATCCGGGTGAGCCGCTAAAACCGATGGCGCGGGTTGCCTCCGGCGGCGAGACGGCACGGCTGATGCTGGCGCTCAAGAGCACGCTGGCGCATGCCGACGCCACCCCCACTCTTATCTTTGACGAGATCGACCAGGGTATCGGCGGCCGCGTGGGGGCTATCGTGGGCCAGAAGTTGTGGCTGCTGACCGGCACAGGGATGCCGGGGCAAGGAACGCCGGGGCAAGGAGTATCCAAGCAGCATGATAATCACCAGGTGCACGAGCTTTCGCACCAGGTGCTCTGCATTACGCATCTGCCGCAGCTGGCAGCCTTTGGCGATTTTCACTATGCGGTCAACAAGCGGGTGTATGCTGCCAATGGTGAGGAACGCACCGGCACGGTCGTGCGCCAGTTGGAGGGGGACGACCGCCTCGACGAACTCACCCAGATGCTCGGCGCTTCCGGCAGCGCCGGCCGCCGTTCGGTCGAAGAGATGATGGGTGAGGTCGGCGAGGTCAAGGCCGGCAAGCACGTTTTGAAATAGGGTGACATGACTGATACCTGGCGCAAGTACCTGACGGATTACAACGAGGGGCTGGGGTTGGTCTACGAGCGCTTCGTGCTCAACGACTTCCTGGCCGCCCTGCGCGAGCAGCATGACATAAAGTCTGTGCTAGAGGCGCCACTGTACGGCATGGCCGGCGTAAGCGGCATCAACGACGTCGTCTTTGCGCGTGCCGGCGTCGCGGTGACCATGGTGGACGATACGCCCGAGCGCCTCGAGGGTGTGCGCCGCATCTGGCGCGATGACCTGCATCTGCCGGCGGAACTGGTCTGCATCCCGCCTACGCGGTGGAGCAGCCTGCCCTTTGCCGACCGCAGCTTTGACCTCACGTGGCAGTGGGCAGGGTTGTGGTACGTTGCCGACCCGGCCGGGCTGCTGACCGAGCTGGTACGCACCAGCCGCAACTTGGTGTTTGTGGCGATGCCCAACAATCTCCAGGTGGGTTACTGGATGCGCAAGCTCGTTATCGACCGCGAGTTCTTTGCCACGCACGACGAGAGCTGGACGGACATTGGGCGCATCCGCCGTATTCTCGAAGGGGCGGGGGCTGAGGTGATCGACCAAGGCGTGCTCGACGTGCCGCCCTGGCCCGACACGGTGATGCCGGCCAACGAGGTGCTCAAGCGGCTGGGCATTCGCTCCAAGCAGCTCGAAGACCAGTTTACCGGCGAGGGCTGGCAGTGGAGCACGATGGCCTATTATCTGGGCGAGCAGCCTGATCTGTACGACCGCGTGATTCGCTACGCCTGGCTCGACCACGCTGCGCTGCCCTGGCAGGTCAAGGCGGTGTGGGCCCATCATCGCTACCTGCTTTGCAGGGTCAAGTAGCGAGGTTTGCGGTTGGTCGTGCGCGATCAGGCGCCAAATTTGACACCAAATTTGACATTGCGCGCGGAACCCTCTATACTACACCCTTGCCGTTGATTGACGACGTGTGTAGCGACAGGTCGTCAGTGCTATCTTGTTCTGACAGGCTCAGGGCGAGTTGGCGCAAGAACAGGATGTGGTCAGGCCCACTTGGAGGGATGGCCGAGCGGTCTAAGGCGGTTGTCTTGAAAACAACTGTGGCGCAAGTCACCGGGGGTTCGAATCCCTCTCCCTCCGCCTGAGGCGCTCTAGTGCATAAGCTTGTGGGGAGGTCGCATAGCCCGGTCGAGTGCGCCCGCCTGCTAAGTGGGTAGGGGTGTCTAACATCCCTCGAGGGTTCAAATCCCTCCCTCCCCGCCACAATCTTGTTTGAATTGTAGTTTGCAGCGGCAACAAAATATGTCCCCGTAGCTCAGTGGATTAGAGCGCTTGGTTGCGGTCCAAGAGGCCAGAGGTTCGAGTCCTCTCGGGGATGCCAAAGGGATTCCGGCACATGCCGGAGTCCTTTTTTGTTTGGAATTGTTTGTGAAACTTTGCGCAGATTGCCTCTAAATTGGCCTTTTGAGAGCCGTATGCTACACTTCTTGCACTTTTGTTTTCGGCTATCACCGTTTTCACCACGCACCGTGGGAGGTCTTCATGAAGTCTTCGCAACTGCGACGCCACATGGGCTTGTTGCTGGCGGCCCTGTTTGTCGGCGTTGTTGTCCTGGCCGCATGTTCGCCCAACCCGAATGATCTGATTATCTCTCCTCAATTGGGTGAGCAGATGGCTGCCCGCGCAGCCGGCAACCAGGTGGTGCGTGCCGAACCGACGCCGGTGCCGCTGCTGTCCTCGCTGACGCCGGAGCAGATTGTCGCCGGGGTCGCCCCGGATCTGGCAGCGGCAATTGCCAGTGCCGATGCGGCGCATGGCGAGCAGCTTGCGCTGCAGAACGGCTGCATCGGCTGTCACTCATTGGATCCCAACGTTCAGATGACAGGCCCCACCTGGTACAACATCGGCAATACGGCGGTGGGCCGCGAGCCCGGCGTCAGCCCGGCTGCGTACTTGGATCACAGCATCGTCAATCCGGGCGAATATGTCGTGCCAAATTACCCCGACAATATCATGCCAAAGAACTTTGGGCAGATCCTGAGCATCCAGGACCAAGGCGATATGATTGCATATCTCCTGCAGCAGACACAGGGCGCAGCGCAGTAGAGGGTTCGATTCGCACAGGAGAGAGCCGAGTCTCGCAAGAGGCTCGGCTTTTTTTATTGGGTCGGTCCGGGATATTGGGGTGCAACGGCGGCAGGGCAGGCACGAGATGAACCCGATTCGTAACTTCTCTTTCGTAACGGGTGTGCAGTTCGTGCTATACTTGCGCTGATGGCACAAGAGCGAATCACCCCGGGTGTCTCAGAACGGCGGTGCCCTAATTGCGGCACCCGTGTGGCGCGCACGGCGGAAAGCTGCTTTATGTGCGGCTACGACCTGCGCAACCAGCCGCAAAAGCGCCGCCGCTTGTCACTGGTTGATGCGCTACTCGTGCTGGCGGTATTGGCCGTGCTCATTTTCTGGTGGCGCGTTGGCACAGAATCTTCGCGCCAGGTCGGGGAGGATGGGGGCGTGCAAGGCATTCTGCCGACCAGCATCCCCTTGATGGAGTCCACGCCCACACCAATGGCGACTGCGACGCCGGTGCCTCAGCCGTCGCCGACCCCCCCGCCTGTTACAACCGAGACCGTTCTGGTCAAGCATATCGTCGAAGGCGGCGAGACCCTGTTGTCGATCGCGCTCCAGTACAATGTGACGGTCGATGCCATCCAGCAGGCCAACGGGCTGACGAACGAACTGATCCGCATCGGCGACGAACTGACGATCCCGGTGCAGCGTGAGAGTACGGGCGCAGCAGGGCAATCCGGCAATTTTGTCTATACGGTCGAGGACGGCGATACGCTGATCTCGATTGCGCTAAAGTTTGGCAGCACGGTGGAGGCTATCCAGCAAGCCAACAGCCTGGCCGGTAATGCGTTGATCCGGCCGGGAGATTCGCTGACGATTCCCGTACAAGGTGTGCCGCCGGAAGCCCTGCAGCCGACGGTCACGGCGACGACGCCACCGGTCGCCGGTGCGTCCGCGCCGACGCCGGTTGTCTACGCTGCCCCGCGGCTGCTGGCGCCGCCGGAAGCTGCAGAAGTCGCACGGACTGAACCTGTCCTGCTGCAGTGGGCAAGCGTGGAAGTGCTGCAGCCAAACGAATGGTACGTACTGCAGCTGTTTGCCCGGAGCCCCGGCGCACGCCCGCTGTCGACGGCCTGGACCAAGGAAACCAGCTACCGGTTGGGTGCTGAGCTGGCGCCGGCCGAAGGCGAACTGGCCGAGTACGATTGGCTGGTGTCGGTCGTACGTGTCAATCCGACAGGCGACGGCCAGCTGGCGCTGGAAGCAGCAAGCCCACCCAGCGAAATCCGCCGCTTTACGTGGAGGTAAGCCCGCAATGAACCTGCGGCTGCAGCATGTTACGATTTCCCGGCCGCCCGGCGGCGATGCCGCGGCCCGTACCTTTTATGGGCATGTCCTGGGACTGTCTGAAGTGACGCCGCCGCGCAGCCTCGCCGCGCTGGATCTGATCTGGTACCGGCTGGCCGGCGAAACCGAACTGCATATTCTGGTCGAGGAGCCCATGGGCCAGGACCATACCGGCAGGCATTTCTGCCTGGCCGTGGACGACGTCGTCGACCTGCGGGCGCGGCTGGATGCGGCGGGCGTCACCACCGTGGGCGATACGCCCATCCCGGGGCGGCCGCGCTTTTTCGTGCGCGATCCGTTTGGTAACCTGATCGAGATCACCAGCATCGAGGACGATTACCGGCGGCTGGAGGGCTGACCTTGGCCGCGCCTGTCGCCGATGATCGGCCGGTCTTTATCGGCCTCGACCTGGCGTGGAGCAGTCGCAATCGCACCGGCGGTGCGGTCATCCAGGATGGCCGTCTAATAACGGCTACTGGCGTGCTGAGCAGCGACGCCGAGATTTTGCGCTTTGTGGCGGACCACTTGGCGGCAAATGCTGCAGCAGTGGTAGCAATCGATGCGCCTTTGTGCGTGCCCAACGAGAGCGGCATGCGTGATTGCGACCACGACGTTTCAGTTGCCTGGGGTCCTTATGATGCCGGCGCCTATCCAGCCAATCGGCGGCTGGTGGCGGCCGATGGAGTTGTGCGCGGCGAGAGTCTGGTCGCGGCGCTTACTGTCGACCATGGTTTTGTGCAGGCCGCACCGCTGCCCCTCAGAGGCGATGGCCGCTATGTCTGCGAGGTATTCCCGCATCCCGCCCACGTCGCCTTGTTCGGCCTACGCCGTACTCTCAAGTACAAGCGCAAACCCGGCCGCAGTGTAGAGGAAGCGGCCGCCGAATTTGTCCGGTACCAACAGCTGCTGGCCGGATTGGACTCGGCGGATCCACCCCTCTCCGGCATGGAACCATGGACAAGCGTCGATCCTGCCACGCTTCGCGGGCGCGCCCGCCATGAGCTGGAAGAGACGCTCGATGCCGTCACATGCGCCTATGTTGCGTGGTATGCCTGGTGGCACGGCCCTGCGCGCCAGCAGGTGTTTGGGTCCATAGGTGCAGGTCATATTTTGACGCCACAGCCTCCTCCGGGCGTTTCTTTACTGCCACCCGCAAGGAGAAAAACGATGTCTGAGCAGCGTTTGTCTAAGAATGAACTCCCGCTCGACACCCTCAACGCTCGCATCGGCGTGCTCACTCGCCGCGAGGTGGAGGCGCGCATGCTGGCGCCGCTGATCGAGGCATTGGGCGCCGAGTTTGGCCGTGAGCGTGTGATCGCGGTCGTGCGCGACACGATCGTGCGGATCGCCCAGGAACAGGGCGCCGCCCTGGCCGAAGCGATGGGCTCCGACGGTCTGCCGGCCTTTGCCGACTCGCTGAGCTTCGTGGACGCGGGACAATGCCCTGGAGATTGAGGTGCTCGAGCGAGAGCGAGGATGCGTTTGACTTCAACGTCACGCGCTGCCGCTATGCCGAGCTGTATCGTGCCCTGGGGGTGCCCGAGTTGGGCGCCGTCTTTTCCTGCAACCGCGACGGTGCGCTGATCGAAGGCTTCAACCCCGGCGTGGAGTTCACCCGCACGCAGACGATCATGCAGGGGGCGCCGTTCTGCGATTTCCGCTACCGCCGCCGCCCGCAGCCGATCACGTTGGACGATCCCGCGTAGCCTGCACGCCCTCGTGCAGGCGTCCGACGGCCGAGTCGCAACGGCACGCGGCTGCCGGGCTTACGCGGGATCAGCAGCCTTCATCCCGCGTCGCCCAGGTTGCGCAGCGCCTGTTCCAGGACCAACACGGCCCGCCAGTATTCGTCCAGCGACACGTGCTCGTGGGGCGTGTGGTCGAGGCTGCTGTCGCCGGGGCCGTAGGCAAGGATCGGGCAGTTCCACGCCGGACCCACCACGTTCATGTCGCTGGTGCCGCTCTTGACGAGAAAACCGGGCTTGGCGGCGGGGTCGACGGTGCGCACGGCGCCAAGGAACGCGCGCACGAGCGCATTGTTGCGGTCGCCGCGGAAGGCGAGTTCGTGGGCGCGCAGCTGCAGCCGGATCGTGGTGAGATCGCCGGCGACGACGATATCGGTGTCCTGCTCCGGCACCACGGTTGGCCGCGCCATCGTGCCGACTTCGACGCCGGTGCGTTCTTCGGCCCAGGTGATGAGTGCATCGGCAAAGATGTCGCCGTTGAAGTCCAGCGGCAGGCGGATGCCGGCTTGGGCCGTGACATGGTCGTGCATCGCCTCGTCGGTGCTGGTGTGCAGCCGGCGCAGGCTGGCGGAGAACTGGTCAAAGGTCTTGTCGCGGCCCTCGTTGCGGCGGGCGGCATAGGCGCTCGAGCCAGTTCCAGAAATCGACCGCCACCGTGGCCACGCCCAGATCCGGCCCGGCGGTGTGCGCCATCGGCTGCGATGCGTCCAGCTCCACCAGCACGCGGCCCTTGTAGCCCAGCGTGACGCGCGTCCAGCCGCTCGGCTCGCCGATGATGCAGGCGGCGGGCACGGGCTCATGTCGCGCCGTCAAAGCGGTCGCGGATCCAGCGCGCGCCCTTGCTGCTGGCGGCCTCTTCTTCGACCGCGCCCACGACGACCAGCCGCAGGTTGTGCTGCGTGCGCCCAGCTGCTGCCAATGCGTGCGACGGCCGCCGTCGCCGTCGCCAGGGGACCCTTGGCGTCCACGCTGCCGCGGCCGTACAGCAGGGGCCCGTCCTCACCCGCTTCGATCCGCACCGGGATATTGCCCGGCACCGTGTCGATGTGGCCCAGCAGCACGACGACCTGCGTGGCGGCGGCCGGCCCCATTTCGCCGACGGCGTTGCCGGCCGCGTCGACGTAGGCGCGGTCGTAGCCGGCGGCGGCCATCTGCTCGACCAGCCAGGCCGCGGCCGCGGCCTCCTGCGTGGATAGCGACGGAATGGCGACCAGGCCCTGCAGCAGGGCGGCTGCAGATTGCTGTTCCATCGTGCTGTCATTAACTCAGCGCCTGCGCAATTGCGTTCACGGCCAGGTCAATCTCTTCTTCGCCTGCGATCAGCGGCGGCAGCAGGCGCAGCACGCTCGAGCCCGCCGGCAGCGCCAGGACGCCATGTTCGTCCATCAGCTTCTTGAGATAGGGGCCGGGCTTCTGGCGCAGGTCGATGCCGATCATCATGCCCACGCCGCGCACCTCGCGCACGACTGGCGTGTCGGCCAGCGCGGCGGCCAGCCTCTCCTGCAGCAGGGCGCCCATACTGGCGGCGCGCTCGACGATCTGCTCGTCCTGGTAGGTGGTGATCGCCGCCAGGCCCGCGGCGCAGGCGAGGGGATTGCCGCCAAAGGTGCTGCCGTGGGCGCCGGGAAAGAGCGCCGCCTGCACCCGCTCGCCGTAGGCGATCGCGCCCATCGGGAAGCCGGCCCCCAGGCCCTTCGCCAGGCAGATGATGTCGGGCTGCAGGTCAAAGTGCTCGAAGCCAAACCACTTGCCGGTGCGGCCAAAGCCGGTCTGGATCTCGTCGACGATCAGCAGGGCGCCGCGCTCGCGGCACAGGCGCTGCGCGCCTGCAGGAACTCCGCCGTGCCCAGGTTGACGCCGCCCTCGCCCTGGACGATCTCCACCATGACGGCGGCGATCTGGTCGTCGAGCGCCGGCTCCAGCGCGCCGAGCTGGTTGTAGGGCAGGTGCACCACGTCGAGCAGCGGCAGGAACGGCTCGCGGTACTTCTTCTCCCAGGTCAGCGACACCGCGCCCACCGTGCGGCCGTGAAAGGACGGAGCGGAAGGCGATATAGCGGGTGCGGCCCGGTGACGAGGCGGGCGAACTTGAGCGCCGCCGTCGATGGCCTCGGCGCCGCTGTTGGCGAGAAAGACGTGCTGGCAGATGCGGCGGCAGCACTTCGACCAGGCTTGGCGGCGAAGCGGGCGCGCACGTCGTTGTAGAGGAAGTTGGGGCAGGAGATCAGCGTGTGCGCCTGCGCGGCAATCGCCTGGCTCAACGCCGGGTGGCAGTGGCCGAGCATCGCCACGCCCTGCGCCGAGCGTGAAGTCCAGGTAGCGGCGGCCGTCGGTGTCCCACAGCCAGCAGCCTTCGCCGCGCGCGAATCACGGCCTCGCCGCGGCGCGCGGTCGTGCCGCCCAGGATGCGCCTCTTCGACTTGAGCCCAGCGCCAGAGGTTCGATCAACGTCGTTGTATCGGATTCCACGCCCAGCGTCACCCACTTTATCCGAATATGCGTGCCTGCCGCCCGCCAGCGCGCGCGTGATCGGCTCCTCGACGCGGCCGTCGGCGAAGATCACCTTCTGCACGCCCTCGCCGATCGCTTCGACGGCGCCCATCACCTTCTTCTTCATCCGGCCTTCGGCGAACTGCATGAAGTCGTCGGCCTTGGCGCTGCGGGATCTCGCGGATCAGCGAGGCCTCGTCGGGGAACGTCTGCGCAGCAGCCCCGGCACGTTGGTGAGGATCACCAGCGCCTCGGCGCTGAAAGGCCGCCGGCCACCATGGCCGCGGCGCGGTCGCCGTCGACGTTGATCGCCTCGCCCGCTGTCGGAGGCGCCCGGCGGCGTCAGGACGGGGAAGTAGCCGCCGTCGAGCAGCAGTGCGCAGCAGGTGCGTGTTGACCGTCTCGACCGTGCCGGTCCAGTCGTCGCGCAGCACCATGCGCCTGCCGTCCACGCGGATGCGCAGCGTGTCCTTGCGCGTCGCCCTCGAAGATGCGCCCGTCGAGGCCCGACAGCCCGACGGCGTTGACGCCCTGCCGCTGCAGCTTCTCGACCCACATCTTGTTGAGCTGGCCGCAGTAGACCATCTCGAAGATCTCGAGCGTGCGCCGGTCGGTGCGGCGGCTGACATAGCCGCTCTCGCTGGTCACGAACTGCGGCGGATGGCCCAGCGCCTCGGCCACCTCGTTGGTCGTCTCCGCGCCGCCGTGCACGAGCAGCAGCTCCGTGCCCGCCGCGCGCAGCGCGACGATGTCGGCGACGACGGCGTCGATATTGAGGTCCTTGCCGCCGCCAACTTTGACGACGATCATTGAGGTCCTGCAGGTCTTGAGTCTTGAGTCTTGGGACTTCAGGTTGCCTGATGCCTGATCCTAAATCGGGTGCAGCCCGGGGAACCCGAGCCCGGCCGTCTCGTCCCAGCCCTGCATCAGGTTCACGCACTGCACCGCCGTGCCGGCGGCGCCCTTCATCAGGTTGTCGATGGCGCACGAGGCGACGACGCGGCCGGTCGCCGGGTCGAACTCGAAGCCGACGTCGGCGATAGTTGCTGCCCGCCAGGATCTTCGGCTCGGGATAGCGGTAGAGCCGGTGCGCTCCTTGACGATGCGGACGAACGGCTCGCTGCGATAGACCTGGCGATAGGCCTTCCACAGATCCTTCTCGGCCACGCCCGGCTTGGCGAACAGGTGCGCCGTGGCCAGCACGCCGCGCACGTTGTCGACGGCGGTGGCGCTCAGGTGCACCTGCGGTCTGCGACTGCCGCACCAGCGCCAGCGCCTGCAGCATTTCGGCGGTGTGGCGATGGCCGGTCGGCGCAAAGCTGCGCATCACGCCGGCGCGCTCGGGGTGGTGCGTCGAGTCGCTCGACGAGGCTGCCGCCCTCGCTGCTGCCCACCTTGACTTCGCAGATGACGCCGCGCGGCTCTCGACCAGGCCAGCCTGCTGGCAAACAGCGGCCAGATGGCCAGGTTGGTGGCGGTGGCGTTGCAGCCGACGCCGCTGACGTAGCTGCGCGCTCTGCAGTCGCCGCGCGCTGCAGCTCGGGCAGGCCGTAGACGAACTTCTCGAGCCAGGCCGGGTTGCTGTGCGGCTTGCCGTACCAGCGCACGTAGTCGTCGGGGTTCCGCAGCCGGAAGTCGGCGCTCAGATCGACGATGCGCGGGGCCAGCGCCGGCGAAGTGCTCGATCTCGCTCATGGCGCTGCCGTGCGGCAGGCACAGGAACAGCAGGTCGGCGGCTTCGAGCTCGCTCGACGCTGACGAACTTCAGCTTGGTGCGCCCGCGCAGGTTGGGATGCGTGAAGTGCACGAAGTTGCCGGCGTTCCGCTCGCTGGTGACCTGCCGGACCACCACGTGCGGATGCTCCAGCAGGAGGCGCAGCAGTTCGCCGCCGGTGTAGCCGCAGGCGCCGACGATGGAGACGGAGAGTGGCTCGCTCATCGCTGCACGCCTCAGGCCGACGCCCCGGCGACCAGGGATCACCCAGGTCTGCTCCGGCTCGCCGTCGGGCCAGCCGTTGGCCGCCGCCCAGCCTTCCTTGCCGACCTTCAGCGCAAAGTCCACTACTTCGCCGGGATGTTGACGCCGGTCGGCGCGATGCTGTTGCGGAACTCCATCGTGTAGTTCACTTCGTTGACCAGCAGGCCGCGATCCGGGATCCTCGAACACGTCGATCGCCACCACGCCGCCGCCGCACGGCCTTGGCCGCCGCGCGTGCAGATGTCGTCGAGCTCCGGCGTGATCGGGCAGTTGCTCGCCTTGCCGCCGCGCGCCGTGTTGGTGATCCAGTGCTCGGCGAGTTGCGGTAGATGGCGCAGATCGTCTCGTTGCCGACCACGAAGGCGCGGATGTCGCGCCCCGGCTTGTCCACGTATTCCTGGATGTAGAAGATGCTGTGGTGATAGCAGCCGAGCATCTCCTTGTGCTCGAGGATGGCCTCGGCGGCCTCGCGGTCGTTGATCTTGCTCAGCAGGCGGCCCCACGAGCCGACGGCCGGCTTGAGCACGACCGGATAGCCGAGCTCCTCGATCGCCTCGAGCGCGCTCTCCGGCGTGTAGGCCACCAGGCCGCGCGGCTGCGGCACACCGGCGCGCGGCGAGCGCGCTGGTCGTCTGCAGCTTGTTGCCGCAGGTGTCGGCGACGCAGCGCCGTGTTGACCGTCTTGACGCCCGGTCGTTGAGGATCTGCAGGCTGTAGAGCGCGCGGCTGTGGTTGATGCAGCGCTCGACCACGACGTCGAAGTCGGTGAACTGGTTGCTGAAGCGCGGCCCCTGCGTGATCTCGAAGATCAGCTGGCCGTCGTCGAGCAGCTCCAGATCGACCGCCGCGCTTCTCGAACTCCTCAAAGAGCAGCTTCTCCTCGACGCGCACGCGCCTGTAGAGGATGCCAACTTTCATCGTTACTCGCCCCAGTCCTCTTCTTCTTGGGGCGCCAGCGCCAGCGTCGATCGGCTCGATGTTGACGACTTCGAGATCGGCGCCGCAGTCGGGGCACTGGGCGATCTCGTTCTGCATCACGTTCGTGAGTTCGATCTCGGCAAAGCATTCGGGGCACTCGGCGGTGCCCGACGCGGTCTTGAGAGCCATTGCTGTTTCCTCCTGATTGTCATTTTTGTTGAATGGGCACAAGGTCTCGCGGAACGGCCCAGAAACTGAGTTTCTCGCAGAAACTCAGTTTCTTTCGCCGGGACCTTGTGCCCCTACGATAGGTTCGTCAGCCGTGCAATGACGGCACTGGTAACTTCTTCGGTGCCGGCGCTGCCGCCCAGGTCGGGGCCCAGGATGCCGTCGGCCAGCGTCTGGCGTACGGCAGCCTGCACGCGCTGCCGCACATGGCAGCTTCGCCCAATGCCTCCAGCAGCTGTCCGGCCGCCAGGATGGTGGCCACCGGGTTGGCGATGCCCTTGCCGGCGATGTCGGGGGCGCTGCCGTGCACGGGCTCGGCCAGCACGAAGTTGTCGCTGGCGTTGGCGCTGGCGGCCAGCCCCAACCCG
This sequence comes from uncultured Chloroflexia bacterium, assembly GCA_963701415.1. Taxonomy (GTDB): domain Bacteria; phylum Chloroflexota; class Anaerolineae; order Caldilineales; family Caldilineaceae; genus Fredericiella. The sequence goes on from CAVPAH010000007.1 coordinate 21,147, forward strand.
CCCACAAGGGCCGCGGCGGCGTCGCTCAGGATGTCGCCGTAGAGGTTGGGCGCCACCACGACGTCGTAGCGCTGCGGCTCGCGGATCATGCGGTAGATCATGGAGTCGACCAACTGCTCCTCGACCTGCACGTCAGGGTAGCTGCGCCGCCACCGCCAGGCACGCCTCGCGGAAGAGGCCGTCGGTCAGGTTGAGCACGTTGGCCTTGTGCACGATCGGTCACGCGCGGCTGCGCATGGTGCGTGTGGCCGGCCCGGCGCCGCGCCTGTTCGAAGGCAATGCGGGCAATGCGCTCTGACGCCCGGCGTGTGATCACGCGCTGCGCCACGGCGGTGTTGCCGCCGTCTTCCAGCCGCTCCTGGCGCACGTAGAGACATTCGGTGTTCTCGCGCACGATGAGCATGTCGATCCCCGGCTGGCTGCGGGGCACCGGCATCGACGTGATCGGCCGCAGGTTGGCGTACAGGTCCAGCTGCTTGCGCAGCGCCAGGATCGGGCTGCTGTAGCCTTCGACCTTGCCGCTGGGCGACTGGGTGGCCCCAAAGATGGCGCCGTCGCAGTGGCGAATGGCGGCGGCCGTGCTCTGCGGGAGGGCGGTCCCCGTCTGCTCGAACACTTCCCACCCGGCCTGCAGCGGCACAAAGGTGAACGACAGCGGCAGGGCTGCCAGCACGCGCTGGGCGGCGGGCACGACCTCTTTGCCGATGCCGTCGCCCTGAATCATGGCGATGCGATAGGATGCTTCCGTCACAGGTGTGTCCTCAGGCAACAAAGGCGCGGCCGATCGCCAGCACCCCAAATATGACAAGAATAGCCCCCGCCGCGCGGTTTACCCAAAGCAGCACGGTGGCGTTGATATGCGATCGCAGCAGGGCGACGCCCCCCGACAGCAGGAACCACCAGGCGGCGGAGCCGAGAAAGACGCCGACCACCATCCACGCCGCGGCCAGCGCATCGCCGCCCGCCGTCGCCAGGCCGGCGCCGGCAAAGATGGCGACAAACGCCAGGATGGTCATCGGGTTGGTGATCGTGAGCAGGAAGGTCGACATGTACGCACCGCCGATGCCCTTCGCTTCGCTGTTCGGCCGCGCGCTGCCGCGGGGCTGGACGAGAAAGGTGCGTACGCCCAGGTAGCAGAGAAACAGCCCGCCCACCAGCGCCAGCCAGAACTGCTGCTCGATCAGGAAGGCGCTGACGATCGTCAGGCCAAAGGCTGCCACGGCGCCATAGAAGGCGTCGGCCGTGGCGGCGCCCAGCCCCGACGCCAGCCCCACCAGCTGTCCCTGGTTGAGCGTGCGCTGGATGCAGAGCAGCCCGATCGGCCCGACCGGCGCGGCGATGGCAAATCCCAGTATGAAACCCCGCACAATCAAAGAGAAGTCCATCGACACCATCTCGTCAATTCCTTGCCAATTCTTTACCAGTTCCCTACGCGCCGGCGGACCGCCCTGCCGGTACTGTGTCACGACCTGCCGGTAGCCGCGCGTGATGTTGGCCGGCAGATTGTCGAGGCCAAAGAAAGCGCGCCCGATAATCTCCCAGCGGTCGGTCGGCGTCTGCAGCGTAAAGTCCTCACAGACAAAGACGGCCGTATTGTCGCTGCGCCCGCGTGTCGAGCCTGTGTAGAGGCCCAGCAGGCGGGGCTCACCGGTGACGACGGCCCCCGCTTCTTCGTATGCCTCGCGGCAGGCCGCCTCGAGCACCGTCTCGCCTCGCTTCATCCCCCCTCCGGGGAAATGCCAGTTGTCGATATAGCTGTGATACACCAACAGCACGCTGTTGTCCTTGACCAGCATCATCCGTGTCCCAATGACCACCGGCCAGATGCGTGGCGCGCAGCACGTCGTAACCCAGGTGCGCCACCGCCAGGGGCAGCCGGTGCGACCGAAAGTTGATCATGCGCTCACTGACTCTCCTGCGTCCGCTCCTGCGACGGCTTCTGCCGCCAACTTGCGCTTGACATACTCGACCAGGCCGCCGGCCGCCACGATGCCCATGACGCTGGGGCTCAGCGGGGCAAAGGCAAACTCGCCCGCCGCACAGCGGATGGTGTTGGCCTCCACGTCGACTGCGACCGGCTCGCCCGCCACAATGGCCTGCGCCGCCGGGGGGCAGACGATCGCCAGCAGCCCGTTGTTGAGCGCGTTGCGGTAGAAGATGCGGCTGAAGCTCTCGGCGATGATCGCCCCCACGCCGTTGTAGACGAGACAGGTGGCGGCCTGTTCACGGCTCGAACCACAGCCAAAGTTGCGCCCCGCCACCACCACGTCGCCGGGCCGCACGTTGGCGGCAAACGTGGGGTCCAGGTCTTCGAGCGCGTGGCGGGCGATGTCGGCGCGCTCGGTCACCGTGTAGGTATACTTGCCGGGGAAGAGCACGTCGGTGTTGACGCTGTCCCCATACTTCCAGGCTTTGCCTTGGATCACCATGATTCCACCACCTCGCGCGGGTCGGCAATGACGCCTTTGACGGCCGAGGCGGCAACCACGGCCGGGTTGGACAGGTAGATTTCCGAGTCGGGCGTGCCCATGCGCCCGCGGAAGTTGCGGTTGGCGCTGGAGATCGTCACCTCGCCCGGAGCCGGAATGCCCATGTGGTTGCCCATGCAGGGGCCGCAGCCGGGCACGCCGATCACGGCGCCTGCCTCGACAAAGGTCTGGATGTAGCCCTGCTCCAGCGCCGCCTTGAGCACCTGGCTCGAGGCCGGGATGACGATAAAGCGCACGCCCGGGGCCACCTGCTTGCCGCGAATCACGGCCGCCGCGGCTGCCAGGTCCTCCAGGCGCCCGTTGGTGCACGTGCCCAGGAACGCCTGCTGGATGCGCGTGCCCGCGACCTGCGACAGCGGCGCCACGTTGTCCATCGTGTGCGGGCAGGCGATGTAGGTCTCCAACTGCTCGGCCCGGTAGTGGTAGCGCGCCGCATAGGTGGCGTCGGGGTCCGGGTACAGGCAGCCCGCTGCGATCTGGGCTGCGAGGTCTGCGAAACTCAGTCTTCTGTCCAGTTGCCGTTCCAGCCGCGCCGCCAGCCGCGCTGCCAGGTATCGCCACCGTCTGCTCATCCGGCGCCAGGTAGGCGTTCTTGGCGCCAAACTCGGCCATCATGTTGGGAATGACCATGCGCGATTCGAGCGACAGGGCGCTGATGCCGCTGCCGGTGAACTCGATCGACATGTAGAGGCCGCCGTCGGCGCCCAGGTCGCCGATCACGCGCAGGGCAAAGTCCTTGGCCGTTACGCCCGGCGGCAGCGTCGCCTTCGAGGGTGATCAGCATGCTTTCGGGCACGCGCAGCCACAGCTCGCCGGTCGCCCACAGGGTGGCCACCTCGCTGCGGCCGATACCGGCGCCAAACGCGCCCAGCCAGCCGAAGTGCGTCGTGTGCGAGTCGGCGCCCAGGATCAACTGCCCGGGCAGCACGATTGCCTCCTCGCTCAGCACCTGGTGGCAGATGCCGCGGCCCACTTCGAAAAAGTTGCGAATGCCCTGTTCCGCCACAAACTGGCGGATCTCGGCGTGGTTCTGTGCGTGCTTGGTGGTCGGCGCAGGCACGGCATGGTCCAGCGTGATCGCCAGCCGGTCGGGGATCAGCACGCGTTCCTGGCCAAACTGCTGCCAGATGCGGCGGATGGCGGCCGTGTTGTCGTGGCTCAACACCACGTCTGGCCGCGCATCCACGACCTGGCTTATTTCGACATAATCAAATCCGGCCGCGCGTGCCAGTGCTTTCTGGGCAAAGGTCTGCGGCCTGTGGTTCTGGAGCTGCTGTTCTCAAGTCCTGGCGTCATAGGATCTTCTCGTAGAAATACGCTGAGCGGATCGTCCCAGTAGTCGCCAAAGGGCGCGAATCTGGTAGTAGCCGCACTTCTCATAGAGCCGCCGGGCCGCATGGGAAATGACGCCGGTTTCCAGGCGCAGCGTACGCACGCCCCGCGCCGCCGTCTGCTGTTCCAGGTATGCCAGGATGCGCGCACCCAGTCCCAGGCCGCGCGCATCCTCGTGCACGTACATGCGCTTGATCTCCGCATACGGCGTCTCGGCGTGGCTATCGCCGTAGCTGCCGCCATACAGCACGGATGCGCCACAGCCCAGGGCCCGCCGTGCTGCCTTGCCACGCAGAAGATCACGTTCGGCTGCGCCAGCAGGCCGGCGTCGACCATGTGGTTGCTCTCGGCCGGGTACAGTGCCGCCGCATAGGCATCGGACAGCGCAAACAGCTCGGCAGCCTCGGGCGTCAGCGGCGACTCATCTCCGATCTCCACAGTATCCAGTGCAGGGCCCTGTGCGGCATTCACAGCTCACCCTCCAGCAGCAGGTAGGCGACCGCCGCCACCACGACACGGTCGCGGATCTCGCCGCTGCGCACCGCCTGCTTGAGCCATGCGGGCGTCACCCAGTGCAGGGTGACAAACTCCCCGGCGTCGGTGTGTGTTGCGGCCGTCGGCTTCGAGCCCGCGCACCCGGTAGATGTGGCTGACGGCCGTGCCCATGCCGGGGTTGTCCCACACGGATCCACAGTAGCGCACGGTTGTGGCGTCCACCACGGCCGGCGCATAGCCCGTCTCTTCGCGCAGCTCGCGCAGCCCCGCCGCCTGCAGATCCTCGCCTTCGTCCGCCAGCCCGCCGGGGATCTGCCAGACGACTTCGCCCACGCCGTGCCGGTACTCGCGTTCGAGCAGCAGCTCGCCGGCGGCGTTAAAGCCGATCACCCCCACGCCCACGCCGGCCCGCTCGATGCGCGTGTACTCGTACGACGCCCCGTTGGGCAGCAGCACCGTGTCGATGCTGACACCCGTCCAGCGGCTGCGATAGACTGCGTTTGTGCTCAGTGTCTGCCAGGCGGCAGGATCGTTTGTCACCGGACCACTTCCCCGTCTGTTTGTGCGGCCTACGCCTTGAGATGCTCGATCGACTCGACCATTTCGGCGTCGACGTTGCGGCTGTGATACTCGCGCAGCAGGAAGTCGACGTCGTCAAGCGTGAGCCGCTTCTGGTCGGCCAGCGCCTTGATATCTGCCGTCACCTTCTTGACCTCGTCGTCGCTCAGGTTGAGCTGGAGCTGCTCGGCGCGTTCCTTGATCGCGTTCCAGCCGGTCAGGCGGTGCGCCACATGGATGTAGCGGCTCAGGCCAAAGTCGGCCGGGTCCAGGATCTCGTAGGTGCTGGGGTTGTTGAGGATCGCCTTGGCGTGGATGCCGGCCTTGTGCGTAAAGGCCGTGAAGCCGGTGATGTAGTTGTTGAACGGCACGTCGACGTCCACCAGGCCGGCCACGAAGTTGTCGATCTCGCGCAGCAGCGGCAGGTTGTACTTGGTGCGGACCTGGTCGGGGTTGTGGACATACATGCGCGCGACCAGCCCGCCCAGCGACGTGATGCCGTTGCGCTCGCCGATGCCCAGCACGGAGGTGTCGACGTGGGTGGCGCCGCCTTCCAGCGCACAGAAGGCGTTGGCGACGGCACAGCCGGTGTCGTTGTGGCCGTGGAATTCGATATCGCAGCTGACGACGCCGCGCAGCGTCTTGACCAGGTCATAGACCTGGCGGGGATTGGCGACACCCACGGTGTCGGCGATGCCGACCCGGTTGACGCCGATCTGGTCCACTGCCCGGTAGATCGTCAGCAGGTCCACCAGGTTGCTGCGGAAGCTGTCTTCGCTGCTGAAGCGAACCTCCAGCCCCTGGCTCTTGATGAACTCGACCACCTCGCGGGCGGACTCGATGATGTAGGGGATGTCCTTGCCGTGCGAGAACTCGCGCAGGAAGCTGCTGGTGCCAAAGACGACGTCGATGCCGTCGACGCCGGTGTCGATGGCCAGCTTGGCGTCGTCCATGTGGCAGCGCACGTGGGTCAGGATCTTCGTCTTCAGCCCCAGCTTGGCGATGCGTTCGCAGTCGGCATGGCTGGCGGGGCTGGCGGCAGGGGAGGTCAGTTCCAGGTACTCGACGCCAAAGGCGTCCAGCAGGGTGGCGATTTCCACCTTCTGATCGCTGGTGAAAAAGGCATTGGCGAACTGTTCGCCTTCGCGCAGCGTGGACTCAATGATGGCGAAGTTTTCGAGGCTCATAGTGCAAGCTCCTGTGTACAGATACAAAACACAAATGCAACGGTACCGGCCTTTGGGCAACAAAAAACCGGCCTATCCGTCTGGATTGGGCCGGTTGCTGTTCCCCATTGAGAGCAAGCACGGAGTGCCAGACGAAATTAGTCCGGGTAAGGCTTCTTGCTCTTCTTATTGGCGACTGCGCTAGATAAGCTCAAGTAGCTCATAGGTCATTCATTGAACCGTGCGAGATTACGGCGATGTTAACAGAGAGCCGTGCTGCTGTCAAATGGGGGTTTCCAAAATTGAGCCATTCTGCATGCTGATCCTGCGCGACTTTTCTGCCTCCCTGCGTAGTGTATAGTGTAATTCAAAATGAACGTTAGCGAATTGGAGTTGAAGCGGAATGAGTGCAGCAAATAATAGCCAGCCCGTGGTTGCGGTCAAGCAAGGCCCCGGCTGTCTGATTCAGATACTGTGGTTTGTGTTTGTCGGCTGGTGGTTGGGCAGCTTTGCGGTGGCGGCCGCCTACATCTTGTTTGTGTTCATTATCACGATCCCGGTCGGCATCGCGATTTTGAACAACATACCCAAGATTATGGCGCTGCGCGAGCCGCCCAAGTTAGTGACGCCCTACGGTGCTGTGGATACCCCGCAGCATAACATCATCCTACGTGCGCTGTGGTTTGTCCTGGTAGGCTGGTGGCTGGCGGCCATTGTCATGACCGTGGCTTATGCGCTCTGTATGACGGTTATCGGTCTGCCGATCGGTTTCCTCATGTTTGACTGGGTACCCGGCATTCTCACTTTGCGCCGTTCCTAGTCTTGGCTTCAGTAAGCACTTCGCCCCACGTCCGCAGCTTACGCGGGCGTGGGGCGATTTGTTTTACCCCTTCTTGTTCACCAGCACCTGCGGCAAGAATACAGGGTGTGCGTAGATCTTCACCTGCAGCACATAGTACTGCTGGCCCACCGCACCCAAGCTGTCGGTCGCACGCAGGATGACATCGTAGGCCCCCAATGAATTCTTGGGCGGTGTACCCTGCAGTTTGCCTGTCACATCGGGCTGCATGGCAAAGCTAAGCCACTGCGGTTTCGTCGTGACCACGATCGGCAGCCGCACCCCAGGGGCGTTGGGGTCCTCGGCCACCGCCGTGTAGACATAATTGAGATTTAGCCCGGCGACTGGATACGGCGTCGTCAAGAATACAGGTGGCGCATTGAGCGCCTCATACGCCCCCAAATCAATCTGTGCCGGTGTGATCCGGGCGGCTACGATGCGTGCGGAACTGCCCAAATCAACACTGACGGCCGAAATGGTAGCGCCTTCCGGCAGGCTCGGATCGAAGGTGGCATCGTTGTTGCCTACGTCGATCGCCGAGGACGTCGGCTGCGTGTGGAAGTCGCCCAGGCTTGTCGGTGCAGTGGCGGGGCTTGGTGCCGAGACCAGGCGAGGATCGCCGATCTGCACGTTGTCCACACAGCTTACGCCGCCGCTGCAGCCGTCTTGCACCAGGCTGTACTGCACCGTGGTTGCATTCCCGCCGATCTGGGCGTCGCTGGCAGCGCTGTTGCCGCCAATCAGCGCGTTGACGATGCTTCCACCAATTTCCAGCAGCAGGCCGCCGCCCCTGACCTCGGCCCGGTTGGCCGCTGCAGTTATGTTCACCATGTGCACGGTGCTGTTTGCCGCATACAGCCCGCCGCCGCTGCCGGCAGCATAGTTGCCTGCCAAGAGGGTGTTGACGATCTGTGCCCGTCCATCTTGCAGGAAGGCGCCGCCGCCATACGCTGCCTGGTTGCCCTGCGCCGCCAAAGCCACCAACGTGACGTTACTCTGCGCAGCATACAGCCCGCCGCCATGGTCGGTGGCGTAGTTAGACACCAGGCTCAAGCTGCGGAGCTGGGGAGCACCGCCGATTACATAGAGGCCGCCGCCGCAAGCATACGTGCAGCCCGACTCTGCAGTGCCATTCGCCTGGCCGCCGGTGACGATTGCCCCTTCCAGCACCGTCGTCGCCTGTGAACTGCTGATGGTGACGACGTGCAGGGCATTGCCGCCGGCGATGCCCCCAAGGTCGGTGATTACCCCGCTGGTATTGGTCCGGTCATTTGCTTCGATGTCGCCGCTGAGCACGGGACGCGCCGTGCTTGCCTGGCGCTGCTCCCGGCGGCTCTCTGTGCCGGCAAAGCCGCCGTAGACGCCGACGCCGTCGGCAATGGCAAAGGTGGCGCTGCGTTCGGGCCCACGCGTGGGCCGATAGACACCTGGTCCCATCCACACTTCGCTGCCGGTTGTTGCCTCGAGCAGGGCGCACTGGAGGTCGGGCACGGCGTCGGCCCACGTCGTACCGGCGGTCACGCAGCTGCGGCCGCCTGCCAACGCGGCGATGGCCCCTGCCGAGAGCGCGCGGTTGTAGACCCGCACGTCGTCGAGGGCGCCATCTACGGCCATCCGCAGCGGCGCGCTGCTGATGCCCAAGGTGTTGGATACGCCCTTCGAGCCCGCCAGGCGCCCGTTAATATAGGCCGCCATTTCGCCATTGGCCTTGTACGTCATTGCCACATGCAGCCATACCCCGGACGTGATGCTGCTCGTGATCACCTGCTGCTGGTTGAGGAGATCCCACGCTTCTGCCGACAGCGCGCCGTCACGTACCAGCAAGGCATAACCGGGGCCGGTGGCGTCTCCCACGAGCTTGGACGCGATCGGCTGCGTGCCGCCGCTGCTGTTGAGCCGCACCCACGCTGCCACCGTCAGTTCGTTCACCGGGTCCAGCGCAGGTGCGTCGTTTACAACGGCGCCGGCGCCGAGACTGCTCTGGAGGGCATTGGGGGCGACAAAGAGGAGTGGGGCGTGATCGGCAGTGAAGGCTCGCCCCGTTCTGCAGGGCTGCAGTGAGATTGTGGCCGGCGGCGTCCAGCGAGGTGGCGCCGCCGGCTTCGTCAAATTTCCAGTAACCTGCCAGCCCATCGCCGTTGGCTGCCGCCACCAAGAAGCGGTCGCCGTATTCATAGGCGCCCAAGTCGCATCCGGCCGTGCCGTCGCGGTTGCCGTCGCGCGGGCGGATCACGCTGCGCTGGTCGACGATGCCAGCGCATGCTGCGGCGGGCGCGGCGTCGATGGCGGGACTGTTGGGCTGCAGCGCAAACATCGGCGTGTTCGCACCATAGTAGCCCAGCGGCAAGAGGGCGGGGTCGGCCTGCACCGCCGGCGAGCAGGTGCCGTCGTCGTCGAGGTTGCCCGTGGCATAAAACTGGATCGACTTGTTGGGGGCATCGATCTCTACAGTTGCCCGTACCGTTATGTGCGATCACGTTGTAGCGGAGCTGCAGCTTGCCGTTTTCCTGCCAGATGCCCTCCCTGCCGGCGCTTGCCGCGTAGTTGTAGGCGAAGGTGCTGTTCTGGATCACGACATTGGGATTTTCATTTGGATTGTTGTTGCCGTCGCCAAAGTTGAAATACTGGTTGATCGCGCCGCCCCCTCCCGTGTCAAGGGCTGGGTCCAAGGCCTGGTTCCCGGCGAACGTGGTGTTCTGGATCAGCGCGCTGCCGTTGTAGATCTCCAGCGCGCCGCCATAGGCCGCAGTGTTGCTGAGCAGGGCGCTGTTGGTGATCGTGAGATGGCCGGCGCTCATAATAGCGCCGCCGCCGTTGCTGCCGGCGTTGCCCGCCGGTAAGCGTGATCTTGTGCAGCTGGAGGGTGGAACCTGCACCGACGTTGAAGAGCCGGTTCTGGTTGCCGCCGCTGAGGATGACTGTCTGGCCGCTGCCGTCGATGGCGAGGTGGCGATCCGGCACAGGAATCTCGTCCCTGACGACGATCGTGCCGCTGCAGGCAAAGGTGACAAGCCCATCCGTCTCCACCGCCGTCGCCAGCGTGCCGGGGCCCGGACCATAGGTTGTGCAGTCAGTTACTACGCCGCCGGCGGAGGCAGGAGAAGCTGTCAGGAGCGTCAGGATGACTGCGAATACTACGACGTAAGCCGAAGAGATGATAGGTTTCATGGCAAGAAGTCGCATAAGTCAGGTGTTTTAGACGTGAATTCGGTTCGAAATACCTTTCATAGAATGCGCGATGGATGAAAGCTAAAGATTACGAAAGGGATGGTTCTGTTCCAGTTTACTGCAAAAATTGTCCGCGCAAGCCTACGACATAGCGTCAATCAACCTACAAAGTACCGGTAGCGCATTTGGCGCGTACTTTCACCGTATCACAACGGACAACGCTGCACATCGTTCATTTTCTGTAATTCCTGCTTACAGTGAAGAAACATTTGGCTTAAGCTGCCCGCGGGTGCGGGTACGAACATGTCCCGCAAAGCAAACGAGCCATGACTGGCGGTACACTCAACCACCAGTCATGGCTCGTCTGACTTCTCGAACCTGTGCTGCGATTACGCCGCTTGCGTCTCGATCACGGTGAACGTCAGCTCGTCGCCGATGGCGTCCACCAGCACGTGATCGCCGCTTTCGACCTTGCCCAGCAAGATGTCGGTGGCCAGCGGGTCGGCGATCTTGTGCTGAATCACCCGCTTGAGCGGCCGCGCGCCAAAGGCCGGGTCGTAGCCCTCGGCCACGACGATGTCCTTGGCCTTGTCGGTCAGCTCGATCGTGATCTGCCGATCCTTGAGCAGCCGGCGCAGCCGTGCCAGCTGGATGTCGACGATCTGCCGCAGCTGTGCCCGCTCCAGCGCATGGAAGACGACGATCTCGTCCACGCGGTTGAGGAACTCGGGGCGGAAGTGCTGCCGCAGCACCTCGCGCACGCGGCGCTCCACCTCTTCGTTCACCTCGGCCACGTCCAGGATGTACTGGCTGCCCAGGTTGCGACGTCATGATCAGGATCGTGTTGCGGAAGTCCACCACGCGCCCCTGGCCGTCGGTCAGCCGGCCGTCGTCCAGCACCTGCAGCAGGACGTTAAAGACCTCGGGGTGCGCCTTCTCGATCTCGTCAAAGAGCACCACCGAGTAGGGCCGCCGCCGCACGGCCTCGGTCAGCTGGCCGCCTTCGTCGTAGCCCACATAGCCGGGCGGCGCCCCGATCAGGCGCGACACGGTGTGCCGCTCCTGGTACTCGCTCATGTCGATGCGCACCATGTTCTGCTCGTCGTCGAACAGGAACTCGGCCAGCGCCCGCGCCAGCTCGGTCTTGCCCACGCCGGTCGGCCCCAGGAAGATAAAGGAGCCGATCGGCCGGTTGGGATCCTGCAGCCCGGCCCGGCTGCGGCGAATGGCCGCCGAGACGGCGCTCACCGCCTCCTCCTGGCCCACCACGCGCTCGTGCAGATAGCCTTCCATGCGGATCAGCTTCTCGCGCTCGCCTTCCAGCAGCTTGGAGACCGGAATGCCGGTCCACTTGCTGACGACGGCGGCGATCTCCTCGCTGTCCACCTCTTCCTTGAGCAGCGCACCCTTGGCCTGCAGCTGGCGCACCCGCTCGCTCGCCGCCTGGCAGGTCGCTCTCCAGCTGGCGCATCTTGCCGTAGCGCAGCTCGGCGGCCTTCTGCAGGTTGTAGTCGCGCTCGGCCGGCTCGATCTCGACGCGCACCTGGTCGATCTGCTCTTTCAGCGTCTGCACCTGGGCGATGGCATCGCGCTCGGCCTGCCAGCGCGCGGTCAGCTCGGCGCTCTCCTCCTTGAGGTTGGCCAGCGCCTGCTCCAGTTCGGCCAGCCGGTTCTTGCTGGCCTCGTCCTTCTCCTTCTTGAGCGCCTCGCGCTCGATCTCCAGCTGCATCACCTGGCGGTCGATCTCGTCCAGCGCCTGCGGCTTGGAGTCGATCTGCATGCGCAGCCGGCTGGCCGCCTCGTCGATCAGGTCGATCGCCTTGTCGGGCAGGAAGCGGTCGGTGATGTAGCGATGGCTCAGCGTGGCCGCCGCGATCACGGCGCCGTCGGTGATGCGCACGCCGTGGTGCACCTCGTAGCGCTCCTTCAGGCCGCGCAGGATGCTGATGGTGTCCTCGACCGAGCGGCTCGTCCACCATGACCGGCTGGAAGCGCCGTTCCAGGGCCGCGTCCTTCTCGATGTGCTTGCGGTACTCGTCGAGCGTGGTCGCGCCGACGGTGTGCAGCTCGCCGCGCGCCAGCATGGGCTTGAGCATGTTGCGAGGCGTCCATCGACCCTTCGGCCGCGCCCGCGCCGACCAGCGTGTGCAGCTCGTCGATAAACAGGATGATGCGCCCCTCGGACTTGGCGATCTCCTGGAGCACGGCCTTGAGCCGCTCCTCAAATTCGCCGCGGTACTTGGCGCCGGCGACCAGCGCGCCCAGGTCCAGCGCCACCAGCTTCTTGTCGCGCAGCCCCGTCGGCACGTCGCCCTTGACGATGCGCTGCGCCAGCCCTTCGACGATGGCCGTCTTGCCCACGCCCGGCTCGCCGATCAGCACCGGGTTGTTCTTGGTGCGCCGGCTCAGGATCTGGATCACGCGGCGAATCTCCTCGTCGCGGCCGATCACCGGGTCCAGCTTGCCCTTGCGCGCCTCTTCGGTCAGGTCGCGGCCGTACTTGGCCAGCGCCTCGTACTGCCCTTCGGGGTTGTCGGTCGTCACGCGCTGGTTGCCGCGGATGCCGGCCAGCGCCTGCATGATGGCGTTGTAGTCGATGCCGTGGCGCTGCAGCAGCTGGCGCACCTTGGCCTGCGACGAGGCCATCGCCAGCAGCAGGTGCTCGGTCGAGGTGTAATCGTCGCGCATGTTGGCGGCGATATTTTCGGCTTCCTGCAGAATGGTGGCCGTGTCGCGGCCGAGCCCCACCTGCACCGACGCGCCGGTGGCGCGCGACATGGCGGCAATGGCCTGGGCCACGCTGCGCTCGACCAGCGCCGGGTCCACCCCGATCTTGTTGAGGATGGCCGGCACGACGCCGCCCTCCTGCTTGAGCAGCGCCTCGAGCAGATGCTCGGGCTCAATGGCAGATTGATTATATTGTTGGGCCAGGCCCTGCGCCTCAGAAAGCGCCGCCTGGGCTTTTTGTGTCAGTTTTTCTAATCGCATAGCGAATTCACTCCTCTAATGTTTTGGTGTCTTGCTTACCAATATACGCGCCGTACTGTATGGAGAACACTAGAGAAGTGTTAGAGAGGAGTTAACGATTGGAAGCTTCGCGACATGTCGAGGTAGGGGCACAAGTTCCGGCAGAACGGCTCAAGAAACCGAGTTTCTCGCAGAAACTCGGTTTCTGCCCCGCCGGACCTTGTGCCCCTACGCACCTTTCCTAGATCCCCAGCATCCGCGTCAGCTTGCGCACGGTGAAGCGGTCGCGCAGGTAGTGGGCGTCGGCGATGGCCATGTCGCGCTCCTCGGCGCTGATGCCGATCTGGTCGACGCGGCTGGGCCCACCGGCCGTTTCGAGCAGCTTGGCCACTTCGTGGGCCGGCGGCACCTGGGCGGCGATTGCCTGGACGGCGTCCCAGTTGTCGAGGATGCGCCGCTTGAGCGCATCGTATTCGCTTGCGGTCAGGTCGAGGAAGCGGGCCTGGTCGCGGCTCACTTCGTCCGCCTCGCTGCCATAGGCGGCGCGAATGATCTCCAGTTCCTTGGCGCGGTCGGGCAGGGTGGACGCTTCCAGCAGGTCGGCTACCTCCGCACGCGACAGCGAGCGCACGCGGTCGTACAGGCCGGCCACCAGCACGGTGGCCACACCCACCTTGGCGCCGTGCAGGATCGCCGGGCGCCCCTCGCGCAGCAGCTTCATCTCCCAGAAGTGCGAGTAGTGGTGTTCGGCGCCCGAGGCCGGCCGTGACTGGCCGAAGTCGAGCATGCAGTAGCCGGACTCGACCAGGGCATCAAAGAGCGCCCGCACCGCCTCCGGCTGCGCCTTGCCGATGCCTACGACGTTGTCCGCACACTGCTGCACGGCATCCAGCGTGCGCTGGGCGATCGTCTCGTCGTAGGGCTCGTCCCACAGCAGCCGCCCCAGGCGCCAGTCGGCGATCGACGTATACTTGCCCAGCATGTCGCCAAAGCCCGCCGCGATCATCGCCTGCGGCGCCGCACACAAGGTCCTGATATCGGCGAAGATGGCAATCGGTGCGTGGCAGTAGACCGTCTTCTTGACGCCTTCGATGATCATCGGCGCGCCGATCGACGTGAAGCCGTCCACCGAGGGGGCGGTCGGCACCGAGATAAACTGGCTGCGCGTGCGGTGGCTGACAAAGCGTGTGATGTCGGTGATCGTCCCCGACCCCACGGCCACAAAGGTGCGTTCGGTCCGGTCCAGCGCGCGCATGACGGCAAACACGTGCTCGCCGTCGGCGATCACTTCGGGGCTGGTCAGCAGGATCTGCTTGACGTCAAACCCTTGGGCCTTGAGCGCTTCGGCCACGGCCTCGCCCTGCGCCTTGTAGGTGTTGGGATCGGCTACCAGAAAGAGCTTGCTGTGGCCCTGTTCGTGACAAAAGCGCACGAGGTGCTCGACGGCCTGTGTATCGACGGTCACGACCAACGGTCTATCTTGCGACATAAAGTCTCCTATCAAATCGTTTTGTTTGTGAGAATTTTCTCACAAGTGCAGGTGCGAACCAAAAACACATGTCCCGGGGACCGTAACAGGTCCCCGGGACGTTGGATGTCCGCGGCTCATGGAGCGTAATAGCTTAGAGCTAGATGAATGTAGCGGTCTGGCATGAAACTGAAAGGCCCAGCTGCTACGTTTTATAGAGGAGAAATCGCACCATTTCGTGAAGGTTTCCGGAGAAGAATCAAGATGAGAACACGAATCTCCCTTGCCCTGTGTGCAGCTCTGTTCTTGCTCAGCTTGCTGCCGGGTGTGGCGCTGGCGCAGAGCAGGACGGCCTGTGCGCGTGATGTGACTGTCGTCGCGGGCGACACGCTTACCGACCTGGCAAATACATATCTGGACGATCCACTTGCCTATACGCGCATTATTGCGGCCACCAATGCTGCTGCCGCAGTGGACGACACCTATGACGACCATCGACGACGAAGGCCGCATCGTGATCGGCTGGAAACTCTGCATTCCCGGCAGCAGCCACTGCTGCCCCAAGTGCACCCGCGGCCGAAGGCGGCGGTCCCGCCAGCGTCAAGCGGCGCGGGCGATAACCCTCAATGCTGCCGGTACGGCGGCTCCTAGCGACGTCTTTACCTTTGACGGCGAAAAGCTCACGCTCGATTACCTGCGCGAGCAGAAGTATCCCGGCAGCGACATCGTAATTGAAGAGACACTCGATCCCGGGGTGAACTATGACCGCTATGTCGTCTCGTACCGCTCGGAAGGCGCTCAAGCAGTATGCGCTGCTGACCGTACCGCAGGGCGAGCCGCCGGCCACCGGCTGGCCGGCCATCATCTTCAACCACGGCTATATCCCGCCCGAAGTCTATCGCACGACCGAGCGCTACGTGGCCTACGTCGACGGCTTCGCCCGCAACGGCTATGTGGTTTTCCGCGCCGACTATCGTGGCCACGGGTTCTCCGAAGGCGAGGCACGCGGCGCGTACGGCAATCCGGACTACACCATCGACGTGCTCAACGGGCTGGCCTCGGTCAAACGGCTGGACTACGTCGATCCCGATCGAATCGGCATGTGGGGCCACTCGATGGGCGGCTACATCACGCTGCGCGCGATGGTGACGAGCCCCGATATCAAGGCGGGTGTGATTTGGGCCGGCGTGGTGGCTCCTACCCGGACCTGGTCGAACGCTGGAATCGCCAGCGCCCGGCATCCGACGCCATTCCAGCCGCCCGGCGCTGGCGTGCCCAGCTGCTGGACGAGTACGGCACGCCTGAGGAGAATCCAGAATACTGGGCTTCCATCTCGGCCAACAGCTATCTGACGGATCTGTCGGGCCCGGTGCAGATTCATCACGGGACCGACGACGCCGAGGTACCCGTTGAGTTTTCCGTCAAGCTGTTCGACCAGATCAAGGCAGCCGGTGAGCCGGCCGAGATCTACACGTACCTGGGCGACGACCACAACATCTCGCAGTCGCTGACCACGGCGATCCAGCGTTCGGTCGACTTCTTTGATAAATATGTGAAGAACGCCGGATAGGGACGCACTTTCGCGCGCCACAGGCAGCATGGTAAAGTGTTGCCACAAGCAACCAGCAGGTGGATTCTGCCCAAAGACGAGGCTTCATGGCGGCAATTGTCGAACCCAATTCCAGCGTGCAGGCCGCCGAGCAGGCGCGACCGCAGGCGATCGGTGGCCTGGCCTTTGACTGGCTGATGGTGGGCCTCAGCACGATCTTTTTGGGCGGCCTCTACCTCGACGGCTGGGCGCACAACCACGGCAAGGTGGACCAGTCGTTTTTTACTCCGTGGCACGCCTTCTTTTATGCCGGCTTTGCCTTGACGGCGATAGTCCTGCTGGCGACAGGTGCCGTGAACTGGCGCCGCGGCTACACACGGCGGGCGGCGCTGCCGACCGGTTATGGACTTGCCCTGCTGGGTTCTGCTGTCTTTGCCGCCGGCGGCGTGGGCGATCTCATCTGGCATACGCTATTCGGCATCGAGGAGGATTTTGAGGCGCTCGTCAGCCCCACCCACCTCATGCTCGGCGCAGGCCTCGCCCTGATCGTCAGCGCCCCGCTGCGAGCAGGCTGGCACCGGCCGGGCGGCCGCGGCTGGCGCGATCTGGGACCGGCGCTGGTGTCGCTCTGCCTGCTCACCACGGCCTTTACCTTTTTCATGATGTTTTCGCACCCGCTAATGGGTGTTATCGGCGGCGCCCGCCACAGCCACTTCAATAACGAGGTGGGCCAGATGGGCGGCATTGTCAGCCTCATGCTGATCGGCGGGCTGCTGCTTGGGCCTGTCTTTGTGGCGCTGCGGCGCTGGCGGCTGCCGGTGGGAACGCTGATCCTGGTGTGGGGTGTCAACTGCGTGGCGATGGCGATCGTCGACTGGGGCTTACCCTATCATGCTGCGCTCACCGGCGTCATGATCGTCGCCGTCATCATCTGTGACTGGCTGCTGCAGCGGGCGCAGGGGCTGCTGCCCTCGCTGCCAGGGCGTGCGCGTCTTTGCCTTTGTGGCGCCGGCCCTGCTCTTTGGCGCGTATTTCTTTGCCTTGCTGCTCACGGAGGGCTCACGCTGGTCGATCCACCTGATCGGCGGCGCCATCGTGCTGCCGGGCATCGCCGGCTGGCTGCTCAGCTATGTTGCCTGGCCGCCGGCCGTCCCGCCAGCTGAGGCGGATATGGGACGGTGATCCATGTCCCCGGGACATCATGCGAACGCTTGCGTTCGCCCGTCCCGGGGACATGATAGGCGGCGATGACTACGCCAGCAGATACCCTGTCAGGAACACTCCTGCCAGCGGCACCAGCACGTAGAGCACCACCCAGGTCAGCACGATAGCCCCAAAGGTGCGCCAAACGCTGATCTCATGTGCCAAGGAGATCGTCCGTAGCAGGATCAGTCCCGCCCACACAAGGCTGATTAGCGCCAGGATGCGGGCATAGTAGTGTACTGCCCCCGCCATGGGGAGCGTCAGGACTCCGGCCATGTCAGGGATGTAGAGGCCGATCAGCAGCACGAGCGGCGCGGCCGCCAGGGCCACTGCCCCCAGGTGCTTCGGCAGCGTCGCCCGGCCGCCCAGCAGCTTGGTGACGACCAGCAGCGCAAGGGCAAACAGCAGCCAGTCGCTGGCGAGCTTGAACGGCACCGACAGCCATGCGCCAAATAGGTGCACGACCCGGCTGGCACGCGTGCCGATCGGCGGCTCGGCCTTGACGGCCTCGGCACGAAGGTCGGCCGCCAGCTTTTCCAACTGTGCCGGCGTCGCCTCGAGCTGCTTGATCAGCTGCCCGATCGCCTCGGGGGCCAGCGAAAGCTTCTGCAGGATCTGGCTGAACTGCTCCTGCGTGATCGACAGCTGTGCCAGGATCTGGTTGAACTGCTCCTGGGTGATCGACAGCTGGTCCAGCAGTGGCTGGAGCTGCGCCTTGGCCGAATCTACGGCCGCACCCGCCGAGGCAACGGCGGACCCTGCCTGCGCCTGCAGCTGCTGCACCTGCTGGATCTGCCCTGTCGGCACGCCCGCCCGCTGCAGCAGCGCGGTCGCCTGTTCCGGCGTCACGTTCGCCCGCGCCAGCAGCGCGCTGATCTGCTCCGCCGTGGCCGGCGCCTGGCTGATGGCCTGCTCGACCTGGGCGGCGGTGACGGTGGTCTGCGCAAGCAGCTGCTGTACCTGGGGGTTCTGCTGCACCTGCGCCACTTGTGTGTCCACCTGCGCGCGGCCGGCATTCAGCCCTGACGTAATGCTCCCCACCACGCTGTTGATCTGCTCGGTGATCCGTGCCACCTGCTCCTGGATGACGGCCACGACGGCCTGCGTGGCCGTCTCTGCCTTCGTCAGCGCCGGCATTACCACGGCCGCAATCTCCGCCGTCGTGGTGCGCGCGGCGGCGACGGCCTGGTCGATCTGTTCAGGCAGTGTCAGCTCTTGCAGCGCGTGGGGAATCCCCGCCAGCACGCCCAGGCCGGCAATCAATCCGACGATAACCAGGAGCTTCAGGGCGTATGCCGCATCGAAGCTGTCCAAGTGACTGCGAACGGCCTCAGTGCGCAGCTGCAGCACATGGGAATAGTTGCGCAAAGCTTGTTTCATGATGGCTGTCTCCTTGTCTTAGCGCAAGAGGCCGGAAAAGATGCTGAATGTGCGCATGCCGGTATCGGCGTATGGAACCTGATCGAGACCGTACGCGCCGCCAAAGAGTGCCAGCGCCAGCAGCACGACCATACCGATCAGGTACGGCAGCAGAATGCTGGCCAACGTGTAGCCGGGCGTCAGGCCGTGGGCGCTCTTGATTGCCTGGTACTTGCCCACCAGCATCATCAGGAAGAGCAACGTGAGCGGGATGTATGCGCCGGGAACGGCTTCCACGACCAGCAGCAGCAGCGGAGCGTACGCCAGCGCCGCCGCACCTAACGTCTGCTTCCAAGTCCCGGCGCCACCGAACCAGCGCGCCAGCCAATGGGCCACCGTGCCGTAAACAAACCACGCCAGCAGCGTGTCTAGAACCAGCGCGCCGATGCCAATGCCCTGGTTCGTGCGGGGTTGGAATCCCTAAGGCATAACGTACGCCTTCCCAGGAGAGCCAGTAGCTCTGGGCAAACTGGGTGGCGAACTGCGGCTCTTGCTGGACCTGGGTCTGGTACCAGGGCAACCCGGTAATGAAGTTCTGCAGCAGGGTCTGCATCGACTCAAGCCGCGGCGAGGCCAGGTAGTCAAGTCCCCAACCGACCAGCCGTGCCACGATGACGATACCCAAGATGAGTAACAGTGTATAGAATCCCTGTTTCAGCGGGCTTGCCTGCGTGACGACCGTTGTGTAGGCGCGCTGGTCGAGCAGCAGGGCTCGCCACGCCAGGCGGCGCGGCGCGGCCGAATCCAGCACCGGCTCCGCGGCAGCCGTGGCAACCTGATAGTCTGCGGCAGGGACGTCCTGCACGATAACGGCGTCTCCATCGCGGGCTGATACGAGCGTTTCAGACACGGCATGACCTCCTGAATTCACATGCATTTGCGGAAAGATTGCCCAAAGTCTGAATTGTACAAGAATGGCAAGTTGTATCTCGATATAGTGCGTAGATACATGCGCGGCCCTAGACAATGGTAGTCGGCATCAGTCATATTCGACAATTCGACAATTAGTCTGTTTGCATCATCCATTACCATGCCAGGTGTTTACCTTCACCGTGATCATTACAAATTGTAAGCAACTTGCATAGATTAGCACGGGCTGCCAAGTGATATGCTCAGAATTGATTTGTATACATTTTCACAATCACAAACATACCTCATGTCTTCCGACAAAATGGAGAAGATTATGCCCCCCTTCCGTGTCCGCTTTACTTGCGTCCTTGTTTTGACCGCGTTGTTATGGCTGTTAAACCCAAGCAGTGTCAGTCATGCACAATCCTCCTATTCATCGCAGCTCGTGACGTGGACATGCACCGGAAGCCCATGCCCTTGGGGGGCGTCAGTCAGCGGCCAGGCACTTGTGTGGCCAGCTGAACTTGGGCCAACCACCAACCGGCTGGGCTACACTGTGTCCGCCGGGATGTACCTGCCGGCGAAGTGCGGCAAGCTGGGGTGACGATAGGCATCACGTCGGGTACGGCGAGCGTGTATGCCGGCCTACCAGATGCGGCTTCCCACCGGTTGCTGGCGGCGCTGTCGGCAGGCCAGTCCTATGTAGTCACGGGTCTTGCTGCAGGCGAGGTCGTGAGTGCTCAAGGCAGTTCGGCTGGCTTTGTCTACACGCTGACAGTTCCTGCGACGCCTGTGCTATCGGTGACGAATTCGCCGGTAACGTACGACGGGGCGCCGCAGGCGGCGACAGTCATCGGCTCAGTGGCAGGAACAGTCACCAACGTCAAATACGATGCGTCGTCCACCGTACCGACGAACGCCGGGACCTATGCCATTACCGCCGACTTCACCCCCACGGACACGGCCAACTACAGGAGCGTCAGCGGTGCTGCTGCGGGTGACTTCGTGATTCAGAAGGCTGCGACGACGACGACGGTGACCTGTACGGCCGGGCCGTTCACCTACACCGGTTCGCCCATCGCGCCCTGCACGGCAGGTGTGACGGGTGCGGGCGGGCTGAGCCAGGCGCTGACGGTCAGCTACGCCGACAACACCAACGCCGGCACCGCCTCGGCGAGCGCGAGCTTTGCTGCGAACGCCAACTATCTCGGGAGCAGCGACAGCGAGAACTTCACCATCGCCAAGGCTGCGACGACGACGACGGTGACCTGTACGGCCGGACCGTTCACCTACACCGGTTCGCCCATCGCGCCCTGCACGGCAGGTGTGACGGGTGCGGGCGGGCTGAGCCAGGCGCTGACGGTCAGCTACGCCGACAACACCAACGCCGGCACCGCCTCGGCGAGCGCGAGCTTCGCTGCGACCGCCAACTATCTCGGGAGCAGCGACAGCGAGAACTTCACCATCGCCAAGGCTGCGACGACGACGACGGTGACTTGTGGTGTGGGACCGTTCACCTACACCGGCTCGCCCATCACGCCCTGCACGGCAGGTGTGACGGGTGCGGGCGGGCTGAGCCAGGCGCTGACGGTCAGCTATGCCGACAACACCAACGCCGGCACCGCCTCGGCGGATGCGAGCTTTGCCGCGACCGCCAACTATCTCGGCGAGCAGCGACAGCAAGAACTTCACTATCGCCAAGGCGAACCCGACGCTGTCGGTGACGAACTCGCCGGTGACCTACAACGGCGCGCCGCAGGCGGCGACGGTCATCGGCTCGGTGGCCGGGACGGTGACCAACGTCAAGTACAGCACTTCGTCTACCGTGCCGACGAACGCCGGGACCTATGCCATCACGGCCGACTTCACGCCCGCAAACACCACCAACTACAACACCCTCACCGGTGCCTCGGCCGGTAACTTCATCATTGCCAAGGCGAACCCGACGCTGTCGGTGACGAACTCGCCGGTCACGTTACAACGGCTCACCGCAGGCGGCGACGGTCAGCGGCTCGGTCCCCGGCGCCCTCGGCAACATCCGGTACAATGGCTTGGCCACCGTGCCGACCAACGCCGGGACCTATGCCATCACCGCCGACTTCACGCCCACGGACGCGACCAACTACAACACGCTCAGCAGTGCCAACGCCGGCAGCTTCGTGATCGAGCAGGCAGGCACGCCGACCCTGTCGGTGACCAACTCGCCGGTGACCTACAACGGCGCGCCGCAGGCGGCGACAGTGAGCGGCTCGGTCCCAGGCACCTCCAGCAATATCAAGTACAACGGTACGTCCACCGTGCCGACCGACGCCGGCACCTATGTCATCACGGCCGACTTCACGCCCGCGGACACGACCAACTACGACAGTCGTCAGCGGCGCTGCTGCGGGCAACTTCATGATTCAGAAGGCGGGGACGACGACGACGGTGACCTGCACGGCCGGACCGTTCACCTACACCGGCTCGCCCATCACGCCCTGCACGGCCGCCGTGACGGGTGCGGGCGGGCTGAACCAGGCGCTGGCGGTCAGCTACGCCGACAACACCAACGCCGGCACCGCCTCGGCGGGTGCGAGCTATGCTGCGGCAGCGTCAACCACCTCGGGAGCAGCGACGCTAAGACCTTCACTATCGCCAAGGCGACGCCGACGCTGTCGGTGACCAACTCGCCGGTCACCTACAACGGCTCGCCGCAGGCGGCGGCGGTCGTCGGTTCCGTGCTCGGGACGGTGGGCAACATCCAGTACAATGGGTCGTCCACCGCGCCCACGAATGCCGGGACCTATGCCATCACCGCCGACTTCACGCCCGCGGACGCGACCAACTACAACACGCTCAGCAGTGCCAACGCCGGCAGCTTCGTGATCGAGCAGGCGGGCACGCCGACCCTGTCGGTGACCAACTCGCCTGTGACCTACAACGGCGCGCCGCAGGCGGCGGCAGTGAGCGGCTCGGTGCTCGGGACAATGGGCAACATCAAGTACAATGACTCATCCACCGTGCCCACCGACGCCGGCACCTATGTCATCACGGCCGACTTCACGCCCACGGACACGACCAACTACAGCTCGGTCAGCGGCGCCTCCGCCGGCAGCTTCGTGATCAATAAGGCCGCCACCACGACGGCGGTGACCTGCACGGCCGGACCGTTTACTTACACGGGCGCAGGCATTGAACCGTGTGCGGCAGGTGTGACGGGTGCGGGTGGGCTGAATCAGGCGCTGGCGGTGACCTATGCAGGGAACGTCGATGCCGGTACGGCCACAGCCACTGCGAGTTACGCCGGCAGTGCCAACCACCTGGCGAGCACTGACTCGGACACCTTCATCATCGGTGAGGCGACGATAACGCCTTGGCTCTATCTTCCGTACGCGTCGCACTAGTGGGTTACTTGCTTTGAATATAGCCATTGATTATCCTGGCAGAATGGCTATGGACGAGCATGAGTCATCCCGAATTTTGAGAGGGTGATGACAAAAGAAGGCCTTCTTGGTTGAATGGGAGTTGTTGACAAAACAACCAGTTCACCAAGGAGGCCTTCGTCATGCGTGAGGATAGGACAGAGGGGGATGCCGGGCAAGCGTTAGGCGCAAAACTGGTGGGGTACGTGGCACCGGTGCTGACGGAGTTGGAAAAGGCACTGGACGTGCGGCTGGTGCGGACGGCGCTGGGGTTGCTGCAGGTACTCCTTCTGCTGCGGCACAACCGGTGCGGGCTGCTGCTGAGCGAGTTGGGGGCTACCTGCTGGGGCCGGAGCATGCGCCGGCGGGGACGAAGCACATCAGAATCTGCTGTGGAGCCCCGGCTGGGACCATAAGGTAATCGACCGCTACCTGTGGCAGCAGGCAGACCGACGCGTGCAATCGTTACTTGCGCTGACGACTGATGCACTGGTGGTATGGGACGAGAGCGTGGTAGAGAAGCCGGAGAGCCTGGCCAGCGAAGGCTTATGTGCGGTGCGCCCGGCCAAGGGGCAACGGCTCCAGCGCATCAAGCCCGGCTACTACAACCCGCCTGGCGGCCGGCCGGTGTTCGTCCCCGGCTTGCAGTGGCTGGCGGTGATGGTGGTCGGCGTCGCCGGCGCCCCGACCCTGGCGGCGATGCGCTGGTGGACACGGCGGGGGGAGCACGCCACCATCCAGAACGCCGTGACCGAGGAACTGCTGCACCAGTGTGTCCCGGGCCTGGGGACGCGCGGTGCTGCACCTGTTTGACCGAGGCTACGCTTCCGGCCCCTGGCTCGCGCGCTTCTTCCGCGCTGACATCCGCTTTGTCGTGCGCTGGCGCAACAGCTATCACCTGCTGGATGGCAAGGGCGTGCGCAGTCCCGGCGACATGTGCCGCGGGTTGCACTCCGTCGACTCGCGGCTGCTCCGGAATCCGCGCCGGCGCGAAGAACGCCGCGTCGGCTTGCTTTACTTCCCCGTGGACCATCCCCAGTTCCCCGGTATTCCCCTCTGGCTGGTCGTCGCCCGCCCCAAGGGACCACCCTGCCTGGCATTTCCTCACCAACGAGCCCATCCACACCAAGCAAGACGCCTGGCGCATCGTCCTCGCCTATCGCCGCCGCTGGCAAGTCGAAACCGTCTTCCGCTTCCTCAATCCGAACTCGCCATCGAAAGCCCCAGACTCTGGTTCTGGGACAATCGCCTCAAGCTCTTTGCCCTCGTCGCACTCGTCTATGCCTTCCTCATCTCCCTGCTCGTCGACCGCCCCTTGCTCGCTTACCTCTTCGCCCACTGGTGCCATAGAACAGGTAAGCGGCACAGCCAGGCCGCCGTGCCGCTTTACCGTCTCCGTTCTGCGATTGCCAGACTCTGGCTCGCTCACCCCACCCCGCTCTTGCCGTTGTGGCTAAATTCGGGAAGACTCATTTTACCGCCTGGTTCACCAAAGACACCTTTTATGCGCATTAGCCCATGCGCGGGCTGGAGGCTCCTGCTGCACGGGAGCGACTCGTTCATTGAAAGCAATTTGCAAGGTAAGGCATTCGCCTCCAATGACATACTGTTTCCAATAATTGTCATCTGCAGTACCCGAAGATGTCAACGTAGGCAAAAGGAAAAACGAATGCCCCGTCAAGTTGCCACCATCACCAGCTTGCTCGTCTTTCTCACCTGCTTGTTGCTGTTGTGGCCTGGCGTGAGTTTTGCGCAGTCCACCGGTCCGTCGCAGTCTGTGACGTGGACGTGTACGGGAAGCCCGTGCCCTTGGGGTGCATCGCTGAGCGGGCAGGCGCTAGTGTGGCCGGCTGAGTTTGGGCCAACGACTGGCCGCCTGGGCTACACCACCTCGACTGGCGTGTACCTGCCGGGCAGCACCGCGACGGGGGTGACGATCAGCATCACATCGGGCATGGCGAGTGTCTACGCCGGCCTGCCAAATGCCGGGTCGCACCGGCTGCTGGCAACGCTGGCTGTGGGCCAGTCGCACCTGGTTGGCGGCCTGGTTGCCGGCGAGGTTGTCAGCGTCCAGGCGGACCAGGTTGCTTTTGGCTACACGCTGACGATGCCTACAGCCATTCCAACGGCCACACCGCTGCCGACCGCGACCCCGACACTCGTGCCGACGGAAACGGCCACACCGCTGCCGACCGCGACCCCGACACTTGTGCCGACGGAAACGGCTACACCGCTGCCGACCGCGACCCCGACACTTGTGCCGACGCAAACGGCCACACCGCTGCCGACCGCGACCCCGACACTTGTGCCGACGGAAACGGCTACACCGCTGCGGACCGCGACCCCGACACTTGTGCCGACGGAAACGGCCACACCGCTGCCGACCGCGACCCCGACACTTGTGCCGACGGAAACGGCTACACCGCTGCCGACCGCGACCCCGACACTTGTGCCGACGCAAACGGCCACACCGCTGCCGACCGCGACCCCGACACTCGTGCCGACGGAAACGGCTACACCGCTGCCGACCACGACCCCGACACTCGTGCCGACGGAAACTGCCACACCGCTGCCGACCGCGACCCCGACACTTGTGCCGACGGAAACGGCTACACCGCTGCCGGCCGCGACCCCGACACTCGTGCCGACGGAAACGGCGCCATCGCAGTCCACCGGTCTGTCGCAGTCTGTGACGTGGACGTGTACGGGAAGCCCGTGCCCTTGGGGTGCATCGCTGAGCGGGCAGGCGCTAGTGTGGCCGGCTGAGTTTGGGCCAACGACTGGCCGCCTGGGCTACACCACCTCGACTGGCGTATACCTGCCGGGCAGTACCGCGACGGGGGTGACGATCAGCATCACATCGGGCATGGCGAGTGTCTATGCCGGCCTGCCAAATGCTGGGTCGCACCGGCTGCTGGCAACGCTGGCTGTGGGCCAGTCGCACCTGGTTGGCGGCCTGGTTGCCGGCGAGGTTGTCAGCGTCCAGGCGGACCAGGTTGCTTTTGGCTACACGCTGACGATGCCTACAGCCATTCCAACGGCCACACCGCTGCCGACCGCGACCCCGACACTTGTGCCGACGGAAACTGCCACACCGCTGCCAACTACTTGTGTCGATCCAATGGCGTGCAATCCCGTCTCATCTATCAACGGCTTTTGGAAATGCAATATCGCCGGCTGCACAGATGCGGACTGGATCGGCGCGGTCATCAACTGGCCGTCATGGGCTGCCTTTGCAACCAATGCGCGCACGGGCGTCCAATCCAGAACCGTGTACTCGGAACAGGGCGAGCTACTCCATCCGTACATGGGTGCATGGGCGAACGGCTGCCAGGTCACGGCTGTCACGGGCCCGGTGCTGATTATCGAATGGAAGCGCGGAACCGATGCATGGCGCGAAACGCTCTTATCGCTGGGGCAGTCGCACACGATCTCACTTCTGCCCACCGAGGATGGCGCCATGATTGAGAGCAGCCTCTACGGAAGCGTTTAGCGTGATCCTGAACAACTGCAATCCGCAGAGCATCGAGACGACGCCGACGGCGACTGCGACTCCGACGGGTGTAGTCGAGATGGGGAAAAGCGCATCCTGAGTGACGACCACTCCGGCGTTGGGAATGTGCTGGTTGCGCAGCAGACGACGCTGGCGCAGAACGGGACACTGCAAAGCATGAGCTTCTATGTCACGCTCCCGATTGGCCAGTTGGTCCTGGGCGTCTATGACGATGCCGGCGGGCGCCCAGGGACACTGCGAGCGCAGACCGCCGTGTTCACACCGGAAGTGGGCTGGAACACGCAGAACGTGCAGACGCCGGCGCAACTGGCGCCAGGAACCTACTGGCTGGCCTTCCTGGCACAAAGCAACAGCCTGGGGTTCAAGAGTGAATTGACCGGCACGGGCTTGGGCTACAGCCAACCGTTTGGGACCCTGCCGGCTGTGCCGCCGACCGTCCCGAGTGAAGCGGCCATGCATTGGTCGTTCTATGCAACGCTGCAAACGGATGCGGGCGCCCAGACCCAGGCGCCTGGGGAGCCGGCGCCGGTCGGCGCGGCCGCCAAGGCAGAGGTGGGTGGCGCGGCCAACGAAAGTTCACGCCTGTTCTTGCCTTTAGTCAGACCGTGAACCCGGCCTGACCTCAACACGGCCTGGTCCATCGACTTGCAAGCATAGTTCTAGAGCGTGCAATGTGCTAGTGACCCAACTCAGTGACCTCGGCGCCGGCTCTACCCTCGAAGAGCCGGCGCCGTCGCGGTCTGTTAATCGTCACGTTGCAGTTGGTGTGGCCGGCCTTGCCTTGGCTTCCGCGCCGATCACTGCATGGCGCGGGTTACGAACCCCTCAGCTGATTTGACACGCAGCGGCGATTCGAGTACGATTCGCCGCCACAACCGTATATGCAACTCTTATCCAGAGAGGCGGAGGGACCGGCCCTACGAAGCCTCGGCAACCCAGCAGCGGCAAGCAATGATGCGAACCGCAGTGCTACGGGTGCCAAATCCGGCAGACAAGTTCTGGAAGATGAGAGACTGCTGGCATTATTATCTGCTGCCCTCTCATTTTCCTACCTGAGAGGGTTTTTTGTTGTCTATTGAGTATCACTATTCAACGAGAACGAGGAAAACAGACCCATGAGCATCGACCGCCAGCTTGGCTTTAACACCCGGCAGCTGCACGCCGGACAGGCGCCCGACCCGACGACCGGCAGCCGCGCCGTGCCGATCTACCAGACGACCAGCTACCAGTTCCGCGACACGGAGCACGCCGCCAACCTGTTTGCGCTGCAGGAATTGGGCAACATCTACACGCGCATCATGAACCCGACCACCGACGTGCTGGAGCAGCGCCTGGCCAGCCTCGAAGGCGGCGTCGGCGCCCTGGCCGCCAGCTCGGGCCATGCCGCGCAGACTCATGGCGATCCTGACGCTCTGCAGCGCCGGCGACCACATTGTGTCGCAGCAGCCGTCTGTACGGCGGCACCTACAACCAGTTCCTCTACACGCTCCCGCGCATGGGCATCACGGTCACCTTTGTCGATCCGGCGGACCCGGCCAACTTCGAGAAGGCGATCCAGCCCAACACCAAGATCCTCTACGGCGAGACGCTGGGCAACCCCGACATCAAGGTCTTCCCCTTCGAAGAGGTTGCCGCCATCGGCAAGGCCAACAACATCCCGTTGATGATCGACAACACGTTTGCCACGCCCTACCTGTGCCGCCCGTTCGAGTGGGGCGCCAACATCGTCGTGCACAGCACCACCAAGTTCCTGGGCGGCCACGGCCAGGCCATCGGCGGCGCGAT
This sequence comes from uncultured Chloroflexia bacterium, assembly GCA_963701415.1. Taxonomy (GTDB): domain Bacteria; phylum Chloroflexota; class Anaerolineae; order Caldilineales; family Caldilineaceae; genus Fredericiella. Next base: position 49,348 of record CAVPAH010000007.1, read on the forward strand.
CGTGGACGGCGGCAACTTCGACTGGACGCTCGGGCCGCTTTGCCAACTTCACCACGCCCGACCCGAGCTACCACGGCCTGGAGTATGCCGACGTCGCTCGGCATGGGCCTGCCGCCCTTTATCATCAAGGCGCGCGTCCAGATTCTGCGTGACATCGGCGCCTCCCAGGCCCCGTTCAACAGCTGGAACACGCTCAACGGCGTCGAGACGCTGAGCCTGCGCATGGATCGCCACTGCAGCAATGCCCAGGCCGTGGCCGAGTACCTGGAAGGTCACAAGTCGGTCAAGTGGGTCACCTACCCGGGCCTCAAGAGCCACCCCGACTACGAGCTGGCCAAGAAGTACCTGCCCAAGGGCGCGGGCGCCATCCTCGGCTTTGGCATCGAGGGCGGCATCGCGGCCGGCCAGAAGTTCATCAACAACCTCAAGCTCTTCAGCCACCTGGCCAATGTCGGCGACGCCAAGAGCCTGGCCATCCACCCGGCCAGCACCACCCACAGCCAGCTGACCGCCGAGGAGATGGCCACGGCGGGCGTCAGCCCCGACTTCATCCGCCTGAGCATCGGCCTCGAGGACATCGAAGACATTCTCTGGGACCTGGACCAGGCGTTGGCGGCAGCGACTAAGTAGAGGGTACATGTCCCGGGGACGTCAGGCGGAACGCTTGCGTTCCACCCGTCCCCGGGACATCCGCTCCTCGTGTAGAACGGAGTGCCTATGACTAGCGACACAGCCGGTGACACAGCCGGCGACACCGTTGGCGGCGTCACGACCCAGTCCTTTACCTTTGCCGAAGACGAACCCTTCTGTCTTGAGAGCGGCGCCACGTTGAGCCCCGTCACGCTTGCCTACGAAACGTATGGCCGGCTCAACGCCGACCGCTCGAACGCCATCCTGATCTGCCATGCGCTCAGCGGCAGCGCCCATGCCGCCGGTTATCACGACGACGACCCCGACCAAGGTCGGCTGGTGGGACGACTGCATCGGCCCCGGCAAGGCCTTTGACACCGACCGCTTTTTTGTGATCTGCAGCAACGTGCTGGGCAGCTGCTACGGCTCCACCGGCCCGACCAGCCCCGACCCCGCGACGGGCAAGCCCTACGGCCTGCACTTCCCCGTCGTCACGATCGGCGACATGGTGCAGGCCCAGGCGCAGGCTGCTCGACCACCTGGGCATCGACAAGCTGCTGTGCGTCGCCGGCGGCTCGATGGGCGGCATGCAGGTGCTGGAGTGGGCCGCCCACCACCCGCAGCGTGTGGCCGCCGCCATCCCGCTTGCCACCACGGCGCTGCACAGCCCCATGCTGATCGCCTTCAGCGAGGTCGGCCGCCAGGCCATTTACGCCGACCCCAACTGGAACCACGGCGACTACTACGACAAGGAAAAGAAGCCCGACGCCGGGCTGGCCGTGGCGCGCATGGTGGGCCACATCACCTATCTGAGCGAAGAGTCGATGCATCTGAAGTTTGGCCGCCGCCTGCAGGGGATGGAGAAGTACGGCTACGAGTTCCAGACCGAGTTTGAGGTGGAGAGCTATCTCAAGTACAACGGGCTCAAGTTTACGCGCCGCTTTGACGCCAACAGCTATCTGTACGTCACCAAGGCGATGGACTACTTCGACCTGACGCAGCCCACCGGGTCGCTGGCCGCCTCGTTTGCCGCCTCGACCGACATCAAGTACCTGGTCGTCAGCTTTACCAGCGACTGGCTCTATCCCAGCTATCACAGCAAGAAGCTGGTCAGCGCGCTCACGGCCGCCGGCGCCGACGTCACCTATCTGGACGTCAAGAGCACCTGGGGCCACGATGCCTTTCTGCTCGAGGTGGACACCATGACGCACCTGCTCACCAGTTTTCTGGACCGTCTTGTGCAGGAGGAGGGCATCGCCATGCCCGAGGGCTACCAACCGCTGCCGCGCCTGCATGCCAACGGGCACGGCCCCGCCGGCCGCAGCGAAAAGACCGCCAAGCTGGCCGAGACGCTGGCATGACGCTGGCATGACACTGCTATGACCCTGCCATTCGACCTCGCCGATTATCACGTCGACCGACAGCCACGGCCAGACCGCCGTGGCTCCTGCCCTGCGCCCCGACCTGGGCGCCATCGCCGACCTGGTCACGCCGGGCACCCGCGTGCTCGACCTTGGCTGCGGCGACGGCGCGCTGCTCGAACACCTCGTGCGCCGGCGCCAGGTCAAGGGCCGCGGCATCGAGCTTTCGGAGCAGGGGGTGCTGGCCTGCGTGCGCCGCGGGCTGAGCGTGCGCCAGGGCAACCTGCAGGAGGGGCTGGCCGACTATCCGGACGGCAGCTTCGACTGGGTGATCCTCAGCCAGACGCTGCCGTTCCTCAACGACCCGGCCATGGTCCTGCGCGAGATGCTGCGCGTCGGCAAGCAGGCGATCGTCAGCTTCTCCAACTGGGGCCACTGGCGCTGCCGGCTGGAGCTGCTCTTCACCGGCCGCATCCCCGTCGCCGTCGACCTGCCGCAGCAGTGGTACGAGTCCCCGCGCCGCCAGCTCTTCAGCGTCACGGACTTCGCCCTCTTCTGCCGGCAGATCGACATCGAGATCGACAGCGAGATCTATCTCAACCGCGGCCTGCGCATCCACACCGGCCGCTTCAAGAACCTGCTGGCCACCACGGCGGTGTTCACGCTGCGGAGACAGGGTAGCGGCAGCCCGCCTCCCGCGTAGCCTGCACGCCCTCGTGCAGGGCGGCCGTCAGGCCGCACGTGGGTGGCCTACGGCGAAGGGTAACACGGGCACGAGGGCGTGCCCCTTACCTGCACGAGGGCGTGCAGGCTACGCAGGACGACGTGCGGTGCAGGCGATGCGGGAGTGAGCCGTCTACACTGCCCACTCCAGGTGGTGGTCGACCAACGTCTCGCGCCGCGGCCTGCCTTCCAGGTCCCAGCCCATCATGAAGTAGTACGTGCGCACTGCCTCTTCGAACTTTGCCCGGTCCAGGCGTGTGCCTGCCCAATCGCCCTCGTGGATCGGCTCGTCGAAGAAGCGTGCCGGCAGGGTGTCGTCGGCCGCCGTCAAGCCCGCGCCGAGGTTGTACAGCCGCATCAGGTGCAGCCGGCGCTCGCCCCAGCGCATGATCTCGTACGCCGAGGTGTCCCAGCCGGTCACCGCCGCCAGCATGTCGGCCATCTCCTGCAGCGAGAAGACACGCGTCGGCGCGATGGCAAAGATGCAGAAGTCCAGCGCATCCGCCCCCGACCAGATCGTGGCGAGCGCCTTGTAGTTGCGCACCTTCTCTACGCTCAACTGCTCCATGGGAATGCGGTCCAGGATTCCCAGCGTGCGCGAGTGATCGAGCGTATGCGCCCAGCCGACGCGCGTATCGAAGTCCCAGTCGTGCTCGCAGATGTCATAGCGCGGCCCGATCGGCGCCACGGCATAGCCCAGCGCCAGGTTGGTCTGCGTGCGTGGCTCAAACGGCACCATCTCCAGCCCCTTGACGTGGAGGGCAAACCGTTCTGCGCCGCCGCCGATCATGTCGGCCGCACGCTTCGCGCCCTCCGCCAGCACGGCGCCAAAGCCGCGGCGGTAAGCGATAAGGTCGATCGCCTGCAGCATTGTCTGCCCGTCGCCAAAGCGCAGGTCGATCTCCACCTGCTCGGCCGTATAAATTTTCTCGTGCGCACACTCCATCGCCATCGACAGGGTAAAGCCCAGCGAGTCGGGATCCATGCCCAATTCGTTGCAGCGTAGGTTAGCCTCAAACAAGCACCTTGAGATCCACAAGGCCCACGTTGGAACCGAGGGCACCCGTGATCTCCTGGTGGATGCCGCCCAGCCCGCTCTGCCCGGCCCTGAAGCCTGCCTCGGGATCAAACCGCTTGATACAGTCGTTGGGACAGCCGGGGCAGGCGGACACGCCCTGGTAGCGCCGCATGAACCGGTCTGGCGTATAGGCGATGGCCGACTCAAACACGCTGTCTCGATAATTGCGCGTGCACAGCGCGGCATCGGTGCCATGTGTATGCACCCAGGCGGAAAAACCGGGCGGCTCCAACTGCCACAAGGTGAGCGGGTTGGTGATCATGCGCTGGCCGTAGCTCTCCGTCAGCGCTGCGCAGCGTGCGGGGTCTGCCACCGGAGGGCGCATAGCGCCGCGAATCACCACGGCCTTGAGGTTCTTTGACCCCATCACGGCGCCCATGCCCATGCGCGCGGCCTGGTGGTTGCGGTCGGCAACAATGCTGGCAAAGCGCACCATGTTCTCGCCGGCCGGTCCGATGATAGCCGTGTGAATGTCGTCACCATACCGCCGCCGTAGTTCGCCGTCAGCTTGGGACACCGTCATACCGCGCAGGTTGCCGGCAGGATAGAGCGCGGCCTGCCCTTCCTCGACTACAAGTACCGACAGCTGTGCCGCCCGGCCGCGCATCACGATGGCATCGGCCCCAGACCCCTTGAGGGCAATGGCGAACGGCCCTTCGCCGCGCGCCTCGCCGATACCGCCGGTCAGAGGGCTGCGCGCCGCCACCGTAAAGCGTGCCAAGCCTGCATAGGGATGCCCAGCCAGGACACTGGAGGCAAAGATCAGCGGATTGGCTGGCTCGAATGCATCGCCCGGTCCCCCGTGCAGCATCTGCAGGTAATAGGCCCCCAGCAGCCCGCCGCCGGCATAGATACGCCAGAAGCGCTCGCCCGGATATTCGCGCTGTACCGTTTGGTGATAGAGGTCGACGTGCAGGACTGTGCCGTGGTAACCGTAACGCGGCATAGAGGCTCCGGTCTGTCTATACTTGCGTGGATCTGGCGCCGCTGGTTCATTCCGTCGCGCAGAAAGCGGACTCGATCGTTCGTGTGATCTGCTTCAGCAGAGGGTTTCAGTGTACACGCGCAGCACATCACGTCAAAGACAGCGCTCGCGCTTGTCGATCTGCATGATACCCCACAGAGCAGCCAGGTTTTACCAGTTACCATTTTATCGGGTAGTATTCGACCTGATCACAACGCACAGTCTAACCAACGAGAAGCATTATCATGACGCTCACCGTCAACGTACGTTTTAGTGCTGCCCTCAGCCAGGCCGCCGGCACGCCGCGCCTGCAGATGTCGCTGCCTGAGGATGCCACCGTCGGCGACCTGCTCGACCAGTTGGCCGCGGCCCAGCCGCACCTGGCCGGGCGGATCCCCTACCTGGTCGTCGCCGTCGGGGGCCACCATGCCGGCCGTGACGAGCCGCTGCATGAAGGCCAGGAGGTCGTCCTGGTCATGCCCGCGGCCGGTGGCACAAACACGCAACCCATTCTTCCCACCATTCCAATTCACAGGAGGATCAGCATGGTAGCCAATGTCCAGACCAGTTCCGCGACTAATGGCCGTGCCGCCGGCGGCCACGAAACCGTCTTTGTCGACCAGTACACCAACGGCATTCTCGACCCCAATCTGCCGATGCTGGGGCCGGTGCGTGATGGCGGCCACATCGTCGCCAACACGGCCCCCGGCTGTTGGGGGCCCATGATTACCCCCGAAATTCGCGGCGGCCACGAGGTCACCAAGCCCGTCGCCGTGGCGGGCGCCGAGGTCGGCGATGCCATCGTCCTGCGCATCAAGGACATCACGATCACGTCGCTCGCCACCTCGTCGGGCAACGACAACATCATGGGCGGCCGTTTCCTGGGCGATCCCTACGTAGCGGGCAAGTGCCCAGAGTGCGGCACGCTCTACCCGAAGACGGTCGTGCGCGGCATCGGCCAGGAAGCCATCCGCTGCGCCAACTGTGGGGCCGACGCCTCACCCTTTACCTTTGCCAACGGTTACACCATCGTCTTTGACGCCAACCACGGGCTGGGCGTGACCCTCACCCAGGAGGCCGCCGAGGAGATCGCCGCCAGTGCCGCCCGCTATGCTGCGCTGCCCGAGAACTCGATCCAGAACCCCGTCCTGGTCATGGCGCCGCACGACCTGGTCGGCCTGGTCGCCCGCGTGCGCCCCTTCATGGGCCAACTGGGCACCACGCCCGCCATTCCCATGCCCGATTCGCACAATGCCGGCGACTTTGGCTCCTTCCTGATCGGTGCGCCGCACGAGTACGGTCTCACCGCCGAAAAGCTTGCCAATCGTTCGGACGGCCACCTGGACATCGACGCCGTGCGCACCGGCGCCATTCTCATCTGCCCGGTCAAGGCGCCCGGCGGCGGCGTCTACATGGGCGACATGCATGCGATGCAGGGCGACGGCGAGATCGCCGGCCACACCGCGGACGTCTCCGGCACGGTCACGCTCCAGGTGCACCTGCTCAAGGGGCTCAACATCGACGGCCCTATCTTGCTGCCCGTCGTGGAAGACCTTCCCTTCCTGGCCCGCCCGCTGACGGCTGAAGAGCGCAAGCGCGCCGAGGCCGTCGCCAAGGCGTGGGGTATCGATGCCATCGAAGAATCGGCACCCATCTCCGTAATCGGCACCGGGCCCGACCTCAACAGCGCCACAGACAACGGCCTTGAGCGTGCTGCCACGCTGCTTGGCATGAGCGTGCCCGAGGTCAAGAACCGCGCCACCATCACCGGCGCGATCGAAATCGGCCGCCATCCAGGCGTGGTTCAGGTCACCTTCCGCGCACCGCTTAGCTAAGCTCGAGCCGCTGGGGCTGCTGCCGTTTGTGCGCGACCAGTATGGGATTGGCTGAGGAAGTGGGCTGTTACTGAGCAGCCAGTCTAAGGGGGCGGGGCGACGTGTGGTTGGCCGCCCCGCCCTGCCGGAAGCGCCACTCGCACAGGAGTGATCTACCCCGCTGTTACCGGCTGGTCACCCGTTTCCCGAATGTGGCGTAGACATGCATTCTCAACTTCCTCGAAGTATTGCTCCCACGTGAACGTGTTTACCATGCGTGCGCGTGCTGCCTGCATGGAGTGCAGGCGTAGTTCCTCCGACGCCATGAGCTGGTCCAATTTCTCACGCAAGGCATCCACATTCCCCGGCTCAATCAACAAACCGCACCGGCCGTCGTCAAGCTGATGGCTGATGAAACCGACGTTGCTGGACACGATGGCGCCGCCAAAGTACATGGCCTCGAGGATGGTGGTGGGCATGCCTTCGTGGTGTGTCGGCATGCAGTAGATCGATGAGGCCCGATAGCGCCGGTAGAGCGCCTCGCCGGTTAATATGGGCGAAAACTGAACCCGCGGCTGGAGATTGTTGCTTGCGATGATCTGCGCCAGCTGCTGTGCATACTCATCGCTGAGGTAAGGGCCGACGATCTCGACGCTCCATTCCGGATATCTCGTCGCAAGTTCGGCAAAGGCCGCAAGCAGGTCGTGCACTCCTTTGCGCGGGATGACCTGGCCGGCAAATAGGATCACCGGTGCCCGCTGCGGCGTTGCGCCTTCGTCGTGCCACGTTTGCTCAATGGTCTGCCGATCATGCAGCCAGATGCACTTCGGTACGTACATTGTTTCAACACCAGGAAAGTGCTGCCCGGTGTAATCCCGGAGAAAGGGCGTCTCTGCCATGATGAAGCTCGCACGACTCATGGCGAACTCATAGCGGATTTTTTCCTTGATCCGATCGAGCAGCGTGTTCTTGTTCCAAGGCGCGTGATGCTGGTACGTATCCAGCACGAGACCGTACGGCTGCCTCCACAGCTGTTTTGCGGCGGCCAGGCTGTATTTGGGGTAGTGCCAAGCGTAAGTAAGCGCAATGTGTGAACTGCGCGGCCGCAGCAGCGCGCGGTGTATGCACCTTGCCCCGCTGGCAGCCGTGCCGTTGCCGACTTTACGCAAGGGTACGGTGCCCCAAAGGTCTTCCATCTGCGCGTTTAAATCGCTGAGGGCAGCAATCACATCCGCATCCCAACCGGCTTGCTCAAAACCCCGCAACACCATGTGCGGGCCGCGCATCGGGTACGTTGGGTTCACTTCTGGAACCGCATAGGTAATGCTCGGCTTGCCTGGTTCGCCATACTGCGTTCCGCTGGCGTGGAAACTCGAACTTGCGTGAAGCAATGGGCGCCTCCTGTCTGTTGATCGGACCCCTGGCCAGGACTGGCGCTAAAGATGGCTGCCCATTCCTTTGCGCAAGCTTGCAGCTGGATTGGTGCGGGTTGCCGTCAAGAACTACTGAGGACAGCACGTGCTGAAGGGGGAACTCACAAATTGGGTGGGCGAATCGGGCCGAAGTATAGCCGATAGCGATTCAGACGTAAAGTAGCTAAACGCGGTAGGGTGCATCACATGGCGGAGGTGGGCGTGTGCAGAGGTGGTTTTCTGGGTGACCACTATGTTGTGGGGGAGCGCCCCGAGTCGCGGGATGGTGACAGCCCGGCGTGATGCAGATCACATTTCGCCTGCAGTCCAGTTGCTACTGTGGATTTCTGTTATATTGTGCTGTTAAGATTTTTTGTATATTATTCCGCGCCTTGACGACCGCAGTGTGTTTTGTGGGCTGGACGGAAGTTTCGTGATCAAATTTACAGCATTTACTGCATCTGCAAGCATCTTGTAAGCAAAATCACTGGAACCATCTGCCATAATCATATTAGCCGCAAGCAGCAAACGACAACTCGCGTTGTAGCCTTAGCTCCACGAGTAGTCCACATAGATGCACGTGTCGCCGTCGTCGAAGTGTTGACGGAGCGGCGGAGCGCGTGCATGAGTCGATAATCCCGATAGATTTGCTGCACACTCTCGGTTTCGCCAATTAATAGTGCCGCTTCTGCCCATTGAGGCGTAGGGCTCACACAGTCACAGCACGACAGTCTCTATAGCTTTGCAGCGCTGAGAACCCGCCGGTTAGCAGTAAAGGAATCACAAATGTCGTGGTACGTCGTTCACACGAAGCCCAGAATGGAACTACTAGCTGCAACCCTGCTCGAAGAGCGTCTTAACTTGAATACGTATTTCCCCGAGGTGACCTTGCGCCGCCAAGGTAAAGTTCAGCGCGGCGCGTTTTTCCCCTGCTACCTTTTTGTCGACAGTGATCTGCAATCCACCCCTGTGTCTGCCATCGACTGTACCCCAGGCGTCGTACGCGTGGTTCGGTTCCAGGATGAGCCTCGTGCCGTGCCAGATGAGGTTGTGCAGCAGCTTCGCCTGCGCATCGATGACATCAATGCTGTTGGTGGTTTGCCTGCTCATCAGTTCCATGTGGGTGAGCCCGTGCGTATCACGGCCGGACCGCTGCAGGGGTTGGAGGGCATCTTTGACGGGCCTATGACGGCGGTAGAGCGCGTACAGGTGCTGCTGCGCTTCCTTGGCAGCGAACGCCGCGTCTCCGTCGACGTCGATGCCGTCGAACCCAATCGTAACCCTATCCCGATTGCTATCGAAAAGCGCCACCGCCGCTCACGCGGTGTTGGGCGTCCGCTTTCTCAGTGTGCCCAGAATGTAAACACACGCCCAGGGGCGGCGTGATTGGCGGCTGATCGCATGATCTGCCTGGTACCAAAAAAGCCTGCATGGCATTTACGGCAGCTCTTCTATATCTGCTCTCGTGCGCGATCGCAGTCGCGGCTGCGCCGGACAAACTGCTGGCGCTCAACCATGCCGCATTGCTGGCTAGTGGTCTGTACGTAGCTTGGATTCTAACGCTGGCAGCGCGCCTGTTTGGGCGCCGGCCGGTCCTCGGCATTGCCGGGGTGCTGTGTGCCTGGCTTGCCGCACTGCTCTGTATTTACGTTGCCTCAACCCGTTATGCGGCCACTGCGATCCCTTGGGCAGCAGGCGATAGCGTCAACGATAACGTCCTCGCCTCCGGTTTGGTAGTCCTCATACCGCTGGGCGTGGGGGGACTGGGGTACTTGATTGGACCGCCATCCATCTTTCGTATCCCGCTTGTCTTGCTCACCGCCGGCTGCCTTCTCATTGCCGTTGCTGGCCTCGTCCTAACCAATTCACGCGCGGGTCTGCTTGGCCTTGGCGTTGGAGCGCTGGCCGGAGTGTGGATTGCTGTGCGTCGCAGCGGGCGTGTACGCCCCAGGGTCCGGATAGCGCTGGATGGTTTGGTCAGTGGCCGTGCCGCTTGGATTGGCTGCCCTGGTGCTGCTGGCGCTGCTGGCGCCTGGCTTCAACGGTGGCCCGCTCGGTTCGGATGTGGTCGCCGGTTCGACCGGTACGCGTGCTGCATTGTGGCGAGATGGCCTTAGCCTGGCGCGTGACTATCGCTTTACAGGTGTTGGCTTTGGCGCCACGATGATGGCGCTTTCGACCTATGTCTATCTACTCCATGTGGGCTATGTAGGACATGTCCACAACTTCTTGCTCGAGTTGACGATCGAGCAGGGGCTCTTGGGGGTTGGTGGGCTATGGCTTTCTCGTAATCTCGGCGGGGTGGGGCCTGGTGAATGCCTACCGCATGCGCAGTGCACCGCGCTGGCTGGTTGGCGCAATTGCGGCCTCGCTGGTGGCGATGTTGGTCCATGGCCTGTTTGACGGCGGGCCATACGTTTCGAGACTTGCGCCGTTGATCTTTCTACCGCTGGGCTTTGCCTGGGGTGCAGCTCCATCCTCGGCGCCGCTGCGGTCATTGGCGCCTTCTGAGCTTGCCTGGCGCAGCCTGGCAGTGCTTTCGCCGCTGCTGCTGGCACTGGTGTTGTTGGTTTGGCCAGGGGCGCGTGCAGCCATGCAGGCAAACCTGGGTGCGGTGGATCAAAGCGCACGTGAGCTGGCGCTCTACGAGTGGCCCACGTGGGGGATCCAGGACCAGCTGCGGCGCAGTCCAGCCGTCGATCTGGATGAGGCGATAGCCCGCTATACAGCGGCGCTGTGCCATCGACTCAACGAATGTGACCGCCTATCGCCGGCTCGGACAGATTGCCTTGTCGCGTGGCGATCTGGCGTCCGCGCAACGGTACCTGGCCGAAGCATACCAACGCGCTCCTCAGGAGCGGGCCACCCGGCTGATGTTAGGTGAAGTGCTGGCGCTGCAGGGCCACGCTGAGGGAGCGGCCGAACTTTGGCGTACGGTTGATACAGCTCCTGGAGTACTTACGGCACGTGATTGGTGGGTCAGCCAAGTGGCTACCCCAGAACAGAAAGCCGCCTTTGCTGCGGCGAGAGCTATTCATTAGGGCACGAACTGCAGTCAGCATGGACGAGTATGCAAACGGACGATTCGATTCTGATGACTAATTCGGCAAATGGCGATGTCTCTACCACTCCCCACACGATCATCATCGAGCCAACGCGGGGCTTAGCCTCGTTGCAGCTTAGGGCATTGTGGGAATATCGTGAGTTACTAGGCTTTCTAGTCTGGCGCGACGTCAAAGTGCGCTACAAGCAGACTGCTCTTGGTGTGACTTGGATCGTGTTGCAGCCCGTGATCAGCATGCTGGTTTTCACCGGCGTTTTTGGCTATTTGCTTCAGGCCCCATCGAATGGTGTACCGTATCCGATCTTCGCCTACGCCGGGCTGTTGCCCTGGAACTATTTTTCCGGGTCGCTGACGCGTTCGTCGCAGAGCGTGGTGGGCAGTGCGAACCTGATCACCAAAGTCTACTTCCCGCGCTTGCTTATCCCGGTGAGCGGCGTGGTGGGCGGTCTAGTGGATTTCGCCGTTTCCGGCGTTGTGTTGGGTATATTGATGCTCTTTTATCGCATCCCGCCCACGATCAACGTGATCTGGCTGCCCTTCTTCCTGCTGCTTGCCATAGCGACTGCGCTTGGCTTTGGGCTGTGGCTGGCTGCGCTCAACGTTCGTTACCGCGACGTCAATTACCTGGTGCCATTTCTGCTCCAAATTTGGATGTACGTTACGCCCGTGCTCTACAGTGCCACGTTAATTCCTGAACGTTTCCGCTGGCTGTTGGCGCTCAACCCCATGACAGGGGTCGTAGAGGGATTCCGGTGGGCGTTGCTGAGCGGCAGTATGACCGAAACGGCCGCGCCTGGGCCCCTGTTTTGGGTGTCCGTTGGCATCACGCTGTGCGTGCTAATCACCGGTGCCTTGTTCTTCCGCATCACGGAGCGGACGTTCGCCGACATTATCTAAAAATATGAGTGACATTGCTATATGTGCTGAAAATCTCAGCAAACTGTATCACATTGGTCGCTCCCAGCAGCGGCACGACACGCTGCGCGATGCCCTGATGAGCTTACGCCCGCAGCGATCTCGTAATGGCACGGGCAGTTTACAGGGGGTTAGCAATCCATCACGAGACGATACGGACCTGTGGGCACTGCGAGATGTATCGTTTGAGGTCAAGCAGGGTGAGGTCATCGGCATATTTGGGCGCAATGGGGCCGGGAAGAGCACGCTGCTTAAGATCCTTTCCCGCATTACAGAACCTGCTGCTGGTCGTGTTGCACTGCACGGCCGTGTTGCCAGCCTGCTCGAGGTGGGTACAGGGTTCCATCCCGAACTGACCGGTCGTGATAACATCTATTTAAACGGTGCGATCCTTGGTATGCGACGTACCGAGATTGCCCGCAAGTTTGACGAGATTGTCGCCTTTGCCGAGATTGAGCGCTTTCTAGACACGCCCGTCAAGCGCTACAGCAGTGGCATGTACGTGCGACTTGCCTTTGCCGTGGCTGCTTATCTGGAGCCGGAGATCTTGCTGGTGGACGAGGTATTAGCAGTAGGCGATGCTGCGTTCCAGAAGAAGTGCTTGGGGAAGATGGGCAACGTAGCAAAGGAGGGGCGCACGGTTCTGTTTGTCAGCCATAATATGGTGGCAGTGCAAACGTTGTGCCAGCGTGGTTTGTGGCTGGATAACGGGCGCGTAAAGCTGGAGGGACCAATTGAGCAAGTCTTGCCAGGCTATTTGCGGTCTGGCCTAACTGAAAGCAGCTCAAACGAGCGTACGTGGGCAGATGACGACACGGCACCTGGCAACGCAACAGTAAGACTGTGTCGTATCAAGGTTGCACCGGAGACAGAAGAATTCGCCGGCGAGGTGATTACTATGCAGACGCCGCTGCGAATTGAGGTGGAATATCACAATATCTTAGCCGCAACGCATCTGCATGTGACGCTGCATGTTCGCAATGATCAGGGAATTATTGCGTTTTCGGCTAGTTCGGGTTTTGATCCGGACCCAGTGCTGCATATGAAACCGCCAGTTGGGCTTCTGACTAGTGTGTGCCACATACCCGCTAACCTCCTGAACAGTGGATTCCATCGGGTGGACCTTCTCCTGGTAAGAGATACGGCGGCAACCACGTTTGTGCTAGAAGATGCGATCGGATTTGAAGTCGCAAACACTGCTGAAAGAAAGTTCGCTTGGTTTGGCAGAGAGCCTGGAGCTGTACAGCCGCTTCTGGATTGGGAAACAGTGAGTAGGATACCGCTTGATGGACGCCCATAAGCTACTGCCGCTTGTCATTTGGGGCGCATCGGGACACGCCTTGGTTGTAGCAGATATTGTGCGCTTGCAGGGCACGTACACAATTGTTGGATTCCTAGACGATATCACTCCCAACCGCTCTAATGTTGCATTCTGCGGATCCACGGTTTTGGGTGGGAGCGAACAACTTGACGTACTCAAAGCGCAGGGTGTTGAACATGTTTTGCTAGGCTTTGGAAATTGCCGTATGAGGAATCAACTCACGGCCCTGCTGAGAACCCAAGGGTTCTCGTTACCGATTGCAGTACACCCCCGGGCCGTTGTGGCGAGCGATGCAATAATCGGCGCCGGCACAGTCATTGCCGCGGGGGCCGTTGTAAATCCCGCATCAAGGATCGGTAGCAGCGTCATAGTCAATACATGTGCAAGTATCGACCACGAGTGCACTATTGATGATGCGGCCCACATTGGCCCTGGAGCACGTCTCGCAGGCCGCGTATCAATCGGTGAGGAAGCACAAATAGCAATAGGTGCGACGGTGAATGACGGGATCAGCATCGGTAAACGTGCAATTATAGGCGCCGGATCTGTTGTTGTGCGGGACATTCCAAACGATGTAGTTGCTTACGGTGCACCAGCTCGAGTAAAAAGGGCGATAGACTAATGGAGCTTAAGCGCAGTGTGGATGAACTGGGCATCCTAAGTGGAATTCCAGCGTTTACTACGGCACTTCATGTCGGACGACCTAATATCGGTGATCGCGACTCCCTGCTAGCTCGTATCAGTGACATGTTGGATCGGCGCTGGCTGACTAACAATGGTCCCTTTGTCCAGGAATTTGAAAATCTCGTAGCTAAATTGTTGGGTGTTAAGCATTGTATCGCCATGTGCAATGCTACGGTTGCGCTCGAAATAGTTATTCGGGCGCTAAATCTGCGAGGTGAGGTGATTGTTCCCTCCTTCACCTTTGTCGCGACAGCTCATGCACTACAGTGGCAGGAAATCACGCCAGTTTTCTGTGATATTGATCCGGCCACCCATAATATCGATCCTGCCAAAGTGGACGCAATGATCACGCCGCGTACGACTGGAATTATAGGCGTACATGTCTGGGGCAGACCTTGTGCAATCGAGGCCTTAACTGAGATTGCTGAGCGGCGCGGTCTAGAATTAATGTTTGACGCCGCTCACGCTTTTGGCTGCTCATATAACGGGCAAATGATAGGCAACTTCGGGCGAGCGGAGGTTTTTAGCTTTCACGCTACGAAGTTCTTTAATACTTTTGAAGGCGGCGCAGTGGCAACCAATGACGACGAACTCGCAGCTAAAATTCGCCTGATGAAGAATTTTGGTTTTGCCGGTTATGATAGCGTCATTTATGTCGGTACGAACGGCAAGATGAGTGAAATATCGGCGGCTATGGGCCTCACCGGGTTAGAGTCGCTGGAACTGTTCATTGCCACCAACCGCCGCAACTTTATGGCCTACAGTTCAGGGCTGCAACATACGCCAGGCATTCGGCTCGTTTCTTTCGATGAGATGGAGCGCTGCAATTATCAGTACGTCATTGTCGAGGTGGACGAAGCCGCATCTGGCATCAGCCGCGATGACCTCGTAGCCGTCTTGCATGCAGAAAACGTCCTGGCCCGGCGTTATTTCTATCCTGGTTGCCATGAGATGGAACCCTACCGTTCATTTTCTCCCCATGCAGGTTTGCTGCTCCCAGAGACTCAACTGCTCACACAGCGGGTGATGTCTTTGCCGACTGGCACGGCAGTAGGACCGGACGAAATCGAAGATGTCTGTGCCATCATCCGGCTAGCGGTTATGAACAGCAGGGAGCTTCGGCCGAAGCTGGCGCGACTAAAGGAACTCCAATTCGCATGAACTCACTAACTCGGAGTTCAACCGGCGTCAAGGTCAGCGTGGCGATGATTACATATAACCACGAGCGATTCGTTGCGCAGGCCATCGAGAGCGTGCTGATGCAACAGACCGATTTTGACGTTGAACTCGTTATCGGTGAAGACTGTTCGACCGACGGTACGCGTGCTGTAGTGCGTGACTACGCAGACCGCTATCCTGGGCGAATTCGTTTACTGTTGCCTGACCGGAATCAGGGTCCACAGGCGAATTTTCTGGCAACGTTAAATGAATGCCGTGGCGAGTACATTGCGTTGTGCGAAGGTGATGACTACTGGCTGTCTCCAGACAAACTACAATTGCAGGTGCATGCGCTTGACACCCACCCGGACTGGTCTTTATGTGTTCATGAGGCTACCAATTTGTGGCCAGATGGGCATTCTGAAGCGTATGTGCGTTCGCATGGCGTTCCTATCAAGACAGTCTATTCACTGTCAGATATCGTTGAGCGCCACTTTTTACCCACTGCATCCATGTTGTTTCCCAGCCACTTTGTCAGCCATCTCCCCTCTGCGATGCTCAAGACACCTGGTGCAGATTGGCTTCTTCATGCGTTTCTTGCACGGCACGGCAAAGTTGGCTTCATTGACCAGGTCTGGAGCGTTCGACGTGTCCATTCCGGAGGGATGACCTCAATGGCCTCTCAAGTAGCGCTATTGAAACATCTGATGCGTACGGCACATCTAATGGATGTCTATCTCGATCGTCAGTTCACAAATATACTCCGACCACTTGTTTTAAACTCACTGAGCGAGCTAACTGCTGCCACAGCACTTGGCCAGTGGACCGAGAATTCTGTTCATGACAATTTGCCGCAAAGTGTTACGCAGTACGCACCAGAACTTTCACTATCAGCCAAAGAAGTGCGACAGACAATTGGCGCCAGTTACCTAAAACTGGTTTACATGCTTCGAGAGAGAAGATATGTGCAGGCCACGCGTACCTGCTGGTTGCAGACATTCCGTTACGGTTCGGCGCCGTTGCGAAATCGTGGTTTCTGGTCCGTAGGCGGAGACGCCATTCTCGGCGATGAATCCATGGCGTCGTTTCGTCGCATCAAACAACACATGTTTCCATATTGAACCAACAGGTAGGTGGCATCGATGATATCACCCAATTTGCGCTTGCTTCCAGCACCGCCATCAGGCAAATCTGGCTGGCCATGGACAGAAGAGAGTCCTATGCCGCAAGACAACCTATCAAGTGAATCGCATTGGCCAAAGCTTAGTATAGTCACTGTCACCTACAACGCTGCCCAGTTCCTAGAAGAAACGATTCGATCTGTATTGCTCCAGGGTTATCCCGATCTAGAGTATATCATTGTCGACGGCGGCAGTACTGACGGTACAGTGGACATAATCCGGAAATATCAGGAGTGGATCGCAAGGTGGATTAGCGAACCGGATCGCGGACAGAGTCATGCCATTAACAAGGGATGGGCAATGGCTACTGGTGAATGGTTAGGATGGTTGAATGCAGACGATATCTACTTGCCGGGTGTTCTGAATAGTGTCAGCGCGGCGCTTGTCGGCGCCCCCGAGGTTGATCTAGTATACGGCGATGTTCTTTATGTCAATGTCGACGGCAAACCTAGAGATGTTATTACCTACTCAGAGTTCAGCTTGCATACGATGGTTATGAGGGGCGGCCTGATTCACACACCTTCTGTGTTTTGGCGGAGCAGTCTTAACAGTAGGGCGGGAGCGCTTTACGAGAGCCACCACTATGCAATGGATAACGATTTCTGGCTGCGCGTTGCGCCTTTAGCACGCTGTCGCTATCTTCCAGGAGCCATGAGCACCTTTCGCCGGCATGAAGGTAGCAAGACCGAGAAAGCTGAACTGGCGCTAATTGAGGAGAACTTTGCCATATTTCGACAGCGCCTTCAGGAAGCCCCGTATGCCAACCTCTTGTCCGAGCAAGAAGCGAATGTGGTGTTAGGAGGATTCGTTTGGCAAATGGCCGTCTTGTTGCTTCGAAGCGGCCGCCGCGACGAAGCGATTCAACGATTCAGAGAAGCGATTGAAACTTACCACATCATGGAGACACCGGAAGCAGCGGCGTTGCGCACAGTGAAGAAGACACTTGAGAACCATGTTCTCGAACGCAATGAGATAACGGATATTTTGGAGGCACTGCCAATAGATGAAGATGCCCGCCGCCGATTTTCGCAGCTGGTCTGGGATCACTATTGGCAGGTGCAGTTCTATGGTAGCTTTCAGCGTCGGGATGGAAGAACAGTGCTGAAGAGTGCGCTGCCACTGCTTAAGTCGGACCCGCGACGTGCACGGCAAAGAGGGTTTTTGTCAATCTGCATGCGCTCAATCACCTCGCGCAGCATCTAGCCTGATATGGCAGCTGTAAACTGCAGGTTATTCTGTGCAGGCTTTCTACTTTCAGTCGCCTTGATCGGCTGTGCGTTTCGTACGGCGCATAGTCAGAATACTAATCCCGTTTGGTCTGAGCCGCAACTCTTGCTGGACGGGCCATCTAGCGATAATGGCACGAACCCAATTGTCTACACGGGGCCCTCAAACAACACGTATTTGCTTTTCTTTGGCAGGCCGGCAGACGATCCCGAAGGGCCAGTCGCCCTCTACTATGCGCGCTGGGTCGATGGTGCCTGGACATTACCAATTGATGTGCTCGTCACACCTGACAATGAATTGCCGCCTACATTAGCGGCTGTCGAGGATTCGGATGGCTACTTACATGTGATTTGGAACACTACTGCTGTATGGCACACCAAGGTGGATTTGCGGAATGCCACTGACGTTCGGAATTGGCAAACACCCTCTATGATTTATGGCGACAGTCTTCCAACAGAAGTAGTGTCTGTCATCGGTGAAAGAGATCACATTCATATTGTGGTGGCAACTAGTGATCGAACAGTTGAGTATATGTCGCTAGAATCTGATGGCAGGGTGGGGCAGCCCGTAGAGGTTAACCATATTGTCGAAAACGACAACTTCCCCTATCGCCTATCTCTTGTTGCTACGCGGAGCGGACGCCTGATCACCTGTTGGGCTGAAGTGCGTCTCACAGGGGAAGCGCGTAGCACCTGGTGTTCAACATCAGAGGATCTCGGCGCTAATTGGGATGCGCCCGAATTGGTTGCCTCCGGTCATCGAGGGACAAGGATCTCCTATTTCCCACAGAAGAACCAACTGGGCAGGGTCACTTGGGGAGGCCTTGGTGTGGGGGGTCGTGATCTTCAGCTCTCTGACGACGATGGAAGGAACTGGTCACCGCCAATTGATCTTACTCAAGGGGTGACTATGTCAGGTTACACAGGTCAAGTCGTCAATATGGATTCGGCCGGTAACTTGCACCTACTACTAAATCCGGGCGACGGGAGACATGTACATGCCCGAACAAGGAATGGTGCGTGGCTTCCCAATGCCGCAACGGGGTGGCAAGCGTCAGACTGGATCGAAATGACCGTGGCTGAGGGAGACACACTGGTAGCTGTTTACTGGATGGGAGGAGATACCTACACATCCCACTTGGTATTGGATGCACCTCATGTTGTCCCTCTCGCACTTGCACCTTCCAACGAGTCCTATTCTCCAACCATGCCAGATTCAGTGCCGGCGTCCGTCGACCTACTGCCTAAACCGTCCCCTACGTCAGTACCGAGCGCTCGGTATTCTCTCAAGTCTCCTGAACCTGGCAATTCCAGAGAGCAAGTATGGACACTGGCGTTGAGTTTGTTGCCGGTCGCAACTCTTGTGCTTGCAGTTAGCGTCTATCGGATTCAGCGGCGAGTTCGGTGATTTGAAGTCACTGAGTAACCAGCTAATCACCAATTAAAGATAGATATGGGTGGACTTGTTTCAATAATCATGCCTGTATACAACGGCCAATTGTTTCTTCGTGAAGCTATTGATAGCGTGCAAGCGCAGACGTATGTGAACTGGGAACTTATAGTGGTCGACGATGGTTCGACCGACAGCACATCCGCAATATTGGCCACATACACAGATCCTCGGATCGTGAAATTCCATCAAGAGAATCGTGGCGAAGCAGGAGCCCGCAATACTGGTCTGAGGTTAGCCCGCGGCGAATACATAGCTTCCCTTGATGCCGATGACCTTTATTTGAACTCGGCACTGACTGACATGGTGAACTGTCTGGAAACAGACCATGACGTGGATGTAATATTCTCAGATGGCTACTTCTGTGATGAGAATGGTCATCCCCTAATGCGCATCTCTGACCATAGGCCGGGACCTTATACGGGAATGATTCTTGAGCAACTGGTGCTAAGTCCAAGCGTTGTCGCTGTGCCGTGTTCAACGCTGTTTCGGCGGTTGTCAGCAGAAGTCATTAATCTGCACTACGACACGCGCTTGAAGTACGGTGTCGATTGGGATTTTTGGATTCACATGGCGCGTTATTACCGCTTTGGCTATCTGCCCAAATTGACCTGTAGTTACCGGGTGCACGGTGCTAACATGACCAGTGCGGTCACGCTGCAGAAGCGCAAGGACGATCTGTTCACAGGACGACGCAAAATACTAGAGTCCCCATGGTTTGACCAATTGTCCGTGCCAACCCAGAGTGCCTTTTTCTATTATGTTCTAGTCGAGTTGCTTTCAGATGACTTGGCAATGCAGCAAGCGATTCTGGACACGCCGCAATTCAGAAAGCTTCCATCAATCGATCAAGCAGAGTTGTACAGAGCTATCGCAACGCTAGATTTGTTGAAACGTCGGGATATCAGCCGTGTCAGGTCGCAGCTGAGACATGCCCTGAGAGTGTGGCCCGAAGATCGTAAGAGTCAAGTACTCTTGGCACTTAGCAACGTCAGCGCAGAAAGCTGCCGCGTCGCGGCCTGCAGTTGGGGTGCACTGCGGTCGGGATTCAATTCAATGCGACCAAGCAGGCAACGAATGCCCACTCCCGTGCCAAACGCATTGCTGCCAAAATCCTAATTGATTGCTGCCCCACGGCGACATCGGCGATCAGACAGGATGCCGTGCGGCCAACGACTGATTCATCCAACAAAGCGGGTGATCGCGAGCACCTATTGTGCTCAGCGTCGGCTCACCGAAAATCCATTGCATTGGCCAAGCCATGCACGGCGCGATCGTTCTTGGTACCCGATACACTAACATAATTGAAAGGGAATGAACTCAACCAATGAGAATTCTAATGTGTGGCGCCGGTGGGTTTATCGGGGGTCATTTAGTCGGACATTTGGCCGCACAAGGACATAGTGTAACTGCAGTTGATCTGAAGCCGCGTGACGAATGGTATCAGTTGCATTGCAGCGCCCAGAATCTGGTCCTCAATTTACAGGACCTCACAGCTTGCCGTGTTGCCGCACAAAATGCTGACTGGGTGTACAACTTGGCTGCCGATATGGGTGGCATGGGCTTTATCGAGAACAACAAGGCCCGTTGCATGTTGTCCGTGCTCATCAATACGCACTTGCTGCAAGCCGCGCACGAGAGCGGCGTGCAGCGCTTCTTTTATGCCTCCTCTGCCTGCGTCTACGCTGCCGATAAGCAAATGACAACGGACAATCCCGGGCTCAAAGAATCTGACGCATATCCTGCTATGCCAGAAGATGGCTATGGCTGGGAAAAGCTATTCAGTGAACGAATGTGCCGGCACTTCCGCGAGGATTTTGGGCTTCAAACCCGAGTCGCACGTTTTCACAATGTTTACGGCCCGTTCGGAACCTTTGAGGGTGGGCGCGTAGAAAGCACCAGCTGCCATTTGTCGCAAGGTCATACATGCCAAGCTCACCGGCAGACGCGATATTGAGATCTGGGGCGATGGCCAACAGACGCGCAGCTTTATGTACATTGATGACTGTCTCAAAGGCATACAGGACATCATGGCATCGACTATTCTCGAGCCGCTCAACTTGGGCAGTGCCGAAATGGTCACGATTAACCAACTCGTGGACATTGTCGAGGACATTGCCGGTATCAAGCTGCAGCGCAACTACCTATTGGATGCTCCTAAAGGCGTGCGCGGGCGATCGTCCGACAACACCCGAATTCGAGAACTGCTGCGTTGGGAGCCTTCAATCCCTCTGCGAACCGGAATGGAAAAAACTTATGATTGGATTTATTCACAGATGAAGTCACGTTACTAGGGCCAAATACTAGATGCTACCGTAGCTTGAAACGGCTCTGCCCAGGCCGCTAGTGAGTGGCAGACATCATCGCCCCGTAAAGTGTAGAGTCCACAAATACCGTTTTTGCTCTGCGGACAACGTGCCGCTCCACCAAGTGATAAGATGATCGGGATCGAGATTTGGGAGCAGCGAATCGAGAGGAAGCTACAACTAATGCGCGGCGCGTTGGCAAGAATACGAGGAGCGTGTGTCGGATCTCGGTTTGGATTAGGCCGCGCGGTTTGTCTCCTATATCCATCGCATTTCGCTGCGGGCGACGACGTTACTGTCATGGATTATGGATATATAAACTGCCTTTCAGAAAAAGGCGTGTTCATCGGCAGTCACAGCAGCATCGACCGCTGCCTGTGGCTCCACTGCGGCGGCACGGCTCACGGTTTCTTTGTACTCGGCGAGCATTCCTATATCGGCTGCAATGCTGTAATGGGAGCCGGCGGTGGGATTCGTATTGGTAACAATGTATTGATTGGACAGAGCGTAAATATCCACGCCGAACGTCATGTATATATTGATGGGACCTGCCTTATCCGGGAGCAGGGCGTCACCTATCAGGGTGTTATCGTCGAAGATGATGTCTGGATCGGATCCAAGGCTACCATCCTGGATGGAGTAACCATCGGCCGCGGCGCTGTGGTGGGTGCAGGTGCAGTCGTAACTAAGTCGATCCCACCGTACTCAATTGTCGTCGGAGTACCTGCCAAGGTCATTGGCGTGCGCAGGGGTACCAACGCATGCGCATAGCTGTATACCATAATCTCCCGTCGGGCGGCGGGAAACGAGCGGCGCAGGAGATGGTCAAACGCCTGGCCAAGCGGCACACCCTGGACGTCTATGCTCTTTCTACGGCGGAACACGACTTTTGCGACTTGCGTCCCTACTGCAACGAGCATCGGGTGTTCCCATTTCAGCCCCTACCTGG
Source organism: uncultured Chloroflexia bacterium (assembly GCA_963701415.1). Classification (GTDB taxonomy): domain Bacteria; phylum Chloroflexota; class Anaerolineae; order Caldilineales; family Caldilineaceae; genus Fredericiella. The sequence goes on from CAVPAH010000007.1 coordinate 71,584, forward strand.
CTTCAAGTCGCCCTTTGGCCGCTTCAACCAAGGTATTCGCAGTATAGACCTGCTGCGCCTTATGCAGACGCAGCAGGTCATCGCCAAGAAGATAGACTCTGGCACCTACGATGTGGTCTTTGTTCACAACTGCCAATATACCCAGAGCCCTGCTGTGTTGCGCTACTTACACACGCCGTCGGTCTACTACTGCCAGGAGCCGCCGCGGCAGATGTACGAAGCGCCTCCGCCGCGTCCCTACTATACCTTTTCAAAGTGGCAGCGGACAGGCAACATGGTTGACCCGCTGCCACATATCTATAGGGGGCTGCTGCGCAAGACTGACAGGACGAACGTACGAGCTGCCACTTGTGTTCTAGTCAATTCCGCCTTCTCACGTGAGACTTTGTATCGCGTGTATGGAATTCTAGCCAGTGTCTGCAATTTGGGTGTGGACGCCGATCGGTTCAGACCGCTCAATCTCAGCGAAGAGAATTTCGTCGTGTCAATCGGCGCCATGCAGGCAAAGAAAGGCTTTGATCTTCTGATCTTGAGCCTTGCGCTTGTCTCGGCTGACCAGCGTCCTTTGCTGGTCATTGTCAGCAATGATGCTGAGCCTAGAGAGAAAGACTTCCTGGCACAACTGGCGCAACAGCAAGGTGTGGCTGTCGAGTTCCGAACTCGAATATCCGACGACAACGAGCTTGTCAGCCTCTATAATCGCGCCGTGTTGACCGTCTATACTCCGCTGATGGAGCCATTTGGCTTGGTGGCAATCGAGTCGATGGCGTGTGGTACCCCGGTAGTGGGCGTAAATGAAGGTGGGCTGCGCGAGTCTGTCGTTAACAACGAAACGGGCGTGCTGCTGGATCGCGACCCTGGATCCATTGCTGCGGCCATAACACAGCTCCTCTCTGACGAGCAGCGGCGCCGGCAATATGGCTGCTGTGGTCGGGAGCGTGTAATGCAGCATTGGCAGTGGGATTCTTCGATCGAACGCCTTGACTATTATCTGAAACGCGCAGCCGCCATGAAGTCCCGGACGGTGTAATGGAACGTGTCGCAATCATCATTCTAAATTGGAACAATGCGAACGACACCTTGGCTTGCCTGGGTTCAGTCATGGCAGTTGATTACCCTGCCATAGAAGTAACCGTGGTTGACAACGGATCTTCAGATGACTCGGTGGCTCGTATCCGTGCCGGTTTCCCACAGGTCAGGCTCCTTGAGACTGGCAGCAACTTGGGCTATGCAGGTGGCAACAATTTCGGCATACGCCAGGTGCTGACTGAGGGGATCGAGTTCATATGCATCTTAAACAACGATACGACAGTCGAGCCTGACTTCCTGGTTCCACTTCTGACTGTGCTGCAGCAGCGATCAACTGGTGTCGTGACGCCGCTGGTTGCTGAACACGAGAGTGTCTGGGCACTCGGCCTGAAGGTTAATCGCCGGACATCTGTGGTTTCGCGTGAGCATGCAGGAGAGCCGCTAGCCGTCTGGCGCGGCCGCCCTGCGTTTGAAGTCGAGGTTGCTTCCGGCGCAGCAATGCTTGTCAAGCGCACTGTCTATGAGCGGGCAGGACTGATGGACGAACGCTTCTTTCTGTATTTCGAGGAGGCTGACTGGTGTTTGCACCTAAAACGATTGGGTTTTCCCATATTTGCTGTGCCCGAATCGGTGGTCCACCATAAGGTGTCGGCAACCCTCGGCCAAGCATCGCCACTTGTCGACTACTACATGACCCGCAACAATCTTTTCTTTGTTCGTCGCCACTGGACAGGATTCCACCGGCGTTTGCTGTGCTGGAGCACGGTTGCTCGGCAGCTCTTGGCCATCGGCGCATTTACGGTCAAGCCACAAGGCGGCAGGCGGATTCCGCGCCGCGACGCCCGCTTATACGCCGCTGCGTGACGCTTTGCGTGGGCGCTGTGGCAAGATGGGCCCAGATGTCGCGGCAAAATGCGCACCGAGTTACCGATGAAGATACTGTTTCTGTCAACGTGGCACCCCTACCCCCCCGATAACGGCTCCCGGCTGCGTGCGTATTACCTGCTGCGTGCGCTCGCTGCCCGGCATAATGTGGTTGCAATGGCGTTTCGGCCCCACCAGGAGGAAGGCCACGTCAGCAGGAGCGTATTGGCTGCGGCGCATCCTATTATTGACGTAATTGACGACCCGTTCCGCTATGTGGATGCTCCGCAGTTGGTGAAATACCTGTCGCTGTCCCCGCTGGCCTATCGCGCCAGCACTGCGATGCAGGACGCCGTTGCTGCGCTCTCCCATGCCAGCGTCTGGGATGCAGTGGTAGTTGTGCAGATGCCGGTTGCACAGTATGCCATGCGCGTATCTGCAGTGGGCAGGATCATCGATGTCGACACTGCTATGACTTTTCAACTGTACGAGAGTTACCGGCGACAAAATCGACGGCTTGTACGTGCCAGGCATTGGCTCAGTGCACAGAAGGCGCGCCGCTACGAGAGCCGCATGCTGCGCAACTTTCAAGCTGCGACGGTCGTGTGGCCGCCCGAGGCGGATCTTCTGCAGCAGATCACAGCGGGCTCCTCCTGTCGCGTGGTCGTCGTCCCCAATGGTGTCGACTGTGTGCACAACCAAGTCAGCTTGGCTGCATGCCAGCCATGCACCCTTGTTTATAACGGCAGCATGACCTACAGTGCCAACTATGACGCCATGCGCTGGTTCCTGGCAGAGGTCTATCCTCTGATCAAGGTACAACAACCAGAGGTTCGCCTCGTCATAACCGGCTCCGTTCAAGGCGTAGACCTGACGAGCTTGGCCTTAGACAGCTCTGTGCACTTGACCGGCCGCGTTGACGACGTGCGTGTGCCGGTTGCCGAGGCGACTGTCTGTATTGCTCCCATCCGTCAGGGGGGCGGTACCCGTTTGAAGATTTTGGAAGCCATGGCTCTTGGTACCCCAGTCGTCTCTACCACGAAGGGAGCTGAAGGGCTGAACCTAAAAAATGGCGAGCATTTCTTGTGCGCCGATAGACCCGGCGAATTTGCTCAGGCGGCGCTGGCCTTGCTGGGAGATGCGAGGCGCCGATCTCACTTAGCTGCTAACGCCCGGCGCCTGGTTGAAGCAGATTACGACTGGAATCGTATCGGCAATCGTTTCGTCGATCTTGTAGAAGAATCCGTGCGTTGCATACCGGCAGCGCCTCTGGCTGGAAAGAAATCTACGTAAGGCTCATTTGCCAATGATACGCTCGCTGACACTTGCGCCGGCTCGCAGGCCCTGGTTGGTAGTGGCTGCCGTCGTTGCCCTGACATATGTCCTGGGCCGTAGCCCTTCACCCCTGTATGTCGTTGCGCCGGTTGCGTTAGGTGGCCTCTTGCTGGTAATGCACCGGCCGCGCTTGGGGCTCCTCGCGGTCATTGTGATGGCCCTGGTGGTCCGATTCCGCGTGCCGACCGGCACTGAAGTGGATCTTTTCCCTGTGGCATTGTTGATCCCCGCACTTGTCGCCCTCTGCCTGGTGGTAGCCCTGGTGCAGAAGCGATTTGTGATGCCGGCGTCACGGCTTCATCTGCCGCTGATCCTGTTCCTGACTGCAGGCCTCCTGTCGCTAGCAGTTGGCACAGCAACTTGGGATCCCATGGTTCCGCGTAAGAATACCTTTATCCTGGTGCAGCTGGCTCAGTGGGCGATTTTCGCCTTTTCCGCTTTCGCCCTCTGGCTCACCGCCAGCTTGGCTGACAGCGAAACCTGGCTCAAGCGGATGACAGTTACGTTCTTGGCGATTGGCGGCGTCATGGCCGTGCTGCGTGTCTTGCCGGCTACCAAGCCATTTGTGCAGACGTATACAACCGGGGTTGCAGAACGCGCTCCGTTCTGGATGATGATCAGCGCCCTGACTGCGGGCCAATTGCTGTTTAACCGCAGCCTACGGCCCCAGCAGCAGCTTGCCCTCGCCGTTCTGCTCGGTACATCGCTCTACTACGGCTTTGGTCTTGAGCGTGCCACCGCTTCGTTCTGGGTTGCAATCACTGTCCCGCTTGTGGTGCTTGTGTTGCTGCGTTTCCCGCGGCTGCGCATGCCGGTAGTAGCGTTACTGGTACTGCTCCTGCTGACCGGCGTACTAAGCAGCGCCATTTGGGACTTTTTCGGCGGCCAGGGTGAATGGGACGAGAGCGGCGGCTCGCGCCTATTGTTGATCTCACGGGTCATTGAAGTCACCATGCGCAACCCGATCACCGGACTAGGCCCTGCCGCCTACCGTCCTTACGCCAATATGAAGCCGCTACTTTATGGGCGGGCCTATTGGATTACACCTACGATCAACTCGCATAACAACTACGTAGACATCTTTGCGCAAATGGGCGTCCTTGGCCTCATGCTGCTGTTTTGGTTCTCCGCCGAGGTCACGTTTCTGGGCATCCGTCTGCGCCGGCGTTACACCGACGGTTTCGCTGCCGGCTACGTCAACGGCATGTTGGCAGCCGGCGTTTCCGCCCTCGTTATCATGGCGTTGGTAGACTGGATATTGCCGTTTGTCTATAACATCAGCTTTTACGGCTTTCAGGCCAGTGTGTTGTTCTGGCTTTTCCTAGGCGGCCTCGTGACGCTCGAAAACCTACCTGCCACCGAGCAGGCTGCTAATCACTGATGTTTACAATGTTTGCCGACACCGTGCTCTCCATCATCATCGTCAATTGGAATACGCGTGAATTGCTCGCCCAGTGCCTCGAATCCGTGCGCAGAGATCTTGATCATACCCCGGACGCAGGGCCGTCTTCGTCTACGTTGGCGGCTGAAGTCATCGTCGTCGACAATGCCTCTTCTGACGGTAGCGCAGAGGCAGTGCGTGAGCACTTTCCCTGGGTTCACCTGGTACAGAACGTACACAATATGGGCTTCGCCCGGGCCAACAACCAGGGCTTGCAGGCCGCAGTCGGGCGTCACCTGCTGCTGCTCAACAGCGACACCGTTGTCCATCCCGGTGCGCTCTCGACACTTGTCAAATTTATAGATGCTCATCCTGGTGCCGGCGCATGTGGAGCACGCCTGCTCAACGCCGACGGCTCGCTGCAGCATGCCTGCCATCCAATGCTTACCCCCGAGCGCGAATTTTGGCGCCTGCTCTTCCTTGAACGCATCTGGCCGCAGGCGACCTACCCGATGGCTGACTGGAGCACTGAGGTCGCCTGCCCAGTAGATGCGATCAAAGGTGCATGCCTGCTGCTGCGCCGGACGGCGTTGGACCAGATCGGCTTGTTGGACGAGGAATACTTTATGTACACGGAAGAGGTAGACCTCTGCCGGCGTCTCAATCTTGGCGGCTGGGAACTGTGGTATGTGCCACAGGCCGTGGTCACCCACTACGGCGGCGCCAGCAGCAGCCAGATGGCAGATGCCATGTACCTGCAGCTCTACCGCAGCAAGCTCCAGTTCTATCGAAAATTTGGCGGTGAACCGGCTGCGCACCGAGCGCGCCTGCTTTTCTCTACAGCCTATGCGGGCCGCTGGGCAGTTGCCACCGTCGGCAGCCTCGTCAAACCTGCCTACAGAGGGCAGGCAAAGCTCTATAGGATGTTGCTGGCAGAACTGCCTGCTATGTAGGCTCGTGTTGAACTCAATTCATCGCTGACCGGAACCTATATCCAATGTCAACATCTCGCTGGCTGCTTGCCATCATCGCCGTGGCCGTCCTCTTCCGCGTCGGCGTCGCCATTTATCTTGGCGACACAACGCCGCCGGGCAAGGACGAAACCTCCTATGCCGTACTGGCAGAACGCCTTGCCGCCGGCTATGGATATTCCTTCCCTGTCGCTTGGTACCCATTCGCCGAAGCGGGTGCTCCGACAAGCCATTGGTCGTTTCTATATACTGGTATCGCAGCGGCTGTCTTCGCCGGCGCTGGTGCGCACCCCCTTGTTGTGCGCTTGATCCAGGCTGTCATCTGCGGGCTGCTGATGCCATGGCTGGCTTACCGGCTGACACGGCGCATCTTCTCGCAGTCTGACCGGCAAAGAGCGCTTCCCCTGCTGGCTGCGCTGCTGGCTGCAGTCTATGCCTACTTTGTGCTCTACGGCGCCATGGTGCAGACAGAAGCCTTTTTCATCTGTGTCGTGCTGTGGACCCTCGAGCGTTCGCTGTCGCTCGACGCCGGGTTGGCAGACCCTTCACGGCCGGGGTTGGTCTGGCCGGCCCTGCTTGTGGGACTGAGCCTTGGCGCTGCCACGCTGCTGCGCCAGTCCATTCTTCCATGGGTGCCGGTCCTGTTTCTATGGCTGCTGTTCACCGGCTGGCGCTCCCGGCGCCTGCGTGGCGCCCTGGGCTCCGTGCTGCTGGCCGCCGTTGTGCTCGCGCTGTGTATTGCGCCGTTTACGCTGCGCAACCTGCGAGTCTATGGCGACTTTCTTCTGTTGAACTCCAATTCTGGCTATGCCATGTACTCTGCCCAACACCCAATGCATGGGACCCATTTCCAGGCCTATGCCGCAGCGCCACTGCCCCCAGAATTGGCCGGCAAGGGCTTGAACGAGGCGCAGTGGGATCGAGCACTGATGCAGCGCGGGGTTGGCTTTGTGCTTGCGGATCCCGGCCGTTATCTGCTGCTATCGCTCAGCCGCGTAGCTGACTACTTTGAGTTCTGGCCCACCGCTGATTCGTCACTGCTGTTCAATGTAGGCAGGCTGGTTTCCTATACCCTGCTGCTCCCATTCATGCTGCTGGGAATCTACAAAGCCTGGCGGTACAGGAGGGACGGCAGCACCGATACGCGGTTCCTGCTGCTGCCAGATCCTGTGGTGCTGTCCCTTTTGTTCGTGGCCTTCTATTCTGTGCTGCACATCTTCACCTGGGCCATGACACGGTATCGGCTGCCCGTGGACGCCGTGCTCCTCCCGTATGCTGCCCTGGGCATATTGGCTGTGGAACAGGTTATCGCTCGGATCGCCGGCTACGAGCAGCATGTCGACTCTGGCACGCCCCCGCTGCCTGATGCGGAGATTTCTCGCTAGCTAAATGATACATTCCTTGTTCTTTGCACTGGCTCTGTTAGGTCTGGTTGGCCTGCAGCCCGGCTCAACTGCGGCGCCACTCTCTCGCTTGCGACCGGGGTTGGCCACGCCGGAGCCGGATACCCTGCGTTGGCGGGTGGGCGTAGGAGTCTCGCACAGCCATCCGGTGCACTTTGCCTGGCCCTCCCATCGGCCCGGCTGGTTTCATAATTGGGACATCGACATTTTCACGCCTGCCGGCGGCTATAACCGGCCGCTGCCCCACCTGGACCTGACGGGAGATGCACGGGCGCTCGGCATGGATTTTGTTCCCATGATCAGTACGCGCGGCGGCACGCTTGCGAGCACAACGGCAGTGCTGACGGCCCTGGCCGGCAGGTACAAGGGACGCGCGTGGATCGTGGGCAACGAGCCGGACAATGCCGCCCAAGATGCCGTGACCGCGGACCAATATGCCACTGCCTACCACGCCGCCTACCAGGCGATCAAGGGTACCGACCCAAGTGCCGTGATAGTAGCAGGCAACCTCAGCCAGGTTACCCCGCTGCGGCTGCAATACTTGGACGCCATACTGACCGCTTATCGTGAGCGCTATGGCACTGCCATGCCCGTAGACGTGTGGGGAAGCCACCTCTATGTTCTGCCTGAACAGGCGAATAGTTGGGGCGCGGGTCTGCCGCCCGGCATAGAAGACGGCGCTGGGGAAGGTGAACGTTGGACCGTGGAACAGCACGACGATCTGGCACTCGTCGCAACACAGGTGCGGACGTTGCGCAGCTGGATGGCTGCCAACGGCTACGCCGATCGCCCCCTTTGGATCACTGAGTACGGAATCCTCATGCCGCCTGCGTATGGTTTTCGTCCCGAGCGCGTGGCGAGCTTTATGAGGGGCAGCTTCGATTTGTTCCGGTCTGCGTGCGATGAGGAAATCGGCCTCGCCTCAGACGGCGGCCGCCTGGTTCAACGGTGGAATTGGTTCAGCACCCGGGCTCCGCAGTTTCCTGCCGGCAACTTGTTTGATGAGGCTGGGCAGCCGACGCTGCTGATGCATGTCCTGGCCGACTACCTGGCAGAGCATGCCGGCGATCAACAGGGTTGGACCTGTAACTAGCACATGCGCATCCTATTTCTAACCCAGGTGCTTCCCTACCCGTTAAATACGGGAGCCAAGGTGCGAGCCTACTATGTGCTGCGCTATCTGGCCCAGGAGCATGACGTGACGCTGGTCTCGTTTGTGCGTGCGGAGGACCGGCCGGACTACATTGAGCACCTGCGTTCCTTCTGTGCCGCCGTGCATACCGTGCCGATGGTCCGGTCACGTGTCCATGACGGGATGGCACTGCCTATGGCGCTGGTGCGCGGCCAACCGGTCGTGATCGCTCGCGACCATATGCGTCCCATGTATACGCTCCTCCGCCAGTTAGTCGACAGCACCCCGTTTGCTGCGGTGCACGCCGACCAGACCTCGATGGTCGAGTATGCGTTATGGAGCGCTGACCGCATCGCGCAGCGGTCCGGAAACCCGCCGCTGCGTGTGCTCGATGCGCACAATGCACTGTACCTGGTCGTGAAGCGCATGGCGCAGGGGGCCGGCAACCCCGCGTGGCGGCGCTTTCTGACATGGGAAGCACAGCGGTTGGAGAGCTATGAACGCAGTACCTACGGCCGCTTTGACCGAGTTGTTTTTGTCACTGCTGAAGATCGCGCACGGCTGCAGCTGGAAAATGCCGCCGTGATTCCTATTTGTGCCGATCCGTCTGCCACGCCGCCGGTCAAGCGCTTGCCGGGCGCTAGCGGGATCACGTTTGTAGGTGCGCTGCATTGGCCGCCCAACGCACAGGGCATCGTTTGGTTTGCACGTGAAAGCTGGCCTGCAGTCCATGCTGTTTTGCCCGACGCACAGCTTACTGTAATTGGGAAGGCGCCTCCGCCGGAAGTTTCGGCTCTGGCGGTAGAACTGCCGAACGTGACCGTTACCGGCTATGTGGATGATTTAAATCCGTATCTGTCCGCCACCGGCGTGTTTCTCGTACCGCTGCTTGCCGGCGGCGGTATGCGTGTCAAGATTGTAGATGCGTGGACCTGGCAGCTGCCGGTCGTCTCCACCACGATCGGAGCCGAAGGAATTTGCTACGAAGATGGCGAAAACATACTGATTGCGAACCAGCCGCTTGAACTGGGAGCGGCGATCACACGCATCCTTCAGGACCCGGTTCTTGCCGAACGCCTAGCCCACGCCGGGCGCCACACTGCCGAAGCCGCCTATGGTTGGCGGTCCGTCTACCGCAGTTGGAGTGAAATCTACTGATCATCCCCGCCCACGCTCTAATAGGCCTGTTCGGGACATGGCAGGATTGTTGCCCGTTGAAAGGCACCCGCGTATGATAGAACAGCAGATAGATCTGAACTCGTCTTCCGCCGCTCCCGAAACGACATGGAAGCGCGCACTTCGGCTCCGGCTTTCTGAGCGCCGGCTGCTGCTGCTCCTCGTTGATTTGGGAGTTGTCTTCGCGGCACTTCTGATCGCTATGAGAATACATCACGATCAGTTTTCCACCTTAGAACCCGGGTTGTGGAGTATCAAATGGTTTGCCTCGCTTGCTGCCATTTGGTTGGCCAGTGCCATTTTCTTTGACGTCTACAATCTGGCGCGAGCCTCAGACACCGTTGAGATTCTGCAGGTGGTCATCGGGGCAGTGCTGTTGACGACACTCGTGTATACATTGACTCCCTTCGTCACGCCGCCGCTGATGTCACGAGGAGTACTCTTCGCCTTCTTTCTTGCGATGCTGATCGGAATGATCGCCTGGCGCCTGACCTATGTGCGTCTTTTTGGCCAACCTTGGTTTAAGCAGCGAGCGCTGATTGTCGGCACTGGCTCTCTTGGCCAGGATCTCGTGCATGCACTCGAAAATCCCGAAGGCCAGTCCAACCCTTATCACTCTGCCGGCTATAGTTTGGTTGGTATGCTGGATGCCCAAACCGATATGGCGCCGCAGGCACAGGCTGGCAAAATTGGTGGTGTTCCGGTGCTGGGTGGACCCCCAGATCTGCTGGCGGTTGTCCAACGCTACGATGTCGACGAGGTGATAGACGCTATCACAAGCCGTTTTGCGATAGGCGATGAACTCTTTTCTTCCATGCTCACATGCCACGAGCATGGGCTGCGTGTCACGAGTATGGCGGCCTTCTATGAGCGGGTGCTGGGGCGCGTGCCTGTGAATTCGATCGGCCCTCACCTGGACGAAGTAATCCAATTGGGCGACTCCGCCGGTTATAGACTCTACCGAGCCGCCAAGCGCCTCGTCGACTTGGTACTATGCATGCCGCTGGTCCTGCTATTAGCGGCAGTTGTTCCAATGGTGGCCTTGGCCAACGCATTGGCCTCACCCGGACCACTGTTCTATACTCAGACCCGCATCGGCAGCGGTGGCCGCGCATTTCGCATCTACAAATTCCGTTCCATGCGTCCTGATGCCGAAAGCGATGGGCGTGCGGTCTGGGCGCAAGGTGATGACCCTCGCATTACACCGGTCGGCCGTTGGCTGCGCCGCACGCGGCTGGACGAACTGCCGCAGTGCCTTAACCTACTGCGCGGCGAGATGAGCGTGGTCGGACCGCGCCCCGAACGGCCCGAGTTTGTAGATAAGCTATCTACTGAGATCCCTTACTACCGGGCTCGCCACGCTGTCCGTCCTGGCTTGACAGGCTGGGCTCAAGTGCATTTCCGGTACGGCGCAAGTGTCGACGACTCTCGTATCAAGCTTGAATATGATCTGTATTACGTCAAGCATTGCAGTCCACTTCTCGATGCCCAAATTATGGTGCGCACGGCTGCAATTATGATACAGATGAAGGGCACCTAGAGTTCCAGATCTTTTTCCAGCAATGCCAGTAATTCCCTGTCCCCACCTTGGCCTGGACGATGACGAAACGGTGAGCCGCACAGCGGCTTCTCCGGCGCATCGCTGCTACGCGCGCCGTCCGCCGGCCGTAGTCGATGCCGAGACGCAGAAGACGCTCTGCCTCTCCGGCCACTATGCCGCATGCCAGTATTGTCCAGAAGCCACTATAGCGAAGGCAGCGCAGCCGTCTGTCGCGTGGCAGGAACCTTCTGGACAACCGCTTCCACCGTCTGATCTGCCTGCTCCGAAGTGGGCGGTAAGCAATGAGTCACAGCCGGCCGTCACGCTTAAGAGCACAGGTCTACAGCCTGTGACGGGGAGCAGGTCTTCTGTGCTTGATCCTGCGCAGACTGCGCCAGCCTGGGGTGGCGCCCATCAAAATGCCGGAGGAGAAACCGTCTCAGCTGCTGTTGACGTCGCAGAGGACAAGCCTTCAACTCGCCGCTACGGCTGGCTGTGGCTTTTGCTGCCGGTCGCCGCGATTGTCGCGTTTGGAGCACTGTTTGCCGTTGTAGGCAGCGAATGGCTGCGGCCCTCGGCTGCCAACTCATCTGCAACGCAGGCAGTGGCAATCCCACCCGCAACCCCACCCGCAATCCCACCCGCTGCGCCTCCGGCTTCAGACACTGCTTTACGGCGGCAGTCAACAGGCACAACTCGTTACGGCCGCAACAGCGGCTGGTACAGAATCAGCGCCCTCGGCTCCGGTGTCGCCGACAGCGACGCAGTCGGATGAGCAACCTGCTCGTTTTGTTACGCCGACGCCGATTGCTGGCGGTGCCGTCGTGAACCTTGGGCCCGCAACCGGTCAAGTCGGTTGGTGGGCTTCCGATGAGCAGCGCGGCCATCTCGGCGATTCGTTCTTGTACGCTGGCCGCTATACGGGCAAGGAATTCCTGTCCACAGTGCGCTTCGATCTCAGCCGTATTCCTCGTGGCGCCGTGCTGGAGCAGGTTGTCCTGCGCTTAACTGGGCTGAATGGTGATCGACTAGCCGCATCGGCCGACGAGAACACCGTCTGGCTGGTCCAACTGGTCGGTGAGGCCGGCGCCACGGAGCTGGAGCGCAGTGATTATGTGGCAGCGTTGCGCGCCCGCCGCGATTACGCTACCGCCACTACGCGCTGATATGCTGGCGGCCGGCAATCCCAGCACCTTTGAACTCGATGCTGCCGGCCGGTCTTGGCTGCAGGATCAGCTGCTAGATGGTGCCACCTCAGTTGTGGTACGCATGATTGCCTCCGGCGGAGCCGGCGATACCTTGTTTGCTTGGGACAGTGGGCAGGGACCAGAGAGTGCGGGAAACGGACCCGATCTGCTAGTCAGCTACGGCCCTCCGCCCCCTACACCCCCGCCGCTGCCGACTAAGCCCTTTATCGTCGCCACCCTGACCCCGGTTCCGGAAAATGCGCTCACGGTCGTCGCGCAGGCCGCTACTGCTACGGCGCAGGCTGCAGCGATCGGCACAGCCACCGATTTGCCCTTCCAGGTCTATACGCCAACTCCTTTCCCCGAGAACTTGGAGACTGTACAGGCAGTGGCGGCAATTCGTGGGCTGCCGGCGGTGCTGCTGTTGACGCCGACGCCGCCCAATGCGGCCACGGCTACCGAACAGGCCGCTTATGCGACGGCCGTGGCATTGACCACCGGTACCTTTACGCCGGTCCCGACCGGCTTCGTGACGCCGATCATTGTTCCGCCGTCGCCGCCCGCACAGAATGTGGCCACAGCCGCTGCCCAGGTGCTGGCAGCGACCGCAACCGCCCAGGCACCGGCCCCAGATAGCCTGTTGGCGACAGCGACCCCGACGCCGCTGCCGTTCAACGCAGTGCTCGGCGTGTACGTGTATGCCACGCCGGTCTTTGTTCCGCAGAATGAAGCGACGGCCATCGCCTACAACAAGCAGGTCAACGATGCGATATTGGCTACCGGTACGCCGACGCCGCTGCCGTGGAATGCGATTATTATTACTGTCGTGCCGACGCCTGCCCCGCCGTCACCGACGCCGATACCACTTTTTATTCCGGCAGGTGATCTCACCGCTACGCCGAGTTCAACACCTACCGGCACGCCTCCCAGCGAACTACCGGCCGAGGTGAGAGGCAGAGATCCTGTTTAAATCAGATCGCGGTGGTTCCGAAGCCGTCTACATGCTTCACGCGGCGACCGGCGCTGTTACGCTTATCACGCAGCCTTGGGTGTTCGCTTTGGCACAGGAACGACTGTCCTACTCCGCAGACGGCACAAGCCACGCTCTAGTCCAACAGGACGATAAGCAGAAGCTGCAGATCTTCAACGAATCGATGCAGTATGGGACCGTGCGCAAGGTAACGGCCTTGGGCGGTGATATTACCGATCCGGCCTGGTCTCCGACGGGGCAGTGGATTGCGTTTGTCAGCACCGAAACCGGCGGCGATGAGATGTATCGCGTTGACCCCGCAGGTGCTATAGCACAACGGTTGACGGTGAATACCTGGGAGTGGGACAAGCATCCGACCTGGTCGCCAGACGGCAGCCAGATCGTCTTCTTTTCGAATCGTGACTCCGGACGCCGCCAACTGTGGATTATGGACGCCGACGGTGGCAACCAGCGCAACCTGAGCAGCAACGAGTACAACGATTGCGGATCCCATCTGGATCTGGTGAAACGAGCAACTATGGATTCGATGAATTTGCAGGACTATCTCCGTCCACTGTTACGTTGGTGGTGGCTGCTGGCACTTGCTGCGTTAGTCGGCGCGGCATCCAACTTCGTCATGGTGCAACTCGAGCCGCTTATGTACCGTTGCGCGTGCTACGTTGATGGTTGGTGCCTCCATCCGCGACCCTAACCCGGACAGCAATGAACTCTACCTGGCACAGCAGCTGATCACAACTTACATAGATCTGTCTCAGCGTGAGAGTGTGCCAGCGGTCCTGTCATGCAGACCTTGGGCCTTACTGGCTTGCCTGAGTATTCGCCACGCCAGGTACCTGCCACCCAACTCATGGAATTGACTGTGCTCGACAGCGATCCTGTACGCTCCCAGGCGGTAGCGCAGGCTCTCGCCGATCAGTTGATTCGGATTTCCCCCGCCGGTTCGGACGACCAGAAACGCAGCGCATTTGTCGATGAGGAACTTGATTCGCTCCGGCCTCAATTGTGGATACCAAGGCAGAGATTAAGCGCAAGCAGGACGAAATGGCGCAAATGCTGGGCGCTCGCCAGATTGCCGACGCACAGGGCGGAATCGTCGCGCTGGAGGCAAAACTGACAAGCCTGCAGGCATACTTCACCGGTCTGATGGCCAGCTCGCAAAAAGGTGCCATCAACACGATTAACCTGATCGAGGCGCCCGCACCCGGAGCGCCGGTAGGCAGGGGTCTCCTAACAAAGCTGCTGATGGCAGCGGCGATCGGATTGATGCTGGCCGCCGGTGCTGCCTATTTGATTGAGTACCTCGATAACTCCTTCAAGAATTCCAGATGAGGTCCAGCAGCAGTTACACCTACCCACACTTGCGGCAATTCCTGTGCTGCCAGAGGTTGAAGGATGGCAAGATCAAACGGCCGTACATGCTGCAGAATAGCCAGGCGCCAGTCGCCAGTCCTTCCGATCCTGCGCACCGAATCTGCAGTTCGCGGCAATTGCCCGTTCGCTTCACCGGTTGTTGGTCACAAGCGCTCTGCCCGGCGAAGGGAAATCGGATATTTGTGCTAATCTGGCTGTTGCAATTGCCAGACTGGGAGAAGAGTCGTCCTCATCGATGCTGATCTGCACCGCCCCAGGCAGCACAGGCTATTCAGGCTTGTCAATAACGTCGGGCTGACGACGGCCCTTCTAGACGATGAGTCGCCACCCGAACATTACGTGCAGCGGACCCCGTTGCCGACATTGGGCGTGCTAACCACGGGTCCATTGCCGCCTAACGCCGCCAGTTGCTCGGTTCGCAGCGCATGCGCGATTTGCTGGATCACTTGCAGCGCATGCTGATCTGATTCTGGTCGATACTCCTCCCACTACTGTATTTGCCGACGCTGCGCTGCTGACCGCCCACGTCGACAGCGTGCTGTTGGTGGTTCAGGTCGGCAAGACCTCGCGCGAGGTGGTCAAACGTGCAGTGGCTGCGTTGCAGCAGGTAGACAGCGATGTGTTGGGCGTAGTCCTTAACTTCATGCCGGTCCGGCGCAGCGGATACTATTATTCGCACTATTCGTACCAACACAAGTACTACCACCGTGATTCTGGCTCAAGGCTAACCTCCCGCCAATCACACCTGCCGTACAGACCGCGATGGTTCGCTGACACAGAAGGAAACTGGGGATTAGTGACTGGGCGCTCGCCAGGGGGAACAAAGCATCAATGAAGGAAGTACTGGTGGTATGCACAGCCAACATCTGCCGTTCACCCATGGTCGCTGGGTTGTTGACACAACGCTTTGATGCGGAAGGCCTGGGTAATCTAGTAATCGTGCGCTCA
>CAVPAH010000008.1:0-230588 GCA_963701415.1 uncultured Chloroflexia bacterium
TCGTCCGGGCAGTCGATGGAGTCAATCTTGGAATAGCCGGAGGCGCCGGCCTGCGACAGGTCGGAAAGGATGGCCTTCCAGGTGTACGCGAGCGTCGGCGCAGGTGAGTGGATTGCCGTTGGAGAACTTGACATCCGGCTTGAGCTTGTATGTCACCGTCAAGCCGTCGTCGGACACAGTCGGTAGATCGTGGCGAGCACGGGGATATAATTATCTTTGTCGTCGATCGGACGAGGCCCTCGATCACAAAGGAGTTGACGACGTCCTCGATGGTCGCGAGGATGGCAGCGGGTTGAGCACGCCGGGTTCCTGGCGTGCCGACGATGGCAGTGCCGCCCTTGACCGGCTCACCTTTCGCCGGTCCGGCACCAGAATCGGCCGTGCCCCGGCGTCAGCGGCGGGGCGGCAGGAGCGACAGGTGCAGCCGTACAGCCGCCAATAAGGCGCTAGACTCAAGTAGGAGCATTAGCGGTTTTTGCAACAGCATACGTAGAGTCCTCCACTGTCTGTGCATTCTTATTGTGGTAAAGGGGAAGGGAAATGGTAGTTGGAGCGCTTGCACGTGCTTGTGTAACCATAGCATGAGGTGGTTGAAAGAGGCAAACGTCTGCGTGGTTTCCACTACTGACATAGTCACCGTTTGCGGCGACACTGCAGTCTAGGAAAGAGGCCCGGGCTGGCTGCATGTACGGCTGGGGGCGAGCGGGGTTCGGGTAAAGCAGTGGGGCCATATATCGCCGGCTACCCTCCCTCGTTCTACATGCCTTGCGGGCAAGAGGAACAGAGGGCGTGCGGGATCACAGCTCCATGGCGCTCCGATTCAGGCGGCTTGGAGGGCCAGCCCGATATCCGACTGGGCGGCAGATTGCGCTTGCCGTACACCAGGTACAGGGCCGGCACGATGAACAGGTTGACCAACGTCGACGTGACCAGGCCGCCCAGAATGACGATCGCCATCGGGTGCTCGATCTCGTGGCCGGGAATATTGCCGGCGATCACCAGCGGCACGAGGGCCAGCCCGGCGGTTAGCGCCGTCATCATGATCGGCGACATCCGTTCGCGTGCCCCGCGCAGGACCAGCTCAGGGCCAAAGGGTTCGCCTTCAAATTCCTCGAGATGCTGATAGTGACTGATCAGCATAATGCCGTTGCGCGCCGCGACCCCCAGGATCGTGAGGAAACCCAACCAGCGAACCGAGCGAGAGGACGCCGTCGCTGGCGAAGTACGCCGCCAGCACGCCGCCCACCAGGGCCACCGGCAGGCTCAAGAAGGACATCGTCGCCAGGCGCCAGCTCCCGAGGGACACCCGCAGGAGGACGAAGATCACGAGCATGGCCGCCAACCCGGCGATCAGGATGCGCTGCTGGGCCGCCTGCCGCTCGGCGTACTCGCCGATCAGCTCCGGGTGATAACCATGTGGGAACTCGATTTCCTGCAGGGCGCGTTCGACATCGGCCACGACCGAGCCGAGATCGCGTCCTTTCACTTCGGCTTCCACGTTGATGCGACGCGCCAGGCCTTCGCGATTGATGGCGTTTGGAGTCGGCACGATGCGAACATCGGCCACATCCGCCAGCCGCACCTGCTCGCCGCTGGGCGTGTCGATCAGCAGGTCCTGAATATCGGTCAGGCTGTCGCGTGTTCGGCGGCGGCTCCACACATTCACGTCGAACGTCCGATTGGCCGTGTGAATGTCGCCGGCTTCTTCGCCGGCCACCAGATAGGCCGCCGCCCGGCGCACATCGCCTGGTTTGAGCCCATACTGTTGGGCCTTGGCCAGGTCCACCTCGATTTGCACCTGTGGGATGTCGGTCAGGAGCTCCACATGCAGATCGGTAAGACCGGGGATCTCGGAGAGCTTCTCCTCGACCTCCTTCGCCTTGTCGCGCAGGACGTCCAGGTCCTGGCCATAGATGCGTATGACGATCGGATGGCTTGATCCCGTCAGCACCTCTCGGATGCGCTCTTTCAGGTAGGTCTGCACATCGCGATAGAGCCCGGGGTAGCCGTCGACCAGCTCCTGAACTTTGGCCAGCGTCGCGTCATAGTCGACCGATGGATCGACGCTGATCCAGTTCTCGCCGAAATAGATGCCGTACACCTCGTCCATCAACAGGCCTGCCCGATGTGGGAACCGCAGTTGCGGACGCCTGGAATGGTCCGCAGCTCCTTGACAGGCCGCGTGCGAGATCCGCACCATTTCCGGATGCGACGTGCCGGGCTTGGTCACCCAGTGCATCAGGAAGTCGCGCTCCTTGAACGAAGGCAGCAGCTCCTGCCCGAGCAACGGCCACACGATGATGCCGGCCGCCATGAGGACGCCGAAGGTGGCATACGCCAGGCGCGGCGTGCGAATGGTGCGCGCAAGCATGCTGCCGTAGCCACGGTGCAGCCAGGGGATGATCGGCGACAGCGCGCTCGTGCATCGGCGCATTGGACAGGAGAATCAGGATCAGCGCCGGCGTGACGGTCAGGGCGACCACCGGCGATACCAGCGTCGCCACCACGTAGGCCAGGGCCAGCGGCTGGAAGAATGCGCCGGACAGGCCCTGCATGAAGAAGACCGGCAGCAACGCCGTCATTTCGATCAGCGACGCGTAGACGATGGCGTTGCGCACCTCGACCGAGGCGTCGAGCACGATGGTCGCCGTCGGCAGGTCGCTGCCCTCGCGGCGATGCTGGCGCAGACGCCGCACGATGTTTTCGACGTCGACGATGGCGTCGTCGACCACGGCGCCGATGGCGATCACCAGCCCCGCCAGCACCATCACGTTGATGGTCGTGCCAAAGAAGGAGAGCACCAGCAAGGTGATCACCACCGTCAGCGGGATGATCGTGGCGCTGATCAACGCGATCCGCCAGTCCCACAGGAAGAGCAGGAGGACCAGAACCACCAAGACCGGCGCCGATCAGCAGCGAGCTGATCAGGTTTTCGAGCGCCACCTCGATGAAGGTCGCCGGCCGGAAGATGGTGGTGTCGATATCGATACCGGGCAGACCGGGCCGCATCTCGTCGATCGCTGCTTCCACCCCGTTGGTCACTTCCAGGGTGTTGGCCCAGGGGAAACTTCTCGACGATCAGCAGCAGGCCGGGGCCGTCGTTGATGACTGCGTCCCCGATCATCGGCCAGGTATCTTCCACCACGTTGGCCACGTCACCCAGGCGCAGCGGCGTGCCATCGCTCTTCGTCGCGTCATTGATGGGCACGCGGGCCAGGTCTTCCGGCGTACAGATCGGCTGGACATGCCGGATCGCGAGCCGTTGATTGGGGGTCTCGAGGAACCCGCCGGTACCGATCGTCGCTCCGGTCGAATACTGCATCATCCCCGAATCCAGGGTATCCGAGGTGGTCTGCAAGACCTCGTCGAGCGTCACACCATGCGCTGCCAACCGCTCCGGCTCGACTTGCACCTGCGGCATCTTGATCCGCTCGCCCCAGATGGCCACGTTGGCCACGCCGCGCACGCGCAGCAAGCGCTCGCTGATCTTCCAGTAGGTGATCATCGACAGATCGATCACGGAGTGCTCTTTCGAGGAGATCCCGATCTTCATGGTCCGGGCGGTCGACGACAGGGGCGGCAGCATCAACGGCGGGGCTGCCCAGGTCGGCAGCGTCGGCGTGGCGATGGCCAGGCGCTCCGCCACCAACTGGCGTGCCTCCATCAGGTCGGTGCCCGGCTTGAAGATCAGGACGATCGACGACAGCTGCTCAACCGACTTGGAGCGCATGACGTCCAGCCCCGGCGTCCCGTTGAACACCTGCTCCAGCGGAACGGTGACCAGGGCTTCCACTTCGGCGGAGGAAAGCCCGAGGCCGGGGTCTGGATCTCTACCCGTGGCGGCGCGAACTCGGGAAAGACGTCCACCGGCATGTCACGAATCCGGACCAATGCCAAAGACCATCAGCACCGCGGCGGCAAAAACGACCAGGTAGCGAAACCTCAGACTTGTCGCAACGATCCAGCGCATCATAGCGGTGACCTCCGTGGTTAAGCCTTCCATATGGCGATAGGGCGCGGCTGGACTACTTGCCAATCCCGGTATCGGCGCCGTACAGCTCGGCCACGCCGACCGTCAGCAACGGAAGTGCCAGCGGCCGGACCGTCGATCAGCACCGCCATGTCACCCTCGATGTAGTCAACCGTGATTGGTTGGCGAACGAAGGTGAGCGGTGTCGGGCTGGCGTAAGCCCAGGTACCGCCCTCCAGGTCGTAGATCACCGCGGAGTAGGGGACGACCAGTCGCTGCGTCCCGTTCACCTGCTCCTCACGAACCGACGGCCGTCTGGATGTCCAGCCGTTGGGCCGCCTTCTCGGTCAGTGTCACGCGGTTGAGTTCCGTCCCCTCGATTTTCTCGACCACGGCCGGAGCCACTTTGGTCGCTGTAGCGGCCGCCGGTGCACTGCAACCGGCCAGTACCAGACTCATGACAAGTCAGGAATCCGATCATCCACATCTTGGCGTATTGCATCTGTCTTCCTCCCAAGCAGTTCATCACAAGGCTCAGATCAGTCTTCTCGGTTAATCTCGCTATTTAGTCTGCCGCTGCACTGGCTGGTGCAAGCTGTGCGCTCGGCGCGGCCGAGGCACGGCCGGCGCCAAAGCGCGAGTACAGGGCAGGCAAGAGGAACAGGTTGAGCAGCGTCGCAGCCACCAGGCCGCCCAGCATGACGATAGCCATCGGGCGCAGCAGTTCCATGCCGGCAATGTCGCCCACCAGCACCAACGGGCAGCAGCGCCAGGGCCGTAGCAATGGCCGTCATCACGATCGGCGCCACCCGATCCAGCGCCCACGCGCAGGATCAGCTCGCGGCCAAAGGTTGCACCCTCACTGCCGCTCGCAAATTCTGCAAGTGGTTGGTCAGCACCACCACGTTGCGCACAGAGATGGCGAAGACCGCGAGAAGACCGAAGATCGAACCCAGCGAGACCACGCCGCCACTCGCCAGTATCGCGCAGCACGCCGCCCGCCAGCGACCATGGGCAGGGTCAACCAGGCGATCAGCGCCAGGCGCCAACTGCCAAAGCTTGCTTGCAGCAGCAGGTACACACCTAGCAGTGCGACCAGCGCAACGGCCATAGAACGCTGCTGAGCGGCCTGCCGATCGGCGGATTCGCTTAGCACCTCGGCATGGAACTCGCGTGGGAACTCGACCACCTGCAGCCGCCCGCGGATGTCGGCTGCCACCGCAGCCAGGTCGCGCCCCTGCACGGTCGCCTTGACATCTACATAGCGTGAGACGGCATCGCGCTGGATGCTGATCGGCGCCGGGGCAATGCGCACGTCGGCGACTTCAGCCAACGGCACTTGTTCGCCGCTCGGCGTGGCGATCAGCAGGTTGCTCACACTGGTGAGATTGCTGCGTATTTCCGGCGCACCCCAGACCAGGACGTCAAACACCTTCTGATCTTCGTACAGGTTGCCGACCTGCAGCCCGGATAAGAGCGTGGTTGCCTGGCGGCGCACGTCGCCCGGCTTCATCCCATACTCTGCCGGCGGCAGCAAGGTCCACCTCAATCTGCACTTG
This sequence comes from uncultured Chloroflexia bacterium, assembly GCA_963701415.1. Classification (GTDB taxonomy): domain Bacteria; phylum Chloroflexota; class Anaerolineae; order Caldilineales; family Caldilineaceae; genus Fredericiella. The sequence goes on from CAVPAH010000008.1 coordinate 5,530, forward strand.
CGGCTCCTCGCCCAGCGACGTAGGCTGCGCCGCAACAATGCCGTTGATCTCGGCCAGGGCCTGAGTTAACTCTTGTGCCTTGTCCTCGAGAACGGCTAGATCGTAGCCGTAGATGCGCACGGCGATTTCGTTGCCGGCCAATGTCAGCGCGTCGCCGACTCTCTCGGGCTGATACGTCTGTACGGCACGGAAGAGCCCCGGATAGCCGTCGATCACTTCGTTCACGGCAGCTACGGTGGCTGCATACGGCGCAGCCGTATCCAGATTGACCCACAGCATACCCGCATTGCTGCCCACCACCTGGTCTCCCGTAACGGCGCGGCCCACGTGTGAGCCGACGTTGCGTACGCCAGGGATAGCGCGCAGTTCCTCCGTCACCTGGGCGGTTACACGGTTCATGGCCTCCAGTGACGTGCCGGGGGCGCCTTGCCATTGGATCATCAAGTCCGTCTGCTTAAAGCTGGGCAGCGGCGACCAGCCTAAAAGCGGCACCACCGCAGTACCGGCAATGATCATGACGACTACCACCACCAGCGCCACGAACGGCACCCGCATAGCTTGCCCCAACACTGCGCCATAGGCACGCTGCAGCCCACGCACAAGCGGCGACTCACGGCGACCAGGCGACACTTCGCCAAGCAGAGCCAGACATAGTGCAGGCGTGACCGTCAGCGCGACCACCAGCGAGGCGATCAGCGCCCACACAAACGACACTACCACCGGCTGAAAGAAGTTGCCGGCTAGATAGGGGAAGAACAGTACGGGCAGGACGGCCAGGAGGACGAGCAGGGTCGCAAACATGACCGAACTGCGCATTTCAACCACGGCATTGAGAATGATGCTGGAAGCGGTCATGGCAGGGCCCGTGCCGTCAGCCTCCGTGCGTGGCTGGCGCAGACGGCGCATGACGTTGTCCACGTCGATGATGGCGTCGTCGATGACGGCGGCAAGGGCGATGATCAACCCTGCTAAGATCATCACGTTAAAGGTAGTTCCACGCAAGTAGAGCACAAATACCGCAGCCACCAACGACAGCGTGATCGCCAGGAAGCTGATCAGGGCAGTGCGCCAGTTGAAGAAGAAGGCGAAGAACACCAGCAGCAAGAGCAGGGCGCTCATGAGCAGCGCTGTAGACAGGTTGCCGATCACCAGTTCCAGGTAGTTCGCCGGGCGGAAGACGTTCGTGTCAACTGTGACGCCGGAAAGGCCCGGGCCCAGAGCATCCAACACATCCTCTACCCCCTGCGTGATTTTCAGGCTATTCGCGCCCGGAAACTTTTCGATGACGAGCAGGAGGTTGGCGCCGTTGCCGGGCATGGCATCGCCGATCAGCGCCTGGTGCCCTTCGACGACATTAGCCACGTCTCCCAACAGCAGACCTTCAGTTCCCTTCGACCGGCACCTTCGCCAGGTCGTCGGGCGACGAAATCGGCAGCAGGTGATGGATACCAAGCCGTTGATTCGGCGTGTCGATCCAGCCGGCAGTGCCGGGTGCGGAGGACTCCAAATAGCTCAACGGCGACACCCACAATGCCTCGCCCGCTGTGGCGATGACCTGGTCGAGCGTTACACCTTGCTCCTTCAGGTGTGCCGGGTCTACCTGCACCTGCAGCTGGCGATCGCGCTGGCCCCAGATCGCCACGTTCGCCACGCCGGGTACACCCATCAGGCGGGGCTGAACCGTCCAGCGCGCCAGCACACCCATTTCGATCGGCGTGAGGGTATCCGATGACAGCCCGACCATCATGACGCGGCTCGTCGTCGACAGCGGCTGGATCATGGCGGGCGGCTTAGAGACATTCGGCAGCGCATGGGACTGGGTCAGGCGCTCCTGCACCATCTGGCGGGCTCGAATGGGATCGGTGCCTGGTTCGAAGATGAGCAGGATGGACGACAACCCGGTGACCGATGTTGAATAGATGTGATCAAGCCAGGCAACGCCGTTGAGCAGGTTACCCTCCATCGGCACCGTGATCAGGGATTCCACCTCGGTGGCGGAGAGGCCAAGGGCTTCGGTCTGCACCTCGACCATGGGCGGGTCGAATTCCGGAAAAACGTCGACGGGCATGTCACGCAGCTGCGCGAGCCCAAAGGCGAGCAGAATGACGGCGACAGTGATAACCAGGTATCGCAGCCGCATGCTTGATTCGACAATCCAGCGCATCATGGCAGACAATCTCCTTACGTATCCTGTTGTGAACCAAGAACCGGGAACGAGAACGGACGCCTATGTGCAGGCAGCAAGTGGATGCCGCCGTACACCCGTTTTATCGTGGATGGTGAGTCGAAACAGGCTGATACACCGCGGAGGCCGGATGCACATGCATTTACCGCCGCTCGTGGAGCAAAGGGTAAATGGATGTACTTTCCCAGCCAACCTCCGGCGTGCAACAGCCGCAACGCTAGAGAAAAAACGAAACGCGATTCGTCTGTGCGGGACTATCAACCTGCTAGGGTGCTCGGTCTTGACACCCTGACTTCCTTAAGCAGAAATTGATGCTGGTCAGTCTAGCAGATGGAATATCCAAAGTCAATGCCGAATTTTAGATATCTTTATTACTTAAGAGAAGCGTAGTGCAACGCTTCATCTGGATTTCATGTGGGCTGGCTATGCTGGGGATGCCGCTGCGCAGCGGGTGCAGCGGATGGTTGATTATTTCACGCTTGGAGGAAGACCATGGCAAAGATGCGCCCAGTGATCTATGCACTGCTGATTGTGCTCACAAGTGCCTTGCTCGCTGCCTGCGGCACGGCGGCACCGGCTGCGACCAGTGGCGAAGGGGAGGGTGAAGAAGGTGGCGTCGAAGCTGCCCTGGTGACACATGCAGACGCCAGTCAAGGCTTCGCCATCGGTCATCCGAGCCCGTGGCAGCAGGATGTAACCGTCAAAGATGGTGTGAAGTTTACCGGTGGTGACAGCAGCATGACGTTGGAGTTTGCGACACTGGCCGAAGGTATGGATGCCATGGCATATGCGCAAAACGATGTGGCGAGTGTAGAGGCAGCTTATCCGGGCTTCAAACAACTGGGCCTGGCGCCCTCCACCGAAGTGCAAGGCGCCACCGTTCTTGGCTTCGAGGCCAACGGCAAGTCAGCGGTGACCGGCAAGGAGTTTACAGCCCACAACGAACGCTATTACATCCCCATCGGCGGCGGCCGACTGGCAGTCCTTACGGTAGTAGGCCCAGAAAACCTGTACGACCGCGAAGGCGTGCGCGATATTGCCCTGACGCTCAAGCTGAGCGAGTAGGAGAAGCTCGACATGGATGCGACAAGGACAGCTGCAGTCGTTCTCCACGAGCTCTACAAGATCTATCGGGAGGGCGAGATCGAGACTGTTGCACTGCGCGGGGCGGATCTACAGGTTGAGTCCGGTGACTTCATCGCCATTACGGGCCGTTCGGGTGCGGGCAAGAGCACCCTGCTAAGCTTAATCGGAGGGCTCGCCGTCCCCAGCGCGGGCCGCGTAGTCGTGGACGGGACGGATATTGCCCGTCTCACCGAACGCGAGCGCGCGCAGTACCGGCGCCGAAAGATCGGCATCATCTACCAGGCAGACAACCTGGTGCCCTTCTTGACGGCGTTGGAGAACGTGGCGCTGCCCATGCAGATTGCCGGGCGTAAGCACGCCAGCCGGCGTGCCGCCGAGCTGCTCGACGAGGTCGGCCTGGCGCAGCGCTTGCAGCACAGGCCTGCATTGCTGTCGGGCGGCGAGCGCCAGCGGGTGGCGATTGCCGTGGCGCTGGCCAACGAGCCGGATCTGCTGTTGGCCGATGAATTGACCGGCGAGTTGGACTCGCATACGGCCGAGCGCATCATGCAGCTGCTCGCAGCGCTAAATGTGAGCCGCAATCTGACCTTGGTTGTGGTGACGCACAACAAGGCGGTTGCCGCCTGCGCCAGGCGCCAGGTTGCCATTGCAGACGGACGGATGACGGCTGTGGAGGAATACTATGTCTGACATGCTGCTGTGCACAAAAGGGCTAACTCGCGAGTATCGCGTGGGTCGCAACGTCATTGCGGCACTCTGTGCAGTCGATATCACGCTGCAGCGCGGTGAATTCGTGGCTATCATGGGGCCAAGCGGCTGCGGCAAATCGACGCTGCTCAACCTGATCGGTGGGCTTGACCAGCCGACGGCCGGGCAGGTACTGCTCGACGGTCATGACCTGGCGCATTTCAACGAAGAGCAGTTGGCTGCGCTGCGGCGCAGCAAGATGGGCTTTATCTTCCAGCGCCACGACCTGTTTCCCGTGTTGACAGCACGCGAAAACGTGGAGTTTCCGCTGCTGCTGGACGACGTAGCGCCGGTCGATCGCCGCGCGCGTGCTGCAGAACTGCTGGCCCTGGTCGGGCTGACAGCCAAGGCCGAGCACCTGCCGGAGGAACTATCGGGCGGCGAGCAGCAAAGGGTCGGCATCGCCCGTGCCCTGGCGAACCGGCCGGCGCTGCTGCTGGCCGATGAACCAACGGGCAATCTGGACAGTACGACGGCAGCGGAGGTGCTTGATGCCTTGGAATCCATTGCGCGCCGGCACGGCCTGACCCTGGTGATGGTGACCCACGATCCAGAGAGCGCGGCGCGTGCGGAGATCGCACTCTCCACCTGCGCGACGGCCAGATTGTGGGCATGGAAGTTGCGGCAGGACCAGCGGTCCAAGCAGCAGGAGAAGGGAGGATGCAATGATAGTCCAATATGCCTGGTATCTGGTGGCGCGCAATCGACGCCGCACCGGAACCTACCTGTTTGGCCTGGCGCTGGCCGTCGGTCTGCTGTCCGGCATCCTGTTCTTCGTCGACGCGACCGGCCGCGAGATGACGGCCACGGCATTGGCGCCGGTAAAGCTGGATATCATTGCCCATGCTGTAAAGCCCGATTTTGATCCAACTACGGCGGTAGCTGCTGTCGCGGCTCAGCGCGGTGTGCTTGGAGTTGAGCCTGTGACGGCGGCCGACTTTACCAGCGCCATTAAGGCCGGCGGGACACAGCCTTCGCCGGTTGGCCGCATGTTTGCACTCCAGCCGAGCTATTTTGATACCTTCGACGTGCTCCAGACCAGCTCCGGCGGGTTTGCAGCCGGCAGTGTCATGGTGAGCGAGGCCATGGCGATTGTCCAGAAGCTGAAGGTGGGTGACGAACTCATGCTCACCTTTGACGGCATTGCTGCGCCCGTCACTCTGCCGGTCAGCGGCATCATCAACATGGATAACGCCGATGCGCTGTTTGCCCTGACGAATAACGCCGAAAACGCGATCGTCGCCGATGTAGTGGTCGTGGATGCGGGGTGGTTTGCGGCCAACCTGGGGGCCCCACTGGCGGTGCGCGCAGCCAATCTCGCCGACGCCCCGCCGCCTGGTGCGGTCGTGCTTGATCCCCAACTGCATGTCAAGATTGATCGGACACTGCTCCCCGCCGACCCAACCTTGGCGGCGCAGCATACGGAAAGTATGCGGCGCACGGTAGAGCGGCAGTTCTCCGGCCAGCTCAAAGCTGTCGACAATCTGTCCGCTACATTCCAGACGGCCAAGGCAGACATACTTTCAGCCAAGATCCTGTTTATCTTTCTCGGGCTGCCAGGGGTAGCCTTAGCCGCCTATCTGGCCAAGTTCGCAGCCGAGCTGTTCGCCGCAGCCCAGCGCCGCGAGTTGAGTCTGCTGCGCACGCGTGGGGCCACGCCACGCCAGATTACATTGATCATTGCAGCGGCATCGGTATTGCTGGCCATAGGCGGTTCGATACTTGGCATCGCCTTTGGCCTCCTTGCGCTCCTGGTCAGCGCCAGCGGCCAGATGGCAAGTGAACTGAACCCACTGGCGCAGGGCTTTGACTGGCGGCTGTTCGGCAATTCGGTGGCAATCGCCTTTCTCGCAGGGCTGGTACTGACGTTCCTGGCGGCATTTCTGCCCAGCTACGGCGCATTGCGGCGGGAGATCATCCAGGAAAGACGATCAACACGCCGTGTGGAAATGGCTCCCTTCTGGAAACGCAGCTATCTGGATATCATCCTGTTATTGGCAGCGGCGGTGATCTTGGTCGTGCTCCAGCTCAACGGTGGCTTCAAGCCGACGGCCAATGAAGGAACTGCCGTGCAGCTCTCATTCTACCTGTTCCTGGCCCCCTTCTTTGCCTGGATGGGCCTGATTCTGCTGACGCTGCGCCTGGTGGAAAGCGGCCTGGTCAAGGCAGGGCCGCAGATTGCCCGCGGGTTCAAAACTGCCTTTGGCGAAATCGGTGAGGTGGCGGGTAAGTCGGTGGTACGCCGCGCGCGCACGCGTGAGTGCGGCAACTGCGGTCATTGCCTTGACGCTTTCCTTTGGCGTCAGCCTGGCTATCTTTCAACAGACCTACACTACAGAGAAACAGCTGGACGCCCAGTACATTGTCGGGTCCGACATCCGCTTTACGCCGGCCCTCAACACACCGCAGATTGCGGAGTTTGCCGAGAAGCTAATGGTGCCGGGCGTGAGGGGCGTCACCGGCGTGGTGCGCGACACGCAAGCGCTGGTAGGGTCTGAAAAGAATACCGTCTACGGCATCGACGTGCACTCGTTCGAACAGGTAGCATATCTGCCTGACAGCTTTTTTGTCGACGGAGCAGCGCAGCAGACCATCGATGCCATGGCCAACCGCAACGCCAATTATGCCCCGGGCTCGGCGCAGTGCAATGCTGGATGCACTGGCGGCAACACCTAACGGCGTGTTGATCTCAGTCGAGCAGGCGGAGAAGTACAACATACTTGTCGGCGACCCCGTGCTTCTGCATCTCTATAACCGGGTAACCAACAGTTACACAGATGTGCAGGCCCAAGCCGTTGGCTTGTTCGTCTACTTCCCCACATCGGCACAGGATTCGGACTTCATCCTCAACAGAGAATTCATGATCAGCCAGTTCGGGCAATCCGGCCATGGACTTCTTTCTTGCTCAGGACAGACGGCAGCCCGGAGACAATCACACGGGTTGCCGACAGGTCTGGCAGCGCAATACAAGAATGTGATGCCTGTGCGCGTACAAAACACGGAGACTGTCGTGAAGATCGAGTCCAGCTCGCTGACTTCGCTTAATCTGGAAGGGCTTGGCGCCATGGAACGCCTCTATACGCTCCTGGTTACGTCAGTGGGACTGGCCATCTTTCTACTGGCGATGATTGCGGAACGGCAGCGCGAATTTGGCGCCATGCGTGCGCTCGGAGCGAACCTGAGCCAGCTGCGCCGTTTCCTGCTGGCCGAGGCAGCAACCATCGGCAGCCTTAGCATCGTGATCGGTTTTGCAGTAGGTATCGGCCTGGCGCAGCTGCTCGTCATGCTGCTGGGTGTCATCTTCACGATCCCTGCGCGTGAGCTGGCATTCCCGGGCATGGAACTGGCGACGCTGGGTGTGCTTGTGGTGGTCGGCATGAGCGCCGGCGCCTGGATCAGCGCGCGGCGCCTGGCCCAGCTGCGAGTGGTGGAGGCGCTGCGTGAAATGTAGGATATAATAGATTGCGCGGTGCTGGATTGGGCGATGGGAGCACACGTACGTGCGAGTATTGCTGGTCGAGGACGAACACAAGATCGCAGCCTATGTGAAGCGTGGGCTCGAGGAGCAGGGGTATGCTGTCGACGTCTCCTATTCGGGCAGCGAGGCACTGGACTGGCTCCAAGCGGTGACGTTCGACTTGATCGTACTCGACGTGCTGCTGCCGGGGCTGGACGGCATAGGCGTATGTCGCGAGGCGCGGAGAATTGGGGTTCGCACTCCCATCCTGATGCTGACCGCACGCGACGCGATCGACGATCGCGTCGCCGGCCTGGATGCAGGGGCCGACGACTACTTGGTAAAGCCGTTTGCCGTCAAAGAACTGCTGGCGCGGCTGCGGGCGTTGGGTCGCCGCAGCGCCGCAGTGCTGCGGTCGCCTGTGCTGTTACTGGGTGATTTGCGGCTTGACACGACGACACACCGAGTAACCCGTGGATCCAGGGTCATCGAATTGACCGCCAAGGAATATGCTATCTTGGAGTGCCTGCTGCGCGAACCCGGCCGGCTGCTGACACGCAAGGTGATCGCCGAGCATGTATGGAGTTACGAAAGCGATAACGAATCAAACGTCATCGATGTCTACATTCGTAATCTGCGCCGCAAGATTGACGATGGGGAAGCGGTCAAGCTGATCCATACGGTGCGCGGCGCTGGTTATCGCCTTGCCGAGGACGCCGATGAGTTGGTTTAGCGCCGCGCGCCGGCGCTTTGGCACACTGCGCTGGCGAATTGCGCTGTGGATCGCCGGATTTGTGGCCCTGACACTGGTGCTGTTGGAGGCAGCCGTCTACTTGAGCATGGCGCAAAAGCTGCATGGCATGGTAGACGACACCCTACGTCTCAGCGCCATACAGATTACTGCCGCCGTAGCCATAGAAGGGGGCCAAATCTGGCCAAACGAGGGGATGCCGGAACTGGCGCCGGCAGCATCGGGGTTGGACGGACGCAGCCTGCTCATCCGGCTGTATGACAGGGACGGCACGCTGCTGGCCGAGTTTGGGCCACCAGGCAGCGCCCTTGCGCCCTTGCCAACACCGAATTCCGTGCCGGATTCTGGTCCGGACTCCGCACGCGGCTTTTCGACCCTGGTTCAGCCAGACGGGCGCACAGTTCGCACGTATACGACACCCTTGCAGGACGACGGTCAGGTTGTCGGCATGCTGCAAGTCGGCGAGGATCTGAGCCTAGTGAATGGTGCGCTCGATCAGCTATCGGCTGCGTTGACGATGGGTGCACTGCTGCTAATCGTGGTGAGCGTGGCAGGCGGCTATTTCCTGGCCGGTCGTGCGCTTGCGCCCGTCGACCAGATAACGCGGACCGTGCAGCACATCTCGACGCACGATTTGACGGCGCGCCTTGACTTGCCCGCCGGCGACGACGAACTAGGCCGGCTGGCGAATACGCTGGATGCGATGCTTGATCGGCTTGAGGAAGGTTTCCGGCGTGAGCGCCAGTTCACAGCCGACGCCTCGCACGAACTGCGCACGCCCTTAGCGGCGATGCAGGCTATTTTGGACGTGGTCCGTGCGCGCCCGCGTTCAACCGCCGAGTACCGGCAGGCCCTGGACGATATTGCGGAGGAGACCGCGCGGCTGCAGCATTTGGCAAGCGATCTGCTCCGATCGGCGCGCAGCGATGCCGCCATTGGTGCGCCTGTTTGTAAGCCCGTCAACCTGGCGCAGCTCTTGAACGACGTATGTGAATCCATGCAGCCGCTGGCCGAAATCAAAGGCATCGTCCTGGTCTGCGCAACGCCGCCAATACTCATGGTCAGGGGCGACGGCGACGAGCTGGCCCGCATGTTCGTAAACCTTGTGGACAACGCCATCAAGTACACGGCTGAGGGCAGCGTCAAGATCGGCGTCGCAGCGTGCGAGAATGGCTGGCGCGTGACTGTGGCCGACTCGGGGCCGGGGATAGCACCCGAGCACCTGCCGCACGTGTTTGACCGCTTTTACCGTGCCGATGCTGCCCGCTCGCTGCCCGGTGCAGGCCTGGGATTGGCGATCGCGGCGGACATTGCCACTGCCCATGGCGGTGCCATCGAGGTGGCCAGCACCCCTCAGGTGGGCACTGAGTTTGTCGTTACATTGCCGCGCGATTAGATGGAAGAGCCGCTAGTCGGCGTAATCGGCGGCTTCAGGTTCCTCGTGATAGTCGGGGCGCTCGTGGATAATGGCCTCGGGCAGGAATATGCCCGATGTCGTTGACGAGCGTGCCGTACCAGCGGTCGCCATCCCAGTCGAGTACGCTGACGGCGCAGTTGTGCGGCTCCCACCGGATCCAGTCGCCCGAACGGTCGCCGATCCAGGCGTCGAGGACGGCGCCGATCAAACCGCCGTGGCTGACGGCGACGAGGGTCTGGTGGCGGTGGCGGGCGGCAAGTTCCTCCAAGGCGGCGACGGCGCGCTCGCCAAAGCTGACCGGCGACTCGCCGTTGGGCGGTCGTAAAGGTAGGGTCGATCGCCCAGCGATGCCACAGCTGTTCGTTGTCGATCAGGTCGCGGTAGGTGCGCCCTTCCCAGTCGCCAATGCTGAACTCGCGCAGGCCGTCCTCGACGATCGGCGTCAAGCCAATGGCAGCGGCGATCGCTGCCGCCGTGCTGCGCGCACGCGGGCAGCGGCGAGACATAGAGCATGTCGATCTGCTGGTGCCTGGCACATTCGGCAAAACGGGCGGCGGTGGCGGCAACTTGGGTGCGGCCGCGTGCCGGTGAGCGGCGCATCAAGCGAGCCATGCCACATTTGCAGCAGGTTCGCTTCGGTTTCGCCATGGCGAACAAGAATCACACGCGTATTTTTGGTATTCATTTTGCATCCATCCCTATCTAAACCTACGAGTGGGTGCCGCAAATGGTGCCGCATTAAAAAACGGGCCGGCTAATTGACACCCCATATAGGTCATGTTACACTTGCGACACCATGACGCCAAACCTTTGCCCTTGTAAAATTCTGCGCTTTAGGATGAGGAAGACGAGCGGGTGACCCACATCTGGAATCTGCGCGCGGGATCGGACTGATCAAGACGGCAAGGCTCTCCAGACGGAGGGCTTTTTTTATTTGGAGCAATTATCATGCAGCGAGCAGGCATTGCAGGGGCTACCGGCTATACCGGCAGCGAGCTTGTGCAGTGGATCCAGCGCCATCCCGAGCTGGAGGTTGGGTGGATTACCAGTGAGAACAGCGCCGGCAAACGGCTGTCGGACGTCCACCCTGTGCCGTGGGACTACCCGCTGATCCCCTTGGCGGAAGGATTCAACCGTGCTGACGAGGTCGATGTGGTCTTCCTCTGCCTGCCCCACGGCGAGTCGATCGAGGCGGCCAAACGCTTTGCCGCCACGGGGTGCGCGTGGTGGACCTCAGCGCCGACTTTCGGCTGCCCGACGCTGCCGCCTATAAAAAATGGTATGGCAAGGAGCACACGGCGCCGGAACTGCTGGCGTCGTTTGTCTATGGGCTGTGCGAGGTAAACCGCAGCCAGATCCGCGGCGCACAGTTGATCGCCAATCCCGGCTGCTATCCCACCAGCGTCAACCTGGGCCTGTATCCACTGGCAAAGGCCGGCTGGCTGAGCGAACGCGTGATCGTCGACAGCAAGAGCTCTGTCAGCGGCGCCGGGCGCTCGCTCAAGCTGCCCTACCTCTTTGTCGAAGCCAACGAGAATATGTCTCCCTACAGCGTCGGCTACCGCCACCGCCACATTGCCGAGATGGAACTGGTGCTCGACGGGGCCGGCGACTACCCCACCGCTTACCGCTTTACCTTCACACCGCATCTGCTGCCGATCAATCGCGGCATTCTCAGCACGATGTACGTCAGCGTGCCGCAGGGCGTCAGCCACGCCGATATACGCGACCTGTACTGCACAATCTACGCCGGCGAACCGTTTGTCCAAGTGCTGCCCCCCGACCAACTCGCAACAGTGCGCCATGTGGCCAACAGCAACCGCTGCGCCATCAGCATTACGCCCGCCAATCCGGACGACGTGGATGGGCCGGATTACATCATCGTGGCGGCGATCGACAACCTGGTCAAGGGTGCGAGCGGCCAGGCGATCCAGTGCTTTAACGTGGCAGCCGGGCTGCCCGAGACGATGGGGCTGATCTGATGGGCGATGCACAAGAAACAGGTGCCCAAGCGATGGAACAACCCGCAGCGGAAACCCCTGAACCCTATGTGGTAGTGCTCAAGGTCGGCGGCAACGAACTGGACGACGAGATCATTTCTATTTGGGCTGGTCAAGGCCGTGCAGGCCGTGATCGCCGAGGGGCACTTTCCGGTGATCGTGCACGGCGGCGGCAAGGCCGTCACCGAGTTGGGGGCAAAGCTGGGGATTGCCGAGCAGCGCATCGAGGGATTGCGCGTAACCGACGAGGCCAGCCTTGATGTGGCGGAGATGGTGCTCAGCGGGCTGATGAACAAGCGCATCGTGCGGCTGCTGGTCAACGCCGGCATTCGGGCCGCCGGGATCAGCGGCGTGGACGACGGCACGATCTACGTGGAAAAGATGTGGCACCCATTGGGCGACCTCGGGCGCGTGGGCGAGGTGCGAGATGTGGACGACTACCTCCTGCGCACGCTGATCGCCGCCAAGATCGTGCCGGTGGTCAGCCCGATCAGCTTTGGCGCGCTCGACGCGCTGAGCTACAACGTCAATGCCGACCATGCGGCGACTGCCATTGCCGCCAAGTTGGGGGCGATCAAGCTGGTCTTTATCTCCAACGTGCCGGGCATTCTGGTCGCGGGCCGGGTGGTCCGCGCCGTGACCGCGGGGCAGGCGGAGAGCTGGATCGAGGAAGGCATTATCTTTGGCGGCATGATCCCCAAGGTGCGCAGCGCCATTGAGGCGGTGCGCGGGGGCGTGGCGCAGGCGGTGATCACGAACCTGGCCGGGGTGCAGGATGGCACGGGCACCGGCATTATTGGAGCAGCCTGAGGGGAGAAGAAAGTGGACGCACAAGAGGTTGTCGCACGCGAGCACGATTATGTAGTAGGCGTCTATGGCCGCGCACCATTTGTGCTCGAGCGCGGGCAGGGCAGCACGTGTACGACACGGAAGGGCAAGGCCTACATCGACTGTGTAGCGGGGATTGCGGTCAACGCCCTGGGCTACGGCGATGCAGGCATTCAACAGGCGATGGGCGAGGCGATGGCGAGCGGGCTGCTCCACGTGAGCAACCTGTACCACACGGCCCCCCACGCGGCGCTGGCACAGTTTCTGTGCGAAACCAGCTTTGCCGACAAGGTGCACTTCTGCAACAGCGGCGCCGAGGCCAACGAAGGCGCGATCAAGTTTGCGCGCCGCTACGGCAGACGCGACGGCCGTGAAGACAAGGTCAATATCCTCGCCTTTACCAACGCCTTTCACGGCCGCACGATGGGCAGCCTGGCGGCGACGCCGCGGCCCAAGTACCAGGACCCGTTCAAGCCGCTGATGCCCGGCGTGCGTTTTGCCGAATTCAACGACCTTGCGAGCGCCCGCGCGCAGATGGACGACAGCGTCTGCGCCATCTTGGTCGAGCCGATCCAGGGCGAAGGCGGCATCCACGTGGCCACACCCGAATTCCTCGCCGGGCTGCGGGCGCTGGCGGACGAGTTCGACGCGCTGCTGGTGTACGACGAGGTACAGTGCGGCGTGGGGCGCACCGGCTATTTTTGGGCACACCAGGGCTACTGCGATCGTTACTGTAACGACGAGAACTGCACGCCGGGCCACTGCCGCTTTGAGCCGGACATCCTGACCGCCGCCAAGCCGCTGGCCGGCGGCCTGCCGATCGGGGCGATCCTCGTGCGCCAGAAGGTGGCGGACGTGATGCAGAAGGGCGACCACGGCAGCACCTTTGCCGGCGGCCCGCTACGTCACGCACGTGGCCAAGCACGTCGTCGAGCGCGTGGCACAGCCGCAGTTCCTGGCCGACGTGCGCGCCAAGGGCGAACTGCTTGCGCGAGCTGATCGAAGAGATCAACAGCCCGCACATTGTGGCCGTGCGCGGCGAGGGGTTGATGGTGGGCGTCGAGCTGGACATCGAAGCAGCGCCGGTCATCAACAAGGGCTACGAGGAAGGCGTGCTGATCGTCAGCGCAGGACCAAACGTGCTGCGCTTCGTGCCGCCGCTGGTGATCACCGAGGAAGAAATCAAGCAAGTCGTCGTGCGCCTCGAACAGGCGCTGCAGTCTGTCTGACAGGGGGTAAACACAGAAGAAATGCCGATCATGATTCGTCCGGCGGAGGAAGCCGACGTTTCGCCGATTGTGGAGCTTGTGAACCGCTACGCAGGCCAGGACATCATGCTGCCGCGCACGGAAGAGAGCGTGCGCCACACGCTTGAGGATTGGCTGGTAGCCGTCGAAGAAGAGCTGCACGGCCTGCTGCGCCGCCGATTCTTGCGCTGCGGCGCGCTGGTGCCGCTCACGAGTACGCTGGCCGAGGTGCGCTCGCTGGCAGTACACGAGAGCCAGCAGGGCAAGGGGCTGGGCGGTTACCTGGTGCTGGAGTTGGTGCAGATGGCACGCATGCGCGGGTTTGAACAGGTCTGCGCGCTGACGCTGCGCGAGAACTTCTTTGTGCGGCTCGGCTTCGAGGTCGTGGACCGCTGGAGCATCAGCCCCAAGGTCTGGCAGGCCTGCATCTTCTGCCGCAAGTTCCACCGCTGTGACGAGGTGGCAGTGTTGATGAACCTGGTGGAGAAGCCGGGTGCTGGCGACAACGGGCGCAGCACGCCGGCGTGGAGCCACCTGCTCAAGTGGAGCGAGTGGCAGCCTTGAAGCTGGCCTACAAGCAAAAGCCGGCAGAGTCGCAGGCCAGCTCGAAGACGAAGAGGCGCTCGTGGCGATCAACCGCAACGGCAGCGGTCGGCCGGCAAACAGGAGTAAGCAGGACGGCGGAAGCGCAGTCCCGCAGGAAAGAAGGCGCATGGAAGCGATTCTTGTGCTGGAGGACGGCACGGTGCTGCGCGGCGAGGGCTTTGGCGCCGCAGACGACAGTGGTGGGCGAAGTGGTCTTCAACACCAGCCTGACCGGCTACCAGGAGGTGATCACCGATCCCTCCTACCGCGGCCAGATGGTGTGCATGACGCTGCCGCATGTCGGCAACACGGGCGTCAACGCCGAGGACGTGGAGTCCGACCGGCCGCAGGTGACGGCTTTCATCGTGCGCGAGGTCAGCCCCGTGGTGTCGAACTGGCGCGCCAACGAGACGCTGCCCGACTACCTGGCACGCCACGGCATCCCGGGCATCAGCGAGGTGGACACGCGCGCGCTGACGCGCCTGCTGCGCGAGAAGGGCGTGCTGCGGGCGGCGCTCTCCACCGACGGCCGCTGTGACGTCGAGGAGCTGCTGGCGCTGGCGCGCGGCTGGGAAGGGCTGGACGGTCGCGACCTGGTGAGCGAGGTCACCTGCCAGGAGACATATCACTGGCTGGACACCACGGGCGCGGCGTGGACGCCGGTTCCCGCCGGCCACGACAAGGCACGCAGCAGCGGCCGGCAGGTGCGTCCGGCAGACGCGGCTGCTGAGCGTCCCAGGCCAGTGCCGCACGTCGTGGCCTACGACTTTGGCATCAAGCACAACATCCTGCGCCGGCTGGCCTCGCACGGCCTGCGGGTGACTGTGGTCCCGGCGCACACGACGGCCGAAGAAGTGCTGGCGCTGGCAGCCGGACGGCATCTTTTTGAGCAACGGGCCGGGCGATCCGGCCGGCGTGCCGTATGCGGCGCAGGCGGTGGCAGCGCTGCTGGCGAGCAGGAAGCCGATCTTTGGCATCTGCCTGGGCCACCAGATCATCGGCCTGGCGCTGGGGGCGAAGACCTACAAGCTCAAGTTCGGGCACCATGGCAGCAACCAGCCGGTGAGCGATGTCGACGCCACCAACGTGCAGATCACGGCGCAGAACCACAACTATGCCGTAGACGACAGCACGCTGCCGCCGAATGTCGAAGTGACGCATCGCAACCTCAACGACGGCACGGTCGAAGGCCTGCGCCTGACCGACCGGCCTGTCTTCTGCGTGCAGTATCACCCGGAGGCAAGCCCCGGCCCGCACGATGCCGACCTGCTCTTTGCCCGCTTTGCCGAACTGGTCAGAAAGCGAGCACGGCCGAAAGTAACCACGAGTGAACGAGCCTCGAATGCAGCATGGAGCAAATCCGGTGCAGATCGTGGCGCGCTGATCGGCCTTGGGAATGTCGGCCGCGGCTTTTTGCGCATTCTCGAAACCAAGGGCGAGCGGCTGGCGGATCAATATGGGCTCGCCTTCCGCGTCGTCTGCGTGGCGGACAGCAGCGGCGTGGCGGTAAACCCCCAGGGGTACGACCCCGCGGCGACGCGGCTGCACAAGGAAGGCGGCGGGCGCGTGGCGGCTCTGCCCGGATTCCAGGCCGGGCAGACGCCGGCGCAGGTGCTGGAGGAGCTGGCCGTAGACTTGGTGCTGGAAGCCTCGCCGGTCAATCTGAAGACGGGAGAGCCAGGACTGAGTGTGACGCGAACCAGCTTGCGGCGCGGCATTCCGGTGGTGCTGGCCAACAAGGGGCCGCTGGTGCTGGCGTTTGCCGAGCTGCAGGCCCTGGCGCAGGCGCACGGCGCAAGCCTTGGCTACAGCGCCACCGTGTGCGGTGCGCTGCCGGTGATCAACATCGGGCAGCGCGACCTCGTGGCGGCCGACATCACCACGCTGGCAGGGATCTTCAACGCCACCACCAACTTCATCCTGGCCGAGATGGGGACCGGGCGCTCATTTGCCGACGCCTTGGCCGAGGCCCAGCAGCGCGGCATTGCCGAAACCGACCCGACGCTGGACGTGGAGGGGTGGGATACGGCCAACAAGCTGGTGATCATCGCCAACAGCTTCCTGGGTATCTCGGTAACATTGGCCGATGTGACCGTCCAGGGCATCACGCAGGTGACGGCCGAAGACCTGCGTGCCGCCCGCAGTTCGGGCAACACGATCAAGCTGGTGGCGCGCGCCGAGCGCACGGACAGCGGGTATGCGTTGTCCGTGCGGCCCACGATCGTGCCGCTGCACAGCTTCCTCGGCCAGTGCGACGGCTGGGAGATGGGCATCGAGTTGCAGAGCGACCTCTATGGCCTGATGTTCTACAAGATCTGGGAGCGCGAGCCGCTGCCGACGGCCGCGGCCATGCTGCGCGACGCGGTCAATTTGCTGGCACAGCGGTAGCCCAGGTCCCCTATGTCGTCAGGTAGCGCTGCGCCGGGCGACAACGAACACTGACTCCCAAGCACTAGCAGCACCAGCACTGTGGTGAGCAGCACCCAGACGTTAAACGGATCACCGCCCGTTGTGGGCAGGGCAGCTGCAGCGGCGGTGATATAGCCGGCGCCAGGTTGAGATCGACCAGGACCGGGTCGTGGTCGGAAATCCGGAACTCGTCGGGTGCGTAGAGCGACTGGCGCTGCGCCGGCGTCTTGAAGTCGGTGTTGTAGTCCAGCACGGCAGGCTCGTCGGCGTTGATATGCCAGTCGGCGACAGCATGCGACCTGCGGGAACAAGGCCGGCGCTGCCCAGGGCATGGTCAAGATAGCCCCATTGGCCGTCAAAGGCATAAGAATACGCCTCGCTCCCGTTGAATGAGGCTCGATCAGGTTGGTGTAGCCGGCGTTCTGCAGGGCAGTGATCGGGTCTTCCTGCGCGTACGAATTACAGATCACCGACCAGCAGTACGTCCGGATCGCCCGTGCCGGTGGGGTCAGCCGCCAGCCATTGCGCGAGCAGGTTCGCAGCCGTCGGTGCGCACGGCGGCGCAGTTGCCCTGGCCATCGCCCGTATCCGGTGCCGCGCAGGCGCTGCCCTTGCTCTTGAGATGGTTGACGCTGACGATGAAGCGCTCGCCGGTCCCGTTCTCCTCAAAGGCCTGCGCTAGCGCCGGGCGATTGCGCGCTTCGCCGTCGCCGCCGGTGACAAACGCGGGAGTGTTCAAGACCGCCGTGCGGCCGACGGGCGTTACCTTGGCCGGCTTGTAGAGGATTCCTACGCGAATTGCATCCGTGCCGAGCGAGTTGGCCTGGCCGGTTGCGGCGTCGACGTCCACGAAAGCATAAGTGTCAGGCGCCGTTGCCGCATTTAGTTGGTCGACCAGGAAGCGCAGCGCGCTGTCCGGCCCATAGCCGTCGTTTTCCAGCTCCATGACGCCGATCACATCAGCGCCTGATCTGGTGATCGCCGCCACTGTCTTGGGCCATTGGCGGTCGAACTCAGCCTTCGTGTCAGCCCCGCGGCAGTCGGTGGCCGCCCCTCCCGCGCCATTGCGGCAGTTGTCCACCTGGTCGGGGAGCCCGTCAAACGTGTTGAAGAAGTTGAGCAGGTTCATGCCTGCCACGCGCAGCACGGCCGCTCACAGGCGGATGCATCGGCAGGGCGCGGGTTGGCGGGCACAAAGTCGGCGCACCTCCCAGGGCATTGATCGGTCGCACCCGGTACGCATTGGGGCTGGCCTGATTGCCGCCCCAGGTAAAGGTCATCACGCCCACGATCCCGTCAGCGCTATCCCCGCCGCGCAGCGTATTGCTTGCCGCAAAGCGGCTGGCCGCCGCGGCCAAAGACGATCGGGTCCGGATTCTGCGCCTGCGAGGCATCGTCAAGGACGATGCGGTTGAGCGTCATTGGCCGCCTCCAGTGCCTGAGCAGGTGTGCCGGGAGCGACAATGTTAGTTGGCTGCGCCAGGCGCCCACCAGAGGAGAGCACGACCTGGCCAAAGCGGCCCAGTTGGAAATGCTCGGTGACGTAGAGCGGTTGAGGAAAGCGGACCAGCATACCCTCAAACTGCTCCAACTGTGTGCCCGAAGACAGCGGCAGCGTCACGTCCACTGGCGCAACGGAACCAAGTGCCGCACGTGAGTATGTTCGTGGGCGTTACCGAGATCTGTGTCTGCCCCTGGTTCTCACCTGCGTTGCCCGTAATGCGCACCATCGTCGCCCAGGTTGACGCTGTCGGCATTGCTGCCGTTAAAGACGAAGATACCATCCGACGTCGTTGGATTGCCGTCACCACTGGCATCCTGCAGATAGAAGCCGCGCAGGGCGGGCGACGGCCCTTCGTAGTCGCCCACGACCACGCCCTGCGTGGTGACCGTGCCGGTAATGGCCGCCGTTGCACCGACCCCTTGGATCTGGTAGATCGGCGTGTAGGCCTCGGCGCAGGGCCCGCTGAGCGGGGTGAGCGAGAAGTCATCGATCGCCAGGCCATCGTCGGCACCTGGGATGTCGGCATCAACCCAGCGCAGCCAGAAAGACTGGCCGTTGGCGATGCTCAACCCTGGGATCGAAGCGCTGATGGCCTTACGATTGGCTGCTGCATTGCCGTCCAATGCGCCGGCGAACCGGTGGTGGCCGGACTCGAAAAGTCTAGTGCGTCGTAGTCCTGCCAGGTGCCGGTAGCGAGGCTTGTGGCGTCGGTGCTGAACTGGAAGTGAAGCTGGTCAGGCCCACGGTTGGACGCACCCAGCCGCCACTGCTCGCCGGTGTAGCCGATCGCCAGCGCGTCGATCGTAGCGCCAGTATTGTTGGTGACCTTCACGCCGATCAGGGGAATCAGGTTGTTGCTGCGCAAGCTGCCAAGGGCACGCTCGCTGCTGCCAGTGGCTCCAAAACTGTAGGTGTCGCCGGCGCTGCTTCCCGGAGCAAACGCCCGGTAGGATCCATCCGCTGCGGCGCTTGAGCCTGTCTCATGCAAGCTCCAGCCGAGCGGCAGCACCGTGCTCGACCCCGTGGTTGCCAACGTATCAAATGTCTGCGTGTAGGGACCGTTTGGCTCCAGTTCGACGGTGCCGTCCGCCAGGGCAGTTGAGCCGCCTCCCCATAGTGTTACGGCCAGGCCAACACCTAGGGCCAGCAGAACTGCCGGTACTGTCCGCAACACTTGTCGCCGCTCGTTCATATTTGCCTCCTGAAGGGAACGCGAAGACCGGCCTGTAGCACAGGCAAAACCTGTAAGAGAAGTCTCGCGCCGCACGCAGAAGGCATACAGTATATTCTGACTACAGCTTTGTTGTGAACAGATTAACAAGCGGGCCAATCAGCCGTCGGCAGGTTCTTCGACCAGCTCGACGGTGACCTGTTTGGTCTGGCCTTCACGGATGATGGTGAGGGTGACGCTGTCGCCGACACGGTAGTTCTTTTCGAGCAGGGACTCAAGCTGGTCGAGGTTGGTGATAGCCTGGCCGTCGGCAGCGATCAGGATGTCGCCGCCCGTGTAGACACGCTGGTTGCCGATCACATCCTGGCGCTGGGCGCCAAGGACGTCGGCGCCGGCCAATGGCGACGTTTCGTAAAGCTGGACGAGCAGCAGGCCTGTATTGGTGGGCAGCTTGAGGACCTCGGCCAGGCCGGCCGTGATGTTGTAGGCGTAGCGCACGCCGAGCCAGGGGTGGCGGTAGCGGCCGACGCTGAGCAGGTCGGGCAGCATGCGCTTGATGGTGTCGACGGGCACGGCAAAGCCGACGCCGGCGCTCGTGCCGGTGGGGCTGAAGATGGCGGAGTTGATGCCGATGACACGGCCGCTCGAGTCGAGCAGCGGGCCGCCGGAGTTGCCCTTGTTGATGGCGGCATCGGTCTGGATCACGCCGCTGATGGTGCGGCCGTCAGGCCCTTGCAGCGTGCGGCCCAAGGCGCTGATGACGCCGGTGGTCAGCGTGCGGCCAAACTGGCCAAAGGGGTTGCCGATGGCGATCGCCCACTGGCCCACCTGCAGGTTGTCCGATTCACCCAGCACCACAGGTTCAAGTGCAGCCGCGGGCAGGTTTACCTTGAGCACGGCCACGTCGTTGCGGGCATCATAGCCGACGACGTCGGCAGGCGCGCTCAACTGGTCGCCAAAGGCAACCTCGATCCGTTCGGCCCCTTCGATCACGTGATAGTTCGTGAGGATGTGGCCATCCTTGTCAAGCACAAACCCGGAACCCGATCCCTCCTCGGGCACGACGTTGAAGAAAAAGTCCTGGCGCATGACCTGGGTCGTAATGCTGACGACCGATGGCGAGACGCGCTCGTAGACCGACACGATCCGGCGCTCGGCGAAATCGAGCCCTGCGGCATCGATCAGCGCCAAAGGGTTGGGCAAAGGAGTGGGTGGCGGTGTTGCGGTAGGTACCGTGATCGTAGGGTTCGTCACGGCAGGCAGCGTCGCAGTGATGGATTGGAGGGTGGTTACCGTCCCGGGCGACGATGCCTTCGGCAGAAGTCCCCGGGACATTGGCGACCGCCGAACACCCGCACAGCAGCCAGGTGCAGAAGACAAGCGCGGCA
The DNA here is from genome assembly GCA_963701415.1 of uncultured Chloroflexia bacterium. Taxonomy (GTDB): domain Bacteria; phylum Chloroflexota; class Anaerolineae; order Caldilineales; family Caldilineaceae; genus Fredericiella. The sequence continues at coordinate 26,305 of CAVPAH010000008.1, forward strand.
AAGCGCGGGCAGGCTTCGCAGGATCCTCATGGCGCCAGGTAGCTCAAATGAGGTTGCCGGCCTCGTCCAAGCTGGCCAGCCCCTCTTTGAGCGCGTACAGTGCAGCCTGGGTGCGATTGGCCAGGTGCAGCTTGCTCAGGATGTTGCTCACGTGTGTGCGCACGGTGCGCTCGCTGATCACCAGCGAATCGGCGATCTCCTGGTTGGAAAGCCCACGCGCGACAAAGACGAGCACCTCGACCTCGCGGTCGGTCAGCGGCTCCTCGGCCGGCGGCATGTTGGCGGCCGGCCGATTCAGCTCCCGGATCAGCTTGCGCGCGATGGCGGGATGCAGCGAAGACTCGCCGTGATAGACGTCACGAATCGCCTGAATAAGCTCTTGCGTGGATGAGTCCTTGAGCAGGTAGCCAAGTGCGCCGGCCTTGATGGCGGCGAACACCTTGTCGTCATCCGAGAAGCTGGTGAGCACCAGGATGCGTGCCTCGGTGTTCTCCATCTTGATATCCTGGATCGCCTCGATGCCGTTCTTGCGCGGCATGACAAGGTCGAGCAGGATCACGTCGGGGTTCAGCGCACGCGCCTTAAGCACGGCCTCGACGCCATCGGCCGCCTCGCCGATCACCTGGATGCCGGGCTCGGTTTCCAAAAGAGCGCGCAGCCCGCCGCGCACTACATTATGGTCGTCTGCAATCAGTACACGAATATGCTCGCTCAATGATCCCCTCCCACTGGCTCTCGGTGTGAAGAAGTCCAGTCATAATGGATAACGCTGTCGGTCGCCGGCCAAGGCGTAGTTGCGCCGGCTTCAGATTCCTGCAACGACACACGGATTTTGGTTCCCTGATCGGGAGCAGTTTCGATGACAAGAGCAGCATTGAGTCGTGTGGCGCGCTCACGGATATGGCTCAGTCCTACGCCGGCAGCATCGATCTTGGCCTCACCGGGCTGGCCAAGGACAAAACCAATGCCGTCGTCGGACACTTCAAGCGTCACGATATTGCCGTCGCGCTGCAGCCGCACGACGACATTGCGTGCCAAGGAATGTTTGAGCGCGTTGTTCAGCGCCTCCTGGCAGATCCGGTAGAGGCTCTCTTCGATAAACGGCGAGAGACGCAGCGGCTCCGCCACTTCCAGACGAGCGTTGATCCCGGCGCGGCGTTCAACCGCATCGAGGCGCTGCGTGAGCGCCTGTACGAGGCCAACCTGCTCGAGGACGGCCGGGCGCAGTTCATACAGCATCAGCCGCATCTGTTTCATCGCCTGCTGGGCCGTATCGCCCAAGAGCGTGAGATATTCCTGCACACGTTCTAGCTGGCCGGCAGAGGCAAGGCGACGGCCGGCTTCGGCAAATAGGGTCAAGCTGTAAATGGACTGGGTGACGGCGTCGTGCAGTTCGCGGGCCAGCCGCTCACGTTCCTCGAGCGTGGTGGCATCTTGCGCTCGCTGCTGCAGCATGGCGCTCTCAATCGCCAGCACAACCTGCTCGCCCAGCGCAACAGCCAGCTCCTGCGACTCGGGCGCCAGGTCAGTCTCGTCGGCAAAAAAGAAGATGATCACGCCTACCACCGAATGGTCGGTCACCATCGGGACGACAAGGTGCGCGCGATAATGGGCACTGGCGGCGTACCGGTAACAGGATCTTCGAAGTGCGGAACTGCTTTTGCCTCCTCCAGGGCTAGAGTAACGGCGCCCTGGGCCACCAGCAGGTCGCCGGCCGATATTCCGGCTGAAATTCCTGCAGCACTGTGGGCAAAGATGCAGTGCTCGGGCAGCAGGGTGGGGTGCGCCGCGTCGAGTGGGCGAAAGACGGCGATAGCGTCGGCGCCCAGCAGCAGCTCGGCCTGCTTAAAAATGTGATTGAGGATCTCCCCCAAAGGACGATTAGCGTTGAGAAAACCTAGAATCTCGCGCAGACCCTCTGCCGCTTGGCGGCGGCGTTCGATCTCATGGGTGCGTTCCGCAATGGCGTTTTCCAGATCTACCGTGTAGCGGTTGAGTTTTTCGCGCAGCAGGGTTTTGTGCAAGGCGCGCTCCAGGCGATTCGCCAGTTCGCGCATCATCTCGATCTGGCCCGGGCTGAACGCCTGGCCACCCAAAGGCTGCACGACAAGATCGCCGATATAATCACCCTGCACCTGTAGACGCAATGTGATCGGCGCCGTGCCGTCCTCCGGCGCATCATCCACCGCCGCACTCTGCGGCTGTAGCCACCCCGGCGCCATATAGGCCATCACGGCGAGACCGCCAACGGTGCGCACGACGGCAGGCAGGTCTAAGCCTGCCGCCCGCGCCATGTCTTCAATCACGGCAACCCAGGCTTGGCGATAGGGGGTCAGATATCGCAAGCGCTCCAGGGCAATGGCGGCAATGGCAGGCAGCGACTGATCGCTGAGGCTGGCGCGATCGATGGCGTTTAGCGCCTCGCGCCACTGCGAATAGAGCACAAAGCTGTCATGCGCCAGCTTCTCGCTGGTGACGTCACGCAGGATCATGGCGCACAAGAAAGCCGCGCCGTCTGCTCCCGCACACGGATGATAGGTCACGCTAAACTGACGGGACCCCAAGGCAGGATGCAGCAGCAGGATCTGGTGAGTCACACTCTCACCGCCCAGGCAGCGGTGCAGCGCAGGCTGGACAACATCGGCAAAGGCGCCGGCGCCGACAACAGCCGCCGGCGATGCGCCAAGCAGCTGAGCGGCATCTATCTCCATAGCGCGACAAAATGCCGGATCGACTGCGATCACTCGTTCTGCGCGATCGACCAGTATCATCGCTTCGGGCACCGTATATGGAGAGGCTTGAACCTCAGCGTCCATCATGAACTTCTATTATACCAGACACAGAATGCTGAATGAACTGTCAGCAGTCCAATACTAACCACTATGGGGATAAGCCTGTGGATAAGTGCACACCCACTGGGGACAAGTACCCCGACTTTTCCACGCCGCAAGGGCGCGTTATCCCCGCTCATCCCCAGCGTTGTAGGTCGACGACACAAGTACACAACAGGTTGTAGTACACAGAAGCGTCAACAAGAGGTCTGCACCTGCCAATGCACGGGTTGTGCATCAGTTGTTCACAAGATATGAAACGAGCAGGCTAAGTGATAGATCGGCAAGTACACGGGATATATGGCACCACAGCAAGCTAGCTACTAAATAGAGACAAATGCCTGCCGCAGCACGCAACTTATCCACTTTTCCACAGGGCTTACTACGACGACTATATTAGTTCTTATAACACAGACCAAATAATCAAGAAATTCCATTTGTACAGACTAGTACTGTCTTCAAGGACGCCGGCTGTTGGGCATCTCCTCCAGCATAGGCGGAACGGCTTCTTCCAAGCTGTCGAGACGTTCCACGTCAGGCTCAAGCGGCGTCGTTTCCAGCTGCGGGGCATATAGGTAGGGGAGTGGATCGGCAAACCCGCCCCAGCCGTCGAAACGATTGTAGGGCGTGATGCGAATGGCAAAGTGTAGATGTGTAGGAAACGGGCTGCGCGTGTTTTCGATGCGGGCGAGCCGGTGTCCGCGTGGCACGCTCTGGCCGGCATCTACCGCAGGCGAAGTGATGCCGGCATAAAAAGATTCGCCCCACCTGTGTTCGAGCTTGATGTAGCGGCCAAAGCCGCGGGGTTCGACGCTGATCTCGATTACCCGGCCGGCGTCGGCCGCCAGCACCCAGGCGCCGGCCGGCGCTTGAAGGTCAATGCCGATATGGCCCTTCAGACGTACGCCATTGTAGGTGTAGCGGGCATGGAATTCGGGGTGCTCGCCCCAGGCCTGCAGCAGCAGCGGACTGCCCTCGAGCGGCAGCGCGAGATAGATGCCTTCGGGCTCAAACTGGCCTGACATGGCAAAATAATGGCCTGGTGAAACGGAACCTGGTGATACAGACATGGTTTGGCAATAGATTCGACAAAGACCGGCAGCTTGCATATACTCAAGGCTTGCCAGCGAATATGTATAGCTGGGAGTATAAAGGTGATTCCATTGCCTGCCAAGATATGCCGCCAGTGCACAGCAGGCCGAATGCAGCGGGTAAATTGGCGGGTGGCGCGATTGTTTTGGTGGCGTGAGGGGTAGGATGCCGATTTACGAATTTGCCTGCCAGGATTGCGGGCACGAATTTGAGAAGATTCAGTCATTTTCCGACAGCAGCTACGCCGGCTTGTCCTAACTGCCAAGGCGTACACGTGCAGCGCCGGTTGAGTGCGCCGGCAATTCACTTTAAGGGTTCCGGCTGGTATATTACAGACAGCAAAAAAGCAGCCAAAGGCTCCGCTACCGGTTCGTCGAGCGGCGAAGACGGCAAGAGCGAGAGCAAGAGTGACGGCAAGAGCGACGGTAAGAGTGACGGCAAGAGTGAGGGCAAAACTGAGGGCAAGACCGAGTCAAGCGGAACGAAGGCGGAAGCAGGCAAGAGCGACTCGTCGCCTGCGCCGGCCGCCGCCAAGGCTGAGTAAGCGGGCCTCATGAGCGAGCAGGAGGCACCCGCCGGATTGCGTGTGAACTACACAACCCAACAGAAGGTCGACAACCCAGCAGGAGGATTGCATGTCAGTTCCCAAGCGGTTTGATGTTTTGCGCTTCTTCAGCGGATTGCTGAAGGTTCTTGCCTGGATCAACCTGGTCATCGCCATCCTGGCCGCAATCGGCATCGCCATCGCTGGCGGGCAGGCGGGGACCTTTCTGAGCCTGGCGGGCGACCAATATGCACCGCTCGCATCTACCGTGGCGGGGGCCGGCGGCATCTTTCTGGCCATCTTCGTGCTGCTGGGTGGATTGTTCTATTTTGTGCTGCTGTATGCGCTTGGGCGAGATGATCGCGCTTCAGATCGCCATCGAGGAGAATACCCGCTTGACGGCGGCGCTGCTGCTCAAGATGCACCAGGACAGCTTGGTAGACACGCGGCCGGCCTATCCAGGTGCATTTGCGAATGAGCCTGCACCCTACAAGTAGCGCCCCGCGAGGAATGCGGGCCGCCGCACGCACCCCGCAGCAGCATTGAATGGCGCCTGCTGCTCGGAGCAGCTCCATCTCTATAGCCAGACCAGGGCGACGGTGTGGACTTGCAGCCGTCGCCCTGGTTTTGCCTGCATACTGAGCGCATGAGGGCCCTTATGAGGATTGTTATGGGTGAAGTTGTCGACAGTTTATTGGTTCACGCCCACGTGTTTACGCTGGCCGGGCCCAAAGATGGCGACCAGGGCGGCTATCTGGGCGTCGGGTATCTGGCGGACGGCGCCGTCGCGGTGCGCGGCGACACGATTGTCGCAGTTGGTGCCACCACGGATCTGGAGGCGCAGTATGCCGCGCGCGAGGTGATCGACGCTAGCGGGCATGCCTTGCTGCCTGGGCTGATTGATGCCCACATGCACACGCCGTACGCTGTCGTGCGCGGCGTAGCGCAGGACGTCGCACACTGGATGCAGCGCGGGCTGGCCGTCTATTCGCGCCATCTGCTATCCGGCAGCTTCGCTGGCAGGCACGCGGCTCAACGTGCTGGAGGCACTCCGGACCGGCACCACTACGATGGGCGACTATGCTACTCCCCACGAGGGCTGGGCGGACATCTTCGCCGAGGTAGGTGTGCGTGCCGTGCTGACGCCGACCATCAATGCCCTGCCGCGCGGCCGCATGGCCGACTGGCGTGTGGGCGAGCTGTATCCGCTGGACGAAGGCGAGGGCGATCGCCAGATCCAGGCTGCCGTGGCCTTTGCCCGCGAATGGCACAATGCCGAAAACGGGCGCATCACTGTCATGTACGGTCCGCAGGCGCCTGATATGCTGGACCGCGACCAGCTGCTCTACGTCAAGCGCCTGGCAGCCGCCGACGGGCTGCGCATCCACATGCACGTGGCGCAGGGCGATCGCGAGATCGACCAGATGCTCAAACGCTACGGCAAGCGTACACCCGCTTACCTGGACCAGATCGGCTACTTGGACGAACAGCTGGTGGCCGTCCACCTGACGGAAGCCACCGACGAAGAGACGGAGACGATCGCCTACAGCGGCGCTTCGATGGTGCTGTGCTCCGGGAGCATCGGCATCATCGACGGCATCGTGCCGCCCGCACATCACTTTCGCACCAGCGGGGGGCTGGTAGCCCTGGGATCGGACCAGGCTGCGGGCAATAACACGAACAACATCTTTAACGAGATGAAGCTGACGGCGCTGTTCAACAAGATCAAGTATCGCGATCCGACGGTGATGCCGGCATGGGAAGTGCTGCGCATGGCTACGATCGAGGGCGCGCGGGCCATCGGGCTCGGTGACCAGATTGGGTCGCTCGAGCCGGGCAAGCAGGCCGACCTGATCTTGGTGGACCTTAATGCGTTCAACCTGCTGCCCGTGTTGAGCGATCCCCTGCGCAATATTGTGCCCAACCTGGTCTATGCGGCGACTGGCAAGGAGGTCGACCTGGTGATGGTGGCGGGGCGTGTCATCATGCGCAATGGGCACATTCTGACCGTGGACGAGGCTGATGCGCGCGAAATGGCGCAAGCGATGGCCGAGGAAGTTGCAGCGGCCGTACGCCGCGATCCTGCGCACCGGGATCTGGCGCTGCTGGATGCGATGGACAGGGGGCAGCTGTAACGTGCACGAGCTCTGGCGTGGGTCGTGGGTCATCTACAACAAGCACATGCACAAGTTTGTGCGTAACACCACCGAGTTGGGCGGCACACTCGCTGCGCCACTCCTGCTGGCGGCGACGTTCGGCGCCGGGATGCAGGGCATCGTCAATACGACGGCGATCGGCGGCATGAGCTACATATCATATATTACGGCGGGCATCCTGGTCTTTACGGCGCTGAGCGGCGGGGTGAATTCCGGCATGACGATCCTCGAGGAGAAGATCCGGGGCTACCTCAAGCAGTACCTGGTGGCGCCGATCCCGCGCATGAGTGTGCTGCTGGCTTCGACCTTGAGCGGGTTCGTGAAGACGTTGGTGCAGTCGCTGCTGATCCTGGTGATCGCCGTCCTGTTTGGCGCCCAGTTGGTAACTTCGCCGTTGGGCGTCGTAGGGGCGCTGCTCGTGCTGGCGCTCTTCATGCTGGCGATCGTCGGCTTTGCCAACGGTGTGGCGCTGCGCAGCAAGTCGATTGGCGGCTATCACACGATGTTGTTCCTGCTTAACCTGCCGCTGCTGTTTCTGAGCAACGCATTCTACCCGCTGGATTCCATGCCGCTGTGGATGCGCGGCGTTGCTCTGGTGAACCCGACCACCTACGCGGTAGATGGGCTGCGCCAGACGCTGTTTGGTGGCGGCAGCCTGCCTGTGCTGCTGAGCGTGGCGGTGCTGGCGCTGTTTGCCGTACTGCTGCAGTGGTATGGCGTCAAGAGCTTCCGCAAAGTGATATAGCAGACCTCCCCAACAGGAGCACATATGGCCGACAGCGACGAGTACATCAAGCTGGACCAATTCCTGAAGCTGGCGCAGCTCGCCATGACCGGCGGCCAGGCAAAGGCGATGATCCAAGAGGGAATGGTAAAGGTCAACGGTGAGGTGGAGACGCGGCGCGGTCGTAAGCTGCGAGACGGAGATCGCGTGGAAGTGGACGGGGAAGAGCTGGTCGTACAGGTGGAATAAAAACGCGATGAAGGGTGGGAATTTCCTTACCGTTTAGCTTGCGTAGGAATTTTGGTGGGATACAAGTTGCGGATTTAGTGGTAGGATAGGCGTTGAACTTTAGCTGTTGAATTCATCGTAGCGCTACAAGGCAGCTAATTATGACCCTGTCCCTGATACAATCCCAGGTTGAAGCCAGTGCGCGAGTGCTGTTGCTCTGTCGCCGCTCTGGACTCGCACCGGCCGAACTGGCCGCGATTCTGGGGGAGATTCCTGACGACGCCGTTTCGCAGTATCGTTCTTATCTGCTGGCAGAGGCCTGGCCTAACATCTTTACTGCCTACCTGTCCGGTGGCTATCACGCTTGCGCCGAGCCAAGTATGCGCCCCTTGCTCGCGCGTGCCTACCTGGCGTCCTACTGCCACGCGACAGGGATAAAGCCGTCCCTCTTGGCCGAGGCTGCTGCGGCGTGCGCTCCGCATTGGAATGAAGCACCGATGCCGCCTTCTTCGCATGCGGCGGCCATGCTGCATGAAATGGCCGACCACATCAGTTGAGGCAAAGGGTTAGCTGCGCAGCAGTTGAAGCAGACCCAACTCGATCTTTGTCTCTGAAACCAATACCTGCTCTTCGAGCACCTTGGCAGCCGGGATGACGGTTGGCTGTGCGCCTAAGCGTACCACCTGCACCTGCGCCGCTTTGGCTGTGACCTGTGCCGCCACTTCTGCACCCCAGCCAAATGCTGCCTGGCTCTCTTCGACCACCAGCAGGTGGTCGCTGGCTGCCGCCGCGGCAGCAGGAATCGTGCCGTCGAGTGGGCTGATGCAGGCCGGCAGCACCGCCAGGACATGCACTTCTTCGCCCGCCATCCGTGCGAGCACGCCGTGCAGCAGCCGGCTCATACCGCCGTAGGCCACCAGGGTCACATCGGGCTCCGTATCGGGCGCATAGTTGGCCAGGTGCACGACAGGGTAGCCGTAGGCGTCGATCACCTCCCAGCGGCGGAGTCCTGCCTCGCCTTCCCCCAGCAGGAGCGGCTGGGGATAGAGCAGCTTGTTCTCGACAAACAGCACCGGGTCGCCGGCGTGTACTGCTGCCTGGAGGAGCGCTCCGGCGTCGTGCACATGCGAAGGCGCCAGCACCGTGAGATGGGGAATACCGAGAAAGAGGCGTTCGAGCGACTGGCTGTGCGTCGGCCCATAGCCGCGGCCGCCGCCCATGGGCGTGCGCACGACCAGCGGCACCCGCACTCGGCCGTTGTACATCGCGGCATACTTGGCGGCATGGTTGATCAGCTGGTCGGCAGCCAGGGTAACAAAGTCGCCAAACATGATCTCGGCGATCGGATGGTGCCCGCGCAGCGCGAGGCCGACACTCACGCCGACGATGGCGGCCTCGCTGATGGGCGTGGTGAAGACGCGGTCGGGAAAGCGCGTAGACAGCCCCTGGGTGACCTTGAAGGCGCCGCCATAGGGGTCGAGGATATCCTCGCCCAGCACGACGGCGCGCAGGTCCTGCTCCAGGATCGTATGCAGGCCGGTGCGGAGGCTTTCAAGATAGGTCAGGCGCGGCTGCCATCGGGCTCCCTCGGCAAATTGGGCAAGTGACTGGGGCACTTCAGCCAGGGCAGCGTCGATCGCCTTCTGCACGCGCTCGGCGGCGGTGGCCTCGAGTTGGGCACGTTCGCTCGCTTCCAGGCGCCGTCCCAGGCGCTCCAGTGGGTCGCGGCTCCAGGCAGCCGCCAGCTCGTCACGCTGGCGCATGTCGTCGCCTTTCGAGTGTGGAGCGAGCCGGTAGGTCGGCAGCGCCAGGAAGTAGGGCGCGCCGTGCTCCCGCACGTAGGTCGCGGCTGTGCAGGCGGCGGCATAGACCTCAGTCACGTCGAGCGCATCGGCCATGGCATGCGTGGGCCCGCCCGTCAGGTCGTGCGTGGCAATGCCAAAGGCACGCGGGCGGTCGGCCAGGCTCCCCGCATGTTCGAGGTGCTTGGGTGTACTCTGGGCATAGTGGTTATCCTCGAGCACAAAGAGCACGGGCAGCTGCCAGAGCGAAGCCAGGTTCATGCTTTCGTAGACTACCCCCTCGCCCATCGTGCCGTCGCCCAGAAAAACCGTGACAATTGCACCGCTGCCGTCGAGCTTCTCGGCCAAGGCAGCGCCAACAGCATTAGGGACGATCCCCCCCTGGATGCCATTGGTATAGAGGTTGCGCGTGTGCAGGTGCTGGGTGCCGCCCACGCCGCCCACCACACCCGTGCGGCGGCCGAGCAGCTCGGCCACCAGGCCTTCGACGTCGTCGCAGTAGGCCAGGAAGTGGCCGTGCGCGCGGTGGTTCGAGAAGATCACATCGCGCTCCCGTTCCAGCGCCGCGACCACGCCCACGGCGCACGCCTCCTGCCCGATCGACGTATGCACCGTTCCCGCCATCAGCCCCCGCGCATAAAGGTCAAAGAACGCCTGTTCGGTCTGGCGGATGAGGGTCATCTGGGCGTAGAACTGCGCATCGGTCGGCGGCATCATGGCTGTAAAGCTTACCAAAGGTTGGCGCCAGAACATACTGGGAGAGCTTCGCGATTGGGCATCGACAACCCTACCCATAGTTTGATTACAGTTTGACATGTAACGCAACGGTAGCGAGAATATTCCGCTATATCCCAGTTCCTCTTTTAGAAGTTGCGCTATGGTGGCGCTAAAGTAGCTGTCAGCTTGTGAACTGCTCTGAACTGTGGTCTACCATGCCAACCGTCTACTTCCAGTTGTTCGGAAACTTTCAATTGATATGCAACGGCGAACCGCTGTTTGGGCTGAACCAGGTTCGTTGGCAATCCTTGCTGGCGTATCTTGCCCTGCACAAAAACACACCGCAGATGCGCAAGCATCTCGCCGCTGTGTTCTGGCCACAGGCGAACGCACAGGTGGCCTGCGCCAGTTTGGATCAGCTGTATCAAGACCTGATACACGAATTGCCTGCCGCCAGACAGTGGCTCCTGCTCACTTCGGAGTCTTGGCAGTGGCAGCCTGGTGTCCAAGTTGAACTTGACGTGGCAGCTTTTGAACAGGCGCTTGCTCAGGTCGAACATGTGGCCGAACCGACACAACGCCAGCATGGGCTGCAAGAAGCTGCTGACCTATACGTAGGAGACATGCTACCGGCGTGCTCAGATCCCTGGCTCCTTGAGCCACGCGAACGGCTGCGTGGACAGTGGCTGGAATGCTTGCGCCAGTTGATCGCCGTGTTGGAAGTCCAAGGAGACTATCTCGCAGCTGTTGTCTATGCACGGCGTCTCTGGCAACATGATCCCCTGGCTGACGCGGAAGTGCAACGACTAGTCCACTTGCATGTTCTCCATGGCGAGCGGGCTGGTGCACTGCAGGTAGTTCGGCGCCGTATAGAAGCTGCTGTCCGGGGGCGCGGTGGGCTGGTGTTAATCGAGGGTACGGCCGGTATCGGAAAAACCTCTCTTGCGCTGGCCTGCCAGCAATATGCGGATACCCTTGGGGCCGTCTTTGCGGTTAGCCACTGCCACGAACGCGGCGTGGTGCCGCCATTCCAGCCTTGGCAAGAACTTTTAACAGGCCTCGAGCTAGCCGTGAGTCAGGAACTGCGTTTATTGCCCCAGCCCTTCGGCCATGCAGCGTTAGTTCAGTCTGCCCATCAACTTGTGCGCGCCGTCACAACCTGGCTGCGGGCAGCTGCAGCAGATCGTCCTCTTGTCTTACTCCTCGATGACCTGCACTTCGTAGACACGGATTCACTCGATCTGCTGAACTATGTGACCCGTCAACTCATCGATGCACCATTCCTCGTCATCGCTACGTATCGCGTCGAAGAAATCCAGCGTGATCGTCCCCTCTATGAACTGCTACCAAATCTACATCGGGATCGGCCGGTTGACGTGATCCGGCTGGCGCCGCTCAACGTGGCCGACACTGCGCGGCTGGTCGAGGGCTACTATGGAGCGTGCAGCCCTCACCTGGCCAGCTATCTTCACGAGCGGTCCGATGGCCAGCCCCTGTTTCTTATTGAACTTCTGAATGACCTCGTGGAGCAGAAGCTGCTGGTGCAGGATGCGCTCGGCCGTTGGTTTCCGCCCGACCGGCCTGTCCCTATCCCGCCGTTGCTACAACAGGTGATTTTGGGACGTGTAGCGCGGCTGGGTGACCAGGTGGAAGCGTTTCTAGCCGTAGCGGCAGTGGCCGGCGAACGCTGGGATCTGGCCGTGGTGGAGGGTGCCCTGGCGTGGCCAGAGGAGACGCTCCTCACCGTGCTGGACCAAGTACTGGCGGCGCACCTGGTCGGCGTTTTGGACGAACACAGAGAGCTGTATCGCTTTACCCACGGCCTCATCCGCGAGGTGCTGTACCACCGCCAGGTGGGGCGCCGGCGTAAGCACCTGCATGCCCGCATTGCGGAGCTGCTCGAGGCACACACGCCCCCGGACACCGGCCTGACCCCGATGGCGCGTGATGAGCATATTGCACAGCTGGCTTATCACTTCTATACCGCCGAACAATGGGAAAAAGCCCTCCAATACAACCGCGCGGCGGGCGACGCCGCCGGGACACGTTGTGCTGCACACAGCGCCTTGCAATTCTATACACAGGCGCTTGACGCGGCGCACAGAGTATCAACTGGGGCGGGCGCTGACGTGCTGCTGGCACTTTACGAACGATTGGGCGAAGTGCACACGATGCTCAACCACAAAGAACAGGCTGAAGTTGCCTTCATCCACATGCTGGACGCGGCACGCAGTATTGGCGAACGGCAATCCGAGAGCCGGGCCCTGTGCCAATTGAGCATCCTTCAGGGGTGGCTGAACCGCCTGAGTGAGGCGCGCAGCACAGGGACTACGGCCCTGCGCATAGCCGAACAAGCCGGTGATGCACACGTGCTGGCACTGGCACACTTCAACTTGGGTCACTTGGACGTAATCGCTGGTGAACTGGTACACGCCAGCCAGCACCTGGAACAAGCAGAGCAGTTGGCGCACACTGCCAATTCACAGAGCGTACTTGCCCGCAGCCTGCAAAATCAGGTCTATGTGGCCACTTTTGCGGGTCGCTACGCCGAGGCTGTACAGCTGGCCGCAGCTGCGGTAACGGCGGCTGAGACGAGTCGCGACGCAATGGCTGTGAGCGGCACCTATCGTGCCTTGGGTCAAGCACAGGTAGAGCTTGGCCACTACACAGAAGCTCGCCGTGCCTTGCAGGCGGGTATGGACAGCGCCGAAGAGTCAGGTGAAAGTCATTACCTGGCAAAGCTGCTAAACACCATAGGGTTCCTCTACAATGAACTCGGCGACGGCGCAGCAGCTTTACAATGGGACAAACAGGCACTAGCTGCCTGCCGTCGCCCGTATATCGACAGGAATTGGGAAGCCGAGTCTTATACATTGCTCAACCTGGCAAGCGACGAATTGTTGACTGGGCGGATCCAGGCTGCGACCGGCTATAGGAATGAGGTCGAGGCGATCCTCGATCGCGCGGCAGATGTCCCGTTACCGTTTTCTGAATCGCTACTATTTAGTTTGTGCCGAACTGGCGCTCGCACACGGGGATCCCTATGCTGCCTTGCACAGCGCAGCTGAAGCTGCCAAGATGGCACAGACGCACGGTGTAACCAAGAATATGGCCAAAAGTTTGTTGTGCGAGGGGCAGGCACTGCTCCGGCTGGGGCGCATACAGGAGGCTGCGCAGTGTCTCGATCGTGCGGTGACGCTGGCAGACAGCATTAGACATGGCTCGCTGCGCTGGAAGACGCGGCTGCGTCTTGCCGAAGCTTATGCTCTGTGGGGGCGCCCGAACGGCGAAATCCTCAATCAGGCAATGGGTCTGGTCACGCGCATAGCCAACAGCTTGGACGACGACCACATGCGCGCTGCTTTCTTGGCTTCGCCGCTCATCGTCGAGCTTAAGAGCAATGCCCGTTCAGCTGCGCCATTCGCCCCTGCCTCATCCTCGGATCCACCCAACACAAGTGAATACCCGGCGGGTCTTACGGGTCGCGAGGTTGCAGTATTGCGGCTGGTCGCACAAGGCGCAACCAATCGCCAGATTGCTGCAACCCTCTCTATCAGCGTCAAGACGGTCAACGCCCACATGACCAACATCCTCAATAAGATCGACTGCGACAACCGCACCGCCGCCACGACTTTTGCCATCCAGCATGGCTTACTCGAATAGGTCGAAGATCTGGGCGCAGCAGGCTTGCACAGGCCATCCTGTCTACGTGCCCATCTCAGTCCGGCTGAACAGCCGGACTGTAAAATAGAACGCCTCCTGCGACAACCACTGGACCTGCACACCGTCCGTCCAGTGGCATAGGTAATGTTACCTATGCCACTGGGTAGCGGCAATCCTTGCAGGCGTGCAAAGAACTGGAAGTCTTCCCGATACGCTCAGCCGCATAACACGCTACAATCGTGCAACACAAAGGGAGAGAAGATGAACCACATGCTCTTTGCTAGTATCGACGAGATGCTGGCGCCGGAGACGCTAAGCGAATGGGAGGGTAGGCCGGTCAACAGTGTGCGTTGCCTGCCCTTCAACATGGAAGATTCCTATTCAGGTAGCAGATTTTCCAGGGTTGTTACAAATGACGGTACGGGATCCCAGTATTTCGTTAAGCACATCTCGCTAGCGTGGGACTGGGTCATGCGCAATAGCGACGACTATCGCTGCCGGTCTGTGCGTCTGTGGCAGTATGGGCTGCTCGATCGCCTGCTGCCAGAAATCGAACATGGCATCGTCGCCTGTGCGTATGAAGGGGATGGGTGGGCAGTACTCATGCGCGACATAAGCGCGGGTCTCGTTCCCTATGCCTGCTTCAGCCAGGAGGAGAATGAACTTTTCCTCGCAGCATGGAGCACGCACAAGTTGAAACATCTATATCCAAAGTGCGACTAGCCACAATCCATACAACATTTTGGCAAATGCCGGAACTAGACGACCCGGCCCTTGGGCTATGCACCTTGCGACAGATTTACACGCTACTCTCGCCGCAGACAGGTCACCGCGAAGCGGGGAGATCTCACGGGCACCCCAAGCTTATTCTGGAGGGCTGGGACTTGTTTAAGACGCTTGTGGCAGAGGACGTAGCGGGTATCATCGAAACCTTACTAGAGGACCCGCAACCGCTGTGCGCCGCGTTGGCCCGCTATCCGCGCACGCTGCTCCACGGCGATTATCGGCATGCAAACCTGGGCCGGCTGCAGGGTGAGCGAGACCAGGCTGCTCTGTTGGATTGGCAATTGGCCGCCGTGGCGCCACCGGCTGTAGATCTGGCCCGCTACTTGGCAACGAACTCGGCACTTCTGCCCGTCACCAAAGAGGCTACGATTGAAACCTATCGCCGACAACTGGCGCAGGGTTTGAGTGCCCATTATGACGAAAACTGGTGGCAGCCGCAGCTCGAACTTGGGCTCCTGGGCGCGTTTCTGCAGGATGGCTGGGCCATCGCGCTCAAGCGCGACCCATTCGTCGGGGGCATGGACCCAGGAAACAGGTGGCCCTAACCACTGGCGCGCCGATCTGGCGTGGTGGTCTAAACAGGTGCGGACCGCGCTGAAATGGCTTTGAACCCAACTAACGTGAGTAGCGACATGAAATACGAGTTATACAACAGTGTCGACGAGATGCTGGCGCCCGAGACCTTGAGCGCACTTGAAGGACGTGCTGTGAAATACGTCCACTGCCGACCCTTTAGCACCTGCCTTTCCCGGTCAGGTAGCTCTCTTCTAATTGTAGAAACAAACGACGGACGCGATCTAGGCCACTACGTGCTGAAGCGTGTATCACCTGAATGCGACTGGATCATACGCGTCACAGCGGATTACCGTTGCCGGTCTGTAACCCTCTGGCAATCCGGCCTGCTCGATAATCTCAGGCCGGCAGTCGAACACGGCATTGTCGCCTGCTCCAAAGACGAGTCCGGTTGGGCGATCCTCATGCGTGATATGACGGCGGCCTTGCTGCCCACGGAACAAGCGATCAGCAAGATGGACAACGAGCGCATTCTCGATGCCATGGCGGCCATGCATGCTGCCTATTGGAATTCACCAGAGCTCGCAGACCCTGCATTGGGACTGTGCAGCCTGCGAAACGTGTTCCAGTCGTTGTCGCCAGAGACATTGCGTCGAGAACTCAACACTGACAATAGTGCTGTCCACGCCCAGGTGGAAGGTTGGGAACAGCTGTTCGCGCAGATTGAGCCTGAGAGAGCTGAAGTGGCCAATACACTCCATCAGCTCATCGCAGATCCGCAACCATTGTGCAATGCCCTGGCACGCTATCCGCAAACACTCATGCATGGCGATTCGCAAGTGAGCAACCTTGGCATCGATCGAACGCAGCAATCACGTGCTGTCATGCTGGACTGGCAATTGGCAGCAGTCGCGCCACCCACGCTCGACTTGTTTTGGTACATGGGCGGCGAACAAGTCTCATCTACCCTGTGGGACGCATCCATAGAATATTATCGTCAGCAGTTGGTCGCGCATCTGGGCCAGAGGTTCGATGAGGGCGACTGGCAGCCAATGCTAGACCTAGGCAGATTGGCTCAATTGATGCGGGGAGGCGGTTGGTTAACAATTCAATCAGCCGACAGGAAGAGTGATGCCTTGCGGGCTGATGCTCGTTCTTACTTATTATGGCTGCTCGAGTCTGTGCAAACTGCACTTAAGTGGTTTTGAGCCCAACCAATGTATCGGCGAACGCAAAACACAGATAGTCCCGCGGCGGTTGGTTGGCTCCCTCTTCAGACAACCGACGCGGTCGCTTACAAGGCAGACCGCTCATGTCGCAGCAGTTGGCTGAACGCACCTGCACCGCGAACTGCTGACGTCCGCGAATGGCTTGTAGGGCAGACGACGCCCGGTTCTTGAATGCTACGTCGTCCAGCCGAGCCGTAATGGCCTACGCATGCTGTCCAGGTTTGCGTGTGTATCAATTCGAAAAGGAGAGACTGACAATGGACCTACAGGTAGTGACAAGCACAGGCGCGCACGGCCAATTGGCTGGCGCAGGAGTCGAGGAATTCAAGAAGAGCATGCGTGGGCAGGTGCTCTGTGCCGGCGACGATGGCTATGAAGAGGCCCGCCAGGTTTGGAACGGGTTGATTGACCGGCATCCGGCCCTGATCGCCCGCTGCACCGGCGTTGCCGATGTCATCGATGCCGTCAACTTTGCCCGCACCCACAACCTGCTGGTATCGGTGCGCGGGGGCGGCCACAATGTGGCCGGTTCGGCGGTGTGTGAAGGCGGCCTGATGATCGACCTGTCGCTCATGAAGGGGATTCACGTCGATCCCAAAGGGCGTACGGTGCGCGCGCAGGGCGGCGTGACCTGGGGTGATCTGGACCGCGAGACGCAGGCATTTGGCCTGGCGACGCCAGGTGGCGTCGTTTCCACCACCGGCATCGCCGGGTTGACGCTGGGCGGGCGGGCTGGGCTGGCTGCGCAGCAAATATGGCCTCTGTTGTGATAACTTGCTCTCGATCGACGTCGTCACGGCCAGCGGCGAGCTGTGCACCGCCAGCGCTGAGGAAAATTCTGACCTGTTCTGGGCCGTGCGCGGGGGCGGGGGCAACTTTGGCGTGGTGACTTCGTTTCAGTACCGCCTATACCCGGTCGGCCCTTCCGTCATGATGTGCGTGGTTATGTATCCACTGGAAGCCGCACCAACCGTCTTGCCTGCCTGGCGTGATTTCATGGCGACTGCGCCTGACGAGGTGAGTTCACAGGCCTATTTCTGGGGCATCCCAGCCGTCGAAGGCTTCCCACGCGAGATTTGGAACAAGCCTCTCGTCATCGTGACTGCCATGTATGCGGGCGCCGCCGACGAAGGCGAACGCGTGCTCGACCCCTTGCGGCGCCTGGCCACGCCGGTCGTGGATCTCAGTGGGCAAATGCCTTATGCCACGGCGCAAACCCTGTTCGATCCGTTCTTGCCCAAAGGCCAGCGCTACTATTACTTCAAATCCACTGACCTTGCCCGTTTGGACGACGAGGTAATCGGCACAGCCATTGCCTGCGCCCACGATCGGCCCGTGCCTTCCATCCTGCTGGCGATCTGGCACTATGGTGGCGCCATGCGCCGGGTGGGCGAAGGCGCAACCGCCTTTGGCAGCCGGGACACGCCCTTCCTCTTTAGCGTCGATGCCATCTGGGATGATCCGGCAGATTCGGAGCGCGTAATTGCTTGGGCACGGGATCAGGTAGCGGTCATGAAGCCGTATTCGTCGGGCGGGCTGTACGTCAATTTCTCTGGGTTTGGCGAAGAAGGCGAGGCGCTCGTGCGCGCTGCCTATGGCGTCAACTACGCACGACTCGCAGCGCTCAAGCACCAGTATGACCCCGGCAACCTCTTTCATATGAACCAGAACATCCGGCCTGCCGCATGAGACCGTGGCTTGGCCGACAAGGCCTACGCCGATGGAGCGGTATCGAGATGCCTCGGTGCCGCTCTACTCTTCCTTGGCGCCAGACAACGATCCAGAGCAAAGATGAATTGGGCTGCAAGAGACTGCTCGAAACGCAATGGCTGTCAGTCAAATTGGGGTGTATGCGATAGTCATGAACAAGCAGCGCTACGCAACCGACTTGACAGACTGACTGACAGGGGGACAATTACCAGGACATACTTCTGTTAGCGAAATCTGGTGGACGAACCCGCACCCAGGATCTTACGCGGCACTGAACACCGGTGAAACACTCATCCGCTGGTGAGCAATCAATAATCAAGCCGCGGGGCAAATCTTGCATGTACGGAGGAACACATGTACGGATCAGTTGGACATCTACAGATCAAGGCTGGTTGCCTGGATGACCTAAGGAGGGCCATCCAAAAATTGGAGGCTATTCCAGGGGTGCTTGCCATGTCCCTTGTGGGTAAGGATGACAATCCAACCAACTATTACTGGACGATCGTATGGCAGGACAAAGCAGCGCATGACACGAACGCAGAACGGCCTGAGTTCCCGGCCGAATATCAAGGTCTCCTGAACACGTTGACGGCGGAACCGGAGTGGCATTCAGGCGAGATCACCTACCGTTTTGGGGAGCAGCCATAGTGCCCATAGATATCCAGCTCAAGACCGTGCGCGGCGCTTGCCCGCATGACTGCCCCGACACTTGCGCCTGGCAGGTTACGGTGGAACATGGCAGGGCCACGCAGTTGGTCGGTGACCCCAACCACCCTTTCACGCGCGGTGGCTTGTGTGCCAAGGTCAATCACTACCTCGAACGCGTCTACAGCCCCGATCGCATCCTCTACCCGCTACGGAGAGTAGGGGCAAAGGGGGAGGGAAAGTTCGAACGGGTCAGTTGGGACGCGGCACTGGCAGACATCACGGCGCGCCTGCGAGCGACCATTGCCGAATCAGGCACAACCGCAATTCTGCCGTACAGCTATATGGGCACCCAAGGGCTGATCCAGATGAATGCCGGCGGCCCCTTCTTTGCCCGCCTTGGGGCGACCCAACTTGTGCGGGCCATCTGTGGCAGCGCTGGCGGCAGCGGGACAGCTATGACGATCGGGCCCGGATCGGGCATGCTGCCTGAGGACATCGTACACAGCCGCTTTATTATTCTCTGGGGCACAAACACGGCCGTCACGAATCTACATTACTGGCCGTTCATCGAGGAGGCCAGGAAGCGAGGGGCTGTGGTGGTCGCCATCGATCCGCTGCGGACACGCACGTCGGCTCTGGCCGATTGGCACGTTCAGCCTCTGCCAGGTACCGATGCTGCCTTGGCGCTGGGGATGATGCACGTGATCGTGGCGGAGAACTTGCATGACCAGGACTATGTCGCACGCTATACCCTTGGTTTTGAGCAGTTGCGTGACCGGCTGGCCGAATACCCTCCTGCACCGCGTGGCAGAGCTGACGGGGCTAACGGTCGAGGAGATTGTGCACCTCGCCCGTGCTTATGCCACCACTCAGCCGGCAGCGATCCGCACCTTGATTGGTATGGAGCACCACGCAAACGGAGCAATGACATATCGGGCGCTCGCCTGCCTGCCCGCACTCGTCGGCGCCTGGCGCCGGCGTGGCGGTGGAATGCCGGACGCCGCTTTCTTCCACTTTGCCGCGATCAATGCTGCTGCGGTGACGATGCAGGAACTGCAAGATCCATCGACTCGCACCGTGAACATGGTTCAGATCGGCGAGGCCTTGACCAACACCGAACTCGACCCGCCAATTAGGGCTCTGATCGTCTACAGCAGTAACCCAGCCACCATCGCCCCGAACCAGAACCTGGTGCGCCGAGGCCTCGCTCGTGAGGATCTCTTTACTGTGGTGCATGAGCAGTTCTTGACCGACACAGCGGCATACGCCGACTACGTCCTGCCGGCGACGACACAAGTAGAACAACTAGACTTGATGTGGTCGTGGGGCCATACATACCTGAGTCTCAATCAGCCGGCCATTGCACCCCTGGGCGAGGCAGTCTCGAACACGGAATTGTTCCGTCGTCTCGCTGGTGCGCTAGGGATGGATGATGGCTATCTATACACTTCGGATGAAGACAGGATTCGGGCGGCCTTAAATTCCGACTCACCCTTTCTGGCAGGAATCACTTTTGAGCGCCTGCAAGCTGAAGGCTGGGCGCCGCTTAATATCCCACAGGATTGGGCACCATTTGTAGAAGGGAACTTCGCCACCCTCTCAGGAAAGTGCGAATTCTATGCGGAAAGCGCAATTGCCAGCGGCATCGACCCGCTGCCGGCGTTCACTCCGGCGCACAAAATGTCTGTTAGAGATCAGGAGTTGGGAAACCGTTATACCTTGGTCTTGATTACAGCCAAGTCTGCCCTACACTTCCTGAACTCCAGCTATGCCGATCTCCCGCGGCAGCTCAAGGCGGAAGGCGAGCCGAGGCTCGACATCCACGCACTTGACGCTGCGTCGCGCAACATCAGCGAGGGGGACCAGGTGTGCGTCTACAACGATCTCGGCGAGGTCACCCTGCGGGCGCGGGTAGGCGACCTGGTGCGTCCCGGCGTCGTCGCCATGCCGTCGGGCTGGTGGGCTTCGCTGAGCCCGGGAGGCGCGAGCGCCAATTGCCTGACCAGCGACGGGTTGAGCGACTTAGGAGGTGGCGGTGATTTTCACGACACATTGGTTGAGGTGAAGTGTATGGCCGCGATGCAGGGAAAAAGAGGTGAACGACGTTTTGAGGGAGAACGGCGAGCGGTCCAACAATGAACACCAGCTTTCAATTTGACGTTGGATCTTTCCGCTGTATCGCCATCCGGGACTTGGCTGACGAAATCGAGGGAAACTTCACGTCCCTATATCTGGACCCCTGAGCGGTTGCGCCCGGATGCTTCGTATAATGAGAGGTTTCGTCGGCGATCTGTTCTATTGTCCCGAAGAGATTGCCGACCCTGACTGGTATGCTGTCTTCGACTTTTACCCCGCGCAGGCGATCAAGACGCGGCAGCAGATCCTATCTGCGGCTGCCCACGACAAGATACTTGTGATGGGTTTTCACCTGCCGTTTCCTGGCGTGGGCTACATCACCGCGGTCGGCCATGGCTGGACACGGACTGCGGCAGAACTGCATGTTAATGGCAAAGGAATGAACTAGTCCCTAATCCTCGTACACCCGCCACCCCAACTCCTCCGGCTCGATGCCGGAGATGGCGTCGAGCTTGAGGCGGACGTACTTGCCCTTGGCGGAGGCAGCAATCGTCCCGTCCGGCAGGTACAGTTCGCCCTCACCCTCGAAGATATGGTGGATATCGCGTGTAATCCGCCCGCGGGCGGTGAGTTCGACCCCCAGCGGGACGGGCTTGCGGAAGCGCACAGTAAGTTCGGCGGTGACGCCCCAAGTCATAGGGTGCTCACCCTCGCCAATGTTGATGGCGCGGCCGATGGTCTCGTCGAGGATGCCGGTGATAATGCCCCCATGCATCCGGCCGGGATAACCTTGGTGAACTTCTTGACCGGTGAAGCGCGCCAGGATTTCGATCGGAAACTGGGCAACCTGTACCGCCGGGTCGGCCGGACGCTCACCGCCGTTGGCTGCCACACCCCCAGCAGCGACCGGCTGGGCCGGCGGCTGCGCGGGAACCTCGTAGAAGTTGACATGCACCCCGTTGATGTTCTTGACGCCGCAGATGAAACAGAAATAGGAGTTGGGCTGCTTGTTCATGCACGTTCCTCGCTGCGGTCGGTGGCGACGGCAGGCTCGACGGACAGGGCGGATACCTCGGCGCGCAGCTCCGGGGTCATGGGAATGTCGACGGCCGCCAGCGAACCCTCAAGCTGCGCCACGCTGCGGGCGCCGATGATGGGCGCAGTGACCCCCGCATGGCTCATGACCCAGGCGACGGCAAGCGCCGCCGCCTGATAGCCGCGTGCGGCAGCAAACGCCTTGAAACGGTCGGCAGTCTCCCAGTGCATGGCGTCGCCATAGCGTTTCTGGTACTGCGCGTTTTCAACCAGGCGCCCGGATTCGGGCCGCACGCCCACGCCATACTTGCCGGTGAGCAGGCCGCCGCCCAATGGGCTGTAGGGGATGACGCCCAGGCCTTCGCTTAACGCCAGCGGCAGCAGCTCGACCTCAGCCTGGCGCTTGGTCAGGTTGTACATCGGCTGCATGACCGCAAACTTCGCCCAGCCGTGACGCTCGCAGATGCCCAGTGCCTTGGCCACCTGCCAGGCCGGCCAGTTGGAAACCGCCGGGTAAAGGATCTTGCCCGCCCGCACCAGGTCGTCGAAGGCTCCCAGCGTCTCCTCGATTGGCGTGTTCGGGTCGAACCGGTGGGCGAAGTAGACGTCGATCCGGTCGGTGCCAAGCCGGCGCAGGCTGTCCTCCACCTCGCGTACGATGTTGCGCCGCGCCAGCCCGGCGCCGTTGTTGGCGTCACGCATCGGAAAGCCGACCTTGGTCGTGATCACCAGCTCATTGCGCTCGCCCTTCATCAGCCTGCCCAAAATCTCTTCGGCCCGCCCGCGGCCGTAGGTATTGGCGCAGTCAAAGAAGTTGATGCCGGCGTCGCGGCATCGGGCGTACAGTGCATCTGACATTGCCTCGTCGGCGTCGCCGCCAAAAGACATGGTGCCGTAACAGAGAGCCGAGACGGTGACGCCGGTGCGGCCGAGTAAACGGTATTGCATGGGTCATAACCTTTCGTACGACATGACGGTTTCCAGTGCCCCTAGCGCCGTCGCGCAGCCGGGTGATTCTGGCAGGATCATGCTGGTGGCGTAATACTTGCCCACGAGGCCGAGAACTTCCCGGAAGTAGGCAATATCGAGCATGTGGCCGATGACGACAATGCGCTCGCAGCCGTACGCCTTCGCCGCGTTGACGGTGACGAGCCCAATCGTTTGCGCCACCAGGTTGACAAGCGCCGCCGCCAGGTCGGGGCGGCTGACCTCGCCGTGAAAGCTGCGGCGGCCGAGTCTGCCGAAGTTGACGGCCGTGGCGTCGGCAGGCAGCGAGCCGATCGGACCTGTGATGACGTCGGCCAGGCTGAGGTCGGCGCCGTTGCGGTCGCCCGCCAGCGCCAGCTCGCCGATCTCCACGGGGTCAAGCGTGCCCAGCAGCAGCCGAGCAAGGCCGAGCATGGTGCCGCCGCCCACGCCAGAACCGGAAACATGGGCATAGCTGTCGCCCGCAGCCTTGATCAGGGCGGTGCCCGAGCCGGCACTGGCGACCATGGTGGGCTCTGCCCGGTCGGCGCCGGCCAGGTGCAGAATAGCCTGGCCGCCGCGGCCGATCGCCTGGACCTCGTTGACAGGTACGATCTGCGTGCGGCCGAACTGCGCGGGCAGCAGCTTATGTCTGCCGCCGGTCACGGCGAGACGGTCGATGTCCGCCAGGTCAATGCCGCCGGCGGCCAGGATGGCGCGCACGGACTCTTCGTCAGGGTCGCCGTCGTACGGCTGGTTCCAGTGCCGCAGTTTCCCGCCAATACGGGCCACTACATCCGTGTTGGAAATGCCAAAATCGATCGCTGCCTCTAGGGTCTTATGTCTATGGGTTCGCGCCGCCATGGAAATACCGGTGGTACTGTGTGCCTGCTGCTCTGCTTACCTTTGATAGCCGCATTCTATCATTAAGCGCGCGAAGAAATAAGCTTTGCCGGCGGCAGTACGACGCTTAGAGCTCGCGTGTTAACGGCACAGTGCCGCGGCGGCGGGCTCGGAGGTGGGTTCGTGGACGATCCAGGCGCCGACATAAAGGTCTTCATGTTGGGCGAGGAGGACCGTACGCGGTGGGTTGTTGGGGGCGGCAAGGGTGACACACCAGAGGTCGGTCGGCGGGAAAGGGGCCGGCCGGCTGGCCGGGTCGCCGAGGCTGCCGTCGACTGTGTAGGTGGTGCCAAAGTACCAGCTGTTGCCGTAGGTCGAGCGGCTCAGCGCCGGCGTGAAGGCGCGGGGGCGCCCTGAGTGGACGAGCATCTGGACAGATTCAGACTTGCTCGCCGTCCTGTTGTGTAGGGCTACGTAACCCTCAAGCAGCTCCTGCGCAGCAATGGGAGGGCCGGGCTTATAGAGCAGCCAGGCAGCGGCCACCAGCAGGATGATCGGCGCGAGCAGGGTCGCAAGCGCAAGCCAGATGTACTTCATGGCGCACCTCCTTATCCCTATTATCGCGCCGTTTTTACCGCTTGATCCCTGCCGGCCAAAATTCATCACCCCAGGCCGTTGCGCTGTCGCCCCACGCGTGGTTCAATGAGTTCAACCCAAAAACAATCTCACGGAAAAAGTATAGAAACGGCGGATCTACCCAATGTTCAAGAACTTGAATACAGGCGCAATCGGAATTCGCAACAAGTCCCTGGCCGAGACCATCGTGCTGGCCAAGGAGAGTGGCTTTAAGGGGATCGACTTTGATATCAAGGAGGCGGCGCAGTTGGCCGCTGCCCATGGCGTAGGCTATGTGCGCGACCTGTTTGCCGCCAACGGTATCCTCCCGGGGCTGTGGGGGCTGCCGGTGGCTTGGAACCAAGACCACTGGCGTGAAGACCTGGCACAGCTGCCGAGCTTAGCGGCGCTGGGGGCCGAGCTGGGCTGCACGCGCACGGCCACCTGGTGCCCGTCCTGGTCCGACAGCCGCCCCTATGAGGAGAACTGGGCTTGGCATATCGAACGCTATCAGCCCATCGCCCAGGTCCTGGCCGATCACGGCTGCCGCCTGGGGATTGAGTTTCTTGGGCCCAAGACGCTGCGTACCGGGCACCCATACGAGTTTATCTCGACGATGGACGAAATGCTGCGGCTGGCCACCGAAATTGGCACAGGGAACGTCGGCCTGCTGCTAGATGCCTACCATCAATATGCCGGTCATGGCGCTCCCGCCGACCTCGATCGTATCACGGCCGCCGACGTCGTGACGGTGCACGTCAACGACGCGTTGGCAGACGTTCCCATCGACGAACTGCCCGATCTTGATCGCCGCCTGCCGCTCGAAACAGGCGTGATCGATCTCTCCACCTTTATGCGCAAGCTGGCGCAGATGGGCTACGACGGGCCGGTGACAACGGAACCTTTCAGCGCACGCATCAATGCGGTTGCGGCCGAGAACCCGCTGGCCGCCGCACGCGAGGTGTCGGCAGCGATGGATAAGCTCTGGCAGGCCGGCGGGATTGGCGCCTGAACTCCGAGGAAGGCAGCGGGCGTGTAAACACATGTCGTTTTGCTTAACGGTAACCGCACTAACCTACAAAGCGAAGGGTCAGGCAGTACAGTAAATGCCCATCCGCAGCAGTATTTGCCAGGTTAGATCAGGTTTCCCAAAGGAGAATGGACATGCGTAAGTTAGTCGCAATCTTAGCACTGGCCCTGACGCTGGTGACGAGCGGAACGGCGCTGGCCGTCAGCGCCTTTCCCAAGAGTATCCCACTACCCAACGGCTTCCAGCCCGAAGGGATCGTGAGTGGTACTGGGACAGATTTCTATGCGGGCTCGCTGGCCAACGGCGCCATCTACAAGGGTGATCTGCGCACAGGCCAGGGAGCAGTGTTTGTACAGGGCGC
Organism: uncultured Chloroflexia bacterium; assembly: GCA_963701415.1. GTDB lineage: Bacteria > Chloroflexota > Anaerolineae > Caldilineales > Caldilineaceae > Fredericiella. The sequence continues at coordinate 51,874 of CAVPAH010000008.1, forward strand.
CGCAGGGCGGGTAGCTGCTGGGCTGGCCTACGACGAGCGCAGCGGCTACCTGTTCGTGTCAGGCGCGACGACGGGGACGGGAGCGGTGTACGATACGCGCACTGGCGGCCTGGTGGCATCGTTCCAGTTCGCCCCGGCCAACAGCAGCTTTATCAACGACGTGATTGTGACGCGACAGGCAGCCTATTTTACTGACTCGTTCAATGCCCGCTTGTTTGTAGTGCCGTTAGGACCCGGCGGCGCTGTGGAGGAAGCGAACGGCTACCAGGTACTGCCACTGAGCGTCGATTGGGTACAGGTGCCGGGTGCATTTGTCTTTAATGCCAACGGCATCGAGGCCACAGCAAACGGCGATGCCTTGATCGTGGTCAACAGCGCACGCGGCGAGATTTATCGTGTCGATCCCAATACCGGTGTGGCGGATCTGATCGAGTTGACCAACCGCACCGGCTCCGGCGATACCTCGCTCAGCGCAGGCGATGGCCTGCTGCTCGACGGCAAAACGTTGTACGTGGTGCGCAACCGACTAAATCAGATCGCGGTGGTGCGGCTGGCAAACGACGTGAGCGCAGGCGAGGTGGTGGGGACGATCACGGACTCAGCGTTCCGGGTACCGACGACGATTGCCGAACACGGTAATTCGATCTATGCGGTGAACGCCCGGTTTGGGACGCCGCCCGGGCCAAGCGTAGATTATGACGTGGTGAAGGTCAGTAAATAGGACGCCAAGAGATATCACCGCCATGATGCCGGAACGGAAGATCCGTACGCTGGAACTGGTCGAATCGCATAAGCTCTGCGAGGTGCTCGGTGATTCGCCGGATACGCGGTTGGAGGCGAGCGGGATCTGCACGGCGGACGACGCCTACTACGTGATTTTCGACAACCGGCCGGACATTGCCCGCATAACCAAGAGTACGGGGTTGATGGGGCCTGGCAACAGCTGGCTGCAAGAATGCGGGGCGGACGCAGGGCATGAGGATATCTGCTATGACGAGCGCACCGGGCATTTCTACGTCCTGATCGAGGCGATGAAGGACAAGCATAACGAATGGGCGTCGGTCGTCGACGAGTACGATCGCGACTTCAACCTCCTCGAACGGCGGTTTGTCGACTTCAAGCTGGAGACGGAGAACAAGGGCTTCGAGGGGATCGCGTACGTGTACCGCCGCGACCCCAACGGGGATCGCGGCGAAGAAGGATTCCTGGTACTGCTGTGCGAAGGCAACTTGTGCAGGGCGGGCAGGGCTGGGCGCAAGCCCGGCGGCGGCCGCGTGCATGTCTTCCGCAAGGGCAAGAAGCGCTGGAAACACGCCAAGCAGATCGACCTGCCGCCGTGGCTGCCCTTTGAGGACTACTCCGGCATCGAGGTGTTGGGGGACTATATCGCCATCACCTCGCAGGCAAGCGCCATGGCCTGGGTGGCGCGCGTGATCCCCGGCGAGACGGTGACATTTGACGAGGGCGCGCTGTTCGAGTTCCCACGTCGACGCGCAGGGGAAGGTAATCTTCTGCAACGTCGAGGGAGTCGCCTGGGGCGGCAAGGGACTGCTGGTCACGGTGTCCGATCGGATGAAATACGGCGACCAGGACGGCTGCTGTGCACAGCACGACCAGTCAATCCAGGTGTTTCGGATACCCGACGCAGAATGAGCTGTGCGGGACTTCTGGCGACGGTAAGGTAAGTCAAAAGGACGAAAGTCCCCGCCAGAAGTCGGATCCGCGAACTATTGGCGGAGTGGGGGCGTTACCCTTGGTGCAGGTGTAGATGTATTCCACGATTGTAGTGAAACGAAAGAGGAAATAATGAACATGAAGCTTCGACAGCTCTTGACCCTGTGCCTGGTGGCGGTACTGTTCGCAGGCGTGGCAATGACGGCGGCCCCGGCCGCGGCGCTGGCGAGCGCACCCGCGGCGGGCCTGGCCCAATCGGACGATGTCAGCGGCACGTACGTTTCCAATGTGTATCCGGCAGCCTCGGCACCCGGACTGGTCATGTTGATGTCGCTCTACCCAAACAACAATGCCGAAGTAGTCAATTTCTACTTCTCGAACCCGCCGATCACTGAAACTGGGACGTGGGAGCTGAGCGACGGCAAGGTAGTCGTCACGCTGACCGAGAATGACAACGGGAAGTATGACACGCCGAGCAAAGAAACTTTTGACGTGCAGGGCGACATGCTGGTAAGCGGTGCCTTTGAGTTCCAGAAACTGGGCGTGGTCACGCCGGAGGAACTGGAGGCAGCATCGTCCGAAGCGGCTGCAACCGCGCCTGTAACTAGCACCGAAGAAGTCACGGCGACCGAAGAAGTCACGGCGACCGAAGAAGTCACGGCGACCGAAGAGGTCACGGCGACCGAGGAGACCACGGCCACCGAGGACACTTCAGCCACTGCCGAGGTCACCGAGACTGCGCCTGTGACCGGCACCGAGGAGATGACCGATACGACCGCCGCCACCGGCGGTGCCTATGCCGTGTTCGTGACCGATGTCTATCCGGCGGCCGATGCGTCAGGCATGGTCCAACTCATGGTGCTCTATCCAAACATGAATATGGAGCAGCTGACCGTTTACCTGGGCAAGGACAACGTGCACGAGGTCGGCACGTGGAGCGATGCCAATCCGGGTGAAGTGGACGTAACGGTCACCGGCCCATTTGACGGCAAGGAATATGACACGCCGGTCACAACGACCTACACGCGTGACGGCGATATCTTGTCGGATGGCGTGTTTAGCTTCGGCCCCCTGCCCATCGTGACGCCGGCCGACATGGAAGCAATGACGAACCCGGCGGGCACGTACGTCTCCAAGCTCTATCCGGCGGCCGATGCCTCGGGGATGATGATCATCCTGTCGCTGTTCGACAACAACAACGCCGAGCAGGTGAGCTACTATGTGGCCAAGGCGACGATCACCGAGCAGGGCACGTGGAAGCAGAACGACGACGGCACCATCACTGTCAGCATCACGGGCAGCGGCGACCAGACCTACGCCAAGCCCATGGAGACCACCTACACGCGCACCGGCGACCTGATTTCCGACGGTACGTACGAGTTGACGCGCGCCGAGGTGGTAACACCCGAACAGCTGGCCGCCAGCGGCGGCGCAACGGGGCTGCCAGCAGAAGGGGCTGCTGATGATACGGCTGGTGCTGCTGGTAGCGACACTGCTGCCGCGGCCGGCGGCAACGAGCTGGCGGGCACGTCCTGGGTGTGGACCCAGACGCTGATGAGCGACGACACGAAAACCACGCCGGCGCAGCCGGACGCCTTCCAACTGGCCTTTGGTGCAGACGGCTCGCTGAGCACGACGACGGACTGCAATACCAACGCCGGCTCCTACACCGTCGACGGCAACCAGATCAAGCTCGACTTCCAGATCTCGACGATGATGGCCTGCCCCAACGACGCGCAGGAAGCAAACTACATCAAAGATCTCTTGGGCGTCCAGTCCTACCTTATTTCCGACGGCAACCTGGTGCTCGAGTTTCCCACGGACGCCGGCACGATGACCTTCGCCCCGGCCAAGTAAGCATGGCCTGAGCAGCGGCAACAAGTAACAAACGCCCCGGCCACTCTGGCCGGGGCGTTTTTGTTACTTGTCCGAACCTTGATTCGCACGATTCAAGGATTACCATGATGTCTTGCATACGTCATGACGAATCATGGCAATCCCAATAATCCTACGAATCAAGGTTCAGACGCCGTCAAGGGCACCGTTGTCGTGAGTGTATCCGTCTGTACAGCTGCCGCTGCGGCCGGATCGGTAGGTATCTCCGTAGGCAGCGGTTGCACCTCCGGCGGCGCAGCAGTGGGCTGTTCCGTAGGCTGTTCAACCGGCGGGGCGGTGGGCTGCTCAGGCACGGCCGTAGGTTGTTCGGGCAGTGGCGTCGGCGTATCCGGTGCCGGTGGTGGTGGAACCGGCGTCGGCGTATCTGGCACAGGTGGCGGCGGCAGGGTCGGTGGCTCGACGGTCGGCGGTGGCGGCAGGGTGGGCGTCTCGGTAGGCGGGATCACCTCGGGCGTCCAAGTCGGCGTCGGCTGCTCGGGGGTGGGTGCCGCGTTGTTTTCGACGAAGACGCGCACGCGCGCCTCGTACTGCGCACCCTTGGTGTCGCGCACGAGCAGGCGCAGGGTGTGCGGTCCACTCTTCAGCTGCGTCGTATCCCACTGGCCCAGCTGTCCATTCACAACAGGTGCGTTGGCAGGGCCGTAGATCGGCGGGCTGAAGGCGCCGGGATCGTGGCTCTCACCGTATTGGAGTTCGTAGCTCGCAAAGTCCGGGACGTTGGCGCTGCCAAAGACCGGCACGATGCCGCCCACCAGCATCCCGTCCGGCGGGTCGACAATTGCAACCTGGATCTGGCTGGGGTCGGTGACGGTGGGCGCATTGGCCGGCGGCTGCGGCATGCCGTGCGCCTCGGCCCAGGCGCGGTACTCTTGGGGATAGACCTTGAAGACGCGCTCCTCGATCTGGTCGGCCGGCGTGTACTCGGTCGCCAGTTCGTTGGTGCCGCGCACGACACGCAGCTTCTGCCACAGGTCCTTCTCCTTGGGCAGGGGCGGGCGGTCCTCGGCAAACCAGCGGGTGCGACGTTCGGGGCAGGCATCGGAGGGCAGCGTCCCGGTGTCGGCGCAGATCTCAAACTGGCGTACGCCGGCGGGCGGGACGAACGGTGTCACCGGCAGGCCCTCGTGGGCAACAGTCATGAATTCGTGCCAGATGGGGCCGGCGCCGGTCACGCCGGTCACGTTCTGCATTGGTGTGTTGTTGCTGTTGCCGACCCAGACGCCGGTCACAAAATCGGGCGTGTAGCCCATCGTCAGGTTGTCACGATAGTCGTTGGTCGTGCCGGTCTTGGCCGCTACCGGGCGGTCGGCGAGCACGAGCGGCGAGTTGGAACCAAAGGCCGGCAGGCGCGCCTCGTTGTCGCTGAGGATGTCGGTGATCAGGAACGCGTCAACCGGGCTGATCACCTGCTGGCCAGTAGCGTCCTGGCAGGGACGGTCGGTGTTCTGTTCGCAGACGACGGTGCCGGCGCTGTCGGTGATCTTCTGGATCGTGACCGGCGGCACGCGCACGCCGCCGTTGGCCAGGCTGGCATAGGCGTCGGTCAGCTCGATCAGCGGGATCTCGCCGGCGCCGAGGCTGAGGCTGAGACCAAAGTCGGGCCGGTTGAGCGTGGTGATCCCCAGCCTGCGCATCAGCTCCAGGTACTGCGGAAGGGTGGCGTTCTGCAGCGCGGCCACAGCCGGGATGTTGTAGCTGTTAGCCAGTGCCGTGCGCACCGTCACCATGCCGTGCTCCTGGCCGTCATAGTTGGTCGGTACATAGGGCGGATTGGCGCCGTCGGGGAAGGGGCGCTGGATATCGGCCACCAGCGTGCCGGTCGTCCAGGCATCGCTGCGATTGCGCCCGGGCGCTTCGAAGTTGGACAGGTAGACAAAAGGCTTGGTCGAGCTGCCCGGCTGGCGCGGCGCAAAGGCCATGTTGACCTGGCCGTCGATCTCCACGTTGTCGAAGTCGGCGCTGCCGACGAGAGCGACCACCTCGCCCGTCTGCGGGCGCATGGAGACGAGCGCACCGTTGGAGACGTTGCGGTCGGCCAGCGTCGCCACCTGTTGGGCTACGATGCGCTCAGCTTCGGCCTGCAGCTTGGGGTCGAGCGTCGTCGTGACGTTCAAGCCGGCATGGTAGAGCGCCTCGGAGCCCAACATCTCTTCGAGCTGCTGGCGCACGAAAAGCGTGAAGTGCGGCGACTTGAGGTCGTACTGCACGGGCTTGTAGACCAGCGGCTCGGCCCAGGCGGCGTCGGCTTCGGCCTGCGTGATGTAGCCCTGCTCCACCATCAGCCCCAGCACTACGGACTGGCGCTCCTTGGCACGCTCGGGGTGCGTGTAGGGGTCGTAGTAGGCGGGCAGCTGCGGCAGGCCGGCCAGCAGCGATGCCTCCGCCAGCGTGAGATCGGCGGCATCCTTGCCGAAGAAGGTTTCGGCGGCAGCATCGATCCCATAGGCCATGCTGCCGTAAAAGACCTCGTTGAGATACATCTCCAGGATTTCGTTCTTGCTGTAGCGGCGTGTGATCTCGGCGGCGAGAATCGCTTCCTTGATTTTGCGTGTCACCGACACCTCAGATGTCAGCAGCACGCGCTTGACCAGCTGCTGCGTGATAGTCGAGCCGCCGGCCACCACGTCGCGCTCCTGGACGGCGTAGTAGACGGCGCGGGCAAGCGCGACCGGGTCCACGCCGGGGTGGCGGTAGAAGTTGGCGTCCTCGGTGGCGATGGTGGCGTTCACCACGTACTTTGCCATGCGGTCGAGCGACACCTCGATGCGCTTGCCCGCATTAGGGTCAAAGGTTTCGTTGAGCAGGTTGCCTTCTCGATCGTAGATACGCGTGCTCTGGAAGGAAGAAGCCCGCGTACGCAGCTCGTTGGGCGAGGGCAGGTCGCGGGCGATGGCGGCATAACCGACCAGCGCCAGGGCGAGCCCCAGTGCGCCGAGCGTGACAAAGGCAAAGATACCGGCGACAAAACCCGGCCAGAAGCGGCCGCGGCTGCTTTTGCGCCGCGGTTTTGGAGGCTTTTCTTGCGGTGTACCGCTCTGGGGGGAGCGCTTCGACGGTTTTTCTTGAATCGGTTGCAGTTCGTACATAAGCTAATCAGGCCACTTCCACGGGAGCGTATTTTGAACAATCCAGGCAAACGTGTGCCAGCCCTGGATAACAAGCAGCGGGACGGCGCCCGCCCGCAGATACCGTGCCGTGGGCAGCGCCCGCGGCAGCAGCACAATCAACAGCAGTGCCGGCGCCAGCGACGCCAGGCTGAACAGATCCCAATCGCGTTGCCCACCATAATCCGGATTCCACACAAAGGTAAACAGCAGATAGAACCCCGCTGCTATCCCCAAGAACGGCACGACGCCCGGCACGTTCTCTTGCTTCGCCGGCTCATTCTCCTGCGTAGCCCGCACGCCCACGTGCGGGTCTGGTGCCCCACGTGACGCACCATCCCCACGTGCCCGCTCGCGCCCCGCCAACCACATGCTTATCGCCACCACGATTAACGCCGGCAGCACGACCGGTGCCACCAGCATCTGCTCGTTAAGCCAATCGCGCAGATGCCCCCAGCTGAACATCGTATAGTGTTCCCACCGTGTCGTCGTCTGCCACAAGGGCACAAACCAGTTGGCGTCGCCGCCTCCCGGCCGATCGGTATTGAGCAGTGCGTAGATCCCATGCCCGCTCGCCTCCATCCAGACAAACGTCGCGCCGCCAATCAAGACCATCGGCAGCGCTATCTCCAGAACGCTGCGCAAGAGTGATTTGTTTCCGCTGCGCCAAAGGTGCCAACCCAGGTAAAGCAGGCTGGGCGCCAGGACAACAGTCGAAGGATGCGTTGCATTGGTGACCGCCAGGACGGTGGCGGCAAGCCACAGCGGCCGGCGGTCGGCCAGCACCCCGAGTCCCAGCCACAGGTAGGCGAGAATGCCGGCCGCGGCAAACGAGTAGTTCTCGACGTAGCCAAAGAAGAGCTGCAGCAGCCCCAGCGTGGCAAGCATCCCATACGTGAGCCACGGGCGGTGCCAAGTGGTGGCGGTCAAACTGGCGGCTGAGCGCCAGGGCGACCAGCAGGTAGATCAGCCCTGCCAGCGGGCTCAGCAGACGGTAGGCGGGCATGGCGTCTTCCCAGCCCAGGGGGCCGTGCAGCGCAAGCCACGTCTGCGCGTGCAGAAAGACGTCGAGCGGCGCCTGCCAGGAATGGGTGAGCCGGACTGCGGGGTCGGGAAAGGCAATCCCCTTGGCCAGCATAAAGGCGTCACCCCAGCGCGTGTGGGCGATAGGAAAGAGGTAGAACGCTGCGACCAGGACGACCGTAATCACGGGCAGCACGAAGCGCCGCGAGTGCCGGGTGTCCCGTGACCCGTCTTCTGCCGGGGAGCCAGGTAACGGCGATAACGCCCGCCAACAGAGCGCCGCCGAGGATCACCTGCCAAGGCGAGAGATAGTGTACCGGCCACAGTCCCCACCACGCCATCTCCAGGCTGCCGGCATCGGGTACAGTGTTGGGCGGTGAGGGCGGCAGCGCCAGGTAGACGTAAAGGTGGAGGCCGAAAAGCAGGACGGCCACAGCCTGCAGCGAGAAAGCTGTCCAGAACTGCAGGCGGGTGGAAGGCGTGTCGGGCATAGCGAAAGGGGCTGTGCCTGGCGCCGCCCATTGCCACCGGCAGAAACTGAGTTTCTCAAAGAAACTCAGTTTCTTGACGTTGTGGGCAGCGCCTCGCACGCCAGGTGGTCAGTTGAAAACGAGGTACTCGGTGGAAACCCAGCCGCCGTTGAGATTATCGGTGCCGGTGCGGCCGCCGATCTCCGTCCAGCTGCCGTCGTCACTCTTGCCCTTCACCTCGAAGACTTCCCCGTTGTAGACATAGCCTACGATATCGGAGTTAGAAGATGGCATGGCGCGCACGCGCAGGCGCACGCCTTCCGTCTTGACGGTGGCGGTGCCGGCAACGGCGGCCGGCTGTGGCGCCAGGCGCGGCGTGGGCGTTGGCAGGCGCACCGCGGCGGCAGTAGCAGCCTCAGTGATAGCCGCGCCGGTAATGGCGCCCTTGACGCTGACGAAATTGGCGGACACCCAGCCCTTGCCGCCGCGGAGGGCGGGAATGGCAAGCTGGACCCATTCGCCGTCGGAGCTGAGCCCGATCACGTCGTACACCTGGCCTTCCTTGATGCCGCCGAGGACTTCGGCATCGGGGCCGGGCTCGGCGCGCACGCGCAGCGATTTAGCGCTGACCGTGGCCTTGGCGGAGTCGATGGCGGCCGCCGCGCCTGTGCTGCCGCCGGTCGCGCTGCTCTCCTCGCCGCCGGCGCCGCCCCCTTGGGCCACCTGCTCGACCACGTCGGCAATGCGTGCTGCTGTTGGAGCCGCCGCAGGCGCCGATCAGCGTCACGGCAATAAAAAGTAAGGCGGAAACTAGGATGCGGTTGGTGTAGATCATGATCATCTCTCCTGGATGCAATGCACCATTATTCCACGCAGCGGCGGGCACGCGCAAAAGTGGCAGCAGTGCACAGGAGTCAGATGCTCCAGGTGGCACCGGAAAGCCACCTGGAGCGCTATCTGAGGCAGGTAGTTTCTAACGGCGTACGCTCGGCAGGTAAAGATTGCCATTGGCTGCCGTGCCGAGAACAACCTCCACTGCGTGCGTGTTGTCCCAGAGCGACCTGGGCAGGCATATCGCGGTCGGCAACCTTGAAATGAATTGTGCGTCCGGCCGCACCACAGCCGGGCACGGCGGCGTCGGCGGCGACATCAATCACGTAGACGATTGCACCATTGACTGCCTGCGTCTGCGCCTGGCCGCACTGGGTGCCGTCGATCCAGGCGGTGACGATCATGCCGGGCTGCGGGCTGAAGTCCTGGGCCGGCTCCACAGCGCCGTAGACGACAGCCGGCGGGTTCAGGCCGCCGGTTGACGGCCGCTGCCCCGGCTGCTGCCAACTGGCTGCCGGCTGCGGTTGGGTGGAGGATGGCGGGTTGTGTTGCGTAGATCCAGTAGGACTTACCGTACTCCAGGTACTTGAGATCGTTGGCCCAATCCGGGTGCGGTAGGGTCGAAGGCACGCCAGGGGTCAGTCGGGTTGGTCGGGTTCGTAGCGAATAGACGATGGAGTAGAGCGCCGGCGATGGAATTGAGCGCCTGGGCTACAGGCGTCGGATCGCCAATGACGGCGTAGGCGAAGATGTTCCAACCGGGACCTTGCAGCGGGATCTCGAGGGCGGCGACGAGGGCGTAGAGGCCGGGACCCTGGGTTGGGGCGGAGGCGATACCCTGGTCGGTGTTGATGTTGGTCGCGAGCGGCGTCCAGGCGCTGCCGTTCCAGAAGAAGACGCGCAGGGCGCTCTCCTGGCCTGCGGGCACGTCGCGGCGGTCGTAGTTGAAGCTGATGGCGGTGTTGGCGAGGCTGGGGGCGTTGGCGCTGGCGTGCAGCCAGTAGCCCTCGCCGATGGGTGTCGCCCAGGCGGGCAGGTCGGGCAAGGCAGTGGCAGCCTGGAGCGAGAAGACCCAGTCGTCGCTGCCAAAGTCGACGTTTTCGCCGAGCACGGCGACCTTGCCGCCGCTGGAGATGACGGGCGCCAGGCGGGCGCGCCAGCGGGCGAGACGGGCACGCCAGCGCGCATCACGCGAATCCCAGCGTGTGGGGTTGGAGCCGAGGACGAAGTCGGTGATGACCTGGCGCAGGGGATTGTTGGCATCCCAGACACGCAGGCTGCCCTCGAAGACGGGCTCCGGCAGGTTGAAGGTGCCGGCGTAGCCGCCGCCGGCCGGCGCCAGGTCAATGGCCGGCGTGGCATCGCCATCGCGCGGGATAGAGCTGGGCCTTGAGCGCCAGACCTGCGGCGAGACCTGCCACCTGGACGGTGAGGGTGCGCGAGGTGACGGGCGAGAAAACGACCTGCGGCTGCCAGTCGGGCACAGGCTGGACCACGAGCTGGTCGACGCCGGGCGCAGTGGCGACGCAGCCGGCGCGCTGATTGTCGGGCTCGAGCAGGCAGAGCGTGTCGCCGACGCGGGCGCCGCGGGCGACGAGCTGGTCGAGCGAAGGGGCGCCGAGTTCGACCAGGCGTGGTCCTGCAGGAGGAAGGCGCGGGCGTCAGGGCTGGGCTGGTAGGCACCGCCGTCTGCGGTGGAAATGGTGAAGATGGGCAGGCCAAGCGTCTGGCGGTCGGCGGCAGCATCAGGTGGCGGCACCACCTCGAACTGCGTGAAGGCGAGGCGCAGGCCGGAGGGGCCGGGGTTGACCTGCTGGATGGGCACGCCGGGTGCGTGCAGCCAGGGATAGTGCGTGACGATGGTCTCCCAGTCGGAGCGGCCGAGCGTCTGCTGTGAGTAGGTGTTGGCGCAGCCGGGCAGCCAGCTGGGCTGGGGCTGGTACTTGGCCAGGAAGTCGGTGTAGGGGTCGTTCATGGCGCCGGGGCAGCCGGTGGCCGGGTCGGAGGAGATGAACTGCACGCTGCCGTCGGGCGCCTGGCCGATGTAGTTGTCGTCGAGGAAGAAGAGATAGTGGCCAAGCTCGTGCGCCAGCGCCCGCGGCCAGTCCTCGCCCAGTGTGCTGGAGTCGGCGTAGCGGTTCCAGACTGCGCCGATGTGAACCATGCCCGGCGTGTAGACGACCTGCTTGCCGTTGGGCGTGGTCTCCTCGATGCGGTCGCCGACGATGCCGCCCTGGATGGCGTTGGGATGGACCTCGTTCGAGGCGTAGATGCGGATGTGGCCGTTGAGCCAGGGCTGGAAGCCGTTCACCGCGGGCTGCCGGCGCGCGTCGTGGAAGATGCGGATGCGGCCAAGCGCAGCCTGGCCGTTGGACCAGTCGTAGAGCAGCTCGGAGGTGCGGTTGAGGTCATACTGGAGCTGGGTGAGATAGGTAGTGTCCTTGGACGCGTCCCACTCCAGCGCCACGTCCAGGTTGAAGAGTACTAAGGCGTTGTCGGATGAGACGGTGAGCGTCTGCACGCCTGCCTGCGTGACGGTGTAGCCGGGCAGGCCGGTCGCTGGATCGACAGGGCTGGTGTAGTAGACGTCGTAGGCAGCGGTCTGCGAGATGGGCAGCATGCGCCAGCAGCCGGTCGCCGACACCGAGCTCGCCGCGGCCCTGCAGATAGCCTTGGGTGCTCGTGCGGTACGGTCCTGACGCGCTGCCCATGATCTGGCCACCGCGCTCGGCACCGGCAGGTAACCGGTAGACAAAGGCAGTGGGCTGCGGCTGGCTGTCTTGCAGCACGCGCACCTGGGTGCCGCGCACGCGGAAGGGGAAGGTCTGCGTGGCAAAGTAGGCGTGCTGGAATGGGCCTGCCGACTGCGTTGACATAGTGGTAAGTGCCGGGCGCAGCAGGCTGATCGGTCTGGGCGTAAACGAGCAGGCGCAGAACGACGTTGTCGGACTGGCCGAAGAAGCCGGAAGCATAGGTATCCCAGGTGAAGATATGGTCGACGCCCGTGTAGGAAGCAGCCAAATCTGTCGTTTGTGTACCAGCCGCGGCAGCGGCCGGCAGCCAGTTCCCACCACCGTCAAACGAATATTGAACCTTCACGCGGCCAACCCGATCACTTCCTTCATAGAAGAGCCGGTAAGTCAAAGCGATCAGCCTGTCGGATAAATAGACCGGTGTCGAGTAGAAGTTGGCGTTCCATCTGCTCGAAGGACGGCTGATCCGAGCACGTGCAAACGAGTTGCCGGCCCCACCGCTGAAGGACACCGTTCCTTGTTGGCCATCATTGCCGGTGACGATGTCGAGGTCCCCGTCGCCGTCCATGTCACCCACCGCTACGCTCTCGGTGTAATCTGTTCCGGTGCCAAAGCTGCGTGAGGATGTGAAGTTGCCGGCGCCGTCATTCATGTAGACGACATTCTGGTTGTAAGTGCCAGCGATGGTATCGAGGTCGCCATCGCCATCCACGTCACCCAACGCTATGCTTGACGTGTAAGCTGTACCTAACCCAAACTTGCGGGCAGCAGCGAAGTAGCCTGCACCATCGTTAAGATAGACCATGTAGGGCTGCTCGCTATTGCCTGAAACGATGTCGAGATCACCGTCACCTTCCACGTCGCCTACTGCTACACTTTGGATACGCTCGAGCCCTGTGCCAAAGTTGCGCGTGGCGGCGAAGCTTCCGGCGCCATCGTTAAGATAGACCACACTCTGCTGTACCGAGTTGCCGGTGACGATGTCAAGGTCGCCGTCGCCATCCATATCGCCCACCGCTACACTGAGCGTGGAATCTGTTCCCGGGCCGAAGTTGCGCTCGGATGTGAAATTGCCGCCGCCGTCGTTGAGGTAGACAGCGTTCTGTTGGCGATAATTACCTGTGACGATATCGAGGTCACCGTCGCCGTCTATATCGGCAACCGCAACGCTCCAGGTTACGTCTTCACCTGTACCAAAGTTGCGTGAGGTTGTGAAGTTGCCGGTGCCATCATTGAGGTAAACGGCGTTTTGCTCTCCAACGCTGCCGGCGAAGAACTCACCAGTGTTGCCAACGACAATATCGAGGTCACCATCACCGTCCATATCGCCGACTGCCACACTGAACGTGTGATCTGCCCCAGTGCCGAAACCCCTTGTCTCCGCAAAGTTACCGGCGCCGTCGTTGAGGTAGACGATGTTGAGTTGTCCAAAGTTGCCGGTGACGACATCGAGGTCGCCGTCGCCATCCATGTCGCCAATCGCTACGCAATGGGTGCTCTCCGAACCTGTACCGAACGAACTGCCGGTGACGATGCTGCCGGAACCGTCGTTTAGATAGATTACATCCTGCTGACCTCTATTACCCGAGACGATATCGAGGTCGCCATCGCCATCCATGTCGCCGACTACGGTAGCGAGTGTGATATTTGATCCTGTGCCAAAGGTGAGAGTAGGAGCAAAGTTGCCGTTGCCGTCATTGAAATAGATCGCATTCTGCCTGAATATGTTGCCGGTGACGATATCGAGGTCGCCGTCGCCGTCCAGGTCGCCGATCGCTACACTTACCGTATTGTTTGATCCTGAACCAAGCCCGCGGGCAGTGTTGAAGTTGCCGGCACCGTCATTTAGATACACCACGTTTTGCTGTCCATAGTTGCCGGTGACAATATCGAGGTCGCCGTCGCCGTCCAGATCGCCACTAGCTACCTCATAGGTGTATTGTGGAACTAGACCGAACTGGTGCGCAGTAGCAAAGTTGGCGGCGCCGTCGTTCAAGTAGACCACGTTCTCGCTGCCAACAGAGCCATAATTGCCGGTGATAATGTCGAGATCCTCATCACCGTCTACGTCGCCAACTACCACGCTGGCTGTAGTGTCCGAACCCGGACCAAAGTTACGAGCAGTAGCGAAGTTGGCGGCGCCGTCGTTTAGGTAGACGACATTTTGCGTGCCTACGAAAGATACGGGGTCAGAGCCATTGCCGGTGACAATGTCTAGGTCACCGTCGCCATCCATGTCACCAACAGCTACGCTCTCGGTCTGGTCTGAGCCTGTGCCGAAGTGTGCGCGAGGTTGCGAAGTTGGCGGCGCCGTCGTTTAGGTAGACGACGTTCTGCTGACCATAATTGCCGGTGACAACATCGAGGTCGCCGTCACCATCCATGTCGCCAACAGCTACGCTGGCAGTAATGTCCGACCCAGTGCCGAAGTTGCGGACAGTGGCAAAATTGCCTTGGCCGTCGTTCAGATAGACGGCGCTTTGCGTGCCTGTATTAGATACAAGATCAAGCCCCCCACCTGAGACAATGTCGAGGTCACCGTCGCCATCCATATCGCCAAGCGCTAGACTCCATGTGTAGTCAGTCCCGGTGCCGAAGTCGTGGGTAAGAAAGAATTGTGGATCATCGGCGAACGCAGGATAGACCCAAACCACCATAATAACCAGGGCAGCTGCAACTGCCACGGGTAAGCGAGCGAGCATGGTAACCTCCTTTGAGGTCCAACCGGATGATCCCTGAAGAGCAATGGCGCAGGTACGATCGCGCTCGATTCTATTGGTTCAGCGTGTGGCGGCAAGTATAGCACGTATAACCTGTGGCCTCAATGGGGTTGAGAACGGCGCAGATCAGAAGGAGGGTTAGATGGGGGACTGTAACAATGCAATGGCGCGGGCATGGTCGCCCGGGGCGCCTAGATCGGCGAAGATCTCGACAGCTTCCTCCAGCAGGGAGAAGGCTTGTTGCTTATCGGTGGCGAGCAGGGCAGCACCCCAGGCGGCCCTGGTGCGCGCCACCTCATAGGGCTCGTCTGCCAGCAGCTCCTGACTCTGCGCAAAAGCTGCCAGACCGGCGTCCGTGTCACCCAGCGCCATCTGCACCTGGCCCAACACACGCAGCGCCTTACCCTTTTCGATCTCCAGCTCCAACTCGTCCGCCAGCTCCAACGCCCGCTGGACGCGGGCAAGCGCCGTCTCGGCGTCGCCCCGCGCAAGCGCAAGCTGTGCCTCGCTCGTCAGGACCTCAACCATCACGTACGGCGCATCCAGGTCGCCGGCGAGCCCCTCGGCTTCGGCCAACGCCTGCTCGGCGGCATCCCACTCCTGCCGGCTGAGTTCGAGCTCGGCCCGCGTGTGGAGCAGGTACATGAGCCCCTCGTCAATGCTATGTTCGCGCGCCATGCCGATCGCGTGCGCCAACGCCTGCTGTGCCGCGTCGAAATTTCCGCGCCGGATGTTGAGCAGCGCCAGCGAATTGCCGATGCGCACCTGGTCCACGACACTCTCCAGTTGATGGGCCAGGTGAAGGGCTTCCGCATAGTCAGCAGCAGCACCCTGCCAGTCGCCGGCGATCTCCTTGTCGATACCCATGTTGTTGAGCACGGCCAGTGCGTTGAGGTCGTCGTGCAGCCGCCGGCTGATGGCCAGGCTGAGGGTATTGTAGTGCGCGGCCTCGGCGAAGTCTCCCTGGTAGCTGTAGATGGTGCCCAGGTTGCGGTAAGCCATGGCCAGCAGGATTTCCTCCTCTGCCGGCAGCTGTGCGATGGCAGCCTCCACGGCCGCGCGGGCAGCTTCGAATTCGCCCAGCGCGATCTGCAGGCTGCCGCAGTGGAGCTGGATCAAGCCCGCCTCCGCTGCAGCGGCAGGCGATGCTGCCGGCAAACCCTCCAGGTGCGCCATACCGCGCTGCAACCAGTCCAGCGCCTCCTGCGGCTTCTCATACTGCAGGGCCAGGCCAGTGTTGCGGCAGGCCTGGGCGTACAGAACGTGCGCCTCGGATAGCGCCTGCAGCTGGTCAAGGACGCGCAAGGCCTCCCGGCAGGCGGCCTCTACGGCGGCGTGGTCGCCCAGGATACGGCAAACCTCGCCGTGCGCAACCTTGACGCGCGCCCACTCCAGCGGCGGCAGTTGGCCGGGCGCAAACCTTTCGAGCAGGCTGCGCAAAGCGCGCACCTGGCCGCGATTGACGATAGTGCGGACATGGCCGGTCGCCAGTTCAGCGCTGCGCTGCAGCTCGCCGGCATCGCAGTAGTGGCGGGCCGCACGCAGATAGTCCCGCTCCTCCCCCACATAATAGGCGCCGGCACGGGCGTGCATTGCCGTCCGTTCACGCCGTCCCATCTCACCATAGTAGAAGGCCTGCAGAATGGCCGGCACGGCATATTCCTGTTCGGCCGCGCCCATGTGCGCAGTCACCAAGTAGCGGCCGCTGAGCTTGAGCAGGGTACGCCGCGGGTTGTCGCCGTCAAGGACGGCCTCGACGGCATCGGCCCTACTGGGCAGACCCCCGAGCACGGCCAATGCCCCCATGACCCTGCGCTCGGCGCCGTTGAGCCCCTGGTCTACTTCGTTGAGCAGGTAGTTACCGATGTTTTCCGCTTCGGCAAGACGGTCGATCACACGCTGGGGGTCGGCCGCCTGCTGCAGCACGTTGGCCGCTAGGTTGAGCAGTTCGACGTTGCCCCCCGTCTTGGCGTGCAGCTCTGTGGCAAGCCGCTCGTTGAGCATAACCTCGCGCGCGTCGAGGAACAGGCGCATGTCCGCCGGCGACAATCCGCCCAATACCTCGGTGGTGGCAACCTGGATGTTCGCCGGCAGACGGTCGGCCGTGGCGACCAGCGCCAGCTCGCGCCCGTCAATGGCTGTGCTCAAGCGTTTGATCGATGCGGCCAGCGCCGGATCCTCGTCGACAAACTGGAGGTCGTCGAGCGTGAGGAGATACCCCTGCCCACGCAGCGCATGCAGCAGCGACACGACGAGCGTTTCGTGGGGCGGGGGCTGGGGCGAACGCTGCAGCAGCTGCCACAGCTCGGCCTTGCCATGCCAGGCCGCAAAGCCGGCCAGTTCCCACAACAGCAGATCTACGCCTTCGCCGGCGCGAAAGGTGTGCCAGAAGATCTTGGGTGCGGGCGCAACGGCGAGCGCCACCTTGGCGGCCACAGCGGTCTTGCCCACGCCGGGCATACCGGTGATGACGAGCCGGCCGGCGCTGCGCACGACGCTGGTGTAATGGGCGAGCTCACGCTCGCGGCCGACAAAGCCGGCAGGGACGGGCGGCGGCGCCGGCGTGGGCGGCGGCTGGACCTCGATCGGCGCCGCCTGGGTGACGTGCACGTCGCCCGTGACGTTGCTGATGTACGGGCCCAGAGATATGGTACGCCGCCACGCCGCTGACCGGCCCCGCAATGACCAATCCCCCACTCGCCACGTCGCCGATCTGGACTGCGGGTGCGCCTGGTCCACCATTCGCCGTCCCTGGGGCATCGGCCTGCGCCGGCGCAAAGAGGGTGCCGTCCTGTGCGCGCAGAAAGAGGACGGGGATAGCCCAGTCCGCTTCGCCGCCGCCTTCGAGGTAGATGCCGCGGCGGCCCTCCGTAACGGCCGCTTCGAGTGGATAGCCAAGCGCGACGCTGCGGTAGAAATCGCGTGCAAACACGAACGCTGCTGCCTGCGGGATCGGATACTGCATGGCGACGACCGCCGCTACCTGGCGCTGCAGCAGGCGGGGCGCCAGGCCTACCATTGGCTGCTGCGTAGAGACCGTGGCCGACTGGCAGGCACTGAGCAGCACCAGCCGCGTGTCGGCGTAGCCGGTCAGAAACTCGCGGAAGGTGCGGTCGCTGACGGCGCGGCCGTTGCCCGCCTCGTCCTCGAGCAGGACCATGGCGCGGTCGTTCTCAAACGCGCCGTGGCCGATGAAGTGAAAAATATGCGGCCGCACGCGGCGCATGGCCTGGGTGATGGCAGCGGCGGTGGCGTGTTCGACAATCTCCACCTCGGCCCTTTTCTCGCCGGCCAGTTCGGCCAGCGCCTCCTTGACCGTACTCGCCCCGCGTTCGGCGTCGATCAAGGAAAAGTCCTGCGGCGTGGCCGACACCACGAGCACGCGCAGCGGCAGGTCGATGGCGGCAGGTGTGGCTGGTGCCTGCACCGGCAGGTAGCGCACCACCGCCGTCTGCGGCGAGATGGCCAGGAAGGCATCTTCCTGGGTGTCGAAGAGAAACTCCCATGGCAAGGCTGCCAGTTCAGGTGGGTCGATGGTCAGCCGCAGCCGCAGCGCATGGCCGCGGGCACGCGCACTATTGAGACAGGCTCGGTATGCCGTGGCGACGCTGCCCTGCAAAAGCGCATCGAACAGCATGGCGCCGAGGTCGAGCAGAAGGTCTTCATTCGCACGGCGGCCGGCGATCTTCGCCAGCACCGCCTGCAGCCCAGGTGCGGCAGGGTCGAGCGCGCAGTAGCCGGACGCGTCGCCGGCGGCGGACTGGCTGACAGTGACTGGATAGCCGGTTTCGTTCTTGCCGATCCGGACCTCAAGCGATTCATACGTGATAGGGTCCGCGTGTGCCGCCATGAGGTTCTGCTGCTTTCGAGACACGGATGTTCAGTTAGGAGATAAGCAGAGTATAGCACGCTTAACATGCGCTCTCAACGCAAGCTCGGCAGCGCCGTCTCCCACCGCCCGACTTCCTCCACCGTCTCCGCATCGTAGACGATCACCTGCAGGGTGGCCGGGCCGTGAGAGCGCCGCCGGCGGCAGGTAGAGGGTATAGACATCACGCACTGTCTCGCCCGGTACCCAGCTGGTAGTAGGCGCGACCTGTCGGAGGGGGTATTCATCTACCATGGCAGGGTGAGCCGTCGGGGTAGGTGAGTGGATTCCCTGCAGCATCGAGCAGCCGCAGCGAGACCTTGAGCACACGCGGCAGCGCAGCCGTGGGCTGCCAGTAAAGATTCGTGCGCAGCGCCGGTCCCCCGGCCCAATCGAGCCGCTGCAGGTCGTAACCCTTCAGCACCAGGCGCCCTTCGTCCATGGGCACGTCGAGAGGGTTCTGCGGCTCGCCTGCCTGCGCCGTCCCGCGCGGCCAGGCGCGCACCAGCGGACCATCGCCGCTAAAGCTGTACTCCTCCGCAGTGCCCTCCAACTCGCGCGTCAGGTAGGCCGGCGATCCTGAGGCGACAGCCTGCGCCAGGACCTCACGCCGGCGCTGCCGGATCGTCGGCTGCCACCGGCGTGGCATTGGCGCCAAGCCCCTCGGCCGCCTGCATGTACTTGAGCGCAGTAACCTCACCTTCGAGCCCGATCACAGTGCTGCCCGGCGGAAAGGGCACCTTGGCCATGTCGACCGCATAGTCGTGGGTGCGCCAGTCGCCGCTGCGGTTCACCGCCGGCCCCCGGCCTGGGTTCCAGGCAAGCACCAGGAGAAGGGCGACGACGGTAACCACGCCGGCCCAGCTGAAGACGGGGCCTGCCTGCTGTTCCTCGGGGTTCGCGGGCCTGTCGCATGCACAGTGCCGCTACCTGAGCCACCCCACCGCCCACGAGCAAGGCAAGACAGAGAAAGACCGGGATCAGAAAGACTTCCTGGTCGCCGACACGGTAGAACAGGGTAAAGACAAAGTTCACCAGGAGCACGATCAGCACGAGCACCCAGCCCTTGCGCACCCGCCTATCGAGCAGCCAGGCACACCCCACCAGCGCGAGCAGCAGCCCTACCCAACCTACCTGCGCCACGATCAGCTCGAACCACTGCTGCGGTGTGCGCTCGACGGCGAGGGCGGAGCCACTAAAAAAACTCGTGTAGCCGCGCGCCAACACATGATCCCAGAAGCCGTTCCAGGTGTTGGTATAGGATCCGTGCAGGTCCACCGCGCCGGCCGCCGCTCGCAGCGGCAGGTACAAATAGAGCAGCAGCGGCAGCAGTAGCGCCGCCAGCCACAACAGCCAGGCTGCCCGCGGTCGCCACAACCGGGGCACGCTCCACAATAGATACACGGCCACGCCCGGCACGGCCAGCACGATCGTGCGGTGGTGGGCAAGCCCCAGGCCAAACAACAGCGCCAGCAGCGCCACGCGCCACACCAACCGCCGCCCCGCCAGGCCGGGAACCGTCAGCGTCACCAACAGCACTGCCGCCAGCAGCAGGTTGTGCAGCGCGTAAACTTCGGCCAGCGTAGCCTGCGCCCACCAGACCGGGCCCAAGCCAAACGTGACTGCAGCGGCGATGCCCCCCGCTAAGCCAATCCATTGGCTGCCCGTCTGCGCACCGTTCGTTGGTTGTTCACCCTCCGCGCCGCCCCCATTTACCAGCCGCCGGGCCACCGCAAACACCAACCCCACGGCACCGGCGGCAGCCAGCGCACTGAAGATGTTGGCACGCCAGGCCCAATTGCCAAAGGGAAAGAACACCCGGCTCCAGATCCCGCCCAGCAGTGTGTACAGCGGATAGCCGGTAGGATGGGCAATGGCAAAGGTGGGCAGCACCAACTGGAATTCCAAGCTGTCGTCAAAGAGGGTGACCAGGCTGGGCGCCGCCGTGGCGGCATAGAGCACGAAGAGGGCCAGGCCGGTAAGCCAGGGGGCGAGACGTGCAAGCCAGTACACAAAGCTGTGCCGCCGTGGCGGGTGATGGATGGACGACGTATCTGCGCGCATGGGTATTATCCAGTGGCCAGCATACCACAGATAGGAGCTGGAGGGGCTGGCAGGCCGGACGCGTGCGCTTAAGTTGCTGACTGGACGTCTAGAATAGGCTCTGGTATGATGGCGGCACGTTTCAGGCTGTTGGATGGCCGCACGCCCGAGTTCCACCGACGGGTAATTCGCTGACTAGACACAGTACCATGAACCAATTATCTGTTCGACGGCGGCTGGTGCTCCTCCTGGCCCTCGTCCTCACAATGCTCGTAGTGTGGGCGCCAACCGCGCTCCATGCACAATCGCCGGCCGGCAGTACCGCTAATACTGTGCCGGCAGGCGCAGCCGCCCCCCTCTTCTGGTATCTTCTTGCCGCGGCAAGTGCTCTCCTGGTTCCGATCGGCCTGGTCCTGATCGGCGTGACCGGGTTGGAGCCCGAACGCGCCTGGCATGCAGCCTTGGGCGCCATCGGGGCGGTCGGTCTGGCAGGCCTTGCCTACTGGGCAATCGGCTTTGCCCTCCAATTCGGCGGCATCGGCCTGGCGTATCTGCGCCCGGAACTGCGCGGCCTCGTATGGGAGTGGAGCCCGCTGCCCGCTGATTGGGGCATCGGGTGGGGCGTGGCCGGCCTGGCAGGCTGGTTCCTGTCAAGCAGCGATCTGACTGCCATGGCCTATGCCCTCTTCCTGTCGCAGCTGCCGTGGGTGTTTACTGCTGCCCTGCTGCCGGTCGTGGCGCTGCGCGGCCGTGCGCCCGCCAGCGCTACCCTGCTGCTGGCACTCGCCATCGGCGGCGTGATCTATCCGCTGGCCGGTAACTGGGTACAGGGCGGCGGCTGGCTGGCGGCGCTCGGCCGCAACTTGTCGTTGGGCCATGGGTTTGTCGATGCCGGTGGGGCCGGAACCGTGTTCTTGCTGGCCGCGGCCTTTGCCCTGGCCGCCGTGGCCGTGTGGCCCTCGCCCAAATATGACGAAGACGAAGCCGTTGCGCTGCCCCCTACGTTCCAGCCGCTGCTGACGGTGATCGGCAGCCTTTTCGTGCTGGCAGGCGTGATGGGCTGGCTCTGGTCCAACCCCTTGCAGGTTGAAACGCTCTCCGACCTTGCCCTCCTGCGCGGCAGCGTCAACGTGGCGCTGGCGGCTGTAGGCGGTTCGATTGTCCCGCTGCTGTACACCTGGTTTGTCGCCGGGCGCAGTGACCCGACGCTGACGGGACGTGGGCTGGCAGCCGGTGCCATCGCCGGGTTGGCAGTGGCGCCTTTTGTCCAGCCGGGGCCGGCGCTGCTGACCGGCGTGCTGGCCGGCGCCACAGTGCCTTTCATGACCTATATTGTCGATCATCTGCTGAACCTGGACGATGCCACCGGCGTGATCGTGACGAGCGGCCTGCCGGCACTGCTGGGCCTGCTGCTGGTTGGCTTTTTTGCCGACGGTGCGGCCGGTGCGGGCTGGCAGCTGCTGGGCGCCGCCAATTACCTGGGGGTTGGGGGCCAGGGCGTTTCCGGCCTGCTGGTGGGCGGCGGCTTTCAGCCTGACTTCCCCGGCCAGCTGCAGGCGCAGGTGATCGGCGTCGTCGCACTGATCTTGTGGGGCTTCATCAGTGGGCTGGTGGTGTGCGCACCGCTCGGCTTGCTCTTGCACCACCTGCAGCGCAGCGACCAGGCCGCACCGGTGGCACATGCCCAGCCGGGTGCACCGCTGATTGAGCCCGACTTGACAAAACCCGAAGCGGCGCAGTCATCGCGATCTTTCCGCTAGACGCAAAGCTGTTTATTTGGCGTCTTGCCTGAGTGCAAACGTCGCCAACGGCGTGTACACTGAGCCTGCTGGACGCAGGTCGCTGTGAATGAGGCGGAAGTCCTCCACGGTAAACGGTGTGGAGGCCGGTAGCGGCGTCCCTGTAACCGTCCGTAGAGCTTCTCCGGCGCGTGCCAGCATGGCCGGCGCGGCGTCCTTCCGGGCACGCGCAATCGTCAGGTGCGGCGTGAAGGCACGCGTTTCGGCGGCAAAGCCCGCTTGCTGGGCCGCTAGCTCGATGTGCCGCTGCAGCGGCGCCAGTACGTCGAGGTCGCCGCCAAAGTCCAGCCATAGAATATTGGGCTTGCGCAGGTTGGGAAATGCACCCGCTGCCCGCAGCGCTAGCTGAAAGGCCGAGCTTTGGCCCGCGATGTTCGTCAGTGCCGCTTCCACTTGTCGGCGCTGTGCGTCGCTGGTGTCGCCTAGAAAACGCAGGGTGAGATGCAGATTGTCGAGCGGCGTCCAGCGAAAGGCGCTGTCCACCCCCTGCTCGTCTAGCAGCCCCCGCATGCCGCGCTGCCGCTCGAGCACACGCTGCTTGACGCTGGCCGGCAGTTCGATGGCAATAAAGGTGCGCATACCGTGTCAGCTCCGCCGTGCTTGCCGGCGCATTGTGGGGTTAGAACCGGCGCCGGATCGCCGTGCGCTCGTAGAAGTCGCGTTGCGACGAGCGGGCCCGCATAAACATGACGCTGGTGATCAACCCGATAATGCCAATCCCCGTAGCCCCCGTAAACGTGAGACAGAGCAGCATGACCATCAGGTTCTGCGTCAGGTTTTGGCCGGCTGGCTGCAGCGAGCTGGCCAGCTGCACGCCGGCGGGCAGCGGGGTCGCCGTTGGCAGCGGTGTGTAGACCGGCGCCAAGGCCACCGGCGCCACCGTAGGCGTTGCCGTTACCACGATATAGGCCTCGGTAGGCGTCGCCGGCTGGATATACTCTTGCGCTGGCGGCTGGTCAGCCTGGGCGTTCTCCGGTAGAGGGGCCCCACCATTGGGGGGCAGCAGGTTGCCGAAGGCATCCACCGGGTTGCCATAGGCGTCAGTCCCCACAGCCGCTGCCTGGGCCGGTGTAATGGGATTGCCGTTTGCGTCATACGCAGCGGCAGCCACGCTGGGTGTCGGCAGCGGGCTGATAGGAGCAGTCGTCGGCGGCAGCGGGTTGCCAAAGGCATCGGTCGCCACGGCTTGCGGGACCGGCGTAGGCGGCAGTGGATTGCCAAACGCGTCCGTCGCCACCGCCTGCGGCACAGGTGTGGCCGGCAGCGGGTTCCCGAATGCATCCGTGGCAACGGCCTGCGGCGGCGTCGGTGGCAGCGGGTTGCCAAAGGCATCAGTCGCTACTGCCTGTGGAAAAGGCGTCGCCAGTGGGCTGGTGGGGTTAAACGGTGTGGGCGGAATCGGATTGCCAAACGCATCCGTGGGCACAGCCCCCGGAATCTGCGTGATCGGGTTGCCAAAGGCATCGGTGGCGACAACCGGGATCTGCGGCGTGGGCGTCGGTACGATTGGGTTGCCAAACGCGTCCGTCTGGACCGGCACCGGCGTAAACACCGGGATGGCGCCAAAGCCAGGCGTCGGCGTTACCATCGGCCCGTAGCCGCAGCGATCAAACACTTCCCCTGGCGACCCGTCGGTGGTGATCTCTTTCAGGCGAAAACAATAGGAGTTGCCCGGAACCAGGCCTGATGTGACAGGGAAGTCATACAGGGCACCGACATTCGGACCGCCTTTGGCAGGTTGGAAGCCAATTTCATGATACGCTGTATCAGGTTCATTGGCCAGCTTGCACTGGATGTCAAAGCCGGCCAGGTTGACCTCGCCGGCCGTGCTCCACTCCAGTGTGACCGAAGTTGGAAACGCGATCACATTAAAGAAGTTAAGTTGGACGGCTGCAAACGCAGTCTGGACACAGGCAAAGAGGATGACGACGGCAAGCGGAGCCAGCACGACGACGGCCAGGCGCCTGGGATGCGTCGCAATCCCACCTCTTGCTCGTTCATGCGCTTGTTGCGCCCACTTTTGTGCAGTAACCCAATTACCCATCAGCCTGCCATTAAAAACAATAAGCGCTGTGAAGCGCTGCCCCAAAACACGAAACACCCGCGCTACAGTAGCGGGCGTTCTGTCCACCTTTCCAAAGTTTAACATGGCGCGCAGGAAATTCCCATACGCTGTTTGCTGTATTAGGAGGGATAAGCCGGAAGTAGTAGAGGAGTACTACTGCAGCAAGTACTTCACATCGGCGGCAATGTCGGTGGCCGGGGCATCGGACGGGTAGATAGCCCGCATCTTGTCGTCGCGATCGATCAGAAAGATGACCGCTGTATGGTCGACCAGATAGCCGGCGGCGCTCTCCTTGGGGTCCACCAGGCGCTTCTCCGCAAAGACACCGTATTCCTGCTTGACCGTTTCCAGCGCAGCCGGCGGAACCTGTACGCCGTAGAAGGCGGGATTAAACGAATGGACGTAGGTTCCCAGCCGGTCGGGCGTGTCACGTTCGGGGTCGACCGAGACAAAAATGGCCGCGACGTCCTGCTGCAAATAAGGGGGAAGCTGCTCGTAGACACTCTTGATGTTGGCGAGCGTTAGGGGGCAGACGTCGGGACAAGAAGTATAGCCAAAAAACACCAGCTTTACCTTCTGGGGTAGATCCTTCAGCGTAAACGGGGTATTGCCTTCCTGGTACCCCTCGAGTGCCGGTGCCGCAATGACGGGATTATACGGCGTGCCGTGAAAGGAGTAGGCTGGGCCGCCGCATCCTCCGAGCACCACCGCAGCGATAAATAGCACCGCCAACCCCGTCGCCAACCAGGTCTTGCGCATTACTCACTTCCTTCTCCTGCGGGTGACTCGTCGGCCTGCCATGCTCGCAGCAGTTCCAGCCATTCGTCCAGGCAGCTGGCGGTCAGGCCGCTGTTGTACCACACGCGCATTTCTGCGAGCAGCTTGTCCACCAACGCCAGGTAGCGGTCGCGCCCTTCCGGCGTGTCATCTTCGGCCAGCGCCTCATATTCAGGATGAGCCTCCAGCCACTTCTCAACCTGTACGTCGGCACTGCCGGGGCGCGGTCCCCACTGCGCCTGTTGGTACCAATCCTCGTCGAAACAGAGAAACTGCGGCAGATCCCACTCGTCAATCAGGGTAGCGAGATCCAGGTCGGGCGCCAGTGTAGCGAGCGGGCTGAGATCGTCTTCATCACATAGAATGCGCAGCTGCAGGCGCGGGCCGGCGTCGGCCAGGCGCGCAATGATGGGCAGCACAGCCAGCGTATCCGGGTCTTCTTCGCTGATCAAGGCCAGGATGTTGAGTGTCTCGGGGAAAGCAACGGCAGCCAACTGGACGGCCGGCCCCAGCCGGGTTTCGTCGTAGCGAGTGCGTAGGAGACGGGCAAAGCGCGGCGAACGCCGGACAAACTCGCCATAGCTCAGCGCACGGCTGAACGCCAACACCTTGTCGTGATGAATTGCACGGGTGTAGGCACTCGGGGGCGCATGCAAAGGTACGTGTGTGTGGGCTTCTTCCCCAGGCAAGACAGGTGTGTGCTCCATGCGTCCACTATACCACAACATCTGCCCACACCATCTTTACGGCAAGCTATCGCCGGGACGCAGGGACTGAAGCGAGGTGTTCGCGGGAGTTGCGTGGGGAATTTCTTAGCGATTTATGTTGACGAAAGCCCGGAAGCGTGCTAAGTTGACCTTCGGTTTTGAGCTGCAATATTCGTCATTTTGCGCTTGATTGATTTGCTTTCTGTTACTGTTTGTTGGAGATTCACGCTATGAGCATTGCTTCTGCCCCTGCAGTGAACGAAAAGCTGCCCGCCTGGGTCGACATGCCCGATCCCCGCGGGCTGCTGGCTGAGAGCGACCCTCAGGTATTTGAGGCGATCGAATTGGAACGGCGGCGCCAGTCTGAAGGCGTCGAGCTGATTGCCAGCGAGAACTATGTGTCCGCGCCTGTGCTGGCGGCGCTGGGCAGTGTGCTGACCAATAAGTACGCCGAAGGGTATCCGGGCAGGCGCTACTATGGTGGCTGCGAGTTTGTCGATATTGCCGAAAACATCGCCATCGCGCGCGCCAAGCAGCTGTTTGGCGCCGACCACGCGAATGTGCAGCCCCATTCAGGCGCCCAGGCCAATGAGGCTGCCTATCTTGCCCTGCTCAACCCTGGCGACCCCGTGCTGGCACTCAAGCTTGACCACGGCGGCCACCTCAGCCACGGTATGAAGCTCAACAGCTCGGGCAAGCTCTACAACTTCCAGCACTACGGTGTGGATAAAGAAACCGAACGCATCGACTACGACGAAGTCGAGCGCATGGCGCTCGAAATGCAACCCAAGCTGATCGTTGCCGGCGCCAGCGCCTATCCCCGTTTCTGGGACTTCCCCCGCCTGCGGGAGATCGCCGATAAGGTGGGTGCGCGCCTTCTGATGGATATGGCGCATGTGGCCGGACTGGTCGCCGCTAAGCTGCACCCGGATCCCGTACCCTATTGCGACATCGTCACCACGACGACGCATAAGACGCTGCGCGGCCCGCGCGGCGGCCTGATCCTCTGCCGCGCTGAGCTGGCCAAGGACATCGACAAGGCCGTGTTCCCCGGTATGCAGGGCGGCCCGCTGATGCACGTGATCGCCTCCAAGGCAGTGGCGTTTGGCGAAGCGCTCAGGCCTGGGTTCGTGGCGTATCAGCAGCAGGTGCTGGACAATGCCCAGACACTGGCGGCCACGCTGCAGGAAGAAGGGCTCCGCATCGTCAGTGGCGGCACCGACAACCACCTTATGCTGGTAGATCTGGGCGTGCTGGGCCAGGACGCGCACGGCAACGAGATCACCGGCAAGCTGGTAGAAAAAGCGCTGGATAAATCGGGCATTCATTGCAACAAGAACATGATCCCGTTTGACCCCAAGCCGCCGATGACGACCAGCGGCATCCGCCTGGGCACCCCCGCTGGCACCACGCGCGGCCTCGGCGAAGCCGAATTTGCCCAGATTGCACGCTGGATTGCGGCCGTCGCCAAGGATCCGACCAATGCCGACCTCCTCGAGAAGACGCGGTTGGCGGTAGCCGAGATGATGCTGCGTTTCCCAGTGCCGGCATAGTGGAGGCTAGGAAGTAAAAGTCCCCGGCACGCTGCTGCGTGCCGGGGACTTTTTGTCTTATTGGTTTCGTGCGCTCTAATGCATGCGCATTCGCCGCTGCGGCCCCTGCGTCAGGGGCTCGTAGGCCGCTTCACAGCCTGATGGCTCCCCGTCTATGTACCGCAGCACATAGTCGTTCCACGCTGCCTTTGCATCCTCAAGGTTGCCGCCAAAGCTGTGCTGGAGAATGTAGATCGCGCGCTGCGCCGGCGCATTCAGCATCTGCACAAGGTCGCGCTCAGTTAGGGTAGGGAAACATGCCCGCAGCCCCCTCATCTGCTTGGTACGGATGCTGACGAGCAGCTCTTCACCCTTTATCATCGCTCCCTCATTGCTTTCTTCGCGCTCCAAATGCTGCCAATCACTTTTCCTCCTGTAGTATAGCCACACGCAGCATCGGTGGCATGGGGCAAATGAACCGGTTTACTTGTGCCAATGTGATGCCTGAATCCCACGAATTCTCCTATTTCCGACGTATGGCGACCCTAAACGTGATCGCCAATACTGGCGCCAAAATTGGCTGTTGACAGTCGCATAAGATCGCGCTATAGTTTCTAATCGATCTGTCTAATCGGTTAGATAAGCCGAGTAGACCCGCACTGGCTGCGTGTCTGACGCACCTGCGCGTTGACCTTTCCCTCTCGTCTGGCTTTCGTCTGAGCAATCAATAAAGGAAAAAAGCTATGCGTGTCGCATTTCATGGTGCCACTACAATGACGTCTGATTTGGAAACCGACGTGCGCGTGACTGCAGGCGCCGGCTTCAAGGCTCTCGAGCTGTGGGCATCCAAAGTGGATAAGTATCTCGAGACTCATTCGGTGGCTGAGTTGAAGGCCTTGCTGGCGAACAACAATGTCGCCCCCATGACCTTTAACTCGATCGAGTTTATCGCCTTCCGCGGGGCGGAGTTCGAGCAGATAAAGGCGCGTTGTCACCAGTTGTGTAACCTGGCCCAGCAGATCGGCTGCCCCTCGGTCGCCATCATCCCCAGCCCGACGCCACGCTTTGACACCCCTTGGGCAGAAGTGGTGGACGAGCATGTGCGTTGCATCCGTACCCTGAGTGACATCGGCTACGAGTACGGGGTCAAACTCGCCTTTGAGTTCCTGGGCTTTGGCTGGTGCTGTGTGCGCACCCCGCGTGGCGCTCAGGAAATCCTCGAAAAAGCCGGCCGCGATAACGTCGGCATGGTCGTGGATATTGCCCACTTCTATATCGGCGGCGGGCTGCTCTCCGAAATCGAGGCGCTCGACCCCAAGATGATCTTCGCCTTTCACCTTGACGATGTCGAAGATGTGAGCAAGGAAGGCTACACCGACGCCAGCCGTGTCATCCCCGGCCTGGGCGTGGCGCCGGTCAAAGCGGTGTGCGCCGCACTCAAGCAGATCGGCTATGACGGCCCCTGTTCGATCGAGCTCTTCCGCCCCGAGTACTGGGCGTGGGATCCCCAGGAATTGGCCAACCAGGTGCGGGCGGCAAGCGAGCAGGTGCTGCGCCCCTATTTCGATTTTGTGTAAAGGCAATATCTATAGCGACGTAGCCGACGCAATCCTGGCGTATGCTGCCGGCGTCGCCCCAGACCCACTGTCCACCTGGTACCCGAACGTGGACGACGGCGTGTTGGGTGTGCGCTTTGTCGACGCCGCCGTGGCGTCGCACGCCGCCGGCGGCCGCTGGGAGAAGGTCTAGACTCTGCGAACACAAGCAATTGGGAGACAAGAAGATGATGAAATTTGCTCTGTTTGGCGCCGGCTTTATCGGCCAGGTGCATGGTAGGAACGTAGCCGCTCACCCGCATGCCGAGCTTGGCTATATCTATGACGTGAACCAGGCCGCCGCCGAAAAGCTTGCTGCCGTGACCGGGGCCAGGGTCGTTAGCTCGCCGGACGACGTCTGGGGTGCGCCTGATGTCGATGCCGTGGTGATCGCCTCGTCCACCAACACGCACGCCGATCTGCTGATGAGCGCCATCGCCGCCGGCAAGCCGGTCTACTGCGAGAAGCCGATCGATCTGAACATCGACCGCGTCAAAGAAGTAGCGGTGGCGGCCGAGAAGAAACACACGCCGATTCTGATCGGTTTCAGCCGCCGCTTTGACCCCAACCACCTGGGCGTGCGCCAGGCCATCCAGTCAGGCGAGATCGGCAAGATTGAGATCATGCACCTCACCTCGCGCGGGCCGCAGCCGCCGCCGATTTCCTACGTCAAGGTCTCCGGCGGCCAGCTGCGCGACCAGACCATTCACTTCTTTGACCTGGCCTGCTGGCTGGCGGGCGAAACACCGGTGGAGGTCTATGCGACCGGTGCGGCCTTGATCGATCCGGCTATCGGCGAAGCGGGTGACGTGGACACGTCGATGATAATCTTGAAGATGGCCAGCGGCGCCTTCTGCCACATCGACAACAGTCGCCGCTCGGCCTACGGCTACGACGAACGCATCGAAGTCTTTGGCGCCAACGGTATGGTACAGTCCAACCGCAAGCCCGTGCGCGAAGTATCCCTCTATCAGGGCGACAAAGTGATCTCCGAGGGCCTCCACGCCGGCTGGTTTGAACGTATGCAACCCAGCTTTGGCCTGGCGCTGGATGCCTTTATCTCGTCGCTGGAAGGCAAGCCCACCCCCTACCCGAACCTGCGCGACGGTCTGACCGCCCAACTGATCGCCGAGGCAGCAGTCGAATCGCTGCACACCAACCAGCCCGTGAAGATCGAGTATTGGCAGCCCGCCTGAGATAGCTCTGGAAAATGGTCTTGCGACTCGCCCGCCCCAAGCCCTGTCCATCTCAAGACAACTTATGCATTTGATCGGTGATTGTACAATCTTGTGGTAGGCTTACAATACGATGAGACAAAAGCGCGTCACGCATAAAGATGTGGCGATGCGGGCAGGCGTGTCGGTGGCCACGGTGTCGTACGTGATTAACGACGGTCCCCGGCCCGTCTCGGCGGATGCGCGCCGGCGGGTCGAGGCCGCCATCGCCGAGTTGGGCTACGTGCCCAATGAGCTGGCGCGCAGCCTGCGGCTGCAGCAGACTTCGCTCGTGGGTCTCATTATTCCCAGCCTCGCAAACCCCGTCTACGGGGAGGTCGCCCGCGAGCTGGAACGGGTGTGCACGCAGCAGGGCATGCTGGTCGTACTCTGCAACAGCGAACGCGCCGAAGACCGCGAGCGCCGATTCGTTCGCATGCTGCGCTCCAAGCAGGTCGACGGCGTCGTCATCACCCCTCACGGCGAGGCGCTGCCGCTGCTGGACCCGCTCCTGGCGGCGCACATCCCCGTGGTGGTGCTCGAACACTCCCTGCCGGACATTCACTGCATCGTGATCGACGAGCTGAAAGGCGGCCGGCTGGCCA
Source organism: uncultured Chloroflexia bacterium (assembly GCA_963701415.1). GTDB lineage: Bacteria > Chloroflexota > Anaerolineae > Caldilineales > Caldilineaceae > Fredericiella. The sequence goes on from CAVPAH010000008.1 coordinate 82,550, forward strand.
CGGAACACCTGATCGGCCTGGGCCATTGCCGCATCGGCCTCATCCGGCGCTATCCGACCAGGGCCATGAGCTGGCAGCGCCATGATGGCTATCGATTGGCCCTGGAGAACGCAGGCATCGCCTACAACCCGAGCCTGGTGGTGCATTGCGGATCAAGCCACGCTGAAGGGTATGCTGCCATGCAGCAGCTGCTGGCCTTGCACGAACGCCCTACTGCCGTGTTCGTCCATAACGACATCCTGGCGATGGGCGCCATACGCGCCATTTACGATGCCGGGCTGGCGGTCCCGGGCGATGTGTCACTGGTCGGGTACGACGATATTGCCAGCGCCGCCTATCTCTCGCCGCCCCTCACGACGGTGCGGATCCCCAAAGTCGAGATGGGGGCACTGGCCGGACGCACGATCATGCAGTTGGCGCAGGATGAGCAAGAGCTAGGCCCGGCAGTCAAACCGCGCACCGTAACACTTTCGGTGGAACTCGTTGTGCGCAGCTCGACTGCTGCGCCGCCGGCAGTCTGACGGAGTCTGATAGTCACACCTTCCGCAAGGTAACAACAGCCATTTAAAGAACACAGAAACGAACAGAGAAAGCCAGGCCGCATTTATGTCAGTTGATACGAGTACGGGCACTGCATCCGAACGTCGCAACTGGTTGGGCACACGTGAACAGACCGGATGGTATTTCTACGACTGGGCGAATTCCGCCTTCTCCACCACGGTCGTGGCCGTCTTTCTGGGCCCCTATCTCACCGGCATTACCCAGGCTGCAGCCGACAGCAGTGGCTTCGTGCACCCCCTTGGTATTCCCGTGCGTGCCGGCGCTTTCTTTCCCTTCGTCGTCTCGCTTTCTGTCGTGCTCCAGGTGCTGATCCTGCCGGTGATTGGCGCAGTTGCCGACTACACGCACCTCAAGAAGCGCATTATGGGCGTGTTCGCCTATATCGGCGCCTTTGCCACGCTGGGCCTCTATTTTCTCAATGGCACCAACTATCTGTACGGCGGGCTGCTTTTCCTGGTTGCCAACCTGAGCTTCGGCGCGGCCATGGTCTGCTACAACGCCTTCCTGCCCGACATCGCTGCACCCGACGAGCGCGACAAGGTCTCTTCCTACGGGTGGGCGCTTCGGCTACCTGGGCGGCGGCTTGCTGTTGTTGCTCAACCTGGTCTTCTTTACCCTGCGCGACAGCCTGGGGGTCAGTACGGCTGACGCCGTGCGCATCAGCCTGGCCTCGGCCGGGTTGTGGTGGGCGGTCTTCACCGTCATCCCGCTGCTGACGCTGCACAACCGCCAGCCGCAGCGCCGCCTGCCCAGCGGCGAACGCTATGTTGACGGTCGGTTTCAAACAGCTCGGGAACACGCTGCGCCGGCTGCCGCAATATCCCCAGACCCTGCTCTTCCTGGTTGCCTACCTGCTCTATAACGACGGTATCCAGACCGTCATCTCGCTCTCGTCACAGTTTGGCAGCGAAGAACTCGGCATGAGCACATCGGAACTGCCCTTGCTGTTCCTGATGGTGCAGTTTGTCGCCTTCTTTGGCGCCATCGGCTTTGGCATCCTGGCCCGGCGGATCGGCGCCAAGCGCTCCATCATCATCAGCCTGGTGATCTGGAGCGGCGTTGTGCTCTATCGCCTATTCGCCGCTGCTGGCTACGGGCCGCCAGTTTTTCGCTCGTCGGCGCCGTGATCGCCTTGGTGCTGGGCGGCAGCCAGGCGTTGAGCCGCTCGCTCTTCTCGCTGATGATCCCCAAGGGCCAGGAAACCGAATACTTCAGCCTCTACGAGATCAGCGAACGCGGCACCAGTTGGATGGGGCCGCTGCTCTTCGGCCTCGCCATCCAGATGACAGATTCCTATCGCATTGCAGTGCTGTCCGTTGGCGTCTTCTTTATCGCCGGCCTGATCCTGCTGCCCCTCGTCAACGTGCGCCAGGCCATCGCCGAGGCGGGCAATGAGGCACCTGAAATAGTCTGAACCCTATCTCTTCCACTCCGACACCTGCCCGGTGCTGGCGTCGAGGATGACGCTGAGCCCATCCACCAGTTCGTGCACGCTGCCCTCGATGCCGATGACGGCGGGCAGCCCTAGCTCCACGGCCGCCAGCGCACCGTGGCTGTCCATGCCGCCCTGTACCATGATAAGTCCGCCTGCTCGCCGCAGGATGTGAATACAGGTGCGGTCAATATGGTCGGCAAAGATGATGTGCTGTGAACCCACCTGCAGATCTTCGCTGGGCTCGATCGGCGGGTGAATCGTCAGGAGCTGCCCGGCTACCTCGCGCTGGCCGATGCCGACGCCGCGTGCCAGCACGCGGTCGATACGCCGGATCATCAACAGGTTGGTAGCATTGCGCACGTTGCCTACGACGCCGGCCGTGAGGACGACCGTGTCGCCTTCGCCGACAAAGCCGCGCGCCTGCGCCACGTTGATGGCGTCGGTCACGACTTCGTCGGTGTTGCTCAAGCGCTTGGTCAGCAGCGGGTAGGTGCCCCAGAACAGCGCCAGCTGGCGCTGCACCATCGGGCTGGGCGTGACGGCGATCAGCGGCACTTGCGGGCCGGAAGGAGGCCATCAGCCGCGCCGTAGCCCCGCTGATGGTCGGGGCAATGATCGCCTTGGCCTTGGTTTCGTTGGCCGTAAAGACGGCGGCGTGGCAGATCGCCCCGGCGGTCGTAAAGATACGCGGCTCGGGGAATGTGATCTTGCCGCGGATCGACTCCATGAGCCGCTCGGCCTCTTCGGCGATCTTGGCCATCGTGGCGACCGACTCCACCGGATACTGGCCCGAAGCCGTCTCGCCCGAGAGCATGATGGCATCGGTGCCGTCCAGCACGGCGTTGGCCACGTCCGAAGCCTCGGCACGCGTCGGCCGTGGGTTGCGGATCATCGAGTCGAGCATCTGCGTGGCGGTGATCACCGGCTTGGCTGCGGCGTGGCACTTGGCGATGATCTGCTTCTGCACCGTCGGCACGGTCTCCGGGCTTGTCTCGATGCCCAGGTCGCCACGCGCCACCATGATGGCGTCGGACGCCTCGATGATGGCGTCGATATTGCGCACGGCGTCGGGCTTCTCGATCTTGGCGATGATCGGAATCGCACGGCCAAAGGCCGAGTTGCTCTGGATGATGTTCTTGAGCTCCATAACCTCGTGCGCCTTGCGCACAAAGCTGAGCGCAACCCAATCGACCTGGTGATCCAGCGCAAACTTGACGTCTTCGAGATCCTTGGGCGTCAAGCGCCGGGAATATCAAGCGAGGCATCCGGCAGGTTCATCCCCTTGTTGCTCTGCAGGAGGCCGGTGAGGATCACCCGGGTCTTGATCTCGGTGTCGGTCTTGTCCAGCACTTCCAGCTCGAGCATGCCGTCGTCGAGCAGGATGCGCTCGCCGGGCTGTACGTTTTTGGGCAGGTCTTTGTACTGGATCGGCACGCGTCCGGGCGCACCGATGATCTCCTCCGTGGTGAGGATCAGTTCGGTGTCCTTTTCGAGCGGCACGCCGCCGTCCTGCATCTTGCCCGTGCGCAGCTTGGGTCCCTGCAGGTCGGCCAGGATGGAGATCGGTTTTTGCAGCTGCTCCGAAACAATACGCACACGCTCAATGGTCTCGGCGTGGTACTCGTGGGTGCCGTGGCTCATGTTAAGCCGTGCGACGTTCATGCCGGCGGCTGCAATGCGGCGCAGAATCGGCATTTCGCGACTGGCAGGGCCAATCGTACAGACTATTTTGACGCGCAACATGAATGGCAGTTCCTTCAGCCTGATAAGGGCAACACAAATGAAATTGCGCTGTATGCTACCATAAGCGCAGGTGATGGTAAAACAGGTTGGCGCGGGGTGGTGTCACCTAAAATGGTGACACTTGGTCGTCTGAGGAGCCCAGGAACGGCGCCGGGAGATCGACGTACTCGTTGTACGACCGGTACACCGGATCTGGCGGCACGCGCGTTGGTGTCTGCACGGATTCTGCAGTGCGGCTGCGCGAGGCCTGTGCCGCCGCAACTGCCGGCTGCGGTACGATGCCGTCAAAATCATCGCCGTCGAGATACACCCCGTCAACATAGACCCCGTCGCCATGAACCCTGTCCTGATCTCCGGCGTCTTCACTCCCTTGTGCGCTGCGTTCGGCTTCCGCTTCGCCGATCGTGCGCTCCCCGGCCGCATGGCGCGCCTTTGCTTCCTCGAACTCTTCTTCGGTCATACCAAGCGGGCGTTCGAGCTCGCCAAATGTTCGGCGCAGGCCAAGCGTAACCGTCTTGATCGCCTGCTGCAGCAGCTTGTCGCTGTGCACCTGGGCAAAGGTGCGGACGGCGGCATCGGGCGTCAAGGGGGCCAGCTCAAACCGCTTCGCCAGATCCTCGCGATGAAAGGCGATCCACAGGTAGAGGTCCGCTTCCGTGCGGTTGGGGAAGTTGGCGAGCAAGTTATGCTCTCGGATTGCTTCGACAACAGGTAGGTAGACGTTGTCGTACCAGCTCTTGACTGCGTCAGGCCAGTCCAGCCGCTCCTCGCTGCCGGCACGTTCCAGGTCGAGGTTGCGGAAATACTGGTGCACCGCAATATGGCGCAGGAGGATGCGGTAGCGGCCCGGCTCTGTCAGCACCAGGTTGTTGTCCGGCCGCAGTTCATCCAACTGCGTACGTTTGAGAAAGTCTGATCGTTCGATCTTGATGATCCACTGGTCGCGCTCAAAGTCGTCCAGCGTCAGGTCGACGTCGGTTTCGATCTCTGTCACATAGGCTTCGATATGGGTGAGTCCATTGGCGCGCGCCACGCTCACGCGGTGGTTGCCATCGCGCACGAAGTAAACCTCGCCGATCTTATACAGCTCGATGGGCAGATAGCCCTCCAGTGAGTGCATGATGGCGTCGACCCGTGCCCAACGTTCCGGGTTGATCCCCGCACGCGGCAAAAAGGTGCGCGTGAAGTCGCGATAGCGGCCTACACTGCCTACAATCTGGTCCAGCGGCACCATGCGGGTGCCCATCTCTATTTGTTGGCGGGCGCGCAGCCGATTGGCGACAGCGTCATAACTGACCAGGTCCGTACTGGCGCCCGTGATCTTTCCCAGCAGGTCCGCGACCTGTGCCTTGCCGGCACTCCGCCGGTACCGTTCCATCGATTCTGCCGACAGGATCTTGTCTGGCATCAAAACGCAACTCCTTTGCAGCTTGGTGCATCAGCTGCGCCCACGCGCAGCCGGCGGCAGTGCACCGCTGCCTACTTTACTTTCCCTAGTTCAACAACGTGTTAACTGTTTCGGGCGCACTGCGCTGTGTCCCCAAAGCTGCAAACACACGTCTGTACGGACCGCCCTCGTCACACCACGCGTGACTGGACCAGCGTACAGTCCCTAATGAAGACTGCGCCGGACGGTCGCCGGTTCCAAAATCAACCAATTATACCCTGAAATAGGGCTCCACACATAGTGTGCAACCTACAAAAAGCCCACAAATCCTTTTGGGCACCCTTCACAGCAGGGTTATGCCGTCACGCGGCAAGCTGACGATCGTGTGCCGGCAGCTTATCCTGCTGCCTCGAGTACGGCCCCGCCCAGCGCCACGCATTCGTCGGCGCGCAGGTTCATGCAGTTGACACCTTGCACGACACCCTCCTTGGGCGGCACTTCGGCAGCCTGGAAGCGGATGATCTTCCCCAAGCGGGAGATGGCAAACAGGTCGGTGCGTCCCTCGCTGCCCGCATCGACCGCCACGGCACCGACGATGGCGTCTGCCTTCATCGCCGTCTTGCCGCCTGCGCCCGGCGACTTATTGGCGGCAAACCCCGTCAGCTGGCGAATCGTGCCCTTGCCGTCGCTGGAGAGAAGAAAGACGCCGCCCTCCGCACCGGTGGCTGCTACGCCGGCCACGACGTCGCCGGGGTCGACGCGCATGCCCAGGCAGCCGCGCACCGGCACCAGCCGCTCGGCAAAACGGATGGCCTGCCCCTGGCGCGAGACGATAAACAGTTCGTCGCTGCCGCTGCTCCAGCAGGCCGCCGCCGGCGCACCGCCCTCCCTGATGTCATATAAGCGAGGTGCCCGACTGCAGGCCGGAGCCAAGATACTGCTTGGCGATACGCCGCACTTGGCCGCGCTGGCTGACCAGGATCAAAAAGGCACCGCTCTGGGGCGTGTCGTCGACGACCAGCGCAATGCGCTCGTCTGGGCGGAAAGGGAAGCGGGCGATGATCGACTCGCCGCGCCCGCGCACGTCGCGCTCCGGTACATCGCGCACCGGCACCCGGAAGACGCGGCCCTGGTTGGAAAAAAGAATGAGCCCCGCGGCGAGTTCGGCCAGCACGAGAAAAGCCGGCGCATCGCCGTCGGGCGCGTCCAGGTCAAAGACGCCCATGCCGCCGCGGCGCTGGCGCAGATACAGGTGGCGTGCCGTGCGCTTGGCCACGCCGGCTGCCGATATCGAGATGACCTGCACCGTCGTGGGCGGCTCACTCGGCTCCAGCGGCGCCTCGCTGCGTGACGAGGACGCTTCCTCACTCTGCAAATGCGCCAGTTCCTGCTCCAACGCCTCGATATAAGCGACGACTTCGTCGGGAAGATTGCTCAAATCCGGTCGCTCGCGCATCTACTCTCCTTCAGGTTATTCATGCGAGCGCCCACAGCGCTCGTTATCTACCTTCGTGCCACTACTCTATGCTTCCTAACCCATTATAGCGTATCTCCACCATACCGTGCTTTGCTCACCCCACATCTCCTCGCTAACCACATACCAGGTGGGCGAGCCTTGCACGATCCTGCTGCCAAGCTTACCGAACGTTTTGTTGCAACAAAATCAGGGACACAATCCCCTCCGTGATGAGACAAACGTCACTTGTCGCCACATTACTACGTGCTATACTGGGAAACTAGAAAGCTGTTGCTTTTGCGCAAGGCAGCAGGCCTTGCGGAGGCGTACCTTGAAGATTCTTGCGTTGGAGGCAGACGCGCCGGGCGCCGATGAAGGCGCCTACACCGCGGCGCTGCTGCAGGCGGAATCCAGGCGGGCTTGGGAACTGCTCCAGGCCGGCGTGATCCGCGAGTTGTATTTCCGCGCCGACCGGCACGCTGCCGTGCTTGTGTTGGAATGCGCATCCACCGAGGAAGCGCAGGCTGTACTGGCAACACTGCCGCTCGTTGCGGCAGGGTTGATCGCCTTCGAAGTCATTCCCTTAGCGCCTTACCCTGGTTTCGCGCGGCTGTTTTCCGAGCCGTGACGTGAGATTGCATGATCGCCCCGCCGCCTGCCGGCGCGCCCGGCATCTGCCGCTCACACACAGTTCGAGCACCATCCGAGAGTTGTGTAGTGTAGTGTTGTGAAAAAGGTAGGAACTTGTGAACAACGACATTTGGAGCCAATTTCTGCGCCGCTTTTCCGCCAACCTTGCGGTGCGCATCACCGACGGCATGACCCCCCTGCTCAACGGGGCGATGCTCTATCTCCAGGACCTCAAGGTCTACTGTCCCGAAGCCTTCGACGAATCCGGCAGCCTGCGCCCCGACTGGCAGCAGATCGTGCGCACGAAGCTGTCCGAAATCCAAGCCCCCCAAGACGCCGACCTTCCACTTCGAGCACATCAATCGCAAGTGGTACGTCAACGTCAACTAACACTAAAGCACATAAGGGCACGAGGTCCGGCCAACACTCGGACCGCAGGCGTCCCGCGCCTGCCTCGGATTCCTGTCTCGGCTGGACCTCCTGCCCCTGTCTGTACAATGCGTGACTGGCTAATCACCCACCAGCAGGTACGACTTCCCCTCATACGGCTCAAGATTGACGCGCAGCATGCCGTTCTGTGCCAGTACCCCCACTTCACTGTCGCTCAGCATGTCGTGCACGCGCCCGCCGGGCTTCCCACCCGCGATTGCGACATCCTCCGCCACCGCCTGTCCCGCCAAAATTCAGCGCCGTGACCTGTGTGCCAAACCCGTCGGGCAGTTCATGCACCAAGACGAGCAGACCCGGCGCCTGCACTTCGGGCACCGCCACCTGCCGCGCCTGGAAGATGCGGTACTGCTCGCGCACCGCCAGCAGCGCCTGCAGCCGGCGCGCAAATGAGTCAGGATCCGCCATCTGCTCCGGCAGCGAGCCGTACAGCGCCCGCGCCTTGGGCAGCCCCGCCGCTGATCCCACCGCCTCTGGATCTACCCCCATCAAGTCATAGGCCCCGCGGTGGATCCAGCGCGTGTCGCCGTCCCCCATCAGCTCGGCTACCTGCTCCGGCGGCACCGTCAGCGCCCCCACCAGATCCCAGCCTGACAGCGCAAAGACACCCGGCTGGAAGGCGTTGTACATGCACAGCAGCAGGTGGCAGCGCTTGATCTGCTCGATCTGGCCAGGCGTGAGCGAGTCCAAGTCGGAAATACGCAGCGCGGCCGCAATAATGCTGGCCGTCGTGCTCGCCACCCCGTTGGTCACAAACGGCAGGTTGTACGGCGTCTCCGGCCCCGTGAGCAGGGCATACATCTCGGCCCGGATGGCCTCCCGCAGTTCGCTGCCACGCCAGGTGCGCCCCCGGTAGCTGAACTCATCCTCGGCGTGCAGCGTCCAGAAGTGCACCAGCTCCAACGTCAGCTCGTCATGATTCTGCAGCGCATGGATCAGGGCAGCCGGATCGATGCCCTGGTCACGCATGATGTGCAGCATCAGGCGCAGAAACTCGGTGTTGCCCGTGACCAGCGCGTGCTGGTAGGCCGGCCGGGTGATAAAGTCGTACGAGAGGTCGGCGGCCCCATGCGACATCGCCGCAATGTCGTCCACCGTCAGGTTGAGTTCCTGGAAGGTAAACGCTCCCAGCTTGCGCACCATGCCCGCAATGATCTGGTTGGCAATGACCGACAACGGATGGCCCTCTGACCAGGCGCGCCCCGTGCTGCGCCGCTCTACCCCGAGAAAGCCGTTGGCGTCCAGCCGCAGCCCGCTCGCTCCCAGCACGCCCAGCGAGTGCAGGGCGTCGCCGATGATCATGCGCGCCGCCGCAAACGACGGGTCGAGCCAGTTGAGCGTCGGCTGCCCATCCTTGAAGTAGTGAAGATAGACCCAGCGCCGCTGCACGCCGTCCACGCCCATGACGACATCGGTCGCGCTCCAGTCGGTGTCCTTGATGCCCGGCGCATAGAAGATGGTGCGTGAGAGCTGGCCCACGATGTAGCCCAGCTCGGCCAGGGCATCTACCGTCGTCGCCGCGAGGTTGACCGAGTCGCGCCCCGGGGCCACGGGCGGCAGCAGTTCCCAGATCCTCGCGCCGGATCTCCACGATGTGATACATGCCGGGATAGTCGCCGTACCCCAGCTCCGCCAGGCGGAAATCAGCGCCCTTGCCCGTGTGGCCCGGGATGATGTCGTCGATGACGATTGCACCGTTGGCCGTGGCGTTGGCCGTCATGCGCAGAAACTCGTCCAGCGTGCCAAACGCCGGGTCGATGTCAGTCGAGATGCGGTCAAAGTTGCCGTCGATCGACGGCGTATACTCTCGCCCCGTAATCCCACCGGACCGCTTCATGGGCCCTGTATGCACTCCTTTGACCCCGATCTCCGTGAGCGCTTGCCACAAGCCAGGGTCGCCCAGCGTGGCGAGCACCGACTCTTCCGGCCGCGTGATGATCGACGGCGGATAGGCGGCAAACCAGACCGAGGCCCGGGCCGACGCCGCGCGCGGCTGCGTCTCGGCATAGGGATGCAGCCACATGTGCCCCTGCCCCGAATAGGCGCGGCCAAGCGTCTCCGCACTGCGCAGCATGGAATGCTCGATGAGCCAATTGTACGTAGGAAGGGTCGACCATGTCTGAACCTCGATTCGCCGGATTTTGGGATTACCACGATTGTACGTCCAACGCACGTCTGCAAATCATGATAATCCCCAAAATCTTCCGAATCAAGGTTCAGACAGCGGTATCGGATCCCCCAGCACCGCCGGCGGCGCGCGCCGGATAACGTCCAGCAGCGCAAAGAACGTCGCCGGCACCTCGCGCGTCTCCGACCAGGCGATCGAGCGCGGGTCATACTGGCGCTGGTCGGCGGCAACGCCGACTGCATGGATGCCAAGCTGGTTGCACAGGAAAAGCGCCCGCGGCAGGTGAAATGCCTGCGTGACGATCACGGCGGACTTCACCTGGAAGATGGCGCTCGCCCGATAGCAGGAATCATAGGTGCGGCGGCCGGCGTAGTCCGGCTGGATGTCCTCAGGTGGCACGCCCATGGCGATCGCATGTGCCACCATGGCGTCCGGTTCGTTGTACTCGAGGCTGCTGTTGTCGCCGCTCATCAACAGCTTCTGCACTTTGCCGGCCTTGTACAGGGCGACGGCCGTTTCAACCCGGTCGCGCAGCATGCCGCTCAAGCGCCCGTTGGCATAGACACGCGCCCCCAGCACGAGGGCCACGCGCTCGGTGGGCACGTCGGCGGCCGCGTAGATCAGCTTCCCGTACTGCGCATCGACCCATCCCTGCCATACAAAAGGGAAGGAGAACGCGGCGGCGCTCACGAGCAGGGCGCTGAACAGAATCAGCGGCCGTCGCAGCCAGCGGCCCAAAAGACTTTGACTTTTAGTTTGAGCCGCTGGCGATCGCGACTGCAGTGGCGGCGTTCAACGGATGTTGGGCGGAGCGCATAGGGCTGTAACTCACTCGCGTGCGTTGTGTGTTCATGCCTGCTATCAAGCGGCAGGCAGGGCGTGGCGTCAGTGGCCCGCCTCACATTGTGCCGGTGGTACAGCGTGGGTGACCACAAACACTGCGCGGCGGGCTTTCCCGTAAACGTCCTGAACATGCCTGGGGTTCCGGTGCTGCTGCCGTTGCCGCCCGTTGCCGCCGTCAAGTTTCGTCAAGCCAGCGGCGCACCTCCGCCAGCAGATCGCTTGTGGAGAATGGCTTGGCAACTGCAGCCTTGGCGCCCATGGCCAACCCCTTGTTGACCTCCACCTCGCGCCCCTTGGGCGCCAGCATAATGATCGCCACCGCCCCACGAGGGGATCACGCCGCACCTGCTGCAGAAAATCCAGACAGCGCGTGCCCGACGGCGCCACGTCCAGCAGCACCAGGTCCGGCGCAAAACGGTCGAGCTTTGCCATCGCCTCGGCCTCTGTACGGGCGCTGTCCACCTGGTAGCCGGTCTGCTGCAGCAGAAACTCGACCGAAAACAGAATATTGGCCTCGTCGGCGACGATCAGTACCTTCTCCACACCCCGCCCCCCTACCCGTCCCCCACCTCCAGGAGGTACCCAACCCACTTCCAGGAGGTATCCCTGCCGAGGGCGCGTACCGGCTGACGCCGGGCACCTGTCTCAGCTGCAGTACTGCTCTCTGGTTGCGCCTCGCGCTCAGTCTTCCAGCGTGCTCGTGTCGCCTGGGTCCTTGCCCAACTCCTGCGCCTTCAACAGCCGCCGCACGATCTTGCCGCTGCGCGTCTTGGGCAGCCGCTCGACAAACGCCACTTCGCTCGGCGTGGCGATCGGCCCCAGTTCACGCCGCACGTGGTCGATGATGCTGTGCCGCATCTCATCGGTACCGTCGGCGCCCAGCCGCAGCACGACAAAGGCCTTGATGGCCTCCCCCTTGATCGGGTCGGGAATGCCGATGGCCGCCGACTCCGCCACCGCCGGATGGGTGATCATCGCCGACTCCACGTCGGCCGTGCCGATGCGATGGCCGGCCACGTTGAGCACGTCGTCGCTGCGCCCGAATACCGAGATGTAGCCGTTCTCGTCCCAACTCGCCACGTCCCCCGCCGCATAACAGTTGGGGATCTCGGTCCAGTACTGCTCGTAGCGGTGATGGTTGCCCCAGATCGTGCGCATCATGTGCGGGAAGGGCCGGCGCAGCGCCAGCAGACCGCCCATGCCGCGCGGTACGTTGTTGCCTTGTCGTCCACCACCGCCGCCTCGACGCCCGGGAGCGCCACGCCCGCCGCACCCGGCACGGCATTCATCTCAAAGTCGTGCCGATCGTCGGCGCGCCCAGCTCGGTCTGCCACCAGTTGTCGGCGACAAAACCACGCTTGCCGTTGTCCGAGCAGCCATTGGTGCGCCCAACGCATCGCCTCCGGGTTGAGCGGCTCGCCCGCTACCGCGATCAGCCGCAGCGTCGAAAGATCGGAACGGGTGACGTAGTCCGGCCCATACTTCATAAACATGCGCACGGCCGTCGGCGCCGTAAACATGACGTTGACGCCGTACTTCTCCACGCACTGCCACAAAATACCCGGGTCGGGCCAATCCGGCGCCCCTTCGCGGAAGACCGCGGTGACACCCTCCACCAGCGGCCCGTAGACGATGTACGAATGGCCCACCACCCAGCCGATGTCCGAGGTGGCCCAGAAGACGTCGTTGTCCTTGACGTCGTAGAAGTGGCGCAGGTGATAGGAGACGCCCACCATGTAGCCGCCGTGGACGTGCACGACGCCCTTGGGCTTGCCCGTCGAGCCCGACGTGTAGAGGATGTAGAGCGGGTGCTCGGCATCCACCGGTTCGGGATCCACGTCCGGCTTGCTGCGCTGCCATCAGCTCGTCGAAGTCCACCTCGTGCGGCCGCAGTCTCGGCCTTGGCCCCGCGCTGGAACCAGACAATGTGGCGCAGGCGCAAGTCTTCCGTGGCCTGGTCGACGATGCGAGCGCAGATCAACGGACTTGCCGCGGCGCACCCCCATGTTGCCGGCGATCACCACCTTGGCCCCTGCGTCCATGATGCGGTCACGCAGCGCGCCCACGCCCATGCCCGGCATAGACGACCGAATGAATCGCACCCAGCCGCGCACATGCCAGCATCGACATCACGCCTTCCAGCGTCAGCGGCATGTAGATGACCACGCGGTCACCTTTGGCACGCCAAGCGAGCGCAGCCCGCTGGCCAGTCGCGAGACCAGCTGGCGCAGTTCGTAATAGGTGACCTTGCGCTCGCGACCGTCTTCGGCGATCCAGATCATCGCCACCTTGGTGCGGTTCGGCGCCGTCGGCATGGCGGTCGAGCGCATTCAGCGTGATATTCGTCTGCCCGCCCACAAACCAATGATGGTCGGGGTACTGCCAGTCCATCACCTTTTCATACGGTGTGAACCATGCAAACCGCTGCGCCCAGGCACCCCAAAAGGCGTCGGGATCCGCCAGGCTGCGCGCATGCTCACCTGCCAGGTCCTGCAGATTCGCCTGCTCCTTTAGCCAGATCCGGCGCACCGAACATCTGGTCAGATGTGTATCTGTTCGACCATGACAAGCCCTCCGTCTCGGGCATGCTTACGTCACCCTTCCAGCGTGCTCGTATCCCCAATCGGCTGCCCGAGCGCCTGCGCCTTGAGCAGGCGGCGCATGATCTTGCCGCTGCGTGTCTTGGGCAGTGACGTGACAAACTCGATCTTCGCCGGGATGGCGATCGGGCCTACCTCCTGGCGCACGTGCTCCTTCAGCTCCTTGACCAGGCTGTCGCTGCCGTCCACCCCCGCGTTGAGGATGCAGTAGGAGTAGATGACGTTGCCTTTGAGTTCGTCCGGCACACCGATGCAGGCCGCTTCGGCCACGGTCGGGTGCGCCACCAGCGCACTCTCGATCTCGGCCGTGCCCAGGCGATAGCCCGAAACCTTGATCACGTCGTCCATGCGGCCGATGATCCAGAAATAGCCGTCGGCATCGCGGCGGGCGCTGTCACCCGTGAAGTACCAACCCTGTGCTGCAAAGTCGGACCAGTAGGTCATGCGGTAGCGGTCGGGGTCGCCCCATATCGTGCGCGCCATGCCCGGCCACGGGTGCTTGATCACCAGGTACCCTTCCTCGTTGGCATCGGCCGACTCGCCGTTCTCACGCACGACGTCGGCCTGGATGCCGGCAAAGGGCAGCGTGCCCGAACCAGGTTTGAGCGGCACCACCGGCGTGGGCGTGATCATAAAGCCGCCGGTCTCAGTCTGCCACCAGGTGTCCATGACCGGGCAGCGTCTCGTGGCCGATGTTCTTGTAGTACCAGCGCCACGCCTCGGGGTTGATCGGCTCGCCCACCGAGCCCAGCAGGCGCAGCGACGAGAGGTCATGCCGCATGCGTCCAGTCTTCGCCAAAACGCATAAACGAACGAATGGCCGTCGGCGCCGTGTAGAGGATCGAGATGCTGTACTTCTCGATCAGCTGCCACCACCGGTCGGGCAGCGGGTAGCCCGGCGCACCCTCGTAGATAAAGGAGGTCGCACCCAGGATGAGCGGCGCGTAGACGATGTAGGAGTGCCCGGTGATCCAGCCCGGGTCGGCCGCGCACCAGTAGCGGTCTTCTTCCTTGATGTCGAAGACATACTTGAGCGTCGTGGCAATGTGCACCTGGTAGCCGCCACAGGTGTGCAGCAGGCCCTTGGGCTTGCCGGTCGTGCCCGAGGTGTAGAGGATAAAGAGCGGGTCCTCGGCATCCATCTGCTCGGTTTCGCAGATCGGGCTGGCGATTGGCAGCGCCATCAACTCGTGCCACCAGAAGTCCCGGCCAGAATGCATATTGACCTGTTGGCCTGTGCGCTTGTAGACAATCACCTTCTGCACGATCGGGCTGCGATTGACGGCCTCGTCGGTGATATCCTTGAGATTCACAGTCTTGCCGCGCAGCCAGGCGCCGTCGCAGGTGATGACGACTTTGCTCTTGGCATCGGTGATGCGGTCGGCCAGCGCCTGTTCGGAAAAACCGCCGTAGACGACGCTGTGAATGGCGCCGATCTTGGCCGTCGCCAGCATTGCGATCGGCAGCTCGACCACGCGGCCCATATAGATCGTGACGGTGTCGCCGCGCTTGACGCCCATGCTCTTGAGTACGTTGGCGAAGCGGTTGACTTCCTTCCACAGCTTGAAGTAGGAGTAGACGCGCTGGTCGCCGTCTTCCCCTTCCCAGATGATGGCCAGCTTGTTCTTGTGGGCGCTCTTGACGTGGCGGTCAAGTGCATTGTGGGCAATATTGGTCTTGCCTCCCACATACCACTTAAAGAAAGGCGCCGTGCTGGTGTCTAGCACCTGCGTGTACGGCTCGTACCAGTCGAGCAGTTCCTTGGCGCGCGCGTCCCAAAAAGGGAGTGGGTCGGCGATCGCCTGCTGGCGCAGTTCAAGATAATCGGGGACATTGGCTTGGGCAATCACCTCGGCGGATGGGTAATACATCTCGCTCTTGGTGGAAATGGCGTCCATCGCGCTGGGCATAGAGAGCTCCTCCTGCACAAAGATAGCGTAAAGAAAAATGAACCTGGGAGCCAGGGGACATGAAGGGCTATTATATGTCGAAGCTGTGTTTTAGAAAACGCGCGCACACCACCTGGTTGCTGCTGCAAAAAACTTGGCCCCCACTATAGCCTGCGGTATGATTTTCGACAATCACCGTCTCGATAGGGCGCCGTACCCAATTGAGTAGTCTCTTTCTATCCGGACGGGTAGGTTACACAGCAAATGTTCGGGCAGGCACTGCTTGCCTGGCGAAGGGCTTGGCCCGTATATGCCAGATTCAACCGTCGAACTGCAGCCCGCACGCATCTTGTCCGTCGCCGAAGACGAACTGAGCCGGATCGTCCTGGACATTCACGACGGCCCCGTCCAGTATCTCTTTACGGCCTTATCTTTGTTGACAAGCCTGCAAAACGAGCTAGCCGATTCCCAGTCGCCGGTTGTCCCGGCTCCGGCCACTCCCGAGTTGCTTGCCCGCCTCGCCCAGGTCGGAATGCTGCTCGAATCGTCGCTCTACGAAATCCGCTTCTTTCTCGGCGCCTTCCGACCACCCGAATTCCGCCGCCGCTCCTTGGCCTCCATCGTCGAGGGCCTGGTGATCCAGCACGAGGACTGGACGCATACCACCGTCCACCTGGAGATCTCCTCGCTGCCCCCCGACACGCCGTTGGCCGTCAAGATGGCCATCTATCGCGTGCTGCAAGAGGCCTTGACCAACGGCTATCGCCATGCCGGCGTCGAGGAACAGTGGGTGCGTTTGCGCGGTTCCTCAGGTTGGATCTACCTGGAGGTCATCGACCGGGGACGCGGTTTCCAGCCGCCCAATTTGGACGATCCTGCCGAGGCCGAGCGCGAAGACCACATCGGCCTGCGCGGCATGCACGACCGGGTGCGCCTGATTGGCGGCACCTACTGCCTGGTGAGCGCGCCGGGCCAGGGTACGCTCATCTCGGTAGCAGTCCCTGGCGCGCTACCCGGCGACGGGCGCTAATCCCGCTCACACCCGATCCCGTTGCCGTCGCCGTCAAACCGGTGCGGGTCTGCCCCGGTGACCGGAAAGCGCCGCGCAGTGATATCGGGGCAGTCCAGGTCGCTGATGCCGATGGGAATACACAGCGTAGGATACGACGGATCGCAGTTGCCTGGCTGCTGCCGGCTCACAGTGGGAACCGCCGGCGTTGCAGCCGGCTGCGGTTTGGCAGTGGGTGCCGGCTTTGGCACGGGTGGCGCGTCCGGGACAAGGGTTGCCTGGATTTCTCCAGCAGGTTTTAGCTGGGTATCAGTGCCCACCACCGCCAACCCCGCCGGCACGCCGTCGACGAGGAACGCCGCAATCCACGACCCGTCCGTTAGCCGCAACCAGTCGCCGGCGGGATTGCGGCCGACGATGTCCAGCACTTGCCCCCGTACTGCTCTGCCCACGATCGGGAACTTAGTGCCTGGACCCTTGCGCAAATTGGCGCCCTGGTTGGCAGCCGCCCGGCTGGCCGGGGTAGCGGCCGGAGCCGCTGCGGCCTGGTCTGCCCCCGCCGGCCAAAAGCGCGCCAGCACCGGCCGGTGATCGCTCTTGGCCGTGTCGTCCGGAAAGTCGCCCGGCGCTAAGACGATCTCGCTCTGGGCCTGCCACTTCTGTGCGGGGCCCGCCGCAAAGACAAAATCCAGCACGCTGTTGTATCGGCACGGCCAGCCGCTGCATTGAGTCGTCACCAGGCGCGCCGGCTGTACCCATTGCCACGCGCCGCCTGCTGTCATCAAGTCGTAACCCTGGTCGTGGCCCCCTTCCGCGCCTTTCACGTCCCAGTCGAAGTTGTAGTCGCCGACGGCGATGACCGGCAGCGTCTGCTGCTCTGCCCAATCGTTGAGCATCTGTGCCTGCTTATGGCGCTCGGCGTCGCGCGAGCGGTATAGGTGGTTGACCATAAACAGAAATTCCACGCCGCTCGCCGTGTCGCGCAGATCCAGTACCAGGGGCGCCCGCGCATTGCCGGTGGTGTTGATCGCGTCGATCTCATACCAGTCGAGCAGGTCAAAACGGGTATCGTCGTACAGCGCCACCAGGCGGATCGGTTCGCCGGATGTCCCTGTGACGGCGGCAAAGTCCCCCGTTTCACCCTGCTCGGCGGCCTGTTCAAGGTTGCGGGCTGCACTGGCGCGGTTCACTTCGGCAAACCCCCACAGATCCACACCGTTGATCCCCGCAACCCGCGCCGCAATGGTATTGATGTCGGCATCGTCTAAGCCGACGTTCCAACCCCCGACGGTGATAGCTTGTTGTGTATCTTGTCCATGCGCCGGCGCTGCTGCAAAGACGAGGCTGGCAGCGACAACTGTCAAAACGAGGTGCGCTAAGCGCGGCATGGCAACCTTCTACTCTCATACTAGGGGGACGCGGCTGTGCCGATCTTAGCGCATATTGCGGGCAGCTAGACTTGCGGTTTTCTTACGAACTCGCTGGCTCTAGCGCTTCCAGAAGTTCGATGCGATTGCCGAAATGGGTCCGCGACATGCAGGCGCCGGTAGCCCGCGAGCGGCTCGTCGTAACTTATGGGGCTGCCATTCTCTGCGCAGCGCATCTCCAGCACATCCAGGTCTTCCACCAGGAACGCCGGGGTCGCCTCTGCGCGCCGGGCGAAAGTCCTGTTCGACCCCCAGGTGCACCTTTACCGCACCGGCCTCGAACCAGACCCCGCCGCGCACCGCCAATGCCGGTGGTTTCGGCGTCTCGCTCATACCCAACACGCCGCCGTAAAACGCACGTGCCCTATCCTTTGCCGGGCGGCATCGCCAGCTGCACGTGGTCAATCGCATAGATCGTCATGATTTTCAATGCATCTCCGCCGCCGCACGTGCCGATCCCCGGCCGGTAGAAGTTGAACTGCACGTTCGGGTGATCGGCCAGCAGCGACATCGGCACGGCGCTGTCGGGCAATCCGCTTCGCGATCATCAGCGTCGTCAGCCGCATGCCGAACGGGTTGTCGTGCTGCCCGGCGTGCCAGATCGAGACCTTCTCGGCCTTCCACGTCTCGACCGGCCCGACGGTGATCGCCTGCGTCGGCACGTTCTGTACCACGCCGCCGCCGGAGGTGCGGGCGTTCTGGATGATCGTCATCGGGTGCAGATCGACCACGCGGGTCGTCAGCTTGCGGTACTCCTCGGGCGGCGGCGGCTGCGTCCTTGTACGTCGCCCTTGCGCTGCGGCGGATCGTTGAACGCCCAGTGCTTCACCTCGCCCTGGCCCGCCCTGCATGACGACGCAGCGGGCCGTGTCGCAGCTGGCGAGTAGGCGGCCGAGGTCGGCCGTGGGAAAGTGCAGGTTCTCCGTCGGCATGCGCAGCTCGGGGCGGATGCGGTTGAAGCACAGCTCCAGGTCGGCCCGCGCGAAGGACAGCGGGTGAGTCGATCGGCACGGCCTCTCGGCCGTCCACGACCCATTCGTCCATGCCCCAGAAGTGCGCGTGCCGCAGGTCGAGGTCCAGGTCGTTCACGAGCCGCGCCACCAGCGGCAGCTGCTCGGTCGGCCCGATCGGGCCGCAGATGCCCGCCGGTGTCGTCGGCGTCGCCTGCCGCCAGGCCGTCGATGTACTCCAGCGCCTCGGCCAGGTAGAACTCCTCGAGCGTGTCGTAGAAGACGCACGCTGAAACCCCGGCCGGCGAAGCCGCAGCAGGTCGTCGGCCGTCAGCGGCGCGGCGTCGTCCAGCAGCGTCACGGTCGAGCGTCGTGTAGTCCCACCATCCAGGGGCGATGCGGGACAGCGGTCGCTTGCTCATGGCGTCCTTCCTTGTTGCCATCTCTTATTGTCTGCTCTTGTTGTCTGCTTGCTTCGCTTGCCGCCGCTCACGGCAGCTCACGCTTTGTCCCCAGCCGGCCCCACGCGCGCAGCCTCTGGAAGCCCTCTGCATAGGCCACCCCGCATTGCAGCCCCCGAAAGTGGGCCACGGTGCGAATCAGGTCCTCGATATCCGAAGCGTGATGATCGCGGATCCACGTCACCTGGCTCACGTGGCTGCGCATGGCTGCCAGTTTGAGCTCGATCGTGCTCGTGATATCCACGTACTCTTCGGGCGCAAAGTCGATGCCCGCCAGCGTGTCCATAAAATAGACAGACGGCGTCACCTCTACGGCTGGCAGCTCGGTCACATAGTACGTCAGCCCGGCCGAAAAGCTGGCGTCCACCACCAGCTTGCTCACGGCGCGATGGTCGCTGTGATAGTCGTCGGGGTGGTGTGTGATGATCAGGTCGGGCCGCGTGCGCCGGATAAGGTCCACAAACGGCCGCGCCGCCGCGTTGTCGGGATACAGCTCGCAGTCGAGAAAGCCCAGCGCCAGCGCCTCCGCGCCCACGACCCTCGCCGCCGCCTCTGCCTCCCGATCGCGGATGCCGCTAAGCTCTGCGTACGGGATCTCCCCGTGCCCCTTATCGCCGCGGCAGGCATGTGCCATCGCCACATAGTGACCGGCCTGCGCAAAGCGTGCCAGCGTGCCTGAACACAAGATCTCCAAATCATCCGGGTGAGCGCCCACCGCCAACACGCGCATTGTGCTGCCTCCTCATGCCTAAGTGTTTAATTTGTTTGGGTTGACTAACGTCCTTGACTAAGCTATCATATAACTATGATTCAGGTAACCATCCACGAAGCAAAGACACATCTATCCCGCCTGATTCAGCAGGCGCTAGACGGGGAGGAAGTGATCATTGCCCGCGATAAGCAGCCGCTTGTTAAGCTAAGCGTGCTGCCGGAAGCAAAACAGGCACGGCGAATCGGCGGCGCTGCACATGTGATTGTCCATATTGCACCCGATTTTGACAAGCCGCTCCCTGAATTTAAGGATTATATGCCGTGAAACTCCTGCTCGACACGCATGTCTTCCTTTGGATGATGGCGGGCGAGAACCTGAGCGCCACCGCACGTCAAGTACTTCTCGATCCTCAGAATGACTTATACTTAAGCGCAGCAAGCTACTGGGAAATTTGCATCAAGCTCAGCCTCGGCAAGCTCCAGCTTTCTCCGCAGTGGGCAGAGGTATTTGATGATGAAATGAAGGTAAATCGAATTTTATGGCTGCCGGTTGAACGGTCTCATTGCCGCAGCCTGCTTGATTTGCCCCAAATTCACGGTGATCCGTTTGACCGTTTGCTCATCGCCCAAGCGCAGGTTGAAAATCTGACGCTCGTGACCGCTGACTCATCCCTGCGCAACTACAATGTTGCGACCATTTGGTAACTGGAGCGAGCAATGGCCGCTTCGCCCATTCGTATCATCCTCGCCGATGACCACGCCCTCGTCATGGAGGGCCTGCGCAGCCTGATCGACCGCCAGCCCGATATGCAGGTCGTCGCCGCCGTCCAGGATGGCACCGAGTTGCTGACCTACCTCAACCAGCATGAGGTCGATGTCGCCGTCGTCGACGTCCAGATGCCCGTCTCCGGCCTCGAGGCCCTCGCCGAGATCCGCCGCCGCGATATGCCGGTGCGCGTGCTGCTGCTCACCGCCTTCGCCGACGGCGAAAGCATCCAGGCCGCCTTGCAGTACGGCGCCGAAGGCTTTGCCCTCAAAACCGAGTCGCCCAACCAGACGATCGAAGCGATCCGCCAGGTAGCGCAGGGCCGCCTCGTCTTTCCCGCGCACCGCCCAGCGTTGGATGAGCCAGTACCGCAGCTCCGCCGCCGAAGGCCCCGACCTGTCGCAGCGCGAGCTGGAGGTGCTGGAAAAGCTTTCCCTCGGCCTGCCCAACGCCGAGATCGCCGCCGCCCTCATGGTCAGCGAAAACACCATTCGCTTCCATCTCAAGAACATCTACGAAAAGCTGGGCGTCACCAACCGCACCGAAGCCGTCGCCTGGTACTTCCGCAACGGCAAACCAAAGCGCTAACTACCATGCCTGCTACCGTGATCCTGGACGCTGTCCGCACCCCTATCGGCGCCTACCGCGGCGACTTGGGCCCTGTCCGCCCCGACGACTTGGCCGCCCACGTCCTGCGTGCCCTGCTCAACCGCACCGGCGTAGACCCTGCCGCGGTCGACGAAGTCGTCCTCGGCTGCACGAACCAGGCCGGCGAGGACAATCGCAACGTCGCCCGCATGGCCTCCCTGCTGGCTGGCTTCCCTGCCGGCGTACCGGGCGTCACCGTCAACCGCCTTTGTGCCTCCGGCCTCGACGCCATCATCTACGCCGATCGTACCATTCGTGCCGGCGAAGGCGAGTTGCTCGTCGCCGGCGGCGTGGAAAGTATGACCCGTGCTCCCTACGTGCTGGGCAAGGCCGAGTCTGCCTACGATCGCGGCCAGCCCCTCTTCGATACGACCCTCGGCTGGCGCTTCCCGAACCCGAAGCTGGAAGCACTGTTCCCGCTCGAATCCATGGG
Source organism: uncultured Chloroflexia bacterium (assembly GCA_963701415.1). Taxonomy (GTDB): domain Bacteria; phylum Chloroflexota; class Anaerolineae; order Caldilineales; family Caldilineaceae; genus Fredericiella. Next base: position 104,074 of record CAVPAH010000008.1, read on the forward strand.
CGAGACGGCCGAAAACATCCGTGCCGAGACGCACATCTCCCGTGAGCGCCAGGATGCCTTTGCGTTCGAAAGCCAGCGTCGCGCCGTCGCCGCCATCAATGGGGGCCGCTTTGTCGCCGAGATTGCGCCGGTACCCATTCCCCAGCGCATGGGTGATCCAATCTGGATCGACACCGACGGCCACCCGCAGATCAAAAAGGTGGGCGACCGCTACGAGTTAAACACCAGCGCCGAAAAGCTGGCCGCCCTCAAACCCGTCTTTCGCCCCGGCGGCACCGGTGACGGCGGGCAACGCCTCCGGCCTCAACGACGGCGCCGCCGCCCTCCTGCTGGCGAGCGAAGACCGCGCCGCTGGCCTGGCCGGCGTCCCCTTGTGCGCATCGTCGCTTCGGCCACCGCCGGCATCGACCCGCGTACCATGGGCTATGGCCCGATTCCCGCCGTGCGCAAGCTGCAGCAGCGGACGGGCCTCAGCATTGCCGATCTCGACCTGATCGAGCTTCGACGAAGCCTTCGCCGTGCAGGCCTTGGCCGTGATCGACGCGCTCGGGCTGCCGCCTGACCGCACCAACGTCAACGGCGGCGCTATCGCCCTGGGCCATCCGCTCGGCTGTTCCGGCGCAGCGCCTGATGACCACCTTGGTGCACGAGATGAAACGCCGTCACTTGTCAGGCGTCGCCGCTAGTCCATACGGTTTGGTTACGCTGTGTGTCGGTGTCGGTCAGGGCGTAGCGACACTGGTTGAGTGGGTGGGCTAGAATTGTGAGAGGGGCTTTACTAGGACCCTGGTGACTCGCTCCCCGGCGCCAATCTGCCCGAGCGGGCACAGCACTGCATTCAGGCCAGACGCGGCTTGTCCCAGATAATCAAGCAGCTATCAATTCGAGTGGGGAGATGCGCACTGCTATTAAGCAACCGGCGAGCGAGTCCAGGTCCTCCTGTGCCTTCGTGCCAATGTGTCTATTGCAAGATGGGGAGCAAATTGCTGGCGACACTCACTCTGTGCAGTAGCAGTATACATGATAGTTTTTCGCAAGTCCAAATACAATTTGCCCTTGAATTGGCGAAATTCAGGCGCAACTCGGGCATTTGCCGGACGATATCCGGACGCACGCTCGGTGCCCTCGGCCCGCATGCAACCCCGGACCGCAGGCGTCCTCGCTTGCATCCCCGCCTGCCCTGCCAACGGCTTCGCCCCTACCCAAACTCGAAACGTTATTAGAATGCTTCCAGTAAGCTCTCCAAAAAAGGACGCACTCCATGCAGTTCGATCTCTTTCTCTTTGGCCAGGAAATGAGCAGCATGCCGGCGGTGGCACACGCCGCCGAAGAGCTGGGCTTCGACGGGCTCTGGACGGCCGAAACCGCCCATAACCCATTCCTGCCCCTCGCCCTTGCCGCCGAACATACCCGTCGCCTCAGCCTGGGCACCGGCATCGCCGTCGCCTTCCCCCGCTCGCCCACCGTCCTGGCTCACATCGCCTGGGATCTGCAGCGCTACAGCCAGGGCCGCTTCATTCTTGGCCTCGGCACCCAGGTCAAGGCACACATCGTGCTCCGCTTTGGTTCCCGCTGGGACAAGCCCGTACGCCAGATGCGTGAAACCATTGAGGCAATACGCGCCGTGTGGGGCAGCTGGCCACGCCGGCGGCACGTCGCTCAATTACCGCGGCGAATACTATACCCTGCGCCTGATGACCCCCTTCTTCGCCGAGCCCCCCGCTCGCCTATCCCGACCCACCTGTCTATGTAGCCGCTGTCAACGAGCAGATGCTCCACCTGGCCGGCAGCCTGTGCGAGGGCGTCCATATTCATCCCTTCCATTCGCCCCTTTACCTGCGCGAGTACGCCTGGCCCGCACCTGCGCGAGGGTTGCGCGCCGCCGGCCATTTCGCGCCTCAACTTCACCGCTATCGGCGCTGTCTTTGCCATCCCAACCGATGGCGAAACCCCGGCCGCCGAACACGAGCGCGCCGCACACGAGCAGATTGCCTTCTACATGAGCACTCCCGCCTACCGCACTATCGTCGACCTGCACGGTTGGGGTGCTGCGGCCGAGCAGTTAAGCCAGATGGCCCGCCGTGGCGAATGGTCGGCCATGGGCAGCGTCATCACCGACCCCATGCTCGAAGCCTTCGCCGTCAGCGGCAAGTGGGCCGACCTCCCCGGTCTCATCCAGTCCCGCTACGCGGCCGCCTCCTCAATCGCGTCGCCCTCTACCTCCCCTACACCCCCGGCCACGACGACGGGGGCTGGCGCGCCGTCGCCTCAAGCATGAGAGGGTGAGAGGGTGAGAGGGTGAAGAAACTGAGTTTCTCAAAGAAACTCAGTTTCTGGGTGACGAGGTGAAAATACCCCGCCGTGACGATCACCCCCTCACCCTCTCATTTCAACTGTGTTACAATTCCCCACCGCAGATCCAACCACCCTACGGAGGCTCCGTGACCGTCTCGTGCGAAAACTCCAAGAGTGTCTTCCAGGGCATCAAGGCCGCGGGCATCAGCTCGCTCTCGGCGCTGCCGGAGACATGGCTCGGGCTCCTCCTGCAGCAGGCCGAGCAAGGACGCCGACGTCACGCTGATCAGGTGGCGAAGGAGGAAGAGGCCATCGGCATCGCCGCGGGCGCCTACTTCGCCGGCGAGCGGCACGTCCTGCTGATGCAGAACCACGGGTTCCTCGCCGCGATCAACGGCATCGTCTCGCTCGCGCAGCTCTACGGATTCCGCTCTGCATGCTGATCGCGCTCCGCGGCCACTGGGGCGAGCCGTATCCGTGGCACACGCGCGGCGGCATCGTCACCGAAGGCGTGCTGCGGGCGCTCGACATCCCGTTCGAGTACGCGCGCGACCCGACGGAGGTCGGCCGGCAGATTCGCGAGGCCTACACCTTCTCGCAGAGCGCGCTCTCGCCCGTCGCGCTGCTCCTCACCCGCGACCTGATGGAGGAGGCGCTATGAAGCGCGCGGAGTGCATCGGGATGCTGTACCCGGAGCTCGACGACAAGCTCGTCGTCACGATCATGGGTGCGTGCGCGCAGGAGCTGTACGACCTCGGACACAAGGAGAACTTCTTCTATCTGCAGCACGCGATGGGGCTGGCCTCTTCGATCGGCCTCGGGCTGGCGATGCATGTCCCGCACGAGCGCGTCGTCGTGCTCGACGGCGACGGCTCGGTCCTGATGAACCTCGGCACGCTCGCGACGCTGGCGCGGTACCGGCCGAGGAATCTCGTCCACTTCATCTTCGACAACGGCAGCCTGCTCTCGACCGGCGGGTTCGATTCGCACACGACGTCCGGTATCACCGATCTCGCGGCGATCGCGCGCGGCGCCGGCATCGAGCACGTGACCGCGTCGATTCGGTGATGGCCTTCGGCGAGGCGGCGATCGACGCGTTCGCGCGCAACGATCTCAGCGTGATCGTCGCGAAGGTCGCCGCCGTCGGCCCGAATCACTACGGCATGGATCTGCAGCTGCCGGAGAATGCGTTTCGGTTCAAGCGGTGGATTCGCGAGAAGATAAGCGACCGGAGCCTGAGCCTATGCCATCCCGCGTCAGTGTTGACCCAACTCGTCGATGAGCTGAATCGCGGCAGGGTGAAGGTGGTCGATTTGACGCAGCCGCTCGGACCTCGACGCCGGTGATCGGCCTGCCGCCGATGTTCGCGCCATCGCCAGGCGTGACCATCGACGTGATCTCGAAGTACGACGACAAGGGCCCCGCCTGGTACTGGAACACGATCCGGCTGGGCGAGCACACCGGCACGCATTTCGATGCGCCCATCCACTGGATCACGGGGAAGGATCTTCCGAACAGCGCCTGCGACACGATTCCGGTGGTCGCTTCGTCGGCCCCGCGTGCGTGATTGACGTCAGCAAGGAAGCGGGGCTCGATCACGACTTCCTGCTGACGCCCGACCACGTCCAGGCGTGGGAAGGCGAGCACGGCCGGATTCGAGCGGGGCTCCTGGCTGCTCTACCGGACCGACTGGTCCAAGCGCCAGGGACGCGAGTCCTTCCTCAACGCTCGCGAGGACGGTTCGCGCAGCCCGGGCTTCACCCGACTGCGTGCGCGTCCTCGCCGACGACCGCGACGTGCTCGGCGTCGGCGTCGAGACGATCGGCACCGACGCCGGCCAGGCGGGCACGTTCGACCCCAGTTCCCGTCCCATCACACCATGCACGGCGCCGGCAAATTCGGCCTGGCCAGCCTCTGCAACCTCGATCAGTTGCCGCCGACGGGTGCGGTCGTCATTGCGGCGCCGCTCAAGATCGTCAACGGCAGCGGCAGCCCGCTGCGTGTCCTGGCCCTCGTGCCCAAGCCATGGCATCGTAATGCGTGTTACAAGTGCCGGCCCATGCCCTTCCCGCGTAGCCCGCACGCCCTCGTGCGGGTTCCGTGGGCGTCGCTGGCGACGCGCCACGCCCTCGTGTCCGTGTTGGCAGCCCCCCATGCGGCCCATGGCCAGCGCAAGCGTCAACCACTAGAATCGCAGGTCCCTATGCCCGGTCTCGATCCGCCTCGTCGATAGCCTGGAAGCAGTCGAGCACTTTCGTGTGCTCGAGCACCTCATCTGGGGTGAGCCGCTGGCCGCCACGATTCCCGCCCATGTCATCGTCACCGTCATCCACAACGGCGGCGGCCTGCTCGCCGCCTACGCCGAAGACGGACCGGCCGAGACCGGTGGTATGGTGGGCCTGACCTACTGGCGGCCGGGCCTGTCCGTTCCGACCACTACGTCGGACGGCAAGGTAGTTAAGGCAGTTCGGCCCGGACTGCATTGCGTCACGCATCGCTCCGCCGCTCCTCTCCGTCTCAAAATGTGCAGCCACATGGCCGGCGCCGCCCCGTGGCAGGGCAGGCAGGCCTCGGCGGCTCAAGCTCGCCCAGCGTGCCGGAGTTTCTTTGGAACAAGGGGTGAGCGACTGGGTGACCTGGACGACGACCCGCTGCTGCGCACCAATGGAGCCTTCAACCTGCATCGCCTGGGGCGTGATTCGCAATACCTACCACGTCAACCTCTATGGCGAGCTGCCCGACGAACTCAATGCCGGGATTCCCAGTGACCGCTGTCAGGTCGACTGGTGGCTGACCAGCGGTCGTGCGAAGAACGCAGCCAGGATCGTCCGGTGGGCGCCACGTGGCGCGGCACAGACGCCTGCCCCGGCCCACGTGGGTAGGTGCTAAGCGGTGTCTGGGACCACAGGGGCTTTCTCGCGCCCTGCTGTTGCTGCTCCCGAGTCTCAATGGCGCACCGCTCGCCCTGCCCGTCCCCGAGGCATCTACACCATCGTGCGCCGCCCATCAACCATCTCGGCAGTGCCTGGCGTCTCTGGATGCGTGAGGCCCTCCAGTTTGTTCGCCGCCGGCTATCTCCTCGCCGACTGTGTTCGCCACGCCGACGGTCAGTGGCGCTATCTTCTCACCTAATCGTGCCTGGCTCCGCCCCCGCCAAGATCTCCCACCCCATACCCGGTGGGTGGAGCCTGGCGACGAATCTCTCGACCGCAACGCCGGCATCTTCCACCCCGCCGACTCGCTGTTCCACAGCCATACCCAACGCCAGCGCCACGTCGTCGCGCCACGGCTTGGCCGCAACCTGCACCCCGATCGGCATCCCTGCCTTGGACGCCCCGGCCCGCACCGTCACCACCGGCCACCCCAACAGGCTGAACGGCAGCGTGTAGTCGAACCGTTTGGGGTCCCGGTCGCGGTATGGCGGCGCCGGATGCCCGTCCGCCGGGCAGAGCACGGCGTCGCAGTCGGCAAAAAACTGGAGCATGCGCGTGCGGTAGCCGTCCCAGGCGTTGAACAGCTCCACCACGTCCTGCCGCGCGCAGGCTTTCCAGCCCCCACCACGCTTCGGTGATGCGCCGGACCGTCGCGCACAAACTGCGGCGGCTGCCGCTCTTCGACGGTCGCACCAGCCGCACGCGAGAGCGCCTGTGCCGTCGCCCCCACGGAGTGCGCCGTTTCGCTCGTCACGTCCGCCCCGGCGCTCCTCCAGAAAATAGGCCACCTTTAACCCGTGCAGGCGCACGGATTGTGCGCTCCCCAGCGGCATCGGCACGACCCCGCCGTCAAAATTGTCCGGCCCGATAATGTACGGCAATCCCAGCGCCAGGTCCGCCACGGCACGCTCTGCCAGCAGCCCGACCTGGGGTGTGTGGTCGTCAGCCCACCCGGATGATGGTCCGTGCCCGTGTTCGGCACGCGCCCGCCGGTCGGCTTGATCCCCGCCACCCCACGGTCGTGTGCCGGCAGCCGGATGCTCCCCCCGTCGCTGCCCAGCCCCAACGGTGCGCTGCCTGCGGCCACCAGCGCTGCCTCGCCTCCGCTGGTTCCGCCCGGTGTGCAGGCAAGATTGTAGGGGTTGAGTGTCCGCCCATACACCACGTTCTCCGTGTCGCCCCCACCGCCGCCCGGCGGGGAGTTGGTCTTGGCGACTGGGATCGCGCCTGCCGCCTTGAGGCGTGCCACGACGGTGGCATCCTGCTGCGGGACAAACCCGGCTGCCGGTTTTCCAGTCCTACTGCGGATACAATGCCCGCCACGTCAAAGACGTCTTTCGCCGTAAACGGCAGCCCATGCAGCGGCCCGTGTGACACCCCCTGCGCCAGGTCCGCATCGGCCTGCCGGGGTGCTTGCTTCAATGCACCCGGCGCCAGCTGCACCACCGTGTTGATTTGCGGATTCACCGCCGGCATTCGCGCCAGGCAGGCACGCTGCTTCCTCCGCACTCACCTCGCGGTGCTGCAAGGCGCGCCCACCAGTTTCGTAGCTGTACTCCAATGAAGTTCGCTCATACCGACCATTATCTACCGCTTACCGCCAACTCGTCCAGATGCGCTACCCATGGCTTATGTCGCCTTGTGTCCCTCTATACCCCGATCTGAAACGTACTCCCACCCAAATGCAAATCCACATGCGGTATAATCCCTTCTATGCCCGTCAAGCTGAACAACGGCTCCCGTCGCCCTACCATTGGTGTGCTCGCCGGCTGGCAGTACTACTGGACGGCGACACCGCTCAGCTACCTGAATCCCATCTACCGGGGCATCCGCCAGGCCGCACACGACCGGGGCTGCAACCTGCTCTTGGGCTGCGGTATGGGTCCTTCCGCTGCCTCCAGCGACCCCTTGCGCCCGGCGTGGCCCGTGGTCACCCCGGACGCCGATTTTGTGCCCATCGGGCCGTGGAATACCGCCGGCCTTGTGGTTGTCAACCCGCTCCACTCCGCTGCCCGCTCTCGGTACATCCAGGAGGTCATCGCCAGCGGGCATCCCGTGGTCTTCATTGGCTCTGGGGAGCAGGGAGTCACCTGCGCCGGCGGACAACGCAGGCGGCATCCTGGCGGCGATGCGCCACCTGGTCGAACATGGCCATCGCCGGATCGCCTTCATCGCCGGCAGCCCGGAGGATCTGGCTGGGGACACCGGCGCTCGCTTCAGCGCCTATCAGGCCGCCGTGCAGGCCTACGGTCTGGCCGCTGACCCGCGGCTGGTGGCCTACGGCAGGCACATCGCCGCCTACGGCCAGGCCGCCATGGCGGCGATCCTGGCCACCGGCGCGCCTTTCACCGCCGTCCTGGCCTCCAACGACGAGTCGGCGTTGGGCGCAATGGCGGCGCTCACGCCGCGGGGCTGCGCATCCCCCAGGACGTGGCCGTGATCGGCTTCGATGACCGGCCGGAGAGCGTCGTGCATGAGCCGCCCCTGAGCAGCGTGCGCGTGCCGCTCTTTCAGATGGGCTATCAGGCCGTCGAATTGCTGTTGCGGCAGATCACAGGGCGGGCTCTCCCCGCTGAACCAGTCATGCTTGCGACCCAACTCGTGCCACGGGAGTCCTGTGGCTGTTGTTGGCGCGGCCTTGCTCGCTGCCGGAGCGATTCGGCAAGCAAAGTAAGCCAGATCGCAGAACATTCCCGGAATCTCGCAGATTCCGGGAATGTCGTTCCTGCAGTCTCCCCCTGCGCCTGCTTTGGAGCCAGCGGATCACATAACACAGCAATCGCAGGTGACGCAGGCAATGGCACTTGCGGTGCTGGCCGAAAGCCAGGGCATGAGCCAAGATCAGGCGCGTGATCGGTGTGATCAATTGCTGGCTGCCTTCGTTGCCAGCGTTGATCAAGATGACCGCGCCGTTTTTGGGCAGACCCTGGATTGGATTCTACGTCGGGCTGGCGCCGATGGTGACGACCCCGCATGCCTGGCAAGCAGCGATCTCTGTGTTAAGCCAAATGATTCCTGATCTGCTTCCGACCTGGCCCGCACCGGCGACGCAGGCAAAAACTTTTGCACTGGTAGAGGAAGCCAGTGTGCTGATCAGCGCCGGCATGTGGCGCCAACATCGGCGTTACGTCGTCGCGGAACGCTGGACCGGGGATCGGATCGGCCAGCTCACCGCCCATCTGCTCACCGCCCTGGACGAAACAGCGGTCTACCAGGTGCTGGCGCAGCACCTGCCGGAGATGGGGATCGATGCTGCCTGGGTGGCAGAATTTGCCACGGACGCGGGCGACCCGGTGGCCTTGAGCAACCTGCGCACGGTTGCGCCGCCGGGAGAGCAGGTACGCCAGTTTCCGACCCGTGCATTTCCGCCGCCGGGCTGGCTCAGCGCCTGTGGATGAGCCTTTCAGCCTGGCGTTGCTGCCGCTGGTCAGTCCCCGCGGCCAACTCGGATTCGCAGTCTTCGAGACGGCACACCTGGACCTCTACGGCGCCATCACCCAACAGTTGGCCGCCGCGCTCAACACGGCGCAGCTCTACCGCGAGCGCCACCGAAGGCCGCCGCCTGGCCGAGGAGGCGAACCAGTTGAAGAGCCGCTTCCTCTCCACCGTCTCCCACGAGTTGCGCACGCCCTTGAACCTGATTGTGGGGCTGAGCGGCATCCTGCTGCGGGCGGGCGAAAACGATGACGTCGGTGTCTGCGCCGCTATCTGCGCCGCTTCGGCAGGATGTGGAGCGCATCCACGCCAGCGCCCAACACTTGGCTGGACTGATCGGCGACGTGCTCGATCTCGCCAGCAGCGATGCGGGGCAGTTGCGGCTGACCAATGAATTCGTCGATCTGGGCCAGGTGCTGCGTGGCGGCGAAGATCGGACGTCATCTGCAGCGGCCAAAGGGCTGGCCTGGCACGCGGAATTGCCTGAGTCAGGCCCCTGGGTGTGGGGCGACCGCACCCGGCTGCGCCAGGTGGCGCTCAATCTGCTCAGCAACGCCGTCAAGTTCACTCCCCTTGGGGAGGTGCCGGCGCCGAGATGGGCGGCAGATCCCCGGTGGCCGCCCGCACTGCCGCCGCCCTCCCCTACGCGCCGCAGCCCCCGTCTTCGGGCACAATGCCGCTGCAGCGCACGATCCTGGTGGTAGACGACGACCCCGAAACGCTCGATCTGCACGCCCGTATTGCGCAGGCGCACTCGCCCGCCAACCAGGTGCTCAGGGCTCACAGCGGCCGCGCTGCCCTCGCCATTCTCGCACGCGTGCATGTCGACCTGGTGCTGCTGGACCTGACGATGCCGGAGTTGGACGGCTTTGCCGTCCTCGACGCCATGCGTGCAGAGGACGCCATGCGCGACATCCCTGTCATCGTGGTCACAGGGAAGATACTCAGTGAAGCGGAGATGGCGCGCCTCAATCAAGGCGTCACTGCCGTCATGGGCAAGGGGCTCTATAACCTCGACGAGACGCTGGCACATCTCGACTCGGCCTTGGCCCACAAGCGCAAGCTCAACAGCGAGGCCCAGCGCCTGGTGCGCAAGGCCATGGCTTATCTCCACGAGCACTACGCCGAGCCGCTCACGCGCCAGGCGATCGCCGAGCACGTGGGCCTCGACGAGGATTACCTCACATACTGCTTCCGGCAAGAGCTGGGCATTACGCCCATCACCTACCTCAATCGCTGCCGCATCAATCGGGCCAAGTACCTGCTCAAACACACCGGCGCCACCGTGACCGCCATCGCCCTCCAGGTCGGTTTCTCCGACAGCGGCTACTTTAGCCGTGTCTTCCGCCGCGAAGTCGGCACCTCCCCCGACGCCTTCCGCCGCACCTGACCCTATGCCGGCAGAAACCGAGTTTCTCGCAGAAACTCGGTTTCTTGAGCTGTTCCGCCGGACATTGTGCCCCGTTGTCCGCCACCCGCGGACCGCAGGCGTCCCCGCCTGCTCCCCCTGCCCGGCCTATTCGCCCTGAATCGTCCCCCCGCCCCACGCTTTTCTCCAAGTCCTACTTCTAAAAACTCTCTAGGATAGGCACCAGTAGGAGAAAGTATTCATGCCATCCCGACAGTTATTGCTCAGAATTGCCATTGTCGCCAGTATCTTGGCGCAGTTGGTGCTCGGCCCCCTTGCGGCGGCGCCAGTGCAGGCCGCCGACCCAATCATCGTCGACGATTTTCGAGGCCGGGCTACCGGCGGACACGACGCCGACGGCGTCCGATTGAATTCAACACCTTCCAAGACCCGAACAGCAGCGTTGCGATCTCGACCACTGCGGCGCCGCCCGCCGGTACCAGCCTGGGGCAGCCTGCGGTCACGTCCTGAAATTGGATGTCAATATCGTCTCGTATGCCGGGCTCTCCATAGCTTCGAGAACGCGACTGTCAATCAGTGGGTATCGCAGGACTGGAGCGCCTACGCAGGTATCTCCTTCTGGCTCTACGGCAATAACAGCGGAACCACGCTGTTCGTCGATATGCTCGACAACCGCAACCCTGGCTCGACGACCGACGACGCCGAGCGGTGGTCGGTGACGTTGCGGACGACTTCCCGGCTGGCAGCTGCTGGAGCTTCCCGTTCGCCGACTTCCACCGCAAGGAGATCGGCAATGGCGCCCCCAACGATGGCGTGGGCCTGTCCGAGGTGCACGGCTGGGCCTTTGGCGCGATCACGACGCCAAGCGCGCAGAGCTACTACATCGACAATGTGTCGGTCTACGGCACTGCGCCGGTGCGGCCGCTGACGGTTGGGTTCAGCGCGATCAACTTTCCGGTCACCGAGGGCGGCACGGCCACCGTCACGGCCAGTTGAGCAAAACCCGCGAGTGATCCGGTGAGCGTGGCTTACGCAACGACCATTCTCGGCGGCGCAATCGCGGGCCGGGATTACACGCCGGTTTCCGGCACGCTGACCTTCCCACCAAACGTCACGCAGCAGTCCTTCAGCGTGGCTACATTCGACGATCCCAAATACCAGGGTACACGTGGTGTGCAGGTGGAGTTATCGCCAACCCGACCGGCGGCGCCGCGCTCGGCATCCCACCGGTGGCGCGGGTGAGCCATTCTCGACAATGAGAACCTACGATCCGACCCTGCTCGGACGATTTCGAGACCTATCCGTATCTCTGGTCGGCCGATAGCAACGCCGGGCTGACCAACCCCGAGATCGCCGCCGGTTCGCCCCTTAAGGCGCTGCCCGGGCAGGGCGCCTACGAGCATGTGGGCTCCTCGGAAGAAGAAAGGCACGATACTCGGAGTTCGGGCGCACCTTCCCCATCGGCCAAGACTGGAGCGATGCGGCCGGGCTGAACTTCTGGTACTATGGCCAGAACAGCGGCCGCGACGTCGAGGTGCGGCTGGCGAACAACCGGCAGCCTCGCCACCAGCGACCCGCGACAGTGGAAGCTGGCCTGGAGCGACGAGTTCAACCGCCGGGCCGGCGGTCGCCGGATGCTAACGTCTGGGGCTACGAGATTGGCGACGGCACCGCGATCGGCAACCCTGGCTGGGGCAACGACGAGCTGGAGTATTACGCCAACGCCGAGAACGCCGCCACCGACGGCCAGGGCAACCTGGTGATCACCGCCAGGAAGGCCGATGGAGCGCTGCAGTGCTACTACGGCCCGTGCAAGTACACCTCGGCGCGCCTGCTGACTAAGAATCGGTTCGAGATCGCCTACGGCCGGGTCGAGGCGCGCATCAAGGTACCGCGCGGCGCCGGCCTGTGGCCTGCGTTCTGGATGCTCGGCACCGATATCGATCAGGTAACTGGCCGCAGACCGGCGAGATCGACATCATGGAGAACGTCGGCGCCTCCCAACGAGGTCTTCGGCACCCTGCACGGCCCTGGTACTCGGGCGGGCAGAGCTACGGCCGCACCTACGACCTCGGCAAACCAGTCACCGACTGCCTTCCACACCTTCACAGTCGAGTGGCAGCCGAACAAGATCGTCTGGTATGTCGACGGCATTCAGTACCATCAGGCCACGCCAATCGACGCGTTCCTGCAAGGCAAGCAGTGGGTCTACAACCACCCATTCTTCATGCTGCTGAACGTGGCGGTGGGCGGTAACTTCGGCGGCGCGGTCGGCGCCGACACACCTTCCCGCAGAAGATGTTGGTGGACTACGTGCGCCTGTACCAGGCCCAGCCACGGCCAGTCGGTTTCTCCGCCGCGTTCCGCGACAACTTCGCGGGCTGGCGAAAGGTGACCGTGCCCTTTGCCGCCTTCAAGAATGATGGAGGTGCGAACCCGGACATGACCAAGGTCTACAGCCTGGGCTTCAAGGTCCTGGGCGGCATGCGCAGCCCCGTCCTCCTGGACCAGCTGCGCCTGGCCTGCGCCGACCAGGTGACGGTCACCACGGCGGCCGACGCCGGTGCGGGTTCGCTACGTAAGGCCCTCGGCAGCGTCTGTACCGGCGGCACGGTGGCCTTTGCCCCCGCCCTTGGCGGCCAGACCATTGCGCTCACCTCTGGCGCACTTACGCTTGGTAAGAACGTCACGATCGACGGCGCCGCTGCCCCTGGCCTCACCGTCAGCGGCAGCAACACGGATCGCGTCTTCGTCGTCAACAGCGGTACCACCGCGGCGGTGCGCAATCTCAAGGTTGCCAACGGCTACGGCTACGAACTGGCAGGCGGTATCCTCAATAACGGCAGCCTTACACTCGACCACATCGTCCTCGCCGACAACCGGGTAACCACCGGCGGCAAGGATTATTGGAAGGGCGGCGGCGGCATCTACAACGGCGGTGGCAGCACGCTGGTGCTGGTGGACAGCACCGTGCGTGACAACAGCGTGGCCACTGGCGCCGGCGGCGGCGGCCCTGACGGCTTCTTCGACGCCAATGTCACCATCGAGCGCTTCGACGATCACCGGTAACACCGCCGACGATGTTGGCGGCGGCATCCGTTCACTCGGCAACTTCACCATCGTCAACAGCACGATCAGCGGCAACACCTCTACGGGCTGGATGGGCGGCGGCTTCTTCCACACGGACGGCGTGATGAACATCGTCAACTCGACCATCGCCAATAACACCGCACCGATCGACACCACCGGTGGCGGCTTCGTCGGCACGTTCACGTCCGCCAACGCCACGCTGACGCTTGCTAACACGATCTTCGCCGGCAACAGCGGCTCGCAGGTATTTCGCCCCTTGGGGTGGCGGTGTCGTCCAGCTGACCTCGCTCGGCCACAACGTCGCCACCGACGCCAGCTGCGGCGTCCCGGCCCCCGACGCTACCGACCGTATCGTTGCTGACGCCCTGCTTGGCCCCTTGGTCGACAACGGCGTGCCCACGCTGACGCACGCGGGCTGGGGGCAGCCCCGCTCTCGATGCAGCGGACGCCGCCCGCTGTCCCGCCGTCGACCAGCGCGGCACGGCGCGCCCGCAGGGCGCTGCCTGCGATGCCGGCGCCTACGAAGCTGCCCCCGCTGCCCGGGCTGCTGCCCTGGACGGCGGCTTGCCGCAGCCCCTGCCGGAAGGAAGCACTCTCTACTTCCTCCCGCTGCTTCAGCATTAATTCGTGCCTGGCTCGCCCCACCATTCCCTCACCAACCCCGAACCTGGTGGGGCGAGCCTCGCACGAGCTTTTTATCACGTCAACATGTAAGGAGTACTGCCATGCCGGCCCCAGAAACGTCCCCAGAAATCCCCGGTGAATACGTCACGCTGCTCGGCGAGCAGTACTACTGCATTCGCCGCTACGACCACATGCCCCCCTTCTTCATGAGCATCGTCAGCAGCGCCGACCACTGGCTCTTTATCTCCAGCACCGGCGGACTCACGGCGGGCCGCGTCAACGCCGAGTCGGCCCTCTTTCCCTACTACACCGACGACAAGGTCGCTGAAAACAGCGCCAACACCGGGCCCGTGACTTGTCTGCTGGTCCAGCGTGCGCGGCAGACGCACCTCTGGGAGCCGTTCTCGCACCGTGCGCCTGCGGCATCTACCCTGGAACGCAATCTCTACAAGAACGTCACCGGCGACAAGCTGATCTTCGAGGAAGTCAACCACGATCCTGGGCCTGACCTGTCGCTACGCCTGGCGCACCAGCGACCAATATGGCTTCGTGCGCACCACCTGGCTGCAAAATGACGGCGGCGAACCCTGCACGGTGCACCTGCTCGACGGCGTCCAGAATCTGCTGCCCTATGGCGCCACCCCGCCCTGCAGACCAGCATGAGCAACCTGCTCGACGCCTACAAGCGCAACGAACTGGAGCCAGCCACCGGGCTGGGCATCTTCACCCTGAGCGCCACCCTGACCGACCGCGCCGAACCCAGCGAATCGCTCAAGGCCACCATGGCCTGGCAGGTCGGCCTCGACGACGCGCACTATCTGCTCTCCACGACGCAACTCGACGCCTTTCGTCGCGGCCAGCCGCTGGTCCAGGAGACGGATATCAAAGGGCAGCGCGGCGCGTACCTCGTCCATGGCGAGCTGGAACTTGGCCCGGGGCGCAGAACAGCAGCTGGAGCATCGTCGCCGACGTCAACCAGGACCACAGCCAGGTGGTCGAGCTGCTCAACCTGCTGCGCGGCGACCGGCAGCAGTTGGCCGAGCAGCTGGAGCAGGACATCGCCCACGGCACCGCGACCTTGTTGAGCTGGTCGCCGCCGCCGATGGCCTCCAGCACACGGCCGACAATGCTGACCACCGCCCATCACTTCGCCAACGTGCTCTTCAACATCATGCGCGGCGGCATTTTTGTCGACAACGACCTGTTGCCAAGGCCGATCTGATGGACTTCGTCCGCGCGCAACCGTAACGCTGCTGGCTCCGACACGCCCGCCGCGCCTTCTTCGCCGACCTGCCGGACTGCCATCCCGTCGCCGATCTTTACGCCCGCGCCGCCGCGACCGGCGTGCCGGACTCTGATCCGCCTCTGCTACGAGTACCTGCCGCTCACCTTCAGCCGCCGCCATGGCGACCCCAGCCGGCCCTGGAATCGCTTCTCGATCAACCTCGCAAGCGCCGATGGCACGCCGCCGGCTCGACTACCAGGGCAACTGGCGCGACATCTTCCAGAACTGGGAAGCCGCTGGCCTGGTCCTATCCCGATGTTCGTCGAGGGCATGATCGCCCCTTCCTCAACGCCACCACGGCCGACGGCTACAACCCCTACCGCGTCACCCGCGACGGCATCGAGTGGGAGGTGCCCGACCCGGACAACCCCTGGTCCAACATCGGCTACTGGAGCGACCACCAGATCATCTATCTGCAGAAGCTGCTGGAGGTCGCCGAGCAGTTCCACCCCGGCACGCTTGCAGCGCTGCTCGACCAGCGCGATCTTCAGCTATGCCGACGTGCCCTACCGCATTCGCCCCTACGCCGACCTGCTGCGCGACCCGCTACAACACCATCGACTTCGACCGGGAGCAAGCAGGCGCGATCGTGCGCCGCACGCAGGAGATGGGCACCGACGGCAAGCTGGTGCATGGCGCCCGACGGCCAGGTCCTCCACGTGACGCTGGCCGAGAAACTGCTGACTCTGCTGCTGGCCAAGCTCGCCAACCTCGTCCCCGAGGGCGGCATCTGGATGAACACCCAGCGCCCGGAGTGGAACGACGCCAACAACGCGCTGGTGGGCAAAGGTCTGTCGGTGGTCACCGCGGCCTACCTGCGCCGCTACATCGTCTTCTGCCGGCGGCTCTTGCGTCAGGGCGGCCCCGCCTTCCGCCTCAGCTCGGAGGTCACGGAGCTGCTGGCTGCCGTTCACTCGGTTCTCGAGGAGTACCGAGGCTGAGCTCGCCGGTGCGTTCGACCCTGCCACGCGCCGCGCCTTCATGGATGCGCTGGGCACGGCCGCCGGCGACTACCGCCGGCTCTATCTACCACGACGGCCTGACCGGCGAGTTGGCCGACGTGGCGTGCCGGCGAGGTCCTCGACTTGCTGGACCTGGCGCTGGCCTACGTCGACCACACCCTGCGCGCCAACCGCCGCGCCGACGGCCTCTATCACGCCTACAACATCCTGCGCCTCGGTCGACGGCGCGAGGCCACCGTCACCACCCTCTACGAGATGCTCGAGGGCCAGGTCGCCATCCTTTCGTCGGGCCTGCTTGACGGCGACGAGGCGCTGGCGCTGCTCCACACGCTGCGGGCAGCAAGCTCTACCGCGCCGACCAGCACAGCTACATCCTCTACCCCGACCGCGAGCTGCCCGGCTTTCTGCGCAAGAACCAGGTCACCGCCGCAGCAGGTGGCGGGTCTGGCCTTGGTCGCCTGCCTCGCGCAGCGCGGGGACCGCACGCTGTTGGTGCGCGACGAAAACGGCGTCTACCACTTCAACGGCGCCTTCCGCAACGCCCAGGACGTCGCCGCGGCGCTGCAGCAGCTGCGGCCGACGCCGCGTTGGCCCCGCTGGTCGAAGCCGACGACGCCTGCCATCCTCGACCTGTTCGAGGCCACCTTTGTCCACCATGCCTTCACCGGCCGCTCCGGCACCTTCTTCGCCTATGAAGGCCTGGGCAGCATCTACTGGCACATGGTCTCCAAGCTGCTGCTTGGCCGCGCAGGAAAACTATTGGTGGGCGCGTACGCGCCGGCGCCGATCCTGCCACCCTGCAGGATCTCGTCGCCGCCTACTACGACATCCGCGCCGGTATCGGCTTCAACAAATCCCCCGGCGTCTACGGCGCCTTCCCCACCGACCCCTACTCGCACACCCCCAAGGGCCAGGGCGCCAAGCAGCCCGGCATGACCGGCCAGGTCAAGGAAGAGATCCTCACCCGCTTCGGCGAACTCGGCCTGCGCGTCCAGGACGGCGCCATCACCTTCGACCCCGTGCTGCTGCGTCCCGAGGAGTTCCTCCCCACGTCCGCACAGTTCGACTACATCGACCTTGCTGGCTGCCCGCGCACGCTGCCCTTGCCCGCCGGCACGCTTGCCTTCACCTACTGCCAGGTGCCGGTTGTGTTGGCGTGTGGCAAAGAGGGTGTTGCGGTCCTCTATACGGATGGCCGCCGCGGAAGAAGTACGGGGCAGACACCCTACCACATGCTGTCAGCGCTCATCTTTTCGAGCGCGATGGCGCAGTAGAGCGCCTGGAAGTGAACGTCGGCGCAGCCTGACGATCAAGGGTGCACATCGTGTTCAGGGCCACGCACGTATGGCGTAGGGGCAGAAGGTTCGGCGCACGAATGCCTGAATCTCGGCGATCCTCCGTTGCGCCGGACCTTCTGCTGCCTGGACCGCAGGCGTCCGCGCCTGCCTTCCCCTTACTCACCTTCCTTAATTCGCAGTTGACAATATCTACCCAAACGGCCACAATGCCGTCTCTCTGTACTACATTGTTGCCAGTTTGACGCCGTCCCCTCGAACTACAAGCGAGGTATACCTATGTCCAGCTTGCGTGCTCTGCTGGCAGCAGCCCTGCTGTTTGCTGCCGTTCTGCTTTTCCCGATGGGATCCCAGGCGGCCCCCACTGCCCCCGCCGCACCGGCCCTGCCGTACCCGATCCTGTTCGTCACCCAGGTGCCGGTGCGCGCGCGGACTTCACCACCATCGGCTCGGTCTTCGGCAACCACCGCGCGGGCATGGACGAGCGCGCACGCGGCGGCGATCTCTACATTCTCTATCCGAACGGCACGCTGAAGAACCTCACCGCCGCCGCGGGCTACGGCGGAGCGCGGCGGCTTCCAGGGGGCGGACTCGATCGCGGTGCGCGAGCCGGCCGTGCACTGGAGCGGCACCAAGGCGATCTTCAGCATGGTCATCGGCGCGCCGACCGCGCAGTACGATGGGGCGACCTACTACTGGCAGCTCTACGAGGTGACCGGCCTCGGCGCGGCGCAGACCGGTCCGATCACCAAGGTGCCGAACCAGCCGGCGACTACGAACAACGTCAGCCCGATCTACGCCACCGACGACCGCATCCTCTTCACCTCCGACCGGCCGCGCAACGGCGAGCGGCCACCTGTACCCGCAGCTCGACGAGTACGAGGAGGCGCCGGTCGTCACCGGGCTCTGGAGCCTCGATCCCGCCGACGGGCGACCTGCGAGCTCCTCGACCACGCGCCGTCGGGCGACTTCAAGCCGATCGTCGACAGCTTCGGCCGGGTGGTCTTCACCCGCTGGGACCACCTGCAGCGCGACCAGCAGGCCGACGCCGACGCCAGCGGACGAGCAGGGCGATCGGACGTACGGCACCTTCAACTGCGCCGACGAGGCCGCCGACGCCGCGGCCTGACCGTCGCGTGCGGAGGTGTTCCCGGAGCCGCGCACCGGCCTCGCCGGCACGACGTGGAGGCGCACACCTTCAACCCGGTTCTTCCCGTGGATGGTGAACGGAGGATGGCACGGGCGAGGAGACGCTGAACCACGTCGGCCGCCACGAGCTGCACCGGCTACTTCGACCGGAGCTTCAACGACGATGCGCGACTGCTCGGAGTCAGTCCCGGGGCGCGGATCAACACCAACGGGATCGTGAACTTCCTGCAGATCGAGGTCGCCGTCGCCGCCGGCACCTACGTCGGCATCGACGCGCCCGAGCATCACCACACACGCCACCGGCCAGATCATCAGCATCGACGGCGCGCCGGCGTGAATCCCGACCCGATGACCATCACCTACGTGACCCATCGCGATACCTCCAACACCGACTCCGCCCCCCCACCACTCGCGGGCTGTATCGCAATCCGCTGCCCCTGTCCGACGGCCTGCTCGTGGCGGCCCACACGCCCCGCCGGCGCGGAAGACGGCACGGCGCGGCCGGGGTCACGTTACCACTTCCGCCTCCAGACGCTGAAGGCGGGCAATGGGGTATGGACGGCCAGAGCCGTTGACGCCCGGGCATGATGGAGGCAATCTCCTACTGGGGTCCCGACGTGCTGGTCGACGTACACGGGCCCGCTGTGGGAGCTCGATCCGGTGGAGGTGCGCGCCCGCGCCCACCGCGGCGCACTGCTGCGGTGCCTGCCGGGCAGCAGCAGGGGTGCGAGCAGACGGGTGTGGACCAGGCGCGCTGAGCCAGTATCGCGCGCAGAACGACCTGGCGTGCCGTCATCGCGAGTGACCAGCCGCGACCGCCGACCAGCAGCAACCGTCCCAGCTCCGCGTCGGCGGCGGGAGGCAGCAGACCCGGGCGTCGGGCCCGATCTACGACGTCGCCCGCATGCAGATCGTGCAGGGAGATCACCTGCGGGGATGGGCGGGCCGGCGACCCGCGCCCGGGGCCGCGTGCTGGGCGAGTCGTGCACGACCTGGCTCACCGTCGGGAGGCCCGGCCATCCCCGCCCCGCCGGGCACCGTGGAAAATGCCCCGACGGATCGGTGGCGGCGTTCGTGCCGGCCCGCCGCGCGCTCTCGTGGCAGCTGCCCCAGCGGCCCGGCGCCCCGTGGTCCGTGAACGCCTGTGGCTGACATTCCGTCCGGGTGAGGTGCGCACCTGCAAGTCGTGCCACGGCGTCAGCGAACTAGACCAGGCCGGCCACCACGCCGCGCAAAACACACCAAAGGCGCTGACCGACCTCCTTACCCTCTGGGCTGCCGGCTCCCCACCCACATTCGACAGCTCGCTCTACCTACCTGCGCTCAAACGCTGAAATGACAGGACAAGCCCCGGGGACGTGCGAACGCAAGCGTTCGCACGTCCCCGGGACATTCACTTCTAAGCCTTTTGCCACGCGCCCTCGGCCCCGCCGCACGCACCTCTGGACTCACTTCACTCTCATACTGCTTGAAGTTGTCGGCAAACATCTTCGCCAACTTGGCAATCTGTGCATCGTACGCCGCCGGGTCCGCCCACGTCTTCCGCGGCTGCAGCACCTCGTCCGGCACGCCCGGAACGCTGACGGGCATCGCCAGCCCAAACACCGGCTCCTCCACATAGGCCACGTCGTCCAGCTTGCCGTCCAGGGCCGCATTGATCATCGCCCGCGTGTAGGCCAGCTTCATCCGCGAGCCAACGCCGTGCGGACCGCCGGTCCAGCCCGTGTTTACCATCCATACCCGCACATTGTACTGGGCGATCTTCTTGCCCAGCAGGTGCGCATAGACGCTCGGGTGCAGCGGCATAAACGGCGCCCCAAAACAGGCACTAAACGTTGCCGCTGGCTCCTTCACCCCCCGTTCGGTCCCCGCCACCTTGGCCGTGTACCCTGAGATAAAGTGATACATTGCCTGCTCCGGCGTCAACCTGGCGATCGGCGGCAGCACCCCAAACGCGTCAGCCGTCAAGAACACGATGTTCTGCGGGTGCCCGCCCTTGCCGTCCCGCCGCGCATTAGGAATGTGCGACAGCGGATATGCCGAGCGTGTGTTCTCGGTCAGCGAATCATCGTTCAGATCCAGCCGCCGCGTCATGCTGTTGATTCCTACGTTCTCCAGGACCGTCCCAAACCGCCGCGTCGTCGCATAGATCTCCGGCTCGCCCTCCCGCGACAGGCGGATCACCTTGGCATAGCAGCCGCCCTCAAAGTTGAAGACCCCGTCGTCCGCCCAGCCATGCTCGTCGTCGCCGATCAACTGCCGGTCGGGTCCGCCGACAGGGTCGTCTTGCCCGTCCCGCTCAGCCCAAAAAAGATCGCCGTGTCACCCTTGGGCCCGATGTTGGCCGAGCAGTGCATCGGCATCACTTCTTTCAGCGGCAGATAATAGTTCATCGCCGTAAACGCCGACTTCTTGATCTCCCCGCCATACTCGGTGCCGCCGATCAGCACCATCTTCTTGTCGAAGTTGACGAGAATAAACACATCACTGTTCGTGTGGTCTACCTCGGGATAGGCATGGAATCCCGGGCAGTCAATAATCACAAATTCCGGCTGGAAGGTGGCCAGGTCGGCTGGCGGCGGTTGAATAAACAGGTTGCGGGCAAACAGGTTGTGCCAGGCATACTGCGTTATGACGCGCACCGAGAGCCGGTGGCCCGGATCTGCGCCGCACCACACGTCGTGCACAAACACGTCCTTGCCTTGCAGATAGGACGCCATGCGCCGGTGCAACTCGTCAAAACGGTCGGGCGCAATCGGCCGATTCACCTTGCCCCACCAAATCTGGTCGTGCGGGTCGGCGTATCCACAATGAACTTGTCGTTGGGGGAGCGACCTGTGAATTGCCCGGTGCGCACCACCAGCGGCCCAAGGTGGGCGATGATACCCTCGTCACGTTTGACTGCCTCCTCATACAGCCCAGGTGTGGCGAGGTTCCAATAAACACTACGTAGGTTTGAAAGGCCCTGAGCATCGAGACCCACAGGGCTGTGCGTGAGCGGACTGACTTCGTTCATGGCGAGACCTCCATGCAAAAGGGGAGTTATACGAGTTGCATGGTGCGCCTCGGTTCCTCACTGCCTAGCATAGCGCAAGGGAGGATGCCGCGCCTAGGGACACTTGTCCCTTCCCGCTTGTGAAAAATGGCACAGACTCCCGTCTCTAGAGGTTTGCTGGAGGTGCAAACCCTGAAAAGAGGAGTACGATTGGCTCATGCGTCGTCACGTCGCCTTCTGCCTGTTGCTCCTGCTGCCTTGGACTACTATGCCCAGGCCCGGCCCCATACCGGGCTGGGGTCCAAGCCCCTATCTGCCCTCGTCGACGTGTACTTGCCGTGGCTGGCCAAAGCGCCGCCCATTCTGATCGCTGCCGCCTATATCGACAGCGCCCGCAGCGGCGAGGCCGACGAGGCGATCATGCTCTGGAACGTCGGCAGCCGCATTGAGCCGCTCGCGGGCTGGCAGGTTGAAAGCAGCGGACGACGTACGTCTGTTTCCTCCGACGTCGGTCTGTCGCTCGCTCCGGGCGGGCGCCTGTGGCTGGCTGCCGAGGCCCTGGCTTTTCGCCAAAGCTTCGGCGATCCCCTGCCGCCGAGTGGATAATCGACACCGACCCGCTCGTGCTCGACCTCCAAGGAACGATCAACCTGCCCAACAGCGGCGGCGTGCTGCGCCTGCTCGATCCCAGCGGCTCCGTTGTGGACGTGCTCCTGTATGGCGACGAGACGACACCGACGACGGCTGGAACGGTCCCCCTGCCGAGCTCTATACTCGTGGCGTCGTCACCGCACAAGGCCAGGTTTGGCAGCGCAAGCGTGACCCGCACACAGGCTTGCCCATCGACGCCAACTGGGCGCAGGACTGGGCCGGCGACCTGGGTGATCCCCTCTGGGGGCGCCAGATTCGTTGGCCGGGGTGGATCGCCTGGGATGCTGCTGGCTGGGCGTGGCCACAGCAGGGTGAGACGGTTGCCGACACCGTGCTCGCCGTTGGCCCCGAAGGGCTTTATACGCCTATTGCCCAGACCCTTGGTGGCGCAGTCACGTCGATCGACCTGGCCATCTACACGCTCGAGCACCCGCAGTTGGCCCAGCTGCTGGTCGACGCCGCCCGCCGCGGGGTGAAGGTGCGGGTGTTGCTCGACGGCGCGCCGCCCGGCGGCATCACCAAGCTGCAGAAGTGGTGCGTCGCGCTGGTGGCAGCGGCCGGCGGCGACGTCCGCTACTTTGCCGTGGCCGAAGATGCACCCAGCGGCCTCAAGCGCCGCTACCGCTATGCGCATGCCAAGTATGGCGTCGTCGATGGCCACGTGGCGCTGGTCAGCACCGAAAACTTCAGCCGGGACTCCATGCCGCTGCCTTCGCACCGCCCACAGGGCGGGCGGCGCGGCTTTGCCGTGCTGACCAATGCCCCGCCCGTAGTGGCCGCGCTTCAGGCACTCTTTGCCGCCGATTGGGCGCCCGACCAGTTTCCTGGATCTGCGCCCGTACGATCCTGCCGACCCAAAATACGGCGCACCACCTGCAGATTACACCCCGGCCCCACCGCCGGAATACGACGTGGAGGACTCCCCATTTGTCGAGCCCCAAAGCTTCCATGGAATAACCCACTTCGCCGTGGTGAGCGCCGCCGGAAAATGCGCTGCGCCCCGATGCCGGACTCTTGGCCTTGATTGGCCGGGCCGGCCAGGGCGATGAGTTGCTGCTGATGCAGCTCTACGAGCAGCGCCACTGGGGCCCGAGCTTCCAGCAACCCGCTCGCCGATCCCAATCCGCGTCTCGAGGCCTTGCTGGCCGCTGCCCGCCGCGGAGCCCGGGTGCGCATTCTGTTGGATTCCTTTTTCGACGACCCCGCCGACCTGCGCAGCAACGCCGCCACCGTGGCCTATGTACGCGCCGTCGCCGCCCAAGAAGGGCTTGACCTCCAGGCGCAGCTTGGCAACCCCACTGCCGGCGGTATCCACGCCAAGCTGCTCCTCGCCCGCATCGGCGGCGAAACCTGGTCCGCCGTCGGCAGCCTCAACGGCGG
Organism: uncultured Chloroflexia bacterium; assembly: GCA_963701415.1. Classification (GTDB taxonomy): domain Bacteria; phylum Chloroflexota; class Anaerolineae; order Caldilineales; family Caldilineaceae; genus Fredericiella. Next base: position 127,537 of record CAVPAH010000008.1, read on the forward strand.
CGAAGTGAGCTTCAAGCTCAACCGCGAGGTCGTCCTCCTCCTCGACAGCCCCGCCATCTACGACCGCCTCCACGCCGTCTTCGACCACGACTGGGCCATCGGCAGCCCCTGATCCGCTCATTGGTACAAGCATCTGCTTGTTGTGCTCCCCTAATACGCTCTGCCGAAGATCGCCACCTGCTTGGCCGGCCGTCCCGTGTAAAAACACCGGCCCGGAGTGGACGGCTGCTCAAACGGAATACACCGCAGCGTCGCTTTCGCCTCTTCCTTTAGCCGCTCCTCCTCATCGCTGTCGCCCGCCCACGCCGCACGTGCAAACCCGCCGGCGATCGCCTCTCGAAACTCTTCGTAGTTGGCCACATCATGGGTATTGGTGTCCCGGAATTCCGCCGCTCTCTGCAGCAGCGCGCCATGAATCTCGCGCAGCAGGGCGGGAATCTCGTGGGCAAGGCCACCGCGCACGACGGTCCGCTTGCCCTCCTTGCCGCGCCGGTCACGCCGTGCGACCGGCATGCTCCCGCTCTGTACATCGCGTGGCCCAACTTCAATCCGCACCGGTACGCCCCTTAGCTCCCAGTCATTGAACTTGTACCCTGGTGTCAGGTGATCACGCGTGTCCACCTTGACGCGCACGCCTGAGATCCCCCAGCTCCTGCGCGATCCCGGCTGCTGCCTCCATCACCGCCGCCTTCTCGTCTTCATGCTTATAGATCGGCACGACCACCACCTGGATCGGCGCCAGGCGCGGCGGCAGGATCAAGCCTGCGTCGTCGCCGTGCGTCATGATGATCGCCCCAATAAAGCGCGCGCTCAGCCCCCAGGAGGTGGTCCAGCAGTACTGCTGGACGTTGTCGCTGTCCAGGTAACGAATGTCAAACGCCTTGGCAAAGTTCTGCCCTAGAAAGTGCGACGTGCACGCCTGCAGCGCTCGCCCGTCGCCCATCATGGCTTCGATCGTAAAGGTGTTGTCTGCACCGGCAAAGCGCTCGCGTTCCGATTTCTCGCCTGGAATTCCCGGCACGGCGGCCTCGTTGACGGCAAAGTCGTGGTACACGTCGAGCATCTGCCGCGCCTCCGCCATGGCTTCCCCGGCGGTGGCATGCGCCGTGTGTCCCTCCTGCCGATAGAACTCAAGTGTGCGTAGAAACAGCTTTGTCCGCATCTCCCAACGCACCACGCTGTTCCACTGGTTGAGCAGGATCGGCAGGTCCCGATAGCTGTGCACCCACTTGGCATAGGTATGGCCGACAATTGTCTCCGACGTCGGCCGTATCACCAGCGGCTCTGCCAGTTCCTCCCCGCCCCCATGCGTCACAACCGCTAACTCCGGCGCAAACCCCTCCACATGCTTGGCTTCCTTTTCAAAAAACGACATCGGAATCAGCAGCGGAAAGGCCGCATTCTGGTGCCCCGTCGCCTTAAACCGCTTGTCCAGCGCCGCCTGCATGTTCTCCCACAGCGCCCACCCGTACGGCTTGATAATCATCGTGCCGCGTACAGGACCATACTCGGCGAGATCGGCCTTCAGACAGACAGAGTTATACCATTCGTTAAAATCCGTACTCTGGCGATCAGTTGGTCGGCCACAGCAGGGTTCCTTTAGATCCAGTACAGGCCTCGTCGCCGACGGTGCGCGGCATAGACTCCTCAAAACGAGGAAAGATAACGAGCGCTCGAGTAATGGCGGAGTACAATCCTGGCGCCCCTGGAGTGATGCAGCCTCAATAGTTAAGGGCCGCTATTGTACTGGAACCCACGCGAAATTCCAACTACCGCCCCGCCGCCACGATCTGCCGGGGACGTCTCGAACGCAAGCGTTCGCCCGTTCCGGGACATCGCCGTACGCCACCTGCCTCGACCCTGGCGCAGCGCAGACTCACTCTGCCTACCTCGATCCTCCTGCGCTGCGCCAGGGACGTTCTCCATCCACACGCACCCGTGCAAATGTTCACGCGCGGACAAAGGTGCATATGTCTCTTGACGCCCAAAAACCTTTTTGCTATACTTACTGTCCGTACGACACTTTTGCTCGTGGCGCCCAGGCTGGCCGCCAATGCAGGTCTTCCCGAAGTCACCCCACTTCAATCGGCCCCGCAACCCGCCTGGCTTATGCTCGAATTGAAGGACTTATGTACAACGCACCTCCCTCTCAGCTCGACGTGCGCGATGCTCGCATCTCCGAGCTTACGTCCCTTGCCGACTTTATGCAGGAAGACGTGCCCCTCGATGCAATCCGCGATTATGTCTTCGAACGCCTCATGCAGCTCTGGCCCGCAGCTTACGTCCAGTACTGTAAGCGCTATAACCAGTTGGTGCGCCTGCGCGGCCGCGACGCCACCCCAGGCCCACGCCTGGATTACCTGCAATGGCTGCCTCTGGTGGCTACTCTCAACGAAGATGCTCGTTTCTCACAGATGCTCGAGGAACCACCCTCGCAGCGCCAGCATGAGCTGCGCCGTATTCTTCTGCTCGCCAGCGCAGAGCAGGTGAACGCCGAGTAAAGCGTCCACCAAGGCCAGGCAATCTGCCAATCAAAAACCGGTTGCGGCACTAGCCGCAACCGGTCATATTGCTCTGCCGGACCGGCGGCAATCAGTCGGCCGCCGCCGGTGCTGTTGCACCGACAGCACTCACCAATCCCGGCACGATGCTGCCCGACGGCAGCTCGCGGCCGTCGGCCGCCAGCACAGGTGCCAGGGCAGCGATCGCTGCCTCGACCATGCCGTCCTCCGGCTCCCGCGTCGTCATCTTCTGCAGGGCCAGCCCCGGCGCAATCAGCATCCGCATCAGCGGCTTGTCGTCGTGCGCCGCACTGAAACGGATGATCTCGTAGGCAATTCCCGCCACAACCGGAATCAACAGCAGCCGTGATATCAACCGCAGCAGCAGCGCTAGCCAGCCCGGTTCGACGCTGCTGAACGTCAGCGGCGTAAACAGGACGATGCTGATCACCAGCACATACAGCAGGAAGCTGGTCCCACAGCGTGTGTGCTGTACGCTGTACTTCTGCACCGAAGGCACCGTCAGCGGCGCGCCGTCCTCATAGGCGTTGATCGTCTTGTGCTCGGCCCCATGATAGCCAAACACGCGCTTGATCTCCGGCATCCGACCGATCAGCCACAGATAACCCAAAAAGAGCAGCAGCCGGATCACACCCTCAAAAAACGCATCTACCAGCGGATCCTCGTTGACGAAGCTCGCCAGCACCTTGGCCGCAAACGTCGGCAGCAAAAAGAAGAGGCCCACGGCAAACAACAGGCTGGCCCCTATCGTCGTCCACGCCACCGGACCGCCAAACTCGACCTTTTCCTTGCCTTCTTCCTGTGCCGCGACCTCGCCGCTCCACATCAGGGCGCGGATGCCCAGCCCCAGCGCATCCCACAGCATTCCCAGCCCGCGAATAAACGGCCACTGTCCCCACTTGCTTGTATAGATGCGGGCAGTCAGCGGTTCCTCGTGTAAAACGATCTCGCCCTCCGGATTGCGGACCGCCACTGCCATGGACTTGCGTCCACGCATCATCACGCCTTCAATAACCGCTTGCCCACCATAATATTGTTTCGCCATAATCCGATAGTTTAGCACGAGCCTCCTCCACATGCGAAACCGCCTAAACTCCCCTCTCGCCAATGTGTGGTATCATTCTCCTATCGATTTACCTTACTGAAGAGGAGTACTGCCATGGCGGCGCGCATCTTGATCGCAGACGACGACCAGGTTCTTCAACGCTTGCTGCTGCACACGTTAAAGATGGAAGGCTATGACGTGGTGACCGCACACAATGGCAATGAAGCCCTGGATATGATCGGTCGCGACCGGCCCGACCTGGTCATCCTCGACGTGATGATGCCCGGCATCAATGGCTTCGAGCTCTGCCAGACCCTCCGCAGCCGCCCCGAGACGCTCACACTCCCCATCATTATGCTCAGCGGCCTCTCCGACGTGCAGGAGAAGGTGAGCGGCCTGCGCGCCGGCGCCGACGAATACCTGACCAAGCCCATCGATCTGCGCGAGCTGGCGGCACGCGTCGATGCCTTGCTCAAGCGCAACCGGCTGCTGCGCCAGAGTGCCTCACCCCGTGCCGGCCGCGTGGTCAGCGTGATCGGCGCCAAGGGCGGCGTGGGCACGACTACCATCACCATCAACCTTGCCGCCCTGCTGGCCAAGGCCGGCAAACAGGTGATCGCCGCCGAACTGCGCCCCGACTATGGTACCTTTGGCGTGCAACTGAAGGTGCCCGCGCCCGAGCGCAGCCTCGCCGGCTTGCTGGCCTTCGAACCCGCCGCCATCAGCGAGCCTTTGGTTTCCAGTCACTTGGCGACTACCCCGTTCGGCCCCCGTATTCTCTTCGGCCCGCAAAAGCTGGAGGAGTTTGGCGAACTGGATCCTGGCCGCATCGGCGCCATCGTCGGCCGCCTGGTTTCACTGGCCGACTATGTCGTGGTCGACCTCCCGCCGGTTGCAGGGCCGGCTCACGAAACGGTGATCAAAAACAGCGGCTATGTCGTGCTGCTGCTGGAACCTGAGGTAGCTTCTGTGGCCGCCGCCGCCGTGCGGTTGCGCCAGCTGGCGGCCTGGGGCGCTGCCGGCCCCATGATCAAGCTGCTGGTGGTCAACCGCCAGGGCGCCATGATGCTCTCGCTGCGCGAGATCGAAAATCGCTTGGAGCGCACGATCGACGGCGTTGCTCCCCCTGCCGCCGAAGCACTCAACATCGCCGTCCAGTACGGCAATCCGCTTGTGCTCTATCAACCCGATCACGTGACCAGCCAGAATCTCGGCGATTTTGTGAGCCGCCTGGTCGAAAAACCGGTCACGCTGCCCAAGTAGCTCCCGAACAAATAACACAGCCTGAATCGCTGCAAAACACGCTGCCCCTATATTCTATTGCCAGCACCCTTTGCCGTTTTGCCAAGCACTTTGGGAGGAGCAAACCGCTATGAACGAGACTGTCCTGGCCGGCGTTCGTGTCGTCGGGCCGATTACCCCAGCCGTGGAGACTGTATTGACACCCGAGGCCCTCGACTTCGTCGCCGGGCTGCACCGCACCTTCAACCCGCGCCGGGTGGAACTGCTGCAGCGGCGTGTGGCACGGCAGCAGGAATTCGATGCCGGCACCATCCCCGGCTTCCTGCCCGAGACCGCCGACGTCCGCAAAGCCGACTGGAAAGTTGCCCCCGCCCCCGCTGACCTCAATGACCGCCGCGTCGAGATTACCGGGCCCACGGAACGCAAGATGATGATCAACGCCCTCAACTCGGGCGCCAAGGTCTTTATGGCCGACTTTGAGGATGCACTCTCCCCCACCTGGGACAACGTGATCCAGGGCCAGATCAACTGCACCGACGCCATTGCCCGCACGATCTCCTTCCAGAATCCCGACGGCAAGACCTACAAGCTCAACGACACCGTCGCCACCCTGCTGATCCGCCCGCGCGGCTGGCACCTGGTCGAAAAGCACGTGCTGGTGGACGGCGAGCCGATCTCGGCCAGCCTCTTCGATCTTGGCCTCTACATGTTCCGCAACGCCAAGGACCTCCTGGCGCGCGGCTCCGGCCCCTACTTCTACCTGCCCAAGCTCGAGAGCCACCTCGAGGCCCGGCTGTGGAACGACGTCTTTAACGACACGCAGGACAAGCTCGGCATCGCCCGCGGTACCATCCGCGCCACGGTCCTGATCGAAACCATCCTCGGCGCCCTCGAGATGGAAGAGATCCTCTACGAGATCCGCGACCACGCCGCCGGCCTCAACGCCGGTCGTTGGGACTACATCTTTAGCGCCATCAAGAAGTTCTCCAGGCACCACGACCTGATCCTGCCCGATCGCGCCCAGGTCACCATGACCGTGCCCTTCATGCGCTCCTACACCGAACTGCTGGTGCACACCTGCCACAAGCATGGCGCCCACGCCATCGGCGGCATGGCCGCCTTTATCCCCAACCGCCGCGACCCGGTCGTGACCGAGAACGCGCTGGCCAAGGTGCGCGAGGACAAGCTGCGCGAGTTCAGCGATGGCTGTGACGGCACCTGGGTCGCCCATCCTGACCTGGTGCCGACCGTGCTGGAGATTGCCGACGAGTATCTGGGTGACAAGCCCAACCAGAAGGAGCGCCTGCGCGAGGACGTCCGCGTCGCCGACAAGCAGATTACCGCCGTGGGCGTGCCGGGCGGCAAGATCACCGAAGGGGGCCTGCGCCTCAACATCTCGGTCGCACTGCAGTACATGAATGCCTGGCTGGACGGCAACGGCGCGGCGGCCATCAACAACCTGATGGAAGATGCCGCCACCGCCGAGATCTCGCGCTCGCAGATCTGGCAGTGGATCCACACCGGTGCCAAGCTGGACGACGGGCGCACCGTCACCCGTGCCCTCTACGAGCAGCTGCGCGCCGAAGAGCTGGCCAAGCTCGGCGGCGCCGGCGCCGAACACTATGGCGACGCCGCCACCATCCTCGACCGCCTCTGCCTCAGCGATGAGTTCCTGGACTTCCTGACCCTCATCGCCTACGAGTACCTGGACTAAGCCGCACCTTCCCCCACCCGCCCCTCGCTCGGCGCACACAACCTGGCCCATCCCCGGGCCTCGTGCGCCGAGCGAGGGGGCCTTTTGGCCTCCAATTTTCGCCACTTGACGGCGTGCCAAAAATATCCTATGATCGCCGACGCTTCTACGCCACCCGGCGTATCCTTCACATGATTGTGCCTGTATCTGTTCATCGCTGTTAACCATCGAGGCTGCGCAGGTACGTCCTCCACGTACCCAATCGAATCGCCTCCTTGGCATTGCTCTGAGCTGTATTGCGGCAAAGTAGTATGCCGGCGCTATGCGGAGTTGTATCCGTTTGCTTGTCAGTTCATCTGTAACGATGCGTTTGGACCCAAAGGAGAAACATCAGTGAGGCTACCACGGCAGGCCTGCCCCGCGTTGAGAACCGGTCCTTCCCCTGCAAGAGCCGCTGCACAGGTACTGCCGGCAGGCACCGCAACGGTCAACTTCCAGAATAACGCCGACATCCCCACCATTGCCACGCTGCGTTGGGGCGGCATCGACGTCGGCAACTGCGGTGCCACACCCGGCAGTTCGTGCGGTATCGGCTCAGAACTTGTCTGGTACGACGTCTACGCCAAGCGCGTCGATACCAACGAGCAGATCGCCAGCAAGAATGGCGTCTACGGCAATTCGTCCGTCGTCCTCGTCAAGGACGGCGCAGGCTATCGTCTCGTCTAGTACACGAAACACAGTGCTCTAGTACCAACGAATTCTACGTGGAGATCTGACCTATGCGATTACCGTCTGCCGCGCGTGGCGTCCAGCGCGCCAACCACATGCATCCGCTAGAAATCATGCCGGTCGGGGCCGTTCAACCCTCCCTGACGGGAAAGTGCTACGACAATCCCACCTGCGAAAACTCGATTCTTCCGGGCCGAGGCAGCAAGGTGCATGACGTGAGTACAGTGACCCAGTGCTATAACACCGTCGGGAATCAAGGGGCTTGGAAAGCTGCCATTAACACAAGTGACCAACCGACGTGTTACCCACTCGCTACAAACTACAACGGCTTGCGGCAGCGCGAGCAGTTGCGTTTGGGCAACTTCTTCTGAGCTAGCGAACAAGACAAAGGCTGACTATGAAACTACCGCACACGTCCCACCCGGTTCAACGTACATCGGCAGGTTCACGCCCAATTGCCGGCGTAAACCCTTCTCATGTTCATCCCCAGGCCAGCACTGCTGTGTCACCTCCCGCCGGTACGTCTGCTTGGCTGCGAGGCCGGGCCGGCAAAAACTCCGGCGAATGCCAGTGCACGCTGAATAAGAAGCTGGGGCACTGGGTGCCAAGCTCGAATAACTGCGGGCTCCTGGGTGTCCCGCAGTGCACCAGTACCGGCGGCTGTAACTGCGTCCGTAAGGGGGATCAGAGGCAAAGCGGCGCTGCAGTGGACGTCACGGCGGTCAATGGTCTCATGCAAGCATTCAACATGTAGATCATTCTTCCATGCGCCGCACGTCAGCCTCTGGCCGAATTGTCAGCAGCATATCCACCAGTGTACACCCTTCGGCTGGGCCTCCAATTGGAGGCCTCCCGCAGCTGTGGGCAGAAACCCTGGGCGATCGCGCAATCACCGTCGCCGTCCTTGACGGCCCGGTCGATTTGGCGCACCCCTGTTTCGCCGGCGCCGATCTGACGCAGGCGCCCACGCTGGTCAGCGGTGCGGCCGACCCGGCAGGGGTCGCGACGGCACACGGCACGCATGTCGCCAGCGTGATCTTCGGCCAGCCCGGCAGCCCCGTCCACGGCCTCGCCCCTCGCTGCCGCGGCCTGCTGCTGCCCGTCTATGCCGATTCCCGTGACGGCTCAGCCATCAGCTGCTCGCAGGTAGACCTGGCACGTGCCATTACCCAGGCTGTGGCTGCCGGCGCGCACGTCATCAACATCAGCGGCGGTGAGATCACCCCTTCCGGCGCGGCTACGCCGCTGCTCGCCAAGGCTGTGCAGCTCTGCGCCGAGAATAACATCCTGATCGTGGCCGCCGCCGGCAACGAAGGCTGTGAATGCCTGCACGTGCCTGCCGCCCTGCCTCTCGTCCTGACCGTGGGCGCCATGGACGACCAGGGCGTGCCGCTCGATTTTAGCAACTGGGGCGCTGCCTATCACGCCCAAGGTGTCCTGGCGCCCGGCGCCGCCGTGCTCGGCGCCGCCCCTGGCGGCGGCACGATCACCCGCCAGGGCACCAGTTTCGCCACCCCATTGGTGACCGGCACCGTCGCCCTGCTGCTCAGCCTGCAGCGCCGGCTCGGCCGCATGCCCGATCCTCACGCCGTGCGCGACACGATCCTAGAAACAGCCGCCGCCTGCGATCCGGCAGTTGCCACCAACTGCAGCCGCTACCTGCGCGGGCGCCTGGACCTGCTTCGTACCATTCATCACATCAAGGCAGACATGCCGCCAAGGAGAGAAACTATGGAAGCGTACCCTGGAAGTGAGGTGGCGCCCGCAGGGAGCCCCGCTGCCGTCGACCCTGCACCTGCTGCCGCTGTGCATTTGTCCGCAGCCCCACAGCCCCCGGCTGTCACCGCCAGCGGGGTCCGGCCTGCGGAGGTGCGCCCTGCACAGGCTGACGCCGGCAATTTGGTGTTTGCGCTCGGCACGCTTGGCTACGACTTCGGTACCGATGCTCGCCGCGACTGGTTTGCCAGTGTCCTGAAGGCGAAAAACTATGTTCCGGAAGATGCCAGCCGTCTGCTCGAATACTTCGCCACGGGGCTCCGTGACGGGGCTGATGCTGTACCCGCGACTATGCTGCCACCTCCGTCATCTGGACGCTGAACCTCGAAGCTACGCCCATTTATGCCATCCAGCCTGACGGCCCCTTTGCCGAATCTGTCTATAGGACGATCCGCAGCTATCTCGGTAATCAGATTACGCCGAGCGCGAATGTGGACTCCAGCCGTGTCGCCGTCCCCGGGTATATCGAGGGCAGCGTCACCCTGCGCTCCGGCCAGACTGTGCCGGTCATCGTGCCTGAACTGCGCGGCATGGCCCAGATCACGACGCAAACGGCTGCCGCTAACGCCTCTGCCGACGACAGGACGAAAGTTCAGCGCGCCAACGATCTGCAGTCGCGCCTCTTCTATGAACTCCGCAACCTTGGCGTCGCATCGCAGGAGCGCGCACTTAACGCCATTGCCACCTACAGCATCGACGCCGTGCGCAGCGCTCTCGTCGGCTACGAAATTGAAAGTGTGCGCGCCGAGAAGACCCCCGTCGCCCGCCCCGGCTCCGACTGTTGGGACGTGGTAGTGACGACCTTCGTGGCCGACAGGGTCTATGAATCGGCCAAGAAGGTCTTCCGCCAGACGGTGGACGTCAGTGATGTTGTGCCGGTCTTCCTGGGTCAGCCGCGCATCTACTCGACCATGTAGGGCTTGAATCAGTTCAGGGAGCATCGCCAGGCCAGTCATGCATCTGCCAGGGATTCAATCACCTGTCCACGCCGCCGGTCACCAGTCGCAGCACAGGCTGCGGCCCTACGCTGCCGCGGCTGTGCTCCCTGCTGCCCGGCAGCCTCAAACCGAGGAGCAGTCGCAGGAGGCTGCGCGGCCGGCCCAGGATGCACCCTATCGGCCCGGTGATCTCATCTATGCGCTGGGTACCCTCGACTACGACTTTGGCAGCGAAGCCCACCGTGACTTTCTCGTCCAGTACCTGCGGCCCACGTCGCCTTTTGACCAGGAGGGCCTGATGGCACACCTGGCACAAAATCCGCTGGACGCCGAATGGCTGACCTGGATCGTCAAGGTGGATGGGGTTCCGATCTGTGCGCTCGATCCCTCGCCTGCCTACGGCCGGGTGGTCTACGCCTGGCTGCGCGATGTCTTCGCCCATCCTGGCCACGAGCACGCGCCGGAAGCTACGGATTCGGCCCACGACGTGGAGATGCTCGTCTCGCTGCCGGGCACGATCGTCGGCCGCGTGGGATTGGCCTCGGGCCAGGTAGTGCCCCTGGTGGACCCCCAGGTGGGTGGCCTCTTCGCCTGGGAGCAGGGTGCCATCGAACGCACCATCCTGCAGGGCACAAAGGTTGACAAGGAAGTGCACCGCAAGATCCTGCAGCATGTCGACATGTTTCAGCGCAATGCCGCCCGCGAACTGCGCAACGTGGGGCGTGCACCCGCGAGCGGGCGCTGAACTTTGCAGTTACTACCGCGTTTCAGTACACGGAAGACCTGGCCATGAGCTTCCTGCGCGCACAGGCACAGGCGCGTACAGCCCAGGGGCGGGCGCTGCCCAAGGGACGGGCACTGCCCGCGAAGACCTGGCCGCACTGCGCCAGGTGTGGCAGGAAAAGGGCGCCTTAGAGTTGAGTCATATCGACGTGCAGCCCAGCCCCATCTGCCGTCCCGACTCTGGGGAGGGCTGCTGGGATATCAAGCTGGTGCTGTTTGACCCGGCCGCAGGTGCCACCCGTTCGGGGGTCGTCTACCACTTTACGGTCGATATCAGCAGCCCGCTGCCCGTGGTGATCGGCGAAATGCAGCAGTGGTCTACCGTGCTCTTGACGCCACGGTACTAGGAGGAAATACGGCGATGCTTTCCGTCGGCGATGTTGCGCCCGGCTTTACTGGACAATCACATACCGGCAGTACCATCTGCCTGGACGACTATCGCGGCAAAATCGTGCTGCTCTGGTTCTATCCCAAGGCGGCAACCCCTGGCTGAATTGTCGAAGGGGCAGGATTCCGTGATCGAATCCAGGAATTTAATGCGCTCGGCGTGCAGATCTTTGGCGTCAGCCCCGACCCCGTGGCGGACAACGCTGCTTTCGCCCGTAAATATGCCTTTCCGTTCCCGCTGCTTTCAGATACGGACCGGTCACTCTGCCGCGCCTATGGCGCCTGCGCCGAGGCGGCGGCCGAGACGTTGGAGGTCAAGCGGCTCACCTATTTGATTGGGCCCGACGGCCGCATTCTTCATGTGATTCATCATGTCAATGCCCTGGAGCACCCGCTCGCGGCCCTGCGCTTTCTCAGCAACTTTGGCAACCCGACCGGCTATGTGGAGGGGGCGTTGGTCTATGTGCTCGGCAAGCTTGGCTATGATTTCGGTGACGACAGCTATCTTGCGTCCCTGTCCCAAGCCATCCACCCTGCCGACCCGCGCATCCAGCCCTACTTGCTTAGCTATCTGGATGACAACCCTCACCTGGCGGCAAAATTGATCTGGACGCTCAACCAGAATGATATGCCGGTATATGCGATCCGCCCCCGGGGCTCCTATGTGCCGGAAATCTACCGTACCATGCGTGACCTTCTGACTGACCAGATCGTGGAGGGGGCCGAATACATCTCCGTGCCCGGTAGAATGCTCGGCGCCGTCCGCCTTTACAGCGGCCAGGTTGTGCCGGTGATCGAACCGGCCGTGCAAGGCATGTACAGCTGGACGACGGCAGCGTTGATCGACAGCCTCCGCTCCTCCGGCGAATCAGAGACCGTGCTGGCCGCCGTCGGCGCTTTTCTGGATCGTGTCTACCACGAACGGCCCAATACGGGGCAGTCCTCGCGCGATCGCGCCGTCAACTATGCCGCGACCAATGTCTTTCAGGCCCAAGAGGTCATGCGTGCCGCCGTGCAGGAAGGCCTGGTGCTGCAGCAGATCGACGCCGAACCCAGCGTCCTCTGCCGCCCGGATTCCGATTGTTGGGAGGTGCTGCTTACCTTTGTCGCGCCGGGCAAGCGCTTGCAGCAGGCGCCCCGGCAGTATCGTTTTACGATTGACGTCAGCGATCTCGTTCCGGTGGCTGTGGGCAGCGTGCGCTCCTGGTGTCTTACCCCACCGCCGCTGCCCTTGCCTGTTCGTCGTGTTCGCTAGGTTCGCCAAGAGGAGGCGCCCATATGAACATACCCCGCCGGCTCTATCCGGCCGCTCGCCAGGTCACAGCAGCACCCATTCCGTCCAACGTGGCGATCTCGGCCTATCACTACGCCGGTGTCAAGCCGAGTATTGTGCCGTTCGCTGCGCCTGCCGGCAGCTCAGATGACGATTGCCGCCAACAGTGCCGCAGCGTACGCACCGACTCGGGCTACAACCTGTGCGTCCAGCTGTGCCGTACGTCCGGGCGATGATCACGCTGATCTTTGAAACCGCGCACATCACTGAGACGCCGCCGGCCGAGTGCGGCGAAGACCGCCGGCGCTGCTTTCTGGGACCCGGCACCCGGGCGACGGTGCACCTGGTCCTGCACGGCCCCGAAGGGCATAGCAAGCGCATCGGCGTGTCCGGCGCCACGGGTGAAATTTTCTATGATGAGCAGCCAACCGGATATCGCACCTGCGGCGACTTCAACGCCGGCGCCATCTATAACGTGGCCGAGCCGTTTGCAATGGGCCGGCGTGCCGGCGTCCGCCTAGCGCCCACTTCGCCGCTCTCGTTGTCGCGGGTCGACAAGGTCGTCGTCGGCCACGACCGCCAGGGCGCCGGTGCCGAGTGGTTCCTCAAGTCGGTTTCGGTGCAGTTGGACTCGGATCGCAACTATGAGTTTGCCTGTAATCGCTGGCTGGATGGCGACGATCTGGAGCTTACCGGCCCCGGCGTCACCCCAGTCGTCACCCCGGTTGCGCCCCCTAACCCGGGTAGTACGTATGGCTCGTCCAAGTTCAATCAGGCTTTCTATGTTTGACAGTATGCCTGGCCGTAAGTTCGAGATCATGCCGCCAGTGTCGCATTGTATTCGTTCCAAGGAGAACACATCATGAGACTGCCCAAATCATCGCCCGCTGTCACACGCCAGCTTAGCACTCAACCGGCTGCCGCAGCCGTAGAGCCGGCCTTCCTCAACCAGTTGGTGGACGGGCTCTTCGGCATCGGTGCTCTAGTCTGTGAGGCCTTTCCCGGCGCCGAGCGCGATGAGTGCCTGCGCGGCTACAACATGGTGGCTAACCCCGCCAAAAATATTCTCAAGCCCTTGACCTCTCTTATCTAGACGGCTTCCGTGGCGACAGCGGCGTGTGTGTGCGCGCCCTTATGGCATTGGGTGCGCCCCACGCGGTCCTGCGTTGCAGATTTAGCGTTGTACTCGGTTCAGTGAAAGGAATCTGATATGCGCTTGCCCATCCCTGCTGCTGCAGCCGTGCGCCGCGGCAGCAGACTCTGCCGGCCCTGGCGGCGTCACACCGTCTCAGTGCCAGTGCGAACGCCGCGGCCGCGGCAATCGTACCATGTACGCCGTCGACGAACGCAGCAACCTCTGCCCCGGTCAAACGGTTGCTACCTGTGATCAGGTTACGGGCGTATGCAGCTGCAACGCCATCATGCCGGTGATACGCCCACGTCACTTCGACTACGGCCGCGCCGGTGCGCCTGCCTAGCCCCAAAGGAACCATCATGGCTGCCGACAAGATCACCTTCGACTATAGTGCCATGGAGCGTCGCCCCGGCGACACCATCCCGCGGAAGATTGGAACGCTGCTATGCGTACGATTGCCGAACTCGTTGCGGCAGTCAACGCGGCAGCTGGATCAGGAACTGGGCCGGCGGTGCCGCAGCCACCGCCGCCGGCACCACTGCCTGTGCCCGCACCCCTACCGGCCATCGCGCCGGCCAGGGCCGATTTGGATTGGATACGCTCATCCCCGCTCGATCCGGCGCCCGCGCATATCGGCACCATCACGATCGGACAAAGCCTGCGCGCCGTCGCGATCGACGCAGATTATGCATATGTCGCCTGCCAGCAAAGCTTCCGTATCTTCTATCGCTCGCGTTACGATCAGAACCAGGCCTTCAACGACCCGGCCAACTCCCTCTATCTCTCCGATCTCATCGCCCCGGCACCATTGGGCCAGGTGCCATGCCCCGACGCGGAAGACATCTTCCTGGCCGGCGGCTACGCCTACGTCGCCGGCGGCCAGCAAGGGCTGGCCATCGTCAACATCGGTGATCCCCGCCGGCCGCATGTCGAGAGCACCCTGCCTCTTTCCGGCTCGGCAACCCGAGTCTGCGTTGTCGGCAATATCGCCTATATGGTTTCCTATGAAAACGGTCTGCAGATCGTCAACGTCGCAGACAAGCAGAGGCCGGCTCTCCTGGGCCAGCTTTTCATAGCAATGCCCAACGGCATCGTGGTACGTGACAACTGTGCCTATGTCCCCAGTGACGACGACGGGTTTTGCATCGTCGACGTCAGTAACCCTGACACACCGGCCTATCTCTATCAACATGGCGCAAGAGAGTTCAGCATGGGCAAGGATATCTGCCTGTACGGCGATCTTGCGTACGTAGGCGATGGGATTCTCCAAAGCCTCATTACCGTCGACCTTTCACAGCGCACCGCGCCTCACGTGACAAACACTCTGCCGGTGGATATTTCCGGGACGCCCCTCCGTATGCTCGTGCGTGGAACCACACTTCTTGTCGCAACCGGCTTTCTGAGCGGACACGGACTTAACATCTACGATATTTCCCATGGTGGCGTCCCAGTTCTTGCTGCGTCGGTGGGCAGCCCGGCCCGTGGCATGGCGGCCGACGAGCGCTATGTCTATTTGACCACGGATGCAGGCACGCTCGAGGTGTACGATTTGCGTCCACCCGTGCTGGCCCTGCCTGCCGGCAGCGTTGGCATCGGCACGGAGCGCCCGCAAGCACGTTTAGAGGTCAAAGGCGGCCGCACCGTCCTGCAGCAAGAGCCATGGCAGGATGCGCCGTTGGGGGCGGATATCAGGCCTGGCCAGGCGGGTCCGGTGCAGTACTTTAAAGACAGCCAAGGCATCGTGCACATGCGCGGGGGCATTGAACGGGATCCCGATGGTAACCCTGGCATTCGCCACGACTTGTTCACCCTACCCGCCGGCTATCAGCCGCAAACACAGGAGATGCACCTTGTGCTGATGCTGCCTGCTTCCGGCGTTACAGCGGACACGGTTGTCGGGCGGGTGCTCATATCGCCCGATGGTACGGTTGCCTTGGCGGGGTCTGATCCGCTGGCCGTCAACTTCGACGGCATTACCTTCCGTGGGGGCTAGGCCGGCGCACCCCATCTTCCCTTCTATGGTAAACTTGCCCTGACACCTGATGCCAGGATCGTGCCTAAGAAGGGAGCAATGACTATGAATAAGCGCGACGCCGTCCTGAACCTGATCGAAGGTGGATCCACTCCGGGTTACACCCCCGCCGCCTTCTTTCTGCACTTCGACCCTGCCTTCCATCGCGGCCAGGCGGCCGTCGACAAACACCTGGAATTCTTCCAAGCCACCAGGATGGACTTCGTCAAGATCCAGTACGAGCAGCGCCAGCCCACGCACGCGCCGAATCCAGCGCGCCGAAGATTGGGCCAATATGCCGCTCTACGAGCAAGAGTTCTTTGAAGAACCCGCCGCCATCGTGCGCGGCCTCGTGGCCGCCGCCAAGCGCGAGGCGCTCATCATCATGACCCTCTACTCGCCGCTGATGTGGGCGCTGCGCCTCGCTGAGCCCACCGCCATGGCCGAACACCTCCGCCAGAACCCCGAAGCCGTGGCTAAAGGCATGGAAATCATGACCGAAAATGTCAGCCGCCTGGTCCACGCCTGCAAGCGCGCCGGCGTCGACGGCTTCTATGTCTCCACCCAGGGCGGCGAGGCTTTCCGTTTCGGGGGCACCAGCTACTTCCGCGACTATATCAAGCCCACTGACTTAGCCGTCTGGGAGGCCATCGGCGACACCGAGTGCAACATCCTTCACGTCTGTGACTACCAGGGCAGCTACGACGATCTCACACCCTTCCTCGACTACCCGGGCGACATCGTCAACTGCGCTCTGGACGTCGGCGACCGCACCCTGACCCCACGCGAGGCCGCCGACCTGTTTGGCCGCCCCTTTATGGGCGGGATGCAGCGCAAAGGCGTCATCGCCACCGGCCCCGTACCCGAGATTCAGCGTACCGCCGAGGCCGTCCTCGCCGCTGCGCCCGAGCATTTCATCCTCGCTGCGGACTGCACCGTACCCGCAGAAACGCCCTGGGCCAACCTCCGCGCCGCCATCGACGTCGCCCATCACGCCTGAACCCCCTTCTTCGTAAGCCCACCACGTCCCCGGGACCTCGAAGCGAACCAAAGGTTCGCCGGTCCCGGGGACATGCTGCCCACCCTACTTGGCTTGATCTAATCAACGCACCTCCCCCACACGGTGCGATGCACGATTTTGGATGCGTCGGAACAGACCTCCCGCGACCTGCACGCCCCTTGCAGGTCCGTGGGCACGCCCACGTGTCCGTGTTGCCCGCGTGCGGACTAGTCCGCATGCACGATAGCAACAGTTATAGAAACTTGACAACTAACGTTAGTTGCGGTAGTATTTGGTTGTTAAACATTGTGCCGTCTTCTTGGCGGCGCCCACGCACGAAAGGAGTGCACAAAATGGCCCTATTTACCACTGCGCTGGTCGATGAAGTCACTACCCTCCTCGACCAACGCCGGCAGACCCTGGAGCAGCCCACGCTGGTTGAAGACCTGCGCCTGCTGATCCGCATCGCTAACGGCGAAGTCGAGCGCTTCCAAGGGACGAGCGAGGAGACGCGCAGTTTCCTGGCTCCCATCGAGGCTGCCCTCCAGCGCGTCCTTAATGCCTTGCTTGGCAGCGCCTGGAGCAGTCCCATCGTTATCCCGCCCGACTTCTGGTCCAGCGACATTGGCGTCGTCGCCGCCCGTGTGCGCTGGTGGCTCTCGCTCGACGAACTGATCACAATCAGCCACGCCGCCGCCCTGGCCTTTGGCGAGAACACCCAGGCCAACCGCATGCGCATCGCCCGTGCCATCGACAGCGGCCAGCTCACGTGGGTGCCCGACCCATCCGTTGCCAACCCCCAGCAGAACCGTCGCGTCCTGCTCCCGGAGGTCGAGCGGCTGCGTGATCTGCGCAGTCTGCCGGAATAAACAAAAAGAGGGAGCGCCATTCGTAGGCGCTCCCTCTTTTGTCTGTGTGCCTTAGGGCAGGCAGATGCTCCCGATATACTCCGACTCTCCGCTGCCCGCCACAAATGTGCCGCTGGCCCGCAACGCCCCCGTTGCCCCCGCCAGTTGACCCGTGCCACCCACGATCCGCTGCAGGTCGACAATGTCGCCGTCGCCCCCCGTGTTGAAGGCGCCCGTATTCTTGATGATCAGGTTGCCTTCCTTGCCCTGGATGCGCGCATGGATGACGCTGTCGGACGTGAACAGCAGGACGCCCGTCGTGGGTGTGTCGGCCGTCGGCACGAGGCTGGTAGCACTGCCTTCAAATGCGCCCTTGATGACGCCCGCATACTCACCTGCGATGCACAGCCCAACCGGCGATGTGCAGTTTTCCTGGACGGCATGTTCCACGTAGTGCCCGATCACCAACGTGCATGACGATTGAGCATGCGCACCGGCGGCCGGCACCGCCAGCATCACTGCCCCCAAGGCTGCACCTGCGACCTGCCACAGTACGCGTCGCGGTAACGAAAAGAGTTTGCCTGCCATTTCTTCCTCCCCTTGTTGAACATGAATTTGCGAACTTGGAATCAAAACATCGTTGCGTACCGATTAGTCGACGGTGTCCCGATTTTGTTACAACCTGGTTAAAAGGAATTTTTGACAGTCGTGAGGATTTTCAAGCAATTGACATGCTGCCCAACCTGGCATATGCTCCCCGCAGGTCTTCTTCCACTGGCCGCTCGGAGGCGTTCACCGTGACCACAGATGAGCCGCAGCTGATCTCAGCGCTGCGGGCAGGCAGTGACAGTGCGTTTATGCAGCTGGTAGACGCCTACCATGCCAAAATGGTGCGGCTGGCCCAATCCTTTGTCGGCGACGCCATGGTTGCCGAAGAGGTGGCACAAGAGGCATGGCTCGGCGTTCTGCGCGGCGTCCAGCGTTTTGAAGGTCGCTCTTCACTGCAGACGTGGATCTTTACCATCCTCACCAACTGCGCTCGTACCCGCGCCCGGCGCGAGCAGCGCACATTGCCGTTCTCCGACGTGTTTGCGGCCGAAGAGGAAGACGAACCTACGGTCGATCCAGGCCGCTTTCAGCAGGAAGGCCGCTGGCGCGGTCACTGGCAGGACGGCCCGTCGAGCTGGCGTGAGATCCCCGAAAATCGTATCCTGGCCCAGGAAACGCTCGATCTGGTGCGTGCCGCAATCGAAGCCCTGCCGGCCAACCAGCGGACTGTCATCCTGTTGCGCGATGTGGATGGCGTGGAAGCAGCCGATGTGTGTAACATATTGCAGATCAGCGAGTCTAATCAAAGAGTGCTTTTGCACCGCGCGCGGGCAAAGGTGCAGGCAGCACTGGCGCGCTACTTGAGCGAGGACTGACGGTCACATGGACAATGCAGAATTGACCTGCCAGGAGCTGGTGGAGCTGGTAACCGATTATCTGGAACACACCCTCCCGCCCACAGACGTCGCGCGCTTTGAAGCACATCTCTCCGGCTGCACCGGCTGCACCAACTATGTAGAGCAGGCGCGCCGCTCCATCGACCTCACTGGCCGCCTCACCGAAGACTCCCTCCCCCCAACCGCTCGCGCCGAGCTTCTCAACGCCTTCCGCCGCTGGAAGAACGAATCCCACACCGAGTAACGCCACCTACTGCGTGCCTGACGCTGCCCCCACCAATCCACCGCCCCTCAATCCCCGCAGGCAGCGCCTGGCACGGTTTCCCCAATCTCCCCAATTTTGCCTGTAACACTTCTGCTCCTGCCGAGACTAATCGGTGCGATCGCAAAATTTCATCTCCGCAGCCGGTGCTGACGAGCCCAGGCTGCACAGTTCGCTATTCCAGTATTCGTATTGAGGAGAGGTTCCCATGCTTCGCACAGCTCTATCTCGCACTCGTAAGTTCGCGCTTCTGCTGACAGCCTTGCTGTTTGCCCTCGTCGCCGCCAATCCCGGCCGCGCCCTGGCGCAGGACCGAAGCGGGCAGGTCTTCTTGCCTGCCGTTACAACCGGCGCGCAGCTTGACGTCGCCGCAGCTGGTGCGCCGGGCAGCGTCTATGTGATGACCAACGAGACCACCGGCAACGCCGTCGCCATCTACCGCCGCTCCGCCAATGGCGAACTCACCGCCGCCGGCACCGTACCCACCGGTGGCCTTGGCATCGGTGGCGGCCTTGGCTCACAAGGCGCTGTGGTCCTGAGCGACAACGGCCGCTGGCTGTTCGTAGTCAACCCAGGTTCGAACGATGTCTCTGTGTTTTCCGTACAGCCCGCCGGCCTTGTCCGCACCGATCTGGTCGCCTCTGGCGGTATCCGCCCCACCAGCGTGACCGTCCGCAACGATCTCGTCTACGTCTTGAACGCCGGCGGCGCCGGCAGCATCGCCGGCTTCCGGCTGCAGGGAGGCAAGCTGTCGCCCGTCCCGGGTTCGATCAAGCCCTCGAGCACCGGCGCAGGCGCGCCTTCCCAGATCCAGTTCAACGCGCAGGGCACGCTGTTGGTGGTCACTGAGCGGGCGGCCAATCGCATTGTTACCTATCCAGTCGTCGACGGCGTTGCCGGCGATCCGATCATCAGCTCCAGTGTGGGCGCCGTGCCCTTTGGCTTTGACATCGACCGCCAGGACCACCTGGTCGTCTCCGAAGCCATGGGCGCCGCCCAGGGCACCGGTGCCTCGTCCTACAACCTCGAGGCTGACGGCCACGCCACGCCGATCAGCCAGAGCATCGGCAACGGCCAAGGCGCCGCCTGCTGGCTGGTGATTTCCAAAAACGGCCATTTCGCCTACACCGCCAACGCCGCCACCAACAACCTGTCCAGCTACACCATCGCCGCCGATGGCACTCTCGCCGTCCTCCAGGCCGCCGTCCCGACCGACATGCAGCCGCTCGACATGGACACCACCGTCAACGGCCGCTTCCTCTACGTCATCGACGGCCGCTCCGACACCATCCGCGGCTTCACCATCAACGCCGACGGTACGCTGGTCGACTTAGGGGTCCAGGTCTCGGTAGCAGCCACGGCGGCCGGTATGGCCGCCGACTAGCAGCCGGCCGAACTACGGAGTGGATTTCCTTCAGCGTGCAATTGGCAGCCCGGCGAATCCGCCGGGCTGCCTTCCGTCGTTACGGCTGAACCTGGAGAACCCGCGGCAATCGTCAATCCATACGCAACTTGGCGCTGCGCTTGCCAATCTCGGCAGTTCAGGTAGCCCTGCCTTATACTATGTGCAGCTACTAGCCCCGGGACGCCATGGCAGGTGGGCACCCGCCATAGATACTGGACACTACCAAAATGGATACACTCGCCTCTCTTGCCAATACTCGCCAGCTGTATTTGGACCTGCTCAAGCGTTGCCTGCTGGGCATGATCTACGAAGATCGTCCCACATCTGCCCCTGCGATTGGTGGCTACGCAACTACGCTCTACATCAGCAAGTTTCGTGAAACAGGGCGTGACGTGCCCAGCCAGGCGCACTCGATGATCGGCCTCCGCCGCATGAACAACCTGCAGTCCTGTATCGAGCAGGTGCTCACCGACGGGGTGCCCGGCGACCTGATCGAGACTGGCGTCTGGCGCGGCGGCGCCGCGATTTTTATGCGGGGCGTGCTTAAGGCCTACGCTGTGACTGACCGGATGGTTTGGGTCGCCGATTCGTTTGCCGGGCTGCCGGTCGCCGATGTCGAAGCTCACCCGCTCGACGCCTTCTGGGCCCCCTCTGCTGGAGGAGCTCGCCGTCGACCTCGAGACCGTGCGCGCGCAACTTTGCCCGCTACGACCTGCTGGACGACCAGGTGCAATTTCTTCCAGGGCTGGTTCAAGGACACGCTTCCGACCGCTCCCTGTAACACAGTTGGCCGTGCTGCGACTTGGACGGCGACCTCTACGCGTCAACTGCCGACGCGCTTACCCATCTGTACCCTAAGCTGAGTCCCGGCGGCTATCTGATCGTTGACGACTACAACCACGAATCGTGCCGCCAGGCTGTTCACGATTACCGGACGCAGCACGGGATTATCGAGCCTATGCTTGACATCGATGGCATGGGTGCCTATTGGCGTAGGCATCCAGCATAGACCAATTGCGTAGGTGCCTCTCGCGTTTCGCTTGTCACGATTCTGTTGGAACTGCACGAGTTGCTGTGAGCGCAGCCGCCTTCCGCTCTCGGTTCCGGGTCCTATTGATCATGTTGCGTGTTTGCTCCCGCTGCCAGATTCCTGGATCCAGTTCTTTTGCCTCTTGCAGCAGTTCGCGCGCTAGTACCCGGTGGCTGTGGCGGTGCACCCATGCCATCTTTAGAAACCGCTGTGCGCAGTCGACATTGATGTCGTAGGCGGCTGCAGCATCTGGTCGCTCTACAGCGACGTAGCGTTCGTGTATCGCTGCCAGGAGATCCCCGGCACGCGTCGGCGCACCGGCACTCCCCAGCTGTACGCCTCGTACGCCTTGGTAGAGAACCCCAATATCGTCAAGCCGCGCACGAAGCCCCAGGCGTTCCGCCAACATCTTGTAGATTAGCAGCCAGACCTCGCCCTGCTGCGCCTTGTTGTGGAGCGACGATGTCTGCTGCGAATGACGCCGGTACGAGACGAGCACCTCCGGCAGGCTGGCGATTCCGGTGCGTGTAATCAGCTCTGCCCACAGCGAATAGTCGTTGGCATACCGCCATTGCACGGAATAACCACCTAACTCCTACCAGCAGGCTACGCCGTATCATCGCCGCCGAATGCAGCACCGGAGTCGAGAACAGGATGCCCCAACGTGCCAGTTCACAGGTCGCTGGGTACGACATGACGTGACCAGCGCGCCCGTTTTCGTCGATTTGCTGAGCGTACGTTCCGGCTGCGCCGACGTGCGGCCTCGACCTCCAGAAATGCGACCTGACGCTCCAGCCGTCTTGGATGCGCGACATCGTCGGCGTCCAGAATGGCAACAAATTCACCCCGCGCACGCTTCAGCGCCGTGTTGATCGCATTGCTGTGGTTGATCTTGGCCGTCCGTGCGCAGGAGTACGACCCGATCGTCTTGCGCCGCATAGCGCTGCAGAATGCCGGGCGAGCCAGTCTGTCGAGCGATCGTCTACGAGCAGGTACTCAAAGTCCGTAAATGTCTGACCGAGAATACTGTCGATGGCCTGTGCCAGGAAAGCGCTCACCATTGTGGAACGGTTGTAATCACGGAAACGCGCGGGCTGGCTACCTTCCATCGTCGTCGAGGTTCCCCTGCACTGCCGCTACGACTGACGACAGCGTTTCGAGCCCATCAGGGCGATAGAGCAGCCGTACCGGCGTTTGCTGCACCAGTTCCGCCAGCGCAGCCAGGCTGGCTGCCGTATAGCGTCACGTCCGACGACGCCGTGTGCCGAATCGCTGCTTCATAAGCGCATGCAGCGCGGCGGCCGGCGCCAATTCTTCGATGGCGGCTTCCCGGCGCGCAGGCTCGCGCGGCATCAGCATATAGATCGCCGCCAGCGGCCGCGGGTCTGCACAGTACGCAGCGGCCGCGGGTTCGATGTGCCGCTTGCCGTCGTCGTCGGTCCAGGCGGAGATGGGCTGCGCCGTCCTGTCGAACACACGTCATGCTGCGTGGGCCACAGGCGCAGCCGCGGCGGTCCCGGCAGCGCGTACCACCTGCCGTTCTCCTGGCCCGCCGTCCGCGCGCCTCACCACCAGGTGATCGTCGGCTAGCATGGCATGCCCCGCTGCCACAAGTGCACCCGCCAACGTAGACTTGCCGGCACCGGACGCACCCAGCAGCGCCACCGCCCGCCCATCGATCTCGACGACGCTGCCGTGCAGGGTCGGCAGCCCACGCAGGCACATGGCGTAGCCAAGCACGGTGCCCAGCATCCAGCTCGACAGTTCACGCCGGAACTGCTCGCTGTCTCTGCCGGTGTCCGCCACCGGACGACGATGCGTGAGCATTGCGCCCAAAGAGTACGGTCGTCTCTTCGTCCTGGCGCCGTGTACGGAGCCGCAGCGCAGCATCACCGTGCGGCGGTGCGACGGCAAGCGACCAGTGCCAGCCAGCCCCAGCCTGTTCTCGTACTATCGTCCAGGGCAGCAGCTCCCACGGGTGCGCCTCCGCCTCGGTCGGCGCAAGATCTAGCTGGATATCAGGCGCCGTGCAGGCACAATCGACTGCCGGCGTCGCGTGCCACAAAGGATACGGTGATGCCAGGCACTGCATGTAAACTCGATAGAGGTTCATCGCTGCCTGCACGAAACCCGACTCTCCTGCCGTTGTGGCTCCCACAACGTCGACGGCATGAAGTCTTATTAGTGCAGAGCCTGACTCCTTGTTAATTGGCTGAGCTATAGTCGACAATACCATCAAAAAAGCCGGGATTATAAGTACCGCTGCGCGTGAGTTCGCTCACTGCACCGTAGTGCTCCATCCTCGGCTTGTGATACGCCTTACGTTGCTTAGCCGCCGTCGGCGTTTGGTTCTGCACGGTGCTCGCCATGTCGGTTCATGAGTTAGACAAGATTGACTCTCCTTTATCTACGTTGGTGACAAGATTCGCTAAATATAAAGCTAAAAACTACTTACGGACGTATGGTTTTGACCCTCCGTGCCTGTCCATCTACTCGCTTGATCAGCCCGTACTGCTCCATCTCTGCTACCAGCGCAGCAAAGTCCTGGCGCAGCACCGGCTCCTCGACGTCGTATTCGTCCAGCATCTGCCGGATCACAGCCTCTTCGTCGCCGTGCTCGATCAGCAGCTGCCACATGCGCGTTGCGATGTCGTCCAGTCCATAATACCGGTTGTCGTCGATGTTGAGCAGGACCGCTTCATCGGCTACGGACTGAAACAGAGACACCGTCGGCTGCCTTGAATTCCTGCGGCATCGCTGTATCCTTCTATAAGGACAAGTCTAGAGTTAGAATGCAAAGATATCGTATAACAACAATCGACAAAAAGTCTATGGTGACTTCAGCGCCTTACTAGGTGGAGATCCTACGCTGCGATCTACCTGAACCATAGCTGCTTCATAGCATACGATGAGCGCAATCTTTGGCGTGTTCCAATATGGCGGTACAGACCGCTGGATTCTGCAGATCTGGAGTCTATGCGTGCCGCGCTTGCCCGTCACGGCGTCGACGGCG
Organism: uncultured Chloroflexia bacterium; assembly: GCA_963701415.1. GTDB lineage: Bacteria > Chloroflexota > Anaerolineae > Caldilineales > Caldilineaceae > Fredericiella. The sequence goes on from CAVPAH010000008.1 coordinate 152,074, forward strand.
GCCTTTGGTGCGAAGGCGGCGTGGGGATGGGACAGGTACTTCTGCCTTTCACCCCCCAAGACGACTACGAACGCCAACCTGTGCGCAGTCAAGGATGGCGCCTTACGCTGGTCGGCGATGTCCGCCTCGACAACCGCAGCGAACTGCTGTCTGGGCCGTCGGTCGGGACAGTACCCCAGACAGCGAGCTGCTCCTTGAAGCGTACGCCAGGTGGGGCACAGACTGCGTGCAGTCATCTTACCGGCGTGTTTGCCTTTGCCGTTTGGGATGCCCGCACGCAGTCGCTCTTCGCCGCCCGCTCGCCGATCGTCGCTCCCTCTCTCGTTTACACGGCAGACGCCCGCAGTTTTGCCTTTGCTACCATGCCGAGCGGCTCTGCATGCGCTGCCGCAAGTCCCGCGCGCGCTGGATGAAACGGGACTGGTGCGTTGGCTGTCAGGCCTCGGCGGCACCCCCGCTACCACGCTCTACAAGGATATCTTGAGCCTGCCCACGGGTCACTGGCTGCTGGCCAGCCGCGAAGACGTCAAGACCGTCTGCTACTGGCGCCCCGATCTATCGCGTGAACTTCACTTTGCCGCGTGACGAAGATTATCTGTCTGCCTTCAACGAATTGTTTACGCGCGTCGTCGCACGATCACCTTCACTGTACGACGCCGGTTGCAATCCAGATGAGCGGCGGCCTTGATTCCTCGTCGGTGGCTGCTGTGGCAGCGGATTTACTTGCCGCACGCGACGAACAACTGGCAGCTTTCACCGAAGTGCCACGCGCTCGGTTTTGCCCCCAATCTCTTTCCCTACTCCTATGCCGACGAGACATCCTTCGTCGAGGCCATCGCCGCTTTGTATCCGAATCTCTCCCTCAACCTCGTCCAGACTGACGGCCAGTTTTTTCTCGACAACATCGCCTCGTTGTTTCCGTACTTGGAAGGGCCCTTTCGCAACACTTCGAACCGTGTCTGGATTGAGAAGATCTTGGACTTATCGCACGCACGCGGTATGCACGTGCTCCTCGATGGCATGCAGGGTAACCTGACCCTGAGCTGGAATGGCGGGAACTGGTTGTTTAGCTTGCTTCGCCATCGCGGCTGGCAGGCTGCCGCCCAGCAGCTCCGCGCGTTTGCACGCACCCGGGGCCTGGCCCCTGCCTTGCGCACTGCCGTCAGCCAGGGGCTGCTGCCTTCGCTGCCTTCAAGTCTGTGGCAGCTGCAGCGCCGTCTGCGCCGTGCCCAGGACCCAGGGGTCGCCGCCTCTTTTCTGGCCAGTTCCCCCATCAATCCGGCCCTCGCCGCCGATTACCACCTTGCGGAACTGGCTAGCGTCGATGCCGCGCCTAAGCCTCCGCGTTCACTGGCAGATCTCCGCCTTTCTCGCTATGAAGCACTGACTAGCCAGGACTTCGGCGCCTATCTCTCTGCCTACCGCGGCAATGTACGGCGTGGACATGCGCTCACCCACCGCCGACGTGCGGCTCGCCGAGTTCTGCCTGGCACTGCCCGAAGAGCAGTACTTCCGCGACGGCATGCCCCGTAGCCTCATCCGCCGCGCCATGGCCGGCCGGTTGCCGCCCGCCGTCCTGGCCAATCGCAAGCGCGGGCTGCAGGCAGCTGATTGGTTCGAGCGCCTGGTGGGCGCCCGCACGCAGGTAGCCGCCACATTGGCGGACCTGGAAACAAGCGATCTGGCACAGCATTTCCTCGACCTCAAGCGCATGCGCCGGCTCTTTGACGACCTTCCATCCTACAAAGCCGATAGTCTCTCGGACTACGTGGCCCTTCATTCAGTCCTGCAAGGTGGGTTGATGCTAGGGAGCTTTCTGCGTTGGTTTGAACAGAAGTAGCAGTAGTTGCTAAAATAGGAGGCACACAGATGCTCGCTGACTTTCTCATCGACGACCCCACAATCGCCGGCCTCCTCACCCTGCTCCATACAGACCCGTCTGCCGGCGATCTTGCCGCCGCATCGGCCATGGACGCAGCCCAGTGGACGGCTGTCCTGGCCCTGGCGGCCGATGAGCACGTGCATACTTACCTCTACTGGAATCTGCAGCGGCTCGGTGCCGTCTCTGCCCTGCCGGAAGCCCTGCGCCGCCAGCTTCACGCTAGTTACATGGGGAACGCCGCACGCAATCGCGTGCTGCTCCATTATGTGGAGCAGATCCTCACAGCACTTACCGAGCGCCATCTCCCCGTGATTGTGCTCAAAGGCACCTACCTTGTCGACCAGGTATACCCCACGCCGGGGGCCCGTGCCGTCGGCGATACCGACCTGCTCGTCCCACCCGACCGGATCGCCGAGGCCGTAGCCGTGCTGGAAGAACTCGGCTACGCCAGCCGGGAACCGTTCAGCCCCTCTTTGCTAAACATACGCAAGCACCTGGATATCTACCAGCGCGCCGGCCACTTGGTCGAACTGCATTTCGAACTCATGGATCCCCATGAGCCGATGCCTGTGCCCGTCGCCGAAATCTGGCAGCGCGCCGTTCCTGCCACGGTCGCAGGCTGCCGTGTCCTGGTCCTTGCTCCCGAAGATCAGCTGCTGCACCTCTGCATCCACGGCACGCTTCAGCACCAATTGAATTTCGACATGCGGTTTCTAACCGACATCGTGGTCTATTCCCAATACGCTGCGCAGCAGTTGGACTGGCCTAGCGCTCGTCGCACGCGTCCAACGCCTCCGCTGGGGACACAGTGCCTGGCTGGCGTTAACGCTGGCATCACGCCTGTTGGGCGCCCCCATCCCCCTGGAAGTATGCGCACAGCTGCAGCCGGCCCCACTCGACCCAAGCATCCTGAATACCTCTGTTAACCGGCTCTTCGCCTCTGGCCGTGCAAATATGACAGCCTCGCGAGACTTCGCCAAGCTCTGGGAGCCTACCCAGGCCGATCAATCCGGCATCCGGCGGATTTTCTCACGGCTTTTCCTTTCGCGTGCTGAACTTGCCGCCAAGTATCACATCTCGCCCGAGTCGCCCCGGCTGCCTTTCTACTATGCCGTGCGCGCCAAGGATCTCGCGTACAACTTCCTGCCCCTCACCTGGCAAATGTGGCGCGGCGATGCAAGGACGCATACCGCTGTAATCCAGACTGCCGAGCTGGATAGCTGGCTGTCGACACCCACACCGCCATGCGAGGGTGGCGAGGAGCCTACAGGAGCGGCGGACACATGAGCCACCCTGCACCGCCTGGGAAAGCTCCTGCACCTGTCCTGGCAGGATCGCTGGCTGTTCGCCGAAACCTACGTCCTCTTGGGCTTGACTCGCCTGGCGATCAACATCGTGCCCCTGCGGCGGCTTGCCCCCTGGTTTGGGACGCAGGCCCAGGAGACGCCTGCTGAGATTTCTCCTGCCCACTTACACGAAGCCGAACGCATCGCCTGGGCCGTCCGCACCGTCAGCCGCCACACTCCCTGGCAGAGCAATTGCTATCCCCAGGCCTTCACCGCCAAGCTGCTGCTCCGCCGCAAACAGATCCCCAGCACCCTCTACCTGGGCGCCGCGCTTCGCCAGAATAGCACCGGCCAACTGGCCGAAGCACCTGCCATAACGGCCCATGCTTGGCTGCGCTGCGGTCCGCTGTACGTGACGGGCGGCCGTGGCCACGACACGTATGCCGTCCTGGCCGTCTTCGGCGCCTAGCTTTTCTGTACTGCCCGCTTATTTGCCGCATCTTTGTTGCTCCTGCGCTGCCTTCACCTCCTTCTGCCCAGACGATAAATCGTTGAATGCAGCTTCAGCTGGGCCATGCGCCTGGCGTTTTCCATCGGTTGACGCCCAACCGCCGAAGACCTCATGCTCGAAGGCTACAGCACGCTCAGCTACCTGGCCGGCCTCACGCAAAAACCGCAAATCGCAGCGAATTTCCCTGCGCCGGACCTTGTGCCCGCACCCATCTAAAACTGCCAGCGCGTCTGGCTGTACATCTCGCCGCGGCCGAAGCCAAACGCCGTCGCCGGCTCGACCTCGTACACAAGCGCCTCGCCGCCGTCCTCATTATAGAACGTCCCGTTGCGCACCGTGAAGTGCCAGCCAGGATACTTCTTAGCGTACAGGTCGGCCAGCTCCTGCAGCAGCGCCGCGTCCCGCACCCACCTGGCCTCGCCTTCGACCACCACGTCTAGCCCCGCGTGCAGCGAGTTGCAACCCGTCATGAGAATGCAATGCTCGTTCAGCCCCAAGTTCTTGGTCTTGCGCTCGCTCGCGCCGGTGCAGAAGTAGAGCGCGCCGTCCAACCACACTGCCAGGAGCGGCGTAGCGTGCGGGCGCCCATCCGGCCGCACTGTGACCAGCCAGAAGATCTCGGCCTTTGCCAGCTCGTCGCTCGCCTCCCCCCACGGCGTCGGGATCGCACCCGGGCTGCTGAACTGCGCGTTGACGGTCGTCTCCGGTTTTTGCGTGACCATTGCTTAGCTCCCTTTACTCGCAGAAGAAATCGATTAATGCCGGCGCTAAGGCCTCTGCCGCCACTTCGTGGGTCTGGCCTTCCAGGACCTGGTACCGGCCGCCGGGTATGGCGTGCGCCAGCGCCGCCGCCGTCGTGCGCATAAACGGATAGCTTGCTTCCCCTGCCATTACCAGGGCCGGTATCCGCAGGCGTGCTGCCTGCTCACACGGCACTGCCGCTTCCTCGCCCAAGATGGCAGCGTCGTAGGCCAGGGTTGGCGCCACCCGCTCGAAGATCGGCCATGCCGGCGACTGCTGCACCTGGGCCAGATGCTCAGGCGGCATGCCCACCAGCATCATAAACAACGCCATCGCATCGCCCCGCCGCCCCTCGGCCAGCAGCGCATCCAGCTTTCGGCGGTACTCCCGCCATGCCTGCCGGGCCTGGGGATCGTCGTTATACGGCGCCTCATACATCGCCAGCTTCTTGACCTTGCTACCCAGCGCCGCGGCTGCGTCCATCGCCAGCGCAGCGCCGGAAGACATGCCGTATAAGTATGCGCCGCCGCCGCCATCGTCGATGAGCGCCTCGATGTCTTCAATCTCGCGGGCCGGCGCATATGGCTGCGAATCGCCGCTTTCCCCGCGCCCCCGGCGATCGTAGTTGACGACGCTGAAATACGGCGCCAGGAGGTCGGCCAGGTACGCAGTCTCTTGATCAAAGGCACGATGTTGGATGGCCCCTGCGACCAGGATGACGGTTAGCCCGCTGCCCACCTGGTCAAATGCAATGTTCGTGCCGTCTTTGGAAGCAATTGTTCTCACGCGATTTCTCCTTCTCCATTCAACCGGTCCCAACTTCTGCGTCGAGCGTCTATCTAGCCCTGTAAACGATACGTCTTTCCTGTAGAACATATGTTCTTGATTGAGTATGGTGCCGTAACTTCAAAAAGTCAAGTAGAAAATTTTGCTTCAATTGTGTAAGATGCAGTTCTTGAATCTACCTGGAGCCTGCGGTACAATAAACCCCATGACAAACCGAAGCTACCAACAATACTGCGGCCTCGCCTATGCCCTCGACATCGTCGGCGAACGCTGGACGCTCCTCATCGTCCGTGAACTGGTACCCGGCCCCCGCCGCTTCAAAGACCTGCTCGACGGGCTCCCCGGCATCAGCACAAACCTGCTCGCCGAACGGCTCAAAACGCTTGCCGAACAAGGCCTGCTTACCCAGCGCACCCTGCCCCCGCCGGCCGGCTCGACGGTCTACGCGCTGACCCCGCTCGGCCGTTCGCTCGAGCCCACGCTGCTCGAACTGGGCCGCTGGGGCAGCCAGTTCGTGCCGCCCACCGCAGACGGCGCCACTCTCCTGCGCCTGGGCTCCTACGCCCTCACCTTCAAGACCTTCTTCCGCCCCGCGGCAGCCCAGGGCATCGACGAAACCTACGAGCTGCGCATCGGCGGCGAGGTGCTCCAGGTGCAGGTCAAGGACGGCCATATCGACGTTCAGCAAGGCCAGCCGTTCCCGCCCGACGCCATCATCGACACCGACATGCCCACCTTCATGCAGCTCCTGCCCGGTGGGCTCCAGCCCCAAGCCGCCATCGCCCAAGGCCTGGTCTGCGTCGAAGGCGACCCCACCGCCCTCGACCGCCTCCTCCAAATGTGCGGCCTGCCCGCATCCCGCAGCATAACGCTCACCCCCGTGCCTGCCGCTCGGTGGGCAGCACCTGCACGAGCTTCCTTCTCCTTTACGCTTCCATATCCAGCGCCGCGCTCCAGCCGCCCGCCGTCCTCCAACTGCGCCCCATCATAGATCGCCGCCAACGACCGGTACGCCGATGACCGCATCGCCAGCAGCGTGACGATCAACCCGATCGTCCCCGCCGCGCTAAACAGCAGCGCCAGCCCGCGGTCCGTCCCCGTCCCATACCACCCGCCAATCAGCTCTACGCCCGCTCCCGTGGTCATGAACGGAATGAAGATCAGCTGCGCGATCGGCCCAATCAAAAATGCCGTGATCGGCGACGCTGCCTGCTCCACACTCTGCGCAAAGCCGAAGATGCGCCCCTGCCGCTGCGGATCGATCACTTTCTGCAGAATCGTCTGCTCCGCCGCCTCGACCACCGGGATCAGGCACAGGTACGCAAACATGCCTGCCGCCAGCAGCACGATCGACGCCTGCGCCGTAAAGAAGATGCAGATCGTCCACATCGCAATGTTCGCCAAAAAGAGCGTCCGCAGCGGGTTCCGGCCCAACCCGCGCTTTGCCACCACCAGCCCGCCGACGATAAATCCGAGGCTCAACACCCCCCACAGCACACCCCAAACCTGCACCGAAACCAGCTGCAGCCCATACGCGTCCATCAACGACATGAACACGCCGCCCAGAAAGTTGTTAAAGGTGTGAAACAAGATCAGCGCGAGCAGCCCCGGCACAGCCTGGATGGCCGCCAGCGAGCCGCGAATGTCGATGCCTTCAGCCTGCACCTCGCCCTGCGCTCGCACCAGATCGGGAATATGCAGCGTTGCCAGGTGCAAGATCACCCCCAGCAGCAGCACGCAGGCCCCCGCCAGCATCCACGTGACGCCGACAAACCCGATCACCATCCCGCTCAAAATGGACGCCACCAGGAACGCCACGCCGTTGGCGCTGCCCACCAGCCCGTTGGCCCGGTCGCGCCCCTCCTCTGGGATCAAGATCGTCACAATCGTCGACAGGGCAATGCCGCGCAAGTTCCCCGCCACGCCGCCGGCGAGAATCAGCGCGACCATCGCCCACAGCCGGGCGCTGCTCGCAGCCTGAAACTCCGCTGCCGGGGCGGTGATATAGATGAGCCCGGCCAGCGCAAAGCACCCCAACGACACCGCGCTGGACAGCATCATCACATTCTTCTTGCGATAGCGATCGACCAGCGACCCCAGATAAAAGCCCGAGATGGCGACGGCCACCAAGTACAGGCCCGCCATGATCGACGTGGCAATCACCGACCGCGTCTCTAGGTACACCCAGAACGTGACGGCAAACCAGACGCAGGTGTTGGTCACCGAGGCGACAACGGTGTTCGCCAGAATCGCATAAAAAGGTTTTGGCATGGGAAGCTCCTCCTCATTAGGTCGTGCGCTAGCGGCTTGTCTATGACCTGTGGGGCCCGGTTGCGGATGGAACGGGTGTTCTATTGTAGGCTAGGAACTTCAAAATGTCAAGCGTGAATTTCAAAAAACTTTCTTCGCTTCTGCTTGGTTTTAGGGCAAGAGGGGCTATAATAACGCTGCAGATCGCGTGGCAGTTCAACGCAAAGAGGTAAATCAATGGACATCGCCCAGATCTTTTTGGAACGCTACGATCCTCTCTACAACTTCTGGCTGGGAGGCCTGTGGACCGGCGTACCCGCCGACCTCATGCGCGTGCGCCCCCACCCACAGCTCAACTCCATCGCCTGGAACCTCTGGCATCTCACCCGGGCCGAAGATTCCGGCGTCAACTGCTTCGTCGCCGGACTGCCCCAGGTCCTAGATTCCGGCGCAGCTGGTGACGCCGGTGCCCTGGACTTGGCCGGCGATTGGGCCCAACGCATGAACATTCCCTGGCGTCACAACGGCAGCGGCATGACCCTCGCCGAGGTTGACGAATTCGACGCAGCGCATCGACCTCGCTGCCCTCCAAGGCTACTCCCAGGCCGTCGAGGCCCGCACCCGCGCCGTCATCGCCGAGCTCGATCGTTTCGATCTCGCCGCCACCCTCGACGAGCCCCTCCTGCGCCGCATCCTCTTCGCCGAAGGCCTCGCCCACCCTAACGCCGAGGGCCTGCTCCAAAACTATCTCGGCTGGACCAAGAGCAAGTGCCTCTTCAACCTCGCCCTCACCCACCCCTACCAGCACGTCGGCGAGATCGGCGTCATCGCCACCCTCCTCGGCATCACATTCGACTAACCCCGTCCAGGAGGACCGTCTTCCAGGAAGCCACCCTTCCAGGAAGCCTCAACCCGTCGGCCCAAACCGCTCCGTCTTCACCCGCAGCGGATCGTGCCCCAGCTCGACCAGCGTGTTCGCCACAAACTCCACCAGCGGCGTCGGCCCGCATACATACACCAGCGGCTGCAGCACCGGCTCCGGCGCTACCTCCACCAGCATCGCCCGGTCAATGCGCCGCGCATACCCCCTCCAATCCGGCGGTGCCCCCGCGTCAGCGTGTGCACCACCCGCAGCCCTTCATCCCCGGCTGCCAGCCGCGCCAGCTCGTCCCGGTAAATAATGTCCGCATAACTGCCGCGACGAGTACAGCAGCACCGCCGGCACGCCGCCCCCTGCTCCGCCCGCCAGCGCCCGCTGCCGCAGCATCGCCATCAGCGGCACGATCCCCGACCCGCCCGCCACCAAAAATAGCGGCCCGCCCTCCGCCACCGTCCACGTAAAATACCCCCCGATCGGCCCGCGCACCTCCAACCGGTCGCCCACCCGCACCTCGTCGGTGAGAAAAGGCGACACCTCCCCTTCCGCCAGCCGCTCTACCGTCAGGGTAACGATCGCCTCTGTACCTGCCCCAGTCTCTTCCGACGCCGACGCGATCGAATAGCTGCGCTGCGCCTGGTACCCATCCTCCGCCGTCAGCCGCACATCCACATGCTGCCCCGCCCTATGCCCCGGCCACCCCGGCACGCGCAGCACCAGGCTCTTCACCGCAGGCGTCTCCGCCACCACCTCCACTACTTCCCCAAACCGCCACTCGATCCGCGGCGCGCTGACCCGCTCAGTCATTCCAATACCGCTGCTCGCGCCAAGGATCCCCATACATGTGATACCCGCCTGCCTCCCAGAAGCCCGGCTTGTCGCTGTCCATAAAGCGCAGCCCGCGCACCCACTTGGCCGACTTCCACAAATAGAGATGCGGCACCAACAGCCGCGCCGGCCCGCCGTGCTCGGGATGCAGGTCGGCCCCACCATACCGGAACGCCACCATCCCCTTGCCCCCCACGAGGTCCGCCACGGGCATATTCGTTGTATACCCCCCGTCGCAGAACGCCATCGCATACGGCGCCGGCGCCTGGATCTGTGCCGCCGCCAGCAGGTCGTCGATCGTCACCCCTTCCCACACCGTGTCGAGCTTGCTCCACTTCGTCACGCAGTGGATATCCACCGTGATCTGCGTCCGCGGCAGCGCCAGCAGCTGCTCCCAGCTCCAGCTCGCCAGCACCTGGTTGTTGTACACCAGCCCAAACGTCCACTCGCTCAGCGGCGTGCGCGGCGTCGGCCCCGCCGAAAGCACCGGAAAGTCGTCCACCAAGTACTGCCCCGGCGGCACCCGCCCCGCCGGCTCGCTCCGCCGCTTCCCCACAAATCCACGTGTCGTCATCCGTTCACCCCCTTCTGGTCACCAGGCTCCTGTCGCACAGCAGCCTCCACACATGCAAAGGCCGCTATCATACCACTGGATTTGTCTCTCGAGCAGTGCAAACGTTACAGACGACCCCCACCTCCAGGAAGTACCCCCACCTCCTGGCATGTACCGCCGCTTGACGCCCACGCCCCGCCCAGGTACCCTTGCCCCCGGAGGTGTTCTATGACCCGTATCGCCCTTGCCCAGATGCACTGCGAAAAGGCCGCCGTCGCCCAGAACCTGCAGCAGATCGCCGATCTCCTCGCGGAGGCCGCCGCCCGCGACGTGGATATCCTCGCCCTGCCTGAGATGTGCCTCACCGGCTACGCCGACCCCACCCGCTACCCCCAGGCCGTGCTGCGCCTCGACGGTCCCGAAATCGACCAACTGCTGGCCGTCACCCGCCCCTACGCCACCACCGCCCTCGTCGGCCTGATCGAACACAACCCCGGCACCAACCCTTCATCACCCACCTCGTGATCCGCCAGGGCGAGCTGCTCGGCGTCTACCGCAAGGTCACCATCAAAGACGATGAAGCGCCTGGTTCTCGCAGGCATGACATCCCCATCTTCGAGGTGCCCACTTCCGGCGGCGACTTGACCTTCGGCATCGCCATCTGCGCCGATATCGACAACGAGCCGTCTTCGCCACCTGCCGCCGCAGGGCGCGCAGATCGTCTTCGAACTGGCTGCGCCGGCCTCTACGGCGACCAGGCCACACGCAACTGGGAGTCCGGCTACCGCTGGTGGGAAGAAAAGTGCCGCGCGCAGTTGGGCGCCTACGCCCGCACCCACGGCCTCTGGATCGCCGTCGCCACCCAGGCCGGCCGCACGCGCGACGAAGACTTCCCCGGCGGCGGCTACCTGTTCGCACCGGACGGCACGCGCATCTACGCCACCGAGCACTGGTCGCCCGGTGTCGTCTATCTCGATCTCGACCGTGCACAAGGACAGGCTGCGCCCCTGTGACGCAGCCTCTCTACCATCCGTGCGGAAGGCCTACTCTACCTCCACTCCCTCCGCCCGCAGCAGCGCCACCTGCCGCTCTACCCCACCTGGCAGCTGGCGGCTCGGCTTGCCATCCTTCAACACGCGCCACCACGGCACGGCAAACTGCGGCTCGCCCTCACCATCCTCATCTGACGCCCAGGCCAGCCACTTCCAATACTTGGTGATCGACGCCGGGCACACCGTCTGCGCCAGCCCCTGCGCCGCCAGTTCCTCCCGCAGATCCCGCAGTGTGCGCGTCTCGCCCGGGGGAATGGCCGCGATCATCTCCGCCACCTCGCCCGGCGCCGGAATGTACATCGTCGCCGCCTTCATGCGCTGGGCCTTGGCCTCGTCAAGCACCTCCACCACAGCCGGCGGCGCCGAAGCCAGCTTTTCTCCAAACGACTGCTTTGCCACGCCCTTCCCCCTTGCTCTCGAATACCCCGTCTCGGCCCCGTCTCGGCCCCGTGTCGCTGGCCGCTATTCTACGCCGTTCGTCCCCAGCCGTCGACTGTGCTCACCCTCGGCCGGTGCCGCCGCCAGCTCGCCGCGCTGGTCCAACAGCGCCACCACCCGCCGGTTCTCCATCGAGATGTTGAGATCAGAAATGACGCTCGCCGCAATCCCCGCAATCTCCGGCGGCAGCGCCATCATCTCCTGGGGACTCATCTCCTCAAAGATCCGGATCTTCCCCGTCTGCCGGATATAATCCGCATACGCCTGCATCTGCTGCGTGGTCAAGATGTTCTCCAGCAGCGCCTCGTACCGCGCATACCCGTCGCTCAACTCCGCATCCTTGACAGATGCAAGCTCTGCCAGGCTGTCGTATACCACACCCATTGCTTTCTCCTTTCTATCTTATCTTCTGCAGACCTGTTCCGGGGGCTCGTTCGTCCAAGCGACAGCCGCCCTCAGTCGCCCTCTGCCGGCCTCGGAGAGGACGCCGCCTGCACGACCGCGCTGCCTGACTGCTCGCTGTGCCCCTCCAGCGAGCGCTGGTACCACGCCAGGATTGGCTGCATCGTCATACCGTGCACCACTATGCTCAAAGCAATCACCCCGACGGTCAGCCCCACCACCGTACTCGCCGCCTCCCCGCCCGCACCGTGGTTTAATGCATAGCTCACGTAGTAGAGGCTGCCGATGCCCCGAATACCGAACCATCCCATCAACTGTCGCTGCCTCCCCGTGGTCGGCGTACCCGCCAGCAGGAGCAGGGTGCTCAGCGGGCGGATCACGATGAACATCATCGCCGCTAGCGGGATGGCGGCCCACTCCCAATGGCTCGCAACCGCCACGCCCACCAGCACGACCAGCAGCACCTCGAGCAGCCGCTCAACGGTATCGCCAAAGGACAGCACCTCCGACACCATGGTCCCCGCCGCCACAGCGGGCTCACGCAGATCTTCGGCGCTCACCTGGGCCGCCACCAGGTCTTCCGCCGGCGGATGCGCCACGATCAGATCATCATCTTCTTCGCCCTCTTCATTGCTCCCTCCTGCGCCCACGGCCAAGGCGGCCGGCGCCACCTTCTCTGCTGCCGGGTGCGGAGACTCGCTCACGGTCTTTATCTCCGCCTGCCGCAACCCTACCCCCGCAGCAAATACGGCCAGAAAGCCCCATGCGCCGATAAACTCGGCCCCCGTATAGGCCAGCGCTACCAATGCCAGCGCCAGAAAATCGCTGGGCGCCGCCGTATCCTGGTGGTGCGAACGCAACCAGATCGCCAGCCGGCCCACTCCACGCGCCAGCACAAAGCCAAAAATCAGCCCTGCCGGGATCGCCCACAGCAAGCGCCATAATGCCCACTCACCAACCCATGCGCCGATCTCCCCGTGCTCGGCCCACAGCAGGGCAAAGACCACAAACGGAAACGCCGCCCCGTCGTTCAGCCCTGCTTCACCCGAGAGTCCATACCGCATGCGGTCGTGGTCCGCGGCCCGGTTGACGGCCACCGCGCTCGCCAATACGGGATCGGTGGGCGCCAGCACGGCGCCAAGCAGCAGCGCCAGCGCGGGATCAATCCCGAGGACATAGTGTGCAAACAGCGCCACCCCTGCGATCGACGCCAGCATCACCGGCCCTGCCAGCCGCACAGGCGCCTGCCAGGCCGGGTGGCGCAGCGGCAGCCGCAGCCGCAGACCACCCACGAACAGCGACAGGATCACCGCCACCTCGGTCAGGTGTTCCATCCAGGGCGCGGCCTGCCGCAGGTCGATGGCCAGCAGCCCAAACCCGAGCGGGCCGACCGCCACGCCCAGTGCTAGATAGATCAATGCCGTGCTGACCGGCAGTCGTCGCAGGTAGGCCGGCGCCAGCGCCAGCACCATCAGCAGCCGCCCGCACAGTACCATCCACTGTAAAAAACTCATAGCAGGGGCCACTATGCCCTGGGCGGGAAGGTCGGTCAATGGGGTCTGGGCTATGCTCGCGGTATACGGCAGGTAGCGGTTTAACGCCCAGACGCCGGCACGACGCGGAAGCCGACGAACTTGCCGCTCGTACCCGCCGCCATCTGGTAACGTGCCGCACAGCGCGTGTGTAGTGGCTGTCGCTCAGGAAGGCCCCGCCCCCTCCTGCCCAAACGGCAAGCAGCGCTGCAGCAGTTCCGCCGCGCTCTCCGCCAGCAGCCGGTAGCGCCGCTCGCTTTGGCGTCGCGAAAGCGTCCTGCGATACACCAGCCCCAGGTTGCCCAGCGCCGCCGCCTCATTGGCGACGTCGCCGATCGCGCGTGCCCTGCTCAGCGCCTCCTGGTGGTAACGCCGCGCCTGCTCGCGATCCCCATCTGGCCAAAAATGCTGCCCAGCGTGCCAAGCCACGCCAGTTCGCTCTGCGCGTCCCCGATCTCCTGCGCCGCCAACGTGTAATGCTCCATATGCTGCATTCCCAGGAACTGCTCTCCGCCTGCCCTCCTTAGTGAGAACCAAGGCCGTCACACACGCTGGCTGGTAATGTAACTTACAACGTCCGGGGATGCTATAGGGGAAGACCCCCACCGCGCAACTGCCAATTCCTCCCGGGACACATTTCGCGCCCGTGGCACACACAGTTTGCCCGCCCGCTTTGTATGCCCGGTTTGTACGTCCATCGCGCTACCTGGAAAATCCTTGTTGTGCTAAACTGTCCGCCCAGATAAGTTGCTGCTAATTTGCTGCCCGCCCCATTCACCATCACCCGCTCTGTCATCGATTTGGAAGGACAGTCCCTTGGCCAACTTCAACCCTGCCCATAAGGCCGTCCTCGACGACCTCCTAGGGGGCGACCCGCGCGTGCGCCCGGGCAAGATGTTCGGCTTCCCAGCCTACGCCGTGGGCAGGAAGTACCGCCGCTACCTCCCCGTCTTTGAGGCGTCTATCCGCTTTATCGCCGCCCAGCAGGAAGCGAGCGTGGCATGATCGCCCCCAGCTGGCTGGACCGCCGGGCGTACCCCTTTGCCGCCCACTACCTCGCCGTCGCCCCCGGGCGGCTCCACTACGTCGACGAAGGCCGCGGCTCCCCGGTCGTCATGGTCCACGGCAACCCGACCTGGTCGTTTCTCTACCGCCACCTCATCGCGCACCTGCGGCCCAACTACCGCTGCGTCGCCCCCGACCACCTCGGCTTTGGCCTTTCCGACAAGCCCTGGAACTGGAACTACCTGCCGCAGCTCCACGCCGCCAACCTCGCGGCCCTGATCGAGGACCTCGAGCTGCGCGACATCACCCTCGTCGTCCAGGACTGGGGCGGCCCCATCGGCCTCTCCTACGCCGTCAACCACCCCGAAAACGTCGCCCGCCTCGTGATCCTCAACACCTGGGCCTGGCCCGTCAACCGCGACCCCTACTACATCGCCTTCAGCGGCTTCGTCGGCGGCCCCGTCGGCCGCTTCCTGATCCGCCGCTTCAACTTCTTCGCCCGCGGCATCATGCCCATGGCCTTTGGCGACCAGCGCAAGCTCACCCCCGCCGCCCACGCCCAATACCTCCACCCCCTGGCCGACCCGCGCGACCGCACCGGCTGCCTCGTCTTCCCCAAGCAGATCGTCGGGGCCACGCCCTGGCTCGCCTCCATCTGGTCCAACATCGGCAAGCTCAAAGACAAGCCCGTCCAGATCGTCTGGGGCATGCAGGACATCGCCTTTCGTGCGCAAGAGCTGCGCCGCTGGGAGCAGGCCTTCCCCCACGCCCGCTCGCTCCACCTCCCCGGCGTCGGCCACTACGTCCAAGAAGAAGCCCCCGCCGCCCTCAACGCCGCCGTCGCCGCCTTCCTATCCGAGACGGCCCCGCCTGGCTAGCAGGCGGCTCCGCCTGGCAAAGCAGACGGCCCGCCCCCGCCACCTGACCCTTCGCCTGGCTCCGGCCCCGCGTGCACACATGCGGCCCGGCCCACGCACACGGTTCGTACGGGCACAAGGTCCGGCCGCATTCGGACCGCAGGCGTCCTCGCCTGCCTCTTCCGCCGCACCTTGTGCCCCTTGCCCCGTTCAACCACAGGAGCCCCACACCATGCCACCAACATCGCCAGATCTCACCGCTCTCACCGCCGCCGTCCTCGCCGTCGAGCACCGTTGGACCGCCGCCCACCTCGCCGGCGACTTCGCCACCCTCGCCGCCCTGATGGCCCCCGACTACATACGCATCGAACCCGACGGCTCCACGTCCGGGCGCGCCGCCGTCCTTGCCGCCTATCAACCCGAACACCGCCACTGGGACCACGCCGCCGGCGACGAATACGACGTCCGCATCTACGGCGATCTTGCCAGTGGCGACCCTGCCGCCGTTCTCACCGCCGTCGTCGCCGGCCGCTGGACCGCGCGCGGCGTCAACCACGGCGAGCCCTTCGACTACGCCGCCCGCTTCCTCTCCGTCTACGTCCGCCGGGAGGGCCGCTGGCAGATGGTCGCCGAGCAGTCCACCCCCATCCGCTGATCCAGTAACAAACGGCCAAAACCGGCTGCAAAACCGGCCCCAAGATGCCAATTCGACAACCCGCCGGACCTCCCGTACAATACCCACCCCAATCCGAGGTCCCGCCCAGGCCTTAACCGTCCAGCATAACGATCCCGCAGGAGCCATACGCCATGTCCGACCGCAACGCTGCTACTGTAACTGCGCTCGCCCGTGCCGCCGCCCTCTCGCTCTACGCCGGCCAGGAAGGCCAGATCAACCTCCACAAGCTCCTCGACGCCGCCGTCGACAGCACCCTTCGCACCGCCGCCTACGCCGCCCGCGCCACCAGCTCCTTTGCCTCGCTCGGCCCCATCCTTGCCGACCTGGCCGCCGCGCGGCTCGACCCCGCCCTGCTCGCCGCGCTCAAAGCCGCCGAGGCCGCCATCGCCGCGGGCGAGGTCCCCCTGATCGACACCGCCCCCGACGTCTACGTCTGCCGCGTCTGCGGCACAGTCGCGCTGGCCGCGCCCCCCGACCGCTGCGGGACCTGCGGCGCCTGGCGCGGGACCTTCCGCCCCTTCCGCGGCATCTTCAACGTCGACAACCCCGACCCCGTCGGCGAGCCTCGACCTGCTGATCGGGGGCCCCGCCGTCCTCGGCGGCCTGCTGGCCGATCTCGCCGAGGATCAGCTCACCGCCACGCCCGCGCCCGGCGCCTGGTCCCTCCAGCGTTCGCTCCAGCACCTGCTCGACGCCCAGAACCTCCTCAGCGGCCGTCTCGACCTCATGCTCACGCAGGACGACCCGCCCCTCGCCATGGAATCCACCTGGGCGCGTCCCGCCGCCGCGCAGGACACCGCGGCCATGTACGCCGAGTACTGCGCCGCCCGCGCCGCCACCGTCGCCCAGCTCGAAGCCCTCCCCCTGCGCGCCTGGGCTCGCACCGGCCGCCACACCGAGTTCGGCCGCGTCACGATCCTCCAGCAAGTCGGCTACTTCGCCTACCACGAGGTCTACCACTACCCCGACTTCGTCGCAAAGCGGCGGGAGCTTGGCGTCGCCCCGCCCGTCTAGCGAGGATCCCCGCCGCTTGGTCAGCGTGCTGCCGCGCCCGTCCGGCTAGCGGCCCCTATGGGTGCGCCTGTGCGGCGCTACGTCGTCTCCTCGATCCCTCAGGATCGTCTCCGCCTGCGCGCGTACCGGTACCAGTCAAACTTTGCGACCCCTGCCGAATCGGCGATTGCGGCTTCGATGTCCGGGTACTCCATGACAAAAAACATCGAGTACTGGTCAGTCGACCAGCGGCAGTCATAATACGGGGTCACCAGTTTCGCGCCCGCGTTGGTCAGGACGGCCGTTTCGAGCTCTTCGTTCAACTTCTGCTTTTGTTCTGGGGAAAGCTGGTAATAGGCTTCGGTGTACCCGCGCATCAAGACCAGCTTATAGATCTTCCTCGCCATGGCACAGCTCCTTTCAGTCTGAATCGGTGGGATTTCGTCTGACAGGGATCATGTCTGCACGCGTGGGGGCCCGCGTGAGCCGGCGAGAGCAGGCACGTATTCAATTCGGAGCGGCAATTTTGGCGGCAGCGAGGTCCGAGCTGCGGTGGCTCGTATGCTGCCTGGTTCAACAATACCCCTCGGTCCCCCCGCGTGTCAATACCCTCGCCGCGGGCGCACCTGCTGCGAGAAGGTCTTAGTGGGCAGGACCTACATCAGCTTGTCGCCAAAATAGAGTGCAATCACGCAGCGTTCGCCGTGCCGCGCCACGGCCACCACCACCGTCAGCCCCACCAGGGCGGCGTGCGACCAGCGGTCGGCGTGCGGCACATTCGCCGGCATCAGCACATACTTCACCGTCCCGTCCGTCTTGGATGCAGTGCGTGCCGTGGGCGACGACATACTCCACCTGGTACGGTTTAATCCCACGTTCCTGGGCGCGGGCAAAAGCGTGGTCCGTATAGGACAGGGTAGTCCACATTTCGTTCATTTGCCAACATCCTTATGGAATCACTTCGTCGGGGCCGGGCCCTTCATTCTCGCCGGCCCACACAGGTAGACATGCGCAGCCGCGCGCCTACGCCACCGGCCGCGGCCGGTACTGCAGCGCCTCCGCCAGGTGGTGCACCTGGATCTGTTCCTCGCCCGCCAGGTCGGCGATCGTGCGGCCCAGCTTCAGCAGCCGGTGATAGGCCCGTGCCGACAGGTTCATCTGCTGCATCGCCGCCCGCAGCAAGTTGCGGCCTCCCTCGTCGATCGGGCAGAACGCCTGCACCTCCGCCGGCCCCATATCGCCGTTCGTATACACCCCCGGCCGCTGCCAGCCTCCGAACCGCGCCGCGCTGCACCTGCCGTGCCGCCTCCACCCGCGCCCGGATCGCCGCCGACGGCTCCCCCGCCTCCAGCGCCGACAGCTTCTGAAACGGCACCCGCGCCATCTCCAGGTGAATATCGATCCGGTCCATCAGCGGCCCGCTGATCCGCTGCTGGTAGCGCTGCACGGCGTTGAGCGAACAGGTGCACTGCTTCTGCTCGTCGCCGAAGTAGCCGCAGGGACATGGATTCATGGCTGCAACTAACACGAAGTTGGCCGGATAGGTAAGTGATCCCGCCGCACGGGCAATCGTAATCACGTGATCTTCCAGCGGCTGGCGCAGCGTCTCTAGATTTCGTGTGCCAAATTCCGGTAGTTCGTCTAGAAAGAGAACGCCGCGGTGTGCCAAGGATATTTCGCCCGGGCGCGGCCAGTGACCGCCGCCTACCAAGCCGGCATGGCTGATCGTGTGGTGCGGAGCTCGAAATGGGCGGATGCGGATCAGTGGTTCGCCCGGCGGCAGCGCGTTGGCTACAGAGTAAATGCGAGAGATGTCGAGGGCCTCACGCAGGCTCGAGCCGCGGCAGGATTGACGGCAGCGCACGCGCCAACAGTGTCTTGCCTGCGCCGGGCGGACCCACAAAACGCACATTGTGGTGGCCGGCACAGGCTACTTCTAGCGCTCTCTTGGCATGTTCCTGCCCTTTTATGTCCTTGAAATCCACCGAATAGGCAGGTTCCACGTCAAGGTCAAACTGCACCTCACCTTTGTGTCGTTCGATGCAACGCATCGCCTTTCAGATGCGCGGCCATTTCCCTGCAGCGTGCGTACCGGATACACCTCCACATCTTCTATCAGTGCCGCCTCCCCCGCATCGCACGCCGGCACAAACACCCGCTTGTACCCACCCTTCACCGCCATGCTCGCCAGCGGCAGCACGCCGTTGACATGCCGCACCGCCCCGTCAAGGCTCAACTCGCCCAAAATCAGCGCATCGCCCAGCTCGGCCTCCACCTGGTGCGTGGCCAGCAGGATCCCCACCGCAATCGGCAAATCGTACGCCGGCCCCTCCTTGCGCAGATCCGCCGGCGCCAGGTTGACGGTCAGCCGGTGCGCCGGGTAGACGTAGCCGCTGTTGCCCAGCGCCGCCCGCACCCGCTCGCTGCTCTCGCGCACGGCCGTGTCCGGCAGCCCCACCAGCGTCACCCGCTCCAGCCCACCCGCAATGTCGATCTCTACATCCACCGGCTGGGCATCTAACCCCACCAGCGCCCCACTGTGCACGGTCGCTAACATGCTCGCTCTCCCTCTCGCTGCGCCCGCTGCGGCGCACGGTAGGCGCAAACAAGCGTAGCACGCCGGCAAGGTCCACCGCTAGGCCTAAACTCTCGTATTCCTCTACTGTTCCTACGGGCCTCCCCCAACCGCACCTGGGCCACGCACGCTACGCGATCGGCCGGCTTGCCCAACGGGGAGCCATTCGCCCAAAAAAGACGCTGCCGGGCCGGCTTGCGCATACAAGCCGGCCCGGGGCACCCTCTTATCCGTCCGCCCTTACCCCTGCCGGTAGGACTGCTGGCTGTTCCTACTCCCCTAGCGCTGCACTGCGGGCAGGAAGATCTGGTCCGTGCTCGCCGGCTCGTCCACCCCCGCGGCCAGCACGGTCACACCTTCGACCGTGCCGTCCTCCGTGTCGCCCTGGCTGGGCGTGAAGTCGGTGGCGGTGTCGGCGCCCTGCCCGCCGCTGAAGCGGTCGGCGCCCTGCCCGCCGGTAAGCGTGTCGCTGCCCCCCTCGCCGTTGAGGATGTCGTTGCCGCGGTTGCCGCCGAGGGTGTCGTCGCCGTCGCCGCCGTTGAGGGTGTCGGCACCGTTGCCGCCGCAGAGCAGGTCGTTGGCACCGAGGCCGTTGATGGTGTTGGCGCCCGCCAGCCCGAACAGCAGGTCGGTGCCCCCCGTGCCGTTGAGCGTCTCGTTCTTATCGGTGCCCACCACCACGTTCACCGGCAGGTCGGCGCTGTTGAGCCCATCGCTCACCCGCAGCGTCAGCAGCGCCGTGCCGCTCTTCTTGGCCGCGGCCGTGACGGTCAGCGTGCGGTTGGCGCCGCTGCCGCCCAGCACGACATTCTTGTTGGGCACGAGCGCGGTGTTGCTGCTGCTCACGAGGGTCAAGGTCAGCCCGTTGACGCCGCTGTCGGCGTCGCCCAGCACGAGCTTGATCCTGCCATTCGCGCTGCTGTCGCTGAGGCAGGCCGCACCGTCCGCCGCCACGGCCAGGGTCGGCGCGCTGTTGACGGCGTAGGCGCACTGCTGCGTGGCCGTGTTGCCGGCGTTGTCGGTGGCGCTGAAGGTCACATTCTTGCGTGCCGCTACTGCTCGTGTCTACCGACCCTGTGAGCGTGCTCCCAGCCAGGCCCGACACAGAAGCGTCGGGCGCACTCTGCGTGACCGTCTTCAGCCCGCTGTTGAGGGCGAACGGTCCGGCCACCGGGCAGGCGCCAAACACCGGGGCGCTCTGGTCAATGTTGATGCCACTCACCGTGGCGGGGGTGGCGCGGTTGCCGGCGTTATCGGTGCATTCACCCGTGCTGGTGACCGACTGACCGGCGCCGTCGTTGGCCAGGGTTGTGCCGGCGACGGTGTCGGTGGCAAGGCCCGAGCCACCTGCTTCATCGGTGCAGGTGAAATTCACCGTCACAGGGCTCACATACCAACCGTTGCTCCCGCTCACGCCATCGATCGTGCCGAGAATAACCGGTGCCGTGGTATCCGGCGTGTAGGTCAGGATGACCAGGCCATCGCCCGCGTGCACGCCGCTCGCGAAGGTCACCCCGCTGGGGCCATAGCCACTGCCGCCGCCGCCACCACCGCCTGCTGGACAGTTCGGTGCTATGCCGCCGCCGCCGCCGCCGTAGTAGCCACCGCCGCCGCCACCGCCGACAGTGCTCGCTACGCGGGCGCCAGTGCCACCGAAGCCAAAGCTGCCGTTTTGGGCAAGTTCGCTCGCAGGCACGGCATTCAGATATGCGCCCCCACTGCCCCCGGCCGTCTGCGTGCCACCGCCGCCGAAGGCTTCGGCACCGCCGAAGCTGGGAAAGCCAGCCGCACCGTTGACGCCACCCCCGGCGCCCCCATTGCCGCCAAAGACTGAACCGCAGGAACCACCGATACCACCGCCGCCGCCGGCGACGATCACCCGCTCAGCCAACGAAAAGCCGCCGGTGCGAATATCAGATCCACCGCCGCCCCCGGTTGCGTCGAAGCCGGCGCTGGCACTCGCACCACCGTTGAAGCCGCCCGCCCCGCTGCCACTACCGGCGGCGAAGTCGCGCAGCTCACCCCGACCACCCACGTTGATTTGGTAGGTGGCGCCTGGCTGAACGGCCAGCGTCGCGGCCGCCTTACCGCCCCGCCCCCCTCCCTCACGTAAGAAGCCGTTTGCAAACATGATATCGCCGCCCTGGGCCCCGAATACCTCGGCGGTGACCTGGGTTACCGTGGCGGGTACCGTCCAGGTTTCGGGCGCACCGGTGTAGCTGAAGGTGCAGGTCACCTGGCTGCCATTGGTCGTACAAGTGGGTGCGGCGTGCGCCGTGCCCATCAAAGCCGGGATGAAGAACTGGCCGATCACAAGGGCCAACCCACTCACCAGACCCCACAGGGGGGATCGGTTGCAGCAACGTGCTGTGCTTGTCATTGCTATTTACTCCTTCTTAGTTAGTTTGCGCCTGATCGGGCTGACCGTCTGCTGCACCGTCGCCGGGCAAGCCCAGGATTTCTGCTTGCAGAAAGGTGAGCAAGCCGGCCACATTGCCAAACCGCACGGTGTTCCCGGTCTGCACGCACTGGGCCGAGGCATGCCAGGCGCCCTGTTCCGTGCTCTGCCAGAAACGCACCAGGTACGAACAATAGCCCCTGCTTATCCCTGGGTTTGCACCCCTGCCTGCTGCGCTGCCTGAATCGATCATGATTGCTTGCTCTTTTGGTGCTGGCGATTCGTTCTGCCCTAGTTCTGCACGGTGGGCAGGAAGAGCTGGTTGCTGATCGCCGGCTCTTCTACGCCCGCTGCCGCCACCGTCACGCCCTCGACCGTGCCGTCCTGTGTGTCACCCTGGCTGGACGTGAAGTCGGTGGCGCCGTCGGTGCCCGGCCCCCCGCTGAAACGGTCGGCGCCCTGGCCGCCGGTCAGCCGGTCGTTGCCGTTCTGGCCGTTGAGCACATCGTCGCCGCGATTGCCGCCGAGCGTGTCGTCGCCGTCGCCGCCGTTGAGCGTGTCGACGCCGTTGCCGCCGCAGAGCAGGTCGTTGGCGCCCAGGCCGTTGATGCTGTTGGCGCCCAGCAGGCCGAAGATCAGGTCGCTGCCCCCCGTGCCGTTGAGCGTCTCGTTCTTGTCCGTGCCCACCACCACGGTTACCTGGAGGTCGGTGCTGTTGAGCCCATCGCTTACCCGCAGTGTCAGCAGCGCCGTGCCGCTCTTCTTGGCCGCGGCGGTGACGGTCAGCGTGCGATTGGCGCCGCTGCCGCCCAGCACGGCACTGTTGTTGGGCACGAGTGCCGTGTTGCTGCTGCTCACGAGGCTGAGGGTCAGCGGGCTCGGCGCCCCGTCGGCGTCGCCGATCACGAGCTTAATCACGCCCTTGGCGCTGCTGTCGCTCAGGCAGGCCGCACCGTCTGCCGCCACGGCCAGGGTCGGCGCGCTGTTGACGGTGTAGGAGCACTGCTGCGTGGCCGTGTTGCCGGCGTTGTCGGTGGCGCTGAAGGTCACGCTCTTGCTGCCGCTGCTGCTCGTGTCTACCGACCCCGTGAGTGTGCTGGCCGCCAGCCCGGAGATCGCGGCGTCGGGCGCGCTCTGCGTTATCGTCTTCTGCCCGCTGTTGAGCGCGAACGGTCCGGCCACCGGGCAGGCGCCAAACACCGGCGCACTCTTGTCGATCCGGACGGTGACGTCCTGGCTGCTGCTGCCGCCGCCGCTGGTCGCCGAGCAGGTGAAGGTGACGCCGGGGGTGTCGCTCGTGACACTCTGCGGGTCGCACCCGGTCTGGCTGGTGACGGTTGACTCGGGGTCGGTGACGCTCCAGCTCACGCTCACATCGCCGACATACCAGCCGTTGCTGCCCGGCGTCCCGCCTACGTTGGGCGTGATGACCGGCGGCGTGCTGTCAAAGTTTACGCTAACGGTGTTGTCGGTGCTGGTCGAGGCTGTGTTGCCGTTGCGTGCCAGGTTCGTGACGACATTGGCCGCCAGCGTGGCAATGACGGTGCCACTCCCTGCCAGGCCGTCGACGCTGATGCTATAGCTGCTGGGCCCGCCGCTGATGCTGACCGTGGCGCCGGCGAGGTTGGCCGTGCCGGCCAGGGTCACGTCGGCAGGGGCAAAGCCGCTGACGGGCTCGCTGAATTCGGCCGTGAATAGGACCGGGTTGGTGCTGGTGGGATCGGCCTGGCCCGCCGCCTGGTTGACGGTGACGCCGGGCGCCGTGGCGTTGGGGATGCCGTTTAACTCGAAGGCGCCAATGTCACAGCGGTCGGGACGGGCATAGCCGCGTTGGTCGGTCAGTTCGCAGGCCGGGCTGCCGCTGCCAGGGGCGCCAGGGTTGCCGGCATTCGTGGCAGGGCTGCCTGCCGCCAGGGCATGGGTCGGGGTCTGGCCGCCGTTGTCGGCGAGGGCGGCAAGCTGCGGATTGACTGGCGCAGCACTTGTGCCAACCAGATCGGCGTTGGCATTGGGGATGCCCGCCGGAAAGTCCTCTTGCGCCCCTTGATGGTTGCCGATTAGATTATGGCCGAGCGAGACGAATCTCCCCGTATTCCCCGTCCCATCCCCCACGTCAGGGTTGTCGCCGCTATTGCCGGCGATAATGCTGTTCGCAACCGTGATGTTTGCGAGATCGATATTAACCACACCCCCGGCACTGCCGTAGATATCGGTTCCTGTTGCTGAATTTCCGGTAATGGTAGAATTCACGATCGTCAAATTGCTCTGCCAGTTTGAGATGCCGCCCCCCAAGCCGCCGGTTGCCGTATTCCCGGAAATGGTCGTATTGCTGATGCGAACGGCGCCGTCTTCCAGATGAATTGCACCGCCTTCAAAGGCGCGATTGCCTGCAAAGGTGCTGCCCACGATATTTAAGGTGCCGCCGCCCGCACTGCTGTTGAATTCAAGCCCGCCACCGCTGCCGAAGCTGCCCGTGCTACTATTGTTCATCACAGCCGCGTTGATTAAATTGAAAGCACCGTCGCTCTCCACGCGAAATTGCGCCGCCTGAGCTGCCGGCTGCGCCGTTCGCCACCGTCAAATTGGCAACGGTAACATCAAAAGTGCCTTCTGCGATTTGAAAAATACGGCTGGCATGATTGCCGCTGACGGTGAGCACCAGCGCACCCGGCCCCGCAATGCTCAGGTTCTTGTTAATCACCAACTCGCCCGAAGTGAGGGTGATGGTACAAGGGCAACCCGCCAGGTTGAAGCTCACCGTGTCCCCTGCGGCTGCATCGGCAATGGCCTGGCGCAAGGAGCCGGGGCCGCTGTCATTGGTGTTGGTGACGCTAATCGTTGCTGCCTGCGCCGAGGCTGGCGTCAGCCCCAGGCCTAGCATGATGCTTAGCAGCAGCACTACGCTGCGGTTACGCCAGTGGGAAAAACGTTTAACGTGGTTGAAGTTGCATAGATCGGATCCTTTTGGGTCTAATCGTTGAAGCTGGTCCAAAACAATCAGGTAACGACGATCAACTGACTGAAGAGCGCTTGTCGTATAGGTAGGCTTGCTCCCCCAAATTCTCCGGTTCAACTTTGTCCATTTGGCGGCCAAGAAAAGGCAAGCAGGCTGTGCGCAGGAACTGCCAGGGCGAATGCCACAATGACTGCCACAACGATGGTTGCTGCCGGCGCTGAGCCTGGCGCTGGTGCCGTTCGCTTGCCAGCTCCTGTTCCAGTTGGCGCCTGACCTCTGCCCAGTTGTTATCCATAGTGGTTCCTCCTGAAATCGGGAATAGGCTGTTTTGCGTGTCGTTAGTGTAGACAGCCTCCGTCATACGCGGGGGCAGCTGCCGTCAAAAGCAGGCCGCGCGCGCGTCAAATTTTCGCGAATACCGTCAAAGCGTGTGATATAATCTTGCTCCGCCAACCGGGTCCCCGCATGTTCTGGTTTTACTGATCCGATGGCTGAGCTGCAGATCGTTTGTCTTGGCGAGTTTCAAGTGACGTTGGGGGGAAGCGCGCTGACCGCTTTCCCGACCGATAAGACGCGCGCCCTCCTGGCGTACCTGGCGATCGAAGGCCGGGCCCACCAACGCAGCGACCTGGCCCAATTTCTGTGGCCGGGCTACAGCGCCGAGAGCGCCCGCCACAGCCTCCGCCAATCCCTTTTTCAACTGCGCAACCTGCTCGGGGACGCCGAGGCGGATCCGCCCTGGCTCTTGCTGACGCGCCAGAGCGTGCAGTTCAACCCCGCCGCGCCCCTCCGCGTCGACGTCAGAACCTTCACGCAGCTGCTCGCCGCCGCCAAGGCCCACGCTCATGCCGACCTCGCCACCTGTGCCGCCTGCCTCGACCGGCTGCGGGAGGCGGCTGACCTCTATGGAGGTGACTTCCTGGGGAGTTTTACGGTTGCGGACAGCGATCCCTTTGAGGAGTGGCGGCGGATTCTCCAGGAGCAGCTGCACATAGAGCTGCTCGACGCCTTGACCCAACTCGCCACCGCGGCCGAACACACGGGGGATGACGATGCCGCGCTCGCGGCCGCGCAGCGCCAGCTGGCGCTGGAGCCCTGGTGGGAACCCGCCCACCGCCAGGTGATGCGGATCTTGGCGCGGCGCGGCCAGCGCGCCGCCGCCGCCGCCCAATACCAACGCTGTCGCCAGGTGCTGGCCGAGGAATTGGGCGCCACACCCGAGCAGGCAACCACGGCGCTCTATGCACAAATTCAGAACGGCGACTTTGACCAGGCGGCCAAACGGCAGCGCAACGCCGCCGCCCTAAGCGAGGCGGCGCTGCACGTAGAGGCAGCAAATCTCTCCTTGTCTCACATTGACAGTTGGGGTGAGATGCCAGCCGTCGATTTCTTGGCCGGACGCGCCGCGGAACTGGCGCAGTTGACAGCGTGGCTGGCGCCAGCACCCGGCGCCGACGCGCCGCCGGCGCAGCTTATTTCGGTGTTGGGCATGGGCGGTGTGGGGAAGACGACCTTGGCCGCGGCTGTAACGAAAAGGGTCGCGCCAGGCTTTGCCGTGGTGATCTGGCGTTCGCTGCTCAACGCGCCGCCGCTCTCTTCGCTTTTGCGCGATCGGCTGCAGATTCTCGTGCGCCAGACGTTGGCCGCTATCCCCGAGACGCTGGATGAACAAATGCGCCTGCTGCTGGACTATTTGCGCCAGGCGCGCTGTTTGCTGGTGCTGGATAATGTCGAAAGCATTTTTCAAGCCGGTGGTGCGTCCGGGCGCGCCGGGGCGGCACGCCAGGGCTATGAAGACTATGACCAATTGTTCCAGCAGTTGGGAAGCAGTGATCATCGCAGCTGCTTACTGCTGACGAGCCGTGAACAACCTTATGCCCTGGCGCGCTTGGGCCGGCAAGCCCAAGTGCACGGGCGCGTCCGTCTCCTGGCGCTGACCGGATTGGATCTACAAGCAGGGTACGCGCTCTTGCAGAGCAATGGTCTCCATGCCTCGTCCCAAGCTGCTGCGGCGTTGGTCGCCAACTACTCTGGCAATCCTTTGGCGTTACAGATTGCGGCCGCCACCATTGTCGATTTCTTTGGCGGCGATCTCGCCGCGTTTGCGCGCGCAGAAGGCACCGTTTTTGACGGCATGCGCGAGGTGCTTGACCAACAATTTGCCCGTCTCTCCCCGCTCGAACGCGACCTGCTCATCTGGCTGGCGATTGAGCGCGAGGCGAGCACGGTGCAGATGCTGCGCAGCGATTTGGTGCAACCGGTAACGACCGGCGAATTGCTGGAAGCCCTCCATGCGCTGCACCGGCGGTCGCTGTTGGAAAAGGTCGGCGATAGTCTTACCCTGCAAAACGTGATTATTGAGTACACCACTGACTATCTGATAGAGCAGGTGTGTCGGGAAATCGAGGACGATTTCCGCTTTCCGCCGGACGATTTACAAGCAATTGCAAATTCATTCCTCAACCATTTCGCCTTGCTCAAAGCGGAGGCCAAAGAGTATGTGCGGCAGAGCCAGCTGCGGCTGATCCTGCAGCCGATTGCCGAGCGCCTGGTCGCGAAGCTGGGCCAGGCAAAATTGCTGGCTTATCGTCCCGCACCTGTTGGCTACCTTGCGCACAGCGGCGCGCCAGCCCGGCTATGCTGGGGGCAATTTGCTAAACCTGCTCATCTACTGGCGTGTGGACTTGACCGGTTACGACTTTTCTCAGCTCGCGGTATGGCAGGCCGATTTGCGTGGGACCATGCTCACGGCCCTCAATTTTGGGGGCGCGGACCTGGCCCACTCGACCTTTACCCAGCGCATCAGCACCGGCGCCGTGAAAATTGCCGCCACGGGCGAGGTTGTCATTGGAGGCGTCGACGATCGCGATCTTTGTCTCTGGCATGCCGTCGAAGGCCAACTCATGGCTGCCCTCCGCAGCCCAAGCAATGGCGCCGATCCGATCGTTTTCAGCCCAGATGGCGAGCTGGTCGCGGCCGGGGATTTAGACAATGTGATCCGCATCTGGTCGGCGGCCAATGGCGCCCACCTGCAGACCCTGTACGGCCATACCAGCACACTCTATGCATTGGCCCTGAATGCTGATAACACTCTGCTGGCCAGCGGCGCAGCCGACGACCCATTTGTCTACCTATGGGATGTGCGCACCGGCCGGCTGCTCCGGCAGCTGGCCGGTCATGAACATGGGATCGAGGCGCTGGCCTTTAGCCCCGACGGCACCATCCTGGCCAGTGGCAGCAGTGATCATACCATCCGCCTATGGGACATCGGGGGCGTACCCCCCGCAGGCCGGCTAATCAGTACACTGCATGGCCATACGCGTGAAGTGGGGGCGCTCGCCTTTTCTGCGGATGGTACACAGTTGGCCAGCGGCGATCATGGGGGCGCCATACGCGTTTGGGATCTCAAGACGCAAGCGTGCCGTCTTTCGCTCCCCAAAGCGCATACCAGTATCATGCGCGTCTTGCGTTTTCAGCCCCGAGGTCAACTGCTGGCCAGTGGCAACGCCGACCAGACGGTGCGCTTATGGTCGCTGTCTGGGGAATTGCTCTACACGTTAGCAGGTCATACCCATGAGCTGCTCGCACTGGCCTTTAGCGCGGATGGCCGGCTGCTTGCCAGTGGCGGTGCTGACCAAAAAGTCTATCTTTGGGATACGGAAACCGGTCAAGCGCTTTATTCACTCCAAGCATACCAACATGGTGTCAATAGTGTGCGCTTCAGCCCTGATGGGCAGCTGTTGGCCAGCGGGGGGACGGAACGGCTCGTCCGTTTGTGGCGGGCCCCTGCGCCATGCGCGCCGGCATGGGCGCCACCGGCGGCGGATGCCGGCCTGCTCATTCGCAGTTTGCAGAGTGAAGCCCATTTTGTTTGCGCCTTGGCCTTCCAGCCCCAAGGGCACATTCTGGTGAGTGGCAGCGCCGACCAAAGTGTGCGTTTATGGTCGCTTGCGACCGGTCAACTGGTGCATACGCTGCAAGGTCACACCAACGCGGTGCTCTCCGTGGTCTTTAGCCCGGATGGCGCTTTATTAGCCTCCTCCAGCGTTGATCACACGATCAGGCTCTGGCCGCTGGCCGAAAATCTGCGGTGGCACTCGCATCACCATCGGCTTTTGCTCGGCCACGGGGCTGAGGTCACCAGCGTGGCTTTTACCCCGGATGGTCGCACGCTCGTCAGCAGCAGCTTGGACGGTACCGCGCGCATCTGGGATGTGGCGAGCGGTGAGACGCGCCATATTTTGACCGGTCATACGACGACCGTTTCCTGTGTCGCCATAAGTCCCGACGGCGGCACAATTGCCACCATCAGCTTTGACCATACGCTGCGCCTGTGGCACGCCGTCACCGGGCAGTGTTATGCCGTGCAAAAGCCGGCGAGCATGGGCGACCGGGTCGTGGCGTTTAGTCCAGATGGGGAATGGTTAGCATACGGCGGGATTGACTTCGCTATCTACCTCTGGCGCTGGCGCACGGACGAATCGCCCTTGCCACTATCGGGGCACACAGACGTCGTGCGCGCATTGGATTTCAGCCCGACATCGCCGCTTCTGGTCAGTGGCAGCGTCGATGGCACGGTGCGCCTTTGGGATCTAGCGACCAGAACCTGCTGCGAGACTTTACGCGCGCCTGGCCCCTATGCAGACATGAACATCACGGGCATCACCGGGATCAGTGATGCGCAGAAGGTCACCCTTAAGGCGTTGGGCGCGGTGGAGGAATGACTGGGCCATAGGACGGATAACGGCCGCTAGCGCCACATTGCGCAGCGGTGCCGTGCGAAACTTGTACCGGTCGGCCGGGGTGGCCCGTGACTTGCTCCAGGCCAACGTCGCGGCGTGAGCGTTTACTGTCGGCGTCTGGAATTGAGCGTGGGCCTCGCCTCTCGGGCCTGGATAATCGCCTCTGCCCTTCTTCTGCTATAATATTCTCGCATCGCGGCTGCAAGCTGCATCCGTACTATCTACTCTCAAGCGAAAGGAATCATCCATGGCTACCGCTCCTGCACCCGCTCCCGTCCAGCGCCACCGCACCGTCGTCATCGTCATCCTGGCCATCGTCGCCGTCCTGGCCGGCCTCATGGCCTTCGTCGACGCCGCCCGCTATATGGGCTGGTTGCCGGTCACCATCACTACGCTGCTCGGCGAGTACAAGTTCGTCATGCCCCAGGCCAACTGGTTCGCCGCCCTCATGGAAGTCATCGTCGGCGTGATCTGGTTCATGGTCGCCGGCTGGATCTGGAACCTCAACCCCTCCGGCTGGCTCTTCATGGTCGTCATCGCCGTCATTAACCTGATCTTCCTGCTCTTCGCCATCTTCGGCCAGACCACCGTGCAGGCCGTCGCGATCCCGGCCTTGCTTAATATCCTGGTCCTGATCCTGGCCTTCCTCCCCGGCACCAAGGCCGCCTTCGGCCAGCCCGTACCGGCACGCAAATAACGTAGAGGCACAAGGTCCGGCCCCCCTCGGACCGCAGGCGTCCTCGCCTGCATTCCATGCCGGACCTTGTGCCCCCTACCCCTCGCAACGGCATTCCCCCTAACTCGCGATCGCCGGCAAATACAGGCTCGTGTTATCCCACAAGTCCCAGAGGACGGCGTGCATGATGTTGGATGGGGTCGTGCAGTAGCCGGCGGCGAGGCCGCTGCTGTTGATTGCATTGGCGGTGCAGCCCAGATTGGTGTTCGGCCCGCCGAGCGAGGGCAGAGGCACCATCACGCCGTCCACCCAGACAAAGGCGCTGCTCGCTAAACCGGGCGGGCCGCTGCTGCCGACCACCTGGCCCAGGTCGTTGATGCCGTACGCTATGCTGTTTTCGTACCTGCTCGGAAAGCCGAGATCCCCCAGGTCGGT
This sequence comes from uncultured Chloroflexia bacterium, assembly GCA_963701415.1. GTDB lineage: Bacteria > Chloroflexota > Anaerolineae > Caldilineales > Caldilineaceae > Fredericiella. The sequence continues at coordinate 182,525 of CAVPAH010000008.1, forward strand.
CATGACGCCGTCGTCCCAGAGAAAGGCGTGGGTCTGCTTCATCTCCCCATTGCTGCTGGTACCCACGACCTGGTCCTGCTCGTTGATCGCAGTGGCGGTGCTGTCAGGGCCGCCCAGGGTGCCGAGGTCGGTCCAGCGATTCTGATACCAAAGGCCGGCATGTTGGATGCTCCCAGACAGGGGGGCGGGGACGTCGCAGCTGCCGGCGACCACGCCGTTCTCATTCACCGCGGTGGCAAAGCTTCCGCCGCCGCAGATGGCGCCCAGATCGACGATGATAGGGTGGAAGGGGGCAGGCTGTGCTGCCGCCTGTGGGGGCCGGAGCGCCAGCAGCGCCAATAGCAGGCATCCCGCTGCCGGCAGGCTGGTGTTGGTGCTTGACTGGGACGCCATCCGTGCCGCACAAGCGCCAGATCCGTGCCCAAAACAACAGCACCTCACCGCCAAGGGTGAGGTGCTGCCTGAATGCGGCCCTGCCGCTTTGTTCGCTACGGCTTGGGCGCCAGATATTCACACGCCGTTGCGATGTCGAAATATTCGAGCCCGGCGCGCTTGAACGGATCCGGCGCATTCGGATCGTCAAAGATGCCCATGCCGGAGGACTTGAAGACGAGGCCGGTTTGCGGCAAGTGGACGTTGAACACAGACCCGCTGAACTTCAGGTCGTCCGTAGCCGCATTCCACTTCCAGTTCAGACTATAGGAATGCGCCAAGACCACGCTGAGATCGTGCTCGCGGTGCAGTGTGTCCACACCCCGCTTGTGCCCCACAGATCCGACCGGAACGCCCGCCTGGTCGAAATACACCCTCTCCGTCCACTGCCCCACATCATAGTCGTATACGTCAAATCCCTGCGGGCAGGAGAACAGATAGAAGTCGTCATTCACTGGCCCGCTGTTTTCGACGGGCGCCACTGCCGCCACCGGCACCGCCGCTACAAGCAGCAGGAGCACGGCACCCAGAACGATTGCAGACTGTCTCATTGTGTGTCTCTCTTTGTGAAGTTGGAATGCGAATGTTAAACGCCGGCCGCAGGGAACTCTGCGTCCTGAATACGCCCATCCGGCAGGCGCCAACTCTCACGCCAGGAGACCGGCGCCTGCCATCTCCTTACTCGACCGGTTCGATCCGGTACAGCACGTTGGCGCGGTCCCCCGTGACGTAAATGACGCCCGCCGGGTCAACCGCCATGCTGTTCATGACAAACGTAGGCGGCCCCCCTTCCGGCGCGCCTGGGCTGAATTCCAGCCCCTCGGCCAGTGTGCTCATCTCACCCGTCGCCAGGTCGACCGCCAGCAGCCGCCCCGTCCCTGCCTCGGCTACCAACAGCTTCCCATCCGCCGCCGCGATGCCTTCGGGCCGGTCCAGCCCGCTCGCCAAGAGCTTGGGCGCCGGCAGCAGCGCGCCCCCGGCCGCCAGCTGCCAGATGTTCCCGCCGGCACGATCGCCGACCCACAACGCCTCGCCGTCGGTCGCCAGGCCGGCCGGCACGCCCAGATCCTTGATCAACGTGGTCCGCTGGCTGGGGTCCGCCCCATTGGCCCGCACTACGCTCCCGCTGCCGAGCTCGGCGACGACCAGGTCACCCCCGAACCGCACGGCGTTGATCGGCATGGCGAAGTCGTAATACTCCTCGACCACTTTCCCGGTCTGCGGATTCCAAACCACCACCCCGTTGCTGAACCAGCCGGAAAACAGCAGGTTGTCGCCGTCCCATGCCACCGTGTTCGGCCCCAGGTTGTCCACCTTGCGCCGCAGCTCGCCGGTCGCGCCGTCAAATTCATCCAGCAGCCAGCCGTCGGCGACGTACACCGACTCGCCGTCCGCCCGCGGCGCCACGACCACGCCGCCGGGCATCACCATGCCCGCCGCTCCCAGCATGCGCAGCTCGCCATTGGGCAGCGCCTCGCCCACCGTGCCTTCGGCCAGCAGCGAAACAAACACGCGGTCCTGGGCATCCACGGCGAAGTTGTCGATGCCATAGGGCACGTTCGCTACTGGCTCCGTGGCGCCTGTCGCCATGTCCACGCGCACGATGCCGGGTGGGTTGGTCGTATACAGGCGTCCCTGCATGTCAAACTTCACGGCCACGGGCCAACTCAGTCCCTCGGCCATCACGTCGACCGTGATCGGGTCTGCATCAACGTCGATCCGCACCACCTGCCCCTTCTCCATCACCGGCGCATATAACTTGCCGTCGGGGCCAAACTGGAAGCTGTTCAACCCACCCAGCCCCTCGGCCAGCAGGCGCGGCGGCGCGGCCAGCTTTGGGTCGAGTTCGTACAGCGCATCGCCCAAAAACGCTAGCCCGGCAAACACCCGCCCGTCCGGCGCAACGGCGATCGGGTTCACCCCCGGCCCCACCATCTGGCTGCTGGTGCTGCCGTCGGGCCCCAGCCGCCCGACGCTGCCTTTGAAGAAGTCGGTCCAATAGATCGAACCGTCCGGCCCAAAGGCCAGGTCGTCCGGCCCGTCGATGCCCACCTCCGGCCCCAGGCGCTTGACGATCTCCCCCGTGTCCGGGTCGATGACCAGGATGGCCTGCTCGTTCACACTGGCCACATAGAGATTCCCGTCCGGCCCCGCCTTGATCCCATTCGGGCTGTGAATCTGGGCGCCGTGTACCAGCACCTTGGGGGGCTGGTACGCCGCCGCCTGCGCTGGACTCTCCGTCCGTACCACCGGCCGGCAGCCGCTCACCAGCAGTACGGCTGCCAAAGCTGCCGGCACCAATCCGATCCACCAGCGATTCCTGTGCAGCATAACGCTCGCTCCTCTCACTGATTTCTCTTGTTCTGATTGGATAAGCCTGGGCGCCGCCCGCCTGTGGGTGGGCGACCCACTGAGCCCATGAATGATTGGATGGCATATTCTCACAACGATATGCCATTACTACACCTCGCGTGACCGGCACGCAGGCGTAGCTCCGCAACACCAAACGGACAAAGTCGAGATCGGAAACTGCTTGAAAAGTTGCAGCGGCGGTGGTTATGGAAAGATTTCGCCGTCTGTGAGCAGCGACGTGGCCACTACAACGGCGGAGTCACCGGCAAACCAGCGCCTCGAACCCTGCGAACCGGGCTCTTCAAACAGTGTCTCAGATAGTTTTGTCCAAAGGAGCGGGTCAAGACGAAGTCCTGATGATGCGCCCCGTGTATATCCCGAACGGGTAGGTGTCCGTCAAAGCAAAATCGAACACAATTTTCATTCCCCCCAGTCGCCCAAGCCCTTTACCATGGCCAGTAGCCAATGTGCGGTTCATTGGCAGTTGGCCCAGGATGGGCACGGAAGTCCACGTCCCTTCCCAAGCGCTGCCTGAATCGAACGCAGGGTCGATGCGGAAGGTGCCTTGGCACGGCCCCAAGCTGGTAACGGGGTCTAACGTGCATTTGTCGTAGATGACCACAATGCTCCCTTGGATGCGGCTGTCTGCTGAAACAAGCGGACTTACGTAAACATCCCCGTGGGTATGGATGACGTGGCCTGTTGAAACAACAGTCGCCCAGGCGATTTGGTCGATGGCCGTCTGGTAAGCTTCAAACTCTGTGATCGGCGATTGCGCTGCGACAGGCATGCCAGGCACAAGGCTAGCGAGCAAAGTAAAGAGCACTATTAGGCTCGTTCGTACACTTTTCATTGGGAAATCTCCTGATAAAGCATGCAACGACATCGAGCAGTCCATTTGAACCCTTGCCTTGCGGAAAGAGCCGGCCTACAACCCAGTCCAAAGATTTCCGAGGTGCCTGAAGAAGTGTCAACCTACGTCATGCAGAGAATGAACCATCACAGCTCTTGTTTCGCTATATGTGTCGCCCGGTGCCGGCAATAGAGCAGCGACTTACTGGCCATCGCCATCACCCCCCTCGCCCGCCAGACTAGCACCCAACCCCATTTGCATGTTGCTGTTACATGCTATCGACCGGCATCTCCCTCCATACTCTGCAGAATACAACGCAAGCGCGTGGAAAACGCGTGGAAGGTGCATGACAGAGAGGTTGCAGCACCTGCCTTGTGCCGGAGGAGTTGCCCGCAGGCACTTCCAAGGGCATGTGACGCTCTTATGGGTTACCAAGTCCGCGAAGACCGAGATTGTCCCCAGGGCGGGTTTTGGCTAAGCAGCGGACAGACAGAACGGCGGGGAGATCGGCGACACAGCCACTGGACCGGGGATCCGGCCGATTGAAGCGGAAGCGACACCTCCTAGAAGTAAGCGCCGACCTTCGGTCTGCCGGGAGTTGGGTAGGGTCGGATGCGGTCACCGGTGAGTTCGCCGTCAGGATGGCGCCGGATGCAGAGCGGGATCCCGTGGCGGTAGGCGCGAGAATTCACGAATCATTCACGGGCGGCGTGGTAGCGTAGAGATGCGCAAGGCGGTTTCCCCGCGTGGTGGAGACAGGCGCTCGAGTACCGCCCGCCGGCAGCTTGGCTTTCGCTTGTCTTGTCCCAAGCCTGTTACGCTCTCCATTTTGCCCACTCCCACCTCCGGAAAACGGCGCGATAATAAGGATGGCTGCAGGGCACCCACTATCCCGGCCGCCAACCGCCGCCTGTGCACGCTGCGCTTTGGATGCAGACTGAGGAAGACCTATGAAACATCGCAGACTTCAGGTGCGTGACCTGATGACGAAGGACCCCATCACCACCGGCCCCGCCCTGTCGCTCTACGACGCCTACGCCCTCATGGTCGAAAACGAGGTCCGCCGCCTGCCTGTGCTCCAGCACGGTCAGCTCGCCGGCATCATCACCCTCAGCGACATCCAGCGCGCCCTCCCCGCCGCTGCCCTCAGCGCGCGCGAAGCGACTGCCGTCCTCCAGTCCTCCCCCCTCACCGTCGGCGACGTGATGTCGACCGACCCCATCACCGTCGGCCCCGGCGACACGCTCCAGGAGGCGGCCGAACAGATGCTCGAAAATCAAATCAGCACGCTCCCCGTCGTCGAGGAAGGCCGTGTGGTTGGCATCGTGACCGAGTCCGATATCTTCCGCCTTGTCGTCACTTCGTGGTCAGAAGAGAGCGCTTTCATGCGCCCCTAGCCATTCCCTCCGCACCGCCCCCCACGCGCTCGGCGCGTCGTTGCACGCCTGCCGTGTCGTTGCGCGCCTGCCCTACAGACTCCACACCCTTGACTAGCCCTAGACGAGCACCAACGCCTGCCGGATCTTCGGCATCCGCAGGGGCAGCCGTGCCCAGCTGTCGCCCCGATCCCCACTGCGCCAGATCTCCCCGCTGCTCATCCCCGCATACAAGGCCCCGGGCTCACGTGGATCCGTCACCAGCGCATACGGCATGTACGGCAGCGGCTGCGGCAGCCCCCCCGCCAGCCGCCGCCACCCCTCACCCTCGCGGCGGAAGATGGCTGCCTGTGCCCCTTCCTCACCGTGCGCCTGCGCCGGACCCGGCGCCAGCGCCACATACCACGTCGCTGGGTCTGTGGGGTCGGCCGCCACCGCCCATCCGTAGTGCCGGTCGAGCCCCGCCCGTGCCTGCGTCCAGGTGTGCCCGCCGTCGCGGCTGAATGCCGCTCCCCCACCAGTCCCGCCCGCCTCGTACACCCAGCTGCCGTCCGCCGCATGAAAGCACAGGTTGTGACAGTCGCGCAGCGACCCGCGCCGGTGATTGCTCCAGCTCCTCCCGCCGTCATCACTCACCACCGTGGCGCCGAACTCGATGCCCACCACGATCCGCTCGGCGTCGCACGGCGAAAGCGCAATGGCCTGCACGTAGGCCGTAAAAGGCCGCTCGGCCGGCGAAAACCAGAACCGCCGCCCGCGGATGCGCCGCAACGCCGGAAGTTCGTGCCAGCTCGCGCCGCCATCCTGCGACTTGAACAGGCGAGCCGGCTTCGTCCCCGCATACACGACATCCCTCTGCCGCGGGCTGGCGGCGATCGCCTTGACCGTCGCCCCTGCGCCCTCCAGCGGCCCCAGCGCCCGCCAGCTGCGGCCCCCGGTCGTCCGACCGCAGCACGCTGCGCCCTTGCGTCCCGGCATACACCCTGCCCGCCTGCAGCGGGTCCGCCGCGAGGCACGTCACCGCCGTGTCCTCCAGCAGGGTCTCGACCACCGCCTCCCCACCCGGCGCACAGGCTGCCCGCGCCAGCCCCCGTCCCAGCGTGCTGATGAAAATCCGGTCGCTCATAGCGGCGTCGTGTGCTCCGCCAGGTGCTGGCCGGGCGTAGCAAACAAGTCTGCCACCGTGTAGAACCCGTGGCCGTAAAAGCGCGCTCCCAGCCCCCAATCGCTGTCGGGCACCGTCGCCAGCGCGGCCAGGGTCGCATCCATCGCCGCATCGTAGCGGCGGACGAGCGCCGCGGGGTCGCTCTTGCGCGCCTGCCGCCGGATGATCCAGAAGCTCGCCGGGTTCGCAATCCACTGCGGCATGTTAAACATGCCCTTCCCCTTGCGTGCCATCTCCACCTCCTTGGGCAGGTATTCCAGCGCCCACGTCAGGTGTACCAGCACCTCCCCCACCGTCCAATCCGTGGTCGCACTCTTCTCCCGCCAGCGCGGCCCCGCCTCCGCCACCAGCCGGTGAAACGCCGCCCGCGCCTCCTCTAACGCCGCCTCCAACTCTGCCCGCACCTTTTCCGCGTCCACCGCAGCCGGCACCGGCTGCGCATCCGCCTGTGTCGCCGTTGTCGCCTGTGTCGCCGCTGTCGCCATCTGAACTCCCATCTTTGCACCTCCCGCCTTCACCACCACACAACCTCAACCTGGGAGCACTTCACCCCTTCACCCCCAGCAGCCCCTTCACCGCCGCCAAATACCCCTCCACATCCACCTGGGGCTCCAGCGCCAGCTGCAGCTCCAGCCCGTAGTAGAGTGACAGCAGCGTGTTGGCCAGCGCGGCGGGATCGACCGCCGGATCGATCTGTCCCGCCGCCTGCGCCCGCCGCACGAGTTCCGTCACGGCCTCGCGGTAGATGCCCAGCACCCGCACTACCGTTTCCCGCAGCGTGGGGTTGACCAGCGCCTCTCCCCAGCCCTGCACGTTGACCCGCGGCGCGTTCAGCTCCGCCGCCCCTTTCAGCCCGTGGACCAGAAAGCTCAGCAGCTCGACCAGTGCCCCCAACGGATCCTCGCTCGCCGCTGCCGCCGCAAACAGCTCGCTGCTGCGCTCGTGATCAAAGTCAAAGCTCGCCGCAATAATGTCGTGCTTGCTGTCGAAGTAGTGATAGACCGCCCCCGGGCTCAGCCCCGCCTCCTCGTAGATATCGCGCATCGTCGCCTGGTGAAACCCCTTGCGCGCAAAGCAGCGGTAGGCGGCGTCAATGATCTGCTGGCGCCGCGCCAGGGCGTGTTCTTCACTGACCTTTGGCATCCTCGTGTCCTGTTCGCATGATAAATAAATCGAACGTTCGATTTTTATTTTACGCGCGGCTTGCCCCGCTTGTCAAGCTGCAAAAATGGATGCTGTGCGTTTCACGATTTTAAACATGCCCGCACTAACCTCCCGCGTAGCCCGCACGCCGCGTGCGGGTCTGGGGCACGCCCACGTGCCCGTGTTGCCGCCCACGCGTGTGGCCCGACGGCCGCCCCGCACGCACCGTGCGGGCTACGCAGCCAAATTCGTGAAACGCGCACCCAAATAGATGACTTCCGCGCACAAGCCAGGGGCGTACGCTGGTTGTACGCCCCCCTCCCCCGGCTTGCCTGCTTACCGCTGCAGCACGGGCAAATACACCCGTTGCGTTATCTCTACTTCCGCATCGCCCCCCAACTCGCCTGCGGCGGCGCTGCCGGCGCACATCACGCGGGGCAGGTACAGCCGGTGCGCCACTTCGGGCTCTGGGCCCGGTGGGAGTTCGGTCGGCAGGTCGGCGAAGAAGGCGAAGTGGCTCAGATGTGAAATCGCGAGCACGATGGTGTGGTTGCCGAGGTCGCGGCCGATGACGGTGATGCCCGACTGCCTCCCAGGCTGCACCGTTCCAGTAGTAGACCTTGAGCGAATCCTCTCTGCTCCCGATCAATATGGCCGGATTGTAATTGATGGTCACGGTAATCGGTACGGCAAACTGCGCGCCGTGCTGCGGTTCGTTGTTAAAGAACAGGGTCAGGTCAAACTCGAAGTTGCCGAATCTGAGGTTGCCGGGTGGGTTGTGCGTCTGCTCGGTCGGCGTCACGACCGCCGTGTAGCTGAGGAAGAGAATGTCTTTCTCGGTCAGCGTGCCGGTGAAGAACCCGGCCGGCAGCTGGACTTCGACGCCGGCATTCGGGCTGGTGAACGGTTTGGTGCTGGTCACCAGCGGATCCACCGCTTCGATCTGCGGCGGCTCATCGGTCTGGCTCTTGGCCGTGACCACAATCGCGGCCAGCGCATCGTCGGTATTGCCGTTGCTGTCGCGGGCAACATAGACAAAGCTGTCGAGGCCCGCAAAGCCCTCGGCCGGCGTATAGAGCACCGCACTGCCGCCCGGCGCAATCTCGGCAGCCCCATGCCCGGCCGGCGTAGTAATCTCCGCTACAACCAGTGCGCCGCCGGCCGGGTTGATATCGTTGGCGAGCACGGCGACCGTCACCGGCGTAGCTTGCTGTGTGCCGGCAGCGTCGTTGACGGCGACCGGCAGCGCCTGGACGACCTGGTCCACGGCCGGCGCAGTGCTGCCGAGAAAGGTCGCGTCGCCCACGTACTCGGCCGTGATCGCATGGCTGCCGGCTGTGAGTGCGCCGGTCGTGCAGCCGGCCTGGGCGTTGATCAAGGTGAGCAGGTTGCAGCCGGTGATGGCGCTGCCGTCCGCTGTGAAGGTCACAATGCCCGTCGGCGTGCCTGCCGCAGCGGCGCTGACCGCCACCGTGGCCGTGAACGTCACGGTCTGGCCCAAGATCGCCGGATTCGGACCGGCCGCCAACGTGGTCGTCGTCGGCTGGAGTTCAAACACCGCCCAGTCGGAGAAGGCGGTCACGTTGCGGCGGGTCACAGTTGTGGCACTAAACGCCGACTGCCCGCAGTCCCAGCTGCTGCCGGCTGTGCGGCGGCAGGCGCCGGGGTAGGTCACTCCAACATACGGCAGGGTCACCGTGACATTGTAGCCTGCACCGGCGGGCGTAATCTGCCAGTAGAGCGGTGTGGTCCCAGGCGCACCGAGCGGGCTGCTGTCGATGCGGTCCACCTGGAGCGCCGTCAGCGTGCCGGGCTCGGCCGCGTCCACTTCCATATGGGCCTCGGCATAGCCGCCGGCCAGGCCAAAGTAGTACTGCGCCGGCCCGCTGATCGGCTGCGTCTTGCGGATCACGCCGTAGTTGGTGAGCGCCCCGGTGAGATAGGCGTTGTCGTCGGTGACGGCTTCGACCAGCGTCGTGCCCGTCATCACGTTGAGATCGTCAAAGAAGGTCAGCACGTTGAGCGTGAGATTCTGCTCGACGTTTGGACCCGCGCCCTGCTCCAACCAGCCGTCAAAGCTGACTGCAAAGCCGGCGGTGTTGAGCTGGCCGGAGTTGGTGAAGCTGCCGCCGATGCTGATCGGGTGCGTGAGGGTCATCACGCCCTCTGCCGCGATCTCCACGTCGCCGTAGTCGCTGGCACTGATCAGGCTGCCCTTCGTAATGGTCAGCTTCTTCGCCACCTTGAGCTTGCCCACGATGGTCACGCGGTCGGTCTTGTTGGTCTTGTTCAGCACCAGGTTGTAGAAATTGAGCGGGTTGCCGGTCAAGGTCTGCGGGCTGCTGCCGCTGAGGGTGACCGTCTTGCCGTTGGCGTTAAAGGTCGCCCCCGGCTCGACGGTGAAATCGCCGGCCAGGTCGAGGTCGGCGTCCAGGGTGACCGTGATCCCCGTGGGAATGACATAATTGCACACGCCGGCGCAGGGACCGAAGACTTCGCTCCACGTGCCGGAGTGCGCTGGGTAGTACTTGCTGGTGGCCGTATAGCTTGCGGTCGCGCTGCCGGACAACGCCGCGCCGCTGTAGACGGCGGTGTTGGTGACGACTGCGCCACCGCTGGCCGTGTTGCTAACGGCAAAGGCGACGGTAATCGGTGCGCCGGCGTCAATGGCCCCATTCCAGGTTATGCGGCCGCCGTTGTTGGCAGCGCCTGCAGGCTGCGTCACCCAATAGGCAAACGCGGCGCCTGCCGGTAAGGTGTCGGTGATCGCGGCATCAGCGACTGCCAGCGCACCTGCATTGTCGAGCCGCACGGTAAAGGTGACGATGCCGCCAAACGCGACATCGTCAGCCGGCACGACTGTTTTGGCCAGCTGCAGGTCGGGCTTGTATTCGGCCTCATACGCGCCGATCGTGGGCGGGTCTCTGCGCAGCGTGCCGTCCAGGTCGGTGCTCACCCCCAGGTTGATCCCATGGTCAGATCCCGGTTCACCGGGCACAGGCCGATAGTTGTCGCCCTCGGCATCGACAAAGAGCTCATATTCGGCCCCGGTAATGCTGTGGCTGCCGATGTTGACGCTGGTGGGCGCGTTGTAGAACTGGTCGTAGTCGGCGCTGACTGTGCCCGTGTTGGTCTGGATGCTGGCCGTATAGCTGGCCACGAGCGTATCGGTGATGCCTACGCTGCCGGCATTCACATAGATCGCAGGCCCCGCGCCCACTGTAGGGCTGGCGATGGTGCTTTGCACGACTGAAACGACGCCCGAGGAGGCAGCATAGAATGCGGCCCCGAAACCGGCAGTGTTGCGCGCAAACAGGGCGTTGGCCACCCAGCCGTTATTCGTTCCCCTCTGGTAGATCGCGCCGCCTTCCAGCGCCCCATTGGCAATAAACTGCGCGTTGGTAAGCGTCAGCACGGAATTTGCATACAGACCGCCGCCACGCGTTACGGCTGAGTTGCTGATAAACTGCGTGCCGGTTACTACCAGCGTACTGCCGGCATAGAGCCCACCGCCATAGCAGCTGCCGGTGCAGCGGTTGTTCTCGAACAAGCCGCCGGTCACTGTGAGCGAGCTCGCCGCATACACGCCGCCCCCGTTGGAGGTGCCTGATGTGTTGCTGAAAACATTGACGTTGTTCAGCACCAACGGGGCGGCGGCGCTTGCATTCACCCCGCCACCGTAGCCGGACCGATTGCCGTTCTGTACGGTTAGATCGGTGAGTGTCAGCGCCGCGGTCGCATTCACGACGCGTCCTGAGCCCTGGGCGTCGAGCGTTGTCGGCTGCGTGTTCGGGTAGGCAGTCAGCCAGTTAGTCGTGGTGTAACCGCCGGCCAACGTCAACGCGCGCGGGACGGCCAGGATTTGCCCTGCGCCGGCGCAGCGCCCCGCCACTTTGACCACCCCGCCCGCACTTGCCGCTGCGACCGCTGCTTGCAGTGCGGACGCGTCGTCGCTCTGGTAGACGGTCGCCCCGTCATCCAGGGTGGCAAAGCAGGCGGGCGTATCCTCAACCTTTACCCCTGCGGCCGCCGCACCGGCCTGCGCCGATCCGCTGTACCAGCCGGTATTGGTGATGATAGAGCTGTAGGCGCTGTCATGGGTGACGGTAAAGACCATGCTAATCGCGTTCAGGTCGGGCAGCGTGCCCGTCCACGCAATGTCCTGGCCCTCCTGGTTCACAGCAACCGGTGCGGTGATCCACCCGCCAAAACTGACGTCCGCCGGCAGCGTATCGGTGAAACGCACAGCGTCAGCCAGGCTGCCGTCATTAACCAGGTTGAGCGTGTAGGTCAGCACGCCCCGGTGCGCTACCTCAGTGGCGGGCGCAACCGTTTTGGTCAGCCGGAGATAGGGATAGGGTGTGCCTTCGTAGGCGCCGATCGTGGGCGGGTCGCTGCGCGCCGCACCGTTCAGGTCGGTCTCCACGCCCAGGTTTAGTCCATGGGCCGGGGCCGGGCTGCCCAGCGCAATACGATAGTCGTCGGCAGCCGCGTTTACGAAGAGCAGATATTGCGTGCCGCTGATGCTGTGGCTGCCGGTGATGACGGCCGTCGGGGCGTGGCTAAAGAAGTTATAGTCGGATGTGACCGTGCCGCCGTCAGTGTCGATGCCTTTGGTATAGCTGGCGACGACCGTATTGGTGATACGGACCGTTCCGGTGTGCACATAGATGGCGGCGTTCCCGCCCACCGTGGAGCTTGCGACTGTCGTCTGCGCGACGGTCACCACGCCGCTGGATCCAAGGTAGAGAGCAGCGCCTTTAGTGGTGGCCGTGTTGCCTACAAACAGCGCATTGACTATGGACGCGTCGCGGCTGCCATTCTGGTTGATGCCGGCGCCATAACTCGCCGTATTGGCGATAAACACAGAGTTGGTCACGGTCAGCTTGGCTGATGCATAGATCCCCGCCCCATTCGTACTGCGATTGCGCATGAATGTGGCCGAGTCCACCGTTCCGTTGGCGTAGCTGTACAGCGCGCCGGCTTTTTGCACGGCCGCATTTTCGACAAATTGCGTGCCCGTGATCGTCAACACGCCGGCGATAAAAAGCCCGCCGCCCGTGCAATCAGCGCCGGTGCAGGTGTTGGCTTGGAAAAGGCCGCCGCTAACCTCTGCCGGACCATTCACGTAGAAGCCACCGGCATCGGTGCTGGCGGTGTTGCTCATAACCAGTGTGTTGTCCACCGTCAAGCCCGACCCGGCGAACATGCCACCGCCGTGGCTGCTGGTTCCGGCGCAGGTATTGTTGCGAAATTCAGCGTCGGTGACCTGTGCCGTATTGATGTTATAGCTCCCGCCGCCACTAACTTGCGCTGTATTGCTGACAAACTTTGTACCGCTCAGCACCAACGTTTCGCCGCCATAAAGCCCACCCCCGTTGCAGCTGCTTCCCGTGCAGAGGTTGTTTTGGAACAGGCCGCCGGTCACCGTCATCGCACCGCTGGCCCACACGCCGCCCCCACTGCCGGACGCGGTGTTGCTGAGAACGTCGACATTATCTAGCGTCAACGGCCCGTTTGACACGTACACGCCGCCGCCGGTGCTGTTGCTGAGGCCGTTCTGCACGGTCAGGTCTGTGAGGGTAAGCGCAACGGTGGTGCGGATCACGCGCTCCGTGGCACTGCCGTCCAGGATGGTGTTTGCTGCCCCGCCGCCGCGCAGGGTCAAGACTTTGCCGCTGATGATGACGTTTTCGATGTAGGTGCCGCTTGCGATCGTAATCGTATCACCGCTGGCGGCCGCGTTTACCGCTGCCTGGATCGTGCTTGTGCAAGGGCTTGTGCCGGCAGGGTTCACACACCGATCGGCCGCCTGTGCAGCCGGGGCCAGGCAGACCATGCCCACACAGAGACTCACCACGCCAATCCCGACCCACCACCACGGTACAACTCGCTCCGCAACCAAACTGCTGCGACTGCTGAAACTAAGACGGGCGCTGTTCATCTAAGAACCTCCTAGCTTGAGGTGGCCCGCACCGCAATATATTTTCCAAGTATGGTCCTTTGGGCCTAGACCTGAATCCGCCAATTGATGGACTTTCGCCAGCCCCACCGATCCGCCCCCGGGCCACCTCTTCCGGGAAGCCCGCCTCTTCCGGGAAGCCCGCCCCTTCCCGGAAGCCTCCTTCCCCATAACCCCGCCGCGATGCGCTATACTATCTCCATCACACTATCCTCACCATCCAAACCGGAGCAGCAGATATGCAACTCACAGACCTCGGCAATCCGACCTATATCGTGCTCGAAACCTTTCGCAAAAGCGGCGAGGGTGTGAAGACACCCGTCTGGGTGGCAGCCGAGAACGGCAAGCTCTACGTCTGGACCGTCGACAACAGCGGCAAGGTCAAGCGCATCCGCAATAACGGCCGCGTCCGCCTCGCGGTCAGCGACTCGCGCGGCACCCCCAAGAGCGACTGGGTCGAAGCCCAGGCCCGCGTCCTTCCCGACCCCGCCGACGCCGCCAAACAGGAAGCGCGCATCAAGGCCAAGTACGGCTTCCAGTTCACGATGTTTACCCTCTTGAGCAAGTTCCGCCGCGACCCAACCCCCCACGTGGCGATCGAGATCGGCCCCGCCTAGCCGTGCGGGGCCGCCGCTCCGGCTAGCCGGTGACGCCCGCGCAAAGTAGACAATTCGTCGAGCAAATGATCCGCGCCGGGTAGACTCCTATCCTGGTGGATACTACGGCTTTTTGTGCCTGAGGTTCATCAGTATGCGAAGGGGGCACACCTATGGATTGCTCACCCGTTTCCCGCCGGCAGAATCTCCCAGGCGCCATTGCGTTGAGTGTGTTCTGCTGCCTGGTGGCAGCCGCAGTGGGATCGCTCATGCGACACCTGTGCAGGCCGTGTCGGCAGCGGCGCCGCCCGCGCAGGGATGCAGCGTCACCGTCGCCAACAACGCCGACCCCGTCTCAGGCAGCCTGCGCCAGGCCTTGGCGGATGTGTGCGCAGACGGCACGGTCAGCTTTGACGCGACCCTCTCCGGGCAGACCGTTACCCTCCTCAGCCAGCTCACGATCGACAAGAACGTTACCATCACCGGCACCGTGCCGATCACCGTGAGCGGCAACAACGCCGTCCGTGTGCTCCAGGTCAACCCCGGGGCAAACGTTACGCTGTATGGCCTCACGCTGACCGAGGGCAACCCCGGGACAGGCGAGTCGGGCGGCGCCGTCAACAACTACGGCATGCTGGCCATCGTCAATAGCTCGCTTACCGGCAGCACGGCGGATGGCGGCGGCGCTGTCTACAACGACAGTGCAGGCATAGTGACCGTAACCGGCAGCCGCATCAGCAGCAACACCTCGACCAGCGGCGGCGGCGGTATCGCCAACTACGGCGAACTGACGGTCCTGAACAGTACGGTCAACACCAACCAGGCTGCCACCGCCGGCGGTGGGCTGCTCAACGGGAAGGCGATGACCCTTACCGCGAGCACGGTCGCCGCCAACCAGGCCCCCAACGGCGCAGGCATCTATAACAACAACGGGATGACGCTAAAGGCCAGCCAGATCACCGTGAGCGGCAACAACGCCACGGGGAATGGTGGCGGCCTGTTCACCTACTTAGGCGCTGCGCTGAGCGGCAGCGTCTTGAGCGGCAACACCCCGAGCGACTGCTTTGCAGGCGACACCGTTGGCTCCGCCGGCTATAACGTCGTGTCGGACACCTCCTGCAACCTGCTAGGTACGGGGGATAAGAACAACGCGCAGGCGCAGACCCTGGCCCTGCAGCCCAACGGCACCGCGCCGCTGGACCCCCTCGCCGTAGGATCCCTCGGCGGTGTCGGCGACGCCACCCTCTGCGCCAATCTCGACCAGCTGGGCTACCCGCGCCATCTGCCCCCCTGCGACGCCGGCGCGCTGGAGGCAAATGTCCTCTACACCCTCACGGTTGCCAAAACCGGCACCGGCAGCGGCGTGCTGACCCCGACCGTGGGCACCCACATCTACGTCAGCAACACGCTCGTCAGCGTCGCAGCCGCGCCGGCTATCAGCTCCACCTTTAGCGGCTGGAGCGGCGACTGCACGGGCACCGCCGCATGCGCGGTCACCATGCTCGCCGACAAGGTCGTCACCGCCACCTTTGCGCTCAACCAGTACACGGTGACGGTGAGCGCCGATGCCGCCGCGGGCGGGACGGTGCAGGGCGGCGGCACCTATGCCTACGGCAGCACCGTAGTCGTTACGGCTACGACCAACACCGGCTACACCTTCGGCGGCTGGCAGGAGAACAGCAGCGTCGTGGCGGCAGGGGCGATCTACACCTTTACCGCCACGGCCAATCGGACGCTCGTGGCAGCGTTCACTCCCATCTGCCCGGTGACCACCAACGCCGACACCGGCCCTGGCTCGCTGCGCCAGGCGGTGGCCGACGCCGCGCCGGGCGCCATAGTCTGCTTCAACCCCAGCGTCTCGGGGCAGATGATCCTGTTTGGGAGCCCGATTGCGATCGCTAAGAGCATCACCATCAGCGGCAGCGTGCCGATCATTTTGGATGGGGGCGGCGGCCGCCAACTCTTCAGCGTGAACAGCGGCGGCAGCCTCACGCTGCACGGCCTCACCGTGCGCAATGGCAGCGCCACGAATGGCGCCGCCATTCAGGTGGCAAGCGGTGGGACGCTGGCGGTCGACAACGTGTCGTTTGGCGGCAATTGGGCCCTCAGCGGCAGCGGTGGCGCTATCCACAACAGCGGTACGACGACGATCCGCCACAGCACCTTCTACGCCAACCGGGCAGGGGCCGGTGGCGGTGTCTTTAACGCCAACGGCGGCACGCTCACCATCAGCACCAGCGTGCTGACGGCAAACACGGGCGGCAGCTGCGGCGGAACCATCACCTCGGGCGGCTTCAACGTGGCGGAGGACGGCAGCTGCAACTTTACGGGCCGCGGCGACATCAATGACGCCCCCGCACCCGCGCACCCCGACGCCGCATCTGCGCCGCTGACGGCGGACAGCCTCGCGGTCAACAACGTAACCGACCCCGCACTCTGTACAGGGAGCGACCAGGCCGGCAGCCCGCGCCCCACGCCGTGTGCATCCGGTGCGCTGGAGTTTATTACGGCGGGGGCCACGCGCTACGTGGCGCAGGGCGGGGCGGATGGCGGCAACGACTGCGCCACCCAAGGGAGCCCCTGCGCGACCCTTGCCCGCGCCTTAGAGGTGGTGCCCGACGGCGGCACGATCCGCCTGGCAGCAAGCGCCACGCCGTACATTGTCGCCAACCAGCCGATCAGCAAGTCCGTGCTGATCATGGGCATGGGGGCATGGCAGACGATCCTGCAGGCCGGCGCGGCGCCGGCGTCAAACAACGGCCGTGTGCTCGGCGTAGTCCCCGGGCAGAAGGTCACACTCTACGGCGTGACGGTGCGCTACGGCTGGACCAGCGGCCCAACTGCCGGCGGTGGGGGCATCGTCAACGGCGGCACGCTGACGGTGCGCAACAGCGCCGTGGTCAGCAATACCATCGTGATGGGCAACGGCGCGGGCATCTACAACGGCGGCGGCGGCCTGCTGGTCGTCTACAACAGTACGCTGGCGGGCAACCGGGTGATAAGACAGGCGGCGGCTGCCATGGTCCCGGGCACGCTGGCAGGTGCGATTCCCGGTCTGCCGGTGAGTGCGCTACCGGGCCTCGTCGGGCTGCTGAGCGGTGGCAGCATGCTGGGGCTGGCCTGGACCGTAACCGGCGGGCGGCCCAAGCGGCCGTGGCAGCGGCGAACGCTGCTGCTCTTCCTCGCCATGCTCGTGCTGAGCGGCTGCACGGATTCGTGTGGATCGCCGGCCGACGGGGCGGGCGGCGCGCTCTTCAACGACCATGGGAGCACGGCGATCGTGCGCTTCACGACGCTGGCGGGCAACAGCGCCTACTTAAAAGGCGGCGGCTTCTACAATGCCGCCACCACCTACGACGCCAATGGCGCGCTCACGCAGCCCGCCGGGGTGCTAAAGCTGGCGGGGAGCGTGCTGAGCCAGAACGATGGCGGCAACTGCAGCGGTGGTGCGGTGGACTCCGGTGGCGCCAACGTCTCGTCGGACATCTCCTGCGGATTGAGTAAGGCGACCGACGCCAACTGGGCCGGCGACCAGGTCGGCGTGCTGGGGTCCAACGGCATCATGCCGCTGCAAACCGCCAGCGGCGCCGTCGACCTTGTGCCGGCAGCCTGCCCGGGGAACGACCAGGTGAACGTGACACGGCCGGCCCCCTGTGATGGGGGCACGGCGGAATCGGGCAGCACGGGTGCCGGCGCGCCTGTTGGTAGAAGTGAGCGCCGACCCTGGGCGGCCCTACCTGAACCAGGCCGTCGTCTTCACGGCCACGGTGCGTAACACAGGGGCAGGGGCGGCGGTCAACCCACGCGTCACCCTGACGTGGCCGGCCGGCATCGAGCCGGCGCCGTTCAGCGTCACTGGTGGGACGGGGTGCAGCTGGTTGAGCAGCACGCTGACCTGCACGTCGCTGGCCCCACGCAGCCAGCTCGTGCTGGTGATGCCGGGCCGGCTCACGACGGACGCCCCCTACATTCCGCTGAATCTGATCGTGGCGGCGTCCGCCAATGCGCCGGCCGTAGGGGGAACCGGCATGGGCACGGTCATCACCGATGCGCTACCCCCGCCCCCGCCGTTCGCCGTGGGCCCCACGCGCTACTACAAGACCATCCAGTCCGCCGTCAATGCCGCGCCCCCGGGCGAGACGATTTCGGTCGACGGCGGCACGTACGTCGAGACTGTGGTCATCACCAAGAGCTTGACGATCCAGAGGACTACGGTCGCAGACGTCCCCATCATCGACGGCAACAAAGTGGGCAGTGTCTTCTTTATTAAGTCATTCGACGCTCGGGTCACCCTGGACGGCCTGACCATCCGCAACGGCACAGGCTCGTATCTTACCGGGGGAGAGCATTCAGGGGGTGGCATCTTCAGTTGGGGCGCGCTGACGGTGACCAACTGCAACATCATCGGCAATACGACTCTATACGGAGGGGAAGGTGGCGGCATCTACAGCTACGGGGAGCTAACGGTCAGGAACAGCACCTTTAGCGGCAACATCGGGACCAGCGGCGGCGGCATCGCTATGCGCCGGCAGGGTTCCGTGCGCCACAGCACCTTTAGCGGAAATATTGCCACGCGAGCAGGTGGCGGCCTTTACTCTACCAGCGAGCGTCCGGAGTCGATTACGATCCAGGATAGCATCTTTAGCGGCAACCAGGCAGGGGCCGGCCGCCCGGACATGACCATCAACAAGTTGCTCGTGGTAGAGAACAGCATCGTGCAGGCAGCGATTGACGGCCCCAACAACTTTGTTGACGATCCCAACCAGCCGCTGTTTGTGCGGGCACCAAGCGCCGGCGATTACGGTGGACCTGCGGCTGGTGGCCAACGCACCGGCGCGTAACCTGGGCCAATACTGCACCGGGCCAGAGCGCGGCAGGACATGGTGGGCACGACGCGCAACGCCCCCACGTGTGACGCCGGCGCCTACGAGTTCCTCAGCACCGACGCCGGTTCAGGCCAGGTTGCTGCGGCTTCAGCCGGTACGACCGTCTTCCCCAACGCCGGGGGCGCAGTGACACTCACTATCCCCACCGGCGCCGCCGCCCAGGCGGTGGAACTGGCCTTTGGTATCGGCCAACCCACCGGCGGCGACGGCCGTGCCCGGGCGGTGACCTTCACCCCCTATGGTGCCGGGGGCCAGCCGCTGGGCGAGAACTTCACCTTCTTAAAGCCCCTCCAGGTAACGCTGGCGTACAACCCCGCCCTGGTCACCCACGGTCCCGAGACCGCCCTGCTCCCCATGCGCTTCCAACCGGGCACGGGCAGCTGGCTGCCCTTCACCCAGGACGTGGTGGTCGACCGGCTCTCCCGCAGGGTCTCCTTCCCCATCACGCAGGTGGGCGAGTACGGGTTGTTCAGCTTCACGCCGGGCGCGCACGTGACGATTACCCCGTTCAAGGCCGGCGGCACAAGTAACCTCGATGGCGGCAGCACCGTTCTCTACACGCTTGCCGTGATCAACGCCAAATACGCGCCTGTCACCAACCTGGCGATCTCCCATGCCCTGCCGCCCGGCCTGAGCTTTGGCGGCTGGGTCAACGCGGGGACCGCCACGGAGAATGGCGGCGTCCTCACCTGGGACCTCCCAACCCTGGCCGGCGGCGGCGCAGCGTGGGTCAGCTTTAACGCTCTCGTGAGCGCCGATGCCGCGTACCGGGGCCAGGCCATCACGAGCAGTGTCACCCTGGGCGGCGGCGCCGGGGGCAGCAGCCAGGCCACCATCAGCGTCAACGGTCCCACCACCCCCGTAGACGACGCCGCCATCACGCGGCCGGACACGCCTGTCAGCCTGCAGCCGCTCCTCAACGACGTCAACCCCGACGGCAGCCCCGTGCTCCTGACCGGGCTCGTAGCGCCGGCCCACGGCACCGCCACGATCCTGGGCACCACCGTCCTCTACACCCCGACGGCAGGCTTCGAGGGCACCGACAGCTTTATGTACCGGCTGCAGGACGGCCTGTTCACCGCCCAGGGCACCATCACCGTGCGCGTGGCGCGGCTGGCATTCCTGAACGTGGCCAAGTTCGCGGCGAGCAGCAGCGGCGGCGGCTTCTTCCTGCCCGCCGTGGCGCAAGGCAGCACCGTCAGCTACACGATCCTGCTGGAAAACATGGCCGGCGGCGAGATCGCGCAGAATGCCGTGCTGACCGACGTGCTGCCGGAGGGTTTGCAGTTCACGCAATGGATTACGCAGTCGGGAGCCGTGCTGAACGGCCGCACTATCACGTGGAGCGCCGCCACCTTGCCCATCGGGAGCGGCGCCACCATCAGCTATGCCGCCACCGTCGGCGGCCCTGGCGGCGCCACGATCGCCAACACCGCCCAAGCCTCCGCCGCCAACGCCGACCCAGTCTCCGGCGAAGCCGCCATCATCCTTGGCGGCTGGACAAGGCTCTACCTGCCCCAGGTGCGCAGGTAGAAAGCGGTAAACCGGCGGGGCACAGGATCTGGCGAGGGCAGAAACCGAGTTTCTGCCCTCGCCGGATCCTATGCCCCGCCTCAACTCACCCTCAGCTTGTAAATAAACAAGGTATTCCATTATACTCCAGCGCACTTTGCCTCTGGGGCAAACCTTTGTTCCCAGCAAATCGAAGGAGCTTCTCCATGCGCCGTGCGCCACTGCGTTTTGGGCCTTTGCTGGCCCTTGTCTTCGTTTCCATGCTGCTTCCGATGGGCGCCCATGCGCAGGATCCTGACTTCTCCACCACGACGGACATCCTGAACGGCCAGCGCCGGATGCTCCGCGCGGACGACCTGGCGCTGGTGTACCAGGACGTGGCCGCGGCGCCCCTACACCAATACCGTGTATACGGACTCTTGCTGACGCAGAACAGCCAGATGGCGCAGGCGCAGTTCTTGACGGCGACGGCGACGAGCGGTGTGGCCCTGCCCGGCACCGAGGTGCAGGCGGCGATCGGCCGCATGTTTGACCGGGCCACCGACATCACGGCCGTGGCCGCGGTGGAGGCCAACGTACCTGGCAACGCGGGGTGTCGCGCTTTGTGACCTTGTTCGACACCGCCAACAACCGCTCGCACGCGTGCTGCTGGGGAGCGCAAATCGGCCATCGGCGGCAGTGCTACGCCTACTCAGCGTGTTGATGGCCGACTTCACGGGCGACGGGTTTGACGACCTCGTCGTGAGCTACAGCGAGCAATATGGGCGTTACGGTGGTCCTCACGGCGGTGGACCCGCAGAACTGGGCCGCCGGGTTCAAGCTGGGGCCGACGTTCTTCTACGCGTTCGGTGGTCCCGTCCCGGGCTTTGCCGACATGGCGGCGGCTGACGTGGACGGAGACGGGCAGAACGGAGATCGCGGCGGCGCTCTACAACCCGGGCCCGCCCGCTTTCGGCCCCAGATCGTCGTGCTCGGCGTGGACCCCAACACGCTGACCATTACGACACTGGGGGCGACGACCGCCGGCAGCGGCGCCAGCCGATCCAGGTGGTGAGCGGGGACTGGGACGCCGACCCCACCGACGACGAGGTAGTGTTTGTGGCTGCGGCCAGCGCCATGACACCGGCGGCCACGACGGTGCAGCTTTATGACTTCTCGCTGCCGGCGTATACGGCAGTGCGTCCTGCTCGACCAGGTACAGGCGCCCGGCGCCGCTACGGCGGGCGTGCTGGCGGCCGGCGGGCGGGTGGACTGGCTGGACGGCGACGCCGTCGTAGTGGCGACGCAGGACAGCGGCAGCTATGAGATCTCGCTGTCTTTGCGCCCAACGGGGAACTCGAGCAGGTGGCCGCCCACCCTGACAGCGCCAATGGGAGCCTGCTGGCGCTGGCGCTGGGGCGCTTCGACAACCGCAAGGCCAGCGGCAGCACCGATCCCGACCTGCAGCCAGCGGCGGTGCTGCAGGAGCCGGCGGTGAAACCTAGGTCGTGTTCTACGATCTGCGGAGCAACGGCGGCTATTCGATCACGCCCGAACCCGATCTATACGGTTACGGCGCCACGGGCGGCGTCCGCGCTGACCGTGCTGGCCGCCGGCGACCTGCAGGGTCGCTCGCTGCTGCTGGGCGCGCCCGCCAAGATCGTCGATCAACGGCTACAGCTCGCCGAGCACGGTCGTCGGCATGCCGCCCATGCACATCGACTGGGTCGTGCCGTCGTGCGCCGACCCGAACTATCCCAACAACTGCACGACGCCGCAGGTGGTCAACATCCTGGCCAAGCCCTCGTCCAACTATGCGCAGTTCAACACGCAGGTCAAGGACAGCAGCCAGTCGAGCAGCCAGCCGACGACGAGCTACGGCTACTCGCGACCAGGATTCAGTCTTGAGCACCAAGATCTCCTACGGCATTCCCGACCTGCGTCAGCGTCAGCGTGGAGGTCAAGGCTATCGGCCAAGCAGGCACTACAACAGCTCGATCTCGACCGACCACCACGTCCTATGCGTCCGATGGAGTTCGACGCCTCGGTGCGCACGGGGTTTGCCGACCACGTCTGGTTTAGCAACTACCGCTTCAACATCTGGACGTACCCCATCATCGGCAAGACTGCCTGCCCGGTGACAAAGCCCAACTGCACGCCGGCCGAGCGGCTGCCGCTGCACGCTCCAGTTCTCCGGGCCGGACCAGGTCAACAACTACGACCTGGACGGCAACGTGCGTGGAGTGGTACCAGCCGGTGTGGGAGCCGGGCAACGTGCTGTCGTATCCCTGGACGGAGGCGCAGCTGCTGGCGCTGCTGCCGCGCACCTACATCAGCAACAAGTCGAACGTGTGGGCGGCGGACAGCTCCGGCTCCAATGCCAGCGTGACCTGGGAGCAGGGGGGCGGGCAGAACATCATCGCAGGCTACCTCGCTGGCCTACTCCAACGACACGAATCGATTTCGGTCGTCGGCGGGCAGGTCTCGATCGACGGGCAACGGCATCAGCGCATCGGCTGGCATCACGCAGCACCGACAACGATTCGACGCAGACGCTGAACACGGCCAGCAGCACGCACGGCTCGTCCACGGGGTTTGCCGTGAGCCGGACGGCCCAGGGCGTGGCCGACTACGTCTACACGGCGCAGACCTACATCCTGGGCCAGGGCTCGTCGCCGGGCACGCTCCAGACGCTGCCGCTGACCTCCACGCTGGTGCATCACGCGGGCCGCTGCGCCTGGCGCTACTGGGCCAACCCGTTCGACTCGGTCGTGGGCGGCCGCTGGTGGGGAACCGCCTACGTCGCTGCCCGACGTGGCGCTCAACCATCCGCAGCGCTGGACGTGGACCAACGGCCCATCCGCAGCCCAACATCATGACCTTCAACCACGCCGTCACGTCGACCTCGCCCGTTCGACCAGGAGTTCTACACTCATGCGCGGGCTGTATGTCACCGCCGCCGGGCGCCCCGGACGGGACACAGGTCACCACGGCGGCGGTGGACGACACGGTGCTGCTCCAGGCGCGCGTCTACAACTACAGCCACCTGGACATGAACGACCCCGAGCCTGGCGCAGCCGGCCGCCAAGGTCAAGGTGCGCTTCTACGGCCAGCTGTTCCAGTCCGACGCGGGCGAATACCCGGTGGGCGACAGCTTCCTCATCGGGGAACGCGATGCTGGCGCCGCTCCCAGGGTTTGACTCGGCGACTACGCCGGGCGACCAGCCCAACTGGACTCATGGCGGTGCAGGCGTTCAGCCCGCAGAACTTCACGCAGACGCAAGAGCGGCAACGTCTACGTGCGCTTCTGGGTCGTGGTGTGGATGGAGGATGCACAGGGCAACCTCGTACAGGAGATGGCGGGGCACGGGCTGTCTGCCAAGCCTGGCGTCTCACCTTCACCACCATGGGCGACGTAGCGGTAGAGCCCTACAGCAACAACGCCGGCACCTTGAAGCAGGTCTTCTACGTGCAGAGTGCAGCCGGCCAGCGCAGCCGGCCGGTGCCTCCTGCCGCAAGCACAAGTATACCCCTGTCGCTGACGCTGGATACGCGCCAGCTCGTGGCGCCCTTGAAGCCGCCCACCATGGGCGGCCCCAGGGGCAAGCACCAGGTGACGACGATGGTAAAGAATGGCCAGAGCGCCGGCCCCCTGGTCCTCGTCTACTATGACGGCGACCCAGAACAAGGTGGCAAGGCGTTCGAGTGGTCGATGATCCCCTACGTCGCCGCCGGCGCCCAGTACGTCAACCGCGTGACCTACACGCCGCAAGCCTGCGGCCGGCGAACGATCTATGTCGTCGCGCACCAAGGTAGCGAGGAGACCATGCAAAGCATGACGCTCGAGAACATACCGTGCACCCTGATCCTGCCTGTAATTGGCAAGTAACGGCAAGGCGCGCCATAAGCCCCACGTCCCACGTCCCACGTGCCACGTCCCACGTGCCACGCCTTACTTGCCACTAGCCACGCTCCACGTCCCCGGGACCTCACAAATCCCGGGGACATGCCGCCGCGCCGCCACTGTGCATGGCTCACCCCCCACTCCCCTCAACAATTCCGTGCCCGGTGGGGCAAACCCCCACGAATTTTGCCTCCGCTCCGCTGCGCCGCGCTATACTACTTACCGCGCACTTGCGCACCCAACCCACCCGTAGTTCGCTGCCGGAGTTCCACCATGCCTGCCGAAACGCTGCACTGTCGCGCCCTACTCTTTGATTTCGACGGCGTCCTCGTCGACTCCATGGCCCATGTCGAGCGACACTGGCGGCTCTGGGCGGCGGAGCACGATGTAGACTTCAGCGTCATCATGGAGGTCGCCCATGGCCGGCGTATGCTTGAGACGCTGCAGATTGTCGCTCCCCACCTCGACGCCGAAGCTGAATCGCGCCGCTACTCTGCCATCCTGGCCGCCGATACAGCCGACATCGTTACGGTCGACGGCGCCGCGGCGCTCCTCAACAGCCTGCCGCCTGACACCTGGGCCATCGTCACCTCCGGCTTCCGGGTCGTTGTGCCGGTCGTCCTTCAGAACGGCGGCCTCCCGACGCCCAAGATCCTGGTGACGGCAGAGGACGTCGTCCACGGCAAGCCCAACCCCGAACCCTACCTGCTCGCCGCCGCGCGCCTCGGCCGCACCCCGGCAGAATGCGTCGTGGTCGAAGACGCCCCCGCCGGCCTCGCCGCCGCGGCCGCCGCCGGCATGCGCTCCGTCGCCGTAGCCTCCACCCATGATCCTGCCGAACTCCAAGCAGGCACCCTCCTCGCCCCGCGCCTTTCAGACATTCGGGTCACTCCCCAGGCAGATGGCACCCTCACCATCCAAATCGCGCCCCGCTAGCTTTCTCGCCTTCGCAACCTATACAAATAGCACTTGATTGCATTTGCGAACTCGTTCCCGCGTAGCCCGCACGCCCCGTGCGGGGTGGCCGTTAGGCTACACGCGTGGCGGCAACACGGGCAAGAGGGCGTCGTGCGTCGCAAGCGACGCCCGCAGGATCTGCACAAGGGCGTGCAGGCTACGCGAGAGGTCCGTTCCGGCCTGCCCAAAATCGTGGTACACATCCAACAAAATTTTCCCTCTTGACAACCGCACCAATCCTCGTTACGATCTAGATACTATGGTATAGACCACCCCATACCAGATTATTCTGAACCAAGACGAGATTAGAGATGCAGCCGAACCCTAACAGCTCGACGCCGCTCTATATTCAGATCAAGGAGTTTCTCCACTCCCAGATCCAGTCCGGCCAGTTCGCCATCGGCGACCGCCTGCCCTCCGAACGCGAGCTCTCAGAGGCCTATAACGTCTCCCGGATGACCGCACGCCAGGCACTTCAGCTGCTCGAGCAGGACGGCCTGACGCAACGCCAGGTGGGGAAAGGCTCCTATGTCGCCCGGCCGCAGATCGACCAGGAACTGCGCGAGCTGACCTCCTTTACCCAGGACATGTCGGCGCGCGGCCTGCGCCCCCAGAACCGCGTTCTGCTTGCCGAGCTGCAGCCCGCCGACCCCGAGGTGGCGGACCACCTGGGGGCACGCACCGGCGAACCGACCGTCGTCCTTCAGCGTGTCCGCCTGGCCGACGGCAAGCCGATCGCCCTCGAGACGGCCCACCTGCTCCACCGCACCTGCCCGGGCATCCTCGCCAACCACGACTTTGCCCGCACTTCACTTTACCATGTGCTCCAGGAGTACTATAGCCTGCACCTCGTCTGGGCCACCCAGATCATCGGCGCCCGTATGCCCGACCGCTTCGAACGCGATGCCCTCGACCTGCCCAAGCGTGTGCCGGTGCTCAGCCTTTTACGTGTCACCTATGACGAAACTGACCGCCCCATCGAGTTCGTCCGTTCCTGCTACAACAGCGAGCGCTACCAGCTCCGCACCACACTGCGCGACCTGCGCTAAGAAATATCGAGGTAACCTGATGACCACGCCGAATCCCATAAAGCCCGGAGATTCCCTCACCCTCTCACCCTCGCACCCTCCCACCCCCTCATCAACTCCCGGCGCCACCCGCTACATGCAATCCGTACGCGCCCTGCTCGACGCAATTGCCGCAGACCAGGGCCCCAACATCGCCGCCGCTGCTGAGGCCATCGTCGCCTCGCTCCAGGCAGGCGGGCAGCTTTACCTGTTCGGCACCGGCCATTCGCACATGCTGGCTGAGGAAGGTCACTATCGTGCCGGCGGCCTTGCCCCCGTCGTTCCCATGCTGGCTGCCACCCTGATGCTGCACGAGAGTGCCGTCGTCAGCACACGCCTCGAACGTACGCCGGGCGTCGGCGCCGCCGTCGTCTCACGCTACGGCCTGACTCCCGCCGACACGATCTTCGTCTTCTCCAACTCGGGCGTCAACGCCGTCCCGGTGGAGGTTGCGCTCACCGCCAAGGAGGCCGGCGCCACCGTCATCGCGATCGTCGCCCTCGACTATTCCGCTACCGTCGCCCCCGGCCCCACCGGCCGCAAGCTGGCCGACATTGCCGATATCGTGCTCAACAACCACGGCGTGCCCGGCGATGCCCTGGTTGCCGTCCAGGACACCGGCCTGCGTACGGGTCCTGGGTCCACCATCGCCGGCGCCTTCATTCTCAATGCCGTCCTCACCGAGGTTGCCTGGCGCCTCGCCGAAGCAGAAGGCGGCGGGGCGGCAGACCTGCCCATCTACATCAGCGCCAACATGCCGGGCGCCATGGAGCACAACGCCGGCCTCGTCGCCCGCTACCGCACCCGCAACCCGCACCTGTGAACATGGGCACCTGTGAGAGGCTGTTTGTTAGGAAAGGAATCCGTTTTTTGTTGAAGGACGCACAATTCGTGGGAGCACAATGTACGGACGTGGACAGAAACTGAGTTTCTGCGAGAAACTCAGTTTCTCAGGCCGTTCCGCCGGACCTTGTGCCCGCCCCCAGCCTGATGTGCGCCCTTTATAAAGCAGGTTTTGCCTGCCCCAAACACGCAGTTCGTGCCGTCCAGTAAATCGCCTGTCGCAGGTTGTTTTGTCGTCGTTCAAAGCTGGAGAAATCCGTAACCAAATCCGCCTTGTATATGGGAGAACAATCATGAGAGCACGACCCAGGTATTACTCCAAGAAGTCCCTCTTGGCCCTCACCCTCACGGTGCTGCTGGCGCTGGTCCTGTCGGCCTGCGCCGCCCCTGCCGCCCCGGCCGCGACGACGGGCGGCGAAGCTGCTGCTGCCCCTGAGGCCACGGAAGCTGCTGCCGCAGAGACCGCCACGGAAGCCGCCGCCCCGGCCGAAGCCGGCGCCGCCCCGGTCGAGATCACCGTCTGGCACATGGAGCAGCCGCCGCACCGGGTGGCGCGCTTCCAGAAGCTGATCGACGAGTTCAATGCCGCCAATCCCGACATCGTGGTCAAGCAGGAGCCGCAGAACTGGGGCGAGATCTACGCCAAGGCCCCGGCGGCGGCTTGCCGGCGGGCAACGGCCCCCGACATGCTGTTCGCGATCCCGGACTTCACGCCGATCCTCAAGGACCTGGGCACGGTCCAGCCGCGTCGACGACTTCGTCGCGGAACTGGACGCCAAGCACGACTTCATCCGTCGGCCGTGGCCCCCTACAGCTACGACGGCGGCGTCTGGGCCGTGCCGCTCTACAACATGGCCGATGCGACCTCTGGTACCGGCCGTCGGTGCTTGACGAGGCCGGCATCAGCCGTGCCCACCACGTGGGACGAATGGCGCGCGGCCGCCGAGACGCTGACGAAGGACGGCCAGTACGGTATCGGCCTGCCCGCCAACAAGCAGCTCTACACCGACCAGACGGTCTATGACGGTGATGCCAACGGCGGCGCGTCCGAGATCTACAACGAGGACGGCACGCTGCGCTTCGACAACCCGGAGACCGCGGCCGCCTACGACTTCTACAACAAGCTGTACAAGTTCTCGCCGCCGGACGCCCCGAACTGGACCTGGGGCGAGGCGGAGGCCTGCTTCGCCAACCGAGACCTGCGCCATGATGCTGCAGTTCACGGTGATCACGACCTACGACACGCAGGCCGAAGGCGATGCGGCCGACCTGGGCGTGGCCGATCCCGCACTGGACCGACGTGAACGAAGCAGCACCATCGCCTACTCCAACGCCGTCATGCTGCTGTCGAGGACGAGGCCAAGCAGGACGCCGCCAAGAAGTTCATCGCGTTCCTGCTCGAGCCGGGCAACTACGGCCGCTTCCTGAACATGGAGCCGGGCCTCTTCCTGCCCGTGACCGAGGCCGGCGCCAAGGATGAGACTTACTGGAACGATCCCGATGATCGTGAAGTACAAGAGCCAGGTCGAGGCGATGATCGAGAACGCCAAGAACGGCCGGCTCTTCGGCTTCACCAACGGCAACACCTTTCCCGGCGATCGCCGCGATCTCGGCGCAGAACCTGCTCGCCGAGATCCTGCAGAAGGTCGTCATCGACGGCATGCCCGCCGCCGATGCCGTCGCCGAAGGCCAGCAGATGATGGATGAGGCCGTCTCGCAGTAGACGGACCCGCAGCTGTACCCGTGCCTGGCTCGCCCCCAATTGCCTCGCCAACTCCGTGCGCGGTAGGGCGAGCCTCGCACGCCAAACACATGATTCGTCATTCGTGCCTGGCTCGCCCCAAGTACCTCGCCAACCCCGTGCCGGTGGGGCGAGCCTCGCACGTTAAGCACGCAATTCGCCATTCGTGCCTCGCTCGCCCCACGGTCACGTGCAGACCGGCCATCTAGTGATGCGAGCCAGGTACATGGATTTCGGACCAGAAAGCAGCCATGAGCGTGGCAAGCACGACTACTCCAATCGATCGTAAGCCGCCCCGCCGGCGCCGCATTTCGCGCCGCACCTGGACCGGCTATCTCTACGTCGCCCCCCTCATGCTCTGGCTGGCCTTCACGATTCTCTATCCGTTGATTTCAGCCGTCTTCCTCAGCGTGCAGGACATCAAGATCATTGGCACGCCCGGCAAGTTCGTCGGCCTGGCCAACTACACCCGCCTGCTGAGCAATGAAGCCTTCTGGGAGTCGCTCCTGCGCAGCGCCGGCTGGGTCGCCGGCAACGCCGTCGTCCAGACGTTCGCCGCCTTCGCCGCCGCCCTCATCCTCAACCAGCGCTTCCGCGGCCGCGCCGCCGCCCGCATCTGGATCATCCTATCCTGGATCGTCCCCGCCGTCGTCGTTGTCATCATCTGGCGGTGGCTGCTCTCCAGCTCGGGTGTCGTCAACTACCTGCTGACAACCCTGGGCATCGTAGGCGAGCCGATTGGATTCTTCTCTACGCCGGGGGCTGCCCAAGCCACGGTCATTTTGATCAATTCGTGGCGCTGGTTTCCATTTATGACTGTTACCCTCCTCGCCGGCATGCAAAGCATCCCCCGCGAGCTTTACGAGGCCGCCGCCGTCGACGGCGCCACCGCCGTCCAGCGCTTCTGGTCGCTCACCTTCCCCCTGCTCGGCCCTGTCCTCTTTGTCCTGGGCCTCGTAGGCACCCTGATGAGCTTCAACGTCTTCGACGTCATCTGGCTGCTGACCGGCGGCGGTCCTTCCGACGCCACGACCACGTTGCCCGTCCTAATCTATGTTACAGCCTTCACCAAGTACCGCCTCAGCCAGGCCGCTGCCATCTCGGTGGTTTCCGGCGTGCTGCTGCTGCTCTTCGCCCTCCTCTTCATCCGTTTCATGGCCCCCAAGCAGGAGGACGCTCGATGACCAACGTCCAGGCAGCATCCGACCCAAGGTCGGTGTCCTCAGGAAACCAATGCGCGGCCGCATCGGCCTCGGTATCGCCGTTTTCGCTCTGCTCTTTGTCGTCATTGCGCCGTTTTACTACGTGGTCACTTCTTCCTTCAAGGAGCCGCAGGCGATCATCAGCCGCGTGCCCACGCTGCTGCCGATCCCCTTTACGTTGGAGCATTATCAGAAGCTGCTGCGTTCGTCCGCCTTTCCCACCTACCTGGTGAACAGCATCTGGGTCGCCGGGGGCACCATGCTCATCTGCGTCTTGCTCAGCACGCTTGCCGCCTACGGCCTGTACCGCCTGCGCCTGCCCGGTCGCACCGCCATGTTCCGGGTGATCCTTATCACGTACGCCTTTCCCGGCGTGCTCCTGCTCATCCCGCTCTACGGCATGTTGAGCAGCCTGAAACTGGTCGACACCCTTACCGCGCTGGTGATCGTCAACGTCACCTTTACTGCGCCTTTCGCCGTGTGGATGCTGCAGGCCTTTTTCGGCACGATCCCGGATGAACTGGAGGAAGCCGCGGCATTGGACGGGGCCAGCCGCCTGCAGACGCTCACCCGGGTGGTCCTGCCCCTTGCCGCGCCCGGTGTCGCCAGCGTCGCCATTTTTGCGTTTATCACTTCGTGGACCGAGTATATGTTTGCCTCGGTTCTGATTCTGAGCGACGCCAACCGCACCGTGCCGGTGGGCCTGGCGGGCATCATCGGCCAATACCAGGTCGACTGGGGCCTGCTGCTGGCAGGCGCCACCATGACCATGCTGCCCGTGTTGATCCTCTTCAGTCTCGTTGGCCGCAACTTCATTGAAGGCCTCACCGCCGGCGCCGTCAAGTGACCCTTCCAGGAAGACGCCGACCTTCGGACGGAGTCCTCCTGGAAGACTATCTTCCTGGAAGTGTGTCCTCTTGGAAGACTATCTTCCTGGCACGCAGTAAGGGATATCACCCATGAACCCGTATCCGGATCTCATTCTTGGCCTCGACGCCGGTACGTCGGTGGTGAAGGCCGCCCTGTTTGACCGTGGGGGCAGGGAACTGTCCGTGGTCCGCCGGCCAACGCCGCTTTACTCGCCAGAGCCTACGTGGTCCGAGACAAGCATGGAGGCGACCTGGGCGATGGCTGCCGAGGCCATTCGCACGCTGCTGGCGCAGGGCCTCGACGGCAGACCCCTGGCGCCAACCCGCATTGCCGCCGTCGGCCTCACCGGCAACATGGTGGGCGCTTGGCTGATCGACGAGCAGGGGGAGCCGGTTCACGCGGCTATCCTTTGGAACGATGGCCGCGCCCAGGAACTGATCGACCGGTTGTCGCTCGCACATCCAGGTTTTATGCAGACGATCTTTCGTACCTCGGGTTCCGTCATGCAGCAGGGTTGCACGCTCCCGGTGCTGCGCTGGCTGGCCGACCATGAGCCCCAGGCACTAGCTCGGGCCGCTACCGTCCTGTGCTGCAAGGACTGGATCGCCTACAAACTGACCGGCAGCCGTGGGGTGGATCCGACCGAAGCCAGCGTCATGCCGGGCAGCGCCGAGGGGCGCGGCTACAGCGAGGAGATGATCGACCTCTTTGGCCTCCGGCCGTGGCGGCACCTCTTCCCACCTGTACGCCTGTCGCAAACTATTGCCGGTGAACTTCACGCCGAGGCCGCCGCGGCGACAGGACTGCGGATGGGCACGCCCGTCGTGGTTGGCGCCGGTGACGTGCCCGCTTCCGCAATTGGCCTGGGCGCAGTCGAGCCGGGAGTCGCCTGCACGCTGCTCGGCACCAACATCCTCAACTGCCTGGTGACGGCAAGTCCGATCTACGAGCCGTACGATGTTGGCGTCATGTTCTGCCTGCCCGAGCAGCGCTGGCTCCGGGCGATGATCAACGTTTCCGGCACGACGAGCATGGACTGGTTTATAGCCCAATTCTGCGGCGAGGAGGAAGCCGCCAGCCGAGGTGTCCGATCTAGCCTCTTTGCCCACCTCGAGGCGCTGGCACAAACGAGCACAGTGGGCGCCAACGGCGTGCTCTATCTTCCTTATCTCAGCTTGCAGGGAATCACGGCTCCTTATTGGGAGCCGGCTGCTCGCGCCGAGTTCTTTGGTCTCAGCGACCGCACCACGCGTGCCGACCTGCTGCGTGCGCTGTATGAAGGCATTGCGCTCTCGATCCGTGACGGATATGGGGTCCTGCCGCAGGAGGTTAGCGAGATCCGTCTCTCCGGCGGCGGCGCCAAAAGCGCGTTCTGGAGCCAGATCATTGCCGACTGCACCGGCTGTCGTGTCGTAGTTCCACCGGGGACCGAATTCGGAGCCCGGGGCGCTGCCCTGCTGGCGGGCGTGGGCGTTGGCTGGTATGCCGACATCCCTGCAGCGGTAACAGAGACCAGCCGTGTAGAAGATCCCTTAGTAAGCGGCACTGCCGACCATCCCTCACGTGTATTTTTGCCCAGGGCGGAGATGACGGCAGTCTATGACTGCATATATACCATATACCGAACGTTGCAGCAGGACCTGCTGCCGGCGTGGCGGCTTGCAGCAGGTCGCTAGATCTCTCTCCACAGCCTGCCTGTTATTGGAACATCGCCGCTGTGCAAAAGCGTTGCTTCATGTGCCGCTGCGGGGCACGAGCAGCCGGCATTGTGGTAGAATTGGGCTAAACCATTTTCCCAAAGACCAACTAAAGGATGGATTGATTATGGCTAAGAAGCAACAATCGCCTGACGAAACTGCCACTGCGCCGCATGAACTCCCTGCTGCCTCAACATCAGCTGGCAGCGGACAGAAGCCGCCGATTGCCATACAGCTTTACACCCTGCGCAATGTGAAGCAGCCGCCCGCAGAGATGCTGGAACAGATTGCCGCCATTGGCTACAGCGGCGTCGAGATGGCCGGCACCTTTGCCCCAGGCATGCCGGCTGCCGACCTGCGCAAGCTGCTCGATGCCGCCGGCCTCAAGGTCGTTTCGGCACACGTCAGCCTCAACGACATGGAGGCTGATCTCCCCGGCGCAATCCGGGCACAGAAGACCCTGGGCAACGATGTGATCATCGTCCCCTGGGTTTCCGAGGAAGTGCGCGGCAAAACGGCTGACAGTTGGAAGGCGCTGGGTGCCCGTCTCGGGCGCCTCGCCAAGCGCTGCCAGCATGCCGGCATGCGCTTCATGTATCATAACCACGATTTTGAGATGGCGGTTATCGACGGCAAACTGGCAATCGACTGGCTCATGGAAGGTGCCGCCCAGACTGCGAGCGGTGTGCCGGTCGGTTATGAGGTCGATATGGCGTGGGTACAGCGCGGCGGCCAGGATGTGGTTGAACTGGTCAATCGCTACTCTGGCAGGGTCGCGCGTGTGCATGCTAAGGATCTGGCCGTCGACCCGGCTGCGGACCCCCAGGAAATGGGTTTTGCAGCAGTGGGGTCCGGCAAGCTCGACTGGGAAAAAATTCTGCCGGCGGCCAAGGAAGCTGGGGTCGAATGGTACGTCGTCGAGCACGATTCGCCGGCGGATGCATTTGCCAACATTCGCAGCAGTTACGAGTTCCTGGCAAGTAAATTAGGGTAGTTGTTGGGAGGATTATGGCGCGTACGGCCATGTTTGCAGGGTTGGTGGTAGACGAGAACGGGCGCACCGCCGAGGTTGACTATGTGGGCGACACTGCCTGTTATATCGTTTACGACGAAGACTTCCG
Organism: uncultured Chloroflexia bacterium; assembly: GCA_963701415.1. Classification (GTDB taxonomy): domain Bacteria; phylum Chloroflexota; class Anaerolineae; order Caldilineales; family Caldilineaceae; genus Fredericiella. The sequence continues at coordinate 216,183 of CAVPAH010000008.1, forward strand.
CCGTTTTGTCGATGCGGCCCAAGTCGACCGCCAGGTGCTGCGCTTTATGCGCGAGCAGGTGGACGATAACCGCCAGATGGCCGTCGGTGCCATGCTTGACATGATGGGGAAAGACGACATCTTTACCAAGGCTGCGGTCGAGTCGACTATCGACCATATGGAAGATGCCGTCGGTCAACCTATCCCTGAAGATGCCCGCCAATGGCTGGGAATGTCGGGATTTCGCGTGGTGATCGATTACCACGGCGACATCGTAGACATTCAGCTGCCTGCGGGCAGTATTGACGAAGAAGGCGATGGTGAGTAGGGGCGCGAGCCCCTACTCTGTTATCTGCAGCAAGGCCAGCGCTACGCACGCGGCCCAAGGCATGACCTGAAATTCGCCGCGCAGCAGCGCAGTGCGCACTTCCTCACGTGTGAGCAGCACCTGAGTCAACTCCTCGAGGTCGTCGGCATCTACCGGCTGCTGCCACACGATGCCTTGCGCTAGAAAGAAGTGGCCGTGACCTGCGCCGCGGTTGCCATCCACCACGTAGACCCCCAGCGGGGTCCAGTGCCCACCCCCGTAACCGGTTTCTTCCAGCAGTTCGCGCTGGGCTGCCGGCAGCGGTTCTTCGCCCGGCTCCAGATAGCCGCCGGGGACACCAAGGGTAAGCCCCTGCGCCGCGTACTTCTCCTGGCGGAAGCACAGGATGCGGCCATCCGGCAGCACCGGCACCACGTTGACAAAGTCAGGCGTGATCACCCATGGCCAATCTTCCACCTGCCGTCCATCGCCAAACGCTACCACATGCTGCTCAACCTTGAGAAAGCGTCCGTCGCCCACGCTGAGTACGGGCGTACGGCGGAGAGTGTGAATATACGCCATGTAAAAGGCCTCTCTATACGATTGTGATTGTGGCGAGCCACTTAACCTGGCGCAGCGCGTCGTCAGTTTCGCTGGGCACGATCAGGCGTACGAGACCCTGTGCCCGTGTAAGTGGGACGCTGTCCTTGGTATAGGCGAGCAGGATAGGCTGTTCGCCTTCTGAGGCGAGGTCGGCAGGCGTTAACCGAGTACCAAATCCGTCGACGCTGACCAGGTCGATATACTGCCAATTAGGCGGCTGCAGCGGCCCGCTGCGGCCCTCTCCCCGGTACCCACTCCGGTACTCACCCCGGTCCGCGACGGTGTTTTCACTGTTCTCAGATCCTTGCGCAGCATGGGTTGAGAGCACAGATTCGAGCAGATCGCGCAGGCGCACACCGCCAAATGTAAACGGGCCTGATACTCCATGACCGGTACTCACGATCAAGCAGTCGGCAACCGAAGTGTATGGCAGTGATTCCAAATCAACGGGAGAGAAAGTTTGCCGGCTGCCGTCGGGCAAAGTCACGACAAAATTGCCGTCGCCGGCCGGTGTCTGCAAGTTCGGTTCGTGGGCATGGCTGTGCACCCACGCCGGTTCATGAGAATCGTGCTCGGACATCAGTGCTCAGGTTCAATCGTGAAACTGAGCGGATAGCCGTCGAGACGGGCACGGGATAGGGCAACTTTGACGAGTCGTTCTGCCTCTGGGCGCGGGCGCACCACGACTACTGCCTGGCCTTCGCTGTGCGCAGTCTGCGCGACGTGCTCGGCGAGTTCGTCCGAGAGAAGAAACAAGCCGGTCAGGATATGCAGGACGTAGTCAAATGGGGTGACGTTGTCGTTATGGATTACCACGTACCAGCGGCTTTCGTGCTGCTCCTGGCCGGCGAGGTCGATATCCAAGTCGGTCAGGGTTGCCACATCCGTTTCCTGCAACTGCGGGTCATTAGTCATACGTATCTGCTTGCCGCTAATAGGACGTGAAACCGGAAGTTGGTGCTTACCCTATTATACAGTTGAACAGCATTCTAGGCGAAGCACATTTTTGGCACATAGCATCATAGAGAAGATACACAGCCTACCGGTTAGCGGCCCGAAAACAACGGTGGGCGTTTCTCTATGAAGGAGCGTACTCCCTCGGCATAATCTTGGCTGTCGAATACGGCGGCAGTGGCGGCCAGTTCATCGGGAGAGAGCTGGCGTAAATCCGGCTTATGCAGCACCGTTTGCAGCATCTGCTTGTGTAAACGCTGCGCAAGCGGTGAGAGTTGCACCATGCGCTCTGCGAGCGACGCTACGGCATCGTCAATCGTCTCGGCTGGGTGCACCTGGCTGCAAAGCCCCAGGGCGAGCGCTTCCTGCGCTCCCAGCAGCCGAGCGGTCAACAGCAGGTCGGCTACCGCCGCGGTGCCGACTAAGTGCACGAAGCGCTGCATCTGTGCATAGGTGATAAGAAAGCCGAGCTTGGCCACCGGCAGTCCAAAACGGGCGTTAGCGGCGGCGATGCGCAGGTCACAGTAGGCGGCAAGCAGCAGTCCGCCGCCGACGCAAAAGCCGTGGATCGCTGCAACTGTCGGCTGGGGCAGCGCCAGGAGCGCATCGAGCGCCACCTGCACCTGTTCATTATAGTGTTCGGCCTGCTTGCGATTGCTGCGCTGCTCACGAAATTCGGCGATGTCGCCGCCTGCGCTGAAGGCTGCGTGCCCTGCTCCGCGTACGATCACCACGCGTACGTCCGCAGCTGCTGCCAGGCGCCGGCAGGTGTCGGGCAGGTCGCGCCACATGGCGTAGGACACGGCGTTGTGCTGCTCGGGCCGGTTGAGGGTCAAGGTAGCGAGTGGTGGTTCGATTGTTAATTCAAGCTCGGACATAGGTGGGTATTAGGGAATTGCTATCGGTAGTGTCGTAAACGTTGAATGACATTGTAGCACTGCCAGGAGGTTTCTTTGTTTAGCAATTTCTGCTGTAAGCAGTTCTTAAATTGGGGGTTGAAATTGCGCTTGGTTCCTGCTATAATCGTGCCGATTTGCACAAATAGGTGGGAGGAAGCCTCCCGCCGTTTTTTTATAGCTTGGCGCGGCTGGCTGCAACGGGAGTGGATAACCGGTTGCCCACGAAGGTTGTCCAATGGATTGGTTGGACATTGCAGCGCCGGAAAGAAATAGGAATTACGAACGTGACTGGTGGCGAAGACCAGAAGGCGGCGGCACAGATCCCGGTGATGGACTACGAAGGTAGTCAGTACCGGGCTGATTTTTGGGTGGGACAGGGGCGTGCCTATGAAGACGCCACCGAGCGCCTGGCCTTGCAACGCCTGATGCCCGCCAACGGTGGGCGGATCGCTGAGATCGGTGCCGGCTTTGGCCGGCTGGCGGATCTCTATCGTGGGTATGAGCAGGTGATCCTGTTCGATTACAGCCGCACGCTGCTGCGGGACGCCGCGCGTGAGTTGGGAAGTGATGCACGATTTGTGTTTGTGGCGGGCAATGTCTACACGCTGCCGCTTGCGTCCAACATTTTGGACACGTTGGTAATGGTGCGGGTGATGCACCACCTGGCGGATGTGCCGGCGGCGTTGACGCAGCTGCGCAGGCTCCTGCACCGGCACAGCGTGGCCGTGATCGAGTATGCCAATAAACGCAACCTTAAGTCGATGCTACGGTGGGGGATGCGTAAGCAGAATTGGTCGCCGTTTGAGCCGCAGCCCGTGGAGTTTGTGGCGTTAAATTATGATTTCCATCCCGACTGGATGGAAGCGCAGATGCGGGCGGCCGGTTTCCTGGTGCGCAGACGTTACGGGGTATCTCACTTCCGGCTGGCGCAGATCAAGCAGCGGGTAGGGGCCGAACAGCTGGCCCAGGTAGATGCCCGGATTTTTGAACTCGGGGGAACTTTTCCAGTATCTCCTAGCGTATTTTTGCATGTGGGTGCCCCTGGGGCGGCGGGCCGTCCGGCCGTGAGCAGTGCGCCGAGTGAAGTGCATCATCTGTTCCGCTGCCCCGAGTGTGGTCGCGAAGGGCTCGACCGGATTGACGACGACCGTGTGCGCTGCCCAGAATGCGGGGCAGAGTACCACCGTCAGGGTGGTGTGTGGGATCTCAAGGAAGCCGTGAAGGATTCGCGGTGATTGTGACGATTGTACTGCGTGTGCGTAGTGTAGCCGCTGGTGCAGTCGCTTGTATGTAGCTGTTTAGTTGTGTCATTCCTTGTAGGAATTGCAGATCGGGCTGTTCTTGTGAGCAATAATCCGATCTTGTAAGCAATCTGATAGAGGCGGGGCACCAAAGCTGTCATACTGTTTGGGTAGGCGGCGCCAGGTGCCAGGCCAGTTGAACGGCCAGGCGAGTAGTACGTAAGGGGAGAGAGAAAATGGCGAAGCAAAAGGCGCTAGGCGCATCTTTCGACAACGAATTCGAAGATGAATTCGAGCACGATTACGACTTGGACGAAGCGGGTGGCGCTGAGCCGGGCTCTGCCCCCGCCGAAGTTGAAGTAACCGAGACTGTCACGCCAATGAGCCCGGAACAGGCTTTAGAGCATTTGCTCACCTTAGGGCGCACGCAGGGCTACGTCTCGTATGACGATGTGCTCAAGGTGATGCCTGAGGCTGAGAGCAACATGGAGCAGCTTGAGGACATCTTCGCTGCGCTCTTTGAGCAGGGCATTGACGTCGGACAGGCGCGCGAGGAAGAGCCTGAAGCCATGGGTGACCATGACATGGGCGACATGGGTGAGATGGGCGACATGGTGGACATGGCCGAGATCGCCGAGCTTGAGCTGGAGGCGGTCGAAGCAGATGCTTTTGACCTCAGCCAGATCGAGATCGACGATTCGATCAGCCTGTACCTCAAGGAAATCGGCCGCGTGCCGCTGCTGACCGCGGAAGAGGAAGTCGACCTGGCCAAGCGCATGGAGCAGCGGGCGTGATTCTCGCCGCAAGCTCAACGATGGGCTGGAGGACTGGGAAGAGCGTGAGCGGCTGCTGTGGTGTGTCCGGGACGGGCAGGCGGCGCAGGAGCATCTGATCAAGGCCAACAGCCGGTTGGTGGTGAGCGTCGCCAAGAAGTATGTTGGCCGCGGTGTGCCGTTCCTGGATTTGATCCAGGAGGGGAATATCGGCTTGATCCGTGCAGTCAAGAAGTTTGACTACCGCCGCGGCTACAAGTTCAGCACCTATGCCACGTGGTGGATCCGGCAGGCCGTGACGCGTGCGATTGCCGACCAAGGGCGCACGATTCGCGTGCCGGTGCACATGTACGAGCAGATCAACCGGCTGACAGCGCACGAGCCGCCAGCTGGTGCAGGAATTGGGGCGCGACCCGACCACCGAGGAGATCGCCGATGAGCTGAAGGTGTCGCCGCGCAAGGTGGAGCACATCATGCGGGTGAGCCAGCGGCCGTTGAGTCTCGAGATGCCGGTCGGCGAAGAGGAAGACAGCTATCTTGGCGACTTCATCGAGGACGAGGACGCAGACGCCCCGGGCGATGCCGCCGGCCAGCAGCTGCTGCGTGAGGTCATCGACGAGATCTTCCAGAGCTTGACCCCGCGCGAGGTGCGCATCCTGCAGTTGCGCTTTGGGTTGGTGGACGGGTACTGCTACACCTTGGAAGAGGTGGGCAAGAAGTTTGGCGTCACGCGCGAGCGAATCCGCCAGATCGAGGCCCAGGCATTGAGCCGCCTGCGCCACCCCAGCCGCAGCCGCAAGCTGCGTGACTACCTGTAAATGTTTCACGTGAAACATTGAACGCCGTCTGATGTGAGGCGGCGCCGGGAAAGCTTTCCCGGCGCCGCCTTTTTTGTTGTGTTTGCGACCGGTAGCGCGAAGGGAGATCCTGGTGGGGCGAGCTTCGCGCTGGCCTGCATGTCCCCGGGACGTCTACGAACGCTTGCGTTCGCCACGTCCCGGGGACGGCCACAACGCCTGCGGTCGCGCACCTATGCTAAAGCTCTAGACTTGCTTCAAGGCCGTTGACAGCGGCAGGAGAGCCGGCCTAGGATGGAGGTGTCGTCGCTTTGCACTGCTGCGGAGGCGTAGATGGCTTATGCTTCGCTTGCTGCCCTCGCCGACAGGTTCTTCCCTGTGGGCCCGCGTACTTCTGCTATCGATTCTGTTCATAATTGTGCTTGCCGGCACAGCAGCCGATCTTGCTTGGGGACAGGCCTACGGCGCAGCCGCCGGCTGCCGTATCTGCATTTCGCAGGTCTACGGGCACGGCGGCAAGAGCGGCAGCCCCTATAACGCCGATTTTATCGAGCTGTTCAATCGCAGCGGCGACGCTCAGGCGTTGGGTGGCTGGCGGCTTGACTATGCGGATGTACACAGCGAAGACTGGCGCACAGTCGATCTCGGCGCATTGACGCTGCCACCGCACGGTTACGGCCTGATTGCGCTCAAAGGCGGCAGGCGTCCGGCGCACCCCTGCCGCCGGCCGACCTAACGGGTAATCTCAATTTGGGCGGCAGCGCGGGCAAAGTTCAGCTTGTGGACGGCGAAAACACGCTGGTTGACCTCTTGGGCTACGGCGACGCCGAATGGGCCGAAGGTGCGCCGGCTGCCGGCGCCGGCAGTGGGGAGGCTCTGCTGCGCGTTAATGAGGGCTGTTCCGACAGCGATGACAACGCAGCGGATTTTGTGCCAGGAGCCGCCGCAGCCACGCAACAGCCAGGCACCGGCTCATTCGTGTGGAGATGACGCCCCGCCCACTGCTACCGCTACTTTCCTGCCGACTGAGACACCCACCCCTAGTCCGGCGCCAACCTTCACAAGTTCACCAACGTCAGCACCTACTGCTACACCATTGCCAACGGCCACCCTGCTGCCAACTGCGACACCTGTGCCTACGAACACGCCTCAACCTTCGGACACACCGAGCTCCACCGCCGTGCCTTTGGTGACCGCAACCGCCGAAGCGCCTGACGCCGGGCAGCCCACAGCAGCATTGCTTCCCACAGCAACGCCTATGGCAACTGATACCCCACCTGCCACCCCAACTGCCACGCCAATCGCCTGGCCAACGCCAAGTGAAACGCCTACTGCGACGCCGCTGCCGACGCCGACGTGGGGACCCACGGCGACGCCGAACCCCCACGCTAACCCCAATGCCTACCCAGGTGCCCACAGTGGTATCGACGGTCACGCAGCACCCAGCAACCACACCTGGTGGCACGCCGAGCGCGACTCCAACCGACACCCCAACTGCCGAGGACATACCCGTGCTGCTGCCTACTGTTACTGACAGCCCCGTTCCTGACGCGACGACCACGCCCGCACGGGCAAGAGCAGCCGACCGCACAGGAGTCCCCGACCGAGACACCCACTGCTTCGCCACTCCCCACTGAAACCGGCCCTGCGACCCTTACACCCACTGTGACGTCGCCGCCTACGATGACCCCTACCCCAACGGCCACGAGAACGCCGCGCGCAAATACACCCACGCGGACAGCAACCGCGACACCGGGCAATGCCCTAACTGCTACGGCGGCAGCCACACTCACGCCGACACGGCGGCCCACACGAACACCAGGTCCGACTGTTACGCCTACTGCTACGGCTTTGGACCATGTGCTGACGGCGACCTATCTGGCGACACCGACGGCAGCCGCTACGGCGAGCCCGACCGGTACGCCGGTGCCAGGTGCAACGTTTACACCCACACGAACACCAACGCCCACACTGCCTGCGCAGTGGGTGAGCGGTGGGGCGCCGAGCCCGCTGCAGATCGACGAAGTGGCCTACGATGGGAGCGACGGCGAATACGTCGTGCTGGCGAACGTCTCCGGCAGCCGACCTGTCACTCGCCGGCTGGGTCGCTGGGCGACGCCGAGCAACCGGACAACGGCGAGGGCATGTATGCTCTGCCCGACCTGGTCTTGGCGCCCGGAGGGCTGTTCGTCGTGGCACGCCAGGCAGATGCATTCCGCACCCTTTACGGCCGTAGACCCGATGCCACGCTGAAAGCTGCCGCCGACACGTACCGCAGCTCGTCCGGCGCAAGGACCTGGCCAAGGGCAAGCTGGCGCTCAACGACAGCGGCGACGAGATCGTGCTGCTGGCGCCCGACCTTGCTGCTGGCAGACGCCGTGGCATTCGGCAAGGGCGAGTACGGTGTATTGGGCCTGGCGGGAAACCTGCGTGCCCCGGCGGCTACTCACTCCAACGGGTGCCAGGCGCCAGCTTTCCCCGGGTAGCAGACGTGCGCCAGCGCTTTCTTGCCGCGCCGCCGCGGCCATTTGAGACTGCGCGGGCTGCCACTGGGCGCACCAGCGGCGCGGCGCGTCTGGATGGCGGCTATATTGGCGTGTGGGGCAGCTTGGGGGCACACAGCAATTTCACAGCCGGTTACACCGCGCCGCCACATTACCTCTTGGCGGCTGCGGCGGCGCAAGGGCTGCAGTTCATGGCCGTGGCCGATACCGCCATGTACGGTCCCGCCCGTGTGGGATCCCCGATGCGATGACAGTGCTGCCTGCCTGGGAGTGGCAGGGAGGCGATGCCGGTTCCGCCGTGGTCTACAGCGCCACGAGCTCGGGCATACCCGACTGTCGATCAATGGGCTGGCCGGTTACCTGGCCGACAGTGGCGGCCTCGTACAGTGGCAGGGCAAGGACAATCCTGCGCTCAAGGGGTTGGTGGCACTGGCGGCTGATAAGGGGCAGGCCGGCGACATCGCCTGGTTCTTCAAGCGCTGGCAGGCGTATGGGTGCGCCGCTGCTGCCGGCGGGAAATGCCGAACCTGACCTGCCCGGGGCAGTCGCAGTGGCACCACTGTTATACCGGGTTAGCGGTGCGCGATCAAGATGGCGCAGCCCTGATGGATGCCCTGGCGTCGCAGCCGAGGCTGGGCAACCAGCGACGCAAACGCATGGTTGACCATCCACGCTGAGACAGCAGACGGCGGGCGCTACTGGATGGGGAGCTGGCTGCCCAGATCCGGCGACGGGGCCGGCGGCGAGCCAGGTGCTGCTGCACGTCGCCTATGGGGATCTGGACGGAGAAGCCGCCAGCCTCGCGATCTGGCAGGACGGCAAGCTGCTGGGGGAGCAGGTGCCGGCTGCGCCGGACTGGGCGCTGGTCGGTGGCGGTGACCCTGGCGCCCGGCGCACTGCTGGCAGCCGTAGCTACCCAGGCAGACGGCGATTATGCTGGTCACGGCTCCCCTGCAAGTGCTGCGCCGGCAGAGGCAGGACAATGGCGGCACCGAGGTGGCGGGACGCGAACCCGCATGGGCCCGAGTCACAGGCGCCGGCGCGCACCACATCCTGGCAGCGACCAACATAGCGACAGGCCTGCGGCCGCAGCCACTCTGGAACCGACCTACGGCCAGGCGGGCGGCCCGCCGGGTTCGGTAGCGCAAGCCAAGCTGGCGGGGTTGGAAGCAGAGGTGGAATTCCAGGCGGTGGTGACGGCGCCACCCGGGCTGTTTAACGGCAGCATGTACGTCGCGGATCCTGCCGCCTGACGGCGTTACGGCGGGTATTGGCGCCAACGTCTACCTGCGGCAGCGGAGAATTCCCGCCGCTGGTAGAAGGGGATCGTGTGCGGCTGCACGGACGCTGGAGTTCGTATCGCGGCGAGATGGAACTGGTGCTGGCAGGCCCAGAGGATGTGTGGAAGCTCGGCAGCGGGCCGCCGTTGCGCCCGCTGCCGCTTTGGGCGCATACGGTGTGTGAAGCGGTCGAAGGGCGGCTGGTTACCTTTAGCGGGCAGATCGTGGGCTGGCAGGGTGACAGCCTGCTGGTGGTCGACCCGGCGCATCCGGCGGCTGCTGCCCGTGCGGGTGACGGTGCGCAGCAGCCTGGCGTGGAAGCGACCGTTTGTCTACAAGGGCGAGGTCTGGCAGGTCACCGGTGTGGTCAGCCAGTTTGCCCGGCGTTCGCCTTGGAATGGACGGATATCGCGTGCTGCCGCGCTACGTCGAGGACCTGGTGCGCATCGAATAGCCCACGTGGGCCTTGAGCAGCGAGTGAGGCGGGAATGTGCTGCGTGATAGCCAGACCAGAGGCAATCACCGAGTCTTCGCCGATCTCGATGCCGGGCTCGATGTGGATGCCGGTGCCAAAGCGGACACGGTCGCCGATGCGGACACGGCTGGAGGTGACGACGGCGGGGCCAAAGCTGCAGTGGCTGCCCAGCGTGCAGTGGTGCTCGATGCTGCAGAAGGCGCTGAGAAAGTTGTTGTCGCCGATCGTGGCGCAGGCGCCAAAGTGGCAGAGCGCCATAACGACGTTGCCTTCACCCCAGGCGACGTTGATGCCGACGACGCAGCTCGGGTGGACGACATTGGCAAAGGGGATGCCACGGCTCTTCCACTGCTCAAAGATACGTGCACGGGCAGGGAATGCTGGTGCTGATGGAAATGATCGCGGCGTCGAATTGCCCGGCAGCTGCATGTCGGCGGCGCGAGCCAGATCGATGGCACCGAGGATCGGGACGCCGGCCACCTGCTTGCCGTGCAGGGCGGCGTTGTCGTCCAGGATGGCGACGGCGCGCTGCTGGGGCAGCCTGGCCAGGGCGTCGATGATCTGCACGGCGCCGTTGCCGCCGCCGACGATGAGAATACGTTGCGGGCGATTGGCGGGAAGCGGTCGTCGACCAGGTCTGCGTACTGAGAGGGTGAGGCGCACCAGAGCTTGTGCAGAGCGCAGTCGGGGTGCTGCGGGCAGCAAGGTAGGCTTGGACGTCGGCCTCAGTGATCTTTTCGCCGGCAGCAGGGACCTGCGCCAGGTCGATGCCGCTGCGCTGGGCCAGCAGTTCGGCTTTTAGCGTCGCGGGGCGGCGCGGACTGCGCCGACGCCGGAGGTTGCCGCGCCGACGGCAGGGATACGTGCCGGTTGCGCCTGGCCGTGACTTTGTTCTGGCTAACCAGGCGCAGGCCTCGGCCTGGCTGGACTGTTCGCCGCCTATGGCGCCGATGATGGCGCCGACTGCGCTTCGGCACCGGCGTGCGGCCAGCGGCCAGAATGCGCCGGCTACAGGGGCTTCCAGGTCAAACACACTCTTGGTGGTTTCGGCACTGCCGATCACCTCGCCCTTTTGCACCCATTGGCCGGGCTGCTTGGACCACTCGGCGATCGCGGCGGTCACGTCGTTGGGACCGGACTGCGGTAGATGGATAGGTGTGAACTGTGACATAGGTGGGATAGTACCACGAAATGGACGGAAATGGCATCGCAGGGCTACAGCTGACCGGTGGCACCCCAGGCAGCGAGACGAGCCTGGTAGGCCGGGTCGTCGTAGCGCGAGAGCAGGAAGGCGGGCGCGTAGGACGGCAGGGGCGCACCGGCAACATGTGCAGCCAGCAGCTCGCCGCCGGCGCACGCGGCCATGAGGCCGTAGCCGGAAAGGGCGGCGAAGATGTAGGCGCCGTCGAGCGGCAGCGGGCCGATCAAGGGGCGATTTTCACGCGTCTTGGTGTAGTAGCCGCCGTCGACGTAGGTTTTGGGTAGCCGGTCGAGGTAGACGGAGAGGCCGGGCACCAGCGTGGTCATGCCGCGCAGCACAGTTTCGCTGAACTCGGGGTCGATCGGAACGGGCAGGCGCGGTTCGACCGGCTCCACGTGATAGGCCCACAGCAGCAGCAGGGTTGCTGGCCCCATGCCCGCCTTCGGGACGGAAGTGGATGCCGCCGGGGAACGGCGCCAGCAGATGTGCCGTGTCGTCGCTGCCCGCCAGCGCAGCGCGCTCTTCGTCGCTCCAGGGCAGGCACTGCTCGTCCTCCCAAATCACGAGCGGCGCATCACGGTCGACGACGCCAAGCTTGTCTTCGAGCGCGCTCTTGAGGTGCAGTTCGGAGAAGATCGGCAGATCCAGGCCGAGCAGAGACGCCAACCTGCTTGACGAGCGGGCCGGCAGCATTGACAAAGCACGGTGTGGCGATCTGCTGCGTCTCGCCTGCCGCTGTCCACGGTGACGGCAGAGATGTGACCACCGCTCGGTGTATGACCTGGTCACTCGGCCGTTGAGGAGGCGCACGCCGTGGGCCTTGGCCTGTTCGAGCAGCAGCATGCCCAGTTGCTGGCCACTGAACCAGCCGCAGCGGCGGGCGTGGAGCACGGCCACGGTCTGCGGCGTCAGGTAGGGGAAGTAGCGGCGAATAAGGGCCGGGTCCAGAAACAGGTCGGCGCCGTCGGGCTGATCGTGCCAGTGTTCGGGGTTGCCGGGCACGTAGGCCGGTTCGCCGGGTGCGCCGGCATGGACGCGCAGCGTGCCCGGCGCCCATCTGTTCCGCCTGCTTGGCCGACTCGACCAGCGTGCGCACGTGGGCCGGGTTGCCGGTGGCGTAGAGATAGCCGCGGCGGTTGAGCCGGATGCCGGTGGTCGTTGGCGTCGTCGAGCTGTTCGAGCAGGTCGATGCTGCGGTTCATAAAGCGCAGCATGGCGTCGTCGGGGCCGGGCCACCAGTTGCGGTAGGCCTCGGTGGACTTGTCGCTGGTGAGGCTCATCGGCGGCCGTTCGTCCACGAGCAGGACGTTGCGCACGCCGTGGTGCACGGCAAGATGATAGGCGGCGCTGATGCCGGCGATGCCGGCGCCGCAGATGACGATATCGGCGGTCGATTGGCTCATGGTAGGTACTGTAGCAGAGGGATATGGGTGTTGACAATTGAGTGTGGGGGCGATCCGCACGAGGCTGGGTTTGCGTCATGTCCCGGGGATACGACGTCCCCGGGACGGTCGTGAGTGGTCGTACGTCCCCGGGACGGTTGAGGATGACTAGCCGCGGCTGAGCTCGAACTCCAGGGCGGCCGCGATCGACAGCAGCCGGGCGTCTTCGTAGGGGGCGGCGACGAGTTGGGCGCCGACGGGAAGGTTGAGGGGCGTGCGTCCGCAAGGTAAGGAGATGACGGGGAAGCCGAGGACGCTCCACAGGATGCAGTTTTCCGAGAGGACGAGGAAGTAGTGGTCGGTTTCGTCGCTCTTGGGGGCCGCCATGCGTGTGGTAGGCGTGAGCAGGGCGTCGAAATGTCGAAGCTGCGCAGCACGCGCCAGCGCAAATCCTCACGCGCCCGCTGGGCTTGCAGGTAGTGGACGGCGCTGACTCGGGTCGCCTCGTCCATTTGCTTGGCCACGGCAGTGGTGGCATAACGCTGCCGACGGTCGCCATAGACCGTGTGATAGGCCGCTGCCTCGGCGCGACTGATGATTAATCCCATGCCCACGGCCAGGTCAAAGTCGGCGCCAGAGGGTGTCTCGATCTCGATGACCTCGGCCCCGTCTGGCGCATGGCGGTGATCGCTTGGCGAAAGGCTGCCGCCACGCCGGCTTCGGCCCCTTCCAGTGCGGCAACGGGCACGCCGATGCGTACAGTGTGCATGCTCTTGTACAGCCCTTGGCTGTAGCCCACATGCGGGGCCGGATCGAGCACGTCGAGCATGAGCGCGGCGTCTTCGACGGTTGGCGCCATGTGCCCCACATGATCCAGGCTCCACGACAACATGATGAGGCCGTCGCTAGGCACCAGGCCAAAGGTCGGTTTGTAACCCACCACACCGCACAGGGCAGCGGGTACACGCACCGACGCGCGCGTATCGGTCGCTATGGCGCCCAGGCTCATGCCGGTGGCCACGGCGATAGCTGAGCCGCCGCTGGAACCACCCGGATCACGCGTCGGGTCCCACGGGTTGCGGCTTTGCGGCGTGGTGGCGCCAAGCGAAAATTCGTGCGTGTGGGTCTTGCCCATCATCACCGCGCCGGCCGCTTTGAGGAGGTGAACGCTGCCGGCGTCTGAGATCGAGACGTTGTCGTCGAGCACGGGCGAGCTGGCAGTGTTGGGCATGCCGGCAACGTCGAAGATATCTTTGACGGCGATTGGAATCCCATGCAGGGAGCCACGGCAGATACCGACGCGCAGCTCCCTATCCAGCTCCAGCGCCAGTTGCTGCAACGCGGCCGCAGGCGTGACATAAACAAAGGCATTGAGGGAGGGCTGTTGGCTGTCGATTGCGGCCAGCATCTGTTCCAGTAGACCCGCCACGTCGAGCGAACCAGTGCGCAGGGCATGGAGGGCAGCGGCTATCGTAGCGATTGGCCCGCAAAAGGCGCTACGGATGGTCGCTTGGCCGGGCAGATCGAGCCAGCAGCATGCGGCGCGGCTGGGGTAAGGTGCTGAGCGGTGTCAGGAAGGCGGGACGCCAGTTGCGTTCGACCGGGTAGGACTCGATCTGCTCCCCGGCGGCGTGGAAGCCGCCCGTACGGGGCTGTTGGCAGCCGACGATCTTGAGTTTTGTAAGGACACAGTTTTTTTCTCGCACTGGGCAGTACAGTGAGCTTGCACCGTTGGCGCCTAGGCGCCGGCTCTACGCCAGCCGAGCCAACCAGTGAGAAGAGGATACACACACGCCAAGGAACTGATCTACAGACAATTCGTACAAAGTCCATGGGTGATGTGTGCGCGATTGTGCACAATTGAGGTGGGGTTAGTAAGGTGGGGTGAAGGGCGGAGCGGGGTGAAACTGCCCCAGGCTCGGCGCACCAGGTTATCAGGCGGGCGAGGTGACGGGCGCCGAGCGAGGGGCGATGCGTATCGGGTGAAGTGATGGGCGCCGGGCCTGGGGCG